>NZ_BMCR01000020.1 GCF_014635285.1 Stappia taiwanensis | reverse complement strand
GAAGGACTTCGATGCCGCCGTCAGGCTGATGCATGAAGAGCGCCGGCAACGGCCGCTGCTGGTGGTCGGCCACAGCGTCGGCGGCTTCCTGCCGGGGCTTGCGGCCAGCGCGCCGCTGGTGAGCCGGATGCTGACGGTGGGGGCGCAATACGCCTGGTGCGGCGACTACGCCCGGCGGCACTGGCTGTCGATGTTCTGGCAATGGCACATCGTCATGCCGGCGCTGACGGCCTGTTGCGGCTATTTCCCCGGCCGGCGGCTGGGGTGGCTGGAGGATCTTCCCGCCGGTGTGGCCCGGGAGTGGAGCTTTCGCGGACCGCGCTTCGAAAAGAGCCACCCGCCGCGGGAGCGGCGCTCGGCGCTGCGGCGGATGGCCTCGGTTTCCGCGCCGATCCTTGCCGTCACCATGACCGACGACGCGTATGGCACGCTCAGCGCCATCCGGCGCACGCTGCGCTACTACACGCGGGCGCAGCGGACCATGGTGCAGCTGCATCCGGGCGATCTGGGCTTTGAGTCCGTCGGTCATTTCAACCTGTTCCACGACCGGCATGCGCCCGACTTCTGGCTCGACACGCTGGTGTGGCTGCGCGACGGCGTCAACCCATGGCC
>NZ_BMCR01000019.1 GCF_014635285.1 Stappia taiwanensis | reverse complement strand
GGTTGTAGTCGATCCTCCATTTTTCGATGATCTCGCGGGCATGTCGGTAGTTGCGGAACAGGTGCTCGTTGAGGCACTCGTCCCTCAGCCTGCCGTTGAAGCTCTCTACAAAGCCGTTTTGCATGGGTTTGCCCGGTGCGATGTAGTGCCATTCGACGCTGCGATCCTGCTGCCAGGCGAGCATGGCGTTTGACGTCAGCTCCGTGCCGTTGTCGCTGACAACCATGCAGGGGTAGCCGCGCCGTTCGGCGATCGCATCCAGTTCGCGGGCCACACGTTCACCCGAGAGTGAGTTATCGACCACCGTTGCCAGGCATTCCCGGCTGAAGTCATCGATGACACACAGGATGCGGAAGCGACGGCCGTTGACCAGCGTGTCCGACACGAAGTCGAGGCTCCATCTCTGGTTCGGATCCTGCGGGACCGCCATCGGCGCTCGCGTGCCCAAAGCTCGCTTGCGGCCGCCGCGTTTGCGCACTGTCAGCCGCTCTTCCTTGTAGATTCGATAGAGCTTCTTCCAGTTCACCGCGATGCCCTCCCGCTTCAAAAGCAGGTGCAGGCGACGATAACCGAACCGCCGCCGTTCCGACGACAGCTCACGCAATCGCTCTCGAAGGCCGGCATCGTCCGGCCGGCTCGACTGGTAACGAAAGACGCGCGGCGCAATACCAACCAGGGCACAGGCCCGCCGCTGAGAATAGTCCTTCATCTCGATTGCCCAACTCACGGCTTTCCTCCTGGAGTCGGGCGTCAGAAGTTTTTTGTCAGCATCTCGCGGAGCGTCGATACATCCATCATCTGCTCCGCCAGAAGCTTCTTCAGCTTCGCATTCTCTTCCTCGAGCGCCTTCAACCGCTTGGCGTCCGATACGTCCATGCCGCCGTACTTCTTGCGCCAGGTGTAGAACGTCGCATCAGAGATGCCGTGCTTGCGGCACAGTTCAGCCGGCGTCATGCCCGCCTGATGTGCCTTCAAAATGCCGATGATCTGTTCTTCCGAGAACCGTGACCGTTTCATTGC
>NZ_BMCR01000018.1:0-2500 GCF_014635285.1 Stappia taiwanensis | reverse complement strand
TACTCCTTGTCGACCGATAGCGAACAAGTACCGTGAGGGAAAGGTGAAAAGCACCCCGACGAGGGGAGTGAAACAGATCCTGAAACCGAATGCTTACAAACAGTCGGAGCCCGCAAGGGTGACGGCGTACCTTTTGTATAATGGGTCAGCGACTTAATTTGACATGCAAGCTTAAGCCGTTAGGTGTATGCGCAGCGAAAGCGAGTCTGAACAGGGCGATATAGTATGTCGGATTAGACCCGAAACCGAGTGATCTAGCCATGGCCAGGTTGAAGGTGCGGTAACACGCACTGGAGGACCGAACCCACGCCCGTTGAAAAGGTCGGGGATGAGCTGTGGCTAGGGGTGAAAGGCCAATCAAACTCGGAAATAGCTGGTTCTCCGCGAAATCTATTTAGGTAGAGCGTCGGACGAATACTCTCGGGGGTAGAGCACTGGATGGGCTATGGGGACTCACCGTCTTACTGATCCTAACCAAACTCCGAATACCGAGAAGTACTATCCGGCAGACACACAGTGGGTGCTAACGTCCATTGTGGAGAGGGAAACAACCCTGACCGCCAGTTAAGGTCCCTAAATCATGGCTAAGTGGCAAAGGATGTAGGACTCCCAAAACAACCAGGATGTTGGCTTAGAAGCAGCCATCATTTAAAGAAAGCGTAACAGCTCACTGGTCTAAACAAGGGGTCCCGCGCCGATAATGTAACGGGGCTCAAGCCATGTACCGAAACTGCGGGCTTAGCGTAAGCTAAGCGGTAGCGGAGCGTTCCGTAGGCCTGCGAAGGGAGACCCGTGAGGGCTCCTGGAGGTATCGGAAGTGCGAATGCTGACATGAGTAACGATAAAGGGGGTGAGAGACCCCCTCGCCGAAAGTCCAAGGGTTCCTGCGCAACGCTAATCGGCGCAGGGTTAGCCGGCCCCTAAGGCGAGGCCGAAAGGCGTAGTCGATGGGAATGCAGTTAATATTCTGCAGCCTGCGGGTGGTGACGGATGCCGTGTATCGTATCCCCTTACTGGATTGGGGATGCGGTGAAGGTGTTCCAGGAAATAGCCCCCGCATTATAGACCGTACCCGAAACCGACACAGGTGGACTGGTAGAGTATACCAAGGCGCTTGAGAGAACTGTGCTGAAGGAACTCGGCAAATTGCTCCCGTAAGTTCGCGAGAAGGGAGCCCCGGGCTTGGGCAACCAGGTTCGGGGGGCACAGACCAGGGGGTGGCGACTGTTTATCAAAAACACAGGGCTCTGCGAAGCCGCAAGGCGACGTATAGGGTCTGACGCCTGCCCGGTGCCGGAAGGTTAAGAGGAGGTGTGCAAGCACCGAATTGAAGCCCCGGTAAACGGCGGCCGTAACTATAACGGTCCTAAGGTAGCGAAATTCCTTGTCGGGTAAGTTCCGACCTGCACGAATGGCGTAACGACTTCCCCGCTGTCTCCAGCACAGACTCAGTGAAATTGAATTCCCCGTGAAGATGCGGGGTTCCTGCGGTCAGACGGAAAGACCCCGTGCACCTTTACTACAGCTTCACACTGGTATTCGTCACGACATGTGTAGGATAGGTGGTAGGCGTCGAAGCGTGAGCGCCAGCTCGCGTGGAGCCACCCTTGAAATACCACCCTTGTCGTCATGGATATCTAACCGCGGCGCAACAACGTCCGGGACCGTGTGTGGCGGGTAGTTTGACTGGGGCGGTCGCCTCCCAAATGGTAACGGAGGCGCGCGAAGGTAGGCTCAGACCGGTCGGAAATCGGTCGTCGAGTGCAATGGCATAAGCCTGCCTGACTGCGAGACTGACAAGTCGAGCAGAGACGAAAGTCGGTCATAGTGATCCGGTGGTCCCTCGTGGAAGGGCCATCGCTCAACGGATAAAAGGTACGCCGGGGATAACAGGCTGATGATTCCCAAGAGTCCATATCGACGGAATCGTTTGGCACCTCGATGTCGGCTCATCACATCCTGGGGCTGGAGCAGGTCCCAAGGGTTCGGCTGTTCGCCGATTAAAGTGGTACGTGAGCTGGGTTCAGAACGTCGCGAGACAGTTCGGTCCCTATCTGCCGTGGGTGTAGGAAACTTGAGAGGATCTGTCCCTAGTACGAGAGGACCGGGATGGACGCACCTCTGGTGGACCTGTTGTCGCGCCAGCGGCATAGCAGGGTAGCTATGTGCGGAACGGATAACCGCTGAAAGCATCTAAGCGGGAAACCGGCCTCAAAACCAGGTCTCCCTTGAGAGCCGTGGAAGACCACCACGTCGATAGGCCGGGTGTGGACGTGCAGCAATGCATGAAGCTTACCGGTACTAATAGCTCGATCGGCTTGATCACTCTCATTACTCAATGCCCATCACAAAACGCATCAATCAAAAACACGCCGCAAACCGCGGCGAACTCTAAGACCAGTTCACATCCGTTTGCTCTTCGCCGGCCTGGTGGCCATTGCGGGGACCGCAACACCCGATCCCATCCCGAACTCGGCCGTGAAACGCCCCAGCGCCAATG
>NZ_BMCR01000017.1 GCF_014635285.1 Stappia taiwanensis | reverse complement strand
CTGTCTCCTTCGTTGAGGAACAGGCTAACCCAAAATCGGGAACATCTCAGGGGAGCAGGTCAGTTCCTTTCATCGCCCCGCATAAGATTTCTGGAGGTTCAGAGAGGCAGCAGCCAGCAGTGCCTTGTTAACCGCGCAGCGGTTTCCAAGGCAGCTGGCCAGGGGCTACGCGCCCCGTGGACCCCCGATATGAGACGACCAGGAGTGAATGATGGCGAGCAGTGGCAGCGAGAAACGGCAGAAGAATAGAGCGGTCGGTGTGCGCCTGGAGGACGAGCTTTTCGACATTCTGACTGACCGCGCCGCCCGGGTAGGATTGCGGCGCGGCACCTACGCCTACCAGGTACTCGCTGAACACCTCGTCGGGGCAGATCCCGTCGCTCGGATTGCCCGCAATCGGGTCATCGTGTCCGAAGAAGACCGGCGGGTTGTTGCAGAGTTTTCACGACATGCGGCGAACCTTGCCGGCTCCCTCATAGAGGCTGCGCGAGCCGCCAGGCTCGGCCGGATGAAGGCCTACCATCAACTGATCGAGCGCCTAATCGCAGATCTTCCGACCGTGCGCGAGGCGGTCTATGCCATCCAACGGGCGATCAAATGATCGGAGGAATGACGGAACACACGGGGGATGCGGCACTCGCTCATCACTGGCTGAAAGCCGACGACCATGAGCGCGTCGTGATCCGGACCCAAGGTCTTCTCGCCCAGGAAGCTGTCGACGGGCTGGAAGAACTCCGGCTCCTCGCAACGGGCTGCCGGTCTCGTAAGCCCATCCTGCACGCCTGGGCGAGCCCATCCATTGACTACGATCCTGACGAATGGGAGGCGTATTGGCATCGGTTCGAGGACGAGATGGATCTTCTCGGACAGCCCTATGTCGAAGCTATCCATCAAAAATTTGGTCGCGGCGGCCGCCATGCCACCCACACCCATCGGGCCTACCTGCGGGTCACGCCCGAGGGCAAGGCCATCCGCATGAGCCACCTCGCCCCCCGGCAGGAGAAGCTATCGCGTATTAGCGAATTCATGTCCGGCGAACCCTTCACCAGCGGCGTCTACAACCGCTCGGTCATTGCAGCCTTGCGAGAGACCGAGTTTGTCGCAGTTGCCGATGCGATGATTGAGGCGGGCTTGGACCGGCACCGAGCAAGCCAGGCGACATCCGCACAAGAACGCGCGGCTTCCGAGCGCCTTGAGGATCTGGCAATCGACGAAGTGGAGGCCCGGCTCTGGCGCGCATGGACAGCATGCTCGGGTGGCCAAGCATTTTCAGACCTGCTTGAGGCGATGGGACTGAGGCTGGCCATTGGCGAGAAAGTCCCCGTTGTCGTCACCCCACGATGCAACCGGGTACCGCTCCGGCGAGCCTTGAGCCGTGTTTCGAAACGGCATGGGCAGGCATCAATCCGCAAGGCGGATGTCGACAGACGGCTTGCCAATCTGGAGCTAGTTCACTGCGAAAGCCTTGAGCCGTTGTACGACTTTGCAGTGGAGCGCCTCGGAGTGACCGGGCGCGCGACGCGAGAAGAACGCAGGGCGACAAAAGAAGAGCTCGAACCGAGCTACCAGCCAATTGATTTTCCAACCGATCCTCCGACCGAAAGCCCAAAGCAACTTGCGGAGGAAAGAGGCACACCGGAATACTCTGACCCGGCAACGCCTCAGCCGCTCGACCCTTCGCAATTAACGCCTGAAGTCCTCGCTGCGATCGTCCGCTTCAAGGAAGCCTTCTTTGCGTCGTCCCCGCTGGTGGAGGCACCTGAGGAGACGGATAGGAAAGCAGAGCAAAGAGCAAAATTTCGTCGAGCAAAAACCCTTGAAAAAGACTTGCTCCAGCAACCGAGTCTGCAGGATGTCACGTGGCGGGACCGCTACAAGGCTGACCTGGCAGATCTTCCGCAAGAGCTCGGGCCTCGCCTCGCCTGGGTAGAAAAGCAGGAAGCGGGTCGAAAACAAATCCGTCTGAAAAGCGGCGTAGTCGTCACCACCGAACCTTTGCGGGTATCCGTCTCCAAGGCATCAATCGACACCGTCAAGATCATCGTTGCCCATGCAAAAAGGAAAGGCTGGAAACGCGTTGTGATCACCGGCGGCACGGATGAATGGCGCGAGCATCTTACCCGGGCCGTGACTCGCGCGGGCATGGAAATCCAGAACCCTGAATTGAAGGGTATTGCAACCAACGAGACCGATCGCGAAGCGACACGGGTCCTTGTCCAAGCCTGGCGTGCGACCAGAAAACAGGCTCAAGACACGCGCAGCCGAAAAGATATCGAAGTGTTTTACCGGGCAATCGACGCATTGGCGGGCGCTACAGATCTCGACGTTGTTCTCGAACCTGAGATCGCCGAACGGCTCAGATCCGATCGGGAAAAGTTGCGGGACCTTCGCGAAGAGGCAACACACAGCTATCAACCGGCGGGACCGTGATGGAGGATGTCCAAGGCACAGGGCGGCGGCGCGGCGCGCCTTGGAAACGCCGCTTCGCGACGAATTTGTCGATGCGGAAAGACAAGTGCGCAGATCAAAGCCTAAGCTGGCGTAGGCAATGCCAGAGACGCCAGCTTAGGCTATGAACCGCTCCGGGTTTGCCGGAGGCTGATTTCGGTTAGTTACGCGGCCATGTCTTCAGTTTCCAGGGGGCAGAGCACTCCGAGACCGGGACCCGAAAAGCTTTCGTTTCACTATCCTGCAACGAGTGTCTCCAGACATGGATGCCGACGACATGATCCGACTGGAATCGTCCTGGAAAGAGAGACTTCATACTCGACCCCCTTTTGGTTTGAACGACAACTGACTTCGGCTGTCTCTGAAGAACAGATAATTCCGGCACGATATCCAAAACCTCAAAGAACAACGGGGCGGAACGAGCCGCGGGGAGCCTCAGTGATGCGATCGCTTGGTCGGCAGATATTGTTCGCAGATTTTGGCGGTTTTCTCGTCACGGGTAAATTCGGCGGGAGACTTTCCGCAGAGTTCAGGCCTTGAACTGTGCATCCACAGCCTGGCCTTATCGGGATCGTAATATCTGCTCAGCGCTTGTTCTTCCAAGTTCGCGACGGCGACCTCACGGCGCTGTCGGAGGATCTCCTCGTGCTCCAGTTTCCGCCTTAATTGATTGAGTGCATCGACCGCCCTGCTGTAGCCTTCCTCGCTCTTCGCTGCCCCCAAAGGCGTTAAGCCGCCAAGAGATGAATTGGGAACATCCAGCCATCCCTGAGCTTGATCATTAAGCACTTCGAATGCCATTTCCTTGACGCGATCAACCCGGGCAATCTCGGCGGCCAGTTCCTTTTCTCTCCTGGCAATTTCCCTTTGTTCAGCTTCATTTCGTTTTCTATCGAGAGAACGCTGGAGTTCAGCTGCGAGCGGAAGGCCGAAAAGATCCATTCCGGGTTGCGGCGAAAATCGGATCTTCGATTGAATCCCGGAAATTTCTCGACACAGCATCGACCACTCCGGTTCATCATTTTGGATAGCATCCGTAATGCAAAAAACGCGGCCGGGGAGCACGGTATTGGCCCAATTCTCAAAATCGAACGAACGGGTTTCATATTCAGGAACGCCGTTCAATTGTTTCGTAACGATATCGCGGATCTCAGCCAAGCGTCTCCTTGGTCGTTCGCGCATTTCCTGTGCGTGTTCGATACAATTCAACAGGGTGGAAGTGACGTGCCAGCTATCCTGCCTGCCGGCATGTAGGAACCCAAGCCGCTCCACCTTACGCAAGTAATCCTCAACCGCTTTCTCTGGAGGAGCAAATGGGAGCCCGGCTTCCTTCAGCGCCGATGAAACATAGTCAGGGACGGAACGAAAATTGGGGTCAATCCAATTGCGGCTCCTCAATCCGTAAACCGCATTACGTGTTCGAAAGAGTTTGTCGACGACGGAAAGCAGGTCATGAATGATGGCTGCCTGCCACTCGGCAACGGGAACATTGAAACAGCCGGCGCCGTCGACTGGAAGATTGATGATTTCATCCAACCCTTCGAGGCGGAGCAAGGATTCGTATTGAGCGTTTCCTTTCGCCTCGGAGGGTAGTTTGTGATGATACAGCGCTCGAAAGTTTTCGATCTCTCGCTTCCGATCTTGTTCCCGTTGACGCCGCTTGTCGGCCAGTCGGTCACGCGCCTCCGATACGCGGGGATTGTACAACCAGTCCCTCGGCGCCTTGTAGAGAATGTCGTCGGCGAGATCTTCCAAGGCGCGATCACGATATCCGGCGAGATCGATTTCAATGGCGCCGACATTTCGGGATCGAATACGAGCGATTTTTACGTCGTCGCAGGCGTGCGTCACCTTGAATTCAACAATCAGCCTGCGTCCCCCCAACTCCAAGAGGACATCCGGAACGATATCTCCGTCCTTGGTTTCAAGGATCGCCCTTTCGAATTCTAGGACGTCGTTGCGAACTACGACCTCACGATCCTCCTCTTCGGCGATGACCAATGCAGGGAGCTTGATCTTTAGCTCTCGATCAAGGACAGCTTTGGCATGCTTGTGGAGAGCTGTTTCCCCGGCAGACTTGCACGATTGTCCGTCCGGATCAGAGTGGTGTGCGAAACAATGTGCTCGGATTTTGCCCTTCCTGGCCACCATAAGCCGCTGGCATCCGGGGCACACACATCCGCACTTTAGTCCAGACGGAACGTCATCGATATGCCGAAGTTCGCCATCCGGTCCCTCGGCGACCAGTGCACCACCTTGTTCGGTGCAGTCAAAAAGTTGACCAAGCAATATGCGGGTCATTGGCGTGAGCCCTATCGAATTATCGGAATCAGAGCGGAAGCCATTAGAGAATGCGCTCAGCCGAAATCCAACTCACAGGCGCTGCCAGATTTTTTGTCTGTTGCCCGGTCGTCGGCATCAACGTAGTGCATCTCAGCCTTATTACAATTTTCGATATGTGAGATTGTCCATAGTATTGCAGTCTCGGCAATTCGGGACCGTTTTAGTCCACACGGAAAATTGTCGTTACGGGAGGGCGGAGATGAAAGCGACGCTGTTGATTTGCGCGAGCTTGATCGCGGTGTATGGACGCCCGAATACAAAGCGGATTGGTGTTCGAAGTGATTTGGCCATTTTCAAAAAAGACCTCCGCGAACGTGCCTGACGCGTTGGTGTTCAAGAGCCCTGAAGCTTTTCTTGAATATCAATGCGAATACGGAGAAACGGACATACGACCTCAGGATCAGGGTATTGTCGCCTTGGTCATGGACTCCTCTCGTGAGTTCGGGGTGAATGGCTGGAACTGAACATCTTTGAAACCCTGCAGGAGGCCCGCGAAACCGCAACAGACTGGCTCTGGACATACAACAATGACCGCCCCAGCATGGCTATCGGCGGGATCACTCCCGCAATGAAACTGAGAGAAACCGAACTGGCCGCGTAATTCTACAAAAGCATCCCATCAAAAATGGGAGGATTACCGGGGAGGGGTAGTGTTTGTTGATCGACGAACCGGACGGCTCGCCAAGAGGCTAAGAAGGATTCAAGTGCCTTGACGGCACGGTGTCATGTTGAACCGCACCCTTGGCTCCAGGATGGAGGGCGGGAAATGAAGTTCCCGCGACCGTTCTTAACCATTCGGGAAAGCCGAGGGACAATAGGAATGAATCCTTTGAATGGATACTTACCTTTGAAATATCAGAGGGGTAGGTGGTTTTCGTTTAGGTCATTTCCGGCTCCTGCGTTCGGTGAAGCCGGTTTTTCCGGAAGAACCCGGACAAAAAGTTAACAAATGCGCGATCTATCGGAAAAAATTACAAGAAGGCGTGGATAGACGAGATGCAAAAAGGAAAAGCCGGACAACCGATCCAATCGACCGCTTTGCGCGCTCATGGCAATCGCTCACTGAAAATATTTCTCTTCGACCACATACACCTTCTGCCGTGCCAACTTACATGCGCGGGGTTGAAAGGTTCACATCTATATCGTAGCGATTGTCTCTCTATTCAGAACAGGCACTTATCAAAATATACCACAAGCTGCTTTTTCGGGGACGGTAATGGCTGACATGACTGATATGAAAAACGAAAACTCCTCTTCGCAGACCAACCCGGCAAAAGGGGTGGGAAACGGTGTGCCGCAGCTTGATCCGGCGATGACCGAGAAGATCGCCCAGGTGCGGTCCAAAGTGCACGAGACCTTCGGCAAGGTCGCGCTGGCTATGATGGCTTTGCCGCGCTACCGGCATCTATCGCTGCTGGACCTCAACGCGGTGCTGCTCGAGCCGCTGATCCGCGACCGAGTGGCGATTGCCTCCTCAACCAAGTCGGAAACCGGCGAAGCCTCTCATCTGGACACGCTTTCCGGCATCGCGATCTGGGCTTCGGTCTCCGAAGACGTGGATCAGAAGATCCGCGAGCAGATCAAGGCCGGCGTTTTCCCTTTGCGTCTTGCGGCGGACGACTGGAACTCCGGGTCGATCCACTGGCTGTTCGACGTGATCGCGCCGAACGAGCGGCTGACCACCTCAGTCATTGCCAACTTCAAGCAGGTGGTGAAGGAAGGCGACCTGCGCATTCATCCGCTGATCACGCGCCTGGTCGATCCCGAAACCTTGAAGAAGATGGGCGCCGCGCCGGTCAACGCCAAAAAGGCGGACGCGTAACGGCACGGGGGCGACCGGTCTGCCGGTTCCCCTTTTATCCGAAACGCGGCGTGCCGGTAGCGTGGTCAAGAGGGCAAGGCGGAGGATCTCTTCGGCGGCGTGGAGATGCGCCGACCGCGCTGCTGGCTGTCTCCCTTCTGGAGGAGCGGTAAGAGCTACGCATTCGGCTGGCGGGATTTTCAGAACGGCACTGAGCTTCAGGTGATCTGCCATGACACGGGAGCGCCCGTTCGTCGACTGTGCAAGGGGCAATTGCAAGCCAACCGGATCGGATGAGGTATATGTCAGTTTACACGATTTACGCAGACCGAAGCGAAGACG
>NZ_BMCR01000016.1 GCF_014635285.1 Stappia taiwanensis | reverse complement strand
AAATATGTGGTGAGTCTCAAGCAAACCGCTGGGTTTCATGCGTGGATTGACAGTCGTCTGACAAGTGGGTCGGTTTTTGTATCTGAGAATTTTAAGGCAGCAATGGCGGCAGTTGAAGTTGCCGGTATTGGCTTTAATACATTTGAAACAATTTGATCACGTCAGTTTTTTTGAGGTTTTGATATGGCATTCGATCCAGGCAGTGCGAATGGAATAAACAAGCCAGAAAACTGGTTTGGAATTAGCACGTACACCTATAGCACTGGACGCGAACGCACAGCCTGGGATGCCGCACATGGAACCGGCGACGCCTTCTGGCGCACGAAATGCTGGCCTGTTTTTAATTGACTTACGCGCATGGCGTGTCTTAACAAATTATAAGCGCAACCTTTGGGGGTGGCTGTGCGGCGCGTCGGGGGGGGGGCATGCCCTAGCGTTTCCGAAGTTCCCTAAAGAAACAGGAAGGCCAGGGCAACCGTGCGCCAACGGTCACTGTGTCGGAGCGCGCCGACGTGGCGTTGAGGCTGTGGGGTGTTTGATGTCTTCTTTTCCGATTGAGTTTCATGTGGCGTCTCCCGTGCGAGTGGGCGCGGGTGGTGCTGAGCTGCGGCGTTTTGCGTTGAGGTTTCGCGGTCTCCTGGACTGCGCTGGGTGACGGTCAGATGCTTCGTTTTTCGCCGTGGAAGCCATGAGTGCAATGACCAGACGCACGTTCATCGGCGCCGCAGCAAGCTTTAGTATGGTTTCGCCAGCGATGGCAAGAAACCAACCGGATCGGATGAGGTATATGTCAGTTTACACGATTTACGCAGACCGGACTAAAGAGCAGGAAACGGCAAGCGACGAGCCCGCCCCGACGCTACTTGATGGCGATTTCAAGAGCGCGTTTCCGCTCGGTTATGACTTCCACCCCATAACCAAGTCAGCGCGGCTTGAAGACGGAACGCGCATCGAGGAGACCGCAGAGTATCAAGGTGTGCCGGTGGACATGTCAGGTCTGCCCAAGACAGTCCGTTTTGGGGGGCACGCGCGTGAACTGGTCGACCTGCAGAAGGAGGCTGGGCATTTCCTTGTGAGTGGCAGAATGCGGGATGTTATTGAGGCGCTCGAGCCGGGTGTTCATCAGTTCCAGCCGGTCGAGCTTATCTGGAAGGATGGCAGTCATGCGGCTGATTTCTTCTGGTTCAACATCTGCAACCGGGTGGATGGCATGGACCGGGAGAAGACGACCCATCCGTTTAATGACCGTATTGGCATCTGGAGTTTTGTCGAAGGGCGAAAATATGTGGTGAGCCTCAAGCAAGCATCTGGGGTTCATATTTGGGTTGATAGTCGTTTGTTAATGGATGCTGTTTTTGTTTCTGAGGATTTCAAGGTTTCGATGGTGGATGCTGGGGTTTCCGGCATCGGCTTTAACGTTGTTGAGACAACTTAAAAATGCTATTTATTTGAGGATTTGATATGGCATTCGATCCAGGTAGTGCGAATGGAATAAACAAACCAGAAAACTGGTTTGGAATTAGCACGTACACCTATAGCACTGGACGCGAGCGCACAGCCTGGGATGCCGCACACGGAACCGGCGACAAGTTTTGGCAACGCGAAATACTGGCCTATCAAAACAAGCTCGATCCGGATGGGCATTTTCAGTTTAACCAGAACGCCCGCTGGAACGGGGCGCTGATTTCGCATGGAACGGACGATGCCGGCATCGCCGGGACCACCGCTCACGGGGCGCATGGCGGTCCGGTGAATGAGCTCAGCTGGAGTTCGGATCGATTAAGACCGAGCTTTCTGCAGACTGTCGAAGTTGAGTTTGATGAAAAATTTAAAATCCTCAAATTTGAATTAGAAGAGGGGGAAATCACTGAGTCTGAATTTTATCGACGGGTCAAAGATGCCCGGATCGAAGCGATCAAGGATCATATTGCCTTCACCAAAACCCTGGAGGCTGGCTACCTCCGCCAGGATATTCTCAACAAGGCCGGTCATTCGGACATCAAGCACATTGCAATCACTGCGAAGGATCCGGAATTTGCGGACAAGGCAGAGGTTGATGCGCATAATGAGAGCATCCGCGACAGCTACAGTCGCGATGCACTAGCGGGTGAGCGCGTCAATCCGGGTGATCCGAACGATTTCACGCGCTCGGGCGGAAATACGCTCTACCTGAAAAACCGCGAACTGGTCGATGCAGAATTCGACGCGGTTTTACGGCAGGATGTCATTACGGTCCAGGATATCAGTGAGGCTGACAAGCGGCTAAACGTACGGCTGGTCGAGAGCATGGCCGACTATGCCCGAATTTTTCCTGAGGTTCCCGCGCCGGATGAAGTCCGGGCCAGAATACTCGCGGAGCAGAAGATCTGGCAGGCAAGCCCTGACGACGCCAAGGAAACTGTCAAGAAAATAACGACGGATGCCAAAGCTGAAGTTGACGCGCTTGAAAGCCGGATCCTTGCCGATTTGAAGGATCCAAGTCTCTACGGTACGAACAGCAAAAAACCAGTCAGCCTACAGGATTACCTGGATACCACCGCACGCCTGAATATCAAAAACGATGGTATCGAGGAGGGCGTCAAGCAGATCGTTGAACGGCAAAAAGCCAGCTACTCCGCGATCAAGGCAGTTGCCCCGGATGTTGTGCAACATGTCGAGCAGAATATTTTACACGCAAATACCGAGCAGGAACTAGGCAAGATTGCCGCCGACGGCAAGCTCTCCACCGCAGCAAAGGCCGGAGCAGCAGCGGGGGTTTTGAGCGCTTTTTTTGCCGGTTTGTTTATATACACCGAATACCGCGCTGAAACCCGAGATGAACCGGAACCATTCGATGAGTTTTTGGCCAGGAAAGGGCCGGAACTGATTGCAAGCTCCGGTGCCTTGGCGATTATTGGCGCAGGGGCTCTAACGGTGGCCGCTGTAGTACCCGGCGGCGCATTGCTGCTCTTGCTGACTGCGGGCGCTCCGGTTGCGTATACGGAATTCAAGCAGTTTTTGAACAATTACGTTACTGCATATGAGAACCGGGAAGCCGGACCGCTTCCCGACCCGAATGCACATTATGAACAGTCGGGCGCGTCAATAAACGACGTAGGAGATTTTTCTCAAGACGATTTTTCGGTGCAGTTGGCGAAGAGTATTCTTGGGTTTCTTGAGAAAATTGAGAAGTCTTCCATCGGGCAAATGGTTGCCGCCGTTGGAGCTGCGTTCTTCAAGGAAGTGGTCCAGCCGTTTTTCGAGGCGCTTGTTCCTTCGGTCTCTGTTGTGAATGGCTACCAGGTCAAACTGGTAGATGAGGACGGCGGGTGGCTTGTCGGCGAAGACGTTTCCATCCTCGTCGGAGACGATACCGACAACGTGTTGTTCCATTTCGGCGCCGGTGAAGTTTATGGCCGGGGGGGCAATGACTGGCTTGTTTCCTACAAGCCTGACTTTGTCCGCAAGGGCGAATATCTCCTTGAAGCAGACCGAAACAAAGAAGAGGCAAACCAAGGGCTACCAGAAAACGAGCAGTTCGTGATCGATGGGCCAAGAGCCGAGCAGGATTATCGCCTCCTAATGGATGGCGGCGAGGGTGACGACGTCTTGATTGCTCTTGGCGGCACCGGCGCCATTCTCGTTGGCGGCGAAGGCCGCGACTTTCTGTTCAATACATCCTACTGGGGGCAGCTTTACGGCGACACGATTGACGGGCAGGGGCAGAACACATCCGGTGTCGAGGACAGCGATGTCTTCTGGTACTGGCCGAACACGTTCATCATGGACGCCCAGCCGAACGACATTCTGCAGATGTTCGGTTTTCCGCTGCTGGGTGGCACCAATTCGGTCGTGGGCTTGAGCGTTGGCGACGGCAGTCTCGCCATGGACTGGATGTTCCCCTTCGTCTTCTACGGCGCCTCCACCAGTGGCCAGCTCCTGGTTTACAACGCGATCACCGATGCGCTTGGCCTCGGCGGTATCATGGTGGTCGAGAATTACGACTTCGGCGGATTCAAACCGGATTCCTGGGCCGTGCCGCAGGCGGGAGATCTCGGCATGACCTTCCGCATCAGCGGCGGCGAGAATGCCGAGGAGATCTCGCTGTGGGGCTTTGTCTGGGGCGAGTTCATCTCCCGGGTTAACGTGTTCTTCAATTTCGCCAAGGCGGTGGCCTGGCAGCCGGTGGACGATCCGATCGTCCTCGATCTGGACGGCGACGGGGTCGAAACCGTTTCTGTCAGCCAGTCGAATGTCCATTTCGACATGGACGGTGACTATTTCCGTGAAAAAACCGGCTGGCTGTCGAGCGATGACGGTTTCCTGGTGCTCGATCGCGACGGCAACGGCAAGGTCGACGACATCACAGAGATGTTCGGCGCGCCGGGGATCGGCGGCTATCAGGAACTGGCCGCGCTCGACATGGCGGAACAGGGCGGCAATGGGGACGGTGTCCTGACCATCGACGATGCGCTCTTTGAAGAGCTGCTTGTCTGGCGGGATCTCGATCAGGACGGCGAGACCGATACTGGCGAATTGTTTACGCTGGAAGAACTCGACATCGTTTCCATCAATCTCGGCTCGACGGCGCTGGACCACGTCACGCCGCAGGGGACTATCCTTCGTGAAACCGCGAGCTTCACCCGGGGCGACGGCTCCGAGGGCAGCAGCTACGAGGCGGTATTCGAGACCGACGCCACCGACACGATCTATTGCGGTGACACCGGAACGGCTGTCTGGCTGAAACACGAGGCCGTGCCGACCGCCAAGGGCTTCGGCTCCATGGCCGAACTGCGCGTCGATATTTCCAACGATTTCGAACTGGCGCAGATCGTCGCAGGGGCGGCGGCCGCGATGACCGTGCCGACGCTGAAGGACCTGCGCGAACAGGCAACGCCGGTCTTCGGCGCGTGGTCGCAGTCGCTCGAACTGACGCGCGAGCTGGCTCCCGTGCTGCTGGGCCAGGACGGTGAAGGCAACACGGTTCTTGTCGACCGCGGCGTCTATGTCGAGGACGCGACCGGCGGCTATTGGACGCTGGAAAGCGGCGCGCCGGTGAAAGACGGCAATGGCGACGATATTGTGCGTCCGAGCCTGGAAGAAGTGCTTGCCCAGGCGAGCGGTGCCGGCGAAGCCTGGCAGCTGGAACAGGTGTACTCGCCGTCGTCGCGAGCTGCCGCCCCGGAGCATCGGGACAATGCGCCCTATCTTGTCGAGGTCGTCGACGGGCGCGCCGTCATCCAGGATTACGGCATTCAGAGCGAAGACGGTTCCTGGCGCCTTGCCAGTGGCACCGAGGTGACGGACGCTGACGGCGCGGTGATCGCCGCGCCGACCCTGGACGATGTGCTCGCCATGGCCCATGCGGAGGGCACCGAATGGCGCGTTGAGGAGATCGGCTTCAATCCGTTTGCGGCTCTGCCGGTCGACCAGATCGGCGTTCAGCTGATCGACGGCGTCGTGACCGACTATTCGGTTCAGGTGACCGATGCGGACGGCACCTTCCAGGTCTGGGCGCGTAATCTCGACCGAGCGCTGGAACTGCAGCACAAGCTCGGCCGGCCGGGCGAATTCAACCTGCGCAATTACGAGCTCGATTTCGACACGCTGGACGAGGTCGGTTCCACAGACGACAGCGCCTACCGGGTCGAACTGATGACTGCGGGGCAGCTGCATTTCGCCTCGTCCATCTACGGTACCGACTTCCAACCGCAGATCATGTGGGCGGAGACCGATCCGGAGACGGGGGTCCTCAGCTATTCCGCAGGTTCCTTCAACAGCGAGGACGCGCCGACTGAAACGGAAGACGGCGCTTACCTCAGCACGATCAAACCGGCCATCGGCCTGTTCGATG
This sequence comes from Stappia taiwanensis, assembly GCF_014635285.1. GTDB lineage: Bacteria > Pseudomonadota > Alphaproteobacteria > Rhizobiales > Stappiaceae > Stappia > Stappia taiwanensis. The sequence continues at coordinate 5,556 of NZ_BMCR01000016.1, read as the reverse complement.
TGATGATGCAGAACTACATCACGGCTAGCCGGGCATTTGCGGTCCGGCTCGCGCTTCAGGGCGGTCTGTCCGATTTTGCGCCCGAGTTGGAATATGATGCGCAGCGCGACGAGTTCCGGGCGATCGGCGACCGCGAGCTGGCACCGATGTTCGAAGCGATTTTCGCAGGCGCGCCGGCTGGAGCTGACGCGGCCTACGACTATCTGACCGACTGGCACGAGATCCTGCAGGTTATCTATCCAGACTACCATGTGGATGCGTCCGTGAACTTCCTGACCGGCGGCATGAAGCTGGATCAGAAGTTCGTTTTCCAGATGATTATCCCGGCCTTCGAAAATGTCGGGATCGACCTGGATCTCAAAGCGGCCATGAACGCGCTCGGCGTCGACGAAACCCTGCTTGTGGCCCACGACGCCGCCGCTGCGGTGGCGGAAGGCACCACGGGCAACGACTATTTCTATGTGACCGGTTCCGACCGGTCCTATGAAGGCGGGGCCGGTCAGGATATTTACTTCGCCGGCAAGGATTTCGGCTCCGCCGTCATCGACGACCGGGAAGAGCCGCTGCGGCCGCATTCCAATGACGAGTTGCGTTTCGCCCAGGCCAAGTCGACCGATATCCGTGCGACCCAGGACGGGCGCGACCTGGTTCTGGAAGTCGTCGGCACGGATGATGTCATCCGGGTCAAGGACCAGTTCCTCGGCGATCTGCTCGATCCGCTGTTTGGCTATAATTTCGCGCCCGACACGGGCGTCACCAGCATCATCTTTGCAGACGGCGTGATCTGGAGCCAGCTTGAGATCGCGCAGGCGGTCAGCCATCCGCTCGACAGCGACGACCTGGTACTGGGCAGCGAGATCCGCGACTGGATCCAAGGCGGCCGCGGCAACGACGTCCTGCGCGGCGGCCGCGACGGCGACATTTACATCTTCCGGGAAGGCGACGGCCATGACCGGATCGACGAACAAAATGACCGACCGCTCGACGACAACATCAAAGGCGCGGGCAATGCCGACATTCTGCAGTTCACTGGCGAAGGCCTGAAGCCGGATAACATTTCCTTCCGCCGCGCCGGCGAAAGCGACGATCTGGAAATGGTGATCGTCGACGACGACGGCAACGAGACCGGCGACAGCATGCGCATTGACGGCCAGTTTGCCTGGGCGAACACGCTGTTCTTCGGGCTGATCTGGTCGAACCGGGTGGAGCGGATCGGCTTCCAGGACGGCTCGTTCTTGACAGAAGCCGACGTCATGGCGCGGGTGCTGGAAGAGGCCGGCACGGATGGTTCGGATATCATCTACGGCTTCAACAATGATGACACGTTGGATGGTGGCGCCGGCGACGACGTGCTGACGGGCCGGGCGCAAAGCGACACCTATATCTTTGGGCGCGGTTACGGCAGCGACGTAATCGCCGACGGCCATGACGACTTCTTCGGCACTGGCTTTGACGTCCTGAAATTCAAGGACGATCTGCGGTGGTCCGATTTCGAATTCCAGCGCGACGGGGCCTCGCCGACCATCACCATGCGTGTCTCCGGGACCAATGACGAGGTGATTCTGGACGATCAGTTCGAGAATTCCATCCTGGGCTTCACGAACATGATCGAGGAGATCCAGTTCGGCGACGGCACGGCGTGGAGCTATGCGCGTCTTGGCCAGCACGTGATCGATCTCGCCCGCAGCGATGGCGATGACATCATTTACGGTTTCGACATCGCCGACCGCCTGGATGGCGGGTTGGGCAATGACCGGCTCGAAGGCGGTGCCGCCTCCGATATTTATGTGTTCGCGCGGGGCTATGGCAACGACACCGTTTTCGACACGACGTCGAGCGGTCAGGGCGATGAGGTGATCCTGCAGGACATCGTTTTTCTCGATGTCGATGTCAGCCGCGAAGACAACGATCTGGTCTTCACGATACGCGATACCGGTGAGCGGCTGGTGCTTGAGAACCAGTATGTGCGCTCAGGCGCGCAGACCCATGCCATCGAGACCTTCCGCTTTTCCGACAGGGACGTGTCCTTCACGGATCTCAAACCCGAAGACGTCGACCTTGTCGGCACCTCCGCCTCGGAGACGCTCACAGGCAGCGATTTCGCTGAGGCTATCGACGGCCGCGGCGGCGACGACACGCTGATCGGCAATTCCGACGGCGACACCTATATCTTTGGCATCGGCTACGGCCAGGATGTCATTGTCGACACCCAGAAGCGCGTGTCCTGGGTGACCCGTGAAGGCACCCTGGTCAAGGAAACGGACGACACGGTGCGTTTCCGCGAAGGTGTGACGATCGACAACCTGATCTTCACCAAGGACGGCGACGACCTTGTCATGTCGATCACCGACCACCCGGACACGCTGCGCGTCAAGAACCAGTTCGCCTCCATTGCCAGGGGCATCGAATGGTTCGAGTTCGACGGTGGGGAACGCCTGCATATTTCGGATGTCGAGGAACGCCTGGCGATTGTCGGCGGCAGCCGGGGTGACGATGTCATCGAAGGCGCACTGGACTCGGAAAACACCCTTGACGGCCGTCAGGGCGACGACGAGCTGGAGGGCGGCCGGCTCGGCGACACCTATGCTTTCGGCGCGGCCTACGATCTGGACACGATCGTGGAGCGCACGGACGGCGTTGAGGGTGCCATCGACAAGGTCGTCTTCGGCGCGATCGTCGATCCGGATACCGTGCGCCTCATCCGTGACGGCGACGATCTGATCATCGATCTGGGCAACGGCGAAGACCGTCTGACGATCACCGAGGGGCTCACGACCCGCCAAGTGGAGAAGTTCCTGTTCGCCAACGGGGTCGAATGGGATCTGGAGGACGTTCGCGACCGTCTGCTGACCGGGACAGAGGGCGACGACGTTCTGGTGGGCTTCGACGACCGGGACGACCAGCTCGACGGCCGGACTGGGTCCGATGCCATGGAAGGCGGCCTCGGCAACGACACGTACGTCTTCGGTCTGGGCTCGGACGACGATTCCGTCAAGGATACCGGCGGTTTCGACCGGATCGAATTCGGCGCCAACGTCATCGCTGCGCAGATCGAGTTCTCCAACGAAGACGGCGACCTGCTGATCGGGCTCAAAAGTGAAAGCGATACGCTGATTATTCTCGGCGGCGCCGTCGCGGGGGGCTCGCAAAGGATCGAGGAGTTCGTGTTCGAGGACGGCACGGTTATCTCGATCGATGAGATCCTGCGCGAACTGGTCCGCGGCCAGACGACATCGGGCAGCGATGTGATCGATGCCCGTGACGTGGGCGCCATCGAAATCGAGGCCGGAGCGGGCGACGATCTCGTCACTGGCGGCGATGAGACCACCTTTGCCTTCCGCGCCGGCGATGGCTCGGACATTGTTGATACGCGTGGCGAACCGGGCAGTAGCCGGATCGAGTTCTACGATCTGGAGGCAAGCGAAGCGGTCGTGCGCAAACCGGACATCGGCGGCTCGGATGTCCTGATCTCCTTCCCCAATTCCGGTGACCAGATCCTGGTGCGCGGCGCGTTCTCGAATGCCAATGTCGACACAATCCGGTTTGCCGACGGCGTGGAATGGACCCGGGAAGAACTGGTTGCGCAGGCGATCCTGTCTCAGCAGACGGACAGTGGCGACGCGATCACCGGATCGGCCCTTGATGACCGCATCGAAGGCGGACTTGGCGACGACGACATTGCCGGCGGGGCGGGCAACGACGTCTACATGTTCCGGGCCGGCGACGGCAGGGATGTCATTCAGGACAACAGCGGCACGGATCGCGTTGAGATCCGGGGCTACCGGCCGTCCGAGGTGCAGGTGTCCAGGCCGGTCGAGGACCGGGACGAATGGCTGCTTCGGTTCGCGCAGAGTGATGACGAAATCCTACTGCGCGGCACGGGCATCGAAACAATTGCCTTCGGCGACGGCACGGAATGGACGCTTGCCCAGGTTCAGGCAATGGCCGTCGGACAGGGCACTCAGTTCAACGACGTCCTGGAAGGCAGCGACACCGCCAATACGATGGCCGGGCTGGAAGGCGACGACCTTCTTTCCGGCAAGGCCGGCAGCGACATCTATGTGTTCCGTCGCGGCGACGGCCAGGACATCATTGACGACCAGGGCGCGTCCTCAGACGTCAACGAACTTCACATCAGCGACTATGTGCTGTCCGACGCAACGCTTATTCGTTACGAGGACCGGCGCGACGACTTGATCCTGCGCTTCAGCGATACGGACGCAATCATCGTTGCAGGTGCCTTTTTCGAGAACGGCTCGCATATTACGAAGTTCCTTTTCGAAGACGGGACGGAAGTCTCTGTCGCGGACATTCTGGACAAATTGGATGTGATCGCTTCCGAGGGCGACCAGATCATCACCGGAACGTCAGCGTCGGAGACCTTCATCGGCGGGCTGGGCAATGACCAGATTTCCGGGGGCGACGGCAGCGACACCTATATTTTCCGCCGGGGCGATGGTCAGGACACGATCGAAGATAATGGGTATTACGATACGGACGTCCTGCGCCTGGAAGGATACAGCCTGGCCGATGCGATCTTCAGTAAATCGATCGCGGCCAATGAAACACTGGTTCTGTCATTCGTCAGCACCACCGACCGGATCACTGTCGTCAACGGACTGAGCAACTCCTCGCAAAACAGGATCGAGGAATACCGTTTCGACGACGTCACCTGGAGCACGGCGCAGATCGTCGAACGTATCAATCAGGCACAAACGAGCGATGGCGACGATCGGATCGCCGGCCTGGATGACTTCAATGAGACGTTGGTCGGCGGCTTGGGCAATGACTATCTGACTGGTGGTAAGGGCTCCGACACCTATATTTTCCGCAAGGGCGACGGCCAGGATACGATCGAGGAAAACGGATATTACGATACGGATGTCCTGAGCCTGGAAGGATACAGGCTGGCCGACGCGATCTTCAGTAAATCGATTGCATCCAATTCTACTCTCCTCATCAATTTTGCCGAGAGCGCAGACCAGATCACGATCATCAACGGGTTGGCGAGCAGCAGTTGGGACCGGATCGAGGAGTATCGCTTCGATGATGGCACCTTGAGCACCGCACAGATCGTCGAGCGTATAAATCAGTCGACAACGACGGATGGCAACGACAGGATTACCGGTTTTGAGGAATTCGCGGACACGCTGATCGGCGGCCTGGGGGATGATTATCTCTCCGGGGGAGACGGCGCCGACACCTATATCTTCCACCGTGGCGATGGCCGGGACACCATCAGGGAGAACGGCGAATACGACACTGATGTTGTGAAGGTCGAAGGCTATAGCCTTGCGGACGTTGTTTTCGAGAGGTCGATTGCCGACAACAACACGCTCGTTCTCAAGTTTGATGGCACCTCTGACCAGATTACCGTCGTCAACGGTCTTGGCCACTACATCTGGGACCGGGTGGAGCAATACCAGTTTGATGATGGAACCCTGAACGCCGCGCAGATTGTAGATCTGATCAATCAGGGCCAGGCGACCGACGGCAACGACAGGATTACGGGTTTTGGGGAATTCGCGGACACGCTGAGCGGCGGTCTGGGCAATG
>NZ_BMCR01000015.1 GCF_014635285.1 Stappia taiwanensis | reverse complement strand
TTTGAGGAATTCGCGGACACGCTGATCGGCGGCCTGGGGGATGATTATCTCTCCGGGGGAGATGGCGCCGACACCTATATCTTCCACCGTGGCGATGGCCGGGACACCATCAGGGAAAATGGCGAATACGACACTGATGTTGTGAAGGTCGAGGGCTATAGCCTTAAGGACGTTGTTTTCGAGAGGTCGATTGCCGACAACAACACGCTCGTTCTCAAGTTTGATGGCACCTCTGACCAGATTACCGTCGTCAACGGTCTTGGCCACTACGCCTGGGATCGGGTGGAGCAATACCAGTTTGATGATGGAACCCTGAACGCAGAGCAGATTGTCGCCCTGATCAATCAGGACCAGGCGACCGATGGCAACGACAGGATTACGGGTTTTGGGGAATTCGCGGACACGCTGAGCGGCGGTCTGGGCAATGACTATCTGACGGGCGGGGACGGCAGCGACACCTATGTCTTCCGCAGGGGGGATGGCCAGGACACGATTGACGACAATGGCAACAGAGACACGGATGTTCTGCGGATTGAAGGTTATACCGCTCAGGAGATGCAGGTCTCGCGGCACGCGCCGGGTAGCAATACGCTTGAGATCCGTTTTACCGGAACGGATGACAGGCTTCTCGTCCTTGATACACTGAATGGCAGCACCACCGACCAGATTGAAAAAGTGGTGTTCGATGACGGCACAGAACTGTCGATCGCCGAAGTGAAAGCGCTCCTGCCTGCCGAAACCTATACCGATATTTCCGGTTCGGGCGACCCGGATGTGCTGGAATCGACAAGCGCCAACGAGACCCTCTCCGGCGGCAATGGGTCCGACACCTATATCTATGATCGGGGGGACGGCACCGACATTATCAGCGACACTGGCACCAGCGGTGGCAGCGCGGACATACTGGTTCTGCGCGGCATTGGGGTCGATGAGGTTTCTGCCAGCAAATGGGGGAATCATCTGGTCCTGACGATTGCCGAGACCGCACCGGGCGCCGGTGATGGCGGTCAGATCCGGGTGGACCAGTTTCTGGACCGCAACTATCAGCGTGGCGTCGAAACAATTGAATTTGACGATGGCGACGCAGCTACTGACAATGTGGTCTGGACGCCGGAACAAATCAGAGCCTGGCTGCTGTCTGAAGCCCAGACCGCTGGCCACGACGAACCACCCGCATTTGCCACCGGTGATACGTATGAAGCCGGAGCCGGAGACGACATTATCGAAGGTGGCGGCGGCTCCGACACCTATATCTACAATCGGGGAGACGGCAAGGATGTCATCAGCGAAGCTGGCTCGTTTGGTGGCGGGGTAGACAAACTGATCTTGCGCGGCATCGACCCGGCTGATGTGTCGCTTGATAAATTCGGCGCTCATCTGATCCTGACGATCATGGAGGCCTTGCCGGGAAGCGGAGATGGGGGCCAGATCCGCATCGACGATTTTCTGGATCGCTACTACGACCGCAGCATCGAGACCATCGAGTTTGACGACGGTGACGAGGCGACCGCGAATGTGGTCTGGACCTTCGACGACGTCCGGGCGATGCTGATTGCCCAGGCAAGCACCGACAGGAACGATGCTCTACCCGGCTTCGACACGGATGATACCTATGAGGCGGGTGTAGGCGACGATTATCTCGCAGGCGGCGACGGGTCGGATACCTATATTTACAATCGCGGCGACGGCAAGGATGTCATCAGCGAAGCTGGCTCGTTTGGTGGTGGGGTAGACAAACTGATCTTGCGCGGCGTCGACCCGGCTGATGTGTCGCTCGATAAATTCGGCGCTCACTTGATCCTGACGATCATGGAGACCTTGCCGGGAAGCGGAGATGGGGGCGAGATCCGCATCGACGATTTTCTGGATCGCTACTATGACCGTAGCATCGAGACCATCGAGTTTGACGATGGCGACGAGGCGACCGCGAATGTGGTCTGGGCCTTCGACGATGTTCGAGCGATGCTGATTGCTCGGGCAAGCTCCGACGGTAACGATACCCTACCGGGGTTCGATACCGGCGATACCTACGAAGCAGGCGATGGCGACGATTATCTCGCAGGCGGCGAGGGGTCGGATACCTATATTTACAATCGCGGCGACGACAACGCTGTCATCAGCGAAACTGCGGCCTACGGCGGAGAGGCCGACAGGCTCGTGCTGCGCGGGATCGCTCCGGCGGATATTTCCATCGTCAAATTCGGCAATCACCTGATCCTGACGATTGCGGAGACGGCTCCTGGCGCCGGCGATGGTGGCCAGATTCGCATCGACGAGTTTGTCGAGCGCAACTTCGACCGAAGCCTGGAAACCATCGAGTTTGACGATGGTGACGAGGCGACCGCGAATGTGGTCTGGACCTTCGACGACGTCCGGGCGATGCTGATTGCGCAGGCGAGCACCGACGGGAACGACGCACCGGCAGGTTTCGACACAGATGACACTTATGAGTCGGGAGCAGGTGACGACTACCTGTCCGGTGGCGACGGCTCGGACACCTACATATACAATCGGGGCGACGGCAGCGATGTCATCAGCGAAACCGCTACTTTTGGTGGAACTGCGGACAGGCTCGTATTGCGTGGCATCGATCCGGCAGACGTCTCGGCGAGCAAATTCGGCAGCCATCTGATCCTGACGATCGCCGAGTCAGCACCGGGGGGGGGAGATGGCGGCCAAATCCGGATCGACCAGTTCCTCGAGCGGTATTTTGAGCGAAGCCTCGAGTTCATCGAATTCGATGATGGCGACGATGCGACTGAAAACGTTGTCTGGGACGTAGCGGAAACCAGAAAGAAAATCATCGGAAGCCAAATTTCAACTACGGACGACAAGGTTGTTGGCTTCAGCGAAGCGGATGTCATTGAAGCCGGGCTTGGGAACGACACGCTCTCCGGTCTGGATGGAGACGACACCTATATCTACAATCGCGGCGACGGTATTGACGCGATTATCGACAGTGCCGGCAGCGCCGATATGCTTGAGCTCCGGGGCATCGATCCGGATGATGTCATTGTGCGCCGGGGGCTGGGTGACGATCTCGAGCTGATCGTTCAGGAGAGTTGGCCGGGCGCCGGAGACGGTGGGCGTATCGTGGTGCGCGGGTCTTTCCCGGCAGCCGGTGCATACGGCATTGAGACCATTGCCTTCACCGACGATCCGGACACCGTCTGGACACGTGCCGAATTCGAGACATTGGCCGCGCGCAACACCGCAACACCGGGCGACGACCGGTTGGAAGGAACATCCGGCAACGACACGCTCAACGGCCTTGCTGGAGACGATTACCTGATCGGTGGCCTCGGCGACGATGTCTACCGCTTCGAAAGAGGCGCCGGTAAGGATCTGATCCGCGACGCGGGCGACGGAGCGGATACTATCGAGATCGCTGGTTATACGCTGGCCGAACTGACCTTTACGCGCCGCGGCCGAGAGGGCAGGGACCTGATTATCCGCGCTGCCGACGGCGACGAGATAACCGTCGTCAACGCCCTGGCAGGCACGGCCGGCGATGCGATCGAACAGATTGTGATCGTCGACGATGCAACGACTCTCACGTTTTCGGATGTGCAGGCACGCCTGGTGCTGGGGACTGCTGACGAGAACAACAACCAGATCATCGGGACCGACGGCCACGATACGCTCCAGGGTGACGGCGGCAACGATTTGCTGGCCGGTGGTGCGGGCAATGACACCTATCTCTGGCAGGCTGGCGAGGGCGACGATCTGATCGTCGACGACGGCACGGAAACCGGTGACCGGTTGGTCCTGACGGGTATCGCCTCTACGGATCTGGCCTACGCACGGCGCAGTCCGGCAAACGGGCACGATCTTGTCCTGCGCCTCCCGGATGGTCGCGATCGCATCACGGTGAGGGATGCGCTCAATGACGACGGCATCGGCATTGAGGAGATCCAGTTTACCGATACGGTCTGGCAGATTGACGACATGCGCCGCGCCGTAGTCGAACACGCCGCGACCGATAACGCCGAAACCATTCGCGGGTTTGAAAGCGACGACACGCTGTTCAGCCTCGGCGGCAGCGATCTGATGATCGGCGACAGCGGGAACGATACCTATCGTTTTGCACAAGGCGACGGGCACGATGTCATCGACGACCAAAGCTCAAGCGTGTCGGATCGTCTGGAGATCGTCGATCTGCTGTCTTCTGAAGCATCGGTTGAACGGCTCTACAAGGGCAGCGAGAGTCTTGTCATCCGCTTTGCCGGCAACAACGACGACACCATCACCATCAAACATGCCTTGTCAGAAACGGGCAGAGGCATTGAGACGATCGTTTTTGGTGACAATGTCGAGTGGAACAAGCAAGACCTGCTGGATCGCCTGGAGAACAATGCACCAGTCGCGGTCGAAGACGGCATTTTTACCGTCAGGCAGGAAGAGGTGCTCCTCCTCGATCCGCAAGCGTTGCTCAGAAACGATTACGACGCGAATGGCGACGACTTGTTCGTGATCGCGGTCAACGGTGGTGCTGACGGCACGGCTGAAATCGACGGCAACGGCAATATCGTCTTTACCGGCAAAGCCGGGTTTACCGGACCGACGAGTTTCACCTATACGGCCGCGGACGGGCAGGGCGGTTTTGCGACCGGCACCGTCAGCGTCCGGGTCTCTCCGTTGGCCTCCGCACGCGACGACGAAGGCTTTAACGTTGACGAAGACGGCTTCCTGACAATCGAAACCGTCCGGCTGCTGTCAAACGATGCCGATGGCGACCGGATGATCGTCTCTCAGGTACTCGGTGCCCAGAACGGCACTGTCAGCCTTTCGAGCAACGGTGAGATCAGCTTCACGCCGGCGGCCGATTTCAACGGTCTTGCAAGTTTCAGGTATGTAGCCAACACCCCGGAAGGGGGCCGGACCGAGGCAACCGTCTACATCAATGTGACAGCGCAAAACGATGCGCCGACCGCTTTCAACGACATCGGTTTCACGACGGACGAGGACCAGGCGTTTTCGATTGAAGCGTCTGAGCTTCTCGCCAACGACCAGGACATTGACGGCGACACGCTGCAGGTCACTGCTGTGATCGGCAATGCGGATGTGCAGGTCGAACTGACGGATGATGGTGTCATCCTCGTCACCCCGGCTCCATATTTCTTCGGCCAGACGTCGTTCGACTACACGATCTCGGACGGCAACGGCGAAAGTTCGACGGCCACGGTTCAGATTGATGTGGCGCCGGTCAACAACGATCCGGAACCGCAGGACGACAACTTCACCATCAACGAAGACGAACCGACCCTTCTGGATGTCAGCGAACTGCTCGCCAACGACATTGAACGGGACGGCGATCCGCTTGTCGTCTCGTCCGTGCGCGGCGGATATGGCGGGACCGCGGTTCTATATGACAACGGCACGGTCCTCTTCACGCCCAATTCCAATTTCAACGGGCAGGCGCATTTCTTCTACACGGTGGACGATGGCCAGGGTGGTCTGGTGGAAGCCCGGGCCAATGTGCAGGTGGATCCGGTCAACGACGCACCCAGTGCGCGTGACGAAAGCTACGATGACAACGGTGTGTTCTTCCTGAACGGCACCGAGGATATCGTACTGACGATCGCGATTTCCGACCTTCTGGCCAACGACACGGACATCGAGGGCCTGGATCTCAGCCTCGTTTCGATTTCCTTTGCCGAGAACGGAACAGCGGAAATCTCGGGCGAGAACATCATCTTCACACCCGATGCGGATTACTGGGGCGAGGCACAGTTCCGCTATGTCATCCGGGACGAGGGGGGGCTGGTCGACGATGCGGCCGTCACGATGTATTTCGATCCCGTCGGGGATGCGCCGCCGGTTGCCGCCAACGACGTCGTCACCATCTACGAGGACGTGGAAACGGTCATCCCCGCGCCCGCCCTGTTGAGCAATGACACGGATATCGATCTCGATCCGCTTGAAATCATTTCCGTCACCCGCTCGCTTGGGTTCAAGGGAAGCGTTCGCCTCAATGACGACGGCGACATCGTTTTCACACCGGCGCTCAACTCCAACCAGACCAGCGAATTCTCCTATACGGTGACCGACAACGCAGACGGCTCGGATACCGCCCGCGTTCGCGTGAATATCATTCCCGTCAATGACGCGCCGACCGCCAACCATGACGCCGGCGCGACCAGCCTCGACGCACCGCTGGTGCTGCGCATTTCCGACTTGCTTGCCAATGACGAGGACGTGGACAATGACGCGTCCGAATTTAGTTTCGAAGGCATCCGGTTCCTGTCGGACGGCACCTATTCGATCTACAACGACGAGTTCGTGGTCGTTGAATACGAGCAGGGCTTCTCCGGGGAAGTATCGCTCGACTACACCATCGCGGATATCGAAGGCGCGGAGGATGACGGCACGGTGGTTGCCTTGATCTCCGACCAGCATCTCGACACGTTGACCGGTTCGGACAGGCGCGATCTCGTCATCGGCACACATCTGGCGGAAACGATCCTCGGGCTTGCGGGCGATGACGACCTGTTCGGCCGGGAAGGCAACGACCTTATCAACGGCGGCGACGGGGCCGACCAGATCGACGGCGGCGCCGGGTTCGACACGGTAACATTCGAGGGCTCCAACGTCGGGGTTCGTGCGGACCTTGCGGCCCGCATCGGCCAGGGCGGATTTGCGCAGGGCGATATCTATGTGGATGTCGAAGCGCTTTCCGGTACGATCTATGCCGATGAATTGCTCGGCGATACGGGCGTCAACATATTGACGGGTCTCGGCGGCAACGACCTTCTGGACGGCCGCGAAGGGGACGACACTCTGCTTGGCGGGGCAGGGGACGACCGGCTGCTTGGCGGTCTCGGCGCCGACCTTATGGACGGCGGCGAAGGTAATGACACCGCGGACTATGCGGTATCGGCCGAAGCGGTCCAGGTGTCCCTGGCAGCCGGGACGGCCTCCGGAGGCGATGCCGAAGGCGATACGCTTAACGCGATCGAGAACCTGACCGGGTCCGATCGCAACGACGTCTTGGAAGGGGATGGGGGCGACAACCGGCTTGTCGGCAGACGTGGCAACGACCGCCTGATCGGTGGCGCGGGCAACGACATCCTGATTGGGGGACGCGGCGCGGACATTCTGGAGGGTGGCGAAGGCGTCGACCGGGTTGAATACACCTTGTCCGACAGCGGCGTGACCGTCAATCTGACGGATAGCAGCGCCGGTGGCGGCGACGCCCTTGGCGACACGTTCTCGTCCATCGAGCTGATTGTCGGCAGTTTCCATGATGACACGCTGATCGGAGATAGCTTCGACAATGTCTTCATGGGCGGGCGTGGTGCTGATATCATCGACGGTGGCGGAGGGTTTGACACTGCCGATTATTCCGAGGCAAACGAAGCGGTCGCCATCGATCTCGAAGCGGGCTCCGGCAGTGCCGGCGAGGCCACAGGCGACCATCTCATCAGCATCGAGCAAATTCTCGGGTCCGTCCATGACGATGTGATTTCTGGCGGCAGCTCTGCTGAGACATTCGCCGGCGGATTGGGCAACGATATTCTTTCGGGCCGGGCCGGTTCGGATACTTACCGTTTCGGCTTTGATGACGGTGAAGACGTCATCCAGGAAAATGGCGACCTTGCCGATGTTGACCGGCTTTCCCTCGCAGATGAGATCCGTCCAGCGGATGTCAGCCTCCTGTGGGAAGGCGATGACCTGCTGATCGAGTTCGAGCAAGCCGGCGGAATCCTGACAGACACGGTTCGCGTCGCCGATCATTTCCTTGGCCGGGAAACCGGCATTGAGGAGATTGCGTTCGGCAACGGCACGGTGTGGGACAGAGACCAGATCGATACCCTGATCCGGGCGGGCCGGTTCAACGCCCAGGACGACATCATCCGGTTCGCAGACGAAGACGTGGCCCTGGTGATCACGCCTGACCGGCTGACCGGCAACGATGCAACGGAAGATACGGATGCTTTGGAGATTGTTGCGGTGAGCGATGTCTCCGGCGGCAGCGCGACACTCAATGTGGACGGCACCGTTACCTTCCTCGGCGATCAGGACTTCAACGGCGACGCATTTTTTGACTACACCGTGCGCGACACGTTCGGGCGGGAATCCACGGCTCGGGCCGAGGTCAACGTGCTGCCGGTCAACGATGCTCCGGTTGCGGCTGATGACGGCGTGTTCATCGGCGTTGAAGATACGGTACTGGTCATTCCGCTGGACGATATCCTGGGCAACGATTTCGATGTGGACGGAGATACGCTGACCGTCGAAAGCGCGTTGTTTGGACCGGCGCTGGATGAGAATGGCGATCCGCTCTATCCGTCCGCCCTCACCAATGCGTCCAACGGCCTTGTTACGGTCCAGGGCAACGAGATCCACTTCAGGCCAAACGCAGATCACTACGGCTTTGCCGGTTTCACCTACACCATCTCGGACGGCAATGGCGAAACTGCAACCACTCAGGTGGAGCTCAACTTCCTGGCCGTCAACGATGCGCCGCAGCCGATCGGGGATGGGGCCACCGTCCGCCTGGGACGGCCCGAACTGATCGAGGTGTCGCGCCTGATCGGCAATGACACCGATGTCGAGGGCGACGATATCTTCTTCGTCACCGCCTTCAACGCCGAGAATGGCACCATTGAGCTGCTCGCGGGCGATCTTTCGCCCGTTTCTGATCCCGCGGACGCTGTCTATGTTCGTTTTGCGGCGGACGCACTGGGGGATGCCTCCTTCACCTACACCGTTCGCGACGAGCTTGGCGCTACCGCCAACGGCACCGTGGAGATTCGTGTCATTCCGCTCAATGACCCGCCCGTTGCCAGAAACGATAGCGGTTTTGAGACCATCGAAGATCAGGTGCTGATCATTGATCCCGCAGATCTCTTGGCCAATGACAGCGATCCGGAGGGTGATCCTCTGTCGATCCTCGAACTGGAACCATTCCCGCTGAACGGAAAGGTGGCATTCAACGACGACGGCATGATCGTCTTCACGCCCCGGGCCGACTACAATGGTCTGGCCGGCTTCACTTATACGGTGACCGACGGGAAGAACCTCGATACGAACTATCCGGGCATCGACACGGCCTTCGTGTCCATCTCGATCGTGCCCGACAACGACGCTCCGCAGTTGCGCGATGATGTTGTCGAAGGTGTCGAGGACTTGCCCATCACGGTCATCCCGGGCGAGGCGTTTGCCAATGACCTTGAGCCCGACGGCGATGTCATCTTCTTCGAAAGTGCCCGGTTCATCGGTGTTCTGGAAAACGATTTCACCAACCGGGCGGAGCTGACGGCGGACTCGAGCCTCGACAATCCGGTGATCGATGCGGCTAATACAAGCATCCGCGCCACTCTCGACAACGGATCCGATCTTCCGGCCTGGCTGACCTTCGACGCCGCTACGTTGACCTTCACCGGCACGATGCCGGAACCGGCACCAGAGGCCTTCGACGTAACGCTTCAGTTCACCTACACGGATCCGGACAGCGGCGAAGTCGCCGTCTATGAAGATGCACTCACTATCGAACCTGCAGACGCAGCCGCGCTCGCGGACGGTCTTGCCTATGAAGCCGACCTGATCGGACTTGTGGGCGGCGCGGGAACCTGGTCTGCCGATATGTGGACCGGCCATCCTCTTCCCGGCTGGCTGGAATTCGGCCCGCAAACGCAGGAGTTCGCCCTCACCGGCATTGCGCCGGACGCGGACGAGTCCATTGCGCGGGTGCGGGTCCGTTTTACACCTGATGATGCGGCCAAGGCGCCTTACGAGATCGAGGTTCGCATTGATCCGGCACAGCCGATCGATCCGGCAATCAATGCGCTCTTTGATGACGAGCCCTATTTTGCAGCGCAGGGTCTGCGGACGCTCGGAATCGCCGACGATGCGGTTGTCACGGCGCAGGAAGCCGATCTGACGCCGCTGCCGGATTGGCTTGCCTTCGATCCGGATACACTGACCTTCACCGGAACACCGCCGGAGAAATATGTTGGAACGATCTCCGTCCGCGTCGATATCGGTGCGTCTGTGCAAACCGGGCAGCCGGGTTTTGCGCTGATCCAGGACATCGTTGTCGACGAGGCGCTCGAGCTCACGAATGCTGGCGGATTTACCGTCACCGTATTCGAGGAACTGATCGATCTCGTCACGCCCGAGGATTTCAACGGAGCGTTTGCGATCGAGTACACGGCCCGCGACACCAAGGGAGCCGTCTCGGCGGAGCCCGCAATCATTGTGATCAACGTGGAGGCGCAGCCGGAACTGCCGGATGCCAATGACGACAGTTTTGAGGTCCTGGAAGACGGTCAGATCGAATTCACCCTGGCCGATCTGCTTGCCAATGACGGTGACGACGACGGCGATCCGATCCACGTCATTGCAATCCGCCAGCCTTCGACGGGCACGCTCGAAATCCGTATTCCGAAAGTGAATTTCGATCTTCCGGGCGAACCCGGTGGCAGTTATCTGGTGGAATTGCAGGACGGCTCGGCCCTGCCGGACTGGCTGAGCGTGGACGAGGCCACGGGATCCCTTCGCGGAACGCCGCCGGTTGATTTTGCCGGCACGCTGGTCCTGCGCGTCGTACGCACGGGCCAGGACGGCGATGTAGAGACCTTCCAGGATCTCGCCATCAACGGCAATGACGGCGTCACGTTCGTTTATACGGCCGAGCCGGAATATTCCGGACCGGTTACCTTCGACTACGACCTGACGGACAATGCGCAGGGAACGGACACCGGGACGGTCACCATCAACGTGCTGCCGGCAAACGATCCACCGATCGCTGCGGATGATACGTTCGATGGCGTCGAGGATACGTCGCTTACGATGCGGCAGGCTGCTCTTGTCGCCAATGACGTGGACGTGGACGGCGACACGCTCCGGGTATCTTCCGTTCTCAATGCCGTGAATGGCACTGTCGAACTGGTCAACGGTGAAATCGTCTTTACGCCCGACCACAATTTCGATGGCGTTGCCACATTCGACTATGTGGTGACCGATGATCAGGACGGTGAGGACACTGGCACGGTTACCATCAATGTCGCCGCGGACAACGCTGCGCCGGTGACGGTTGTTGACCGCTTCGAAGGCATCGAGGACACGCCGTTCTCAGTCACGCTCGAGGACATTCTGGGCAATGACTACGATCCGAACGGTGACGAGATCTCCTTTGTCTCCTTCAGCACGGACAATGAAGGCGGCACGGTCCTGAAGCTGCCGGATGGCTCCTATGCGCTCACGCCACGGGGTAATTTCACCGGTGAGATCAGCTTCACCTACACCATCACCGACGGACGGCTGAACTCCGAGCAGACCGGCAACGTGATTGTCGATTTTGCACCGGTGAACGATGCGCCGGAAGCTGTTGACGACGGTGGTTACACGATCGAGGAAGACCAGACCTTCTCGATCGATCTTGCCCAGATGCTCGTCAACGACACGGATGTGGAAGGCGACAGCCTTTTCGTCTCGCGTGTTCTCGATCCGGTCAACGGGACCGTGGAGATTGTCGATGGTCAGGCTGTCTTCACGCCAAGAGCCGATTACTTCGGCAATGCCGGTTTCGCCTATGAAGTCTCAGACGGCAACGGCGGGACGGATATCGGGTTTGTCTCCATCTCGATAACGCCAGGGCAGGACCTGCCGATCGCGGTTTCCGACGACGGATTTACGATCAATGAAGACAGCTTTGTCGACATTGCGATCGCGGACCTTTTGGCCAACGATGTCGATCCCGATGGCGATGCCATCAGTTTTGTCGGCGTGACGGGGGCGGTCCAACTGGATGGGGACACGATCCGCTTCACACCGGCGGCGGACGTCAATGGCCGGATGACGTTCACCTACTCCATCACTGATGGAAACGGTCCCGCCGTCAGCGCCACGGTTTATGTCGACGTGCTGCCGCAGGATGACGATCCGACCGCCGGGGACGACCAGGTGTCCGGAACCGAAGACCAGGTGCTCGTCATTCCCGTTCAGTCGCTGCTGGCAAATGACGGCGATGTCGACGGGCACAATATCTCGATCGTGAGCGTTCAGAACGCAGAGGGCGGCACGGCAAGTCTCGACGGTGCCGGAAACATCCTCTTCACGCCGACAGAGAATTACGCGGGCGCTGCGCGTTTCGAATACACCTTGCAGGACGTATCCGGGGCAACGGATACCGCGACGGTGTCGATCGATCTGCAGGGTGTCAATGATGCTCCGGAGGTTGCCACCCCGCTTCCCGACCTGTCCTCGACGGAAGACGGCGCGGTCAGCTTCCAGCTGCCGGCGGATGCTTTCACGGACGAGGATGGCGATGTGCTGACACTAGCGGCGGCGCTTGCCGATGGCTCGGCGCTACCGGCCTGGCTGATGTTCGATGCGGATGCCGGGTCCTTTACCGGCACGCCGCCGCAGGACTTCACCGGCGCTTTGGAAGTGCGGGTGACGGCGTCCGACGGCGCACTCGAAGTGAGCGGCACGTTTACACTGACGATCACGCCAGTGAACGATGCGCCTGTGGCGGCGGCCGACGGTCCGGTGGGCACAAGTGAAGACGGCACGGTCGTGATCGCGGCGGCTGAACTTCTTGCCAACGACCAGGACGCGGATGGCGACCTGCTGACGCTGGTCTCCGTCCAAGATGCGGTCAATGGCAGCGTCGCGCTGAACGGCGACGGCGATGTGATGTTCACACCGGCGCCGGACTTCCACGGCGTGGCAAGCTTCAGCTACACGGTCTCAGACGGTGAGGTGTCCTCGACGGCGACGGTCACTGTTGGTGTTGAGGCTGTCAATGACGCGCCTGTGGCTGCGGACGACATGGTTGACGCACTCGAAGACGAAGTCCTCGTCCTGCCGCTTCAGCAGCTACTGGACAACGATGCGGATCCGGACGGCGACGTTCTGCTGATCACTGAGGTTTCTTCCGGCGAAGGCTACTCGGCTGCGCTGGACGGCAACGGCAACGTGGTGATCAGCTTTACGGAGAACCTGAACGGCGAAGTGCAGCTCGCCTACACCGTCAGCGACGGCGAACTGACAGACAGCGCGTCTTTGACAATCAATGTGGCTGCAGTCAATGACCGGCCGACCGTGAGACCGTTGGAGGATAGGCATGTCGATGAGGACACGCCGATCGATTTCACGCTGGCCTCAGATATTGCCGCGGACGTCGACGGAGACAATCTGACCTTCTCTGCGACACGGGCTTCTGGCGCGGCCCTGCCGGCCTGGCTACAGTTCGATGCGGCCACGCGCCGGTTTTCCGGCACGCCGCCAGCGAACTTCGCGGGAACGGTTGCAATTGCGGTTGTCGCGACCGACGGGACCTTGAGCCATGCTGCGGAGTTTGACCTTGTGGTCGATCCTGTGAACGATGCGCCGATGATCTCCATGCCCTTCTCCGATCGCTATGTGAACGAAGACGAGGCCTTTGTTGTGGAACTTCAGAGAAGTCTCTTCAGCGATGTCGACGGCGACGCTCTGAGTTACTCGATCTCGTTAGCAGATGGATCCGCGTTGCCGCAATGGTTGAATGCCGATATCGACCTGCTGCAGCTGTCCGGCCTGCCGCCGCAGGACTTCACTGGTGTTCTGGACATCAGGGTGACCGCCTCCGACGGCGCCCTGTCGGTGTCGGACGTCTTCAAGCTGACGGTCAATCCGGTCAACGACGCCCCCGAGCTTACCGCACCGCTGGACGACAAGACCACGGATGACGACGGCAATGTCCTTGAAACCGGGACACCCTTCGTCCTCACGGCGCAAACGGATCTCTTCATCGACGATGACGGCGATACCCTGGCCTTTGCCTCGACACTTGCGGACGGGTCCGCATTGCCGTCGTGGCTGGTGTTCGACGGTGTCACTTATTCGGGGACAGCGCCGTCAGACGCGGCCGGGTCGCTGGATATCTTGCTGAAGGCAACCGACGGCAGCAGCGAAGTCAGCGACGTGTTCACGCTTACCTTCGAAAACGGAAATTCGGCTCCCGTGGCCACGGATGACGTTTTCGAAGCGGAAGTCGGGTTCACTCTGGCTTTGCCGGTCGAAGCGCTTCTGGTCAATGACAGCGATCCGGATGGCGACACGCTGACCGTGACTGCCGTGTCGGCCGCCGGCAATGGCGAAACACGGTTCGAAAATGGCATTGTCACCTATACGCCTGGGATGGATTTCGAAGGCACCGACCAGTTCACCTACACCGTTTCCGACGGTAGCGCGACCGCAACAGCGACCGTATCGGTCAATGTCACCAATCCCTATGATGACATCATCATCGGCGGTGCCGGCAGCGACGTCGAATTCGGCGGCTCCGGCGATGACTATATCGACGGCGGTGCCGGCAGCGACATCCTGTTCGGCGGCCGCGGAGCGGACACGCTAGTGGGCGGCGAAGGCAATGACATCCTGTTCGGCAATGGCGGCCAAGACAGCTTGCGCGGCGGCGCAGGTGACGACCTGCTGTTCGGCGGCGCCGGGACGGACACGTTCTACTACGAAACCGGCGATGGCCGTGACGTGCTCTTCGGCAGCTTCCGGCGCAGCTACATTGCCGGGGACGAGGTGGCCCTGTCGGTGAACGGCGTCGAGAGCTTCGCGGACCTGATTCAGTACGGCAGCAATACTGGTGGTGGTGTGCTGTTCGATTTCGGCAACGGCGACGAGTTTTTCCTCGCCGGAACGCGACTTGCCGCTTTGGACGACGACAAGTTCACTTTCTACTAGAATCCGGATCAATCGACTGACGTTCAAACGGTTTCGGTTGAACGCCAGTCGATTCCGGGGAATGTGAAACAGATAAAAACAATGCAACCAGCCATGCCCCCGGATAAAAACGGCTATCTGCAGGCGCTGCGGCGCCTCTATCCCACGCTTGCTGTCGTCGGGCTGTTTAGCGCGGCGGTCAATCTCCTGATGCTGACCGGTCCGCTGTTCATGCTGCAGCTCTACGACCGGGTCATGTCCAGCGGGTCGGTCGCCACGCTGCAGGGGCTGTTCCTGATCACGGTGCTGGCCTATTTTTTCTTGGGAGTCTACGACCTCCTGCGTAATCGCATGCTGTCCCGGGCCGCCTATCGGCTGGACAAGATGGCTGCGCCGGATGGTTTCGATATCTGGCTGCGTTCGGGTCTCACCGCCCACGGAACGGTGGCGCGGCCGCTGAACGATCTGGCCACTGTCAGAGGCTTCCTGTCCAGTCCGGCAATGACCGGCTTCTTCGACATGCCCTGGATTCCGTTCTACCTGACCATCGTCTTTTTCATTCACACCTGGCTCGGCGTTCTGGCGCTCGCCGGCGCGGTGGTGGTCACGGTCCTGGCGCTGGCAAACCAGTTCGCGACGAAGCAGCGCTTCGCCCAGGCAATGGGCATGGACAGCGCGGAAACCTATTTCACCGACCAGATTCACCGGAACAGCAACGCCCTGATCCCGCTTGGCATGGCGCACAAACTGCGCGGGCACTGGAGGACCATGCATGGCGCTGGCCTGGCAACCGGTCAGACCGCCGGCGAACGCACCGAAATCTATGCCGCGTTTTCTAAGGCGTTCCGGCCGCTGCTGCAGTCGGCGCTGCTGGCGCTTGGCGGTTACCTGGCGTTGAAACAGGAAATCTCTCCGGGCATGATCGTGGCGACGTCGATCATCGCGGGCCGGGCGCTGGCGCCGGTCGACCAGGTCATCGGCCAGTGGCGCAATGTTGTGCGCGCGCGTGAAGCGCATAAGCGGCTGAAATTGTCCATGGCCGGCAGCGCGGCGGAGGTCCAACGAGTGGAACTGCCCGATCCGGAGGGCAAGATTTTCGTGCGCGGGCTGACCAAGTCCGCCCCAGGCCAGGCCGGCCGGGCCGAACGTCCCCCGATCCTTCAGGAGGTTAACTTCGATCTCGTTCCTGGAGATGCCCTCGGAGTGATCGGCCCATCGGCCTCCGGAAAAAGTTCGCTGGCACGGCTGCTAGTCGGCGCCTGGCGGGCGGATGCCGGCGAAATCCGTCTCGACAGCGCGACGCTGGATCAGTGGGCGCCGGAGGTTCTGGGACGCTTCATCGGCTACCTGCCGCAGACCCTGGAGCTCCTTGCCGGCACCATTCGCGATAACATTGTCCGCTTCGATCCGAACGCTGCCGATGAAGACCTGATCGCGGCGGCGAAACTGGCCGGTGTGCACGAAATGATCCTCAAATTGCCGGACGGTTACAACACGCACCTGGAATATGGCACCCCGATCCTGTCCGGAGGGCAGACCCAACGTATCGGACTGGCGCGGGCTCTTTATGGAATGCCAAAGCTGGTGGTGCTGGACGAGCCCAATTCCAACCTTGACGCGGACGGCGACGAAGCATTGTCGCAGGCAATCGCGCGGATGCGCGAGGCGGGCAGCACCGTTGTGGTGATGGCGCATCGGCCGAGCGCGATCGCGGCGGTCAACAAGCTGATGGTTCTGAATGACGGCCGGGTGGTGGATTTCGGCAATAAATCGGAAGTGCTGCGCCGGGCGACCCGGCCGGCACCTCCTTCAGCTGCGGAGGCGGTTTGAGGCGATGACGGCGATCACATCCACCATGCCTCGCCCAGAGGTCAAGACCGACTTGCGCACCCTTGGGATCGTCGGCGCGCTGGCCAGTGTCTGTCTTGTCGCCGGTGCGCTGCTGTGGGCGCATTTCACCCTGATCAACGGCGCGGTCATCGCGATCGGCCGGGTAACGGTGCAGGGCAAACCAAAAACTGTCCAGCATCTGGATGGCGGCATCGTCCGGGAAATCCTGGTGCAGGATGGCGACCGGGTGAAGGCCGGCCAGGTGCTGGTCCGCCTCGACGAAACGATGCTGCGCGCCAACTTGCAGATCTACCACGCCCGGCTTGCCAATGCGGCGGCGCTGCGTGACCGGCTCGAAGCCGAACAGAGCGGCGTGGAGGCCATCGTCTATGACGACGATATTCACGCCCTCGACGGCCGCGATCTGGACGCTGTCCGACGCGGCCAGACGGCGATCTTCAATTCCCGGCGCGACGTGCAACTGGGGCGCCGCGAGCAGTTGGAGGAAAAGGTCCGCCAGTACGAGAACCAGATCGTCGGCATCAACGCGCTGGTGGCCGCCAAGAAGGACCAACTGACGTCGCTTGAGAGCGAGCTGGAGGGCATGGTCAAGCTCAGCAAGCTCGGCCATATCCGCAAGAGCCAGGTCCTCAGCATGCAGCGCAGCCGCTCCGACCTGATCGGGCAACTGGGCGAACACGAGGCGGAACTCGCCCGCATTGCCAATTCGATCCGCGACACTGAGCTGGAAATCTTGCTCGCCGAACGCCAGGTGCGCGAGGAGGCGGTGACCGAACTGCGCGAGACCAACACCTCCATCGAGGAAATGACCCAGCAGATCCTGTCGACCGTCAAGCAGCTGGAACGGGTCGAAATCCGATCCCCGGTCGACGGCATCATTCACGAAATTCAGGTGGTGACGATCGGCGGCGTGGTGGCGCCGGGCGCGGTTATCCTACAGGTGATCCCGTCGGGCAGGGGCATCGTCTTCGAAACCCGGGTCGATCCGTCCGCCATCGATCAGGTGTTTATCGGCCAGTCCGCCCGCATCCGCCTGTCGGCCTTCAATCAGCGCACCACGCCGGAACTGACCGGTGCGATCGTGAATATCTCCGCCGATGCGGTGGTCGACGAAGCCTCCGGCGCATCCTTTTATCGGGTTTTGGTCGCTTCGCCAGTTGAACAGCTGAACCGTCTGGGAGACCTGGAAGTGCTGCCCGGGATGCCGGTGGAAGCGTTTTTGCAGACAGACGAGCGCACGGTCCTGTCCTATCTGGTGAAACCCTTTACGGAACAGGTGAACCGCGCCTTCCGGGAAGAGTAAAGCCAGCTCTCAACACAGCAATTTAAAGGGCGGACATTTGATATTTAGTCGCCCATATACAGAAACTGATCGGAATATGGGAGTTTTGGGCGTCAAGCCGCCTTGTGAAGTGCAATTGAGAGCTCATGCTACGGAGTGATGATTGTTCTTGCGTATTTTCTCTGTACGCGTAATCGAAAATTTGTCAATCCTACGTTGTTGACTGTTAATCCTTCCCATGGGTATCGAATGCAGCAGGAGGATGAAGCGCTGATCTATTCCAATAACGTGCTGACGGAGGATGCGGACGGCCACCACTGGGTCGTGGTGAAGGAGACTTGCGATCTCGCGAATGACGACGACGCGTTGTTGGTCCATGCGGTAGAGGTAATACGTCAAGCTTACGGGGAAGATGAAATCCGCCGCATTGCCGAGGAGGCAGCGATTTCGTTGCCGGAACCCGCAGAAGGGCTCGCGGGATCGTTTGACACCGAAGCAATTATGGCTGCATTCAGGAAGTCCATTCCGGACCCGGACAGAGAGGGCCGCAAGCCGCCACAGCTCGCAAATTATCGATCTGAGACGGCGGAACTCATTGCCCGTGCTGCGCTCGCTAAGGTCTATGGTTTTGAGATTCCACCTGCGTTGCACGCCGCAAAGCCGAACCGCGTCCAGCCGATATTGGGCTTCGATGGCTGGACTGTGGCGCTGACCTCCTCGGACGGCCTTTGCTTAGTCCTTATTCAGGTTAAGGGCACCGACGACCGGACAAGACCACCGGGGGAGGCAGCCAAGCTGGTGGTCGAGTGCGGAAAGGCCGTCGCCGACAAGGCAAAGCTGAACGACTTCTTGATGGCGTGTGTGGTCAGGTGCCAAGGCACCGAATACGCGGCGATGTTACTCGGAATGGTATCGGAACTCGAAACCATGGGTATGATACCGAATACACTCCTGTCTCCCGTTATCGTCCGTGGTCAGGTAGAGGCAGACCTCGCTGACCTTCAATCGCTAAGGGATGCGACAATTTCCTACTTGCATGCGAAAGCCCGTGGCATGACTCTCTCGCTTGGCACTGAACTCAACGCTTTCGGTCGAGCGGCAATGGATAAAGCCCGTAGTAATGACTGACGTGACGCCCATCTTCGATGAGGAATACCTGGAGGGGCTGGTCTCACACTTCGATGACAGTGCCTTCCAGTCATCGTTCAATAACTACGAACGTCCCGATTCTGAGCAGCTCGTTCAGCTTAAACTCGGGTCTATGCTGGGTTACGAGAAGTGGGTTTCCGGACTGGAACCTGACGTCGCGAACCTCGCCACTTCCAATCAAGTCGAACCGGCTAGTCGGGTTTTCGATCGTTGGTTGGCCTATGTCGTGACAGCATATCCGCATCGCCCGGTCGAACTTCGCGACCTGTTCCTGATGTCGACGTCGGCGTTATGGGCTAGGCGTCCGACTGAGCTGCGGCACGTCCTTAGGCTCGGTCCCATTTCGGCAATCATCGATCTTGCCGCGTCCTCCGATCAAGGATGGCCTAGTCGTGTCAGGGAAGCGGTTTCTCGCGCTCTGATGCTCGTCGCGCGCCAATCGGGACGGGGTGACGTCGAAAATGCGCGCAGTTGTCTCAATGAGCTGCGGAACCTGCAGCGATTGGCGGAGGTCGATTGGCTTAAAGAAGCCGAACGTCCCCAGCAAACTGCGTTGGAACTTCTTGCGCTTTACCATTGTGCTCAGGCAACTGACCTGCTCCCCTGAATGTACCCGTTCATAGGCTAGCGCCGTTCACGTTGTGGTCCATTCG
>NZ_BMCR01000014.1 GCF_014635285.1 Stappia taiwanensis | reverse complement strand
CTTCGTTGAGGAACAGGCTAACCCAAAATCGGGAACATCTCAGGGGAGCAGGTCAATCTCAGGGGAGCAGGTCAACCGCTTTGTCCGCAGACCCGAACTTGGAAGCGGCCGCAGCGAATGTCGATAGCTGCCCGAACAGACACGAACCCATCGCTTTGGCGGCCATGTAGGACGTCTCGGACTTCGCGTGACGGCGAGAATTCGTCTTTCACGCTTTATTCGCCGCGGCCTAGGGTCTGGACCCTAGCCCTTCAGTGTCCGACTGCACAGGTAGGGAGAGGACATGGCCGTGGCGAGTGCCGAATAGCTCGGGACAAATCTGAGAAGGTCGCCCGGCTTGAATCGTCGTGCGTTGGAAATGTCGACAACGGTATGATCGCTGGAAAAACCCAGCACCTCGACGTTCGGATCGACAGCGGCAAGACCGGATATCACCGTATCGACCGCGCCTATCCCCAACACCGCCATGTGACGCCGTCCAGACACCTTGAAACTGACCTCCTCGCCCAGGGCGTTGCGCGTGCGCGGTCCGCAGATGTCGGTGTCCCGGTTCCAGGTTTCGAGGATCTCGGCGGCGATCACGAAGCCATCCCCTCGCGTGCCGGGGATGGCGGATCCCTGGGCCGCCTCCGTGCCGAACAACAGGCTTTCCCCAAGACGAAGATGGGTGATCTTCGGCGGAAACTCACCGCGATTCATCGCCAGAAGGGCCGCGCTGTTGCCGCCGGACACGATTTCCAGCATCCGGCCAATCCGGTTTTCCACCTGCTCGGTCAATCCGGCGAAGACCGCAAGGTTTTCGCGCGTCGGCAGCAGACCCGTATGACAGGCGAAATTCGTGCCCAGGCCGGTCATCTCGACGCCGTCAAGCGCGCGCGCATGGTCCGTGAGCTCCGGCAGGTCCCCAGGAGGCACCCCCTCACGCATGTCTCCGAGGTCCACCATCGGCGCAATTTTCGCCGTGCATCCCGTTGCGCGGGCATGATGGGCAATCGCGTCGATCGTTGTCCTGTTCGACACGAAGATGAGGTCGGCCAGCCTCACCGCATCCGCGATTTCGCCAAGCCCCGGCGGGCGCAAGAGGTGGATTGGCGCCGTGATGCCGCCGACGCGCATGCGGCGGATGTTCTCAAGTCGCGCATCCGCCAGCGAGTGAATTCCGGCTTCCAGCATGAGACGGGCGACGTCCGGATGGCCGCCGACGCCTTTGGTCACGCCGGAAATGGCGATGCCATGCTCGGCACACAGATCCCGCAACACCGTGAAGTTTCGCCTGAGGGCCTCCGGTTGGATTTCGATCCGCGCTGTCGCGCCGGTCGGTGGATCCGCCCATCTGACCGATCTGTCGATACAATTGTCCATCCCGCTACCCGCCGCGCTGCAGGCGCATGTCTTCGCGCTGAATCATGCCGTGGAGGTCTCGCGGACCGTCGGGACGAGAGCAAGGGGCGATGCAGACATGGAGATGCTCACAAGGGGTCGAGCGGAAAAACAGGGCGACGGAGCCGGGTATAGGTGCGCCGGGACAGATCGGGCGAACAAAGTCCCCCTGCGTCGGTCACGATGATTTCGGAGGCAATGGGCCGGAAGGCGCCCTTGAAGTGGTTCATGGACTTCACGGCGAGGATCGATTTCTCGGCCGGTTCGATCCCGACCACGCGCAGGATGTTCTGGTCGTAGAGTTGCATCCGTTCGGAAACAATCATGATGTCGAGGCCGTCGACGCGCAGACACACGCTGGTTCCGGTCGAAGCGGGCAGGCCGGTGAACATTGGTCCCTCGAAGTGGAAGTCGCCGTTGCTGACCGCCATCACCGTGCCGGTCACCTCGATCGGTCCGCCGCCGACGGTCGGGTCGGTCTTTCCGCCGATGGCAAGGGTGACTTCGGCACCGACGCCGTGTCCCGCCAGAAGGGCCGCCGCCTCTGGATCCAGCAATGCGCCTGCGGCCGCGTTCTCGACACCGGCGTCGAGAAGCGCGGCGATGAGCGCGGTGCAGTCGCTATGCGCGCCGCCGCCCGGATTGTCCGCGTAATCGGCGATGACGACGGGGCCATTGCCGGTCTTTGCGGATTTCAGTCTGCGCATGCACTCGTCAAGCGGGACGGGGCCGTTCCAGGTGTCGCGATACTTCCAGATAGCGTCACAGATCCGTCCGGCCACCGCATCGGCAGCCGCGCGGTCCGTGGTCTGTTCGTCGTAGGTCACCAGAACGCTGGGGCCCGATGCCCAGACGTCGGCATCGGGAAATCCGGCGTTGATCGCCACGTTCAGGATACCTGGCGCTTCCATCTCGCGTGCCGCGTGCTCCAGCAAACGACACATCGGGCCATCATCCGAGGTGCGCCCGTCGTCGCATCCCAGCAGAACCGGCGGACGGTGAACGGCGATCCGTGGTGTGCGCCGACCGGCCATGGCCTCGTTGAGCTGTTCGCTTGCCTCCCGGCCAACCTCGCGCAGGTCGACATGCGGATAGGTGCGGAAGGACACTGCAATCTGCGCCAGATCCGAAAGCTCATCGAAGACATTGGCATGCAGGTCGAGCGTGACCGCGACGGGAACGTCGTTCCCCACGACCGTGCGGATTTCCCGGAGGAACTGGCTTTCGCCGTCCTGATCGGTTTCGGTCACCATGGCGCCATGCAGCGCGACGAAGACGCCATCATAGGGACCGCCGGCCTTGAGGCGGCGCAGGCACTCATCGGTGATTTCAGTGCGGGCCGCTTCCGAAACCGGCCCGCCGGGCTGGGCGTGGGCGCCAAGGATATAGTCAGGCGACCATCCCTTTTCCGCAGCGACATCGATACAGCCGCCGATCTCGGACCCCGTGTTGCTGAACTCCGCAAGCACATCCTGCCCCAGGAAATATTGGGTGGAGCGGAAATCCTGCATTTCCGTCGATAGAGAAGTGAATGTGTTGCTTTCGTGAATGAAGCCGATAACGGCCACGCGGAAACGCATGCCTTGCCTCGCATTTGGCTTGAGAATGCCCCTGAAATACCGGGGGCGGTCGATGCGATCAGTGATTGATGATCTGTTTCAGAAACTTGGCTGAACGTTCTTCCTGCGGATTGGCGAAGAAGCCTTCGGGGTCGTTGACCTCGACGATCTCGCCCGCATCCATGAACACGACCCGGTCCGCGACCTTGCGGGCAAACCCCATTTCGTGTGTGACGCACATCATGGTCATGCCG
Source organism: Stappia taiwanensis (assembly GCF_014635285.1). Taxonomy (GTDB): domain Bacteria; phylum Pseudomonadota; class Alphaproteobacteria; order Rhizobiales; family Stappiaceae; genus Stappia; species Stappia taiwanensis. Next base: position 16,791 of record NZ_BMCR01000014.1, on the reverse strand, counting down.
CCGCCGGCCAGATCGACCATCACATCCAGGACCTCGGAAATGCTTTCCGGATCAAGGGCGGAGGTCGGTTCGTCGAACAGCATGATGTCCGGTTGCATGCAGAGCGAACGGGCGATGGCAACGCGTTGCTGCTGTCCGCCCGATAATTGGGACGGGTACTTGTGCGCAAAACTCTCCATGCGCACTTTGGCCAGATAGTCCATGGCCTGCTTTTCCGCGTCGGCTTTCGGGATCTTGTGGGTACAGATCGGCGACAGGGTGCAATTTTCCAGCGCCGTCAGATGCGGGAACAGATTGAAATGCTGGAAGCACATGCCGACGTGATTGCGGACTTTCCGGATCGTGCTGGTTGTTTCATCGAGCTCGATTCCGTCGACATAAAGATGCCCGGACTGGTATTTTTCCAGCGCGTTGACACAGCGGATGAGCGTCGACTTGCCCGATCCTGAAGGACCGCAGACCACGATGCGTTCGCCCTTGGCAACGTCAAGATTTATGTCCTTCAGAACATGGAAGGCACCGAAGTACTTGTTCATGTTCTCGAACTTGATGGCGGTATCGGCAAGCATGTCCGATCTCCTTGTTGATTGACCCGGGATCAGGCGCGTCAGGCCATCCATTTGATTCTGGCTTCGAACCGGCGCAGCCCCCATTCGATGAGCAGAACAAGGACCAGGTAGTGCGCCGCCGCGATGTAGTAGACGCGCAGATCGAAGGTCTCGGAGAAGATCATTCGCGCCTGTCCCATCAGGTCGAAGACCGTGATGATCGCCAGCAGCGAGGTCGCCTTGACCATGAGGATGTATTCGTTGCCGAGCGGCGGCAGCGCCTTGGCGAAGGCGATCGGGAGCAGAACCCGGCGAAAGCTTGTCCAGCGGGTGAGATTCAGCGCTGCATTGGTTTCCAGAACCGAGGTGGAGATCGTGTCGAGACTGCCCCGGATGATCTCGGCCTGATAGGCGGCCGTGTTCAGCACCAGCGCGAGCAGGCCGCAGTAATAGGCGTCGCGGAAGAACCACCACAGACCGAGCCCGCGAAGCTCCCGGCTGAACTGTCCGGAGCCGTAGTAGATCAGGAACATCAGGACGAGCAGCGGAACGCCTCGGAAGATGTTCACGTATCCAAGCGCCAGAAAACCGAGAATGCCTTTCGATTTCGAACGGGCGAGCGCGATCGGCAGGGCCGCGAAGAAACCGATCACGACCGACAGGGTGCTCATGACTGCCGTGAGGATCAGGCCGTCGTTCCAGCGTGACATTTCTCCGAAGTAGAGATCAAACATGGCCAGTCTCCTCGCGGATAAAGCCTCTGGAGACACGTTTCTCGACCTGTTTCTGGGCCCTGGTCGACAGGGTTACCAGGACGACATAGATCACCGAGATCAGACCGAAGAACAGGAACGGCTGGCGGGTTGTGTTGATCGCAATCGTCGCCACATGGGTCAGCTCAAACAAGGTGATGACCGACACCAGCGACGTGTCCTTGAGCAGGATGACCCAGAGATTGCCGAACCCCGGAATTGCATGCCGCCAGACCTGCGGCAGGATGACCTTGAAGAAGGCGTTGAATGGAGAAAGACCGAGAGAGGCTGCCGCCTCGAATTGTCCCTTTCCGACCGCGTTCAGCGCGGCGCGCACCACTTCGCTGCCATAGGCGCTGATCACGAAGGCAAGGGACATCATGCCGGCGACGAACGGGCTGATCGACAGGTGGGAGCCGGGCGCCACGGCCTCGACCAGCCAGGAAACGATCGCCTGCGACTGGTAGTAGAGAATGAGGAGCGTCAGGATTTCGGGCAGACTCTTGAAGACGGTCGTATAGGCACGTCCGAACAGCCTGATCGGCGTGTAGTGCGATACCTTGGCCCAGTGGATGAGAAACGATAGGACGATGGCGACGGGAAAGGTCGCGATGGCAAGGCCGAGCGTGACGCCCAGACCATGCAGCAGTTCATCGCCCCAGCCGCCGCTTCCATAGGAAAGAGAGTTCAACCAGGTCATGTCGTCCTCTGTCGGGCCGCGCCGGGGACGCGCGATGCCCGCTATGCTGAGGGGAAACCGGCAGGCCGGACCTTTGCGTCAAGGCGTCCGGCCTGCCCGGGATGACCTGCGCCGCAGGGGCGCGGGCATGTGCGGATTACTGGTTGAACAGTTCGCTCACGTAGCCCGGCTTGCTCATGATGTCGAATTCGAAGTACTTCTTGCGGATCTCGTCATAGGTGCCGTTGTCCATGATCGTCTTCAGCGCCTTGTTGACCCGGGCCTGCAACTCGGCATCGTCCTTGCGGAAGGCGATGCCGGCGCCGACGGTGCCGTCCATCAGGAAGCTTTCTCCGACGAATTCACAGCAGTCCACGCCGTCGTTCATCCAGTCGCCGATGGCGAACTGGCTCGCCAGAACCAGATCGATACGGCCGCTTTCCAGATCCATCAGCGCTTCGCCGAGCTTGGGGAAGAGCTTGATGTCGCTGTCCGCGAACCAGTCGTCCAGCACCTTTGCCGACACCGCGCCCTGCTGCGCGCCGATCGTCAGCCCCTTGAGCGTTTCGGGCTTGGCGTCGTCGAGTTCGACGTCCTTCAGCTTCACGAAACGCATGGCGTTGTAGTAATAGGGATCGGTGAAAATCACCGCTTTCTGGCGTGCGGGCGTGATGGCCATCGAAGCGACCATGAAGTCGAACTTGTTGGCGTTCAGAGCCGGAATGATGCCGCCCCAGTCATGGACGCTCCATTCGCACTCGACCTCCATCACCGCGCAGATGGCATTGCCGATATCCACGTCGAAACCTTCGATCGCACCATCTTGGGAAACAGAGTTGAACGGAGCATAGGCGCCTTCGGTTCCCACTCTGAGCGTCTCGGCCGTGGCCGACGCCAGACCCGACAGGGACATCGCCACCGAAAGTGCCGAAATTCTAAAGAGTGATTTCATATTTGATTTCCTCCACCGCTAGCTGTCTGAGCAAGCTGCCTCGTCGACGTGACTTGTTCCCTATTTCCGCTCCGGATATTATTTTTTTTCCATCAGCCGGTCGGATCATCATGTTTTTTTTGAAAATATCCCTGCGTCGATTGATCGAACAATGCAAAAGAATTATTCCAAGGCATGAGGAAATCTAATGAGACGGTGCCTGCCAGATCCGAGCGGAAGCGGATCCCGAGCCTGAAGGCCATACGAGTCTTTGAAGCGGCCGCCCATCATCTGAGCTTCACCAGAGCGGCCGACGAGCTATCCGTGAGTCAGGGAGCCGTTAGCCACCAGATCAAGCTGCTTGAAGAAAATCTCGGTGTTCGCGTTTTCATTCGCGGCAGCAAGGGAATCTCCCTTACGCCTCAGGGAATGCTTCTGAAAGAAACCTGCAAACGCGCCCTCGATGAGATCAGTGAAACACTGTCCCTCATCCGAAAGACCCGCGACACGAAGACCCTCAACGTCAGTGCGGGGCCATTCTTCGCCCTGAAAGTGATTGCGCCGCGCATTTCGGATTTCATGAATGAAAACCCGGGACTGCAGCTGCATCTGAACAACGTTCGGTCCAGCGCATCCTCGCCCGGACCCAATGACGTTTTCATAGAATATTGCGAGGAGGCGCCTGCCGGCACGCATTCCTTCGAGCTGCTGCGGGAAAAGCTCGTTCCCGTCTGCAGCCGCGATCTCATCGAGAGCGTTTCAGAGCCGATGGATCTGTTGCGCCGCCCGGATATCACCCGTTTGAACTATCGCGACCTGAAGGACTGGGAGACCTGGCTCGGCCAGGAGAATATCGAGACCGGCGGCACTCACCCCAATCTCGTTTTCGACGATCAGCACACGATCATCGAAGTTGTCCGCTCCGGTCAGGGGATCGCGCTCGCGGATCGTTCCCTGATCGACCAGGATGTGAAGGCCGGACGGATCTTCGTGATTTCCGAAAGCTATATCCGGCCGCCACTTTCCTACAAGTTCGTGTGTGCTGAAGACATTATCGCCGCCACGTCATATGTGGACGTGTTCAGAAAATGGCTGATGGACGAAATTTCCGAGATTCAGATGCGCAGCGAAAGCAGTTGATCACGGACACCCATCGATCGTGGTGCGCCTGGCAGGCGCGCTCGGACAGAGCGCGACCGACCATGAACTGCGCGATCAGGGAGTGTGCGCCGACCGTCACCTTTCCAGCCGGAACGAACCGGTATCCGCTAGCGCCGGGCTCACTTCCTGGCGTCTGGCAGGCGGCGGGCTGAACCGTATGGGACGCCCCCGGCCAGCCGCCCAGTGCCGTGAGTCTGAGGGGCGTCGAAATGCGTTTCGGCGCCACTCAGGCCGTGAAGAGCCTCTCCCTGGACGTGCGCCAGGGAGAGTTCTTCTCGATCCTTGGGCCGTCCGGCTGTGGCAAGACCACGTTGCTTCGCTTGATTTCCGGCTTCCTGCAACCCACCGCGGGGCAGGTGCTGATCAATGGCAAGGACATGGTGGGTGTGCCATCGAACATGCGCGCCACCGCGATGATCTTTCAGTCGCTGGCTCTGTTTCCCTTCATGCGCGTTTGGGAAAACATCGCCTTCGGTCTGGAGGCGCGCGGTGTCGGCACGGCCGAGCGTCGCCGCGAGGCGGAGCGTCTTCTGGAGCTGATTGCCTTGCCCGGCTACGGCAACCGGATGCCGGGTGAATTGTCCGGCGGCCAGCGCCAGCGCGTGGCCATCGCTCGGGCCCTGGCGATCCAGCCGCAGGTTCTGTTGCTGGATGAGCCGCTTTCGGCGCTCGATCTGAAGCTGCGCCAGCACATGCGCGCCGAGCTGCGCGATCTGCAAAAGCGGACAGGCGTCACCTTCATCTACATCACCCACGACCAGTCCGAGGCGCTGGCCATGTCGGACCAGGTGGCGGTGATGAACGGAGGGGAGCTCCAGCAAATCGGCACGCCGCAAGAGCTGTACAGCCACCCGAAAACGGCGTTTGTCGCCGAATTCGTCGGCGAAAACAATGCCCTGACGGGTACGGTCACGGAAGTCTCGGGCGGAACGGCTGTGCTGGAAGGCCCTCAGGGGCGGTTCTCGGGTCGGGCCGGAGCGGGCCTCAATCCGGGCGCGAAGGCGCGGCTTTATGTGCGGCCCGAGGCGCTCTCTCCCTCTTCGGAGACCGGCGAAAATCGTCTGAAGCTGGCCATCGAGCGGTTCGACTTCGAAGGCGCCTTCGCCACGGCCTACGCGCTTCTGCAAGGGACGGGTTCGCCGCAGCGGATGTTCATGACGATTTCCCAGCAAGGGTTGTCCGATGCGCCGGCCATCGGCGCACCGTTCACGGCCGGGTTCTCGGCGGAAGATGCGATTGTGCTAAGCGATGACTGAGATATTCGACCGTTTCGGCAAGCCGCTCGGGGGCATTTTCCTGGGGCTTGCCCTGTTGTGGCTGGCCGGCATGGTGCTGGTGCCGGGCGTGTTCATGATCAATGCGTCGCTGCGGCCGCATCTGCCGCCCCCCTTGCGCGGGGGCGAGCTCGATGTCTATGTGCTCGACAACTTCGCCTATCTGATCAACCACGTGAACCACGGCCGGATCTTCTTCAAGACGGTGTGGTCCAGTGCGCTCGTCACGCTGGTGACCCTGCTGCTCTGCTACCCCATCGCCTTCTGGCTGGCGAAGGTGGCGCGGCGCTGGCAGGTGGCGGTGATGCTGGTCTTGCTGTTGATCCCCTATCTGATGAACGAGGTGCTGCGCGGGCTCGCCTGGTACATCATCCTGGCCTTCAGCGGTCCGCTCAACGCGATCCTGATCGGGCTGGGGCTGATGGACGAGCCGGTGCGCTGGTATGGCGATGGCGGTGTCGTGGCCGGGATGGCCTATGCCTATCTCCTGTTCATGCTGTTTCCGATCTACAACGCCATCTCGACCCTTGACCGGGCGCAGATCGACGCCGCCCGCGATCTGGGGGCCAGTGCCTGGCGCATTCACCGCCGGGTTGTGCTGCCGCATGCCAAGGTGGGCATCGCAACCGGTTGCGTCTTTGTCTTCATGATGGCGGCGGGCAGCTATGTCGCGCCTGCGCTTCTGGGGGCGCCGGGCAGCCGGTGGTTCACGCAGATCGTCTATGAATGGTTCTTCGAGATCGGAAACTGGAACCGTGGCGCGGCCTATGGCGTGGCGTTGATGGCCATGTGCCTGGCGGTCGTCCTCGGTCTTCTGGCGCTGTTCCGGGTCAATTTGGCGAGTGCCGTAAAATGACGCAAACCACAACCGCCACCGCCACTCTGGATGCCGACCTTCCGCCGATCATCCCGGCGCGTCGGCTGTCCCATTCCGGCATGGGCCTGCTGCTTGGCCGGCTCCAGCCCTTGGCCGGGCGGGTCTATCTGCTCGTCTTCGTGCTCTTCCTGATGTCGCCGTTGCTGATCCTGGCCGCCGCAGCCTTCAACGACAGCAGCTTTCCCACCATCCTGCCATGGCAGGGCAGCACCATCAAATGGATCGTGGCGCTGTTTCATGACGGGGAGATCGGCCGGGCGCTGATCAGTTCGGGCATCATTGCCGCGGGCGTCATCGGGCTGTCTCTGCCGGTCGGAACGGCCGCGGCCCTGGTGCTCACCAGCTTGCATGGGCGCACGCGCGGGGTGGTCTATGCGCTGATGGTCTCGCCCATGCTGATCCCGGGCATCGTGATCGGCATCTCGACGCTGCTCTTCTGGCGGCAGGTCGGGGTGAATGGCGGCTACTTCCTGACGATCCTGGCCCAGTCGAGCTTCATCATCTCCTTCGTGATGCTGATGATCGTTGCCCAGTTGCAGCGGTTCGACCGTACCATGGAGGAGGCCGCGCTCGGGCTGGGGGCATCGCGCCTGCTGGTGTTCCGGCGCATCCTTCTGCCCTATCTGCGCCCCGCCTTGCTCGCCGCCTGCTGCATCGCCTTCCTGCAGTCGTTCGAGAACTGCAACACCACGCTGTTCGTTCGCGGCACGGAAACGCCGCTGACGATCTTCATCGCCACCAAGGTGCGCACCGGGCTGACGCCGGTCATCAACGCGCTTGGTCTCGTCATGATGGTCGGCACGATCATGGGTGCGGTCCTGTGGGAAATCGCCCGCTACCGGCGTGCGGTGCGATCCGCCGCCGTCTGAACCGCACAGCTTGCGTCTTCCCCTCTGGCGACAGGCGTCGCCGGAGGGAATTTCCTATCCAGAACAAAAGGTTGCTACTTTGGCCAATGGTGTTTTCGGCGTCGGAATGTCGACCCGCACGCGCGACGGAGATCTTGCGGATCTCGGAGCGGAGCTTGACTGTCTGGAAGACCTCGGCGTCGACCTGATCGAGCTGTCCGCCTTCGACTACGATCTGGTGATTGGCGGCAGGGTCCGGGACGCCCAGTTCAAGACACTGCGTGGGCTGTGCGCCGGACGCCAGGCGGCGTTTTCGGTGCATGGGCCGCTGTCCCTCAATTTCATGGATGTTCCGGACCGGCTGGAACGGCACTGCCGCCTGTTAGAGACCTGGCTCGATATCGCGGCGGAGCTGGGGGCAGGGCACTATGTGGTCCATGCCGGCATGACGCTGGAAACCGACCCGGCTTGCCAAGAGGACGCCTATGCGCGCCAGCGCGAGTGGCTGGCCCGCGCCGGTGATCTGGCCCGGGCGCGCGATCTGCACATCTGCGTCGAAACCCTGTTCGAACATGACGACTGGAAGCACACGCCGACGCCGGCAAGGCTCGCCGAGGAGCTGACCGCGATCGGTCACCCCAATGTCTGCGCCACCATCGACTTCGGACACAGCTACATCAAGCTGGATGCCGATGGCCGCAGAGACGATCTGCCGGCGGAGGCAGCCCAGCTCGCCCCCCAGGCGCGCCATCTGCACATCCATGACTGTTTCGGACGTCAGGACGACATGTGGGTCTATACCGAGAGCGAGCGTCTCGCCCTGGGGCTGGGCGATCTGCACCTGCCGGTCGGCTGGGGCGATATCCCCTGGCAGGAGATCATGGCGGCCTGTGTCTTCCCCGAGGGGGTGGTGTTCAACATCGAGCTGAACCCGCGCTTTTCCGCCGCCGCCAAGGAGTGCATTGCCGCGACCCGTGCCCTTGCGGCACAGGCGCGAACCCGCGCGGCGGACAAGACCGCCGCCTGAGCGAAGCAGAATGAGAAGACCTGTTTGGTCACGAACGGCCTGCCGCGCCATTCGGTGTGCGCGGCAGGCGGCTGCTCGCCCGGATTTCTGCGATTTCCGTGAGACGTAACCGCCGAGAATCATATAAAAAACACGTGATGCGGACGCATTCGGATCGAAGATCCGGGCGGATGGTGCGTTTCGTTTGAAACGGCCTTATTGGGAACGTTCAGATCCCGGCCGGTTTTAAGCATTTCCTGCCGGAAAACCGGCGCCCGTTTTCGAACGCACCCCTGAAGGACTTCCGGCGTGCGACATCTTCGGATTCGGACGAGGCCTGCGCCGCTGCAAGCGGGGCGGCGCGGCAAAGCGAGACACGAGAAGGCGAGGGTATGGCCGAGGGAACACAAAGCTTCGATCGCGCTGTGGGGCTTCTCGACATTGTCTCGCGCAACAACCGGGAGGGCGTGGCCTTCGCCGATCTTCTTACCTCGGCGGGCCTGACGCGCCCGACGGCGCGGCGCCTTCTCATGGCGCTTGTGAAGCATGGGTTCGTGGAACAGGATGCGGACAGCAAGCGCTATTTTCTCGGCCCCAAGGTCTACGATCTTGCCCTGCTTGTGCTGCCGTCCTTCGATTTTCGGGAAATCTACCAGCCAAGCCTGACCCGCCTGGTGGAGGACACCGGCGACACGGTGTTTCTCAACCGGGTGGTCTCCGATGACATGGTGTGCATTGCCCGCGAAAGCGGCAGCTTCCCGGTGAAGGCCTTCATCCTCGATCTGGGCGTTCAGCGGCCGATGGGGCTCGGGGCCAGCGGGATCGCGGTGCTCGCGGCCATGGAGCCGGCTAAGGCCGAGGCGATCCTGGCGCGCAACGAGGAGCGGGTGGCCGCGCTCGGCGGTGATGTGCGCGCGGCGGCGGAGGTGGTGGCAGCCTCCCGGGAGCGCGGCTATGTTTCGCGGGATGTGCCCGGCCTCGGCACCCGCACCATCGCCATGGCGCTGCATGACAGCGCCGGCAAACCCTTCGCCTCGCTCAGCGTTTCCACCATCCGCGACCGGATGCAAGGGGAACATCTGGAAGCGGTCGTGACCGCGCTGGGCGAGGAAGTGGCGCGAATCCGTGAAAAGCTCAGCCGTCTGCGCCCACAGCACACCGGCTGAGCCAGGCGGATCGGTCCCCCGTTGGAGAGGGCGCAATGAGACACGGAAAAAGGGTGCCAACCGGACGGCGGGCACCCTTTTCAGTGTGTCATGAAGAGCGCGCGGAAGTTCGGGTCTCCGGGTGGCCAAGCGCGCAGCGGCGGTAGCCCTTTGAGTGGGCGTCAGTATCCGCCCGTTTCTCCCGACCGCGCCGGGGCGGTGTCGCGGAAGCTTTGCGCCAGGGCGGAGGTCGCCCCGGAAAACAGCGTGACGTCGGTGCCGACGGCCACGAACCGTGCGCCATCGGCGAGACACTCCCGCGCGAAGGTCTGATCGGCGGTCAGGAGCCCGGCCGGCTTGCCAAGCCGTTGCAATGTGGCGATGGCATCGCGCACCGCCTGCTTGACAGCCGGCGCGCCCGGACGTCCGAGATATCCCATGTCGGCGGCCAGGTCGGAAGGGCCGACGAACACCGCATCGACCCCTTCGACGGCGGCGATGTCCGGCAGGGCGGCGAGGGCCTTTTGCGATTCCACCTGCACGATCAGGCAGATTTCCTCATCGGCCGTCGTCAGGTAGTCGCCGATCCGGTTGAAGGCGGAGCTGCGTGCCAGCGCCGCCCCGACGCCGCGCTTGCCGCGCGGCGGGTAGCGCACCGCCTCGACCAGCGCCGCTGCTTGCGCGCCGCTTTCCACCATCGGCACCAGCAGCGACTGTGCGCCGATGTCCAGAAGCTGCTTCAGGATCCAGGTTTCGCCGACCGGCGCCCGGATCACCGTGGCGACCGGATAGCCGGCGAGCGCCTGCAACTGGCCGACCATGCGCTGCAGGTCGTTGGGCGCGTGTTCGCCGTCGATGACGAGCCAGTCGAACCCGGCACCGGCACAGATCTCGGCGGTATAGGCATTGGCAAGGCCCATCCAGAGGCCGATCTGCGGCTTGCCGGCGGCAAGGCGGGCCTTGAACGGATTTTTCGGAGCGGGCATCGCAAGCCTCCCTTAGCGGAAATGGATGCTGACCGTTCCGGCCTTGCCGAAGTCAGCGGTGATGGTGTCGCCGTGCCGGGTTTCGATGGGTCGGATGAAGGATCCGGAGAGCACCACCTCGCCGGCGGCAAGGCCGGTTCCAAGGCCGTGCAGCCGCCGGACCAGCCAGACAATGCCCATGGCCGGATGGTTGAGGACCCCGGCGCCGAGGCCGGTTTCCTCCACCACGGCATTGCGCGAGACGATGGCGCCCATCCAGCGCATGTCCGCATCGAGCGGGCGCATCGGCCGGCCGCCGGTGACGATGCCGGCATTGGCGGCATTGTCCGCGATGGTGTCGATGATGTTGCGCATGGCGCCGCTATGCGGATCCCGGCGCTGGACGCGGGTGTCGAGGATCTCAAGCGCGGGCAGAATGTAGTCCGTCGCATTGAGCACATCGCAGACGGTCACCTCCGGCCCCTGCAGCGGCGCCTTCAGGACGAAGGCGATCTCCGCTTCGACGCGGGGCTGGATGAAGCGGTCCTCGGGCACCGCATCGCCATCGTGAAAGCGCATGTCGTCGAACAGGATGCCGGAGTCCGGCGTGTCGATCTGCAGGGCGGCCTGCATGGCGCGCGAGGTCAGACCGATCTTCCAGCCGATCCGCTTGCGCCCGGCCGCGTCCTTGAGCGCCACCCAGCGGTCCTGGATGCGGTAGGCATCGGCCATGTCGGCGTCGGGAAAGCGTCCGGAAATCAGCGGGATCTGGGTACGCGAACGCTCCGCCGCATCCAATTCGTTGGCAACTGCCGCGATATCGGCGTCGGCCAGCATCACATATCCTCCGCGACAACGCCGTTGCGCAAGAGGCCGATGCCTTCCGCCTCCACGGTGATCTCATCGCCCGGCTTCAGCCAGACCGGTGGGTCGAGCCGGGCACCGGCGCCGGTCGGCGTGCCGGTGACGATGATGTCGCCGGGGGCCAGCGTGGTGAAGGTGGAGATGTAGTTGATGAGCTTGCGGAAGCTGAAGATCATCCGGCCGGTCCGGTCCTGCTGCCGCACCTCGCCGTTCACCCGGGTGGTCAGCCCGATGTCGGCAATCTGCGCTTCGTCCACGAAGGGCACGATCCATGGCCCCATGGCACCCGACGCATCGAAGTTCTTGCCCTGGGTGACGTTGAACTTGGCGTGGCGCACCCAGTCGCGGAGCGTGCCTTCGTTGCAGAGCGTGACCGCCGCCACATGCGACAGGGCATCGGTCTCGGCGATGCGGCGTCCGGCCTTGCCGATCACCAGTGCCAACTCGCCCTCATAGTCGAGCTGCTCGGATTCCTGCGGGCGCACCAGCGGGCGGTCATGCCCGGTGAAGGAGCCGGGGAAGCGGACGAAAAGCGAGGGGTTCGCCGGCGCCGCCTTGTTGTCCTTGTACTCCTCGTTGCGGTCCGGATAGTTCACGCCAACGCAGATGATCTTTTGCGGCGCCTGAAGCGGGATCTGGTAGCAAATGTCGTCCAGGCCGAAGTCCGGGGTCCGACCCGCCGCCGCATCGACGGCGCGGCGCAAGTCGCCCGCGCGAACCACATCCTGAAGGTCCTGCCAGCGTCCGCCGTCATGGGCCGAAAGATCGACGGCGCCGCCGTCGGTGATCAGGCCGAAGCGTGTTTTCCCACCGGCGGTGAAGGTTGCCAAGCGGCCATAGTCAGACATGTCGTGTCTCCGATCGTGCAAGGAGGGGGCGTTTCCGGTGCGCGGAAGGCACCGGATCTGCCATTGGGTGTGAAGGGGGCTTCTAGCTGGCCGGTTGCGCCGACCGTGTCGTGGCGGCGCGCAGGCACGGCCAGACCAGAAGGGCTGCGGTCAGGCAATGGATGGTGATGCTCGTCGGTGAACTGACGAGGTAGGTGTAGTCGCCGCCCGAGATCATCAGCGCCCGGCGCAGGTATTCCTCGACCATCGGTCCGAGCACGAACCCTATGAGCAGCGGGGCAGGGGGAAAGCCGAAGCAGCGGAAGATGTAGCCAAGCCCGCCCATCGCCAGCACCAGCCAGATGTCGAAGGAGGAGTTGGAGACGCCGAAGACACCGGTGCAGACAAGGGCGATGATGACCGGAAAGAAGAACCGGCGCGGCACGGCGACCAGCCTGGCCCAGAAGCCGATCAGCGGCACGTTGAGCATGATGAGGAAGACGTTGCCGAGCCAGAAACTTGCCACCAGCCCCCAGAACAGATCCGGATGTTCGCCGACGAGCTGCGGGCCGGGCGAAATGCCATGGATCATCAGCGCGCCGAGAATGATTGCCATGGTTGGCGTGCCGGGAATGCCGAGGGTCATGGTGGGAATGAAGGCGGTTTGCGCGGCGGCGTTGTTGGCCGCCTCCGGCGCGGCGACGCCGTTGATGCGGCCGGTGCCGAACTCTTCCGGATTGCGGGTTGTGGAACGCTCCAGCGAATAGGCGAGGAAGGAGGCGATCGTCGGTCCGGCGCCGGGCAGGGGGCCGAGCGTTCCGCCGACGGCGGCCCCGCGGAAGATGGAAGGCACGATGGCTCCCAGCCGGCGGAAGGCGGAGAACATCGCCCGCGCGTTCACCGCAATCGGTTTTTCACCCGATGGGCAGGCGCGGATATTGGCGATCACCTCCGGGATGCCGAACAGGCCCATCGCCACGGCGACGATGCTGAGCCCGTCGAGCAGGTTGGGGATGCCGAGATCGTAGCGCGGCAGGCCGCTGTTGAGATCGAGACCGACCGAACCGAACAACATGCCGATGGAGACCATCGCGATCCCCTTGAGCGGGCCGCAGCCGATGACCGACGCCCCGGCGACAAGTCCAAGAAGCAGGGTCGCGAAATACTCCGCTGGACCGAAAGAGAGGGAGAAGCTGACGATCAGCGGGGAGAACACCACCATGGCGACGATGCCGAGGGTGCCGCCGGCAAAGGATGAGACCTGGGCGGTCAGCAGCGCAAGACCGGCCTCGCCGCGCCGCGCCAGCGGATAGCCATCGAGCGTGGTGATGGCATTGGAGGCGGTGCCGGGAAGGTTCAGCAGGATCGAGGCGATCGACCCGCCGTATTCAGCGCCGTAGTAGACACCGGCGAGCATGATCACCGCCGTTGTCGGCTCCAGGTTGAAGGTCAGCGGCAGCAGGATCGAGATGGCGGCAATCGCGCCGATGCCCGGCAGCACGCCGACGATGTTGCCGAGAATGACGCCGGCGAGACAATAGACCAGGTTGATCGGGTGCAGCGCAGTCGCGAAACCGGAGAGAAGCTCGGTCATAATGAAACATCCGGCAGGAAGGAAAGCGGCATGCCCAGCCCCTTGACGAAGACGGCCCAGGTGAAAACGGAAAGCCCGACCCCGACAAGGAGTGTTTCCATGGGCCGGAACCTTTGCGGCGCGGCGGCAAGCAGAAAGACGGCAATGACCGTCGTTGCCAGCAGCCCGGCGCTTTCCATCAACACCGCATAGAGCGCGATGGCGCCGCCGACGCAGGCAAGCGCCCTGAGATCGAAGGTCATCGCAGCTTCTGCATTGCGCAGCACCTCCAGCGCGGCGATTGCGAGCCCGGCGATGATCGCCACCACGCTCAGCGCGGTGGGGAACATGCCCGGTCCCATGTTGCGCAGGCTCCCGAGGGGCATCTCCCTTGCCCCAAGCAGAAAGAGCAGGCCAATCGCTGCGATCAGCAGGCCTCCCCCCGCATCCCTCAACGTCTTCATGTGTCCTCCCGAACGCCGCGATGGCGCTAGTTCGCGGCAAGATGCTGATGCAGATTGTTCATCTTGTAGCTGTGGGGGCCCCGGATCTCCTGCATCTCGAAGGCCACCGCCAGCGGGGTCCGGTCGGCAAGCGGTTTGAGATGCGCCGACAGGCGTTCGAAGATCAGATCGGCTGCCGCCGTCTTGGTCTCCATGTCGCGCCCTTCGCCAATCCGGATCGCCAGATGCACGAACGCGTTTTCCGGCTTGCAGTCGGCGACGAGATAGTCGTCGATCCGGTTGATCCGCACCCGAATGCCGGCGAGGGGGAAGATCCCCGTTTCCATCATGGCGTCATGAACGCATTGGCCGAGGCTGCCCACCTCTGCTTCATTGGCGATGTTCTTCGAATACTCGATCCATGCGTGCGGCATGAAATGCTCCATGGTGTGCCGGGCGGAGGACAGGCGCGATGCGCCCGTCCTCCGGATCCGATGTCGGGATTTATTGGGGTTCGAGACCGGCTTCGGCGATTTCCGCCGTCCACAGGTCGTACTCGCGGCCGATGTAGTCCGAGACGGCCTTGGCATCGAGGTTGAGGCTCGATGGGGTGACGCCGATTTCGGACAGGTGGGTGCGGGTGGCCGGATCGGCCACCGCCTTGTTGAAGGCCGCGTTCAACCGGTCGAGCCGGGTCTGCGGGACGCCGGCAGGCGCAACGATGCTGTACCAGCCGACGACCTTGAAGTCCTTGAAGCCGAGCTCCTGCGCTGTCGGTGCGTCCGGCAGGGCCGGATACCGCTCGGCACTTGTGACCAGGATCGGCTTGAGCGCGCCGCTCGCCACATGCGGCAGCACGGACACCGGGCTGCTGATCAGCGCGTTGACCCGGCCGGCGAGGATGTCGGAGATCGCCGCGCCCGATCCGGAGTAGGGGATGTTGGAGACCTTCAGATCCGCATCACGGGCCAGCAGACGCGCGGCGAGCAGGGCGGCGCTGCCGCCATTCGCCATGGTCATCCGCTCGGAGGCGGCTGCGGCGAAGTCCTCATAGGTGTTGATCTCGGACTTGCCCGGAACGGTGATGACATAGGGCGACTCCGAGATGAGGGCGACCCCGTCGAAGTCCTCCTTGGGCGCGTAGGACGCGGCCTTGAACAGGGACGGGTTGAGCGCCATCGTCGCCTGGATGCCGAACAACAGGGTATAGCCGTCGGCCTTCTCCCGCTTGGCCAGCAACGTGCCGACCGTGCCGGAGGCGCCGGGGCGGTTTTCCACCACGACTGGCTGGCCGATATCGGCGGCCACCGCTTCCGCGACGATCCGTGCCGTGACGTCCGTTCCTCCTCCGGGCGAATACGGCACGATCAAACGGATCGGCTTCGTTGGAAAGTCTTCGGCGGCCTGGGCCGCCGGAAATGCCGCCAGCGCAAAGGCGCTGACGACACCGGCGAGAAACACTCGCTTTGTATGCATTTCTTTCTCCTCCCTAACCTCTGGTATTTTACTTTTTCATCTTGAAGAGCTCGTCGATCTTCTGCTCGTAGCTGTGATAATTCAGGAAATCGTAAAGCTCTTCCCGATCCTGCATGATGTCGAGGATGCCCTTTGCGGAACCTTCCTTGCGGATGTGCCGGTACACCTTGAGCGCAGCGGCGTTCATCGCCCGGGCCGCCGACAGCGGATAAAGCGCGGCGGACACACCGACGCTGCGCAGCTCATCGAGGGTGAAGTTCGGCGTCTTGGAGAACTCGGTGATGTTGGCCAGCACCGGATAGGGCGTGTCGAGGGCATCGACAAAGGCCTTGTACTGAGACAGCTCCGTGCAGGCCTCGGCGAAGATCATGTCGGCCCCGGCTTCCACATAGGCACAAGCGCGGTCGATGGCGCCGTCGAGCCCCTCGATGGCCAGCGCGTCGGTCCGCGCGACGATGAAGAAATCCGGATCAGTCTTGGCATCGGCCGCCGCCTTGATGCGGTCGACCATCTCCTGCTTGGAGACGATCTCCTTGCCCGGACGGTGGCCGCACCGCTTGAGCTGGACCTGATCCTCCATGTGCATGGCGCCGGCGCCATCCTTGATGAGGCCGCGCACCAGCCGGGCGATCGAGAAGGCGCCGCCGAAGCCGGTGTCCACGTCGACGAGGATCGGCAGGTTGGTCGCATCGGCGACCCGGCGCAGATCCGTCAGCACATCGGTCATGGTGGTGATGCCGAGGTCTGGCAGGCCGTAGGAGGCGTTGGCCACGCCCGCGCCCGCCAGATACAGCGCCTTGTAGCCCGTGCGCTCGGCCATCATCGCCGTATAGGCGTTGATCGAGCCTATGACCTGCAAGGGGTTTTCCTCGGTCAGTGCCTTGCGAAACTTCGCTCCGGCCGAAAGCTGCGATGCGGTCATCCGTCTTCCTTTCATATGACCATAATATGGTCATCTATTTGTTGAATTAACATATAGGACCATATTGTGAATATGATGACTGTCAAGCGGTCCGCCCTGAAATTTGTCATATTTCGGTCGAAGGACAGAATTTGACCGAATTTGACCGTATTATGACCATGCATGGTCTGCCAGACCGTATTTCCGGTTTCAGCAGCTCCCGCGCAGGCGTCACCGCTTTGGGAAGCGAGCCTCGACAGGGGGAAGGCGCGGTCTGCTGAGCGGGCGTGCTTCCATGGCTTGCCCATATGATGGACATCTGCCGGTGGTGGGCATTGGCTGGGGAGGGGGCTTGGCTGGGCTTGGCCCGCCAGCGTTGCGTTCGGTCGCTGATTGCCGGTCCTTCGCGCCTCGCGGGGCAAAGAGAGTGCGGATTGGCGATGACGTTTGTTTGACGGTTTTCGGCGGTCGCGGGTGTGACCGCGGTGGGTTTGCGGGGCTGTGGCTGTGGCGTCTGGCTG
>NZ_BMCR01000013.1 GCF_014635285.1 Stappia taiwanensis | reverse complement strand
GTACTGCGTCTCAAGACGTGGGAGAGTAGGTCGCCGCCAGGCCCGCTAAGCGCAAACAAAAATCTCTCTACTAGAAACATGCGTCCGCAGTTGGCGGACGATAGGAAAAGGCATCGGAACTCCGCATGCCGCTAACCGCCTCCCAAATCCCTGCCAAGCCTTACGCAACCCTTGATGACGTTTGTCTCGATCGCGGGAAACGTGCGGTGTTGCGCGAGATTACCGTCTCGCTGCACGAACACCGGATCGGCCTCGTCGGCCTGAACGGCGCCGGCAAGAGCACCTTCCTCAGACTGTTGAACGGGCTCGTCCGGCCCGACCGGGGTACGGTTGCGGTGTTCGGCCATGACAGCGTTCAAGACGCCAAGCTGTTGCCGCGCCTGGTCGGCATGATGTTCCAGAACCCGGACCATCAGATCATCTTTCCCACCGTGCTCGAAGAAGTCGCCTTCGCGCCGCGCCAGTTTGGTGCGAGCAAGCGCGAAGCGGAGGCCTCGGCGCGCCAATTGTTGCGCGCTCATGGCTGTGAAGACTGGGCGGAGCGACCGGTGTCGCTGTTGTCGGAAGGCCAGAAACAATTGGTCTGTCTGCTGGCGGTGGTGGTGGTCGAGCCTCGCCTTCTGCTCCTCGACGAGCCTTTCGCCAATCTCGACCCGGCGCTGCGGCTTCATTTTCACAAGCTGATGATGCAATTGCCGCAAAAGCTGGTGTTGATCAGCCACGATCTTGACTGTCTCAATGGCTTTGACCGGATACTCTGGTTTGAGGGCGGACGTATCGTGGGCGATGGTTCGCCTGACGAGATCCTGCCGCAGTTTCGCGCCCATGCCCGGGAGCGTGCGGCGCAGCTTTCGGCGGATATGTTGTGACCGGGGTCTATCTGGAAGGCCGCAGCTGGCTGCATCGCCTGCCGGCCTGGATCAAACTGGTCTCGCTTGCCGCCATGTCGATGCTGCTGTTTCCGGTGACGGACCTCGGTTTGCTCCTTGGCGCGCTGGCGGTAACGCTCGGTATCTACGCAAGTCTCGGCCGCTCGGCACTGGCGGCGCTTACGGCATTGCGCCCGGTGTTTCTCCTCCTCGTCTGCCTGTTGCTGTTTCATCTGGCGCTTGGCTCGCTCGCAAGCGGGCTGGTGATGTTGCTTCGGCTCGTTTGTCTCGTGCTGCTCGCCTCGGTCGTCAGCCTGACCACCCGGCTGGATGATATGATCGATGCGCTTGCGCCGGTACTGCGCCCGGCGGAGCTCCTCGGCCTATCCCGGCGGCGTCTGGCGCTCGCGATCGCGCTGGTGCTTCGGTTCGCACCGCAACTTGCGGGCGCCGGCCGGCAACTCGGCGAGGCCTACCGGGCCCGAACCGGAAGGGGTGGCGGGCTCAGACTGGTTGCTCCCCTTGCCCTTCAGGCGCTAAATACCGCCGATCACGTTGCGGAAGCCATCGCCGCGCGTGGTGGGGTGGATCCGCTTGCCGGCGATCCAGCGCCTCTGACAAGGAGACCGGAGTGAGCAAAACCATGACCGCCGACAGAAGTCTGGTGCATATCGCGATCTACGCGGCGATGATCGGCGCGCTGGGGCTGTTGCCCCCCTTCAGCCTGCCGATGCTGGGCGGCGTACCGATCACCGCGCAAACGCTTGGGGTGATGCTGGCGGGCACCATGCTTGGGCCGGGGCGTGGCGCCTTGGCGGTGCTCCTCTTTTTGTTTGTCGTTGCGCTCGGCATGCCGCTGCTGGCGGGCGGGCGTGGCGGGCTCGGCGTTTTTGCCGGCCCCTCGGTCGGGTTTCTGGTCGGCTGGCCGATTGGCGCCTTCGTCTGCGGCTTGATGATGCGGGCGATGCGCGCGGCGTCGACTTTCACGGCAGCGCTTGTCTCGGCCTTTGTTGGGGGCATCCTTGTGATGTACGCCTTCGGGATTCCGGGGCTTTCCTTGATGACCGATCTCACGCTCGGCCAGGCGGCATTCGGCGTGCTGATCTATCTGCCGGGTGATACGCTGAAAGTGTTTGCAACGGCGGTGATCGTCAGGGCGGTGGAGCGCGGGCGGCCCGATGCGGTGCTGACGCGGCAATGAGCTTTGTCGGCCAGGCGCTCCCGGATCATGCTCGCGACCGGCCCGAAGCTTTGGCGCTTGTCTGCGGCGATGCGTCTCTGAGCTGGGAGGCGTT
This sequence comes from Stappia taiwanensis, assembly GCF_014635285.1. Lineage (GTDB taxonomy): Bacteria > Pseudomonadota > Alphaproteobacteria > Rhizobiales > Stappiaceae > Stappia > Stappia taiwanensis. Next base: position 18,672 of record NZ_BMCR01000013.1, on the reverse strand, counting down.
GGCCGCCCGGGTCGATGCGCTCAGCGCGGCGGTTCGCGGCACCGTTGCCCCGGGCGGGCACGTTGCTCTGACCACCACCGAACCGGTCTCGCTGCTCTGTGGGTTTTTCGCCGTGGCGCAGGCCGGGCGGGTGGCGGCGGTGTTCGACCCGCGCCAGTTTTCCTCGGGAATCGAGGAGACCGCTGCCGAGCTTGCTTGCGTGCTCCTCACGGAGGTCGGAAGCACTTCGATTGCCGGGCATGACGGCGCTGAGAATGTGCCGCATTCGGAGCAGCCCTTCTATATCGGCTTTACCTCCGGCTCCAGTGGTCGGCCCAAGGCGTTCCAGCGCTCGCATCGCTCCTGGACGGAAAGCTTTCGGCTTTGCCGCGAGGCCTTTGCGCTCGCGCCGGAGGACAGGGTGTTCATTCCCGGTAGCCTGGGGCATTCGTTGCATCTGTTCGGCGCGGTGCAGGCGCTGGACATGGGAAGCTTCGTCGAGATCGCGCCGCAGTTCCATCCCCGGCAGATCCTGTCGCGCCTGCGGGACGGCGCGGCGACCGTTCTCTACGGCACGCCAACCCAGCTTCAGCTCCTGAGCCGCGCCGCCAGCCAGATCGGATTGACCTTGCCGGGGGTGCGCCGGGTGCTGGTCAGCGGCTCAAAATGGCGCGACGAACAGCGCGGCGGTGTGGAGGATCTCTTCCCCGAAGCCCGCCTGTTTGAGTTCTACGGAACCTCCGAGACCAGTTTCATCTCTTATCGGCGGAGCGGGGATGGCAGTCCCGCCGGCTCCGTCGGGCGCCCCTTCTCCGATGTTGCCGTATCGATCCGTTCGGCGAGCGGCGAACTCTGTTCGCCCGGCGTGCCGGGCGCGATCTGGATCGCCAGTCCACTCTTGTTTGACGGCTATGCGCTTGGCGGGGAGGCGGACACCTGCCGCGATGGCGCCTGGCTGACGGTGGGGGATCAGGGGTGGCTCGATGGCGACGGATATCTCCATCTTGCCGGTCGTCGCAGCCGTATGCTGGTTACCGCCGGCGTCAATGTCTATGCAGAGGAAATCGAGGCGGTGCTGGCCGCGCGCCCGGATGTGCTCGGCGTGGCGGTGTTCGGCGTGCCGGACCCGGTTCGGGGCACGCGGATCGTCGCGGCCATTCGCCCGACGGGAACCGCCTTTTGCGGCGACGCCTTGCGCCGGGCCTGTCTTGCGCATCTGCCGCCGATCAAGGTGCCGCGCGCCTTCTATCCGATGGAGGATTGGCCGTTGACGCCGGGTGGCAAGCCTGATCTGCCCGCGCTTGAGGCACGGGTGCGGCAGCGGGAGAGGGACGATGGCCAGACAAGCGATCCTCGTCGCCGCCCGGCGTAGCCCGGTTGCCCCGCGCGGTGGGGTGCTGAAGGCCCTTGAGGTCGATGCGCTGGCGGCGCCGGTGCTGACGGCTTGCCTGGATGATGCGGGCCTCGATGGGGCGGTGGTCGATGAGGTGATCGTCGGCAACGCGCTCTATGGCGGCGGCAACCCGGCGCGCCGGCTGGCGCTGCTCGCCGGATTGCTGGAGAGCGTTCCGGCGCTGACCATCGACCGGCAATGTTGCTCCGGGCTCGATGCGATCCTGATGGCCGCCCGGCTGATCGAAAGCGGTGCGGCGGACTGCGTGCTCGCTGGCGGGGTGGAGAGTTTTTCCCGTGCGCCCTTGCGGCTCTCCCGGCCGCGCGGGCCGGACGAGGCGCCGCGCCCCTATGATCGTCCTCCCTTTACTCCCTGGCCGGAGCGGGATCCGGAGATGGCCGATGCGGCCGCCGCCCTTGCCGCCCATGCGGGGATCGGTGTTGAGACGCAGCTCGCCTATGCGGTGGAATGCCATGCCAGGGCCTGCGCCGCGCGCGAGACCGGACGGCTGACGGCGGAGCTGGTGGAAAGCGCCGGGCTCTCGTGGGATGCCTTTGCCCGGGCGCTGTCGCTGGCCACCGGCCGCCGCTCCCGGGTGATCGCTGGGGAGGGCGAGAGCCGGATCCTGACGGCAACGACCGCAGTGGAAGCGGATGCGGCTGCCTTTGTTTGTGTGGTTTCGGACCGGTTCGCGGCGGCGCGCAGCATCACCGCAGGATGTCGGCTGATCGGCGGAGCGAGCGCTGGCGCGGATCCGGAATTGCCGGGACTGGCGCCGGTGGCCGCCGGCCACAAGGTGTTCGCCGCGACAGGATTGCGCGCGCAGCGCATGGCGGCAGCGGAGGTGATGGAAGCCTATGCGGTGCAGGCCATGGCCTGCGCTCGGGAATTGGATCTGCCCGCCGCCAGCCTCAACCGGGGCGGTGGCGCCTTGGCGCGCGGCCATCCGATCGGGGCGTCGGGCGCAATCCTGGCGGTTCGCCTGTTCCACGAGTTGCGCGGTGAGCCCTCCGGCGCCCTGGGCTTTGCGGCCATTGCCAGCGCCGGCGGGCTTGGCACTGCCACGATCCTGCAACGTCTGGCCGATTGAGGGAGATGTGTTCCCGCGCAATGGTCGTCCGGGCGCATTTCTGACGAAATAATATGGCCACGCCCACGCGGAGGTGGGGAAGTACTGGTCGTTTGGCTGATTTCCTGAGAATATGTCTTCTCTTCCTGAGTCAGTTTGCATAGGCTTTGGTCCATGTATGCGCCGCCACCTGCTTCGGACGATCTTGCGCTGTTCCTCGATTTCGACGGAACGCTTGTCGAAATCGCGGAAACGCCGAATGCAATCGAAACCGAAGCCGCGCTGATTGCCAGTTTGCAACATTTGATCAGCCGCCTGGATGGCGCGTTGGCGATTGTCAGCGGTCGGCCGATTGCGGAAATCGACCGCTACCTGCGCCCGTTGAACCTCCCTTGCGCCGGCCTGCATGGGCTGGAGGCGCGGCTCTTCCCGGGCGATCCGGTGGAGCGGGCGCCGGTGCGCCCGGAACTGGAGACGCTGAAGGCGGCACTGGCCGGCAGCGGGCTGCTGGGGCGCGGCGTGTCGCTGGAGGACAAGGGGGCGGCGCTTGCCGTGCATTTCCGCATCGCTCCGGATTGCGAGCCGCTGGTGTGGCAGGTGATGAGCGAGGCGATCTGCGAGCTGCCGGATCTGCATCTGGTGCGCGGCAAGATGGTGGTGGAGGCAAAGCCCGCCCATCGGGACAAGGGCTGGGCGCTTGAAGCGTTCATGGAACGACCGCCGTTTTGCGGACGTACGCCGGTCTTTGTTGGCGACGATATCACCGATGAGGATGGAATCCGCGCGGCGGAGGCCATTGGCGGCTTCGGCATCAAGGTCGGGGAAGGGGGCAGCCTCGCCCGGTTTCGGCTGAGGAATGTGGCCGACGTCCACCGCTGGCTGGCGCAGGACATGCCCGCCAGCGTGCATCGCGGGAAGCTGCGTCCATGAGTGCTGGCGACATGCCCGCTGGCGAAAAGGCGACGCTTGACCTGGCGCTCGTCGGCAACTGCTCTTTTGCCGGGTTGATCGACAGGATGGCGCGGGTGGTGTGGTGCTGCCTGCCGCGTTTCGATGGGGATCCGGTGTTTCATGCCCTGCTGGGCTCGCGCGGCGAGGTGGCGGATGGCGCCTTTGCCATCGAGTTGGAAGGCGCGGCGCGCAGCGAGCAAAGCTATCTGCAAAACACGGCCATTGTGGTGACGCGGATCTTCGATGGTCAGGGCAATGCCATCGAAATCACCGATTTCGCGCCGCGCTTCAAGACCAAGGGACGGATGTTCCGGCCAACGGCGCTGGTGCGGCGGGTGCGGCCGCTGGCCGGCCATCCGCGCATTCGCGTGCGCTGCCGTCCGTGTTTCGCCTATGGCAGCCAGGCGCCGGAGCGCTCCTTCGGGTCGAACCATATGCGTTTCGTCGGCGCCGGTCAGGCGATCCGGCTGACGACCAACGCCTCGATCACCTATGTGCGCGAGGAAACGCCCTTTCTGCTCGACGCGCCGCTGTCCTTCTATCTGGGGCCGGATGAAAGCCTGACCCGTCATCCCGATACCCTGTGCCGCGAGTTCGAGGAGGAGACGACCCTTTACTGGCGGCTGTGGACCCGGCGCCTCGGGCTTCCGGTCGACTACCAGGACGCGGTTATCCGGGCAGCGATCACCCTGAAGCTCTGCACTTTCGAGGAAACGGGGGCCATCGTCGCGGCGGTGACGACGTCGATCCCCGAAGCGGGGGGAAGCGAGCGCAACTGGGACTACCGCTATTGCTGGCTGCGCGATGCGTTTTTCGTGGTGCGGGCGCTGAACTCGCTCTCCGAAATGGAGACGATGGAAAACTACCTGCGCTATCTCAACAACATCGCCTCCAGCACCAATGGCGATCATGTGCAGCCGCTTTACGGCATCGGGCTGGAGAAGAAGCTGATCGAGCGGACCGTGGATCTGCCGGGCTATCGCGGCATGGGGCCGGTGCGGATCGGCAATCAGGCCTATGAGCATTTCCAGCATGATGTCTATGGCAACATCGTGCTCGGCGCGGCGCAGGCGTTCTTCGACAAACGGCTGTTGCACCAACCCGGCGTGGACGACTTCGAGCGGCTGGAGCTGATTGGCGAACGGGCCTTTGCCCTGCATGACCAGCCGGATGCAGGGCTCTGGGAGCTGCGGACCCGGGCAAGGGTGCATACCTCCTCCTCGCTGATGTGCTGGGCTGCCTGCGACCGGCTGGCGCGGATCGCCGGCCAGTTCGGGCGGACGGAACGTGCTCGCCTGTGGCGCGGGCGGGCGGAGCATATTCACCGGACCATCCTGCAATACGGCTGGAACGATCAGGTCGGTGCCTTCGTGGAGAGTTTCGGAGGCCGGGATCTCGATGCCAGCTTGCTGCTGATCGCCGAGGTCGGTTTCCTGCCGGCGGAGGATCCGCGCTTCATCGCCACGGTGGAGCGGGTCGGCACGGTGTTGCGGCGGGGCAATCATCTTATCCGGTACCATGCGCCGGATGATTTCGGCACGCCGGAGAACGCCTTCAACATCTGCACGTTCTGGTACATCGACGCGCTGGCCCGGATCGGCCGCAAGGAGGAGGCGCGGGAGATTTACGAGACCATGCTCTCGTGCCGCAATCATGTCGGGCTGTTGTCGGAAGATACCGATCCGCACAGTGGGGAGCTGTGGGGCAATTTTCCGCAGACCTATTCCATGGTCGGCATCATCAATGGCGCGGTGCGCCTGTCCGCCGATTGGGACAGCGTCGTCTAGCGCTCTAGCGCTCTAGCGCTCTTGCGCCGGAGACCGGTCCGTCCGGCCGGGATTGCGGGACAGACTGATGGGATCGCGTGTTTTCGGCTTGGCGGGGAGCACCCACGCGCGCGGCGCAAGCCGCTGGGCGTCTGTCGCCACCCGTTTCCCGGCCATGCCCTGACGAAGGGGCCGAGGCCACCGCCACGCAACATAGATGGAGGACCCCAATGTCACGCCTTGTCGTCGTCTCGAACCGTGTTGGCCCGCTGAAGGACACCGGCCGGGCTGGCGGATTGGCGGTCGCGCTGGTGGACGCGCTGACGCAGGCGGGGGGCATCTGGTTCGGCTGGAGCGGTGAGATTTCCGAGGAGGGCACCTTCGGCAATGTCCGGCGGGTCGGCTCGCGCAAGGTTTTGCTGGCGACCCTCGACATGACCCAGGCCGACTATGACGCGTTCTATGTGGGCTATGCCAACAAGACCCTGTGGCCGGTGTTTCACTATCGACTCGATCTGGCGGTGTTCGACCGCCATGCGGAAGAAGGGTATCTGAGGGTCAATGACCGCTTCGCGGCGCGGCTGCGCAGCCTGTTGCGCTCCGACGACGTGATCTGGGCGCATGACTATCACTTCCTTCCCTTCGCCGCCTCACTGCGGGCGATGGAGGTGGAAAATCCGATCGGCTTCTTTCTTCATATTCCCTTTCCGGCTCCGGAGGTGCTGGCGGCTTTGCCGAACGCGGCGCAGATGGTGCGACGGATGCTCGCCTATGATGTCATCGGTTTTCAGTCCCGGCGCGACGCGGCAAATTTTCGCCGGTTCGCGGTGGAGGAAATCGGCGCGCGGGAGGCGGACAACGGCGACTTGCTGCTTGGCTCCCGGCGGACCGTCGTGCGGGCCTTTCCCATCGGCATCGATGCGGAAGGATTTGCCCGGCAGGCGACGACGCCGGACGCCCGGCGCCACACCAGGCGCACGGAAAAGCTTCTGGCCGGTCGGCAACAGATCATCGGCGTCGACCGGATCGACTATTCCAAGGGCTTGCCGGAGCGGTTCCGCGCCTTTGGTCGGTTGCTGGAGGACTATCCGGAGAACCGGGGCCGGATCAGCCTGATGCAGGTGGCGCCGCCCTCCCGGGCCGAGCTCGATGCCTATGCGGAGATCCGCCGGGAATTGGAAGCTCTGACCGGCAACATCAACGGCCGCTTCGCGGATCTCGACTGGACACCGATCCGCTACATGACCCGCTCCTTTACCCGGCGGGCGCTGGCCGGGCTCTACCGCGCCAGTCGGGTGGCCCTGGTGACCCCCTTGCGCGACGGGATGAACCTTGTCGCCAAGGAATATGTGGCGGCGCAGCGGGCGGAGGATCCCGGGGTGGTGGTGCTGTCGCGCTTTGCCGGGGCGGCGGAAGAGATGTCCGAGGCGCTGATCGTCAACCCGCATTCGGCCGAAGAGGTGGCGGCAAACCTGCAAACCGCGTTGACCATGCCGCTGGATGAGCGCCGCGACCGCTGGCAGGCGCTGTTCGACCGGATCTGCGAGAACGATGCCGCGTCCTGGGCGCAGGCTTTCCTGGCGGCGCTGAACAATCAGGGGAATGGGCAGGAGGAGAAAGAGGCATCAGGGAAAGCGACGAGCGCTTTCCCTGAGGTCTTCGCGGATACGCATTTTGCAGCGACAAGGGAGTGAAGGCGGCTCGCCCGGGCGCTGAGGTTCAGCCCTTGGCGCCCTGTTTCAGCACGCCGCGCCGGATCTGGTCTTCCTCGATGGATTCGAACAGAGCGCGGAAGTTGCCCTCCCCGAAACCCTCATCGCCCTTGCGCTGGATGAATTCGAAGAAGATCGGGCCGATCACCGTCTTGGAGAAGATCTGTAACAGGATCTTGGTGGTGCCGCCGTCGATGACGCCCTCGCCATCGATCAGGATGCCGTGGCGCTTCATGCGGTCGATCGGCTCGTCATGGCCATGCACCCGCTCATGGGAGCGCGCATAATAGGTCTCCGGCGGGCCGGGCATGAACTTCAGCCCGTTTTCGGCCAGCTTGTCGGTGGCATCGTAGATCCCGTCGGTGCCGACGGCGATGTGCTGGATGCCCTCGCCCTTGTACTTGCGCAGATATTCCTCGATCTGGCTCTTGTCGTCGGTGGATTCGTTCAGCGGGATGCGGATCTTGCCACACGGGGAGGTGATCGCCCGCGACACCAGCCCGGTCAGCTTGCCGGCAATGTCGAAGAAGTGGATCTGCTTGAAGTTGAACAGGGTGCGGTAGAAGTCCCACCACTTGTCCATGTTGCCGCGATAGACGTTGTGGGTCAGGTGGTCGAGGTAGTAGAAGCCGACGCCCTCGGGCTTCGGGTCGACCGCGTCCAGCCAGTCGAATTCCGCCGAATAGGCCGATCCCTTGTCGCCGTAGTGGTCGATGAAATAAAGCAGCGAGCCGCCAATGCCCTTGATCGCCGGGGCGTCAAGGGTCTTGTCGTCGCCCTCATAGGGCTCCGCCCCTTGCGCCACCGCGTGACGGAAGGCATGGGCCGCATCCACCACCCGCCAGGCCATCGACGGGGCGCAAGGCCCGTGCTTTTCCACGAAGCGCATGGCGAAGGAGCCGGGCTCGGCGTTTAGCACATAGGTGATGTCGCCCTGACGATAGAGGGTGATGGCCTTGGTCTTGTGGCGGGCCACCGGCACATAGCCCATCTTGCGAAACAGGACATCGAGCTTTTCCGGCTCCGGATGGGCGAACTCGACGAATTCAAAACCGTCGGTGCCGGCCGGATTGTCATCGCTGATTCGCGCCGGCGGCGCGTCATGTGGAAACGGTCCCATGGTCTGTCCTCCTATGCCCCCCGTCCGGGTGCGTTTATTTCAAGTTTCAAGGATAGCGGAGCCGGGCCGCACGATGTGTGCAAAGAGGGTTGCTCTTGCGCGACGATCCGCACAAGATGTGCACTCTTTCGTTCTTCGGTGCATGGTATGGTTGAGATTGACGGGTTTGATCGGAAAATCCTTGCGCAATTGCAGGAAGATGCCTCCCGTACCAACCAGCAGGTGGGGGAGCGGATCGGCCTGTCGGCGTCCCAGGTTTCCCGGCGTCGTCAGCGGCTGGAGGAGGCGGGGGTCGTCCGTCGTTACCGGGCGGATATCGATCCGGCTGCGGTCGGTCTTGCCGTGGTCGCCTTCGTCGGCGTTGCGCTCAATGCGCACAGCCGGCAGAACGCCCGGCGTTTTCGCGACCTGGTGCGCAGCCTGCCCGAGGTTCAGGAAGCGCATGTGCTGACCGGCGACATGGATTACATGCTGAAGGTGGTGGTCGCGGATCTGGCGGGGCTGTCGGTGTTTATCAACGATGAGCTGTTGCCCCATGATGCGGTGCGCAATGTGCGCTCGTCCATCGCGATGGAAACGCTGAAGGACGACAACCGGCTGCCCTTTGCCATCTGAAAGGTTTTCCGCTTGCGCCGACCCGGCGGCCACCCCAAATGCGGGGGCGAGATATTGTCCCGCTGGATGGAGACCCTTTCCCATGTTCGACGCGAAAAAACTGCTGGATGGCTTTCTGGGAAACGCGGCTGGCGGCGCGCAGCAAGGGACCAGTGGCGGTGACATGATGGCGCGCGGCCAGGACTACCTGCGCTCGAACGCCGGCGGCCTGGCGGGTGGTGCGCTCGCCGGCGGGCTGGCCGGCCTGCTGCTTGGCACCAAGGGCGGGCGCAAGCTGGGCAAGAAGGCGGTTACCTATGGCGGCATGGCGCTGGTCGCCGGTCTTGCCTACAAGGCCTACCGCGACTGGCAGGGCAACCGGGACGCGCCGGGGCCCGCCGGAGCCTCCGCTCCCGCAGGGGGCATGGCTACCGGGGAATCGGCGGTGTTGCCGCCACCGGCGGAGTCCCCCTTTGCCCCGGAGCACCAGCCGGGCGGCGACCGGGCCTTCGCCTTGGTGCTGCTGACGGCGATGATTTCGGCGGCGAAGGCCGATGGTCATATCGATGGGCAAGAGCAGCGCCGGATCTTCGACAAGCTCGACAGTCTGGAGTTGGACACTGAGGCCAAGGCCTTCGTGATGGACGAATTGCGCGCGCCGCTCGACCTGGACCGGGTGGTGGCGGGCGCGTCGACCCAGGAAGCGGCACTGGAAATCTTTGCCGCCTCGCGGCTGGCGATCGATCCGGATCATCCGGCAGAAAAGGCCTATCTCGATCTGCTGGCCGCGCGGCTCGGTCTCGATGCGGGGCTGGTCGCCGAGATCGACCGGGCGGTGCGCGAGGCCGAGGCCTGAGCTTAAGTCCGTGCCTCATTCCTTCGTCGCGGTTGCCGGCCTGGCGCGGTGAGGTGGCTTGCCTTTGGCGGCGCCCGGTTGCATCGTTCCTTCCGAAAGCGTGCTGGGAGGATTCATGCGCGATCTTGGGGACTGGGACTATGTGATCGTTGGGGCGGGATCGGCCGGGTGCGTCCTGGCCAACCGCCTGTCGGCCGATCCGGATGTACGGGTGCTGCTGCTGGAGGCCGGCGGCAAGGACGACTACATCTGGATCCATATTCCCGTCGGCTATCTTTATTGCATGGGCAATCCGCGCACCGACTGGGGCTTCTCGACCGCTCCGGAGCCGGGCCTCAACGGGCGTTCGCTCGCCTATCCGCGCGGCCGGGTGCTGGGCGGCTGCTCGGCCATCAATGGCATGATCTACATGCGCGGTCAGGCGCGGGACTATGACGGCTGGCGCCAGATGGGGCTGACCGGCTGGGGCTGGGACGACCTGGTGCCGCTGTTCCGCCGGGCGGAAGATCACTACGAACTCGATGACGAGATGCATGGGCGCGGCGGCGAATGCCGCGTCGAGCAGCAGCGCCTGTCCTGGGAAATTCTCGATGCGGTGCGCGAAGCCTGCGCCGAAACCGGCATTCCGAAGGTCGACGATTTCAACCGGGGCGACAATTTCGGCTCTTCCTATTTTCAGGTGACCCAGCGGGGCGGGGTGCGCTGGACCGCCGCCAAGGGCTATCTCAAGCCGGTGCGTTCGCGCGCCAATCTCAAGGTGGTGACGGGGGCGCAGGTGACCCGGCTGAGGCTGGACGGGGGGCGGGTGACCGGGCTCGACCTGACCGTCGGCGGGGAGCCGGCGCGGGCCGGCGTTCTCGGCGAGGCGATCCTGTCGGCCGGTGCCATCGGCTCGCCGCAGATCCTGGAGCTGTCGGGGATCGGCGATCCGGCGGTTCTGTCCCGGTACGGCATCGAGGTGGCGCAGGCGCTGCCGGCGGTTGGCGGCAACCTGCAGGATCACCTGCAACTGCGCACCGTGTTCAAGGTCGAGGGGGCGGTGACGCTCAATCAGCTCGCCGGCAACATCTTCGGCAAGGCGAAGATCGCCGCCGAATACGCGCTGAAACGGTCCGGGCCGATGTCGATGGCGCCAAGCCAGCTCGGTGTGTTCGCCCGGTCCGATCCCTCGTTCGAGACCGCGAACCTCGAATATCACGTGCAACCCCTGTCGCTGGACCGGTTCGGTGAGCCGCTGCATCCCTTCCCGGCAATCACGGCCAGTGTCTGCAACCTGCGCCCCGACAGCCGGGGGCATGTACATATCGTGTCCGCCGACCCGGGGGCGCATCCGGAGATCCGGCCCAATTACCTGTCGACGGACAGCGACCGGAAGGTTGCCGCCGACGCGCTGCGGCTGACCCGCAAGATCATGGCCGCGCCGGCGCTGGCCCGCTACTCGCCGTCGGAGTATTTGCCCGGCCCGTTGCTGCAGAGCGACGAGGACCTGGCCCATGCGGCCGGCGATATCGGCACGACGATCTTCCATCCGGTCGGCACCTGCCGCATGGGCGTTGACGCGGGGGCGGTGGTCGATGAACGGCTGCGGCTGCGCGGCATCGCCGGTCTGCGGGTGGTCGACGCTTCGGTGATGCCGACGATCACCTCGGGCAATACCGCCGCGCCGACCATGGTGATCGGCGAGAAGGCGGCCGACCTGATCCGCGAGGACCGGCGTGCGGGGACGGGGCGTTAGCCGTCGGCGGCGGGGCAATTGCGATTGTCCGTCGCGCTGACCATACGTAAACTGCCGGTATGAGGGATCTGCGGCGCGCGGCACGGCACAATGCCGTCTTTGTTGTTCTGATCTGCCTGTCGGTGCCCGTGACGGTGGTGACGGGCTGGGTGACGTGGAGCGTCAGTTCCCGGCTTTTCATCGATGAGGTGGTCACCCGGTCACAGGCGTTGCTGGCGGTGCAGGCGGCGACGCTGGAGCGGCAGTTGGACAAGTTCCGCCTGTTGCCGCCTCTGCTGGCGCAGCGGCCGGATGTGCGGGAGCTGGTGCTGACGCGCGACCGAAGCGCCGGCGAGCGGGTGGCGGCGATTGCCGCTGGCATGGCCGGGGCGCAGGAGGTCGCCTTCTACGACCCCGCCGGGCACCTTATTGCCTCCAGTCACATGCTGCCGCGCGCGGCCGGATTGATGCCGGCCCGCGACACCACGGCTTTGCCGCTGGAGGAGGCGCTGCAAGGGCGGCTTGGCCGCGCCTATCGGCCGGGTAGTCGCAGCCTGCCTGGCAGCTATGTGTTCGCCTCGGCAACGCGCGGGGCGCAAGGCTCCAGCGGCGCGGTGGTCGTCTGGGTCAGCCTTGGCGAGGTCGAGCAGGCCTGGGCCCTGAGCAAGGCGCCACTTGTCGCCGTGGATGGCGAGGGGCAGGTGGTTGCCACCAATCGGCCGGCCTGGCGCGGGCAGCGATTGTCTGACCAGGTCGAGCGGCTTGGCGCCGTGACCGTGGCCCTTGCCGAGACTGATAGTGAGGCGGGGACGGACGCGGCGGCGCTGCCAGGGGTGTTCGATCTGGTGGGCTTGCCCCAGGAAGGGCCGGATCGGTCGTTTTTGAGAATGACCCGCCAGTTGCCTCTTCTCGGCTGGCAGGTGATCGCCTTTGCCGATACCACCGCCGCGCGGTCACAGGCGTTCAAGGCGACGGCAATCGCGGTGCTGGCCTGCCTGCTGTTTTCCGGCATCGGCTGGGTGGCGCTGGAGCGGCGTCAGGCCGGGCTCCGCCGCATGCGTGAGGATCGGCTGTCCGCCCTCAGGCTGGAACGGCGGGTGCGACAGCGCACGCGCGATCTCTCCGAGGCCAATACCCGGCTTGCCAGCGAGGTGCGCGAGCGCGAGGCGGCGGAAGAGGAACTGCGCCGGATGCAGGCGGATCTGGTGCAGGCGGCCAAGATGGCGACGCTGGGGCAGATGTCGGCGGCGCTTTCCCACGAGTTCAACCAGCCGCTGGCCGCGATCCGGTCGAACGCGGACAACGCCAAGCAGTTCCTCGATCTGGGCCGGCTGGAAAAGGCCACTGCCGGGCTCGACAAGATCATCGTCATGGTCGAGCGAATGGCGGAGATCTCACGTATTCTCAAAGGGTTCAGCCGGCGGGCGGGCACCCGGCTCGGTCCCATCGCCGTCAAGCCGGTGATTGACGAAGCCCTGATGCTGCTCTCGCCGCGCCTGAAGCAGACCGGCGCGCGGTTGGAGGTGCGCCATCTGGACGGACCGATCCAGGTGATCGGCGGGCATGTGCGCCTTGAGCAGGTGGTCCTGAACCTGGCCGCCAATGCATTGGACGCGGTCGAGGGGCAGGCGGATGGGGCCGTGCACCTGCGGACCTATGTTGACGGGGATTTCGGGGTGATCGAGGTGGCCGACAATGGTCCGGGGGTCGCCGACGAGCTGTTGTCGCAAGTGTTTGACCCGTTTTTCACCACCAAGGATGTGGGCAAGGGGCTGGGGCTTGGCCTGTCGATTGCCTACAAGATCGTTCACGATTTTTCCGGCGCGCTGGCCATCGGCAGGGGCGAGACCGGCGGGGCGGTGTTTACCGTGCGCCTGCCGCGCGCCGACCGTGCCAGCGAGGCCGCGGCATAGGCACCAGAGGCAGGTGGATGGACAAGGCAACGGTACTGCTGGTCGATGACGAGGCGGACTTGCGCGAGGCGCTGGCCGAGGGACTGGAACTGGCCGGGCATCAGGTCTCGGCCTTTGCCGGCGCCGCCGGCGTGGCGGAGCACCTGGCGCGCGATCTCTACGGCGTTCTGGTCACCGACATCCGGATGCCGAAGACCGATGGTCTTGCCCTGATGCGCCACGCGTTGGAGATTGATCCGGCCCTGCCGGTGATCCTGATCACCGGCCATGGCGATGTGCCGCTGGCGGTGGAGGCGATGCGGTCCGGCGCCTATGACTTCATGGAAAAGCCGTTTCCGGTCAGCCGGCTGGCCAATGTGATCGAGCGGGCGCTGGAAAAGCGCCGGCTGGTGCTGGAAAACCGCATCCTGCGCGAACAACTGGCGCAGCGCACCGGACTGGAGGGCCGGCTCGTCGGGCGCTCGCCGGTGATGGAGCGGCTGCGGGGCCTCGTTGCCACCCTGGCCGATACGGATGCGGATATCCTGATTGTCGGCGAGACCGGGGCGGGCAAGGAGGTGGTGGCCCGGGCCTTGCATGAGGAAGGGCATCGCCACGGCGGGCCGTTCGTTGCGCTCAATTGCGGCGGCCTGCCGGCGGAGGTGATCGAATCGGAACTGTTCGGCCATGAGCAGGGGGCCTTCACCGGCGCCAGCCGGCAGCGGATCGGCAAGCTTGAGCATGCGCAAGGGGGAACGGTCTTTCTCGACGAGATCGAATCCATGCCGCTCGACCTGCAGGTCAAGCTCCTCAGGGTGATCGAGACGCGGACGATCGAGCGGCTTGGCTCCAACAAGACCATTGCGCTCGATATCCGCTTCCTCGCGGCGACCAAGGATGACCTGGTGGTGGCGGGCAACGAGGGGCGCTTCCGCAAGGATCTGTTCTACCGGCTCAATGTGGTGAGCGTGGAGGTGCCGCCGCTGCGCGCGCGCAAGGAGGACATCCCGTTGCTGTTTCACCATCTGGCACGGGAGGCGCGGGCGCGCTACCGGCGTGAGATCCCCGATGCTAGCCCCGCCTTCATCACCGGGCTGATGGCGCGCGACTGGCCCGGCAACGTGCGTGAATTGCGCAATGTCGCCGACCGGTTCGTGCTGGGGCTGGAAAGCGCCGAGGGGCCTTCCGGGTTCGAGGCAGGGCAAAGCCTTGCGGAGCGGGTCGGGGCCTATGAGCGGGCGGTGATCCAGGACGAGTTGGCGCGCAATGGCGGCGGCCTGAAGGCCACCTATGAGGCGCTCGGTGTTTCGCGCAAGGCGCTTTATGAGAAGATCCGGAAGTATGGTCTCGACCGGGAGGCGCCGCTCGCCGAAGGCTGAGCGGGTCAGCGAGGGGCGGCATGGCGCAGGCCGTGTGTCGGTTCCCACCCATTGGGGCGAATGTGATGGGTCGGAACCGACACATGGCACCCGTGTCCATGGCGGACTGAATCAGTGGGGGTGGCAGGTTTCTGCGATTCTTCGAGTTTGGCATGCAGGTTGCCTAGAGGGTGAGGCATCTGGCCGGGTTTTTGCCGGCGGCAGATGCCACCGGGGGCACGAGGCACCCCGGGTCAAACCAAGTCTGGGAGGACACCCATGAAGAAGTTCGCCACGGCCGCGCTTGCGGCTGCGTCCCTTGCCTTCGCCGCGCCGGCGTTTGCCGAGGACTGTCAGGACGGCGAGATGGTCATTAAGTTCAGCCATGTGGTGGCGGCGACCGGCCATCCCAAGGGCGACGCGGCGACCATGCTGGCCAAGCGCGTCAACGAGGAGATGAACGGCAAGGCCTGCATGCAGGTGTTTCCGAACTCGCAGCTCTTCGACGACGACAAGGTGATGGAAGCCCTGCTGCTCGGCGACGTGCAACTGGCTGCGCCGTCGCTCGCCAAGTTCGAGGCCTATACCCTGAAGTACCGGCTGTTCGATCTGCCGTTCCTGTTCCAGAACCTGGCCGCGGTCGACCGGTTCGCGGCGAGCGATGCGGGCAAGGGCCTGCTGAACGCCATGACCGATGTGGGCTTCGTCGGGCTTGGCTACTGGAGCTCCGGTCTGAAGCAGTTTTCCGCCAACAAGCCGCTGTTGCTGCCGAGCGACGCCACGGGCTTGAAGTTCCGGGTGCAGACCTCGGATGTGGCTGTCGCCATGATCGAGGCGATGGGCGCCAATGCACAGAAGCTGGCGTTCAAGGAAGTCTATGGCGCGTTGCAGACCGGCGTTGTCGACGGGCAGGAGAACTCCTGGTCGAACATCTACACCCAGAAGTTCTTCGAGGTGCAGGACGGCATCACCGAAACCAATCACCAGCTGCTCGCCTACCTTCTGGTGACCTCGGACGAGTGGCTGAACGGCCTTGATCCGGATGTGCGCGACCAGTTCCTGACCATCGTTCAGGAAGTGACGCAGGCGGCCAATTCCGCCGTTGCGGACAAGGAGGCGGCCAGCCGGCAGCGGATCGTCGATGCGGGAACGGAAATCCGGACCCTTACGCCGGAACAGCGCAAGGCCTGGGTCGATGTGATGAAGCCGGTCTGGGCGAAATTCCAGGACGACATCGGTGTCGAACTGATCGAAGCCGCCGTGGCGTCGAACGACGCCAGCTGAGCATGCCCTGACCAAGGTTCGCCGGGGAGGAAAGTGCCTTCCCGGCGGATGGTCAGGAGACCGGGCTCCTGCGCCCGATGCGGACCGGGTCCGCGCCCCATCACCACTCCATGCCCGGAGAAAAAACGATGCAACGCGTCGACAACTGGGTCACGCGCTTTGAGGAAGGCATGCTCGCCGTTCTCATGGCGGCGATGACCATCGTTTCCTTTTCGCAGGTGGTTGCCCGCTACGGCTTCAATTCCGGCTGGACCGGCGCGCTGGAGTTCACGCGGATCCTGTTTGCCTGGCTGATCCTGTTCGGCATGAGCTACGGCATCAAGATCGGCGCTCATCTCGGCGTCGATGCGGTGATCCGCCTGTTCCCGCCGCGCCTGTTCCGCTTCTTCGCCATTTTCGGCGCCCTGTGCGGCGTCGCCTATGCGGCCATCCTGTTCTCCGCCGACTGGCTGCAGTTCTTCGGCATCAACGCCCGTGGCGGCGCGCTCGATTACTGGATGAAGATGTACAAGATCGGCATCGGTCTCGATGACCTGCGCTATCCGGAATTCGTTCAGGAGACCTTCGGCACCCAAGAGCGGGTGCAGCGCTGGATCGCCTATCTGATCTTGCCCATCGGCCTGCTGCTGCTGGCCTATCGCTGCCTGCAGGCCACCTGGCAAATCATCACCGGCAAGCGCGACCTGATCATCGCGGCGCATGAAGCGGAAGAGCTCGTCGCCGAAAACAAGAACATCATCAAGGATTAAGGGGGCGTCATGGAGGCCGGTGTACTCTTCATCATGGTTCTCGGGCTGCTGTTCCTCGGCGTCCCGATCGCGATTGCCCTCGGACTGTCCAGTGTCCTGGCAATCGCCTTCTTTTCCTCCGACTCGATCTCCTCGGTCGCGTTGCAACTGTTCACCGCTTCGCAGAACTATACGCTGCTGGCGATTCCCTTCTTCATTCTCGCCTCGGCCTTCATGTCGACCGGCGGCGTCGCCCGGCGCATCATCCGCTTCGCCATCGCCTGCGTCGGCCATATCCGCGGCGGGCTGGCCATCGCGGCGGTGTTTTCCTGCATGCTGTTCGCCGCCCTGTCCGGCTCCTCGCCGGCAACCGTGGTGGCCATCGGCACCATCGCCATCGCCGGCATGCGGCAGGTGGGTTACACCAAGGAGTTTGCCGCCGGGGTGATCGCCAATGCGGGCACGCTGGGCATCCTGATCCCGCCGTCCATCGTCATGGTGGTCTATGCGGCGGCAACGGATGTGTCGGTCGGCCGCATGTTCCTTGCCGGGGTGATCCCCGGGCTCGTCGCCGGGCTGATGCTGATGATCGCCATCTACGTCAATGCCCGCATCAAGAACATGCCGAAACAGCCTTTCGCCGGCCTGGGCGAGATCCTGACCTCCGGTGGCGAGGCCGGGTTCGGCCTGCTCCTGATCGTGATCATTCTCGGCGGCATCTACGGCGGCATCTTCACGCCGACGGAAGCGGCCTCGGTGGCGGCGGTCTACGCCTTCCTGATCGCTGTCTTTCTCTATCGGGACATGGGGCCGCTCAAGGGTGTGCCGCTGCGCCGCGACGGGGAGAGCCTTGCAAATGCCATCCTGCGCAATCTGTGGCTGACGGTGGTCAATTTCCTGCCCGGCTGTTTCCATCCGGAAACCCGCAAGGTGCTGACCGACGCGGCGAAGACGACGATCATGCTGATGTTCATCATCGTCAACGCGCTGCTGTTCGCCCATGTGCTGACTTCGGAGCGCATTCCGCAGACGATCACCGACTGGATGATCGGCGCCGGGTTCAACTGGTTCACCTTCCTGATCGCCGTGAACATCCTGCTTCTCATCGGCGGGCAGTTCATGGAGCCCTCGGGCCTGCTCTTGATCGTCGCGCCGGTGGTGTTCCCGATCGCCATCGAGCTGGGGGTCGATCCGGTGCATCTCGGCATCATCATGGTGGTGAACATGGAAATCGGCATGATCACGCCGCCGATCGGGCTCAATCTGTTCGTGACCTCCGGGATCACCGGCATGAGCCTCATTCAGGTGGTGCGGGCCTCCATGCCCTTCGTGCTGATCCTGCTCTTGTTCCTGGTGCTGGTGACCTACACGCCGGCGCTGTCGACCTGGCTGCCCTATTCGCTGATGGGGCCGGAGATCATCACCAACCGCTAGGCGGTCTCGTCATGACGCGGGGCGGTTTGTCGCCCCGCGTTTTGTTTTCCAGTCGCGCCTGTTCGGTCCGATCCGGCTATCCGGCGTTCGGGCCGATGTAGATCGCGGCAGGTCGCAGCAGGCGTCCGCAGGCCTGCTGTTCCAGCGCATGGGCGCACCAGCCCGGGGTTCGCCCCACCGCGAACAGCGGCGTGAACAGCGTCCGGTCCAGGCCGATCGCATCCAGCAGCACGGCGGTATAAAACTCCACATTGGTGCGAAGCGTCCGGTCCGGCTTGTGCCGGGCCAAGAGGCGCTGGGCTGCCGTCTCGATGGCCTCGGCCTTGCGCAGGGCCGGCAGGTCCGGGGAGAGCAGGGCGAGCCCCTCCTTCAGCACATCGGCGCGCGGGTCGCGGGTGCGGTAGACACGGTGGCCGAAGCCCATCAGCCGGCGGCCGGCGGCAAGTTCGCCGGAGATCCAGTCTTCCGCCGCCTCGGGGCTTTCGATGGCGTCGATCATGTCAAGCACCGGGCCGGGTGCGCCGCCATGCAGCGGTCCCTTCAGCGCGCCCATGGCCCCCAGCACCGCATCGCCGAGATCCGCGCCGGTGGAGGCAATCACCCGGGCGGCGAAGGTCGAGGCATTCAGCCCATGGTCGAGCACGGTCACCAGATAGCGCTCCAGCGCGGAGATTTCCTCCGGCCGCGCCGGCGTGCCGCGCAGCATTCGCAACAAATCGGCGGCGCTGCCAAGGGACGGGTCGGCCGGCAGCGGCTCCTTGCCTGTGACCTGCTCCCCTGAATGTACCCGTTCATAGGCTAGCGCCGTTCACGTTGTGGTCC
>NZ_BMCR01000012.1 GCF_014635285.1 Stappia taiwanensis | reverse complement strand
CTGTCTCCTTCGTTGAGGAACAGGCTAACCCAAAATCGGGAACATCTCAGGGGAGCAGGTCAGAGATCATGAACACGGATCAGGGAAGCCAGTTCACGTCCTTCGCCTGGACGGATCGGCTCCGCCGATCGGGCGTCCGGATATCGATGGATGGGAAAGGTCGGTTCCTCGACAACATCTTCATTGAGCGGCTGTGGCGAACCCTGAAATACGAGTGCGTCTACCTGCATGCCTAGGAGACCGGATCAGAGACGAAAGCGGCCATCCGGAAATGGATGACCTTCTACAACCACCAGCGTCCTCACTCAGCCCTCGGCGGCAAGCCTCCGGTGCTGGCCTATTGGCAGAGAAATGATATCAACCAACCCGATCAGCAGGTGCAACGAGTAGCCTAAATTACGCCAGATCCTGTCCAGCCGATGGGGAGTAGCTCACCCCCTCGACGAGCGAGAGGCCGATCCAACTGAGACACTTCTCATTTTCATCGGCGGCACCGATGAGTTCATTGCCGTCTACGTGCAGTTCTATCCATTGCTGGATTCGCCTGCATACGGAATCGTGGTCGGAAGGCGGAACAGCAAGACCGAAGGACGCATCGAGGCGATGCGGATGCGTTATTTGTAATTGTCGGCAGCGGTGACGGCGACTTCACAAGTTTGCTCCAAAATGACCTAGAGCCATTACCCGCCTCCTAAGTTCAGCCAAAACCGGATCGTCCAATGCGCGCATGTTGATCATGTCGAAAAGATGCGCGGCTCGGGCCGCCGGCTCGAGACTTGATCGCTGTTTTGGTTCGTCTGCCAGAATTCAAATAGGTCCAAGCCGTCGTCGAGGTTTTCGACGTGAACGACCTGCTTGGTTTCCTCCTCGTCATAGGGTGCGGCAAGCCCTTCAACGCTCGAGGCGTCACCCACCACGACGTATTCGAAGCGCTTCAACGTTGCCTCATCGATTGTCCCAACGCCGTTGGCGTAGGTGAGCGCCGCTCCCGGCTGAACTCCTACACGATAGATCTCGGGACCCGTCACTTCGTAATAGGCATGGTCGCCTAGTGGACGATGTATCATCAAGTGCGGCGGTGCCAGAAGACTACTCGCGACATTCACCTGCAACCGTGCGGTTCGCCCGGTGGTGTTCTCGCGGTAGACAGTCAGCTCGAGCGTCTCCTCTCGAAGTCGGCTAGAAGTTGTCTGGAAACGGATCATCCCGTCAGAGGACATTGCGATCCTCCGCAGATCTTCTTCCGTCTTAATCGCATCAAGGCTGGTTAGATAGACATAGGCGACGTTTGAAAGTTCCCTTGTGCCTTGCAGGTTCCAACGAGACGAATGTAGCTCCTTGCTGCCTACTATGCCAGCGAAGGCCTTGGGATTGGTAATGTGGAATAGACGCAGATCGAAATCTTCGTCGTCTCGTTGCCGGCATGTTCCGGAAGCAAATCGCGTCAATCGCTTTGGTCCGTCAATGACACATCGGTATAGCTGCGCCCCATCGTCATAGCGTCTCACCAAACCATCAGATCGAAATTCGACGATCAGCCTCGTGAGATCCGCCGCACGTGGACTTCCGATATCGATAGAGAGCCGCGCCACGTGAATATTGGGCTCAACGTTAAACTGCAAGATGGGTGGCCCGAAGAAGCTGGGCTGGTAAAAGCGCCATCCGGAGCGTCTTACGAACATGAGTTCCGGAATCAGGATGCTCCCGAAGTCGGCATGCCCAAGCCTCAGCTTAACAAGGCCAGCATGACGGTCTTGGGGGACTTCTCCAAGCGCCAAGGATTGACGTGCTGGCAGCCCTACGAGTCGTGGATCACAAGATGCGCTCAAATTATTGTGCCTCCACGGCTTTTATCAGCCAGGTTTTTAGTATTTGTTGGTTGCACATGCGGGCGGGCTACCGGGGCGGCGTTCACGACCAGAGACCCACTAAACATAATATTTGAATGGTTGCTTCTCTTCGCCCTTTGCAGAGCCCATCGTCAGGACATCTCCCACCATACGGGCGAAGCGAACGGTCACGGGCAGACCGTCGTTGAAGTTGCAGGAATTGTAGTTGATCTTCGTGAGACCCATGATGTCCGCAAGGACTGTTCGAATATCCGGCAAGGCGTTTTTACTTCGCATGACTGTAATGTGCAGCGGGTTCGGCGTCTCCGGACCAATGTAGGTATCAAGCTGCGGAACATACCCGGTCGTCCAAAGATAGGCCGTCTTCTCATCCAACAGCAGCGCTGTTCCGCGCAGCACCGGGTAGTCGCCATCGCGAAAGAGCTTCATCTCGCCGCCAGTGGTGCGTATGCGAACGCCGATCACGTTTGTCTCCTTCGGGGCCGCCTCAACGAATGCGTTCCACTCTTCGTCATTGAAGTAGGTCTGTCCGTGAATGAACAGCTCCTTCGGGGGAGCGTGATAGGTGGAGGTATATGTTTCCAAGACGAGGTCGAGGAGGTTCTTCGCTGCATCTTTCTTAAGATGAAACTCATAATCGCCGGTCTTCCAGGGGCCGTTTGCTCCACGGAAGACGACTCCATCTCCCTCATTGAGGAACATTTGAGCCGCACAGCAGGCATGGCCATCAGGATCGTTAGGCAGGCTCTTGTAGACCATGCCTATGTAGCAAACTCCCGGCCGCACCCCTGCAAGGCGCCACGGTGGGCGAGGCTGGGTCTTGTAGTAGAGCCCCGTCGCCAAGTTCCATGCGACTGTGGCCGCATCCTGCGTCTTTCGAACGGGATACCCGGCCTTGTTGAGAAACGCTTCGGGCGCAAGTGTCGTCTCGCGGATGAGTTGAGTTGGCGCGATCTTCAAGAATTCTGCCTTGATCCGGCGATGGAAGTCAGGAACGTCTTCAAAGATCTCTTCACCTGACTGATCGATCACGCCCGCAGCCGACAAAAGCGGGAGATCTGATCGAGCTTTCTGTTTCTTACCAAAGTCACCCTTTTCCATGGGAAGACCAGTTCGTTTCGAACCAGGCCGGCATCTTTCATAGACAATTTCTGGCAAGACCAGCACCCAGAGATCAACCGAACCTTCTTCGTTCTTCAGATGCTTTTTCACCCGGTCGATATAGAGCTGTGCAACCTTCTCAACAGCTTCATTGAGATTGAGGATACGGGTCGACCTGTCGATGTCTTTCGGAGGAATCGAAAGCGCGCTGCATTCATCAGGATCGAATGCGATCCCGAAGGTTTCTTCCAGTCCGGGGAAGTTGGCCAAGTGAAGCCGGTCCGCCTTCTCACCCTTTCCGGGCGGCGGAACCTCCATGACCTTTTTGAGCTTGTGGCTCCAGTTGCGAAAATGGCTGATCCCCGCGCTCGTGCCGACGACTCCTACCCTGATATCTCGGATCTTTTTTGCCTTCGCGTGTGGACCATACAAGAAAAGACCATCCTTCGGATGCGGACTGTTTTGCCCGAAGGAGAACTCGAGCTCTGGTTCGTGAAAATGTTCGACCTTGAGCGAGGCTTCTGGAAATTTCATGCTGCACCCTCTTCGTCGTCATTGGCCGGTCGGCCCAAGGTGCTGAGGTCAGTCTCCTCCTCATCGGCGTCGAGAATGTCAGGAAGCGCTGTGCTGACAGGTGACGAAAACAATACGGGGGCCGCTTCGAGGACGATCGCGGTGTCCGAAGACATCGGCAACCGAATGTAGGCAGACTCTCCGGAAAGGAGCTCAAGGAACGCCAGCATGCGGCCATACCATTGTTTGTTTCGCCAGCCCTTGCACAGGCTCCTTCTCAGCCGATGAAGCTTCTTTGGGTCGTCGATATCGATCCCTGTCGCAGTACCATTGTCGGTCGAAAAGAGTACCCTCGACTTCAGCTTGAAATGCCAGAACGGCCAGAAAAAAGGCATGCCCGTTACGCCGAACTGCCAGATGTGGCCTTTGGCCACGTTTCGGAGCATCGAGGAGCGCCGCTCTCCCTGCTTTCCCCATGGGATGCGTTGACCCGTCGGTGCCTGTTCTGCCGAGGCGTGGAAACCCGTTCCGTTGGAATACTGAAACTCTAGGAAACCGCATTGCTTGCAGTATGCGTACCAAGCCTTCTTCAACATCGCGATGACGAGGTTGGAGGCCACTTGGCGCTCGATGCCGATCTCCGGTATGCCATTGCCAACAAAGTGCAACAGCGGAATTTCGCGCTTCAGCCTAAATCGTCCTGCGGACTCGAACGCCTCATCAACTTCAGCCTGCGCAGCAAAGGTGATGAAGCCAGATCCCTGGAGCGCGCTTGGATACGGGTAGGCATCGATAGCCGCCTGAAGCGAGCGGCCGTCGATGACGCCTGAGGCCTCGTAGAACCGAATGACATCGGGAGCTTCAACGACGCGAAGCCAATTTGAAGTCAGACGCTCGGATTCTTCGACTAGCGGGACCGCTCCGCGTCTGCGAAAAATCTCCCAGTTACGGTCGATCGTCGGAGCCTCCGAGCTGCGCGGAACCTTCTGACGCGACAGCGCATCGATGAGCGTTGCTAGTCCCTCGGCCCAGCCGCGAACGAAGTCGACCGGGACCGCATCGCCAATTCCTTTGACTTTTCGTCCGGGTTCCAGCCGCAACGGAATGATGAACCGGGTGTCGCCGAGCTCATTTCCTGTCTCGAGTGCTATGTCGAGATCATCCTGAACATGTTGGTCGGCAAGCGTCGCGTCCTTGCAGAGCAACAACACCTTCGCCGTGCGAGCTTGCAGGACAGCGTTGGTTTCCCGACGCCAACGATCGCCGGGTTGCAGCGTGAGGATGTCAGCGAACACACGATATCCCTCAGCCTCGAGCTTGGGGGCCAGCCAAAGCACGAACTCGTCGTCGATCGGGGACGATTTGATCAGATAGACCACGTCGCGCTCAACAATCTGGGAGTTATCCTCAGTAGTGCCGCGAGGCGAAAGCATATTTGCCAGTACAGATGGGACCTCGGCCGGTCGGGCCATTGCCTGTTTGACTGCGCCTGTGACGACCTCCTCAAGGACCGTCGTGCTCTGTGCCCAGAGCTTTTGGTGGGACTTCTCAATGTCCGGGTATTTTCGAAGGAGAGCATTCAAGTCGTCAGGCCCAAGCATATCTCCCTCGGACAGGAGGGCCGGACCAATGATGCCCGCAAGAGTTCGCTTGTTGTTTGGGGTGAGCGGCGTCGAGGTGGTCAGGAGGTAGCGCTTTGGCTGCAATCGATCAATTGATGCTCTTTCCTTACCCATCTTCGATTTGAGGGCCGAAAAGCCTGAACGGTAATAATGCTTCGCCTGTAGGATGATTGATCCCTCTCCCACACAATGGCGACCGTCCATTCCATCATCCGGGCCTTCCGGAAACGCTTCGAATCGTACGCAGAGTTCCCGCCCAAGCAGATCGCGGGAGAGATCCTCGAAATCATTAGGAGAAAGGCTCGAAAAATCATATTTCATGTACACAGCATGGTAGCACGGATTCCGTGTCGTCAAGCCGTACTACACGCAATTCTTGGAAAGAACTTTTAATTTCAACAACAAAGTTCTCTCAGGCATTCCCTAACGCAAGCGACATTTCCACATGCACAACGTGGTCTGAACCAAGTGCGCAATTCAAAATTGCAGTGATTGACCGCATTT
Source organism: Stappia taiwanensis (assembly GCF_014635285.1). Taxonomy (GTDB): domain Bacteria; phylum Pseudomonadota; class Alphaproteobacteria; order Rhizobiales; family Stappiaceae; genus Stappia; species Stappia taiwanensis. The sequence goes on along the minus strand of NZ_BMCR01000012.1, from coordinate 33,800 downwards.
GAATGCTCGTCACCCAAGCCTCACCAGTCCTCTCCCGGCTCCGGAACTGACAGCAAAAAAACCGCCCGATCGTCTCCGATGGGCGGGTTCTTTTATTTCAGGGCCGTTTGAGCCGCTTATTGGCTTAAATTGGCCATCCTATGCGACTCGGGACACAAGCACGTCAGGAGGCTCTTAGCGCCAGTTTGTGAGGCTGCGAGTATCGCCGTTCACGCATTACCCATTCCGCTCCACAATCCTGGTCGGCCAGAATGACACTGTCCTCTGATAGTCGGTGTCGGCAGCAGCAAACCTCGACTGAAGCCCACCTAGTGCAACAAACTCCGCCGAAGCGCGTCGGAACCTCCACAATCGACATCGCTGAGCAGCTTTGCAATCTGCTCCTCTCCCAGTTCACCGCGATGGGCAAGGAAAGCGGCCAACCGGTAAAGCGGCTGCATCCTCGTCGAGAGCATGCCCCGGACGAGGTGGGCGATCTCCTCAAGCCGCAGTCTGACCTTCTTCTGCAGATGATGATCGGTCGCGAGCCGCGCCTCGGCCTTCTCGGGCGGCTCACGCCAGAGCAGCGAGGTACCGAGGCCGCAGGAGATCTCCTGCATCGCCGCCAGGACGCTGGCGCGTGCAAGGTCGCTCTCGCGCGGACCGCCTGATGCCGTCGAGATCATCCCGTTGAGCGCTTCCTCGGCGACGCGGCCGGCGAGCAGGACGGCGAGATGCATGTCGATGTCCGCCTCGGTGGGAACGGCGGAGAACCCCATACCCACGAAGGCGTGCGGCCCGGTTTCCGGGGAGACGAGCGACATGCGGTAGACCGGCAGGCCGAAGAGATGGGCCACGAGAGCGTGACCGGCCTCGTGGACCGCCATCTGCCATCTCTCTTCCACGGTATAGCGCGGGGTGCGCTTCAGAAGCTCGTCCTGCAGATGCCTTTCCGAAAGACGCTCGCCCGCCCGCCGGGCCCGGGCCCTCACCGTGCGGACGAGGGCCTCCACGTCCGCGCCGCTCGCCCCGCTCAGGAACCGGGCGGTCCGATCAAGATCGATGTCCGGAAGATCCTCCATGAGATACTGCCGCAGGATGCCCGCCAGGTCCTCCTCGTCGGGCAGCGGGATCTCGATCACCTTCTCCAGCCGGCCCGGTCTCAACAACGCGGGATCGAGAACGCCGGGGTTGTTGGTAGCGCCCACGACAATCACGCCCTCGCGTGCTTCAAAGCCGTCGAGCTGCTCGAGCAAGCCGTTGATTGCCATGCGCACATAATCGCTGTTGTGGATCTGCAAGTTGGTCCGGCTGCCAACGGCGTCGATCTCGTCAATGAAGAGAAGCGAGGGCGCCTTCCGCCGCGCCTCATCGAAATCGCGCCGCATGGCTCTGAGGTAATCGCCAAGATGACCGCAGGCCTGCCAGGCAGCGGCCGACGTTGCGACCAGATGGAGACCGCAGCTTGCCGCAAGGCTCGCCGCAAACCTTGTCTTGCCCACGCCCGGCGGTCCGGCAAGCACGAGCCCGCGATCGAGATCCTCCCAACTGACTTCTCCCTTGCGGTAGGCGGCAAGGTCCAGCGCCAGGTCGAGCCCCCACGTGCGGGCCTCTCCGTAGCCGATGAGCTCCTCCAGGGGTATCGGGCCAGTCTTGCCTCCAGATTTGGAGCCAGCCTTCGGGGCGGATGCGGAGGCCGAGAGCATTCTGCGCAACCGGGCACGGGTCCGCGCCGGCGCCTCGCGCTCGCGCATGGCGGTGCCTATCTCGAATAAGGATTTGGAGCGCAGGACCTCCGGGTCGACGGCCTCTGCGAGACCCAAATCCCGGTCGTGCAAGGCCAGAAACGTGCGGTCCAGATCCTCGACTTCCAGTGTGCCGAGGGACATGACCACGTCGCAGGCCGCACCTGCCTCCTCGGCGAGTGCGTCGAAATCCTCAGTTATGATGCAGATCGCATAGCGCTCGTGCAGGTAGAGGGCGAGCCAGGAAAGGGCGCTGCCGTCCTCGTCGATGTCCTTGGATCGTAGATCACCTGGTCCTGAGTCCTTGAAGAGTGCAACGCCTGGTCCGCTGTGCCTGTAATGAGACCGAAGATAGGCATGCTCCCTCGCTTTCCACCCCTGGGCAACCAGGCATGCCTTGATGATGGACTCCACACCTTCCTGCCAAGACTCAGGGGCCTCGAAAGCAACAACACGGGCCGGGCGAAACAACCGCGTCGCCTTGCCCGCATCCGCGTCGACAATGGCCCGGGCCACTGCCGCGGTGACCATGGTGAGTACCGGCGGAAGCAGCAGCGCGTCTCGATTGAGGAACGGCTCCCCGGCACTCGCATCCTCATCGTCCTGAGGATCGAGATCGACCTGGTCTTCCGGTCCATCCTCGGAGCTGAGGTCAACCCGGTTGATGCGGTTGGAATAGTGTCCTGCCAAGTCGGCCTCGGCATTGACCCGCCTTTGCAGTCGGCGGGCCAGCCTTCCAAAGACCTTGTCGATACGCGCCTTGCGCCGGGCCTCGGGCGCCTTGCGGGCCAGACGCGCCTGGACGGTATCTCTCTGAGGAGTGTCGACGACTGGCTCTACGGTTACGGATGCACTGGTCATTGGCGCACCTCCCGGCAGACGGCGTCGCCACGATTGAACGCAGCAAGCCAGCGGGCATCCTGAAGCAGACTGTACGCCTGGGTGACCATGCTCGGGTCGGGCAGCGGCCCGAGACCGTCATCGGCAACTGGCGCGCAGAGATCCATGAGGGTGATGGGCTCACATTCGGCGAGGCGCCCTCTGGCGCCATCGATCGCCACCAGCAGAGCGGAGGCCAGCAGGTCGAGGGTGCCATCCTCCCCATGAGCGATGCCATCGGATCGAATGTGGTCTTCCAGAGCCTGGTAGCAGACCGGCAGATCGTCGGTGTCCGAGATGATCGTGGCCACTGTGGCACGGGCGGCATCAAGGCAGGCGGCGATGAGATCGATCGCGCTTGCCCCGAGCTTGGCGTCTTGCCGCCACCACGAGAATGGGCGTGCGGCCTGAAGGGGATCGGGGCGCCCGGAAGAACGGACTGAAGGGGCAGCACCGTTGCTGCGCGAATGACAATAAATCTGCTGAGACAAGACAAAGGTCTCCTGTTGGCCCGTCGGGAAACCCGCGGGCGGAACTGGAAAATCGGGATGCGTTGGAAAGGGCCTGCCTAGACGGCGGCGAGCCTCGGCCGGCGTCCGGACCTTGGAGGCGGTGGCGCCATTTCCTCCAGGGGTGACCCGAGCCCGCGCTCCTCCATACAGGCAAGCATCGTCGCGTCCGAGAGGATGCCTGTCATTGGCGTCACCAGCTCTTCGAGCCGCTGCCGGACCCGGTGGGAGAAATACGCCCGGGCCGCTTCGACAACCGGGGTAATCGCCACCCCGAAATAGTCGTCAACCGTCTCACGGGTCAGGACCGTAAAGCCCTGGAAGTCAGGCGTGACATCGCCATAGAAGCAGATGAGGACGGAACATCCGGTCATGGCCTTTATTCCGTTCTTTCGTGCATAGGACCTGGCCAGCATGGCCGTGGAAAGGAGATCGTGGCGTGCCGCCTCGCGTATCGCCTTGCCCAAGTAGGATGATCGCTTGATCTCGATGGCGGTCGCTGTCAGCGTTCTGAGGTCAACAGCGAACTGGTCGATCCTGATGTGCCGGGCAATCGACTTGTTCTGGGGCAGCTGCGGCGGATCTTCCGGGTCGATCTCCCCGCTGCGGGCAAGCTCTTCCGCGCGCCGTGTGATCGGATAGGCATCCGGCTTCCACGCCGTGAAATGCGGTGCCGCGGCGATCGTATCGGAGATCACCGCCTCGATAAGCCCGCCGTCGCGCTTCTGGATGGAGGCGCAGAAGGACACGAAAGAGGATACTTCCTCCGGCAGCACCGGGTCTCCCCCGAAGGCTGCCTCGCTCGCGCCGACGACGGCGCTATCTACCATCGCCATGATCTGCGGTGACAGTAGCGCATTGGCTGCGGGGGTAATGGCGGCTTTCCGCCTGGATCTGGTCTTCGTCATGCAAAATCTCCTGGCGATCCGCACGGGGTCCCGCAACGCTGACCAGGTGCACGGGGGAACCCGTGCGCCAACGGCACAACGCTTCCGGGATCCGGCAGCCGGATCGCGACAAATCAGATGGTCAGGGAGAAACGTGGCCCGTCAGGTGGCCGAATGCGCGCAAAGCTTCGAGCTCACCGTGCGCCTGGCATGGCAAGAAACCTGCGGACAGATGACGAAGGGTGTTTCCGCGGCAACGCGCGGCAGTCTAGTCTTGGCAATAGCCATGGCCTGTATCCTCCAGATACGGGTTTGTGGTCAGGCTGTCGTTGGTGTTCCCGCACCGGCGGCAGCCGCTTAGCTCTCAGCCAAGGCAAATCTTAGGCTGAGACATTTAAGGTAAGACGATCGCAAAATCCTGCAATGAAAAAAGCGTCGAATGACGAGCTCGTCTTGCAGACGTGCTTAATGCAACGTGCGCCAAGTCACCAATCCCCTTCCAACCCTCACCGTTGCAATGGCACCAAAAGTGCTGATGCGTTCTATCGAACGAACCGTAAACAATATGCCGTTCTGCCCCGTCAGAATTTGAATTTTTGGGACAAATTTGGGACAAATATCGGCGAATTGGGGTGAACCGCTATGTTGACAAGTGAACGATTATGAATTATAAATCAGCACGTTAGAAAAATCCATCAAACGTGGATTTGGCCCATTTTCGCTCTCCGAAGGCAGAGGTCAGAGGTTCGAATCCTCTCGGGTGCGCCATTAAAAGCCAAGCCTTTTCATAGGTTTGAGCTTTTGGAGTCCCAGCCGAAAAGCTCCCGAAATTCGATCTGTCACACTAGTGTCACAGTGACGGAGAGAACGATGGCGACCATTCGTAAAAGAGGTCGATCCTGGCAAGCGCAGGTAAGGCGGCAAGGACATCCGCCAATCACGAAATCCTTCCAGCAAAGAGCCGACGCTGAGCTTTGGGCAAAGCAGCTCGAGGTCGATCTCGAACGAGGCGACGCCGAGATTATCGTACAGAAACAAGCTTCAACACCCCTGTCAGACCTGCTTTTTCGCTATCTGAAGGAGATCACGCCCAAGAAGCGTGGTTCGGAAGCAGAGCAATACAGGCTGAAGACACTCGTTCAGCATGAGATCGCCCGGATACCCGTCCACAAACTTACGGCTCCTGCAGTTGCCCGATATCGGGACCAGCGGCTTCAGGTCGTCAGCTCGTCGAGCGTAAGGCGGGAACTCGTCATCCTGAGGCATTGCCTGGAGGTCGCCCGGAAGGAGTGGGACGCGCCACTCAAGGAAAACCCGGTCCATAACATCCAGGTTCCCTCTGACGGCAAGGCCCGGGAAAGACGTCTGGCTGAAGCCGAACTGGAATCTCTTCTGATGGCTGCGGATGGCTGCCAAAACCCCTATGTCAAACCGGTCGTTCAATTTGCCCTTGAGACCGGGATGCGGCGCGGCGAGATCCTCGGACTGGTCTGGGAAAACATCGACCTGAAGGCCCGGACCGCTGCAATCCACCAGACTAAGAACGGACATGCACGAACGGTGCCCCTCTCCGCAGCGGCAGTGGCCATTCTGAACACGTTCCATTCCCGCAGTGGCGCGGTTTTCCCGATATCAGCCAACGCACTGAGGTTGTCTTGGGAACGGGTGAAGGAAAGGGCTCAGCTTCGAGACCTCCGGTTCCATGATCTCCGGCATGAGGCTGTCAGCCGGTTCTTCGAGCTGGGCTTGAGCGTTCCCGAGGTAGCCCTCATCAGCGGCCACAGGGATCCGAGGATGCTGTTCCGATACACGCACCCGAAGCCCACGGATATCGCGAAGAAGCTCGCATAGGCTGCCGCCGATCATGCGCAACAAACACATTGATGACGGACACCTTGTGTCCCAGGAACAGGATGGAATGAATGGCAGGAAGTGATGGACGGCTGAACAAGCAGGAAGCCAAACAGAATCGCAAGGCAGCGAGGCCTAACACAGAAGGAACTCTCCAAGCTTCTGGAGCTTGAGTGCTACACCATGATCTCCGGGGTGGAAAACGGCAACAACCGGGTTCCTCCCGAAGCGCTCGTTTCCTGGGCGAAGGCCTTGAGGGTCAACCCGAGCGAGTTCGCCAAACGGCTCCTGTCGCATTATGAGCCGCGCTACTTCGAGGCGATTTTCGGGAAGTGAAACGATGGGGGGTGGCGTTACCACGAAATGCCACCCTCTGCTCCGGACAATCGACTGGCTCTTCAAACAGCCTTTCAGCGACGTGTCAGCCGTCCTCGGAGAAGAAGTCCTCATCCAGACGCTGGACCTGGATCATCCGGTGAGCACGGGTGCCGACGCCATGTTCGATCATCAGGTCGGCAAGGCGCTGTCCATCAATGAGGATGACACGCTGAGGCAGGTTCTTCGCATAGTCTATCGCTCCGCTCGAGAAGCTTGAGGCCGTCACAAAGACGCCCTTGGTTGCCCCGAAGCCGACCAGAGAACCCACGAACGCCTGAACTGCAGGTCGGCCTATTGTGTTCTCCTCAGCGTAGCGTTTGGCCTGAACGTAGATCCTATCCAGACCAAGGCGATCCTCGTTGATGACCCCATCGACGCCACCATCGCCTGTCCGTCCGAGTTGTTCGGCAGCGTTCCTGTGCGAGCCGCCATAGCCCATAGCGACCAGAAGGTCGACGATGAGCTTCTCGAAGAAGGCCGGGGAGTTGTCACGTATCCGGTCGAGGAGGTCTGCCCTGAGCGCTGCATTCAACGATCGATATGCCGCTTCGATCTGTTCTTCCGGCGTCGCCACGTCCTGTCCTTCAGACGAAGCAGAGGCCGGTGAGACAGTCTTCTCTTCGGCATCCTGCTTGTTGCTGGACGTGAAGAACTCGAAGAACTCGGGGATCCGCATGAGTGTCTGCGTGTTCAGGCTCTCCGCACCGGATGCCAGGAAGCGTTTTCCAGCATCGGACGCTATAAAGCGACCACGCGCAGGACTGTCGATCAATCCGGCCTTGCTCATGTAGAACTTCGCCCAATGAACTCGATTGTGCAGGGTCCGTTGTCGACCGCTTGGCAACAGCTCTTCCCGCTCTTGCAGCGAGAGACCGAGGTCGTCGGCGATCCGTTCGGCCACATCCGGAACCCGTTGTTCACCCTGCGCCGCATAACGAAGAACGGGAAGCATCAGGGCCTGATAGTCGGGGATCATGTGCGTTAACCCTCCCGGAGGATGACAGCAAGCGCAGATGAAACGGCGGTTTCATTCACGCCGGAGATGATCTCGCCGTTGCTTGCCAGGCTCTTGTTCCGGAACCTGTTCAGAAGCGCTTGCTCAATCTTTCGTGCGTCCTCTTCACACGAGGTCGGTTGATTGAGAGCGATGCGCCACTCAAGCCCTGTCACCTCTTTTGCTAGAGGCTTGTTGTGAGCGTCCTCCCGCAACTGCGGCTCGTGCGAGTAACCGATTTTGAATGCCAGATCCTTGCCTCGCTCATCCATTGCGCCGGTTTTGAGGTTGCCCTTGGTTACGACAATGGCACTGATCAACGGCCAATCCTTGCGGTGGCAAAACTCGATAAGTTCCTGGAGATGCCGGTTCATGGCGTAGCGCACTTTCGACCATTCCACGCCACTCGCATCCGACAGCTCGCCGTAGGAGATGAACCTGCCCTCCCTGGCCGCCGCCAGCACCGCACGCCTCGTGGTGTCGAAATCGAGCCCCTTTCCCTTACGGCGCCCGCGTTCAGCAAGCATCTCCAGGTAATAGGGATCCCCAGTCGTTCCATCCGCCTGAAAGTTGGTAATCAGCTTTTCAAGCTCATCATCATTCCAGTCCTGAACGGCTTTCATGGCGTGACGATCCTCCCGGTGGTTGTGCGAAGCGACAGGCGGAGATGGTACGGGGAGAGCCGTTGAAACAGTACAGAGTCGCCCGGTGCGGCACCTGTGCGGTCGAAAAACTCCCGAACGAAGCGCCTGTCACGGAAAAACAGTCTCGGACGCCCGCCTTTGTCGGTCGGGACGTCTGTATCAGTGACCAGACTGCCGAATTCCAGACGGATTGTTCGCGGTGCCGGATCATTCCTGGTTCTACCTCCAAAGACGTCCGCAGGAAGGTCACGATAAAACGGCGTGATGTAGATGTGAGGGGAGCTGCCGGTGCCCTTGGGCGTGAAATTGCCAAGGGTCAGCTTGCTTTCATAGACTGTCATGCCTTCTTCCTCCGCCCGCGTTTCGCCTTGGGGGCGGCGGCGCGCTCAGTCCTGATGCGCTCCAGCAGGACGGAGGCGGGCTCATCACCGGGGTCCTGCGGCACAAGCTCGCCCCGGAAGGCCTTGGCGAGAATGGCTTCGTCCAGCCTGTCCGTCAGCGCCAGCGCCCGCTTTGCCTCCGCCGCCAGCTGGTCGATTTTTGCAAAGGTACTCTCGATGCGGCGGACGATTTCGCGTTGTTCGGCCAAAGGCGCAAGTTGCAAGGGCACCCTAGACAGTGATGATTGAGGCAGGTGCTTAATCGTTGTCCCGGTAAAGTGCCGATCGAGTTCTTTGATCTGCGCGAGCCAAGTTATTTGGTGGTAGAGGTAATTTGCGTCTAGGTTAGCTTTGGTACGGACGCGTAAAAGCGCTTTCTGGAAGGAAATTTCGGTCGCCCCACCTCGCCAGACTGCGCACCTACCAGGTTCGCCGCCTTCGCAAACCATCAGGTCACCATCTTTCACATCAAGTTTCGACCGCTCATCGTCAGTCATGTTCATCGAGAGCAGATCTGACAGGTCAAAGGATCCCCAGCGAACGTTTATGTTCCGCAGATAGGGGGTAGGCTCGCCCTTATTTTTCGCCTTATCAAGCATCTTTCCTAAACGCAGATCAGCTTCATTACCGATGGTCGTGAAAAGCCATCTGGCAGCATCGTCGGAAAGTGCTTTTCGCCATTCCTTCGTCAGTTCCCCCGAAAACGCCTTGGAGAGCACCGCTTGCTTGTAGCGTTTGACGAGGGTGTCGATGCGGGCGAGCGCGTCCCGGGCGCGGGTGGACCGGGCGCTCAAGGCGTCCAGCTTGGCGACAATGCGCTTCTGCTCGGCCAAGGGCGGGAGATCAATCGGCAACTGCTCAAGCAGCTTTGTATTGATGCCATCTCGTGTGGCACCCCGATTCTTCTCCTTGATGTACTCTGCAGATCGCTCTGCGCCTTTTACATAGTAATAGAAATAATATGGATGAACGGCATCATCGTTCAGCCTTAGTCGCATCAGATGGTAGTTGAAAATGGCTCCTGACAGGTGCTCTGGGACGAAGCCAACGCGACCTACGGTCGCCATCCGCGAGAAAAGCATGTCGCCTTCTCTGAGTTTGTAGGCGGCTAGCTCATCAGCCTTCTTAGGCGAAACATAGTTTAGCTTCGAAGGCTTGATCTCGCCCTCTCCTAAACAACCAATGGTGAACACCGGCACACCTGTGTCTTGAAAGTCCTTCTTGCCGAGGCTCGCGCCAAAAGGCCCTGTGAGAACGGGCTGTTCAGTCATCGAACCAACCACCTCAACAGTCGCTTCCGTCCACCCCTTCGGCAGTTCGCTCATTGCGCCGCCTCCGGCGTATCCGGTAGGTCGTCCGCGTCCAGCTCCGCGCTCAGCGCCTCGATTTCCAGCATGGCGGCTTGCAGGTGCCCGAGAATGGCGGCGGCAATGTCCTCGGGCTCGGTGAGGCCTTCTTCCGCCTCGTCCTCCGCCTCGCGCAGCCAGGAAATGTCGAGATTGTCGCCGCGCGCGGAAATTTCCTCGCGGGTGAAGCAGCGCCAGCGCCCCTCCTCGCCCTGATCCGGTCCACGCTCGTGGCCGTACGGATCCGACCCGAAGGCGGCCTCGAAATCGGTGAAATGGGCGTCGGTCAGCTGGTTGGTCTTGCCGAATTTCGGCATCTGGGCTCTGAGGTCATAGATCCAGACCTCGTCGGTGTTGCCGGTCTCAGTTTTGCCGCGCGTCAGGAAGATGACGTTGGTCTTCACCCCTTGGGCATAGAAGATGCCGGTGGGCAGACGCAGGATGGTGTGAAGGTCGCACCGGTCCATCAGCATCTGGCGCAGCGCCTTGCCGCGCCCGTCCTCGAACAAGACGTTGTCCGGCACGACGATGGCCGCCCGGCCGCCCGGTTTCAGCGCGCGGATGCAATGTTCGACGAAGGGAAGCTGGTAGGAGGAGACGCTTGCCGTCACCGTCAGGTCGTCGCGGGTCGGCGCCCCGCCCGCTGGGCCGAACGGCGGATTGGTGAGGATCAGGTCGGCCTTGCCGAGCGCCTTTCCCTTGTCCGACAGGGTGTCGCCCATGGCCACATGCTCGGGCGCCAGATCGTGGAGATAAAGGTTCATCAGGAGAAGGCGATAGGTCCCGGCCACATTCTCCATGCCGTGGAACGCATTGGCCTTTTGCCAGGCGCCGCTGTCCGGCAAGTCGAAATAGCCGTCGGTGCGGTCCTTCATGTAGCGGTCGGCGGCGATCAGGAAGCCGCCGGTGCCGGACGCCGGATCCTGGATCACCTCGCCCGGCTTCGGCTGCATCAGCCGCGCCAGCAGTTCGATCAGGACGCGCGGGGTGAAATACTGCCCGGCGCCGCGCTTGGTCTCCTCCGCGTTCTTCTGCAGGAGGCCTTCGTAAAGGTCGCCGAACTGGTCGCGCTCCTCGGAAAACCAGTCGAGATCGTCAATGGCGGTGACCAGTGTCGTCAGGTTCTGCGGTTCGCGGATGAAGGTGGAGGCATTGTCGAAGATCGCCTGAACCATCTCCGGGATCGGTCTGGCGTCGGCGTAGCGTTCTCGTTCCTCTCGTCCGGCCTTGTCCGTTGGCTTCAGGACCAGCACATCCTCCGGGCCGATGCGGGAACTGGTGCTGCCCAGCGCCACCAGGGACGCGCGGTACATTTCCAGCTGCTCCAGGCCACTGACCTTTGCCAATTCGCTCCAGCGGCAGCTAACCGGGATTGCGCCTGTTTCGCGTCCGCGCTCCTTCATCATCTTCAGGAAGAGAAGGTAGGTCAGCTCCGTCACATACTGCTGATAGGTGATCCCGTCCTTCCTGAGGACGGCGCAGAGGCGCCAGAGTTTCTGGACGATGGCGTTGGCGTTCATGTCGGTGTCTTTTCTCGAAGGAAGGGCTGCAAGGAGGCATAGCGGCAAGGCGGCGCGTTGACCAGATCAGGCGGCCGGTGTGCCCCAGATCGCCTCGTTGAATTGCTGCAGGATGGTGCCGAGGTCGTCGCCGAACTCCCGCGAGATGCGGGTGTAGCCGCCCTTGTCGGCAAAAACGCCCTGATCGAGCAGGGTGGGATCGGCCACCGGCTTGTCCTTCAGCGCCCGGCCGATGCGGCGCAGCCAGTCCTTCTGGCGCTTGCTCCAGTCGCGGGAGCTCTCGATCTTCTCGATGGCCGCATCGACCCGCTCGGCATAGGGCACCAGCGGATCGCCCAGCGCCGCCTGACGGACGAAGCCGATGATGTGGGCGGCGATGTCGGCGTTGCGCGCCTTGCCATAGGCGGCGCGGAGCATGGCTTCGGAATAGTTCTCCTCGTCCAGCAGTGCGGCCAGCTCCGACAGCTCCTTGCGGGTCAGGTTTCGCGGTTTCTGGGTGACGGCGACAAGCGCCGGAACCCGGTTCATGTTCTTGCGAATGTAGCGCTCGAAGCCCTCGATGTAGTCTTCCGGCGTGGTGTTCTTGCCGAAGATCTCCTCGATCCTGAGCAACTCGTCCTCATGGGTGGAGATGACGACACCGTCTTTCGACCCGTCCCGCCGCACCGGCTTGCGTTCCAGGATCTCGACAGCACGCGGATGGTCCTTCAGCCAGGTTTCGAGCTCTGTTGCGGGTTTTGTCGAAAGCTGTTCCAGCGCCGCTTCCGGGGACTGTCCGGTGTGATGGGTGAAGCTCTCGCGGGTTTCCTCATCGATCCGGCTGGCGAGCGAACGCATCTTGACGATCACCTGTCCCGCGACCCAGGCCTTGTCCTCCTCCTCCGGCGCGTTGACGAAGTCGGATACCAGCTGCTTCAGGGAGACATCCGGCCTGACCACCACCGGCCGCATGTCGGACATTTCCTGCAATTCCGCATAGAGGTCGACGGCGTCGAAGATCCGGAAGTGCCGCTTGTCGATCTCCGGGCAGAGGCGGGTCGCCCGGCCGATCATCTGATCATAGAGAATGCGGCTCTTGACCCGGCGCAGGAACACCAGATTGCAGATGGTCGGAACGTCCACGCCGGTGGTCAGCAGATCCACCGTCACCACGTATTTCGGCAGGGGGTCGTTCCTGAACTTCAGGATCCAGTCCTGGGTGCGGTCGGTCCGGCCCGTTATCTTCTGCACCATGCCGCTTGGCACGGCGCTTTCGCCATACTCGTCGACAAGCTCGGCCGTCAGGATCCTGACCACATCGTCGGCATGGTCGTCGCGGGCGGCGAAGATCAGCGTCTTGCCGGGTGCGTCCGGCGGGATCTCCCGCGCGAGCGCCTGGCAGACCATCCGGTTGAAGTTTTCCGAATAGACACGCTTGTTGAAGGTGGCGAGGTCGTAGTCGAGCTTCACATCGTCGGGCAGTTCGAACAGGTCGACGGTGCCGGTCCTGCGGTCGATGATCTCGACCTCCTCGCCGCCCTCGAAATGAATGCCCGCCTCGGAAAGCGCCGTGATGATGCGCTTCGGCGGCAGGTGGTCGATGAGATAGCCCTCGATCACCGCCTGGCGGTAGCCGTAGTGATAGACCGGGTGGCCGAAGATCTCGCGGGTGTGGAGCGCCGGTGTCGCCGTCAGCGCGATCTTCACCGCGTCGAAGTAGTCAAGCACCTGACGATAGGCCGACTGATACTCCTCCAGCGAGCGGAAGACGATGTCGCGTTCGCTCAACTCCGCATCGAGCGTGTAGCCGCGATGGGCCTCGTCGACGATGATGCAATCATACATCCCCGGGGTCGGCCGCTTGTCGACATCCTCGTCTGCGCTGTCGATCCGGGAGACGAGCGATTGCACGGTCGCCACATGAACCTTCGTGTCCTTGTCCGGCAGTTTCTCATCGAGCCCGGCGACGCCATAGACCTGTGCGAAGTTGAGCAGCCCCTCCAGGCTGGTCGTCTGTAGTGCGTCCTGCGTCTGCTTGCCCAGCGCCTTGCGGTCGACCAGGAACAGGATGCGGGTGAAGCGGTTGTGCTTCAGCAGCCGGTACATGAGCGCGATGGCGGTGCGGGTCTTGCCCGTCCCGGTCGCCATGGAGATCAGGATTTCCCGCTGGCCTGTGCCGATCGCGCCCTCGATGGCGTCGATGGCCTCTTCCTGATAGGGCCGCAGCACGCCCTTGCCGAAGGTCTTTTCTCCCAGGCCCTCGGCGGCCGTGTCCAGGTCGATTTCCAGCTTCGACTTCAGGTCCTGCGGGGCAAACCACTGACGCATCGCCGAAGGATGGGTGTTGCGATGTCGCAGGTCACAATGCCAGATGCCTGACTTGGTTTTCCATTGCTGGACGAACGGGCGGCCGTTGGTCGCGAACGCGAAGGGCACCCGGAATGGGGCATCCAGCCCATGTTGCCAGGGGCCGCCGTCTGCGATGCTCTCCGGCTCCAGTTTCAAGGTGGTGGCGTAGCGCTGGGCCTGTGCCAGCACGCCAGGGACGTCCGCCGTCTCCCGCTTCGCCTCAATCACGCCGACACAGGTCTCGCCGATGAAAAGCGCATAATCCGCCCGCCCCCCGTCGGTGGGCCATTCGGCAATCGCAAGGTTGCGCCCCTTTTCCGGACGCGCGCCCTTGGAATGGGTCAGTTCCTGGCTGTCGGCTTCCCAGCCCATGTCGATGAGCTGAACATCGATGAGGAGGCGGGTGTCGTCCTCGTCCAGGTCCAGCTTGCTGGCCGCTTGCCAGGCTGCGTGTCTGAAGTCCTGCTGGACCTGTTCGGGTTGCGCCTCGGCTTGTTCTTGCAGATTGGCCAGCTTGGACGCCAACTCCGCTGCCGTGGCTTCCTGCTCCAGCGCGGCCTTCGCCCATTCCTCGCTGTCCTGCTGTGCCTGTCTTGCAAGCTCTTCGGCTGCCGCCTTGGCCTTCGCGAGATCCTCTGCGGATGCCCGGGCTTCTCTCAGCGAAGCTTCGGCTGCAATGACACGCTGCTGATACTCGGCAATCTTCGCCTGGGTCTCTTCATCGAGGTCGGAAGAGCTCTTCGGCGGGACGAAAGGGCCGGGTTTGAAGTCCGGGTCCCGGCCGTAGGTGCGCCTGTACCAGACGCCAAGAGACCGGCAGAACTTCAGTGCGGACAAGGCCTCGCCGGGCGTGCCGCTGAACTCGTGGGTGGCCTGGTTGCCCTGCCTGCGGACGGCATGGAAAACATCGGACACTTCGCGCGGCAGCACCTGTTGTGCGGTCAGGCGGCGCAGAAGGTCGTTTACGGTCTCGCGAAGCTCCGGATCATAGCGGCCGGAGATCGCAGCCACTTCCTTGACCATCAGCTCGGCAAACTGACGGCTCTTGATCAGCGAGGTGTTGGCGTCGTCGCTGAAGAAACGTTCCGCGAGTGCACCCAGCCGATGGAGCTGCGGACTCAACGTTTCCAAGTGGTCGAAATTCGTCGATGGCATGGGCGAGAACCATTTGAAAGCAATGGTTTATCTTCGCCGCGCGGGGAAGGTGGTGTCAATCGGGATTTCAACCGACCGAAGGCTCCCTCTCCGCCCGGCGCCGGGTATGACATCGCCAGCTTCGTTCTCGGTGGTCGCGTGCGGTGGACCGAGGAGAAAACGACCAATGGTTGGGAACGCGCGCCTTTCCATATATCGCGCAATGAGTTGGCGGTGGCTGAAGAACAGCGCGCCAACTGGTGCCTGATGCGGCTCTGGAATTTCACACGCGCGCCGAAGGCCTTCGAACTGTATCCGCCGGCCCCTGGGGCGGATGTCAGCGGTACCCGAGGGTCTGCGCCCTAGTAATCCCGGTCGCTGTCTTCGATCATGGTCAGCCGCGGAATGCGCGCCGGGCAGTTTCCATAGGCTTGTTCCACCGTCACCACCACGGCTGCCCGAGCCTGTGGCCAGATGTCTTGAATCGCGTCATTGGCCCGCTGAATGGCGGCCGTGCCGTTGACGCGCGCGCGCCTTTGTCGCTCGAAGTCAACGAACAGCATGCCGATATGCGGGTTCACCAGAATGTTGCCCAGGCTGTTGAAGAGCCCGTTGCCCGTATAGTCCGGAAAGACCAGGCGCGTTTCGTCAAGGACCCGAAGCGCCGGCAACGGGGCGCCGGCGGCGGTGTACTCGCGCCCCCGGAAACTTGCGTCGCAATGCCCCTCGGCGCTCGCCGTCGCAATGAAGAAGAACGGCTGCGCCTCGATGAAACGGGCAAGGGACATCGAGATGGTCGGTCGCAGCATGGCCGGAAGATTGTGTTCATCCCAGTGGTAGCGGCTGGGAAACCGCCGACGCATTTCCAGCTCACCTGCATGGCCCAAGGGATTGTCGGGGGGGATATCCCCTGCCGCATTTCCGGTGTTCGCCGTGTCGTCCATCGTATCCTCGCTTGCTTTGCTCCATGTTACCGTTAAGAATACGACCGATCGTTCGTTTGTAAAGAGGGTGAAGATGGCCAGGACATCGAGGGGCCGTATCGTGGCGGCCGCACGCGATCTAATGCGGGACAAGGGATATGCCGGTGCTTCCATGAAGGATGTCGCCGACCGGGTGGGGCTGCTCAAGAGCAGTCTCTACAGTCATTTCCCGAACAAGGAGGCACTGATTCCTCACGTCCTGGCGCTGACGCAAGACGAGATCTTCCGCGCTGTTGAGGCGAGCGGCGACTGGCGCGCCGATTTCGAGGCATTCCTGACACGTCTGGGCGAATTCCTGACCGCGAGCCGGCGGTGTATAGGCCTTCATCTTGCTTATGGACTTAACGAGTGCGACCGGAGCCTTGAGCCTGTCCGGGCGTTCTTTGACAGCCTTCGCGATCATCTGGCGAGGTTGCTGAAGCAGGGGCTCGATGAGGAGATCGCCGAGGATTTTGCCCTGGACACACTTACCTTGCTGGAGGGGGCAACGCTTTGGCTTGCGTTGAAGTCAGACAGTGGGCCGATGCAAGCCGCCTGTGCTGCGTTGAGAAAGCGGGCCGATGGCCTGGCCCTCGATGTCGAGGCGTCGGAGGCTCGAGCCCTTCTCGACGGGATGGTCGGGGATTGGCGATTGGCAAGCGCCGTGGAGAAGCAGCTTGCCATGCGTCTTGCCGAAACGGAAGCTGACCTCCTGTCAGTCCGAGCGGCGCTCGCCGGGCAGATTGAGGCGGAGAGCTGCTTTCGCTGAAGCGGCGGTGGTTTTCATGCGCCTTGCCAGGTTCCACCCGAGCTCTCGCCGAAGGACTTGCTATCCTTGATCCGGACGGGCCCAAGGTCAAACGGCGAGCTGTGCGGCCTGAGGATGAACACCCCCTCAGACTGCACAGCTAGAGTCTGAACTCATAAATGAGGCTGACATGGCATGGGAAATGGCGAAGCCTCGCGAGGAAGGGCGTGCGCAGCGGGCGTGTTGCCCGGTCAAACGCACTGACGACGCGAGGGTGAAGCCATTTCCATGTCCTGAAGGATTTGACTGGATTGCTCCTGCTCTCACGTCGCGAAAGGTATTGAAAATGCGCCACATTTCCTGCGCTTTTGCTCCTCGATCAGAAGCAATCCGTTTCAAACCATTTCGACCTCATTTATGAGGCCAGACCCTAGTCCTGAATGCCGTATTTCTCGATCAGCATGTCCAGATAGGCCACCGCCTCGGGGCCCTTGAGGGACTCCCGCCAGAGCCGGTTGGCGATCTCCTCATGCAGCTTCAGCGCTTCGGGCGCGGAGGTGATCAAGGCAACGCCAAGACGGACATTGGGCCGTTCGCCCAGGCGGAAGGGGCTGATCGCCAGAACGGAGCGGTCCGCCTGACGGAAGATCTGGAAGTTGGTCGCCGGCACCGGCTCGCGGATGATGCCGAGCTGCACGCCGATCGGCTGCTGCAAGAGCAGGTCGCGGATCTTTTCCACCTCGTAGCGGGCCTTCAGCCGCCGCTCCTTCACAATCTCCGGGTCGAGGTCGTGCTTGCCGACCAGCCCATGCAACAGGAACCCCTCCAGATTGCCGGAGGGGATCAGGCTGACGATCAGTGGCCGGCGCAGGCGGAAGGTCTCCTTGCGCTTCTTGAGGATTTCAAGCAGCACCTCGACGGCATGGGCGTCGGCGGCCTTGTCTTCCTCGCTTTCGGAGATGGTTTCTTCGAACACCTCCTGCAGCATCTCGTCATAGGTGTTGGAGGTCAGCAGATACGACATGGGGCCGAACACGCCGATGATCTGCTCGCAATCCTCTTCGAGCTGGCGCATGCGTTCGAAAAACGCGACCCCGGTGCTGACATACTCCACGCCCGCCCCGATCAGGTTCGGCAGGGAAACGTCGAGCACCTCGGCGATGCTCGTGAGCATTTCAATTTTGCGAATTTCGCCTTTTTCGGCCCGATAAAGGGCCGCGCGCGAGATTCCCAGCCGCTTCGCGAGCACCTCAGGTTGCAGGTTCTCGCCAATGCGATAAGCCCTCAGTCGGGCACCGATATCGGTGAACCGAATTCCACTGCTCTGTTTGTTTTTTGACGGGACGGACATTGGCCGGGCGCTTCAAAGTTGATGAATCTTTTTCTTTCGAAACTAAGTGTGTGAAAACAAATCCCTTGTCAATCCCGACAGGATTGCAGCGGGCAAGAGGCGATCTGGCACTCGTGAATTCGCAGAAATATATAAATATTACATTTCGAAAACAGCGAAACCGAGGGAATACGATATATATATATATCCGAAATCGAAATGCTCATTTGATGATGTTCTTTTTTTGATGCTTTGCGTGACCGCCCATTCCGGCTCGGCGAGCCTTGCACCCGAAAGGCGGGCTCGTTTCATTTTTGAGAAAATGAGTCGAGAAATCTGCGAAATCGAAAATAGTGGCCGAATTCCACTCCATGTCTCCACGTTCAGTGGGAGGCGTGCCGCGGCTGCCCCCTGCCCTCTATCCACAACGCGTGCGACTTGGGGTGCTGCGGCGGCTCTGGCTTGGCGCGGGCGACCTTCGACCGGTTTTCCGCCGAACAGTCTCCCGGCGCCGCGCGAAGAGGGAGGCCCTGCCTCCGTACAGGCGCGGAACGCTGGTCTTCTGCCGGGCTTCGCTTTGGCAGCGGACATTTCCAGTTGTTTTCAGATCATGGCCGACGGCGCAGCCAGAACGGGTGGCAGTCTCTCCGTTGCCGTATAAATAGATTTCCAAGGGTCAAAAATTAGACGGATCGGCGCAATGTCTAAATACTGAGAATTCTCGTTGACAGCAAAAAAGCCGCTCTCTAGGGTAGGCTGCGGACGAAATCCTTTTAAAAGGGCGGAGAAATAATGAAACAGACAATTCGCAGCTTGGCGGCCGCTGGCCTCCTTGTCGCCGCGGGTGCGATGACCTCGTCGGTTGCATGGTCGGCAGATTACGTCGCCAAGATCGGTCACCTTGAATCCGTGCAGCAGTCGCGGCACGTCCATTTGGAAAAAGTTGCGGCTCTCGTCAAGGAGCGCACCAACGGAGCTGTGGAGTTTCAGCTTTTTCCCCAGGGCCAGCTCGGCGGGCAGCGGGAAATGACCGAGGGCGTTCAGCTCGGTATTCTTGAGGCGACCGTCGCTCCGGCGGCCTTTCTCGGCGGGTTCAACCCGGCGGTCTCCATTCTCGACATTCCGTTCCTGATCCCGGAAGACGACGCGGCCGCCGACAAGGTGCGCAGCGGCCCGTTCGGTGAGGCGCTGTGCGAATCCTTCGCCGCCCGCAACGTCAAGTGCATCGGCCTGTGGCCGAACGGCAAGAAGAACTTCACCTCCAACAAGGCTCTCGACGGGATCGACGCCTTCGCCGGCCAGAAGTTCCGGGTGATGGATTCCAACATCCTGATCGAGCAGTTCAAGTCGCTCGGCGCCTCCGCCGTGGCCCTGCCCTTCGGCGAGCTCTACACCGCCCTGCAGACCGGCGTGGTCGATGGCGAGGAAAACCCGCTCGACACCATCCAGCGCATGAAGTTCTACGAAGTGCAGGATTATCTCGTGGTGTCCGGCCATGGTGCGATGGAGGACGTGATCCTCTTCAATCCGGCCTGGTGGGACAGCCTTCCCGCAGAGCATCAGACGGTCATCGTCGAGGCGTTCCAGGAAGTGGTGCCGGACCTGCTCGCCCATAAGGCGGCGGCGGTCGCAACCGCCCTCGACGAGATCAAGAAGAGCGACATCAACGTTCGCGAACTGTCCGCCGAGGAAAAGGCCGCCTTCCGCGCCAAGATGTACCCCGCCGGTCGCAGCGCCTATCTGGAGCGCGCCGGTGATGAAGGCGCGAAGCTGATCGCGCTTTACGAGCAGGAATACGACGCGGCCACCGCGAAGTAACGCTGCCCTCTTTTCACTAGTCACCGTTTGTCGAAGGATAACCCGGCCCCTTAACAGGGGCCGGGAACCCTTTCCTATTTCCGAAGAGGCAGGCCATGCGCGTGATCGATTTCATAAGGCTCATAGAGCGTTTCTCCGCCGTCCTCGTCTTTCTGCTGATGGTCGCGCTCTACTTCATCAATGTTCTGGTGCGCCAGTTCGGCGGCCCGCTCGCATCCGAGTTCGTGTGGATCGAGGAAATGGTCCGCCTCATGAACCTTTTTCTCGTCTTCGTTTCGGTTGGTCTGGTCCTTGAGAGAGGACGGCACGCCGGTGTCCACACCTGGCGCGACAAGATCGCCGCCCGGACCCGCCTGCCGCTGAGAAAGATCATCGACGCCGTCGGCGTCGCCTTCTGTGTCTACCTGGTCTGGATCTCCTGCCAGATGTCGGCCGCCGTCTACTCCATGGGTCAAAGGAGTCCGACTTTGAATATTCTGGTGTTCTGGATCTATCTCCTGCCGGCGATGGGCTTTGCGCTCATGGGCTTGCGCTACGTCCTCAGCTTCTTCGGTCTGATCGATCGCTTCAGCCCCCAGATGGCGGAGGAAGCATGATCCTCTTCGCGGTTATCGCCATTGTCGCGGTTTTGTTGCTGGTCGCGGGCTTCGAGATGTTCCTCGTCCTCGGCGTGCCGGCGCTGATGGTCAAGGGCTTCTTCTATGGCGCCCTGCCCGACACCGTGATCGTCCAGAAGGTGCTCGGTGGCATCAACCACTCCACCCTTTTGGCCATTCCCTTCTTCATTCTCGCCGCCGAACTGATGGGCGAGGGGCAGATCGCCCGCCGCCTGATGAATCTGGTGAAGGCCCTCGTCGGCCACATGCGCGGCGGCATGGGCTACACCACCATCGGCGGTGCCATGGCGTTCGGCTCCGTGTCCGGCTCCGCCCCGGCCACCGTCGCGGCGACGGCCAAGCTGATCTACCCGGAAATGCGCGCCGCAGGCTTTCGCGACAAGTTCATTCTCGGGCTGATCGTCTCCAGCGCCGAGACCGCGCTGCTGATCCCGCCGTCGATCACCTTCATCATCTACGGCTGGATGACCGGCACCTCGGTGGCCAGCCTGTTCGCTGGCGGCCTGGCGGTCGGCGTGGTGCTCGGCCTTGCCTTTGCCGTCATGACCGCCATCGAGGCGCGCCGGCAGGGCATCGAACGCGGGGCCCGCACCTCCTGGGGCGAGAAGCTGATGGCCGTGCGCCAGGCCGGATGGGCGCTTGGTCTGCCGGTGATCATCCTCGGCGGCATCTACAGCGGCTATTTCACGCCGACCGAAGCCGCCGCCGTGGGTGTGGTCTATGCGGCGGTGGTCGAGATCCTCGTCTATCGCGACCTGAGCATCCGGCAACTGTTCGCCATCACCGAACGGGCGGCGGTGTCGACCGCGGTGATCTTCATCCTGTTGGCGATGGGCGGGCTGCTTGGCTACTTCATCACCCTGGCCCAGGTGCCGACGATCATTTCCGGCTTCCTGGCCGCGATCGACGCCGGTCCGATCACCTTCCTGATCGTGGTCAACATCTGCTTCCTGATCGCGGGCATGTTCATCGACCCCAACTCGGCGCTGCTGATCCTGGTTCCGCCGCTGTTTCCGGTGGCCGTTGCGCTCGGCATCGACCCGATCCACTTCGGCATGATCGTTACCTTGAACATCTGCATCGGCATGATCACGCCGCCCTTCGGTCTCGATCTGTTCGTTGCGTCCTCGACGCTGCAGAAGCCGGTCATGACCATCGTCGCCGGTGTCTGGCCCTTCGTCATCACCAATCTCGTGGTTCTCGGCATCGTCACCTATGTGCCGGACATTTCGACATTCCTACCAAGGCTCGTATTCGGATGATGGACCTGAAAGAGACCCCGGCGCCGGCCGGTGAGAAAGACGTCTTCAAGTCTTTCGAACTCGCCCTTGCCGTCAAGAGCAACGATCCGGTCAACGGCGAATACCACCGCCTGGTGCTGGAGGCGCCGGAGTATCTGCTGGCGCGCTGCCAGGCAGGGCAGTTCTTCCACCTGCTCTGCCCGACCGCCAATGGCGAGACGCCCTATCTGCGCCGGCCGATGAGCATCTACGGCTTCTACCCGCAAAAGGGCGAACTGCACTTCCTGTACAAGCTCGCCGGTGCCGGCACCCGGGCGCTGGCCAGCCTGACCCAGGGCGATCGCCTCAACGTGCTGGGGCCGCTCGGCGTCCCCTTCACCATCGAGGACGGCTGGCAGAATCTGGTGCTGGTGGCCCGCGGCGTCGGCCTGGCGACGCTCGCGCCGCTGGCGCTTGAGGCCCGGCGGCTTGGCCGCAAGATGACCGCGATCTGCAGCGCCCGTCACCCCGATTACCTGATGTCGGTCGACTACTTCCGGGAGCTCGGCGCGGACGTGATCACCCTGACCGATGCGGAAGGTACCTCCGGCGTCGACAATCTGGAACGGGTCATCGAGGAGCTGATCGCGGGCGGGCGGGCCGATGCCTTCTACACCTGCGGCTCCAACCGCATCCTGAAGCTGTTGCAGACGATCGGCGCCCGGCATGGCCTGCCCGGCCAGATCGCGCTGGAACAGCAGATGGCCTGCGGCATCGGCATGTGCCACTGCTGCGTCCGCACCTTCCAGCGCGGCGACAAGCTGCTGCAACTGAGAGTGTGCCGGGAAGGCCCGGTGTTCGACATGATGGAGGCGGTCGCATGGTAGACCTGTCCGTTGCGATTGGCGATCTGCGCCTGAAAAACCCGATCATGCCCGCTTCGGGCACCTTCTCCGAGGAACTGGCGGAGGTGTTCGATCTGGAGCGGCTCGGGGCGCATGTCACCAAGACGATCACCCGGGATTGGCGCGACGGCAACACGCTGCCGCGGGTCTGCGAAGTCAACGGCTCGATGCTGAATTCCATCGGCATTCCCAGCAAGGGCGTTGGCAGCTTCCTGGAAAAGGTCGTGCCCTTCTATCAGCGCTACGCCACGCCGCTGGTGGTCAGCATCTCCGGCAACACGGAGGAGGAGTTCGCCACCCTGTGCCGCGAGGTCAGCGTCGATGGGGTGGATGCCATCGAGGTCAACATCTCCTGCCCGAACATCGAGGAGGACGGCAAGGCCTTTGCCATTCGCCCCTCCTCCACCCACAAGGTGATGCGGGCGCTGCGGGCCGCGACCGACCTGCCGCTCTGGGCGAAGCTGACGCCGAACACCGGCGAGACCTCCGAGGTCGCCAGTGCGGCCGAGGAAGGCGGTGCCGATGCGCTGGTGGTGGCCAACACCATCCTGTCGATGGCCATCGACATCCAGACCCGCAAGCCGAAGCTGGGCAACCTGATGGGCGGCCTGTCCGGTCCGAGCCTGAAGCCGATCGCTCTGCGCATGGCCTATCAATGCGCCCGGGCAACGAAGATCCCGGTCATCGGCTGCGGCGGCATTGCCACCGCCGAGGATGTGATCGAATACCTGATCGCCGGTGCCTCCGCCGTGCAGGTGGGCACTGCGACCTTCATCCATCCCACCGCAATGGTGACGATCATCGACGAACTGGAGGCCTATCTTCAGGCGCAGGGGCTTTCCTCGGTGCGCGACCTGATCGGCACCATCGTCGACGATGGCCAGGACGAGGCGGTGGTGTTCATGGAGGCCGCGCCATGACCGTTCAGGTGCGCACCGTCGACGCGGGCAGCGCCGATGACGCGGCGATGGCCGCCCGGCTGTTCGAGGACATCGCCAAAATGTCCCCGGACACTGAAGGGGTCAGCCGCCCGGCCTACTCCGAGATCGAAACGAAAGTCCTGAAGTATCTCGAGGATTTCGCCGTCGAGAACGGTCTGGAAGTCTGGTACGACGCCTGTTGCAATGCCAATTTCTGCCTGCCGGGCGACCGGGATGCGGAGGGCGTCGTCGTCGTCGGCTCCCATGCGGACAGTGTTCCCGCCGGTGGCAATTTCGACGGGCTCGCCGGGATCGTCGCCGGGCTGGTGTGCCTGGTGCGTGCCCGGCGCAGCGGCGCGGCCCTTGCCCGGCCGGTACATGTCCTGGCCATGCGCGGCGAGGAAAGCGCCTGGTTCGGCCCCTGCTACATCGGCTCCAAGGCGCTGACCGGCACCTTGAGCGAAGCCGATCTGGCGGCCTGCCACAGCGGCGACGGCCGGCCGTTGTCGGACCATATGGCCGATGTGGGCGTGCCGGTGGAGCGGCTGCGCGCCGGCGAACCGATGATCGATCTGTCGCGGATCGAGGCCTATATCGAATTGCACATCGAGCAGGGCCCGGTGTTGATCGGCAAGGATCTGCCGGCGGCGGTGGTCTCCGGCATTCGCGGCAACATCCGCCACCGGACCATTCGCTGTGTCGGCGAGGCGGGCCATTCGGGCGCCGTTCCCCGTGCCTTCCGTCGCGATTCCGTTCTGGCGATGGCCGATCTTCTGACCCGGCTCGACGAGCATTGGGTGACGATCCTGGCCAAGGGCAACGACCTGGTCCTGACCTGCGGCATGGTCGGCACCGATCCGGACAAGCACGCCATGTCGCGGATCCCGGATGAGGTGTCCTTCAGCCTGGACATGCGCAGTCTGAGCCCGACCACCCTTGACGAGATGCGCAAGCTGCTCGCCTCGGAAATCCGGCAGGTGGAGCGGGACCGCAAGGTCCGGTTCGAGCTGGATCGGGAAATGCGGGTCGAGCCGGCCCTGTGCGATCCGGATCTGGTCGCCCGGCTCACCCGGGCCATGGAAAGCGCCGCGCAAGAAGGATTTGTCATGCCGAGCGGCGCGGGGCATGATGCCGCCGTCTTCGCCGGTGCCGGCATTCCCACCGCCATGGTGTTCGTGCGCAACCGCAATGGCTCGCACAATCCGCATGAGGCGATGGAACTGGACGACTTCATGGCCGCCACCGAAATCATCTACCAATTCCTCACGGGTGCCTCATGACACGCCTGACCATCAAGAAGCCGGACGACTGGCATTTGCACCTGCGCGACGGTGCCATGCTGGAAGCGGTGCTACCGCACAGCGCCGATTTCGCCCGTGCCATCATCATGCCCAACCTGGAGCGCCCGGTGGTGACCACCGCCGATGCGGCCGCCTATCGCGACCGCATCCTGGCGGCCCTGCCCGAAGGTCAAGCCTTCACCCCGCTGATGACGCTCTATCTGACCGAAAGCACCGATCCGGACGATGTGGAGGCGGGCTTCCGCTCCGGGCTGATCACGGCGGTGAAGCTCTATCCGGCCGGGGCGACCACCAATTCCCAGAACGGCGTGCATGACCTTGAGCGGGTCTATCCGGTGCTGGAGCGGATGGCCGAAATCGGCCTGCCGCTCTGCGTGCATGGCGAGGTGGTCGATCCGGAGGTGGATATCTTCGACCGCGAGGCGGTGTTCATCGAACGGGTGCTGGAGCCGCTGCGCCGCCGCATTCCCGACCTGAAGGTCGTGATGGAGCATGTGACCACCCAGGATGCGGTGGAGTATGTGCAGGCATCGGAGCGCAATCTGGCGGCGACCATCACGGTTCATCACCTGATGGTCAACCGCAATGCGATGCTCGCCGGCGGCATTCGCCCCCATTACTACTGCCTGCCGATCATCAAGCGCGAGCGCCATCGTCAGGCGCTGCGGGTGGCGGCCACCAGCGGTGACCAGCGCTTCTTCCTGGGAACGGATTCCGCGCCGCATACCGATGGGCGGAAGCTGTCGAGCTGTGGCTGTGCCGGCGTTTTCTCCGCGCCGCTCGCCCTGCCCTGTCTGGCCCATGTGTTTGAGGAATGCGATGCGCTGCAAAAGCTTGAAGCTTTCGCCTCGCTGAACGGTCCGATCTGGTACGGTCTGCCCTCGAACGACGAATCGGTCACTCTCGTTCGGCACGACGAACCGCAGGCCTGGCCGGAGCGGATCGCCAGCGCCGACGGTCCGGTGACCCTGTTCGACCCGACTGTTCCCCTCCATTGGGCGCTCGAAACGCAGGCAGGAGGGCAGCCGGGCTAACCAACCACGGCAAGACAGGCGGCGCATGTTTGCAGGCACAGTTCTCGGGCACGCCCCTGATCGCGGAAACGGTGGCGAAGATGCTGCTGGAGATCGATGCGGTGCAGTACCGCGTCGATCATCCGTTCACCCTGAACTGCGGGCTCACTGAGCCGGTCGCATGGCCGGCCAATCATGGCGGCATCTCCCGGCTGCCTCAGTAAAATGCGAAAGGACAGGTCCATGTTTGACCAGCTTCTGGAATGTCTCAATGAGCAGGGCGCCGGCGTGCGGGCCTATGATGCCTGTGCGCGCATGGCCCGTGCCCGGGTGTCCGAGGAGCCGGACAATGCCGCAGCCTACCTGCTGCTGGCCTATGTCGCTCAGCGCTTCGTCGAATCCTATGACGACCAGCCGCTGTCCGTCGAAGCTGCCAGCGAGGAATTCCAGCAGTTCACCGACATCGTCAAGATGCTGGACAAGGCCGAGGCCGACGCATCCGCCGATGCCCGCATCGCCGCACTCAATGTGGTTGCCGCGAAGCTGAACACCGCGCCGAAGACCGGCGACTGACCTTTCCGGGGCGGTTTCGGGAGGCCTGACAGGGGCCGTTCCTGAAACCGCGCCGCCAGATGCCCCATATCCTTTCCCGACAAGATTCTCCTGATCGTGCAGGTGCTGCCTTTCGGCGCTGCCGGCGCGATCCGCCCGCGCCCGGCGTGTCAGGCGGGCGCTTCGCCTTCCGCCTGGTCCAGCGCGGGATCGCGGCGGCAGGTCCTGAGATTTTCCTGCCGATATTCCCCGGGCGAGCAGCCGACATGCTGCTTGAACAGCCGCGAGAAATGCGCCACGTCGCCGAAGCCCCGCCGGAAGCAGATCTCGGCGATCGACTGCCGCGCGCCGGCTGCGCGCAGGTCCATCTTCACCGCCTCCAGCCGCAGATCGCGCACCCATTGGCCAAGCGTTCGGTCGGTGTCGCGGAACAGCGCATGCAGATAGCGCACCGAAATGCCGCAGCTTTGCGCGATCAGCTCCGGGCCCAGTTCCGGCCGGTGCAGGTTGGCCCGCACAAAATGTTCGGCCCGGCTCAGATGGGCGGCGCGCACGGAGGAGCCGCCGGAGGTCAGCGTGCGTTCATCCGCGTGGATCGACAGGGCGAGCAGTTCCACCAGATGCAGGCCCACCGCCTCGCGCGCCTCCGCGGTCATGGTCGCGAACCGCTGCGGAATGTGATGCAGCATGTCGACGAACAGGCCGGAAACACCGCCGCCGGCGTTGAACTGCATGCCGCAAAACCGGTCCGGCGCGCGGATCCGCCCGCCGAGGGCCGCGGCCGCAACCTTCATCACCCAGAGATCGGCCCGCGCATCGTAGCTGAAATCATAGGGCTGATCGCTGCGTTCGATGATGTAGCCGCCGGGCTTGCAATAGACCTCGCGGCCCGCTTGGGCGAAGAAGATTTCCGAGCGCAGCGGGATCGTCACCAGCAGGTGCTCTTCCTCGTCGCAGGCAAGGTGCTGCGGCAGCCGGTGGTAGGACAGGGCCTCGGAGCGAAGCCGCGACAGCGAGACCTGCCCGAGGTTCCATTCCTCCAGGCGCCCGCCGAACCGCTCCGCCTCGCGGAACCGCAGATCCAGCGGAAAATAGGCCCGGGCGATCGCGTCACGCCAATGGGCGCTGCGATCCGCAGGCGGCACACAGCCTGTCGAGATCAGCGTGTTCATCCTCTCGTCCTCCCACCGTTACCTTAGGCGAGGGGGCCGAAGGGCACAAACGCGCATGGCCGCCTGTGCACTCCACGTCAAGAAATCCTGCGCTGAGGCGCAAAGACAGTCCGCGCATCCCGTTCCTACTGTTGCTGGCGGAGCAAGAACCAGAACAGACGGCGGGGAGGAACGGCGTGCCAGCACGGCCGGATCCAGCCGTCATGGAAAGGCACGAGGATGGAACAGACAGTCGGAAAACCCGAACGAAGCCAGCAGGCCAAGATCGACCCGATCACCCTTTCGGTGGTGCGCGGCATCCTGGAAACCACACAGCGCGAAATGACGCTGTCGCTGGAAAAGACCGCCCGGTCCAGCGTCTTCAACCTGGCGCATGACTATTCGACCGCGCTCTTCAACGCCACACCGGAGATGATCCTGCAAGGGCAGGACATTCCAATTCATCTGGGCTCGCTGATTCCGGCGATGAAGGTGATCGCCGACTATTTCGGCGACGACATCCACGAAGGCGATCTGATCCTGCACAACGATCCGGCCTATGGCGGTAGCCATGCCATCGACACCTGCATGTACAAACCGGTCTTCTATGAGGGCAAGCTGGTCTACTGGACCGTCTGCAAGGGGCATCTGACCGACATCGGCGGACCGGTGCCGGCCGGCTACAATCCGGAAGCCAAGGAGATTTACGCGGAGTGCCTGCGCATTCCGCCGGTGAAAATCTGGGACCGGGGCAAGCCGCGCCACGACGTGCTCAACATGATCCTGACCAACATGCGGGCGCGGCGCGATCAGGAAGGCGATTTCAACGCGTTGATCGGCGCCTGCCAGGTGGGCGAGCGCAACCTCATCCGGATGCTGGAAAAATACGGCGCGGAGCAGGTCGATGCCTGTGTCGACGAGCTGCTGGCCATGGCCGAACGGCAGATGCGCAGCCTGATCCGCACGGTGCCCGACGGCACCTATGAGGGCACGGCGGTGCTGGAGGACGCCGGTCACGGCTTCGGCGATTTCGACATCACCGCAAAGGTGACGATCGAGGACGACAGCTGCCACATCGAGATCTCCAGCCCGCCGCAGATCCCGTATTTCATCAACTCCTACGAGGGCAATTCCTATTCCGGCGTCTATCTCGGCCTGATGATGTTCGCCCAGTTGCCGCCGCCCTACAACGAGGGGCTCTACCGCTGCGTCAGCGTGAACATGGGGCCGAAGGGAACCCTGTGCAACGCCCAGGAACCGGCGCCGCACATGAACTGCACCACCACACCGATGGAAACGCTGACCGATGCGGTCCGCCTTGCCTTCGAAAAGGCGATGCCTTCCAAGGTCGCCGCGTCCTGGGGCCATGCCAATGGTCTGAACATCGCCGGCTGGGACACCCGGCACGACGAGGAATATGTGACGATGGTGCTCGCCACCATCATCTCCGGCGCTGGCGCCACGCCGCAGCAGGACGGCTGGCACGCCTGCGGGCCGGAATGCTGCTTTGGCGCGCTGACCTCTGGCGATGTGGAACTGCTGGAACATTCCTATCCGATCATCATTCACCGCTATTCGCTGATGACCGACAGCGGCGGCGCCGGGCTTTATCGCGGTGGATCGGGCACGGCCTGGGAGGTGGAGCCGCTCGACAGCGACATGACCTTCATCATGTTCGGCGAGGGGCGCCGTCTGCCGGCGCTGGGCGCGGCCGGTGCCGGCTCGCAGATGACCGACACCAAGGTCGGCCGGCTGGAGCTGAAGCGCGACGGCAAGGTCGAGACCATCCGCGACAACACCATCGGCGTGATCAAGCCGGGCGAGACCGTGACCAACATGAACCCGGGCGGCGGTGGCTACGGCGACCCGATGCAGCGCCCCGTCGACAAGGTTCTGGCGGACGTGAAACTCGGCCTCGTCTCCCTCGAGGGCGCCCGCCGCGACTATGGCGTGGTGATCGAGGATGCCGGCTCCCTGAGGGTCGATCTGGACGCGACGCGCAAGCTGCGCGCCGCCTGACCGTTCCCCTCATTCAAGGATACTGATCATGAACAGCAAATATCGTCTCGGCATCGACGCCGGCGGCACCTTCACCGATTTCGTCCTCGCCGAACGAGCCGGCGGCAGCCGCCTCTACAAGGCCCTCTCCACCCCGTCCGACCCGACCCTGGCGATCCGCAACGGCCTGGGTCTGATCGCCGAGGATCTGGGCGTCGACCTGGAAGAGATCATTCCCAACTGCGATCTGTGCATCAACGGCACCACGGTCGGCCTCAACGCGCTGATCCAGCACAAGGGCGCGCGCACCGGCTTGATCTGCACCGCCGGCCATGAGGATTCCATCGAGATCCGCAACGGCCACAAGGAAGATGGCTATCGCTATGACGCGGAGTATCCGCCGGCGGTGATGCTGGTGCCGCGCAATTTGCGCAAGGGCGTGCGCGAGCGGGTGTTGTCGAACGGCACGATCCGCACCCCGATCAACGAGGAGGATGTGCGTGCCGCCTGCCGTGCCTTCATCGAGGAGGGGATCGAATCCGTTGCGATTTCCTTCGTCTGGTCGGTGCTGCAGCCCGAACATGAACGGCGGGCCGCCGAAATCGTGCGCGAGATGATGCCTGACGTGCCCCTCACCCTCGGCTCCGATCTCTACCCGCAGGTGCGGGAATACACCCGCACCTCCACCGCCATCACCAATGCCTATCTGGCGCCGATCCTGAAGCGCTACGTGACGGCGGTGGACGCCTATTTCCGCTCCCTCGGGGCGACCTCGCCGGTGCGCTACTTCCAGTCCAACGGCGGTCTCGCCATTGGCCAGTTGATGGCCGACCGCTCGGTCTATGCCATCAACTCCGGCCCGGCCTCCGCACCGAAGGCGGGTCTGCATGTCTGCGCCCCGTTCGAGGACCAGAATGTCATCACCGTCGACATGGGCGGCACCTCCTTCGACATCACCCTGACCCATGAGGGGGTGACAAACCTCAACAAGAACATCGACTTCCTGCGCTATCGCATCGGCGTGCCGATGATCCAGGTGGAGACGCTCGGCGCCGGCGGCGGTTCGATCGGCTGGATCGACGATATGGGGCTGTTGCAGATGGGCCCGCAAAGCGCGGGCTCCGACCCCGGCCCGGCCTGCTACGGGCGCGGCGGCACCGAGCCGACCACCACCGATGTCAATCTGGTGCTGGGCTATCTCTGTCCGGGCGGGCTCGTCGGCGGCCGTCTGCCGCTCGACCGGGCAAAGGCCGAGGAGGCCATCCGCAGCCGCATCGCCGAGCCGCTGAATATCAGCCTGGAAAAGGCGGCCTACGGCATGTTCACCATCGTCAACGCCAACATGGTCAATGGCATCCGCCGTGTGTCCATCGAGCGCGGCTACGATCCGCGCGACTTCGTGCTGGTCTGCGCCGGCGGCGCGACGGGCGCGCATATCAGCGCCATCGCCCGGGAAATGGGCATTTCCCGGATCATCGTCCCCAAGCTCGCCTCCGGCCTTTGCGCCTTCGGCCAGATCATCTCCGACGTGAAATACAACCACATGGCAACCTGTCCGGTGCGGCTCGACAACGACGAGGCCTACGCCCGGGTCAACGGCCTGTTCCGGCAGCTGGAGGAAGACGGTACCCGGCAGCTGCGGCAGGACGGGTTCACCGACGAGAATATCCGCATCACCCGCAGCCTGGAGATGCGCTACCTCGGCCAGGTGCATGAATGCACGGTGGAGGTCGACAGCTTCGACATTACCGCCGAAACCGTCGAACGGCTGAAGGATGCCTTCCACCGCCGGCACGAGCAGCTCTACACCTATGCGGAGCCGGCGAGCACCGTGGAGGTGGTCAACATCGAGAGCACCCTTTACGGGGTGGTCGGCAAGCCGGATGACGCGGTTCTCTCCAAAGGCGGGGATTCCGACGGAGCGCTCAAGGGCACCCGCATGGCGATCTTCTCCTCAAGCGGCGAATTCACCCGCACCCCGGTCTATGACGGCACCCGGCTGGGCGCGGGCGATCACATCACCGGCCCGGCGATCATCGAGGAGACGACGACCACCATCGTCGTGGAACCGGGCTGGGCGGCGGAGCTGCACGAAAGCGGCTCCTATGTTCTGCAGCGCCAGCACCAGGGCTGATGGCGCTCCGGTCAACCGGACGGATCGGCCACTTGCGCCGGTCCGTCTCCCTGAGATTGCAGCACTGACCTTGCAGCACTGACACCGGCACGAGCGGCACCGGATCGCCAACAAGATCCGGGCCGTTCAAGGGAGGCGTGCGCTCTCCCCTGCCCGGTGAGATTCAACGACAACAACCTCACCAGAAGGGAATGACAATGGCCCAGTTGCAATCGGCCCCGGAGGCCGACACGCTCGACTTTTCCAATATCGCCGTGCCGCCGGAGGCGCGGATGCCGAAGCTGAACCTCACCATGGCCTGGTGGGCGGTGTGCAGTGCGGTGTTCTACATCGTCGTCGGGGCGTCGATGGCGCTGAATTTCGGCACCCGCAACGCCATCATCGGCATGATCCTGTCGGTGATCGCCTATGGCGCGATCAACGCGGTGCTGAGCCGCTATGCGATCCGCACCGGCCTGTCGGTGGCCCTGTTCTCCCGGGTGCTGTTCGGCAGCGTCGGCGCCAGCATCGCCACGCTGATCTTCTGCGCGACGGCGATCTACTACGCGGTGTTCGAAGGCTCGGTGATCGCGGTCGGTCTGACCACCACCTTCCCCGGCATCTCCTATGAGGTGGGGGCGCTGGTCGTCGTCGCCTACAGCGTTGTTCTGATCTTCGGCAGCATCCAGACCTGGCTGGACAAGTTCAACGGCATCCTGCTGCCGGTCTATATCCTCGGGCTCCTGGCCGCCGTCGGCCTCGCCGTCGCGGAATATGGCTATTCCAACGCCTGGCTCGAACTCGGACCGGCCGAAGGTGCGCCCGCTGGCGGCTGGTGGTCCTGCTTCGTCTATTACATGGGCGTCTGGGTGCTGATGATGTTCACCTTCGACTATGCCCGCTTCGGTCGGCAGGAGGATGCGGGCTACCACGCCGGGGTCAACTTCGGCATGCCGTTCTATCTGATGGCCTTTCTGGTCAGCGGCCTGTTCGGCATCTTCATGATCGGCACCGTGCCGAACGACGGGGCGATCTCCGAAGTGTCCGTGCTGTTGTCGCTGCTGAAGCTGATGGGCCTGGGGGGGCTGGTGTTCGTGTGGGTCACCCAGACCCGCATCAACACCGCCAATTACTACCTCGCCTCGGTCAACATGGAGGCGCTGTTCTCGCCGCTTGGCGCCCTGCCCTTCGGCCGCATTCTCTGGGCGGTGCTGGTCGGCGCCATCGTCTATGTGCTGATGCTGGCCGATGTCTTTGCCTATCTGCTGCAGGCGCTGGCCTATCAGGGCATCTTCGTCGTCGCCTGGGTCGCGGTGGCGCTCGCCCATATCCTCAGCGATCGCTATGCGGCGCTGGTCGGCGGCGATATCGAATACCGCATCAGCCATGTGCCGGCCTTCAATCCGCTCGGACTGTTCGCCTGGTTCGCGGCCGCCGGTGCCGGCATCCTCGTCTACGCTGCAGGCGGGGCCCATGCGGAGTTCTCCGCGCCGACCAGCGCGGTTGTCGGCTTCTGTCTCTACTTCGCCGGCCTGCGGTTCGCCCGTAGGTCCTGGTTCGTCTCCGCGCCGGAAGGTGCGGCCTGACACGCCAGCTGGTCGCTCCCGCCTTACCGGGCGGGGGCGCAACGTCTTCAGTCTCCGAAACGAAAAGGGCCCGCGTTGTGCGGGCCCTTTGGTCTAATGGCAGCGCTGTTTCGGGACGTCAGCCGACCGCTGCCTTGAACTCGGGCAGGACGTCGAACAGATCGGCCACAAGCCCGTAGTCGGCCACCTGGAAAATCGGTGCCTCCTCGTCCTTGTTGATCGCCACGATCACCTTCGAATCCTTCATCCCCGCAAGATGCTGGATCGCCCCGGAAATCCCGCAGGCAATGTAAAGATCCGGCGCGACCACCTTGCCCGTCTGGCCAACCTGCCAGTCGTTCGGCGCATAGCCCGCATCCACCGCCGCCCGCGAGGCGCCAACAGCCGCCCCCAGAGCATCGGCCACCGGAAGCATCACCTCCTCGAACTTCTCCTTCGAGCCGAGCGCACGACCGCCGGAGATGATCACCTTCGCCGAGGCAAGCTCCGGACGGTCCGACTTCGACAGCTCCTGGCCAACGAAGCTCGACAGCTCCGAAGCGACCGCAGCAATCTCCTCGATCGCCGCCGAACCGGTCTCCCCGGCCGCCGAAAAGCTCGCCGTGCGCACCGTGATCACCTTCTTCGCATCCGACGACTTCACCGTCTGGATCGCGTTGCCCGCGTAGATCGGACGCTCGAACGTGTCCGCATCGACCACCGCGGTGATGTCGGAAAGCTGCATCACGTCGAGCAGCGCCGCGACCCGCGGCAGGATGTTCTTGCCGTTCGCCGTCGCCGGCGCCACGATCGCGTCATAGCCCTCGGCAAGCGACAGCACCAGATCGGCCATCGGCTCGGCCAACTGCTCGGCAAGCCCGTCGCCATCGGCGAGCAGAACCTTGGCCGCCCCGGAAAGCTTCGCAGCCTGTTCGGCCGCCGGCCGGCAGCCCTTGCCCGCCACCAGCACATGCACATCCCCGCCCAGCGCGGCGGCCGCCGTCATCGCCTTG
>NZ_BMCR01000011.1 GCF_014635285.1 Stappia taiwanensis | reverse complement strand
AAGGTGCCTTGCGCCCAGCCCAGGAGCGCTGCCAGCATCTGGCCGGTCTGGTTGCAGTCGTCATCGATCGCCTGCTTGCCCAGGATCACCAGGCCCGGCTCTTCCTCGGCAACGATCGCCTTCAGGATCTTGGCCACCGCCAGCGGCTCCGTCGTGGCATCGGTCTTCACCAGGATGCCCCGGTCCGCGCCCATCGCAAGACCCGTGCGCAGCGTCTCCTGCGCCTGCTGCGGACCCACCGAGACCACAACGATCTCCGACGCCTTGCCCGCTTCGCGAAGACGGATCGCCTCTTCAACCGCGATCTCGTCAAACGGGTTCATCGACATCTTAACATTCGCAAGATCAACGCCTGAACCGTCCGACTTCACCCGAACCTTCACGTTGTAGTCAATAACCCGCTTTACGGGCACAAGGATCTTCATCGGTTTTTCAACCTCCCGCTCGATCAACCCGCGCACGCTCGACCGCCATCGCGTTGATCTCTTCCAAAACGCCCGACCGGACGCCCGTTCCCCCTGTCAGGGGGCGTGCGCCCTGCCGCAAGGATACCTGTTTCTGACGGTCGCCGCCCGCAGGTTTCAGCCATCGGGCGGCGACCGTAATGATGCTGCGTTGCGGTGTCAACGGCGCGCTCGGTCACGCCCGAGAGCGTCCCCCGCGCGCCCTTTCAGCCTGCCCGGTCGAACAGCGGCACCCCACGGCGGCGCATCACCACCACCAGCGCCGCCCCGGCCGCCGCGCCAGCCACATGCGCCCACCAGGCGACACCTTTCTCACCATATCCGAGCGCCATCAGCAGCTGAAAACCGATCCAGGCGAGCAGCACCCAGCTCGCCGGCAACCGCAAGGGCACGCGCCCGAGCGCCAGCACCCAGACCCGCACATGCGGATGCAACACCAGATAGGCACCGATCACCCCGGCGACGGCGCCAGAGGCGCCGATCAGCGGGATCGTCGAGGCCGGATCGAGCAGCGCATGGGCAAACCCGGCCGCGGCCGCGCACAGGAGGTAGAACGCCAGGAACCGGAAATGGCCCATGGCATCCTCGACATTGTCGCCGAAGACCCAGAGGAACAGCATGTTGCCGCCCAGATGCATCCAGCTCCCGTGGACGAAGGCATAGCTCACCAGCGACGCTTTTTCCGGAAACACCACAAGGTTCGGAGCAAGATCACGCAGGTCGAACAGCACCGCCGGTATCAGCCCATAGGAGAGGCTTGAGGCCTGCATCGCCGGTTCCGACAACCCGCCCTGCTGAACGAACAGAAACACCAGCACGTTGAGCACGATCAGACCCCAGGTGACATATTGTCGCCGGACATATTCAAGCCCGTTGTGATCATGCAAGGGGATGAACATGCGCCCCGCCTCGTCCTTGGGTCAGCCCTGCC
Organism: Stappia taiwanensis; assembly: GCF_014635285.1. GTDB lineage: Bacteria > Pseudomonadota > Alphaproteobacteria > Rhizobiales > Stappiaceae > Stappia > Stappia taiwanensis. The sequence goes on along the minus strand of NZ_BMCR01000011.1, from coordinate 145,973 downwards.
AACCGCATCACCGGTTCTTGCCGGGCACCCACAGCACGTCGCCAGCGCCGCTATCGGCATGATTGACCCAGCGGGCGGCGACGAAGAAGAAATCGGACAGCCGGTTCATGTAAATCACCGCCTGTGGATTGATCGTCTCACGCTCCGCCAGCGCCGTCATCAGCCGTTCGGCCCGCCGCGCCACCGTGCGTGCATGGTGCAGATGTGCCGCCGCCGGCACTCCGCCCGGCAGCACGAAGGAGCGCAGCGGTGACAGATCGGAATTCAACCGGTCGATCTCCGCCTCCAGCGCGCTCACCTGCCCATGGGTGATGCGCAAGGGCTCGTAGCCCAGATCCTCGCCAGTGTCCGGCGTCGCCAGATCGGCTCCCAGATCGAACAGATCGTTCTGGATCCGCGCCAGCACCGCATCGAGATCGGGAAACGCTTGCGCCGTTACCAGACGCGCGAGCCCGAGGATCGCGTTGGTCTCGTCCACCGTACCATAGGCGTCGACACGCGGGTCGTGTTTCACCCGGCGCTCGCCAGAGCCGAGCGCCGTGGTGCCCGCATCGCCGGTCTTGGTATAGATCTTGTTGAGTACGACCATCACCGCCTCCCTAAAGGTTCCCGCGTCACGGCCGGACCCCGGACACATAGAGCAACGCCATCACCAGAACGATGGCCAGGAACTGCAGCCCGACCCGCCAGCGCATCAGGGTCTGCGACCGGGAGGACGAGCCGCCCCGCACCATGTTCCACAAACCCAGCAGCAGCACCACCGCCACCGCCCCGACAGCGAACGGCACGAGCGTCCGCAACACCTCTCCCATCCTTACGTCCTCTCCTGGAAACAAACCATAGGTGCTCAGTCCCGCCGACTACTCTTCGGTGCGCGCGGCACGGCGCAACACATGATCGAAAGCGCGGGTGGGCAGCAGCCGCTTCACCGCCGCCATCACCTTGGTCGGCAGGGTCACCCGGTAGCGCGCACGCGGGCGCGGCGCCTCCAGCGCATGGACGAGCTGTTTGACGACCGCGCTGGCCGGCAGCTTGAACGGTGAGGGCTCGCCCGCACGCATCCGCGCCAGCCGCCGCTCATAGATGGCGCCAAACCGGGACCTGGCGATGCCCTCCGGGCCAATCACCCGCTCGAAATTGGCCAGCGCGTTTTCGGTGAACCGGGTTGCGATCGGTCCGGGCTCGATCAGCGAGACATGAACGCCGGTGCCGGCGAGCTCGAGCCGCAGGGTGTCGCTGTAGCCCTCAAGGGCAAATTTCGAGGCGTTATAGGCGCCGCGATAGGGCATGCCGATGAAGCCGAGGATCGAGGAGCATTGCACGATCCGTCCCTGCCCCTCAGCCAGCATCGCCGGCAGCACCGCCCGGGTCAGCGTGTGCCAGCCGATGAAGTTCGCCTCGAACAATCCGCGCAGCGCTGCGGTCGGCAGGTCCTCCAGCGCTCCGGGAATGGCGTAGGCGCCGTTGTTGAACAGCGCGTCGAGCCGGCCGCCGGAGCGCTCCAGCACCGCGTCTGCCGCCGCCGTGATGCTGTCCTCATCCTCATAGTCGAGACGGAAGCTTTCAAACCCCTTGTCGCGCAGGATCTCCACATCGGCTTGCGCCCGCGCCGTGGCGATCACCCGCCAATCCCGGCCGCGCAGCGCATGGGCGGCCGCCCGGCCGATCCCGGAGGAGCAGCCAGTGATCAGGATGATCCGCTGCGGCTGGTCGCTTACCGCCGTCTCTGACCCGGGCATCACTCCGATCTTCCCCCTCCCGTGCCGAAGTCAGAGTCCCGATCTCCGGAATTCCCCCAGGTCAATCGCTCACAGCCAGGACCTTTCCCGAGAAAGACCCTTCGTCAGATCGGCTGCCCCGTCAACAGGCGGGGCGCCTCTCCCTGAAGCCCTGCCGCCTGGCGGATGAAGAACTTCTTCAGCGACGGCATCCGGTCGACCAGACCGAGCCCCACATCCCGCACGGCGCGAACACCATCCATATCGTTGGAAAACAGGCGGTTCAAGACATCGGTGACGACGCCCATCTGGAAGGTGTCGAAGCGGCGCCAGCGTTCATAGCGCTCCAGCACGTCGAGCGCACCGACATCCTGGCCGAGCCGGCGGGCTTCCACCAGCACCTCGGCCAGCGCCGCCACGTCCTTGAAGCCCAGGTTCAGCCCCTGACCGGCGATCGGGTGAATGCCGTGTGCCGCGTCGCCGGCGAGCGCGAAACGCGGCCGCACGAAACTGCGCGCCAGGGTCAGGCCGAGCGGAAACGCGTGGCGCGGCCCTTCCAGCGTGATCTTGCCCAGATGGTGGCCGAACCGGCGCTCCAGCTCCAGTTCGAAGGTGAAATCGTCGCCCTTGACGAGGCGATCCGCCTCGGCCCGCTTTTCCGACCACACCAGCGACGAGCGGTTGCCCGTCAGCGGCAGGATGGCAAAGGGGCCAGAGGGCAGGAAATGCTCCTCGGCCCGGCCCTGATGCGGACGCTCGTGCCGCACGGTGGTGACGATGCCCGACTGGTCATACTCCCAGCGCACGGTCTGGATGCCGGCCAGATCGCGCAACCGCGAGCGCACCCCGTCGGCCGCCACCAGCAGCCGCGCCCGGCGCCGGGTGCCCGAGGCCAGTTCCACCTCCACCATGCCGGTGCCAACAGCGAAATCCCGCACCCCGTCCGGCGCGATCAACTCCACCCCGAGCGCTTCCGCCCGCCGCGACAGCGCCGCCACCATCTGGCCGTTCGGAACCATATGCGCGAAAGGCTCGCCTTCCTCGACCTCGCCGTCGAAGGTCAGGAACACCGGCCGCACCGCATCGCGCAGCTTCGAGTCGGTGACGATCATCTCCGTCATCGGCTGTGCGTGCGGAGCGATCTCCTCCCAGACGCCGAGCTGGTCAAGCATCCGGCTGGCGGCGGCAGCCACCGCCGAGGCGCGCGGATCGGTTTCCAGCGCCGCGCGTGGCCGCTGGTCGACCACCGCCACCGACATCGCCGGATCCGCCTGTTTCAGCGCCACCCCCAGCGACAGGCCGACATATCCGCCTCCGCCCACCAGCACGTCGAGGGGCGCCGCCATATCGCCTTGCCTGTCGCCCGCCATCTGGTCGCTTGCCATCTGGATGTCCTTTTCATTCCGGCAACGCGCTGCGCTGCTATCTCCTGTCATGTGTCCCACGCCGCCGCGCGATTCGCCCGTCCCGCCCGATGATGACGCGTGACCATACGTCAGTCTTGACTTTTCGTCGCGGGCAACCGCACGGTCCCGGGCGCTCCGTCCCGTTACCTCGAAAAAACAGAGGCCTTTCCCGATGCGTTCAGCCGTCGACGATCTCCTTTCGATACTCGATTTGGAACCGTTGGAACACAATCTATTCCGCGGCATGAGCCCGCAGGCGGGATGGCAGCGGGTGTTCGGCGGCCAGGTGATCGGTCAGGCGCTGGTGGCCGCCTCCCGCACCGTCCCCGAAGACCGGCTGGTACATTCCCTGCACGGCTATTTCATGCGGCCTGGCGATCCGTTGGTGCCGATCATCTACGAGGTCGACCGTATCCGCGACGGCGGCAGTTTCACCACCCGCCGGGTGGTGGCGATCCAGCACGGTCACGCGATCTTTTCCATGTCCGCCTCGTTCCAGGTGGTCGAGGAGGGGCTGGAGCACCAGGCCGACAGGCCGGACGTGCCAATGCCCGAGGACCTTCCAAGCGAAGCGGAGCTGAAGGAAAAATTCCTCGCCGTCGCGCCGGAGAGCGTGCGCAAATACTGGGAGCGGGACCGGCCGATCGAGCTGCGCCCGGTCGATCTGACCCATTATTTCAGCCGCAACAAACTGACCCCGGCCCAGAATGTCTGGGTGCGGGCGAGCGCACCGCTGCCCGATGACAGCCGCATCCACTCCTGCGTGCTCGCCTATGCCTCGGACATGACCCTGCTCGACACCTCGCTGTTCGCCCATGGCACCAGCGTCTTCGATCCGAAGCTGCAGGTCGCGAGCCTCGACCACGCCATGTGGTTCCATCGCCCGTTCCGCGCCGACGAGTGGCTGCTTTATGTCGAAGACAGCCCCTCGGCCTCCGGCGCGCGCGGCTTCACCCGTGGTGCGCTCTATGACCGAGCCGGACGGCTTGTCGCCTCGGTGGCCCAGGAAGGACTGATCCGCGTGCGTTCGGGCAAATGAGCCCAGCGGGGCAGGTCGAAGCGCTGTCCCGCCCCCAATGTCAGGATCCTAGCCGAAGCGGCCGGAAAACCCGGTGATCGCCAGCGGGTTTTCCGCCAGCGCCTGCCGGTCCGGGGTATCGCTGGCGACGCCGCCGGTGAAAGCGGTGAACAGCCGGCGAATGAAGTCTTCCGGCAAATCGCGGGTGATGAACACCAGCCGGGTGCGGCGGTCCGCGTCGGGCCAGGCGTCGAGCCGCACCGGCGGATGGAACACATGCTGCACCCCGTGCAGCACCAGCGGCCGCTCCGGATCCTCCACAGTGTGAACGATGCCCTTCATCCGCAGCAGCTTCGGCCCATGGGCCGAGCGCAACAGGTCGAGGAACATGTCGAGCGCGGCCACCGGCACCGGCGCCTCGCTGGTCAGGGAAAAGGCGCGGATATCCGCCCCGTGCCGGTTGACGTCATGGGCATGGCCGCCATGGCCATGATCATGCGCCTCGCCGTGATGGTGGTGATGCCCGTGATGATGGGGGTGGTCATGGTCATGCGCGTGATCGTGCCCGCCCTGCCCCGCCGCATAGGCTTCCGCGTTCAGCCAGCGCCGCACATCGGCGGTCTTCGTCTCCGGATCGTAAAGGCCTGTGCCGATCAGGGTCGCGACCCCGGCCTCGCCCAGCGCCGCATCGACGACCCGCGCGCCCGGATTGAGCCCGGCGATCCGCCGCCGCAGCGGGCTGGCCGGATCGCGCGCCTCCGCGCCCGCCGCAAGGTCGGTCTTGGTCAGCACGATGCGGTCGGCAACCGCCACCTGCTTGACCGCCTCTTCCTGGGCATCGAGCGTTGCCAGCCCGTTGACCGCATCGACCAGCGTCACCACCCCATCGAGCCGGTAGCGCATCACCAGATAGGGGTGCTGCATCACCGTGTGCAGCACCGGTGCCGGATCGGCGAGACCGGTGGTCTCGATCACCACCCGCGCCAGCCGCTCGGTCCGGCCGTTGTCGACCCGGCGCAGGAGATCTTCCAGCGTCGTCACCAGATCGCCGCGAATGGTGCAGCACAGGCAGCCGGAGGAAAGCTCGATAATGCCCTCGCCGCTGCCTTCCACGAACAGGTGATCGAGCCCGACCTCGCCGAACTCGTTGATGATCACCGCCGTATCGGCCAGCGCCGGATCACGCAGCAGAGCGTTCAGCAGGGTCGTCTTTCCGGCGCCGAGAAAGCCGGTGATCACGGTCAGCGGGATCGGCGGCTTGGGACCGCGCGCGGGCGCGCCGCCGGTGGCAGTTTCGGTCACGTCAGACTCCTTGTATCGGATCGGGTTCGCGCCGGGCTCACGGACGCGGATTGGGCACCGGCACCAGCAACAGTGGCTGGCCGTTGAAGATCGCCCCGGGCGCCGGACCGGCAGCCGCCTTTCCGGCCTTATCCGCCTCCAGCGGCACCAGTGAGGCAGCGGCCGGCCCCAGCGGCTTCACCTTGGGCGTCGGCACATCCACCACGGTGAGGGTCGAGCCGGCCCCGGCGGCCACCGCAGGCGGGGCACTGCCGTTTGGCGTGCCGATGCCGACCGGGATCACCTGCAGCGCTTGCCGGCGCGGCCCGATCACCCGATCCATCACCTTGGCCCAGTCTGTCTTGCCATCGGCCTTGAGCGGCACGCCCTCGGCAGCCGGCGCCGCCATGGCGGGCATCACGCCACGCCGGATGCGCCCGCCCTCGATATCCTCACTGAACAGCGCCATCAGCGGCGAGCGCTTGGCGGTCTTCTTGCCGAAGCGGGCGAGCAACTCTTCCGCCGTCGGGCGAGAGTTGCGCTTGCAGTATTTGTCGGCCGGCGGCCCGCCGGACACGCCGGTGAGCTGCTCGATCGACCGGCCGCGTCGGCTGTCGAACCCCTTGTCGATCAGTTCGCGTGCAATCGCCACCCGTTCCACGCCCGAGGCCGCGCCCAGAATGACGGCGATCACCGTGCGGTTGCCCCGCGTCGCCGACACCGCGACATTGAGGCCCGAATTACAGATGTAGCCGGTCTTCATGCCGTTGGCGCCCGGCACGCGGCGCAGAAACTCGCGATTGGCCGATTTCAACGTGCGCTTGCCGACGCGAATACCGCCGTGGCTGAAATAGCTCCGGTATTGCGGATATTCCCGCCAGATCACCCGCGCGAGCAGAGCCAGATCCCGGGCCGAACTCACCTGCCGATTGTCGGGGAGCCCATGCGGATTGACGAAACGGGTCGCGCTCATGCCCAGCCGACGCGCCTCCGCATTCATCATCGCGATAAACGCCGGTTCCGAACCGCCGATCGCCTCGGCCACGGCCACGGCAACATCATTGGCCGACTTCACCAGGAGCATCTTCAGCGCATTGTCGAGGGTCAGCCGGGTGCCCGGCTTGAAGCCCATCTTGCTGGGCGGTTCCGCGTGGGCATTGGCGGAGATCACGACAGCGGACTTCATGCTCGCGCGGCCAGCGCCAATGGCCCGAAAGGTCACATAGGCGGTCATCAGCTTGGTGATCGAGGCCGGATACCATTGCCGCCGCGCCTGCTTCTGTTCCAGCACCGCGCCGCTTTCCGCATCAATCACGATCCAGGCGGCGACCTCCGCCCGCGCCGGGGCGACCGCCAGCATCGCCGCCAGGCCCAAACCGGCGCAGATGGCCAGCGCGCCGGCACTGCGACGCGCGCCCTGAAGTCGTTCCAGACCTGCCTTCACACTTTTCAGCACGGTGGTTCCGCCCTTCACGCTGTTGCGTTTTAGCTCTGCCCGCTCTCCCTCCTTCTTACCCGATCCAGCCGACAAAATCCAAGAAAGCCGCAAGAAACACCGCACCGACCGGCCGACCGCCCTTCCGGCTCGGCACGATCCATCGTCCTCAGATCGGTGCAAACCCGTTTCACGTAACGGCTTTCGCCCAGAAAAAATGCAACTGCTGGATTTTCAGGCAATCTGGCGACGACTTGGCCGGCCCTACCCCATCGTCGCCCCATCGCCTGCCCAGCCCGCAGGCAGCCCAATTCCCGGTTTCCCGGCCCCTCCCCCTCTCGCGCGGCGAACTGGCCCCGCTCTTGCTTCGTGCCTTCAACGCACCGCAGCACCCATCCACCTACCGGATCAGCCCCCGATGTCCGCCCATCCCACTCCGCGCCCGCAGATCTCACCAAAGGAGGTTCCGACCTCGCCGCAGCTGCAACGGGTCGAGGGACGCGCGCGGGTCACCTTTTGCCGCCACGGCGACCACACCCGCCTCGACCGTCTCGAACAGGGCGGCTCGGCCCGGGTCCGCCTGCCGAAAACCCACACCAGGGTTCCGGTCGCCGTGCTCCTCAACACCGCCGGCGGTCTGACCGGCGGCGACCGGCTGACCTATGACGCGGCGGTGGGGGATGGAGCCCATGCCATCGTCACCACCCAGGCAGCGGAGCGGATCTACCGGCGCCTGTCCGGCACCGCCCGGGTCGACAACCGGGTAACGGTTGGCGCCGACGCACTGGTGGAATGGCTGCCACAGGAGACCATTCTGTTCGACCGGGCCGGCCTTGCCCGTTGCTTTTCCGCCGATCTCGCCCCGGAGGGACGCATGCTGGCGGTGGAAAGCCTGCTGCTCGGCCGTGCCGCCATGGGCGAGAGCGTCCGTCAGCTCACCTTCCGCGACCGTTGGCGCATCCGCCGCGACGGGCGGCTTCTCTTCGCTGAAGACAGCCGCATTGAGGGCGATGCCGCCAACATCCTGTCCGGCCCGGCGACCGCCGCCGGCGGGCGGGCCTTTGCCACCCTGATCGACTGCCGGCCGGATGCGGAAGCGCAGCTTCGCTCCGCCCGCGACCTGGCCCTTGGCCTTGAAGACGGGGACCTTGGCATCGGCGCCAGCGCGCTGCCCGGGGTGCTGATCCTGCGCTTCATCGCTCTGACCGGGCAGGCGCTGCGCGAAGGGTTGATCCGGTTTCTGGAAAGCTGGCGCGCCGCGCCGCTGCCGCGCACCTGGCATTGCTGACAAGGCGGGAGACACCATGCGACTGACACCGAGGGAAAAGGACAAGCTGCTGCTGGCGATGGCCGCCGAGGTCGCGCGCAAGCGGCTGGCGCGCGGGGTCAAGCTGAACCACCCCGAAGCGGTGGCATTGATCTCCGAATTCGTTGTCGAGGGCGCCCGCGACGGGCGCTCGGTCGCCGATCTGATGGCCGCCGGCGGCCGCGTTCTGACCCGCGATCAGGTGATGGAGGGCATCGCCGAGATGATCGACGACGTTCAGGTCGAGGCGACCTTTCCCGACGGCACCAAGCTCGTCACCGTCCATCACCCGATCCGCTAGGAGGAAACCGCCATGATCCCCGGAGAGCTGTTTCCCGCCGCAGGCGAGATCGAACTCAACAAGGGACGCGCCCCAACCGAACTGGAGGTCGCCAACACCGGCGACCGGCCCGTGCAGGTCGGCTCCCACTATCATTTCGCCGAGACCAATCCGGCGCTGTCCTTCGACAGGGAGAGGGCGCGAGGGCTGCGTCTCGACATTCCCGCCGGCACGGCGATCCGCTTCGAGCCCGGCCAGACCCGAAAAATCACGCTGATCCCCTATGTCGGGGATCGCACAATCCATGGTTTCAATGGCAAGGTGATGGGCGCACTCTAGGCGAACGCCCCCTGCCACGAAAGGAACCTTCCGTGATCCGCAAGCTGCCTCTCCTCATCGCCCTTGCCGCCCCGCTGGCCACCCTGGCCGGCGTTCCCGCCAGCGCCCAGCCCAAGGTCAATTGCGCCGACCCGGTCACCCAGATGGAAATGACCTATTGCGCCGAGCTGGACTGGCAGGCCGCCGACAAGAAGCTGAACGCCGCCTATGCCACCGCCATGGCCGCAATGCGCCAGACCGACAGCTATCTCGACGGGTCGATGAAGGGCGCCGCCGATGCGCTCAAGGCCGCCCAGCGCGCCTGGATCCCGTTTCGCGACAAGGCCTGCGCCTCCTATGGCTTTCTCGCCCGGGGCGGCACCATGGAACCGATGCTGATCTACCAGTGCCGCGCCGACCTGACGCGGGAGCGGACGGCGGATCTGAAGGAGCTGGCCACAGGCCTTGGCAACTGACCGGTCGCGGGCCGGCCGGCCCGCGTCCCCCACCCAGGAGACCCTGATGCCCCATATGATGTCCCGCGCCGCCTATGCGGACATGTTCGGTCCCACCACCGGCGACCGCATCCGCCTTGCCGACACGGAACTGATCATCGAGGTGGAGCGGGATTTCACCACCTATGGCGAGGAGGTGAAATTCGGCGGCGGCAAGGTGATCCGCGACGGCATGGGCCAGTCCCAGCGCGGCCGGGCGGAGGGCGCGGTCGATACGGTGATCACCAATGCGCTGATCATCGACCACAGCGGGATCTACAAGGCCGATATCGGCCTGACCGACGGGCGCATCTCCGGCATCGGCAAGGCCGGCAATCCGGACATCCAGCCCGGGGTCGATATCGTCATCGGTCCCGGCACCGAGGCGATTGCCGCCGAAGGCAAGATCGTCACCGCCGGCGCGCTCGATGTGCATATCCACTTCATCTGCCCGCAGCAGATCGAGGAAGCGCTCATGTCCGGGGTGACCACCATGGTCGGCGGCGGCACCGGACCGGCGACCGGCACCAACGCCACCACCTGCACCCCCGGCGCCTGGCACATCGGCCGCATGCTGCAGGCGGCGGACGGCTACCCGATGAACCTGGCCTTTGCCGGCAAGGGCAATGCCTCGCTCCCCGCAGCTCTTGAGGAACAGGTGCTGGGCGGCGCCGCCGCGCTGAAGCTGCACGAGGACTGGGGCACGACCCCGGCGGCCATCGACTGCTGCCTGGCAGTGGCCGATGCCCATGACATCCAGGTAATGATCCACACCGACACGCTGAATGAGTCCGGCTTCGTGGAAAACACCACCGCCGCCTTCAAGGGCCGCACCATCCATGCCTTCCATACGGAAGGGGCCGGCGGCGGCCATGCGCCGGACATCATCCGCCTGTGCGGCGAGCCCAATGTCATTCCCTCCTCCACCAACCCGACCCGCCCCTATACGGCGAACACCATCGACGAGCATCTCGACATGCTGATGGTCTGCCATCACCTCGACGGGTCGATTCCGGAGGATGTCGCCTTCGCCGAAAGCCGGATCCGCCGCGAGACCATCGCCGCGGAGGACATTCTCCACGACATGGGCGCCTTCTCGATCATCGCCTCTGACAGCCAGGCCATGGGCCGGGTCGGCGAGGTGATCATCCGCACCTTCCAGACCGCCCACAAGATGAAGCAGCAGCGCGGACGGCTGACCGGTGAGACCGGCGAGAACGACAATCTGCGGGTGCGGCGCTACATCGCCAAGGTCACCATCAATCCGGCCATCGCCCATGGGCTGTCCGCCCATGTGGGCTCGGTCGAAACCGGCAAGCTGGCCGATCTGGTGATCTGGGACCCCGCCTTCTTCGGCGTCAAGCCGGATCTGGTGCTCAAGCTCGGCAGCATCGCCGCCGCGCCGATGGGCGATCCCAATGCCTCGATCCCGACCCCGCAGCCGGTGCATTACCGACCGATGTTCGCCGGGCTCGGACGCGCGGCGGCCCAGTCCGCCGTGACCTTCGTCTCCCAGGCCGCCCTGGACGATGGCATCAAGGAACGTCTCGGGTTGGAAAAAACGGTGCTGCCGGTCACCGGCACGCGGGGCGGGCTTTCCAAGACGTCGATGATCCTCAACGATGCCCTGCCGACCATCGAGGTCGACCCGGAAACCTATGAGGTGCGTGCCGATGGTGCATTGCTGACCTGCGAACCGGCCACTGTGCTGCCGATGGCACAGCGGTATTTTATGTTCTGACCGACACCGACGCCGGCGGCAGGCATGCCACGTCCTGCCCGCCCCCATTCGCAATGAAAGGACCTTCATGTACACGGTCATCGGATATCCCCGCACACGCGCCATGCGCGTCATCTGGATGCTGGAGGAGCTGGGCGAGCCCTATGAGCTGATCCCGGCCATGCCCCAGAGCAACGAGGTGCGGGCGCTGAACCCCTCCGGCAAGGTGCCGGTGCTGAAGGACGGCGCCTTCGCCATCACCGATTCCGTGGCGATCTGCCAGTATCTCGCCGACAAGCACGGCAAGCTCACCTTTCCCGCCGGAACCCCGCAGCGCGCCCGGCAGGATGGCATCACCCAGTTCGTTGTCGACGAGATCGAGGGCGCGCTCTGGACCGCCGCCAAGAACACCTTCATTCACCCCGAAGAGATGCGCGTGCCCGAGATCAAGCGCGTCTGCCGCATGGAATTCGACAAGGCGATGCAGCTGCTGAAGGAAAAGCTCGGCGGCAACAGCTATGTCATGGGCGAGAACCTCACTGTCCCCGATATCCTGATCGGCCATGCGGTCGGCTGGGCCCGGGTCGCCAAGTTCGATGTGCCAGACACGGGACCGCTTGCCGCCTATTTCGAGCGGCTGCTTTCCCGCCCCGCCTTCCTCCGGGCGATGGCGCGCGGCGAAGAGGCGGTCGCGTGAACCGCGTCGCGGCGATCCTTCCGGCCGGAAGCTGGGAAGGTGCACCGGCCGACAGCATCCTGCTCGACCGGGAAGACCGGCATCGCCGCCGCGCCGTCCTCGACTGCGCCGGCGGCACCCGGGTGCTGCTCGACCTGCCTCAGGCCCGGCATCTGCATCATGGCGACGGCCTGCAACTGGAGGATGGGCGCATCGTCGCCATCCTCGCTGCCGCCGAGGATCTGGTGGAGATCGAAGCGGCAGGCGCGGATGCGCTGGTCCGCATCGCCTGGCATCTGGGCAACCGCCATCTGCCGGTGCAACTGCTGCCCGGCGCCCTGCGCATTCGCCGCGATCATGTGATCGAGGACATGGTCGCCAGGCTCGGCGGGCGGATGACCACGCTGGCCGCCCCGTTCGATCCCGAACACGGCGCCTATGGCGAAGCGGGCGTGCACGGCCACGACGGCCATTCCCACGGCGCGCCCCATCACCCGCCGCATGTCCCCCAGGGCACCCATGACCATCAGCCGGACCGGTGAGACCACCGGCCCGGCCGGCTATCTCTATCCGCTGCTCGCCTGGGTGTCGCCGGCCTTCCCGATCGGCGCCTACACCTACAGCCACGGGCTGGAATGGGCGGTCGAGGAGGGAAGCGTGCGCGATGCCGGGACGCTGGAGGCCTGGCTGCACGATGTGCTGCATCACGGTGCCGGCCGCACCGACGCGATCCTGCTGGCGCGCGGACAGGAGGCCGCCCATGCGGGCGATGCGGACGGTTTTCGCGAGCTGCTCGACCTATCGCTGGCGCTGCAGCCCAGCTCCGAACGGCGGCTGGAAACCACGGCCCAGGGCGATGCCTTCATCGCCGCCATCGCCGCCGCCTGGCCACCGGCTGGCGACGGACCGCCCCAGCGGCTGTTCGCCGCGCTTGCCACCGGACCGCAGGCGATCCCGCGCAGTGGCTGGAGCTACCCGCTGGCGCTGACCCTTGCCGCCGCCGCCTGGCAGATGCCGCCCGGCCCGGTCGTCACCGCCTGTCTTCAGGCCTTCACCGCCAACCTCATTTCCGCCGCCGTGCGCGCGGTGCCCCTCGGCCAGACCGCCGGCCAGAACGTGCAGCAGCGGCTTGCCCCGGCGGTCGCCTCTCTTGCCGATCTGGCGCTGACGGCTCCGGTGGAGGAGATCGGCGGCTGCGCCTTTGCCGCCGATATCGCCTCCATGCGCCATGAAACCCAATACACGCGGCTGTTCCGCTCATGAGCAGGTGCGCCCCTGCCCCGTCCCTCGCGCTTCACCGGCCCCGCGCCGCAACCGACACTCTCAGATCAGCTTCCGGAGGTTTCAGATGATCCATCCAAACGGCCCCTTGCGCGTCGGCATCGGCGGTCCCGTCGGATCCGGCAAGACCGCGCTCATGGACGCCTTGTGCAAGGCGCTGCGCGACCGGTTCCAGCTCGCCGCGATCACCAATGATATTTACACCCGCGAGGATGCGGAGTTCCTGACCCGCTCCGGTGCGCTTCCAGCCGAGCGCATTCGCGGCGTGGAGACCGGCGGCTGCCCGCATACGGCAATCCGCGAGGATGCCTCCATCAACCTGGCCGCCATTGCCGATCTTGGCGCCGCCTTTCCCGACCTCGACCTGGTGCTGATCGAATCCGGCGGCGACAATCTCGCCGCCACCTTCTCCCCCGAGCTCGCCGACCTCACCATCTATGTCATCGACGTCTCCGCCGGCGACAAGATCCCGCGCAAAGGGGGACCGGGCATTACCCGGTCGGACCTTCTGGTGATCAACAAAACCGATCTGGCGCCCCTGGTCGGTGCCTCGCTGGAGGTGATGGACCGGGATGCGGCGATGATGCGCAAGGGCCGCCCCTTCGTCTTCACCAATGTCCGCGATGGCACCGGAGTGGAGAGCGTCACCCGCTTCGTCACCGAACGCGGCGGATTGCGACCGGCGACCTGATGAAAGGCGCGAGGCTGCCCCTTGCGCCGGTCCGGATCGGACCGGCGCGGCCTGCCAGTTCCCGCAGGGCTTTGAAAGCCGGACGTTTTCCAAATCCGGTGCAAAACCTCAGGACCGACTGACGCAGGGTCTTCCGCGCCCGCCCTCGCCCTTCCCTCGGGTAGGATCCCGAACCTACGAAAGAACGAGCGGGTCGCGGTGGACGCGCTATGCCGCGATCCTCATAATGCGCTCGACCATCAGGGCCGGACCGCAAGGCAGCCGGCTGCTATACAATTTGGGAGGGTCCGTATGTCCGAAACACTTTATCCGGTTCCGGCGGACATTGCCGCCGCCGCCTACATCGACGACGCCAAGTATCAGGAAATGTACAAGGCATCGATCACCAACCCGGACGGGTTCTGGGGTGAGCATGGCAAGCGCATCGACTGGATCAAGCCGTTCACGAAGGTGAAGAACACCTCATACGACCCGCACAACGTGTCGATCAAATGGTTCGAGGACGGCACCTTGAACGTCTCGGCCAACTGCATCGACCGGCATCTGGAAACCCGAGGCGACAAGCCGGCGATCATCTGGGAGGGAGATGATCCGTCGGAGCACAAGGTCATCACCTACCGCGAGCTCTATGCGGAGGTGAACAAGTTCGCCAACGTGCTGCACGCCATGGGCGTGAAGAAGGGCGACCGGGTCACCCTCTATCTGCCGATGATCCCCGAGGCGGCCTACGCGATGCTCGCCTGCGCCCGGCTTGGCGCGATCCATTCGATCGTTTTCGGCGGCTTTTCCCCCGACAGTCTGGCGCAGCGGATTTCGGGCTGCGATTCCAAGGTGATCGTCACCGCCGACGAGGGCCTGCGCGGCGGCCGCAAGGTGCCGCTGAAGGCCAATGTCGACAAGGCCCTGGAAACGCTCGACGTCGACAAGGTGGTCGTCGTCCGGCGCACCGGCGGCGACGTGTCGATGACCGAAGGGCGCGACGTCTGGTACCATGAGGAAGCGGAACGGGTTTCCGACCATTGCGAACCGGTGGAAGTGAACGCGGAGGATCCGCTGTTCATCCTTTATACCTCCGGCTCGACCGGACAGCCCAAGGGCGTGCTGCACACCAGCGGCGGCTATCTGGTCTACGCCTCGATGACCCACCAGTATATCTTCGACTGCAAGGACGATGACATCTACTGGTGTACGGCGGATGTGGGCTGGGTCACCGGCCACTCCTACATCGTCTATGGCCCGCTCGCCAACGGTGCCACCACCCTGATGTTCGAGGGCATCCCCTCCTACCCCAGCCCGTCGCGCTTCTGGGATGTGGTCGACAAGCACAAGGTGTCGATCTTCTACACCGCGCCGACGGCGATCCGCGCCCTGATGGGCGCTGGCGTCGAGCATGTGGAGAAGACCGACCGCTCGTCCTTGCGGATTCTCGGCTCGGTCGGCGAGCCGATCAACCCGGAAGCCTGGCAGTGGTTCTACGATCATGTCGGCAACAAGCGCTGCCCGATCGTCGACACCTGGTGGCAGACCGAGACCGGCGGCATCCTGATCACGCCGCTGCCCGGCGCGACCGCCCTGAAACCCGGCTCGGCAACCCGCCCCTTCTTCGGCGTACAGCCGGCGCTGGTCGACGCGGAAGGCCAGATCCTCGAAGGCGCGACCGAAGGCAATCTGGTGATCCTCGACAGCTGGCCGGGGCAGATGCGCACGGTCTATGGCGACCATGAGCGCTTCGTGCAGACCTATTTCTCCACCTACAAGGGGATGTATTTCTCCGGAGATGGCTGCCGCCGCGATGAGGACGGCTATTACTGGATCACCGGCCGGGTGGACGATGTCATCAACGTCTCCGGCCACCGCATGGGCACGGCGGAAGTAGAATCGGCGCTGGTTGCCCATCCCAAGGTGTCCGAGGCCGCCGTGGTCGGCTATCCGCATGACCTCAAGGGCCAGGGCATCTATGTCTATGTCACCCTGATGGATGGCGAGGAGCCGAGCGAAGATCTGGCCAAGGAACTGCGCGGCTGGGTGCGGCAGGAAATCGGCCCGATTGCCTCGCCGGACCTGATCCAGTTCGCCCCCGGACTGCCGAAGACGCGCTCGGGCAAGATCATGCGCCGGATTCTGCGCAAGATCGCCGAGGACAGCTTCGACAATCTCGGCGACACCTCGACCCTGGCCGATCCGGCGGTGGTCGAAGACCTGATCGAGAACCGGCAGAACCGGGCCTGATCCGGAGGGGCGCTGCCGGGGCCATCCCGGCGGCACCGCCACGCCAGCGACCAAACCGACATCGACAAAACCGGTGGGCCCTGCGGTCCGCCGGTTTTTTGTTGCCCCACCGCTTTTGGCAAATGTCAGCGGATCAGGAAGGTGGATTTGATCTGATTGGCGATCTTGGTGAATTCGGCGATCAGCGCCGCGTTGCTGTCGGCCTTGTAGTAATCGGCGGCGGACGAGGCGCAACCGCGCATCAGGGTGTCGGCGCTGGACCCGCTGGCGATCTGAAAGCCGACCGTGATGATCTTGATGCCCGAGGCCTTGATGGCCGTGCACAGCGCCTGCGCCCGATCGTCGGAGGCATTGCTGCTTTGGGCGATCCAGTCGTAATTGGTCCAGTTCACCTTCCGCGGGCCGAACACGGTGTTGAAATTGCCATCGGTCATGATGACGAGATATTTCAGCACGCGCTGATCCGAATAGCTCGCCGGCTTGGAGCCGGTTGGCCACAGCGCAGCCCAGTTGGCCGACAGGGCATACCAGCCCCAGGCGATGCCGGTCTGGCCGGCGGTGTTGCCACGCGCCCGCAGATTGGCAATCTCATAGAGCAGTGTCCCCGACCGTGACGCACTCCCCGGATCGCGTGTCAGCGGCACCAGCGCCGAATCCGGACAGATGTAGCTGCGCGAATAGACCAGGTTGCCATCCCATCTGACGAAGCGTCCGCGCTTGTAGCTGTATTGGTTGGTCCCCGGACCGACTGGCGCGGTGGTGTAGCTGGCATCCGTCGCCGCCTCAGCCCCCGTTCGTTCCGAGACGCAATAGGGAAAGCTCGACCGGCTGGCATTCGCGCCATTGGTCGCCAGCGTTGCCCGGGTCGTGCCGATATTCACCCCGGTGGCATAGGGCACGAGCGCGATCCGCATCTTCTCGTTGCTATCGGCCGTCTCCGGCGGGATCAGGGTGTTGACGAACCCGGCCGCCGCATCCTGTAGCGCTTCGATCTTGCTGCCGCCCATCGAGCCGGTCACATCGACCACCAGCGCCGCTTCAACACTCTTGGGATAGATCGCTTGCGCCGAAACCGCCACCTTCAGCGTATCGGGCCCGAGGCCGGCCAGGTTGATGAAATAGGTCGGCACGCTGGAACTGGCCGACACCTGAACCCGCCGCGCCAGCGGGTCGACCACTGGCGCGTCGACCACCACCTCGACACCGGGAATGAGCGAGCCGGCCGCATTCGCACCGAAATAGGCCGCATAATTGCTATCAAGATACGCCTGGACCTCCGCGGCGGTCATGTTGCGGACCGACAGCTCCCGGGCCACCGCCAGCATCGCCGCATCGAGGCTTTGGGAAATACCCTGTTTCTGATTGATCGCCCGCGCGAAATCGAGCCCCGCGCCGGCAACCACGATCAGAAAGACCAGCACGATCGCCACCAGCGGCAACACCGCGCCGCGCCGGTCGCCGCCAAAACGGCAAACCAGGCGCCGACCGCACCCTGGCCCGGGTTTGTCCATCACACCATCTTCCCTCTTCGCCATGCCACCTGCCACCAGTGTGGCCCGAGCGCGCCCGGCAGGCCTGACCATCGCTACCAGGCGACCTTGCCACAGCACCACTGCCGTAGCGTTAAGATCCCCAACCGGGAGCAGACCGAGTTCGCGAAGAGGTTAATGAAGCACCAACAGGCGAGAGCCAGCGCTCTTTTGCGGACAGATGCTCGCCCGATCACGGCTCCAGTTCGGTGTCCCAGTAGAGGAAGTCGAGCCAGCTGTCGTGCAGGTAGTTGGGTGGGAAGAGCCGGCCATTGCGGTGCAGATCCTGCACCGTCGGCGGGAACGGCATCTGCATCGGCCACATGCCGATCTCGGCACAGGATTTGTTGGCTTTTCTAAGATTGCAGGGGGAACAGGCGGTGATCACATTGGCCCAGGTGGTCTGTCCACCCTTCGAACGGGGCACGAGATGATCGAAGGTCAGTTCGTCGCGGGCACCGCAATATTGGCACTGAAATCTGTCGCGAAGAAAAACATTGAAACGGGTAAAGGCGGGAAAACGACTTGGCTTGATGTAACTCTTGAGACTGACAACGCTCGGAAGCCGGAACTCGCAACTCGGACTTCGGACAACATGGTCATATTCCGAGACGATGTTCACCCGATCAAGGAAAACGGCCTTGACCGCATCCTGCCATGCCCACAGGGACAGCGGATAATAGGTAAGTGGACGATAGTCCGCGTTAAGCACCAGGGCCGGATGAGCACCTGGAGAGACGGCGACGTTCACACCTTCGCTCCTCATGCATAAGTCCGCCGACATCACGCAACGACGTTGCGTCTCCCGACGGCCCCCATAGTGTAGAGCGACAGTGACAGTCTTGTGAAGCCCGCAAAAAAGACAAGCGGGCAGCGGTTTTTTTGCCGCTACCCGCCCCGTTTCTCATGAAAGTCTTGTCTGGCTCAGATCGAAGCCTTTGAAAAACAAACAGTACTTCGATCCGAACCGGCGCCTTTCCGCGTCAGGTCGACGCGGCAACGGCTCAGGCGGTCGGCCAGTCGCGAATATCGACGAAATGACCGGCGATCGCCGCCGCCGCCGCCATTGCCGGCGACACCAGATGGGTGCGGCCCTTGAAGCCCTGCCGACCCTCGAAGTTACGGTTCGAGGTGGAGGCACAGCGCTCGCCCGGCTCCAGCTTGTCGGCGTTCATCGCCAGACACATGGAGCAGCCCGGCTCGCGCCATTCGAAGCCGGCCTCGCGGAAGATCTTGTCGAGGCCTTCGGCTTCCGCCTGCGCCTTGACCAGACCGGATCCCGGAACGACCATGGCGCTGACGCTGTCCTTGACCTTATGCCCGGCGACCACCTTCGCGGCGGCGCGCAGATCCTCGATCCGGCCGTTGGTGCAGGAGCCGATGAACACCCGGTCGATGGTGATATCGGTGATCGGCGTGCCCGCCTCAAGACCCATGTACTGCAGCGCCCGGCGCTTGGAGGCGCGGCGGTTCTCGTCCGCGATCTCTTCCGGATCCGGCACGCACCCGGTCACCGAAATGACGTCCTCGGGGCTGGAGCCCCAGGTGACGATCGGCGGCAGGTTGGCGGCATCGAGCCGGATCTCGCTGTCGAAGGTCGCGCCCTCGTCGGTGAACAGCGTCTTCCAGTAGGCCAGCGCCTGATCCCAGGCAGCGCCCTTCGGCGCCTTCGGCCGACCCTTGATATACTCGAAGGTCTTCTCGTCCGGTGCGATCAGGCCGGCGCGGGCACCAGCCTCGATCGACATGTTGCAGACGGTCATCCGCCCTTCCATGCTGAGCGCGCGGATCGCCTCGCCGGCGTATTCGATCACATGGCCGGTGCCGCCGGCGGTGCCGATCTCGCCGATGATGGCCAGGATGATGTCCTTCGCGGTGACGCCTTCGGGCAATTCGCCGTCGACGGTCACCCGCATGTTCTTGGCCTTCTTCTGGATCAGCGTCTGGGTGGCGAGCACATGCTCCACCTCCGAGGTGCCGATGCCGTGGGCCAGCGCGCCGAAGGCGCCATGGGTCGAGGTGTGGCTGTCGCCGCAGACGATGGTCATGCCCGGCAGGGTAAAGCCCTGCTCCGGCCCGACGATATGAACAACGCCCTGACGCTGGTCGGTCTCGCTGTAATACTCAACGCCGAATTCGCTGGCGTTCTTGGCCAGCGTGTCGACCTGCAGAGCCGATTCCGGATCGTCAATGCCATGGCTGCGATCGGTCGTCGGCACGTTATGGTCGACCACCGCCAGCGTCTTGGCCGGCTGGCGCACCGCGCGCCCGGTCATGCGCAGGCCTTCGAAGGCCTGCGGGCTGGTCACTTCGTGCACCAGGTGGCGGTCGATGTAGAGCAGTGCCGTGCCATCGTCCTGCGTGTCGACGACATGGTCGTCCCAGATCTTGTCGTAGAGGGTTCTCGACGTGCTCATCGGTGTCTCCTTGGGAACAGGGGGAATGCGGGCCGGATGCGCCGGCCGGGGCTCGCGGGCAACTCAGCCGGCGAGCCGCGTTCCGTACGCCGCGCTCAGCCTGGCGTGGAAGCGCGAGGGCAGACGTCGCCGATCCTGCATCACGACGCGCGATGCAAGGCGCGTGGCCTGGAAGGCCCGCCTGTCGCGTGTTGATATGCCCGTGATCCGCATCCGCTCCAAACCTTTGGGTGGATCTATCGCACCCACGCCCTTCAATGGCGCAGAAACGCGATCCGGGTCAAGATTGGAGTTGCCGCAAATGCGCCCTTCAGCCGTCAAACCGGCCTCTCCGACCCGGCAAATCATCGTGATTGACGCCAGAACCGGCACTCCTGCCCCGCGCGCCTTGCCGCTACCGCATCAGGTCCGGCAGGAAGAGGACCAGCGCCGGGACCGCCGCCAGCAAGGCCAGCCGCACCACATCGGCGGCGACGAACGGCAGGATGCCACGGAAGATCGTCGACAGCGGTACGTCCGGCAGCACCGTCTTCAGCACGAAGACATTGAGACCGACCGGCGGGGTGATCAGGCTGATCTCCGTAACCACCACGACGATGATGCCGAACCACACCAGATCGTAGCCGAGCCCGGCCATGACGGGCGCGAAGATCGGCACGGTCAGGAGCACCATCGACAGGCTCTCCAGCACCATGCCGAGGCAGAGATAAACCAGGAGCACCGCCGCCAGGATCGCCCAGGCCGGCAGCTCGGAGGTCCGCGCCAGCTGCGACAGGAAGTCGGGCAAGCCGGCGATGTTGACGAAATTGGAAAAGATCAGCGCGCCGATCAGCACCATGAACATCATGGTCGTCGTCGCCGCCGTATCAGCGAGTGTTTCCAGGAGGGTGCGCAAGGTCAGCCGGCGCCGGGCCAGCGCAATGACGAAGGCGCCGGTGGCGCCGATGCCCGCCGCCTCGGTGGCGGTGAAAATGCCGGCGTAGATGCCGCCAATCACCAAGACGAACAGCGAGAGAATGCCGGCGACCCCGCCAAGCGCCGCGAACCGGTCGCGGTATCCCATGCGCTCAGCGCGCGGCCCCGCCTCCGGACGGCGCCAGCACACCACCTGCACCGCCGCCATATAGCCGAGGACGCCGAGCAGTCCGGGCACGATGCCGGCGATGAACAGCCGGGCGATGTCCTGCTGAGCGGTCACGCCGTAGAGCACCAGAATGACACTTGGCGGAATGAGGATGCCCAGCGTGCCGCCGGCGGCGATCACCCCGCTCGCCAGCCCGTCGTCATAGCGGTAGCGCCGCATCTGCGGCAGCGCCACCTTGCCCATGGTCGCCGCCGTTGCCAGAGAGGAGCCGCACACCGCCGAGAAACCGCCGCAGGCAACCGCCGTCGCCATCGCCAGACCGCCGCGCCGATGCCCCAGCCAGGCATGACAGGCGGCGTAAAGCTCGTCCGACAGCCCGGCGCGCGTCACCAGATTGCCCATCAGCACGAACAGCGGCACCACCGAGAGCGGATAGGACAGGCCGGTATCGAAGGTGGTCTGGCCGACGATGGTCATCGCCGGCTGGAAGCCGAGGATCACCGCAAGGCCGAGACCGCCGACGGCGGCCATCGCCATGGCGATGGGCACGCCGGCAAACATCACGATCAGGAGGATGACAAGGCCGGGAAGCCAGGTTTCCATGGCAGAGAGGTCCAGGTTTCAGCGCCGGAACAGCGCCAGAAGAGCGGCGAGCGCGGACATGGCGGCCAGCACCGCCATCACGGCGGCCACGGGGCCGAGCGGGATCTTCAGATTGACGGTGGTGTCGCCATAATCGGTGAAGTCGACGGCCAGAAGCCCGAGCCGCCAGGCCAGCACCGCCAGCACCAGGAGCATCACCACCCCGGCGAGCACCGCAAGGCCCCGACGCAGCACGGAAGGCAGCCGGCTGGTGACCAGATCGACGGTGACATGCTCGCGGCGAAAGGTGACGATCGGCAGGCCGATGAACACGACCAGCGCCAGCAGCACCTCGGTCAGTTCATAGGCACCGGCGAGCGGCGCGTTGAAGACATAGCGCCCGACCACATCGACAAAGGTGACGATCATCATCGCCAGCAGCAGCAGGGACGCGGCGAGCCGCAAGCCCCAGGCAAGCACTCCGGCAACGCCCTCGGGATCGCTCGACCCCGGGGTTCTGGTAGAAGAGGCGCTCATTCGGCCGCGTCGACTTCCGCCCGCAGCATTTCCAGCGCCGCCTTGCCGTCGATGCCCCGTTCCTGCGCGGCGGCAAGGAAGCCGTCCTCGATGCCGGTCAGCGCCTCGGCCAGTTCCGCCGTCATGGCGTCGTCGGCCTCGGTCAGGGCAACGCCCTTCTCGGTCATCACGGAAAGCCCGGCCTCATCCGCCGCATCCCAGGCGGCGCCTGCCAGCCGTGCCATTGCCTCGCCGGAGACGCTGTCGATCGCGGCCTTGTCCTCATCGGACAGCCGGTTCCAGGTCTTGGCGTTCATGACCACGAAGAAGGAGGTGTTGTAGAGCCCGCCAGGCACCGATACCCCGTGCCGAATGACCTCCTCGATGCGGAAGAACGGAACGGATTCGGCCGGAAACAGGATGCCATCGGCCACGCCATTGGCGAGAATTTCATAGACCTGCGGCGAGGGCGCCGGAACGCCGACCATGCCAAGCCGCTTGGCCACTTCGGCAACGATACCGCCACCGATCCGCATCTTCAGCCCGGCGGCGTCGGCCAGCTTCGCCACCGGTTTGGCGGTGGTGTAGATCATGCCCGGGCCATGGGTGAAGACGGTCAGAACCTTGACGCCCTTGTGCTCCTCCGCCTTGGCGAGCATCGCCTCATGCACCTTCCAGTAGGCGACGGACAGGGCCTCGGCGCTGTCGGACAGGAACGGCCCCTCGACCAGCGGCGTCAGCTTGAAGCGGCCCGGCGTATAGCCGTGCACGCCATAGCCGATATCGGCCGCGCCGGAGCGGATCAGGTCGAACTGAGCCGGCGGCTTGCCGATCGGCGAGGACATGATCTCCACCTTGACCCTGCCGTCCGTTGCCGTTTCCACCTGCTTGCCCCAGGGCGCGAGGATGTCCTTGACGATCGGATGCGAGGGCGGAAGCCAGTTCGAAACCCGCAAGGTGGTGTCGGCAAGAGCCGCCGGTGCCAGGCCAAGCGTGACCGCCGTCGCCAGCGCTGCAATGACTTTCCGCATGAAGTTCCCTCTCCTTGTTATCGTTCCGCGACCGGCGCAAATCAGGCTTTTTTTGTCTCCGTCCCGGATGCAAGCGCATCCTCCGCCATATTTCTTACCCGGTCCAGCCTCACTTTGCCGAGGGCATTTCTCGGCAACTCCTCAACGAAAACAACCGATTTAGGGTGCTTGTAGCGGGCAAGACGGCCGTTGAACCCCTCCAGCACCGCCCGCGCGTCCCGTTCCTGCGGTGCGCGGGCAACCACCACCGCGACGGGACATTCGCCCCATTGCGGGTCCTTGACCCCGACCACCGCCGCCTCGGCCACCTGGGCAAGCTCCCCCAGCACCCGTTCCAGTTCGGCAGGGTAGATGTTCTCGCCGCCGGAGATGATCACGTTCTTCAGCCGGTCGCGAAACCAGAACACACCCCGCGCGTCGATGCTCCCAAGATCTCCGGTGCGAAACCACCCGCCGGTGCGAAAACTCTCCGTTCGTGCCTCCGGCCGGTTCCAGTAGCCTTCGGTGATGTTGGTGCCGCGCAGTTCGATCTCGCCGATCTCGCCGACCCCCGCCGGCTCCCCGTCCCGGGTGATCCGCGCTTCGGTGTGCAGACCCGGCCGGCCAATGGCGCCGAATTCCTCCGCCGCATCCTGCACCCGTTGGTAGATTGCCACCGGACCGGTCTCGGTCGAGCCGTAGATCTGGATCACCGGCACGCCGCGTTCGCAAAACGCCTGCATCAGATGCCGGGGCACATCGGAGGAGCCGGTGGCAATCGCCCGCAAGGAGGACAGATCCGCGTCGCTCCAGCGCGGATGGGCGATCAGCGCCGACAAGGTCGCCGGCACCAGCACTGTGAGGTCGGGCCGCTCGCCGGCAATCGCCTCCAGACAGCTCTCGGGATGGAAACGCTCATGCAACAACACCGTAGCCCCGGCATAGAGCGCCGGTGTGGTCTGGATGTTGAGCCCGCCCACATGGAACATCGGCAGCACGGTCAGCACCAGGTCCCGGCTGGTCATGTCATGCATGTGCAGGGCGTTCAGCGCATTGGCGGAGATTGCCCGCTGGGACAGCACCGCCCCCTTCGGCCGGCCGGTGGTGCCGGAGGTGTAGACGATCAGCAGCGGATCTTCCGCCCCGCCTTCGCCTTCTTCAGCCGACAACCCGGCGCCGCCGGCCAGGAGCGTGGCAAGCCCGCCGGAGCGGGCATCGCTCACATGGACCCGCGGCGCCGCGCCAAGCCCCGCCATCTCCGCCACAGTTGCGGCAAATGCCGGCTGGTGCACCAGCAACGCCGCCCCGCTGTCACGGACCGCATGAGCCAGTTCCGGCGGTGCCAGACGCCAGTTGAGCGGCACCAGGATCGCGCCGAGGCGAGCGGCGGCGAACAAGAGCACCAGCATGTCCGGCGCGTTGGTGCCGAGAAACGCCACCCGGTCGCCCCGGCCGATGCCCTGGGTTCGGGCCAGCCAGTGCGCCGCCCCGCCAATGGCATCGGCGAGCTGTGCATAGGTCAGGTCGCCCGACGCAAACCGGATCGCCGCCTTGTCCGGCGTGAACCGTGCATGGGCCTCGATCCAGCTGTCGATCGACATCACGTGTCGTCTTCCCCCGGCAGGTAAAGGCTCTCCCGGCCGATCCGGTCAAGGCAGATTTCCGCCGTCCAGGGCAGCATCAGCGCGCCGCAACGGCTGTCGCGGTAAAGCCGCTCCAGCGGCAGGGTCTTCAGCATCGACTGGCCGCCGCAGGTGCGAATGGCGAGCTGGCAGATCTCGTTGGCGTTTTCCATCACCGTGTAATGGGCGGCCCAGGCGCGCAGCATCTGTTCGCGCGACGGATCGGGCCCCGCCTCGGTGATCGCCTGGAACCACAGCGCCTTGGTCTGCTCCAGCATCAGGTGCATCTGGGCGACACCCATCTGCTTGGTCGGGAACATCCGCCGCTTGACCGGCGGCAGGCCCGGCCATTCGCCGCGCAGATACTTGACGGTGAAGTCGAACGCCGCCTGGGCAATGCCCATGTAGGTCGGCGACAGGGTCATGAACATGTGCGGCCAGCGGCTCGCTGCCTGATAATAGACGCCGCGCGGCATCAGTTGCTCATCCTCGGAGACGAACACATCCTTGAACAGCAGGGTGCGCGAGACCGTGCCGCGCATGCCCAGCGGATCCCAGTCGCCGACGACCTCTACCCCCTCGGCCCGGGCCGGCACGGCGATATACATGGTGTCCCGGCGCGAAGGCCGCGCCCCCTCCTTCATCTCGCCGCACAAGACGCCGTAGTAGTCCGCGTGACCGGAGAGCGAGGCGAAGATCTTCTTGCCGTTGATCAGCCAGCCGCCATCGACCTTCCGGACACTGGTGGAAAACGGCACCGCGCCGGCCGCCGCCGCGCCGCCCTCGGAAAACGGCTGGGAGTAGATCGCCCCCTCATCGAGAATGCGCGCGTAGTGAACGGCCCGCCGCTCCATGTGCTTGGCGCGCTGCTCCGCCGTCATGTCGAGATCGTCGGTCAGGGCGCCGGTCCACAGGCAGGAACACACATGCATGTTCCAGGTCAGCGCGGTGGAGCCGCAGTAGCGGCCGATTTCCGCCGCCGTCATCATATAGGTGCGGAATGGCGCCCCGTGCCCACCGTTTTCCTTCGGCACGCAGGCGCCCAGCAGGCCCGCCTCATGCATGTCCCGGTAGTTCTCGGTGGGAAAGCGGGCATCGCGGTCGAACTCCGCCGCGCGCGGGGCGAACCGGGCCTTGCCGGTGCGCCGGGCCAGCGCCGTCAACTCCCGCTCCTGATCGGTCAGACGAAACGCATCCGGATCGAAAATCGGGGCATCCAGGTCGAACGTATCTGGGTCGGCGGCGTTCATGATCGGCTCTCCTCCTCCGGCAGGGACGCTAGAAACCCCCGCAAATGATCGGTAAAGACCTCCGGGCATTCCAGCGGGGCGAGATGACCGATGCCGGGCAGCACCACAAGGCGCGCGCCGGCGATCCGTTCGGCCATCTTGCGCATGGTCGGCTCCGGCGCGTTGCGGTCCTCCTCCCCGGCGATCAGCAACGTGGGAACGCAGATCCGGGGGAGATCCGCCCGCCGGTCGAATGTGGCAAGGCAGCGGATCCCCGCGCGGAAGGTGTCGTCCGGCACCCGGCTCATGGCGGCCATGGCCGCTGGCACCGCATCCGGGTGCGCCGCCGACCCGACGAGGCCCGGCACGAACTGCCCGGCGAGCTCCGCCATGGTCCGGCCCGCATCGAGCGGCGCCAGCCGGTCGGCAACGAATTTCTTCTGAAAGGCCCCGTCGCGGCTGCCGAAGGCGGAGGTGGTGGCCGACAACACCAGCGCCCGCACCCGCTCTGGATAGCGGGCGGTGAACTCCTGCGCCACCATACCGCCGATGGAATGGCCGACGATCACCGCTTGGGTCAGCCCCAGCTCATCGAATAGCGCCAACAGCCCGTCCGACAGGCTCTCGAAGCTCATCGACCCGGCAAGCCTGGTGCCGCCGTAGCCCGGCAGGTTCCAGCCGATCACGTCATGGCTGGCCGCAAGACCGGCGAGCTGCGGCGCGAACATCTCAGCGCCCGCACCGATGCCATGCAACAGGATGACCGGCGACCCGCCAGGCGCGGGCCGCACGATCCCGGCCACGCTCACCGCAAATCCTCCACCAGATTGCCGTCCTTCACCACCGGCACCCCGTCGAGCGCGATGGTGCAGCCGCGCACCGGAATGTCGAAATGGCCCTTGGTGTAGCGGCCGGCGAATTCATTGGCGCCGGTGGAGAACAGGAAGTTGCCGGCAAAGGCCCGCACCTCGGTGCCGTTGGTCTCGCGCTGGTCGTACATGGCGAGCGCCTCGTAGCGGGCGCCCTCGTTCATGCCGAACCCCACATGCGACACCGCATAGGCGTCCTTGTCCTTCCAGGCGGCGAAATAGCGCCGGGTCAGCTCCGCGTCCGTTCCCTCGCCGTCGATTGCAGTGACATAATCATCGGCGATGGTGAGCGTGACCGGCCGCTCCAGATAGCGCTTGAAGGTGAGATTGACGTCGCCCGCGTCGAGCACCAGCGTGCCATTGACCTTGCCGGCGGCGGGGAAACTGACCACCAGCCCGGCCGGCCAATGGGCGACGCTGCCCGGCCGGTCGCACCAGCCCCAGACACCGACCGTGCTGGCGCCGTCCATGTCGATTGTCAGATCGGTGCCGGCGGGAGAGGTAACCCGCATGCGCGCCGCGCCCTTGCACAGGGCAATCGCCTTTTTCACCCGCTCCTTGTCGCGCACGGCCGGCACCAGCCGTTCCAGCGCCTCCGGATGCTCGTTGGAGATCATCAAGAGCCGCGCGCCCTGGGCAATGACCTGCGGCAATTCCGGTGCATGCAGCAGCCCATCGACCGTCAGATCGACCACCATGGAACTGGCCGCCAGCCCGGCAATCGCCGCCTCCTGCCCGGTAAGCGCCGAGGAGGCACCGGTGGAGCGCACCGGCACCGGCGCGTCCTGGCGCGGCGTCGGCACCACCACATGAAACACCTTTGCTCCGAGCCGCTGCAACGCCAATTCGGCGAGATGCACATTGAGTTGCCGCGACTGGGTTTCCGACAGGATCGCCACGGTCTCGTTCTCAGTGACCTTGCACAGACGAAACACCGCCGCGAAGGCCTCGATCCACTTGCCCTCAATCCGGTCTGCCAGCATCCACCCCTCCCAATATTACGCGGAACCCCCATTCCGCGCAGGATGCAGAAAGAATTTTGCAGATCGTAGCAATATCATTATTATATGAAAAGGAATATTTTGAACTCTGAACGAACTCGAGGATCCGGATGGCGATGTCGACCGATCACCGCAGCCTGCGCCGCGCATTGGGCCGCTTCGTCACCGGGGTGACGATCGTTACCACCGTCGACGCCTCGGGCCGGCCGCTGGGCCTGACCGCCAATTCCTTCAACTCGGTGTCGCTCGACCCGCCGATGGTGCTGTGGAGCCTTGCCCGCAGCTCGCGAAACATGGCCGCCTTCGAGAACGCCGAGCATTACGCGATCAACATTCTCGCCTCCGACCAGACCGGGCTGTCAAACCGCTTCGCCCGCCCGGCGCAGGATCGTTTCCAAGGTGTCGACTGGCACCTGGGCACCTGCGGCGTCCCGGTGCTGGCCGGCGTCACCGCCGTGTTCGAATGCCGCAACAACACCCGGGTGGATGGGGGCGACCACGTGGTGTTTCTCGGGCAGGTCGAGGCCTTCGACCACGCCGATCGCGAACCGCTGATCTATCATGGCGGCCGCTATGCAACGCCGCACTATGGGATTTCCAGCCCATGAGCACAGAGCACCGGTTCGTCGACGGCTATCTGCTCTATCTTCTGGCCCGCGCCTCCAGCGTCGCCAGCGCCGAGTTTCACGACCAGGTCCGCGCCAGCGGGGTCTCCGTCGCCGTCTGGCGGGTTCTTGCCTCCTTGAAGGGAACCGACGGGCTGACCATCGGCGAGCTTACCAGCAGTTGCCTTGCCAACCAGCCGGCGATCAGCAAGACGGTCGACAAGCTGGTCGGCCAGCAGCTCCTCACCCGCACCACCGACCCCGACGACCGGCGCCGGGTCTGGGTCGAGCTCACCCCGCAAGGGGAAGCCCGGGCAGACGAACTGATTGCGCGCGCCCAGAAACACCAGGACCGGTTGATCGCGGCCATCGGTCTTGAGGAAATCGACACCCTGCGCACCGCCCTCACCCGGTTGATCGACCGCGCCCCGGCCAAGAAGTAGTTTTTCTCGAAAATTCAATGACCTGAATGGGGCTTTCTCCACTCGCCCCTGCGCGACTCCCGGTCCTCTTGTCACTGCCGTATTACCCGAATGTCGCGGTTCGCCCGCTCCGGACTTGCCTGTATTGTCGAGATCATGGTGATGACCGTGCGGCAGTTGCGCGGTCCATTGCTGGCCGGTCGAGCGGAGCGGATCCATCAATCGGCACGTGTGGACAAGGGCGATGACGCATGGCGAGAGGAGCGCCGATTGCGTCGGGCGGATCGGGACCTTGGAAGGTGGCGCCAGCGCTCCCTCCGGCCCAGTCGCCGCAAACCATGCAGATGCCCTTCCCCCCGCGCGAACGGAAAGAACAAAGTGGAGGAAATTGCATGAGCAGCGAAAGTGACTCCGGCCAGGCCTATTGGAAGGCCAATGTGAGCCTGATCCGGAACTGCCTGATCGTCTGGGCGTTTGTCTCGTTTGGCCTGGGCATTCTGTTCCGGCCCCTGCTGACTTCGATCAAGATCGGCGGCAGCGATCTCGGATTCTGGTTCGCCCAGCAAGGATCGATCTACGTCTTTCTGGTCCTGATCTTCTTCTATGCCTGGCGCATGAACGCCATGGACAAGAAGTACGGCGTCGAAGAATAGACCGGGGGGAAATTCGATGGATCTCAGGACACTTACCTATATCGTCGTCGGCGCGTCCTTCGCGCTTTATATCGGCATCGCCATCTGGGCCCGTGCCGGATCGACGAGTGAATTCTATGCCGCCGGCCGCGGGGTTCACCCGGTCACCAACGGCATGGCCACCGCGGCGGACTGGATGTCGGCCGCCTCCTTCATTTCCATGGCCGGCATCATCGCCTTCAATGGCTATGGCGCCTCGCTCTACCTGATGGGCTGGACCGGCGGCTACGTGCTGCTGGCCATGTTGCTTGCGCCCTATCTGCGCAAGTTCGGCAAATACACCGTGCCGGAATTCATCGGCGACCGCTTCTACTCGCAGACCGCCCGCATCGTCGCGGTGATCTGCCTGATCGTCGCCTCGATCACCTATGTGATCGGCCAGATGAAGGGCGTCGGCGTTGCCTTCTCGCGCTTCCTGGAGGTGGATGCCTCCACCGGTCTCCTGATCGGCACCGGCATCGTCTTCATCTACGCCGTGCTTGGCGGCATGAAGGGCATCACCTACACCCAGGTGGCGCAGTATTGCGTGCTGATCCTTGCCTACACCGTTCCGGCGATCTTCATCTCGCTGGCCCTGACCGGCAATGCTCTGCCGCAGATCGGCCTGTTCTCCGACCACGTGGGCAGCGGCCAGCCGCTTCTCGCCACGCTTGACCAGGTGGTGACCGATCTGGGGTTCAATGAGTACACAGCCCAAAGCGGCGATCCACTCAGTGTCCTCAACATGACCCTCTTCACCCTGTCGCTGATGATCGGCACCGCCGGGTTGCCGCATGTGATCATCCGCTTCTTCACGGTGCCGAAGGTGGCCGATGCCCGCTGGTCCGCCGGCTGGGCGCTGGTCTTCATCGCCCTTCTCTACACCACCGCTCCGGGCGTCGGTGCCATGGCGCGGCTCAACCTGATGAACACCATCCAGACCGGCGAGATCGGCGCTCCGGATGGCAATCTTGCCTATGACGAGCGTCCGCGCTGGTTCAAGAGCTGGGAGACCACCGGTCTTCTCAAGTTCGAAGACAAAAACGGCGACGGCCGGATCCAGTACTACAACGACAAGAACGAGGCCTTTAACGCCAAGGCAGCCGAGTTCGGCTGGAAGGGCAACGAAATGGTCAAGGTTGACCGGGACATCATGGTGCTCGCCAACCCGGAAATCGCCAACCTGCCCAACTGGGTGATCGCCCTGGTGGCCGCCGGCGGTCTTGCCGCGGCGCTGTCCACGGCGGCCGGTCTCCTGATGGCCATTTCCTCGGCCGTGTCGCACGATCTGATCAAGAGCATCTACAATCCGAACATCTCGGAAAAGGGAGAGCTTCTGGCGGCCCGTCTGTCCATGGCCGTGGCGATCATGATCGCCGCCTATCTCGGCCTCAACCCGCCGGGCTTCGCGGCACAGGTGGTGGCACTGGCCTTCGGCATCGCCGCCGCGTCCCTGTTCCCGGTGCTGATGCTGGGCATCTTCTCCAAGCGGATGAACTCCAAGGGGGCGATCGCCGGCATGCTGTCGGGTCTGATCATCACCGTGGTCTACATCTTCATTTACAAGGGCTGGTTCTTCATTCCGGGAACCAATATGCTGCCCAACAATGCATCCAACTGGCTGCTCGGCATCTCGCCGGAGGCCTTCGGTGCGGTTGGCGCGATCATCAACTTCGCCGTTGCCTATTTCGTCTCCAATGCGTCGGAAGCCCCGCCGCAGGAGATCCAGGAACTGGTGGAGAGCATTCGCGTTCCCTCCGGAGCCGGGGCCGCCGTCGACCACTAAGGCCGTCGGTCACCGTGACAAGCCTGAACCCCGCCCATGGGCGGGGTTCACCCCTCCCGGACCGGCCTGCCCGATCCGCTTTCCGGCGAAAGGCGCATTCATGACCGCAGATCCGGCCGCGCTGCACAGCTTCATTTCCCGCCATCACCCCTTCGACCTGCTGCCCGCCTCCGCGCTGGACACCCTCTCCGGCCTGCTCGATCCGCAGAGCTATCCGGCGGACGCCGAGATCCTCGACATCGACGCCCCGCTGGACGCGCTGCACATCGTTCGTGACGGCGTGGTCGACCTTTATTCTCCCGAAGGACGGTTGATTTCCCGCTCCGTGCCCGGCGAAATCTTCGCCGCCCGCAGCCTCTTGCGCGACGGTCGGTCCGCCCATCGGGCGGTCGCGGAAAGCGACACCACCATCCTGCGCCTTCCAGTGACCGTGTTTCGCCAGTTGCTGGAGCGCCACCCCTCCTTTGGCGCCTATTTCGACCGGCTGCGCAACACTCCCCAGCGCCGCCCCGCCGCCAACCCCGACAACGGCGCCGCCCTGGGGCTCGCCGAGATCCGCGATGTGATGATGCCTGCACCGGTGATCCTGCCGGCGAACACCAGCGCCAGGGCCGCGGCGGAAGTGATGCGCGACCGGGGCATCTCCTGCGTCCTGGTCGGCGCGAAGGACCACCTCGACGGCATCCTGACCACCAGCGACCTCACCACCCGGGTGCTTGCCGAGGGCCGCGATCCGCAATTGCCGATCGGCGAGGTGGTCACTCCCACGCCCCTGTCCCTGGCCCCGGGAGCCTTGTTGTTCGAGGCACTGCTGGCCATGAGCTCGCACGGCATCGGCCATCTGCCGGTCGTCGATGATGGCCGGCCCATCGGCATCCTGACCCGCACCAACCTCATTCAGCGCCAGTCCCTGTCGGCGGTGGCGATCATTTCCGACATTGGCGGTCTGACCGAGATCGCCGACCTTGCCGCCGTGGTCGGAACGGTGCCGCGCCTGCTTGCCAAGCTCGTCGGCCTTGGCGTCGAGGCGCATCGGATCGGCCATCTGATCACCAGCGTCACCGATGCCCTGACCCGCCGGCTGATCCAGCTGGCCGAGGCCGATCTCGGCCCGCCGCCCGTGCCCTATCTCTGGCTTGCCTGCGGCTCGCAGGGACGGTGCGAGCAGACCGGCGTGTCCGACCAGGACAATTGCCTGATCCTCGACGACGCCTTTGTTCCTGAAGAGCATGACGCCTGGTTTGCTGACTTCGCCCGCTTCGTCAGCGATGGGCTGGACGCCTGCGGCTACTATTATTGTCCGGGCGACATGATGGCGACCAATCCGCGCTGGCGGCAGCCGGTGTCGGTCTGGAAGGGCTACTTCGACGGCTGGATCGCCCGGCCCGATCCGATGGCGCAGATGCTGGCCAGCGTCATGTTCGACCTGCGGCCGATCCATGGCGAGGAAAGCCTTTATGCCGGCATGCACCGCGCGACCCTGGACAAGGCCCGGCGCAACTCGATCTTTCGCGCGCACATGACCGCCAATTCCCTGAAACACACCCCGCCGCTCAGCCTTTTCCGGGGCTTTGCCCTGATCCGCTCGGGCGAGCACAAGCACACGGTCGACCTGAAACACTCCGGTGTCGTGCCGATCGTCGATCTGGCCCGGCTCTATGCGCTGCAAGCAGGGCTCGAACCGGCCAACACCCGCGACCGGCTGATCGCCGCGCGCGACACCCCCGTGCTCAGCCCTTCCGGCGGCAGCGATCTTCTCGACGCCTATGACCTGATCTGCAACATTCGCCTCGCCCATCAGGCGCGGCAGGTGCGCGCCGGCCAGAAACCGGATAACTTCATGGCTCCGAACAGCCTGTCGGAGCTGGAGCGCAACCATCTCCGGGATGCGTTCGGCGTGATCAAGACCATGCAGTCGGCCATCAGCTACGGTCATGCCGCGCTGAGCTGACCGCACGGCCCCGAGCCCCGCACCGCATCCCGACACCGGCGAACAACCACGAAAGACGGCACAGAGCATGATTTTTACCCTGATCGGCACCTTTGTCCTCGGTATCGCCGTTGCCGGCACTTTCATCATCATCAATCGCACCACCGGTCGGCGGATGCCGGGCTGGATCGCCCCCTTCGCCGCCGCCATCGCCATGATCACCTTCACCATCTGGTCGGAATACACCTGGTTCAGCCGCACCGCGCAGGAATTGCCCGACAGTTTCACGGTGACTCAGACCTACGAGACCTCGAACCTGCTGCAGCCCTGGACCTATCTGGTGCCGCGCATCAACCGCTTCGCCGCCGTCGACATTGGCAGCGTGCAGATCAACGCCAAGGCCGCCCGCTATCGCCAGGTAAACCTGCACCTGTTCACCCGGCTGATGCCGCCGCGCGAGTTGCGCCAGGTTTATGATTGCCAGGGCCAGCGGCGCATCGACCTGATGCCGAATGAGACCGTCGACCCGGTCAGCCTGCCCGAGAACGCCTGGGAGCCGGTGGCCGGCGATCTTGCCACCGCCGCCGTCTGCGGCGTTTAAGCGCCAGCACTGACCGGAGCCCGAAAGGGAAGCCATGCCGCCTCGCGACCTGATCGAAGCCCTGCTCCGTCAGGCGGTGCGCGCGCCCTCCAGCCACAACACCCAGTCCTGGGCGTTCGAGCTTCACGCGGACCGGATCGGCCTTTCGGCTGACCCGGCCCGCGCTCTGCCGGAAAACGATCCCGACAATCGTGAACTGACCATCAGCCTTGGCTGCCTGACGATGACCTTGCGCGTGGCCGCAGCCGGCGCCGGGCTTGGCGCGCATCTGGTCAAGACCCCCCGGTTTGATGGCAGGGGGCATCTCGGCAATCTCCATTTCGGCGGTGATCCGGAGGCTGCGCTTGCCCCGCTGACACGTGCGATTGCCACACGGCGCACCCACCGTGGCCGGTATGAGGCCCGGACGCTTTCACCCGATATCCGCGACCGCCTGACCGCCGCAAGCAGCGAAGAAGGAGCATGGCTGGAGCCAATCCTCGACCCGGAGCGGCGCACGGCGGTGGCCTCTCTGGTTGGCGACGGCGACAAGGTGCAATGGGGCAACCGACGCTGGCGGCGGGAACTGGCCACCTGGATGCGCCCCAAAAGCGTCGGCGACGGTCTGACCTTGCCCGCTGCGGCAGTGCCGCTTGCCCGATATCTTGTGCGCCATGTGGATCTTGGCCGGGTGGTTGCCGCCGGCGACCGGAAGCGCGCGGCGACGGCGCCTTTCCTTGCGGTGCTCGGCACGGATGCCAACACCCCATCGGATTGGCTCAAGGCGGGGCAGGCCCTGCAACGCCTGTTGCTGGTCGCCGCAAGCCTTGGTCTGCAGGCCTCGTTTCTCAATCAACCCGTTCAGGTGGCGCCACTGCGGCCAAAGCTTCAGGAGCTTTGCCGGCACAAGGGCGCGGCGCAGATCCTGTTGTGTCTGGGATACCCGCAAGGGGAAAGCCCCGCCGCGCCGCGACGGCCGCTCGCGGAGGCCTGACAGCGAAAGTCTGATCTGAAAGAACGTTTGGGGAAGTGGTGCCGGTGAACGGACTCGAACCGCCGACCCCATCATTACGAATGACGTGCTCTACCAACTGAGCTACACCGGCGCACCAAATCGGGGCGGTAAGGCCCCGTATGTTTCCCTCATCGTTCAAAATCACCGCCCGCAAACCGGTTTGGTCCCGCACGCGAAGAACGACCGAGGTGGCCGCTTGATAGCGGACCGGGCGGCCGGGCGCAAGAGGGTTTTGCGCCTGACCCCATCGGTTTTCACCCGCCGCCGAAAAGGCGCCCGGGCCCCGGGCCGCCCGTCAGTTGAAGAAGCGGAACCCCGGCTTGCGCGGCGCCTCGTCATCCTCCTCCCCCGAGGCCCCATCCGGCCCCGGATCGTCCGGCATGTGCTTCAGCGGAAACTCGATTGGCCGCGAGGCGTCGCCGCCGGCGATCACATCGGCGACCGAGCCCGGTCCCTTCGCCGAAGCTGCCTTGCCCGTCCCGGATTCCGGCGCGGGCTTCGCCTCGTCCCCCACCTTGGCCCCGCCGTCACCGGTCGCCGCCTTCTTCTCCGGCGCGGGCTCCGTGCTCTGCGGCGCCTCGGTCTTCGCAGGCGAAGCATCGCCAGCCGTGGGCTTGGCCTCGGCGGGTTTCTCCATCTCCGTCTTCGCGGTTTCAGTCTTAGCGTCTTCCGCCGCTACATCGGCGCGCTCGGGCTGCGGTGCGGACGTCACGGCAGGCACTTCCGCATCACCGGAGGACTCGTCTTCCGCCTCCGTTGGCGTCGACGGCAGGATCACCAGCGCATCGTCTTCCGCCCCGCCGACCGGCTCGGGCAGTGCTTCCAACAGTGCATCGTCAATCGCCTCAAGCGCATCGCCATGATGGTCGAGGGTTGCCGGCGGCGTGGTCCATTCGAACGCATCGAGCCGCCCATCCACCGGGGACACCGGCGCCCAGGTCTCGCTCACCGCGCCATCCGCGACCCACATGGGATCCGCCGGTGCCCGTACCGCCCGGGCCAGCCATTCGCGCACCCGGCCCCGGTCGCCGTGTTCCTTCTCTTCCAGATCGGCCATCATCAGGAACACCCGCTGGGTCGGCGCATTGCGCAGCGCGCCCTTGAGCTGGGTCCGGGCCAGGGCGAAATCGCCCGCCTCGATTGCCGCCCGGGCCAGCGCCAGCGTGCCTTCCGCGCTATGGGCCCGCAGCGCCGCCAGCGTCTTGACCCGCTTCAGCCGGTCCTGCGCCGAATCGCCGGTGCGCGCATGCGCGTAGGCCTCGGCCAGCTCCGGATGCGGCGTCACCTTCCAGGCCGCCTCGACCACCTTCAGCGCCTTGCGGATATCGCCGCGCCGGGTGGCCAGCCGCGCCGCCAGCACCGCCGCCGGAACCAGCCCCGGCGCGAGGCCCGCCGCCTCGTTGGCCAGCGCCCGCGCGCCGTCCGGATCCCGGTCTTCTTGTTCGAGCGCATGGGCGGT
The DNA here is from genome assembly GCF_014635285.1 of Stappia taiwanensis. Taxonomy (GTDB): domain Bacteria; phylum Pseudomonadota; class Alphaproteobacteria; order Rhizobiales; family Stappiaceae; genus Stappia; species Stappia taiwanensis. Next base: position 109,793 of record NZ_BMCR01000011.1, on the reverse strand, counting down.
GAGCAGCACCGCCTTGTGCCGGCGGAAGGTCTTCTTGTCGACCAGCTTGGCCGCGTAGTTCTTCTCCAGCGTCTTGATCGCCTCGGCCCAGTCGCCGGCCACCGCCTGATAGCCAAGCACCGCGCGCCCGGCCCAATCGAGACCGGGCACCAGCGCCGCCGCCTCTTCCGCATAGTGGCGCGCCGCCACCGGCTCGTTGAGCCGCTCCGCCTCCACGTAAAGCCCGTGCAGGCCAACCGGACGCAGTGCCGGATCCTCCAGCATCTTCTCGAACCGGGCCCGCGCCTCGTCATGACGACCGGCGAGCTGCGCGGTCTGGGCCAGCAGCAAGGCGCTGGCCGGCTCATCCTTCAGGAGCTTGGCCGCCTCGCCGCCATAGCGGGTCGCACCCGCCGCATCGCCAACGCCCAGCGCCAGCATGCCCTTGGAGAGGGCGGCATAGCCGCGATCCTTGCGCCGCCGGCGCCAGAACCGGCCGAGCAGATCGGGCGAGCGCAGGATGACCAGCACCACGTTCCAGACGATGATCGCCAGCGCCACGAACGCCACCAGCGCCACCGCCGCGGTCATCAGACCGGTTTCGATCCGGTAGCCCTGCCAGTCCAGGGTCAACATGCCGGGACGGTCCGCCACCCAGGCGAGACCGAGCGCCGCGGCAAACACCAGGGCGATGAAAATCAGTACACGTATCATGGCCTTGTTCTCCCCCTGAGGTCACCGACCGCCCGGCGCGTGCCGCGTCCCGGGTGATCCGGCGCACACCGGACATATCTTGGGCTCGGCGGCAACGCCTGCCTTTCGCATTCCCTTAGCCTCCGGATCCGGACAGGGAGGACAGCACCTCCCCGGTCACCTGATCCAGCAGCCGGTCGGCGGCAAGCCGCGCCCGCGCCGCCGCAGCCCAGTCGGCACCGGCCGAGCGAACGTTTTCCGGAAGGCTGTCATAGGCTTCCAGCGCGCCTGCAAGATCGCCCCGGGCGACCCGCGCCTCCATGCGGCCCAGCGCACCCTCTGGCGTTGCTGCATCGCTCTCACCCGGCTGCCGGATCGACACCAGAGAGCGGGCGTTGGACAGGAAGCTGTCGACGAAATCGCCCTGTGCCGGCTTGTCCAGCCGCGCCGTCATCGCCCGCGCCACCGGCGGGAACTCGGCAAGTAGCGCCTGCCGGGTCGCGACACCGGTTTTCGCCACCGCGCGCAGGGCACTGAGGTCGGTGTCCTTCGGCAAGGCCGAGGCGACGGCGGCAAGCTCGGTCTCGAACGGCCTGCTCTGATCGAGTGTCGCCTTCAGCGTCGATACGGCGATGGCGCGGGCGGCGGTTTCCCGCGCGCCGATGCCGCCAAGCTGTTCTTCCAGAGGTGCGAGACGACCCTCCAGGGTGGCAAGCCGTTCGCCAAGCGCCTCGCGCGCCGCGCCCGCTTGATCGCCCAAAGTGGTGACACGGGTGGCCAGGCTGGCCATCTCGCCGGCCCGTTCTTCCAGTTTCGTGCCGAGCGACGCGGTCTTCTCGCCAAGTTCCGTCACCGTCTGCGTCAACCCGGCGAGCGCGCCGCCGGTCTGGTCGAGACGCGCGCCAAGCGGCTCGACGCTGGTTGCCAGCGCCGCGATCCGCTCGCCCTGTTCGCCAAGGCTCTTGCGCATCGCGCCAAGGGTCTTGTCCATTTCCGCCTGGCTCTCCTGCAGGCTGGCCAGCCCGGCGGTTTCGCCGGCCCCGCCGGAGGAGACGAAGCGGCGCAATTCGCCAAGGCCCGCCTCGACCTCAGCCACCCGCGCGGCAAGCTCCTGCGCACCGGCGCCCTCCGCCGACTTCACTGCGGCTTCAAGCGCGGCAACCCGGGTCGTCAGCGCGGTCAGCGCCGTGCCGGTGTCACCGCCCTTGGCCAGCTCCGCAAGCCGATCCTCAAGCCCGGCGATGCGACTTTGCGTGGCCGCGACCTCCGCCTGCATTTCCTGCCCCGCTGGAGCGGAGCCTGTCGGCAGATATCCGCCCCGCTGCAGCCCGTAGGCACCGCCAAGCGCCACCGCACCGCCGGCCAGAGCGGCAATCAGAAGACCGCCGATGCCACTGCCGGATTGCCGTGCTGCCGGCTCTGTCTTGACCGGCTCCTTTGCCGGCGCAGCACCAGAGGATGTCGGTTTTTCGGCAGCGGCTGCACTCTTGTCGTCCTTGGTCGTCTCTGTCTGACCAGCGCCCGCCGCCTTGGGGGAGGACGCCGTGCCGGAGGCAGACGTGCCAGAAGCTGAAGTACCGGAGCCCGGCTTTGTCGAAGCGCCGCTGGCACTGGCCGCCGCACCGGTCGCGGCGGATTGCCCGACGGTCGCAGCCGGTTTCGCAGAAGCGGCCTGAGACGAGGCCTGAGCGCCCGTCGGTTTTGCCGCTGCCGGCTTGTCGCTCGCCGGCTTTTCAGCCGTCGTCTTGCCACCCGCCGCCTTACTGGCTGTCGTCTGGCTGGTTGCCTGGTCAGTGGTCTGGCCGGTGGTCGGGGAGGCGGCCTTGCCCTGAGCCGGCGTTTTGCCTTGGGCCGACGCCGATGCGCCGCGCGCCGCGGCGGCAGCCGTTGTGGAGCCAGAAGCGGTCTTGGCCGCCGCTCCGCCCTTCACTTCCCTAGCCTCCAGGTCGATCGTGACAGGTTTCCGGCCCGAAGCCGAGGCAGCCCCGGGCTTTGCCTTGCCGCTTGCGCCCTTGGAATCCGGCTTCTTGCTGTCAGCAGCCATCGACTGTCTCTCCCTTCCCGGGCGCTCGGCGCCCGCTGTCCATCCTCGCCCGTCCCGGCCCTGCCTTCAGGATCGCCGGTTTCGCAGCGCAAAACAAACCCTGCTTAACATGCAGCGTCAAAAAGCGCGATCAACGCCGCCTCGCTCGGGTTTTCGGCGACCGCCAATGCGCCGAAGGGCCGCAGCGGTGCCCCTGCGTTCTCCGACAGCGCATAGATCCGCAAGGGCGGCGGCGGCCGGTCGAAGCGCCCCAGCACATCGGCCAGCGCCTGTCCGCCCCGCCGCGAATACACCAGCACATGCCGCAGCGCGCCCGAGGTGAGTGCCTCGCGCACCCGCGCGGGCGGATCACCGGCCCGCTCCATGGCGTAGACCTCGCGCATCATGCAGCCAATTCCCGACCGCGCCAGCGCGGCGCACAGATCGCCTGAGCGGTGCCGCCCGGCAAGATAGAGCACCGGCCGCGCGGGACGCGCCATTGTGATCGTCTCGGCCAGCGTGTCCATGGTACCACCGGCAACCGTCACACGCGAACAGCCAGCGGCCTGCGCCGCCGCGCCGCAGGCCGGACCGACCGCGAACACCGGCAGGCCGGCGAGCCGTGGCCAGATCGGACGTGTCTCCATGGCCGCGATCGCCCGCGCGCTGGTCACCGCCAGCGCCCCGAGCCCCTCAGGCTCCGGCCAGTCGGTCACATCCAGATCGAACGGCTCGAACAGCGGCGCAACGACAGGCTCGTGGCCGTGGCGGCGCAAGAGTTCCGCCGTCCGCGAGGCGGCCGGTTCCGGACGTGTGACGAGCACCCGCGCCACCGGGTCAGACCTTGAAGAAATCCGGTCCGCCACGCCGTTTCAGCTCCGCGCCCGCATCCTGGCCAAGGGCCGCCGCCTGCGCCGCCGGCCCCTCACGCTCGGTCTCATGCGCCTCGCGCCCATCCGGCGACAGGATCAGCCCGCGAAACGACAGGGTGTCGCCCTCAAGCCGCGCCAGCCCGCCGATCGGCGTGCGGCAGGAGCCATCCAGCTCGAACAGGAACGCCCGCTCAGCGGCAAGGCAGATTTCCGTCTCCCGGTGATGAATCGGCGCCAGAAACGCCCGCACAGCCTGATCGTCGCCCCGGGCCTCGATGCAGATCGCCCCCTGTCCCACCGCCGGCAGGAACTCCGAGGTCTCGATCACCGAGGTGATCACGTGGGCCATGCCGAGCCGGCGCAATCCGGCATTGGCCAGAAGGGTCGCATCGACCACGCCCTCGGCCAGCTTTTCCAGCCGCCGCTGCACGTTGCCGCGATACATCACCACCTCGATATCCGGCCTGAGGCGCTTGATCATCGCCTGGCGGCGCAGGCTCGACGAGCCGACCACCGCCCCTTGCGGCAGATCCTGCAGCCGCGCGGCCTTGGGCGAGATGAACGCGTCGCGCACATCCTCGCGCGGCAGGAAGGCGACCAGCTCCAGCCCGTCGGGCAGCACCGTGGGCATGTCCTTGGAGGAATGGACGGCGATATCGATCTCGCCCGCCAGCATGGCGTTTTCCAGCTCCTTGGTGAACAGCCCCTTGCCGCCGGCTTCCGACAGAGGCCGGTCGAGAATCCGGTCGCCGGAGGTCTTGATGACGACGATCTCGAACGCTTCTTCGCTCAAGCCGTGGGCGGCCATCAGACGGGCGCGGGTTTCATGCGCCTGGGCGAGCGCCAGCGCGCTGCCGCGCGTGCCGATTCGAAGGATGCGGCCGGCGGGCCAGGCCTCGTTGCCTGCGTCCGGCTGCCCGGATTGTTGCGTGTGCCCGGATTGTTTTGTTTGCAAGGAGATCGTTCCTGGTGTTAGGCGGTGATGTCCGGTAGGCGGAGTGGAATGATAAGCCCTGACCTGTCGTCGGCCGATGCGGCCGGCATGATATCCCAATCGAGCGCCCCGGCGCCACTGACCGTGCTCGGCATCGAGACGAGCTGCGATGAGACCGCGGCCGCCGTGGTGCGTCTTGACGCCGACGGGCGCGCCCATGTGTTGTCCAACATCATACGCTCGCAGGCAAGTGAACATGCGGCATTTGGTGGCGTCGTGCCGGAAATCGCCGCCCGCGCCCATATCAGCCTGCTGGACCGGATCGTCCAGAGCGCCATGGAAGAGGCCGACACCGGCTGGGACGACCTTGATGCGGTGGCCGCCACCGCCGGCCCCGGGCTGATCGGCGGAGTGATCGTCGGCCTGATGACCGCCAAGGCGGTGGCCATGGCCGCCGGCAAGCCGCTGGTGGCGGTGAACCATCTGGAGGGCCATGCCCTCACCGCCCGGCTGACCGAGGATCTCGCCTTCCCCTATCTGTTGCTGCTGGTCTCCGGCGGCCACACCCAGTTCCTGCTGGTGGAGGGCGTCGGCGCCTACCGCCGCCTCGGCTCGACCATCGACGATGCGGTGGGCGAAGCGTTCGACAAGACCGCCAAGCTGCTCGGCCTTGCCTATCCAGGCGGACCGGCGGTGGAACAGGCCGCCGCCGCCTCAGTCGATCCGACCCGTTTTGCCCTGCCCCGGCCGATGCTCGACCGGCCCGGGATCGACATGTCCTTTGCCGGCTTGAAGACCGCCGTGCGCACCACCGCCCACGCCGCCGCGCCGCTGTCCCCGGCCGATGTCGGCGACCTGTGCGCCGCCTTTCAGAGCGCGGTTGCCGATGTCATTGGCGAGAAGAGCCGGCGGGCGCTGTCCCTCTTTTCCGAGGCCTACCCCGACACCCCGCCCGTGCTGGTGGTGGCCGGCGGTGTCGCCGCCAATGGCGCGATCCGCCAGCGCCTGTCGCAGATGGCCAGCGAGGCCGGCGCCCGCCTCGCCGCCCCGCCGGCGCGGCTGTGCACCGACAACGCGGCGATGATCGCCTGGGCCGGGATCGAACGGCTTCGCGATGCCGCCGCCCGGGGCGAGCGCATCGACGACCGCGCCGTGCCGCCGCGCCCGCGCTGGCCGCTCGACGCCAATGCCGCCGCCCTCCTGGGCTCCGGCCGCAAGGGAGCGAAAGCCTGATGGATGCCCGCTTCCTTGAAGGCGTCGTCGTCACGGCCATGCCGGAGCGGATCGACCGGATCAAGCACAAGGCCTATGTCTACCTGACCGTGGGCCGGGATCTCTTGGTCTTCCGCCAGCCGGACCAGCCCTATGTCGGGCTCCAGGTCCCCGGCGGCACCGTCGATCCGGGCGAAAGCCACCTGCAAGCGGCCTTGCGCGAGTTTTCCGAGGAAACCGGCCTCGCCTTGCCGCACGCGCTGGAGCCGATCGCCGAACAGACCGTGTTGTTCGACAACGACCAGGGGCGGGATGTGCATCTGCGCCGCCTCTACCATGCCCGCGCCCCACGCAAGCCGCATGCCTCCTGGGAGCATTTCGAGATGAGCCCCTCCGCCGGCGGCGACCCGATCCGCTTCGAACTGTTCTGGCTGGATATCGCCGAGGCCGCCGCCTCGCTGCCCGCCCGTTTCTTCACCGGCTTTCATGCCCCGCTGCCGGCGCTGTCGGACCGGCTCGGAGCCGGCGCATGAGCGAGATCCGGCGGATTGCCGTTCTGGGGGGCGGCGCCTGGGGAACGGCGCTTGCCCTCGTCGCCGCCCGCGCCGGCCGCGACACCGTGCTGTGGGCACGCGATCCGGCCACCGTCGCCGCGCTCAACGCACGCGGCGAGAACCCGGCCTATCTGCCCGGCCTGACCTTGACCCCGCGTCTTCCCGCCACCTCCGATCTTGCCGAGGCGGTGACCGGCGCCGATGCGGTGCTCTTGGTCACCCCGGCGCAGACCACCCGGACGATGGCCGCCGCGCTTTCCCCGCTGCTCGCCCCGGGAACCCCGGTGGTGCTCTGCGCCAAGGGCATTGAACGCGACAGCGGCCTCCTGCTGACCGACGTGCTTGGCGAAACGCTCAAGGCGGCCCGGCCGGCAATCCTCTCCGGGCCGAGTTTTGCCACCGACGTTGCCGCCGGCCTGCCGACCGCCGTCACCGTCGCCGCCACGGATGGCGCCCTCGCCGACGCCCTGTCCCAGGCCCTCGCCAGCCCGCAGTTTCGCCCCTACGCGGCCACCGACATCGCCGGGGTGCAGATCGGCGGCGCGCTGAAGAACGTGCTGGCCATCGCCTGCGGTGCCGTCGCCGGCAAGAAGTGGGGCGCGAGTGCCCTTGCCGCGCTGACCGCGCGCGGCTTTGCGGAGCTGACCCGCCTCGGCCTTGCCCTTGGCGCCCGGCGCGAGACGCTGACCGGGCTGTCCGGCCTGGGCGACTTGGTGCTGACCTGCGCCTCGCCGCAATCGCGCAATTTCGCCTTCGGCATTGCGCTCGGCGAAGGGGCGACGGTCGCCTCCCTGACCGAGAAGGGGCAGAAGCTGGCCGAAGGGGTCTTTTCCGCCCCCGTCGCCGTGGCGCTTGGCCGCAAGACCGGGGTCGACCTGCCGATCTGCGAGGCGGTGGCCGCCGTTCTGGCGGGCGAGCTCGACCTTGACGATGCGCTGACCCGGCTGATGACCCGGCCGCTCCGGCGCGAGACCTGATCGGCCCGGTTTCCCCATCTTGAAGACCGCGCCGTTCCGTCTATCCTTCCCGCCAGCGGCGATCGCCGATCCGGCGTCCCAGACAGACCGGCGTCCACGACAGACAAGGACCTTCCATGCTCTACGCCTTGATTTGCACCGACAAGCCCGGTGCCCAGCAAATTCGCCTCGACACCCGCGCCGACCATCTCGCCTTCCTCACCGCCATGGGCGACCGGCTGAAGGCCGCCGGACCGTTCCTCGATGACGATGGCGGCATGACCGGCAGCCTGGTGGTGATCGAGGCCGAAAGCCGCGACGAGGCGCTCGCCGTCTCTCAGGAAGACCCCTATGCGCGGGCCGGCCTGTTCGAAACCGTCGAGATCCGGCCCTGGAACTGGGCCCTCAAGAATCCGGAGGCCTGAGGTGCGGTACTGGCTGTTCAAATCCGAACCCGACAAATGGTCGTGGGAGATGCAAAAGGCCAAGGGCGACGCCGGAGAGGAATGGGACGGCATCCGCAACTATCAGGCGCGCAACAACATGCGCGAGATGAAGATCGGCGACCGTGGCTTCTTCTACCATTCCAACATCGGCAAGGAAGTCGTCGGCATTGTCGAGGTTTGCCGCGAGATCCATCCGGACAGCACCACCGACGATCCGCGCTGGGAATGCGTGGACGTGAAGGCCGTGCGCGACATGCCCAAACCGGTCACCCTGGCCGCCGTCAAGGCCGAGCCGCGCCTTTCGGAGATGTCGCTGGTCACCTCCATGCGCCTGTCGGTCCAGCCGGTGACCGCGGAGGAATGGGCCATCGTCTGCGAAATGGGCGGCCTCGACCCGGAATGAGCGCCATCACCGATCCGGTGCGCTTCATTCGCGAGAACACCCGGGTGCACCCGGTCCCGCACGCACCGGAACTCCGCCTCCATCTGGCGGACGAGGCCGTCGCCCTCTGGCAGAAGACCGAGGACGATCTGGGCGAACTCGGCCTGCCGCCACCGTTCTGGGCCTTTGCCTGGGCCGGGGGGCAGGCGCTCGCCCGGTTTGTCCTCGACACGCCGGAGTTGGTCGCAGGCCGCCAGGTGTTCGATTTCGCCACCGGTTCCGGTCTCGTCGCCATCGCCGCCGCCCGGGCCGGGGCGGCCAGCGTTGCCGCCTGCGATATCGACCGCTTCGCCCGCGCCGCCACCGCCCTCAATGCCGAGCTCAACAATGTGCGGATCGACTTCGCCGAGGGCGACCGCCTGAAGGAACCACCACCGCAAGCGGATATTCTGTTCTGCGGCGACGTCTTTTACGAAAAGCCGATGGCCGATCAGGTGCTTGCCTGGCTCGACCCGGTGCTCGCCGCCGGCAGCGAGGTCTATATCGGCGATCCGGGCCGTACCTACCTGCCGACCGACCGGCTGCGCGCTGTCGCCACCTACGAAGTGCCGGTCAACCGCTCGCTGGAGGATCTGGCGATCAAACGCAGCAGCGTCTACCGGCTGCTGGCCTGACCCCCTCCCGATTTGATGGGCCCTGTCCCGTCGCGAACGGGCGAATTGTGCCCGGCAGGCGCCGGGAAGGGCTTGCGCCCGGCCGGTTGTCCGCGTCAGATATACACCTCTCGCCACGCGCCGTTCGGCGCCTGGCGCCAGCCGTCTATCGACTTCACCGGGGACCCCATGCCGACAATCAACCGCTTTGCCGACCTTGCCGAGGAAATCACCGAATGGCGCCGGGATATCCATGCCCATCCGGAGCTGCTCTACGACACCCACCGCACGGCGGAGCTGGTGGCCGACAAGCTGAAGGCCTTCGGCGTCGATGAGATCGCCACCGGCATCGGCCGCACCGGTGTTGTCGGCGTGATCAGGGGCCGCGCCAACGGCTCCGGCAAGGTGATCGGCCTGCGCGCCGACATGGACGCGCTGCCGCTGGAGGAAATCACCGGCAAGCCCTATGCCTCGACCATTCCGGGCAAGATGCACGCCTGCGGCCATGACGGCCACACCGCCATGCTGCTTGGCGCGGCGAAGTATCTGGCCGAAACCCGCAATTTCGACGGCACGGTCATCGTCATCTTCCAGCCGGCGGAAGAAGGTGGGGCCGGCGCCAAGGCGATGATCGACGACGGGCTGATGGACCGGTTCGGCATCCAGGAAGTCTATGGCATGCACAACCTGCCCGGCGCGCCGGTCGGCACCTTCCACATTCGCCCCGGCTCGATCATGGCCGCCGCAGACCGGCTGCAGATCGACATCGAGGGCAAGGGCTGCCATGCCGCCAAGCCGCATGAGGGGATCGACACCATTCTGGTCGGCAGCCACATCGTCCAGGCGGTGCAGTCGATCGCCAGCCGCAACGCCGATCCGCTGAAGTCGGTGGTGGTGTCGATCACCACCTTCAACGCCGGCTTCACCGACAATGTGATCCCGCAGACCGCCACCCTGCGCGGCACGGTGCGCACCCTCGATCCGGATATCCGCGATCTGGCCGAAGCGCGGCTGAAGGCGCTCGTCCCGACCATCGCCGAAGCCTATGGCGCCAAGGCCACCGTCACCTATCGGCGCGACTATCCCATCACCGCCAATCACGCCGACCAGACCGACTTCGCCGTCTCCGTCGCCCGTGACATTGTCGGCAAGGACAATGTCAACACCGACATCGCGCCGACCATGGGCGGCGAGGATTTCTCCTTCATGCTGGAAGAACGGCCCGGCGCCTTCATTTTCGCCGGCAATGGCGACAGCGCCGGACTTCACCACCCGGCCTATGACTTCAATGACGAGCTGATCCCGGTTGGCTGCTCCTATTGGGTCAAGCTGGTGGAAACCGCCATGCCGGCCGCCTGAGGCCAGAACCGACGCGGACCGGGGAAGGCAGAAGGCCACCTCCCCGGTCCGGTGCCTTGACACGGGCGGGCAGGCGGTTTCCATTGCCCACCCATCATCCAAGAGCGGTTCATGGCTCTCCTAAGTTCACGCCTGTCTCTTCTTGTCGTCTACGTGCTTGCCGGCGCGTTGATCGGCATCGTTCTGCTGCATCCGGCGGTGCTGACCATTGTCTGGCTGGAATACCGGGCGATCCAGCCGAATGTCCCCTCGCTGGGGGACTTTCTCACCGACCGGCTGCTCCTGCTGGTAGTGCCCCGGCACCTGCATATGGTGATCGCCTTCGCCTTCGTCGGCGGGCTGATCGGCCTCGGTTTCGGCCTCTTCACCCGTTCCTACCTCGAAACCTCCCGCCGCCTGCGCTTTCTCAGCGCCGCCCATGGCGAGCAGATTCCCGAGTTCATCAGCGGCGGCGAAACCGCCGAGGTGGAATTCAAGTCGACCATGCGCTGGGATCTGAAGGAGCGGAACATCAACAAGGGGCTGGAAACGGTCATCGCCAAGACCATCGCCGGCTTCTTCAATGCCCATGGCGGCCGGCTGCTGATCGGCGTGGCCGACGATGGCACGGTGCTCGGGCTTGAGGCCGACTACGCCACCTTGCGCCATCCCAACCGCGACGGTTTCGAACGGACCATCAACGACATCGTCACCCGCTTTCTCGGCGGCGACCTCTGCCCGGCGATCCAGACCACCTTTACCGTCATCGACGGCAAGGATGTGTGCATGGTGCTGGTCCAGCCGGCGCCGCGCGCGGTCTATCTGAGCGAGGGCGGCAAGCTGCATTTCTATGTCCGCAGCGGCAACTCCACCCGCAAGCTCGATCTGCGCGAGGCCATGGACTACGCCCGGACCCGCTGGACATGAGCCTGGCCGCCTGGCTGCCGCCGGACATGGCGCCAGCCATTGCCCTGTTGCTGATCGCCATCAGCCTGCTGACCTCGGCGCTGTCCGCCGCCCTCGGTCTTGGCGGCGGAATTACCCTGATCGCGGTGATGGCGCAGGTGCTACCGGTGCCCGCGCTGGTGCCCGTCCATGGGGTGGTGCAGCTTGGTTCCAACGCCGGACGGGCGCTTGTCCTGCGCCGCCATGTCAACTGGCCCGCCGCCCTGTGGTTCGCCCTCGGCGGGCTGGCCGGCGCCCTGCTCGGCGGTTCGATCGCCATCACCCTGCCGGCACCGGTGCTGCGGATCGGTCTCGGGCTGTTCCTTCTGTGGATGGTCTGGGGTCATGGTCCGCGCCTCGGCCACGTGCCGAAACGGGCAATGGCCGCCGCCGGCCTGGTCGCCACCACGCTGAGCATGTTCTTCGGCGCCGCCGGCCCCATCGGCGGCGCGGTCCTCTCCGCCCTCGATCTGACCCGCCATGGCTTCGTCGCCACTCAGGCGATGACCGCGTTGATGATGCATGTCCTGAAGATCGTCGTCTTCGGCCTGCTCGGCTTCGCCTTCGCCCCCTGGGCCGGGCTGATCGTTCTGATGATCGCCGCCGGGTTCATCGGCACCTTGCTTGGAACCCGGCTGCTCGGGCGCATGCCGGAACACGGTTTCCGCATCGGCTTGCGCCTTCTGATGACCGGGCTGGCCGTCAGTCTGGTGTGGCGCGGCGCGATGGCGCTCGCCGCCGGCGGATGATATCGCGCTGATGGCGCAACAGGAGAATGACCCGGACATGACAGTGGATCGGCAGGATATCGAAGCGGCCTGGCAACGGGTGCGAGAGCGGATCCGGCAAACGCCGGTGATGGAGAGCGGTGGCGGCAGTTTCGGGCTGCCCTGTTCGGTCTCCCTCAAGCTCGAATTGTTCCAGCATTCCGGCTCCTTCAAGGTGCGCGGCGCGTTCAACACCCTCCTGTCGCAGGACATTCCGGCGGCCGGCGTTGCCGCCGCCTCTGGCGGAAACCATGGCGCGGCCGTCGCCTATGCGGCCCGGGCGCTCGGCGTGCCGGCCGATATCTTCGTGCCGGAAACCTCCTCGCCGGCGAAGATCGCCCGCATCCACTCCTATGGCGCCCGGCTGCATGTGGGCGGCGCGCGCTATGCCGATGCGGCGGAGGCCTGCGCCCGTCACCGGGCCGAAACCGGCGCCCGCGACATCCACGCCTATGATGCCGCCCCGACCATCGCTGGCCAGGGCACCACCGCCGCCGAATGGGAAGAGCAGACGCCGGATCTCGACACCGTGCTGATCGCCGTCGGCGGCGGCGGCCTCATCTCCGGCATGGCCACCTGGCTGCACGGGCGGGTGAAGGTGGTGGGCGTCGAGCCCAGCGGCTCCGCCGCGCTCCACACCGCGCTCGCCGCCGGCGGGCCCGTCGACGTGCCGGTGGAAAGCATTGCCGCCGACAGTCTCGGCGCCCGGCGCTGCGGCGATCTGGTCTACCGGATCTGCGCGGACCGGCTCGATCACAGCGTTCTGGTCGAGGACGAGGCGATCCTTGAGGCCCAGGCCCGGCTCTGGACCGAGGCGCAGATCGCCGCCGAACCGGGCGCGGCAACCGCCCTTGCCGCGCTGCTGTGCGGCGCCTACCGGCCCGCGCCCGGCGAACGGGTCGGCGTTCTCGTCTGCGGCGGCAACGTCGCGCTCAAAAGCCTCGCCGCAACCGTTGGAACCGGCGAAGCGCGGTGATGCCATCGCATCGGCCGGGCGCCCTTCGCGCCCGTCCCGCGCTTGCCAAGGCCGGCGCAACGTTTTAGAGCAACCTTCGTCCCATCGGACGTCAGGTTGCTCCGGCCGCCCCGGGCGAGCGGCCCTCATTTTACGAGCGCAACGCTCCCTCGCCTCTCCCGATCCGGCAGAGCGACCCATCGTCAGACTTTCAAGAGGAAACGCATAATATGTCCACCCACAAGCTCCTCCTCCTGCCGGGCGACGGCATCGGCACGGAAATCATGCAGGAAGTGAAGAAGGTCCTCGCCTGGTTCAACGCGCGCGGCACCGCGCAGTTCGAGACCGAAGAGGATCTTGTGGGTGGTGCAGCCTATGACGCACACGGCGCGGCGATTTCCGACGCGGCGATGGACCTGGCCCAGGCCTCCGACGCGGTGATCTTCGGCGCGGTTGGCGGTCCGAAGTGGGACGGCGTTCCCTATGACGTGCGCCCCGAGGCGGGCCTCCTGCGCCTGCGCAAGGATCTGCAGCTCTTCGCCAACCTGCGTCCGGCGATCTGCTACCCGGCGCTGGCCGGTGCTTCCTCGCTGAAGCGCGACGTGATCGAGGGGCTCGACATCCTGATCGTGCGCGAGCTGACTGGCGGTGTCTATTTCGGCGAGCCGAAGGAGGTCACCGATCTCGGCAACGGCCAGAAGCGCGCCGTCGATACCCAGGTCTACGAGACCTACGAGATCGACCGCATCGCCCGCGTCGCCTTCGATCTGGCGCGCACCCGGCGCGGCAAGGTCACCTCGATGGAAAAGCGCAACGTCATGAAGTCCGGCGTGCTGTGGAACGAGGTCGTGACCCAGGCCCATGCCGACTATGCCGACGTGGAGCTGGAGCACATGCTGGCCGATGCCGGCGGCATGCAGCTCGTGCGCTGGCCCAAGCAGTTCGACGTGATCGTCACCGACAACCTGTTCGGCGACATGCTGTCAGACGTGGCGGCGATGCTCACCGGCTCGCTCGGCATGCTGCCCTCCGCCTCGCTCGGCGCGCCCGATCCGGCGACCGGCAAGCGCAAGGCAATGTATGAGCCGGTGCACGGGTCCGCTCCGGACATCGCCGGTCAGGGCAAGGCCAACCCGATCGCCATGATCGCCAGCTTCGCCATGGCGCTGCGCTACTCCTGCGAGTTGATCACGGAGGCCGATCTGCTGGAGAAGGCGATTGCCGCCACGCTCGACAAGGGCCTGCGCACCGCCGACATCGCCGAGGCTGGCGATGCGACGATCTCCACCACGCAGATGGGCGATGCGATCATTGCCGAGCTGAACGCGCTCAGCGCCTGATAGCGGCCTTAGGGTCGAGAAAAACCGCCGCCGGCCCCGCTTCAGGTGGCCGGCGGCACATCCTCGTCAAGCACCCGCGCCTCGTCCGGCAGCATGATCGGAATGCCGTCGCGGATCGGATAGGCGAGCTTCGCCGCGCGGGAGATCAGCTCCTGCGCTTCGGCGTCGTATTCCAGCGTGGTCTTGGTCACGGGACAGACCAGAAGCTCCAGAAGCTTGCGGTCGAGCTCATGCCTGGCGTCAGCGGCCATGATGTTTCTCCGATTGTCGCACGATCCTTGAGGCGGCGCCGAAACGCCGTCCCATCAGCAAGGGCGGGCCGGCCTCATTGCAGGGTCACCCCGTCGTCGCCCCCGCCCTGCCGGGCAAGTTCCACCTCTGTCAGCGCCACCAGCGTGTCGGCGCGGGTACGCAGATCCGGCGCCTCCAGCAGCGCCTGCTTTTCCGCCGGACCGTAAGGGCTCATCATCGCCAGCGCGTTGACCAGCACCTCGGTCGAGGCCCGCTCGATGCTGTCCCAGTCAGCCTCCAGGCTGTTGGCCTCCAGATAGTCCTTCAGGGTCTTGATCAAGCCCTCGCGGTCGACGGTTTCCTCGCCGAAACCGGCGCGGAAGTCATCGGCGAAATCCTCCGCCGAAATCACGCCGATGCGGAACGGGGTCACGCTGTCCAGCTCCTCCACGAGGGTGAAGCGGGCAATGCCGTTGAGGGTGACGAGATAGCGCCCATCGCCGGTTTCCTGATAGGCGATGATCCGGCCGACGCAGCCAACCCGCATCAGCGGCGGCACCTCCGCCTGTTCGGCGCCCGGCACCGTGTGGTCGGGCTGGATGATGCCGATCAGCCGGTCGCCCTGCAGCGCCGCATCGATCATCGCCACATAGCGCGGCTCGAAGATGTTCAGCGGCATCTGCGTCTGCGGCAGCAGCAAGGCCCCGGACAACGGGAACAGCGGCACGGACCGCGGCAGATCGGCCGGCTCGGAGTAGATGGCATTTCCCGCGTGCATTCCGCTGTCCCCTGATGCGTGTGTTGCTCCGGATGGGATTTCCGGCCCGCTCACGGCGGCCCGGACGCCCTTTCCTGGAAGATCATACGCTCACGAGAACAGAACGGACGACAACCGGCGCCGGCCATGCTTGGTCGCCGCGTCCTTCGCGCCCCAGGCCTCGAAGAACTGCAGCAGCTGCTTGCGCGCGCCATCCTCGTTCCACTCCCGATCCCGGCGAACGATCTCGATCAGATGATCGACGGCAGCAACCTTGTCCGCGCCCGATCCCAGCGCCACCGCCAGATCGAAACGGGCCTGATGGTCCGCCGGGTTCACGTCGATCCGCGCCTGAAGCTCGGCAAGATCGCCGAGCGCGCCGGCCTGTTCGGCAAGCTCCAGCGCCGCGCGGGCCGCCGCCACCGCCGGGTCTCCGGTCGCAGCTTCCGGCACCATGTCGAGAACGGCGCGGGCCTTCTCCAGGTCCTCCAGCGCCACATGGCACTGAGCCAATCCGCTGAGCGCCTGCGCGTTTTCCGGCTCCATCGACAATGCACCGCCATAAAGCTGGGCGGCACGGGCGAGATCGCCGGCCTCGCGCGCGGCCTCGGCCTCGGTGAGGATCTGCTCCAGATCGCTCGGCCCGACCGGACCGGCCACCCGCTCGATGAACGCCTTGATCTGGCTTTCCGGCTGCGCGCCCATGAAACCATCGACCGGCTGACCGTCCTTGAAGGCAATCACCGCCGGGATCGACTGGATGCCGAGCTGGCCGGCCACCTCCGGATGGTCGTCGATGTTCATCTTGGCCAGCCGCACGGCGCCGCGGGCATCGTTCACCGCCTTTTCGATGATCGGCGTCAACTGTTTGCACGGGCCGCACCAGGGCGCCCAGAAGTCGACCAGCACCGGCTGGCTGCGCGAGGCTTCGATCACCTCCGCCATGAAGGTCTGGGTGGTGACATCGCTGATCAGCGCGGCCGGAGGGGTCGCGCTGTTGCCCCCCATCGCCCCGCCATTGGCCGGGGCGCCATTGGCTGCCGCCGGTCCGCCCATGCCACCGCCGAACGCTCCGCCAAAGCTGCCGCCAACCGAAAACCCGTCATTGCTCATCGCACCATCCCCAAGTAACGCGCGCGGCTCTCGGCCTCTGGCGCGATCCAGTTCCAATTGGCCCTAACATGGGCACCTCGCCGGCAAATATCAAACCGCCTGTCACCCCGCGGCTCAGGCCTCTTGCCGGGCACTCTCCTCGCTGACCGCGATCACCTTCGGCTCATGGCCGCACCCTTGCACGAAACGCAGCAGGTCGTCCCGTCCGACGGTGGTGGTCGCGGTGTTTTCCAGAGGATGAAAATTCAGCGGATCGACCTGCATCATCGCCGCATCGAGAATCGGCGTCACCCGGTGCGCCTCCCGGTCGTTGATCAGGGCGAAGGGCGTCACCGAACCGGGCTGAACGCCAAGCACCTCTGCAAGAAGATCGCCCTTGCCGAAGGACACGCGCCCCTGCGCGCCGATCTTCTGGTGGATCGTCTTCAGGTCGATCACCGCGTCATGCAGCGCCACGACCAGGAACAGACGCCCCTTCTTGTCCTTCAGGAACAGGTTTTTCGTATGCCCCCCCGGGATCCGGTCATGCACTGCGACCGACTCCGAAACGGTGAAGACCGCCGGATGGTCCTCGGTGGTCACCTCGATCCCCAGATCCTCGAAAAAGGTGAAAAGATCCGCCCGCGTCGCTGCCATTGAAAGCCCTCCCCTTGCGCTTTCGCGCCCATTTCCCTGCCGGTCACGACCAGTGCCCCGGCGCACCGAAATGGGAAAAATCCGCCATTTTCCGGTCTATCCGATGCCACCCGCCCGGCACAAGCGGACACCTGAAAGGGCGCGGAAAATCCTTGATTTTCGGCCACTTCCGGCTCCGTAATCCACTGTTCATCCACAATTTGCGGCGCAATGTCATCAGATGAAAAAACAGTGTTGCAATCCCAATCGGCTTGGTTCATATACACATCACCTCAGGCGCCGGCCTCGACCGGCGACCAACATGGATGCGGGCGTAGCTCAGGGGTAGAGCACAACCTTGCCAAGGTTGGGGTCGTGAGTTCGAATCTCATCGCCCGCTCCAATCACTTCAGAGTCCAGCCGCTCAGGCAGCGCCAAATGGACCGAAGTGCTTCTGACTGATCTTTCCGAAAATCAGAAATAATGTCGCTGAACGCGCCTGTCTCGCGCAGCATTCCGGCATGCCGTCCGCCACGTGGCTTGCACGGCGCGCCTCGGGCGACGCTGTTGCTGCCCGCGATTCTGCGCGCGATTCGCACACCGGCGCCCCACGCCCCGATTGCGGGACGCGGGGGCCGATAGGCTGCGCCTATTGCGGACCGAGGACCATGTCCGGCAGCCAGGTAACGAGCTGCGGCACGAACATCAGCAACAGCAGCACCGCCGCCAGTGGCAGCAGGAAGGGAACCGAGGCGCGGGCCAGGGTTTCCAGCCGGATGCCGGAGACGCCGGAGACCACGAACAGCCCCACCCCCATCGGCGGCGTCATCAGCCCGATCATCAGGTTGAAGATGAAGACGACACCGAAATGCACCGGATCGATGCCCGCCGCCATCAGGGTCGGCGCCAGTGCCGGCACCACCAGGATCATGATCGCCAGCCCTTCGATGAAGAACCCGGCGATCAGGATCGCGGCGTTGATGACAAGCAGCAGCACCAGCGGATCCTTCGACAGGGTCAGCAGCCAGCCGGCAAGCCGCATCGGCGCCTGATTGGCGGCAAGGATCCAGGCGAACACGCTGGCGGTGGCAACGATCAGACAGACCATCGCCGTCATCCGCACCGTCTCCAGCACCACCCGTTGCAGGTCCCGCCAGGTCATTTCCCGATAAACGCCCATCGACAGCACCAAGGCGTAGAGCGAGGCGACCACCGCCGCCTCTGTCGGCGAGAAGAAGCCGAAGGCGATACCGGCGATGATGATCCCCGGGGTGATGATCGGCAGAAGCGCCCGCTTGAAGGCGCGGCCGACCTCACTGAGCGTCGGCACCGGATCGCGCGGATAGTCGCGTTTCTTCGAAATGAAGGCGATCATCGCCATCAGCGCGCCCGCGGTCAGCAGCCCCGGCACCACACCACCGAGAAATAGCCGGCCAATCGACACATCGGCAAGCACCCCGTAAAGCACCATCGGGATCGACGGCGGGATCATCGGCCCGATCACGCAGGAGGCGACGGTGACGGCGCCGGAAAACCCCGCGTCATAGCCGGCCGAACGCATCGCCTTGATTTCCATGTTGCCAAGACCGCCCGCATCCGCCAGCGCCGATCCGGACATGCCGGAAAAGATCACCGAGGCGAGCACGTTGACATGGCCGAGACCGCCGCGAAAATGCCCGACCAGCACCCGGGCGAAGGTGAAGATCCGCTCGGTCACCCCGCCACTGTTCATCAGGTTGCCGGCGAAGATGAAGAAGGGCACCGCCAGCAGCGGGAAGGAATCGGAAATCGACTTCGTCATCCGCTGGGCCATCACCACCATCGGCGTGCCATCGGCCCAAAGCTGCACCATCGAGGCGACACCGAGCGTCAACGCCACGCTCATGCCCAGGAGCAGCAGCAGCATCCAGAGACCAAACATCAAACCCATGGGGAGGCGCTCCTACATCAAGGTGGCGGCGCCGTCGCGCGGCAGGCCATGGCGATAGACCTGCCAGGCCGCCCGCAGCGACCGAACGCACATCAGGGCGCAGGCGGCGGGAACCGCCGCATATTCGAAACTGGAGGAGATCCCCATGGCGATGGTCGGCAGCTTGGCGACCTTGATCGCCAGGAACAGGCCCGTCCAGGCGACAACGGCGAGAAACAGCGCGCCGAAAAGATGCATGAGGATGGCGACCGCGTCGCGCAGCCGGTCCGGCAACAGGTCGGCCAGCATGGTCACCGCGACCAGCCCACCGCGCCGCATGGCATTGGCCGCGCCGAAGAACACCAGCCAGAGAAACAGGAACCGCGCCAGCTCCTCTGTCCAGGGAAACTGGTAGGGCAGGAAGTAGCGGCTGGCCAACTGGGCGGTGAGCGCCCCCAGCGCGACCAGGAAGAGCCCGAGGAGAAACGCATCCTCGGCCCGGTGCAGCCATTTCATGGTTGAAGTCCCCCGATGGCGTCCCGCCTGTTGTGGCGGTGTGCGGGGGACGGGCGCGGCAGGCGCACCCGTCCCCGAAGCGGATCAGTCGATTTCCGCGAGCGCCCCGTAGGTGTCGGGGCCCCAAACCTCGGCGAACTGGCCGAAGATCGGCTGTACCGCCGTGGCAAAGGCCTCCCGGTCCGGCCGGGTCACCGCCATCCCCTTTTCCTCAAGGGCCGCGACCAGTTCCTTCTCCAGCGCGATCACGCTGGCGTTGTAGTCGTCGCCAACGGTCTGCAGCACCTCCATCACCACCGCACGGTCGCCTTCCGAGGCGGCGTTCCAGGCATCCTCGGCCACCAGCGGGGCGACGAACTGCACCAGATGCCCGGTCAGCGCCAGATGGGTCTGCACCTCGTAGAACTTCGCCGCGTTGATGGTCGGCAGCGGGTTCTCCTGCCCGTCGACGACCCCGGTCTGCAGCCCGAGATAAAGCTCCGGGAAGGCCATCGGCGTCGGCCGGCCGCCCAGCGCCTTGACGAATTCCAGGCTGAGCGCCACCTCCGGCACCCGCAGCTTCAGCCCCTCAACATCCGCCGGCGTTTCGATCGGCCGGGCGTTGTTGGTCATGTGCCGCGTGCCGTAGTACCAGACATCGAGCAGGCGCAAGCCGTGCTCGGTGCGCAAGGCCTCGACCAGCTCATGCCCCTTCTTGCTGTCGATGAGACGCTCAAGATGGCGGAAATCCTTGGCAAGATAGGGCGCCTCCAGCACCCCCAACTGGCTCGACCACTGGCTCAGGATCCCCGCCCCGTCGAAGGCCATCTGATGGGTGCCGATGGTCATTCCGGTCAGGATTTCCTTGGCACCGCCGATCTGGCCGGCGGGAAACACCTTGATCTCGATCCGGTTGTCGGTGCGCTCGGCGATCTCCTCCGCCGCCCGTTCCAGCGCCCGGTTGCCCGGATGATCCGGCGGCAGGATATGGCCAAGCCGCCATTCCACGGCCGAGGCACCGGTTGCCATCAGCGCCAGCGCGGCACCGGCGAGAAGAAGGGACTTGCAGCTCGTCTTGATGCTCATGAGATTTCCTCCGGTTTGTTGTTATGCGCGCCGGCCTGTGCCTTGCCGGCGGCAGCGCGGCCGAACTCCTCCCGGTCGCGCCACCTTGTCGTTCGGGCCGGTCAGGCGTCCGCCACCACCTCCTGGCGCTGGCTGCCCAGGCCCTCGATGCCCAGTTCGACCACATCCCCGGCTTTCAGGTACTGCGGCGGGGTCTGACCCATGCCGACGCCCGGCGGCGTGCCGGTGGAGATCACGTCTCCCGGCTGCAACGTCATGAACTGGCTGAGGTAGCTGATCAGATGGGCAACGCCATAGACCATGGTGGCCGATGAGCCGTCCTGCTTGGTCTCGCCATTGACCTTGAGCCACATCTTCAGGTCCTGCGGATCGCCCGCTTCGTCCGGGGTCACCAGCCAGGGGCCGATCTGGCCGTAGTTGTCGCAGGACTTGCCCTTGGTCCACTGGCCTTCGCGCTCGATCTGGAAGGCCCGCTCGGACACGTCATTGGTGATGGCATAGCCGGCCACATGTGACAGCGCCTCGGCTTCCGAGACGTATTTCGCCGGCTTGCCGATGATCACCGCCAGCTCCACCTCCCAGTCGGTCTTCTCCGATCCGCGCGGGATGACGATTGGGTCATTCGGACCGCAGATTGCCGAAGTCGCCTTCATGAAGATCACCGGCTCGGACGGCACGGCGAGGCCGGATTCGGCCGCGTGGTCCGCGTAGTTGAGGCCGATACAGATGAACTTGCCCGTACCGGCGACCGGCGGCCCGAGGCGCGGCGTGCCGGCGACCTTTGGCAGCGCCGCCACATTCATGCCGGCCAGCGCATCGAGGTTTTCCAGCACCGGACCGGCGAGATCGCCGATCAGCCCGGACAGATCGCGGATGCCGCCCTCGGCATCGAGAACACCCGGCTTTTCCGCCCCGCGCGGCCCAAAACGTACGAATTTCATGGATGTCTTTCCTTGTCTTGTCGGCCTGGCTCTAAACGGCCCAGCCGCCATCGATCACATGAGTTTGCCCTGTTGTGAAGGCGGCCTCATCCGAGGCGAGGTAAAGCGCCAGCGCGGCGATTTCCTCCGCCCGGCCGATCCGCCCCATTGGTTGGCGAGCGATGAAGTCGCGCATCGCCTGCTCATAGTCGCCGGTGGCGCGCAGCCGCTCATGCAGCGAGGGACTTTCCACCGTGCCCGGACAGATGGCGTTGCAGCGGATGCCCCGGGTGACATAGTCGGCGGCGACCGATTTGGTCAGCCCGACCACCGCCGCCTTGGAGGCGCAATAGGCAAAACGGTTCGGCACGCCCTTCACCGAGGAGGCGACCGAGGACATGTTGATGATCGAGCCGCCGCCCGCCTCCAGCATCCCCGGCAAATAGGCGCGGATCATCCGGTACATCGCCTTGGCGTTCAGCTCGAAGGCGAAATCCCAGTCCTCTTCCAGGCAGTCGAGCAACGCCCCGGCGTGGACCACGCCGGCGCAGTTGAACAAGACATCCACCGGCCCGGTCTCGGCCAGAAGCGCTGAAATCGCCTCGACGCTGGTGACATCGAGCGCCCGCGCCCGCGCCCCATCGATCGAGGCCACCGCGTCGCCGTTGATATCGGTCGCCCAGACCGTCGCCCCGGCGGCGATAAAGGCCTCCGCCGTCGCCCGGCCGATCCCCTGGCCCGCGGCCGTGATCAGACAGGTCTTTCCGCTCAATCGTCCCATGGTGTTCTCCTCAACTGGGCAGGCAGGCCGGCCCGATGGGCTCGAAGCTCTTGTAGGTCAGGATGAATTCGGCATGGCCGAGCTGTTCGGACGCAGTCTTGCGGCCGGAGGCGACGGCCAGCGTCAGGTCGAAGATCTCCGCACCCACCTCGGTCAGGCTGGAGCCGGACAGGATCCGCCCGGCATTCACATCCATGTCCTCGCTGAGCCGGGCGTAGGTTTCCGGATTGGCGCAGATCTTGATCACCGGCGCGATGGCCGAGCCGACCACCGAGCCGCGCGCGGTGACGAACAGGGTCAGATGCGCGCCCGAGGCCATCATCTCGGCGATTTCCGCATTGTCGCTGATGTTGGGAAAGCCGAACCGCACCTCGCCATCGGGCACCACATCCATCAGGTAGAGCCCACCCTTCGGCGGCAGGTCGCCGGGTTTGATCAGACCGTCGATCCGCGCGGAACCGGATTTGGCATAGGCGCCCATCGACTTTTCCTCGATGGTGGAGAGCCCACCCTCGGCATTGCCGGCGGCAAAGCTGCCATAGCCGAGGGTGGCGTAGTAGCGGGCCGCCTTTTCCACCGAGCGGGTCAGCTCGCGGCCCAGCTCCGGTGTTGCCGCCCGGGCGGCCATCACCTCCTCGCAGCCGATCAGTTCGCCGGTCTCCTCGAAGATGCAGGTGGCGCCCTCGCCGACCAGCCGGTCGAAGGCAAGCCCCACCGCCGGATTGCCGGTGATGCCGCTGGTGCCGTCGGAGCCGCCGCAGACGGTGCCGACCACCAGTTCCTCAAGCCCCATCGGCACCCGTTCGGCCCGGGACAGCTCCTCGATCCGCGCCGCCACCCAGGCCTGGCCTTCGGCCACCGAGGTTCGGGTACCGCCGGCCTTCTGGATGACGATGGTCTCCACCGGCCGGCCGCTTTTGGCAATCGCCTCGGCAAGCTGGAACCGGTTGAAGCTCTCGCAGCCGAGCGAGACCAGAAGCACCGCCCCCACATTCGGATGGGTGCACAGCCGCTCCATCATCTTCTGAGCGTAGTCGTTAGGAAAACAGCCGGGAAAGCCGATCACCTGCGCGCCCGCCTCGCGGTAGGGCAGCACGATCTCGCTGGCCACATGCCGCGCGCATTCCACCAGATAGGCGACCGCCACATGATTGCGGATGCCCTTGCGCCCATCCTGTCTCAGGAACCCCTCAATCACCGCGGCCTCCCTGCGATGTCTCGTCCAGCACATAGGTCGGCGTGTAATCGCTCTTCATGTTGTGGGTGTGCACATGACTGCCGCTGGCGATCGCCGCCGTCGCCGAGCCGATCGGCACGCCGTATTTGACGATCTTCTCTCCCGCCGCGATGTCGCGGGCAGCCACCTTGTGCCCAAGGGTCACCGGCCGCTCGACGGTGAGCACGCCGCCGCCGGTGATGCGGGCCGGGCCCGCCGGAACGGGGCCAAGGGCCACCAGAACATTGTCGCTGGCCGCAAGCCGCAACAGCTGCGGCGCTTCGCTGGTGTCGGACATCGGCCCCCTCAGAACTTGCCATATTGCAGATAGGCCTGTTGCGGATCGGTGCCGGCGAGGATCGCCGTGCGCACCTTGTTTTCCGTCTGCATCGCCTCGACGGATTTTTCCGTCACCTCGGCGGCCAGCGCACGCGGCACCCGCACCATGCCGTCCCGGTCGCCAAGCAGATAATCGCCCGGCTGGATCAGCACATCGCCGATGTGGATCGGCACGTCGAAGCCGGTCGGACGCCAACGACCGACCACATCGCGCGGGGTATGGAACCGCCGCCAGGTCTGGAACCCCAGATCCATCAGGAAATGAGTGTCGCGCGCGCCGCCATCGAGCACGCAGCCGAGCACCCCCTTGCGCTGCAGGGTTTCCGCCGAAAGCTCGCCCATCTGCGCGATGGTGTCGTCATGCGGCTGGCTCACCCAGATGTGTCCCGGCTTGGCCTTCGACAGAAGACCGGTCCAGTCCAGCAAGGTCTGGTGCGGATCGGCGGTCTCGTCGCTGCATCCCTCGATGGTGAAGACCGGGCCGCACAGGGTCTTTTCCGGCATCAAGGGCGCGATCTCGCGCGGCAGGATGAAATTCGCCAACCCCATGGCCCGCATCACGTCATGCACCACGCCGCTGTAGCAGGTGGACAGGCGTTCGGTGATCGGGTCCAGCGCCGTTTGCGTGTCAGTCATGGTGAAAAACCTCCTCCATCATCGCCCACCATTCGCCCTCCGCCCGGGTTTCCAGCGGCTGCTGGCACGGGTCGGTCAGGGCCCACCAGTCCCGGGTCACCGGGTCGGCGGCAATGGCGGCGGCATCGGCGGAAAAATCCGCGCCGTGGTACTCCCAGTAGCCGAACAACAGGTTCTCCGGCTCCTTCAGGAAAATCGTGTAATTGCGGATGTTGCTGCGGCTGATCCGCTCCAGCACCTCGGGCCAGACGACCGCGTGCAGCCGCTTGTACTCCGCCAGCTTTTCGGCCTTCAGGCCGATTACCATGCCCATGCGCTGCATCGCCTTCCTCCCATCCGTCCCCCCATCCGTCATGCGGCAAGCGCGATCGGCGTCATCACGCCGCGCGCCAGGATCTCGTCCCAGTCCCAGGCAATGCCGAGCCCCGGCGCGTCGGAAGGAAATGCCTGCCCGTTCTCGATCCGCATGCCTTCCGGAGCGATTAGATCGAGCTGCGGGATGTATTCCAGCCAGGGGGCGTTCTCGACCGCGCAAACGAGGCTGACATGCAGCTCCATCAGGAAATGCGGGCAGATCGCCACGTTGTGGGCCTCCGCCAGATGCGCAATCTTCAGCCAGGGGGTGATGCCACCGACCCGGGCGACATCGGCCTGAACCACCGAGCAGGCGCCCGCCTGCAGGTAGTCCTTGAACTGGCTCAGGGAATAAAGGCTCTCGCCAACGGCGACGGGCACGAAGGTGCCGGCGGCAAGCTGCCGATGGGCAGCCACATCATCGGCCGGCAGCGGTTCCTCGAACCAGGCCACGCCGGCCTCCTCCAACACCTTTGCCCGGCGCCGCGCCTCGGCAAGGGTGAAGGCCTGATTGGCGTCGGTCATGATCTCGTAATCCGCCCCAAGCGCTTCGCGCATCGCCAGCAGTCGTGCCCGGTCCTCGGCCAGATGCGGCTTGCCGATCTTCACCTTGGAGCCGCGAAAGCCTGCCTCCCGCGCCGCCAGCGCGTCCTCCACCAGCGCCGTGGTCTCGATATGCAGCCAGCCGCCCTCGGTGGTGTAGAGCGGGACGGAGGCGCGCGCCCCGCCGGCCATCTTCCACAGAGGCAGTGCCGCGCGGCGGCAGCGCAGGTCCCACAGGGCGGTGTCCACCGCCGCCATCGCCAGCGAGGTGATCGCGCCGACGGCGGTGGCATGGGTGCGAAACAGCATCGCATGCCAGATGTCCTGAATGCGGTCCGCGTCGCGGCCGATCAGCAGCGGCACAAGGGTTCGCTCCAGCAGCGCGATCACCGAGGGACCGCCGGTGCCGATGGTGTAGCTGTAGCCGGTGCCGGTGGCGCCATCCGCGTCGGTGATGCGGACAATCGGCGTCTCCTGACTTTCGAAGCTCTGGATCGCGTCGGTGCGGCGCACCTTCGGCTTCAGGTCGACCATGAAGATCTCGACCTTTTCAATGCGGGCCATGGTCTAGGTCCTGAGGCTGGCGCCGGTTTCGGCGTCGAACAGATGGGCGTGATCAAGGGCGAGCAGGCAAGAAAGCCGCTCGCCGGCGGCCACCGGGCGGGGGTTGTACATCTTGCCCTGGATCTCCACCCCGGCGAGCTCCGACAGGAGAATGGTTTCCGCGCCGAGCGGTTCGGCCAGGGCGATGGTCAGGTCGATCTCGGCCGTCTCGCCGATCCCGGTCATGGCATGGCCGGCCGGCATCAGGTTGTCGGCGCGAAAACCGTAGGTGACCCGCTGGCCCTCCTGCACCCGGCCGCGAAAGGCCGGCGGCACCGGCAGGCTGACATCGCCGGCAAAGCGCACCGCACCGCCCGCGACCACGCCATCGACCAGGTTCATCGGCGGCGAGCCGATGAAGGTGGCGACGAAGGTGTTGGCCGGCCGCTCGAACACCTCCAGCGGCGTCCCGGTCTGGACGATATGGCCGTCCTTCATGATGACGATCCGGTCGGCCAGGGTCATCGCCTCCACCTGATCGTGGGTGACATAGACGATTGTGGTCTTCACCTTCTGATGCAGCTTCTTGATCTCGACCCGCATCTGGGTGCGCAGCTTGGCATCAAGGTTCGACAGCGGTTCGTCGAACAGGAACACATCCGGATGGCGGACGATGGCCCGCCCCATCGCCACCCGCTGGCGCTGGCCGCCGGACAATTCGCCCGGCGTGCGGTCCATGTAGTCGGCAAGCCCGAGGATCGCCGCCGCCTCGTCGGTGGCCTTGTCAATCTCCGCCGGCGGCCGGCCGGCGATCTTCAGGCTGAAACCGAGGTTCTCGCGCACCGTCATATGCGGGTAGAGCGCGTAGTTCTGGAACACCATGGAGATGTTGCGGGCGCGCGGCGGCAGGGTGTTGACCACCCGCCCGCCGATGGCGATCTCGCCGCCGGAGACCTCCTCCAGCCCGGCGATCATCCGCAAGGTGGTGGACTTGCCGCAGCCGGACGGACCGACCAGGACGACGAATTCATTGTGGGCGATGTCGAGGTCGATGCCATGCACCACCTCCAGCGCGCCGTAGCTCTTGACGATTTTCCTGAGGGTGACCTCGGCCATGTCCTATCCCTTCACGCCCCCGAATGTCAGCCCGGCGATCAGGTGCTTCTGCACCAGGAAGGTGAGGATCAGCGCGGGAATGATGATGATGACGGCCATGGCGCACATGCCGGCCCAGTCGATGGTGAACTGCGCGGTGAAATCCATCAGCCCGACCGGCAGGGTCTTGCTGTCGGTCGACCGGGTGAGCTGGCTGGCCAGCGCGTATTCGTTCCAGGAGGTGAGGAAGGCGAAGATACCGGCGGAGGCGATGCCCGACCGCGCCAGCGGAAACTCCACCTTCCAGAACGCCTGCCACGGGGTGCAGCCGTCGATCTGCGCCGCCTCGCTGAGATCGCGCGGCACCTGGCGGAAGAAGCCTTCGGTCAGCCAGACGGTGAAGGGCACGTTGATCGCCGTATAGACGACGATCACGCCCAGCTTGGTGTCGATCAGGCCGATCCAGCTCCACAGGATGAACAGCGGCAGCGACAGGGCGATGCCCGGCACCGTGCGCGACAGCATCAGCCAGAGAAAGGCGCCGCTCTTGCCGGGAAAGCGATGGCGGGCGAAGGCGTAGCCGCCCGACATGCCGATCACCACCGCCAGCACCGTGGAGGTGACGGAGATCACCAGCGAGTTGAGGAAATAGGAGCCGACCGGGATCGCCAGCACGTTCTCGCCGAGCCCGAAGATGGCGCGAAAGTTGTCGAGGGTCAGATTCTGCGGGATCCACACCGCCGGCTTGGTCAGGATTTCGCCATTGGTGCGGAAGGCGGACAGCACCACCCACAGCCCCGGCAGGCAGATGATCAGCATGACCAGAAAGGTCACCGCCCAGATCAGCCGGTCCTTCATCGCCCGCGACATCAGAACGCCCCCAGATGGCGCCGGGCGGCCATCAGCTTGCGGAAGAAGAACCAGGTGAAGAAGATCGACAGCAGGATCGAGAAATAGGCCATGGCGTTTGCCCGCCCCATGCGCGCATCGTCATAGGCGGTGCGCGCGATCAGGGTCCACAGAAGCTCGGTTCGCCCCGCCGGTCCGCCGCCGGTCATCACGTCGACGATGTCATAGGCGCGGGCCACATCGAGCGAACGGATGGTCATGGCGATGTAGATGAAGGGCATCAGGAACGGCAGGGTGATGTGACGGAACACCTGCCAGTTGGAACAGCCATCGACCCGCGCCGCCTCGATCGGATCCTTCGGCATGGCGAACAGCCCGGCCAGGATCAGGATGGCGAAGATCGAGGTGCTCATCCAGATTTCGGCGAAGGAGATGGCGGCGAAGGCCAGCCAGCGGTCGACCAGAAACGGGATCGGCTCGCTGGCCAGCCCCAGCGACTGCAGCGCGTTGTTGACCAGGCCGATGGTGTCGTTGAACAGGTACTTGAACTGGAAGCCGACCAGGATCGGCGAGAACATCATCGGGAACATCATGATGGTGCGCATGGTGCGCTGGCCCCAGGTGATGCGGTTGACCATCAGCGCCAGCCCGAGCCCCAGCAGCATTTCCAGATTGAGCGCCACCGTCAGGAACAGCACCGTGCGGCCGAAGGCGGACCAGAAGTCGCCATCGCCCAGCACCCGGGCATAGTTGCGAAAGCCGACCCAGTCCCAGAGCGAGTCCGGCCGGATCAGCCGGTAGTTGGAAAAGCTGGTGTAGAAGGAAAACAGCAGCGGCAGCAGCACCACCAGCAGGATCACCAGCACAGCCGGCGACAGCAGCGCCAGCGGTACCGCATGATCCCTGGCATATCGGCGAAATCTGGTCATCGGCGCGGCAAGCTCCTGACGGGTGGCAGCGGTTCGGCCCGGTCTGGCGAAGGCAAAGGCAGGGTGAGGTGAGACAAGGGGCCTCCCGCCGGACACAGCGGCGGGAGGAAGACCGGTCGGCGGTCAGAGGTAGCCCGCGTCTTCCATGACTTCGCGCACCTCGTCGGCAGCCTCATCGAGCGCGGCCTGCGAACTCATGTCGCCGAGGATCGCCGCCTGCAGCTTCGGCCACAGCGCATTGGCGATCTCGCCCCATTCGGGAATGAGCGGCGGGGTGAAAGCGTGCTCGGCCATGGACTGGCCCCAGACGTCGAACACCTCGACCATGAAGCTGTCGCCCTTGGCGGTGAACTCCGCCCGCGCATCGTCCCAGACCTTGACCCGGGTCGGCAGCAGGCCGGTGCGCGCCTCCAGCATTTGCGCGTCATGGCCGGTCAGGAAGGTGATGAAGCTGGCGGCGGCCGGTTTGTTGTCGCATTGCTTGGTGATGGAGAAGCTGTGCGAGCCGGACCAACCGGTGCGCTTGCCGCTCGATCCCTTCGGCGCCAGCGCCACGCCGACATTGCCGCCGATCTTGGAATCCGCCCCGTTGAAGAACGCCGCCCATCCGGCCCAGTCGAGATCGAAGGCAACATTGCCGGTGGCGAAGCCGAGACCGAGATCGTCCCAGACATAGTTGGTGGTGCCGGCGGGAACGGCCTTCTTGCTGTAGAGATCGACGAACCAGTTGAGCGCCCGGACACCGGCCTCGCTGTTGAAGGTCGGGTTCCAGTCGTCGTCGAACAGCGCCCCGCCCTCGGCGACCAGCATTTCGTAGAAGCGGCCGGCGATGCCCTCGTCCTTGCCGGCGAAATGGGTGCCGTAGCGGTTCGGCGGGGCGGTGAAGAACACCGCCTGATCGCTCGCCTGGGCCCAGGTTTCCGGCGGCGCCAGGTCATAGCCGTACTCGGCCTTGAAGCGCGCCTTGTTGTCCGCGTCCTCATAGAGCGACTTGACGTAGAACAGGTTGGAGACGTCCGAATGACGCGGCAGCGACATCAGCTCGCCATTGACGGTAGCGTGGGAAATCACCAGCGGCGCGAAACCGGCGATGGTGTCCGCCGCGATCAGATCGTCGAGCGGCTGGTTCATCACCGCGTATTGCGGCGCGAAATTGGTGTGACTGGAAAAGGCGCAATAGTCGATGTTGCCCGAGGCGATGTCCTGCTTCATCTCCCGGTCGAGCTCGAAATGGCTCTTGCGCGAGATCACCTCGACCTTCGCCCCCGTCGCCTTCTCCCACTGCGGAATGAGCGTGTAGAGCGGCTCGTACTGGGCGCCGCCGATCAGCTTCACCCGCAATGTGTAGCCGTCGAACTTTTCCCCATCCGCCGCCGCAGCCGGAAGCGTCAGGGCGCAGCTCGCCACGGCGGCGAACAGAGCAATCTTCAACTGTCTCATCGGCTCCTCCCAAAGCGCATATTCATTCTTATATGAATGATCCATTCATTGACGAATAATTTGATTGTGTCAACCGATATGCTGTGTAACCGTGTCGGTCGAAACAACGGGGGCGACGCGATGGCAGAAGGCAGCGCGGACAAATACCGGGCGCCGGCGCTCGACAAGGGGCTGGACATATTGGAACTCCTGGCCGCGTCGCCGGTCGGCCTGACCCAGGCGGACATCGCCAAGGGGCTTGGACGCGGCGCGAACGAGATCTACCGGATGCTCGACACGCTGGTGCGGCGCAGCTACGTGGTGCGCGCGGAGGATGACAAGTACATGCTCAGCCTGCGCCTGCTGGTGCTGGCCAACATGCACCCGCCGCGCCGGAGACTGCTCGACATTGCCGATCCGCCCATGCGCCATGCGGCCCAGAAGGCGGAACAGTCGGTCCACCTCGCCCTTTGGGAGGATGGCGATATCGTTATCGCCTCCTCCTTCTCCGCGCCTGGGAACTGGCGGCTGTCGCTGCGGCCCGGATCGCAGATCGGCCTTTACAACACCGGCTCGGGACTGGTGCTCGCCGCCTTCCAGGACGAGAACATGCGCGGCCGGATGTTGCGCGAGCACACCCTTGTCGGCGGCGAGGAGCTGATGCCGGAGCCGGCGTTCCTCAAGATCCTGCAGGAGACCCGGGAGCTGGGCCATGCCTGCGAGCCGAGCCGTCACACGGTCGGCGTCGTCAACATCTCCTTTCCGATCCTCGACCCGTTCGGCCATGCGGTCGCCGCGCTCACCTGCCCCTATCTGGAGCGCATCGACGCCTATGCCGCGCCCCCGCTGGAAACGGTGACCGGGATCATGGGCGAGACCGCCGCGCGCATCAGCCAGCAGCTCAACGGAACCTTGCCGGAGGCGCCCGAATGATCGCCAAAACCCCGGTCGGCCGCACCGGCCTGGAGCTCACCGAACTTGGCCTCGGCGCTGCGTCCCTCGCCGGCATCTTCACCCCCGTGCCCGAAGGCGACGCCCGCGCCACCCTCAAGGCTGCCCGCGATGCCGGCATCGCCTATGTGGACACAGCCCCCTTTTATGGCCACGGGCTGTCGGAACGGCTCGTCGGCGATGCCCTGCGCGGCGACCCGGGCTATGTGCTGTCCACCAAGGTGGGCCGCCTGCTGCGTCCGGGCACGGCCGCCGATCCGGGCGCCTGGGTCACGGCCCTGCCCTTCACTCCCGTCTATGACTACTCCTACGAGGGGGTGATGCGCAGTTTCGAGGCGTCCTTGCAGCGGCTCGGGCTCGACCGCATCGACATCCTCTACATGCATGACATTGGCAACCTGACCCACGGACCGGAGGCCGGCCCGGCACTGTTCCGCATCGCCATGGAGGGCGGCTACCGGGCGCTCGACGAGCTGCGCCGCAGCGGTGCGATCCGCGCCATCGGCCTCGGGGTCAACGAGCGCGAGGTCTGCCGCGCCGCCCTCGACCATGGCGACTGGGACCTGTTCCTGTTGGCCGGTCGCTACACCCTTCTGGAGCAGGCCCCGCTCGACGACCTCTTTCCCGCCTGCGCCGCCGCCGGCACGGACATCGTCATCGGCGGCCCGTTCAATTCCGGCGTGCTCGTGGGCGGCGACACCTTCGATTATGGCGCCGTGCCCGAGACAATCGCCGCCAGGGTCCGGACCATGACGGAGATCTGCCGGGCGCATGATGTGCCGCTGCCCGCCGCCGCGCTGCAGTTCTGCCGCGCCCATCCGCTGGTGCGCAGCACCATTCCCGGCCCGCGCAGCCCCAGTGAACTGGCTGATATCCTCACCTGGTGGCACACCCCCGTTCCGCCGGCGCTCTGGCGCGATCTGAAGGCGGCCGGCGTGCTGCGCGCCGATGCACCGGTCCCGGAGGAAGAGAGCGTGTCATGAAGATCGACAGTCACCACCATCTCTGGTCCCTTACCCGTGGCGACTATGGCTGGATGAGCCCGGAGCTCGGCCCGATCTACCGCGACTTCGCCCCCGTCGATCTGGCGCCGCATCTCAGGGCCGCCGGCATCGAGCGGACCGTGGTCGTCCAGGCCGCCGACACCGTGGCGGAGACCGAATACCTGCTCGACCTTGCCGAGGCGACCGACTGGATCGCCGGGGTCGTCGGCTGGATCGACATGGAAGCGCCCGATGCGGTGGCAACCCTGACCCGCCTTGCCGCGCGGCCCCTCTTCAAGGGCATCCGGCCGATGATCCAGGACCTTGCCGACGACGACTGGATCCTGCGCCCAGCGCTCGACCCGGCGTTCGACGCGCTGATCGAGCTCGGCCTGAGTTTCGACGCACTGGTGCTGCCCCGGCACCTGCCGCAGCTTTCCGCCCGGCTTGAGCGCCATCCGCAGCTTGCCTGCGTCATCGACCATGCGGCCAAACCGGCGCTTGCCAGCGGCGATCTTTCCCAGTGGCGCGCGGACATGACCCGGCTGGCGCGCGAGACCCGGTGCTCTTGCAAGCTCTCCGGCCTGCTGACCGAGGCCGGCGACCATCCCGAGCTTGCCACCGTCCAGCCCGCGGCGGAGCATGTGCTGCGCGAATTCGGCCCGGACCGGGTGATGTTCGGCAGCGACTGGCCGGTTCTGAACCTGGCCGCCGACTATGCCGGCTGGGCGGCGATGGT
This sequence comes from Stappia taiwanensis, assembly GCF_014635285.1. Taxonomy (GTDB): domain Bacteria; phylum Pseudomonadota; class Alphaproteobacteria; order Rhizobiales; family Stappiaceae; genus Stappia; species Stappia taiwanensis. Next base: position 77,241 of record NZ_BMCR01000011.1, on the reverse strand, counting down.
CGACACCTTGCTGGCGCCGCTGTCGCCGGAAGACCGCGCCCGGGTCTGGGGCGGCACGGCCCGCGCGTTCTACCGGCTCTGACCGGCCACCTTCCGGCCGGCTCCGCGTTTCTTAGAAGCTGCGGGCCAGCCAGGTGGTCGAACCGGGGACAAAGACGATGAAGGCCAGCACCAGCAGCATGATCGCCACATAGGGCAAGGCGCCGAGGAAGATGGTCTCGACCTTGATGCTGTTATCATCCAGCGAGGATTTCACCGTGAAGGCGGAGATGCCGAACGGCGGCGTCAGCAGGCCGATTTCCACCGCGATCACCGAAATCACGCCGAAATGGATCAGATCGAGCCCCATGCTCTTGGCGATCGGCGCGGCGATCGGCACGACGATCAGGAGGATCGAAGTGCTGTCGAGGATCATGCCGAGCAGCAGCACCAACAAGATATAGACCGCCAGGAAGCCGTAGACGCCAAGGCCGAGATGGGCGATCAGGTTGCCCACCTCCATCGGAATGCCGGCCATGGTCAGCATCCGCGAATACATGCCGGCGGCGATCAGCAGGAACAGGATGCCGACCGAGATATAGCCGGTCTCGCGCATCACCTGCCGGCTGTTCTCGCCGGTGAGCCGGCGACGCAGCACCGTCACCACCAGCGCGCCGGCCGCACCCACCGCCCCGGCCTCGGTCGGGGTGAAATAGCCGCTGTAGAGCCCGCCCAGCACCAGAACCACCAGCGCCACCAGCGGCACGAGCTTGACCGTGGCCGAGCCCAGCGTCTCGTGATGATCGACCCGCCGCTGATGCCCGGGCACGATCACCGTGTCCGGCGCGAGGCGCGCGGCGATCAGGATCATCGCCATGAAGGCGGCGGCCATCAGCAGGCCGGGAATAACGCCGGCGACGAACATGCGGCCGATGGATTCCTCCGCCAGAACCCCGTAGATGATCAGGAGCAGGCTGGGCGGAATCAGCATTCCGAGGATCGAGCTGCCGGCCACCGTGCCGACAGCGAATTTCGGCTGGTAGCCATGACGGATCATCTCCGGCACGGCGACCCGGGTGAACACCGCCGCCGAGGCGATGGAAATGCCGGTCACGGCGGCGAACACCGTGTTCGACAGCACCGTCGCCACGCCGAGCCCGCCCTTGATCTTGCGCAGCGCCCATTCGGCGACATCAAAGGTGTCCTTGCCCACATTGGAAATGCTGATCAACAGGCCCATCAGCACGAACATGGGAATGGTGGCGAAGATGTAATCGGAAATGCCGCCATAGACGGTCATCGACACCAGCTTGGTCGCCAGTTCGAAATTTCCGCGCATCATCCAGACGCCGACGAAGGACAGCAGCATCAGGGCGATGCCGATATGAAGGCCGATCAGGATCAGCGGCAGAAGCAATCCGATCAGGACGAGGCCGATTTCAAGTGCGCTCACCGCGAAGGTCTCCTTATCAGTCAGGCTGGCGCGGCGCGATCAGGCGCGCACGCCCGTGCGGCAGGCACGAAGATGGACAAGAACGCGCACCAGAAAGGCGACGATCGACGCGGCTGTTCCGATCACCAGGATCAGCCGCACCGGCCAGGTCGGGAAGGTGAACACCCCTTGCACGCCGTAGAACTCGGAGGAGGCGAGGCTCTTTTGCAGGAAGGCAAGGCTGCCGTAAAAGATCACGGCAAAGACCAAAAGCCCGGCAAGAGCGAACAGCCCCTCCAGCAGCTCGGCGCTCCGGGGCAGCCACCTGCCAAGCGGTTCGATCAACAGATCCGTGCGCGTCAGCCGGTTGTGCAGCACCGTTTCGGGAAGCTGCAGGCTGACGATGCCGATCACCGAAAAGGCGGCGATCTCGGCAACGCCGGTGATCGGCGCGTTGAAGAAGGACCGGCCGATCACATCGCAGCAGATCAGCAGCATCAGCCCGACAAGCCAGAGCCCGCCGAGCCAGGCGAGCCCGGTCAGGGCCAGTTCCAGGAGCCGATAGGGCAGGCTCGGCCCCGCCAACGGGCGCGCGCGCCCCGTTTCCCCTGCCCCGACTTCCCGTGCCCCGACGTCCCCTGCCTCGACGGTCATCCGACCCTCCCTTCGCTTTAAAGGCGCTTCGGTCCTCCGCCGCGAGGGGAACGCCCCCGCCCGGCGAAGAACCGCAGACGATCAGTTGGACAGACCCGCCGACCAATCGCGGGCCGGCTCCTGACCGGCGGCGCGCAGGCGCGTCATGTATTCCTTCATCACGAGCCCGGCCGGAAGCCCGGCCGCCTCGTTGGTATCCACCCATTTGGCGGCGATGTCCGGCAGGCCCTCGACCCACTTGCGGCGCTCGGCCTCGGGAAGGGTGCTGATCTTCGCACCTTCCTTTTCCATTTGCGCCATCGCCGCCGCGCTGTTTTCGGTGATCTCCTTGGCCAGCGCATCGCGGTAGAGCTTGCCGGCGGCCAGGATCGCTTCCTGTACATCGGCGGGCATGCTGTCGAACCGGTCCTTGTTCATGCCGACCGCGCCCAGATACATCGCGCCGATGTTCACCCGGGTGATGTAGGGGGCGACCTCATGCACCTTGGTCGGCAGGATGCCGGTGGCAAACGACAGGGTGCCTTCCGAAACGCCGGTCTGGATGTCGGTGTAGTAGGTGGTCAGGCCACCATCGACCGGGATCGCCCCGGTGCCTTCCAGCCACGTCGCTGACACGCCCGGCGCGGAGATCTTCCGGCCCTCAAGATCGGCAACGGAATTGACCGGGAAGGTGGTCAGAAGGTCGTAGCTGTCCGTGCCGGCACCGCCGAGGAACACAACGTCGTTGTTTTCCCAGGTCGCCTTGATCTCCGGGAACTCCTCCTGAATGCTGTCGACCACCGACAGCACCGTGCCCAGATCATCGGTGGCGAAGGGGGCGAAATAGGTGACGTTCTGCAGCGGCAGGGCCGAGCTTTCCCACAAGGTGCCGATCCAGCCGATATCGGTGATGTTGTTGGCAACCGCGCTCAGGGTCTCCCGGTACTTGTAGAGCGAGCCGCCATAGGCCTCGGTCCAGGCGACGCGGTAATCCGAGCCCTTTTCTTCCAGCAGCCGGTTCACCGCCGGCTTGAACACCCGGTCCATCACCCCGACCCAGTGGATCGTCTGCGGATGGCTCGAGGCAATGGTCAGATTGATGGTTTCGGTTGCCGAGGCCCCGGCCACCGGCAGCGCCAGCCAGGCGGCCGCCGCGACAATCAGGCTTCTTCCGTTCATGGCATTTCCTCCGTTCGCGTCCGTTTCGTTTTCGGGGTCTTTGGCGCCCCGTCTTTTTTGCAAGACCGCCGTGTCGCGGTTTCGTCGTTACACCTTGCCCAGCGCCGTCAGGATCCGTTCCGGGGTGAAGGGCATCTGCGTGACCTCCGCCGAAAACGGCGCCAGCGCATCGTTGATCGCGTTCATCACCGCAGCCGGCGCGGCGGCGGTGCCGGCCTCGCCAACCCCCTTCGCCCCCAGCGGCGAGGTCAGCGTCGGCGTTTCCACATGCGCCATGTGGATGTCCGGCATTTCCCCGGCCATCGGCGTCAGGTAATCGGCCATGGTGCCGCACAGGAGCTGGCCTTCCGGGCTGTAGAGACATTCCTCGAACAGCGCCCCGCCGAGCCCCTGGACAACGCCGCCGCGGATCTGTTCTTCCACCAGCAGCGGATTGATCACCTTCCCGCAATCCTCCACCACCCAGTGATCGAGCAGCCGGACCAGCCCTGTCTCCACATCCACCTCCAGATGCGAGGCCTGAATGCCGTTGGTGAAGGCGAAGGGATAGCCCTGCGGCACGTAGTGGCGCGCGGCGGTCATCTCGGGATGGAAATCGCTGGGCAGCGTGTCCGGCCGGAAATAGGCGATCCGCCCCAGCTCGGCGAGCTTCATGCGCTGGGTGCCGTCACCGCGGTTGACCACCGCCCCGCCGCGAATGTCGAGATCTTCGGCCTCCGCCTGCAGGATCACCGCCGCCGTTTCAAGGAGATTGGCCTTCAGCGCCAGCGCGGTCTTCATCACCGCCGGGCCACCGATGCCGGCGCCGCGCGAGGCCCAGGTGGCCCCGCCATAAGGAGAGGTCTGGGTATCGCCGGTATAGACCGACACCCGGTCGAGCGGCACACCGAGATGGGTGGCCGCGACCTGCGCCATGATGGTTTCGGTGCCCTGCCCCTGCTCGGTGACGCTGACCATCACCCGGATATCGCCGGAGGGCTCCATCTTCATCACGCAACCGTCCTGCGCGGAAATCCGCGCCCCGCCAACGCCATAGAACGCCGGGCCGGGGTTGGTGATCTCGATGAAGGTGGCAAGGCCAATGCCGCGATAGACGCCGCGCTGCCGTGCCTCGGCCTGCTCCCGCCGCAGCCGCTCGTAGTCCATCAGGCTGGCGAGACTGGCAATGCATTCCTCATGCGACAGCCGCTCGAACACATAGCCGGTCGGCGAGGTGTGCGGATACATGTCGGCGGTGACCACATTGCGCTGGCGCACCGCCAGCGGGTCGAGCTTCAACGCCCGCGCGCCCTTGTCCAAAAGCCCCTCGGTCACCGCGCAGGCAATCGGATGCCCGACCGCCCGGTACTGACACATCGGCGTCTTGTTCTGGAAGACGATGTTCAGCTCGCCGCGATAGTTCGGCATCCGGTACGGGCCGCCCATCAGGCGAATGGCCTGGTTGCCCTCCACCGCGCTGGTGCGCGGATAGACCGAATAGGGGCCGATCCCGGTCAGGTCATCGACCTCCATGGCCAGGATCTCGCCGTTCTGCGACAGCGCCATGCGCGCCTTCACCCGGTGATCGCGGGCGTGAATGTCGGTCTGGAACGCCTCCAGCCGGTCGGCGATGAACTTCACCGGACGGCCGAGGCGGATCGACAGGGCGCAGGCCGCCATTTCCTCGCCATAGACATGCAGCTTCAGCCCGAAGGAGCCGCCGACATCCGGGGCGATCACCCGCACATTGCCCTCCTCAAGGCCGAAATGCCGGGCCAGCACATCCTGCATCTGGAACGGCGTCTGGGTCGAGTGATGCACCGTCATCTGGCGCAGGGAAGGATCGAAATCGGCAACGATGGAGCGGGGCTCCAGCGTCAGCCCGGTGTGCCGGCCAAAGCGGAACTCCTCCTCGGCGATCACCGCCGCCTCGGCGAAGGCGCTGGCGGTATCGCCCTGCCCGACCTCCAGCCGGAACGCCCGGTTGTCGCCGAGCTCCGGATGGATCGCGGGCGCGTCGCCGGCGAGCGCCGCCTGTGCATCGACCACCGCCGGCAGCTCTTCCCACGCCACCTCGACGAGATCGGCACCATCCTCGGCCAGCGCCCGGCTTTCGCCGACGACCGCCACCACCGGCTCACCATGCCAGCGGGCCACCTCGACGGCGAGCGGATATTGCTCGGCCGATTTCAGCCCCGGAAAATGGGCAAGAACGCCGACCCAGGGAGCACAGAGCCCCTTCAGATCCTCGCCGGTGACCACATCGACGACGCCGGGCAGCGCCCGCGCCGCATCCGTGTCGATCGACAGGATCCGCGCATGGGCATGAGGGCTGCGGACAAAGGCGACATGAGCCAGATTGCGAAAGGCGATGTCATCGACATAGCGGCCCCGCCCTTGCGACAGGCGGCGGGCGTTCTCGCGCGGCACCGGCTGGCCGACATAGGCGCCATCGAGGGGCTTGGACGGATCGGGCTTCAGCATGCGGCCTCGCCTCCCGTTGCCACAGCGGCGGCATTCAGCTCCGCCGCCGCATCGAGGGTGGCATCGACAATCGCGTGATAGCCGGTGCAGCGGCAGAAGTTGCCCGAAAGGCTCTCGCGCACCTCCTCACGGCTGGGGTCGGGCGAGCCCTCCAGAAGCTGATGGGCGGTGGCCAGCATGCCGCTGGTGCAGAAGCCGCATTGCAGCGCGTTGCGCTCGTGGAAATGCCGTTGCAGCACCTCCATCCGCCGGTCGCCGGCAAAGCCTTCCAGCGTGCGAATGTCCCGCCCCTCGGCCTGGATGGCGAACATCAGGCAGGCCCGGGCGATGCGCCCATCGACAAACACGGTGCAGGCGCCGCACACCCCATGCTCGCAGCCGATATGAGTGGCGGTCAGCCCCACCGTCTGGCGCAGGAAATCGGCCAGCGTGGTGCGCTGGGAAACCTCATGGGTCGCGGTGACGCCGTTCAGGGTCAGCGTGACCGGAAACAGACTATCCATGCGTGCTTTTCTCCCCGCTCAGCAGGCGCTGCAAAAGGCGGCCGGCCAGCACCTTCATCAGGTGGCGCTTGGTCTCGGCCCGGTTGTGCAGATCGGCGACCGGCGTGATCTCCTCCGCCAGCGCATCCAGCACCGGCGCCGGATCGACATGCCCGAGCCGCTGGCCGCACAGGGCGGCGGCGGCCTTCTCCGCCAGCACCGCCCGCTCGCAGACGGCGAAGAACGCCAGCCGGGCGCCAGCGACCGTCTCCCCCTCCAGGTCGATTGCGAAGGCCGCGCCGACGGCGGCATAATCGCCGGAGCGGCGCACCACCTCGTCGATGGCGCCCCGGCGACCGACGGGCGCGGCCGGCAGGGTAATGGCGGTGATGATTTCGCCCGGCCGCAGGGCGGTCTCATAGGTGCCGATGAAGAACTCCGCCGCCGGGATCCGCCGCGCGCCATTGCTGCCGGCAATGGTGATCACCGCGCCGAGCGCCAGCATCACCGCCGGCATTTCCGAGGCCGGATCCGCATGGGCGAGATTGCCGCCAAGGGTTCCGCGCGAGCGGATTGCCTCATGGGCGATCAGCGGCACGGCGGCGCTGACGAGCGGCGCATGGGCCGCCACCAGCGGCGAAGCGGCCAGTTCGAAATAGCGAACCATCGCCCCGATTTCGAGACCCTCCGGGGTCAGGCGGATATCGGCGAGACCGGGCAGATCGCACAGATCGAGAAGCAGTTTCGGACGCGCCATGCGCATGGCCATCGCCGGAACGAGGCTCTGCCCGCCGGCGATCACCTGGGCGTCGTCGCCATAGGCGGCGGCAAGCTCGCCCAGCTCATCGAGGCTGGAGACGCGCACATAATCGAATGGCGCTGCCTTCATCGCTTCCTCCCCATGGTGCATTTGTTTATCGTTTGATAAATAACATCACCGCCGCGACGGAATGTCAATCCGGTTTTTCGCCGCGCTTGCTGCCGGGAAGGCCAGCCGATAGGAACGGGGAAGACGCAGATGGGACGTGACCAGGCGATGACCGAAAAGAAACGGCTGTCCCCGCAGGAGCGGGAACGGCAGATCGTCGACGAGGCCATTCGGTTTTTCGCCGAACAGGGGTTCGGCGGCCAGACCCGGGAACTGGCGAAACGGCTGGGGATCACCCAGCCGCTGCTTTATCGCTATTTCTCCAGCAAGGAAGCGCTGATCGAGCGGGTCTATCAGGATGTGTTCGTCGGCCGCTGGAAGGAAAACTGGCAAAGCCTGATCACCGACCGGTCGCGGCCGATCCGGCAGCGGCTGCTGCGCCTTTACGGCGAATATGCCGAGGTGATCGACAATCGGGAATGGGTGCGCATCCTGATCCTCGCCGGCATGAAGGGCGAAAGCCTCAACCGCCGCTACCTCGACCAGGTCCGCGAGAAGATCATCGAACCGCTGTGCCGGGAAATGCGCTTCGAGGCCGGCCTGCCCGATCCCGACACCCTGCCCCTCGACGAGGCGGAGCGCGACCTGGTCTGGTCCTTCCACGGCACCTTCATCTATCGCGGCATCCGCAAATGGGTCTATGGCATCCCGGTGATGGAAGACAGCGACACCATCGTCGAGACCGCCGTGACCGCCTTTCTGGAAGGGGCGCCGGCGGCGCTGTCAGAGATCCTCGCCGACCGGCTCGACTGAGGCGCATGAGCCCCGTCCAATCTTCCGCCTGAGTGCGATGACGTCGCCTCGCGCTCCGCGTCCTCCCGGACGCCGCAAAGCGGCGATCCGGGACCGGAGAGCCACGGCCTGTCGGTTCCAGCCCCATGAAAACCCATGCCTTTCGGCTCCCCGATCCCGGCCCGGGGGCCGGGATAACGCCGAGGCGCGGGGCATCGCCCCCAATTCAGATGGATCGGCCGGATTGGACCGGGTTCAGAACCCCGACGACCAGAGACCGAGCGCCGGCCCCAGCAGCAGCGCGGCGATCAGCGCCAGCAATCCGGTCTGGAGACGCCCCTGGCGCAGCAGCGTCGCCAACAGGGGTTCACTCGCCGCCGACACCGGCGCACGGGCAGTGACGGTGCGAGAGACCGCCGGAGCCGCACCGGCCGACACCGTGCCGGGAGCCTCTGACGCGCCATCGCAGGCGCTGGCCACTTCCCGGGCCAGCCCTTGCATCATCAGCTCGATATTGCGCGCCGAAACCGCTTCCACCAGACGCCCGCCGAGCGCGGCAAGCTTGCCGCCGATATTGGTTTCCGCCTCATAGGCGATACGGGTGCGCGCCCCATCGTCGAGCGGATGGAGGACGATCCGCGCCGTGCCCTTGGCGTGGCCCGAGGCGCCGCCGTCGCCCTCCCCCGCCAGTTGGAAGGACACAGGCTGGACCAGATCGGTCAGCGCCACCTTGCCCCGGAACCGGGCGCGGATCGGCCCGACCTTGACGGAGACCACCGCGGCGAACCGGTTTTCGCCGGTCTCTTCCAGATGATCGCAGCCGGGCAGGATCCGCGACAGGCTGTCGGCGCGCGTCAGCGCCTCCCAGACAACCGTGGCCGGTGCATCTACTTCATAGGTCCCGTCGAGCTTCATCGCATCCTCCCAGGTTTCGCCTTTATTTATCAAACGATAAATAAAAGATCAAGCGGAAGAGGATGCCAGACCACGCTCGCGCTCCTGCGTCATTTTCCTGATGAAAATCAGGACCCTAGCCGGGCCCCGGAACCACCGCAGCGGCGTAGACATGATCGCCGGCAAGCGCCCAGCGCCCGGCAACCCTGTCGGCAAAACCGCTCGCCCGCAAACCCGGCTCCCGGGCGATCACCCGGAAGCTGCCCGTCTCGCCTCCGGGCGCGGCGAAGAAGCGGATCGCCGCCGCATCATGATCGAGAAAGCGGCGATGAAGCGGATAGAACGCCTTGTAGAACGCCTCCTTGGCGGAGAACACCAGGAGCGGCCCGGTCTCGGCCAGCCGGCCCCTGCCGCCGGCGAGGAAGCGGCGGTCCTCCTCGGTGCACACGGCAGCGATGATCTCCGGCTCCAGCCGGGCCACCGCCTCCGCATCGATGCCGAGCGCTGCGATCTCCCGCTCCCGCGCCACGGCGGCCAGCACCAGCGCCGGGCTGTGCGAAATGCTGCCCACCACGCCGCCCGGCCAGCAGGGGGCCCGGTCGGCGGCCACAGGGATCGGACAGGGGCCAATATCGAGCCCAGCGAGCGCCCGGCGCGCCGCCGTCCGGCCGGCGATGAATTCGCGCCGGCGCTGCGGCACCGCCCGCGCGATGGCCGCCTCCTCTTCCGCAAAGAGCGGTTCGGCCAGTCGGAAGCCGCGATCCTCGACCACGTGGACGCATCCAACCCAGTCGGCGAACAGCCCCTGTGCGGCGGCCACGCCATGCCCCGGACCGCCCCCGCTCATTCCGCCCCTGCCGCCGCAACCGGCAGCCCGGACCGTCCGGACACCGCCCGATAGTAGGACCAGAACAGCCGGGCGGCGATGCCGCGCAGCGGCGCCCAGCGCTGCGCCAGCCCGTCGACCGCCTTCGGCCCCGGGCGCTCGGGCATGTCGAAGGCCTGCCGCACCGCCTCGCGCAAGGCCAGATCGCCGGAGGGAAAGATATCCGGGTGCCCGGCGCAGAACAGCAGGAAGATATCCGCCGTCCAGGGGCCAATGCCCCGGATCTCGCAAAGCCGCCGATGCGCGTCTTGCGCCGGACATTCGGCGAGCGCGGCAAGATCGAGCCCCTCGCCCATCGCCGCGACCACCGCGCGCAAGGTCCGGATCTTTGGCCGTGACAGGCCGGCGGCGGTCAGCTCCGCATCCTCAAGGCGCGCCAGCGTGTCCCGCTCGAACGGATCGATCAGCAGCCTCAGCCGCTGGAAGATCGCCGCCGCACTTGCCACCGAGACCTGCTGCGCGGTGACGATCTGCACCAGCCCGGCAAGATCCGCCGGTTGCCGGCGCAAGGGCAGCGGACCGGCAGCCCGCGCGACCGGGCGAAGGCGCGGATCGAGCGCGAGCAGCCGCTCAAGCCCCTCCACCAGATCCGCTTGCGTGGCGATCACCTGCATCGCCGATCCTTTCCCATGTCTCCGCCGCGTCCTGCCGCGCGCGCCGCGAGCCATCGCGGCCATTGACCTGTCTTCCGTTTTACCGGAAAGACCATGGCCATGACCACGCCCGTCTTTCGCTTCGCCCCCTCCCCCAACGGCCAGTTGCACCTCGGCCATGCCCTGTCGGCGATCCTCAATTTCGAGGCGGCGCGGGCAGCCGGTGGCCGGTTCCTCCTGCGCATCGAGGATATCGACCGCGCCCGCTGCACACCGGAGCTGGAAGCGGGCATCTTCACCGACCTTGCCTGGCTCGGCCTTCACTGGGAAACCCCCGTGCGCCGCCAGAGCGACCATTTCGGCGACTATCGCACAGCGCTCGACCGGCTCACCGCCCTCGGGCTGGTCTACCCGGCCTATCTCACCCGGGCGGAAATTGCCGGCGCGGTCGCCCGGGCGGAGGCGGCGGGCAAGCTCTGGCCGCGCGATCCCGATGGCGCGCCGCTTTATCCCGGCGACGCCGCCGTGCTTGGCCCCGAGGCGCTGCACCAGCGGATCGCGGCCAGCACCGGTCACGCCCTTCGGCTCGACATGAAAAAAGCGCTGCGCGTGGCGGGCGGGCCGCTTTTCTGGGAGGAGACCGGCGCCGGTCCGGACGGGGAGCGTGGGCGGATCGCCGCCGATCCGGCCCGCTGGGGCGATGTGGTGCTGGCGCGCAAGGATACGCCCACCAGCTATCATCTTTCCGTGGTGATCGACGATGCCACGCAAGGGGTGACCCATGTCATGCGCGGCCAGGATCTCTTCCAGGCAACCGCCGTCCACCGGCTGTTGCAACAGCTTCTGGACCTGCCGCGGCCGGTCTACCACCATCACCGACTGGTGCTGGACGAAACCGGGCGGAAACTGTCGAAATCGCGCGGCGACACCGCCCTTGGCGCCTTGCGCGAAAGCGGCGCCAGCCCGGATGACATTCGCCGGATGATCGGCCTATAGGCCGAGGAAGGCCATCCAGCCGCCGGTGACCACTACGGCGGCGGCGGTGGTGAAGGTGATCGAATTGGCCGACATGGCATGGCCGGTGCCATAGCGGGCGGCGAACAGAAAGGCATTGACCCCGGTCGGACAGGCGGCGATCAGAGTTGCCACCGACACCCAGAGCGGCGACATGCCGACCACATGGGCGGCCATGCCATAGACCACCGCCGGCATCGCCACCAGCTTCAGCGCGCTCAGCAGCACCGCCGGTCCGATGTTGCCGCGCACCCCGTAGGCCACCATGCTCATGCCCAGCGAGAACAGCGCCACCGGCACCGCCGCCCCGGCGATACGGCCGAGAACATCGGCAAGAATCCCTTCGACCGGCCAGCCGAGGATCCGCCAGGCGCCGCCGGCGAGGATGCCGATCACGATCGGGTTGGTCGCCAGGCTGGCGCCGATTTCCCGCAGCATACCGCCCAGCGGCTTCGGCGCCTGGGTGCCATCGAGCACCGCCGCCCGCTCCATCAGCACCGCACAGGCAATGGTCATCACCGGCAGATGCACCGAGATCAGGAGAAACAGCGGCACCAGCCCCTCTTCGCCGTGAATGGCCGTGATCAGCGGAATGCCCACCAGCACCGTGTTGGCGAAGCCGGCGGAAATGCCGGCAATCACCCCGGCGCGGGCATCGCGGCCGAACGCCAGCCGGACGATCAGCGTGCCCGCCGTCCAGATCACCGCGACACCGGTGAAATATGAGATCCAGAGCCCCCAGGGCGACGCCCCATCGAGCGAGCTGGTGGCGAGCGTGCGGAAGATCAGCACCGGAATGGCGATGACGAACACGAACTGACCGAGCGCGTCGCCAATCGACGGATCGAGCAGCCGACTGCGCGCGGCAAGGTAACCAAGGCCGATCAGGGCGAAGACCGGCAGCACGATGGCAAGGATTTGCTGAACCATCCCCGCTCTTTCGCATGGGGCGGGGCGGACGGCAAGCGGCCGCGCGCCGAGCACGCCTTCAGGTGGCGGCGCCGTCGAACCTTGCGGCACAGGGCATGGACTCGGCACCACTCATGGCCGGATAAGCGATGGAATGTCTTGATTCCTCCGCCCGCAGCGGCAAAAGTCCCCCAAGGGCAGAGCCCGAGCGGATGCCCCCTTGCGAGGGGCCTTGAACCGGATGAAAGCGGAATGAACAAGCAGGACAAAGGCCCGATGTCGGCGAGCGACGGCTCGGGCGGGGTCACCGAGCGCGAAGCGGCGCTTGTTCATGACCTGCGCACGCCGCTCGCCGCCATGCGCACCGCGTCCGAAATGATCGGCTGCGAGCCGACCACCCGCCGCCAGGCCGCCGCACTGGAAACCCTGATCGCCGCCATCGACGCCATGCTGCAGATGACTGGTGATCTGATCGGCGCGCCGCCGCCCGGACCGCAGGCCGCTGGCCCGCTGATCGCCGGCGTGGCGGATCTGTTCGCCGGCCATGCCCGCGCCCGTGGGCTGACCCTGACCGTGGAGATCGACCCGGCCCTTCAGGCGCATGAGACCTCGGAGCCGCTGGCGCTGCGGCAAATTCTCTCCGCCCTCATCGACAATGCGGTGAAATACACCCCCGAAGGCGGGCTCAGGCTCGATGCCCGGCGGCAGGACGACCGGTTGACGGTGGAACTCACCGACACCGGCATCGGCATCCCACCTCAGGAAACCGCCTGGATATTCGAACCGCGCGCCCGCGCCGGCAATGCCGACGGCACCGCACCCGGCACCGGTCTGGGCCTGTGGAGCGCGGCCCGGGCTGCGGCGCTGGCCGGCGGGCGGCTCGATCTGGTGGAAAGCACCCCCGCCGGCAGCCGTTTTCGTCTGACCCTGCCACTGGCCGCCGAAACCGAGACACCTCCGGTGACCGACAACGAGCCCCTCGCCGGTCGGCCCAGCACCGCATCCGGCGCACCGATGGCCGGGCGGCGCTATCTGGTGGTGGATGACAACGCCGCCGGCCGCGAGGTGATCGCCACCGTGCTGCGATCCTTCGGCGGTGAAGCGGTGCTGGCGGCAAGCGGCCGTGAGGCATTGGACCGGATCGCCGATGGCACCTTCGATCTCGTCCTGATGGATGTGCACATGCCGGAGATGGACGGCTACGCCGCCCTGTCGCGGATCCGCGGCCGCTCGGCGCAACCGAACCTGCCGGTGGTCGCCGTCACCGCCGATCCGAACCGGGCAGAGCTCGAAGCGGCCGGGTTCGACGCGGTGCTTGCCAAGCCGGTCTCCCCCCGCCAGGTGCTGGAGCTGCTGCGCCATTTTTCCCCGGCCAGGCCGGCAGAGGCGCTCGCCGGTTGACCGCAGCGCGCTCGTACGGCGCGTGGGCTCAGACGACGACGATGCCCGCGTGCTTGGCCTTGTGTTCCGGCTCCACATGGATCGTCGTTCGCGCACCGGGTACATCCCGCGAGATCGCTTCCTCGATCCGGTCGCAGATGTCATGGGCGGTTTCCACGGTCATGGTGCCCGGCACCACCAGGTGAAAATCGACGAACACCACATGGCCGGCCGAGCGGGTCCTGAGGTCATGGGCTTCCAGCGCGCCTTCGCCCGCCGTGGAAATCATCTCGCGGATCCGCTCCTGCAGCGCCGGCGCCACCGCCTCATCCATCAGCCCGCCGACGGATTCCTTCATCAAGCCCCAGCCGGACCAGAGAATGTTGAGGGCAACGATGCCCGCCAGCAGGGAATCCAGCGCCTGAATGCCGGTCAGAAGCACCAGCACCACGCCGAACAGCACCCCGACCGAGGACACCACATCGGTGACCAGATGCTTGCCATCGGCCACCAGCGCCAGCGAACGATGCGCCCGCCCGACCCGGATCAGCACGAAGGCCCAGGCGCCATTGATCAGGCTCGCCGCACCGTTGATCAGCAACCCCTCGACGGAGAAGATCACCGGCTGCGGCGCCACATAGGCAAGCCAGGCCTCGCGCACGATCGACAGGGCGGCGAGCACGATCATCACGCCGACCAGCACGGCGGCGAAATACTCCGCCTTGTCATGCCCGTAAGGGTGATTGCTGTCCGCCGGCTTGGAGGCGAACCAGACGGCGACGAAGGCCGCCACCGCCGAGGCGACGTTGACCACCGATTCCAGCGCATCGGAATAAAGCGCCACCGATCCGGTCCACCAATAGGCGACGAATTTCAAGCCGAGCACCAGAAGCCCGACGGCGATGCTCCCAAGGGCGATACGCAGTCTGAAAGTCATGGAAAGCGGCCCTCGTTCGCCACGGATGCCCGGGATCGGAACCATTGGGCCGGTCATCCGGGCCGGGGTTCCGCCGACGGCAAAGGCCTACCATCATCGCCGGCGAACACAAAGCCGCCGGCGCAAAAAACGAAAGGGATGGAGGAAAACGGGCAAAACCGCCCGCCTCAGAGGAACCCGGCGCCGAGGATCGGGCCCGGCCGCCCCCGAACCTCCACCTGCACCAGCGCGGCGCAGTTGGAGGCACCGCTCTTGCGCACCTCACTTGCCGGCAGGCGAAAGACGGCGCGTCCGCCCTCCCACATGCCGACCGCGCGAATGTCGCGCACCACATTGGAGTAGGCGATCCTGCGCCCGGTATTTTCGCCCCGGCCGATTGCCACCTCGACCCGCCTGCCGATGCCGAGAAAATACACCGTCGCCATCCGCACCGCCGGCGGCAGCGTGCCGCTCACCCGGATCTCGACCAGATCGCCCTGGCGCTTCAGATCCACCCGCGCCGACAGCGCCGGCGCCTCGGCCAGCCCGCGCGTCAGCGCCTGCCGGTCGCTGCCGACCAGATGCCGGACACCGTTGACCACCATTTGCGGGGTGTAGACCGTCCTATCGCCGCGCGCCTCCGCATAGCCCCGCTGGCGAGCGCTGTTGGCCGGCGTGGCGAGCGTGTCCTTCCAGCCGAGATAATCCCAGTAGTCGACCGAATAGGACAGCGCCACCAGATCCTTGCGGCCGACAAGTTCGGAGAACAGCCGGTCCGCCGGCGGACAGGAGGAGCACCCCTGGCTGGTGAACAGCTCCACCACCGCCCGCGGCCGCTCGGTAGCCGCCGCCGGCACTGTGGCGGCAAACGCGGCAAGCGCAGCGCAAAGGGTGAAGACAAGAGCCTGTCGCATGAGACGGATCATCGGTTCGCGGGCGGGAAGGCCGGATCCGGTCCGGCTTTCTTCGCCCCGACCATACGGAGCCCATCGTTCAATGGCGAGTCACGAGCGCTTGAAACCGCCCCGGGATCAGGGGCCCAGATCCCAGTCAGAGATCAGGGGCGCGGGTCGGCCAGCACCTTTTCCAGCTCCGGCAGGAACACGGCGCTATAGCTTTCTTCCGACAGCGGGCCGATGACCTTGTAGCGGATCGTGCCGCCCGCATCGACGATGAAGGTCTCCGGCACCCCATACACCCCCCAGAGGATGCCGGCCCGGCCGTTGTCGTCGGCGCCGACCCGGTCATAGGGGTTGCCGAGCGTGCCGAGAAACCGCCGGGCGTTCTCCGGCTTGTCCTTGTAGTTGAAGCCGATCATCTGCGCCCGCCCGTCCCGGGCCAGCTTTTCCAGAAGCGGATGCTCCTGCCGGCAAGGCACGCACCAGGAGGCGAAGACGTTGACGACACTCACCTTGCCCAGAAGATCGGCGCGGGACACGCCGGGCAGCGGCTTGCCGTCATCGACCAGTCCTTCCACCGGCGGCAGGGAAAACTCCGGCGCCGGCTTGTCGATCAGCGCCGAGGGCACCTGCGAGGTGTCGCGGCCACTGAGGATCTGCATCAGGAACAGCACCGCCAGCAGTCCGAAGACGATCAGCGGCAACAGCGCCACCAGCGGGATCCGGCGCCGCTTCGGGGCCGGGCCGCCGCTCGCCCCGTCCATGCCCGCGCTCACGAGGGCGTTCCCGAAGGCCGGGCGCCAGAGCGGCGGCGCACCCCTTGCCGTTCGAGCTCCGCCAGCTTGCCCTTCAACGCCGCATGATCGGCCAGGATCCAGCCGAACAGCGCGGCGATGACGACGGTGGTGATGCCGAAGCTGGCGAGGATGAATCCCGCGTGCGGGCCGAGATCGAGCAACTGGGTCATTCCGCGGCCTGTGGTGTGGCGACGCCGTGCCGGGCACTGGCGGCGTGAAGTTGCAGGGTCCGCACCCGGCGGCGCAGGATCTCGTTGCGCATCGCCATCAGGTGCATGACGAGGAACAGCAGGGTGAAGGCCAGCGCCATCACCGACAGCGGCCACAGGATCGAGGCATGGATGGTCGGACCGTCCATGCGGATGACGCTGGCCGGCTGATGCAGCGTGTTCCACCAGTCGACGGAAAACTTGATGATCGGCAGGTTGATGGCGCCGACCAGGGTAAGCACGGCGGCGGCCTTGCCGGCGCGGATCGGATCCTCAATGGTCCGCCACAGGGCGATCAGCCCCAGATACATGATGAACAGCACCAGCACCGAGGTCAGCCGCGCGTCCCACACCCAGTAGGTGCCCCACATCGGCTTGCCCCAGAGCGAGCCGGTGATCAGCGAGACGAAGGTGAAGGCGGCCCCGATCGGCGCCGCAGCCTTGGCCGAGACATCGGCCAGCGGGTGCTTCCAGATCAAGGTGCCCAGCGCCGACAGCGCCATGGTCGAATAGCACAGCATCGACAGCCAGGCGGCCGGCACATGCAGATACATGATCTTCACCGTCGCGCCCTGCTGGTAGTCGTCCGGCGCGACGAAGAAGGTGAGATAGAGCCCCGCCACGAAGGCGGCCACGCAAGCGACCGAGACCCAGGGCAGCAGGCGCTGCGCCAGGCTCAGGAACCGGGTCGGGTTGGCGAGGTCGAGGATAGCCATGTCACCGTTCTAGTGTTGGATGCCCGCGCTTTCAATGCACCGATGGGCGGCATAATGCCTTGACGAGCGTCAATCGCTTGAAAACCGCAGCGCCAGCGCCGAGGCAACCGGCCCGACCACCAGTGCGATCAGGCTGAGCGCGCACAGAAACAGAAAGGGTGTCAGGAACGGCGCCGGCTCCCGCGTCACCGCCCCGGCGGCGCTGACGCCGAAGATCAGCACCGGGATGCTGAAGGGAATGACCAGCACCGCCAGAAGCAGCCCGCCACGTCGCAACGACACGGTAAGCGCCGCGCCGATCGCTCCGATCAGGGTCAGCGCCGGCGTGCCGGCCAGAAGGGTCAGTGTCAGCGCGCCCACCGCCAGCGGCTCCAGGTTGAGGAAGATCGACAGCACCGGCGCGGCAAGCACCAGCGGCAGGCCGGTGCCGAGCCAATGGGCGGCGCATTTCACCAGCACGAGCAGTTCCAGCGGCCGTCCGGCCATCAGCATCAGATCGAGCGACCCATCGTCCCGGTCTGCCTGAAACAGCCGGTCGAGCCCGAGCAGGGTGGCCAGCAGCGCGCCGATCCACAGGACCGCCGGGCCGATCAGCGCCAGAAGATTAAGATCCGGGCCAACGCCAAAGGGAATGACGGTGATCACCGCCAGGAAGAACAGAACGCCGATCAGCGCCCCGCCGCCAACCCGCACCGACAGTCGCAACTCGCGCAGGAACAGCGCGCCGATCCAGCCGCTCATGCCGCCCGCTCCAACCGCAAGCTCGCCACATCCGGCAAGTCCAGATCCTGGTGGGTCGCGGCAAGGATCATGCCGCCGGCGGCAAGATGATCGCGCATCAAGCCGGTCAAGGTGGCCTCCGAAGCGCTGTCGAGCGCCGAGGTCGGTTCATCCAGCAGCCAGATCGGCCGCAAGGTCACCATCAGCCGCGCCAGCGACAAGCGCCGCCTTTGGCCGGCGGAGAGATAGGCGGCCGGAAGGTGGGCGGTATGCAGGATGCCCAGATGGTCCAGCGCCGCCTCAGGCGTGACCGAGGCCGGCTCGCCCGGCAGCGGCGCCGGCTGCACGAAGCGGGTCCAGAAGGTGAGATTTTCCAACACCGTCATCGCCGGTTTCAGCGCATCCTGATGGCCGAAATAATGGCAGTGTTCGCCGACACTGTGCTCCGGCAGCCCGTTCTCGACCGCAAGCTGCCCGGCGGCGGGCTGCACCAGCCCGGCGATCACCCGCAACAGGCTGGACTTGCCGACCCCGTTCGGCCCGCGCACCACCAGGGCATGGCCGGAGGCGAGGCTCAGCGACAGATCGGAGAACACGCGGCGGCCGCCACGATCGCAGGCTAGGGTGTCGGCAACGAGGCGCATGGCGATCCGGAACGGTTTCGGGAAACGAACAAGGCGACCCACAACGCGGGTCTTCTCCGCATCGCATGCCCGGCGGACTTCGATCAAGAGGCAATCCATCGCACCCCTATCGCAGCCCTGCTCCGCCGGGCTGCCGCAGGGGCGCCGGCCAGCGCGGCAGCCTATCCTATTTGCCGACACCACACCGGCGCGTATCCGCTGGCACCGCGCGATAAAATTCGCTATACGGGCGCCAACTCGCGTGCTGATCGCACCCCGGTGCGGCAGCGCGGCGTAATCGCACGCCGCCGGCACGCCGCCGGACTTCGCCAGAAGTCGACAGGGGCGGTGACCGGATCGCGCATCGAGGGTACGCCCGGCCGCCGGCCGGGCCGCACCGAGTTCAGGAAGGGGATCGCCAGTCGTGACCAAATCTCTCGACAGTTTCAACGCCAAGCAGACCCTCAAGGTCGGCGACAAGACCTACACCTACTTCTCCATTCCCGAGGCGGAGAAGAACGGACTTGAAGGTGTTTCCAAGCTGCCGTTCTCGCTGAAGGTGGTTCTGGAGAACCTGCTGCGGTTCGAGGACGGACGCACGGTCACCAAGCAGGACATCCTCGCCTGCGCCGAATGGCTGAAGACGCGCAAGTCCAGCCACGAGATTTCCTACCGTCCGGCCCGCGTGCTGATGCAGGACTTCACCGGCGTTCCCGCCGTGGTCGATCTTGCGGCCATGCGCGATGCCGCGGTCAAGCTCGGCGGCGACCCGAAGAAGGTGAACCCGCAGGTGCCCGTCGATCTGGTGATCGACCACTCGGTGATGGTCGACTATTTCGGCACCGGCGATGCCTTCAAGCAGAACGTGGAGCTGGAATACGAGCGCAACGGCGAGCGTTACGAGTTCCTGCGCTGGGGCCAGTCCGCCTTTGACAACTTCCGCGCGGTTCCCCCGGGCACCGGCATCTGTCACCAGGTCAACCTGGAGTATCTCGCCCAGACCGTCTGGACCAAGGACGAGGACGGCGAGACCGTTGCCTATCCGGACACGCTGGTCGGCACGGACAGCCACACCACCATGGTCAACGGCATGGCCGTTCTCGGCTGGGGCGTTGGCGGCATCGAGGCCGAAGCGGCCATGCTCGGCCAGCCGATCTCCATGCTGATCCCCGAGGTCGTCGGCTTCAAGCTGACCGGCAAGCTCAATGACGGCATCACCGCCACCGACCTGGTGCTGCGCGTCGTCGAGATGCTGCGTCAGAAGGGCGTGGTCGGCAAGTTCGTCGAATTCTACGGCCCGGGCCTCGACAACCTGTCGCTCGAAGACGCCGCGACGATCGCCAACATGGCACCGGAATATGGCGCGACCTGCGGCTTCTTCCCGGTCGATGGCGACACCATGCAGTACCTGCGCTCCACCGGCCGCGACGCCGACCGCATCGCGCTGGTCGAAGCCTATGCCAAGGCGCAGGGCATGTACCGCGAAGGCACCGAAGAGCCGGTCTTCACCGACACGCTGGAACTCGACATCTCCACCGTCGTTCCCTCGATCGCCGGCCCGAAGCGCCCGCAGGACCGTGTTGCCCTGACCGAAGCGGCGGCGAAATTCGCCGAGGCCCTGACCGAGATCAAGGGCGGCGGCAAGGACACCTCCGCACTTCCCACCTCCAATGGCGAAGCGCGCTACATCAACGAAGGCGCGACCGGCGTCCTCGACGCACCGCATCAGCGCTATGACGTCAATGGCAAGGAGCATGGTCTGGCCGATGGCGACGTGGTGATCGCGGCCATCACCTCCTGCACCAACACCTCGAACCCGAGCGTGCTGATCGGCG
Source organism: Stappia taiwanensis (assembly GCF_014635285.1). Taxonomy (GTDB): domain Bacteria; phylum Pseudomonadota; class Alphaproteobacteria; order Rhizobiales; family Stappiaceae; genus Stappia; species Stappia taiwanensis. The sequence continues at coordinate 57,022 of NZ_BMCR01000011.1, read as the reverse complement.
CCGGCCTCGTCGCCCGCAACGCGCTGAAGAAGGGCCTCAAGGTCAAGCCGTGGGTGAAGACCTCGCTCGCGCCGGGCTCGCAGGTGGTGACCGACTATCTGGAAAAGGCCGGTGTGCAGGGCGATCTCGACGCGCTCGGCTTCAACCTGACCGGCTACGGCTGCACCACCTGTATCGGCAACTCCGGTCCGCTCGACCCGGAGATTTCCAAGACGATCAACGACAACGATCTGGTCGCCTGTTCGGTGCTCTCGGGCAACCGTAACTTCGAAGGCCGCGTCAATCCGGACGTGCGGGCGAACTACCTCGCCTCGCCGCCGCTGGTCGTCGCCTACGCGCTTGCCGGTTCGATGAACGTCAACATCGCCACCGATCCGCTCGGCGAAGACCAGGACGGAAACCCGGTCTATCTCAAGGACATCTGGCCGACCAACGAGGAGATCACCGATCTCATCCGCTCGTCGATCACCGAAGAGATGTTCCGCGAGCGCTATTCCGACGTCTTCAAGGGCGACGAGCACTGGCAGGCGATCAAGGTCGAAGGCGGCATGACCTACGGCTGGCCGGCCGGCTCGACCTATGTCCAGAACCCGCCCTACTTCGAGGGCATGACCATGGAGCCGAAGCCGCTTGAGGATATCGAGAGCGCGGCGGTGCTGGGGCTGTTCCTCGACAGCATCACCACCGACCACATCTCGCCCGCCGGCTCGATCAAGGCCGACGCCCCGGCAGGCACCTACCTGCAGGAGCATCAGGTCGCGAGGAAGGACTTCAACTCCTACGGTTCGCGCCGTGGCAACCACGAAGTCATGATGCGCGGCACCTTCGCCAACATCCGCATCAAGAACCAGATGGTTCCGGGCGTCGAGGGCGGCGTGACCCTCAAAGACGGCGAGCAGAAGTGGATCTACGACGCGGCCATGGACTACAAGGCCGAGGGCACCCCGCTCGTCATCTTCGCCGGCAAGGAATACGGCACCGGCTCGTCCCGTGACTGGGCGGCGAAGGGCACCCGGCTTCTCGGCGTGCGCGCCGTGATCGCCCAGTCCTTCGAGCGTATCCACCGCTCCAACCTGGTCGGCATGGGCGTTCTGCCCTTCACCTTCAAGGACGGCGAGAGCTGGCAGAGCCACGGCATCACCGGCACCGAGAAGGTGACCATCAAGGGTGTCACCGAACTGAAGCCGCGCCAGATGGTCGATGTGGAAGTGACCTATGCCGATGGCACCACCAAGGTGATCGAGGTGCTGTGCCGCATCGACACCGAGGACGAGCTGGAATACGTCCGCTCCGGCGGCATCCTGCACTACGTGCTGCGCAACCTCGTCGCCAACTGATCCGGACCCGGCGGGATCTCCTCCCGCCGGTGCCGATCGAAACAGGAAAAGGCCGGCGGAGCGATCCACCGGCCTTTTTCTTTGAAATCATTAGTGAATTTTCCAGACCTTGGGCCAAAGCCCTCAGGTCGCGATCACCCGGCGAGGATCGCCTGCAGCAGCCGGGCATAGATCCGCTCGACCGTTTCCGCCGCAGCGCCGCCAAGCCGGTGCGCATAGGACAGGCCAGGCGCCGCATTCACCTCCAGCACCACCGCTGAGGGTCCCTCCACCAGGAGATCGACGCCGGCAAAACGCAGGCCCAGCGCCGCGGCTGCCCGCACCGCCGTCTCGGCAATCCCCGGCGCCAGCGCTTCCGTCACCTCCACCGCGCCGCCGCCGGTCGACAGATTGGCATTGGGCAGAAGCGCGATCCGCTCTCCGGCGCCCGGCACCATGTCGAGATGCAGGCTGTGTGCCGCAAGATGGGCGGAAATCCGGGGATCCTCGGGTGCAATCCGCGCACCATGACCGCCCTCGGCGAAGCCTGCTATTGCCGCGCCCGCCAGCGCCCGCAGCGAGCGGATGCCATCGCCGGTGACGGTGAAGGGGGTGCGATGGAACGCGGCCAGCACCGCGCCATCGAGCACCACAAGGCGGAAATCCTCGCCCACCACCGCCTTTTGCACCAGCACCCGGTCATGGACCTCAAAAAGATCGCCGAGCGCGGCGACAAGCGCGCGCTCCTCGCCGACCTTCACCACCCCATCGCCTTCCGACCCCTCGTTCGGCTTGACGAACAGCGGATAGCCGCAGGCCGCCGCGAAGGCGCGAGCTTGCGGAACGCCGGCCAGCCTTGCGGCCACCTGCGGGTTCTTCAGACCAAGCGCGGCGGTCCGGCGCGGGGCATGAACCAAAAGCGCCTGCGGCACCGCAAGACCTTCCGCCGCCAGAAAGCGGGCGGCGTAATCCTTGTCCTTTGCGAGCGCGGCGGCGCCGGCGCCGTTGATGTCGAAATTGGTGCCCTTGAACATGTGCCGCCGGCCATCGGCGCCGGTGATAGACCCGGCATAACCATACTCCGGCTCGACGGTCAGCACCGCGCCATGAGCCGTGCACAGGCGCTCCAGAATGGCCACCCAAAGCGGCGGGCGCACCGCCCCGGGGGAGGGGGCGGGCGCGGTCAGTTCGGTGACAATTTCGGCGGAATCGACGACAATTTCACGCATTTCCGTCGCGGTCGCGCCGTTATTTGCCGCGCCGCTGCATGGTGTTGGCGTTGTAGTCGATCTTGAACAGCTTCGGGTTGGTCGGGCCGTTGACCTTGGTGTTGTAGATCGCCACCGAGGTGTCATAGCCCTGCGCGTCGGTCACCGTCCATTGCTTCAGGGCGATGGTCTCCGCATCGAAGATCAGCGTCAGCTTGCCCGAGCCGAAGGTGCTGTCATCGGCCAGCACCACGGTGACCAGATCCGGCTCCACCGAGACACCGTAGACCTGCGCGTCCTTCTCCAGATTGATCTGATCCGCCAGGAGGAAGCGCAACGGGGTTTCCGACAGCGGCCAGATATCCTGGGTCGCCATCTTCCGGTCCTTCACCGACACCGACTTGCCATCGGCGACGATATCCACCTTTGACGGCGGATTGTAATAGAAGCGGATCCGCCCCGGCCGGGCCATGTAGAACTTGCCTTCCGCCCGTTCGCCATTCGGACCGAACTGGATGAAGTCGCCATGCATGGTCTTCAGCGAGTTGAAATAGGCGTTGACCTCGGCAAGCGAGCGCTTCTGCTCCGACGACAGCGACGCGGCCATGGCCGGGGCCAGACCGGCGACCGCCAAGAGGGCGGCACCTGCCGCCAGAGCGGCGGTCTTGCGAAGAAACGAACGGCGGGCGAGTGACATGCGGAAAACTCCGTCGATAGGGCGCGGCCCAATGAGAATGCCAGTTTCGGAAACGGCGCGCCAGTTGCAAGCCTGATCCGGGAAACCGGCGGAGAGATGGCACGGGACTGCGGCGAAAGCCTGTCCTGTCAGTGCCGAACCGGCTGGCCGGTGATCCGGCGGGCGGGCGGGGAGGGCCGCGGCTCCATGCCCCGCACCGGCTTCAGGTTACCTAACTCTAGCAAAGGCCTGTGGCGAAGTTGCGGCCAGCGGGATATCAAAAGTCGTCCTCGACCCCGTTCTTGACCAGGATTTCCCGCTTGCCGGCGTGATTGGCCGGGCTGACCAGCCCTTCCTGCTCCATCCGCTCGATGATCGAGGCGGCGCGGTTATAGCCGATCGACAGCCGGCGCTGGACATAGGAGGTGGAGGCCTTCTTGTCGCGCAGGACGATCGCCACCGCCTTGTCGTAAAGGTCGTTGGCGTCATCGCCACCACCGCCGCCGGACTGGTCATAGGGGCTGTCGGACGCATCGTCCTCCTCGGTCACCGCCTCCAGATACTGCGGCGTGCCCTGACGCTTCAGATGGGTGACGATATGCTCGACCTCATCGTCGGACACGAATGGACCGTGCACGCGCTGGATCCGGCCGCCGCCAGCCATGTAGAGCATGTCGCCCTGGCCCAGAAGCTGCTCCGCGCCCTGTTCGCCAAGGATCGTGCGGCTGTCGATCTTCGAGGTCACCTGGAAGGAGATCCGGGTCGGGAAGTTCGCCTTGATCGTGCCGGTGATGACGTCGACGGACGGACGCTGGGTCGCCATGATGAGATGGATGCCGGCGGCACGGGCCATCTGCGCCAGCCGCTGGATCGCCCCTTCGATGTCCTTGCCGGCGACCATCATCAGGTCGGCCATCTCGTCGACGATGACGACGATGTACGGCATCTTTTCGAGCGGCAGCTCCTCGTCCTCGAAGATCGGCTCGCCGGTCTCCCGGTCGAAGCCGGTCTGCACCGTGCGGGTGAACACCTCGCCCTTTTCCAGCGCCTGGGTGACCCGGGTGTTGTAGCCGTCGATGTTGCGAACGCCCATCTTCGACATTTTCTTGTAGCGCTCTTCCATCTCGCGGACGGTCCATTTGAGCGCCACCACCGCCTTTTTCGGATCGGTGACCACCGGCGTCAGCAGGTGGGGAATGCCATCATAGATCGACAGTTCCAGCATCTTCGGGTCGATCATGATCAGCTTGCACTGCTCCGGCTCCAGCCGGTAGAGCAGTGACATGATCATGGTGTTGATCGCCACCGACTTGCCCGAACCGGTGGTGCCGGCCACCAGCAGATGCGGCATCCGCGCCAGATCGGCGATCACCGGCTCGCCGCCAATGGTCTTGCCCAGGGTGAGCGCCAGCTTGGCCTTCGACTTCTCGTAGTCGCTCGCTGCCAGCAATTCGCGCAGGTAAACCGTCTCGCGCCGCTGGTTCGGCAGCTCGATGCCGATGGCGTTCTTGCCCGGGATCACCGCCACACGGGCGGAAATCGCGCTCATGGAGCGGGCAATGTCATCGGCGAGGCCAATCACCCGGCTCGACTTGATGCCCGGCGCCGGTTCCAGCTCATAGAGGGTGACGACCGGACCGGGTCGCACCTCGATGATCTCGCCGCGCACGCCGAAATCCTCCAGTACCCCTTCCAGGATTCGGGCGTTCTGTTCCAGCGCATCGGTGTTGATCGCGGTCTGCCGGCCACCGCCCTTGGGCTCCGCCAGCAGGCGCAGCGGCGGCAGTTCATAGCTTTCCGTCGGCCGCAGGAAGGAGGGCTGCGCCTCGACCGCCACCCGTTTGCCCGGCTTGGGCCGGGCCGCCGGCGGCACCACCCGGTTCGGCGTCTCGGCCCGGCTCGCCGGCCCGGCAATGCTCTTAGGTAGCGATGTGCCGAATTCGGCCAGCGGCCCCTCATCGTCAAGGTCGGGCAGATCGTCGATGGTTCCCCCGGAGGTGACCACACGCGGCCCACGCCGCTCCCCGGGCGCGTCCGGCGTTTCGTCCGGATAATAGTCATCGAGACCATCATCCTCCTTCGGCATCAGCCGTTCGGCCAGCCGCCGCCGCAAGGTGCCGAACCGCACCCGGCCGCCGCTCCGATGTGCATCCTCCGGCGCGTCATGGTCCTCCTCGGCGCCCTCTGGATAGTCATCCTCGGCGAAGTCCCGCTCCATGCGCGGGTCGTCGTTCTCCGCCGGATCCGCATAGTCCGGATAATCGTCGTCCTCATAAACCGGCTCCGCCGCGCGGGCCGGCCGGCGCAGACGCCGGCGCAGGGTCGCCCGCGCCAGCAAGCCCCAATGGGCCAAGGCCCCAGCGGCGGCGGCCCAGCGGCTGTCGCGCTCTTCCTCGTCCTCCTCATCGCCATAGTCGGGCACCGCACCGACGGAGCGGGCATGGCGCGAGGGTTCCGGAAGCGGTTCGAACACCGGCTCCGGATCGGCCCCAAGCCAGCCGGCTGCGCGCAACAGCAGAATCACCGCCGGCACACCCAGCCCGAGCCCGCCGACGATCATCGCCATGCCTTCGGTCAGCTCGCCGGTGACCATTTCCGGCAGCTTGTAGACAAAATCGCCGAGAAAGCCGCCAAGGCCGGTTGGCAACGGCCAGGAGGAGGGCACCGGCAGGGCGGCCAGCGCCCCGGCGCCGAGCAGCGTCCCGGCGATCCAGGCCACCAGCCGACGCAGGGCGATCCGCGTCGCCTTGGCCGAAAGAAGCCGCCAGCCCCACAGCACCACTGGCACCAGGAACACCGCGACCGACAGGCCAATCGCCTGCATCAGGATATCGGCGACCACCGCCCCCGGCAGGCCCAGCGCGTTGCGCACCGGTGCCGAGGTGGCATGGCTGAGGCTCGGGTCGGTCGCCGACCAGGTGGCCAGCGCCGCCGCCAGCGCCGCGCACAGGGCGATCAGGCCCAGACCACTGGCACCGATCAGATTGCGCTTCAGGAACCGCTTCAGCGGCGCTTCCGTGTCATCGAGCCCCAGGGCCGCGGCCCGTCCGCTGCGCATGGTGGTGGCGCGTCGCATGGCTTAGTCTCCCAACACCGCGAGAACACAGGCAAGCCCTGCCTCGACCGTCGCCGCATCATCGACCAGCGCCAGCCGGATATAGGCCTCACCCGGATTGCCGCCGGGCTGGTCCATCGACAGGAAGGCGCCGGGCAGCACCTTCACCCCGGCCTCGGCCCACAGGCGCCGGCTGACCGTGACGCCGCCGCCCCAGCGGGAGACATCGAGCCACAGGAAGAACCCGCCGGCCGGGGTCACCGGGCCGAACAGCGGCGCCAGCTCGCGCTCGGCAATGGCGAATTTCTCATTGTAGAGCCGGCGGTTTTCCTCAACATGCGCCTCGTCGCGATAGGCAGCGGCGGCCACCGCCTGCAGCGGCATCGACACCTGCGGCGCGCTGAGGCCCCGGAACCGGGTCCAGGCGGTCAGGAACGCCGGATCGCCTGCGGCGATGCCACAGCGCAGCCCGGCCAGGTTCGAGCGTTTCGACAGCGAATTGATCGACAGCACATTGGCAAAGCCCTCGCCCATGGCAAGGGCCGCTTCCAGCACGCCAGGCGGCGGCGTGTCGCGGTAGATCTCCGAGTAACACTCATCGGCGATCAGCAGGAACCGATGCCTGCGGGCCAGCTCGATCAGCTTGCTCCACATCTCAAGATCCACCGCCGCCCCTTGCGGGTTGGCGGGCGAGGCCAGGAAGAACGCAACGGTGCGGTCCAGCAGAGCCGGATCGAGTTGGTCGAGATCGGGCAGGAACCCGGTCTGCGGCCCCGCATCCAGATAAACCGCTTCCGCCCCGGCCACATGCGCCGCCGCCGCATAGGTCTGGTAGAACGGGTTCGGCATCAGTACCGCCGGCCGCGCGTCGGTCTTGGCGAAATAGTCGCGTGCGCCCAGCGCGGCGAAGGTCAGCCCCTCGCGCGAGCCATTGAGCGCCACCACGCCCTTCGACGCAGGCAGCGCACCGCCGAGCCGATAGCGGGCATCGAGCCAGGCGGCGGCGGCGGCACGGAAGTCCTCGGTGCCGGTGATCGCCGGATAGCGGCTGAATTCGGCCAGATGCGCCTGCAGCACCTCACCGGTGAAGCCGGGGATCGGATGGCGCGGTTCGCCGATCGTCATCACGATCGGATCGGCGCCGGGGGTAATGCCCTCCAGCACCGCGGCCAGCCGCTGGAACGGGTTGTCCGAGGGCAGGGCGGAGGCAGGGGAACGCGGGGCGATGGTGGCGGTATCGGACATGCGAACCAAAATTCTCCCTAGATCCGAAGGCCTTGGCCCGGATCGTCCAGAATATCTGCCGCAAGCCTATCGCCGGTTGGTAAATCCCTCATTAACCATCGGGCATTTGCCGGGGTCAGACCGGGGCCAATCCCGCCGCGCCACCGCACCGCCGCTCAGAAGTCGCAGGCGATGCCCTTGATTTCCCAATCGTCGTAGCGGGCCGGATCAAGCCCGCCGCGCCCGTCGATTTCCCGGGCCATCGCCTGTTGCCTTGCATCGATCTCCGCCCGCCGGGCCTCAGCTTCCGCCAACGCCCGCTGCGCCGCCGGCGGCAGATCCTCAAGTCGGCGTCCCGTGGGGGCTGCCTGATCCTCGCTCAGGGGGGAAATGTCCGTATCGCTCGTCACTGCCGCTCTCCATTTGCCGCGCGTCGCACCGCTTCCATCTTGCATAGCGGCCACCTCCCGCCAACATATAAGACCAACGCCCACGCCGGCGAAGCCCCTTGAGCGGATGCCGGGGACCAAATGCCGCGGGGCAGACTTTCGCAAGGGGCGGCGCTTGCGCGCGCCGCGCCACACCGCACCAGGATCGAACCGGACAGGATCGCGAACCGACATGAGCTACTTCCGCACCGCGTTGCTTCTCGCGGCCATGACCGCACTCTTCATGGGGATCGGCTTCCTGATCGGCGGCCAGAGCGGCATGGTGATCGCCTTCCTGATCGCCGCCGCGATGAATGTCTTCAGCTACTGGAACTCCGACAAGATGGTGCTGCGCATGCACCATGCCATCGAGGCGCACGAGCATCAGGCGCCGGAGCTGTTCCACATGGTGCGCCAGCTCGCCGCCAATGCCGGCCTGCCGATGCCCAAGGTCTATCTGATCGACAATCCGCAACCGAATGCGTTTGCCACCGGCCGCAATCCGCAAAACGCCGCCGTCGCGGCGACCACCGGCCTGCTCGACACCCTCAGTGCCGAGGAGGTGGCCGCCGTGATGGCCCATGAGCTGGCCCATGTGAAGAACCACGACACCCTGATCATGACGATCACCGCGACCCTCGCCGGCGCGATCTCCATGCTGGCCAATTTCGCCTTCTTCTTCGGCGGCAACCGCGACAACAACAATCCGCTCGGCTTCATCGGCGTGCTGCTGGCGATGATCGTCGCGCCGCTCGCCGCCATGCTGGTGCAGATGGCGATCAGCCGCACCCGGGAATACGCCGCCGACCGCATGGGCGCGGAAATCTGCGGCAATCCCATGTGGCTCGCCTCGGCGCTCGCCAAGATCGCCGGCGGCGCGGCACGGATCCCCAACGAGGATGCCGAGCGCAACCCGGCGACCGCGCATATGTTCATCATCAACCCGCTGTCGGGCCAGCGGATGGACAACCTGTTCTCCACCCACCCGAACACCGAAAACCGCATCGCCGCCCTGCGCGATCTGGCCGGCCACATGGCGCCGGCGGGCGCCGGCGGGTTCGCCGGAACCGGGCTGCATGAGGACCGGGCGCCGCGCACCGACCCGCCCGGCCCCTGGGGCCGGCGCGAGCGCTCCGACCGTCATCCGCCATCGCGCGGTCCCTCCAAACGTGGACCATGGGGCTGACGACGCCGGGGACGGATAGCCCGCCAACGCAAGGGCGATGGCATTTTCGCTTGTCCTGCAGGGCGCTGAGGGGCATATCCGGTCCCTCGCACCGTCGCAGAACAAGGATATAACGACCGTGGCCCGCTCGCCCCATCCGCCGAAACGCCCGCCCAGGAAGGACGCGCAGCGCCCTGCGAGAGAGGCAGCACGTCCGGGTAGCCCGCATGCGAAGGCCGAGCAGCCCAGCGGTCTGGCCGTGCGCAAGGCAGCCGCCGATATTCTCGGCCGGGTGCTGCGTGCCCAGCGCCCGCTCGATGAGGAGCTGGACGCCGAGCACGGCCATCCGGGGGTACGCGAGCTCGACGCCCAGGATCGGGGCCTGCTGCGCGCGCTTCTCGGCACCGCCCTGCGCCATCGCGGCCAGATCGCCGCCATCCTCGATCATCTGCTCGACCGGCCGATCCCGGACAAGAGCGGCGCGGCGATGGATATCCTGCATATCGCCGCCGCGCAGATCCTGTTCATGGAGGTGGCCGATCACGCCGCTGTCTCCCTCGCCGTGACCCTGGCCGATCAGGACCGCAAGGCCCGGACCTACAAGGGGCTCGTCAATGCGGTGCTGCGCCGGATCGCGCGCGACGCCGAGGAGCTGCGCGCCCGCTTCAACGAGCCCTGGCGCAACACGCCGGTCTGGCTCTTTGCTGCCTGGCAGAAGGCCTATGGCGAGGAACGGGCGTTGCAGACCGCCGCCATGCACCTTCACACCCCCAATCTCGACCTCACCGTGAAGCGCGATCCGGACGATTGGGCCGCGCGGCTCGGCGGCCGGCGGATCGCCGGCAACAGCATCCGTCTTGCCGATCATGCGGGCCGGGTCGACCGGCTGGAGGGGTTCGAGGAGGGGGCCTGGTGGGTGCAGGATGCCGCCGCCGCGCTGCCCGCCCGGCTGCTGGGCGACGTCACCGGCCTGCGGGTTGCCGACCTGTGTGCGGCCCCCGGCGGCAAGACCGCCCAGCTCGCCGCCGCCGGGGCGAATGTCACCGCCGTTGATATCTCCGCCCGCCGGCTCGCCCGGCTGCGCGCCAATCTCGACCGGCTGTCTCTTGGCGCCGAGATCCGCGTCGGCGATCTGCGCAGCTTCGAGCCGGAGGCGCCGTTCGATGCGATCCTGCTGGACGCGCCCTGTTCGGCCACCGGCACCATTCGCCGGCATCCGGATGTGGCCTGGAGCAAGCGCCCGGAAGACATCGCCGCCCTGACGCAGATCCAGGCGGAGCTGCTCCAGCGGGTCAGCGGCTGGCTGGTGCCGGGCGGCACCCTCGTCTATTGCACCTGCTCCCTGCAGCCGGAGGAGGGGGAAGCGCAGATCGCCGCGTTCCTTGCCGCCAATCCCGGCTTTGCCCGCCTGCCGGTCAGCGAAGACGAGATCGGCATTCCCGGCGCCATCACTGCGGATGGGGACCTGCGCACGCTGCCATGCCTGCTGCCGAGCACGCCGCCGGGCGAGCCTGAGCGGCTGGGTGGCCTCGACGGTTTTTTCGCCGCCCGTCTGAAGCGCCTGTAACCGGCGTTTTCGGTGGACGGACGAGCATCTCCGGGCATCTCCGTCCGCCAATCGTAACGAAACGCTAACGTTAATCCCCGAAAGTCGGCACAGGACACAACGCGGATCGCGGTGGGGTGCCGGCACGGATTCAGGTTTTCGGAGGGTAATTGGCGGCGATGACGCTTGGCTCGGTGACCGAGCGGGCTCGGGTATGGCATCTTCTTGCGCATACAGCCTGGCAATCGGTACTGCGATGGGTCCATGGGGGGCCGCTGTTTCGCTGGAGCCCCTTCACGGGCGCGCCCGCGCGCCTGCTCATCGCCCCGCAGGACCTGCGCACCGCCGACGGCACCAATGCCGCCGATATCTATGCCGGACGCTTCCTGTTCGCCGGACAGCTCGTCGAGGCCAACGGCCAGTCGCCCTTCGAGGTGATCCCGCCCTCCGCCGACTGGGAACGGGCGCTGCACGGCTTCGGCTGGCTGCGTCACCTCAAGGCCGCCGACACCATCGTCGCCCGTCAGAACGCCCGCGCACTGGTCGAGGACTGGATCCGCTATTGCGGCTACTGGCACGAAACCGGCTGGGAAGAGCAGGTGGTGTCGCGCCGGGTGATGGCCTGGCTGTCGCAATCGCCACTGATCCTGGAAGGCTGCGACCACGATTTCTACCGCCGCTTCCTGCGCTCGCTCGCCCGTCAGGTGCGCTATCTGCGCCGGACGCTGAACGAGGTTCCGGACGGGCTGCCCCGTCTCAGCGCCGCCATCGCGGTGGCCGCCGCCACTGTGTCCCTGTCCGGGCAGGGGCGCTACGTGCGCCAGAGCCTGCGCCGGCTCGACCAGGAACTGGCGCGGCAGATCCTCGCCGACGGCGGCCACATCACCCGCAACCCGGCAGCACTGCTGGACATTCTCGTCGACCTGTTGCCGATCCGCCAGGCGCTGACCATGCAGGGCCTGCCGTCCTCGCAGGCGGTGATGCAGGCCATCGACCGGATGATGCCGATGGTGCGGTTCTTCCGCCATGGCGACGGCACCTTCGCCCATTTCAACGGCATGGGCTCGACGCCGGCCGATCTGGTCGCCACCATCCTGGCCTATGACGATGCCCGTGGCGCCCCGCCGGGCAATGCGCCCCATTCCGGCTACCAGCGGCTCGCCCACAACGACACCGTTGTGCTGATCGATGTCGGCCCGCCGCCGCCAGCCGCCCTCAGCCAGAACGCCCATGCCGGCTGTCTGTCGTTCGAGCTGTCGTCCCGGCGCAACCGCATCATCGTCAACTGCGGCGTCACCCATAGCGACCGCGGCGTCTGGCGCGCGGTCTCCCGCTCCACCGCCGCCCATTCGACCGCCGTCATCGACGACACTTCCTCGGCCCATTTCATCGCCGAGGAGCGCTATCGCGGCTGGCTCGGCGCGCCGATCGTCGCCGGACCGACCCAGGTGCCGGTCGAGCGGGAAGAGGACACCGCCGGAACCCGTGTCGTCGCCAGCCACAACGGCTATCAGGACAGCCACCGCATCATTCACGAACGCGACCTGACGCTGGCCTCAGACGGGACCGTGCTCGACGGCATCGACCGGTTCCGCAAGACCGGCAAGCTCGGCCCCCGCGACCGCTACGCCATCCGCTTTCACCTGCACCCATCGGTCAAGACCAGCTCGATCCGCGCCGGCACCGCCGTTCTTCTGGTCGCCGCCGATGGCGAGGCCTGGGAGTTCGTGGCGCCGGGCTGCGAGATGACGGTCGAGGAATCGATCTATCTGTCCGACACCTACGGCCATCGCCGCACGGCCCAGATCGTGCTGCATGGCCGGGTTTCGCTGCGCGACGAGGTGACCTGGCAGCTGCGCCGCACGGTCAGCGCCAAAACCAGCCGCAAACGGGTCAGCAGCCCGAACGCAGAGGAACTCGACCTCTGACGACGCCTGACGGCTCGGGGCCATCACACGCGGCCCGCAGGCCTTATCACGGGGTGTGGCACGCAGCCACGAGCGCCGATTTCCGCCGCTGCCGCCTTCCGATATGCCGCCATTCGTGCTAGGGCGCGGGCGAACTCCCGTTCCTCACCAGCTCGAAGGATATTGCGATGGCCGTGGCGTCAAAACGCATTCCCGTTCCCGATCTTGTCCCCGTCAAGCGCGCGCTCCTGTCGGTTTCCGACAAGACCGGTCTTGTCGCCTTCGCCGCCGCGCTCGCGTCCCGTGGCGTGGCGCTGATCTCGACCGGAGGAACCCGGGCGGCGCTGGCCGAGGCCGGCCTTGAGGTCACCGACATTTCCGACGTGACCGGCTTTCCCGAAATCATGGATGGCCGGGTCAAGACGCTGCACCCCAATGTGCATGGCGGCCTTCTGGCGATCCGCGATGATGCGGAGCACCGCGCGGCCATGGAGACCCATGGCATCGAGGGCATCGACCTGGTCTGCGTCAATCTCTACCCGTTCGAGGAAACCGTGGCCGGCGGCGCCGACTATGCCACCGGCATCGAGAACATCGACATCGGCGGGCCGGCGATGACCCGCGCCGCCGCCAAGAACCACGCCTATGTGACCATGGTCAGCGATCCCGCCGACTATGACGCGGTGATCGCCGCCCTTGAGGAAAATGACGGCCAGGTGCCGCTGTCCCTGCGCAAGCAGCTGGCGCAGAAGGCCTTTGCCCGCACCGCCGCCTATGACGCCGCCGTCTCCAACTGGTTTGCCGGCGAAATCGGCGAGTCCGCACCGGCCCACCGGGCCATCGGCGGCACCCTGGCCGAGGTGATGCGCTATGGCGAGAACCCGCATCAGCAGGCTGCCTTCTACAAGACCGGCGAGCACCGCTTCGGCGTTGCCACCGCCCGGCAGATCCAGGGCAAGGCGCTCTCCTACAACAACATCAACGACACCGATGCCGCCTTCGAGCTGGTCAGCGAGTTCGATCCCGTCCGCACCCGCGCGGTGGCGATCATCAAACATGCCAACCCGTGCGGTGTTGCCGAAGGGGAGACACTGAAGGCCGCCTATGAAAAGGCGCTGGCCTGCGATCCGGTGTCCGCCTTCGGTGGCATCGTCGCCCTCAACGCCCCGCTGGACGCGGAAGCCGCCGAGGAGATCGTCAAGATCTTCACCGAGGTGATCATCGCGCCCGATGCCAGCCAGGAAGCGATCGACATCGTCGCCCGCAAGAAGAACCTGCGGCTGCTCCTGACCGGCGGTCTCGCCGATCCGCGCGCACCGGGCCTGGCGGTCAAGACCGTGGCCGGCGGCCTCTTGGTGCAGGGACGCGATTCCGGTGTCGTCGACGATCTGGATCTGAAGGTGGTGACCAAGCGGGCGCCGAGCGCGCAGGAACTGGCCGATCTGAAATTCGCCTTCCGCGTCGCCAAGCACGTCAAGTCGAACGCCATCGTCTACGTCAAGGACGGCACCACGGTGGGCGTCGGCGCCGGCCAGATGAGCCGGGTCGACAGCGCCCGCATCGCCGCGCGCAAGGCCGAGGATGCCGCCGAGGCGGCCGGTGCGGCCACGCCGCTGACCCGCGGCTCGGTGGTTGCCTCCGACGCCTTCTTCCCCTTCGCCGATGGCCTGATGGCCGCCGTCGAGGCGGGCGCCACGGCGGTGATCCAGCCGGGCGGCTCCATGCGTGACGATGAGGTGATCAAGGCCGCCGACGAGGCCGGCCTTGCCATGGTCTTCACCGGCATGCGCCACTTCCGGCACTGATCGCGATCACGCCCGAGACACCTCCCGGCGCGAGCTTCGGCTGGCGCCGGAAGGGCTTCTCTTCCCCGGAAAGCTTTGAAATCGGCACGGCACCGCCCCACATGAAGGGAACCAGCCGGCGCCAGATTTGTTGGGCGCCAGCGCAGGCTCACGCAAAGGGGGAGGAGGCTTCCGCATGACATCCCGCTTCGACGATCTCGGCTTCGATGCCGAATTCCTCGGCCCCGAGGAGGAGCAGAAGGCCCGCGTCTCCGAGCGGATCTTCACCGTTGCCCGCAAGGCCATGCGGCAGATCCCGTTCATGGAGGATGTGCTGGCGGCCTATTACTGCGCCCTCGATCCGGCCACCCCGTCACGGGTGCGCGGGGCGATCTTCGCCGCTCTTGCCTATTTCGTCATGCCGTTTGATGCGGTGCCCGACATGCTGGTCGGCATCGGCTTCGGCGACGATGCCAGCATCCTGCTTGGCGTGCTGGCGCTGGTGCGCGCCCATGTGCGCGACGAACATCTCGCCGCCGCCCGCAAGGCGCTGCATCCGGAGACGGACAGCACCGCCGAGTGATCCGGCGAAAAGGTGATCGGGAAGGTCAGGCCCCGGTCAGTTCCGGCCGGGATCGCCATTCATGCCGGCATCCCCGGACACGGCGCGGGACAGCCGCCAGCGGCCGGCACAGCGCCCGGCGATCAGCCAGTAAACGAAGCCGGCAAGGAACCCCGCGGCAGCGGCCACCGTCGAGCCGGGTGGCAAGCCGCCCATGGCAGCCCGTGCCGGATCCGCCGGCGCTGCATCCCCCAGCATCCACAGACCGAAGCCGATCGCCCCACCGGCGGCCAGATGGAAGATCACACCGCGCAACCGCAGCGCCTCCGACAGCAAGATGGCGAGACATGCGGGCAGGAAGGCGAAGCCGCCAATGACGCTGGCACCGATGATGCCTGTGCCGAACGCGGCACCGGCGGCCACCGGATCCTGCTGCAGGTCCACCCCTTGCACAAAGCCGTAGGCCAGGAACAGGCCCGCCGCCAGCATGGCGCAGATGAAGCCGGCGACGATGCGGATCACCTGAAGGACGAAGCCGCCACCGTCGATCATGAAGCGGCCGGCGTCGCGGCTTCGAGCGCGGCCCGTTCCTTGGCGCGCATGCGTTCGGATTCCGACTTGAGCTGGCCGCAGGCGGCGAAGATGTCGCGGCCGCGCGGGGTACGGATCGGCGAGGCATAGCCGGCCCGGTTGACCACATCGGCGAAGGTCTCGATCTGCTCCCAGTCAGAGCATTCATAGGCCGAGCCGGGCCAGGGGTTGAACGGGATCAGGTTGATCTTCGCCGGAATGCCCTTCAACAGGCGCACCAACTCGCGCGCATCGGCGAGACTGTCGTTCACGCCCTTCAGCATCACGTATTCGAAGGTGATGCGGCGGGCGTTGTTGAGCCCCGGATAGGCGCGGCAGGCATCGAGCAGTTCGGTGATGTTCCACTTCTTGTTGATCGGCACCAGTTCATCGCGCAACTCGTCGCGCACCGCGTGCAGCGAGATCGCCAGCATGCAGCCGATTTCCGCGCCGGTGCGCTCGATCATCGGCACCACGCCGGAGGTCGACAGGGTGATCCGCCGCTTCGACAGGGACAGCCCGTCGCCATCGGAGGCGATCAACAGCGCCTTCTTCACATTGTCGAAATTGTACAGCGGCTCGCCCATGCCCATCATCACGATATTGGTGACGAGCCGGCCTTCGGACGGCACGGCGGCATTGGCCGGCGTCTCGCCCTTGGGAAAATCGCCAAGCCGGTCCCGGGCGATCAGCACCTGGGAGAGGATTTCCTCCGCCGTCAGGTTGCGCACCAAGCGCTGGGTGCCGGTGTGGCAGAAGGTACAGGTGAGGGTGCAGCCGACCTGGGAGGAGACGCAGAGCGTGCCGCGTCCTTCCTCCGGAATGTAGACGGTTTCGATCTCCACCGGCCGGCCGGCGCCGCGCGGAGGAAAGCGGAACAGCCACTTGCGCGTGCCGTCGTTGGAGATCTGTTCGGAAACGATTTCCGGGCGGGCAATGGTGTAATGCTCGGCAAGCAGGGCCCGAAGGTCCTTGGACACATTGGTCATGTCGGCGAAATCGGACACGCCGCGCACGTAGAACCAGTGCCAGAGCTGGGCCACCCGCATCCGGATCTGTCGGTCGGGCACGCCGATGGCGCCAAGCGCTTCGGCAAGCTCCTCCCGGTCCAGGCCGATCAGCGACGGCTTTTCCGCCGCCGCCGGGGCCTTGGGCGGCCGAACCGGCCCGGGAGCGGGGGCCGTCTGTGTGTCA
Source organism: Stappia taiwanensis (assembly GCF_014635285.1). Lineage (GTDB taxonomy): Bacteria > Pseudomonadota > Alphaproteobacteria > Rhizobiales > Stappiaceae > Stappia > Stappia taiwanensis. Next base: position 40,387 of record NZ_BMCR01000011.1, on the reverse strand, counting down.
CTGTCGCGCATGCTCATGGTCTTCGTCGTCTTCATCAGGGGCCTAGGGGCGGTTTCATGGGTCGGGGTCGGGACGCGCCCGGACCCTGTCCGGCCTCAACGTGCGGCAATGCCAGTCTTAGTGCCAATCTCAGTGCCAGCGCCAACGCGAAAAGGCGGCGGCCGCTGCCACCGCCTTTCGGCGCGTTGCGCAAAAGCCTCCTCTACGCCCCCGAACATGGGGAGGCGCACAGGAGGCTTCAGGCCTTGATCCGGCCATGCGAGCACACAGCCATTCCGCCGCGCTGGTCAGCCGGACGCCCTCCAGTATACCCGCTGGCGCCAGCTTTGTGAGCCCCTTGTATCGGCTGCACAGGATATAGCGCAGGCGCAAACGCGAAAAAAGCCCGACAAAGCGGGCTTTTCCGAGGCAATACGACCGGCAATCAACCTGCGGGGGGAGGCCCGCCGGATCGCCGATCAGCGACAGGCCTTGTCCGCGGCGTTGATCGACGCGGTCACTCCCGACAGGGAGAAGTCATAGACCGTCTGGGTGCCGCGCTTGGAAACGCCGGACACCTGCATCTTGCTGCCCGCCTTCATGGCGGCGATCAGCTGACGCTCCTCGGCCGGGTTCGACATCCACGCACCGTCGTTCTTGGTGAACAGCGTGAATTTCCGGCCGTCCACATCGACCGAAACGGAGGAATTGTCCTTGAATGGATACCCGACGATAACGCTGGGTTCGTTCGTGACGTTCTCGCCTGGACGGTTGGACACGAAGAAGAACACATCTCCGTGGTTCCGGTCGGTCGGCGCCATTCTGGTGGGCTGCGACAAGGCGTAGCACACCTTTCCCTTGGCACCGCCGTAGGAAAACGCACGCCACTGTTTGAACTCGCCAATCGGGGTCGGCGTCTGGGCCGAAGCCGCCACGCTCGACAAGACGACTGCGATGAGGGCTGGAATTAGCGTTCGTGCCTGCATGATCTCCTGACCGCTACTGCTCGCGCTTCGACATCTGATCAAATCTGCTGCAGATTTGTCACCTTGTTTTAAGGTTACTGCATTGCAAGTTACGAAAGGGTTGATAGATCCACTCGCACATGGTGCCCCTGCGAAAACCCGCTATGATCAATCGGAGGGTGCACGCTGCGAGCACAAATCGGGCAACAGTGTGACATCGACCAGGGACCGGCGTCCGAACCGGGCCGGGACCTCCGCTGGGTCGCGCTATCGGGCCAAGGCCTGTGGATCCGGGTGGAAGATCGGGGGATGGGGATCGCAATGCAGCCCAGGCGACAGCAGCGGCCGAACCCGGCAGGCGCGAAGGAGCCTCAACCGTGACAGATCAGCTCCATCACGCCCGCCTGATCGCCCGGGTCGCCGAAGCGCGCGACAAGACCGCCTTCGCCGAGCTGTTCGATCACTTCGCCCCCCGGATCAAGGCCTATCTGATCCGGCTCGGCGCCGAACCGGGCGCGGCCGAGGACATCGTTCAGGACGCGATGGTCACGCTCTGGCGCAAGGCGCATATGTTCGACGCGCGCCGAGCGTCGGCCGCCACCTGGCTGTTTCGCATCGCCCGCAACCGGCGCATCGACACCCTGCGCCGCGACCGGTCCGACCGGCTCGATCCGGAAGAGCCAATGCTGCGACCGCCCGCACCGGACGCCCAGGACGACAGTCTGGATGCACGCATCCGTGATGACCGGGTGCGCCACGCGCTGAAGGATTTGCCGCCGGATCAGGTCGAGCTGATCCGCCGGGCGTTTTATTCCGGCCTGTCGCACAGCCAGATCGCCGAGGAGAGCGGCATCCCGCTCGGCACGGTCAAATCCCGCATCCGGCTCGCCTTCACCAAGCTGCGCAAGACCCTGGAAGCCGACAGCGCGGTCGACCGGCCCTGACGCCGCCGCGATCCGCGAAGGACCCGGACCGCAACGCCCACCGCCCCCATCATCTGCCGCTGCCATCTGCCGCCGTCATCTGCCGCTGCCATCTCCTGCGACCAGACCCTGATGGAACCGGCGGTCAATGGTTGACCCACGAACAAACCGACTGGTAGGTATGTTTCATGAGCACCGCCCACCATCGCCGCAAGGATCCGGAAAAGGTCCGCAAAACCCTGCTTGTCGCCGCGCGTCAGATGGCCAGCGACAAGGGACTGGCCGCGCTCAGCCTCCAGGCGGTCGCGGCTACCGCCGGCGTCACCAAGGGCGCGTTGTTCCACCACTTCACCAACAAGCAGGCGCTGGTCGACGCGGTGTTCGCCGATCTTCTGGAAAGCCTCGACCGGGACATCGATGCACGGATCGCCGCCGACGGCCAGGCGCATGGCTGTTTCACCCGCGCCTATGCGGATGTGGTCTGCCGCCTTGGCGCGGACGAACCCGCCGACCCGCATGCAGCGCTCTGGGTCTCGGCGATTTCCGACCCCAAGCTGCGCGAACGGTGGGCCGACTGGATGACACAGCGGCTCGACCGGCACCGCCGCACCGACGATGCACCGCCGCTCGCCATCGTCCGCCACGCCGCAGATGGCGTCTGGCTCGCCGATCTCGCCGGTATCGACATTCCCGACCGGGCCGCACTGCGCGACCGCCTGATCGCCGCGACCCATCCCACACCCACCACCGAGCCGAAAGCGCCCTGAGCCATGCAGACCTACCTGTTCCTCGGCATTGCCATCCTCGGCGAGGTGATTGCCACCTCCGCGCTGAAAGCCTCCGCCGGGTTCACCCAACTGGTGCCCTCGGTGATCGTCGCGCTCGGCTATCTGGTGGCCTTCTATTTCCTGTCGCTGACCCTCAAGGTCATGCCGGTCGGCATCGCCTATGGCGTCTGGTCCGGCGCCGGCATCATTCTGGTCTCCGGCATCGGCTGGGCGCTGTTCGGCCAGCGGCTCGATGCCTGGGGCGCCATCGGCATCGGCTTCATCCTGCTCGGCGTGCTGATCGTCAATCTCCTGTCCAAGACGACGATGCACTGACGGGCACCGCAGCCGCCTTCGCACACGCCCCGGGGAAAAACAAAGCCGGCGCAGTTTCCCGCACCGGCTCTCATTCTTCAACAAGATCAGATGGATCCTAGATCCAGGCCCGCGCCGCTCAGTCGGAAATGCCGAGAAGCCGGCAGATCTCGTCGAGCTGTTCCACCGAGGCGTATTTGATCTTCAGCTCGCCGGAGCCACGCTCCTTCTTGTGGGCAATGGCGATCTTCAGGCCAAGGCTGTCGGCCAGACGCTTTTCCAGCGCCCGCGTGTCCGCGTCCTTCTCCGCCTTGCGGGCCGGGCTCGCCCCCTTGCGGGTCAGCGCTTCCGGATCCTGCGCCAGCTTTTCCGCCTCGCGCACATTGAGGCCCTTTTCCACGATCAGCTCGGCCAGCGCCGCCGGATCGGCGGCGGTGATCAGCGCCCGTGCATGGCCGGCGGTCAAGAGCCCCTCGGCGAGGTAGTCCTTCACCGAGTTCGGCAGCTTCAGGAGACGCAGCGTGTTGGCCACATGGCTGCGGCTCTTGCCGATGACCTTGGCCAGTTCGCTCTGGCTGTAGGAGAACTCCTGCACCAGCTGGTCGTAGCCAAGCCCTTCCTCGATCGGATTGAGATCGGCCCGCTGCACGTTCTCGATGATCGCCAGTTCCAGCGCTTCCTGGTCGGTGACATCGCGCACGACAATCGGCACCATGTGCAAGCCGGCCCGCTGCGCCGCCCGCCAGCGCCGCTCGCCGGCGATGATCTCATAGGCGTTGTCGCGGCTTGCCACCGGACGCACCAGGAGCGGCTGCACCACTCCCTTCTCGCGCACGGACTCTGTCAGGTCCTCAAGGTCCCGTTCGCCGAAGTTCTTGCGCGGGTTGCGCGGATTGGCGGTCAGGAACTCGATCGGCACCCGGCGGGTGTCGCGCGGCGGCCGGGGATCGGCGGGCGGTTCGGTTCCAACCTCGCCAATCAGCGCCGCGAGCCCGCGCCCCAGCCGCTTCTTCTTGCTGCCGTCCTCATCCGCCATGTCGTTCATACCCGTTGCTCGCGCCATTCAGGCTGTCTGTTCTTTGCCATGAGCCCCCTCCCCTTCCGATCATGCGAAAGCAAGGCGGAAACCCCGGGCCCCGTTGCACATTCATCCGGCGCCAGCCGCGCCTCGGCCGGCCTGCCATTTGGTCAAAACAGGTTGTTGCGCATCCGAATCGGAGCGTCTCCGAATCGAAATTCGCGCCTCACGCGGCAACGCCCCGCAAGGTCCGCTCACGCTGAATGATTTCCGACGCCAGCCGCAAGTAGGCCTGGCTGCCGGTACATTTGAGATCGTAAAGCAATGCCGGCTTGCCATAGGACGGGGCCTCCGACACCCGCACATTGCGCGGGATCACCGTCTCATAGACCGCATCGCCCATGGTCTCGCGCACATCCGCCACCACCTGGCTCGACAGGTTGTTGCGGCTGTCGAACATGGTCAGCACGATGCCGTGGATCGACAGCTCCGGATTGAGCGCCGCCTTGACCTGCTCCACCGTGCTGAGAAGCTGGCTCAGCCCCTCCAGCGCGAAGAACTCGCATTGCAGCGGCACCAGGATCGAATGGGAGGCGGACAGCGCGTTGATGGTCAGCAGGTTGAGCGAGGGAGGACAATCGATCAGCACATAGGAGAAGTCCGGGATCGTCTCGTCCCGGCTCTGCGCCAGTGTGGAAATGGCATTGCGCAGGCGATGCGCCCGATCCGGACGGGCCGCAATCTCCAGCTCGACCCCGAGCAGATCCATGGTCGACGGCGCCACCCACAGGCGCGGCACATCGGTGTCCAGGATCGTTTCGGCAAGCGAACACTCGCCGGTCATCACATCATAGGTTGACAGATCGCGGTCGCGGCGGTCGATCCCCAACCCGGTCGAGGCATTGCCCTGCGGATCGAGATCGATGACCAGAACCCGTTCCCCGATCGCCGCCAAAGCGGTTCCCAGATTGATCGCGGTGGTGGTCTTTCCGACCCCGCCTTTCTGGTTGGCGAGGGCCAACACGCGGGGAGACTGCGGCAGAATGCTCATCCGGATCTAGCCTTTCCCTGATGAACGACGTGGCCGGATGTGCCTGATCATCAGGAGCCGGCTGTCAGGATCAATCAGACTGTCTGTTTGTACCAGATCCAGATCCCAAGCGTGAGACGCTTGCGCGATCTCCTCGCGGAAATTCTTTCCTTTGTGGAAAATGGCCGAAGCGCCCCGGGCGACAAAGGGTTCCGCATAGCCGCACAGCACGGTCAGATCCGCCAATGCCCGGGCCGAGACCGCCTCCACCGGCGCATCGAAGTCTTGCGCCATGTCCTCAATCCGCACCGCATGGACCTCCGCCGGGCAGCCGGTTTCCCGGATCACCGCCCGCAGGAACCCCGCCTTGCGCTGGTTGCTCTCCACCAGATGCACCCGGCCTGGCGCGTCCTCTTCCATCAGGAGGATCGCCGTGACCAGACCTGGAAACCCGGCACCGCTGCCGAAATCGACCCAGTGCCGCGCCTCCGGCAACAGCCGCGCGACCTGAATGCTGTCGCCCACATGCCGGCGCCAGACCTCGCGAAGGGTCGAGGGCGCGACCAGGTTCTGCGCCCGCTGCCAGCGCAACAGCAAGGCCACATAGGCGGACAAGCGCTCTTGTGTTTCACGTGAAACGGCCAGAGGTCCGTGAAGCACCTCCGGCCCATCGACCGCCGATGGCGGTATCGGTCGGCTCATGCCGCCCCCCTGTCGTTGTCCTGGCCCCTGCCCTCGCCGCGGCGCACATGCGCCAAAAGCAGGGTCAGCGCCGCCGGCGTCACCCCGTCGATCCGCGCCGCCTGGCCAAGGGTCTCCGGCCGCACCGCTTCCAGCTTCTGCCGCGCCTCATTCGACAGGCCGCGCAAGGCGCCATAGTCGAGATCGGCCGGCAATGCCAGCGCCTCATCGCGCCGCAGGGCCTCAATATCCGCCGACTGCCGCTTCAGATAGACCGCATAGAGCGCGTCGATCGCCACCTGTCCGGCGATCTTCGGATCGAGCCCGGAAAGCGCCTCCGGCCAGACAGCGCGCAGCCGCTCAAGATCGATGTCCGGATAGGAGAGAAGCTCAAAGGCCGAGCGCCGCACCCCATCCTGGTTGATCGGCAGACCGGCGCGGCGCCCTTCTTCCGGCGTCACCGTCAATGCCTTGAGCTGTGCGGTCGTTGCCTCCAGCGCCCGGCATTTCGTTTCGAAGGCGACTCGACGCTCCGAGCCGATGCAACCAACCTCAAGGCCGATGGGCGTCAGCCGCTGATCGGCGTTGTCCGCCCGCAGCGACAGCCGGTACTCGGCGCGCGAGGTGAACATCCGATAGGGCTCGGACACGCCGCAGGTCACCAGATCGTCGATCATCACGCCGATGTATCCATCGGCCCGGCCGAACACCAGCGGCGCGCCACCACCAACCTTGAGCGCGGCATTGAGCCCGGCGACCAGCCCCTGTGCCGCCGCCTCCTCATATCCGGTGGTGCCGTTGATCTGCCCGGCAAGATAAAGCCCCGGCAGCTTCTGCGTCTCCAGCGTCCGGTTCAACTCGCGCGGATCGATGTGATCGTATTCGATGGCGTATCCCGGGCGGAACACCGCCACCTGCTCCAAACCGGGAATGGTGCGCAAGAAGGCATGCTGCACATCCTCCGGCAACGAAGTCGAAATGCCGTTCGGATAGACGGTGGGATCGTTGAGCCCCTCCGGCTCCAGGAAGATCTGATGACCATCCCGCTCGCCGAAGCGAACCACCTTGTCCTCGATCGAGGGGCAGTAGCGCGGCCCCTGCCCGGTGATCCCGCCGGAGTACATCGCCGAGCGCTGCAGGTTGTCGCGAATGATCTCATGGGTCTTCGCGGTGGTGCGGGTGATGTGGCAGGAGATCTGCGGCGTCTCGATGGCGGTCGACAGGGTCGAAAATGGTTCCGGATCCGAATCCCCTGGCTGTTCGGCCAGCCGCGCCCAATCGATGGTGCGTCCATCGAGCCGCGCCGGCGTGCCGGTCTTCAGCCGTCCGAGCGAAAAGCCCACCGCCAGCAGCGACTCCGCCAGCCGCACCGCCGGCGCCTCATCGGCCCGGCCCGCCGGGATCTGACGGTCGCCCAGATGGATGACGCCGCGCAGGAAGGTGCCGGTGGTCAGCACCACCGCGCCCGCAGTAAGCGCCGTGCCATCCACCAGCCGGATGCCGGAGATCCGGCCACCGTCCACCAGAAGCTCGGCGGCCTCCCCCTCGATCACCGTGAGATTGTCGGTCTCGCGGATCGCGGCCTGCATGCCGGCGCGGTAGAGCGCGCGGTCGGCCTGGGCGCGGGGGCCGCGCACTGCCGGTCCCTTGCGCCGGTTGAGCAGGCGAAACTGGATGCCGGCGCGATCCGCCACCCGGCCCATCAGCCCGTCGAGTGCGTCTACCTCGCGCACCAGATGCCCCTTGCCGAGACCGCCGATGGCCGGGTTGCAGGACATCACGCCGATGGTGTCGAAGCGATGGGTCACCAGGGCGGTGGCCGCGCCGAGCCGACCGCTTGCCGCCGCCGCCTCGCAGCCCGCATGGCCGCCGCCGATGACGATCACGTCATATGCGCGATTGAAGCCGGACACCCTCTACTCCTTCATTGCTCATCCCAGAGCCTGCCGTGGTTTGGCGGCGGGATGGCCGGACCGGTCGCCGGTCCAACTCACCTGATCTAGCGCAATCGGGCCGCCGAGGACCAAAGCACACCGGCACATGACAGCCACCTCCCCTGCGGGGGTGGGCTACAAAACGGTGGGTCCTGTGCGCGAAAAGCCTTTTCTGATTATCCAATCCCCGGCGAAGGGTCAAAGCCATTCCTGCGCCGCCCGGCGCGAAAATGGCGAAGGCCATGCACGGCGATCCGTTCATCGCGGCGCTGGCGGAAGGCCCCGCAGTGCGCCGACGGCAGCGGATCTGACCCCGGTTTTTGATGATCATTTCGCAGGAGTCTTCATTCCGGGAGGGAATCGAGCGAGGATTCCCCTGTTTCACGTGAAACAGTTTGTTTACTTTCCGATACAAAATTCCCGGAAAATCACGTCGAGCAGATCCTCCACCCCGACCCGCCCGGCGATGCGGCCGAGCGCATCGGCGGCGCGGCGCAGATCCTCTGCTCGAATTTCCAGCGGTCGATTGTCATCGAGCGACAGGGTCAGCGCCTGCCGGCAAGCCTCGAGATGCGTCCGATGACGCTCACGGGTGGCCAGCGGATCGGCGAGGCTGCCCGCGCTCGCCTCGGCGAAATCGCCGAGCGCGTCGATCAACCCATCGAGCCCGCCGGGCGCGACCACCGATACGTGATGCCGCGCGGCGGGCGTGAGCCCCTTCGACGCCGCACCCTGCTCCAGAGCTGCATCAGCCAGATCGGCCTTGGTGTCCACCTGCCAGACCGGCGCGGTCAGCCCAGTCACTTCCGCCGGCAAGGCCATCTCCGGCGCCGCATCCTCTGGCGCGCACAACAGCAGCACCAGATCGGCAGCCGTCGCCCGGGCGAGCCCCCGGCGAATGCCTTCCGCCTCCACCAGGCCTTCGGTCTCACGCAGACCCGCCGTGTCGATCAGCGTCACCGGAAAGCCGCGCAGATCGAGATGCACTTCCAGGAGATCGCGGGTGGTCCCCGCCTCCGGGGTGACGATGGCCACATCCCGTCGCGCCAGCGCATTGAGCAGGCTGGACTTGCCCGCATTGGGCCGGCCGAGCAGCACCACCTGCAAGCCGCCGCGCACCCGCTCCGCGCCGCGCGAGCGATCGAGGTGCCTGTCCAGGGTGGCAAGCAGATCCGCGACCTCCGGCCAGATCGTCGCTGACACGCCCTCGGGCACATCTTCCTCGTCGGCGAAATCGAAATCCGCCTCGATCAGCGCGCGAATGCGCACGATCCGCCGGCGCCATTCGTCATAGAGCCGGCCAAGCTCACCGCTCATCTGCCGCATGGCCAGCTTGCGCTGCGCCTCGGTCTCGGCCGCGATCAAATCGGCGAGCCCCTCCACCTCGGTGAGATCCAGCCGGTTGTTGTCGAAGGCGCGTCGCGTGAAGGCACCGGCCTCCGCCGGCTGCAACCCTGGCAATCGCGCCAGCGCGGCCAGCACGGCGGTCACCACCGCCCGGCCGCCATGGCAATGAAACTCAACCACATCCTCGCCGGTGAAGCTGGCCGGACCGGGAAACCACAGCACCAGAACCTGGTCGATCACCTCGCCATCCAGCCCGTCCCGCAAGGCGCGCAAGGCCGCACGTCGCGGGGCAGGCAAGGCCCCGGTCAAGGTTTCGCAGGCGAATCGAGCCTTCGGCCCGGACACACGGATCACCGCAACGCCGGCCGGAACCGGCCCGCTGGAAAGGGCGAAAATCGTCTCGTTGGCCAAGCGGCTCACTCACATCGTACCGGCAACTGCACGGGTCCTTGACCCGGATCATCATCGGGCCTTGCTGTACCGCCGTCATGCCTTAGGTTCGGGACATGTCCCGCTTTTCCTCCTGATACCCGGGAAGCCCATGTCCGACAACCGCCTTGCCGATACCACCAGCCCCTACCTGCTCCAGCACAAGGACAATCCGGTCGCCTGGCGCCCCTGGGGCCGGGAGGCGCTGGAAGAGGCCCGCGCCGCAGACAAGCCGATCCTTCTGTCCATCGGCTACGCCTCCTGCCACTGGTGCCATGTGATGGCCCACGAGAGCTTCGAGGATGAAGCGGTGGCGGAGGTGATGAACCGGCATTTCATCAACATCAAGGTGGACCGGGAGGAGCGGCCTGACGTCGACCAGATCTACATGAGCGCGCTGCATGCCCTTGGCGAACAGGGCGGCTGGCCGCTGACCATGTTCCTCACCTCCGAGGCAGAGCCCTTCTGGGGCGGTACCTACTTCCCGCGCCATGCCCGCTGGGGACGGCCCGGTTTCATTGATGTGCTGGAAGCGGTGGCCCGCGCCTACAGAACGGATCGGAAGCGAATCGACGGCAACCGGACCGCCCTGATGACCGAGCTGACCCGAACCGCGGAGCGAAGCGGCGCCCCTGCCCTGCCTCGGGGCCTGGTGGCGCAAGCCAGCGCGCGGCTCGCGGCGATGATCGACCCGCAGCATGGCGGCATTCGCGGTGCACCGAAATTTCCGCAAAGCGCGGTGATGGAGCTGATCTGGCGCGGAGGCCTTCGCCAGGACAGCCCCGATCACAAGGCTCTGTGCCTCACCAGCCTGGTGCAGATGAGCCAGGGCGGCATCTACGATCACATCGGCGGTGGCTTGGCCCGCTACTCGGTGGACGAGCGTTGGCTGGTGCCCCACTTCGAGAAGATGCTCTACGACAACGCCCAATATCTCAGCGATCTCGCCCGGGCTCACAATGCCACCGGCCAGGACTTGTTCCGAAGGCGAATCGAGGAAACCATCGGCTGGCTAGAGCGGGAAATGGCGGTGGAGGGCGGCTTCGCTGCCAGCCTCGATGCGGACAGCGAGGGGGAGGAAGGCAAATACTACGTCTGGACGCCGACCGAGATCTCCGACCTGCTCGGAGAAAAAGCGGCGATTGCCTTCAAGCGGATCTATGACATCACACCGGCGGGCAATTTCGAGGGGTGCAACATCCCAAACCGGCTCGACACCGACCAGATTCCCTCGCCGCCGATTGATGAGGACACGCTCGCCGAGTGGCGCCAGACCCTTCTGCGGGCGCGGCAGACACGGATCGCACCGGCCCGCGATGACAAGATCCTTACCGACTGGAACGGCCTGACCATTGCCGGCCTCGCGGAGGCGGCAAACAGTGTTTCACGTGAATCCTGGCGTGATCTGGCCATGTCCGCCTATCGCTTCATCATGACCACCATGAGCGACCGGCAAGGCCGCCTAGCCCATGCCTACCGGGACGGACGGAAGACCCGCCCGGGCTTTGCCAGCGATCACGCCGCCATGATGAAGGCGGCGATTGCGCTCGCGGAAACCGCCACCGACGACGCCGAGGCAGAAGCCCTGATCAACGATGCGACGAGCCTCGCCGACCGGCTGCAGCAGGACTACGCCCATGCACAGGGTGGATATTATCTGACGGCCGCCGCGGCCGACGATCTGATCCTTCGCCCCTATACGGCCAATGACGAGGCGACACCGAATGCCAATGCGGTGGCCGCCGAGGCCCTGATCCGGCTGTGGCACCTGACCGGCGACGACATCTACAGGGCCCGCGCCGATGCGATCTTCGCCGCCTTCGCCAGCGGCATCACCCGCAATGTCTTTGCCACCGCCGCCCTGCTCAACGCGCTCGACACGCGCGAAAACGGGATGCTGGCGGTGATCGTTGCAGGCGAAGAGGCGACGGCAGCGGACATCGTGCAATCACCCCTCCACGCCGCCCTGAGGGCATTGGCGGACCCTTCCATAATCCGGCGGCAGGTGACCGGCACCATCGCCTTCCCCTTCTCTCACCCGCTGCACGGCAAGACCGCTGTCGAGGGGCGGGAAACCCTCTATCTTTGCCGCGAAGGCCTGTGCTCCCCGCCACTGACCGATCCGGCCCGGATCCCGGAGACCGTCAACGCTCTGCGACGTGGCTGAACGCGCCGCCACGCCAGGCGGCCCGCGAGAGCCGGTAAAGCACATGGGAGGCCAGCGGATGATCGGCCGCGAGCATCGGGTGGAGGAAATCCTCCGCCGGATCGCGGGTCATGCCGAGCCGCTCCATCACCTTGCGCGACCTGTCGTTGCCGGTGAAGGTGAAGGAGACGATCTCCTCAAGGCCCAGCGTTTCGAAGCCGAATCGGAGCCAGGCGCGCGCCGCCTCGCTGGCATAGCCCTTTCCCCAGGCCGCGCGCGACAGGCGCCAGCCGATCTCCACGCACGGATCGAACGGCAGCGGCACCGGATAGGCCGGCCGGTTCAGACCGACAAAGCCGAGAAACCGCCCGCTCCGCTTTTCCTCTATCGGCTGGAAGCAGAGACCGGCTTCCGCCGTCCGTTGCCGCGCCCGCGCGATCAACGCATCGCTTTCAGCGGGGGTCAGCGGAGCGGGAAAATAGCGCATCACCTCTGCATCCGCGTTGAGCCGGGCAAAGGGCTCGCGATCGCTCTCCCGCCACGGCCGCAGCCGCAAACGCTCGGTTATCAGCTCCATCGCGTGATCCTCATTTCCTTCCGCATCCGAATCCAGTTGATTCACGTGAAACAGCGGACACAAAAACACCCGCACCAGAGGACCCGGCGCGGGTGTTTCACGTGAATCTTCAAACACGCTGATATTAAGCCGGCCGTACCTTCCTCCGCCAGAGGAAATCAGGCGCGGCGGGTCGTGCCTCAGGTGTTCATGCTGTCGAAGAAATCCTCGTTCGACTTGGTCTGGCGCAGCTTGTCGAGCAGGAACTCGATGGCGTCCACTGTCCCCATCGGATTGAGGATCCGGCGCAGCACATACATCTTCTTGAGCTGCTGCGGTTCGACCAGCAGCTCCTCCTTGCGGGTGCCGGAGCGCTGAATGTCGATGGCCGGGAAGACGCGCTTGTCGGAGATCTTGCGGTCAAGGATGATCTCCGAGTTGCCGGTTCCCTTGAACTCCTCGAAAATCACCTCGTCCATGCGGCTGCCGGTGTCGATCAGCGCCGTGGCGATGATGGTGAGCGAACCGCCCTCCTCGATGTTCCGGGCAGCACCGAAGAACCGCTTCGGCCGCTGCAGGGCATTGGCGTCGACACCACCGGTCAGCACCTTGCCCGAGGACGGAACAACCGTGTTGTAGGCGCGGCCAAGACGGGTGATGGAATCCAAGAGGATCACAACATCGCGCCCGTGCTCCACCAGCCGCTTGGCTTTTTCGATCACCATCTCGGCGACCTGAACGTGACGCACCGCCGGTTCGTCGAAGGTCGAGGAAACGACCTCGCCGTTCACCGTGCGCTGCATGTCGGTCACCTCTTCGGGCCGCTCGTCGATCAGCAGCACGATGAGATAGCATTCGGGATGATTGGTGGTGATCGCCTTGGCGATGTTCTGCAAAAAGACCGTCTTGCCGGTCCGCGGCGGCGCCGTGATCAGCCCGCGCTGCCCCTTGCCGAGCGGGGCGACCAGATCGATGACCCTGGCCGAGTAATCCTTGCCGTTCGGGCTTTCAACTTCCATTTTCAGCCGCTCATCCGGATAGAGCGGGGTCAGATTGTCGAAATGCACCTTGTGGCGCGCTTTGTCCGGATCCTCGAAATTGATCTTGTTGACCTTGAGCAGCGCGAAGTAGCGTTCGCCATCCTTCGGGCTGCGGATCTCCCCCTCGACCGTGTCACCCGTACGCAGCGAAAACCGCCGGATCTGGGAGGGGGAAATATAGATATCGTCCGGCCCGGGAAGATAGTTGGCATCCGGTGAGCGGAGGAAGCCAAATCCGTCCTGAAGAACCTCGACCACCCCTTCGCCGATAATATCGACATCCTGGGCTGCAAGCTGTTTCAGGATCGCAAACATCAGCTCCTGCTTGCGCATGGTGCTTGCGTTCTCGACTTCATGCTCCTCGGCAAAGCTGAGCAGCTCGGTCGGTGTTTTGATCTTCAGATCAGAGAGTTTCATTTCCCGCATGGGCAAGGGATGGTCTTCTGTTGGAGGGATGCTTGATCGCCGGGCCCAACGCCGCACTGCGGGTCGGGTTCATGGAATAGGGATCGGAAGTATCTGCGGATTTTCAGCCGACGCCAAATCGGGTCAACCTGACTTCCGTTACGTCCTTTGCCAGGAGCAGGAAACCATTTCCGCAGGATGTGAGGATGCTGGAATTTACAGTTATTCAGAATGAAGCGCAAGCGGCATTTACAGCGCTTTTAGATATGAATGCGGTTTCGTGACAGATGTGTTGGGGGAAAACCGTCATTTTCCCCCAACAGGATCAAAAAGGCTTCAGGACCACCAGTATCACGACACCGATCATCAGCACAGTCGGCACTTCGTTGATGATCCGGTAATGCCGGTCGGCGCGCTGATTCGCGTCTGTCGCGAACACGCCGACGCATTTTGCCAGGTAAGTATGATAGAGGGTCATCAGGACGACGAGGGTCAGCTTGGCGTGAAACCAGCCATCGCTGAGGAACCCGCCCTCATAGGCGACCCACAGGCCGAAGATCCAGCTCGCCATCATCGCCGGCCGCATGATCGCCTTCAGAAGGCGCCGTTCCATCACCTTGAACAATTCGCTCTGCGGCGAACCCACCGCGACCTGTGCGTGATAGACGAACAGGCGCGGCAGATAGAACAGCGCCGCCATCCAGGCGATCACCGACATGATGTGAAAGGCTTTCAGCCACAGATACAGCATGGTCCGCTCACATGGGATCCGGCGCGGACCGCACCTGATCGATCATCCGCGCAACATTGTCCGGATCCGCATCCGGTGTCACCCCATGACCCAGATTGAAGACGAGCGGCCCCTTGCCCAGGTTGGCAAGCACCTGATCGACCCCTTCCCGCAAGGCCTCGCCGCCGGCCACCAACCGCATCGGATCGAGATTCCCCTGCACCGCAACCTTGCTCTGGACCTGGCGCGCCAGATCCGCCGGCACCGTCCAGTCGAGGCCGACCGCATCCACACCGGTCCCAGTGATGAATGTCTCAAGCCGGGCGGCCGACGCCTTTGGAAAACCGATGATGCGTGCATCGGGGACTTCCTTGCGGACCCCTTCGACGATCCGCCGGGTCGGTTCGATCGACCAGCGCTTGAACCCGGCATCATCGAGAACGCCGGCCCAGGTGTCGAAGATCTGCACCGCATCGGCACCGGCCTTCAACTGGCGCACCAGATAGCGGATCGAGGCCGGCACCAATGCGTCAATGAAGGACTGCATCAATGCCGGATCGCGATAGGCCCCGACCCGGGCCGCGGTCTGATCGGCGGTGGTGTGACCGGCGACCGAGTAACAGGCCACCGTCCAGGGCGCACCGCAGAAGCCAAGAAGGGTCGTCTCCTCGGGCAATTCGCTGCGCAGCCGGCGCACGGTCTCGATGACCGGATCGAGATGACCCACCGCCCGCTCCTGGTCGAGCCGCGAAACAAGCTCTGAGGACAGCGGCTCCAGAACCGGACCGCGTCCTTCCTCAAAGCGCACCGGATACCCAAGCGCATCGGGAACGACAAAAATGTCGGAGAAAAGAATGGCGGCATCGAAGCCATAGCGCCGGATCGGCTGCAACGTGACTTCGGTGGCGAGATCCGTGTCGTAGCAGAACTCGAGGAAATTGCTCTTGTTCGCGCGGGTCGCACGATACTCGGGTAGGTATCTGCCGGCCTGTCGCATCATCCAGACCGGAGGCGGCCAGAGCCTTTCTCCAGCCAGAACCCGCATCACTCTCCGCGATCTGGAGTCAGTCACAGATAACTCCCTTTTAAAAAGAAAGAATCCTTGAAAAGGATTCTGTTTATTCTGTTTGTCACTGGACAACCGGGATTACCGATTATCGACACTGGTCCACATGACTCATTCAAGTCGGGACTGTCGAGCATTTTTCGGGACGGCGTTTCGTCGCAATTCGGTGATATCGTCATAATCGCAATAAAATCAGCCGTTTGAAACTTCGTTAACCATCTGTTAACGATTTGTCGTCTGTTGATGAGCTGGGGAGTGGCGCGGAACAATCGCGTCATCCACACAAATGAAAATCGTTTCGGCGAAGCGGCGTCCGCGCCTGTGCGCTGTTGATTGTTTTCGTGGTTCACGCATCCTGACCAGGCTGCCTGGGCAAAAAGAGGGAGTTATCGACTCCCGAACGGCGAAAGGCTGACGACGCGGGGATAATATCTTGGGTAAGAGCCGTAACTTCTTCCATTTGCACCTGGTTTCGGACTCCACCGGCGAAACCCTGATGACGGTCGCGCGTGCAGCGACGGCGCAATACGAAGACGTCGAAGCGATCGAACATGTCTATCCGCTGGTCCGCTCGGCGCGGCAGCTCGAACAGGTGATCAGCGAGATCGAGGCCTCCCCCGGGATCGTGCTCTACACGCTGGTGGACACGGAGCTGGCTGAGCGGCTGGAACAGGCCGGACGCCGCAGCGCTTCCCCATGCGTCAACATCCTGTCGCCGGTGTTTTCGGTGTTTCAGTCCTATCTCAACGTGCAACTGACCGGCCGGGTCGGCGGCCAGCACGCGCTGGATGCGGATTATTTCCACCGCATCGATGCGCTGAATTTCACCATGCTGCACGATGATGGCCAGATTCCGGGGAATCTGGACGAGGCGGATGTGGTGTTGCTGGGCATCAGCCGGACCTCCAAGACGCCGACCTGCATCTATCTCGCCAATCGCGGCCTCAAGGCGGCGAACATCCCGATCGTGCCCGATATTCCGCTGCCGCCGCAGCTTTTCAGCGTGCGCCGGGCGATGGTGGTGGCGGTTATCGCCTCGGTGGAGCGGATCCAGCAGGTGCGTCAGAACCGGATTCTGTCGCTGAACGCGGGCAGTTTCGCCAATGACACCTATCTCGACCGCCGCCAGATCGCCCGGGAGATCGCCACCACCCGCAAACTCTGCGCCGAGCGCGGCTGGCCGGTGATCGATGTCACCCGCCGCTCGATCGAGGAGACGGCAGCGGAGATCATGAGCCTTTACCGGGCGCATAAATCGGCCCTGGTCGATCAGCTCACCTCCTGAGAGATGCGAGGGGAAAGCGTTGCCTGCGCCCTTCCCTCGTTCTGCACATCACCTTCGCGAAAACCGGGGTTTTCTCATGACAGAACTCGTTCTTGCCAGCGGCAGCCAGATCCGCGCCGAGCTATTGCAAAATGCCGGTCTGACCTTTGACATCGATCCGGCCCGGGTCGACGAACGGGCGATTGAGGCGCCCTTGCTGGAAAGTGATTTCTCGCCGGAGGATATCGCCCAGGTTCTGGCCGAGGCAAAAGCGCAGGAGGTGAGCGAACGCCGGCCCGGCGCATTGGTCATCGGGGCGGATCAAGTGCTTGATTTCGAAGGAGAACGCCTGACAAAACCGGCGGATATGGAGGCTGCCCGGCGCCAGCTCCTGGCCATGTCCGGCAAGACCCATGCGCTGCATTCGGCGGTGGCGATCGCCCGCGACGGCCAAACCCTGTGGCGCAATGTCGGCACCGTGCGGCTGACCATGCGGCCGTTCGGTCCGGAGTTCGTCGGCCGCTATCTTGCCGGGGTGGGCGAAGTTGCCCTGACCAGCGTCGGCGCCTATCAGCTCGAAGGGCCGGGCATTCAGCTCTTCAGCGCCATCGACGGCGACTATTTCACCGTTCTTGGCCTGCCGCTGCTGCCGCTTCTGGGGGAATTGCGGGTGCTCGGGGCGCTCGAGGGATGACCCGGCGGGCTGCGATCACCGGCTATCCGGTCACTCATTCCCGCTCGCCGCTGGTGCATGGCTACTGGCTGAAGCTGCATGGCATCGACGGAACGTATGAACGTGTGGGCGTGCCGCCGGAAAGCGCGGAGGCGTTTTACCGTGATTTCGCGTCGTCCGGGCTTGTCGGCTGCAATGTGACGGTTCCGAACAAGGAGGTTGCCGCGCAGGCTTGCGATGATCTCGATGAGGCGGCAAAGGCCATGGGCGCGGCCAATACGCTTTGGCTGGACGAGGCAGGCCGGCTGTGTGGCGCCAACACCGATGGCATCGGCTTTCTCGGCAATCTCGATCAGATGGCGCCGGGATGGGATGAAAACTGCGGCGCGGCGCTGGTGCTCGGCGCCGGCGGGGCGGCGCGCGCGATTGTGTGGGCATTGTTATCCCGGGGCATCGCACCTGTATATATCGCCAACCGAACCGAGCAAAAGGCGAAGGATCTTGCGGCTCATTTCGAGGGCGACTCGAAAGTGCTTTCCTGGGATAACACCGGGACAGTGCTGGAAAACGTCTCGCTCCTGGTCAACACCACCTCGCTGGGGATGGAGGGGCAACCGCCGCTTGAGATCGATCTTAGCCCTCTGCCGACCGACGCGCTTGTCACCGATATCGTCTATGCGCCGCTGGAAACCCCCTTGCTGGCGGCGGCGCGGGCGCGGGGCAACAAGGTGGTCGATGGGCTCGGCATGCTGCTGCATCAGGCCGTGCCCGGTTTCGAACGCTGGTTCGGGGTCAAGCCACAGGTGACCGACGAGCTGCGCCGACTGGTGCTGGCCGATCTGGGGATCGCGCCATGATCGTGCTCGGCCTCACCGGCTCCATCGGCATGGGCAAGTCGACGACGGCGACGATGTTCGCCGAGGCGGGGGCTGCCGTCTATGACGCCGATGCGGCGGTTCATGCGCTCTATCGCGGTGCTGCGGTGCCCTTGATCGAGGCGGCGTTTCCCGGCACCACCCGGGACGGGGCGGTCGATCGCAAGGCGCTGTCGGCAAAGGTGATGGGCGATGGCGCGGCTATGACCCGGCTGGAGGGGATCGTCCATCCGCTGGTGCGCGGCAGCGAAACCGCGTTTCTCGACAGCGCCCGGGCGGCGGGCGCGCGGGTGGCGGTGCTGGACATTCCGCTGTTGTTCGAGACCGGCGGCGAAGCGCGGGTGCATGCCAGCGTGGTGGTCACCGCCGCGCCTGAGGTTCAGCGCCAGCGGGTCCTGGCCCGTCCGAACATGACGCCGGAGAGCTTTGCCGCGATCCTGTCGCGGCAGATGGCGGATGCGGACAAACGCCGGCGCGCGCATTTCCTGGTGGATACCGGACGAGGATTGGAGCCCGCCCGCCGCGCCGTCCAGGGGATCCTGCGGGCGCTGTCCGCATGTGAATAACCAGGTGCCCGTTGTGGGCAAGCTGGGGATAAGGCCGGGGACGCGGGGTGCCGGCTTGTCTTCACCGGTGTGAGGGCCAAAAGTCGGCGCACGCCCTGCCACCCGCCATCAGCCGAAAGATCCCGGATGACCCGCGAAATCTCCTTCGATACGGAAACCACCGGCCTCAATCCCAGGGGCGGTGATCGTCTTGTCGAAATCGGCGGCGTGGAGCTGATCAACCATGTGCCGACCGGCCGCTCCTACCACGTCTATCTGAATCCCGAACGGGACATGCCGATCGAGGCGTTCAACGTGCATGGCCTGTCGGAGGAGTTTCTGGCCGACAAGCCGCTGTTCGTCGATGTGGCCGATGAGTTCCTCGAATTCGTCGGCGACGGCTTGTTGGTGATTCACAACGCCTCGTTTGACATGGGTTTCATCAACATGGAGTTGGAGCGGGTCGGCCGGCCGCCAATCCCGGACGAGCAGGTGCTCGATACGCTGGCGCTGGCCCGGCGCAAGCATCCCGGCTCGCCGGCCTCGCTCGATGCCCTGTGTTCGCGCTATGGCATCGACAACTCGCGCCGGACCAAGCACGGCGCCCTGCTCGACGCGGAAATTCTCGCCGAGGTTTATCTCGAACTGATCGGCGGCAAGCAGGCTGGTCTGGCGCTGATGGCGGAGGATGATGGCGCTGCCGGTGGCGACGGGACCCAGGACCGGGTGGCCGGTCCGGCGCTGCAGCGGCCGCAGCCGCTCCCCTCGCGTCTCACCGAAGCGGCGTTGGAGCAGCACAAGGCGTTCATCGCCGGCATGGGTGAGAACGCGCTCTGGCGTGGTTATGAGGCGGACTAGCGGGCGTGGAAAAGAACCGGTAGCGACTCGAACCGGAGCCGAATCCATTCGGCAGGACGCCCGGAAGCTCATGAAAACAATGTGGTAATAAAAAACCCGCGCGGACCATCGGTCGGCGCGGGTTCTTTGCGATTACAGCATGGAGGGCAGCACCCGGTCCGGCGGCCGGTGTCCATCCATGAAGGTCTTGATGTTGATGATGACCTTCTCGCCCATGTCGATGCGACCTTCGATGGTCGCCGAGCCCATATGCGGCAACAGAACCACATTGTCGGAGTTGAGCAGCTTGGGATTGACGGCCGGCTCATGTTCGAACACGTCGAGGCCGGCGCCGGCAAGCGCGCCGCTTTCAAGCTGCCGAATGAGGGCGTTTTCGTCGATCACCTCGCCGCGGGCGGTGTTGACGATATAGGCGCCCGGCTTCATCAGCTTGAGCCGGCGGCCGGAGAGAAGGTGATAGGTCGCCGGCGTGTGCGGGCAATGTACCGACACCACATCCATGCGCGCCAGCATCTGGTCGAGGCTGTCCCAATAGGTTGCCTCCAGCCCCTCTTCCACCTGCTCGGGCAGGCGCCGCCGGTTGTGATAGTGGATCGACATGCCGAAGGCCTTGGCGCGGCGGGCGACGGCCTGACCGATACGGCCCATGCCGATGATGCCCAGGCGCTTGCCCCAGATCCGGTGGCCGAGCATCCAGGTCGGCGACCAGCCGCTCCACTCGCCTTGCTCCATCACCTTGATCCCCTCGGCGAGCCGTCGGGGAACGCTGAGGATCAGCGCCATGGTCATGTCGGCGGTATCCTCGGTGAGGACGCCGGGGGTGTTGGTGACGGCGATGCCACGGTTGTTGGCGGTGACGACATCGATGTTGTCGACGCCATTGCCGAAATTGGCGATCAGTTTGAGATTGGGTCCAGCCTGGGACAGGATCGCGGCATCGATACGGTCGGTAACCGTCGGTACGATGACATCGGCGGTTTTCACCGCCTCGACCATATCGGCCTGGCTGAAGGGCCGGTCGACCTCGTTGAGGCGCGTTTCGAACAGTTCACGCATCCGTGTCTCGACGACATCCGGCAGTTTGCGTGTCACGACGACCAGCGGCTTTTTCTTGGGCATACTCCTCGCCTTCCGCGCTGTATTGAGGGCTCCTTAACCCTGTCTGTCCCACAATGGCATCGCCTCCGGACGGTTGGACCGATGCGTTTGTTCTCCTTAGCAGATGGTCCGCTCAAAACAAGGGAGACCGGCCGATTGATTTCCGTTGACGGGGGGCAAATTCCGCATTTTTCGCCATCAAAAGGAACGAGTTGGGGCACAGACCGACGGTGCGGCCGCTACGGAAACCAGCCTGTTTCGGCGGAATTGACGCAAGGCTTTGACGACGGCGTCCGGGAGACGTATTCCGGGCGCAACGGGCTTGCTGGCGGGGCCGGATGGCCGGACCCGGCCGGCGTGAACACGAAACCGTCTCCAGCATCGCCGGGTCGATGCGAAGGGACATTCCGGAAAAGAGGAAGCGCACAATGGCGGGATACCGGATGGGCAAGGCATTTTGGGGTCTTCTGACCATCATGCTGGTCGCCCTTGCCCAGGGATCCGCACCGGCCCTTTCCCAAACGTCGACCATCGGTCAGAGCGGATTTCCGGTGCCGCGCTTCGTCAGCCTGAAATCCGACCGGGTCAACGTGCGGGTCGGGCCGAGCCGGGAACACCGCATCGAATGGACCTTCGTGCGCGCCGGTCTGCCGGTCGAGATCGTGCAGGAATTCGACAACTGGCGCCGGATCCGCGACTGGGAAGGCGCCGAGGGCTGGGTGTTTCATTCGCTGCTGACCGGCCGCCGCACGGGCCTGGTGACCCCGTGGGAAGCCGGCGGGACCACGCCGCTGCGCGCCGATGCACGCTCCGACGCGGCCATCCTGGCCGAACTCTCGCCCAATGTGCTGGTGGACGTGGACAGCTGCGAGGGCGGCTGGTGTTCGGTGTCCGCACGCGGATATTCCGGTTGGATCGATCAGACCCGGCTGTTCGGGGTCTATCCGGACGAAACCTTCGACTGAGGCCTTTGCCGGCGTCCTCTCCCCAAAACCCTACACATATGAAAAACGGCCGCGCGAAGGCGGCCGTTTTGCTAAGATTCAATTCAGCGCTTTGAAGCGAAAAGCGGTCAGTCCGCTTCCTTGGCCTGCCGTGCCTGCGCTTCCTGCGCCTTCAGGGCATCGAGCCGGGGCATCGACACCGTGTTGTAGCCGGAATCCACGAAGTGGATTTCGCCGGTGACGCCATTCGACAGATCCGACAGCAGGTAGAGGGCCGAGCCGCCCACCTCGTCGATCGTCACCGTCCGTCCAAGCGGCGAATGCTGCTTCTGGTAGTTGAACATCACCCGGGCATCGGACACACCGGAGCCGGCAAGCGTACGCACCGGTCCGGCGGAAATCGCGTTGACCCGGATGTTGTCGCTGCCGAAATCCATTGCCAGATAGCGCACCGAGGATTCCAGCGCCGCCTTGGCCACGCCCATCACGTTGTAATTCGGCATGACCTTGGTCGACCCGCCATAGGTCAGCGTGATCATCGAGCCGCCATCGGTCATCAGATCGGCGGCGCGCTTGGCGATTTCCGTGAAGGAGAAACAGGAAATCATCATGGTGCGCGCGAAGTTCTCGCGGGTGGTGTCCGCATAGCGGCCGCGCAGCTCCGACTTGTCGGAAAAGGCGATCGCATGCACCAGGAAGTCGATCGAACCCCATTTTTCCTTCAGCGTGTCGAACACCGCATCGACCGTGGCGATGTCTTCCACGTCACAGGGAAGCAGGAGATCGGCGCCAACGCTGTCGGCAAGCGGGCGAACCCGGCGGCCAAAGGCTTCGCCCTGATAGGTAAAGGCCAGTTCGGCGCCCTGATCGGCCAGCGCCTTGGCAATTCCCCAGGCGATCGAATGATCGTTGGCGACGCCCATGACAAGACCGCGCTTGCCCTTCATAAGTCCGGACATTCTGGGCCCCTTAGCCGTGATAGCGCGAGAGCGCGAGGGAGGCATTGGTGCCCCCGAAACCGAAACTGTTGGACAGCACCGTGTCGAGCCCTGCGTTATCGATCCGCTTCATCGCGATCTCGTCGGGGCTGAGCGCCGGATCGAGCTCCGTGATGTTGGCGGAGGCGGTGATGAAATCGTTCTGCATCATCAACAGGCAGTAGATCGCCTCATGCACGCCGGTGGCGCCAAGGCTGTGCCCCGTCAGCGACTTGGTTGAGGAGGCCACCGGCTGATCGTCGCCGAACACACGGCGGATCGCCTCGATCTCGCCGACGTCGCCAACCGGCGTCGAGGTGCCGTGGGTGTTGACGTAGTTGACCTTCCGGTCGCCGAGGGTCTCGGTGGCAAGGCGCATGCAGCGCTCGCCGCCCTCGCCCGAGGGGGCAACCATGTCGTAACCGTCGGAATTCGCCGCATAACCGGTGATCTCGGCATAGATCTTGGCGCCGCGCGCCTTGGCATGCTCCAGCTCTTCCAGCACCACGACACCGCCACCGCCGGCGATGACGAAGCCGTCGCGGGTGGCGTCATAGGGACGCGAGGCGGTGGTCGGCGTGTCGTTGTATTTCGACGACATGGCGCCCATGGCGTCGAACAGGCAGGACAGGGTCCAGTCCAGTTCCTCGCCGCCGCCGGCAAACACAATGTCCTGCTTGCCCCACTGGATCTGCTCCGCGGCATTGCCGATGCAATGGGCCGAGGTGGAGCAGGCCGAGGTGATCGAGTAGTTGATGCCCTTGATCTTGAAGGGCGTGGCGAGACAGGCCGAATTGGTCGAGCTCATGCCGCGGGTGACCATGAAGGGGCCCATCCGCTTGGGCGAGCCCTTCTCGACCACGATCTTGTGCGCCTGGAACAGGTTCTTGGTGGACGGACCGCCCGAGCCCATGATGAGGCCGGTGCGCGGATGGGAGACCTCGCTCTCCTCAAGACCGCTGTCGGCGATTGCCTGCTGCATGGCCAGATAGTTATAGGCCGCGCCATCGCCCATGAAACGCAACTGGCGCTTGTCGATCTCGGCCGCCAGATCGATGTTCGGCATGCCGTGCACCTGGCTGCGGAAGCCGTGTTCCACATAGTCCGGTGCGGCGCAGATGCCGGATTTGCCCTCGCGCAGGCTTTCCGTCACTTCCTGTGCCGAGTTGCCGATCGAGGAAATGATCCCCAGTCCGGTTACAACCACCCGCCTCATCGCGGTCTCCCGTCTGTTTCGGACCGGGGCCACGATAGGGCACGACCCGGTCTCGTCTTCCTTGCCGGACCGATCCGCGCCGCGAAAGGCTGCGGGAACCGCTCCGGTGTTGTTGCTTCGCGCGGCCAAGCGACCGTCGTCCGCACACCGCGAGGGCGTGCCGGTGGACCGGCGCACCTCCCCCAGATAGGAGGGCGAATGCCTGCGATCAATCGCGTATCCGGCGCGCGGTTATTCGGCGCGGAACAGGCCGACCCGCAGGTCCTTCGCCTGATAAATCGTCTCGCCATCGGCCTTCAGCCAGCCGTCGGCAATGCCGAGCACCAGGCGGCCGCGCCGCAGCTTCTTGATGTCGATGCCGTATTCCACCAGCTTCACATCCGGCGTCACCATCTTGGAGAACTTGATTTCGCCGGTGGAAATGGCACGTCCCCGTCCCGGCTCGCCGAGCCAGCCGAGGAAGAAGCCGGTCATCTGCCACATGGCGTCGAGGCCGAGGCAGCCCGGCATCACCGGATCGCCCTGGAAATGGCACCCGAAGAACCACAGGTCGGACTTGATATCGAACTCCGCGCGCACGCAGCCCTTGCCATGCTCGCCGCCATCTTCCGAAATTTCGGTGATCCGGTCGAACATCAGCATCGGCGGCAGCGGCAGCTGCGCGTTGCCAGGGCCAAACAGCTCGCCGCGTCCACAGGCAAGCAGGTCTTCGTATGAGTAGCTCGATTGCCGCACTTTGGTTCCAATCCCGAAGTTCAAGGTTCGCTTCGCCTCCCGTCCCGCATTTCGGGACGGGGGAAAGTCTGTTTCTGCCCGCTTACTATCATAGGCCCTGACGCTCCGAAAGCCCGTGTGACCGCTGACATGGCAGCCCTCCGCCGGGCGTGGCGACCCAGGGTCGCCGCCCCTCTTGTCACGGCGATCGGGACTTCCCACATCAGCACCGTTTGCTATACTGTTTTTGCGAATGGTTCCCAACAACTTGGAGCCAGGTCGGCGCCAGGACGTTCGGTGCTTGCATTTCATGCCTCGGGTATGGCAGAAAACTGCCATTACGCAGGGTATGCTGCCGTGTCCGGCTGGCTTATCATCTTCAGCGGTGTTTCCCGCAGCGATGGCGGGGGCAACATACGGTGGGGGAAAAGGCATTCAGGGCACATCGCTTTGCCGCTTGGCAGACCTGTCTTGAGCCGTTTTGTAAGGAAGACACGTGACACAGACCCAGCTTCCGCATGACGTTCTGGAAATGCTTCGCGTCGCGGGCCTGCGGCCGACGCGGCAGCGTGTCGCATTGGCCGAATTGCTCTATTCGAAGGGCAACCGGCATATTTCCGCCGAGCGCCTGCATGAGGAAGCCGAGGCCGCCGATGTTCCGGTGTCGCTGGCCACGGTCTACAACACCCTGCATCAGTTCACCGAGGCCGGCCTTTTGCGCGAAGTCGCGGTCGAAGGCACCAAGACCTATTTCGACACCAACACCGACGACCACCACCATTTCTTCATCGAGGGCGAGAACCGGGTGATCGACATTCCCGGATCGGGCGTTGCCATGACGGCGCTGCCGGCGGCGCCGGAGGGCATGGAGATCGTGCGGGTCGATGTGGTGGTGCGCCTGCGCCGCAAGGACGAGGACGGCGACCTGAGCGCCTGAGGCGCCAGTGATCCGCGCGGGCCCCGCGCGGATCAGTCCGTTTTCTTCGCCGCTTTCCCTGTCTTTCGGGTGGTATTCTCCGGGCTCTTGCACAGATCGGCGATCAGGCAGCGCTCGCACAAGGGCTTGCGCGCCTTGCAGATGTAGCGCCCATGCAGGATCAGCCAGTGATGGGCGTGCAGCAGGAATTCCGGCGGCACCACCTTTTCCAGCGCAGTCTCCACCTCCAGCGGCGTCTTGCCCGGGGCGATGCCGATGCGGTTCGCCAGCCGGAACAGATGGGTATCGACGGCAATCGTCGGTTCGCCGAAGGCAATGTTCAGCACCACATTCGCGGTCTTGCGGCCAACGCCGGGAAGCTCTTCCAGGGCCGCCCGGTCGCGCGGTACCTCGCCGCCATGGCGCTCGATCAGCATCTGCGACAGGGCGATCACGTTCTTCGCCTTGTTGCGGTAAAGACCGATGGTCTTGATCGCATCGCGCAAGGCGTCCTCTCCGAGCGCCACCATTTTCTCCGGCGTGTCGACTTTTGCGAACAGCGGACGGGTCGCCTTGTTGACCCCCACATCGGTGGCCTGGGCGGAGAGCGCAACCGCAACCAGCAGGGTGTAGGGGTTGACGTAGTAAAGCTCGCCCTGCGGCTCCGGATTGGCGGCGTGGAAGCGGGCGAACAGCGCATGAAGTTCCGCGCGGGTGTAGCGGGACCGGCGCGCGCGCGGCTTTTTCCCGCGCGCCGGCTTTGCTGCCGCCGGCGTCTTGGCCGGCGCGCTGGCCGTGGTCTTGCCCGGGCTTGCAGCGGTTGCCGGCGGCGGCGTTTCGGAAAATTTCTGGTTCTCGCTCATGCCTTCTCTATACTTTCCCGTCATGAGCAACGGCAATCCGAAAACAGAGCGGGACATGTCGGGAAACGGCTCGGCGGAGGGGGTGGACGCTCCCTTCTTCGACGCGCTGCTGACCCCTTACCGCTCGCTCGGCACCACCGGCTTCAGCGTGCTGATGGCGGTGACCGGCGGTGTCTGCCTGATCGCCGGGCTGGGGTTTCTGGCGCTCGGCGCCTGGCCGGTGTTCGGTTTTCTTGGGCTGGATATCCTGCTCATTTATCTGGCGTTCCGCTGGAACTACAAGGCGGCGAACGCCTATGAGGAGGTGCGGGTCTCGCGCACCGAAATTCTCGTTCGCAAGGTCAATCCCCGGGGCGGGCACCGGGAGTATCGCTTCAATCCGTTCTGGGCGCGGCTTCATGTGCGCAAGGAAGAGGATGAAGGGGTGGTGCGGATCACCCTCGCCATGCGCGGTCAGAAGGTGGATATCGGCGGGTTTCTCAACCCGGAGGATCGCACCAGCTTTGCCGGGGCCTTGCAGGCGGCGCTTGCCGTCGCCCGCTCGGGCGGTCCCCTGCCCCCATCGCTGCCGCCGCCCCTGCCAACTGGCGCCGCCGGATAACCGGCGACGCGCGGTGGTCATCAGCGCAGACGATCAGAACACGCGGCAATATTGCGGCGGTGCGCCCGGGCGCTGCCAGACCGCCCGATTGCCGTCACCCGACAGAACATACCCGCGGCCGGCGTAGTAGAAACCGGGGCCGGAGCCTCGGTCTGCCAGGGTCACCGGCGAGCGGCCGGCTTCATGCACCGTCGCCAGCCGGCGATCGTTGTCGATGGTCACCGTCAGATAGGCACCGCTGTCGCAGTCATAACCGATGTCGAGCAGATCCGGCCCCGGCGCGATATTGGCCGGCGGCAACAGCGGCTCGGGTGCGCGATAGATCGGGTCCGGCACCGGGGCGACCCGGCCCGGCCGCAGGGTGACGGTGCGGTTGCGGTCGCCGGCGAGATAGATGCCGATGCAGCGCCCGTCGGTGGTCGACACCAGCCAGGGATGGCCGGAAAGAGTCCGCTGCACCATTTCCCCGCCGGGCGGGATCCGCGCTTGGGTCTCCCGGTTCCCATCGAAGTTGATCCAGTGCACGACCACCGGCCGCCGCCGGGTGTTGTTGAAGACCAGTGTCGAAGGCCTGTCGCTGGGAATGGAGGTGATGAAGCCTTCATCGGCGCAGGTGGGGCCAGTCGCCCCGCCCGCCGGCCTGTCTCCGCCGACCGGTGCCGGGCGTGCCACCACCGGCGCGGGCCGGGCGCAAGCGCTCTGGAACTGGCGCACATGGCGGGCGCTGCCCTTCAGCGAAAGGCCGAAGCGCCAGGTTCCGTCGACGGCCACTTTCAGGGTCTGGCCGCGGATCAGCCCGGACCAGATCGGATCCTCGGCGGACAGGCTGACCAGCGGATGGGACAGGCCGGTTTCCGCCCGTGGCGATCCCTTGCCGGTGTAGCTGCGGGTAATGTCGTTGGCCGAAAGCGTGACGTCGACCGGCGCGCCTTCGGCCAGCTCCGACCGGGTTTCCGCCGAGCGGAAGGTCATTTGCCCGGAACCCGCCCGGCAACTGGCCACCAGGGTCCGGTCATGGGTCGTTGCCAGCCCGTAGTAGAGCCGCAGCTCGCCGCCCTCGCGCGCGACGTTCCAGCTTCGTCCCTCGATCACCGGTCCGAAATCCGTCGGCAGCGCGTTGCCTGCCACCGGTTCGGCTCCGCTCTGCGGCGTTGCGGCCATGTCGGTTGCCGGGGCCTGGGGTGCCGGCTCAGGGCTTTCCATCTTGCCGGCGGGCACCGGCGCGGAGGTCGCCGGAGCGGCATCGGTGCTGCCGCGCAGGGCGTCCTTGCCGCCGGAGCCGGTTTCCGGACGGCGGATGCCGCCGGCAAGCGGCGGTGCGGAGGGGCTGGCGGTGGAGGGAACCGCCGGGCGAACCGTGCGGGCGGTGCCCCCCGCCTGGTTGGCGCTGCGCACCGTGGCGCTGGCCTTGACCGTGACTTTCCAGTCGCCGCAGATGTCGACCGGCTCTTCCAGAATGCGTCCATCGGCAAGCACCAGCCGTACCCGGCGCCGGCAGCGGATCTGACCGTCATTGTCCGGATCGCCGGCCACCTCGACGAACACCCGGGCCTTGGAGCGCCGCCGCACCTCCATCGCCGTGCCGTCGATCAGCACCTCGCGGATCGGTGCATCGTCATCGGTGGTGATCATCACCAGCTTGCGTTCGGGGGGTGTTTCCGCATGGGCCGGCGCGGTGACCAGCAGCCCCAGTCCGGCAAGGACAGCGGCGCCGATCCGGAACGTGGATCCCGATCGCGGAAAGCCCGCGGATCGCGCTGGTCGTTCGGTCCGTGTGGGCCTTGAAAGGGTCATCAATTCATCCAGATGTTCGCAATCAGATCAAAATCGCCGCCAGAGTGGCCCGGGTTTTTGGCCGAAGCAAGACGGGTCGGGGCCCTCGGGCTGGGCCCGTCCTCGGGAAACGGGTGGCGGCGGGAGGGGGCACGCCCTAGGGTACGGCCAAACCGGAGGCCCGTTCCATGACAGTTTCCTCATCCCCCGCCCGGATCGCGGCACGTGCGGTGATCCCTTGCGCCACCGGCGAGGAGGCGGCGCGCGATTATCAGGTGGTTCGTCAGACCCTTGAGGCGATCACCGGCGACTGGCGCAGTCAGCCCTCGCTGGAGGAGCTTGCGGCCCGGGTCGGCCTGCAGCCGATCCAGTTGCAGCGGGTGTTCTCGCGTTGGGCCGGCATCACGCCGAAGCAGTTCCTGCAGGCGATCACCCTGGACTATGCACGAGCGCTTTTAAAGGACGCCGCCACGGTGCTGGACACCAGCTTTGAAGTCGGCCTGTCCGGCCCGGCCCGGCTGCATGATCTGTTCATCGCCCATGAGGCGATGACCCCGGGCGCCTACCGGGCGCGCGGCGCCGGGGTGACCATGACCTATGGCTTCCACCCCTCGCCTTTCGGGCGCGCGCTGGTGATGACCACGGAGCATGGCCTGGCGGGCCTTGCCTTCGCCGATCCGGGCGAGGAGACGGCGGCGCTGGAGGATATGACGGGGCGTTGGCCGCGCGCGGCCTATCGGGAAGACGCGGCGAAGACCGCCGAGACCGCGCGGCGCATCTTCGACCCCGCCGCTTGGTCGCCGGAGCAGCCGCTGAAGATCGTCTTCATCGGCACCGATTTCGAGATCCGCGTCTGGGAGACCTTGTTGCATATCCCCTTTGGCCGGGCCTCGACCTACTCGGAAATTGCCAGCCATCTGGGCAAGCCGCGCGCCGCCCGCGCCGTGGGCAGCGCCGTCGGCCGCAACCCGATGTCCTTCGTGGTGCCCTGCCACCGGGTCCTCGGCAGCAGCGGATCCTTATGCGGTTATCATTGGGGTTTGACGCGCAAACGCGCCATTCTCGGCTGGGAGGCAGGCCTTTCCGGTCCGGTGCTGGAGACAGTCTGAACGGGTGTCCATTCAGACTGCTCCTCAATTATTTAGCCGGCTTCCTTACTCGCCCGCGCCCGTTTCAAGGCGTAGAGCGCCTCCAGCGCCTCGCGCGGGGTGAGGTCGTCCGGGTCGAGCCCGTCGAGGGTCTCAAGAACCGGGTCCGGTGCCGCCGGTGCAGTCGCCGGGGCCGGGCTCGGCGACATGGCCGCGAACAGCGGCAGATCGTCGATCAGTGCTTCGGCTGGTGCCCGCCGGTCCTGCTCTTCCAGCTGCGACAGCACCTGCCGCGCCCGTTCGACCACCGCCGCCGGCAGACCGGCGAGTTTGGCCACCTGAATGCCATAGGACCGGTCGGCGGCGCCGGGCGCGATCTCATGCAGGAACACCACATCGCCCTGCCATTCCTTGACCCGCACGGTGGCGTTGGCCAGGCGCGGCAGGCGGGCGGAAAGCGCGGTCAACTCATGGTAGTGGGTGGCGAACAGCGCCCGCGACCGGTTGACCTCATGCAGGTTCTCGATGGCCGCCCAGGCGATCGACAGCCCGTCGAAGGTGGAGGTGCCACGGCCGATCTCATCGAGAATGACCAGCGAACGCGGGCCCGCCTGATTGAGAATGGCGGCGGTTTCCACCATTTCCACCATGAAGGTGGAGCGCCCGCGCGCCAGATCGTCGGCCGCGCCCACCCGGGAGAACAGCCGGTCGACAATGCCGATCCGCGCCCGGCGCGCCGGCACGAAGGCGCCCATCTGCGCCAGGATGGCGATCAGCGCGTTCTGCCGCAGGAAGGTGGATTTACCGGCCATGTTCGGGCCGGTGATCAGCCAGATATGCCCGCTTTCCTCGCCCTCGCCCGGGCCGAGATTGGCGTCGTTGGCGACGAAGGTCTCGCCGCCGCTGCGCTTCAGGGCCTCTTCGACCACCGGATGCCGCCCGCCTTCGATCTCAAAGGCGAGGCTGTCATCCACCAGCGGACAGACATGGTCCTCCGCCTCCGCCAGCACGGCCAGCGCGCTGGCGACATCGAGAACGGCCAGCGCCGCCGCCACCGTCTTGATCGCCGCGCCAACGGCAACCACCTCGGCGGTGAGTCGGTCGAAGGTCTCCAGCTCCAGCGCGAGCGCGCGGCCGGCGGCATTGGCGATCCGGCTTTCCAGATCGGCCAGATCCGGAGTGGTGAAGCGCATGGCGCCGGCCATGGTTTGCCGGTGAATGAACCGGGCCGGGTCGCTTGTCAGCTTGTCCGCATGAGCCGCCGGCACCTCGATGAACCAGCCAAGCACGTTGTTGTGCTTGATCTTCAGGGCACGAATGGCGAGTTCTTCGCACAGGTCCCCTTGCATCTTGGCGATCACCTTGCGGCTGTCGTCGCGCAGCCGCCGGACTTCGTCCAGCTCCTCCAGATACCCGCTCGCGACAAAGCCGCCATCGCGTTTCAGCAGCGGCGGGTTGTCGTCGATGGCCCGGGCCAGGTCGGCGGCCAGCGTCATAGGCGCGGCCCTGAGGTCGGCCAGCGCGGCGGCGAGCTCCGCCGGCAGTTCCGCGCCCTCGGCAAACAGCGCGGCGATATCGCCTGCCGCCGTCAGCCCTTCGGCCAGCGCCAGAAGATCGCGCGGACCGCCGCGCTGCAGGGCCAGCCGCGACAAAGCGCGGGCGATGTCCGGTACGGATTTCAGCGCCCCGCGCAGCCGTTCGCGCAGATAGGTGTCCTGATGGAGATGGGCGATGGCCGCCTGGCGGGCATGGATCGCGGCAAGATCGGTGAGCGGGCTGGCGAGCCGGCTGGCCAGGAGCCGCGAACCGGCGCCGGAGACGGTGCGGTCGATCACCGACAGCAGCGAGCCGCTACGTTCGCCGGACAGGGTGCGCATCAGCTCCAGATTGGCCCGGGTAGCCGGGTCGATCAGCATCCGCTGGCCATCGCCCTCGCGTGACGGCGGATCGAGCGGTGGCCGTTCGCCGAACTGGGTGCGCTCCACATAGCCGAGCGCACCGGCCGCCGCCGTCAACTCCGCCCGGGAGAACTGGCCGAAACTGTCGAGGGTCGCGACACCGAAATAGCGGGCGAGCCGGTCGGCGGCGGTGGCGCCGTCGAACAGGCTGCGCGGCACTGGCGACAGCGCCGCCCGGCTGTCGGCGATCCGGCCCTTCAGCCCTTCGTCCTCCAGCAGATTGTCGGCGACGACCACCTCGCGCGGGTCGATCCGGGCAAGATCGGCGGCAAGCCGCGCCTCGTCGCTGCTGGCGACACGAAAAACGCCGGTGGAAATGTCGATCCAGGCGAGGCCGTACACGGTCTCGCCATCGAGCGAGCCGCCGCGTGCGCGGTGCAGCGCCAGGAGGTAGTTGTTGCGAGCCGCGTCGAGCAGCCGGTCCTCGGTCAGGGTGCCGGGGGTAACGAGACGCACCACGTCCCGCCGCACCACCGACTTGGCGCCGCGCTTCTTGGCTTCGGCCGGATTTTCGGTCTGTTCGCACACGGCAACGCGAAAACCCAGGGCAATCAGCTTTTGCAGGTAGTCGTCGGCGGAGACCACCGGCACGCCACACATGGGAATGTCTTCGCCCAGATGCTTGCCGCGCTTGGTCAGGGTGATGCCGAGCGCCCGCGAGGCCGCTTCCGCGTCCTCGAAGAACAGCTCGTAGAAATCGCCCATCCGGTAGAACAGCAGGCAATCCGGATTGGCCGTCTTGATTTCGATATACTGCGCCATCATCGGGGTCAGGCGCGGTGCGGCTTTTTGCTCCGGCGCGTCGCTGTCCCGAGGGCGGGTTTCCGCTGGTTTCGTCGACATGCGCGCGACCCTATCAAAAGGGATCGGGGGTTTCAGCCCGCCCGATCCGCATGGCGGGTTGAGTGCTGTATTTTCAGGGGATAATGTCTGCGTCCGCCAGCGGAGGCGGACCGCAACTGGAGGGCTACATGCCGACGACGGACAAATCTGGCAAGAGCAACGTGAGCTTCACCGATCAGGAGGCGTTGCAATTCCATCAGCAGGGGCGTCCGGGCAAGCTGGAAATCACCCCGACCAAACCGATGGCGACCCAGCGCGACCTGTCGCTGGCCTATTCGCCGGGCGTTGCCGTGCCGGTGCGTGCCATCGCCGAGGATCCCACCCGCGCCTTCGACTACACCACGCGCGGCAACCTCGTTGCGGTGATCACCAACGGCACCGCCATTCTCGGCCTGGGCAATCTCGGCGCGCTCGCCTCCAAGCCGGTGATGGAAGGCAAGGCGGTTCTGTTCAAGCGCTTCGCCGATGTGGACAGCATCGACCTGGAGATCGACACCCAGGACGTGGATGCCTTCGTCGATTCCGTGCGCTACCTCGGCCCGTCCTTCGGCGGCATCAACCTGGAAGACATCAAGGCGCCGGACTGTTTCATCATCGAGCAGCGCCTGCGCGAGCTGATGGACATTCCGGTGTTCCACGACGACCAGCATGGCACGGCGATCATCGCCGCCGCCGGCCTGATCAACGCGGTGCATCTCACCGGCCGGTCGATGTCCGAGGTCAAGGTGGTGTGCAACGGCGCCGGCGCGGCCGGCATCGCCTGCATCGAACTGGTCAAGGCCATGGGCGTGCCGCATGAGAACGTGATTTTGTGCGACACCAAGGGCGTGATCTACAAGGACCGCGCCGAGGGGATGAACCAATGGAAGTCCGCCCATGCGGTGGAGACCGAGGCACGCAGTCTCTATGACGCGCTGAAGGGCGCCGATGTGTTCCTCGGTGTCTCCGCCAAGGGCGCGCTGACCGAGGACATGCTGAAGGCGATGGCGCCGAACCCGATCATCTTCGCCATGGCCAACCCGGATCCGGAAATCACCCCGGAGGAAGCACATCAGGTGCGCGAGGACGCCATCGTCGCCACGGGCCGCTCGGATTATCCCAATCAGGTCAACAACGTCCTCGGCTTCCCCTATATCTTCCGTGGCGCGCTCGACGTGCAGGCCACCACCATCAACGATGCGATGAAGGTCGCCTGCGCCGAGGCGCTGGCCCAGCTCGCCCGTGAGGAGGTGCCGGACGAGGTGGCCGCCGCCTATCGCGGCAAGCGGCCGAAGTTCGGCCCCGAATACATTATTCCCGTGCCCTTCGACCCGCGTCTGATCTCGGTGGTGCCGCCAGCGGTTGCCCAGGCGGCGATGGACAGCGGCGTTGCCCGCCGGCCGATCGTCGACATGGACGCCTACCGTCACCAGCTCTCCGCCCGCCGCGATCCGGTGGCCGGCACGCTGCAGCGGATCTTCTCCAAGGTGCGGCAGCAGCCCAAGCGGGTGGTGTTTGCGGAAGGCGAGGAAGAGCCGGTCATTCGCGCCGCCGCCAGCTTCGTGGCGCAAGGGCTGGGCGAGGCAATCTTGATCGGCCGCGAGGACGAGGTGCGTGCAACCGCCACCGCCGCCGGCATCGACGTCGACCGGGCCGGGATTTCCGTGCACAACGCCCGCCTGTCGACCCGCAACGCCGATTACGCCGACTTCCTCTATGGCCGGATGCAGCGGCGCGGCTATCTGCAGCGCGACTGCCAGCGGCTGGTCAACAACGACCGCAACTACTGGGGCGCGATCATGGTGGCGCGCGGCGATGCCGATGCCATGGTGACGGGCCTCACTCGGAACTATTCGGTGGCGCTCGACACGGTGCGCAACTGCATCGACATCAAGCCCGGACATCGGGTGATCGGCGTGTCGCTGGCCCTGTGCCGGGGCCGTACGGTGCTGGTCGCCGATACGGCGGTGATCGACATGCCGACCTCCGAGGAACTGGCCGATATCGCCGAGGAAGCGGCCCATGTGGCCCGCCGGCTCGGCTACGAGCCGCGCGTTGCGCTCCTGGCCTATTCCACCTTCGGCCATCCGCGCAGTGAGCGGTCGGACAAGGTGATCGAAGCGGTGAAGATCCTCGACCGGCGCCGGGTCGACTTCGAGTATGACGGCGAGATGGGGGCCGACGTGGCGCTCAACCCGGACAAGATGGCGGCCTATCCGTTCTGCCGCCTGACCGGTCCGGCCAATGTGCTCGTGATGCCGGCGTTCCACTCCGCCTCGATCGCCACCAAGATGCTGCAGGAACTGGGCGGCTCGACCGTGATCGGCCCGCTGCTGGTCGGCCTCGACAAGCCGGTGCAGATCCTGCCGATCGGCGCCAAGGACAGCGATATCGTCAACATGGCGGCTATCGCGGCCTATAATATCACGTGACCCCTTCGGCCTTCGGGCCGAAGGACACTCCGCCGGACGAGCTGCGGTGCATGGCCTTCATGCGCGGCGGCGGCCCGCCCGCCGGGGATCGCTCACGTGACTTACTGGAAAGGAACGACGATGCCCCGCCGGCAAATCGTCAAGATCTGCGGTCTTTCGACCGAAGCGACGCTGGATGCCGCGCTGGATGCGGGCGCGGAGATGATCGGTCTGGTGTTCTTCGAAAAGAGCCCGCGCCATGTCTCGATGGAGACCGCCGCCGCGCTCGCCGCGCGGGCGCGTGGGCGTGCAGAGATCGTCGCCCTTACCGTCAATGCCGATGATGCGCTGATCAAGGAGATCGTGCAGAAGGTCCGGCCCGACTGGCTGCAGTTGCACGGTGGGGAAAGCCCCGGGCGCTGCGCCGCGCTGCGCGCCGCCCATGGCATCCGCGTCATGAAGGCGCTGGGCATATCGGCGCCGGAGGATATTAAGGCCGCTCGCGCCTATGTCGGTCATGTGGACCGGCTGCTGTTCGACGCCAAGCCGCCGAAGGGGGCGGAGCTTCCCGGCGGCAACGGCCTTGCCTTCGACTGGACGCTTCTCAAGGGCCTTGACCTTGGCCCGCCGCTCATGCTTTCCGGTGGCCTGGCCGTCGGCACGGTTGCGGATGCGATCCGCATCAGCGGCATTGCGGCCGTCGACGTCTCCTCCGGCGTGGAGCGCGCCCGCGGGGAAAAGGATCCGGACTTGATCAGGGAATTCGTGGCGGCGGCACGCTCCGCTGCAAAAGAGGAATTGGGCGCATGACCATGCAGCAGAACACCTATCGCTCCGGTCCGGACGAGCGGGGGCATTTCGGGATCTTCGGCGGACGCTATGTGGCCGAAACCCTGATGCCGCTGATCCTGGAGCTGGAAAAGGCCTATGCCGATGCCAAGGCCGATCCGGCGTTTCAGGGCGAGATCGACACGCTTAACACCCATTACACCGGCCGGCCCTCGCCGCTTTATTTCGCCGAGCGGATGACGGCGGAACTGGGCGGCGCAAAAATCTATTTCAAGCGTGACGAGCTGAACCACACTGGCAGCCACAAGATCAACAACTGCCTCGGCCAGATCCTTTTGGCCAAGCGCATGGGCAAGACCCGGATCATCGCCGAGACCGGCGCTGGCCAGCATGGGGTGGCGACGGCAACGGTCTGCGCCCGCTTCGGCCTCCCTTGCGTTGTCTACATGGGCGCCACCGATGTGGAGCGGCAGAAGCCCAACGTCTTCCGCATGAAGCTCCTGGGTGCGGAGATCGTGCCGGTGACCGCCGGAGCCGGCACCCTGAAGGACGCCATGAACGAGGCCCTGCGCGACTGGGTGACCAATGTGGCGGACACCTATTACCTGATCGGCACCGCCGCCGGGCCCCATCCCTATCCGGAGATGGTGCGCGATTTTCAGTCGGTGATCGGCGCGGAAACGCGCACGCAGATTCTGGAAGCCGAAGGCCGGCTGCCCGATGCGCTGGTCGCGGCGGTGGGCGGCGG
The DNA here is from genome assembly GCF_014635285.1 of Stappia taiwanensis. GTDB lineage: Bacteria > Pseudomonadota > Alphaproteobacteria > Rhizobiales > Stappiaceae > Stappia > Stappia taiwanensis. The sequence goes on along the minus strand of NZ_BMCR01000011.1, from coordinate 3,923 downwards.
CTCCAATGCCATCGGCCTGTTCCACCCCTTCCTCGATGACAGCGACGTGGCGATCTACGGCGTCGAGGCGGGCGGCAAGGGGCTTGAGGGCGAGGAGCATTGCGCCTCGCTGAATGCCGGCAAGCCCGGGGTGCTGCATGGCAACCGCACCTACCTCCTGCAGGACGACGACGGCCAGATCCTGGAGGGGCACTCGGTCTCCGCCGGGCTCGACTATCCGGGCATCGGCCCGGAGCACTCCTGGCTGAAGGACATTGGCCGGGCGCAGTATGTGCCGGTCACCGACGCCGAGGCGCTGGAGGCGTTTCAGTTGCTGACCCGGGTGGAAGGCATCATTCCGGCGCTGGAGCCGGCCCATGCCTTTGCCCAGGTGATGAAGCTGGCGCCGACCATGGACAAGGATCAGATCATCGTCATGAACCTGTGCGGGCGCGGCGACAAGGACGTGTTCACCGTCGGCAACCTGCTCGGCTTCGATCTCTGACGCCCGGACCGGTGCCGCGCCCGACAGGCGCTGCGGCACCGGGTTTTCCCACCTGTGGCGGAAGCTGTTGGCGACGTACTGGTCTTTGCATAAAAACCGTTGCGTCGCCGGATCGGATCGGCTATCCCTGCCGCGTTATCCGGCGCCCGTCGCCGCGAAGCACCCGTAGCTCAGCTGGATAGAGCGCTGCCCTCCGAAGGCAGAGGTCAGAGGTTCGAATCCTCTCGGGTGCGCCAATGTTTTCAATGGCTTAGCGAAATTTCTACGGTGAAAATTTGTTCCTTTCATAGGTTTGGGACAAATTTGGGACAAATCCTATTTCAAGGAACCAAAGTCCCGTGCCGACCAAACGTCTCAAGAATCACCGTCACGTCTATGAACGAATTTCCTCTGACGGCCGTCTCACGGGCTATCAGGTGAAAATTCGTCAAAAAGGCTTTCCCGTTTACACGAAAACGTTCGACCGGCTGGCGGATGCCGATGCCGCCGTCGTCCAGGTCCTCAATGACCGCAACCATGGCAGCCGTCGCGACCACCGGGCTCCGGAGCGGATCACCCTCGGTGAAGTGCTGGAGAATGCCATTAGGGAAGTCCAGCAAAGCGAGAAAAAGGGCAAAGACGGCGAAGCCGCACGTCTCTCCACTTTCATCAAACGGCATCCGGCGTTTTGCCATATGAGCATGGCGAACATTACCCGCCACGACTGGGAGGACTGGAAGTCACTGCGGCTGGAAGAGGTGAAATCCAGCACCGTCCGCCGGGAAATGAATTTGCTGATGCCGGTCATGAGACAGGCAGCGATTGATCTTGAGATGGTTGGCTCTCCGTTGGACCAGGTCAGTCGCCCCCAGGTACGGGACGAGCGCATTATCCGGCTCGAACCGGATGAGGAGGACCGGCTCTTCCACGAGTTCGCCTGCGCACGAAACAAGCTTCTTCTACCGGCCGCCCGGTTCGCACTGGAGACCGGGTGCAGGCGGTCCGAACTGCTGCGCCTTCGCTGGAGTGATTACAGCCACAACGGCGGGACGATTTATCTGCACGACGCCAAGAACGGGCGCGGAAGGGATATTCTGCTTACCTACGCCGCGCAGGTCATCATCGAAGAGCTTCCCGGCCGCGAGAAAAGGGAAGGACATATCTTCCCGATTTCCGCTGAGGCATTGAAGAACGCGTTCGAGCGGGCACGTCTACGTGCTGGTGTCGCCCATTGGCGTTGGCACGATTTCAGGCATGAGGCGATTTCGCGTTGTTTTGATCATGGCTGGACCGCTGAGCAGGTGATGGACTTTTCCGGCCACGTCGATATCAAGTCGCTGCTGCGCTATCGACACCCGCGGGTGAGCGATGCAGTGGCGCGCCTACGCAAAATGGAGAGCGAGCGTCAAGCAGCCGGTAGCCTGCGCATTGCGGTATGAGCATCCTGGCTCCGGCAGCAACCCCTTATTGATGATCGGGATTGTTTCGGAGCCAGGAATTGGCTGACGGCACCAAGCTCTTGCGCCGCCTCCCGCGCTTCTTGCCTTTTTGCGCTCCCACCTTTTTAGGCTCTTCCTGGATGGGCTCTCGTCGAGTGGTTTCCGCCTTTGGCCCGGGAGCTTGTTGCAGCGTGACAGGTTTCTCCTCGATGAACTTGCGTGATCTCAGCATCGGGCGCGACCGCGCAATGACAGCATGTGCCTCGATCCACTCCTCCACGTCCTCGGCAAGGTAAAGGGCGCGGTTCTGAGGCATGAAATATCGTGGCCCCTCGCCCCTCATCGCGAGTTGCGCAAGGGAGCTTTCCGAAATCGGATAGATTTCCGCGACCTCCCGCCGTGTCAAATATCTCTTCATGGGCGGCCCGAGGGTTGCGGCGTGCTGGTTTGGTCCTCCAAGTATCGGTCGGCATTCTGGACAGTGAGGGCCGCATATCCGGCTGCCTTTTCCGGCCGGCGCATCCTGAGCCAGGCCTCCAGCATCGGTCTGGGCACGCCCTCACAGAGGGCAACCACCACCGCGGCGAAGTCGATTTCCGATGCAGAAAAGGCATCCATTGGCCGACTGCCACGTTTGGCTTCAGCCCGAATGCGCTCCTCTTGCGCTTGGCGGATCCTGTCGAGCGCATCGAAATCCTCCATGGCGGGAGGACGGCTAGACACCGCCGCCACCGGCGGCGTTTCAGAGGCAGCGCCTTGGGCGCGGCCGCGCTGTGCCGGGAGGTTCGCCTTTATCTCGTCAACCAAGTTTGTTCCAGCGGCAGCGATACAGCCACTGGCATCCACCAGACGGACAAACGGGAAATGTCCGTCTGCCTGGCGGTGTTTTGGCTTGCGATTGGTGAAGCCCGGCAACCGGCCCGGTTGCATTGGGCTGACGGCTCTCGGGTCCCCGCCATAAAGTTCAGCCAGGCGCTTGATCGCAACACGAACAACGGGGTACGGCAGTTCGCCAGCGGCGATGAGCCTGATCCAAATTTGAAAATTCCCCGGTGACGTCTCAACGGTCAAAGCTGGCTGAAAGCCGTCAAGCTCAATGCGCGTTGCAGCTTCAGCATTCAGATCATCAAGCATAACGGTTCCGGGATGCCCGTCCCGGGCCGATGGCCCGAGACGCATAAATATGGCGGCACCCTGGGCGTTTGCGGCTGCCGCCCGGGGAAGCAGTTCCCCGACATCTGCTGGCATCAGATCACGACCTGTCCAGATGCCTCGTCCCCGATCCTCGGTAGCCCGAGGAGTAAAGACAAAACCGATGTCGACTGATGCCCCCACTGCCATTGCGGCGTTCAAAGCAGCCCGCCTTGTTGCTGGATGGACCATCTCTCCCCCCCCCCTATCGAAGTGATGTGGGGCCAATGATGGCCAAGCAGTGCTTGGTGATTGCCCGGGCAAGCGCTGGCGCTGGCAGATTGGCCCATCCGGTGGGCATCGGCGCCGGCAAATGGTCGAGTAGCTCAAGACCACGAAGAGCCTTTTCCATTAAGCGCAACACGGATCCTACCTCATCGACGGCATCGTCGACGTAAGCTGACATCTTTCCCTGCCGGGCAAGCTCTAAAGCTTTCAGGAAGTGATTGTTATCGGAAATCTCAATGGGAAAGCGTTCCCCGATGGCGACCGCTGCAATCGCAACATATGCATCGCTTTCAGTTGGCAGCTTTGCCCCATTCTGTAGTGCAGACAGCTGCTCTGCAGCTTGCTTTGTAACGCCCGCACAGACGCGTAGTGTTCTTCGTAGATTAATTACCGAGATTGGATGTGTTGCAGCCAGCCCTTGATGCAAAGGCGCACCGGATTGATGTTCATTCATATGAGTGTCTCGCATTCACCGTTTCGAGACTCCCCATTGTTCACACAACGATGCAAGGAACAAAATCTTTCTGGGGCCGCTTGTTCTGACCTGCTCCCCTGAATGTACCCGTTCATAGGCTAGCGCCGTTCACGTTGTGGTCCATTCG
>NZ_BMCR01000010.1 GCF_014635285.1 Stappia taiwanensis | reverse complement strand
AAATATGTGGTGAGTCTCAAGCAAACCGCTGGGTTTCATGCGTGGATTGACAGTCGTCTGACGAGTGGGTCGGTTTTTGTATCTGAGGATTTCAAGGCAGCAATGGCGGCAGCTGAGGCTATCGGTATTGGCTTCAATACCTTTGAAACGACTTGTGGGCAGGGCCGATAGGGAGCAGTCTCTCGGACTGCTTCCAACCGGAAACGGCACCTCCCGCGTCAGCCTGGGCAAGCTTTTGCGCGACCCGGGACCGGGGGGGGGCAAAAGACGGCATTTCCAGCAGACTGGAATCGAAAGGCCGCGTTTCACCGATCCCGGTCGCCGCTTTATCCGGGAGGGCGCGCCTCACGGGGCTTTGTCATCACACGTGAGGCTCTTGAGTTTGTTTCAAGCCCCCCTCCCTCGGTTTCCAAAGGGAGGCCGCTCTCGTCTTCCGCCGTGTCACATCTGGCGTTCCGCTACGGCCGGCAGGGCGGCGATGCGTTCGGCGAAGCGGTCGTAGAAGCCGCTTAGTCGGTCTGGGGCATGGGCGCGGCAGGTGGCAAGGGCGCGGGCCGCGGCTTCCGCCTCGCCGGCGTCGATATGGGCAATCAGGGTGTCATGCGCTGCCTTGAGGGCGATGAATTCCGGGCTTGCCGCGGCGTCGGGAGTGTCCACCAGAGCGAACAGCTTGATCGGCACGCTCTTGCCCTTGAGCGGGATGGCACCGGCCTCCAGCAAGGCGAAATCCCCCGCCGCGTGGGCGGTGTCTTCGGAGACCAGGCATTCGGCGCCCACTGCCTTGCAGCTCGATTCGATCCGGGCGGCGACATTCACCGCATCGCCGATCACCGAATAGTTGAAGCGCTGGTCCGAGCCCATGTTGCCGACGCAGGCCTCGCCGGTGTTGAGGCCGATGCCGATGCGCACCGGACCGACCGGTAGGGACCGGGCGTGAAAGCCGAAGGCATCGGCCGCGTTCAGGTTCTCCACGGTGTCGATCATGGCCAGCGCCGCGCGGCAGGCAAGGCGGGCATGGTCGGCAACTTCCACCGGCGCATTCCAGAAGGCCATGATGCTGTCGCCGATGTATTTGTCGATGGTGCCGTGCCGGGCCTGGATCTCCGCGCTCAAGGGGGACAGGAGGGCGTTGAGAAAGGCGACAAGGTCGGTCGGCGTCAATTGCTCGGAAATCGGCGTGAAGCCGCGCACATCCATGAACAGGATGGTCATGTCGCGCATCTCGCCGCCAAGGCGCAGGTCCTCGGGGGTTTCCTCCAGCCGGCGCACCAGTTCCGGCGCCAGATATTGGCCGAAAGCGGTGCGCACGAAGCGTTTTTCCCTCTCCGTCAGAAAGTAGAGCAGGGCGGTGGCGGCCGCGTAGACGACAAACAGATTGGCGGCGGTGGGATAGACCGGATCGACCAGCAGGCCGTGGTTGCGGAACAGGGCGATGGCGCCAAAATAAAGCGCTGCGGCAATGAACCCGCCAAGAGCCGCGGCCCAGAGCGCGCCGACCGATAGCACCAGCGCGATGACGATGAGGCCAAGCAGCAGGGTGGCGATCAGTTCCGCCCCGTCCGCCCAGTCGGGCCGGCTGAGAAAGTCGCCGGCGATAATCTGCTCGGCCGCCTGGGCGTGGATCGAGACCCCGGGCACCAGTTCGCCAAGCGGGGTCGCGCGCATGTCGTTCAGGCCGACCGAGGAGGTGCCGATGAAGACGATCTGCCCCTCGATCAGCGGTGCGATCCGCGCGGTCTCTTCAGGAACGAGAAGATCGGCGGCGGAGACGTAACGATCCGGCCGGTCGGCGTTGAAATAGACCCACAGCTCGCCGAACGCGGTTGTTGGCAAGGCGATGGCGCCAGTCTTGATATCGGTGATTGCATCGGTGCCGGGGGCCGGTTCGCCGCTGGCGCCGGTGGCGCGAATGATCAGGCCGCTTGCCCCTTGCGCCACCCGCAGGGCCTCCAGCGCCAGGCTGGGGTAGAGCGCGGTGCCGTCGGAAAACAGCATCGGGATGCGCCGGACGATGCCGCCGGTGTCGCGGGTCGACAGGCTGACCCCGCCGCTTCCCGCCGCCGGGGCCTCCAGCGCGGGCAGGCTGGTCAGCGCGGAGGGAAAGGCCGGCAGGACCGTGGCCGGATCGCTGCCGGCATAGGCAATGCCCGCCTTTTGTTCCGGTGTGCGGCCGTTTGCGTCCGGCCGCACGGCGAAACCGAGAACCACCGGTGCGGTGGCGATGGCCTCGGCGAACTGGGCGTCGGTGTCGGGCAGGCGGCGCAGCAGGCGGGCGATCTCGCCCCGGTCCGGCGTTTCCGCCTCTGGAGGTATCGAGGGGGCCGGTTTAGTGGGAAGAAAACGGTGCGGCGAGAGCCGGTCGGCTTCGGCGAAGATGATGTCATAGACGATGGCCGCCGCGCCCAGATCCCTGAGGCGCTCGGTCATTTGCGCCAGCAGGTCGCGGGACCAGGGCCACTGGCCGTGGATCGCGAGTGCGCGCTCGTCGATGTCGACGATGCGCACCGGGATTTCCGGGCGTTCCATGCGCGGCCAGAACTTTTGGTAGTAGTCGAAGCCGAGCAGGCGGATGGAGGTCAGGAAGCCGGGATCGAGTGCCCGCAGCAGCACCACCGCGAGGAGAAACGCGCTGGTCACCGCCGCGACCTTCGCGCGTTTGCTTCGCAGGATCGACATGGGCTTCCCCGGCCAGGATCGCGGCGCCGGTGCGTCGCCGCCCGGCAAGGTTAGAAAAAGGCGGCGGTCCCGGCAAGCGGGTCGGGGAGGGGAAGGGAAGGGGAGGGGAGTGAGCGGCCCTGTGGCCGGGCCGCTCAGGCGCCAGAGGCGCGGGGCTGTTCCAGCTCCCGCGCGCTGCGGCGGACTGCCTTCTGTACCTTTTCGAAGGCGCGCACCTCGATTTGCCGCACCCGTTCGCGGCTGACGCCGAATTCGCCGGACAGCTCTTCCAGCGTGATCGGGTCTTCGGCCAAGCGCCGGGCCTCGAAGATGCGCCGTTCGCGGTCGTTCAGGACCTCCATGGCGTCGCCGAGCATCTTGCGGCGCATGTCCAGCTCTTCCTGACGCGCGAACAGGGTCTCCTGGCTTTCGCTCTCGTCGACCAGCCAGTCCTGCCATTCGCCGCCATCGGCTTCGGCGCGGATTGGCGCGTTGAGCGAGGCATCGCCGGCAAGGCGGCGGTTCATCGACACCACGTCGCCTTCGGTCACCCCCAGCTTGGTGGCGATCTGGGTCACCTGCTCGGGCTTCAGGTCGCCTTCGTTCAGCGCCTGGATCTTGCCCTTGAGGCGGCGCAGGTTGAAGAACAGGCGCTTCTGATTGGCGGTGGTGCCCATTTTCACAAGGCTCCAGGAGCGCAGGATATACTCCTGGATCGCGGCCTTGATCCACCACATGGCGTAGGTGGCAAGGCGGAAGCCCTTGTCCGGCTCGAAGCGCTTGACCGCCTGCATCAGGCCGACATTGCCTTCCGAGACCACCTCGGAAATCGGCAGGCCGTAGCCGCGATATCCCATGGCGATCTTGGCAACGAGCCGCAGATGCGAGTTGACCAGCCGTTCCGCGGCCTGTGGGTCTTCATGCTCCTTGTAGCGCTTGGCGAGCATGTATTCTTCCTGCGGTTCCAGCATGGGGAACCGGCGGATTTCATCGAGATAGCGGCTGAGCCCTCCTTCGGCGGAGCTCAGTACCGGAATGTTCTGGGCCATGAACAGCACCCCCTTTTTCACAAAACAGGCCCCCGGATCGGAGTGTTTGCCGATCCCGCGGCGGGCCGTTCGATCGGCGCCCCTCAGGCGCGCCGAGGTCTCAATATAGGGAGCAATTCGACAAAATCAGGGCTTAATTTTCGTCATTGACGTGCCGAGCGCCCGGAAGCCGGCGACAAGTTCGGCAAAATCGGCGGGCAGCGGACTTTCGAACTTCAGCGTCTCGCCGCTCACCGGATGGGCGAAGGCGAGGAGGCCAGCATGCAGCGCCTGACGGTGAAATCCCTCCACCTTCGCGCGCAAGGGCTTGGGCAGGCGCGCCGCCTTGGTCTTGAAGCCGGCACCGTAATCGGCATCGCCCACGAGCGGGTGGCCGATATGGGCCATGTGAACGCGGATCTGGTGGGTGCGCCCGGTCTCCAGCCGGCAGGTGATCAGGGAGGCGAGCGGTTCTTCGCCGATCGGGCCGAACCGCTCGTTGATCTGCCAATGGGTGATCGCATGGCGCCCGCCGTGACGCACCACGGCGATCTTCTGCCGGTTGGAGGCGGAGCGGGCAAGGTCTGCCTCGATGGTGCCGCTCGCCCGGCCGGGCGCGGTCCAGACCAGCGCCGAATAGGCCCGCTCCAGCGGACCGGTGCGGCCGTGATCGGCGAATTGCTCGCTGAGGGCCTGATGCGCCTTGTCGGTCTTGGCGACCACCAGCAAGCCGGTGGTGTCCTTGTCGATCCGGTGGACGATGCCGGGCCGGCGCACGCCGCCGATGCCGGACAGGCTGTCGCCGCAATGGTAGAGCAGCGCATTGACCAGCGTTCCCGACCAGTTGCCGGCGCCGGGATGAACCACGAGGCCTGCCGGCTTGTCGATCACGATCAGTTGATCGTCCTCAAAGACCACGTTGAGCGGGATGTTCTCCGGTTCCGGATCGGCGTTTTCCGGGGCCGGAAGCTCCAGCACCACGGTCTCGCCCTCGTTGACCCGGTATTTGGGCTCAACTATGGTCCGCTCGCCGATATGGGCCCGTCCCTGCTTGATCAGGGCCTGGATCCGGTTCCGGCTGAACTCGGGCAGGTGCCGGGCAAGGCAGGCATCGAGCCTGGATCCGGCATCTTCCGTAGCAATCGATACTTCGGCCCGACCGGTTTCGGGCTGTTCTTGAGTGGAAACGATCATGACACATCCCGCTGTTGACGAGAGCCCCGACACGGAGGCGCCGCTCGATCCGGCGGCGCAACGGCTTCAGGCAAAGCTCAAGCGTTTGCTGGCCGTTTCGAGTCTCATCATGGTGCTCGGGTTCGTCGCGGTGTTCGCGGCCATCATTTACAAGCTGACCGAGGGCGGGACGCGGCCCGGTGCCGGCGATATAGCCGCTACCGTCGCCATCGGCAAGGACGGACAGGTGGAAAGCATGGCAATGGCCGAGGGCCGGCTCATCCTCCTGGTGCGCGAAGGTACCGCCAGCCGGCTGCTTTATCTCGACCCGGCAACCGGCCAGGTGCTCGGCGAAACGGCCTTCGTGGCCCGTTGATCCACAGCTTTGCCGGGGTGTCCGTCGCCGGGATGCATTTTTCCTGCGCGACGGGCTTGCAATTGATCCGGCAAGGGGCTACTACCCGCTCACTGTCGCTCGACCGGCCGATGCCCCCATCGTCTAGCGGTCTAGGACGCCGCCCTCTCACGGCGGAAACAGGGGTTCGAGTCCCCTTGGGGGTACCATTTCCGGCGGTCGCGATACGTCCAGCCCAATCCGCATGTATAAGCAGGCAAGGTGCCTCGCGAAGGGGCGAGCGACCGTTCTGCTATGCCGCGCCCGGGCGATGTCGTGCCCCGTTGCAGTGATTTGCCGAAACTCCCGGTTTCCGCGGCAGCAGCGAGCGAATCGTCTTTCCTTTCCCCGCCCGCCGCTGCCACGGTGGGGGCCTTTCTTCCAGGTGCAAGACGCGCGGGAAGGACGGGCTGCGGCCGTCTTGTCGACAAGCGTCGGTTTCCTTTTCGGTTTCGCTGGTCCTGCCTGTCGTGCATGATCGTATTTTCCCGATTTCGTATGTTCTTCCCTTGCGGCATGATGGGCGAGTTGCGCATATGAACGGCTGACGCGCGGGAAATCGATCGCGGCGCAGCGGCGTGGGGGGCGGTCAACTGTACGACGAGGTCTGGAGCGAGAGCGAGCGGGCGGATGATGGCGAGGCCGCCTGGGACCGGCAGGCCTTGCGCCAGTGCGTGGCGCGGGCCCGGCTGCCGATCTATGTCTGCGATCGGTCCTATGTCATTCGGATCGCCAATCAGGCCTATGCGGATATCGAGGGCCTGCGGGTCGATGAGGTCATCGGCCGGTCTCTTGCCGAGGTCATCGGCAAGGGGATGTTCGAGATCCGCAGGGAATGGCTGGATCAGGCGCTCTGCGGGCAGGACTGCGAAATTCGCACCTGGGTGCGGCCGCGGCACAAACCGTCGGGCCGGCAATATGAGGTGCAGTATCTTTCCCTGAAAAACGATGCGGGCGATGTCGCCGGTGTGGTGGTGCTGGCAACGCCGGTCGGCGCGGCGGAGGCGGAACCGGCTGCCCGGGCGTTGCGGAGCTATCGTCAGGTGTTCCGTCAGGCGGAGGACGGGTTGTTGCGGCTGGAGGCGCTGCGGGCGCCGGATGGCCAGGTGGTGAGTTTTCGTATCCTGGAAGCCAATCCCGCGATTGCCCGCGTGGCCGGACGGCGGCAGGACGAGCTGGAAGGGGAATTGCTGTCTGATGCGCTGGCCGACCTGGAGCCGTCGGACCTGCAGGACCGGCTTGAGGACGCCATCCGCGCGGGGGCGCCGCAGCAGTTCGATATTCATCACCGCCTGGGCGGGCGCGAAGGCTGGCTCCGGGCGGGGGTCTACAGCGGCGATGGCAACGAACTGACGGTGTTGTTCAGCGACATCAGCGAAGCGGTCGACCACAAGCGCCAACTGCAGACGATGGTGGAGCGGCTGTCCAGCGAAACGCGCCGGTTTCAGCGTCTTTACCAGAAAACGCCAGCACTGCTTTTGTCGTTGTCGGAGGCCGGCATCATCGAGGACGCCAGCGATCTCTTGTTCGAGCGCCTCGGCGTGGCGCGGGGAAATCTCATTGGCCGGCCGTTTTCTCAGTTCCTGGCGCCGGATGCGCTTGAGCGGTTGAGCGAGGACGGCTGGCCGCGTTTGTTTCGCGACGGGTCGATCGACGCCGAACCCTGTTGCCTGATCTTGCCGGAGAGCGGCCAGCGCTTCGAGGTGGAACTGTCCGCGTTTCTTGCGGAGGAAGGGCTGCGCAGCGGCGTGCGTCAGGTGATGATCGTGCTGGCGGACGTGACCCAGCGCAACAGGGCCCTTTACAACAGCAAGCGCAGCGAGCGGGACTACCGCATTCTCGTCGACCGCCTGCCGGACCTGATTTCGCGCGCCCGGCCCGATGCGACGCTGTTTTTCGTCAACCGGCACTACATCGACTTTTTCGGGCCCGATGAGGCGGGGTTGCTGGGGCGCAAGTTCACCGAACTGGTTCCCGAAACCGGCCAGCAAGCGCTACAGGGGCAGCTTGCGGCGATGACCCGGGAGGCGCCGGCATCGATCCTGGAGCAGGTCAACTACGATCGCTATGGCGCGGCGCGCAATATTCTCTGGTTCAGCCTGCTGATACACGATGTTCATGGCCAGCCACAGGAAATCCTGTCGATCGGCCGGGATGTGACGGCGCTGCGAGAGGCCAACAATCGGCTGCTCGACCACGCCGCCCGGCTGGAAAGCGCGAATGAAAGCCTGCAGCAGTTCGCCTTCGTGGCCTCGCATGACCTGCAAGAACCCTTGCGCAAGATCCGGCTTTACGCCGATGTGCTGCGGTCGGTGGTGGCGCCGAAGGCCGGCGGCGAGGCGGACGAAGCGCTGGACGTCATCACGCGCGCGGCGCGCAGCGGCAGCCAGCTGATTTCCGATCTTCTGACCTATACCCGCTCGGTGAGCCGCGATCTGGAGGTCAGGGGCATACAGGTTGGCGATGTGGTGAACCGGGTGCTGCAGGAACTGGGCGAGGAAATCGCTCAGGCCGGGCTGGCGGTCACCTGCGAGATCCTGCCCGACCCGGTGCTGGCCGACCCGATTTCCTTGCGCGAAGTGCTCTACAATCTTGTGACCAACGCGATCAAATATCGTGCTCCGGGCCGGGCGGCGGCGATGACCATCCGCTTCGCGGCGACCGACGGCGAGAAACGCGGCTTCACGCTGAGTGTCGAGGACAATGGCATCGGCTTTGAGCAAGGCTATGCGGAGTTGATCTTCCAGCCGTTCAAGCGCTTGCACAGCCGGGGGGCGGTCGAGGGCACCGGCATCGGTCTTGCGATCTGCGAGATGGTGGCGCGGCGCAATGGCTGGACGATCCGTGCCTCGGGCCGACCGGGCGAGGGCGCGCGGTTCGACCTGATCTTGCCGAAAGGCTGAACGAGGCCACCATCACCTGGCAGCCGGGGGCTGGCGCTCAGGTCTTTGCCTTCTGTCTGCCTCGGGAGGCTGGCCGAGCGATGCTTGTGCGCGAACGGGGATCAAGCGAGCCGTCGCTGTTCAGGCGCTGCCGCGCATCCTGGATGCGGGCGGAGAGGGAGGCCGCTTTCCGGGCCAGATCACTGGCGCCGGCGGCGGGCGTTGCCGTGCCTTCGGCCAGGGAGGCAAGCTCCTCATCGGAGGCGATGGAGGCGACGACGGAAGCTGCCAGATCCGCCAGTTGGGTCCGCAGCGCCTGGAAGGTCACATCGTCTTGCAACTGGGCGCGCAGGCGCGCGTTTTCCGCTTCGAGCCGGGCGGCAGCCGCAGCGGTCTCGGCCGCATCGCCGGGCCGGCGATGGTAGGCAGGGTCATCCGCCGCGTGCTGCTGGTGACTTTCCTCAAGCTGCAGCGAGAGCCGGGCGATTTCCGCCTGGGCGCTGACCAGGCGGGACTCGGCCTCGAACAGACGGTCGTCCCGCGCGCGCTGCGCCGCCCGATTGTCGCTGTCAGCGGCTGCGGCGGTTTCGCCGGTCTTCAACTGGTGGCGCAATGCGGCAATCTCAGATTCAAGTGCGGCGACCTGGGTGAGATGAGACGCATCGGCCCATTCCCGTGTTCTGGCCCGTGTTCCGGCCCGTGTTCCGGCCCGTGCGCCGGCATCTGAGGCGACCGCCGGCGCGGGCTGCGCCTCATCGGCTGTGCTTTGGGCCATTTCGTCCCGCCGTTTCACCACCCGTTCCAGCTCCCGCATGCGCGCCCGTGCCCGTGCCAGCGCCTCTTCCCGTTCCAGAAGATCCCGGTGCAGGGCTTCCTCGCGCTCCTGGGCATCGGCCAGGGCCTGTTCCCGCGCCAGGACTTCCTTACGCATGTCCGCGGAGCCGGCTTCGGCCCGGTCGCGGGCCAGCCGATTGGCCGTGGCCTGCTCCTGCAGTTGCTGAAGAGCGATTTCCAGGCGCCGGCACTCCAGTGCATGGGCGGCGCGCAGGCCGCTGATCTCGGCGCGGACATCGGCATGAGAGATGGGGCTGGTGGCTTCGACCGCACGGTGGGTCAACCGCACCGCCCGGCGCCACACCGCCGGCAGTATCGCGATGGCAATGAGCCCGGCAATGAAGAAGCCGAGCGCCATGTACATTGCCGCTTCAATCAAGGCCGGTCACCATGGTTTGCCATCTCGGGCGTCTGCCTGCGCGGACGTTCGCCGCTGCAAGCGCTGCTTCTCCCACGCCCCTTGATTACCCGACCGTCAGCCTCGCGCCAAGCGTCGTTGTCGGTTCGCCGGTCAAAACGGGTTCCAGGTCGGCTCCGGGGTGAATTTCAGATAGCCCACATTGACGCCGAGCCGGGCGCCGATCCCCGCACGGACCGGAACCACGTAGATGTCGTGGTTCGACAGCACCGTCATGCCGAAGCCGCCGACCAGATAGGCCGAGCCGTTGACGCCCACATAGCGGCGGTACATGGCATTCGTGTCGGGCAGATTGTAGACCAGCATCATCACCCGGGCGCCGTCGCCGCCCACATCCCAGCCGAGCGAGGGGCCTTGCCAGAACACCTTATGGGTGCCAGCGTTGCGGGTGTAGAGTTGGCCTTCGCCATAGCGGGCACCGGCGAGCAGGGCCGCCGAGCCCTCCTCGCCAAGGATGTAGCCGTTGGGCTGGCCATATTGCGCGACGGCCTTTTCCACCACCGAGGCGAGCCCGCCGGAGATCTGCCCGAAAAACCGGTGGCCGGTGTCGAGCAATTCACCCTGATCGTACTGTTCGGGCTGCTGGGCTGCGGCCGGGGCGGAGAGGGCGACGGTGGCGAGGATCCCGAGACAGACCAGCAGCAGGTGAGGCCAATGGGCGGCCCGGATGCCCAGGCGCTGGATCATCATTGTCTGGATCATGTGCACTCTTCCTTCCAACTTCCCATGCTCGTCCCGACCGTCCGGCGGCCGTCTTCGTCCCGGAACCGGTGCGGCCGGCCCTCGGCCGGTTGCCTGGCGGGCGCTCCCGGGGGCACAGTCCGGACGGGAGAACCTGCGGGACTGATTCGATGACAGAGTGTAGTCGAAATCGGAAAACATTATGGTCGGCGGTTGCGGCGCTGGGCGCGGGGCTCCTGATGATGACAGGCGCCGGGGCGGCGCTGGCGCAGGGCTTCGCCACCGACGCGATGACCGGCTATGCGGTCGGCGGACACGATCCGGTCGCTTATTTCATCGACCGCAAGCCGCGTCGCGGGGTGCCGGACCATGAATTGCGCTGGGCCGATACGGTCTGGGTGTTCGTCAACGAGGGCAATCGGGCGGCGTTCGAAAAGGCGCCGGAGGTGTATGCGCCCTATTTTTCCGGATGCGACCCCTATGCCCTGGCACAGGGCGGGGTGACCCAGGGCAACCCGATGATCTTCGCGCTCTATGACGGGCGGCTCTTGCTGTTCCACTCGGAGATCAACCGGTTCCTGTTTCTTGCCGATCCGGTGGTGCTCGACCGGGCGGCGCAGGGCAACGCCCGGCGGCTCGGCTGTCCACTGCTGGCCCGGCGCTGATCCGGCGCGGTCGGCTTGGCAGCGCGCGGGCGGGGGTGTAACCCTGTCGAAACTGGCGAATCAGCCGCCGTTCCTGTCCGATGTGTCCGGCCACCGAGGATCCCTGAATGACCGCTATCGAAGATCTCACCGCACTCGACCTTGCCGCGCTGGTGGCCAGCCGCGTCTGCCATGACATCATCTCGCCGGTCGGCGCCATCACCAACGGCCTGGAGGTGCTGGACGAGGAAGGCAACGAGGACATGCAGGAATTCGCCATGGACCTGATCCGCAAGAGCGCGCGGCAGGCCTCGGCGAAACTTCAGTTCGCGCGGCTGGCGTTCGGCGCGGCCGGGTCCGCCGGCTCGGAGATCGACCTGGGCGACGCCCATGCGGTGGCCGTCGGCTTCCTCGCCAACGAAAAGGCGGAGATCGACTGGCAGGTGCCGCGCCTGTTGATGGCCAAGAACCGGGTCAAGCTGCTGCTCAACCTCATCCTGCTGGCCAATCAATGCGTCCCGCGCGGCGGTCTGATCACCGTGCGCATGGAGGGAGAGGTTAACGCGCCGACCTTCGAACTGGTGGTGACCGGGTCCACGACCAAGGTGCCGGCGCTGGTCATCGACATGATGTCCGGGGTGGAGCCGGAGCGGATCGATGCGCATACCGTGCAGCCGGTGTATGCCGTTTTACTTGCACGGGAATCGGGAATGCATTTAGATGTTGTTAAGGAAGAAGCTGGCGTGAAAATCATCGCGTCGTCTTCCTTATGATTTCTGTTCTGCGCCAGAAGAGGCGTTTCAATTTATCTTAACTGTTTCGGTCTCATGCTCACTGGCAGGGATGGGTTGCCCGGTCACAGGATCGGGTGGCGTACCAGTAACCAGTCGGGTGAGTTTGACCATGGACGACTTGCTTAGCGAGTTCCTTACAGAAACGAACGAAAGCCTTGATGTCGTCGACGTCGAGCTTGTGAAGTTCGAACAAGAACCGAATAACGAGAAGATCCTCGATAACATCTTCCGTCTGGTGCACACGATCAAGGGAACCTGCGGGTTCCTTGGTCTGCCCCGCCTTGAGGCGCTGGCGCATGCGGCCGAGACCCTGATGGGCAAGTTCCGAGATGGTGCGCCCGTTACCGAGGAAGCGGTGTCGCTGATCCTGATTTCCATCGACCGGATCAAGGAGATCCTGGCCGATCTGGAGACCGCCGGCGGGGCCGAGCCGGAAGGCAGCGACGACGATCTGATCTCCCAGCTGGAGCGTCTGTCCCTGTCCGCCCGCACCGGGGCCGAGGCGGAGGCCGAAGCCGAAGCCGACGCGGGACCGGATGTCACCACCGGCGAACTGGTCGAGCAGGTGCTGGAACGGCCGCTGCGCCCGGGCGAGGTGTCCCTCGACGATCTGGAGCGCGCCTTCCGCGAAGCCGAATGCGAGGTCGAACTGCCCGTTGAGGCGCCGGCGGGCGAGCCTGCTGCCGAGGCGCAGGACGACGCGCCGCCGCCGCTGACGGTGAAGGCCGGCGCGGCGCGAAAGGCAACCACGGAAGCCAAGGGGCTGGAGAAGGCGGAAAAAGAGAACAAGTCGGGGTCTTCGGTGTCGAGCCAGTCCATCCGCGTTGCGGTGGAAACGCTTGAGCACCTGATGACCATGGTCTCGGAGCTGGTGCTGACCCGCAACCAGCTTCTTGAGATCGTCCGCCGCCACGAAGACAGCGAGTTCAAGGTGCCGCTGCAGCGGCTGTCGAACGTGACGGCGGAGCTGCAGGAAGGCGTCATGAAGACGCGGATGCAGCCGATCGGCAACGCCTGGCAGAAGCTGCCGCGCATCGTGCGCGATCTCAGCCAGGAGCTGGACAAGCCGATCGAGCTGGAAATGGTCGGCGCGGAAACCGAACTGGACCGGCAGGTTCTGGAGCTGATCAAGGATCCGCTCACCCACATGATCCGCAACTCCGCCGATCACGGGCTGGAGATGCCGAGCGACCGGCGCGCCGTCGGCAAGCCGGAGAAGGGCACGATCACCCTGTCCGCCTATCACGAGGGCGGCCATATCATCATCGAGGTCAAGGACGACGGCCGCGGCATCGATGTGGAGCGGGTGAAGTCCAAGGTTCTCGAACGCGGCCTGGCCAGCGAGGCCGAGCTGGAGAAGATGACGGATCAGCAGATCCACAAGTTCATCTTCCATGCGGGCTTCTCCACGGCGACGAATGTCACCAGCGTGTCCGGCCGCGGCGTCGGCATGGATGTGGTGCGCAACAATGTGGAGCTGATCGGCGGCTCGATCGACCTGCGCTCGACGGCAGGCCAGGGCTCCAGCTTCATCATCAAGATCCCGCTGACGCTGGCGATTGTCTCGGCGCTGATCGTCGAGGCGGGCGGCGACCGCTACGCCATTCCGCAACTCTCCGTGGTGGAATTGGTGCGCGTCCAGAACAATTCCGAGCACCGCATCGAGCGGATCAAGGACACACCGGTGCTGCGCTTGCGCAACAAGCTCCTGCCGCTGGTGCACATGTCCTACCTGCTCGGCGCCGACGACACGGATGTGAACAGCGAGCTGGAATCCGATACCGGCTTCATCGTCGTCATGCAGGTCGGCAACCAGACCTTCGGCGTCGTCGTCGACGGGGTGTTCCACACCGAGGAAATCGTCGTCAAGCCGATGTCCTCCATGCTGCGCAACCTGACCATGTTCTCCGGCAATACCATCCTGGGCGATGGCGCGGTGATCATGATCATCGATCCGAACGGTGTTGCCTCGGCGATGGCCAGCCATGCCTCCAGCGTGGTTGCGGAAGGGGAGCGCAAGGAGGTGGAGGAAGCCATCGCCGCGGCGATCGACGGTCAGTCGTCGGTGTCCATGCTGCTGTTCCGCGCCGGCTCGTCCGAACCCAAGGCGGTGCCCTTGTCGCTGGTCACCCGGCTTGAGGAATTCGAGGTCTCGAAGATCGAGCATTCCAACGGCCGCGACCTGGTGCAGTATCGCGGCGCCCTGATGCCGCTCGTCTACATCGATCCGGCGCAGACCCGCCGTTCGGAAGGCACCCAGCCGATGCTGGTGTTCTCTGATGCCGGCCGCTCGATGGGCCTCGTGGTCGACGAGATCGTCGATATCGTCGAGGATCGGATGAACATCGAGGTCGGTTCGGACCGGGCGGGCATTCTCGGCTCGGCGGTGATCAAGGAAAAGGCAACCGAGGTGATCGACCTTGGCTACTACCTGCCGCAGGCCTTCGAAGACTGGTTCATGCGTAAGGAAATGGACATCGCCGCCCTGACCAAGAAGGTGCTTCTGGTCGACGACAGCGCGTTTTTCCGCAACATGCTGACGCCGGTGCTGAAGGCGGCGGGCTATGACGTGACCGCCTGCCAGAGCGCCCAGCAGGCCTTCGAGCTTCTGGAAAACGGCGATACGTTCCATGCGATCGTCAGCGACATTGAGATGCCGGACATCAACGGCTTCGAGTTCTGTGAGGCGCTGCGGCGCGATCCGCGCTTCCGCAAGGTGCCGGTGCTCGCCCTGTCGGCGGTGGTCTCCCCGGCCTCGATCGAGCGCGGGCGTCAGGCCGGCTTCGATGACTACGTGGCGAAATTCGACCGGCCGGGGCTGATTGCGTCGCTCAAGGACATGTTCTCTGGTGAATTGGGGATTGCGGCATGAGCAGCAACGACAATCTTGCGACCGGCGCGGAAGACAGCATCCAGTATGTGACCGTCGTCATCGGCGGCCAGTTGTTCGGTCTGCCGATCAGCCAGGTGCATGATGTGTTCGTGCCCGACAGCGTCACGCGGGTGCCGCTGGCGGCGCCCGAGGTGGCGGGGGTGCTGAACCTGCGCGGTCGCATCGTTACGGCGATCGACATGCGCAAGCGCCTGCATCTGCCCGATCGGGACGAGAACGCGCAGGTGATGGCCGTCGGCATCGAGCACAAGGGCGAGAGCTACGGGCTGGTGATCGACACGGTCGGCGAGGTCCTGCGCCTGTCGATGGATTCGCACGAGCCGAACCCGTCGAATCTCGACAAGCGCTGGGCGGAGATCTCCGGCGGCGTTCATCGCCTGGATGGCAAGCTGATGATCATCCTCGATATCAAGCGCCTGTTCGGCGCCATGGTGGAGCCGATGGCGGCCGCCTGAGCTTCACAAACACACCGGGATCGGCATGCCGGGTATCGGCATTCGGGAGCAAATAGAAATGAAACACTGTCTCGTCGTCGACGATTCAAGCGTGATCCGGAAGGTCGCTCGTCGCATCCTCGAGGAGCTCGAGTTCGAGATCAGCGAAGCGGAAGATGGCCTGAAGGCGCTGGAGCTGTGCCGCCAGCGGATGCCGGACGCGATCCTGCTGGACTGGAACATGCCGGAGATGGACGGCCTGGAGTTCCTGCTGGCGCTGCGCAAGGAAGAAGGTGGCGGCGCGCCAATCGTGGTGTTCTGCACCACGGAGAACGATGTTGCGCATATCACCCGGGCCATTCGCGCCGGTGCGAACGAGTACATCATGAAGCCGTTCGACAAGGATATCGTCGAAGCGAAGTTCCAAGAAGCCGGTCTTCTGTGAACGGCCCGAAGGAACCTGGAAAATGAGCCCCATTCCTTCTGCCGCCGCGGCCCCGGGCGGGGCCGCCGGCACCGCCATCCGCGTGATGGTGGTGGACGATTCGGTGGTCATTCGCGGCCTGATCGGTCGCTGGGTCGAGGAAGATCCGGCTCTGCAGCTCGTCGCGGCGCATCGCAACGGCAGGTTCGCGGTGGATGACATCGAGCGCAGCGCCCCGGATGTGGTCGTGCTCGATATCGAAATGCCGGAAATGGACGGCCTGACCGCCCTGCCGCTGATGCTCAAGAAGAAGCGCGACCTCATCGTGGTGATGGCTTCGACCTTGACCCGGCGCAATGCCGAGATCAGCCTGCGGGCATTGTCGCTCGGCGCTCAGGATTATATTCCGAAGCCGGAAACCTCCAGCGCGGTCACCACCTCCCAGGATTTCCGGCGGGATCTGATCGAAAAGATCAAGGCCCTTGGCCAGCGTCGGCGGGGCCAGCCCTCGGCCGGGGCACGGCCGATGCGGGCCCAGACCAGCGCCGGCCGGCAGGCCGCGCAAACGCCGGTCTCGCGGGCTCCGGCAGTGCCGCGCGGCTATGCCCGGGCAGGCGCCGTGCCGCATGCTGCTCCGGCGGGGCTGGAGGCGAAGACGCGGGCCTACTCGAACGTCCGGCCGCGCATCATTGCCATCGGCTCCTCGACCGGTGGGCCGCAGGCGCTGCAAAAGGTCCTGTCGGACATCGGCACCGCGATCCGCGAAGTGCCTGTGGTGGTGACCCAGCACATGCCACCAACCTTCACGGCGATCCTTGCCGAGCATCTGGCCAAGGCCGCCATATGCCCGGCCAAGGAGGCCGAGCATGGTGAGGTGCTGAAGCCGGGGCATATCTATGTCGCGCCCGGCGGCCATCACATGACGGTTGTCAAGGAGGGTGGCCAGGTGATGGCGCAGCTCAATGACGAGCCGCCGATCAACTTCTGCAGGCCGGCCGTCGATCCGTTGTTCGACAGTGTGGCCAAGGTGTACGGCTCGGCGACCCTGGCCGTGGTTCTGACCGGCATGGGACATGACGGTGCCGATGGCGTGCGCACGATTGCCGCCGGCGGTGGCAGCATCATTGCCCAGGACGAGGCGACGAGCGTCGTCTGGGGCATGCCCGGTGCCGCGGCTCAGACCGGACTGTGCAGTGACATTCTTCCGATTTCCGATATCGGCCCGAAGATCGTGCGGGTCTTGAGTGGAGGCTTCAGGTGATTGCGTCTCAGTTCGAGTATCTCCAGCAGTTCCTGAAGTCCCGGTCGGGACTGGTCCTGTCCAACGAAAAGCAATATCTCGTCGAAAGCCGGCTGTTGCCGGTGGCCCGGCGGCACGGGCTGTCGAGTCTGAGCGAGCTGGTGCAGGCCATGCAGAAGCCGGGGGCGACACAGATCGCGACCGATGTGGTGGAAGCAATGACCACCAACGAGAGCTTCTTCTTCCGTGACGGAACGCCGTTCCAGCTGTTTCGGGAGACCATGCTGCCGGCCATGATCAAGGCCCGGGCCGACCGGCGGACGATCCGCATCTGGTGCGCGGCGGCTTCGACGGGGCAGGAGCCCTATTCGCTGGCCATCTGCCTGAAGGAGGCGGCGCACAAGCTGGCCGGCATTCGGGTGGAGATCATCGCCACCGATCTGTCGAGCGAGGTGCTCGACAAGGCGCGCAACGGCATCTACAGCCAGTTCGAGGTGCAGCGCGGCCTGCCGATCCAGACCTTGCTGAAATATTTCACCCAGAAGGGCGATCTTTGGCAGATCAACGCGGATCTCAGGGCGATGGTGCAGTGGCGCAAACTGAACCTGCTGGAGAGTTTCGCCGGGCTTGGCACCTTCGACATCGTGTTCTGCCGCAATGTGCTGATCTACTTCGACCAGCCGACCAAGGTCGATGTGTTGCAGCGGATCGCGCGCGGCATCGCGCCGGATGGCTATCTGGTGCTTGGCGCGGCGGAAACGGTGGTCGGGCTCACCGATGCGTTCCGTCCGGTGCCGGGCCTGCGTGGCCTTTATCAGACCGGTCAGGCCGGGCCGAGCGCTGCCACGCCCCGCCCCCGGTTGTCGGTGGCCGGATAACGCTGGCGCGCCAGTGCGGAATACCTGAACGGCCGGCCCCTTCCAGGGTCGGCCGTTGTTCTGTCCGTTGCCCTCGCGGGGCGGCGTGGGCGTAGTCCCGCTTACCAGGCCAGCGTCTTGACCGCCGGGTCGAACAGCAGGCTCTCGACCACCGGCCAGGTCCCCATCTCAACGCCGTCGATATAGTCGGCCTTGGTCAGTCCGGCTGCCTTGGAGCAGGCGCTGCACATCACCACGCGGCCACCGTCGGCCATGAATGCGGTCAGCATGTCCTGAATGGAGGTGTCCGCCGAGCGCAAGAGACCGGGGACATTGGAGGGGCGCTTCTTGTCCGCCAGATAGACGGCGCGGACATTGAGCCAGATCGCCACCGGTTTGTGGCCGCCCTTCAGAACCCGCTGATGGGCGAAGGAGATCGCCTTGGCGGCCGACCAGGTGTCATCGGTGGTCAGGTTGACGAACAGGCCGGCGGTCTTGTCGGTCTCCGCCGCAGCGGGCTGAAGGGCGGCAAGGGCCATCGCCAGCACGGCCACCAGGAACATCGCGAATTTCTGCATGGGGATCCTCTGATTTCGAATATTCGAATATATGAGGGATACCCATGGGCCACTGCCGCTGTCAATCAGAGGTGGTGCACGTCAGGGGGGCACAAACGCAAAGACCCCGCCAGGGGCGGGGTCCGAGGAGGTCGGGGTCCGAGGAAATCGGGGGGCTGGACTGCGCGGGCGGCTCAGGCCGCCTTTTCTTCCGGCTCGCGCAGCACGTAGCCGCGTCCCCAAACGGTCTCGATGTAGTTGCGCCCGGCGGTGGCCGCGGCGAGCTTCTTGCGCAGCTTGCAGATGAAGACGTCGATGATCTTCAGTTCCGGCTCGTCCATGCCGCCATAGAGATGGTTCAGGAACATCTCCTTGGTCAGGGTCGTGCCCTTGCGCAGAGAAAGCAGCTCCAGCATCTGGTATTCCTTGCCGGTGAGATGCACGCGCTGGCCCGCGACCTCGACCGTCTTGGTGTCCAGATTGACCACCAGATCCCCGGTGGTGATGACCGACTGGGCATGACCCTTCGAGCGTCGCACGATCGCATGGATGCGCGCCACCAGCTCGTCCTTGTGGAACGGCTTGGTCATGTAGTCGTCGGCACCGAAGCCGAGACCGCGAACCTTGTCCTCGATGCCGGCAAGGCCGGAGAGGATCAGGATCGGCGTCTTGATCTTCGACACACGCAAGGTGCGCAGGACCTCATAGCCCGACATGTCCGGCAAGTTGAGGTCCAGCATGATAATGTCATAGTCATAGAGTTTGCCGAGGTCGATGCCTTCCTCGCCAAGATCCGTCGTGTAGACGTTAAAGTTTTCGGACTTGAGCATCAGTTCGATGCTCTGCGCCGTGGCGCTGTCATCCTCGATCAACAGGACACGCATGCCAATCCCCTATGTCTGCCTATCCTGGGCAAGCCGCTCCGGCCGAAATGCTCCCGGTGCGAAGGACTGCGGTTAACCCCGACTCACTGTGTGAGACAATGGTTAACAAATTCTGATTCACACCTGCAAGCACCGATGAAGCGAGTTTGGGATTTCCGCCCAATTGGCTGAAAAAACTTCGGAAATTAAGTCCGAAGAATCTTCAGATTTCACATTAACAAGTCGGTGTAACCGACTCACGTGACTCACTTCGATGCCGGATATGGGCCCAAGCTCGGCTCATCATCCACAAAACCCTCGGGATTAAGATTAACCAAACATGTAAACGATAGGTTACCGTGGCCGACCGAGCTCGCAATCTGGTGTGCGAATGGAACCGCTGTTTGCCGAAATAGAATCACTGATGTCCGCCGAGGTTTTCGGCCGGGTCGTGTCCGTGCAGGGGCTGCTGCTGGAGGTGGCCGGACCGATCCACGAAATGAGCGTGGGCGCGCTGCTGGCCGTCGATTGCGGCGAGGGCGAGCCGCCCGTTCATGCCGAGGTGGTCGGGTTCCGCGAGGGCCGTGCCCTGTGCATGCCCTTCGCCGGGCTGGAGGGGGTGCGCATGGGCTGCCGTGCCGTGCTGACCGCGCGCGACAGCCTGGCCTATCCGTGCGACGCCTGGCTCGGCCGGGTGGTCAATGCCATGGGCGAGCCGATCGACGGTCGCGGCCCGCTGCCGAGCGGCGGCGTGCCGCGGCGGCTGCGCTCGACCCCGCCGCCGGCCAGCGACCGGGGCCGGGTCGGCCCGGCGCTCGACCTGGGCGTGAGGGCGCTCAACACCTTCGTCACCTGCTGTCAGGGGCAGCGGATGGGCATCTTCGCCGGCTCGGGCGTGGGCAAGTCGGTGCTGATGTCGATGATCGCCCGCAACATGGCGGCGGATGTGGCGGTGATCGGCCTGATCGGCGAGCGCGGCCGCGAGGTGCAGGAATTCGTCGAGGACGATCTGGGGCCGGAGGGGCTGGCGCGCAGCGTGGTCGTCGTCGCCACTTCCGACGAGAGTGTGCTGATGCGGCGTCAGGCCGCCTATATGACCATGACCGTCGCCGAGCATTTTCGCGATGCCGGGCGCAATGTCATGTGCATGATGGATTCGGTGACGCGCTTTGCCATGGCGCAGCGGGAGATCGGCCTGTCGGTCGGCGAGCCGCCCACCTCCAAGGGGTACACGCCGACCGTCTTTACCGAGTTGCCCAAGCTGCTGGAGCGGGCGGGGCCCGGCAAGGCCGGCAGCGGCTTCATCACCGGCCTGTTCACCGTGCTGGTGGAGGGGGACAATCACAACGAGCCGGTCGCCGATGCGGTGCGCGGCATTCTCGATGGCCATATCGTCATGGAGCGGGCGATCGCCGAGCGCGGCCGCTACCCGGCGATCAATGTGCTGAAATCGGTGTCGCGCACCATGCCGCGCTGCGTGCCGGACGACGCCCTGCCGGTGCTGCGCAAGGCCAAACAATTGATGGCGACCCATGCGGACATGGAGGAACTGATCCGGCTCGGCGCCTACCGTCGGGGCTCCGACCCGCTGGTCGATGAGGCGATCGGCCGGAACGAGGGGCTTGAAACCTTCCTGTCCCAGGGCAAGGGCGAGGCGACATCGCTTGAGGAAGGCTATCAGCGTCTTGCCAACCTTTTGGAAATGACTCTTGGGTAGGATTGCTGCCTAGACGGGAGTGCTGAGTGATGAAGTCGCGTGAAAGTTTAATTCGTTTGAAGCAGTTTCAGGTCGATGAGCGGCGCCGGCAGGTGAGCCAGATCGAATCGATGGTGGACGAGTTCAAGCGCATGGCGCGGGAGCTGGACGACCAGATCGCTTCGGAACAGAAGCGGGTGGGAATCACCGACGAGACCCATTTCGCCTATCCGACCTTCGCCAAGGCGGCGGCGCAGCGCCGGGACAACCTGTTGAATTCCGCCGAGGAATTGAACGAGCAGCTTGAGAATGCCCGCGAGGAGCTGCGCGCGGCGCTCGAGGAGCTGAAAAAATTCGAGCTGCTGGAAGAGCGGGACCAGATCCGGGAGCGCGGCGAGCGCGAGGCCCGCGAGCAGGACGAGCTTGACGAAATCGCCGGACGGCGCCGGGCCCAGTCCGGGCGCTGAGGCGGTTGCGCGGCCCCTTCGCACGGTCGTTCCGCCCGTTGGCGGCAGGGCGAAGGGCGCGCGGGCGCGGGCTGGTGCCTCTCGCCCGCAGGTCCGTCCTGCCGGGGTATCTTCTCTTCGCCCAAGCCTCTCACCTTTATCCCGGAGACGCCCGTGCGCCGTCTGCTGATCTCCCTGCTTTTGCCCCTCGCCACGGTTTGCTTCGTTCTCGGCCTGACCATGCCGCTCCTGCAGATGGAGCGGCTGTATTTTTTTCAGGACCAGCCGACGCTCATTCAGGTTGTCGCCGGACTGTGGATCGACGGGGAGCGCGCCCTGGCCGGTCTGGTGGCGGCGTTTTCGATCGGCTTTCCCGCCCTCAAGATCCTGGCGCTGCATGTGGGCGTGGTTGCCGGACGGGCGGCGGTGCCGCACGGGCTGATGGCGGCGCTGGGCAAGTGGTCGATGATGGATGTGATGCTGGTGGCGCTGGTCGTGTTTGCCGCCAAGTCCAGCGGACTGGCGACCGCCATGGCCCTTCCCGGCCTGTGGTTCTATGGCACGGCGGCGCTGTCAACCGCGCTGGCGGCCTGGCTGGCCCGCCCCCTGACTTGATCGGCGCGCCCTCGCGCTCTTTGCTCTCACGCTCCTGGCCGGATCGCCGTCAGTTGGGCGAGCGGGATGCTGGCGAAGAGGTGGCGGGGGATGGTCCGCTGTTCCGGGACGCAGGGGCGAGCTGGCGGAACATGTCCAGCCATCTGGTGGCCTGGCTTTCGGGGATGCGCAGATGCTGGCAGCGCAGTTGCGCCAGCGCGAGGAAGACCTGATCCGACAGTCCGGCGGCATGGGCCTGGGAGATCAGTTCATCGATCCCGGCCTGGAACACCGTTCCCTGCATGGCATGCAGCGCCCGTTTCATCCGGCGGGCGAACAGGTCGAGCGCGTCGTTGTGGCGCCGTTCGGCAAGCAGGACGAGCATCAGCTTGTCGAGGCTGAAGTTCTCGTCGCGAACCAGCTGCCACAGGCGCTCCACATCGCAGGTCTCGATGGAGATGTCGAAGCGTGACCGCAACTCCTTGCGAATCTGCTCCGGGGTGGTCAGCTGGCCCGGGTTGGAGCCGGAACGAATGGCTTCCAGACGGATGCGGGTGGGGGTGTTCACATGCGGGATCAGCCAGTCGCAGATCAGCGGTGTCAGATCCTGCCGGGCACTCAGGTTGCGGCGAAGCTGGGTGTCGGAAATCGACCGCTTGGCAAGTGTGCGCATGGCCCAGTCGGACATGCTGCTGCGGGTGTTGCCGGCCATGGTCCGCCAGACCCGGATCGTGCCCTTGTCCACCAGAAGGTCGGAGACGCGCCTGGGCATGTCCACCCGGCGGGCGATGGCGATCAGATGGGTCTGGGGCATCCGCCGGGTCAGCTTGAGAAGATCGCTTTCCGTCAGGCTGGGGCTTTGTTCCAGCATGGGCGCGGCGACGGTGATTTCGTCGCTGGCCAGGCGATAGGCGACCCGATTCGGGGTCTCGCCCCAAGGGGCCATGCGCCGGGACAGGCGCGCGCGCTGGGCCAGGCTGCTGCCGTCCAGCAGTTTGAGGATGATCTCGCAAAACAGGACCAGTTCGGCCTCTGTGTGCTTGCCGACGCCGTCAAGGAACACATCCGCGACGCGCTGAAGCAAATGGCCTCGCGCCTCGCGGGACGGGTTCCGTGCAAGCGTCAACAGGTCGTTGAGCATTTCAAACCTTTCCTCTCCACCTAAAATTATAGGATGCACGTTACGAATCTGTTGAGGCTTTTTGTGCCCCTTGCGCAACTTCGCAGGGGATACGCGTGTAACGCTGGGGGATGCGATGGGTGGGGAGGCTGGAAGCCATGCGGCCGGTTGACGGCGTTTCCCGATCAGCTAGGTAGGAAGGGTCGATACTCCTTTGGAGTGGCGGCATCGCTTGCGCCGCGCCCGCAAGGAGGGCGTCCACTGGACTATGGGTCTGGACCCTTGAGAACTTCTGGAGACGAACGGATGATGCGCTGGCCCGGGCTTGTTGCCTTTCTCATTGCAGTTGCACTGATGGCATTTCCCATGGGGTCGGTGGCCACTGCGCAGACGACGACCGCTGCCCCCTCCGCCGCGCCGGACGCGGCCGCAGTGTCGGATGAGGCGGCGCGGTCCGGCGCCGACGCGCTGATCCGGCTTCTGGAAGACCCGGATGCGCGCGATGCGATGATCCGGTACTTGAAGGACGGGCGCGCCGCGCGGGCGGAGGCGCCGACCCCGGCGCCCGCCGAAGAGGCGCCGGACGCGGCCACCGCGGCAGAGACGCCGGCCGGTGAGGCGGCGGGCGCCGATGAGGCCGTGGCCGAGAAGCAGCCGGACCATCTTGCGGTGCGCATCGCTCAGGCCAGCCAGGGGCTGGTCAAGGAAGCCGGGATTTATCTTGACCGGATTACCCGCTCGCTGTCCTCGCTGCCGAGGGCCTTGACCTATGCCAGCGGCGCGAACTGGGGTCAGATCGATGACCTTTTGATCCAGCTTGCCCTGCTGGTCGCCGCCACGGTCGGTCTCCTTTACCTCTTGCGCCGGCTCTCCGACCGTTTCTTCGCGCGGATGGCGGAAGGGGCGGAGGCGGGCACGATCATGCGCCGCGCCATGCTGCTGCTGTTGCGGGCGGGGCTGGAACTGGTGATCGTCGGCCTGTGTGTCAGCGTGGGCTATGCGGTGGCGATTTCCTATGGTCAGGTGCAAGGGCAGGTCGAGCTGGTCGAATCCCTGTTCCTCAATGCCTTCTTCTTCGTGCAGATCGCCAAGGTGAGCATTCGCTTCGCGCTCAGTCCGAAGTTTTCCGCCTTGCGGCTGGTGCCGCTCGACGACGCGCAGGCGCTGTACTGGCGCCGCTGGCTGTTCGTGATCGTCAACGTGCTGGGCTATGGCACGATGGTGGCGACACCGCTGGTGTCCCGCTACATCTCCTTTGTTCTCGCCGATTCCTTGCGCATGATCCTGGTGCTGCTCAGCGTTGGCCTCGCCATTTTCGCGATCCTGCGCAACCGGCTGGCGACGCGGCAGCGGATCAGCGCCTATGCCGAGGCGCAGACCAACATGTTCACCTCCGGCGTGATCGAGGTGGCGGCCCGTACCTGGCATCTGGTGGCGATCTTCTACGTGCTGCTGCTGCTCTCGGTCTGGCTGGCCCGCCCCATCGATGCCACCGCCTTCATGATGCGGGCGACGGCGCTTTCGGTCCTTTCGGTGATGATCGGCACGCTGGTGTCACTGGCGCTGACCCGCGCCATTGCCGGCGGCATTCGTCTGCCCGGCGGCGCGCATACCACCCTGCCGCTGCTGGAGCGGCGGCTCAACACCTTCATTCCGCGCATTCTCTCGCTGTTGCGGCTCGGCGTCTTTGTCGGCGTTGTCGTGGCGATTCTGCATGCCTGGGGCGCGGTCGACGCGCAGGGCTGGTTCCGCAGCGCTGACGGGCGCAATTTCCTGGGCGGGACCGCCTCGGCCGGCATCGTGCTTCTGGTCGGCTTCCTGATCTGGCTGGCGGTGATGTCCTGGGTGGACCTGAAGCTCAATCCGCGCGGCCGCCTGCCCACCTCACGGGAAAAGACCCTGTTCGGCCTGTTCCGCAATGCGTTTTCCATTGTTCTGGTGGTGATGGTCGCATTGCTGACCCTGTCGGAACTGGGGGTCAACATCGGCCCGCTGATCGCCGGTGCCGGTGTCTTCGGTCTGGCGATTTCCTTCGGCTCGCAGAAGCTGGTGCAGGACATCATCAACGGCGCCTTCATCCAGTTCGAGAACGCCATGAACGAGGGAGACGTGGTGACCCTTGGCGGAGTGACCGGAACGGTGGAGAACCTGACCATCCGTTCGGTGCGGCTGCGTGACCTCGACGGCACGGCGCATGTGATTCCGTTCTCGACCGTCGACCGGATCGCCAACTTCATGCGCGGCTACGCCTATCATGTGGCGGCGATCGGCGTTGCCTATGACAGCGACATCGGCCAGGTGAAGCGCGCGATGGAAACGGCGTTCGAGCGGCTGAAGAAGGAAGAGATCGGCGTGCAGATCCTGGAACCGCTGGAGATGCACGGCGTTACCACCTTCGGCGACAGCGCGATCACCGTGCGTGCCCGGATCAAGACCGTGCCCGGGTCGCAATGGGCGGTCGGGCGCGCCTACAACGAGAAGATCAAGGCTGTGTTCGACGAAGAGGGAATCGAAATTCCGTTCCCGCAGGTCACCTATCATGCGGCAACGCCGCCCGTGGCGCTGCCGGCAGAGGCCGCGCCCCAGACTGGCGGTGGCGACAGGTCGCCGCAGCCGCGCAAGCGCCCCTCGGTGCCCAAGGCCAGGCCCGGTGACATGCCCGAGGGCGAGGACGAGCTCTAGCGCAATCCCCGCCGATGCCGCGCGCGTCCTGCCCGTCACGTACGGGCAGGACGTCGCGTGCCCGGCGCCTTTCTCCGGTGTTCGTTGTGACGGCGCCGGACGTCGGTCACGGGGTTGGAGAGGGGAAGAATGTTCCATGCGTTGACGGGTTCAAGGCGGCCGATCGCGTCGTCCGCCCGGAGCTGGCGGCAAAAATCTTTCCTTAAATTCCGAAATTGAGAAGATCGCCACGGTTGTACGGGGGCTGTCGCGGCTCTAGAGTGCCGGCAGGGTCTGCCGGACCGGTGGCATCCCTCCGTTGCGGAAGGGGGCAAACAAGAAAATTCCGGCGGGCCGAAGACATTTATGGGAGACGTTTTCAATGATCATCCGCCGTACCATGAAAGCTGCGCTTCTGGGCGCCAGCCTGTCCGCGCTGCTGGTGTCCGCCGCTTCGGCGAAGACGCTGGTCTATTGCTCGGAAGGCTCGCCCGAAGGCTTCGACAGCGCCCTTTACACCGCCGGAACCACCTTCGACGCCTCGTCCAAGCCGGTGTTCAACCGCCTGGTCGAGTTCGTGCGCGGCTCCACGGAGGTCCGTCCGGGCCTCGCGGAGAGCTGGACCGTGTCCGACGACGGGCTGGAGTATACCTTCAACCTGCGCAAGGGCGTGAAGTTCCACTCCTCCGCGTCGTTCACCCCGACCCGCGATTTCAACGCCGATGACGTGATCTTCTCCTTCGCGCGTCAGCTCGACAAGAACCACCCGTGGCACAGCTACACCGCCGGTGCGTCCTGGGAGTATTTCAACGGCATGTCGATGCCCGATCTCGTGAAGGAGATCGTCAAGGTCGACGATTACACCGTGAAATTCGTGCTGACCCGTCCGGAAGCGCCGATGATCGCCAACCTGGCGATGGACTTCGCGTCGATCCAGTCGAAGGAATATGCCGACAAGCTCGCCGCTGACGGCAAGATGGAGCTGATGAACCAGGAGCCGATCGGCACCGGTCCGTTCCAGTTCGTCGGCTACCAGAAGGATGCGGTGATCCGCTACCAGGCCTTCGCCGATCACTGGGCCGGCAAGCAGCCGATCGACAACCTGATCTTCGCCATCACCACCGACGCTTCGGTGCGGCTGCAGAAGCTGAAGGCCGGCGAGTGCCACGTGGCGCCGTTCCCGGCACCGGCCGACATCGCCGACATCAAGGCGGATGCCAACCTGACCCTGATGGAGCAGGAAGGCCTCAACGTCGGCTACATGGCCTACAACACCAAGATGGCACCGTTCGACAATCCGAAGGTCCGCAAGGCGCTGAACAAGGCGATCAACAAGCAGGCCATTCTGGATGCGGTGTTCCAGGGCGCCGGCCAAGCGGCCAAGAACCCGATCCCGCCGACCATGTGGTCCTACAACGATGCGGTCGAGGATGACGCTTTCGATCTGGAAGCGGCCAAGGCGATGCTCGAGGAAGCCGGCGTCAAGGATCTGAAGATGAAGATCTGGGCGATGCCGGTGCAGCGCCCGTACAACCCGAACGCACGGCGCATGGCCGAGGTGATCCAGGCCGACTTCGCCAAGATCGGCGTCGACGTGGAAATCGTCTCCTACGAATGGGGCGAATACCTGAAGCGCTCGAAGGAAACCGATCGCGATGGCGCGGTACTGCTCGGCTGGACCGGTGACAATGGCGATCCGGACAACTTCCTCGCCGTGCTGCTTGGCTGCGACGGTGTCGGCGGCTCGAACCGCGCCCAGTGGTGCCACCAGCCGTTCGAGGACCTGATCCAGAAGGCCAAGGTGACCTCCGACAAGGCCGAGCGCACCAAGCTCTACGAAGAGGCCCAGGTGGTCTTCAAGGAGCAGGCGCCGTGGGCGACCATCGCCCATTCGGTGGTGTTCATGCCGATGTCGAGCAAGGTTTCGGGCTATGTGATGGACCCGCTTGGCGGCCATTGGTTTGACGGCGTGGATATCGCCGAGTAAACCACAGTCCAGACGAGGGATCGCAGCGTTTCTGACGTTGCGGAATCCCGGCACAAACCGACGCACCGGCCGGCCCTCCGGCCGGTGCGCTCCTTGTGGATACATTCATGTTCCGATTCCTGTTCAGCCGGATTGGCCTTCTGATCCCGACATTTCTCGGTGTGACGATCATCTCATTCGGTTTCATCCGCCTTTTGCCTGGCGACCCGGTCCTTCTTCTGGCCGGCGAACGCGGCATCTCCGACGAGCGTTATGCCGAGCTGATGGATCAGTTCGGCTTTTCGCGTCCGATCTGGGAGCAGTATTTCGACTATCTGGTCGGCCTGCTCAACGGCGACCTGGGGACGTCGATCGTCACCAAAAAGCCGGTCCTTACCGAATTCATGACCTTGTTCCCCGCGACCGTCGAGTTGGCGCTGTGTGCGATCGTCATCGCCGTTGCGCTGGGCATTCCGGCCGGGATCATCGCCGCGGTGCGGCGCGGGTCGTTCACCGACCAGACGATCATGGGAACCGCGCTGGTCGGCTATTCCATGCCGATCTTCTGGTGGGGGCTTTTGCTGATCATCCTGTTCTCCGGTATCCTGCAGTGGACGCCGGTGTCGGGGCGGATCTCGCTTTTGTATTTCTTCCCGCAGACCACCGGGTTCATGCTGATCGACAGTCTGCTGTCCGGCCAGCCCGGGGCGTTCAAGTCGGCGGTGAGCCACCTGATCCTGCCCTCCATCGTGCTGGCGACGATCCCGCTGGCGGTGATCGCGCGGCAGACGCGCTCGGCGATGCTGGAAGTGCTGGGCGAGGATTACGTGCGCACGGCGCGGGCCAAGGGGCTGTCCTCCAGCCGGGTGATCGGTCTGCATGCACTGCGCAACGCGCTGATCCCGGTGATCACCACCATCGGCCTTCAGGTCGGGGTGCTGCTGGCGGGCGCGATCCTGACGGAAACGATCTTCTCCTGGCCGGGCATCGGCAAGTGGATGGTCGACAGCATCGCGCGGCGCGACTATCCGGTCGTGCAGGGCGGGCTTTTGATGATTGCCGCCATCGTCATGATCGTCAATCTGATCGTCGATGTGCTCTACGGCCTCGTCAATCCCCGCATTCGCCACACCTGATCGCGGAGCTTCCCCATGTCTTCTCTTGATGCCTCCGCCGCGGCAAAAACCGAAAGCCGCAATGCCAACCGGGCGATGCTGGCCGAGTTCTGGTTCTATTTCTCGCAGAACCGGGGCGCGGTGATCGGCCTGTTCGTGTTCCTCACGCTGGTGCTGATCGCCCTGTTCGCGCCGCTGGTGGCGCCGCATGACCCCAATTTCCAGTACCGCGACAACTTCCTGACGCCGCCGTTCTGGCAGGAGGGGGGCAACATCAGCTTCCTGCTCGGCACCGATGCGGTCGGGCGCGATATCCTGTCGCGGCTGATCTTCGGCGCGCGCTTTTCCCTGTTCATCGGCGTGGTGGTGGTGACCATCGCCCTGTCCGGCGGCGTGGTCCTTGGGCTGATCGCCGGGTATTTCCGGGGCTGGGTCGATACCACCATCATGCGGGTGATGGACGTGATCCTCGCCTTTCCCTCGCTGCTGCTGGCCTTGGTGCTGGTGGCCGTGCTCGGTCCGGGGCTGGTCAATGCGATGATCGCCATCGCCGTGGTGCTGCAGCCGCATTTCGTGCGGTTGACCCGCGCGGCGGTGCTCAGCGAGCGCAACCGCGACTATGTGGTGGCGGCGCGGCTGGCCGGTGCCGGCAATCTGCGGCTGATGTTCAAGACCATCCTGCCGAACTGTCTGGCGCCGCTGATCGTGCAGGCGACCCTGTCGTTTTCCAATGCCATCCTCGATGCGGCCGCCCTCGGCTTCCTGGGCATGGGCGCGCAGCCGCCGACGCCGGAATGGGGCACCATGCTGGCCGAGGCGCGCGAATTCATCCTGCGGGCATGGTGGGTGGTGACCTTCCCGGGTCTGGCGATCCTGATCACCGTGCTGGCCATCAACCTTGTCGGCGACGGTCTGCGTGACGCGCTCGATCCGAAGCTGAAGCGGAGCTGAGCCAGATGAGTCTTCTGCAAATCCGCAATCTGCGTGTCGAATTCGACACTGCCGCCGGCCCGTTCCGGGCGCTCGACGGGGTCGACTATACGGTCGAGGCCGGGGAAGTGCTTGCGATCGTCGGCGAATCCGGGTCGGGCAAGTCGGTCGCCATGCTGGCGATGATGGGCCTGTTGCCGGACAGCGCGACGGTGACCGCCGATGAAATGTCCTTCGAGGGTGTCGACCTGCGCAGCCTGAGCACGGCGCAGCGACGCAAGGTCATCGGCAAGGACATCTCGATGATCTTCCAGGAGCCGATCGCCAGTCTCAATCCGTGTTTCACGGTCGGGTTCCAGCTTCTGGAAACCCTGAAGGCGCATACCGATCTCAACCGCCGGCAGCGCCGGGACCGGGTGATCGAGCTCCTGACCGCCGTGGGCATTCCCGAGCCGGAGCGGCGGGTGAACGCCTTCCCGCATCAGATGTCGGGCGGCCAGTGCCAGCGGGTGATGATCGCCATCGCCACGGCCTGCCATCCCAAGCTTTTGATCGCCGACGAGCCGACCACCGCGCTGGACGTGACCATCCAGAAGCAGATCCTCGATCTGTTGACCGGGCTGCAGCGCGACCATGGCATGGGCCTGATCATGATCACCCATGACATGGGTGTCGTCGCCGAAACAGCGGATCGGGTGGTGGTCCAGTATCAGGGCAAGCAGATGGAAACGGCGGATGTGCTGACGCTGTTCGAGGCGCCGGAGCATCCCTATACCCGGGCGCTGCTGTCGGCCCTGCCGGAGAACGCGACCGGCGACCGGTTGCCGACCGTCAGCGACTACACCGAAGCGTTCGCAAGCGAACAGACGGAGGCGCGGACATGAGCGATGCGATCCTCAAGGTGCGCGACCTGAAGCGCGATTACGTCACCAAGGGCGGGCTGTTCACCCCGCCGCGGGTGTTGCATGCGGTCAAGGGCGTCAGCTTCGACGTGGAGCGCGGCAGCACCCTGGCGGTGGTTGGCGAATCGGGCTGCGGCAAGTCGACCCTGGCGCGGATGCTGACGATGATCGACGCGCCGACCTCCGGCTCGATCGAGATCGACGGTGCGCCGATCGACATCAGCGCTGGCAAGGTGACGCGGGAGATGCGCCAGGCGGTGCAGATCGTCTTCCAGAACCCCTATGGGTCGCTCAACCCGCGCCAGAAGATCGGCGCGGTGCTGGAAGAACCGCTCCTGCTGAACACCTCGACCCCGGCGGCCGAGCGGCGCGATCTGGCCATGGCGATGCTGGAGAAGGTCGGCTTGAAGCCGGAGCATTACGGCCGCTATCCGCACATGTTCTCCGGCGGTCAGCGTCAGCGCGTGGCAATCGCCCGGGCGATCATGCTGAAGCCGAAGCTCCTGGTGCTCGACGAGCCGGTGTCCGCGCTCGATCTTTCGGTGCAGGCGCAGATCCTCAATCTGCTCGCCGATCTGCAGGACGAGTTCAACCTCACCTATGTGTTCATCAGCCACGACCTGTCGGTGGTGCGCTACATCGCCGACCAGGTGATGGTAATGTATTTCGGCGAGGCGGTGGAATACGGCACCCGGGATGCGGTGTTCGACAATCCGCAGCACGACTACACCAAGACCCTGTTCGCGGCGACGCCGCGGGCCGATGTGGCCAGCATCAAGGCGCGGCTGGCGGCCAAGTCGGCGGCCTGAAGCTGGCTGTTTGACAGCTCCCCGGCGCGTGGCGCCGGGGAGGGCTCTTTCCGGATCACGACAGGCCTTGCTTTTCCCGGTTCGCCGGATCGGGGCGTGCCATCGCGCCGCGAACCGGTTAGGAAGGGGCGAACGAAACGGGAATCGCTCGATGGATTGGTCGCCGCAACAAACCGACGCCCTCACCGAAACCGCGCGCTGGCTGAAAAACCGCGACAAGCAGGTGTTCCGCCTGTTCGGTTATGCCGGCACGGGCAAGACCACGCTCGCCCGGCATCTGGCCGAGGGCATCGACGGGGCTGTGGCCTTCGGCGCCTTCACCGGCAAGGCCGCGCATGTGCTGCGGCAGAAGGGCTGCGCCGACGCCTCCACCATCCATGCGATGATCTACCGCCCGCGCGGGCGCAAGGAGGAGACGGAGGACGAGGAGGAGGGCGCGCTCAGCTTCTCGATCAACCGGGACAGCATCGCCGCCAAGGCCAAGCTGATCGTCATCGACGAATGCTCGATGGTCGATGAGGACCTGGGCCGCGATCTCCTGTCCTTCGGCACGCCCGTTCTGGTGCTCGGCGATCCGGCGCAGCTGCCGCCGGTCAAGGGCGGCGGTTTCTTCACCGAGGCCGAGCCGGACATCATGCTGACCGAGGTGCACCGGCAGGCGCGCGACAATCCGATCGTGCATATGTCGATGCTGATCCGCGAGGGCGGCGAACTGGCCGCCGGCACTTATGGCGACAGCCGTATCATCTCGCGCCGTGAGATCGATGCCGAGGCGATTCTTGCCGCCGATCAGGTGCTGGTCGGCACCAACCGCACCCGCCGGCTCTACAATGGCCGGATCCGCGAGCTGAAGGGCTTCACGACGCCGATGCCCGGGGTCGGCGACAAGCTGGTGTGCCTGCGCAACGACAAGACCAAGGGGCTCTTGAACGGCGGTCTGTGGACGGTCGACCGGCTGCGCGCCTCCAAGGGCAACACCATCCGGTTCGACATTCGTCCCGAGGACGATGCGGGTGGCCGGGCCAAGGTCAGCGTCAAGGTGCTGCCGGGCCTGTTCGAGGATGGCGCCGAGCAGATCCCTTATGCCCTGCGCCGGCGCTCCGACGAATTCGACTACGGCTATGCGCTGACGGTGCATAAGGCGCAAGGTTCGCAATGGGACGATGTGGTGCTGTTCGATGAAAGCTGGGCGTTCCGCGAGCATCAGGCACGCTGGCTCTATACGGCGGTGACGCGGGCGGCGGAACGGATCACCGTGGTGCGCTGATCGCGGCAGGCCGCGCGCGGAAAAAACCGGCGCGCGGGCGCGCGCCGGGGCAGTTTTTCAGTTGAGCCGGGCGGGTCAGCTTGCCGGCAACAGAACCGTGTCGATCACATGAATGACGCCATTCGACTGGTCAAGATCGGCGACGGTCACCGTCGCGGTGTTGCCCTGGCCGTCTTCCAGCATGATCTTGCCGCCCTCGCTCTTGGCGGTGAAGACGCAGCCGCCCACGGTCTCGACCGGGTGGGAGCCGCCGCCATCGGCGATCAGCTTGGCGATGGCGGTGGACATCGCCTCGGCGGCCACCACGTGGCAGGTCAGGATCTTGGTGAGCTGCGCCTTGTTCTCAGGCTTCAACAGGGTGTCGACCGTGCCGTCCGGCAGCTTGCCGAAGGCGTCATTGGTGGGCGCGAACACGGTGAACGGGCCAGACCCCGACAGGGTTTCGACCAGCCCGGCGGCCTTGACCGCGGCGACCAGTGTGGTGTGATCGCTGGAGGCGGCGGCGCGTTCCACAATCGTTTTGGAGGCAGACATCTGCGCATCCGCTGCGGCGAGGGTCGCGGCGCCCACCGGCAGCACGGCGGCGAGCAGGGTGCCGGCAAGGGTGTTGCGGGCAAGCGTCTTGAGGGAAACAGTCATCTTGAATTCCTCTGTTCTCAGCTGTTTTCTGTCGTAGCCCCGTGGAAAGCTACGCAGCGTCCCAGCGACCGGTTCAGTCCGGCGCACGAAAAAAAATCTGAACAGCGGACGGGAGAGGCGCGGCGCCGGTCTTTTGCTTTGCCGGCGTCCCGAGTAGGGTCTGGCGCCCGTCACAAGACGGATGATTGACGAAAGTGAAGAGCCTGATCATGTCCGAGCCGATGGAACCTGCAGCAGTCGCCACCGGGAAGAACCAGCCGCCGGCCCCCGAGGTCGCGGCGCAGATCGCCCGCCGTATCGCCGGAGAGCTCGGCTGCCGGCCGGAGCAGGTGGCGGCGACGGTGGCGCTCTTGGATGAAGGGGCGACCGTGCCCTTCGTCGCCCGCTACCGCAAGGAAGCGACCGGCGGGCTCGATGACACCCAGCTGCGCACGCTGGAAGAGCGGCTCGTCTACCTGCGGGAAATGGAAACGCGGCGGTCGGCGATCCTGAAATCCATCGAGGAGCAGGGCAAG
Source organism: Stappia taiwanensis (assembly GCF_014635285.1). Classification (GTDB taxonomy): domain Bacteria; phylum Pseudomonadota; class Alphaproteobacteria; order Rhizobiales; family Stappiaceae; genus Stappia; species Stappia taiwanensis. The sequence continues at coordinate 130,666 of NZ_BMCR01000010.1, read as the reverse complement.
CTGGAGCCGGATCTGGCGAAACGGATCCGTGCCGCCGACAGCAAGGCGCAGCTTGAGGATCTTTATCTGCCCTTCAAGAAGAAGCGGCGGACCAAGGCGCAGATCGCCCGCGAGGCGGGGCTGGAGCCGCTGGCCGATGGGCTGCTGGGCGACCCGTCACAGAACCCGGAAGAGGTTGCCGCCGCCTATGTGGATGCGGACAAGGGCGTTGCCGATGTGAAGGCGGCGCTCGACGGGGCGCGGCAGATCCTGATGGAGCGGTTTTCCGAGGATGCGGCGCTGGTCGGGCGGCTGCGCAACCACTTGATGCGCGGCGGACAGTTGCGCTCTCGCGTCGTCGCCGGTCAAGAAGAGGCCGGCGCCAAATTCTCCGACTATTTCGAGCATCAGGAGAAATGGGCGGACATCCCCAGCCACCGGGCGCTGGCCTTGATGCGCGGGCGCAACGAGGGGATCCTGGCGCTCGACCTGGTGGTCGATGCGGAAGACACCGCGCCGGTCAAGCCGGTGGAGCGGATGGTGATGGCAGCGGCCGGGATCGAGGACCGGGGGCGTCCGGCGGACAAGTGGCTGATGGACTGCGCCCGCTGGGCCTGGAAGGTGAAGCTGGCGCTGCATCTGGAACTGGAGCTGATGAACAGCTTGCGCGAGCGCTCCGAGGATGAGGCGATCCATGTGTTCGCCCGCAATCTCAAGGATTTGCTCTTGGCCGCACCGGCCGGGCGCAAGTCGGTGCTCGGTCTCGATCCGGGCATTCGCACGGGCGTCAAGGTGGCGGTGGTCGATGGCACCGGCAAGCTGATCGAGACGGCGACGATCTACCCGTTCCAGCCGCGCAACGATGTCAGCGGCTCGCGGGCCACCCTGCAGGCGCTGATCGCCCGGCACGACATCGCCTTGGTGGCCATCGGCAACGGCACCGCCAGCCGCGAGACCGATCGTCTGGTCGCCGATTGCCTCACCGATATTCCGGGCGACCGGCGACCGGTCAAGGTGATCGTCAACGAGGCGGGTGCGTCGATCTATTCGGCCAGCGCGCTGGCGGCGAAGGAACTGCCGGATGTGGATGTGTCCCTGCGCGGGGCGGCCTCGATCGCCCGGCGGCTGCAGGATCCGCTGGCGGAACTGGTGAAGATCGAGCCGAAGTCCATCGGTGTCGGCCAGTATCAGCATGACGTCAATCAGACCAAGCTGGCGCGTTCGCTCGACGCGGTGGTCGAGGATGCGGTGAACGCGGTTGGCGTCGATCTCAACACCGCCTCCGTGCCGCTGCTGACCCGGGTGTCGGGCCTGTCGGAGGGGCTCGCAAGCGCGATCGTCGCGCACCGGGAGGCGCAAGGGGCGTTCCGCACCCGCAAGGATCTCCTGGCCGTGCCCCGGCTCGGTCCGAAGGCGTTCGAGCAATGCGCCGGCTTCCTGCGCATTCCCGGCGGTGACAACCCGCTGGATGCCTCCTCGGTGCACCCGGAAGCCTATCCGCTGGCCAAGCGCATCGTCGCCGCCTGCGGCCGCTCGCTCGACGAGGTGATGGGCCATCCGGAGCGGCTTCGGGCGCTCGATGCGGAAGAATTCACCGACGAGCGTTTCGGTCTGCCGACCGTGCGCGACATTCTGGCGGAACTGGAAAAGCCGGGCCGCGACCCGCGCCCGGAATTCCGCACCGCCCGGCTTCAGGATGGGGTCGAGACCATGTCGGACCTGCGGCCCGGCATGGGGCTGGAAGGCACGGTCACCAACGTCACCAATTTCGGCGCCTTCGTCGATATCGGCGTGCATCAGGACGGGCTGGTGCATGTGTCGCAGATCGCCGACCGGTTCGTGCGCGACCCGTCCGAGGTGGTGAAGGCGGGCGATATCGTCCGGGTCCGGGTGATCGAGGTCGATCTGCCGCGCAAGCGCATCGCCCTGTCCATGCGCAAGGACGGCGGCGCGGACGCGGGCCAGTCCGCCGGCGGGGCACGCGGCAAATCCACCGGGCCGAAGGGCGGTGACCGGTCCGGGCCGAAAACAGGCCACGGAAAGTCCGGTGGTCCGAAGTCCGGTGGTCCGAAGTCTGGCGGACAGCGCCATGGCGGCGGCAGCGCGCCGGATCAGAACAACGCCATGGCGGCCGCGCTGGCGGCCGCGTTCAACAAGAAGAAGAAATAACGAGGCCCGTGGCCGGTGCTCCTCGCCGAGGGCCGGCCACGGATTTTGCGACTGTGCGCCGGCTTATTCGAAGCTGGCGTCGAGGCTCGGCGTGCCGGGAAGTCCCTCGTAGGTGAGGCGGACGCTCATGCCCGGCTTCATCGGCGTCAGCGGTCCGAAGGTGCCGACCGAGACGAGATCGCCGGGGGCGAGCGCCTTGCCTTGCGCCTTCAGGGTCTTGGCGACCCAGATCACCGCATTGAGCGGATGGCCGAGCACGGCCCTGCCAGGTGCCGCGGACAGGGTCTCGCCGGTTTGGGCATCGGTCATGCGGGCGGTGAAGTCGGCCAGCATGGCAACGCCGGCGTCTCCTTCCGGCAGGGCGATCAGGTCACCCATCACTCCTTTCCAAGCGCCGACATTGATGGCGGTGATGGCCGCGCCGTCCAGCTTGGTGTCCGGCCCGACGACCAGGGCGGGCAGTTCCAGGAAGGGCCGCACGCCACGGATCGAGGCGAGCACCTCGGCCGGTGTGGTGGCCGCGTTGACGGCGGCATCGCCGATCTCGACGATCAGATCCGCCTCGAACAGGGGGCGCACCGCCTCCGCCGGGCGCACCGTCGCGCCGGTTTCAAGGATCATGCCCTTCAGCAGGGTGCCGAACACCGGCTCGGTGACGCCGAAGGCCTTTTGCGCCGGCGGCGAGGTCAGGCCGGCCTTGTAGCCGATCACCGGACCGAGGCTTTCCGTCAGCCGGGCGACCAGCTTGTCCTGGGCGCATTGGCCATCGGCAAGCGGCGCGCCGGCGGCGATGGCCAGGGGCGCGGGTTCGGCGGCCTGCCGCGCGGCGAGGAACGCCTCGACGGCGGCGTCATCGGGACAGGCGGCGCTGGCCGCACCGGTCAGCACAAAGGCGATCGCCGCGGCGATCAAGGGCATTTTCATTGATGTCTCCCCCCAAAAAGAAAAAAGCCGCGCCGTCTCCGGCGCGGCGCAAGGCTTATTCGGCCTCGTCGGCGGAGCCGGCGTTCAACTGACTGTAGCGTTCCACGCCGATCTTCTCCAGCAGGTCGAGCTGGGTTTCGAGGAAGTCGATGTGGCCTTCCTCGTCGGCCAGAAGATCCTCGAACAGATGCATCGACACGTAGTCGCCTTCCGCGTGGCAGATGTCGCGGGACTTGGCGTAGGAGGCGCGGGCCTCGTGCTCGCCGGCCAGATCGGATTCCAGCACTTCCCTAACGTCCTGGCCGATGCGCAGCGGGGCGACGCTCTGCAGGTTGGGATGGCCTTCCAGGAACAGGATCCGCTCAACCAGCTTGTCGGCGTGCTGCATCTCCTCGATGGATTCGGCGCGCTCCTTCTTGGCCAGCTTGGTCAGGCCCCAGTCGTCCAGCATCCGGTAATGCAGCCAGTACTGGTTGACCGCGCCAAGCTCCAGAAACAGGGCCTCATTCAGACGCTCGATAACCTTCTCACTGCCCTTCATTCCATCAACTCCTCTATGCATCTTCCGGGGACACGCAGCGCGTCCAGCGCTGCGGATTCGCGGTATCTTAGTTTAGAACTATTCCAAATTCCAGAGCGGATCCTGCGTGACTGCCCCGATCTACGGCGGGCTGGCGCGATCGGTTTTCGGTGAACCGCGCACGGACCGATTGCGTTTATCCTGAGGATGACACAACGAGGAATGACCCATGTCACATGCGATTGCATTTCTGGCGGCCGCCATCGTTTTTCTCGCCCTCGACTATCTGTGGCTGGGGCATCTGGCCGGCGGATTCTATCGGGACAGGCTTGGCAACCTGATGGCGGATCAGGTGAATTTCACCGTCGCGGCGGCCTTCTACACCGTCTATGTGGTCGGCATTGTCATCTTCGCGGTGGCGCCGGCGCTGCGCTCCGGCCAGTGGTGGGACGCGAGCGTCTATGGTCTTCTGTTCGGTTTCTTCGCCTATGCCACCTATGATTTCACCAATCTGGCAACCTTGCGCGACTGGCCGCTCGACGTGACCCTTGTGGATGTCGCCTGGGGCGCCTGCCTGACCGGGGTTTCCGCCACCTGTGGTTTCTTCGCTGCCCGGGCGCTGGGGTAAGGGCAGGCTTGGACCGCTTGCCTTTGACTGGCGCCATCGCGCATGGTGCGGCGAAACGAGATTTGCCAGTTCAGCGGAGGGGATAGATGGCGGGAGCGGGAGATGTGGTGCTGGTGACCGGGGCGTCCTCGGGCATTGGGCGGGCCTGCGCGGTGGCGTTTCTGGATGCCGGTTACCGCACGGTGCTGACCGGGCGGCGGGCCGAGCGGCTGGCGGAAACCGCTGCCCTGTCGCCGGCTGGTCGCGAGAACGCCCTGTGCATTGCCTGTGATGTCACCGATCCGGTTGCGGTCGATGATCTGTTCGGCGGTATCGCCGACCGCTTCGGCCGGCTCGACGTGGTGTTCAACAATGCGGGCACCAACGTGAAGGGCGCCACCGTGGGCGACACGTCCTTCGAGGAATGGCGCCGGGTGCTGTCGGTCAATCTGGACGGGGCGTTCCTGATCGCCCGGGCCGCCTTCATCGCCATGCGCGATCAGGATCCGCAAGGCGGGCGCATCATCAACAACGGCTCGATCTCCGCCCATGTGCCGCGTCCCGGCTCTGCTCCCTATACCGCCTCCAAACACGCGATCACCGGGCTGACCCGTTCGCTGTCGCTGGATGGGCGGGGCTGCAACATCGCCTGTGGTCAGATCGACATCGGCAATGCGGCGTCGGACATGACCGAGGCGATGCAGCAAGGGGTGCCGCAGGCGGATGGCTCCTTGCGTGCCGAACCGGTGATGGATGTTGCCAACGTCGCCAATGCGGTGCTGCATATGGCGAGCCTGCCGCTCGACGCCAATGTGCAGTTCATGACGGTGATGGCGACCGCCATGCCCTATATCGGCCGGGGCTGACGGGAGGCGGCGGCGCTGCTGTTCGATCAGACAGTGAGATGGGCGCGCACCGTCTGTTCGTCCAGATCGGATTTCTCGCCGGAAAGGACGATGGTGCCCCGGTCCATCACCGCGAACCGGTCGGCGAGATCGCGGGCGAACTCGAAATACTGTTCCACCAGCAGGATCGCCATCTCGCCGGTGCCGCGCAGGTAGGAGATCGCCCGGCCGATGTCCTTGATCACCGAGGGCTGAATGCCTTCGGTCGGCTCATCGAGCAGCAGCAGCGCGGGCCGCATCACCATCGCCCGGCCGATCGCCAGTTGCTGCTGCTGGCCGCCGGACAGATCGCCGCCGCGCCGGTGCAGCATGTCGCCAAGAACCGGGAACAGCTCGAACACGGTATCGGGAATGAAGCGCTCGCCGCGCGGGAGCGGGGCGAAGCCGGTCTGGAGATTCTCGCGCACGGTGAGCTGGGGGAAGATGTCGCGCCCCTGCGGCACCAGCGCAATGCCCTGCCGCGCCCGCCGATGGGCGGGCAGGCGCGAAATGTCCTTGCCATGCCAGAGGATGCGGCCGGCGGAAATCGGCTGCTGACCGGCAATGGCGCGCAAGGTGGAGGTCTTGCCGACGCCGTTGCGGCCCATCAGGCAGGTGATCCGGCCGGGCTCGGCCTCAAGGCTGACCTCCTTCAGCGCCTGTGCGGCGCCATAGGAGAGGTCGATGGCCTCGACGGTCAAGCTGCCCATGGGCGCCGTGTCGGGGTTTTGTGCGCTAGCGTCCAAGATAGACATCGATCACCTTCCGGTTGGCGGAGACATGGTCGAGCGAGCCTTCGGCCAACACCGATCCCTCGTGCAGCACGGTCACCTTGACGTCGAGCGCCCGCACGAACGCCATGTCATGTTCGACCACCACCACCGAGTGGGTCCGGGCGATGTCGCGCAACAGCTCGGCGGTGGCCGCCGTTTCCGCATCGGTCATGCCGGCGGCCGGTTCGTCGATCAGGAGAAGCTGCGGGTCCTGGGCGAGCAGCATGCCGATCTCCAGCCATTGCTTCTGGCCATGGCTGAGCCCGCCGGCCGGCGCGGCCCGCAGGTGGGCCAGGCGGATCAGCGACAGCAGGTCGTCGATGCGCTGGCGCTCGTCATCGCTTGCCACATGGAACAGGGCGGCGAAGGGGCCGCGCCGCCCCTTCAGCGCCAATGCCAGATTGTCCTCCACCGTGTGGCTTTCGAACACGGTCGGTTTCTGGAACTTGCGGCCAATGCCGAAGCTGGCGATGTCCGCCTCGTCATGGCGGGTGAGATCGATCGTCTCGCCGAAGCGCAGGGTGCCGCTGTCGGGCCGGGTCTTGCCGGTGATCACGTCCATCATGGTGGTCTTGCCAGCGCCGTTCGGGCCTATGACCGCGCGCATTTCCGTGCGTCCGACCACCATTGAGAGGTTGTTCAGCGCCTGGAAGCCGTCAAAGGCGACACTGACCCCGTCGAGGTAGAGCAGGGTGTCATGCCGGTGAGGATCGGGCTGGCCGGGCTCGTCTGGCATGGCGGGGGGGACATGAGGGGGCATGGTCATTCTCCTACTCCGCCGCCGCCGGCGCCTTGGCGCGCGCGTCAGGCGGGGCCTTGGATCGGGTGCCGGTGGCTTTGGCCCACAACCGGGGCAGGCTGCCGACAAGGCCCCTTGGCAGGAACAGGGTCACGGCGATGAACAACGCGCCGAGGGCGAAGAGCCAGAGTTCCGGCAGGGCGGCGGTGAACCAGCTCTTGGCGAAATTCACCAGGCCAGCGCCGAGGATCGGGCCGACCAGCGTGCCGCGTCCGCCGATGGCCACCCAGATCACTGCCTCAATGGAGTTGGCCGGGGCGAATTCGCCCGGATTGATGATGCCGACCTGGGGCACGTAGAGCGCGCCGGCGAGCCCGGCCAGCATCGCCGAAACGGTCCAGACGAACAGCTTGTAGTGTTCGACCCGGTAGCCGAGGAAACGGGTGCGGCTTTCCGCGTCGCGCACGGCGATCAGCACCTTGCCGAGCCGTGACGAGGTGATGGCGACGCACAGCACGAAGGCAAGGCCGAGGGCGAGCGCCGAGGCGGCGAACAGCCCGGCGCGGGTCGCATCGGACTGCAGGTCGAAGCCGAGGATCTCCTTGAAATCGGTCAGACCGTTGTTGCCGCCAAAGCCCATGTCGTTGCGGAAGAACGCCAGCAGCAACGCGTAGGTCATCGCCTGGGTGATGATCGACAGGTAGACGCCGCCAACGCGGGCGCGAAAGGCGAACCAGCCGAACACGAAGGCAAGCACGCCGGGGACCACAAGCGCCATGGCCAGCGCGACGGGAAAGAGGTCGAAGCCGAGCCAGTACCAGGGCAGCTCCTGCCAGTCGAGGAAGACCATGAAATCCGGCAACAGCGGATCGCCATAAACGCCGCGCGGGCCGATCTGTCGCATCAGGTACATGCCCATGGCATAGCCGCCGAGGGCGAAGAAAGCCGCATGGCCAAGGGACAGGATGCCGCAATAGCCCCAGACCAGATCGAGCGCCAGCGCCAGCAGCGCATAGGTCAGGTATTTGCCGGAAAGCGTCACCGCGTAGGTCGGCATGTGCAGCGGGTGACTTTCGGGAAGGGCAAGGTTCAGCAGCGGAATGAGCAGGCCGGCCGCCGCCAGCAGCGCCAGGAAGACCCAGCCGCCCCGGGTCATGCCATGGGTGAAGAACCGTCGTGTCATGGGGCTAGCCTCCCGGCCGGTGTGCCGCCTGCGCGCGTCATGCCTCCACCGCCCGGCCCTTGAGGGCGAACAGGCCGCGCGGGCGCTTCTGGATGAACAGGATGAGGAAGACGAGCACCAGGATCTTGGCCAGCACCGCGCCGGCGAAGGGCTCCAGGAACTTGTTGGCGATGCCAAGGCTCATGGCGCCGAGCAGGGTTCCCCAGAGATTGCCGACCCCGCCGAACACCACCACCATGAAGCTGTCGATGATGTAGGACTGGCCAAGGTTGGGCGACACATTGTCGATCTGCGACAGGGCGACGCCGGCAATGCCGGCGATGCCGGAGCCGAGCCCGAAGGTGAGCGCGTCGACCAGCGGCGTGCGGATGCCCATGGAGGCGGCCATGCGCCGGTTCTGGGTGACGGCGCGGATGGTCAGGCCGAAGCGGGTCTTCTTCATCGCAGCAATCAGCGCGGCAAAAAGGGCGAGCGAAAAGACGAGGATCCACAGCCGGTTGTAGGTGATGGTCAACTGACCGAGCTCGAAGGCGCCGGACATGAAGGACGGCGTGCCGACCTCCCGGTTGGTCGGGCCGAAGAGGGTGCGCACCCCCTGTTGCAGGATCAGAGACACCCCCCAGGTGGCAAGTAGGGTCTCCAGCGGCCGGGCATGCAGGAAGCGGATCACCCCGCGCTCGATGGCGATGCCGACAAGGCCGGTGACAAGGAAGGCGGCGGGCAGGGCGACCACCAGGGCGTAGTCGATCTGCCCCGGCACCAGCGCGCCGAAAAGGCCCTGCACCATGAAGGCCGTGTAGGCGCCGAGCATCACCATTTCGCCATGGGCCATGTTGATGACGCCCATCACGCCGAAGGTGATGGCAAGGCCGATGGCCGCCAGCAGTAGCACCGAGCCGAGCGACAGGCCGTACCAGATGTTGCGGGCGACATCCCACAGCGCCTGGCTCCGCTCCATGCGCGCGAGGGCTGCCGTGGCCTGCCCGGCAAGCGCCTGGTCCTCAGTGGCGGCGATGCTTGCGACAATTGCCATGGCCTCGCGGTCGCCGCGGGCGGCGAGCACATTGATGGCCGCGCTCTTTTCCTCGGCACTTCGGTCGGAGGCCAGCACCGCCGCCGCCCGTGCGGCCTGCAGGGCGGCGGCCACCTCTGCAACGGTCTCGCGGGCAAGCGCTCGGTCGAGCGTTTCGACCGCTTCTTTGTCGCGGGCCTTGAGGATGGCTTCGGCGGCGGCAAGGCGCCGGGCCGGATCGGAAGCGCTCAAGGTAAGGGCGCCAAGGGCGGCGCGGATCGCCCGCCGCAGCCGGTTGTTGACGCGGATCTTCTTGACCTCGCGGCGCCCGGCGGTGCCGGCGTCCTGCAAGGTCAGCGGGTCGGTGAGCCGATAGCCGCCGCTCGCGCCGCTGACGATGAAAACCGCGCCATCGGCCTTGCGCCGGTAAAGGTCGCCGCCAGCGAGGGCTTCCAGCGCCGGGACGGCACGGGCATCGCCCAGGGCGGTGAGTGCGGCGATCCGTTTCTCGGTCTCAGCAAAGGACCCCTTCGCCAATGCGGCGATGGCCGCGCGCAGATCGGGGCTTTCCCCGGCGCGGGCCTGGTTGCCGGCAAGGGAGGCGCCCAGCACGAGGGCGAGGAGCAGCAGGGCACGAAGGGCAAGTATCGCTGGGGCCGGAGGTGGGAGGCAAGCTCGGATCATGGGACCTCTGGACGACTTGGGTGCGGGCAGAGCCGATGCGGCGGCGCAGGCGTTGAGCGCGGCGCGAGGCAAGGTCGGGGGAGGCGGATACATTGTCCGCCCCCCTCCCTCTGGATGCGGGGGGATGGGCGCGTGTCAGCTGCCCGACCCGCCGCACTTACCCGTTGCGGTGTTGAAGTTGCCGCAGGCCATCGGCGGACGCCAATCGGCGATCAGGTCCTTCGAGCCGTCCAGATAATCGGACCAGGCATCTCCGACCACGAGCCCGGGGGTTTCCCAGACCGTCTCGAACTGGCCATCGTCCTGGATCTCGCCGATCAGCACCGGCTTGGTGATGTGGTGGTTCGGCATCATCGCCGAATAGCCGCCGCTGAGGTTGGGCACGGTGACGCCGACGATGGCGTCGATCACCGCGTCCGGATCGGTGCTGCCAGCCTTCTCCACCGCCTTCACCCACATGTTGAAGCCGAGGTAATGGGCCTCCATGGGATCGTTGGTGACCCGTTCGCCGTCGCCGGTGAAGGCGCGCCAGGTGTCGACGAAGGCGGCGTTTTCCTCCGTGTCGACCGACTGGAAGTAGTTCCAGGCGGCGAGGTGGCCGACCAGCGGGCCGGTGTCGAGCCCGGCCAGTTCCTCCTCGCCGACGGAAAAGGCGATGACCGGAATGTCTTCCGCCTTGATGCCGGCATTGCCCAGCTCCTTGTAGAAGGGGACATTGGCATCGCCATTGATGGTGGAGACCACGGCGGTCTTCTTGCCGGCGGAGCCGAAGGCCTTGATATCGGCGACGATGGTCTGCCAGTCGCTGTGGCCGAACGGGGTGTAGCTGATCATGATGTCCTCGGCGGCAACGCCTTTGGACTTCAGGTAGGTCTCCAGGATCTTGTTGGTGGTGCGCGGATAGACATAGTCGGTGCCGGCCAGCACCCAGCGCTCCACCCCTTCCTCCTGCATCAGATACTCGACGGCGGGGATCGCCTGCTGGTTCGGCGCCGCGCCGGTGTAGAACACGTTGCGCTGGCTCTCCTCGCCCTCATACTGGAGCGGGTAGAACAACAGGCCGTTCAGCTCCTCGAACACCGGCAGCACCGATTTGCGCGATACGGAGGTCCAGCAGCCGAAGACGGCGGCGACCTTCTCGACTTCGATCAGCTCCCGCGCCTTTTCGGCGAACAGCGGCCAGTCGGACGCCGGATCGACAACCACTGCCTCGAGTTTTTTACCGAGCACGCCGCCCTTGCGGTTCTGCTCCTCGATCAGCATCAGCACGGCATCCTTCAGGGTCGTCTCGGAAATCGCCATGGTTCCCGAAAGCGAATGCAGGATGCCGATCTTGATGGTGTCCTCGGCGCGCAGGCCCTGGGGCGTTGCCGTCGCCAGAAGTGCCGCGAGCGCCAGGCCCGCCGTTGTCTTCAATACCGCCGCAGTCATCGCTTTCCCCTGTCTCATGGCGCCGTCACCGGCATGACAAAGGGGAAATCAAGATGCGTGCCAAATGCGGGAGAACCGCTGGCGGGAGAAAAAGACGAAGCCGATAGAGCGGCTTACGTCCGCGCCCGGCAGACTGGCGGGTGCGCGGACCGAAAGAGCGGCGCGCCCGGGCGCGCCGCAAGTTTTTGCACTGCAGCGAAAAATTGCACAGAAATCTTGCAGTGCAACCTGGCCGGCGGCGTGCTACCCAGCGGCGACGGTGCCCTCGGCCTCGTGGGCGCCGATTTCCGTCTCGCTGAGGCCGAGCACCTCGGCAAGGACCTGACGGGTGTGCTGGCCGAGCATCGGTGGGGCGACCTTGTCGTTCACCGGCGTGCGGGAGAAGCGCAAGGGGCTGGCGACACCGGGCGCGGTGGCACCGCTGGCATGGGCCATCTGGGTGGCGAGGCCGCGCGCCAGGGCCTGCGGCTCCTGGAACACCTCGGCGATGGTGTTGATCGGGCCGCAAGGAACGCCGGCGGTCTCCAGCGCGGCGATCCAGTCGGCGGTGGTGCGCTTGGTCAGCATCTCGGCGATCTGCGGCACCAGGGTGTCCCGGTTGGCGACCCGGGCCTGATTGCTGACGTAGAGTGGATCGGTGGCCAGTTCCGGCCGGCCGGCGATCTCGCAGAAGCGGGCAAACTGCCCGTCATTGCCAACGGCGAGAATGAGATGGCCATCGGCGGTCTCGAAGGCCTGATAGGGCACGATGTTCGGATGGGCATTGCCCAGGCGCACCGGGGCGGTGCCGGACACCAGATAGTTGAGCGACTGGTTGGCAAGGGCCGCGACCTGAACGTCGAACAGCGCCATGTCGATGTGCTGGCCCTCACCGGAGCGCTCGCGCTCGGCCAGTGCGCCGAGAATGCCGATGGTGGCGTAAAGCCCGGTGAGAATGTCGGTCAGGGCGACGCCGACCTTCTGCGGTCCGCCGCCGGGCCGGCCGTCGGCCTCGCCGGTGACCGACATCAGCCCGCCCATGCCCTGGATCATGAAATCATAGCCGGCGCGCGCGGCATAGGGGCCGGTTTGGCCGAAGCCGGTGATCGAGCAATAGATCAGGCGCGGATTGACCGCTTTCAGGCTGTCATAGTCGAGCCCGTATTTCTTCAGCCCGCCGAGCTTGTAATTCTCCACCAGAATGTCGGAACGCTTGGCGATCTCCAGCACCAGGCGCCGGCCTTCCTCGCGCGAGAGGTCGACGGCGACCGATTTCTTGCCCCGGTTGGCGGAGAGGAAATAGGCGCTCTCCCGGGTCTCGTTGCCGTCCGCGTCCTTGAGGAAGGGAGGGCCCCAGCCACGGGTGTCGTCGCCGGCGCCGGGCCGTTCGATCTTGATCACCTCGGCGCCCATGTCGGCGAGCGCCTGGGTGGACCAGGGTCCGGCAAGAACCCGCGACAGGTCGAGAACACGCAGATGGGAAAGAGGGCCGGTCATGAAGTCGCTCACCAGTGGGAATGATCTTGTCCTCGGTCATAGCCCCGGCGGCGGCAGACGTCCAATGACTTGCGGTCCCGACCCCATTCCTTCCGGTCTTGCACCCGATGAGAGCCGATCAGGCGCTGTCCCGGGCGATATCGAGACCGATCCCGGCGGCCTCCATCGTCTGGGCAAGGTCCGGAGCGGGCGGCCGGTCGGTGATCAACCGGGTTCCTGTCGGGATATCGGTGAGCCGGACGGGGGCGGGCCGGTCGATCTTGCTGTGGTCGGCCAGCAGCACCGGATGGCGGGCGGCGGCGAGCATGGCACAGCGCAAGGCCGCGCCGTCGCGGCTGAAATCGGACACCAGCCGCTCGGCGCTGAGCCCGCCAACGCCGACAAAGGCGATGTCGACGGTATAGCCGCGCAGCATGTCGATGGCGTCGAGCCCCTGGGTCGCGTCTTCATCCGTGCCGAGCTGGCCGCCCAGGACATGCACGGCGCGAGCGCTGGCCCTGAGATCAAGCGCAATGCGCAGATCGTTGGTGAAGACGGTGAGGCCGTTGCGCCGGGCCAGCAACTCCGCCAGCATCCGGGTGCTGGTGCCGGAATCGATCAGCACCGAGGTGTGGTCCTCAACGAGACCGGCGGCATGGCGGGCCATCGCCCGCTTGCCCTCCGGGTTGGTCTGGGTGCGCTCCTCCACTGGCGGCTCCTGCGCATCGGCGATCACCGCGCCGCCGCGCACCTGACGCAGGCAATTGGCCTCGGCCAGAAGGGCGATGTCCTTGCGCAGGGTCTCGCGGGAAACACCAAGTCGTTCGCTGAGGGCGCGGATGGTCACCGCCTGATGATGGTCCAGCTCTTCCAGGATCAGCGCCCGGCGGTGCTCGGCGGGAAAGGGGGATGTGTCGCTCACCTTGAAGGATCCTGTCTGGTTTCATCGCGCGGGTTGGGTGGTCGAACGGCGCGGCCGGGGCGTGGTTGGCAAATCTGGTATATCACGAATTTTGCCAAATAACGAAAATATTTGCAAAGTTTTGCAAAGCGTGATCTGTCTTGAACCCATTGGATCACCTGCATCGGAGCCCTGCCATGTCGCAAGCACCCGTTCCTTCCCAGGCGGAAATCGTCATCATCGGCGGCGGCATCGTCGGCGCCAGTCTCGCCTATCACCTGACGAAGCTCGGCAAGCGGGATGTGGTGCTGCTGGAACAGGGCAAGCTCTCGGGCGGGACCACCTGGCACGCGGCCGGCCTCGTCGGCCAGTTGCGCTCCCATGAGAGCATGACCCGGCTGATCCGCGCCTCGACGGAGCTTTATGCCGGGCTGGAGGCGGAGACCGGGCTGGCCACCGGCTGGAAGAACTGCGGCTCGCTGACCGTTGCCCGCAGCGCGGAACGGATGACGGTGCTGCGGCGCACCGCCGCCTCGGCCCGGGCGCAAGGGGTGGAGATCGAGGTGCTGAGCCCGGCGGAGGCCGGGGCGCTGTGGCCGGTGATGGCGACGGAGGATCTGGTTGGCGCGGTGTGGCTGCCGGGCGATGGCAAGGCCAACCCGACCGACCTCACCCAGTCGCTGGCGCGGGGCGCCCGGCAGGGCGGCGCGCGTATCATCGAGGGCGTGCGGGTCACCGGCGTGACGACGGCGAAGGGCGAGGTCACCGGCGTTGAGACCGACCACGGGGCGATCACCGCCCGGACGGTGGTCAATTGCGCCGGGCAATGGGCGCGCAAGGTCGGGGCCATGTGCGGGGTCGACGTGCCGCTGCATTCGGCCGAGCACATGTACATCGTCACCGGCAAGATGGCCGGGGTTCACCCGGACCTGCCGGTGATGCGCGATCCGGACGGCTATATCTATTTCAAGGAAGAGGTCGGCGGCCTGGTCATGGGCGGTTTCGAGCCGGAGGCCAAGCCCTGGGGCATGGAGGGCATTCCCGACGATTTCGTCTTCCAGCTCCTGCCGGACGACTGGGACCAGTTCCAGATCCTGATGGAAAACGCGCTGCAGCGGGTGCCGGATCTGGAGAAGGCGGAGATCCGCCAGTTCTACAACGGCCCGGAGAGCTTCACCCCGGACAACAATTTCATTCTCGGCGAGGCGCCGGCCTTGCGCAATTTCTTCGTCGGCGCCGGGTTCAACTCCATGGGCATCGCCAGCGCCGGCGGGGCCGGCATGGCGCTGGCCGAATGGATCGTCAACGGCGCGCCGACCCAGGATCTGTGGCCGGTCGACATCCGCCGCTTCGACCGGTTCAACAACAACCCGCGCTGGCTGCATGACCGGGTGAAGGAGACGCTCGGCCTGCATTACGCCATGCCCTGGCCGAACCGGGAGCTGGAGACCGCCCGGCCCTTGCGCAAGTCGCCGCTCTATGACCGGCTGGCGGCAAAGGGTGCGGTGTTCGGCTCGAAGATGGGCTGGGAGCGGGCCAACTGGTTCGCCGGGCCGGGGGAGGAGCGGGCCACGCGCTATTCCTTCGGTCGGCAGAACTGGTTCGAGGCGGTGGGCCGCGAGCACAGGGCCGTGCGTGAGGCGGTGGCGGTGTTCGACCAGACCTCCTTCGCCAAGTTCCTGTTTCAGGGCAAGGACGCGGTGACGGTGCTGAACCGGATCTGCGGGGCCAATGTGGACGTGCCGGTGGGGCGCTCGGTCTACACCGGGCTCTTCAATGCGCGCGGTGGCTATGAAAGCGATCTGACGGTGATGCGGCGCGGGTCGGACAGCTTCCTGATCGTGACCGGCACGGCGCAGCCGGTGCGCGATGCGGACTGGATCCGCCGGCAGATCCCGGAAGGCGCCGCAGCGGTGCTTACCGATGTCACCTCCGCCCATGCGGTCCTGAGCGTGATGGGGCCGCAGGCGCGCACCTTGCTTTCCCGGCTGACCGATGCGGATCTCGGCAACGAGGCCTTTCCCTTCGCCAGCAACCGGGAGATCGACCTCGGCCATGCCACGGTGCTGGCCAACCGCATGACCTATGTGGGCGAGCTCGGCTTTGAGCTCTACGTGCCGGCGGAGTTCGCCGCTGGGGTCTATGACGCGCTGTTCGAGGCCGGTGCTGATCTCGGGTTGCGGGACGCGGGCTACTACGCGCTGGAGGGGCTGCGGCTGGAAAAGGGCTACCGGGCCTGGGCGCGTGAGCTCGACCCGGATGTCACCCCGTTTGAAGCCGGCCTTGCGTTTGCCGTCGATTTCGACAAGCCCGGCGGCTTCATCGGCCGGGAGGCGCTGCTGGAGCGGCGCGGGATGCCGCCCCGCCGGCGGATCGTGCAACTGGTGGTCGGCGATCCGCAGGCGGTGGCCTGGGGCGGGGAACTGGTGCTGCGGAACGGGGAACCGGTGGGCGATCTGCGCTCCGCCGCCTATGGTTTTTCTCTCGGCGGGCCGGTGGCCCTGGCCCTGGTGCGGGCCGAGGGCGGCGTCGACGCGGCCTATGTCGCGGAAGGCACATGGGAGGTCGATATCGCCGGTCGGCGTTACCCGGCAACGGCCTCTCTGCGTCCGGCCTATGACCCGCGCGGCGCCCGGATCAAGGTGTGAGGCGGAGGGGTCGTGCGCCTCAGCCGGTGGGCTGTTCGTCCGTCCGGCTTTCGGCGGCGATTTCGAAGAAGGCGGAGATCAGCTTTGCTTGGGCGCGCTCGCTGAGGCAGAGCAGGGCCTCTTCCATATGCATGTCGGCATCCAGGATCGGGATGATCGCCAGCCGGGGATCGTGGCCGAACTCGGCCTGGGAGACGACGCCGACGCCAAGGCCGGTGGCGACGATCTCGCGCACCGCCTCGCGTCCTTCCGCCTCGATGGCGATCTGCAGGGGCAGGCCGCGCCGGTGTACCTCGTCCTCGAACTTCTGCCGGGTCTTGGAGCCGTTCTCGCGCAGGATCAGCGGCTGGGAACAGATTTCGGCAAGGGTTGCTCCGCTCCGCTGGCTCCAGGGGTGGGAGCGGGCGACAAAGGCAATCAGCGGCTCGCTGCCCAGGGTTCGGGCCGTGAAGCCGGGACGCTCGATCATCTCGCCGAGCACGCCCACATCGGCGGCATAGTCGCCAAGCGCCTTGAGCACGGTTTCGGTGTTGCCGCTGCGAATGGAAATCTCGATGCCCGGATAGCGCTGCTTGAACGGCGGCAGCAGATGCAGCAGGTGAAGAGCGCTGTCGGCGATGATGCGCAAGCTGCCGGTGCGCAGGTCCCGCGCCTCGGACAAAAACTCCATCGCCTGGTTTTCCGTGTCGAACATGCGCCGGGTGATTTCCAGTAGCCGGTGCCCGGTGTCGGTCAACGAGACCTGGCGCTTGTTCCGGTAAAACAGCGCGATGTCATACTCTTCCTCCAGCTTGCGCACCTGGTCGGAGACCGCCGGCTGGGTCAGCCCGAGGACATCCGCCGCCTTGGAAAAGCCGCCGGCCATGGCGACGTTGTGAAAGGCGCGCAACTGCACATACCGCATTCCGGATCCTCGATTTCTCATGCCGGCAGACACCTGGACAAGACAGGTGCGCTCGGCGCGGAGATTTCTTTTATATTAATTCATGCGATACGTCGTATCGAAATTAGCGATTTGACTTATGGGCTTCGCCAATCGTTTCCTTGTGGCGTAAGGTTTGCGCCCAGTCGTACCGGCAAAACGACAAAACAACCTGCCGGGCGGCGAGTGAACCGATCACCTTCGCGGATGGAGACTTACATGGGAACGGTAGCACAGACCTTTGGCCGCATTGCAGGATTCGCGGCGGTCGCCACGCTTGCCATTGGCATCGAGGCGGCCGCGGCGCGCGAGAAGATCACGGTCTACACGGCGGTCGAACCGGAGGAACTGACCGGCTTCGCCGAAGCCTTCGAGGCGGACAATCCGGACTATGAAATCCAGTGGGTGCGCGATTCCACCGGCGTGATCACGGCGAAGCTGCTGGCGGAGGGGGAGAACTCGCCGGCGGATATCGTATGGGGTCTTGCCGCCACCAGCCTTCTCATGATGGCCGACCGGGGCCTTTTGGAGGGCTATGCGCCGGCCGGGGTGGACAAGCTGTCGCCGGCGCTGATGGACAAGCAGTCGCCGCCGCGCTGGGTCGGCCAGCGCGCCTGGGTGGCCTCTCTCTGCGTCAACACCTATGAGGCGGAGGCCAAGGGTCTGCCGATGCCGGCGAGCTGGCAGGACCTGCTGAAGCCGGTCTACAAGGGCCATATCGTCATGCCGAACCCGGCCTCCTCGGGCACCGGCTTCCTCGACGTGTCGAGCTGGATGCAGATCTGGGGCGAGGACATGGCCTGGTCCTACATGGACGGCTTGCACGAAAACATCGGCATCTACACCCATTCCGGCTCCGCCCCGTGCAAGATGGCCGGGCGCGGCGAATACCCGATCGGCGTCTCCTTCGCCTACAAGGGCGCACAGCTGAAGAGCGACGGCGCGCCGGTGGCGGTGATCGCCCCGTCGGAGGGTCTCGGCTGGGACCTTGAGAGCTTCGGCATCATGAAGACGGCCAAGAACAAGGCCGGTGCCAAGGCCTTCGCCGACTGGTCCGTCACCGAAAAGGCCAACCGGATGTACAACGAGGCCTATGCGGTGGTGGCCATGCCGGGCATCGCCAAGCCGGTCGAGAACTTCCCGGAGAACATCCAGGACAAGATGATCGACAACGATTTCGGCTGGGCGGCTGAAAACCGCAAGCGTATCCTCGAAGAGTGGGAAAAGCGCTACGGGTCGAAGTCCGCGCCGAAATAAGCGGCACATCAGCGAGACCGGCCGGCGCGTCCGGCCGGACTTCTTCCTTCTTTCCAATCAGCTCGGAAGGATCGCCGGTCATGAACATGGCAGCGAAACGCCCGGCCCTTGCCCAGTCGGCGCGCCTGTCGCCCGAACCCGAGGCAGCGGAGAGCGATGTGTTTCTTGAAATCCGGGACGTCTGCAAGCGCTTCGGCGACTTCTCGGCCCTCGCCGATATCTCCCTGACCATCGAGCGCGGCTCGTTCGTCTGTTTTCTTGGTCCTTCGGGCTGCGGCAAGACCACCTTGCTGCGGTCGATCGCCGGCCTGGAGCGTCAGTCCTCGGGGCGGATCGTTCAGGACGGGCGGGATATCTCCAACCTGCCGCCGTCGCAGCGCGATTTCGGCATCGTCTTCCAGTCCTATTCCCTGTTTCCCAATCTCACCGTCAACGCCAATGTCGGCTACGGCCTGGTCAATCAGGGCCTGCCCAAGGCGGAAATCGCCACGCGGGTGCAGGAGCTTCTGGAACTGGTGCATCTGCCCACCTCGGGGCGCAAATACCCGGCGGCGCTGTCGGGCGGCGAACAGCAGCGGGTGGCACTGGCGCGGGCGCTGGCGATGCAGCCGGGCCTGTTGCTGCTCGATGAGCCGTTGAGCGCGCTCGATGCCAAGGTGCGGGTCGATCTGCGCCACGAAATGAAGGACCTGCAGCGCCGGCTTGGCGTGACCACGGTGATGGTGACCCACGACCAGGAGGAGGCGCTGGCGCTCGCCGATATCGTCGTTGTCATGAGCAAGGGCAAGATCGAGCAGGTCGGCACGCCGATGGAGGTCTATTCCCGCCCGCAAAGCGCCTTCGTCGCCGATTTCGTCGGCCACATGAACCTGTTGCGTGGCCGCATCGGCAAGGATGGTTCGGTGCGCATCGGCGAGCAGGCCCTGTCGCTCGACACCGCTCAGGTGCCGGACCGCACCGGCGAGGTGCTGGTCAGCTTCCGGCCGGAAGACGTGGTGTTCCGCGGTGTGGAGGAGACGGCGGAAAACCGCTTCCTCGGCTATGTGGAGAGCATCGACTTTCTCGGCTCCTTCAGCCGGGCCCGGGTGCGGGTGGACGGTTTCGAGGGAGAAGCCTTCGACGCGGATCTTTCCGCCAACATCCTGCGCGATTTCGGCATCAGCGAAGGCAGCACGCTGCCGTTTTCCCTGCCGAGAGACCGGCTGTGCGTTTATCCGGGCGATGAACGCACAGCCGGCGGGCGCGCGCAGCCGGTGGCGGAGGCCGGGGCATGAGCGCGGCCGACAGCACTGCCCTTGCCGGGCGGGCGCCGATCGACGGCGGCCGTCTGGTGTCGACGCTGGGGCTGCTGGCCGGGGTCGGGCTGCTCATCGTCTTCGTCGCCGCGCCGCTGGCGACGATCTTCATCAAGAGCCTTCAGGACGATCTGGGCGCTTATGTCGGGCTTGCCAATTTCGCCAAGTACTTCTCCTCCGCCGGGCTGATCCAGTCGATCTTCAACTCGGTCGAGATCGCCCTGGTGGTCACGGTGCTCGCCTGTCTCCTGGCCTTCGGCTACGCCTATGCGCTGACCCGCACCTGCATGCCCGGGCGCACGCTGTTCCGGGCGATTGCCATGATCCCGATCCTGGCGCCCTCGCTGTTGTCGGCGATTGCGCTGATCTATCTGTTCGGCAATCAGGGGATGATCAAGGGGCTGTTGTTCGGCAACTCGATCTACGGGCCGATCGGCATCGTGCTTGGCATCACCTTCTATGTGTTTCCCCATGTGCTGATGATCATGGTGACGGCGCTGTCGACCGCCGATGCGCGGCTTTACGAGGCGGCGGAGGCGATGTGCACCTCGCGTTGGCGGGCGTTCTGGACCATTACCGT
This sequence comes from Stappia taiwanensis, assembly GCF_014635285.1. Lineage (GTDB taxonomy): Bacteria > Pseudomonadota > Alphaproteobacteria > Rhizobiales > Stappiaceae > Stappia > Stappia taiwanensis. The sequence continues at coordinate 110,703 of NZ_BMCR01000010.1, read as the reverse complement.
ACCCGGTGCCCGCTACGGGCTGATCAGCGCCGGCTTCGTTGTCTTCACCCTGACGATCACCGATTTCGGCGTGCCCAAGGTGATCGGCGGCAACTTCAATGTGCTGGCGACGGATATCTACAAGCAGGTGGTCGGTCAGCAGAGCTTCTCCATGGGCGCGGTGGTCGGCCTGATCCTCCTGTTCCCCGCGATCATCTCGTTCTCCGTCGACAGGATCGTGCGGCGCAAGCAGGTGGCGCAGCTTTCCGCGCGGGCGGTGCCTTACGTGCCGGTGCCGAACAAGATCCGCGACCGGGCCTTCCTCGCCTTTTGCTCGCTGGTCGCCGTGTTCCTGATCGGCATCATCGGCACGGCGGTGTTCGCCTCGCTGGTGACCTACTGGCCGTACAATCTGACCCTGTCGCTGGTGCATTACGACTTCAACGCCATCGACCCGAATGGCTGGGCGTCCTTCACCAATTCGCTGGAAATGGCGGCCTGGACGGCGGTGATCGGCACCAGCGTGATCTTCCTCGGCGCCTATTTCGTCGAGAAGTCGGACGGGCTGCCGTTTGCCCGCGGGCTGCTGCACATGCTGGCGATGATCCCGATGGCAGTGCCCGGCCTGGTGCTTGGTCTTGCCTATGTGTTCTTCTTTTCCAACCCGCTCAATCCGCTGAGCGGGTTCTACGGCACGATGGCGATCCTGGTGCTGTCGACGGTTGTGCATTTCTACACGGTCTCGCACCTGTCCTTCGTCACCGCGCTGAAACAGGTGGACCGGGAGTTCGAAGCGGTGTCCGCCTCGCTCAAGGTGCCGGCCTACAAGACCATGTGGCGGGTGCATGTGCCGATCTGCCTGCCCTTGATTATCGACGTGGCGATCTATCTTTTCCTGAATGCGATGACGACCGTCTCGGCAGCGGTGTTCCTCTATGCGCCGGATACGAAACTGGCCTCCATCGCCGTTTTGAACATGGATGACGTTGGCGATCAGGCGCCGGCGGCGGCGATGGCCATCATGATCGTGCTGACGTCGGTGTGCGTGAAGCTCGTTCAGGTGGTGGTGACTGGCTCCCTGCTGCGGCGGACCAGCGTCTGGCGCCGGCGGGACGGGCACTAGCGTGGTGCCGCGCGCATCGCGTGGTCGATGCGCGCGGCAGATCGGCGAAAGGCCGATCCGATTGTCATCTGCAGCGGTTAGGCTCGCCCATGCGGGCGCGTCACCGGTGTCACGGCCTGGCGGGGCACAGTGCCCCGGGAGGCCGCAAAGCCACCGCAATCCTGGGTGATATTGGACGATTCGACCGGAGAAACCTGCCCACGACCCGTGCGGCGGGGGTGTGACGATTCCCGGGTCGGCGATTGAAGCAAGAAGGACAGAAACATGACCGTATCGTTGATGCTGCTGCATTTGGCCGGTGCCGTTACGTTGCTGCTCTTCGCGGTCCGGATGGTGCGGACCGGAGTGGAGCGGGCACACGGGGCGGGCTTGCGCCGGGCCATCGGCCGGGCTCGCACCGGCGCGGTGAAGGCCGCCGCCAGCGGAACCATCGCCGCCGTGGTGCTGCAAAGCTCCACCGCCGTGGCGGTTCTGGGCGCGGGCTTTGCCGCCAGCGGCCTGCTGGGCCTGCCGGTGGGGCTGTCCCTGATGCTGGGCGCGGATCTCGGCTCGGCGCTGGTGGTGCGCATTCTGGCCTATGACATCTCCTGGCTGATGCCGATCTGTCTGGTTGTCGGCGGGGCGCTGTTTCTCAACGGGCGCAGCCGCGAACAGCGCCAGAGCGGCCGGATTCTCGTCGGCATCGCCCTGATCCTGTTGTCCCTGCGGCTGATGGGCGAGGCGACGGCCCCCTTGCGCGAAGGCGCCTTCTTCGCCCTCGTCGTCGATTACCTGTCAGGCGATTTCCTGACCGCCTTCCTGCTCGGGGCGCTGTTCACCTGGGCGGTGCATTCCAGCGTCGGAGCCATCCTCCTGTTCATGACGTTGGCGGCGCAGAATGTACTGCCCGCCGATCTGGGCATCGCGCTGGCGCTGGGCGCCAATTTCGGCGGCGGGCTGATCGCCCTCGGGCTGACCCGGGGCGGGTCGGTCGAGGCGCGGCGCATCGTCACCGGCAACATGGTGTTTCGCGGCGGCGGCTCGCTGGCCGCCCTCTTCCTGCTCGTCACCGTGGCACCGCCGCTCGATCTGCTGGGCGCGAGCCCCGCGGCGCAGATCGTCAATGCCCATCTTCTGTTCAATGCGAGCCTGTTGCTGATCGGCCTGCCGCTTTGCCTGCCGATGGCTCGGGTCATCGAAGGGGTAATCGGCCTGGCGGCGGAGAAGGAAGAGCTGCCGGAGACCCGCATCAGCGCCCTTGATCGCAGCGCCCTCAAGGTGCCGCATCTGGCGATTGCCGGGGCGACCCGCGAGCTGCTGGGCATGGGCGAGACGGTACAGCGGATGCTGGCGCCGGTGATGGAGCTTTATGAGAGCGGTTCGGCGCCGCTGATCGCCCGCACCCGGGCGCTGGATGACGAGCTCGACCGGGCGCAGGCGGAGATCAAGGCCTATCTCACCGAGCTGGCCCGCTCCCGCCTCGAGCCGGCCGACGCGCAGCGCTGTTTCGAACTGACCGGCCATGCGATCAGTCTGGAGCATGTGGGCGACATCATCGTCAAGGACCTGTTGGCGCTGGCGGAAAAGCGGCGGGACCGGCGGCTGGCGTTTTCCGAGGATGGCTGGCGCGAGTTGACCGACCTGCATCAGCGGGTCCTGTCCAACCTGAAACTGGCGCTCAATCTGCTGGTTTCCGGCGACCGGGAGACCGCGCGGCAGCTGGTGGAGGAGAAGGACCGGCTGCGGCAACTGGAACGGGACAGCAGCGCCCGGCACCTCAAGCGCCTGCGCGAAGGCAGTATCAATGCCATCGAGACCAGTGAAATCCATCTGGAAACGATCCGCCATTACAAGCAGATCAACTCGCTGATCGCCACCATCGCCTACCCGATTCTCAGCCAGAGCGGGGACCTCCTGGAAAGCCGGCTGGCGGTGGCCGAAGGCTGACCGCGTGGGTCGATGACGAACGGATTTCATGTATAAGTGAAATCGTTCAAATGCATTTGAAATAGCGATTTTACAAATATCTTGCTTCCTCGCATCATCGGGCGGTCAACGGGGGTCGCCCAATGGGGCGACGCCTGGACCGGACGAGAACGGGCCGTTCCGGCGCCTTGGGTGCCTTTTCCGGCGGCTGCCGAACAGGTCCCGGCCGATCCCTTTTGCCTGGAGGCTTTGATCCGATGTCGACTGATTGCTCGCAGGCCGTCCTGCCCGCGCCGCTGTGCGGCGAACCGTATCTCCTGACGCCCGGCCCCCTGACCACCTCCCATGAGGTGAAGAAGGCCATGCTCCGCGACTGGGGCTCCTGGGACGACGATTTCCGCGCCATGACGGCGCAGCTGCGCCGCGAGCTGCTGGCGTTGGTCGGTCCGGGCGGCGAGGCGTATGACTGCGTGCCGGTGCAGGGCAGCGGCACCTTTGCGGTGGAGGCGATGCTCGGCAGCTTCCTGCCGCGTGACGGCAAGGCTCTGGTGCTGATCAACGGCGCCTATGGCCAGCGCATCGCCCAGACGCTGGACTATCTGGGGCGCGCCTATGCGGTGATCGACAAGGGCGACTACCTGCCGCCGCGCGGCGAGGAGGTCGCCCGGGCGCTGGAGGTCGATCCGGGGATCACCCATGTGGTCGTCGTCCATTGCGAGACCAGTTCCGGCATTCTCAATCCGGTCCGGGAAATTGCCGATACGGTGGCCGCGCATGGGCGCAAACTCCTGGTCGACAGCATGAGCGCCTTTGGCGCGGTGCCGCTGGAGGTGGGCGAGATCGCCTTCGAGGCGATGGTCTCCTCGGCCAACAAATGCATCGAGGGTGTGCCGGGCTTCGGCTTCGTCATCGCCCGCAAGAGCGCACTGGAAGAGGCCAAGGGCGTCAGTTCCTCGCTCAGCCTCGATGTTCATGCCCAGTGGGCGCATATGGAAAAGACCGGCCAGTGGCGGTTCACCCCGCCGACCCATGTGGTCGCCGCCTTCATCGAGGCGCTGCGCCAGCACCGCGAGGAGGGCGGGGTGGCCGGCCGGCTCGCCCGCTACACCGCCAATCGTGACACGCTGGTGGAGGGCATGCGTGGGCTCGGCTTCGAGACCCTGCTCAGCGAACGCTGGCTGTCGCCGATCATCGTCACCTTCTTCACTCCGGCCGACCCGGCCTTCGGCTTTGCCGACTTCTACGCGCGGATGAAGGCCAAGGGCTTCATCATCTATCCCGGCAAGCTGACGGTGGTGGAAAGCTTCCGCGTCGGCTGCATCGGCCGGATGGATCCGCCGGTGATGCGCAAGGTCGTCGCCGCCGTCGCCGAGTGCCTGGCCGAAATGGGCGTGTCCAGCGCCGTGCCGCCGACCATCGCCCTTGAAGAACGCACCAAGCTCGTCGCCTGAGCGCCCCATCCTCTCGAAACAAGCGAAGTCCATCCGATGAACCAGATCACCAAGTTCCCCGTCCAGGTCAACGGCCGCGCCTATCCGCGCCCGAAGGTGCCGGCCATCGCCATCTGTCTCGACGGCTGCGAGCCGGCCTATCTCGACGAGGCCATCGCCGCCGGCTTGATGCCGACCTTGAAGCGGATCCGCGAGACCGGGACCGTACGCACCGCCCATTCGGTCATCCCGAGCTTCACCAACCCGAACAACCTGTCGATCGCCACCGGTCGGCCGCCGGCGGTGCATGGCATCTGCGGCAACTACCTCTATGAGCCGGAAACCGGCGAAGAGGTGATGATGAACGATCCGCGCTTCCTGCGCGCGCCGACCGTGTTCAAGGGCTTTTACGATGCCGGCTGCCGGGTCGCCGTGGTGACCGCCAAGGACAAGCTGCGGGCGCTGCTCGGCTCCGGCCTTGCCTTCGATGAGGGGCGGGCGATCTGCTTCTCCTCGGAGAAATCGGCAACCACCACCAAGGCCGAACATGGCATCGACAATGCCAGCGCCTGGCTCGGCCGTCCTGTGCCGGAGGTCTATTCGGCGGAGCTGTCCGAATTCGTCTTCGCCGCCGGCGTCAAGCTGCTGAAGGAGCTCAAGCCGGACGTCATGTATCTGACGACCACCGACTACGTGCAGCACAAATACGCGCCGGGTGTGCCGGAGGCCAATGCCTTCTACGAGATGTTCGACCGCTACCTGACCGAGCTGGACGCGCTGGGCGCGGCCATCGTCATCACCGCCGATCATGGCATGAAGCCGAAGCACACCGCCGATGGCGCGCCGGACGTGATCTATCTGCAGGACCTGTTCGACGGTTGGCTCGGCAAGGATGCGGCGCGGGTGATCCTGCCGATCACCGACCCCTACGTCGTCCATCACGGCGCGCTCGGTTCCTTCGCCACCACCTATCTGCCGGACGGGGCGGATGCGGCCGATCTGATCGCCCGACTGTCGGCCATCGACGGCATCGACCTGGTGGTCGACCGGGCGGAAGGCTGCCGCCGCTTCGAGCTGCCGGCGGACCGGATCGGCGATCTGGTGCTGATCTCCTCGGAGAACAAGACGCTGGGCACCAGCGCCTCGCGGCACGACCTCTCCGCGCTGAACGAGCCGCTGCGCTCCCATGGCGGGCTGACCGAGCAGGCGGTGCCGTTCATCGTCAACCGGGTGCTGCCGGACCTCGGCAACGAACCGGACCTGCGCAACTTCGACGCCTTCCAGGTGGCGGCGACAGCGGCGGCGGGCTGATCCGGCGCGCGGACACGCAGAGGGAGGTTCCCACATGAACATGAGCGAACGCGGCTTGAGCGTGCGTCACGAGCCGATGCGGATCGCCGGGCGCAAGGTCGATGCCGAGGATGTCATCGAGGTGCGCTATCCCTTCACCGGGGAGGTGATCGGCACGGTGCCGGCGGGAACGGCGGCCCATGCGCGCGAGGCCTTCGCCATCGCCGCCGCCTACCGGCCGAGCCTGACGCGCTACGAGCGGCAACAGATCCTGTTCCGCGCGGCGGAGCTTCTGGTGGAGCGCAAGGAGGCGCTGTCCGACACGATCACGCTGGAGCTGGGGATTTCCAAGAAGGATTCCCTCTACGAGGTGGGGCGGGCCTATGACGTCTTCACCCTGTCGGCGCAGATGTGCATCATCGACGATGGCGAGGTCTATTCCTGCGATCTGACGCCCCACGGCAAGGCGCGCAAGATCTTCACCACCCGTGAGCCGCTGAACGCGATTTCCGCGATCACCCCGTTCAACCACCCGCTCAACATGGTGGCGCACAAGGTGGCGCCGGCGGTGGCGACCAACAATTGCGTCGTCGTCAAGCCGACGGAATTGACGCCGATCACCGCCTTGATGCTGGCCGATATCCTCTACGATGCCGGGCTGCCGCCTGAGATGTTGTCGGTGGTCACCGGCTGGCCCAAGGATATCGGCGCGGAGATGATCACCAATCCGCAGATCGAGCTGGTCACCTTCACCGGCGGCGTGCCGGTGGGCAAGATGATCGCCGACACCGCCGGCTACAAGCGCACGGTGCTGGAGCTTGGCGGCAACGATCCGCTGATTGTGCTCGACGATCTGGGCGAGGAGGATCTGGCCCGGGCGGCGGATCTGGCGGTTGCCGGGGCGACCAAGAACTCCGGCCAGCGCTGCACGGCGGTGAAGCGGATCCTGGCGCAGGAAAAGATCGCCGACCGGCTGGTGGAGATGATCGAGGAACGGGCGCGCAAGCTGGTGTTCGGCGATCCGATGGACCCGAACACGGATCTGGGTACCGTCGTCCACGCGGAAGCGGCGGCGATGTTCGATGCGCGGGTGACAAGGGCCGCGGAAGCCGGCGCGAAGGTGCTCTACCATCCGGGGCGCCAGGGCGCGCTGCTGCCGCCCATCGTGGTTGACCATGTGCCGCATGAAAGCGAACTTGTGCTGGAGGAAACCTTCGGGCCGGTGATCCCGGTTGTGCGGGTGCCGGGGGATGATGCGGCGGTGATGGGGATTTCCAACTCCACCGCCTTCGGCCTGTCGTCGGGGGTCTGCACCAACCGCATGGACCGGGCGACCGCCTATGTGAAGGGGCTCAACGTCGGCACCGTGAACATCTGGGAGGTGCCCGGCTACCGCATCGAGATGTCGCCCTTCGGCGGCATCAAGGACAGCGGCCTTGGCTACAAGGAAGGTGTCATCGAGGCGATGAAGAGCTACACCAACATCAAGACCTTCTCCCTGCCCTGGTAGGGGGAAGCCTCCCGCGCCGGCCTTGAAGTGTGCCGGCGCGGGTGTCGCCACCGAGGAACAGCCGCATGACGCATGAGCCTGAATTGCCGGTGCATGTGCCCGTGCACACGGAAGGGGAGGCCAATACCTCGGCGGCGCGTCAGGTCTGGCGCGCGGCGCGCCGGCACGGGCCGACCGACGCGCTGCTGGAGCGGGACGGCGACGCCTTCCTGCATCAGAGCCTGTCCTCGCCGTGCCTGTCGGCGATTGCGAGGGCGGAAGGGATCTGGATCGAGGACACCGCCGGCCGGCGGTTCATGGATTTTCACGGCAACAGCGTTCATCATATCGGCTATGGCCACCCGCGCCTGACGGCGGCGATCAAGGCGCAGATCGATGCACTGCCCTTCGCGCCGCGCCGCTTCACCTGCGAGCCAGCGGTGGAACTGGCGGAAAAGCTGGGCCGGATCGCGCCGGGAACCCTGTCGCGCTGTCTCTTCACCACCGGCGGGTCCGATGCCAATGAAGTGGCGCTGAAGATCGCCCGCGCCGCCACCGGCCGGTTCAAGACCGTGTCGTTCTGGGATGCGTTCCACGGGGCCGGGTTCGGCGCCGCCAGCGTTGGCGGCGAATACACGTTCCGCTCCGGCATTGCCGGGCCGCTGCTGCCGGGCACGGAGCATGTGGCGCCGTTCGCCTGCTATCGCTGCCCCTACAATCATGCCGGTCCCGAGACCTGCGGGCTCGCCTGCGCCGGGATGGTCGACTACGTGCTGGAGCGCGAGGGCGATGTGGCAGCGGTGATCGCCGAGCCGATGCGCGCGGTGCCTTACGTTCCTCCCCCGGGCTTCTGGAAGGCGGTGCGGGAGGCCTGCACCCGGCGCGGCGCGCTGCTGATCTTCGACGAGATCCCCACGGGGCTGGGCAAGACCGGACGGTATTTCGCCTGCGAGCATGACGAGGTCACGCCGGATATTCTGGTGATGGGCAAGGCGCTGGGTGGGGGCATCCTGCCGATCGCGGCGGTGGTCGCCCGTCCGGAGCTGAATGTCGCCGGTGATTTCGCCATCGGTCACTACACCCACGAGAAAAACCCGGTAACGGCGCGGGCGGCGCTGACCACCTTGCAGATCATCGAGGACGAGGGGCTGGTGGAGCGCGCGGTAACCCTTGGCGCTCATGCCATGGCCCGCATGGAAGAGCTGAAGGCGCGGGCGCCGATCATTGGCGATGTGCGCGGACGCGGGTTGATGTTCGGGCTGGAAATCATTACCGATCAGGACAAGCGCACGCCCGGCACGGCGCTCGCCGAGGCGATCTACTATCGCTGCCTCGATGCGGGGCTGAGTTTCAAGATCAGTCAGGGTTGCGTGCTCACCCTGTCGCCGCCCCTTGTGATTTCCCGCGAGGATCTCGACCGGGCGCTGGATATTGTCAGCGAGGCCATCCTTGCTCATTGCTGAGGCCGTCTGAGTGTCCGGTTTCGCTCTTTTGCTGGTTCTGACGGCGGCAGTGCTGCACGCCAGCTGGAACGCCATGGTCAAGGCTGCCGGCGACCGGGCGTTGATCCTTGCCTGCGTGGCAATCGCCCATACCTTCGTCGGCGGGGCGATGGTGCTCGCCTCGCCCGCCCCGGCGCCGGAGAGCTGGCCGTTCATCGTTGCCTCGGCCACGCTGCACTACTTCTATTACCTGTTCCTGTTCGTCTCCTACCGGATCGGCGATCTGTCGCAGGTCTATCCGATTGCCCGGGGGCTGTCGCCGATGCTGGTGGCGCTCGGCGCCTTTGTCTTTGCTGGTGAGCGACTGCCCATGCCCGCCGCTATTGGCATCGCCTGCGTCTCCGGTGGCATTGCGCTTCTGTCCTTCACCGCGCGTCGCTCGCTGGCCGAACAGCCCCTGGCGCTGGCGGCGGCCATCGGCACCGGCTTCATCATCGCCAGCTACAGTCTGGTGGATGGCATGGGGGTGCGGCTGTCCGGCAGCGCCTTCGGCTACATGGGCTGGCTGTTCCTGTCCGAGGCGCTGGTGGTGGCGGTAGTCGCCCAGCGGCGCTGGGGACAGTTGCGGGTGCTGGCGCGACCGATGGCGAAATACACGCTGCTTGCCGGGTTCAGTTCGGTCGGCGCCTATGCGCTGGTGATCTATGCCAATCTGCTGGCGCCGCTTGGCGCCGTGTCCGCCGTGCGCGAGGTTAGTGTCGTCGTCGCCGCGACCATCGGCGTGATGATCTTCGGCGAGCGCCCGTGGAAAAGCCGGATAATCGCCGCCGTTGCCGTTGCGGGCGGGGTGGTGCTGCTCGCCGGTTCCTGACCCCCGAGCTCGCTCTTCGGCGCTTATCGTGCGGCGGCGTGGTGCTTTTCTTTTGCCGGCTCCTTCGCTACCAATGAGCCGCCCGGGCGCCCCGGGGGAACTTCCGGGTGCAGGCTTGCGGGCCATCGGATCGGCGGCAGCGAGGGAAAGCGCATGGGAGAGACGATCACCGGCACGGCACTGAACACGGCGGCTTTGACGGGCGGCAACGGCTTCACCCTGCCACGCGCCATGAGCGCGGAGGAAAGCGCGCGCTACCAGGCCGATGGGTTCCTTCTCCTGAAGACTGCCTTCGATCCGGCGGCGGTCGCGGCCATCGAGGCGGAGATCGAGCGGCTGGAAAAGGTGCCGGAGGCGCCGGGCCAGCACTGGGTCTACGGCGAGATGGTCGAAGACCCGGAGCCGCGCCGGGTGATCAGCCGGATGGAAAACCTGGTACCGTTCTCTCCGGTCTTCGCCGGGCTTAGCGCCGCGCTGCTCGGCTATGCCGGCGAGGCGCTGGGCGGACCGGCGGCGCTGTTCAAGGAAAAGGTCAACTTCAAGCGCCCGGGCGGTGCCGGTTTCACCCCGCATCAGGATCAGCAGGCCGGCTGGTGGAACTATGCGCCGCGTTTCGTCTCGATCATGGTGTGCGTCGATCCGGCGACACCGGAAAGCGGCTGCGTCGAGTTCGCCGCCGGTCATCACCAGCGCGGCATGTTCCGCGAGTGGGAACCTCTGACCGACGAGGACATGAAGGACATGACCTTCGTGCCGGTGGCGACCGAGCCGGGCGATGTGGTGCTGATCGACAGTTTCTGTCCGCACCGGTCCGAGACCAACCGCAGCGACCGTCAGCGCCGGCTCTATTTCGCCACCTACAACCGCGCGGCGGATGGCGACCATCTGGCGCGCTACTATGCCGACAAACATGCGAATTATCCGCCGGATGTGGAGCGCGCCGCCTCGACCGACTACACGTTCAAGGTCTAAGGAAGGGACCGGCCCGGGTCCGCCACAGGGCCTGCACCGGCGCCTGACCCATGTTCTTCCTTGCCTCCCTGCCTGCCGTCATCATTGAAAGGACTGCCCTTGCTGCTGGAAAACACGCGCGGATCGGACACCGCACCCGTCTCCCGGTTCACCCGGCTGCGCCAGTTGCTGACCCGGCCGGAGATGGCGTTCCTGATGGAGGCGCACAGCGGATTGTCGGCGAAGATCGTCGAGGAAGCCGGCTTTGAGGGGATCTGGGCGTCGGGCCTGTCCATGTCGGCAACGCTTGGCGTGCGCGACAACAACGAGCTGTCCTGGACGCAGGTGCTGGACATGCTGGAATACATGTCCGATGCCTCCAGCCTGCCGATCCTGGTCGATGGCGATACCGGCTACGGCAACTTCAACAATTTCCGCCGCTTCGTGAAAAAGCTGTGTCAGCGTGGCGTGGCCGGGGTGTGCATTGAGGACAAGATCTTCCCCAAGACCAACTCGTTCCTCGGCGAGAACCAGCCGCTCGCCGACATCGACGAGTTCTGCGGCAAGATCAAGGCCGGCAAGGACACCCAGGAGCACGGCGATTTCTCCATCGTCGCGCGGGTCGAGGCGCTGATCGCCGGGCGGGGGCTGGAGGAAGCGCTGAAGCGTGCGCATGCCTATGCGGATGCCGGGGCGGACGCCATTGTCATTCACTCCAAGAAAAGCTCGGCGGACGAGATCCTCGCCTTCTGCCGGGAATGGAACAACCGGGCGCCGGTGATCCTCATTCCGACCAAATACTACCGCACGCCGACCGACCGGTTCCGCGAGGTTGGCGCGTCGATGGTGATCTGGGCGAACCACAATCTGCGCAGCTCCATTCAGGCGATGCGCGACACCTGCGCGGAGCTGAAGCGCAGCGAAACCCTGATCGACGTGGAAGACAGCGTCGCGCCGCTGGCCGATGTGTTCGCGCTGGCCGGCGCCGGGGAACTGGAAGCTGCCGAAAAGCGCTATCTTGCCGCGTCAAACGGATCGGCCCAAGGCGTGATCCTGGCGGCGACGCGCGGCGAGAGCCTTGGCGACCTCACCCTGGAGCAGCCCAAATGCATGGTGCCGGTGCGGGGCCGGTCGATCCTGGGCCGTCAGGTCGAGGCGCTGAACCGGCATGGGGTAAGCGATATCACCGTGGTCGCCGGCTATCGCGCCGATGCGGTGACCGTGCCGGGCATCCACAAGGTGGTGAACGAGGACCATGCGACCACCGGCGAGGCGGCCTCGCTGGCGCTGGCGCTGGAGCGGCTCGACGGGGCGATGGTGCTGTCCTTCGGCGATATCGTCTACCGCCCGTTTTTCCTCGGCCTTCTGGAGGAGCGGGAGGAGGACATCGTCCTTCTGGTCGACCCGGACGGTGGCACCACCGGTCGCGATCCGGTCGCCTGCACGATGCCGTTCAGCGACGATCCGGACCTTGGCGGCGTGGCGCCGCTGTTGACCCGGTTCGTCGAGGGCAAGGGCGATGTGACCAGCGATGGGGAATGGATCGGCCTGCTTCGCGCCAGTGCCGAGGGCACCCGCAGCCTGAAGGCGGAGCTTGCGGAGATGCAGGCCGAAGGCAGCCTCGGATCCGCCGATACCGGCGCGGTGCTGACCCGGCTGGCGGAGAAGGGAACGCGCATCGCCGTTGTCTATGTGCGCGGCTACTGGCGCAACGTGAACGATGTGATGGACCTTGCCCAGGCGCGGGATTCGATGTGAGCGGCAGATGATCGAGGCATCCGACTTTCTTTCCGCCGCCACCCGGCAGGGCATCGATTTCTTTACCGGGGTGCCCTGCAGCTTCCTGACCCCCTTGATGAACGCGGTGATCGCCGATCCGGCGGCCCGCTATGTGGGGGCGACCAGCGAAGGCGAGGCGGTGGCGATTGCCGCCGGCGCCTGGCTGGCCGGCCGTGACACGGTGGTGATGTGCCAGAACTCCGGTCTCGGCAACGCGGTCAATCCGGTGACCTCGCTGAACCATCCGTTCGAGATCCCGACGCTGATGATCGTCACCTGGCGCGGTCAGCCGGGGCTGAAGGACGAGCCGCAGCACGATCTGATGGGGCGGATCACACCGGAGCTGCTGGAGCTGATCGGCGCGCGCCATGAGCTCTTTCCGGCCTCCGCCGATGAGGTGGCGCCGAAGCTTGCCGCCGCGCGCGCGCATATGCTGGAGACCGGGCGGCCCTTCGCCTTTGTCCAGCCGAAGGGCGCGATCCGGCCGATGCCGCTCACCCAGGAGCGGCCGCCGGTGCGCGCGGTCGTTGCTGTCGCCGATTTTGCCGGTGGCGCTGCCCCGGCGCGGCGGGTGGCGGTGATGGAACGGATTCTCGCGGCATTGCCACCGGGCGCCGGGGTGATCGCCACCACCGGCTTTACCGGCCGGGAGCTGTTCACGCTGGAGGATCACCCGCGCAATCTTTACTGCGTCGGCTCCATGGGCGGGGCCAGTGCCATCGGACTTGGCGCGGCACTCAACTCCCCGCGCGAGATCGTGGTGCTGGATGGCGACGGCGCGGCGCTGATGAAGCTCGGCAACATGGCGACCATCGGGGCGGAGGCCCCGGACAATCTCACCCATGTGATCCTCGACAACGGCATGCATGAATCCACCGGCGGCCAGGCGACGGTCTCCCCGCAGGTGGATTTCGCGGCAGTTTCCGCTGCCTGCGGCTACCGGTTCGCCGCGCGGGTGGAGGGGCTCGATCAGGCGCAGGCCGCGTTCCGCATGGCGCTGGAGCAGCCCGGGCCGCGCTGCCTGCACATTCGAGTCGCGGCCAGCGGCATGGAAAACCTCGGCCGACCGACGACGGCGCCGCGCGATGTGGCCCGCCGGTTTCGCGCCTATCTCTCACAGCATGGAACCAATGGCGATGCATGACGAACCGATCCTGCTGACACCGGGCCCTCTGACCACCAGCGCCCGGGTCAAACAGACCCTGCCGCAGGACTGGGGCTCGCGCGATCCGGCCTTCGTCGCGCTGACCGGGCGGGTGCTCGACGGTGTGCGGGAGGTGGCCGGCGCCGGTGCCGACTATGCCGCCGTGCCGGTGCAGGGCAGCGGCACCTTCGCGGTGGAAGCCATGCTCGGCACGCTGGTCGCCCCGGATGTGGGCGTTCTGGTGCTGGTCAATGGTGCCTACGGCCAGCGGATCGCCGAGATCTGCCGCCGCATCGGCCGTCACCATCAGGTGTATGAGGTGGCCGAGACCGAGGTGCATGACATGGCCGAGCTGACGCGCCGGCTGGAGGATGCGCCGGAGATCGGCTTCGTCGCGGCGGTGCATTGCGAGACCACCTCCGGGCTGCTCAATCCGCTGGCGGAGATCGCCCGGACCGTGCGCGAGGCAGGACGCGAGCTCTTGGTCGATTCCATGAGCGGGTTCGGCGCACTGCCGATCGACGCATCGGAGCTGGCCTTCGCCGGGCTGACGGCCTCGGCCAACAAATGCCTGCAAGGGGTGCCGGGGCTGGGGTTTGTCTTGTGCCGGCGCGAGTTGCTGGATCGCTGCGCCGGACATGCACATTCGCTGGTTCTGGACCTCTATCTGCAGGAACAGGCGCTGGCGGGCGACGGGCAATGGCGCTTCACCCCGCCGGTGCAGGTGATGGCGGCGCTTGATGCGGCGCTGGCGGAGTTAGCCGAGGAAGGCGGGCCATCCGCGCGGCTTGCCCGCTATACGGAAAATTGCGACACGCTGCTGGCTGGCATGACGCAGCTCGGTTTCGTCAGCGCGTTGCCGCGCGACCGTCAGGCGCCGGTGATCGTGTCGTTCCTCGAACCGCAGGAGGGCTGGTTCGAGTTCTCCCGCTTCTACGATGCGCTGCGGCAGCGGGGCTATGCCATCTATGCGGGCAAGATGCGCCAGCACGGCACCTTCCGAGTCGGCACCATCGGCGCGATCACACCTGAGACCATGCATGGATTTCTGGAGGCCGTCGGCGCCGTTATAACAGAAATGAAACAGAAATTGATTGCCTGAGGTTGGGGGGCGCTTTCCTGCGCTTTTGCGAAGAGGCGCGCCGAGCGCGCGGGTCTTGCCCTCGCGGGTGCGCGGCGAAAGATCGCCGGGCAAAAAGCTTTGGAACACTGTCGCGATAGGGCGGAAGCCGCTGATTTCCGCCATCTGCGGGGCTTGCCGGCGCTGGCCGGTGCCGCCACGTCCCCTGCGCGAGGGAGCTCGTCGGGCGCGTTTAACCGGTTGAAAACACCTCGACAAATATACCGATGACGCGCAACGTCAGCATGGCATCGCGATGGGGTTTGCTGGCAAGGGGTGTTTTGCCGGCGACCCTACGCCGGCTTACTCGACAGGTTGGGGCCTTTGGGGTATTTACGCAGCCTCACCGTATCGTGACCTTTGCGGCGAGTGGAGCGCCCCGGTCTGGACACGTTTTCAGAAGTTTCGGGTGTTTCCGGCGGATTGCGCCGGGGATGGGCAGGGCCGTCGCCCTTTGAGCCGGCGCGTTGTGGTCAAGGTGACGACCACCGGTCCTGGGTGGAAAAATTGATAAGTTCCGTATTGTTCTCGACATTCGTTCGGGCGCTGGGGGTAGACTAGAATGAAGCCTGATCGGCCAAGCTTTTCCGTTGTCGCTGAGCGGCGTTTCCGTCTCGCCGGCAAGTCGATCATCGAGCGGCACAACCCCTACTTCCTTCCGGTGGACCGGCAGCGCGAGATCTGCGAACAGAAGAACATCCCCTTCGTCAGCTTCGGCCATTATGACTATCTTGGCCTCAGCCATCATCCCGAGGTGATCCGGGAAGCCAGCGACGAGCTGCATCGGCTGGGCAGCGGTGTCGGCGCTTCCCGGCTGGTGGGCGGCGAACGCTCCGGCCACCGGGCCTTCGAAAGCGAGATGGCCGAGTTCCTCGGTGTCGGCGATGTGATGTGCCTTGTCAGCGGCTATCTGGTGAACCTGTCGCTGATCAACTACCTGATGGGGCCGCGCGATCTGGTTCTGATCGATGAGCTGGCCCATAACTCGATCTTCATTGGCGCCAAGAACGGCCGCTACGACCATCGCACCTTCCGCCACAACGATCTCGATGACCTGGACCGGCAGCTTGGCGAGGTGCGCGGCCAGTATCGCAACGTGCTGGTGGTGGTCGAAGGGCTCTATTCGATGGATGGCGACATCCCGGATCTGCCGCGCCTGGTCGAGATCAAGGAAAATCACGACGCCTGGCTTTTGGTTGACGAGGCCCATTCCTATGGTGTTCTCGGCGCCACCGGGCGGGGCCTGTGCGAGCATTTCGACATCGATCCGGGCCGGATCGAGCTGACCGTCGGCACTCTGTCCAAGTCCTTCGTCTCCTCCGGCGGCTTCGTCTGCGCGGAAAAGGGCGTGATCGACTGGCTGCGCTTCACCCTGCCCGGCTTCGTCTACAGCGTCGGTCTGGCGCCGGCGGCGCTCGGCAGTGCCCATGGCGCCCTGACCCAGTTGCGCAAGCATCCGGAACTGGTTGAGCGGCTGCATCGCAACTCCGTCTACTTCCGGGACCGGGCGCGGGAAGCCGGGCTCGACACCGGCGCGGCGATCGGCTGCGGCGTGGTGCCGCTTTTGTTCTCCAGCCCGGAACAGACGATGATCGCCTCCCAGGCACTGCTCGAACAGGGCGTTTATGCCCCGCCGATCGTGCAGATCGGCGTGCCCAAGGATCAGCCTCGCATCCGCTTCTTCATCTCCGCCGCTCATACGGACGAGGAGATGGACCGGACCATCGGCATTGTCGCGGCGGTGGTCGCGGCGGGGCAGGATCCGGAGATGGTGCGCTCGTTGGCGCTTGGCGGGGCCTGACCCTCATCATGATTGCCCGCGTTGCCTCCCCATCGGGTTTTGCTCTCTCGCGCCTGTTGTCTGGCGGCGCGCGGGCGCTGCTGGTGCTCCTGTGCCTTGCAGGCGGGACGGACGGTTCGGTTGTCGCGCAAGAAGGGGTGAAGCGGGGCTTTGCCGCGTCGACCCAGCGGGCGCGGACCTCCGTCGTGACCGAGGTGAAGACGCTGCCGGTGGTGCGGCCGGAGTTTCCGGTGCCGAACGAGCCGAACATGCTGTTCTACCTGCAGCGTTCGACCAATCCCAACACGGTGATCTACGCGGCCCGCTTCCGGGAGGACGGCACGCTCGACCCGAATGAGCCGGTGGCCGCCTACTGGCGCCGCTACAACACGACGGGCGAGCGCCTGCCGCTGAAGATGATCGAGGACAATTTCGCCTTCGGAGTGCGCACCGAGCGGACGGACGATCCCAGCGTGTTCCGGCTTTACGTGGTGTCCTATCCGGAACGCAAGGCGACCCTGCGGCAGGTGGCGCCGGGGCGGGCGGAACTCACCGTGCCGGCCGGAGGGCGGCAGATGCGGCCGGTCTATGCCTATATCGATGTGGACGAGAGCGGGCTGATGCCGAGCGTGCGCACGGTCTCGGTGATGGGTCAGGACGCGGCCACCGGCAAGCCGCTGGTGGAGCGCATCCAGATCGAGTAACGCCGCACCGCCAGATGCTTCAACGACACTTCTCATGAAGACAGCCGCGTGCGCGAGGGCGCCGCAAGAACGAAAGGCCGGCACAGCGCGCCGGCATTGGCAGGGGTTAAGCAGTAACATGACAGGTTCTTCCGCCACTTCGATCCGCACGGCGATCGTCGGCGCCGGCAACTGCGCCAGCTCGCTGGTGCAAGGTGTTGCCTATTGCCGCGAAAAGGGCGAGGACGCGATCGGCGTTCCGTTCCCGGTGCTTGGCGGCTACAAGCCGTCCGACGTGGAAATCGTCGCCGCCTTCGATGTGGACGCACGCAAGGTCGGGCGCACGGTCGGCGAGGCGGCGGTCGCGCTGCCCAACTGCACCGAGATCTTCCACGATGCCCTGTCGGAGATGACCGCCCCGGTGTTCCGCGGCCCGGATCTCGATGGCGTCTCGGCCTTCATGCGCAACCAGGCGCCGGACCGCAGCTTCGTGGTCTCGCCGGACGCACCGCTCGACAAGGCGGGCGTGGTCGCCGCCCTGCGCGAGGCGCGGGCCGAGGTGATCATCAACTTCCTGCCGGTCGGCTCGATCGAGGCCACCGAGTTCTACGCCGAATGCGCGCTGGAGGCCGGTTGCGCCTTCGTCAATGGCATTCCGGTATTCATCGCCTCCGACCCGGTCTGGGCCAAGCGGTTCCGCGATGCGGGCGTGCCGATTGTCGGCGATGACTTCAAGGCGCAGTTCGGCGCCACCATCACCCACCGCACCCTCGCCCGGCTCGCCGACATGCGCGGCGTCAAGGTGGACAAGACCTATCAGCTCAATGTGGGCGGCAATACCGACTTCCTCAACATGATGGACATGGACCGTCTGACGATGAAGCGGGAATCGAAGACCGAGGCGGTGCAGACGGCGATGAACGCCCGCCTCGACGACAGCGAGATCCGCATCGGTCCGTCGGACTATGTGCCGTGGCTGGAAGACCGCAAGGTGGCCTATGTGCGCCTTGAGGGACGCCTGTTCGGCGGTGTGCGCACCCATGTGGAAATGCGGCTTGAGGTCGAGGATTCGCCGAATGCGGCGGCGATGGCACTGATCGCCATCCGCTGCGCGCGGATCGCCCGCGACCGTGGTATGGCCGGTCCGATCGAGGACGCGAGCGCGTTCCTGTTCAAGCATCCGCCGGCGCAGATCGAGGATTCGGAAGGCTACGAGCGGCTTCTGGCCTTCGCGGAAGGCCGGGAGGGCTGATCATGGCGGCCGGTGGGCGCGACAGGCAGGATGGACGGCCGGTTGCGCTGATCACCGGCGGCAGCAGCGGCATCGGCCTGGCGCTGGCGGGCAGGCTTGCCGGCCTTGGTTTCGATCTGGCGCTGGTGTCGCGCCGCGCCGACCGGCTGGAGGCCGCGCGGCAGCAGCTGGCGGCCATGGCGCCGGAGGCGCGCATCGGTATCTATCCGGCCGATGTGGCTGATGCGCAGGCCGGCGCGGCCGCCGTTCAGGCGGCGATCGCGGAGATGGGGCCGCCGGATTGGGCGGTGCTCAATGCCGGGATCGCAAGGCCCGGCCATTTCCTCGATCAGCCGGTCGATGATCATCACGATCAGATGGCGACCAATTATTTCGGTGCGCTCAATATTGCCCGGGTCGTCGCCCCGGAGATGGCCGAGGCCGGCGGCGGACGCATGGTGTTCGTCTCGTCCGGCGCGGCGTTTTTCGGCATCTACGGCTATGCGGCCTATGCGCCGTCGAAATTCGCCCTGCGCGGCCTGGCCGAGGTGTTGCGGGTCGAGTTGGCCGGCAAGGGCATTTCGGTGACCCTGGCCTATCCGCCGGATACGGATACCCCACAGCTTGTGGCGGAAAACGAGACCAAGCCGGCGATCACCCAGGCGATCACCGCCGGCGGCGGATTGTGGTCGGCGGAGCGGGTGGCCGAGCGGATCGTTCGCGGTGCATCGCGCGGCCGGTTCCTGGTGGCGCCGGGCGCGCAGATGACCATGCTGGCCTATGGCCACAGCATGCTGGCCCCCTTGCTGCGCCGCTATCAGATGCGCATCGCCCGCAAGGAGCGGTCGTGACGGTCGTTCTGGCGCCGGATCTCGTGCTCTGGGCCATTGCCATTGGCCTCGGTTTCGGCGCACTGGTGCTGGGGCTGGGCAGCCTCGTGCCGGCCACCGCCGACAAGGCGCGCCCGCTCTGGCCGACCTTCGTCACCGAACTGGTCATTGTCACCGCTGCCGTCTTGCCTTTCGTGTTTGGTGGGCCGGTGCTGTGGCTGTGCCTTGCCGCCCTGTGCCTGCGCATCGGCCATGAAGCCGGGCAGGTGGCGCTGCTGCGCCGCGAAGGGGCAAGCGGATCGGCCACGCGCAGGCTTCTGCCCCTCGGTCTGGGGGCGCTGTGCTTCGCCGTGGGCGTTGCGGTTGGCGCCCTGCCGCTCGTCTGGAGCGCCGGGCTCGTGCTTCTTGCCGGGCTGATCGCGGCTGGCACCCTGGCGATGATGCCGGGCGGTGAGGGGGGATGGGGCAGGATTGCCGCTGAACTTGTGCTCTTCCCGGTGTCGCCGCTGGTGCTGTTCGTGGCTTGCGCGCTGACCGGTGACAATGCCGGTCTGCTGCTGCTCGCCTTTCTTCTGGTGGAAACCTACGACAGCTATGCCCTGCTCGGCGGCAAGGTGTTCGGTCACCGCCCGGCGTTTCCGGTGCTGAGCCCGCGCAAGACCATCGAGGGGCTGGCGATCGGTGGCGCGGCGCTCGCCCTGACCGCGGCGCTGGCCGGACCGCTGGTGCTCGGCTGGCCGCTCTGGCTGGCGGTGCTGGTCGCGGCGTTGATCGCGGCGACGGCGGTTGTCGGCGATCTTGCCGGGTCGCGGCTGAAGCGGGCCTCCGGCGTCAAGGACTATCCGCAGGTGTTGCCCCGGCAGGGCGGGGTGCTGGATATCGCCGACGCCTGGCTGATCGCTGGTCCGGCGCTCGTTCTTCTGTTGCGGCTGTTTGGTTAAGGGATCAGCCGCTGAGAAGCCAGCTTGCCGGCAGCAGCAGGAGGATGGCGTAGAACGCGGCGGCGGCATCATCGAGCATGATGCCGAGCCCGCCCTTCACCTTGTCCTGCACCCAGTTGACCGGGAAGGGCTTGAGAATGTCGAAGGCGCGAAAGGCGATGAAGCCGGCGGCCCACCAGAGCGGCTCGAACGGCAGCACCAGAACCACGGCGGCGGCGCCGAAGCTTTCATCGACAACGACGATTTGCGGGTCCTCAAGGCCGGTGTCGGCGGCAACCGCCGCCGAGGCCCAGACGCCGATAGCGAACAGCGCCATCAGGCCCGCGAGCTTGACCGGCCAGGCAAGCGCCATCAGGCTGGCGGCAAAGAGGAGGCCGACGGCGGCGCCGAAGGTGCCGGGCCAGAACGGTGCATGGCCGGCGCCCAGTGACAACCCAACGAGATAGGCAAGACGGCGCATCGTCGGCAACCTATGATATTAAAGGGAATCGGGCGGTGTTGCAGCCGACTGACTATCACGAAACCGGCCCGGAGACGATGCGGACAGACCAACGCAATGCGATGCGCCATGGGCGGCGGGCAGGCGTGCGGCCTGCGCCTTTTCCCATGCGGCACGGTCCGGCATGAGGATCGGCGGCGTTGCCTCGCGCGCCCTGATGGCACGCATTCTGGCCAAGGTGGTGATCGTCGTTGCCACCATCGAGGTGGTGTTTCTCGCCGAAAAACTGACCGGCATTCTGGAAGAGGTGCTGGGCAATGGCGGCGGGATTGTCGCCGCGCTGTCGATCCTGGTGTTGACCTCGCCGGAGATCTTCGACTTCGCCCTGGCGCTGGCCTGCGTCATCGGCGTCTATTTCGCGCTTGTCGCCGCGCGCGAGGAACGGGAGCTGGTGGCGCTGTCCGCCGCTGGCGTGTCCTGGTCGTTGGCCCTGAAAGTGGTGCTTGTGGTGGGCGTTCTGGCCTTTGGCGCCAGCTTGCTTGTGTCCGGTTTCCTCAACCCTTTGGCCGCCAGCACCAACCGGGCGGTGGTGTTCAACCTGACGAGCGATCTTCTGTTCCGGCGGATCACCGAACCCAGCGAGGGAACGCTGATCGAGACCATTCGCGGCAAGACCTTCGCCGCGCTGAGCGACAGCAGCGTTTCGCCGCCGCATGAGAGCCTGTTCGTACACCAGCCGGGAGAGGATGGCGCCTGGCGCGTGACCCAGGCGGAGGACTGGAAGCTGATCGGTCCGGATGCGCAAGGGAACTACAATCTCGGGCTCGGCCGGGTGAATGCCTATGATTTCAAGCGCATTGATGAGAGCGGCAGCGGTGCGGTATCGAGCAGCGGACGCGGGCCGAACCTCAGGGCGCTCGCCGAGCCCGATATCGCCGATGTGCCGATGCTGCCCCTGGTGCGGGTGGAAAACGTCGAGGTGCCGGTGAGCCTGCGCAACATCCTGCGCTATGCGGCGCGCAGCGAGGTGGCGGAGGAATGGACCTTCGCCGAAGCCCTGTGGGCGCAAGGGGCAAGCGACACGGCGCGCGAGGCCCGGGAGATCGCGGCGGAACGCTATGGCCGGGCGCTGGCGGCGCTGGTGGCCCCGGTCATGGCGCTGGTCGCCTGTGTTCTGGCACAAGGTGGACTGTCGAATTTCTTCGTCATGCCGGCGGCCTGCGCTGCGCTGTTGGCATTCGACCTTGTCTTGCGTTCGGCGCTTGCCGATCTGGCCGGCAAGGGCGCATGGACGATGGTCGGCGGCGGTGTGGCAATGGCCGTGGCCGCACTGTTGCTGCTGGGCGTGATGGTGCGGGTGCGCCGCCATTCCCTGCTGCGCCCGGTCGGACAGCGGGCATGATGATGAGCGCCCTGACCTCCACGCTTTTGGGACGGCGGCAGGCGGGTACCTGGTCCGGCGCGCGGGCGCCGGTGTTCGGCATTGCCGGGCGGCGGGCGCTGCTGCTTTATCTGCGGGTGACCAGCCTGGTGATGCTGATGTTCCTGATCATCGCCTTCGCGATCGATCTGGCGCAGAACCTCGATGACGTGTTGGCGCGGGCCGAGGTGCTGGAGATGGGCAAGGGCGGCATTCTGGCCCGCTATCTGCTCTACCGGGCGGTCGATATCGTCACCCGGCTGTTTCCGGTGGCCTGTTTCATCGGCCTCTTCGCCTCCGAGCTCTATCGCCTGTTCAACCGCGAGACGACGGTTCTGGCCGGGGCAGGCTGGTCGCCGGCGCAGACACTGGCGGTGGTGGCGGTGTTCGGCTGCCTCACCGGCGCGCTGCAATTCTCGCTTGAACGCTGGTGGCGTCCGGCGGCGGTGTTTGCCCAGGCGGAGCTGGAACTGGGCGGCTATGGCGCGCGCTTTGCCCGTGGTGTCGTTGGCGAAAAGCGCTGGTTCGTCCTGAGCGGCAACGCGCTGCGGGCAACGGTTCTGCGCGACGGGGCGCCGGAGCTGCGCGGCGTGGAGCTCTACCGGGGGGTGGTGAGCGGCGATCTGCGCGATGTGCTGGTCGCCAGGCGTGCCGTGCCGACCGGGCATGAGAACTTCTGGCGGTTCTACGATGTCGATCTCTGGGCCAGCCTGCCGCAACAGGGCGGTGAGGGGGCGGCCCGCAGCCAGGGCTACGCGCGCAAATCGCTCTATCTGATGACCCGCTACGACAGTATCGATATCCGGCTGGATCTGTTTCCCGAAACCCTTGAATTCTATGACGTTCCGGCGTTTTACCTGCCGCAGGCGCCGCTGGAGAGGCTGGCGGAGGCGGGCAATCCGCTGAAGACACCAGATGTGGATGCGGCGCTGTGGCGCCGCTGGGCGGCGTTGTTCCTGCCTGGCGCCTATGCGCTCTTGGGCGCCAGCCTTGCACCGATTGCCGGCTCGGGGCGGATCATCGCGCCGACGCGGATCGTCGCGCTGGCCCTGTGCGGCTATCTGGCGTTGGTGGCGACCAAGGTTTCCTGGGCGATGGGGGAAATCGGCAGCCTGTCAGGCTTCACCAGCAGTTGGCTGGCGATTGTTCTGGCGCTTGGCGGAACGCTTGCCGCACAGCGGGTGCTGTCGCGGCCCCATTGACGGAAAGCCGGGGACCTCAGGCGGGAACCGGGGTGCCGGCGGTGCCTTGGTTCGTGGCAGTCTGGCGGGCGGCGACAATGCGCGGATAGACCCGCTCGGCGGCGCGGGCGAGCATGGTCTCGTCGTCGACCTCGGCCCAGGCGAGATCGTCGATCTTCGGGCAGGTCACCGGATGTTCGCGGGCCAGCGCCACCAGACCGGATTCATAATCGGCCATCGGCGTTTCCGCCACCATCTCCGCGCCGATTGCCTTCAGCGCCTCGACCGCTTCGGCAGTGAGATGGGTGATGCCGACCAACTCGCCATGGGGATGATCCGGCCATTGGCCGGCGCTCTTCGACATGTCGCGCAGGCAAGGGCTGCCAGTGCGGTCATCCGCCCAGACATAGACCTCATCGCCGGCCTCGGTCGGTCCGGATACCAGCAGCGCCGACCAGTCCGTCGTGCCGATGGCGGCGGCAATGGCACGCGGTTCATAGATCAGGTCGGTTTCCAGCACCAGGCACGGGCCGGTGTGGCCATCGAGGCCGACCAGGAGGCTGTGCAGCGATCCCTTGACCGCATAGTCGGGATTATGCGTCAGCGTCACGCCGGGCTGCCCCTTGGCGGTCATTTCCCGATACTGCTCTTCCAGATGGCCGGTGACGATCCGGATCGCGCCGATGTCATGGGCGCGCAAGGTATCTAGCGATTCCTCGACAAAGGACCGGTCGCCGATCGACAGAAGGCCCTTTGGCGTCATCCGGCCACGGGCCCCCATGCGCACGCCCCGTCCGGCGGCAAGAAGAATAGCGGTGATATTGCGCATAGGACCATCGGTTTGTGATAAGGCGGGTCAGTATTAGGGGAGGCGTGACGCCTCGGCAAGGGACAGTGTGGGTATCGGTGACATGCGGCGAAAGCCAACGCTGGCGGCACTCGCCGCCGATTATCGGAACGGCAAGATAGAGGACGAGCTGCGCGGCGACTGGGCGGTGGTGGTTTTCTTCCGGGTCTGGAGTTTTCCGCTGGTCTGGCTCTTCGCCCGGACGGCGGTGAGCCCGAGCGCGATCACCGCTTTTTCCGGCCTTTTGGTGCTGATGTTGCCGGCAAGCGCCGGGCTGTTGCCGCTCTCTGTCGCCGGCCCCGCTGTCGTCGCCTTGAGCTGCGCGGTGCTGATCCTCGATTGCGTTGACGGGGCGCTTGCCCGGATCACCGCACGGGCGTCGCGGTTCGGCGGCATGCTCGATTTCCTTGTCGACATGGCCCATTGGGGCCTGCTTTATGCCAGTATCGGCCTGCTCGCCGACCGGGTCGCCGGAACCGGTTTTTTCTGGACCGCGCTTGGCTGTGCCGCCGGCTGGCTGCGGCTCTACGCCCGGGTGGTGCGCGACGCCGGCCCGGCAAAAGCGGAGGCCACCGCCGATGCGGCGGCGGGGATCTCATCAGGCGTTTTGGGGGGCATTTCGGCGGGCGAGGTGCTGGTTGCCTTCGTCGCCGGTCTCAGCGGTGCCATTCCGCTTCTGCTGCTGGCCGGCTGGGCATTTGGCAGCATCGGCTGGCTGGTGGTGTTCCTCATCGCCTATGCGGTGACGGATGTGGTCGATGCCGGGCTGCAGTCCTTCGGCCGGGCCGCTTCATGAAGATCGTCGAGATCTGCCCCTATGACCTGACCCGCCCGGGCGGGGTGCAAAACCATGTGCTCGACCTTGCTGCCTGGCTGGAACAGGCCGGGCATCAGGTGCGGATCGTCGCGCCGCTGCCGGTCGCAGGGACAGGCCTTGGTCACGTCGACCACATCGGCGGCGGGCGCGGGTTTTCCCTGTTCGGCACCGGCTTTGAACTGACCTATGCCCGCCCGGGTGCCCGCCGCAGGTTGGTGGCGGAGTTGCGCGACTGGGGGGCGGAACTGGTGCATCTGCACACGCCCTGGACACCGTTGATGGCCTGGCAGGTGTGGCGCGGGCTGCGGCTGCCGACGGTGACGACCTTTCACGCCACCCTGCCGGCGGACAAGACCACCGGCGCCGGTGGCCGGGCACTGGCCGGGGCGGCGCGCTACTTCCTGAAACGGTCACTGGCGGCCATCGTGCCCTCGGTCTCGCCGCTGGCGCATTTGCGCCCGGAGGCGACGGGAACGCCGGCGCATGTGCTGCCGCCGACCATCGATTTGTCTTCGTGGCGACAGGCGGGGGAGGCGGCAAGCGCTGCGCCCGATGCGCGCGAGGGGCTGGAGATCGTTTTTCTCGGCCGGTTCGAGGAACGCAAGGGGCTTGATGTCCTGCTGTCCGCCTGGCCGGTCCTCGCCGAGGCGGTGAAGGGCGCGCGGCTGACGGTCGCTGGCGGCGGCAAGCTGGAGCCGCTGGTGCACAGGGCAATGGCGGGACCCGGCGGCGACCGCATTCGGCTCGTGCCCGTGCCGGATGCAGCGATGGCACGGGAGCTGGTGGCACGCGCCGACCTTCTCGCCGCGCCCTCGCCCTATGGCGAGAGCTTCGGTCTGGTGCTGATCGAGGCGATGGCCGCTGGAACCTTGCCGCTGGCGGCGGCCAACGAGGGCTATGCCACGGTGATGACCGGCCCGGGTGCGCGGCTGCTGGTGCCGCCGGGCGATGCGGCGGCGCTGGCGGCGCTGGCGATCGATCTGGCGCGAAAGCCGGAGGAGCGGGCGCGTTTGCGCACCTGGGCTGAAGGCCATGCGGCCAGCTTCGACGTGGCGCGGGCTGGCCCTGCGTTCGTTGAGGTGTTCCAGGCCGCGCTCGGCCGATAGCCCGAGGGCGGCGTCTATTGTTTCTCGAAGCGCGAGGGCGCGGGAAACCAGCGCTCCAGCGTCCGGCGCACATAGGCGACCACGCGCGGGTTGGGCTGGTTGTTGAAACTGTCGTTCAGGGTGACGGTCGCCGGGCGGCGCCGTTCCATCCGGGTGAGCTGAAACCAGGTCCAGGGCAGGATGTTTTCCAGCGAGGCGTAGCCGGTCATGCGGCGGGTCTGCGTCGCCGTGGCCAGCTCCGCCCGTCCGGTCTCAATGAGGAACTGCGGGTAGAGATACTCCGGCGGCACGTTGCCATTGGCGCGGAAGCGCGAGCAGCGGGTCGCCTCGATCTCCGCCGGGAAGGTGGCGCACATCTGTTCGAACAGCGCCCGCTCGATCAGCCGAGGGCCATGGGCGAGAAACTTCCGGCTCTTCTTCGAGAAAGCCCGGTCAAGCGCGGCATTGGCGGTGGCAAGCGCCAGGTTCCAGGGGCTTTCAGTCTCCGGGTTGAGCTTCTCATGCACCGGCGCGTCATGGCCCTTGGCGAAGATCCGGGGAAGGCCGTCCGCGTTCACGAAATCCTCCGGCTGGAACGGCGCGAAGGCGAGCATGTCGTCCTCGAAATAGAGGAAACGCTCGGACAGCTCCGGCAGCTTTGCCAGATGGCTGACGATGGCGAAGGAGTTGAAGGTCGGCAGGATCGCCGGATCCATGATCTCGTCGTGATGCACCAGGCGAAGATCGGGATGGTCGGCGTTCAGCCAGTCCGGCACTTGCGGGCGGCAGGTCAAGAGGTGCACCCGGCGCACGAAGGGCGCGTTTGTCTCCAGCGAGCGCAGTGAATATTTCAGAAGGTCGAGATTGTCGCGGGTGCGGTTGGGGTTGAGATCCCGCTTGTCGCTTGCATGCTCGCGCAGGGTCTCGGCATAGCCGGGGAAGGTGTCATCGACCCAGGTGTAGACCACATCCATTCCGGTCTCGGTGTTGTGGGGCTGGGTGGTGCTGGCTTCCGGCATCGAGCGCCTTTCCGGCAGGCCGGTCCGGAGCGGGCTCTTCGCCGCGATCGGGCCGGAACGGGATGAATGGTGCGGTGGACTGTTCTCTTCGATTGCAAGTCTCTATAAACCCGTGGCCGGCGAAAGGGCAATCGAACGATCAGGTTGGGAACAGGGCTTGAGCGAACAGGCTAAGGCGCAGGGGCGCGATCTGGTAATCGCCGCCGATTTCGGAACGTCGGGCGTCAAGCTCGCGGCGGTGGACAGGCAGCTTGCGATCATCGCCAGCGTGGTCGTCGCCTACCCCTTGTCCTTTCCCGCAGCGGGACAGGCGGAACAGAACCCGCAGGACTGGTGGGACGCACTCCGCACCGGCGTCGCCGGGCTTGCCGGTAGGGTCGAGAACCTTGGCGCGCGCTGTGCCGCGCTGGTGTTCAGCGCTCAGATGTGCGGCCTCGTCTGTACCGATCGTGATGCCGCCCCCTTGCGCCCGGCGATCATCTGGCTGGACAAGCGCGCGGGCACCCTGTCGCGGCGCATGAATGGCGGGTTCCCCTCCATTGCCGGCTACCGGCTCGACAAGCTGATCGCCTGGACCCGGATTGCGAATGGCGCGCCCTCGCACAATGGCATGGATCCGCCGGCGAAGATGCTCTGGGTCAAGCAGAACGAGCCGGAGGTCTGGGCCGCGTCGCACAAGCTGCTCGACGTCAAGGACTGGCTGCTGGCCCGTGCCACCGGCCGTTTCACCACCACGGCGGACAGCGCCAATCTCACCTGGATGATGGACACCCGCCCCGGCCGGGAGGGCTGGTCGCCCTATCTCGCCGGGCGGCTCGGGCTGCCGCTCGACAAGCTGCCGGAGATCGTCGATGGCACCAGCACCGTCGGCGGCCTGACCGCCTCGGCGGCGGCGGATTTGGGGCTTGCCGCCGGCCTGCCGGTGATCGCCGGGGCAGGGGATGTCAACGCGGCGGCCATCGGCTCCGGGGCAATGGCGGATGGGCAGCTTCATGCCTATGCGGGCACCAGTGCCTGGCTCTCCGGCTTCTTTCCCTCCCGGCGGATCGACATCTTTCATTCCTACGCAACAATTGCCAGCAGCGTCGGCTTCCGGCCGCTGCTGATCGCCACCCAGGAGAGCGCCGGCACCGCCTTTGCCTGGGCGGCGCGGCTGACCGGCGAGACCGCCGGCGACAGCGATGCGGCACTGGGCGCGCTTTACGAGGATATCGGCGAGCCGTCCGAGAGCGATCCGGTGTTCGTGCCGTGGCTTGCCGGCGAGCGGGTGCCGGTCGATGACGACCGGCTGCGTGGCGTTTTCTACGGGCTCAGCGTCCAGCATGACCGCAACGCGCTCTTGCGGGCGGTGCTGGAAGGGGTGGCGCTCAACATGCGCTGGGCCATGTCCAAGGTCGCGCGGCAAAAGGGCGTGCGCAACGACCTGCCGATGCCGCTGGTCGGCGGGGCGGCGGTCAATCCGCATTTCGTTCAGTCGCTGGCCGATGCGCTGAAGCGGCGGATCGACGTGCGCGAGCCGCGCAATGCCGGGGTTCTCGGCGCGGCGGTGATCGCCGGCGCAGGGCTTGGATGGTTCGAGAGCGTCGAGGCGGCGGCTCCGGTCCTCTCGGCGCTGCCCGCCCGCAGCTACGACCCGCAGCCGGCGGGCATGGCCCGGCTCGACAGTCGCTACCGGGCGCTCGACCGGCAGCGCTCCCGCCTTCTCAAGCTCTATCGCTGAGCCTCACACCACGGCGCTGGGTGAGACCGGCCAGGAAACGGAACCAGTATCGATGATCGACGGCCTGTTCAAACGCCATATCGACCCGTTGTGGGAGAGCCTGTCCACGCCGCTGGTGCGCATCGGCATGACGCCCAACCAGGTGACGGCGACCGGCCTTCTGCTGGTGGCGGCAACCTCGCTCGCCTATGCGATCCACGGCAATGCTTTGATCTTCGGCGTCACGCTGGCGTTTTCCTTCGCCTTCGACGCGCTGGACGGGGCGGTGGCGCGGCGGCGCGACATGTGCAGTCGCTCGGGCGGGTATTTCGACGCGATGGTCGACCGCTATCAGGAACTGGCGGTGCTGGCGGCAATCGCCTATGTCAACGATGCCTGGGCGCTGGCGCTGCTGGCGCTGTCGGGCGGGGTGTTCACCAGCTATGCCAAGGCCCGCACGGCCATTGAGATGCCGATCAGCAACGAGGCCTGGCCGGATCTGTTCGAACGGCTGGAGCGGACGATTTTCCTGTGCGTAATGCTGATCATCGCCGGCGCGGTGCCAGCGTCATTGGTCGCCTCGTCCGATGTGGTGATCGTCGGGCTCGCCCTCTATTCAGCGCTGGCGCATATCACCGCGCTGCAGCGGACGCGCCGGGCGGTCGGCATGCTGCGGGCGGCGGAACGCGACGACGCTTGAGGCGGGAAGGGCCGGGGAGCGGAGGGCCGACCGAGGCCGGCCTTCCAGTGTCAGTCTGTCGACGGGGGCGTTCGCGGTTATTGACCCTCGACGCCGAGCAGCTCCACATCGAACTTCAAGGTGGCATTGGGCGGGATCACGTTGCCGGCGCCGCGCGCGCCATAGGCCATTTCCGGCGGAATGATCAGCTCGCGGCGACCGCCGACGCGCATGCCGGCAACGCCCTCGTCCCAGCCGCGGATCACCCGGCCGGCGCCGAGCGGGAACTTGAACGGGCGGTTGCGATCCCGGCTGGAATCGAACTTGCTGCCGTCCATCAGCCAGCCGGTGTAGTGCACCACCACCGTGCCGCCAGGCTTAGCTTCCGCGCCAGTGCCGACCGTAACATCGGTGACTTTCAGCTCTGCCGCCATCGCGCCGCCCGCCAGGAGCGAAAGAAAGACGGCGGGTATCAAACGTTTCAGCATGGGATCCTCGTCGTGTGAAATGCGCTGCCGGAGCGCGCGCTCGGTTCGGTGGTGCGGTGACTTGCTTGCAGGTGTGATCGCAGGCAATCATCCTGTCCAGCACGATACCCGGACCGGGGTAAACGAATGGAGGAGATGCGGCGTGAAATCCACATGGGAACCGGATCGGATGCGGCCCTTGCCGCAGGATATCGCGCGGCGGAGCCTGAATGTGACGTCCAGCATAGCCGATTCGCCACGCGATCCCGAGATGCGCGCATGACCCGGCCGTCTCCCAGGCTTGAGCCGCTGGAAGGCGCGGGCATGGGCATCAGTGCCCGCCTTGCCGCTTTCATTGCCGAGACGCCGCGCGGTAGCATCCCCACTGAGGCAAGGGTCAGTGCCCGGCTGTCGCTGCTCGACTGGGTGGCGGTCGGGCTTGCCGGCAAGGGCGAGCCGATTGCGACCATCGTCCGGACGATGGTGGAGGAAGAGGGCGGGGCGGCACAGGCAACGGTGGTCGGCAGTCGTCGCCGCCTGCCGGCACGGGCGGCGGCGCTCGCCAATGGCGCGACCGCCCACGCGCTCGACTACGACGATACCCATTTCGATTATATCGGCCATCCGAGCGTTGCCATCCTGCCGGCGGCGTTGGCGCTGGCGGAAAAGACCGGTGCGGATGGCGCGGCCCTGCTCGATGCCTTCATCATCGGGCTGGAGACCGCCTGTCGGGTGGGCACCTGGCTGGGGGATGCCCACTACCGGGCCGGCTTTCACCAGACCGCGACCGCCGGCGCCTTCGGCGCGGCGGCGGCCTCGGCCCGCCTGCTCGGTCTGGATGCGCAGCGGACGGCCCATGCACTTGGGCTCATGTCCACCCGGGCCTCGGGTTTGAAGTCCCAGTTCGGCACCATGGGCAAGCCCTATCACGCCGGGATCGCCGCCGCGAATGGGGTGGAGACGGCGACCCTTGCCGTGCTCGGGCTCATCTCCAATCCAGAGGGGCTGGCCTGTGCGCAAGGCTTTGCCGCGACCCATGCTGGAGCAGGGGCCGGAGCGGGTGTGGCCGCATCAGGAGACCCGAAGGCCGTGGCCGCCTTCGATGATCTGGGCCGGGACTACCGCTTCACCCGGGTGCAGTACAAGTTTCATGCCTGTTGCCACGGCACCCATGCGGCGATCGAGGCGCTCTTGGAGCTTCTGTCGGCGGAGCCGGTCCGGCCGGAGCAAATCGCGCGGGTGGTCATTGAGGTGCATCCGCGCTGGCTCGCGGTCTGCAATATCGCCGAACCGCGCACCGGCCTTGAAGCGAAATTCAGCTACCGGCTGATTGCCGCGCTGGTGCTGTCGGGCCGCTCGACGGCGGCGCTCACCACCTACACCGATGCCATCTGCACCCGGGCGGATCTTGTTCGCTTGCGTGACCGGGTCGAGGTGACGACAAATGACGGGTTCGGCAGTCTGGAAACCCGGGTCGCGCTGGAGCTGGAGGATGGGCGGAGCCTCTCCCGGCATGTCGATCTCGACCGGCCGGTGCCGTTTGAGGTCTCGCGTGGCAAGCTCACCGTCAAGGCGGAAGCGCTGCTCGGCAAGGCGGCGGCGGGCCGGTTGCTTGCGGCCGTCGATGAGCTGGAGCAGGGGGCGCCCGATAGGCTCGCGGCGCTCTTGCAAGGGTAGGCCGCCGGGGCGCGGCATGGACCTGAGGAAATTATTTTAAGATTGAAACATCTCCTGCGGCCCCTAGAATGCGCCGCAGCGCACAATATCCAATAGAAAATCCATGCTAGGAGGCAGTCCCGTGACCGAACCGGTTCGTTATTCCGTCGAAGACGGCATCGCCCTGATCGCCGTCGACAATCCGCCGGTGAACGCCCTGTCGCAGGCGGTGCGGGCCGGGCTTGACGCGGCCATCGCCCGGTTTGCCGAGGATGGAGAGGCGCGGATCGCCGTGATCTACGGGGTGGGCCGCACCTTCATTGCCGGGGCCGATATTCGCGAGTTCGGCAAGCCGATGGCCGAGCCGTTCCTGCCGGATGTGATCAATCGGATCGAGGCCAGCGAAAAGCCGGTGGTCGCCGCCCTGCACGGCACCGCGCTCGGCGGCGGGCTGGAAGTGGCCCTTGGCTGTCACTACCGGGTGATCCTGGCAAGTGGCCGGGTTGGCTTGCCGGAGGTGACCCTTGGCATCCTGCCCGGTGCCGGCGGCACTCAGCGCCTTCCCCGGCTTTCGGGCGCGGAAGCGGCGCTCGATCTGATCACCAGCGGGCGCCAGGTGGGTGCGCAGGAGGCGGACTGGCTCAACATCGTCGATTATGTCGCGGAAGGCGAGGATGCGCGGGCCGCCGGTCTTGAGTTCGCCCGCCGCTTGCTGGTGGAAGAGTGCCGCGCCCGGCGGACCGGGGAAATCGACCCGGGCACCAAGGATGCGGAGCTGTTCACGTCCTGGCGCGAAACCGTGTCGCGCCGCGCGCGCGGCCAGCTTTCGCCGGTGGTGGCCATCGACGCGATCGAGGCTGCCTATGATCTGCCGCTTGCCGATGGGCTGGTACGGGAACGCTCGCTCTTCACCGAGCTGATGGGCTCCGATCAGCGGGCCGGGTTGATCCATGCCTTCTTTGCCGAGCGGGCGGTGGCGAAGATCCCGGAAGCGGGCACGGCGACCCCGCGCGACCTTGCCCGGATCGGCATCATCGGCGGCGGCACCATGGGCAGCGGCATTGCGGTTGCGGCGCTTGCCGGCGGTCTCACCGTCACGCTCATTGAACGGGACGCGGACAGCGCCGAGCGGGCGCGGAGCCTCGTGGAAAAGCTGCTGAACGACGGCGTGCGCCGGGGCAAGATGAGCGAGGCGCGGCGGGACGCGCTCCTGGCCGATGCCTTTGCCGCCGTCACCGACTATGAGGCGCTTGCCAGCGCCGATCTGGTGATCGAGGCGGTGTTCGAGGACATGGCGGTCAAGAAGGAGGTGTTCGCCCGGCTCGATGCGGTCTGCCGGCCGGGGGCGATCCTGGCCACCAACACCTCCTATCTCGATGTGGACGAGATCGCCGCCTCCACCTCCCGTCCGGCCGATGTGATCGGCTTCCATTTCTTCTCGCCGGCCCATGTGATGCGGCTTCTGGAAGTGGTCGTCGGGGACAAGACCTCGGCGGATGTGGTGGTGACCGGCTTCGCGCTGGCCAAGAAGCTGAAGAAGATCGCTGTGCGCGCCGGTGTCTGTGACGGGTTCATCGGCAACCGGCTGTTGAACGCCTACCGCAAGGCCGCCGACTACATGGTCGAGGATGGGGCGAGCCCCTACGAGATCGACGCGGCGCTGGTTGCCTTCGGTTTCCCGATGGGCCCGTTTGCCGTCAGCGATCTGGCCGGGCTCGACATCGCCTGGGCCGGGCGCAAGCGCCGGGCCGCGACCCGCGATCCGCGCGAGCGGGTGGTCGGGGTCGCCGACCGGCTGTGCGAGCGCGGCTGGTTCGGCCAGAAGACCGGCCGAGGCTACTATCTTTACGAGGAAGGCGCGCGGCGCGGCAAACCGGACCCGGAAGTGGAGGCGATCATCGCCGCCGAGCGGACCGAGAAGGGGATCGTGCCGCGCAGCTTCGACAGCGAGGAAATCCTGCGGCGCTACATGGCGGCGATGATCAACGAGGCGGCGAAGATCGTGGAGGAGGGCATTGCCCTCCGGCCGCTGGACGTGGATGTGACCATGCTGTCCGGCTATGGCTTCCCGCGCTGGCGCGGCGGACCGATGCACTATGCCGACAAGGTCGGTCTCGACACCATCCTCGCCGATCTTCGCAGCTTTGCCGAGGAGGATCCGTATTTCTGGACACCCGCCCGGCTGCTGGTCGATCTGGCGGAACGTGGTGGTACCTTCGCCGATCTGAACAAGAGCGCCTGACGAGGCAACAGCGGCCGGGACGCCTTGACGTCCCGGTGCGATTGCCAAGCCATCTCTCGCGTTGTAGTTGAGGTGAGGTGGAGTGAGACCGCCTGTGGGGCGCGACCGGGGACGCATGTCATGCGGGAGACGACAGGATTCTGGAACGGCGGCGTCGACAGCGGCTATGCCTGGGCACGGCTGCTCTTGTCGCTGCTCCTGGCCACCGTCGGCGGCGTCGGCATGTGGTCGGTGATTGTCGTTCTGCCAGGGGTAGAGGCGGAGTTCGGCGTCGACCGGGCCGATGCCTCGCTGCCCTACACCGCCACCATGATCGGCTTTGCCGCCGGCAACCTCTTGATCGGCCGCTTCGTCGACCGGTATGGGGTGACCTTCCCGCTGGCGATCTCCTCGGCGGCGCTCGGCTCGGGTCTGCTGCTGGCCTCTCAGGCTGAATCCCTGCTGCTCTTTGCGGTGCTTCAAGGGGGACTGATCGGCTTTGGCTCGGCGGCCACCTTCGGACCGCTGCTGGCCGATGTGTCGCATTGGTTTGCCCGCCGGCGCGGGCTTGCGGTCGCCGCGACCGCCTCGGGCAATTATTTCGCCGGCGCGCTCTGGCCCTTGCTGCTTCAGGCAATCATTGAGGATCATGGCTGGCGCACGGCCTATTTCGTCGCCGGGCTGATCTGTCTCGCTCTTCTCATTCCGGCGGCTTTCCTTCTGCGCCGGCCGCCGCCCTCCGCCTTGCGCGATGCGCAGGACCTGGCGCCGATCAGCGACGCGCCGTCGCGCAAGGTTGCCCTGTCTCCCGGCGCGCTGCAGGCCTTGCTGGTGGCTGCCGGTCTTGGCTGTTGCGTCGCCATGTCGATGCCGCAGGTGCATATCGTCGCTTATTGCGTCGACCTGGGCTACGGAGTGGCGCGGGGCGCGGAAATGCTGTCGCTGATGCTCTTCGGCGGAATTGCCAGCCGGCTCTTGTCGGGCCTTCTTGCCGACAAGATCGGCGGGGTGCCGACCTTGCTGCTCGGCGCCGTGCTGCAATGCTTCGCCCTGCTGCTCTACATTCCCTATGACGGGCTGGCCTCGCTCTACATGGTCTCGCTGATCTTCGGCCTGTCCCAGGGCGGCATCGTCTCCAGCTATGCCATCGTGGTGCGTGAATACCTGCCGGCGCGCGAGGCCGGGCAGCGGGTCGGCACGGTGATCACCGCGACCATCGTCGGCATGGCGCTGGGCGGCTGGATGTCGGGCTGGATCTATGACCTGACAGCCTCCTATCAGGCAGCGTTCCTCAATGGTATCGCCTGGAACCTCATGAACATCGCCGTCATGGTGTTCATCCTGCTGCGAACCCGCCGGCCGCAACCCGCCCTCGCCTGAGCCGCGCCGCTTCAGTCGAGCGGCGCTCCAGCATGCACCCGGTCGATCAGCGCCAGCGCCTGCCGGTTGCAGCCGTTGTCGGTCAGCCAGGACAGCAGGGCGCCGGGCGCGGCGTCCGCCAAGGCATCCGGTCGCCGGATCAGGGTGAGATCGCGCAAGGTGCCGTTGAGCGAGATCGCCAGCCGCCCCTCGCTTTTCGCAAAATCGTCCGGAAGCTTCAGCGCGGCCTCACCGGCGGGCCAAGCTAGACCCTTGACCCGGGCGTCCTGGGTGCGGGCGGACACGGACAGGGCCTTGCCGGGATCGCGGCGCCAGAGAACCAGCACGGTGCCATCGGTGCAGCGTGGGCCGGAGCTGTCGGTGCTGAGGTGCCAGATGCCCGGGGGCGCGGGCAGCTCGCCGGCGCCGGCCCGGGCCGCGCCGAGAACGGTGGAGCGGGCGTCGCTGTCGCCGAGCAGGGTCTTCAGCGCCGCGAAACTGCCGCTTTTCGCCGTCCCGGCCGTCGTCGCGCCGCTGTCCCCGGGTGTGCCGGAAAACGGCCCTTGAAGCGTCTGCATGGTGCCATCCTGCTTGAGGAGGGTGATCCGCGCGCCGGTCGCAAGGGTCAGCGTTTCGGCAGGATCGACCGACTGGCCGGGCTCCAGTGACGCTACCGGGCCGCTGACGGCGATGACGAGCAGCTCCGCCGCCATGGCCGGCACGGGCGTCAGGGCGAGGCAGAGGAGACAGAAACGAAGAAAGCGGTGCATCCGGGTCTCACCTTTCATGGATCACTTGCCAGCAAGCACGAGTGTTGCGCCTTCCTCTCCGGCTCGCAAGCGCGCCGCGTGCAGCCGGGCGAGCGGGTCCTCCGGCGCAAGGCGAAGGGCGGCCTCGAAGGCGGCGCTGGCTGCATCCGATTTGTCGCGCATCAGGCGGAAGGCAGCCTGGTAGGCCTTGGTGAAATCGCTGTCCGCCCTGTGTGGCGGTAGCGGCTCGAAACAGGCGAGGGGGGTCTTTCGTCCCTTCAGCACCAATTCGCCAGCGGGGCGGAAGCTCAGGTCCGGCGCGGCAGAGGCCACCGTCTCGCTGACGCAGATGCGCGTGCCGAGATAGCGGTTGGCACCCTCCAGCCGGGCGGCGGTGTTCACCGTGTCGCCGATGCCGGTGTAGTCGAAGAAACGGCTGCCGCCGAAATTGCCGATCACCGCCTCGCCCCGGTGGATGCCGATGCGGGTGACGCCAAGGGCGATGCCCCGGCTGGCGAGCTGGCGGCGATGATCTTCCGCGAAGGCGTCGATGGCCAGCGCCAGCTCCACCGCATGGCGGGCCTGCTCCGGGTCGGCATCGGGGGCGCCGAAGAAACCGACCACCGCATCGCCGATGATCTTGTCGATGGTGGCGCCATGCTCGGTCATCAGCCGGCACATGTCGTCGAGATAATCGTTGAGCAGACCGGCCAGCACCGCCGGCGGCAGCGTTACGGACAGGCCGGTGAAGCCTTCCAGGTCGGTGAAGAGATAGGTGACCTCGCGCTTTTCCCCGCCAAGTGCCAGCTTGAGATCGCCGGAGGAAAGACGCTTGACCACCGCCGGGCTGACGTAGTGGGAAAAGGCGGTGCGCAGGAACGCCCGGTCCGCCCGGTCGGCGATCCAGCGCCACAGCGACAAGGCGAGGGCCGTGGCGATGGCCGCAAGCGTCGGGGCGACGAGCGGCGGCAGCAGGGTCCCGCTGCGAACCAGCATCCAGCTTGCAGTGCCAGAAAGGACAAGTCCGAGACCGAGCAGCAGGTAATGCAGGCGCGGCGAGCCGGGCAGACTGAACAAGAGGGCACTTGCCAGCGCGGCCAGGGCGGCAAGCAGTGGCGCGGCCAGTGCCGGCAGGGTCGGCAAGGCGAGGCCGGCCAGCATCTGCGCCAGGATATGGGCGTGGATGACAATGCCCGGCCGGGTGCCGGCGGCGCTGCCGGCCGCCGTGCCAAGTGGTGTCGGGTGGCGGTCGATGTCCGGCAGATCCGTGCCGATCAGAACGTATTTTCCGGCAAACCAGTCATCCGGCAACAGAGCCGCCGCATGGGCCGGATAGAGGGCGAAGTCCGGGGCGCCCGGTGGGCTGGGCGCATAGAGAATGCGGCCTGATGCGGCTTCGGTGCCGGCGCTGGCGCCGGTCGCCGTTGTCAGCGCTTCGGCAAAGCCGGGGATTGGCGTCTCCTCCCGGCCGCGCGGGCGGGGCAGGTGACGCACGATGCCGTCGATCTCGTCCCGCTCCAGCACGATCAGCCCGGCGCGGCGGGAGAGCACATGGCGCGCGACATAGGCCGCCTGTCGTTCGGTCAGTCCGTCGCGGGCGCGGGCGGCGGCCAGCACCACCGGCGCGCTGGCCGCGTCGATGGCGGCAAACAGGCGGCTGTCCTTTGCCGCCTCGCTGGGTTGATCGAACAGGATGTCGATGCCGATGGCGCGCGCGCCGGCCCTGTCCAGCCGTTCGATCAGCGCGGCCAGAAAACCCCGGTCGATGGGCGAGCGATAGGGAAAGCCGGAGAGCGTGTCCTCGGTAATGGCGACGACGACAATCCGGTCCCGTTCAGACGCAGAAGGATGTGGGCCGAGGCCGGCGGTGACAAGATCGCCGATCAGCGGATCGAGCCGGGCGCCGAGCGGAAGCGCCAGCAGCACCGCAACACAGGCGGCGAGAAGCCCGTGGCGCAGGAGCCGCAGCCGCGAGCGCAAGGGCGGGGCGAGGGGCGCGCTCACTGCGGACCCGGCCCACGGAGGCGGGCGGCCATCAGCAGCGCGGGGCGCGGCCCCGGGCGGGTGTCATTGCGGTGCATCGAAGCGCTTGATCTCGGAGCGGGTGCCGTCGGCATAGCTGAGCTGGACGGAGAGATAGCGGGTTGCCTTGGGGATATCGGTATACACCTTGGAGCCCGGCCCGTTGTCGGGGATGGCATGGGGATTGTCCGGATCGCAGGCGCCGATGGGGAACGTGTTGTCCGGCGTGTCGCTGTCGATACCGTAGCGCACCTCGGAGATGGCGCAGCGATAGCTGATCAGATGGGTAAAATACACCAGCAGCTTGCCATCCCAGTCGCGATAGCTCAGCCAGCCGGAGGACATGCGTTCGAGAATGTCCTTCTGGCCGGCCACCAGGGCGGACGCCGGGTTGAAGTCCAAGGTAAAGGGACCCTGGGTCTCCCCCCGAATATCGAGGTATTTCACCTCGATGCTGGTCTTTCCGGCGCTGCCGGGCAGCTCGAAGGCGGGATAGGGAACAGGCTGGCCGGTGGTCGGGTCGACGGATCCGGAGACGAAACCGGTGGAGCGGAACTCGCCGTTCGGCAGGCGGATGAAGATCTCGCGGGCGCGGTCGGCGATGGCCAGGGTCAGCATCCAGCCCTGGTTGGAGCGCATGGCGTTGAGGGTGACCGGATTGCGGGCGATGGCCGAATTCATCACCGACAGCGCGGCGAGCCGGGTGCGGGCATCCTCCAGCTGCTCCGCCGCCATCTGCTGGTCGATGTAGTAGCCAAGGAAACGGCCTTCCTCGACCCCCTTCATGAAACGGGTCAGAAGCTCGGCCTCTCGGGTCTTGTCGGCGAGCGACTGCTGGCCGAGGCGCGCCTGGGAATAGTCGAGGCTGAGGGCATAAAGGGCGGGGGTGAACTCCGGCTCGGCGTCGAGGAAGGCGGTCAGTCGCCGCACCCGTTCCTCGCGGTCTTCCAGTAGGATTTCGGCGAAGAGGGTGGTCGGGTCGCGCCGGCCCTGCGACAGGGCGCGGTAGACCTCGCGGGCGCCGGCGCGCCCCTCCTGGATCTTCAGCACCGCCTGAAAGCGCAGATGCGGGTCCACCTGCGGCATGCCGAAGGCGAAGTATTTCAGGTAATCCTGCCGCGCCTTCGGATAATCGCCCTTGAGTTCGCGCAGGCGCGCGTTGGCGTAGAACTCATGCGGCTGGGTCGGCGTGTCGACGATCAGCGAGCGGCTGGCAAGCTGGGCGAACAGCCGTTCCACCTCGCCGCCGGCGCCGGTTCCCGCCTTTGCCAAGCGGTCGCGGGCGAGGGCGGCGAAGGCCCCTTGCGGATAGCGGTCGAGATAGGCCTGAAGCTGTTCGGCCGAGCCGCTGTCCTTGACGTCGTTCCAGAGCTGCAATTCCAGCCGGACGGCGCTGACCTTGCCAGAGTTTCCAGAGGCGTCGGCGTTGCCGGCCTCCGCCGTCTGGGGGGCGCCAGCGGGCAACAGCACGATATCGGCGGTCAGGGAGGAATGGTCCCAGGGCACCTGTTCGCCATCGGTGGCGGCGACCACCCGCTGGCGCACCTTCTTGAACACCGCCTCGACGCTGCTGCCGGGAACGAGAATCTCCTCGGCGATGGCCGCCGTATAGGGGCTGTTGAGGCCGCTGCCATCGGTTGCGGTGCTGCCGGGCGCGGTGGCGAAGGAGATGAAGCTGCCGCGCGGCGTGCTCTGCAGCAAGGTGAAACCGCCGGCGGTGCCGCCGACCGAGCGGGTCAGTGCGGTGTTGCGACACGCATCGAGAATGACGATGTTGGCACCGCCATGGGCCGCCTCCACGGCAGACAGCAGCCAGTCGACGGACAGGGCCTCGAATTCCGCATCGACCTCATCGCGCAGGTCCGCCTTCAAGGGCGCCAGATAGTTGCGTCCGCCCGCCTCGAATCCGTGCCCGGAGTAGTAGACGGCGGCCAGGCTGCCATCGCCGGCGGCGGAAAGCTTGTCGGTGAAGGCGCGCACCGCCCGTTTCATGCCGCGCAGATCCGCATTCAGCACCAGGGTCACGTCGAATCCGGCGGATTTCAGAGAATCGGCGATCAGGGCCGCGTCATTCGCCGGGTTTTTCAGCGGCGTCAACGTGGCGCTGTCGTAATCGGCA
This sequence comes from Stappia taiwanensis, assembly GCF_014635285.1. Lineage (GTDB taxonomy): Bacteria > Pseudomonadota > Alphaproteobacteria > Rhizobiales > Stappiaceae > Stappia > Stappia taiwanensis. Next base: position 70,936 of record NZ_BMCR01000010.1, on the reverse strand, counting down.
TTGCCGACCACCAGCGCATGCCGCTCGGCGGCAAGGGCGGTGCCGGCCAGCACCGCCGACAGGGCGAAGAAGGACAGGAGAAGGCGAAGGGCGGAGGCAAGGCGCATGGTCATGTCCCGGCGGCGTTGATGTTTGGGCAGAATTTCATACCTTGGCGTGAAATTCGACCCCGGCTTCGCGTTTCCCTCAATCCGGGGGACGGCGCGCCGGCGGGCCTTGCCCTTGGCCCTGACGATCGCCGAAGATTGCGCACAGCGTCGAGGAGGGACGATGACAGACCGTGCCAGAGAGGCGGAAGACTGACCCATGGCGATCCACCCCTATCTCGCGGATCACCGCTTCGCCGCCCTTGCCCATCGCGGCGGCGGGCTGGAAAACCCGGAAAACAGCCGCCAGGCCTTCGCGGCGGTCAATGCGCTCGGCTACAGCTTCATCGAGATCGACGTGCAGGCGTCCTCGGATGGGGTGGTTGTCGTGTTCCACGACGACACGCTGGAGCGCACCACCGACGGGCGCGGGGTGGTGTCGGAGCTGCCCTACGAGGCCCTGCGCGCGGTCAGGATCGGTGGCGGTGAACCGCTGCTGACGCTGGAAGAGGCGCTGCTGACGTGGCCCGCGATGCGCTTCAACATCGACATCAAGACCGACCAGGCGCTGGAACCGACCCTCGATCTGTTGCGCAAGCTGGACTGTCTTGACCGGGTCTGCGTCGCCTCCTTCTCCGACCGGCGGCTGAAGGCCGTGCGTCAGGCGCTGGGACCGGCGGTCTGCCTCAGCTCCGGGCCGAGAAGCGTTGCCGCGCTGAAATTCGGCTCCTGGCACCTGCCATTTCCGACGCCGGATGTGGACTGTGCCCAGGTGCCCTTGCGAAAATACGGCATCCCGCTGGTGACGCCGGGGTTCCTCCGCCACTGCCGTGCACGGCGCATCGCGGTGCATGTGTGGACCATCGACGATGAGGCGGAGATGCGCCGGCTGATCCGGCTCGGGGTGGACGGCATCGTCACGGACCGGCCGTCGGCGCTGAAACGCGTTGCACAGGAAGAAGGCGTGTGGTGACCCCGAGCGATGCTTGATTCCGGCGCCGGGCGGAACAATATGTCTGCCGCCCGGACAACCGGCGGACCAACCAGTATTCAAACAGGGAGCCTGATCAGGACCAATGAGCAGCAGCGAAAACACCACCGCCACCACCGATGCCAGCGCGCCGGAGACCCATGCCTTTCAGGCCGAGGTGGCGCGCTTGCTGCACCTGATGGTGCACTCGGTCTATTCAAACAAGGACATCTTCCTGCGCGAGCTGGTCTCCAACGCGGCCGATGCCTGCGAGCGGCTGCGCCATGAGGCGGTCACGCGCCCGGAGCTGACCCGGGACGATCCGGACTTCGCCATCCGGCTGGAAGCGGACAAGGACAAGCGCCTTCTGATCGTTGCCGACAATGGCAGCGGCATGAGCCGGGAGGAGATGGTCTCCAATCTGGGCACCATCGCCCGCTCCGGCACCCGCGCCTTCATCGACAGCCTGGGCGACAACAAGGACGGCTCGGCGCTGATCGGCCAGTTCGGCGTCGGCTTCTACTCTGCCTTCATGGTGGCCGATGAGGTGGAGGTGATCAGCCGCGCCGCCGGCGAGGACAGCGCCTGGTGCTGGCGTTCCGACGGGCTGGGCGCGTTTTCCATCGAGCCGGTGGAGCTGAATGCTGCGCCCGCGCGCGGCACCCGGGTGGTGCTGCATCTGAAAGAGGATACGGCCGAGTACGCCGAGCCGGCGAAGATCGAGCGCATCGTCCGGGCCTATTCGGCGCATGTACCGGTGCCGATCGTTTTGTTGGCGCCGAAGGAGGCGACGGAAGGCGAGGACGACGGCGCGGCCACCGAGGGCGGCACCGAGGAGCGGCAACTGGCCGATGGCACCGCGCTCTGGACCCGGCCGAAATCCGACATCTCCGAGGAGGAGTACAAGGAGTTCTACGGCCACGTCTCCGGTCAGTTCGACGATCCGGCGCTGACCCTGCACTACCGGGCCGAGGGTCGGCATGAATATTCGGTGCTGGTGTTCCTGCCGTCGATGGCGCCGTTCGACCTGTTCGATCCGGACCGCAAGGGGCGGGTCAAGCTCTACGTCCGCCGGGTGTTCATCGCCGATGACATCGATCTGTTGCCGGCGTGGCTGCGTTTTGCCCGCGGCGTGATCGATTCCGCCGATCTGCCACTCAACCTGTCGCGGGAGATGCTGCAGACCAACCCGGTGCTGGAATCCATCCGCAAGGGCGTGACCAACCGCATCGTTTCGGAACTGCAGAAGCTGGCGAAGAACGACGCGGAGACCTTCAACACCATCTGGGAGAATTTCGGCCCGGTGCTGAAGGAAGGTCTTTATGAGGATGCGGAGCGGCGCGACAAGCTGCTGGAGCTGGTGCGGTTCCGCTCCAGCGCCGACAATGGGGCGAGCTGGCGCTCGCTGGCCGATTACGTCGGCGCGATGAAGGAGAATCAGACCCAGATCTTCTACGCCACCGGCGCGAGCCAGGAGGCGATTGCCTCCAGCCCGCATCTGGAAGGCTTCCGCGCGCGCGGGGTCGAGGTGTTGTATCTGGCCGATCCGGTCGATGCGTTCTGGATCCAGATGGTGCAGGGCTTCGAGGGCAAGCCGTTCCAATCGGTGACCCAAGGGGCGGCGGCGCTCGACGAGATCCCGGCGGAAAGCGCGGATGCGGACAAGGACGAGGCCGACAAGGAGAGCGACAGTGCCACGGATATCGGCCTGGTGACCGCCTTCCTCAAGGAGACGCTCGGCGACAAGGTGTCCGATGTGCGGGCCTCGGCCCGTCTGTCGGAAAGCCCGGTCTGTCTGGTGGCGCCCGAGCATGGTCCGGACCGGCAGCTTGAAAAGCTGATGGCGCGGCAGAAAGGGGCGGGCGCGGGCATGTTCGCGCCGGTGCTGGAGTTCAATCCGAAGCATGCGCTGGTGACCTCGCTGTCCGGCCGGCTCGGCGCGGAAGGCAGCAAGGACGATCTTGCCGACATGGCGTTCCTGCTGTTCGATCAGGCGCTGATCCTCGATGGCGAGGCGCCGAGCGATGCGGCGGCCTTTGCCCGCCGGCTGGCGAGCGTCATGCAGCGGGGCCTTGCCTGACCCCGAAGTCCTGACGTGGGGCGCGAGCCAACATCCGGCGCGTGCCCCACGATGACGCGGGCCGGGGAGGGCCATGAGATGGCGGCGGCCGGGAGGATGCCATGTTCGAACTGAAAGACATCGAGATCCTCCAGGACATTGTCCGGGCCGGCGGCTTCCGGGCGGCGGCGGTGAAGTTCGGCCTGTCGCAATCGGCGATCTCCAACCGCATTCAGGCGCTGGAAAAACGCCTTGGCGTGCCGCTGTTCGACCGGGGGCGGCGACAGGTCCGCCTGACCCCGGCCGGCCGGCGGTTTCTGGAGGAAGCGCAGCGGCTTGTGGCCGCCCGGGACCATATCGTCCAGCAGATGACCCACAAGGGCGGGCTCTCCGGGACGATCCGCATCGGCGTTGCCGAAACCATCGTCCATACCATCCTCAGCCCCTTGCTCAATCGGCTGAAGGCGGAGCATCAGCAAGTCCGCTTCGAGCTGTTGGTGGATACCTCCCGGCAATTGCGGGAACTTCTCGTCGACGATGGGCTGGATGTGGCGATCCTCTTGGCCGATTGCGTGCCGCCCGGCGCGACGGTGATGCCGATCCGGCCGCTGGCGCTCGGCTGGTATTGTTCGCGGGAGATGGAGCTGCCCGACCGTCCGCAGACGCTGGAGGAGCTGGTGGCACGCCCCATCGTCACCTTTCCCAAGCACACGCCCCCCTATCGGGAGCTTGAGGTGATGCTCGCCGCGCCGGGCCTGCCACCGGTGGATCTGCACGGCTCGGCCTCGCTGTCCACGGTGATCCACCTTGTCGGCGATGGCTTCGGCATCGGTGTTTTGCCGGTACGGATGGCCGAGGCGAAGGGGGTGGGCGCGCGTATCAAACCACTGCCGGTGGTGGAGGAAGCACGGCCGAGCGCACTGCGCTTCGTCGTTGCCTACATGCCGGAACGGAACCGGGAGGTGGGGGAAGTGGTGGCCTCGGCCGTACAGCTCTGCGATCAATTTGATGCTGATAATAGATCATAAAAATCTTATAACGATCACTTGACAATATCATTACGGCTGATGATCCTGTCCTTCCCATAAGGAGAAGGACGGATATGCCTGTGAGCATGACGCTGGAACCATCTGCTGCGGTTGAGGACGGGCTGCGCGATCTCAGCCCTGTCGCGCTGCGTCGTCTGATCCGCGAGGGCCGTTTCACCGGCGCCACCACCGGCCTTGCCCCCGGCGCACTCCAGGGCAATCTCGCGATCCTGCCGAGCAGCCATGCCGGTGATTTCCTGCGCTTTTGCCAGAAAAATCCCAAGCCCTGCCCGATCATCGGCGTGTCCGAGCCGGGCGATCCGCGCATTCCCGCGCTCGGGGCCGATCTCGACATCCGCACCGATCTGCCCGGCTACCGCGTGTTCCACGCCGGCGAGGAGGGCTACCGCTCGGTGACCGATCTTGGCGCCGTGTGGCGCGATGACCTCGTTACCTTCGTGCTCGGCTGTTCGTTCTCCTTCGAGGACGCCATTGCCCGGGCCGGCATTCCGCTTCGGCACATGGATGCCGGACGCAACGTGCCGATGTACGCGACCTCGATCGAGACCGCACCCTCTGGTCCGTTCCACGGTCCGGTGGTGGTGTCGATGCGCGCCTTTCGCCCGGCGGATGCGATCCAGGCGGTGCTTCTGTCCGACCGCTACCGGCTCGCCCATGGCGCGCCGGTGCATTTCGGCGACCCGGCAGCGATCGGCATCAAGGATCTCGCCAAACCCGATTTCGGCGATCCGCCGGTGCTGGAGCCTGGCGACGTGCCGGTGTTCTGGGCCTGCGGTGTGACGCCGCAACTGGCCCTGCGCAACGCGGCGCCGGATCTGGCCATCACCCATGAACCGGGTCTGATGCTGGTCAGCGATCTGTCGGCGGATGCCGCCGAATTCTCGATTGGCGGGGTTCGTCCCGCTGGTATGTCGTCGAACTGAACTCAACTGGAGGAGATCTGACATCATGAAGAGCATGATCCGCGATACGCTTGTCGCTTCGGCCGCCACGGTGCTTCTGGCGGTTTCGCCGGCGCTGGCTGAAGAGCTGTCCGTGGTCGGCAGCTGGAGTAGCCTGCCGCTGCACAAGCAGTTCGAGACCCCGTTCTGGACCAAGACCCTGCCGGACGCTTCCGGCGGCGAGATTTCCGTGCAGATGACGACGCACGACCAGATGGGCATCAAGGGCGGCGACGTTTACCGCATGCTCGGCGATGGCGTGTTCGACATCGGCATGACCGTGGCCGATTATGCGGTCGGCGATGCGCCGGAGCTGGAAGGCCTCGATGTGCCGCTGGTCGCCACCACCCCGGCCGAGGCCAAGGCGATGGTCGAGGCGGCGCGGCCGATGGTCGAGGATATCTTCAAGGACCGCTTCAACGCGAAGGTGCTGGCGATTGCGCCGTATCCGCCGCAGGTGGTGTTCTGCAAGGGCGATATCGCGTCGCTCGACGATCTTGCCGGCAAGAAGATCCGTGGCTCTGGCCGCATGACCACCAAGTTCCTGGAAGCGCTGGGCGCGGAAGGCGTGAACGTGGCCTTCTCCGAAGTGCCGGGCGCGCTGGAGCGCGGTGTCATCGATTGCGCCGTCACCGGTTCCGGCTCCGGCTACAGCGCCGGCTGGTGGGAAGTTTCCGACACGCTGATGACCCTGCCGCTGGGCGGTTGGGATCCGGTGGTCACCGCCGTCAACATGGACCGCTGGGACAGCCTGTCCGATGACACCAAGGCGATGATCACCGCCAAGGTCGCGGCTGAATTCGAGGCTCCGGCCTGGGCGACCGCCACCGGCTCGCTGGAGATGGACGTTGCCTGCCTCACCGGCAATGGCGAGTGCTCCATGGGCAAGCCGGCGTCGATGAAGCTGGTCGCGCCGAATGACGCGGACACCGCCAAGGCCCGCAAGATCCTGACCGAAACGGTGCTGCCGGAATGGGCGGAGCGCGCTGGCACGGATTGGGCCAAGCGCTGGAACGAGAGCGTCGGCAAGACGGTCGGCGTTCAGATTCCGCTGAGCTGATCCGGTAACCGAAGGGGCGGAGGCCGCATCATGATCACCCAGACCCTTGCGGCCCTCCGCCGCATCAACCATGTCCTGGCGGTGGCAACCGGCGTCGTGCTGCTTGTCACCGCTGGATTTGTCATCCTCGACATCACCTTGCGACAGTTCGCGCTGTCCTTCGGTGGGTCGGATGAAATCTCCGGCTATGTGATGGCCGGGCTGGCGAGCTGGGGGCTGTCCTATGCCCTCACCGAGCTCGCCCATGTGCGCATCGACCTGATCCGGCTGCAATTGCGCCAGGGCGGCCGGGCGCTGATGGATCTCTTCGCCATGACGGTGATGGCCGGCACGGTGACGCTGATCGCCATGAAGTCCTGGCCCGTTCTGGAAAAGACATTGACGCGCGGCTCGCGCGCCAACACGCCGCTGGAAACGCCCCTGTGGATCCCGCAGGCGGTCTGGTTTTCCGGCTGGGTCTGGTTCGCGGTGTCCTCCTGCATACTCGTGTTGCTCGCGGCAATCCTTTTGTTCCGGCGTGATTTCGCGGGGGTCGACAGAATGATCGGCACCGTGTCCGAGGCGGATCTGGAGGCGGGCAAATGATCTGGAGCGTCGCGTTTTCCCTGCTGGGGCTGTTGTCCCTGTCGATCCCGGTCGGCATCGTCCTGTTCCTGCTCGGCTTCGGCATCGACCAGTTCTATTCGCCGTTTCCGCTGATGCGCGGCCTTGGCCAGGTGGTCTGGTCGGCGTCCAACTCCTCCACTCTGATCGCCATCCCGTTCTTCGTGCTTCTGGGCGAGATCCTGGTGCGCGGCGGCATCGCCGAGCGCACCTATGCCTCGCTCGACAAGTGGTTTTCCTGGCTGCCCGGCGGGTTGATCCACGCCAATATCGGCACCGCGACCATGTTCTCCGCCACGTCCGGGTCCTCGGTGGCCACGGCGGCGACGGTCGCCACGGTGGCAATGCCGCAGGCGGAAAAGCTGGGCTACGATCCGAAACTGTTTTCCGGTGCCATTGCCGCCGGCGGCACGCTTGGCATTCTCATTCCGCCGTCGATCAACCTGATCGTCTATGGCTTCCTGACCGAAACCTCGATCCCGCGCCTGTTCCTCGCCGGCCTGATCCCCGGCCTGTTGATGGCGCTGGTGTTCATGCTGGTGACGGCGGTCCTGTGCACCCTGCGCCCGTCGCTGGGCGGGGTCAGCCGGTCGTTCTCCTGGGGCGAGCGGTTCGCCAGCCTGATCCAGCTCTTGCCGATCATGCTGCTGTTCGTCGCGGTGATCGGGTCGATCTACGCCGGCTGGGCGACGCCGACGGAATCGGCCGCTGTCGGTGTTGCCATCGCCCTGGTGATCGCCGCCGCCAATCGCGGCGTTTCGCTGGAGATGATGCGCGACAGCCTGCTGGGCACCGTGCGCATCACGGCAATGATCATGCTGGTGATCACCGGCGCCTATTTCCTCAATTTCACCCTGGCCTCGGCCGGGCTTGGCCGCGACCTTCAAGACCTTCTGACTGGGCTCAACCTGTCGCCCTTCGGCACGTTGCTCGTCGTCATCGGTCTTTACATCGTGCTTGGCTTCTTCATCGAGACCCTGTCGCTGATGGTGGCAACGATCCCGATCGTCGTGCCGATCATGGCCGGGCTCGGCTTCGACAAGGTGTGGTTCGGCATCCTGATGATCGTGCTGGTGGAAATGGCGCTGATCACGCCGCCGGTTGGGCTCAACCTTTATGTGGTCCAGGGCGCGCGAAAATCCGGCAAGTTCTCCGACGTGATGCTGGGAACGATCCCGTTCGTCGCGGTGATGCTGGCGATGGTGGCGATGCTGGTTCTGGTGCCCGAGCTCGCCCTCTACCTGCCCGATCACTTCTGACGCGCTACGCCGCTTCCGGGCTTTCCCGCCATGTGCTTGCGGGGAAGCCCATTCTTCCGAATTCCTGAAACTGGGAGAGGGGGCCGAGGGCACCTCTCCCTTTGTTCGTGACGAGGTTCGACATGGATTTTCTTTGCGATGACAAGCTGATCAGCTGCGACACCGGCAATGTGATCGTCGCCGGATGGACCGGCCGCGATCCGGCGGCGATCCAGCATCACATCGACGAGCTCGCCGCCCTTGGCGTTGCCCCTCCCTCGACCGTGCCGCTCTACTACCGGGTGTCCGCCGGGCTCTTGACGCGCGAGAAGGAAATTCAGGTGGTGGGCGGTGGCAGCTCCGGCGAAGTGGAGCCGCTGATCGTCATCGACGGCGGCGAGACCTATCTCGGCCTTGCCTCCGACCACACCGACCGCGACCTTGAAGTCTTCTCCGTCGCCCTGTCCAAGCAGGCCTGCGCCAAGCCGGTGGCCCGCGACCTGTGGCGCCTCTCGGAGGTGGCGGACCGCCTCGACGGGCTGGAGCTGCGCTCCTGGATCCGCGAGGAGGGCGCGTCGGACTGGACCCTTTATCAGGAAGGCACGCTGGCCTCGATCCGGCCGCTTGCGCAGTTGATCGAAGGTGCCGGGCTTGAGGCGATGGCCGCGTCGGGGCAGGCGGCGGCGATGCTGTGCGGCACGCTTGGCGCCATCGGCGGTGTGCGTCCGGCGGCAGCCTTCCGCATGGAGTTGACGGATCCGGTGCTGGGCCGCAGCATCGCGCACAGTTACGAGATCAGGTCGCTGCCGGTGGTGTCCTGAGGCGAAACCGGGAGTAAGACCATGAGTGCATGTGTCGAGAAGGCACGGGCGGCTATCGCTCGGGTCGAGGCATTGGGCGAGGCCGCCGGGCGGCTGTTCACCGAGTTCGATCCACAGCGGATTCTGGCCGACGCGGCCGAGGCTGACGCGCGGATCGCGGCCTCCGCCACCGCATTGCCGCTGGCCGGCTTGCTGGTGTCGGTGAAGGATCTTTACGACGAGAAGGGCGCGCGCACGACCGCCGCCTCGAAGCTTCTGCGCGAGCGGTCGCCGGCGGCGGCGGATTGCCCGGTTGTGGCGCGGATCAAGGCTGCCGGGGCGGTTCCCTTCGGCCGCACGACCATGAGCGAATTCGCCTATTCCGGCGTGGGGCTCAACCCGCACTACGGCACGCCGGGCAATGTCTTCGATGCCGACCGGATCCCCGGCGGCTCGACCTCTGGCGGCGGTGTCAGCGTCGCGCTGGGGCTGTGCGATCTGGCGCTTGGCACGGACACCGGCGGGTCGGTGCGCATCCCTTCCGCGATCAACGGGCTTTACGGGTTCAAGCCGAGCCAGGGCAAGGTGCCGCTTGAGGGCGTTCACTCGCTCGCCGCCTCGTTCGACACGGCCGGGCCGCTGGCGCGGGACTTCGCCACCATGCTCGCCGCTTACAAGGTGATGAGCGAGGACGGGGACGCTTCGGCCGCGCCGGCCACCGGGCGCTTGCGCCTTGCCGTGCCGGAGAATGCCTTCACCACCGATCTCGACGATTGGGCGCGAGCGCATTTCGATGCGGTGACCCACCGGCTTGCCGCCGCCGGTCATGAGCTGGTGCCGGTCGACCTTGGCTTCCTGCAGGCGGCGATCGGGCTCAACCGCATCCTTGTTTCGGTGGAGGCGCACCGGATCTATGGTGCGCATTTGCAAGAGCTTGAGACCGTCGGCGATCCGCGCGTGCTCGCCCGCATCCGCTTTTCCGAGACCGTCGGCGAGGATGAGGTGCAGGCCGCCTATCAGGCCCGCCGCGAGGTGGTCGCCCGGTTCGCCGAGGCGCTTGCCGGTTTCGATGCCATGATCGCGCCGACGCTGCAGCGCCGGGCGCCGACGATTGCCGAGACGGAAGCGAATTTCGACCAGCTCAACGCGGCGATGCTGCGCAACACCTCGTTGCTCAATCTCGCCGATGCCTGCGCCCTGTCGATGCCGACGCGGGACGGGGCGGCGCCAGCGACCGGCGAAAATGTCGGGGCGTTGATGGTCGGGGCGGTCAATGGCCGGGATGCGGCGCTTCTGGCGGTCGCGGCGCGGCTCGACGCGGATCTCGCCCGGTAATAGCGGCCTGCGTGAAGACTGCCGGGTATCAAGACATGGGACGGCGGGCGGTAGCGCGCCGTCCCATTTTGGTTTTCGACCTCAGGCCCGGCGCATCTCAGGCCCAGCGAACCTGCGCGCCAAGCTCGGTGAGCTTTTCCACGAAGCGCGGATGGGCGCGGCGGATCGGATCGGCGTTGCGGATGGTCGACTGGCCGTCCGCCTGGATCGCGGCGAGGAACAGGCCGAGCACCACACGGATGATGTAGGGGGCCTCCACCTCCGCCGGGCGCAGCGAGTTGCCGCCGAAGACGATCAGCCGGTGCGGGTCGGACAGGTGCACCCGGGCGCCGAATTTCAGCAGCTCCGAACTCCAGCCGAGCGCGCCCTCATAGATCTTGTTCCAGAACATGATCTCGCTGTTGCAGCCGACGGCCACGCCAATGGCCTGGGGCAAGAGGTCGGCGGGAAAATAGGGCCAGGGCGCGGCCTCGATCTTCGGCAGCATCTCCCGGGTGTAGGGGCGGGCGATTTCCCGGGTCCAGCCGGTGACCGTGATCGAATGGGCGGTGGTCTCGAACTGCAGGCCGAGCTTGGCGAACTGTCGCAGGATCAGCGTCATATGTGTGGTGACGTCGGTGTTGACGGTGAGCCGTCCGCCGGTGACCCCGCCGATGGCCAGAAACGTCGCCACCTCATGATGATCGTCCGGGACGCGGGCGCGGGTGCCGGAAAGCCGGTCGACGCCGGTGATCTCCAGCCGCGAGGTGCCCAGACCCTCGATCCGCGCGCCCATGGCCAGCAGCATTTCGCACAGCGCCTGCACATGCGGCTCGGAGGCGGCGTTCATCAGGGTCGAGGTGCCCGACGCGGTGGCCGCCATCATGGCGAAGGTCTCGGTCGCGGTCACCGAGGCGTAGTCGGCCCAGATCTCCTGGCCGGTGATCTCCGTCTCCAGCCGGATGTCATAGGGCTGATTGTTGACGATGCGGCTGCCGAACTGCTCCAAAATCTCCAGATGCGGGTCGATCTCACGCAAACCCAGCGCGCAGCCCTTGGCGTCGGTGTCAAAGCGCAGCGCGCCGGTCCGCACCATCACCGGAGCAAGCAGCAGCACGGCAGAGCGAATGCCGAGCGGCAGGTCGGCGCGGGCATCGCGAAAGGCGGTGAAGTCATGCTGGATCGTCAGCGTCGCGCCGTCGTCGGCGCGGGTCACGGAAGATCCCATCCGCTCGAAATAGGCGAGGATCTTGTCCACGTCGCTGATCTCGGGGACGTTCTCCAGCGTCACCGCTTCATCCGTCAGCAGTGTCGCGCACAGCATCGGGAGTACGGCATTCTTGTTTCCGGACGGCGTGACGGTTCCGGCAATCGGCTGTCCGCCGTCGACAATCAGATCGGCCATGCAGCTGGGCCTCCAGGTGGCAGGGGCAAAAAAGCTTGAACGCTTCCTAATCGACAATCCGGCAAACGGCAAACACCGGTTGCCCTGGCGTGGGGTTTCGCACCGGATCGCAGGGCGCGGGCGCGCCACGGCCGGCTCCTGACAGGTGTTGATGGCGCCGCGATGGCAGGATGGGGCGCGCTTCGCGGAAAATTGCTGGCATCCCGGCAGCACGCAGGCGGCCGCGGATGTCGCGGGGTGTCTCAGCCTGCCTGGCGTTCGGCTCGTTTCTGCCGGGTGTCGGAGACGATGCGTCCGGCCTCCATGCGGATCAGCCGGTCGCATTTGTCGAAACAGTGTTCGTCATGGGTGACGGCGATCACCAGATGGCCGTCGCGGGCCATCTGCGGCACCAGCACATCATAGAACAGCGCCCGCCGCACCGGGTCCTGGTCGGCGGCGAACTCGTCGAGGACGATGATCGGACGCTTTTCGGCAAGGGCGACGGAAAGCGCGAGCCGGCGCCGTTGTCCGGTGGACAGGGCGAGGGTGGAGAACTTGCCATCGTCAATGCCAACCCGGTGATCGATGTCGAGGTCGGCGAGATGTGCGGGCAGGGCGTCGCATTCCGCCTCGGTCAGGCCATAGAGCCGGTTAAACAGGTGGAACTCGCTGAACACGGCGCTGAAGAGGCTGCGATAGGCCGGGGCGTCGGCTTCCGCCACCGGGGTGCCGTCAAGCAGGATCGCGCCGCCATCGGGATGGCGCAGGCCGGTCAGAACGGACAAAAGCGTCGACTTGCCCGCGCCGTTGCCGCCGCAGATGAACACCACTTCGCCGGGGGTGAGGGTGAGGTCGAGCGGCCCGACCGTGAAGCTCTCGTCGCCGCCGGCCGCTGTGGTGCTGGACAGCACCGTCGTCACGCCCTTCAGCTCGATGGAGCGGAAGGCGGTGCGGTCGGCAACAGGCCCGCTGGCCCGGGTTTCCGCATCATTTGCAAGATCGCGTTCGAGCTGGTCGATCAGATACTTGGAGACGGCGGCGCGGGAGAAGGACGACAGATTGCCGAGCACCGTTTCGATCGGGCCATAGGTCAGGAGCACGATGGTGAGGATCTGCAGCACCGTCGAGGTTTCCGTGCCGGCGAACAGTGGCAGGCCGACGACAATCATGCACAAAAGGCCCATCATCGCCCCTTGAGCGATCACCTGGCCCAGGCTGTAGTAACGTTCGGCGACCAGCTTCAGCGACCGTTCGCGGGTGGCGACGTCGTCGATGTCCGATTGCAGCGCTGCCTTGCGCGCCTGCCGCAGCCGCAGCTCCTTGTAGCCGCGCAGCACATCGTTGACCCGGTCGAAGAAGACCCATTCGGTGCGTGAGGCCCGTTCCGCGCTCGCCTGGGCCGGGGCCTGGGCGACCAGATAGCCGATGCCGCCAATGCCTACGGCGGCGAGAGTGGCAAGGCCGCTCGGCCAGGACAGGTAAAAGAGATAGGGGATGCAGAAGGCGATCAGCAGTGCCGCCTCGAGGGACTCGATGAAATTCACCGAGGCATGGGAGATCTCGTTCACCTCCTGGGTGACGATAGAGTAGACCTTGCCATGGTCGTTGCGGGCGAGGAAACCGGCGCGGGCGTTCAGCAGTTTGCGGGAGAGCTGCATCCTCAGGCGCCGGCGGGTGGTTTCCACCAGACGGAAGCTGGCGACCCGTGCCAGATGGGAAAAGGTAAGGGTGGCGGCAATGCAGCCGGCAAGCAGCGCCACATTGCCAAGGGCGAGCGAGGCGCCGGCGGCGATGGTGTTGATGGCGTAGATCATGCCGGAGCGGGTGAAGCTGGCGAGCACCGCGAAGGCCAGCACCGGCGAACGCAACAGGTTGCCTTCGCGGATCAGAAAGCCGAACAGCACGAACATGTTGCCGGTTGCCGATCGGTTGCCCGTGGTCTCGCTCGTGGTCATCCTGTCCGCGGCCCTTTTGTCCGTGCTTGCACCCCGGCTGCGGCGCCCCCTGGCCGCGAGCGCCTCGCAATCCGTTCGTTCCGCTGTCAGCCGGCTACCGACCGGAAACCCGCCTGTTCGTACGGCAGAGGCCGGAATGGGGCAAGTGGCAATGCATTTGCCGCACTTGCGGTAGCCCGGGAGGGGCGGCCGGGCGGCGGGAACGGGAAGGGGGCGGAGCGCCGGTGCGGCTGTCTGGCAGGCGTCGGTTTGCCCCTTTGCACAAGGGGCTGGGGAGAAATCCACCGCTAGAAGCAAAACTGGAGAGGAGGTGTCTTGACATCGTCGCGCCGGCCCGACTATATGCGGCCATTCTTCGCGCCGCACTGCCGCGCGACAAGGATGGCGGAGTAGCTCAGTTGGTTAGAGCAGCGGAATCATAATCCGCGTGTCGGGGGTTCGAGTCCCTCCTCCGCTACCAAATTTTCCAAATAAATTCATATATTTACATAAAAAACCTCATTTAGAGGTCTACCTAAATTCGCCGCCGAGATAATTTGTACCGACCTTGTACCGACATTTTGAATCCTTGAGCGCTCGGCGCGACGAATCCTTAAAGGACGAGCAGCACCTACGACGCACCCCTTCGAATCCTTAAGCATACGTGCCGAAGTCAATTTCGAGTTTGAGACCGCCATCTCGGTCGCTTTGGTAATTTGGATGCATTCGAGGAAGGAGAAAGACAACCGATCTGGCTACTCTATATCGCTGATAATATATCGGCGTACGAGCGGCGTATTCTCTCTCAAACGACACTGGATCCGGAAACTGCTGATTGGACGGTATCCGAGCAAAGGTCCGTCAGTTTTCTCCGAGGTTTGAATGTCTGCTTGAAACTCAACCATCTCCCCAGCGGTGAGGTGGGATGAATAGGTAAAATCGAGTTTTCCTTCTGAAACAGAAGCACCGCATTTCAGATCTTTGACAAGGCAATTTTTCAATACAGTTATTTTTGATCCCGCAATAATTATTTCCTGCTTAACAATATAAACTGCATGCATCCTTCTATTTACAATATAAAACCTTACATGGTCTATTGTCTTATCCGGGTGCTTTGTCCATGAACTCGGCATTTTCTCGATAATCGACCACTGCCCAATATATGTATACCAGAAGGCGAAAAGCGCTATCAAAGCAGTAGCCAATGTGAAAATTGCATTAATAATTTCAGTCATTTAGATCGCCTTTAAGCCAAAAATTTGAATGACAAAAACATTTCATTCTATGTTTCATCAAAGCTTTTCCGGAAAATTTCCCTGCGTTTCTTCAAGTAATTGATTTCGTCGTGCCAAGGTCTTATGCCACTCTTGGGCCTCACGGTCCTTGAAAAAACCCGCTCCGGGGCCCAGACGGGAAACGGCATCCTCGACCTCGTCCAATGAAACCCGGAAGAACTCCTTCCGATTGTTCGTCATGTTGACCCGTCGTTCCGCGAACTCCCGATGAAGGGCAGATTCCAATGCGGGTGCTTCGTCGCTGTAGATCATGGCATGGGCATCGAAGGAGAAAGGTGTCCGATCCGGAAGATCGCAATCTGTTCTGGTTCGCCGAGACAGCCGAGGAAATCTGGGACGATATTCAGCACTGGTATCGGCGCGCGGGAAAACCGTTTCCGGCCTAGATGCTTGATCGGGCACCAAGCCCGCTCCGCACGCCCTTCCTCGGGAGGCTTTGCCATTTCCCATGCCATGTCAGCCTCATTTATGAGTTCAGACCCTAAGCGGAGGAAGCGAGATGATCGAGGTCATGAAGGAGAGTGAGGGCGCTTTGCTTGGGGTGCATGTTTCGGGTCTCTTGCACGAGGCGGACTACCGGATGTTCTTGCCCACCCTCGAAGAGCGGTTTCGCGACTACGGGAAACTGCGCGTGCTGTTTTATGCCGACGAGAGCTTCGAAGGCTGGGACCTGCGCGCCGCGTGGGAGGACATGTCGCTTGGCTTGAAGCATGCGTCGGACTTCGAGCGGATGGCGGTCGTTGGGGCGCCCGAATGGGTGAACTGGTGCATGAAGCTCAGCGCCTTTCTGATGAAAGGCGAAATCAAGATCTTTGCACGAGACGAACTCGACGACGCCTGGGCCTGGGTCAAGGGTTAGAGCCGCCCGGTTCCTTCGCTTGGGATACGGCTTGCGCCCGGAGGCTTTCCTTGGGGCGCGCGTGATTGAGGCGGTTTTCCGCCCTGCGTCCTCACCCGGAACCCGTCACCCGCGCATTGGCACTCTGCATGGGTTTGAAAAGCGCATCCTTCGCTGGCATTCTAGGCGCATGTCCGAAAACAGCATTCCAGCTTTCCCCTTGCGCAAGGCGCGGGTCCATGAAGTCTGCGGTCCGGCGGCCCTGACTTTCGCCGCGATTGCCGCCGCCTCGGCAGGAGACCAGGCCTTGTGGGTGCGCAGGGCCAGGCTCGGGGGAACGGTATACCCCCTTGGTCTTGCGTCTTTTCTCGACCCCTCGCACCTTCTTCTTGCCCGGGCGGATACGCAAGCGGACGGCCTCGCCGTTGCCGAAGAGGCGCTCAGGAGCGGCGCGCTGTCCTTTGTGGTGATTGACATCACCCAACCACTGGACCTGCGCGAAGGGCGGCGGTTGCAACTGGCGGCCAAGACGGGGCAGACGACGGGGCTTTGCATCATTCCCGAAGGCATGGGGTCGAACGCGGCGGAGACGCGCTGGCACGCCGCCCCGGTTCTGGATCTGGAACGAGAGGACTCGACTCTTATGCGCTGGGAAATTATCAAGAACAAAACAGGAACATTTGGAGCCTGGGATGTTCGATGGGATCCGGAAACGCGTTGTC
The DNA here is from genome assembly GCF_014635285.1 of Stappia taiwanensis. Classification (GTDB taxonomy): domain Bacteria; phylum Pseudomonadota; class Alphaproteobacteria; order Rhizobiales; family Stappiaceae; genus Stappia; species Stappia taiwanensis. Next base: position 54,640 of record NZ_BMCR01000010.1, on the reverse strand, counting down.
TCCATGTGGTTCCCCCGGTTGGCAAGCGACCGGGCTCTGAGGGTGCGCCCGGTTGACGGCCCTTTTGCACTCACGCTCAACACCAACAATGCGAACCGCATCTATTGCCTGAACGCGAAAGCCGAACGCCAGGGGCTTTCCTGCGGCATGCCCTATTCCGATGCCCGCATCTTTTGTCCCGAGCTGCAAAGCGCCCCCGCCGATCCAGCGCTCGATGCACGCTTCCTCCATGCCCTGCGCCGATGGGCCTTGCGCTACTGCCCTTGGGTCGGGATCGAGGGGCGGGACGGTCTGGTGCTCGATATCACTGGCTCTGCGCATCTCTTCTCCGGCGAGGAGCCGATGCTCGCCGACATGCGTCAGCGGCTCAGACGGGCGGGGCTGTCCGTTCGCCTCGGACTGGCCGATACCCGGGCGGCGGCCTGGGCGCTCGCCCATCACGGCGAGGGGAGCGCTGTCAGCGAGCCGGGCAATCCGCTTGCCGTGCTTGGCAGCTTGCCAGTCGCCGCCTTGCGATTGGACACGGGGACGGAGACCGCGCTCCAGCGTCTCGGTTTGCGCACCATCGAAATGCTTGAGGCCGCAAATCGCGCCTCACTCGCACGCCGCTTCGGTCCTGCTCTCTTGCGCCGCCTCGATCAGGCCATGGGGCGGCAACCAGAGCAGATTTCTGCCTTGATCGAGCCTCCCCACTATGGGCTGCGCATGACGTTCCCCGAGCCGATCGGTCTGGTTGCCGACGTCATGGAAGCGACCGCCCGGCTGCTCGACCGGCTTTGCTCCAGACTGGCCGAGAACGCAGCGGGGGCACGCATCCTCTCACTGACCCTTTATCGTGTCGACCGGGCGGCGCAGACGGTCGAACTGCGCCTGGCCCGTCCTTTGCGCGACGCCCCGCGCATTCTCCCCTTGTTCGAACGCGAGGTCGGGGATGTCGATGCCGGTTTCGGCATTGATCTGATCCGACTTGAGGCGGTCGAGGTTGCCGCCCTGCCTTCCGAACAGATCAGTGCCATTGCCACTGAGCGAACGACGCGGCTCGATGACCTCATCAACCGCATCGGCACCAGGATCGGGATCGAGAACGTTCAGCGCTTTCTTCCCGCCGACAGCCATATCCCGGAACGGGCCTTCTCCCTCTCGCCGGCGTTTGCCAATGACCCGAAAGGCGGGTGGGCCAGTCCGCGTCCGCGCCCGATTCACCTGTTCGCTCCCGAGCCGATCACTGGTTCGGGCAGTTATCCCCCGGACCGTTTCCGCTGGCGGCGCATGTCCTTCACCACCGCCCATGCCACCGGACCGGAACGGATCGCGCCGGAATGGTGGCTTGAGGACGACAACTGGCGCACCGGTCTGCGCGACTACTGGAAGGTCAGCACGCGGCAGGGCCGCCGGCTCTGGCTCTTTCATACACCGCAGCATCCCGGCTGGTTCGTGCAGGGAGAATTCCCGTGACCCTGCATTTTTGTCCGGATGCCGAAGGTTCGCCAATCGGCCCGCGTTGTTATGCCGAGCTGTGCGTGACCTCGAACTTCACCTTTCTCGCTGGTGCGTCCCATCCGGAGGAATTGGTGCTACGCGCCGCGGAGCTCGGGCTTGAGGCGATTGCCATTACCGACCGCAACACACTGGCAGGCGTGGTCAGAGCCTACTCCGCCTTGAAAACGCTGCGTGAAGAGGTGAGCGCTGCCCTGCACATCCGCTCCCAGGATCAGGTGGACCATAGCTCGCGCCAAAGCAGCAACCCAAGGCGCGAATTGCCCCGCCCGGCAATCGTCAAGCTTCCGAAGCTTATCGTTGGCGCCCGCCTCGTGCTGCGCGATTGCCCGATCGACTGGCTCGCCCTGCCGACCGATCGTCCGGCCTATCACCGTCTCGCCCGCCTTCTCACCGTTGGCAAGCAACGCACGGAGAAGGGAGATTGTCATCTCTGCCTGGCCGATCTGGAGGAGGGCTGCCAGGGGATGATCCTCATCGCGCTGCCGCCGCGCGGGTCCCTCTGCCCGCAGGCGCCCATACAAACGCTGTCGCGGCGCTTTCCCGGGAATGTCTTCCTCGGTGCGGCGCCCCGTTATGACGGTTCGGATCAGCCATGGTTCAACGTCTGTGCGGCTCTTGCATTGCGAACATCGGCGCCCATGGTGGCGGTGGGGGATGTGCTCATGCATCATGGAGGGCGGCGGCAACTCGCCGATGTGCTGACATGCATGCGGGAGAATGTCACCATCGACCGGATCGGCACCCGTGCGTTGCCCAATGCGGAGCGCCGCCTCAAGGGCGCCTCCGACATGGCGCGGCTTTATCGCAACCACCCGGCAGCCTTGCGCCGCACGCTTGAGATCGCCGTGCGCTGCAGTTTCGATCTCTCCGAGCTCAGCTACGAATATCCCGATGAAGTATCGCAAGGTGAAGCGCCTCAGGCCCGGCTCGACCGGCTTGCGCGCGCTGGGGTCGAGCGCCGGTATCCCAATGGCGCCCCGGAGCGGGTTCACACGCTGCTGGAAAAGGAGCTTCGCCTCGTCGAGGAGCTTGGTTACGCAGCTTATTTCCTGACCGTGCGCGACATCGTACAGGAGGCGCGATCCCGAGGCATTCTTTGCCAGGGGCGTGGGTCTGCCGCCAATTCCATCCTGTGTTACCTGCTTGAGATCACCGACGTATCACCGGATATGATCGGTATGGTTGTCGAGCGTTTCATCTCCCGCCATCGCAAGGAGCCGCCCGATATCGACGTGGATTTCGAGCATGAGCGCCGCGAGGAAGTGATTCAATGGATCTATGAGAAATACGGCCGCGATCGCGCGGGGCTGTGCGCCACTGTGATCCATTTCCGGACCCGTGCCGCGATCCGCGAGGTGGGGAAGGTGATGGGCCTCAGTCAAGACGTGACCGCCAACCTCTCGGGTCAGATCTGGGGGCTTTCGAACAAGGGCGCCGATCTGGATCATGCGCGCCAGCTGGGCCTCGATCTGCAAAACCGGCGCCTTGCCCAGACCTTGCGTCTTATCAGCGAGATCATCGGCTTTCCCCGTCACCTCAGCCAGCATGTGGGCGGGTTCGTCATCACCCGCGGCCGGCTCGATGAACTCTGCCCCATCGAGAACGCGGCGATGGAAGGGCGCACGGTCATCGAATGGGACAAGGACGACATCGATACGCTCGGCATTCTGAAGGTCGATATCCTGTCGCTGGGAATGCTCACCTGTTTGCGCAAGAGCTTCGAGCTTCTGGCGCAGCATGAGAAGAAACAGCTCACGCTGGCCACAGTCCCGCAGGAGGACAAGCCGACATATGACATGCTGTGCCGCGCCGATGCCGTGGGCGTGTTTCAGGTCGAAAGCCGGGCGCAGATGAACTTCCTCCCCCGGATGAAGCCGAGGACCTTCTATGATCTGGTCATTGAGGTCGCCATCGTTCGTCCCGGTCCCATCCAGGGCGGCATGGTCAAACCCTATATCCGGCGACGGCAGGGGCTGGAAAAACCGGAACCTTTCGGCCCCGCACTGGCCGAAGTCACCTACAAGACGCTCGGCGTGCCGCTGTTCCAGGAGCAGGCGATGCAGATCGCCGTGGTCGGGGCGGGCTATTCTCCCGAGGAGGCCGACCAGCTCCGCCGTTCGCTCGCCTCCTTCCGCCGTATGGGTACGATCGAGCGACACCATGTGCGCTTTGTGAACGGGATGATGAAAAATGGCTATTCGCGCGAAACGGCGGAGGCCTGCTTCTCCCAGATCGAGGGCTTTGCCGATTACGGCTTTCCCGAAAGCCACGCAGCGGCTTTCGCCATGCTCACCTATGTGTCCTCATGGCTCAAGTGCCACTACCCCGCGATCTTCGCCTGCGCGCTTTTGAACTCCCAGCCGATGGGCTTTTATGCGCCCGCGCAGATCGTGCGCGATGTGCGCGATCACGGGGTGGAGGTGCGGCCCATTTGCGTGAATGGCAGCGCCTGGGATAACACGCTCGAACGCCGGGCAGATGGAACCTGGGCCCTGCGTCTTGGCTTTCGCCAGATCAAGGGCTTCCGCAAGGAGGACGCAGACTGGATCGTGGCGGCACGCGGCAATGGGTATCCCGACCCTGAAAGCGTCTGGCTCAGGGCAGGCATCCTTCCGTCCGTGCTGGAACGGCTCGCAGAGGCGGATGCCTTTATCGGAATGGGCCTCACCCGCCGCGATGCGCTTTGGCAGGTGCGCGCCATCCGCGCGCCGAAACCCCTGCCGCTCTTCTCCGATCCCCTTGATGGCGAAGGCATCCGGGAGCCGGAGATATGCCTGCCGCCCATGCATCTCGGCGAGGAAGTGGTCGAGGATTATGTTGCCATGCGGCTGACGCTGCGCACGCATCCGATGGAGCTGCTGCGTCCTTCGATTCCGGGCCTGACGCCCCATGGCCAGTTGATTGAGGCGCCCCTCAGACGCACCAGCGTTTGCGGCCTGGTCATTACCCGCCAGCGCCCCGGAACGGCTTCCGGCGTCATCTTCCTGACGCTTGAGGACGAAACCGGGGTTGCCAATATCGTCGTCTGGCCGAAGGTCTATGAACGCTTTCGCCGCGCCGTCATGGGAGGCCGCCTCTTGCGGGTCACCGGACGGCTCGAACGTGAGGGTATCGTCGTGCACCTCATCGCCGATCATATCGAGGACCTGTCCCACCGCCTTGCGGATCTGGGCCATCCTCTCGACGATGCCATCGGGATCACCCAGCCGCAGGCCGATGAGGCCCCCCGCCCGCGACGGCATCGCCCAACCGCCCGCCACCCGCGCGAACAGGCCAAGAGGCTCTTCCCGAGCCGTGACTTCCATTGACGGAGGCGGCCGAGAGCACGCGCCAGCAGCTTGTCGGCCTACTCCGCAGCGATGGGTGGGGCATGTGGCACGGCGGGGGCGATGCGCAGTCCGAGCCGGGTCAGCAGGTTGGCGTCGCGGTTCGGCGCCGGGTTGTCGGTGGTCAGGAGCTGGTCGCCGACGAAGATCGAATTTGCCCCGGCAAGAAAGCAGAGCGCCTGTAGTTCGTCGCTCATTTCAAGCCGTCCGGCCGAGAGGCGCACCACGGAAGCCGGCATCAGGATACGGGCCAAGGCAATGGCTCGGACCAGCGAAAAGGGCTCCACGGGACGCGCCCGGGACTGGACGGGGACGCCGTCGATCTCGGTCCACAGGTTCACCGGAACGCTCTGGGGGTGGGTGGGCAGGGTGGCCAGCGTCACCAGCAGGGCGATGCGGTCGTCCTCCGCTTCCCCCATGCCGAGGATGCCGCCGCAACAGACCTTGATGCCTCCCGCGCGCGCATGCTCCAGCGTGTCGAGCCGGTCTTCCATGGTCCGGGTGCTGGCGATTTCGGAATAATAGGCAGGAGAGGTGTCAATGTTGTGATTGTAGAAGTCGAGGCCGGCGGCCTTGAGCCGCGCGACCTGGTCCGGGGTCAGCATCCCCAGCGTCATGCAGGTCTCCAGCCCCAGGTCGGCGACGCCCTTCACCATGTCGCAGAGCGCGTCCATGTCCCGGTCCTTGGGGCTGCGCCAGGCAGCACCCATGCAAAAGCGCTGGGCGCCCGCCGCCTTTGCCCGTTTCGCGGCGGCAAGGACGGTGTCGGCATCCAGCAATTTGGTTGCCTTGACGCCGGTCGCGTGATGGGCGGATTGCGAGCAATAGCCGCAATCCTCCGGGCAGCCGCCGGTCTTGATGCTGAGCAGACTGGCCGTCTCGATCGCGGTCGGATCGAAATGGGCGCGGTGGACGGCCTGGGCACGGGCCATCAGGGTGGGGAGCGGCAGGGCGTGTATTGCCCGCGCCTCCTCAAGGGTCCAGTCGGTCCGGATGACGGCCTCGGTCATTGCGCGACCCCCGTCCACCGGCGGGCGCCCGAAAGCAGCAGGCAGGCCAGCGCGATCTTGACGAGGTCGCCGAGAACGAAGGGAGTGAAGCCGGCAGCAAGAAGATCGCGGGCGGGAACGAAGTTGGCCAGCCAGGCAAGACCGGCGGCATAGACAACGGCAAGGCCCGCCAGCATGGCCAATGTCTGGCCGACCCACTTGCGCCTGTGGGCAAGGGCGCCGATCAGACCCGCGGCAAGCCAATACCCCAGTAGGTAGCCACCGGTCGGGCCAACCATGTAGGCCAATCCGATGCCGCGCTCCGGGGAGCCGGAGAAGACCGGCAGGCCCAGGGCGCCGGCCCCGAGATAGGCAGTCATGGCGGCGAGGCCGAGGCGTGGGCCCAGGGCGGCTGCTGTGAGAAAAACGGCCAATGTGTGCAGGGTCATGGGTACGGGCCAGAACGGAATCTGGATCTTGGCACCCAGCGTGATCAGGGCTGCGCCGCAGAGCGTGAGTGCCAGTCCGCGCCAGAGCGGGGTGGCAGTGACGGCGGCACCGTGAGCCAGTGAAGGCATGGCGTTTCCTTTCGCTGATAGAGAGCTTCCCTCCATGATTGCGAAACGGAAATCCGACCATCAAGGCAGATTATAGATAATTATCCAAAAAACTCATAAGTCTCTCGTTCTTCAGCATTTCTTTTTGCGGGTTTGCGTTTCCCGAGCCAGCTCACGTGGCGGGCGAGTGTTGCGCAGGCCAGGTCGGTCTGTCCTCGTCGCAGGGCCTGAAGGATGGCGCGATGGTCGTGGTCGGTGCGCGTTTCCCAGTCCTGTTGCCAGGCGGCGAACAGAAAGCGGGCGCTCGCCGTCTGCAGGTCGTCAATGGTCTTCAGCAGGCGCGGCATCTGGCAGGGGGTGAGGATCAGCCTGTGAAAGCGGCGGTTGGCGTCTTCCCAGTCCTGCACGGTGTCGGCGCGATCGCCGCGGCGTGTAACCTCTTCGGCTTCCTGCAGGATTGCGCGCGTCATATTGGGGGCGGCGTGGCGCAGGGCCAGTGCTTCCAGGCTTGCGCGCATTTCCGCGACCTCCCGCAGTTCGGCCACGTCGAATTCGGTGACCCGGACGCCGCGCCGGGGCAGGCATTCCGCCAGCCCCTGGGCTTCAAGCTGCCGGAAGGCTTCGCGCACCGGGACGTGGCTTGCGCCGAATTCGGTGGCGATGTGGTCCTGCCGAAGGCGGGCGCCAGGGGGGATGGAGCCGGAAATGATCCGCTCGCCAAGAATGCGCGCAATGCGTGCAGCCTGGGTTTCTTCTGTGCAAGATTTCATGAATTATAGATAATTTCTTGGTGCGCTTCTGTCGACCGTTGCCTTTGGGGCTGTGGATGGTCGTGGAGGCGGTTCAGGCCCGTAGGGGATGGCTGGAGCGGCGTTGCGGGGACGATGCCGAGTCCGGAACGGGCGGCCGAGGGCAAGCTTGCGACGACGCTCAGTTAATCAGTCGCCCAAATCGTTTTTTTCAAACGCGCAGCTCGCCATGTATAAGGCCGGTTGCGTCCGTCGTCCGACGAGCTGCGGCCAACAGGGGAATTTCGAGACTTGACCACACTCTATGTCGATGCCGATGCCTGTCCGGTGAAAGCCGAGGTGGAGCGTGTGGCGACCCGGTTGGATGTCCCGGTGGTGCTGGTGTGCAATGGCGGAATACGGCCGTCACGCAATCCGCTCATCTCGCTGCGGATCGTCGCCGAGGGACCGGATGTGGCCGACAAATGGATTGCCGAGCATTGCGGGCCGGGCGATGTGGTGGTCACCGCGGACATCCCGCTTGCCGACCGGTGCCTGAAGGCCGGCGCGCTGGTGGTGCAGCATGATGGTCAGATCCTGAGCCTTGCCAATATCGGCGGCCGGCTCGCAACCCGGGATCTGATGCAGGATATCCGGGCGGCGGACCCGTTTCATCAGGGCGGCGGCCGGGGCTTTTCGAACGCCGACCGCTCCCGGTTCCTGCAGGCATTGGACAGGCTCGTCCGGCAGGCCCGGAAACAGCGGTAAGAGGGCAGCGAAAAGGGCTGACGCGCCCGGGCACTCCCCGGACCCTCCCCAAATCTGACCGCATTTCAGGTGGGTCGGTGCAGAGCGACCACGTTGCCGCTGCGGCCTGCCGGCTGATGTTTCTGCAAGACCGACGGCTCGTGCCCGGCGACGATCCTGGCGCCGTCCTCCGCCTTGCGGGCGAGAAGGGCGCAGGCATCGAGAGAGGCCGGTTGCTCGTGGATGATCGGAAAGGGATTGCGCTGTTGCCAGTTGCGATCAAGGTGGCTGGCGTCGCTCGCCAGCACGACGGGTCCGGTCAAGGTGGGAACCTCGATGATCATCTGGCCGGGACTGTGTCCGCCAACACGGGTGAGGCCCAATCCCTTGAACTCAAGCTGATCCTGTTTAATCAGCCGCAGCTTGCCTGAGAAAAGCCGGTCGAGAAGCACCGTCATGTCGTTGCGGTCATAATAGCGGCTCGCGGCGGCGTCGGCCATCGCCAGACCGGTGGCCCAGGCCCATTCGCGCGCGTGAACATGTAACTGTGCCCGGGGAAAGAGGTTCAGGTTGCCGACGTGATCGTAGTGAAGATGGCTGAGGACGATATCGTCGATCTGATCCGGCGAGACACCGATCTCATCGAGCAGGCCGGTCACCGGCAGGATCGTTTCCTTTCCTCGTGCGTGTCCCTGTTCCGGTGAAAAGCCGCAGTCCACCAGCACGCAGGAGGAAGCCGACCTTGCCAGCCAGAAGTAGTAGGAGAACGGCTGGCACTCCTCTTCCGAAGTTCGGACCTGTGGGAAGACGCCGGTTTCCTCTATCGGAAGGTCGGGCTGGCGCCCATAACGCAGCGCAAAGAGATCGTAGGTCATGGCGTCATCTGTACAAGGGGTGCAGGTCTGGCCGGACGGTATGCGGCCAGGTCGGCGAACATCTGCGAAACGCAGGTGTTGGCCGCCGCGTATTGCGGCGAGGCGAGGCCGGCCCGGGGGATCGCGTGGGTGTAGAACGTGGCGCCTTCGGTCGGATAGCCCATGATCCAGATGTTGCGGGTGGGGCTGCCATTGCGGCCGACCGGCTGGAAGTCCGGGGTGACATCATAGCCGCCAGGGCGAAAGCTGCCGTTTTGCAAGGGGCGCACCAGCCCGTTCCGCAGGAGCGCGGCGGTAAGAGGATTGGCGTCGGTCTCCGGAATGAATGGGTCGAGGCGGGCGATGATGAGGACATCGGCTTCAACGCGGCTGGGGCTTCGGACAAAGTCCGTCTCGATGACATAGCGCCAGTGGGTCTTGTCGAGCTTGACCTTGTTGGCCGGGCCGGCGGCCAGATCGACCACGCCTGCGTGAAACAAGGCCAGGAGCTGGTGATTTCGAAACAGTGGCGGGCCGAAGGAGATCCGGTTCATGGTGGGCACCAGTTCCTGCCGGAACCAGCGTTCGGAGTCCGGTGTGAGCCCCCGATATTCCACGGCGGCGCAGATCGCCGCCCGGCAATCGCGAATGACGTCGGTCGCGGATTTGATCGATGATCCGAGATTGCCTTTTTCCGCTTCCGTCAGATCATCCCGCACATGGTGGAGGAAGGCATTTCGGAACTCGTCCAGCGAGCCGAACACATGCCCGCCGAACGGCTCGAACTCGCGCTGAAGCGCCGCCATTTCCTCGGCCGTGGGGGCGAAGTCGCGCGTCTCGATCGGCCGGCCAAGCTGCGTTTGCCGATAGGCAAAGGCCATTTCGCGCCAAAGCAGCGGCAGGATCTCGGTTTCGAAGTCGAGCTGGCGATTGCCCGTTCGTGCCAGTTTCTCCGCGCGAATGGCCTCGACGGCCTGAGGGGTGAAGAAACGGGCCCGGTGGCGACCGGTCAGGCCTTTCTGGTTGATCCCCCGCGCTGCGAACGGCAGCCCTTTGCGCGAGAACAGGGTGATGGACGGTTCCGACCCCGACGGCCGGTACACCACCTTGCCGCCCTGGTTCTCATACCGGCCGCCCCGGCCTTCGGTAAGCTCGGCGATGGCGTCCCATGCGGTCAGCCCGAGACCCTGGATTGCCACGCGGGCGTCTGGCGAGATCCGTTCCAACCGGGTCGTGGGATAGCACTGCGGCAGGAACATAAGGTCGGGATTATGGCGCGCGCCTGCGTCGGCGAAGGAGTCCAACACTTGCGCAAAAGGCGAGGGTTGGTTGGTGGAGTGACCGGTGGAGATGAACACATAATCTGCCGTCAGCGATCCGCCGTTGGAGAGCTGCACGGTGAACCGGGCATCGCCATCCTGTTCCACATCGAGCGCCATGGCGTGATAGGGCCGTATCGTGACCCTGGCTGGAAACGATGCGCAAAGCCGGCGGAACGCCCAGGCCAGATACTGACCGAGCAGGGACCGGGGGAGGTAGTCGAGCTCGGAGACCAGCCTGAGCGGCGCCCCATCGAGACTTTGATCGAACTGTCCGGACATGTTCTCGATGCCGGCCAGTCGCGCCCATTCGGTGAAGGAGGGGCCGGTGAGCCAGTTCGCTGCTTCCTCGCCGGCCGGGGCGGGATAGAACGCGGTGAGCTGAGACGCCAGGGTATTGGTGTAGAGGTGGTAGGGCTGGTTGGGGTCATGGCAGCCGCTGCCATGGGTGTTCGGATCGACGATGGCGATAACGAACTGCACATCGGGATCGTCGAACTCGAGAATATGCCGGCGCAAGGCATTGAGCGTTACCAAGGCTCTCGGGCCGCCGCCAATGAGGCAGATGTTGACCGGGTCCATCTTACGCTGCCCCCTTTTTCGAGCCGAACGGGAACGTGTCGACGGGGTCGAACGGCTCCAGTTGATCGATCCAGGTCGCCTCTTGCGAATATTTCGCCAGGAACGGGTCGTGGACGGTGTCCGGATTTCGGGACTGCAACATGGTCAGCGCCAGGGCTTTCTGCCCGTTCACGGTCATCGGACCGAGGATTTGCACCTTGCCGGCGCTGGTGCTCATCACCGGCCCGCGGGCCGTGCGCGCCAGCCCGCTGACGGATGAAATCGCGCCCTTGTAGATGCGGTGCGCTTCGGCAAGCGTGACGCCGAAATACTGAGTGGCTCCGGTGTCGCGTTCCACGAACATGTAATACGGCTGAATGCCGAGCTCGACCTGCCGGCTCCAGAGCCGCCGCCAGGTGTCCGCATTGTCGTTGACCCGCCGGATCAGCGGCGCCTGGGACCGGATGGTGACGCCGGCCTGCCTGAGCCTGGCAATCGCGGCTTGCACCGGTTCCGGCTCGATCTCCCGCCAATGGTTGATATGAGCCATGAAGGCGATGTGCTTGCCACCGTCGGCCAGTCTCTTGAACAGGTCGAGCAGCGCGTCCGCGTCAGGGTCGGTCAGGAAGCGATAGGGCCAATAGGTGAGCGACTTGCTGCCGATGCGGATGGTCGAAACATGCGCAAGCGACGGATCGAGAAGGGGATCGAGCAGGGCCGCCAGTCGCCGCGCGTTCATGACCATCGGATCTCCGCCGGTCAGCAGGAGGTCGGAGATGTGTGGATTGCCGCGCAGATACGCCAGCAGGCGCGCATTGTCCTTGGATTCGAATTTCGGCGCGCTTGTTTCGATGAACTGCGGCCATCTGAAACAAAACGCACAATAGGCGTGGCAGGTTTGTCCCTGTTTCGGGAAGTAGAGGACCGTTTCGCGATACTTGTGCTGAATGCCCTCGATCTGCATCCCATCGAGGATGGGAATGTTGCTCGTCTGGTCGGCGGGGTGCGGGTTCATTGTGTCCCGGATCTCGACCAAGCGGGCGGCGGCGTCTTCGGCAGCAAGCGCGCCCGTTTCCAGCGCCGTCAAGGCGTGGTCCGCTTCTTCGGTGAGCATGTCCTGATGCGGGAAGACAAGCCGGTAGATCGGGTCGTCGGGCGCGGCATCCCAATCGATCAGGTTCTCCAGGACATAGGAATTGACCTTCAGCGGAAAGATCTTCGATGCCCGCAGCAGGCCGCTGCGCGTGCGGTCGTCCAGCAAATCCAGTTGGGGAATGAGATGTATCCGCCGATTGTCATAGGACATGAAGCGGGGACTCGCCGGCTTGGCAATGTGAAGGCCCGCTTTTTCCGGAACTGCGAAATCTTCGAAATTTCTATTATTTATATTATTTTCTTCTTTTTCAGACACAGGCTTGATGGTCAGAGACATGTCTGCACCCGATTTTGAAATTAACAAGGAAATACATGGATATAATCTATTGATATGGTTTCGTTTCTATAATTTCGAATTTTGTTCGAGGATTTGAAATCAAGAGTTGCGGTTTGGAGGTGAACTATCATGGCGGGCGCTGACCTCCGCACTGGTGCGGCATGTCATTTTTGGTTGTGCCCGATTGACCTTCGCTGACCTTTATTTGGGAGAATTTTGCATGTCTCTTGCTCAATCGAATGATCTGCCGGCAACCGAGCCTGTCTATGTGCAGGGTGGTATCAAGCGCACACTCCTGCAGGAGGTGCCGCTGTCGGACGAGTTCATGCTCAATGTCAGCATCATCGAGGTGCCGGCCGGTACGCACGCGTCTCCGCATACCCATCCCGGCATCGAGACCGGCTACGTTCTCGATGGGGAGTTCGACCTCGCCGTCGAGGGGCGTCCGGATCAGCGCGTGAAGGTCGGCGGCTCCTATGCGGTGCCGGTCGATGCGGTTCACTTCGCAAAGGTGCGTGGCGACAAGACGCTGAAGGTCCTCTGTTTCTTCGCGGTCAACAAGAGCGAGCCCCTGGCCACCGTCGACGAAAAATCGGCTTGAGGCTCTCTGCAAGGGGCGTGGCCACGAGTCGTATCGTGGTCGCATCCTCGCTTCGGTGGCGGTGTCGGAGGCATCTGCGGTGCTGCCGGCGCTCGCGCCAAATTCTTGAAATGCAATAAGGGTCTTGCTGCGATGCTGAACGAGGCTGTCACCACCACCCGGACTGAGGACTACGTCGATCATCGCTCGTTCTCCGAGTATCTCGATGAGATTTCGGAAAGGCATCGCGACCTCCACGATCTTCTGGATCTCGAAAACCTGACCGATGACCGGATCCTGCCCTATGTCGCGGAAATGAATGCGGCATCATGGGTCTTTGAAGGCAATGACCGTGGCGGCCGGGGGCCGGCCTGGAGCGGCGTGCAAAAGAACGCGGACAATCGCAGTGTCGGCATGACATCGCTGCTCAAGTGTTTCTCGCCGCACTACGATGAGATTCCCGGGCGGGATTACAAGATTCTCGATGTTCTCGGCGGCAGCGGGGCGGTGGCGCATTTTGCCTCCACGCTCGGGCCGGACACGCCGACCGTGTTCACCGCCGATTTGTCCAACCATATGATGACCATTTGCCGGGCAAGGCATCTTCCTTATGTGCGGCAGTCAGCGGGCCGGAGCCTGTTTCGCGACAACGTCCTTGATGGCGTCTTGATCGCCTACGGCAGTCAGTTGCTTCCCAATGACGTGCGGCGAGCTGCGGTTTGCGAAGCCTGGCGGACGCTCAAGCCAAATGGCCGTCTGGTCTTCCATGCCTTCGAGGTCGGTAGTGGGATCGCCCGTTTCTTCGACGAGGTCATCCACCCCTATTCACGCACCGGCCATCCGCATGCGCATTACACGCGCGCTGAAATCCTGGATCTGTTCACGTCTGCCGGTTTCCGCGATCTGCGCTTCTTCGAGATTTCCGATCCCTTCACACTGCGCGGCGGGTCCCCGGAGGAGGCGAGAACACATGCGATCCTGCATCTCTTCAAGTCCTACGACCTGATCAAGCTCGTGACCGACGAGGGTGAGATCGAAGAGGTGCTTGGACCTCTCGCCGAGCGGATTCTGGGGCCCATATCGGTGGCGCGTGAGTGGGACGATCATGTCGCGACGGTTCCGCGGACGGCCCTGGTGGCGGTCGGGATCAAGGCCTGAGCCGTATCTGAGATACTGCCATGGCCAAGCCGGAGGAGCACGGCATGCTTCGAGCTATCCTGCATGGGGCTTTCGCCTCATGCCTGACAGGCTGGCGAAAACTCGGCGACGCATGTGCCAGTGAGGATGCCTTTTCCGAAGAGCATCTTCGGGCGCTGCATCTGGGCTGCACTCCGGAAATCGGCGGCAACTCTTGCGATGGTTCCCGGGAGCGCGAAGACAGCCTCGCGTCAGATGCGAAGAAGCCCGCTAGCGCGAAGTCGGGTCTGGACCCTAAGGCTCCTTGAAGGACAAAATGGCCTCGGCTTTCAGGAAGGAGAGGATTTGTTTCTCCTCCCTGTTCAGGCTTCTACCTTGCGGGCGGGTGCACCAGATAAAGGCGGGCTTTTTCTGCTGGCGATTGCCGAATGGGGACAGGACTTGCGTATCCAGGGCCTCACGGGCCACGGAAAGCCGGGTAATTGCGACCCCCAGCCCCTGGCACGCCGCTTCCAGCGCCGCATTTTCATCGGCAATGAAGATTTTCGAGGTTTTCTGGGATTGCAGGCTTGGAATGAGCTGAAACCAATCGTCCCAATCCGTCATGTCCGGATGCGTGCAGATGAGAGGGATCTCCGACTCCGGCCCGACTGCCAGCCGGTTTGGATTGGAAACCGGCAGGATCTCATCTGGCAGAAAGACCTCACTGTTCTCGGATGTGGATTCGAGTGAGAACAATATATGAGAACACCTTTCTTCGGATGCGTCGTGGGTAAAGAGCCTCACGGATTCCAGTCGGTTCTTGTTCAGGAATGCCCTTATTCTCGGAATTATCCATCTGAACATGAATATGGAGCTGGAGTAAATCTTGATGGATCCGCTCTTGTTATGCTGCGTGATGTAGTCGGTTGCCTCAAGGATGCCGCTGAGAGAGGAGGAGATGGATCTGTAGAAGAAATACCCCTCCTCTGTCAGTCTCAAACTCCTGTTTATGTTCTCGAAGAGTTCGACATGGAGATATTCGCTTATCAGTCTGTTGTGGCGGCTGATTGAACTGACCGTCGTGTTGATCTCTTCGGCGGCCAGCGTCATGCTTCCCAGGCGGGCTGTTGCTTCAAAGGCTCTGAGATGGCCAAGGATTGGCGCGATGTTGCCGAAATTATTCTTCTTGTAGCTGGCTTCTACTGCTTCAACGCGGTTTCTCTGCTGTTCCATGGTGTGTCACGCACCTGACGTTCTGGTAGCCATTGATATGGCTTTGCCCCTCGATTCACGTATAGGTTGTGTTCTTATTGTGTCGCATTCCTATGATTGATTCCTTAGGGGCAAAAAGATGGCTTGGATACCCGCCGGTTTTTGGGAGGGGGAGCTGCGGCGACCGGTCGATGACTGCGGGCCGTCTCGCAGCCTGGGTCCGGGGTTGGGGCGGTCGCGGGGGCGTCGACGTCCCGCTTTCAGGGGATCGCTGTCGGGCGATCACGCCGTAGGCAGTAGCCATTGCCGGGCAGAGGGGCGTCACGGAGGCGCGTGGCGCGTCAAGCTGTGCCCTTGGGGGGCGGGACGCGATGCCGTCAACCTCATGCGCCGCCGGTGCGCGTCACGCGGCCGAGAGGACGGATGCCCCGACCCGGCGAGGAGGCCCCCCGGGCGATGCAACGAGGGGGGGACGATGACCTTGGTCAGTCCTTGCCGGCTTGCCGGACCAGGACGCGGATGAGCGAGGCCGAGATATCGCGCAATTGCGCCTCGTCGTGATAGACGCGCTCCATCACAGCAAGGCCACGTGTGAACGTCACGAGAAGCCGCGCCGCTTCCTCAGGGGGGAGGGTGAGCTGGTCCGCGAGGCATCGCCGCCGGAGGCCGATCTCGATGGTTTCCTGCAGCTCGTCCAGCCAGCGCCTGATGCGATCCTGTACGGCCGGTGGGGTCTCGTCGACCTCCGTCGCGGTTCGCGTCGAAAGGCAGCCGCGTGCTGGCGACCCGGCGGTCATGCTCGTCAGGACCGTCTCCACGAAGGCGGCGAGCGCCGCCCGTGCGTCCGTTTGGTCAAGGGCGGTGCGGATCCCGCGCATATAGTCATCCGCATATGTTTCGAACGCCGACAGGAAGATCGCTTCCTTGCCGCCATAGGCATTGTAGAGGGATCCGCGATGCACGCCCGTGGCCTGCGCTAGATCGATCATCGACGTGGCCGCAAGTCCCTTTTGGCGAAACACGTTCAACGCGCGCTGCATCACCGCGGTTTCGTCGAATTGTCTGGTTCCGACCATGGGTCGCATATCCCTGCTGGCAGCATTCTTGACAGTCATGTCATGTTTGACATTATAGTCAAAGATGGTCCGCCAAACAATGCCGCCGCTTCCTGGCGGCTCGGCGCGAAGGCCGTTCATGTCAACTGAACTGGGGCCGTTCTCGGGTCCCTGCGAGGTGCAGGATGGATACCACCGGGGCAGTCGACGATGTCAGGGCAGGGGCCGGGATCGAATTCGCGATCGCGGTTGCGTTGTCCACCGGCGCGGCGCTGGCCCTTGGCCTGTCCCGCTTTGCCTATGCGCTGCTGCTCCCGGCGATGCAGGCCGATCTGGCCTTGAGCTATGCCGAGGCGGGGGCGCTGAATACCGCAAATGGCTTTGGCTACATCGCCGGTGCGCTGACCGCGCCATGGGTCGCAAGCCGCTGGGGCGCGAAACGCGCCTTTCTCGCCGGTTTCCTGCTCAGCGCGCTGGCGTTGTTGGCCACGGGCGTCTTCCCGGACTTCACCATGCTGTTCCTGGTGCGCACCTTCGGCGGCGTGACCACTGCCTATACCTTCATCATCGGTGCAGCGCTGGCGGCGGCGATCTGCCGGGAGCCGAACCCACGGCGCAGAGGGACGATGGTGGGGATCTATGTGGCTGGCGTCGGCGTCGGCATCCTGCTGGCGGGCATTGCCGTCCCGATGGCCATGAACGGGGGCGTGGCGCAGTGGACCGGCGGATGGATCGCGCTCGGTGTTCTCGGGTTGGCGGGGCTGCCGATTGCCGCCTGGGCGGTGCGCGGTATTCAGGAGCCCCTGGGCGGCAGCACGCCCTTGCTCAAGCTCCGCGAATTTCGGCGGATCGCCCCGACCTTCTTCGGCTACGGCCTCTTCGGCGCCGGCTATGTCGGCTACATGACCTTCGTCATCGCCCTTCTGAGGAGCCAGGGCGCGAACGATGATCGCATGATCCTGTTCTGGATGGTCCTTGGTCTGGTGTCGGCGATCTCCACCCTGGTTTGGGGACGGGTGCTGGGGGCGCTCAAGGGCGGGCTCGGCCCAAGCATCGTGTTTATGACGGCAATGGTCGGGACGCTCGCGGTTCTGGTCTGGTCCGGTCCGGTGGCCATGTTCGTGTCGGCGATCATCTTCGGCGGCAGCTTTCTCGCCGGACCGACGGCGATCACGATTGTCGCCCAGCGTCAATTGTCGCCGACCTATTGGACCGCGGCGATCTCTCTCCTGACCCTCAGTTTCGCGCTCGGCCAGACGGTCGGTCCGCTTCTGGCGGGCGCCATCTCCGATGCAACGGGGGGCATTTCGGCGGGGTTCTGGGTCTCGCCGCTCTTTCTGGGGCTTGCGGCCTTCGTCAACGCCCTGCAGCGCCCATCCGACGACGCTGCCCCGGCCCGGGCGGGAGCATGAGCCATATGGTGTCACCGGCCGGATGAAGCGGCACGTGCGACAGAGGGATCAACCCCCAGCGAGGAGAGCGCGGAATGACGGAACGGAGCGGGAAATGTCTGTGCGGGGCCATCCGCTACACCCTGAAAGGTGCGCCCCGGGCGATTACGGCCTGTCACTGCAGCCATTGCCAGAAGCAAAGCGGCAGCGTGTTTTCCCTCAATCTCGTCATGAGGGATACCGACTTCGAGGTAACGGGCGAAACCCGGGTCTTTGTCGATACGGGCGACAGCGGCGATCCGGTCATGCGTCACTTCTGCGGAACCTGCGGCGCGCCGATCTATGCGACCATCGCGGCGGCTCCGGGCAAAATCGTGCTCAAGGCAGGCACTCTGGACGATCTTGCGGGGCTGAGGCCCCAGACGGAGATCTATACCGAGCATGCGGTGGCCTGGCTGGAGCCGATTGCCGGGACGAAGCGCTATCCCCGGCATATCTAGGGTGACTCTGCCCTCCGCGTGCGCCGTGCGCACCTGGCGCGTCGCCCTCCCATCAAGGTGATCTTCCCAACCGGCCTCGCCGCTAGGGAGCGGTGCCAAGGGGGGGCGCCCGATCTTGCGGCCCTGTCAGGGGCGAGCTTGCCCTCTCACTTTCGGAACTGAGGCGAGGGGTACTCCCAAAATTTCGGCAATTGCTGACGCATTCCTGGGCGAATGCGCAAAGATTCCGCACTGCAACAAATAATTGCATAGTGCAATTGACAAGCAATTATATGGTTATTACGCCTTTGTTCGAGGGGTTGAAGGAAAGGCCTTCCACACCCAATGGCGCGATCTTGTCGCCGCGCATCCGTGTCTCTGGCGAGGCGGAAAGGCGGTCTTCTGGAAGGCGTCTCACCCGATGAAACGCCCCCTGACAGGCCGGGGACGGCGGATCGCGAGACAAGGGACATCCGCCGGCCGCGCGTCGGGCGCGTCAGCCCACACCGATTGAAGGGGCATGAGGGCGCTGGGCAGGTGCAGTTGATGCATGGTCACGATCAAAAGGAGCCAAGCGATGTATGTCGATGCAAACACAGCGGGCAAGTCTCTGGAGTTCATGGGAGAGCGTTCCTCGAACTACCGCGATGCCCTGTCGCTTTATGCGGATGCATGGCGCCCTGACATTGCCTGCATGACGCGGTTCCTAGCCCCGGCGCCGGGCGAGCGCATCCTGGAGGTCGGCGCTGGAAACGGGTATTTTAGCAAGGCGATTGCCGCGTGTGTCGGCGCTAATGGGCTTCTGGTCGCCAGCGATCCGTCCGTCGACCAGTTGGTAGGTCTGGAGCGAGGCGGCGCGTTCGGCAATATCCGGGTGGTTCCGGCGTCGGCCGATGTTCTGGACATCAACTTCAAGGACTTCGATGCGGTCTGGAGCCGCGGCGCGCTGCATCACGTCACCGACAAGACCGCTGCCTTTAACCGTTTTGCGGATCTGGTGCGGCCCGGAGGTCGCCTGGTGATCGCCGACGTGTTCGC
Source organism: Stappia taiwanensis (assembly GCF_014635285.1). GTDB lineage: Bacteria > Pseudomonadota > Alphaproteobacteria > Rhizobiales > Stappiaceae > Stappia > Stappia taiwanensis. The sequence continues at coordinate 35,753 of NZ_BMCR01000010.1, read as the reverse complement.
CGGAACGCCGCTGGCCCGGTATTTCGACAGTTTCATCGCGCGCAGTTGCACTACGGGGCATGAGGTTGCCTTCCTGTCGCAGGAATTCGCCGAAAGCCTGTGTGTGTTATCGGGCTGGGAGACGCCGGAGTTTCACGATGTGATCACCCCTTGGGAGTTCGCGCGGCGGGAGGATATCGGCCGCTTTCTGCAGCTTTTGTTTTCCGCAAAGCCCGGCTACACGGCCGGCGACTGCCTTGAGGCAGCGGATCGCCATCTGAGTGTCAGCGAGACCGCTTCCGGATGGGCTCTGCTCTGGCCGATGACGGTGATGACCGCACAGCGGCCCTCACAAGGGTGAGGCCTGATGATGGTGTCGTTTCTGTCACTTCGTGCCCGGGCTTCGAAACGTGGTGGCGGCCGTTCGCCGGGCGAGGGCCACACGCGCGGCAGCGATACGGGGCGGACCCGTCCGGCACTGCGCGTCGTGGGGCGGGGAGGCGGCGATGCGGCCCTGCGCTCGGTGCGCGCGGGCCGAAGCCTGGTCACCCGCCAGGAGCCGGGACGAACCAGTTCCCGGATGCGGTTCGATCCGGACGTCATAGTCTATCATGGAAGTCCGGGAGCATTCGCCCATGTCGCCTGCCAGGCCGCGTTCCCGCGTGCGCGGTGCAGTGGCTGCGACAGCCTGTTTCAGGTGATTGACCTGGTGCGCAAGGGCAAGGCCTCCGCCGCCATGCTGCCGTGCGAGAACATCCTTGCCGGGCGCGTCCCGGATACGCACCTTCTGCTGCCAGATATGGGTCTGGCCATCGTTGGTGAGGTCTTCCAGCGCATCGAACTCCATCTGATGGCGCCGGAGGGCTGTACGTTTGACCGGATCGAGCGGGTGCATTCGCATCCCGTCGCGCTGGCGCAGATCCAGAGGTTTCTCTCGAGGCATGCGCTGGTGCCCGTGGAGGCGAGCAACACAGCCACCGCTGCGGCACGTCTCCGGCAGGATCCGTCGGGGCGGGATGCGGCGGTTGCCTCGCAGCAGGCCGCGCGCATCCATGGCCTGAAGGTATTGAAGCGCAATATTGAAGACGTCCCTTTCAATATGACCCGGTCTTATGTGCTGGCGGCCAAGCCCGAGCTGCCCTGCGCGGAGACGCCGGGCGTTCTCACCTGTCTGCTGTTCGATCTCCGCAACACGCCGGGGGCCTTGTCGCAGGCCGTCAAGGGCTTTGCCGACAACGGCGTCAATCTGACCCGGCTGGAAAGCTATCTGGTCGACGGCCAGTTTGTCGCAACCCGGTTTCTCTGCGAGATCGAGGGACATCCGCACCAGCCGCCGGTTGCCCGGGCGCTCGACCGTCTCAAACGCCACACCTCCCGCCTCACCATCCTGGGCGTGTTTCCCATGCAGGGCACCGGTGTGCACGCTCGGGCGGGTGCCATCCCGGCGTCGGGGCGGGCCTGCGTACTGTAGCCAAGCGCCGGGGAGGTTGGGCAGGTCGTTCCGGGAGGGAGCCGCGCTTCGGTGATCCAGGTCGGGCCACCGAGCCAGTTTCGTTTGTTTGCCAGGGAGGACAAAAGGGCCATGACCCATCACCCGCAGTCGATTGCCGAGTTCCGCGAGTGTGCGCGCCGCCGCTTGCCGCGTTTCGTGTTCGACTTCATCGATGGTGGCAGTGGCGGCGAAAATACGTTGGCGGAAAACCGGGCCGCGCTTGATCGCGTCCGGCTGCTCGGTCGCGCGCCGGTCGACGTTAGTCAGTGTTCCCAGTCGGTTAACCTGTTTGGGCGTGATCATGCCATGCCGGTGATCATCGGTCCGACCGGCCTTGCTGGTGCCGCCTGGCCGCAAGGCGATCTCGATCTGGCCCGCGCCGCCGCCGACACGGGCATTCCCTTCGTCATGAGCACGGCGGCAACGGTCAGCATGGAAGATCTTGCAAGGGCGGGCGCGGGGGACAAGTGGTTCCAGCTCTATCTGTTCAGGGACCGGGCGGTGAGCCGAAGGCTGCTGGCCAGAGCGCGAACCCTCGGATTCAGCGCGTTGGAAGTCACCGTTGACAACGCCATTCCCGGCCGCCGCCTGCGCGATGTCCGCAACGGCTTTTCGCTGCCGTTCCGCTGGAGCCCGGGAAAGCTGGCCAGCCTGCTCGCCCATCCGGCCTGGACCTTGCGGATGGCGCGTTCGGGCCCTCCGACACTGGAGGTCATGGCCGCGGAATTGGGATTGCGACAGACCGACACAATTGCGGAGTTGATGCAGTCGCAGCTCGACCCTTCGGTCGGTTGGGAAGATCTTAAATGGGTGCGCGAAACCTGGACTGGCCCTTTGATCGTCAAGGGGCTGCTGGACCCCGGACAGGTACCCAAGGCGCTTGAGATCGGAGTCGACGGTATTGTCGTCAGCAACCACGGCGGGCGGCAACTCGATGGCGCGGTTGCTACCATTGACATCCTGCCCGAATTCCGTTCGGCCGCCGGTTCGCAGCTCACCCTTCTGGTCGACAGCGGGTTTCGCACCGGATCGGATATTGCGCGCGCCCTGGCGCTGGGGGCCGATGCGGTGCAGATCGGCCGGGCGACCCTCTATGCCCTGGCGAGCGGCGGCGAGGAAGGCGTCCGGCAGGCGCTCGGCGTTCTGAAGAGCGAACTTGCCGTCGCGCAGATGTTGATGGGCGCGCGTTCCGTGAAGGATTTCGACTTGTCCATGCTGCGCCGTCACCGTCCGCCGGAACGGCCCGAGCTGATGTTCCAGCCGCTGTTTCCTGAGCCTGTGGCGGTGGTCCCGGCCAAACCGCAAAGCCTGCTGTCCTGACAGCGAGAGACAAAAACTTCCAGACAAAAAAATGTAAGACCCAGAAAGGAACAGCCAAGATGTTTCATTGGAAACTGGCCTCAGTCGCGACGGCGCTCCTGCTCGTCGCCGCCGGCTCGGCGGCGACCCGTGCGGACACGCCGCAGGTTGCCATCACCTATATCATCGATCACCCGGCCATTGATGCGACGCGCAAGGGCATCATCGATGAGCTTGCCGAGAGCGGCTACAAGGAGGAGGAGACTCTCAAGCTCCATGTCCAGAGTGCCCAGGGCAACATGCCGACCCAACTCCAGATCGCCCGGGAATTCGCCGGCTTGGGGGCCGATCTGCTTGTCGGCATCAGCACGCCGTCGGCACAGGCTCTGCAGAGCGCCGCGGGTGACATTCCGGTGTTGTTTTCGGCGGTGACCGACCCGGTCGGGGCGAAACTCGTGGCCAGTCTGGAAGCTCCGGGTGGCAGCATCACCGGGGTCAGTGACCGGCAACCGTTCGGGCCGACCCTGAAGCTGATCAAGGCGCTGGTTCCGGACGTGAAGACGGTTGGCGTCATCTATAACGCTGGGGAGGCCAATTCCGTCTCCCAGGTCGAGGCTCTGACGAAGGAGCTGGCGACGCATGGCCTTGAGATTGCGGAGAGCACCGCTGCGCAGACGGCCATGGTGGCGGATGCGGCGTTGAGCCTGGCGGACCGGGCCGATGTAATCCTCATCCCGACCGACAGCACGGTGGTCGCCGCCGTCGAAAGCGTCGTCAATGTTGGCAGGAAGGCAAAAGTTCCTGTGTTTGCCAGCGATACGGATTCGGTTGAGCGGGGGGCTCTGGCCGCACTTGGGTTCGATTACTACAAGCTCGGGCGCCTCACCGGACAGATGGCCGTGCGGGTGCTTCAGGGCGAAAGCCCGGCGTCGATCCCGGTGGCAACGCTCAAGACCCAGGACCTTTATCTCAACAGATCTGCCGCTGCGGCGATGGGGGTTCGCCTGTCCGAAGAGCTGCTGGCATCGGCAACGAAGGTGGTGGATTAGCATGAGTGCCCTCGCCGTTTCCGGAGCCATCGAAGCCGGCTTGCTCTTTTCCCTCGTGGCGCTGGCGGTCTATCTCTCCTTCCGTGTCCTCAATTTCCCGGACCTGACGGTCGACGGCAGCTTCCCTCTGGGCGCTGCCGCGACAGCGGTCGCCATCGTGAACGGGATTGACCCGTTTGTCGCCACCGCAATCGGAACCGTGGCCGGCGCTGCCGCCGGCTATGTCGCAGGCTTTCTCAATGTGCGGTTTCGGATCCTGAACCTGCTTGCAGGCATCCTGACGATGGTCGCGCTTTATTCGATCAATCTGCGCGTGATGGGGCGGCCGAATATCTCGCTCTACGATCACTCGACGATCTTCACGCCCTTCGAGGGTGTGCTCGATCTTGGTGTGTGGACCAACAGTGCGATCCTCCTTGTCATCGCTCTTGCCATGAAGTTCCTGGTCGACTGGTTCCTGGCCACCCAAGTCGGACTGGCGCTGCGGGCCAGCGGTGAAAACCCGACGATGGCGCGGGCCCAGTCGGTCGACAACAACCGGATGACGCTGGTCGGCATGACCCTGAGCAATGGCCTGGTCGGCCTGGCGGGATCGCTGTTTGCCCAAAGCCAGGGCGTTGCCGATGTTTCCATGGGCATCGGCACCATCGTGATCGGTCTGGCGGCTCTGATCATCGGCGAAACCCTGCTCGGTCCGGTCAGGGTGGTCTGGGCAACTCTGGGCTGCCTGATCGGGGCGGTCCTCTACCGCTTCTTCATAGCGGCCGCGCTCAGCGCCGGGTTTCTCGGCATTCAGGCGCAGGATCTCAATCTCGTGACGGCGGTGGTTGTCGCGGTCGCCGTCATCTTGTCCCAGGCCCGACGCCGTCTGCGGCTTCGGCTGTGGCCCAAGCTCTTGGGCCTTCTGCCACGTCGGCAGACCCAGGAAGGATAAGTGAATGCTCAACATCTGCGATGCCCATGTCACCTTCAACCCGGGTACGCCGCTGGCGGTTCCGGCCCTGCGCGGTGTGAATCTCGACATCGAGAAGGGGGAATTCGTCACCGTGATCGGCACCAACGGCGCGGGGAAGTCAACGCTGCTGTCGGCGGTGTCCGGGGATGTCCGGCTGGACCGGGGCGGGGTCTACATCGACGGTCACGATGTGACGGGCTGGCCGACAGAGCGGCGCGCGGGGCTGCTCGGCCGGGTGTTTCAGGAGCCGCGGGCGGGGACCTGCAGTTCTCTCACGGTGGAGGAGAATCTAGCACTTGCCGCCAGCCGCGGGGGACGTCGCGGCCTGCGCAGGGCACTGGGCCGGGGCGTAGAACGTCGCCATCTTACCGAACAGCTAGCCCGATTGGGCATGGGGCTGGAGGACCGGCTCGGGGCGATGGTCGGCACGTTGTCGGGAGGGCAGAGGCAGGCGCTCAGCCTGCTGATGGCAACTCTGTTGCCGATGAAGATCCTAATCCTGGACGAACACACAGCGGCGCTCGATCCGGGCGCTGCGGCAACGGTGCTGGAGCTGTCGGCGGAAATCACCGGGGAGCAGAAACTCACCGCCCTGATGGTGACCCACAGTATGCGCAACTCACTGGACTATGGCAGCCGGACCATCATGATGAACGCTGGGCGCGTGTTGCTCGACATTCGCGGCGAAGACCGGAAGCGCTACACCGTTGCGGATTTGCTCGACCTTTTCAAGAAGACGACCGGAGGCGAGGTGGAGGACGATCAACTGCTTCTGGGGTGAGCGCAAGCGGCGACAACGGGGATGCGAACGGGCGGGGCGGATGCGCTCCGCCCGTTCGCGTCCCTTGCTGGCGGGCAAGGGCCTATGCGCCGGTGCGCTGGCGCTCCAGTTCCCGCCGCAACAGGCCGGGCGGATTTTCCGGCACCATCTGGCGCAGCCGGCAGATCTTCACTTCCGCAAACAGGCCCGTGCAGGTGTAGGGCTCCGCTGCCAGGAAGGCATCGACCGCCTCGCGCGTCTCATAGATCAGCACCATGAGGCTGCCGATCACCCTGGATCCGTCGTCGCTCTGCAACGGTCCTCCGAACGCGATGCACTCTTCATGGGCAATCATGTATTCAAGATGTTCGGTCCGCGTCCGCTGGCGCAGGCCGCCGGCATTCGGCCGGTCGATGCAATGAACGACGAAGGGCATGGTCCGGAAACTCCCCGGTTCGGTGTCTCGGGACCCTTCTGTCGGCGTTTCCTTCCCCAAGGTGTTGAGCGTGATGGCAAAGGCCATTGCCATTGCGGATTAAACGAGATACAATTGCACTATGCAAGCAATAAGCAATCAAAAATCGAATTCGGGCAATGCCGATCCTTCGCGGCGCCAGCGCGAGGGAGCGCTGCAGCTGGAAACCTGGCTGCCGTATCGCCTGTTTCTGATCTCGACCCGCGTCGCCGATGTTCTCGGCGCCTTCTATGGTCCCAAGTTTGGCCTGTCGCGTTCGTCCTGGCGGGTAATGGCCATTGTTGCGAACAGGCCCGGCACCAGTGCCAAGGAAATCTGCCAGGCGGGGGGGCTGGATCAGTTTTCGGTCTCCCGGGCTATCAAGCAGCTGGTGGAGCTTGGTTTTGCCCAGCGTCAGGCGGGCCGGTCGGACCGACGCTATGCGGCGATCGAGCTGTCCGAGAACGGCTGGGACGCCTTTCGCGAGATTTCGGATCTTGCGCAGCGCCTGGACGGGGAACTGATCGGCTCGATTTCGAAGGAAGACATGGACCGACTCGGCGACATCCTTGCCAAACTCGACAATGCAAGCGCGGGGATCCTGGCGCGCGGCTGGCACGGTCTGAAGGAGGCTGAGGGCGGCGGCAAGAGGTTGCCGGACGAGCCGACCGGGACTCCATAGGCATGTCTGCAAGGGCATGAACCAACGTGTTCGAAGGTAAGGCGAAGAGCGGACGGAAGTCTTAGTGTTTTCATTTATTTGAAAGGTGAGGGCCGGCCGGACCCTCGCTTCTGATGCCTTCCTGGCAACGCCTCGCCGGGGGGCATTCGCAGCCCATCTGATCAATGTGCGGCCTGGACCAAGTCGGGGCCGGTTGCACGCCTTGCCGGGCCGGAAATGCGGAGGGAAGAGATGAGAGCGCTTCTATTCGCCGCCACCGCCATCTTGTGGGGCAGCAGCGCCATCGTCACCGGCCAGCAGGCGATCTCGGGCGCGCCCGAAGTGTCGGTTGGCTACCGGATGGCGCTGGTCAGTCTGGTGATGTTCGGCTGGAGTTTCGCGACAGGTCGGAAGGTCGGTTTGCGCTGGAAAGACGGGCCTTGGGTGGTGCTTCAGGGCGTTCTGTTCTTCGGGCTTGCCTTCATCACCTTTTACCATTCGACGCGGCTGATCTCCTCCGGTATCGCGGCGCTGATCCTGTCGACCTCGTCGCTGTTCGCGGCCCTTGTCGGCTGGCTGTTCCTCTCCATGCCGGTGACGGCACGCATGGTGGCCGGAATTGTGTGCGGCGTCGCCGGCCTCGCCGTGATCGCGTTGCCCCAGCTTGCCGTGCTGACCTCGAACGCACTGACGCTTGCCGGGGTTGCCCTTGCGCTGGCGGCGGCCGCCTGCACCGGATGCGGCACCGTGGTGGCGATGCGCAACCAGCGCGCCGGCATTCCGATCGTTGTCCTGATCGGCTGGGCGGCGCTGTTCGGCGCGCTGTTCGCCTTTGCGCTCGCCCTTTTCGGGGGCATGAGTTTTCGTGTGGACATGTCCGCCGCCTATCTGGCCGGGCTCGCCTATCTCGCGCTGATCGCCTCCTGCGTCACCTTCTTCATGTACTTCAGCCTCGTCCAACGTATCGGTGCGGCCAGCGCCTCCTATACGCTGGCGCTGCTTCCGGTGGTGGCGCTGTTGTTGTCGGCGGCGTTCGAAAATCTGATCATCGACAGCTATGTGTTGTCAGGGGCGGCGGCGGTCCTTCTGGGCAATGTGCTCGTATTGAGCGACCAGCAACAGCGGCGCGTTTCAGCGCCGGCGCCAGTGAAGGAGATCGCTTCATGACCAGGCAGGTGTTCGGCACGCACCCTCGGGTTCCGCTGTCTTCCGCCGTCAGGGCGGGGGACTTCCTCTTCCTGTCCGGGCAAGTGCCCTTCGGACCGGATGGAGAGCTTGTTGGCGGGGATATCTCGATCCAGACCCGCCGGGTCCTCGATAATCTGGCTGCTGCGCTGCAAGAGGCCGGGGCCACCCTGTCCGACGTGGTCAAGACCACGATCTGGCTTATGGACCCGGAGGATTTCGCGGCGTTTAACGCAGTCTTTCGGGAGTATTTCCCCAAAGCGCCGCCGGCCCGTTCCTGTGTGGCCTCCGCTCTGATGGTCGATGCCAGGGTGGAAGTGGAGGCGATCGCCTACAGACCGGTTTCGTGAGTTGGTCTGTTGCAAGGTCGGGCGGGCGCCTGGGCGGTGCATCTGCCCGGCCTTGACGGCGCCTGACGCTGGCGCCTCGACCTATCGAGGCGCCCCGAGCGTTGCCGAGATGTCCTGCGCCGCCTGTCTCAGCCGGGCGCCGAGCTCGGCAACTTTGTCCGGCACCGCCTCGGTGCGTGTCAGGGAGATCGCCAACCCGGCAACCGCCTGCCCGGTATGGTCCCGCACGGTGGTTCCCAGGCAGGTCATGCCTTCTCGCGTTTCGCCGTCGTCGATGGAATAGCCGCGCTGGGCGAGCTGCGGCAGCTCCTGTTTCAGGTGAGCCAGATCGGTCACGCTATGGCGGGTCAGGGGGGCGGGAAAGTCACCGCCCAGCCGCTGCTCCAACTCTTCCTCGCTCAGCGCGCCGAGCAGGGCCTTGCCGGTCGCGGTGAAGGGGGCGGGCAGGCGCATGCCGATGCGAAAGGTCACCCCAAGCGGCTGATTGGCATGGGAACAGGCGATGTAGACCACCTCCGCCCCCTCAAGAACCGTCATGGTCACCGTGTAGCCCGCAAGCGGATGTGGGCCGTGGAAATATTGCTTGAATACGGAAACCAGATCCGAGCCGGCGATGAAATCATTGGCCCAGCGCAGCGACCGCGGCCCGGTGCGCAGGCGGCCGTCGGATTCGCGAATCAGCAGACCGAGCTCCTCCATTGCAACCAACAGTCCATGAGCGGTGCTTTTGGGAACATTCAGGTCGCGGGCAATGTCTGTGGCGGACGCGCCTCCGCAACGCTCTGATAAATAATCAAGAATAGCGACGGCGCGGCGAAGGGCCGGCACATTCGAGCCCGCCGCACGGGCGGATTTTGTGGTCAATTTTCCTTACCTCTCTTGACGCGCACCGGTTTTTTCGCCTCCCTGATCACCATCTTGAATTGAGTTCAATATATTGAACGTTGGGAGGAGCCATGATGAATTTGAACGATCAGTCGCTCTTGCGCGAGGAGTGTTTCATCGACGGTGCCTGGCATCCCGCGAAGGGGCGCAAGATTTCCGTCACCGACCCGGCGGACGGGCGGGAGATCGCCACTGTTCCCGATTTCGGAGCGGCGGAAACCGAGGCTGCAATCCAGGCGGCGAATGCGGCGCTGGGCCCCTGGTCCGCGTTGGCGGCCAAGGAGCGGTCCGCGATCCTGCGGCGGTGGTTTGATCTGATCGTCGAACATGCGGACGATTTGGCCACGTTGATGACCGCCGAGCAAGGCAAACCGCTGGCCGAGGCCCGGGGCGAGGCGCTTTATGCCGCCTCGTTCGTCGAATGGTTCGCCGAAGAGGGCAAACGGATCTATGGCGACGTGATCCCGTCGCCGACCACCGACAAGCGCCTGGTCGTGCTGCGGCAGCCCATTGGCGTTTGCGCCGCCATCACCCCGTGGAACTTTCCCGCCGCGATGATCACCCGCAAGGCAGCGCCCGCGCTGGCCGCCGGCTGCACGATGATCCTCAAGCCCGCCGAGCAGACGCCGCTGACCGCGCTTGCCCTGGCCCGTCTGGCGGAGCTCGCCGGCGTGCCCGCTGGCGTGTTCCAGGTGGTGACCGGCGATGCCCGGGAAATCGGCGGCGTGCTGACCCGCTCCGATGTGGTGCGCAAGCTCTCCTTCACCGGCTCGACCGAGGTCGGGCGCATCCTGATGGAGCAATGCGCGCCCACCATTAAGAAGCTCAGCCTCGAACTGGGCGGGAACGCGCCCTTCATCGTGTTCGACGATGCGGATCTCGATGCCGCCGTCGAGGGCGCGCTGGCGTCGAAGTACCGGAACGCGGGCCAGACCTGCGTCTGTGCCAACCGCCTCTACGTCCAGGCCGGGATCTACGACGAATTCGCCGCCCGCCTTGCCGAACGGGTCAAGCAGATGCCGGTGGGTCGGGGAACCGACAATGGCGTTCTGATCGGGCCGCTGATCGACGCGGATGCGATTGCCAAGGTCGAAAGCCATGTGGCCGACGCCCTGGACAAGGGCGCCAGCGTTCTGACCGGCGGCCAGCGGTCGCAGGCCGGCGCCACCTTCTATGAGCCGACCATCCTGACCGGCGTCACCCAAGCGATGCGCGTTGCCCGGGAGGAGACCTTCGGTCCCGTCGCTCCGCTCTTCCGCTTCGAGACCGAGGAAGAGGTCATCGCCATGGCCAATGACACGGAATTCGGCCTGGCGGCGTATTTCTACAGCGAGAACGTGCGGCGCAGCTGGCGCGTGGCCGAGGCGCTCGAATACGGCATCGTTGGCCACAACACCGGGATCATCTCCAACGAGGTGGCGCCGTTCGGCGGGGTCAAGCAATCCGGTCTCGGGCGCGAGGGATCGCGCTACGGCATCGAGGACTACCTCGAGATCAAATACCTGTGCTCGGCCATCGGCTGAGGCATGGACACGATCCAACGATTTGGGAGGACGACATGACCGTCACACCGTTCAGCTTCACCACCGTTCCGGAGCTTCATCTGGAATGGGGCGGAGCGTCTCGTCTCGGCGAGCTGCTGGCCGAGCGTTTCGAGGCGCGCAACCTGCTGCTGGTCACCGATCGTGGCCTGATCGACGCCGGGCTGATCGCCCCGGTGGAACAGGCGCTGGGCGCCGCCGGGTTCAAGGTTTCGATCTTCGATGAGGTGGTGGCCGATCCGCCCGAGGCGGTGGTGCGCAGCTGCTCCGAGGCGGCGCGGGCCAAGCAGATCGACATCGTTGTCGGCCTGGGCGGCGGGTCGTCCCTCGACATCGCCAAGCTGGTGGCCATCACCATCAATTCGGCGCAGGACCTGTCGGAGATGTATGGCATCGGCAACGTCAAGGGCGACCGGCTGCCGCTGGTGCTGGTGCCGACAACCGCCGGCACCGGTTCGGAAGTCACCAACATCTCGATCATCACCACCGGCGAAACGACGAAGATGGGGGTGGTGTCGCGCCAGCTCTACGCCGATTTCGTGCTGCTCGATGCCGAGCTGACGGTGGGGTTGCCGCAGATCCACACCGCTGCGACCGGGATCGACGCGATGGTTCATGCCATCGAGGCCTATACCTCGAAGCACAAGAAGAACCCGATCTCCGATGCGCTGGCGCGTGAGGCGCTGCGTCTGCTCGGCGAGAACCTCCTTCCGGCCTGCAAGGATGGCACCAATCGCGAAGCCCGCGAGAAGATGCTGCTCGGCGCAATGCTCGCCGGTCAGGCCTTCTCCAATTCGCCGGTTGCCGCCGTCCATGCGCTCGCCTACCCGCTCGGCGGCCACTATCACCTGCCGCATGGGCTCACCAACGCGCTGATGCTCGGGCCGGTGCTGCGCTTCAACGCCAAGGTCGCCGCCCCGCTTTATGCGGAGCTTGCCGATGTGATGGGCGTTGCCGGGAGCGGGGACCAGCAGGCCCGTTCCGCCGCCTTCGTCGACCACATGCTCAAGCTGATGGACGAAAGCGGTGCGCCCCGGCGTCTGCGGGACGTCAACGTCACCGACAACAGCCTTTCCATGCTGGCCAAGGACGCCATGAAGCAGACCCGGCTTCTGGTGAACAACCCTGTCGAAGTGACAGAGGCAGATGCGTTCGAGCTCTACCGGGAGGCTTTCTGAGGCCCGAGCCGCGCATCGATTTGAGTTTGATTTTCTGGGAGAAAACACATGACTGATATTCGCCTCTACATGTTTCAGAGCGGAACGCTCAAGTGCAAGGTGCACAACATCAAGATGAATGAAGGAGCGGGCGCCGATTACGAGATCCCGGTTCCCTTCTTTCTGATCACCCATCCCAAGGGGCATACGATCATCGATGGCGGTTGTGCGGTGGAGACGGCCACCGATGCGCGCGGGCACTGGGGCGGCATCTGCGACGTCTATTGGCCGGAAATGACCGAAGCCCAGGGCTGCGTCGCGCAGCTCGAACAGCTCGGGATCAAGCCTGAAGACGTCAAATACGTGGTGCAGTCGCATCTGCATCTGGACCACACCGGCGCCATTGGCCGGTTCCCGAACGCGACCCATATCGTCCAGCGGTCGGAACATGAATACGCCTATACCCCGGACTGGTTTGCCGCCGGCGGCTATATCCGCAAGGACTTCGACAAGCCCGGCCTGAAGTGGCAGTTCCTAGAAGGGGCGGCGGATGACTATTACGACATCTATGGCGATGGCACGCTGACCACGGTGTTCACCCCCGGCCATGCGCCCGGCCACATGTCCTTCCTGGTCAACCTGCCCAACACCGGCCCGATGCTGCTGACCATCGATGCGGCCTATACCACCGACCACTGGGAAGAAAAGTCCCTGCCCGGGTTCCTGGCTTCGACCGTGGATACCGTGCGTTCGGTGCAGAAGTTGCGCACGCTGGCCGACCGGACCGGGGCCACGGTGGTGACCGGACATGATCCGGATGCCTGGAAAGGCTTCAAGCAGGCGCCGGAGTTCTACGGCTGATCATAGCAATAGCCCGACCCGCCAGCTGGCGGGTCGGGTCCGTCATCCGGCGTTGCGGCGCGGATGCTTGCGTTTCGCCTGGTGACAGATCCAGGCAAGGCGCCGACAAAAGGGGGGATTGTTCCGTGAAAACCAGAATTACGCTGCTGCGAGAGATGGGGGCGGCGCGCCCCTATACCGAGAGCAAGCCGCTGGAGGTTGTCGAGGCCGATCTGGACGCTCCGGGCGCCGGTCAGGTTCTCGTCAAGATGGCGGCGGCGGGCCTGTGCCATTCCGATCTATCGGTGATCAACGGCGATCGCCCGCGTGACACGCCGCTGGCGCTCGGCCACGAGGCGTCCGGCGTGATCGAGGCGGTCGGTCCCGGTGTCACCCGGTTTGTCCCCGGGGACCATGTGGTGATGGTGTTCATCGCGTCCTGCGGGCACTGCGTGCCTTGCGCGGAAGGACGTCCGGCGCTCTGCGAGCCTGGTGCGGTGGCCGGGGCGAACGGGACCTTGCTGAACGGTGACCGAAAGATCAGCTGCGATGGTCAGACCGTCAACCACCATGTTGGAGTGTCGGCCTTCTCGACCCATGCGGTGATGTCCGAGAACTCCTGCGTCAAGATTCCGAAGGACATTCCGCTCGACAAGGCGGCGCTGCTGGGATGCGCGGTGCTGACCGGTGTCGGAGCGGTGCTGAATTCCGGCAACCTGAAAATGGGCCAGGATTGCGCCATCGTCGGCCTTGGCGGTGTCGGGCTTGCCGCGCTCCTGGGGGCGGTGGCCGCCGGTGCGCGCACCATCGTCGCGGTCGACCTCGCCGAGGACAAGCGCGCCCACGCCCTTGAGCTGGGGGCGACCCATGCCATCGATCCGCGCGACGCGGATGCGGTGGCGAAGGTCAAGGCCTGGACCGATGGCGGCGTCGAACTGGCCGTCGAACTGGCGGGCGCCGTTCCGGCGCTGGAGTTTGCCTATGCGATCACCCGCCGGGGCGGAACGACCGTGACCGCCGGCCTGCCGCATCCGGATGCAAAGATGAGCTTCCCGGCGGTGACGCTGACCGCCGAAGAGCGGAACCTCAAGGGCTCCTACGTCGGCTCTTGCGTGCCGGTGCGCGATATTCCCCGATTCGCCCAGATGATGGAGCAGGGACAGTTGCCGATCGAAAAGCTGATGACGCATCGGCTGCGGCTTGACGAAATCAACGAAGGTTTCGAGCGGCTGGCTGCCGGCGAGGCCATTCGCCAGGTCGTCGTGTTCGATTGACGTCGGGGCGAGGCGGCTGTTTCCGGTCGCCTCGCCCATTGTACTTCTGGGCCCCAATGGCTTCGCGGGGCCCGCTTGCGTGCATGCGTCGAGATGGCGACTGGACCGGGTGGCCCAACTCGGTGTACCTCCTGACACGTATTGCGAAAAAAAGTGCGTGCCACTTCTGAAATGATCGGTTTTCCAGACCCTTGCGGCAAATGCGCGAGGTGGCTGGTCACGAACGGCGGTCGGGGTGCGCGCGCTTCGCGATGCAGGTGATTGGCGGGGGCATGCCCGCAGCGATCGGGCGGCGGTGTGGGTGTGAGCGGCGCAAGCGGCCCTGCGCCGCGCGCGACAACGCAGCCCCTTCGTGTCTTGGACCTGTGAAAACGAAGAGAAATTATTTGCCAAATATCGATGAGAGACTGGAACCCATCCTTTCGGAAGTTTTGAGCCGCAACGCCGGCGAACCCGAATTCCATCAGGCCGTGCGGGAAGTGTTCGAGAGCATCGGGCGCGTTGTCGCCAAGCATCCGGCCTACGCAGATGATGCCCTGATCGAGCGTATCTGCGAACCCGAGCGCCAGATCATCTTCCGGGTGCCATGGGTCGATGACAGCGGGAAAACGCGGGTCAATCGCGGCTTCCGGGTACAGTACAATTCGGCGCTCGGCCCCTATAAGGGCGGTATCCGCTTCCACCCCTCGGTCAACCTGAGCATCATCAAGTTCCTCGGGTTCGAGCAGATCTTCAAGAATGCGCTGACCGGCCTGCCGATCGGCGGCGGCAAGGGCGGTGCGGATTTCGACCCGCGCGGTCGCTCGGATGGCGAAATCATGCGGTTTTGCCAGTCCTTCATGACCGAGCTCTACTGCCACATCGGCGACAAGACCGACGTGCCCGCTGGCGATATCGGCGTGGGCGGCCGCGAGATCGGCTACATGTTCGGCCAGTACAAGCGTCTCGCCAATCGGTTCGAGGCCGGCGTTCTCACCGGCAAGGGCATGCTTTATGGCGGCTCGCGCGCCCGCACCGAGGCGACCGGCTACGGCAACACCTATTTCGTCCAGAGCATGCTCGGCACCAAGGGGGAGAGCTTCGACGGCAAGAAGGTCGTGGTGTCCGGCTCGGGCAATGTGGCGATCTACACCATGGAAAAGATCCTGTCCTTCGGCGGCCGGATCATGGCTTGTTCGGATTCGGGCGGCTATATCGTCGACGAGCAGGGGATCGATCTCGATCTCGTCAAGGAAATCAAGCTTTTGCGGCGCGGGCGGATCAGCGAATATGCTCGTCTGAAGGGAACCGGCGCGCACTACATCGAAGGCAGCGGGATCTGGGATGTCCCTTGCGATGTCGCCATGCCTTCGGCGACCCAGAACGAGCTGACCGGACGCGATGCGCTTGCCCTTGTCAAGAACGGGGTGATCGCTGTGGGCGAGGGCGCCAACATGCCGTCCACGCCCGAAGCGGTGCGCGTCTTCCAGGAGGCCGGGGTGCTGTTCGCTCCGGGCAAGGCGGCCAATGCCGGCGGTGTCGCGACTTCGGCGCTGGAGATGCAGCAGAACGCCTCGCGCGATAGCTGGACCTTCGAACGCACGGAAGAGCGATTGGCGGAAATCATGCGCAATATCCATGATACCTGCGCCGCCACCGCCGATGAATACGGTGCGCCGGGCGACTATGTGCTGGGCGCCAATATTGCCGGCTTCGTCCGGGTGGCCGAAGCCATGAAGGCGCAAGGGGTGATCTGATCTTCTCGGTTTCGCCCGTATGAGGGCGGAGCGCGCTGAACAGAAAAGGCCTGCCCCTTGCAAAAGGGGCAGGCCGAAACGTTTAGGGGCTTGAGCGTGGCCCGTGGGTGCCTTTCGAAAGGCACATGCCCCCCAGGCGGCCCACCTGATGGCGATTAATCACCTCGCCATGATGAAGGCGGTGTCGGGCGATCCCGATCGCGTCAAGCGTATCGTGAAAATGGTTGGCGATGCGAATTCCGTGCCGGGCCATCCGGTCCAGCGCCGTCTCTGTCACCTGCTCCGGCGCTAGCGATCCTCCGCAAAAGCAGGCGCCGAGGCAAGAGATATCGGCGAAATCCTCCATCTCAGCCGGTCACGTTCACGAGGTTTCCATCAGGCCGCGCGTTTCAGCGGTGGCCACGCCCCAGATCGCCTGCATTTCCTCATCCGGTCGCTGATAGTCGCCACCGAAATTCCCGTCTCCGGCGCGTTCCACCGGTTGTGGAAGCGGACCGCACAGTCCGAATTGTCGGTCATCCACTCGATGGCAAGTCTGCCGCCATGGCCGTTGACGATGAGGGTGCGGCGGAACCCCCTGACCGCGCAAGGACATCAAGGATGTCGCGAACCATGCGGGTGTAGGTCTCCACGCGCAGGCTGATTTCCGGTCGAGCCTCATGGCGGCAGGGTTTTCCAGCCCTGCCAGTCATGGATGACCGCGCCGGACAGCGGGCCGACCGGCGCGAGTTCCGCCGCGATGGCGGCGATGTCACTGAGTACGGTCTTGCGCGACGCTTTTGACGGCAGGTCCG
Organism: Stappia taiwanensis; assembly: GCF_014635285.1. Lineage (GTDB taxonomy): Bacteria > Pseudomonadota > Alphaproteobacteria > Rhizobiales > Stappiaceae > Stappia > Stappia taiwanensis. The sequence continues at coordinate 19,342 of NZ_BMCR01000010.1, read as the reverse complement.
CATAGCTGACCGCTGGTCTCGGCCCCGCATGGGTCTCGACCCCGAAGAGAATGCGCGGCGGCTGCGGCAAGCTGCGGGCAAACGTCAGTTCACCGTGCAGGCGGGCAGCGGTTCTGGCCGGCCGGGTGCTGTAGGCCATGATCACGGCCTCATCGACGCGGGCCAGGATTTGCCCGAGCACCGAGCGCCTGTCGCCTTCCACACGCATGGTCACCGGCTCGCCGTAGTAGTCGTCGAGCCAGCTTGGCAGGGCGGCGCCATAGGCGAGACCGGCCTCCTCGGTCCGTTGGTGCAAGGTGTCGTGCAGGGCCACCCAGTCGGCCATCAGCCGGTCGCGATCGGCGCGTTGCGCGGGGGTGAGTTGGCTGGCCGAAAGACCATTGTGGAAGAGCGAACGCCCGGCGCCCTGACCGTCCTGCGGTTCCAGATCGGAATGGAAACCGGCAAAACCCGCGTCGGGATGGCGGGCGTTGAAGGCGATCAGACTGTCCAACGCCGCCATCAGTCCTGACGGTCCATCGCCGTCATGGAAATAGCCGCGCCATCCGTCCATGCCCCAGACCCGTGTTCCTTGCGTCTTGAGCCGGGCGATCAGTGCCCGCAAGGCGGTATCATGGATCCGGTAGTTTTCGGGGGTGAGGTAGAGATAGAGGTCGCTGAGGTGGAGAGGGCCGATGGTGGCAAGAAACCGCTCGGTCTCGCGCTGCGCGGACAGCAGGTCGGCCGTCCGCCAGACCCACATGGCAAGCGGCGGGTGGCGGGGGCTCTCCCCGTCCTGTGCAGACACTGCGGACGCACAGAGCAGGGCGAGAAGGAGGGCGCCGACGAGTTTCGCCTGCCGTCTCACCTGACGACGGTCGGTTTCGATGCCTGGGCGGTCTTGGCGGTGGTCGGCGTGGGGCGGAACCACGCCACCAGGGTGGAGGCGGCACCGGAGATCGCCGAGACGATCCGGCTGGTAGTAATCGTGTCGTTGCCCGGTATGAGTTTTTCTCCGGACACGCGGATGTCGGCCGAATGGGGGAAGGCGGCGGGCGTGTCGAGGGAGATCCGGACAACTTGTCCCCGTGCGGTCGGCCGGAAGGTTTTCTGGAACTCGGACGGCAGCGGAACGGTCAGCGGCAGGATCTCGGTGATGGTGCCGCTTGAACTGGCGAAACCGCCGGAGACGGTGACGCGCTCGCCGGGGTGGACCGAATAGAGCGTTCCGGTTTCCAGATAGGCGAGCACGAATTTCTCGCCGACGAACATTTCGGCGATGGGCTCGCCCGGCCGGACCACATCCCCCTGCTGCGCCACGGCGCTGGTGATCACCCCATTGGCCGGAGCGACGATGTTTCCGTCATTGTAGCGCAAGCGGATATCGTTCATCGCCGCCATGGCTTCCGCCTGTGCGTCCTCCAGCTTTGCCAGTTGTGCCAGCGAGGTCCGCCGCTCGACCTCGCGCATGGCGTGTTCCTGAACGGCGGCGTAATGCTCTTGGACGGCGTTGCTGTAGGAGGTGCCGGTGACGAGGGCGCGGGCGCCGTTCATCTTGCGCAGACTGTCCTCCGCCTCGGCCAGGCGCGCTTTCGCCGTGGTCATGACCGTGTCGGCGATGTCGACCTTGATCGACAGCTCCGCTTGATGCGCGATTGTCGCCGCGTTCTGCGAGGCGAGATTGGCGAGCACGCTGGCGACCTGCGGCGAATGCACGACGCCAAGAAGCTGGCCCTTGCGCACCACTTGTCCCGGCTGCACGGCCATGCGGATCACCTGGGTTTCGTAAGGAGAGGCGATGACGAACTTGTCTGCAGTGACCAGCCCCTCGGCCTGCAGCCAGATCATCGGTCCGACCAGAAGATTGGCGAGATAGACGAAGAAGCCGAGGACACCGGCAAGATAGATGTAGCGGCCCCATTTCGGCTTGCTGGCACGCACGTCGTTTTCGAAACGGTCGGCCTTGGTACGGGTCTTAATCTGTCGGATCATGACATGGCCTCAATAGATTGCGGCGATGCGCTGGACGCGGCTTGGCGAATAGCGATCGTCCTTCGAGGTGCGGAACACCCATTCCTCGAAATAGGCGTAGAGCCGGACCAGCCGCATCACACCGCCGTTGAAGAGGCCGCTGGTCAGGAGGAAGGGGAGCAGTTCGAGCACCGTCCTTGCCGGGAAGCGGCCAGAGATGAAGACCGCGAGCAGGAAGGCGCAAAGTTCCAGGAAAATGTAGACGAGCGCCACGGCGCCGATGATGAAAAACAGGCCGGAGCCGAGGAAGAGCAACATGCCGCCGAGATAAAGCGGGAAGACGAGCGTCGGCAGCAGGGTCATGATGATGAACTCGAGCTGCTCGACGGTCTCCAGCGATCTCCAACTCCCCTTGGTTGGCAGGAAGGAACTGCGGAACTTGCGCAGGCGGATGCGTACCGTGTCGCGGTCCCAGCGCCGGCGTTGCCGCACGAGGCCGCCGAACGTGGGAAGGGCGTCGGTAAAACACCAGGCGTCGGCGACGAAGCGCACGGACCAGCCGGCCCGGCGAATGCGCATGGTCATGTCGAAGTCTTCGCCGGACGCCGGTTCGTTGCCGCCGATCTGGTGGAAGCATTCGCGGCGAAACGCGCCAAAGGCGCCGGATGCGCAGGTGACGATGTTGAGAAACTCCTGCACCCGTTTCCCAAGGCCGATGCTGATGATGTACTCGATTGCCTGGTAGGAGGCGACGACCGAGGCAGTATGGTTGCGAATGCCGATGCTGCCGCAGGTCGCCCCGACGTTCGGATCGACAAAGGGCGCGATCAAGAGCTCGATGGCATCGCGGTCATAGGAGCAATCCGCGTCCAGATTGACGATGATGTCGCCGGAGGCGAGCATCATGCCCAGGTTCGCGCCAGCGACCTTGCCGCAGCGGTCCTGATTGCAAAGGGCGATGTCGATCAGCCCCTCGGCGCGGAGCTGCGCCAGAACCTCTCGCATGCCGTCCGTCGATCCGTCGTCGACGCAGATGATTTCGTCGATCCGCCGGGTCTGCTCGCGCAGCGAGCGGATGCAGGCACGCATGGCATGGGCTTCGTTGTGACCGGCGACGACGATGCTCACCTTCAGGCTTTCAAGCAGCAATTCATCCGCCATGGATTGTCCGGAACCAGGGCGCAGCGCCTGCGCCAGCTTCTGCCCGGCGACCACAAGGAAGGCGAAGGTGAAGCGGGGAATTTCCAGGAGCACCATGAACCAGAACATCGCCAGGCTGGTGTGCCAGTCCAGGGCGCCAAGGACATCGGCGGGACCGTGGAGCGCGTCCATCACAACTCCTCCAGCAATTGTTCCGCTTCGCGCCGGGAGAGAATGTCGAGGCGCAGGCCGGGATCGGTGCGCACCACTTCGGACATGCGCTGTTCGATTTCGGCGATGACCGGTTCGATGCCCTCCCTGTCCATATGCGGCAGCAGGATGAGAACGCCATTGTCGTGGCGGGTCACGGTGTCGACCGGCCGCAGAGCGCTGCGCAGAACGTCCATGACCAGGTCTTCGGTCCGGCTGGCAAGGCGCAGATTGTGGGTCTGGGTCGCGGCATCGCCGGCGAACACGCCTCTCAAGACCTGAAAGGGGGTTTGGAAGGCGGTTTCGTGCTGAAGGGCCTGCTGCAGGATCAGCTTGAACGTGTCGGACCGGTCGGGCGGTGCGAGTTCGCCGACGCCGCCGGCGAGAAGGGTCCGTGTTCCGGCCGGGGTCATCTTGTAGGAAAACCAATCGCGCACCGGCATTTGCGCCGCGTCGTGCCACGCCCGGCAACCCATGCAGACGAAGCCGATGGCGGGCGTGTCGTTGATGCTGTTGCAGGACTGGCATTCGATCGCCGAGCCCGGCTTGTCGTAGTCGAGGCCGATGTGACGCAGCATGTCGTTGCATTGGGGGCATTGCAGGCCGCCGTCGCTGCGCTTGAAGGTCTTTTCGAGGCCTTCGTACCCACAGCGGAAATGATGGACGATCGCCTGCTCGTCGATCTGCGGGGAGCGGCAGGCATGACATTCCTCCCGCACGTTCAACGCCGAACCGCGACACTGGGGACAGATGTGCAGGCGATCGAAGAAACTGCGGCTGAGGCAGTCGCGCTGGACCAGCTTGTTGGCGGCTTCGGCCGGGGCGTCGAGACGTCCGCCAAGCGCGGCATAGCTGACCATGCCAGGCTGGGTGGTATTGTAGCTCGCCGTCATGTCGGCATCGCGCGAATGCAGCCGGGCCAGGATAATGTCTTCCGGATTGGCCGAATTGCGGATCTGCTCGGGTAGCTTCTCCAACCGTTCGGTGATCGCAAGGGCCTGTTCCCAGCAGCCCGGGCCGGAGGCATCGAACCAGTCGCGATCGTCCGGCAGGAGGCTGATCAACGGGACCAGTGGATCGTTGACCCGTTTGAGGAGCCGGTCGATCAGCGGGTCGGCCAGCGGCGTCGTCATGACAATGGTAAAGGGCCAGTCGCCGCTATCGATGCCACTCTTGGTCCATCCGTCCGGAATGGTGATGTTGTCATCGCGTGGAAAAAGCACGCAACGGAATTTCTCGGTCGGGCGCAGACGCAAAACTGTGTTCATAGGACGCTGCCTGATGTCACGCGGTTACAGTCAATCACCGAGCGTCCAGATCGCCGGAACGGCGTCTGCGCTTCGAGACGTGCCCGCTTTCCCTCTCTGCAGATGAGACACGAGGAAAGCATGCGGAAATTTCTTGGGGTCGTTGGCTCCAATTATTTCCGCATGAATTGGAATTTATCGCAATAATTTTTGTTTACATTTTGTTAATTAATTCAATTATTTCGGAGATTGTTATTCTATAGTTGCGGTTTTATGTCTTGAGGTATCTATGGTTTTTATTATATTTTTCTTATTTTTGGCGCAAGTGATGGGTTGACTGCGCCTTTTGTTATTTTCTGATTTCGTGAATACATTTTGGCTTAGTTCGAATGGCGTAGGCTCCTAGCCTTTGGAGGTAGGAGCTTCTCCTTCCGGATGGTGTTACATCCCGCAGGCAATAGCGCCGCCAGGGCCGAGCCGACAGATTAGGGTCTGGACCCCAGCGCTGCGAGGCTCCTACCGCAGCCCTGCGGAGAGGCGGAGACGGCGCTACTGCGCCGGCGCGACGGAAACGACGTGGCTGACGCGCCCGGTTCCCTCCTGCCAGAGGTGCATCATGTATTGCGCCGGCTCGGCGCTGAACCGATAGGGTTCCTCGACCGCGCCATGGCCGGCCACGAGATCGGCCAGTGCCTCGCGCCCAACCATCACCCTGGCCGCCTATGCCTTCGTCCGGCTGGAGTTTTTGCTGGAACGGCTGCTGTTCAGCCTGTTCCTGCTGCGGGTGATGTTCCCGATCTATACGATCTTCCACCACCTGTTTTCTCGCTCGCGAGCTGGTGCACCGGGAGCCGATGACGATCCTGACGATCTCGCTGGAGATCGCGCAGATCTTCCTGGCCGCCAACAGCCGGCACCGTCTGATCCTGCCGGCAGGGGAACTGCGCGCCGAGGACCGGACGATCACCGGTGCCGGCACCATCGAATTCCTGTCGCAGTTCACTCCGAGTTATTTCGTTACCTCGGTGGTGGTCGGCGCTGCGCGCGGCTGTCTCGATTTCGATCTGTTCGAGGCGGAGTTCAAGCGGGCGATGATCCCGCTTGCCGATCAGACCATCCTGTTGATGGATGCGACCAAGTTCGGAAAATCCGGCCTGATCCATGTTTGCGACTGGTCGGCGATTGATGTGCTGGTGTCCGATGGAGTTCCGTCGGACATCGCGGCGGAATTCGAACATGGGCATCTGCTGCTGGCGGACGGAAACCACGCAGGGGGCGCGTGAGGGGAAGCCCTCTCACGCCTCCCCCGACGGGTCTCGCTGTTTTCCGGTCGGCGCGCTGCCGGCTTACGCAGCGGCGAAGCTTTCCACCGTGCGCATCGCGCCGTCGAGCGCCTTGCCCTCCTCATCGAGCAGGGCGGCCTCGCGCAGGCGCCGCAGCCAGTCGGCGGCATCCTCGCGCCCCTGAAGCGCCGGCAACATCGCCAGCACCCGGTCGAACTTGGACAGACCCCGCGTGTGCGTGTCCGAGTAGCCCTTGACCAGCCGCCGGGTGCGCACGACCTCGACGCCGAGCTGGTAGTCCTTTTCGCTGGTGCGCAGGACCAAGGTGAGCCAGTCGTCCAGATGGGCCTGTTCCAGCGCGTGCCGATGGGTGCGCCGGCGCCAGCCGCGCAAGCCCCCGATCAGGTAGAGCATCAGGAAGCCGCGCATGGTGTCGGTGCGAATGCGCCGTCCCTTGGAGAACCAGCGATCAAGCCGGGCCATCCATTTCGGGCTCGCCTCGACTTTGGCACCAAGGCGGGCGGGCAACAGGCCGGCGATTTCCTCCGCGCGCGGGTGCAGAAATTCGGTGAGCTGCATCACCTTGTCGTCCTTGACGAACATTTCCCGGCGGATGCGCTCGAAGCGCGCCGCCCGGGTCTTGCGGTCCGCCACGCGGACCACATCGTCATAGGCCATGGCATTGGCGATGTATTTTGCCGCCTCGCGGGACAGGGCAAAGCCGTGCGTCCCGTCATCGGTGACAACGACCCGCTCAAGCCGGTCGAGATACTCGCGCCCATAGGCCAAATCCTGGAAATCGACCACCTTGCGCAGGCCGGGAAGGGCAAGCTCGGCAACCGCGCCCGGCAGGTTGCGGAGCTGGGCTTCCAGCGCCTCCCAGTCCTTTTGCAGCCGCTGAGGTCCGACCAGCGCCGCGACCGGTGCGGCGGGGGCTGCGGGGGCAGCCGGCTGTTCGCCGTCCCTGGCGGCAGCGGCTGCGGCGCGGAAGGCGCGCAAGGAGGCCTCCACCCCCTTGCCGCCGGCGCGAATGGCGTCCTCGAAGGCGGTCTCGGCGAACGGTAGCGCACCGGAGCCGGCGAGCCCGCCGAACAGCGAGGCGGAAATCACCGAGCCCTTGTCCACCGCCAGCCGCTCCATGTCGAGCAGGACGGCGCGCTGGGCCGCCGTTTCGGCGGCAGCGATCACCTCATCGGCATCGGCGATGCCGTCGCCCGGGATCATCTTTTCGCTGACGGCGAGAACACGATGGGTCGAGGCGATCAGCGTGGTGCGGTCCGGGGTGACGAAGCCGCGCATGATCGCCCGTCCGGCCTCCATGATCTCGGCAGCAATCAGGATATCGACATCGCCGGAGGCCGGGGCCAGCGAGAAGACCGGCGTTTCGCCGGCAGCCACCGGCGCCATCTCGATATAGTAAATGGTGGCGCCGGTCCGCTGCGCGACACCGGCCACGGATGTGGTCTGGCAGGCGTAGCCTTGGGCGCGCGCCAGCTTCTCGATCCAGCCGCTGAGCACGCCGCCGCCCTGGCCGCCAACGGCGAGGACTGCAAGCTTGATGACCTGGCCCATGCGGGCATCGGCAACGCGCGGGGCGAGGGCGGTTTCGACACTCATCACGCAGTCTCCACAAAAGTCAGGCGGCGGTTCGCGCGCCGGGTCTGAAGCCAGTCGATCAGGCGGGTGCGCAGCCGGGCGAACCAGCGTTCGGTACCCGTCGGATTGTGCACCACATCGGCGCGGTAGAAGCTGGGGCACAGAACCGCCGCCTCGGCGACCTCGCCGCAGTTGCCGCAGCCGACACAGGTGTGGTCGATGGCGACCACCGGGTCGTCGCGCAAGGGATCGTCCAGCCGCTTGAGCGACAGCGACGGGCAGCCCGACAGGCGGATGCAGGCATGATCGCCGGTACACACATCCTCATCGACGCCGAAACGCGGGGCCTCGATCCGGCGGCCGTCCTTGATCGCCTTGGCGCGTTGCGGCTTCTCCCGGCGCTGCCGGTTGAGCATGCACTCGGAGGAGGCGACGATGACCTTTGGCCCCGTCTCCTCGGTGGTCAGCGCATCGCGGATCACCTGACGCATCCGGGCCACGTCATAGGTGCGGTCGACCTGCCGCACCCATTTCACGCCAATGCCCTTCACCGCGTCGGTGATCGGGTTGTTGGTCGCTTTGGTCGGATTGTCGGCGCGGGAACTGGGGATGTCCTGACCGCCGGTCGCCGCCGAATAGTAGTTGTCGACGACGATGGCGAGGCTGTCGGACTTGTTGAACACCATGTTGCCGATGGAGGTGGACAGGCCGTTGTGCCAGAACCCGCCATCGCCAATGATCGAGATGGCGCGCTTCTCGCCGCCGCCGTCGAAGGCCGCGTTCGAGGCCGGGCCGAGGCCATAGCCCATGGTCTGGCCGCCGATTTCGAAGGGGGGAAGGGCGGCGAACAGGTGGCAGCCGATGTCGGCACTGATCTGATGCCGGCCCAGTTCCTTCTCCACCAGCTTCATCGCCGCGAAGATCGGCCGCTCCGGACAGCCGGTGCAGAAGCCGGGCGGGCGGATCGGCACGGTGGAGGAAAGATCGGGCGTTGCCGGCGCGGGCTTATTCGGCGCCCGCACCTGGCCGGGCAGCATGTCCGGTGCATGGGCGCGCAGGAAGGCGGTGACCCCGTCCAGCATCACCTGGCCGGTGTATTCGCCGGCCATCGGCAGCATGTCCTTGCCGTGCAACCGCACATTCGAGCCGGCTCGGTAGAGCATGGTCGACAGGGCCTGCTCGATGAACTCGGGCTGGCCCTCCTCGATCACCAGCACCGCGTCCTTGCCCTGGCAGAATTCCATGAACTCCGATTCCACCAGCGGATAGGTGGCGTTGAGCACATAGAGCGGCACGTCGGTCTGGCCGAGGATATCGGCAAGGCCGAGCCGTTGCAGGGCGCGGATCACGCCATTGTACATGCCACCCTGGCAGACGATGCCGACCCGCGCGTCTTTCGGCCCGAACCGCTCGTTGATGCCATTCTCGATGATGAATTTCTCCGCCGCCGGCCAGCGGTTGTTCACCTTGTCCTGTTCATGGGCAAACGACATGGGCGGCAGCACCACTCGGTTGAAGTCGCGCCTGGGCTCTGACAGGGCCTCGCGCACGGTCAACGGCGGGCGCTGGTTGTCCCTGGTTTCGAAGCTGCCGGTCACATGGCAGGAGCGGATGCGCACCATCAGCATCACGGGGGTGTTCGAGGCTTCCGACAGTTCGAACCCCTGCTTCACCGCCTTGACGATGGAGGGAAGGTTGGGGCGCGGGTCGAGCAGCCAGAACTGGGATTTCATCGCGAAGGCGTGGCTGCGCTCCTGCATGATGGAGGAGCCTTCGCCGTAATCCTCGCCGACGATCACCAGCGCGCCACCGGTAACGCCGGACGAGGCCAGGTTGGCCAGCGCGTCGGAGGCGACATTGACGCCGACCGAGCCCTTGAAGGTCACCGCGCCGCGGATCGGGTAATGGACGGAGGCGGCGAGCATGGCAGCGGCGGCGGCTTCCGAGGCATTGGCCTCGAAGCGCACGCCCAGTTCGGTCAAGAGCTCTTCGGCATCGGCGAGAACATCCATCAGGTGGCTGATGGGCGCGCCCTGATAGCCGCCGACATAGCCGACGCCGTTTTCCAGAAGGGCCTTGGTGATCGCCAGGATGCCCTCGCCGGTAAAGGTTTCGCCTGCGCCAAGCCGCAGATGTTCGACTTCCGCCTTGAAGGAACGTTCGGCCATGGGAAACCTCAGATTTCGTGTTTGCGAATGTTGGTGAGCATTTTCTGCAAGGTCCCGACGAAGGCGCGCCGTTCGTCGTCGGCAATGCCCTGGAACATGCGTTCATGCGCCGCCGCCATATGCGGCCACATGATCTCGAAGGCAGCGCGCCCGCCGGCGGTCAGAAAGACCCGGGTGGCTCGGCTGTCGGCCGCATCGGTCTCGCGGCGGATCAGGTCCTCGGCGGCAAGCTGGTCGAGCGCCCGGCTCAGCGTCGATTGCTCGACCACCGCGTGGACTGCAAGCTCGCGGATCAGCAGCCCGTCCATCACGGCGAGCACCGCCAGGGTGCGCATCTTCGGGGTGGTCAGTCCGAGCTCGGCGACATCCTCGCGCAAGGAGGCATTGTAGCGCGCCATGATGCGGTTCATCAGGTAGGGGGCGAAGCTGCCAAGGCCGATTTCGCCAAGGCGCGGCGTCTCGCCCCGGGGACCGCCGGCATCATCCGTCGGGTCTGTCATGCGCCCAGTCCTTTCGCGGCCAGATAGCCCGATCCGCCGCCAAGTCCAGGTCCGGGATGGGTGGAGGCGCCAATGTGAATGAGGTTCTTCACGCCGGTCTTGCCGTTCACCGAATGGGCGAAGGGGCGCCAGATGAAGAACTGGTCGATGGAACAGGCGCCGCCATAAGGGTCGCCGCCGACAAGATTGATGTTGAGCGCCGCCAGATCGGCGGGCGAATAGGCTTTGCGGGCGCGCTTGATCTGGTCGAAGTTGCGGATATGCCGGCGCAGGATCTCCTCAAGCCGGTCGGCGAAGGCCTCGCGCGTCGCCTCGTCCCACTCCCGCCCAGTGATCTTGCCGGCGGCATCGCCCTTTATGACGCGCGGCGCATCGGGCACCTGCAGCCACAGCACCGCCTTGCCCTCGGGGCAGCGGCTCGGGTCCAGCCGGTGCGGCTGGCCGACACAGATCGTCGGCGTTTCGGGCAAGAGGCCGCGTTCCGCCTCGTTGCTGGCCTTGGAGACCGAATCGATGCCGTCGGCCAGGTGAATGAGGGCGACATCGTCCAGCCCCTCGGCGCACCAGTCGGGCGCGGCATCAAGGGCGTAGTGAAGTTGGAAATTGCCCCGGCCGTGTCGGAAGCGGCGGCTGGCTTCCCGGTCGGGCGCCAGGGAGGACGCCAGATCGGGGGACGGGGACGTATCCGTGGGATCCGGCGGCAGCAGCCGGCCATAGAGCTGATCGGGAGCGACCGAGGCCAGCACGGTTTTTGCCTCCAGCCGTTCGCCGCTGGCGGTCTCGACGCCGCAGGCACGTCCGTTTTCCACCAGGATGCGGCTGACATCGACGCCGCAGCGGACCTCGCCGCCATGGGCTTCGATCAACCGGACGAAGGCCTGTGCGGCCGCGCCGGCGCCGCCCTTGACGACCGGTGCGCCGGCGGCCTCCAGGGCGAAGGCGATGACCTTGGCCATCTGGCTGGAATAGGTGCTCTCCGGCGTCAGCCCGGTGTGCAGCACCCAGGGCGCCCACAGGGCCTGAATTTCGGCGCTGGCAAAGTCGCTTTCCAGCCATCCGCGCGCCGGCGCCAGAGCGGTACCGAACCAGGTGGCCAGCCCGCGCAGGCCGCGCTTGCGGATCTGCCCGAACAACAGCTTCAGCGTTGGCCAACTCCACAGGCGACCGCCCAAAAGGGCAAAGAGGAACGGGGCATCCGCCTCGATCTGGCCGACAACCGCGCCGTGGCGGTCGCCGTCGCCGGCCGCGCGGGCGTTGAAGGCGGCGATGTTGGCCTGCCGGTCGGTGGTCAGCACCAACGCCGACCCATCGGGGCGCAGAACCGCGGTGGGGTGGGCGCTGTGGCAGTAGGTAAGCCCGTGCCGTTCCAGATCCTCGGCCAGTTCGGCACCGGCCGGGGAGGTGAGGAACAAGACGAAGGTTGCCGCCATGATGTCATGGTGGAACCCGGGCAGGGTGATTTCCCCGGTGCGCAGGCAGCCACCTGGCACTTCGGCGCGTTCGAGCACCACCACCTTGTCGCCCTTGCGCGCAAGCAGCGCGCCGGCGACAAGGCCGTTGATGCCGGAACCGATAATGACGTGGTCCGCCTTCACCGGGATTTACCCTTGCGGCACGAGCGCCAGGGCGCGGATCGGGCTGCCGGTGCCATGGGCGATCTTCAGCGGCGCGGCGATCAGGATCGCCCCCTTGGCGGGCAGCTGGTCGAGATTGGCCAGCGAGGCGAGCCCGAAGCAATTGTCGCGGTGCAGGAGATTGTGGGCCGGGAAGGGCGGGGTCATGCCGCCGGCCTGGCCGGCGTCGGTGCCAATGCACTGGGAGCCCCAGCCGACGATCCCCTTCGACAGAAGATATTCGATACAGTCGGGCGTCGGTCCGGGGCTGTGCGGGCCGGTCTCGTCGGCGTTGAGGAACTTGGCCTCGTCATCGGCGCGCTTGTCCCAGTCGGTGCGCATCACCACCCATTCGCCCTTGCCAATCTCGCCGTGTTCGGCTTCCCAGGCCTTGACCAGATCGGCGGTCAGCAGGAAATCTTCGTTCTCCGCGCTTTCCTTCGAGCAATCGATCACGTTGACCGGTGCGATCAGCCGCTGCACGTCCAGCGTGTCGGTGAAGCCGTCCTGATAGTCCTTGCCGGTCACCCAGTGATGCGGGGCGTCGAAATGGGTGCCCGAATGCTCGCCCAGAACCATCCAGTTCCATGCGAAGAACGGGCCATCCTCGTCATATTCGCTGATCTTGTGGATCTCGACCTTTGGCGTGTTCTTGGCGAAGTCTTCCGGCAATTGCAGGATCGGCGTGTCGGGGCCGAGCGTGCCCGAGCAATCCACCACCTTCACCGTTCCAGCCAGAAGCTGCGCGCCAAGATTGGCGACGATCGAATTCGCGTCCATTCCAGATTCCTCCCAAGGTCAAACCGTCTGGCCGCCTCCAACGGCCGTACGTGTGAGCACGCTAGACAATTATATATGCATTTGCAACTATCAGCATCGACGGGAGGATCTGATGGACGGAAAATTCGACGCCATACTGGTGGGAGCGGGGCACAATGCGCTGGCCTGCGCGCTGCATCTTTGCGCCCGGGGCTGGCGGGTCGGCGTGTTCGAGCAGGCGCCCGAACCGGGCGGGGCAGTGCGCAGCGGTGCCTATACCCTGCCGGGCTTCCGCCATGATTTCGCGGCGATGAACCTCTCCCTGTTCGCCGGGTCGAAGTTTCACGGGGATTATGCGGAAGAGCTGGCACGAAACGGGCTTGAATTCGTTCCGGTTGACCGGCCCTTCGCCTCGGTGTTCGAGGATGGTGGCTGGCTGGGCGTGGAGACGGATGCGGCGGCGACACGGGCACGGATCGCCGAGCTGTCGGAGGCTGACGCGCAGACCTGGGACAGGCTTAGCGATGCCTTTCCCGGGGAGGCCGAGCATATCCTGCGGCTCCTCGGTGCGCCGATGAAGATAAATGCGTTTGCATCTTTTCTCGTAAAGGTTTTACGGGCGAAGGGTCTGCGCGGCAGTCTGGAGTTCGGGCGCTTCCTGGCGTCCTCGCCGCGTGCCTGGCTGGAGGAGACCTTCGAGCATCCGAAGGTGCGGGCGCTGCTCGGCGCCTGGGGGATGCATCTCGATTATGCGCCGGATATTTCCGGCGGTGCGGTCTTCCCCTATCTGGAAGGCATGGCCGGGCAGGCCTTTGGCATGGTGATCGGCAAGGGCGGTGCGGACACGGTGACCCGTGCGTTGGTCTCGGCGATCCGCGCCCGTGGCGGCGTTGTCGAATGCAGCGCGCCGGTTGCGCGGATCCTGCATTCGGGCGGCAAGGCATCCGGGGTGGAACTTGCGGACGGACGGCGCTTTGCGGCGGGGCGGGCGGTGATCGCCGGCGTTGCGCCGGGCGCCCTGGTGCGGCTGACCGGCGGCACGGGCAAGCCCGCCTTCGATGGCAAGATGACGCGGTTTTCCCATGCGCCGGGGACGATGATGCTGCATCTGGCCTTGTCCGATTTGCCGGACTGGCGGGCCGGGGAGGCGTTGCGGCGCTTCGCCTATGTGCATCTTGCTCCGTCGCTCGACCAGATGGCGCGCACTTATCAGCAGGCCCGCGCCGGCCTGTTGCCCGACGAGCCGGTGATCGTTGCCGGCCAGCCGACGGTGTTCGACGACAGCCGCGCGCCGGCGGGACAGCATGTGCTCTGGCTGCAGGTGCGCATGGTGCCGGGAGAGATCCAGGGCGATGCCGCCGGCCGGATTGCCGCGCGCGACTGGGAGACGGCCGCCGAGCCGATGGCCGAGCGTGTTCTCGATATTCTCGACGGGTATGCGCCGGGGATCCGCGACAGGATCCTTGCCCGGCATGTGGTCACCCCGCCGATGTTCGAGGCTGCGAACCCGAATCTCGTCGGCGGCGACCAGATCTGCGGCAGTCATCACCTGTCGCAGCATTTCGTCCTCCGCCCGGCGGTCGGCGCGGCGGATGGATCGACCCCCATCCGCAACCTGCACATGACCGGGGCGGCGGTCTGGCCGGGGGCGGGCACCGGCGCGGGATCGGGCTACCTGCTGGCGCGCAAACTGGGCGGCAAATGATCCATGGGGGCCGGTCCCTCGTCTGCGCGGGACCGGCCTTTTCCATCTGAGTTTGGCCTAATGCATGGTGGCCATGGTCTTGCGGAACCGCTGCAGGGCGATCAGGAAGAAAACCCCGCTCAGCCCCGCCATCACCAGCATGTCCGGCCACACCGTGTTCCACCCGGCGCCGCGATAGAGGATCGCCTGAGCGAAGGAGACGAAATGGGTGGAGGGCGCGGCCTGCATCAGAAACTGCAGCCAGTCCGGAATGCTTTCCATCGGCGTGGTGCTGCCGGACAAAAGGTTCATCACCACCAGCACCGGCAGGGCCAGAAGTCCGAATTGCGGCATGGAGCTGGTGAAGGTCGCCAGCAGGATGCCGAGCCCGGTCACGGAGACGAGGTAGAGCGCCGCGCCGAAGATGAACAGCGGGATCGATCCGGCGATTGGCACCTGAAGCAGGGTTTGCACCACCAGCCAGAGCGAGAAAATGGCGGCAATGATGATCGCCAGTCCGTTGGCCCAGATCTTGGCGACCATGATTTCCGACGGCGTCACCGGCATCACCAGCAAATGCTCGATGGTGCCGTGCTCGCGCTCGCGGATCAGCGCCGCGCCGGTCAGCAGAACCGACAGGATGGTGATGTTGTTGATCACCTGCATCACCGAGGAGAACCAGACCGAATTGAGGTTCGGATTGTAGCGGGTGGTGACCACCAGATCGATGGGGAGCTCTGGTGTTTCATCGAGGCGGGAGACGAATTTCGCGACCTCGGCACGGATGATCTGTTGCAGGAAGACCGCGCCGTTGCCCGCCTGGGCCATTGCCGTGGCATCCACGTTCAATTGCAGTTGCGGCTTGCGGCCGGCCAGCACATCGGCTTCGAAGCTCGGCGGGAAGGAGAGCACGAACACATACCGGCCGTTGTCCATCGCCTGTTCGACTTCATCGGCGGCGATTTCCTCGGCGGCCTTGAATTGCGGTGGCAGGATCGCGCCGAGAATCCGCCCGGTCAGGGCGGAGCGGTCCTGGTCCACATAGGCGACCGCCGCGTTGGTGACCTCAAGCTTGGCACCGGTCGCGACCGAATAGACCGCGATGCTGAACACATAGACGATCAACAGGATCAGAACCGGATCGGCCCACAGGCTGCGCAGTTCCTTCAGGCCCAGGCGGAAGACATTGGAGAGCCATCGGGTCATGTCATGCCTCCTGCTTCTTGAGGGCCAGGATGGAGATGACGATGAACAGCACCGCAAAGCCGACCAGGGCAAGGTGGTCCCGCCAAAGCTCCGCGAAGCCGAGGCTCTTGGTGAAGGTGCCGACGCTGATCTGCTGATACCAGACCGCCGGGAAAGCCAGCCCGAAGACCCGAGCGCCGCCTTCCAGCGAGGAAACCGGCACCAGCAGGCCGGAGAAGTTGACCGCCGGGATGATCGCTACCACGGCGGTGGCGAAGGTGGCGGCCACCTGGGTTCGGGTAAAGGTGGAGATCAGGACGCCGAACCCGGTGGTGGCGAGCACGTAGAACAGAGTGCCGACAAGCAGGGCGGCGACCGATCCCTTGATCGGCACGCCGAACACCGCATAGGAGACCAGCACCAGCGAGGCGAAGCTGATCAGCGCGATCACCACGTAAGGGAGTTGCTTGCCCAGCAGGAATTCCGCGCGGGTCACCGGGGTTGACCGGAAATTGGCGATCGAACCGGTTTCCTTTTCCCGCACCACGCCCATGGCCGCCATCATCGAGGGGATCAGAACCAGCATCAGCATGATGACCGAAGGCACCATGGAAAAGACGCTCTTGAAGGACTGGTTGTAGCGAAAACGCGTCTCGACGCTGGCGGCGGAAAGGTCGACCGTCCGTCCGTAGCGGCGTTCGATCTGGTCGTTCAGATAGGCGCCCGCCACCCCTTGCAGATAGCCGCGCGTCGTCTCCGCGCGAAAGGGCATGGCGCCATCCACCGCGACCCGCACTTCCGGCCGGTCGCCGCTGACCAGCGCCTTGCCGAAGCCGGGCGGGATCTCCACCGCGAACACCAGCTCGGAATTGCGCATGCGGGCATCCAGCTCGGTGACGCTGCTAGCCGCCGGTTTTTCGGAGAAGTAGCGGGAGCCGGAAAAGCTTTCCAGAAGCTCCCGGCTTTCCGCTGTCCGGTCCCGGTCATAGACCGCATAGGACAGATCCTGCACGTCGAAGGAGATACCGTAGCCGAAAGTCAGCATCAGGATGATCGGCCCGAGAAGGGCGAAGGCAAGGCGCATCCGGTCGCGCAGGATCTCGGTGGTCTCGCGCCGGGCGAAGGCCCACAGGCGGGCAGGATCGAACCGCCGTTCCGCCGCCGGGGCGGCGGCTGCGGCAGCTGCGGCGGGCTGCGCCGGGGCGGCGGGTGCGGTGCCGGCGGCGCTGTCCTCGTCGGCGGCCGCACGCAGATAGTCGACGAAGGCCTCGCCAAGGGTCGCCGCGCCCTTGCTCTCGGTCAGCTCTTGCGGGGCGCCCATGGCCAGAACCTTGCCGGCGTGCATCAGGGAGATGCGGTCGCAGCGTTCCGCTTCGCTCATGAAATGGGTGGAGACGAAGATCGTCACCCCATCCTCGCGCGACAGCTTGATCAGGTGTTGCCAGAAGCCGTCGCGTGCGACCGGATCGACACCCGATGTCGGCTCGTCGAGAATCAGCACCTCCGGCGCATGCAGCACGGCGACAGCCAGTTGCAGGCGCTGGCGGATGCCAAGCGGCAGGCCTTCAGGCCGCAGATCGGCTTCCTCGGTGAGGTCGAAGCTGGTCAGAACCTCGGCGATCCGCGTTTCGCGGTGCTCCGGCGGCAGATGATAAAGCTGGGCGTGCAGCTCCAGGTTCTGGCGGACGGTCAATTCACTGTAAAGCGAGAAGGATTGCGACATGTAGCCGACCCGCTGGCGGGTCTGCATGTCTCTTGCGTCGAGTTTTTCGCCAAACAGCAGCGCCTCGCCCTCGCTGGCCGGCAGCAAGCCGGTCAACATCTTCATGGTCGTGGTCTTGCCGCAGCCATTCGAGCCGAGGAAGCCGAAGATCTCGCCGCGTCCGATCTGGAAATCGACGTGATCGACCGCGACGAAATCGCCGAAACGGCAGGTCAGGCCGCGTGCCTCGATCGCCGGCGGGCCGTCGGAGGCGATGCGTGGCGGCACCACCACCTCCCGGTGGCCCTGGCGTTCGCTCTCGGGCAGCAGGGCGATGAAGGCCTTTTCCAGCGTCGGCTGGTGCGCCGCGTCGCGGATCTCTTGCGGGGTACCGGTGGCGATGACCTTGCCGGCGGACATGGCCGCCAGCCAGTCGAACCGCTCCGCCTCTTCCATATAGGCGGTGGCGACGATCACGCTCATGGCCGGGCGCTCCGCGCGGATCCGGTCGATCAGGTCCCAGAACTGCTGGCGCGACAGGGGATCGACGCCGGTGGTGGGTTCATCGAGGATGACCAGGTCCGGGTCGTGGATCAGCGCCGAGCACAGGGACAGTTTCTGCTTCATGCCGCCGGAGAGCTTGCCGGCCGGCCGGTCCGGGAACGGGTCGAGCCCGGTGGCCCGCAGCAACCCATCGATGCGGGCGCGGCGCTCGGCCTCCGGCTGGCCGAACAACCGGCCGAAGAAATCGAGATTCTCGTAGACCGAAAGTGTCGGGTAGAGGTTTCGGCCGAGCCCCTGCGGCATATAGGCAATCCGGTGATTGCAGGACCGCCGATGGGCGCGGGTGGTGATGTCGCCGCCCAGAACGGTGGCCGTACCGGTTTGCAGCCGGCGCACCCCGGCCGCCAGCGCCAGCAGGGTCGATTTGCCGACACCGTCCGGGCCGATCAGCCCCGCCATGCAGCCCGCCGGGATCTCCAGTGTCACGTCATCGAGCGCGCAGGTCGCACCATAGCGGTGGCTCACCGATGACAGGCGGACGATCGGCGCGAGGGTCATTGCGGCAGCTTCACCTGAAGCCAATCCGGCCAGCGGGCCGTGTCATCGAGCCGGACATAGCCAACCCCGGCGACCCCGGCCTTTGCCTGCTCCTGATATTTCGCCAAAAGGGACGGCGGGATGCTCAGCTTGACCCGAAACATCAGTTGATCGCGTTCGTCGGCGGTTTCCACCGACTTGGGGGTGAACTGGGCGGTGCTTGCGACGAAGCTCACCTGTGCCGGCACCACGTAGTCCGGGATCGGGTCGAGGATCAGCCGGGCTTCGGCGCCGACCGCCAGCAGCCCGGCGTTTCGTGCGGGCAGGAAGATGGTCATGTAGATGTCGGTGAGGTCGGTCAGCGTCACCACCTTGCCGCCGGCCCCGACCACTTCACCGGCTTTCGCCAGGATATATTGAACCCGCCCATCGCGGGGGGCGAACAGCGAGGCGTCGTCCTTGATGCTTTGCAGGCGCTCCACCGAGGCCTTGGCTGAGGCGATGGTGGCGACGCCGAGATCGATGCCCGCCTGAGCCGCGGCAACGCCTGCGGCCGCGCTGGCCTGGGCGGTCTTGAGCTGATCAAGCTGCTGCTGGGTGGCATGGCCCTTGGCGGCGAGCTGTTCGGTCCGCGTGACCTCCAGCTTGACGAACTCCAGTTCGGCCTCGCGCTGTTTCAGAAGGGCGTCGGACTGGAGCTTTTGCTGTTCGGCCTGTTTGACCATGGCTTCGGCCTGATGCAACTGAGCGTCGATTTCTAGCGTGTCGAGCCGCGCGACCAGCGTGCCGGCGGTCACCCATTGACCTTCCGAGACGAGGACCTCGGACACGCGACCCGGAAGCTTGGCGGAAACGTCGATGCGCTCCGCCTCGATCCGCCCGTTGGACGAGACGATCCCCTCGGGGAGTGCCGGCGCCGCGTAATGCTGCCAGGCAAAGAAGCCCGCCAGGCCAAGCGCGGCCGACAGGACAAGCAATATAAGCCAGTGGGTCTTGGACATTCTTCTCTCGCTGAAAAACCGGGCGCCGATCAGCGGTGCTGGGGCCCATCCCTCGACAGGGGAATAGCGAACAAACCTCGGTCATGTGTTGACCTGGGTCAACGGGGCACCGCGGGGTGGTCGTGACGCGGACCGTCTGTCGCGGATCTCTCGGGAGGGATCTATAATCCTGGCGGTGTCCGATGACGTTTGTTTGACGGATTTCGGCGGTCGCGGGTGTGACCGCGGTGGGTTTGCGGGGCTGTGGCTGTGGCGTCTGGCTG
>NZ_BMCR01000009.1 GCF_014635285.1 Stappia taiwanensis | reverse complement strand
TCCTTCGTTGAGGAACAGGCTAACCCAAAATCGGGAACATCTCAGGGGAGCAGGTCACCGGCGGCAAGGCGGGCGGCGGCAGCCAGGAGCAGCGGCTGCGCCCCGGCGATGACAATGGCCGGATGCAGATCACTTGCCAGAGGCAGGGCGGCAAGGCCGAGCCGCATGCGCTCATAGACCCTGAGCCCCGTGGGGGCGGCACACATGGCCGGGAGGGCGACGCTGGCGCGCTCGCGCGCGGCGGCGAACAGGTCCGTCAGGCGGGCAAGGTCGCTCTCCGGCAGGAAGTCCGCCCAGAGCAGGGCAATTGCCGCCTCGAAGGACATGGTACCCGCGATGTCGCGCAGCTCATGGCCGCGCAGCAACAGCCGTCCGTTTGCTCCGTCCACATGGCTCAACACGGTTTCGGCGACGGCAATGCCCTCAAGGCCGGGGGCGGCAAGAGTGACCGGCGTGGCAGTGGCTGAGCCTCCGTGACCGGAACGGTCACCGGCACCCCTGAGCTCTGGCGTCTGAATGGTCATGGGGATCCCCTTCCTGTCTGGTTGCATGGCATGGGGGCGATCATTCAGGGTGGGGGTTGATATCGTCAATATTGATAAATAAAATCAATCTATGGATACACCTGTCTACCTTTCCGCTCCGGAGGCGGCCAATGAACTGGGCATTCGCCAGGCGACGCTCTACGCCTATGTCAGTCGGGGGTTGATCCGCTCGGTTGCCGGGCCGGGGCGCTCACGCCGCTACCATGCGGAGGACGTGCGGCTGCTGCGCGACCGGCGTGAGGGCGGTGAGGCCGATGGCGGCGGGTCCGGGCCCGGCGGGCCGGTGCTGGAAAGTGCGCTGACGCTGATCGACGAGGCCGGGCCGATCTACCGGGGGCATGCGGCGGTGGCTCTGGCGGAAACCGCTTCGCTGGAGCGGATCGCCACGCTGTTGTGGGATTGCGCCACCGATCCCTTTGCCCGGCCGGCGCCGGATCTGCCGCTGGTCCCACCGGCGGGGTTGCGGCCGTTGGAGCGGGTGATGACCGTGCTGGCGGCCTGGCCGATGGTCGATCCCTCCGCCTATGGGGTGTCGCGCCCGGTGCTGGAGCAAAAGGGCGCGGCATTGGTCCGGGTCGGCGTGGCGGCGCTGCTCAATCGCGCGCCTTCAACCGAGCCGGTGCATCTGCAACTGGCCAGCGGCTGGGGCGTGGCGCCGGGGCCGGGGGCGGAGTTGATCCGGGCGGCCTTGGTGCTGTCGGCGGACCATGAGTTCAACACCTCGGCCTTTGCTGTGCGTTGCGCCGCCTCGACGCGGGCGCCATTGCATGCGGCGCTGGGCGCCGGGCTCGGTGCCTTTTCCGGTGCCCGGCATGGGGCGTCGAGCGAGCGGGTGGAAGGGTGGCTGGACCGGATCGAGAGCGAGGCGGATATCGACAGCCTGATGCAGGAGCGGCTCTATCGCGGCGAGGACCTGCCCGGGTTCGGCCATTCGATCTACACGGTGCCCGATCCGCGTGCCGCCGTCCTTTTGCGCAAGATCGTCACCGCCGGGTTGGAGCATCCGCTGGTGCCGCTGCTGCCGAAGCTGACCGATACGGCCACCCGGCTGTTCGGGCAGGCGCCGAATATCGATTTTGCGCTGGCGGCGCTGCGAAGGGTGCTGGGCTTGCCGGAATATGCCGGCATGTCGATGTTCTGCGCTGGGCGGCTGGTCGGGTGGATCGCCCATGCGCTGGAGCAATATCAGCGACCGGAGCAGATCCGCCCGCGTGCCCGCTACGTGGGCGAGCGCCCGCGCTGAAACGCGGCCGCCCGCAGAGTGGTAGTGTCAGACGATGCTGCCCAGCTTCATGGCGATGCTCATGTCGCCGCTGACCTTGATCTTGCCGGTCATGAAGGCGGTGGTCGGGTTGAGGTCGCCGGCCAGCAGCTTGGCCAGGTTGTCCTTGGAGATGCCGATGGTGCAATCGGCATCGGCATCGTCGTTGCTGACCTCGCTGCCCTTGACGAGGATGACGCCGTCGTCGCCGCAGTCGAATTTCACGCTCTCGTCAATGCCGCCGCCGGCGACCTTGCCACGGACGGTGTCGGTGAGTTCGGCAATCGTCATGTCTTTGTCTCCCTTGTCCGGGCGCTTCAGGCCCGGTGATCTGCAGAGGCAGAAAACATGACGCTTACGTAATCGTCAAGTTCCCTTCCGCCTCTTCTCGGATTTTCCAGCACAGGCTTGGCATGGGAGGGGCGGGGTCGCAAGATCGGCGGCTGGACCCTAGAGGATCGTCACGCGGTTGTGCGGTACGATCAGATAGCCGTAGAAATCATAGGTGACAATGACGTCGGCGCCGGCCGACTGGCTGGTCGGCCCCTGGTTGACGGTCCAGTTGGCGGTGGCCGGATCGGTAATCGGGTTGCCCGAGAAGTCAAAATTCGTGACCTGATCGCCGCCGTCCTTTTGCGACCAGGCGCCGCCGGTCTGGTCGTAGCGAACCCAGTGGTAATCGCCGGGCCAGCCGAGGCTGGTGTCGTCCGGGGAGATCAGCAAGGCGACCGGGTGGCCGTTGCCGACCTTCAGCCAGTTGACCGGGTAGTCGGTGCCGAGCCATTGCAGGCCGTCGGCCTTGGCTCCGTCGACGACCGCCTCGCCGGTGGGCGGAAAGTCCAGGAAGATGCCGCTGGCCCGCCCGGGTTGCGCGAAGGAATTGGTGGCGATGTCGCAACTGTAATTGTAGCAATTGTTGTTCGGCTGGAACCGGGCGGACATGAAAGCGCCGCCGCAGTCGGTCGGCGGGGCGTAGACGGTCGCGCCGGTGTTCTCGACCGTGTCCCCGTATTTCTGAACGTAGCGGGTTTGCCCCGTCGCCTTGTCGACCACCGGAACGCTCTGGGGGGCGATCACATGGGTCTGATCCAGGACGACACTCAGACGTTTGTCATCCGGGTTGACCATGCCGGAAAACTTGGGATGCAGGCTCATGGTGATCTCTCGATGGCTTGCGGAAGGATCAATCAAGAGTAGCATGGACTGGCGCCAATGCAATATATGCGAGTATATTGGCGGTGCGGCACGTGAAAGTTTTGTTCTCGCCATCTGACCCTACGGGAGGCCCCGCATGTCCTTTGCGATCCGTGTTCTTTATACCGGCGGCACCATCGGTTCGGTGGACAGTCCGCTTGCACCCCTGTCGGGTGCGGATTTCTGCCAGGCCTTCGATCAGCTGGTGGGGCCGACCATCTTGCAGAAATATCCCGATGCGCAGATCAGCTACGACTATCTCGATCCGACGCTGGACAGCACCAACCTGCAACCGGCGGATTGGTGCACCATCGCCGCACGGCTGATCGGCGAGCCGGGCGATACTACGCTGTATTCAGGCCATGATGCCTTCCTGGTTCTGCATGGCACCGACACCATGGCCTGGACCGCCTCGGCGCTGTCCTTCCTGCTGACCGGGCTGGGCGCGGATGGCTATGCCAATGCGATCCTGTCCAAGCCGGTGGTGGTCACCGGCTCGCAATTGCCGCTGTTTTACCGGGCGACGCCGCAGGATGCGCTGTCGATCCTCTACAACACCGATGCCTTGCGCAATGTGCTTGGCGCCATCGATGCCATGCGTACCGGGCTGCCGGCTGTCGGCCTGTTCTTCGACGACCGGCTGATGCTGGGCAATCGGACGCTGAAGACCAATGCCTCGCATTTCAATGCCTTCACCTCGCCGAACCATCCGATCGTCGATCTGACCGGCATCGAGGTCTATCTGGACAATCGCCAGTTCCCGCCGGGACCATTCCAGTCCTCGCTGGCGCTCGATGACCCGGATGCGCTTGCCCGCCTGCAGGATCAGACGTCCTACGTGGCCGCGCATATCGACGATGCGGATGTACTGAATTTCCTCGCCTTCCCGGCGCAATACGACACCGGCGCCTCGCCTGCCACCAGTGCGCTGGCCAGCATGCTGCAAGGCGCGCTTGCCGGCGACGGCAAGGTGGGAGGCTTGTTCCTGCAAGGTTACGGCGAGGGCAATTTCCCCTCCGGCGACCCGGACGATCCGGAGAGCGGGGCGGTCTACAAGGTGCTGAAGAGCGCGCATGACGCCGGCATGGTGATCGTTGCCGGCACCCAGGTGATCGCCGGCATCGTCAACTCCACAGCCTATGCCTCTGGCTCCTGGCTGTCCGATTGCGGCTGTATCGGCAATTACGACATGCAGGGACCGGCCACCCAGGCCAAGCTGCTCTATCTGCTGGCGCTGCGCGACTACGAGAGCCGGGGCTGGTCGCAGGCGATGATCGAGGACATGATGCGCACGCCGATCGCCGGCGAAATGATGGATGTCAACCGGCTCGATTGCCGGGGGCTCGGCTTCCTGGCGCCAGGTCAGTCGATTTCGGCTTTCGACGGCAGCGCCACCCTTCTCAATGATCCCGATCTCGGTCCGGTCCTTCAGGATGCATCCGGCAACCAGCTCTGGCGGGCGATGAGCGGCGCCTTCAATGCCCCGGGCCGGCTGGTGATGCAGGATGACGGCAATCTGGTGCTCTACGATCGGCGCAATGCGCCGGTCTGGGCCATTCGCGACTATTCCGTCGGTCAGGCCTATTCGGCGTTGATCTTGTCCGGCTCGACCGCCAGCAGCGATCTGGCACTCTATGTCTACGACTACCAAAACGGCGAGGTGACGGCGGTGCTCTACGGCAGCGCGCCGAGTTGATATCCGCGACGGGCGCCGGTCGTTCGCGATCCGGCGCCCGCTCCTGCGCGGGCTATTGCGCCTTTGCCCGCCAGCGCCGCAGCAGGGCGGCGTTGGTGACGACGGAAACCGAGGACAGGGCCATGGCCGCCCCGGCAAGCGCCGGGGTCAACAGGCCAAGGGCGGCGAGTGGAATGCCGACCACGTTGTAGGCAAAGGCCCAGAACAGGTTCTGCCGGATCTTGCGCACCGTTGCCCGGGAGACGCCGATGGCATCGGCGACAAGGTCCGGGCGCGGCCGCATCAAGGTGATGCCGGCGGTCTCCAGCGCCACTTCCGAGCCGGAGCCCATGGCGATGCCGACGCTGGCGGCGGCCAGGGCCGGGGCGTCATTGACCCCGTCGCCGACCATGGCGACGGTCCGGCCTTCCTCCACCAGCCCGGTGACGGTTTCCGCCTTGCCCTCCGGTGGCACCCCGGCAATCACCTTCTCAATGCCCAGTTCCTCGGCAACGGTGCGGGCCACCGCCTCGGTGTCGCCGGTCAGCATCACCGGGGCGACATTAAGCTCGGCCAGCCGCGCCAGCCCGGCAGGTGTTTCCGCGCGCACCGTGTCGGCAAGCGCGATCACCCCAACCGCATGGCCGGCAATGGCAACGGTGGCGCAGGTCTTGGCCTCGGCGGCAAAGCTGCGGGCGATCTGGTCGGCCATGAAACGGTCGACGTCATGGGCCTGCAACAGGCGGCTGTTGCCGATCAGCACGGTTTCGCCGGCAATCTCGGCGATGATGCCCTGGCCGGGAACGGCGCGGAAATCGCTCGGCCGGGACAGCTGCAGGCCGCGTTCCTCGGCCGCCTCGATCATCGCCCGGCCCAGCGGGTGCTCGCTCGGCAACTGGGCCGAGGCGGCAATGCGCAACAGCCGGTCGTCGTTGCGGTCGAAGGCACGGATGTCGGTCACCGCCGGACGGCCTTCGGTGAGCGTTCCGGTCTTGTCGAACACCACGGTGTCGACCTTGTGGGCGATCTCCAGCGCCTCGATGTCGCGGATCAGGATGCCGGCGCGGGCGGCGGCGCCCGTTCCGGCGACGAGGGCGGTGGGGGTGGCCAGGCCAAGGGCGCAGGGGCAGGCAATGACCAGCACGGCGACGGTGGCACCGATGGCCGCGTCCAGCTCCGCGCCGGTCAGCCACCAGCCGGCGAATGTGGCGATTGCAACGAGGACGACGATTGGCACGAAGATCGAGGACACCTTGTCGACCAGCTTCTGCACCGGCGCCTTGCTGCTCTGGGCGGCCTCGACCAGTCGGATGATGGCGGAAAGCTTGCTGTCGGCCCCCAGCGCGGTGGTCTCCACCGTCAGGGCGCCGGAGCCGTTGATGGTGCCGCCGATCACCTCATCGCCGACGGTCTTGGCGACCGGCAGGCTTTCGCCGGTGACCAGCGATTCGTCGAGATCGCTGCCCCCTTCCAGCACCCGGCCATCGACGGGCATGCGCTCGCCCGGCTTGACGAGGACCCGGTCGCCGGGAAAGAGCGCATCCACCGGCACGGTCTCGATGGCGCCGCTCTCGGTCAGGCGATGGGCAGTGTCCGGCCGCAGCTCGGTCAGGGCGCGAATGGCGGCGGTGGTGGTGCGCTTGGCCCGGGTCTCCAGCAGCTTGCCGAACAGAATCAGCGTCAGGATGACCGCCGAGGCCTCGAAGTAGAGATGTCCCGGGTTCTCGGGCCAGGCGCGCAGGGTCAGGATGGCGCTGTAGAGATAGGCAGCGGTGGTGCCAAGCACCACCAGTACATCCATGTTGGCGCCGCCGCCGGCAAGCGCGCGCGCCGCGCCCACGTAAAACCGGCGCCCGACGACGATCTGGATGATGGTCGCCAGTCCCATCTGCACCATGGCCGGCGGCATCAGGTTGAGGCCGAAGGGGGCGGTCACCATTCCGGCGACCAGTGGCAGGGTCAACAGGGTGGAGAAGACCAGAAGGGTGAAGGTGCGCCGCTCCTCCGCGCGGGCCGCCGCGTCCGCCTGTTCCTGCCGGGCGCGCTCGCTGCTGGCGTCGCTGGCACGCTCCTCGGCGCCGAAGCCGGCCCCTTCCACCAGGCGGATCAGGGCGTCCGGTCCGGCGCTGCCGTCGGTCTCCACCAGTGCGGTTTCCATCGGCAGGTTGACGACGGCGCGCATGACGCCGGGGGCGCGGGTAAGAACCTTTTCGATCCGGGCGGCGCAGGCGGCGCAGGTCATGCCGGTGACCTCAAGCTGCACCGCCACGCGGGCGGGGTCGGTGCTGTCCTGCTTAATCTGAAGACCCATCTGGGACATCGGAAAACTCCTTGAGTGCCGTTCCTCGCGCCGGCCGAATGTCGGGGAGGTCGGAGCCCGGGCGGCGGGCACGGCGATGCGTTGCCTTGCGTATAGGCATTCCAGTCACTGGAGGGTCAAGCCCCTGTCGTGATCGCGGGCGGCAGAACGCCAGCGGCATGGGGTCACGGGCCGGCGTCGGCACGCCCCTCCTCGACCGCATGGCAAGCAACGGTACTGCTGCCTGCGTTCGCGCGGCCGAGCCGCGGCATCTCGCGCCGGCAGCGGTCGTTGGCCAGCGGGCAGCGCGGATGGAAGGTGCAGCCAGAGGGCGGGCTGATCGGATTGGGGATCTCGCCTTCGACGGCGCGCCGTGGCCGGCCGGACATGGTGAGGTCGGGAATGGCCTCCATCAGCATCCGCGTATAGGGGTGCTGCGGGCGGGCGAACAGATCGCCGCTGGCCGCGATCTCCACCAGACGGCCGAGATACATCACACCGATGCGCCGGGCCATGTGCCGGACCACGGCCAGGTCGTGGCTGATGAACAGGTAGGTGAGGCCGAACTCGTCCTGAAGGTCGCGCATCAGGTTGAGGATCTGCGCCTGCACCGAGACATCCAGCGCCGAGGTCGGTTCGTCGCAGACGAGAAACTCCGGCCGGGAGGCCAGTGCGCGGGCGATGCAGATGCGCTGGCGCTGGCCGCCGGAAAACTCGTGCGGATATTTCTGCCCATCGCGCGGATGCAGGCGCACAAGCTCGAGCAACTCGCCGACGCGGGCGGCGATGGCCTGCCGCGAGTGCTCCAGCCCAAAGGCGCGGATCGGTTCGGCGATGATCCGGTCCACCCGCCAGCGCGGATTGAGACTGGCATAAGGGTCCTGAAAGATCATCTGGATACGCCGGCGCAAATCGCGCATGGCGGCGCTGGAGGGCGTTTGCCGGCGCATGTCGATGCCGTCGATGCGGACCTCTCCGGCGCTGGCCTCCAGAAGCCCGACCACCAGCTTGGCGACCGTCGATTTGCCGGAGCCGGATTCGCCGACAAGCGCGAAGGTTTCCCCCTTGTCGATGGCGAAGGTGATGTCCTGGGCGGCCTTGAGAAAGGCCTTCGGCTGGCGTTCCAGCACCCGGTTGAGCCAAGGGCGGGAGACGTCGAAGGTACGCCCGAGGCCGCGCACCTCGACCACCGGCTGTGGCTGCGGCGCGCTCATGCGGTCTCTCCTTCGCCGGTCGTTCCTTCGGCCGGATCCACCAGCCAGCAGGCGGCCTCGCCTTCACCGGCGGGCATCAGGTTGGGCCGTTCCTGCCGGCAGCGGTCGAAGGCCCGGGCGCAGCGCGGGTTGAAGGCGCAGCCGTCGGGAATCGCATCGAGACGGGGCATGGCGCCGGGGATCTGCGTCAGGCGCTGCTGGTCGCCGCTCAGGGTGGGGATCGCCCCCATCAGGCCGACCGTATAGGGATGGCGCGGCTTGGCGATCACATGCCGCACCGGGCCGATCTCGGCAATGCGCCCCGAATACATCACCGCCACCCGGTCGGCGGTCTCGGCGATCACGCCCATGTCGTGGGTGATCAGCATTACCGCCGTGCGGTGATCGCGGCAGATGCGCTGCAACAGGTGAATGATCTGCGCCTGCACGGACACATCGAGCGCGGTGGTCGGCTCGTCGGCGATCACCAGCTCCGGTTCGGCGCAGAGCGCCAGGGCGATCACCACACGCTGGCGCATGCCGCCGGAGAACTGATGCGGATAGGCGGACAGGCGCTGGGCGGCGGCGGGAATGCCCACCTCCTCCAGCAGGGCGATGGCCCGCTTGCGCGCCTCAACTTCCGAGACCGGCAGATGGGTCATGATCGTTTCGATGATCTGGTCGCCGATGGTGAACAGCGGATTGAGGCTGGTCAGCGGATCCTGAAACACCATGCCGATGCGCTTGCCGCGCACCCGGCGCAGGGCCGCCGGCGACAGGGTGTCGATCCGCTCGCCCTTGAGGCGGATCTCGCCGCCGGCGATCCGTCCGGGCGGCTCCAGCAGGCCGATCACCGCCGCGCCGGTAAGCGATTTTCCGGCACCGGATTCGCCGACCACGCCCAATACCTCGCCTTCGCGCAAGGAAAAGGAAATGCCGTCGATGGCGGTCAGTACCCCGTGACGGGTGGGAAATTCGACCCGGAGGTTTTTAACCGAAAGCAGGGGGATCTGTGTCATCGTGCAGGCCCTACCGCAGCTTGGGGTTCAGCGCATCGCGCAGCCAGTCGCCCAGCAAATTGACCGCAAGCACCAGGATGGCCAGGGCGAAGCCCGGGAACATGGCGATCCACCATTCGCCGGAAAACAGAAAGTCGTTGCCGATCCGCACCAGGGTGCCGAGCGAGGGCTGGGTCGGCGGGATGCCGACACCGAGGAAGGAAAGCGTCGCCTCGGTGATGATGGCAAGGCCAAGGCTGATGGTCGCGATCACCAGAACCGGGCCGATGACGTTGGGCAACACATGCCGGATCATGATCAGGAAGGGCGGAATGCCGATCAGCCGGGCGGCCTGAACGTACTCCTTGTTGCGCTCCACCAGCGTCGAGCCGCGCACGGTGCGGGCGAACTGCACCCAGAAGGACAGGGCGATGGAGAGCACCAGGATCCAGAATGCGTACCGTTCCCGGTCGAGATTGCCGAAGACGGCGCGGGCGACACCGTCGATCAGAAGCGCGATCAGGATTGCCGGGAAGGTGAGCTGCACCTCGGCGATGCGCATGATGATGGCATCGGTGCGCCCGCCGACATAGCCGGCGACAAGGCCGAGCAGGACGCCGACCACCGCCGCCAGCAGCACCGAGACGAACCCGACCGCAAGGGAGATGCGCGCGCCATAGAGAATGCCGGAGAAGACATCGCGTCCCTGATCGTCGGTGCCCAGCAGATAGCGCGGATCGGCGCCCTCCATGCCGAGCGGCGGCAGTTGCGAATCGAGGATCGACAGGCTGGCGAGATCGAACGGATCATGCGGGGCAAGCCAGGGAGCGAAGGTCGCGCCGATGATGGCGGCAAGAGTGATGAGCGCGGAGAGCATCGCGATCTTCGACCGCAGGAAGGAATGCAGCATGTCGCTCTGGCGCAGGCGGAAGGCGAGGCCGCGGCGTTCCATGGCGAGATCGTCGCTGATCGGGGACATCGGCTGGCTCCTCAATGGGACGCGCGCTCGACCCGCAAGCGCGGGTCGACGACGAAATAGAGCAGGTCGACAATCAGGTTGATGACGACGAACAGGAAGGCGATCAGCATCAGGTACGCAGCCATCACCGGGATATCGACATTCTGCACCGATTGCAGGAACAACAGGCCCATGCCGGGCCACTGGAACACGGTCTCGGTGATGATCGCGAAGGCGATGATCGAGCCCAGTTGCAGGCCGGTGATGGTGATCACCGGCACCAGCGTGTTCTTCAGGGCGTGCCGGAAATGGATGCTGCGCTGGCTGAGGCCCCGGGCGCGGGCGAACTTGATGTAGTCGGTGCGGATCACTTCAAGCATTTCCGAGCGCACCAGCCGCATGATCAGCGTCATCTGGAACAGCCCGAGGGTGATCGAGGGCAGGATCAGCGCCTTGAGGCCGCTGACGGTCAGAAGCCCGGTGCTCCACCAGCCGAAATCCACCACCTCGCCGCGGCCGAAGCTCGGCAGCCATTGCAGGGTCACGGAGAACAGGAAGATCAGCAGGATGCCGATGAAGAAGGTCGGCAGCGATATGCCGAGCAGCGAAATGGAGAGAAACAGCTTGGACAGCAGGCTGTCGCGGTTGAGCCCGGTGTAGACGCCCATGGGAATGCCGCAGAGCAGGGCCAGCAGCGCGGAGACCAGCGACAGCTCCAGGGTTGCCGGCAGGCGCCGGCCGATCAGGTCCACCACCGGCTGGCGGAACTGGTAGGAGGTGCCGAAGTCCAGTTGCGCCGCGCGGGTGACGAAGCGGGCGAACTGGACCAGAACCGGGTCGTTCAGTCCCAGTTGTTCGCGCAGGGCCTCGCGCTGCTCCAGCGAGGTGTCCAGGCCGACCATCTGGTTGACCGGATCGCCGACATAGCGAAACAGGGTGAAGGAGATCAGGGCGACGACCAGCATGACGCCGATGGCCTGAAGCAGACGGCGGATGGTGAAGGCAAGCATGGAGCCTCGACGATTGGGAAGCCTGAAAAGGTCCGGCGGGCCGCGAGGATGGGGTGCGGCCCGCCGGAGATCCCGTTGCCGCTATTTCTTGACCACCCAGCGGAAGTGGAACTGGTTGTCCGCCCGCTGCCGTAGCTCGACCCGGTTGGAAACGCCCCAGGCCAGCCCCTGCTGGTGCAGCGGAATATAGGCCACATCGTCCAGGGTGAGGCGATAGGCATCGACGATCAGCTGATCGCGCGCCTCCGGATCGTTCTCGGCGAAGATCCGCGCGGTGAGGGCATCGACCTCCGGATTGCAGTAGCCGCCGAGATTGAACGGCCCGCCGGTGCCCTTGTCGTCGCGGCAGCCATGCAGGTCGGCGAGCACGTTCGAGCTGTCGAAGGACGCCGGGGTCCAGCCGAGCAGATAGAACGAGGTGTCATAGCCGCCCGAGGCCAGCACCTTGGCGAAATACTGGGCCTTCGGCTGGGCGTTGAGATCGACCTTGATGCCGATGCGGGCGAGGAAGGCGGCGACCGCCTGGCAGATCGCCTCATCGTTGACGTAGCGGTCGTTCGGGCAGTCGAGGCTGACGCCGAAGCCATCGGGATAGCCGGCTTCGACGAGAAGCGCCTTCGCCGCCTTCGGGTCATAGGGCAGGCGTTCGAATTCCCCCGCCCGGGAGAACAGGAAAGGCGAGATCATCAGCGCCGACGGTGTCGACAGGCCGCGCATGATCTTGTCGCGGATCGCGTCGAGATTGAGCGCCTGGTAGAAGGCCTTGCGCACTCGCACATCCTTGAACGGGTTCTTGCCCTTCACCGTCGAATGTAGCAACTCGTCGCGGCGCTGGTCGAAGCCGAGAAAGACGGTGCGCAGCTCCGGGCCGGTCAGGGCCCGGGTGGCTTCGTTGCTCTCAACCCGTTTGATGTCCTGAACCGGCACGGGGTAGACCATGTCGAGATCGCCAGACAGAAGCGCGGCGATGCGGGTCGCGTCCGAGGCGATCGGCGTGAATTCGACCGTATCGAGATTGTGGATCGCGGTGTCCCACCAGTCGTCATAGCGCGCGTAGACGGTCCTGACGCCGGCCTCGTGGCTGACGACCGTGAATGGGCCGGTGCCGTTGGCATGGAGCGAGGCGTAGTTCGGTGTGGTGTCCGAGGCGGAGGTGACCTTGACCGCGTTATTGGCCTCAGTCCACTCCTTGTCCATGATGAACCAGGTGTCCCAGGAGTAGTGAAGGATCGGGTTCGGACTGGGCAGGATGAAATCGACCGTGTAATCGTCGACCTTCTCCACCTTCACATCCGGATCGATGCGCGAGGTCAGGTCGGAGCCTTCCGAGCGGACGCGCGCCGCGGAGAATACCACGTCATCGGCATTGAAATCGTTGCCGTTGTGGAACTTCACGCCCTTGCGCAGATAAAAGCGCCAGCGGTTCGGTTCGATGATCTCCCACTGTTCGGCAAGGGCCGGTTCGATGGTGAGGTCCGGTGCCCGGCGGGTCAGCCCTTCATAGACATTGCCATGGGAGCCGAGCGTGAAGGTTTCGTTCAGGGTATAGGGATCGAGTTGGTTCAGGGTGCCTTGAAAGGCGTATTTCAATGTCTCGGCGGAAGCTGTCGTACAGGCTGCCGAGGCTATCGTCCCGGCAAGGACCAGTTGTCCGATGATGCGCATGTTCCCCTCATTTTTTCTTTTGTTTTTTCATGCGGATTGCGTCGTGCTGATCTTTCGCCAGTCGGTCCTGAGTGGTGTTAACCATTTTTGCAATCCGTCTTCTCGCATCTAATCAAGCCTGAAACCACGCGTCCAGCGTGCTTTCGTCTATTTGCGAGAGAGGCGCGAATCATATTTTCCAGAAATGGTTGATCGGCGGCGAGTTGCGCCAGTTCGGTCTGCTACGTCACCCGGCACAACCGGGCAGAAAGCCCGTTTTCGCGTCCTTCCTGGCGGCCCATCGCCGACCCTGCGCCATATGCAGCTCATTTCATGGGGGCGGTCCAAGCTTGGCTGCCACTGCGAGGTTTCATTCATTCCGCCGCATGTTCCGTCGGGCTGGCAAGAGCGTCGCGCAGCGGCGTGGGCGGGGTCAAGGCATAGACGGTCATCGGGTGACTGCGGCCGCGCACCTCGATTTCCGTTTCCTGGGCCGCGTCGCAGGTATATCCGGCGGTTCGCAGGACCTGCCGCGAGACAACCAGCGTCTGGCCGAGCTCCTTGGTGGCGGCTTCCAGCCGGCTGGCGATATTGACCACGTCGCCGAGCGCGGTGATGCGGGTGCCGGCCCCCTGGTTGCCGCCATCGGCCGCGCCGATCCGGCCCAGGATCACCTGCCCGGCATGAAGGCCCATGCCGATTTGCAAGGGCGTGTCGAGCTGGCTGGCCAGCTCCACGTTCAGATGTTCCAGGTTTTCGGCGATGGCATTGGTGGCGGCGAGAGCATTACGGCACCCTGACTGGATGCCGTCGGTCATGCCGAAGATCGCCATCACCCCATCGCCGATGAACTTGTCCACATAGCCGCCGCAGGCCTCGATGGCCCGGGCGGTCTCGCCAAGGTAGCGGTTGAGCAGGAACACCACGTCATAGGACAGGCGGCTTTCGGTCATGCCGGTGAAATTGCGCAGATCGACGAAGAGGATCGCGGCTGGCTGCTCAACGCCCCAGTGGTAGGCATCGCCGGAGGTGACGGCGCGTCGGGGCGCGCCGCGCGCGGGCACCAGCGGCTGCACCTTGAGCGGTGCGGTGGGCCGAATCTGGCAGGCGAGCCGCACGGTGTCATCGGCGCCGATCCGCGCCAGCACCTGCGCTTCCTGGGTGGAGGGCGGCGGCAGGCTGTCACCGCCGGCCAGAATACGGGTGCGGCAGGTGGAGCAGCGCGCCCGTCCGCCGCAGACATCGGCATGGGCGATGCCGTTCATGCGGCTGACTTCCAGGAGTGTCGGCCCCGGAACGACCCTGAGGGTCCGACCGCCCGGGTATGTGATGGTGATGGTCTCGGCGAAGCGGCGACGGATGGTCCGCACCAGAATGGCGGCCACGACCAAGGCCAGCAGACCGAAAAATCCCCGTTGCAGAAAGAGGATCAGCGGATCGGACCAGGTGATCATCTCCCCGGTGAGGGGGAAGGGGACCTGGTCCACAAGGGCCAGCCGCCGGGCCGCGCCAATCCAGCCGAGGGAGGCGAGCACCGGCACCAGCACCGCCACGGCCAAGAGCCAAGGGAACCAGCGCCGGTAGACCTTGCTGAGGCGGAGCCAGAAATGCAGACCGATCATGCCATGGGTCCAGACCAGCAGCATCAAGGTGGTCTGGTTGATGAGCAAACCGGGCCAGAGGATCGTCAGCACATTGCGGTAGCTGTCGGCGTAGCCGAAGCGGGCGGCGAGCCCGGCGGTGCCGATCACATGCGGAATCAGCAGATAGGGAATGGCGAGACCGAGCAGCAACTGGATCCATTGCCAGACCGGCATGCGCCAGGTGCGCCGCCGCGCGGTCTTCCACAGGGCAAGGGCGACATGGGTGAGAATGGCGGTCAGGAGCAGGATCTCGCCCAGTGGGTTGCGCCAGACGGTCAGGAACAGCTCGCGCCCGGCCTCCATCGCCTCAAGCGACCAGAGCCCGAGCATGTGATTGAGGAAATGGGTGAAGGCGAAGGTCAGGAGGGTCAGGCCGCTTGCCAGACGCAGGCGCTGCCGAAACGCGGCGGAGCTTGCCGTACCTGTGGTTCCACGCGTTTCGACCATTGCCATTCGCCTTGTGTTGTCGTCCCTATGATGTGCGCAAGCGGTGGGGCACGGTCAAATGCCACAAACGTTCCGACATTCAGAGAGAGACGATGACTGTCACGATCTACGGGATCTCCAACTGCGATACCATGAAGAAGGCACGTGCATTCCTAGCAGAAAATGGTGTCGATCATGTGTTTCATGACTACCGGAAAGCCGGTGTGGACGCTGATTTGCTTGCGCGTTTCGTGCAGGAGTTGGGCTGGGAGGCGCTCGTCAACCGGCGCGGTACCACTTGGCGCAAGCTGCCGGAAGAGACACGCGCCGGCGTGACCGATGCGGCCTCGGCAATCGCCGTGCTGGTGGCGAACCCCTCTTTGATCAAGCGGCCGGTGCTGGATGCGGACGGGCGCTGGCTGGTCGGGTTCAACCGGGAAGAGTGGGCGACTGTGTGCGCGTGAAAACGCGATCCGCCCCCGCAGCGCTCGAGGGGGAGTGGGGGCGGCCGTTCCAGGAAGACGAACGTCAGGGACGCCAGAGACGCTCAAGATCGAAGGCGTGGATGTCCTGCAGCAGCTCGACGAAGCCGCGCGCGGCATGGTCGAGCGAGGCCTGTCCCTTCGCGGCGCTGGCATTGGCGGCATTGCCGACGACGCCCGCCGGGTTGAGGTCCTGCGCCTTCCAGCCGAACTGAGCCGGCCCATGACCGCGCAGATGCTTGAACTCCTCGATGAAGTCGAGCTGGGTCGAGGCAAAGTCGCGCGCCTTGTCCATCTTGACGAGGTCGGGGCGCAGATACAGCATCAATGAGGTCTCGATGTCGCCGCCGTGGATGCCGTAGGTGAATTCCTTCGGCGGAAACAGCCCCTCGGGCTGCCCGAAGCGGGACCAGCCGGTGGCGGTGACCAGCATGTCATGCTTGACCCGCAATTCCCGGGCGACGATGTCGCTGATCGGCACATTGCCGCCGTGGGAGGTGATCAGCACCATCTTGCGGATGCCGGCGCGAAAGACGCTTTCGCCGATCTCGGTCCAGGCGCGGGTGGCGGTGTCCCAGGACAGCGTCAGGCTGCCGGGCGAGGAAATATGTTCGTTCGACTTGCCGACCGCCTGAACGGGCAGGAAGGTGGCCGGCAGATCGTCCGGCAGCAACTCCAACACCCGTGAAATCTGGCCTTCGGCGATGCAGGTGTCGGTGAAGACCGGCAGGTGCGGGCCGTGCTGTTCGATGGCGGCGACCGGGAGGATCGCGATCCAGTCGGAGGTGTCGGCTTCGGCGAAATCGAATGCCGTCATCTCGTGCCAGAACCTGCGGGGGAGATCGGACATGGCTGCCTCATTGTTGCGGGTCGGAGCATGCTGTGGCCGGAGCGTGCGCGCCGGCCGGCGCAAACCATAGCGCATTCCGCATCACGCGCAGCGCCGGGAAGCGGCTCTTGCACACTAAATCGTTTGAATTTTCGCGGCAGATGCATTTCCTCGCCGCGCCGGACAGGGTATTCGGGGGACGCTGCATTTGTCCTGCCCGTCTTTGCTCATCCGGATTTTTCAGCATGCTTGTCAGAACACCGCGTGTCGCCGTTTCGGCGCTTTTCTTTTTCAATGGCGCCCTGTTCGGCTCCTGGGCCTCGCGGGTGCCGAGTGTCCGGGCGACGCTCGATCTGGGAGAGGGCGAGCTGGGGCTTTACCTCTTGTGCATGGCGCTTGGGGCGATCCTGTCGTTTCCGCTCGCCGGCCGGCTGGCGGATGAGATCGGCGCGGCGCGCACCTCGCGGCTGGTCGCGATTGCTCATGGTCCGGCGCTGGCGATGGTCGCGCTGGCCTCCGAGCCCTGGCATCTGGCACCGCTGCTGTTCTTCCTCGGTGCCTGTCACGGCGGCATGGATGTGGCGATGAACGCCTTCGGCGCGGAGGTCGAGCGCGCGCGGGGCCGGTCGATCATGGTGTCGTTCCACGCCATGTGGAGCGTTGGTGCCGGATGTGGCGCGGGCGTTGGCGCGCTGGCGATTCACAACGGCCTTTCCGTGGCCACCCATTTCTCGCTGTTTGCGCTGTTGACCGCCATTCCGGCGCTGTGGCTGTCGGCGATCCCCTGGCAGGGCATCACCGGGCGCGGTCAGAAAAGTCCGTTGATCGCCCTTCCACGCGGCAGCCTGATCCTCGTCGGCATGCTCGGTTTCTGCGCCATGATCGGCGAGGGGGCGATTGCCGACTGGGGGGCGATCTTCCTGGTCGATGTGCTGAAGGCCGGTGAGGCCTATGCGGCGCTGGGCTTCACCTTCTTTTCCATCTTCATGGTGACCTTCCGCTTTGCCGGGGACCGGCTGGTGGTGCGGTTCGGCCCGAGCAATGTGGCCCGGGTCGGCGGGGCCGTGGCCGCGAGCGGCATCCTGACGGTGGTGCTGGCGCCGAATGTGGTGGTGGCCTGGGCCGGATTTGCCCTGACCGGGGCCGGCATGGCGCCCTTGGCACCGCTGGTCTATTCCCGCGCGGCGAGCGATCCGGTGATCTCGCCGGGGGCGGGCCTCGCCAGTGTGTCCACGCTTGGCTACGGCAGCCTGTTGCTCGGCCCGCCGCTGGTTGGCGCCATTGCCGAGGGGCTGTCGCTCTCCGCCGGGTTCGTCTTCCTGGCGATGATGGCCTTGATGGTGTCGGTGCTGGCCCCGTCGCTGCGCAGCGACAGGGCCTGAGATCCGGCAGGGCCGGACGCGCCGGGCTCGGTCAGAAGCTCTCCAGGAACCGGCGCGCGGCCGCCCCATGCTCGGCCCGCAGCCGGTCGATATCGATGTACACCGGACGTCCGTCCTTCACCGTCCAGTCGCCGCCGATCATCACCCGGTCGGCGGTGTGCGCACCGCACAGGACAAGGGCGGCGAGCGGATCGCCGGCGCCGGAAAAGCGCAGCTCGTCCAGGGTATAGAACGCAAGATCCGCCTGCCGGCCGGGCTTGATGGCGCCGATGTCCTCCCGTCCGAGGCAGCGGGCGGAGCCCTCCGTCGCCCAGCGGTAGGTGTCGTGATGGGTGACGCTGGCCGCGTCATAGGTCAGCCGGTTCAGCATCAGGGCGTGGCGCAGGCTCTCCATCAGGTTGGAATTGTCATTGGAGGCCGAGCCGTCGACGCCAAGGCCGACGGGGCAGCCGGCCGCCTCCAGCTCCTTGGTGCGGCACTGGCCGGACGCCAGCGTCATATTGGAGGTCGGGCAGTGGCAGACGCCGACACAGGCATGGCCCAGCCGTTTCACCTCGTCATCATTGAAATGAATGCCATGGGCGAGCCAGACCCGGTCGTTGAGCCAGCCGCATTCCTCCAGATAATCGACCGGACGGCACTGGAAGTGGTGCAGGCAGTAGTCGTCCTCGTCGATGGTCTCGCCGAGATGGGTGTGCAGGCGGCAGTCGAACCGCTCGGCCAGGGCGACGCTCTCGCGCATCAGCCGCTTGGTCACGGTGAAGGGTGCGCAAGGGGCGAGTGCCACCTGGATGCGGGCGCCTTCGGACCGGTCATGGTAGCGCGCCAGCACCCGCTCGCAATCGGCGAGGATGGTGTCCTCGTCCTGCACCACCGTATCGGGCGGCAGACCGCCGTCCTTCTGGCTGAGGTTCATCGAGCCGCGGGTGACGGTCATGCGGATGCCGAGCCGGGTGGCCTCCTCCACCTGGATGTCGATGGCGTCCTCAAGGCCGGCGGGAAACAGATAGTGATGGTCGGAGGCGGCGGTGCAGCCGGACATCATCAGTTCTGTCAGGGCGAGCCGCGTGCCCATGCGGAAGGTCTCCGGCGTGACGTTGCGCGCCCAGATCGGGTAGAGCGCGGTCAGCCAGGGAAACAGCTCCTTGTTGATGGCGGCGGGATGGGCGCGGGTCAGGGTCTGGAAGAAGTGGTGATGGGTGTTGATCAACCCCGGGATCACCACGTGGCGGGAGGCATCGAAGGTGCTGTCGACCGGCTGCGATGGCTGCTGCCCGGCGGCGACACATTCGGCGATGCGGCCGTCCTCGATGACGACGCCGCCTTCAGCCTCCGGGGCAAGAATGGCGAGCGGGTCCTTGATCCATTGGCGCATGGATATCCTTCCTGTTGTCGGGTCGACCTGCAGGCTTGGATAGCGGCCTTCGGTGAGGAACCTGGCCGCCCGAGTTCCGCACAGGGAAATCGAAGTGGGGTCCGGCGGTGGTCTGGAACGGCAACTGCCCTCCGGCTGATCCGCCGCGAAAAATCTAGCAGAGGCCCGGCCGTCGCCGCAATGGCTGCGTGCGCGGTCGCACGTCGGTCATCCGGCGGCGATGACCTCGACCTCGACCAGGAATTCCGGCCGGGCGAAGCCGGAGACGATCATCAGCGTGGAGGCCGGCGGCGGCGCGCCGATGAAGCCATCACGGACCTTCATGTAGCCGGGCAGGTGTTCGCGCCCGGTGACGAAGGCATTGATGCGCACGATGTTGTCATAGCCCAGGCCCGCCTCCTTGAGGATCGCGCCGATGTTTTCAAAACACAGGCGGGTCTGACCTTCCACATCGGCGGGAACATGATCGTCGGCGGCGATGCCGAGCTGTCCGGAGCACAGCACGAGCCGGGCTCCGGATGGGACCTCGATGCCGTGGCTGTAGCAGGCGAAGGGCGCGCGGATGCTGGTGGGCGTCAAGGCCTTGGTCATGGCAGCTCCATTTGCGGAAGGTCTTTCAAAGGGCACCATTCCAGCGGGAAACGCCATCGTCCGCAAGACCTGGCGGGGAGGGAAAGCGCTGACTGCGTCTTGTGCCGTGGTTGCCGCTTTTTTGTGCGACAAAGCTGGGGTAGGGTTCCTTTGAGGAAAGCGCGAGGGGGAGGAAAAATACACGGTCTGGTCAGGCTCTTGGGCGCGCGTGGAAGGCATGGGATCTTCCGCGCGACTGGCACGTGACTTGCTGATACCGGAAAGTGAAACAAGTGCCGGGGGCTCCCTTACGGACCCGTCGTGCCTATTGGCGCGCGGGAGCGGCAAGAGACTGCGACGTGAGGACGATCACGGGCGGCACGGGGATAATCGGAGGCGGACAGCGACATGCACAGGATGTTGGAAATCGGGCGAAAGGCGACCGTTGCGGCGGTGTTCGCCGCCTTGGCCGGTCTTGGCGGGACGAGCGGCGCCCAGGCGCTGGAGAAGGTCAGTTTCGGCACCAACTGGCTCGCCCAGGCCGAGCATGGCGGGTTCTATCAGGCGGTGGCGGACGGCACCTATGCGGCCTGCGGTCTCGATGTCACGATCGTTCCCGGCGGACCGCAGGTCAACAATCGGGCGCTGCTCTTGGCCGGCAAGCTGGATTTCCATATGGGCGGCAACATGCTGCAGGTGTTCTACGCCAAGCGCGAGGACATCCCGGTGGTGGTGGTCAGCGCGCTGTTCCAGAAGGAACCGCAGGTGATCCTCACCCATCCGGGCAAATATCCGAGCTGGGAGGCGCTGGTCGGCAAGGCGCCGCTGTTGATCGGCGACAATGGCTTTGCCTCCTACTACCAGTGGATGATCTCCGAGTTCGGCTTCACCGTGGAGCAGCGCCGGCCCTACACGTTCAATCCGGCGCCCTTCCTCGCCGATCCGACCGCCGGCCAGCAGGGCTATGCGACGGCGGAGCCCTATGCCATCCAGCAGGCGGGCGGGTTCATGCCGGATGTCTTTCTGATCGCCGACCAAGGCTTCAGCACCTATGCCACGACCATCGAGACCATGGCCTCGACCGTGGAGACCCGGAAGGACGTGGTGCAATGCTTCGTCGATGGCTCGGCGCTTGGCTGGTACACTTACCTTTACGGTGACAACTCCGCCGCCAACAAGCTGATCCAGGAAGCCAACCCGGAGATGACGGCGGAGCAGATCGCCTTTTCCGTCGAGCGGATGAAGGAATACGGGATCGTCGATTCCGGCGACAGCCTGACGCTTGGCATCGGCGCCATGACCGATGGCCGTAATGCCGATTTCTACGCCAAGATGGTGCGGGCCGGGGTCATCGAGGAGGGGCTCGACATTACCTCGACCTACACGCTGGAATTCGTCAACAAGGGGGTCGGGCTCGATCTGAAGAAGAAACTCACCGGCAAGTGATCCCGCAACTCCAGGCAATCGATCCGACATGACACAGCAACAGATGGGGATGCCGGCGTGAGTGTGGCATCCAGTGACGGCGCGCCGCGCGGCATGGCCTCGCGGCCGCCGGCCGAAACCCAGCCGATCGTTTCCCTTCAGGGCATCACCAAGAGTTTCTCCAACGCAACGGTTGCGCTGAAGAACCTGTCTCTGGACATCGGCGCGGGAGAGTTCGTCAGCCTGCTCGGTCCCTCGGGCTGCGGCAAGTCGACGGCGCTGCGCCTCATCGCCGGCCTGTCGAGCCCGACCAACGGGCGGATCGTCTGGCCGGGCGAGGCGCCGGGGCAGGGCGATCATGAGCTCGGCTTCGTCTTTCAGGAGCCGACGCTGATGCCCTGGGCCACCGTCTTTGCCAATGTGCATCTGCCGCTGCGGCTGAAGGGGCGCTCGGTGGCGGTCGCGCGCGACGAGGTGATGGACGCCCTCGAAATGGTTGGGCTTGCCGGTTTCGCCGACAGCTATCCGCGCGAATTGTCGGGCGGTATGAAGATGCGGGTGTCGATTGCCCGGGCGCGGGTGACCCGGCCCAAGCTGCTGCTGATGGACGAGCCTTTCGCCGCGCTCGACGAGATCACCCGGTTCAAGCTCAACAACGACATCCTGCGGCTTTGGGAAACCCTCGGCTGGACGGTGATCTTCGTCACCCATTCGGTGTTTGAGAGTGTCTACCTGTCGAGCCGGATCGTCGTCATGGCGGCCCGGCCGGGGCGGGTGGTGGCGGATCTTGCCGTCGACGCGCCCTATCCGCGGACCGAGGAGTTTCGCACCTCGCATCTTTACAGCGACTATTGCCGGCAGGCGTCGGAGGCGCTGCACGCGACCTTGAACGAAGAGGAGAGGGCAGAGTGAGCAGTGCCGATCTGACAGGCCTGTCCGGGCAGGCGCCCGGGCTCGATGTCGCCGAACGCCGCAAGGCCCGCCGCGCAAGGATCGAACGGTGGGCGCGGTGGCTGTTGCCGGTGGTGGTGATGGCCGCGACCATCGCCCTGTGGCAATGGTACGTGGTGGCCTACAAGGTGCCGCATTACATCCTGCCCGGTCCGGACCGGGTCGTCGATGCGCTGGTGCGCGACTGGCCGCTGCTCTGGCCGGCGTTGCTGGTCACGTTGCAGATCACCCTCGGCGCGCTGGTGGTCGCCACCATCGGCGGCGTTGGCCTCGCGGTCCTGTTCGCCCAGTCGAAATGGGTGGAGATGTCGTTCTTTCCCTATGCGGTGATCCTGCAGGTGACACCGGTGATCGTCATCGCGCCGCTGATCTTCATCTATGTGCCCTCGAAGATCATCGGGCTGTTGATCTGCGCCTGGATCGTCGCCTTCTTCCCGATCCTGTCGAACACCACATTGGGGCTGAATTCCGCCGATCACAATCTGCGCAACCTGTTCCAGCTCTACGGCGCGACCCGCTGGCAGACCCTGCGCTATCTGCGGCTGCCGGCGGCGCTGCCCTATTTTCTCGGCGGGCTGAGGATCGCCGGCGGCCTGTCGCTGATCGGCGCGATCGTCGCCGAGTTCGTCGCCGGCACCGGCGGGGTCGGCTCCGGCCTCGCTTTCAAGATCCTGGAGGCCAGCTACCGGCTCAACATTCCGCGCATGTTCGCCGCGATCCTGCTGATCTCGCTGACCGGTATCATTATCTTCGCCGTGTTGAGCCTGGTGACCCATCTCCTGCTGCGCAATTGGCATGAAAGTGCGGTGAAACGTGATGGCTGAAGCAATTTCTCCGCCTGAGCAGGAACGCTACCTGCTCGTCAACGCGACCCTGCCCGGCGCCTTGACCGC
Source organism: Stappia taiwanensis (assembly GCF_014635285.1). GTDB lineage: Bacteria > Pseudomonadota > Alphaproteobacteria > Rhizobiales > Stappiaceae > Stappia > Stappia taiwanensis. Next base: position 147,502 of record NZ_BMCR01000009.1, on the reverse strand, counting down.
CGGCGGGCTGGACCATGTGGGCGATGGTCTCGGGCGGGCGGATATCCTGATCGAGAATGGTGGGATCGCGGCGGTGTCGCCCTGCGGTGTCCTGCGCGGCCAGGGGCTGCCGGAAAGCGAACTCGACGGCGGACTCGTACTGCCCGGGTTCATCGACATGCACACCCATCTCGACAAGGGGCACATCTGGCCGCGCAAGCCCAATCCGGACGGCACCTTTGACGGGGCGCTCGCCGCCGTCGCCACGGACCGGGCCGCCCATTGGTCGGCGGAGGATCTGCGCCGCCGGATGGAGTTCGCGCTGCGCTGCGCCCATGCTCATGGCACGGTGATGATCCGCACCCATATCGACAGCGTGTCGCCGCAGGACGAGATCACCTGGCCGGTGTTTCGCGAGCTGCGCCGGGACTGGGCCGACCGCATCGAGTTGCAGGGGGCGGCGCTTTATGGGGTGGATCTTCTGAACACGCCTGGCTTCCTGCCGCGCATCGCCGACCGGGTGGCGGAGGCGGGCGGTGTGCTCGGGGCCGTGACCTACATGATCGATGGGTTGGAGGGGCATCTGGACAGCCTGTTCCAGGCTGCGGCGGAGCGCGGGCTGGACCTCGATTTCCATGTGGACGAGACGGGGGATCCGGGCGCGCGGTCACTGCGGCTGATCGCTGAAGCGGCGCTGCGCAACCGGTTCGAGGGACGCATTGTCTGCGGTCATTGCTGTTCACTGGCGCGGCAGGACGCCGATGAGGTCGACAGAACGCTGGATCTGGTTGCGCGCGCCGGTCTCGGCGTTGTCAGCCTGCCGATGTGCAATATGTATCTTATGGACCGGAAGGCCGGGCGTACGCCGCGCTGGCGCGGTGTCACCCTGCTGCATGAGATGAAGGCGCGGGGCATTCCGGTGGCTGTTGCCTCCGATAATACCCGCGATCCGTTCTATGCCTATGGCGATCTCGACATGGTGGAACTGTTTTCCCAAGCGACCCGCATCCTCCATCTCGATCATCCGGTGGGGGACTGGATCGATGTGGTCACGCAGGCGCCGGCGTGGATGCTCGGCGATGCCTCCCAGGGCCGTCTCGACCCGGGCGGGCGGGCCGATCTTGTGGTGTTCCGGGCGCGCAACTGGAATGAACTGGTCGCCAGGCCCAGCGGGCCGCGCACGGTGCTGCGCGGCGGGCGGGCCATCGAGCGGGCCTTGCCCGACTATCGTGAACTCGATGATCTGATGGAGCGTTTGTGATGAATGATCTTGCCGCGCTGAAGGCGGACCTTGAAGGTCTGGCGATCGAAGACAATCCGCAGATCGTCCGACAGAAGAGCCGCGATTTCTTTTGGTACTCGCCGGTGCTGAAGCGGCAGCTCGACGAGGTGTGCGCCGATATCGTCGTGACCGTGACGAGCGAGGCGGAGGTGATACGGGTGCTGCGTGCCTGCTACGCCCATGATGTTCCGGTGACGACCCGTGGGGCCGGCACCGGCAACTACGGTCAGGCCATGCCGCTGTCCGGCGGTGTGGTGCTCAATCTGGCGGACATGAACAAGGTGCTGGAGGTCTCCACCGGTGTGGTGCGGGCCGAGGCCGGGGCGATCATGTCGACGATCGACGATGCGGCCCGGCCGAGCGGTCAGGAATTGCGTCTGCATCCTTCGACCTATCGGACCGCGACCATCGGTGGTTTCGTCGCCGGCGGGTCCGGCGGTGTCGGTTCGATCAACTGGGGCGGCTTGCGCGATTTCGGCAATATCCTGCGGTTGCGGGTGGTGACGATGGAGGCGGAGCCGCGCATTCTGGAGCTGTCCGGCGCGGATCTGCACAAGGTCAGCCATGCCTATGGTACCAACGGGGTGATCACCGAGGTGACAATGCCGCTGACCGCGGCCTATGACTGGGTCGATGTGCTGACCGGTTTCGACAGTTTCGCCGAGGCGGCCCGTTTCGCTGACGCGCTTGCCAATCAGGACGGGCTGTTGCTGAAGGAGATCGCGCCGATCGCCGCGCCGGTGCCGCATGACTATTTCCTCCGGCATCAGAAGTTCATCCGCCGGGATCAGTCGGTTTGCGCGCTGATGGTGGCGCCTTTCGCGATGGATGCGTTTTCAGCCTTCGCCAGCCGGTTTGGCGGCGTGGAGATCCTCTATCGTTCGGACCTCGCCAGCGATGAGGACAAACAGGGGCTGCCGCCGGTGTATGAGCTGGCGTGGAACCACACCACCTTGCGCGGTCTGCGGGTCGACCCGACCCTCACCTATCTGCAGGTGCTCTACCCGTTCCCCGACCATGTGGAAAAGGCGGTGCATCTGGCCGAGCTGCTTGGCGACGAGGCGCCTGCGCATCTGGAATTCGTGCGCTTCGATGGCCGCAACACCTGTTTCGGCCTGCCGATCATCCGGTATTCCTCCGAGGACAGGCTTGAGGAGATCATCCGCATCCACGAGGACCGGGGCTGTCCGGTGTTCAACCCGCACTGCTACACGCTGGAAGAGGGCGGCATGAAGCAGACCGATGCGGTGCAATTGGCCTTCAAGAAAGAGGCCGATCCGAAGGGGCTGCTCAATCCGGGCAAGATGATTGCCTGGGAAAATCCTGATTTCGATTTCAGCAGCGACCAGACGTACCTGTTTCCCGGCCTGGCCCGGTAGGTCGGCGAGCGTTTTGCCGGGGGCGAGCGGGGGCCTGCAGCCGGCGCGGGAGAGGGGCGCCCGCCCGGGCGGCCTCCGGGGTGCGACGAGGACGTCTTGATGCGGGTTCTGCTGATCCATTGCCATCCATGCGGGGAAAGCTATGGCGCGGCGCTGTGCGCGGCGGCGCGGGGGGCGCTGGAGCGCGGCGGGCATGAGTTGCGCGTCACAGACCTCTACCGCGAGGGCTTCGACCCGGTGATGTCGGAGCCGGAATGGCGGCGGTATCACGACGAGGAGGTCAACCGCACGCCGGTGGCGCGCCATGTGGAGGACATCCTCTGGGCCGAGGCGCTGGTGTTCGTCTATCCGACCTGGTGGTTCGGCCTGCCGGCGATGCTGAAAGGGTATCTCGACCGGGTCTGGGTGCCGCATGTCACCTTCGATATCCCGACTGCCGCACGCGGCATGCAGCCGCGCATGCAGCACATCCGCAAGATCGCGGTGGTCACCACCTGCGGGGCGTCGTGGCTGGTGTCCTGGCTGATGGGGCAGCCCGGCCGCAGGACCATCCTGCGCGGTATTCGCGCCCTGTGCGCGCCGCGCTGCAAGACGCGCTATCTGGCGCACTACAACATGGACAGCTCGACGCAGGATAGCCGGGTTCGTTTCTTGAAAGCCGTCGAACGACAGCTGGAAAAGCTCTAGCGGCGCGCGGGCCGTAGGGGAAAATGAGCCGGCATCTCCGGAAAGTGTTTTGCCTCGCAAGAATGAACAGGGCACACTTGTCGCATCCGGCGATCAGGCGCTTTCGCGGACGTCGCGTCGTCCGGTGGCAATGTCACAAAGGGTTCATTTGCCGGCATTAGAAAGTGCACCATGGCGTTCAATTACAAGAAAAGCGTGACGTTTCGTCTGGCGCAAACCGCCAAGGCCCATCGTTCGCGCGCCGGCACCCACCTCGCCCGGATCGGCTTGCATCCGGGGCAGGAAGCGGTTCTCAAGATTCTGTCCGACAATGACGGGCAGACCATGAGCCAGCTCGCGGCGGTTCTCTGCGTTCAGCCGCCGACGGTGACCAAGATGGTGACCCGGCTGTCGGCGCAAGGGTTGTTGCGCCGGGCCGCCTCCGAGACCGACGGGCGGCTCTCCCGGGTGTTCCTCACCGAGGAGGGACGGGCACGGGTCGAGATCATCGACAAGTCCTGGAAACGGCTGGAGCGGGAAGCACTGGTCGGGCTCGATGACAAGGACCGCAAGAAGCTGCGCAAGCTCTTGCGGCAGGTGGAGCGCAATCTGGGCGCGCGCGTTGGCGAGGACCCGGAGATCGAGGATCTGGAAGAGCCCCCCGTCGCCAGTTGAGACGCGGGGGTGTTCGCGACGTACGGGGCCTGGAGGGGACGCCGGGCCTTCTTTCCCTTGTCTTGCGGTTGTCACTTACCTGAAGATCTAGCCGAGGCCGGCGGCACGGGCGGCGATGCCGGCCAGTGCGGCAAGGATGACCACTTCCGCGACACCGCGTTTCAGCACGAACAAGAGCACTCCGGCGAGCAGTGCCAGCACTGCGGCCAACGGGTCGAGGCTGGCGGGAACGGGCAGGGATGTGTCGAGCCATCCGCTGTCGATGCGGGTGGTTTGCGTGAAGAGCACGTTGATCGCGAACCACAGGGACAGGTTGAGGATGGTGCCGACCACCGCGGCGGTGATGCCGGACAGGGCATCCGACAGCCAGGCGATGCTGCGCAGCCGTTCCATGTAAGGGGCGCCGACGAGGATCGCCAGAAAGCTGGGGGCGAAGGTGACCCAGGTGGTCATCATCGCGCCGAGGAGGCCGCCGATGGCCGGCGGGAACGGCGCCGGCTGACCATAGCCGCCGAGAAAGCCGACGAACTGGGTCACGAGAATCAGCGGACCCGGCGTGGTTTCGGCAAGGCCGAGACCGTCGAGCATTTGTCCGGCGGTGAGCCAGCCATGGGTTTCGACCGCCACCTGGGCCATGTAGCTGAGCAGCGCATAGGCGCCGCCGAAACTGACCACCGCCATCAGCGAGAAGAAGCCGGCGATGTCGAGCAGGATATGCTCCGGCAGGGCCATCAGGACGAGACCTGCGGGGGCGCTCCAGAGGCCGATACCGATCGCCAGCCGGGCTGCGGTCCGTCGCCAGCCGGGCGCCCGGCTCGCCGGTGGACTTTCTTGCGGAGCAGCGGGCGCGGACCGGCGGCGGCCGCGACCGAACAGGGTGCCGGCCAGCGCGGCGGCGGCGATCACCAGCGGAAACGGCAGGGCGAAGAAGTAAAGGGCGAGGAAAGCGCAAAGCGCGATTCCTGAGGCACTGGCGGTGGTGAGGGCGCGGCCCGCGAGGCGCAGGAGCGCTTGCAGGACGATGGCGAGAACGCCGGCTTTGATGCCGAAAAACAGGCTCTCCACCACCGGGGTTTCGCCATGAGTGACGTAGAGCGCGGACAGGGCCAGCATGGCCAGGGCGCCGGGCAGGATGAACAACAGGCCGGAGATGATGGCGCCGCGCGTGCCGGCGACGATCCAGCCGCAATAGGTGGCGAGCTGCTGCGCTTCGGGACCGGGCAGGATCATGCAGACATTGAGCGCGTTCAGGAAACGCTCTTCCGAGACGGCCTTGCCGTCGGCCACATATTCCCGGTGCAACAGGGCAATCTGCGCGGCGGGGCCGCCGAAAGACAGAAGACCGATGCGCAGCGCCCGCCGCGCCAACGGGCCGAGGGCCTCGGCCTTGCCGGCGTGTTGCATCTCGGGGCTTCCGGTCATCTGATGGTCACTCTCGCGGATCTGTTCAAACTTGCGCCCATAAAGGCTTTGCCGATCAGTTTGATGACGGCAAGCGACTTTCCCGCCGGAAAAGGGTAAGAGGGGATATTCGCGCGCGGTCGCGCTCCGGACACATGCTGTCTGACACTGGCAGCCTGCCTCCCGGGTCGTCCGGCCCAGCCCCGCCAAGATGGTGATCTGCCATGAGTACCCGTTTCTTTCGCCGTGATGCTGCGGCGGGATCGCCGGAAGTGCGCGAGCGTCTGCTCGGGATTGCGCTGATTTCCTTTGCCTTCTTCTGTTTCTCGGTGCTCGACGCGACGGCCAAGTACCTCGGGGCGACCTTGCCGGCGGAGCAGATCGTCTGGACCCGGTTCGCCACCCATGTGGTCTATGCGGTGCTGTTGTTCCGCATCTGGCGCACACCACAGGTGCTGCACAGCCGGCGATGGGGATTGCAGATCCTGCGCTCGCTCTTGCTGCTCGGCACCACGGTGTTCAACTTTTTCGCCGTCCGCTATCTGCAATTGGCGGAAACCATCTCGATCATGTTCGCCGCCCCCTTCGTTGTCACGGCGCTGGCCGGGCCGCTGCTCAATGAATGGGCGGGGCTCAGGCGCTGGCTGGCGATCATCGTCGGCTTCATTGGCGTCCTGATCGTGACCCGCCCCGGCTTTGGCGGGATGCATTGGGCGGCGCTGCTGTCGGTCTGTTCGATGGTCTGCTACGCGCTTTACGCTCTGACCACACGGATGCTGGCGCAAACCGATTCGCCGGTGGGGATGCTGCTGATCTCCGCCGTGGTGGCGAGCCTTGCGATCACGCCAGTCGCTGTCGACGTCTGGGTGGCGCCGCCGGATCTGACGACCTGGCTGTTGCTGCTGTCGACCGGTGCCTGGGGCGGGATCGGTCATTTCGCCCTGATCCGCGCGCATGTGGTGGCGCCGGCGCCGGTGCTGGCCCCGTTCATGTATGTCCAGATCCTGTGGATGGTCGCGCTAGGCTACCTGATCTTTGCCGATGTGCCCGGTGCCTGGACGGTGGTCGGGGCCTCGGTGGTGATTGCCTCCGGCCTCTACATTCTCTATCGCGAACGCCGGGTGGGTGGCACGGATCCGGATGCGGCCAGCGCCGGGCGGACGGAGACATGAAACGGTCGCCAGTCCAGATCGGGGGCGGTATGGTGGGCGGCGCCTGTTCCAGCCGCTGTTCGACGCGACCGTTCAGGTGTTGTCAGCGAGAGGTCGCAGCGTGAGCAGGAAGACACCGCCGATGTCTGAAGGGACCGCCCGGGAGGCGGACCGCAAGCGGCGCGCGCGTCGGCTGACCCTTGGCGATCTGGCCGCCGAGCTCGATGTCTCGACCGCGACCGTGTCGCTGGCCTTGCGGGATTCGCCGCTGGTCGCGGGGGAGACGCGCAAGCGGATCAAGCGCCACGCCATCGAGGTCGGTTACATCTACAACCGGTCGGCGGCGGCGCTGCGCACGGCGCGGTCCAACATGATCGGCATCGCCGTCCACGATATTCTCAACCCCTATTTCGCCGAGGTGTTCCGCGCCCTGGAAGACGAACTGGAGCGGGAACATCAGGTGGTTTTGATCTGCAATCACCGGGACGATGCGACCCGCCAGCGCAATTTCGTCGACAGCCTGTTGCAGCACCGGATCGACGGGCTGGTGCTGTGCGCCTCGGTCGGAACCACGGCGGAGGAAATCAACGCCATCGCCCGGTCCGGCATTCCGGTGACGCTGATCTGCCGCGATGTGGAAGGTGCCGAGGTGCCGGTGGTGCGCGGTGACGATGTGGCCGGTGCCCGGGCTCTGACCGAACACCTGATTGCCCGTGGCCATCGCCATATCGCCATGGTCGGCGGGCGGCGGCAAAGCTCTGCCGGTCGCGACCGCAATCTCGGCTGGCGGCAGGCGCTGGAGGCGGCAGGGATCGACCCTGCGGCACAGCTGGACCTGCCGGAACTGATGACCCAGTCCGATGGCCGCGATGCGGTGCCGCGCCTGCTGGCCGCCCGGCCCCGGCCCACGGCGGTGTTCGGCTTCAACGACCTGTTGGCGCTCGGCATGCTCTCGGCGCTGCGCCGGGCCGGCGTCGAGCCGGGACGGGACATGGCGATTGTCGGCTATGACGACACGGACGGGGCCGCAACCCGCACGCCGGCGCTGACCTCCGTGTGGAACTGCCCGGACGAGATCGGACGCCGGGCGGCGGATCTGATCCTGCGGCAGATCGCCGGGGAGAAGGTGGGCGCGGCGCGGCTGCTGATCGCGCCGGAACTGAGGGTCCGGGAAAGCTCGCCGCCGCCCCTGACGACAGGGGACAGGCCGGAGTGATTGGGCCGGAGTGACAGGGGCGAGCTGAGGGGCATGGGAGACTGCGGACAAGATGGACAGTGAGGGAGATGGCGTGATGTCGGCGGTGGAAATCCTGATGGTGGGCCGCATGCCGGCGGTGGTGGAGCGGCAGCTGCGGGAGCGGTTCACCTTGGTGTCGGGCTCCGATGCCAGTGATGAGGCCTTGTCGCGGGTGCGCGGTGTCGCCTCCGGGGCCCATGCGCCGGTCGGCCCGGAGCTGCTGCAGCGGCTGCCTGCGCTGGAGATCGTCGCCAATTTCGGCGTCGGCTACGATTCCGTTGACGTTGCCTGTTGCGCCGAGCGCGGCATTGTCGTCACCAACACGCCGGATGTGTTGACAGAGGAGGTGGCCGATACCGCACTGGGTCTTCTCTTGATGACCGCGCGGGAGTTGTCCGCCTCGGAACGGTGGCTGCGGGCCGGACGCTGGGCACGGGACGGGGCCTATCCGCTGACCCGGACCACCTTGCGTGGGCGCACGCTCGGCATCCTCGGCCTTGGCCGGATCGGCAAGGCGATCGCCCGGCGGGCCGAGGCCTTCGGCCTGAAGGTCATGTATCACGGCCGCCGCCGGCAGGAGGATGTGGCCTATCCCTATTTCGAGACGCTGGAGGGGCTGGCGGCCGCCTGCGACACGTTGATGGTGGTGGCGCCGGGCGGGGCGGAAACCCGGCATCTGATCGATGCCAAGATCCTCAAGGCGCTTGGCCCGGAGGGGATTGTCATCAACATCGGCCGGGGCACGGTGATCGACGAGGCGGCGCTGATCGAGGCGCTGAAGGCAGGGACGATCCTGGCTGCCGGGCTCGATGTGTTCGAGCATGAACCGATGGTGCCTGAGGCCCTGATCGGCATGGAGAATGTGGTGCTGCTGCCGCATGTCGGGTCGGCCTCGCAACACACCCGCGACGGGATGGGGCAACTGGTGGTCGACAATCTGACGAGTTGGTTCGCGGATGGACGCCCCCTGACCCCAGTGCCGGAGACCCCAGTACCGCAGACGCCTGTAACTGTTACAGGGCCGTCTTAACGAATTTTTATCCTTAACGATGCGTTAACGCCCTTCTCGCATACTGCGTGCAGGCAGGTGGCCAATTCTGATGACTTCTGGTGGCGTGCGGCGATGAAAGCCCGCGCGCCCTTCGACCGGAAGCCGGGCCGCCAGGCTCCCATGTGCCGGCAGATCGCCGGCCGAGCAAGGAGCGAGATCATGGGCAAGCAGTTCAATCAGATCGGCGTCTTGGTGTCCTGGGCGCTGTTCGCGCTGTTGTTCTTCGGAACCGGTATCACCGGGGCGGAGCCGCTGGCGCGCACGGTGTCCGGCAACTGGCAACTGGTCGACGAGGTGTCCGGCGCCAATTGTACGCTGGTTCTGGGCGCACGGCCGGCCGCAGCCGGTCCTGCCGGAGTTTTCTCCGCACGGGCGGACGACTGCCGGGTGCTGTTTTCCGGGGCTGCGGCGGTTGCCGGCTGGACGGCGATGCGCGAGGGCGGCCTTGCCCTTGTCGATGACACGGGCGCAATGCTCGCGGCCTTCGATGTGGGTGAAAGCGAGGGGCTTGTCTCGGTCGAGCCGTCGGGCGTGTTCCTGACGCTGATCCCGGAGACCACCGTCGCCGTCTCCGCGCTGATCCCGACCGTGCGCTGACGCGGATCTTCAGGACGTTCGTCACAGGCCGGCCGGCCAGAGCCGGCCTCCTCCTCGTGGCTGGTGCCAGCTATCGGCCGGTGGCGGCCGCAGTGCCCTGGGGCTCTTCAAGAAACAGCTTCATCCGCGTGAGCGCCCGGGCGATGTTCTCCGCTGAATTGGCGTAGGAGAGGCGGATATACCCCTCGCCGAGCGTGCCGAAATCCGGGCCGCCGATCACCGCCACGCCGGCTTCCTCCAAAAGGGCGCTGGCCAGGGGCTTTGCCTGCCAGCCGGTCGCTGAAATGTTCGGGAAGGCGTAGAACGCGCCCATCGGTGTACGGGCGCTGACCCCGGGCAGGGCGTTCAGCCCCTCGACCACCAGCTTCCGCCGCATATCGAATTCGCGCATCATGTCACGGACCGCGTCCTGCGGTCCGGTCAGCGCCGCCAGCCCGGCGAATTGCGCCGGGGCGTTGACGCAGGACCAGGCATTGACCGCCAGCTTGCGCGCCTTGTCGATCAACTGCTCCGGCCAGACCGCGTAGCCCAGGCGCCAGCCGGTCATGGCATAGGTCTTGGACCAGCCATCGAGCAGGATCAGCCGGTCGCGCAGGGCCTCAAAGCCCATCAGCGAGCAGTGTTCCGCCCCGTCATAGGTCATCTGACCGTAGATCTCATCGGAGAGAATGGCGATGTCCGGCCTGTCCGCAAGGCCGGCGACGAGCTTTTCGATCTCGGCGCGCGGGGTGACGCCGCCGGTCGGGTTGGCCGGCGAATTGAGGATCAGCAGCCGGGTTTGCGGTGTCAGCAGTTCAAGGGTTTCCTCTGCGGAAAAGGTAAAGTCGTTGCTCTCGCGGATCGGCACCGGCACGGGCCGGGCGCCGGTGAACTCGATCATCGAGCGGTAGATGGGAAAACCCGGGTCGGGGTAGAGGATATCGACGCCTGGGGCCCCGAACATCAGGATTGCCATGAACATGGTGACCTTGCCGCCGGGTACGATCATGACGTTCTCGGGCGATGCCTCGGCGCCGGTGCGCCGGGCGATATCGGCGGCCACCGCCTCGCGCAGCGGCAGGATGCCGGTGGCTGGCGTATAGCCGTGATGGCCGTCGCGCAGCGCCTTGATGGCGGCCTCGACGATGTGTTCGGGGGTGCGGAAATCGGGCTGACCGATGCCGAGATTGATGATGTCGCGGCCCTCATCGGCAAGCCGGGTCGCCCGGGCCAGCACGGCGAAGGCGTTTTCCTCGCCAATCCTGTCGAACCCTTCGATGGTTGTGAGCATCCGTTCTCCTCCCTTGGCGGCTTTTCGCGCTGTGCGCTTGTTTGCCCCTTGTTACGGTGCCGAAGAGCGGAAGGAAAGCGCCTGGCAATCGACAGGCCGTCCGGATGGGGCCTATGCTGACCGCGCCCGGCGGCGGAACGAGGATGCCATGCCAGTTGCCCATCTTGAGACATCGGTCGGTTTGCTGGAAGTCGAGGCACGGGACGGGGCCATCGTCCGGCTTGGTTGGGAGCGGACCGGGGAGGGCAGGTCCTCGCCGCTGCTGGAGGCGGCGCTATCGCAGCTGGAGCGCTATTTCGCCGGCACGCTGAGGGAGTTCGACCTGCCGCTGGCGCCGGCGGGCGGTGCGTTCCAGCAACAGGTGCACGCGGCCATGCTGGCGATCCCCTATGGTGAGACCCGCAGCTATGGCGAGATCGCCCGGGAGCTTGGCAGCTACGGACAGCCGGTGGGCCGCGCCTGCGGCGCAAACCCCATCCCGATCATCATTCCCTGCCACCGGGTGTTGTCGGCCAATGGTCTTGGCGGCTATTCGGGTGACGGCGGGACGGACACCAAGATCGCCCTGCTGCGGCATGAAGGGGGCTATCCCTTCCTGCTGTAGATCCCCGGCCCGGCGCGCCCCTTTGCCAGGGCTGGCAAAACGCTATAGTGCGGCACAAGATATCTTCCCGGTGCGGTTCGTCTTGAACCGGCGCCGGCCCCGGCTGACCGAAAAGGCTTCAGGTTCGATGACGACTGCAAACGACGGTAAAATCCCCGTAACGGTGCTGACCGGCTATCTCGGTGCCGGCAAGACCACCTTGCTCAACCGCATTCTCAGCGAGAATCACGGCACCCGCTATGCGGTGATCGTCAATGAATTCGGCGAAATCGGCATCGACAACGATCTCCTCGTGGAATCCGACGAGGAAATCTTCGAGATGAACAACGGCTGCATCTGCTGCACCGTGCGCGGCGACCTGATCCGCACCGTCGAGAACCTGATGAAGCGCAAGGGCAGCTTTGACGCCATCGTGGTGGAAACCACCGGCGTTGCCGATCCGGCGCCGGTGGCGCAGACGTTCTTCATGGATGACGATGTGCGCGACAAGGCCAAGCTCGATGCGGTGGTCGCGGTGGTCGATTGCCGGCACGTGCTGCAGCGCCTTGCCGACACGGCGGAGGCGGAGGACCAGATTGCCTTCGCCGATGTGGTGCTGCTCAACAAGACCGATCTGGTCACCGCCGCCGAGCTTGCGGCGGTGGAGGCGCGGATCCAGTCGATCAACCCTTATGCCCGGCTGCACCGGACCGAACGCTGCTCCATCGCGCTTGACGCGGTGCTGAACCGGGGCGCGTTCGATCTGGACCGGGTGCTGTCGCTCGACCCGCATTTCCTGGAGCCGGCCGAACACGCGCATGAATGCGGCCCGGACTGCGATCACGATCACGGGCACGATCATGACCACGGGCACCACCATCATGACCATGATCACGATCACGATCATGCGCATGACGCGCCTCATGCGGTGAAGAGCGTGTCGATCACCGCCGGCGAACTCGACCCGCAGGTGTTCTTCCAGTGGATCGGCAATGTCAGCCAGGTGCAGGGGCCGAACATTCTGCGGCTGAAGGGCATCATGGCCTTCCGCGACGATCCGCAGCGCTATGTGGTGCAAGGGGTGCACATGATCCTGGAAGGGGATCATCAGCGCGACTGGAAGGCGGATGAGGCGCGCGAAAGCCGGTTGGTGGTGATCGGCCGGGATCTCGATTTCGCCGCGCTGGAGACCGGCTTCAAGGCGTGCGAGGCCTGAGCGGGGATGTTGACACTGGCTCCTTATGAGTTCGGCGGCTTCGTCGTTGCCGCCGGTTTTCTCGGGCAAACGCCGGCCTTTGCCCTTGGCGATGGCACGGTGCGTCTCTTCCCGGACGGAGCGGAGCGCTCCGTCGAGGTGCATCAGGGCGGTTTGCTGGCCGCTTGCCGCAGCCAGGACGGCGCGGCGCTGATCACCGGCGGCGACGATGGCCTGGTGCGGCGCACCGCCACCGATGGCCCTGTCGAAACCCTGGCCGAACTGCCGCGCAAGTGGATCGACATCGTCGCCGCCGGCCCGCAAGGCGCGGTGGGGTTCGCCTCCGGGCGAAACGCCCATGTGCGGCTGTCCTCGGGCGAGTTGCGCGATTTCTCGGCCGCGCGGGCGGTTGGCGGGCTGGCCTTCGCACCGAAGGGCTTGCGACTGGCGGTGGCGCGCTACGACGGGGTCACCCTGCATTGGGTGAACACCCAGGCGCCGGCGCAGGAGCTTGCCTGGAAGGGGGCGCATGCCCGCGTCCTGTTCTCGCCGGATGGCAAATACGTGGTCACCACCATGCCGGAAAACGCCCTGCATGGCTGGCGTCTGTCGGATGGTCAGGACATGCGCATGACCGGCTATCCGGGCAAGGTGAAATCCGTCGACTGGTCGGCACGCGGACGCTATCTCGCCACCTCCGGTGCCAACGCGGCGATCCTCTGGCCGTTTTTTGGCAAGACCGGACCGATGGGGCAGCAGCCCTTGCAGCTCGGCACCCGTTCCGATCAGCTCGTGACACAGGTCGCCTGTCATCCGAGCGAGGAGGTGATTGCCATCGGTTATCAGGACGGCATGGTGCTGGCGGTGCGGTTCGCCGATCAGCAGGAGGTCTTGTTGCGCCGACCGGGCCGCAGCGGCATCAGCACCCTCGCTTGGGATAGCGTCGGCGCGCGGCTGGTGTTCGGCACCGAGGAGGGCGAGGCCGGGTTGATCTCGCTGAACGGCTGAATGGCCGGCGGGCGCGCCGGCGACGGGCCATGATCGGGGAGAGGCATTCGTGGATACGCTGAGCAGGATGCGCTGTTTCCTGAAGGTGGTCGATGCGGGCGGGTTTTCCGCCGCCGCGCGCGAACTCGGTCGCTCCAAGGCGCTGGTGTCGAAATATGTCGGCGAACTGGAGGACGAGCTGGGGGCCCGGCTGCTCAACCGGACCACCCGGCAGATCTCGATGACCGAGGTCGGCCATGCCTTCTACAAGGAGGCGAGCGATATCCTCACCCGGATCGACGATCTCAAGGCGTCGGTCCAGAACACCCATCAGGCGGCGCGGGGCAAGCTCAGGATCAGTGCGCCGCGCTCCATGGGCGATGATTTCATCAATCAGGCGGTGATGGACTTTCTGGTCGCCGAGCCGGATATCTCGGTTGATCTGCGGCTGGAGGACCGGTTCGTCGATCTGGTCGAGGAAGGCTTCGACGTGGCGATCCGGGTGAGCGAATTGACCGATTCCAGCCTGATCGCCCGCAAGCTGGCACCGTTTCGCGGGGTGATCTGCGCCACGCCGGCGGTGATCGAACGCTATGGCACGCCTTCCCAGCCGCAGGATCTGGCGGAGCTTCCTTGCATCATCGACAGCAACTACCGGTTCCGCAACAACTGGCAGTTCAAGGGAGAGGCGGGCCGGATCAGCGTGGCGGTCTCCGGCCGGGTCGAGGTCAACAGCGCCCAGGCGGCGCGAGCGGCGGCGCTGCGCGGCCTTGGGTTCTTGCGCACACCGCATCTGTTCGTGCACCGGGACATGGTGGCGGGCGATCTCGTGGAGGTGCTGCATGACCACCAGCACGATGGCCAGGCGATCCATGTCGTCTACCCGCACCGGCGCCATCTGTCGGGCAAGGTGCGGGCCTTCGTCGATTTTCTCTCAGACTGGTTCGCCGCCAAGCGCAAGCGCGGCGAGATCTGCTGAGGCGGTGGCCCGAACCGCCCCGCCGCCTCGTGAAGGCGCGCCTCAGCGTCCGTCCAGACGTTCCCGGGCTATCTGGTCGGCCACCTCCTGGGTCGACAGATCGAGCGCATCCGCGCGTTGGAAGATATCCAGAAGGGTGGTTCCGATGGCGAGTGTCTTGTCGCGTGCGGCGCTGTCGTCACCGCCGGGGCGGGCGAGGGCAATGGAGATCGCGCCACCGGCGTTGATGGCATAGTCGGGGGCGTAGAGGACGCCGCGCTCGCGCAGCATGGTGCCATGGCGGGCTTCGGCAAGCTGGTTGTTGGCGGCGCCGGCGACGATCGGGGCGCCGAGCTCGGGAATGGTGGCGTCGTTGAGACCGGCGCCAAGCGCGCAAGGGGCAAAGACGTCGGCGACAGCGGCATGGGCGCGGTCGGCGGCAACGGCGGTGGCGGAAAATTCCGACACGGCCTTCTCCACCGAGGGCGTGTGGATGTCGGCGACCAGCAGCTTGGCGCCAGCCTCATGCAGGTTGCGGGCAACCATCATGCCCACATGGCCGAGCCCCTGGACACAGACCGTGCGTGCCGTCAGGTCGTCGGATCCGAAGCGATGGGCGAGCGCCGCCTTGATGCCGGTGAAGACGCCAAGCGCGGTATAGGGCGAGGGGTCGCCGAGGCCGTTGGCCGAGGTGCCACGCACATGGGCGGTCTGGGTGGCGATGATGTCCATGTCCGCGCAGGTCATGCCCACATCCTCGGCGGTGATGTAGCGGCCGCCGAGACGGTCGACATGGCGGCCGAAGGCGCGCAGCAGCTCCGGCGTTTTCTGGGTGCGCGCGTCGCCGATGATCACCGCCTTGCCGCCGCCCAGATCGAGACCGGCGAGGGCGTTCTTGTAGGTCATGCCGCGCGACAGGCGCAGGGCATCGGTTTCCGCCTCGGCGTCATTGGCATAGGCCCACATGCGGCAGCCGCCGAGCGCGGGCCCGAGCCGGGTGTCGTGAATGGCGATGACGGTGCGCAGGCCGGTGGCCGCGTCAAAACCGTGCATCACCTGTTCATGACTGTCGAAGTCGGGATGATCGAACAGGGAAACCGGCGCGCTTTGCGTTGGCCGGCGCGACAGCGGAGCGTTCATGACTGTTTCCTCCAGAGCGCGGTCGTACCACCTGGCCGTAGTGGAGACGACTGGCCGGGCGGTCGATGCATTTTATGAAGGGTAATATGCCTCCGATATGGTGGAATATCGCTCTTTTCTGCCGGGATTCACTGGAGATGTAGGAGTAAATCTACTCAAAGCGATGGATTTGACGAAATTCTTCCCTATTCATGATTTTGCATGCGATACCGTGTCGCTTCGCCATGCTGTTGCCGTGAATTGCCGGGACAAACCGGAGGTGCGAGAACCATGGATGATTGCGTGGATTCGCACATTGGAGGCTTGGCTGTCGATGAGGTTTGATTTTGCCCGGGTGATCGTCGCCCTGTTGGCGCTCCTGGTGCCTGGGACACAGGCGCTGGCCCATCCGCATGTGTTCGTGGAGGCCCGCGCGGAGATCGTGTTCGACGAGGCGGGTCGGCTTTCGGCGGTGCGCCATGTCTGGCGGTTCGACGAGGCGTTCACCGCGTTCGCCGTGCAGGGGCTCGATGCGGACGGGGACGGCACACTGTCGCGCGAGGAGCTGCAGCCACTGGCGCAGATCAATGTGGAATCCCTTGCCGAGTATGATTTCTTCACCTTCCTCTACAAGGGCGAGGATGAGGTCGCCTTTGGCGATCCGGTGGAATACTGGCTGGATTTCTACGGGGGACGCCTGACCCTGTTCTACACCTTGCCGCTCAAGCAGGAGATGATCACCGATGCCTCCTCTCTGACCCTTGACGTCTTTGATCCGACCTATTTCGTTGCCTTCGAGATGACCCCCGACACGCCGTTCTCGATGGTGGATGCGCCGGCGACCTGTACGCTGACCTTCACCCCGCCGCCGAAACTCGATGAAGGCACGGCAATGGCGCTGTCGCAGATCCCGGCGACGGAGCGCGAGCTTTCTCCGGATCTGATGCAGGTCACCGAAACCCTGTCCAACTCGGCAAGTGTCGGGTGCAAGTAGGAGTGCAAGCAGGAGCATGACCATGCGCAAGGCCTTCTCCCTCCTGGCGGCAGCCGCTCTGGTCTGCGTCGGCGTCACCGCCGCCGTGGCCGCGCCATCGCCCTTCGGCGTTGGTCTGCCGGAGCAGACGCTGACGCCGTCCGGGCCGTTCGCCGGGTTTTTCGCCTGGGTGGCGATGAAGCAGAGCGCGTTTTATGCCGCGCTCACCGGCGCGCTGAAGGAGATGCAGGCCGATGGCACCGCCGGTTGGTGGCTGATGGCCCTGTCCTTTGCCTATGGCGTTTTTCACGCGGCCGGGCCCGGACATGGCAAGGCGATCATCTCCTCCTATGTGTTGGCCAATGAGGAAACCCTGAAACGCGGCGTGCTGCTGTCCTTCGCCTCGGCCCTGGCCCAGGCGGTGACGGCGGTGGCGGTGATCGGAGTGGCCTCGGTTCTTCTGAAGATGACGTCGATTGCCATCACCGAGACGACACGCTGGTTTGAAATCGGCTCCTATCTGGCGGTGATGCTGCTCGGGGCGTTCCTCGTCTGGCGCAAGATCCTGCGGCCGATGTTCGGCCCGCGCCGCGCCGCCGCGCTCGGTGCCCAGGCGGTGGTCGCCCATGACCACCATGATCACGATCATTCCCACCACGGTCATGACGGTCATCACCATCATCACCATGGGGATCATGCCCATCACGATCATGACCATGGGCCCGGCGAGGTCTGTTCCAGCTGCGGCCATGTGCATGCACCGCCGCCCGCCCTGCTTCAGGGCAAGATGTCGCTGGCCCGCGCCTGGTCGGTGATCCTAGCGGTGGGCCTGCGCCCCTGCACCGGGGCGCTGGTGGTGCTGGTCTTTGCCATTTCCCAAGGGTTGGCATTGGCCGGCGTGGCGGCGACCTTTGCCATGGCAATCGGCACGGGGATGACCGTCTCGGTGCTGGCCATTCTGGCGGTGACGGCCAAGGGGGCGGCGATGCGGCTGACCGACGGTCGTCGGGCGCTGATCCTGCATCGGGCGGTGGAAGGCTTCGGCGCGCTGTTCGTCTTCGCCATCGGGCTGACGCTGTTCGTCGCGGCGGTCGGCTGGGGATAGGCCCGTCTCGCCGGCGGCCCACGAAGGGGGCTTCAGGTTTCTGGAACCATCCCGCGTGCGGCGGCCTGCTCCCGGTGAATGACATAAAGTCCGGCGGCGATCGTCAGGGCGATGCCGAAGGCGGCAGTGCCATCGGGCAGGTCGCGGAAGATCGCCCAGCCGATCAGCGTGGCGAAGGGAATTTCCAGATACTGCATCGGCGCCAACGTGGCGGCCGGTGCCAGGCGCAGCGACCACGTCATCATCAGATGGGCGAGGGTGCCCAGAATGCCGAGGCCGAGAAGCAGCAACGCCTCGCGCATGTCCGGGAGCATCAGCCGCAGCGTGGCGACCTCGCTGTCGCGGGTGAACAAAAGGGCGATGGCAAGCAGAACGGTGGCCATCGCACCACTGACCGCCTGCAGGCCGATCGGATCGGCGATCTTGGCCACGCCGCGGGTCACCAGCATGTAAAGAGCGAACACCACGGCCACCAGCAGTGGCAACAGCGCCGGGGCGCCCACCGCATCGTAATTCGGCTGGATCACCAGAAGCGTGCCGATGAAGCCAATGAGGCAGGCGGCGATCCGGTGCGGACCGACCTGCTCGCCAAGCACGAAGCGCCCCAGCAGAAGCAGCAGGAACGGCATGATGAAGGCAATGGCGATGGCATCGGCCAGCGGCAAGTACCGCAAGGACAGGAACATGGCGCCAATGCCGAGGATCTGCAGCAGGGTGCGCAGGAAGGTCAGTTGCAGCAGGCGCCCGGACAGGGGCAATGGCTTGCCGCTGATCAGGGCGAACGGCAGCAACAGCCCGGTCTGGATGGCGAAGCGGACAAGCAGCAGGAGCGCGAGCGGGATCGTGTCTCCAAGGATCTTGGCGATGCCGTCGCCAAGCGGTGCCAGGAAGCAGAACCCGAGCATGAAAAGGATCCCGGCGAGCGGGCGATCATGTGTCATCAATCAATTATGAAGGGTATTTTCTCTGAATAAAAGCGCTTGGGTTGCATATAGCTATGCGTAAACACAAGGCCGCGCCGCCTGGCCGGCGGCGAGGGTTGCTAGGCGGGGGGAACGGGGGCCCCATCGCGCCCCAGTTCGATCGGTTCGCCATGCGGTGTCGCCTCCGCTGCCCGTTGCCAGGCAAGACGGCGGGCTTCCATCCCGCTCGCCGAGGTGACCTGGTGGCCGGTGACCATCTTCTCCAAGGCCCGCAGCCAGTGCCGGTAATAGCTGTCGCCGCAATCGGGGTCGCCGGCGGCCTGGGCGGCGCGGATCTCGGCGGAAAGCACCTCCGCCCATTGCGACCAGGTGAATAGCCCCTTCTCGTGCAGGGCGAGCGCCATGGCGAAGGCGCGCGCCTCCCAGGGTTCGCGAAACACCGGCTCCGTGCCCTTCTTCGGCATCTGGGAGAAGAGCGCGGCAACCTGTTCGGCGGCGGAGGTCTCAGAGCGGGTCAAGATAAGGCTCCCATAGATCAATTCTCAGGCTGAGGTCTTCGGCGGCATCCGCGCCCCAGATGGCGCGCCCGTCAAAGGCGACGCCGTAGAGCCAGGTCGGGTTTTCACCCCGGCCGGCGGCGCTGTCGTCGGGAAAGACGTGGCAGCCGTGGATCGTCTCGATGATGCCGGTCTGGCCCCGGCAGTAGCGGGGAATGCGGGTGTGCCCCTCCGGATGCATGATCTTCGCGCGCACCTTGTCGCCAACGCTGAACCGGGCCGGTGCGGTGGCCGGCCGGTCGACCGGCCCGCCCTTGGCAAGGGCTGCGTCGACCTCGTCTGCCGCAAGCACGCGCTTGACCGGCCGGCTCTGGCGCAGGCTGCGGCCGGCGGCGATTTCCTCCGGCCGGACCAGATCGCGCTCGGCGAGCAAGGTCTCCAGTCCGGCGAGCCAGATCTCGTAGTAGCTGGAGGCGAGGTAGCGCGCCGGGGGCATGCTTTCGCGTGCGAAGCGCGACATGTCGATGTTCCATTCGCCGGTCGCACCCATGGCCAGGGTGATGGCGAAGGCACGCTTTTCCCACGGCGCGTGGAACACCGGCTTGACCGGTTCGGGTGTGATGGGGCCGAAGCCCATCATGCCGCCAAGGTCCTGGGCGCCGTTCATCGCCCCGTCTCCGCAGCCTGTTGCGGGGGAAGGGCAAGCCCGGTGCCGATCATGCTGTCGCGGGTGACCAGCCGGGCCAGCTCCTGTTCGCTCCAGCCCTCGGTGCCCGCGGGCCGCATCGGCACCACCAGGTAGCGGACTTCAGCGGTGGAATCCCAGACCCGGATGCGGGTCTTTTCCGGCAGGGTGACCCCGAAATCGGCTAGGACACCGTGCGGGTCGCGCACCACCTTGGCCCGGTAGGGCGCGGATTTGTACCAGACCGGCGGCAGGCCGAGCACCGGCCACGGGTAGCAGGAGCACAGGGTGCAGACGATCATGTTGTGCTGTTCGGGGGTGTTCTCGACCGCGACCATGTGTTCGCCCTGCCGACCGATATAGCCGAGCGCGTGGATCGCCGCCGTGGCATCCCGGCGCAGCCAGTCGCGGAACTCCGGTTCGCGCCACGCCTTGGCGACCACATGCGCGCCATTGTGCGGACCGACCTTGGTTTCATAGGTCTCGATGAACCGGTCGAGCGCCTGCGGATCGACATAGCCTTTTTCGATCAGGATCGATTCCAGTGCACGCACGCGCAGTTCCGTTTCGGAGAGATGCGATCCCTCGTGCGAATGCCCATCATGGCTCTCGCCGTCCTGTCCCGGCCCGTGATCATGCGCCATATGGTTTCCTCCCCAAAACTGCGCGCCCCTTTTGCCCGCTGCGCACCTCCCGTGCGACTCGAAGCGGGCAAAAGGCGATGGTCATCAATTCATCGGCGACGTCCGATGTTGCAAAACTCCGCGTTTCGCCATCCTCTCCCTGGCGGTTTTCAGGCCGCGCTGCGCGCCGTGGCGGTCATCTGCGCCCGGGCCGCCTCGCCGAAGGCAGCGAACAGCCGTGCCGAGGCGCTGTCGCTGCCGACCCAGTATTCCGGATGCCATTGGGTTGCCAGCGCGAAGCCGGGATGGGCATCGACGGAAACCGCCTCGATGGTGCTGTCTTCTGCCTGCGCTTCAATGGTCAGGCCCGGCGCCAATGCGCCGATCGCCTGCCGGTGCAGGGAGTTCACCTCCACCCGGGCATCGCCCAGAACCGCGGCAAGCCGGCCGCCGGGAACGATGTCGACGTGATGGGCAAGGGCGAAGCGTTCGTCCATGCTGTCGCTTTCTGGCGCGCGGTGATCCCGCCGCCCGTCGATGTCCTGCACCTCCGATACCAGGGTGCCGCCGAGCGCGACATTGAGCTCCTGCAAGCCCCGGCAGATGGCGAACAGCGGCAGGTGTCGCGCCAGCGCCCGGCGAATCAGCGGCAGGGTGGTGGCATCGCGCCGCGTGTCGAAGGGGCCGTTGCGCTCATGGGCATCGCCGCCGTAAAGCGACGGATGCACGTTGGAGCGTGAGCCGGTGAGAAGCACGCCGTCGACCCGGTCGAGCAGGCTGTCGAGATCAAGCGCGGGACCCAGCGCCGGCAACAGAACGGGCATGGCATCGGCGCCATGCACGAGGGCATCGAGATAGCTGGAAATCGCGGCGTGCCAGTCGAAGCCCTCAATGGGCTTGACGTCCGCACTGACGAGAACGACCGGTTTGCGCATGAGAGCTCCTGTCGGGCCGGAATCGGGAATACAACTTTCGGATAGTATCCTGAATTCTGTCCTACTTCCTCATGGTCGCCCTTGTCTATGCGATCCACATGCGTTTTATATCACAGTCAAGGTGCCGTTTCGAAAGATGGCGCTTGGTTGTGCCGGGCAATCGTCAGAGCTCCGGCAAACGTTTGAAAACACTTCCGGGAGGGGACGTATGGATCGCCGTTCATTTATCAAGAAGGCCGGGCTCGTCGGCGCTGGTGCCGGAGCGAGCGCGCTTGCCGCGCCGGCCATCGCCCAGGGCAACCAGACCTGGCGCATGGTCACGACCTG
Organism: Stappia taiwanensis; assembly: GCF_014635285.1. GTDB lineage: Bacteria > Pseudomonadota > Alphaproteobacteria > Rhizobiales > Stappiaceae > Stappia > Stappia taiwanensis. The sequence continues at coordinate 125,904 of NZ_BMCR01000009.1, read as the reverse complement.
GCCGAAGAATTTCCCCGGGCTTGGCGTTGGAGCGCAGCGTCTGGCCGACCGCATCACCGCCGCTTCCGGCGGCCGGCTGACCATCCAGGTCTATTCCGCTGGCGAACTGGTGCCGCCGCTGCAGTCGCTCGACGCGGTGATCGACGGTTCCGCCGAGATGAGCCATGGCGCCGCCTACTACTGGCAGAACAAGAGCCCGGCGCTGGCCTTCTTCACCGGCGTTCCCTATGGCATGACCTCGCGCGAGCTCACCGCCTGGGTGCGCTACATGGGCGGCCAGCAGGTCTGGGACGAGATCTACGATCAGTTCGGCGTGCAGGGCTTCCTGTCCGGCGACACCGGGACCCAGGCGGGTGGCTGGTTCCGCGAGGAGCTGACCGGTCTCGATTCGGTCAAGGGCCTGCGCTTCCGGACCCCGGGTCTTGGTGGCCGGGTGTGGGAGAAGCTCGGCGCCACCGTCACCAACATGGCCGCTGGCGAGATCTTCCAGGCGCTGCAGTCGGGCACGCTGGACGCGGCCGAGTTCGTCGGACCGTACAACGATCTGGCGCTGGGCTTCTACCAGGTGGCCAAGAACTACTACTTCCCGAGCTTCGTGGAGCCGGGCCTGGCCACCGAACTGGTGGTCGACAAGGCCAAGTACCAGGCGCTGCCGACCGACCTGCAGGCAATCGTCCGCGATGTCTGCCAGGCGGAATACGATCAGGTCGCTTCGGACTTCTATGCCAATGACCCGCGCGCGCTGAAGACGCTGGTCGACGAGCATGGCGTGATCGTGCGCGAGTTCCCGGCCGACATCATGGAGGCGGGCGCCAAGGCGGCCGAGGAGATCCTCGGGGGCTTGCGCGATTCCGATGATGCGCTGACCAAGAAGACGACGGAAAGCTTCATCGAGGCGCTGAACATCCTGCGCACCCGCACCGAAGGAACCGACGGCGCCTTCATCGAGGCGCGCAAGAAGTACTTCAAGATCTGATCCGGCGCGACCCACGCTGGAAACGGAAAGCCCCGGCCGAAAGGCCGGGGTTTTTTGTTGTCTGAACGACGGGATGTTGCATGAGGCGGGCCGGCGTTTGCCGACCTTGTCCGGTGCCCGTCAGTTGTAGAGCGCCTTCGGCAGCCAGGTGGCGATCTGCGGGAACATGAACATGATGGCGATGGCCAGCATCTGCAGCAGCACGAAGGGCAGAACGCCCTTGTAGATCATCGCCGTCGACACGCTGTTGGGCGCCACCCCGCGCAGGTAGAACAGGGCGAAGCCGAAGGGCGGGGTCAGGAAGCTGGTCTGCAGGTTCACGCCGACCAGAATGCCGAGCCAGACGGGGTCCACATCCAGTGCCAGCAGGATCGGCGCGGTGATCGGGATGACGATGAAGATGATCTCGAACGTGTCGAGAATGAACCCCAGCAGGAACATGATGAACATCACCACCGCCACGGCGGCGAGCGTGCCGCCCGGCAGGTTGGACAGGAACTCATGCACCAGATTGTCGCCGCCCATCAGCCGGAAGACGATGGAGAACACCGAGGCGCCGAACAGGATGATGAACACCATGCAGGTGATGGAGGCCGAGGCGATGGCGGTCTCGCGCAGCACCGAAAAGGACAGGCGCCAGCGCAGGCCGGCCAGCACCATGGCGCCGACCGCGCCGACGGAGGCCGCCTCGGTCGGCGTGGCAATGCCGCCGAGGATCGAGCCCAGCACCGCCAGAATGAGCATCAGCGGTGGCACCAGCGCCACGGCAACCTCGCGCAGGAGGTCCTTCTTTTCCTCCGGCGGAACCGGGGTTGCCGGGCAGGAGGCCGGCTCGAAGATCGCCTTGAGCGCGGTCCAGCCGAGATAAAGGCCGACCAGCAGCAACCCGGGCAGCAGGGCGCCGGCGAACAGGTCACCGACCGAGACCGGCACCGGGGCGAAGTTGCCCTTGGCCATCTGCACCTGGGAATTGATGCCCGACAGCATGTCGCCCATGAAGATCAGCACGGTCGAGGGCGGAATGATCTGGCCAAGGGTGCCGGAGGCGCAGATGACGCCGGAGGCGAGCCTCGGGTCATAGTTGGCCCGCAGCATCGCCGGCAGCGAGATCAGGCCCATGGTCACCACCGTGGCACCGACAACGCCGGTGGAGGCGGCCAGCAGCGCGCCGACGATGATCACCGACATGCCCAGGCCACCACGCATGTTGCCGAACAGCTTGCCCATGGTCAGCAGCAGCTGCTCGGCGATCTTCGAGCGTTCCAGCATCACGCCCATGAAGATGAACAGCGGCACGGCGACCAGCACCTCGTTGGTCATGTAGCCGATGTAGCGGTTGGCGAGAGAGCCAAAATTCGACGGATCGAACACCCCGAACCACATGCCGACCAGCCCGAACATCAGCGAGACGCCGGCCAGGGTGAAGGCAACAGGAAAGCCAAGAAGGAGGAAGCCGATGATACCGAAAAACATGAGCCCCGACAGGAGCTCGCCGACAAGGACAGGATCCATCAGGCGCTTGCCTCCGGTTTGACAGCCGTTTTCGCGTCGTAGCGCAGGGCCTCGGGCAACAGGGTCTCATTGCCGGTCAGCACCAGGATCGAGCGCAGCGCCATCGCGATACCCTGCAGCGCGACCAGCACCGCAAAGCCGAGAATGAAGGTCTTGAGAATGAAAAGCCCGGGCATTCCGCCCACATTGGCGGAGGCCTCGGTCAGCCGCCACGACCGGCTGACGAAGCTCCAGGCGTAGTAGAAGACGATCCAGGTGAAGGGCAGCAGGAACAGGACGACGCCGATCAGGTCGACCACCGCCTTTCGCCGCACGCTTGCGGGCCGGTAGAAAATATCGACCCGCACATGATCGTTGCGCAGCAGGGCGAAGCCGGCGACCGCGGTGAACATGGCACCATTCAGCCAGATGTAGAGATCCTGCATCCAGACGAAACTGCTGGAAAAGACGTAACGCTGGACCACCACCGTGAAACACACGGCGACAATGGCCAGCGACAGCCATGAGAAGATGTTGCCGATCAGGGTGTTGAGACCGCTGATGATCCGGACGATGGCGGCGAGCGCACGCATCGCTTTAGCCCCTGCCGCGCGCGGCGCGCGGTGCATGTGGATATGTCATGATCGGCCCTCTTTCCCTCCCGTAAAAAACGGGGCCGGCTGTGTCGCCGTTTCTCCCGTCCGCCCGTCGCCGGGCGCTGTCTGATTAGCAGCTTTGCGGCTTCTGCAAAAGCAAGGCAGAGCGAAAACTCCGCAATTTTAGCGAGAAAATACGGTTTTTTGTCTCTGGAAGCTGCGCGATGCAACGAGCACCGATCCGGATATACTGCGAAGGAATCACGGCAAGGCCGATAGTGGCGGAAGCGGCGCTTTCGATGGCGCGGGCAGGGGGAAGGTCCTTGCCCGTCTCCGGGTCGCGTTCCGCCGGGAGGAGACAGTTGACCATGCGCAATCGGGTTTCGCTCGATGACAAATACGATCTTGGCAAGGATCGGATCTTCCTGTCCGGCACCCAGGCGCTGATCCGCCTGGTCCTGATGCAAAAGGCGCGCGACCGCGCGGCCGGGCTCAACACCGCCGGCTATGTGACCGGCTATCGCGGGTCGCCGCTCGGTGCGCTCGACCAGCAGTTCCAGCGGGCGGCCAAGGTGCTGGCGCCGGCCGATGTGGTGTTCTCGCCGGCGATCAACGAGGATCTGGCGGCGACGGCGGTGTGGGGAACCCAGCAGGCGGAGATGCGCGGCGAGGGGCGCTTCGACGGGGTGTTCGGCATCTGGTACGGCAAGGGGCCGGGCGTCGACCGGTCGGGCGATGCGTTCCGACATGCCAATCTGGCCGGTACGTCGCGCCATGGCGGTGTGCTGGCGCTGATGGGCGATGATCACACCTGCGAAAGCTCGACCACGGCGCATCAGTCCGAATTCGCCCTTGTCGATGCGATGATGCCGATCCTCAATCCGGCGGGTGCGCAGGAGATCCTCGATTTCGGCCTCTATGGCTGGGCCTTGTCGCGCTATGCCGGGCTCTGGGCCGGGCTGAAACTGGTCAAGGACAATGTGGAATCCACCGCCTCGATCGACGGGCGTCTGGACCGGGTGCGGCCGATCCTGCCGGAGTTTCCGTTTCCGCCGGGCGGGGTGCATGTGCGCCCGAGCGATCATCCGCTGGCGCAGGAGGCCCGGCTGCACGAAGTCAAGCTGCCGGCGGCGCGCGCCTTCATCGCCGCCAATGCGCTCGACCGGGTGGTGCTGTCGGGCGGACGGACGCCCAGGATCGGCATCGTTTCCACCGGCAAGAGCTATCTCGATGTGGTCGAGGCGCTGGATCTTCTGGGTATCGACGAGGTGACGGCGGCGGACCTCGGGCTGGCGTTCTACAAGGTGGGCTGTCCCTGGCCGCTCGATGCGGATCGGCTGCGGGCCTTCGCCGGGGGGCTGGAACTCCTGATCGTGGTGGAGGAAAAACGGGCCCTGATCGAACCGCAGATCAAGGAACTCCTCTATCGCACGGCGGATGCGCCGCAGGTGCTGGGCAAGACCGACGAGACCGGGGCGATCCTGTTTCGCGCGCCGGGCGCGCTGGAGCCGATGCAGATCGCGTTGGAGATCGGCCGGCGGCTGCAGGCCCGCCGGCCGCAGGAACGGCTCGCCGCCCGGATCGCCGATCTGGAGGCGCGCAGCGAGCGGCTGCGGCGGACCGGAGATGTTGCCGTGCGCAGCCCGTATTTCTGTGCCGGCTGTCCGCACAATTCCTCCACCCATGTTCCGGAGGGAAGCCGCGCCTATGCGGGGATCGGCTGCCACTACATGGTGCAGTGGATGGACCGGCGGACCGAGGGCTACACCCAGATGGGCGGCGAAGGGGGCAACTGGATCGGCGAGGCGCCGTTTTCCCGCACCGGCCATGTGTTCCAGAACCTTGGCGATGGCACCTACAACCATTCCGGCGCGCTGGCGATCCGCGCGGCTAAGGCCGCCGGCGTCAATATCACCTACAAGATCCTTTACAACGACGCGGTGGCGATGACCGGCGGCCAGGCCCATGATGGCGGGCTGACGGTCGACCAGATCGCCCGGCAGGTGGCGGCGGAGGGCGCGCGGCGCGTGGTTCTCGTCACCGATGAACCGGGCAAGTATCCGCCCGCGACCAATTGGCCGGCGGCCATGTCGATCCATCATCGCGACGAGTTGCTGGAGGTGGAGCGGGAGCTGGCGCGCGAGCCGGGGTTGACCGTGTTGATCTATGATCAGACCTGTGCGGCGGAAAAGCGCCGGCGGCGCAAGCGCGGGCTCTTCCCCGATCCCGATGAGCGGATCCTGATCAACGACCTGGTGTGCGAGGGCTGCGGCGATTGCGGCGTCCAGTCAAACTGCGTCGCGGTGCAGCCGGTGGAAACCGAATGGGGCCGCAAGCGGACCATCGACCAGTCTTCCTGCAACAAGGACTTTTCCTGCGTGAAGGGGTTCTGCCCCTCCTTCGTCAGCGTGCGCGGCGGGGTGCTGAAGGGCCGGGCGGTCAGCGCGCCGGCGGCGCCCGCCGTGCCGGAGCCGGAAATCGCGCCGCTTGACCGGGTGCATTCGATCCTGATCACCGGCGTTGGCGGCACTGGTGTTGTCACCGTCGGCGCGGTGCTCGGCATGGCGGCGCATCTCGACGGGCTCGGCTGCGGCATCATCGACATGGCCGGTTTGGCGCAAAAGGGCGGGGCGGTGACCAGTCACCTGAAGCTGGCGCCACGCCCGGAGGATATCTCGGCGATCCGGGTCGGCACCGGCGGGGCCGATCTGGTGCTGGCCTGCGACATCGTTGTCGCCGGCTCGGCCAAGGTGCTGACGGCGATGCGCGAAGGGGCGACCACAGCCGTCGTCAACACCCATGAGACCCTGCCAGGCGATTTTACCCGCAATCCGGATTTCAGCCTGCCGGGCCGGCAGTTGGTCGCGGCCATCGAGCAGGCAACGGGCGCCGGCCGCAGCCGCTTCATCGACGCGACCGAACAGGCGACCAAACTGTTCGGCGATGCGATCGCCGCCAACATGTTCCTGCTTGGCTACGGCTGGCAGATGGGAGCGATCCCGCTCACCCGTGAAGCGATCGAGGATGCCATTCGGCTCAACCGGGTTTCGGTGGAGATGAACCTTGCCGCCTTCGCCTGGGGGCGGGTGGCCGCCGTCGATCGCGAGGCGCTCGCTCAGGCGGTGCGGACCGGTGAGGCGGTGCCTGAGCATCACCGCCTGTCGGAAAGCCTTGATGAAATGATCGCCCGGCGCAGCCGGTTTCTCGCCGAGTATCAGGACAAGGCCTATGCGGATCGCTTCGCGCGGCGGATCGCGGCGCTGAAAGCGCGGGCGGAACCGTTCGGCACAGACGGGGAGGTGTTGGTGCGCACCGGCGCCCGCGAATTGTTCCGGCTGATGGCGATCAAGGATGAATACGAGGTGGCCCGGCTTTATTCCGGCAGTGCCTTCCGCCGGCAACTGGAGGATACCTTCGAAAGCCATGGCCGGCTGGAGTTCCACCTGGCGCCGCCGCTTCTCAGCGGCACCGATCCGCGCACGGGGCGTCCGGCCAAGCGCCGGTTCGGTCCTTGGGTCATGCCGGTGTTCGGTCTTCTGGCGCGGATGAAGCGTCTGCGCGGTGGGGTGTTCGATCCGTTCGGCCGAACGGAAGAGCGGCGGATGGAACGGCGGTTGCGCGATCGGTTCGAGGCGATTGTCGACGATGTGGCGGCAACGCTCGATGCGGAGCGGATCGGTGCGGCCACCGCGCTGCTGGCCTGGCCGGAGACCATCCGCGGCTTCGGACCGGTGCGGGCGGAGGCGGCGGAACGGGCGGAGGCGCGGCTCCCGGAGTTGCTGGCAGCCTGGCGGGCCGGGACCGAGGCATCGCAGCAGGCGGCGGAATAGCGCGCGGGCGGCGGCTGACGGCGGTCAGCCGCCCCAGTCTACCTGGGTCGTCAGCATGTAGCCGGAGCCGTAGACGGTGCGGATCAGCGACTGGCCGCCGGGCCGGGTCAGCTTCTTGCGAATGCGGGAAATGCGCACGTCGATGGCCCGGTCGAGCGCGTCGTCGCGTCCGCCATGCTCCAGCAGATAGTCGCGGCTGAGCACCCGTTTGGGCGCGCGCAGCAGGGCGGTCAGAAGGGTCGTCTCGCTGGTGGACAGGAAGGTCTCGGTTCCGTCAGGGCCCACCAGCCGATGTGATCCCGGCTCGAAGCTCCAGCCGGAAAACCGGGCGATTTCGCAGCTCGGTGCGCTGGGGGCGGGCTCGGGCGCTGCCCGGCGCAGCAGGGAGCGGATCCGGGCAACGATCTCGCGCGGATCGAACGGCTTGACCACATAATCATCCGCGCCAAATTCCAGCCCCATGATCCGGTCGGAGGCATGGGCCCGGGCCGACAGGACAAGAATCGGCACCGGCGCATGGGCGCGGATGCGGTTGATCACCTCCATGCCATCCATGTCGGGCAGGCCGAGGTCGAGGATCACGGCGGCGGGGGCACGGTCTTCCAACGCCAGAAGAAAGGCATCTGCGGTGGCGAATTCCTCGGTGTTGAACCGGTAGGTCGCCAGCGTTTGCGTCAGCAGGTCGCGAATGGCGGCTTCATCCTCGACGATATGGATCAGGGCGTCCTCGGGCGCCACGGCCTCCCTGTCGCGGATCGGGTCGGGATGGGTCATGAGGCAAGGATCTCGCTCATGGTCTGTGCAAGGGCGCAGATGGTGAAGGGCTTGGCCAGAACCGGACAGTCCCCAGCCGCGCAGTCCGTTGGCACACCCTCCTGCCCCGGCCCGCGTCGGTAGCCGGTCATGAGCGCGGTCGGCAGGTCGGGGCGGGCACGGCGGATCGCGGCAACGAGATCCATTCCGTTCATCTGACCCGGCATGACGACATCGCTCAGGACCGCTCGAATGTCGGGGACGGAGGCAATCAGGTCAACTGCGTCTTTCGCCTCATTGGTGACGAGCACGGTGTAGCCGAGGGCGCAAAGCTGATCGCGCACCACATTGGCGACATCGGTATCGTCATCGACCAGAAGGATCAGTTCACCCTGGCCGGCGGGCATGGGCATGTCGCCCGTATCCGCATCATCGGCGGGAATGGCGTGATGGACGGGCAGCCACAGGCAGATGCGCGCGCCCTTGTCCGGCTGACTGTCGATGGTGATGCCGCCGCTGGCCCGGCGGGCGAAGCAATAGACGGTGGGAAGGCCGAGGCCGCTGCCGGTGCCGAAGGTCTTGGTGGAAAAGAACGGATCGAAGGCCTGCCGGCGCACCTCCTCGCTCATGCCGTGACCGGTATCGGCAACCAGGATCCGCGCATAAGTGCCCGGCGCGATGCCGATGGCTTCGGCCTCGGCGGTCTCCAGGCAGGCCTCGTCGAGGGTGACGGTCAGACTGCCGCCGTGCGGCATGGCATCCCGGGCGTTGAAGATCAGGTTGACGAGGGCGTTTTCCGCTTCCGATGGATCGATCCGGGCGATCAGCGCCGGCGCCTGGCTGGTGATGGTGAGGGCGATGGAGGCCGGCAGGGAGCCGGCGACCAGCCGTTCGATGTTGCTCAGCAGGGCGGCCAGATGAACGGGTTTGGCATCGGGGGTGTCGCCGCGGGCGAAGGCCAGGAGGCGCCGGGTCAGGTCGGTGCCGCGCTGGGCCGCCTGCAGGATCGGGTCGAGATGGGCGGCAAGGTCCGGCATGGCCGGCGCTTCCACCTTGCGCTTGAGGCTCAGAACGTTGCCGATGATGATGGTCAGGAGATTGTTGAAATCGTGGGCAACGCCGCCGGTCAGCTGTCCGACCGCTTCCATGCGCCGGGCCTCGGCAAGGGCGACCTCGCTGCGTTTCTGGTCGGTGGCGTCAAGGGACAGGACGAAACAGCCGAGCGTGCGCCCGTCGAGGGTCCGGTCCGGAATAAGCGTGGAGCGCATGTGCACCAGCCGGCCGTCCTTGCGGGTGCGTGAATACTCGTAGGACACGGCCTCGCCTTCGAAGGCCCGGTCGATATGCGGGACGATCTGCGGGTAGAGCTCGGGGCCGATAACCTCCTCGGCGGGTCGTCCGACAATCGATTCCACCGTGTGATCGAACCATTTGGCATAGCGCCGGTTGGCGAAGCGATAGACCGGCCCCGGGCCGATATAGGCGATCAGCGCCGGAACGCTGTCGGTGACCAGCCGTAGCCAGTCCTCGCTTTGGCGCAGCTGCCGGGTGCGCTCGGCGACGGTGCGTTCCAGCGTCGCCTGCTGTTGCCGGTCGCGGGTGACATCGGTGTAGGTGGTGACGAAGCCGCCGGCCGGCAGCGGCGCGCCGGTGACCAGCACCACCTGCCCGTCGGGCCGCTTGCGCTCGAAGGTGTGCGGCTCGAACAGCCGCGCCCGCTCCACCCTTCGGGCGACCAGCACCTCCACGTCGCTGTCGCCATATTCGCCGCGCGCGGCATTGACGCGCAGGAACTCGGCCAGATGAGTGCCGCGCTTGGCCAGATGCCAGGGGAACTCCAGCAGCTCGAACAGGCGTCTGTTCCAGGCCACCAGGCGCAGGTCCGCGTCGAAGACGGAAAACCCCTGGTTGATATGGTCGAGCGCGGCCTGCAACAGGTCGAGGCGGTCGCGGTAAAGATCTCCGGTCAGCATGAACTGAGTTTAGGCAAAGAAGCGCCCGTGTCGAAGAAAAAGCGAAAGGGCGGGCCGGCGGAGGGCGATGCGTGGCCGCTGACCTACCAGGACAGGGAGGCTGACACAATTCGTTGCAATTGGCACATACTGGCGCAACGTGCGGCGAATAGCGTTGCAGTTGAGCGCGCACCTGCGTCAGTCTCGGGTAAGTCTCCAAGAAGAGAGAAGAGGTTGGACGGTTCAGGATGTGATAATATCGGCACGCTTGAAAACGCGACCCCGGACAACCGGGGCGTCCAGAAGGGAAGAAACGCTATGGCAGGGTCGCCCGTCGTCGAGCGCCTCGACGAGGACACCTTTCCGAAATTCCTTTTGCGCAATGCCAGGGTCTTCGCGGACCGCCCGGCCATTCGCGAGAAGGATCTCGGAATCTGGCAGGCATGGACATGGGCGGAGGCCCTTGAGGAAATCCGTGCCTTTGCTCTCGGTCTTCGCGGCATCGGGTTTTCCGCCGGTGACAAGATCGCGATCATCGGTGGCAATCGTCCGCGCATGTACTGGTCCATGGTTGCCGCGCAGTCGCTCGGCGGCATGCCGGTTCCGCTCTACGCGGACTCGGTCGCCGAGGAGATGGCCTATGTGCTGGAACACGCGGAGGTGCGTTTCGCCTGCGTCGAGGATCAGGAGCAGGTCGACAAGATCCTGTCCACGGCCGACGCGCTGCCAAAGCTGGAGCAGGTCGTCTATGACGACCCGCGCGGTCTGAGAGACTACGACCACACGCGGCTGCACAGTTTCGAAGCGCTGCAAGAGGCAGGGCGGGCGGCGATGGCGGCGGACGCGTCGCTTGAGGCGGCCTGGCGCGAGGGCATCCAGGCGGCCAAGGGCAGCGACCTTGCGATGATCCTCTACACCTCCGGGACCACCGGACGGCCGAAGGGGGTGATGCTCTCCTTCGACAACCTGGTGATTTCCGCGCGCAACGGCAATGCGTTCGACGGGCTCGACGAGCATGAAGAGACGCTGGCCTATCTGCCGTTGGCCTGGATCGGCGACTATGTCTTTTCGATCGCCCAGTCCTACATCGCCGGCTATTGCGTCAATTGTCCGGAAAGCCTGGAGACCGTTCTATCCGACCGGCAGGAGATCGCGCCGACCTATTTCTTCGCGCCGCCGCGGGTGTTTGAGGGAATGCTGACGCACATCATGGTGCGGATGGAAGATGCGGGCACCCTCAAGAAGAAGATGTTCGACAGCTTCATGGCGCTGGCGCGCCGGGTGGGCGAGCGCATACTCAACGGTGAGGCCGTCGGCTTCCGCGACCGGCTGGCCTACGCGCTCGGCGAGATCATGGTCTACGGGCCGCTGAAGAACCAGATGGGCTTCACCCGGCTGAAGGTCGGCTATACCGCCGGCGAGGCGATTGGTCCGGAGATCTTCCGCTTCTATCGCTCGCTCGGGCTCAATCTCAAGCAGCTCTACGGTCAGACCGAGGCCAGCGTCTACATCACCATGCAGCCGGACGGCCAGATCTTCGGCGACACGGTGGGCACGCCGGCGCCGGATGTGGAGCTGAAGATCGCCGACAATGGCGAGGTGCTCTATCGCTCGCCGGGCGTGTTCGTCGGCTACTACAAGAACGATGAGGCGACGCGCGCCACCAAGACCGAGGATGGTTGGGTGTTGACCGGCGATGCCGGCTACATCGCCGAAAATGGCCATCTGAAGATCATCGACCGCGCCAAGGATGTGGGAAAGCTGACCGATGGGGCGCTGTTCGCGCCGAAATACATCGAGAACAAGCTGAAGTTCTTTCCCAACGTCAAGGAGGCGGTGGCCTTTGGCGACGGGCGCGACTTCTGCGGCGTGTTCGTCAACATCGACCTCACGGCGGTGGGCTCCTGGGCCGAGCGCAACAACGTCAATTATGCCTCCTATCAGGAACTGGCCGCCCATCCGGACGTCTACAACATGATCCAGGACCATGTGGATCAGGTGAACCGGGACCTTGCTTCCGAGCCGATGATGGCCGGGGCGCAGATCAAGCGTTTCCTGATCCTGCACAAGGAGCTGGATGCGGATGACGGCGAGCTGACGCGCACCCAGAAGGTCCGCCGCTCCTTTATCGCCGAGCGCTATGCCCCGTTGATCGAGGCGCTCTACGACGGCTCCGCCCGCAAGCATGTGCGGACCGAAGTCACCTTCGAGGACGGCCGTAAGGGCGCGATCGAGGCGGATGTGGAGATTCGCGACATGACGATCCATCCGACGTCCGGTGGTGGCTTGCAGGAGGCGGCGGAATGAACGTTCTGGTAAAACCGGCGGGAATGCAGCCCGACGGGGAGACGGCGCCGGGAGAGGTGCTGCTGCGCATCGACAGCGTTTCGCTGTCCTTTGGCGGCGTAAGGGCGATCACCAACATCTCCTTCGACATCATCAAGGGAGAAGTGCGGGCGATTATTGGCCCGAACGGTGCCGGCAAGACGTCGATGCTCAACGTGATCAACGGCTTCTATCACCCGCAGGAAGGGACGATCACCTGGCGCGGCAAGGTGCGGCGCAAGATGAAGCCCTATGAGGCGGCGAGCCACGGCATTGCCCGCACCTTCCAGAATGTCGCCCTGTTCAAGGGGATGACGACGCTGGACAACATCATGACCGGGCGCGGGCTGAAGATGCATTCCGGTTTCCTGTGGCAATGCCTGCGCGTCGGACCGGCGCTGCGCGAGGAAATCGAACATCGCCGCAAGGTCGAGGAGATCATCGATTTCCTGGAGATCCAGGCGATCCGCAAGACGCCGGTCGGGCGGTTGCCCTATGGCCTGCAAAAGCGGGTGGAGCTGGCCCGGGCGCTGGCGATGGAGCCGGAGCTGCTTTTGCTCGACGAGCCGATGGCGGGCATGAACCTTGAGGAGAAGGAGGACATGAGCCGCTTCATCCTCGACGTCAACCAGCAGTTCGGCACCACCATCGCGCTGATCGAACATGACATGGGCGTGGTGATGGATCTGTCCGACAGGGTGGTGGTGCTCGACTACGGGCGCAAGATCGCCGACGGACCTCCGGAGGAGGTGCAGGCGAACCAGGATGTGATCGACGCGTATCTCGGGGTCTCGCACTAATGGACATGCTCTACAACATCCTCATCGACCCCTTCGTGCAGATGGTCGATGCACCGGACTTCCTGATCCAGGTGGTCTGGGAAGGCTTCGTCGCCGGCGTGCTCTACGCCCTGATCGCCCTCGGTTTCGTGCTGATCTACAAGGCCTCGGGCGTCTTCAATTTCGCGCAAGGCATCATGGTCGTGTTCGCTGGCCTGTCGCTGGTGGGCCTGCACCAGAAGGGGGTGCCGGCCTGGCTGGCGCTGATCCTGGCGATCGGCATCATGGCGATCCTCGCCGTGTGCATCGAAAAGTTCGTGATGCGGCCGCTGGTCGGCCAGCCGGACATCATCCTGCTGATGGCCACCATCGGCATGACCTATTTCCTGATCGGCCTCGGCGAAGTGATCTTCGGCGGCGAGCCGAAGCAGATGATCACATCCGAGCTCGGCCTGCCGACCGGCTCGACGGCCTTCGAAATGGGCGAGCGCGGACTGGTGATCCTCCAGCATATCGATATCGCCGCTGCGGTCATCGCGCTGCTGATGGTCGGCGGCCTCGCGGTCTTCTTCAACCGCACCCGTATTGGCCGCGCCCTGCGCGCGGTGGCCGACGACCACACCGCGGCCCTGTCGGTGGGCATCTCGCTCAATCAGATCTGGGCGATTGTCTGGTTCGCCGCCGGCATCGTCGCGCTGGCCACTGGCATCATGTGGGGCGCGCGGTCGGACGTGTCGTTCGCCCTGGAGATCGTGGCGCTGAAGGCGCTGCCGGTGCTGATCCTTGGCGGGTTCACCTCCATCCCCGGCGCCATCATCGGCGGGTTGATCATCGGCATCGGCGAGAAGGTCGGCGAGATCTACTGGGGTGGCCTCGTGGGAGGCGGCATCGAAAGCTGGCTTGCCTATGTCATCGCGCTGGTCTTCCTGCTGTTCCGTCCGCAGGGCTTGTTCGGCGAAAAGATCATCGAGCGGATTTGAGGAGCCAGCCATGTTCTATCGTGAAGCCGGCCAGTACAAGACCACCTATGCTGCCGACCAGCAGATCTTCCCGATCCGCCAGGATCGCATCGGGATCGGGGTCATCCTCGTCCTCGCCCTCCTGCTGCCGCTGGTGGCGAGCGAGTTCATGCTCTCGGCCATCGCCATTCCCTTTCTGATCCTGGCGCTCGCCACGATCGGCCTCAACATCCTGACGGGCTATGCCGGCCAGCTTTCGCTCGGCACCGGCGCCTTCATGGGGGTGGGCGCCTACAGCTGCTACAAGCTGGTGACGATCTTCCCGGAGGTGAACGTCATCGTCCACATCCTGCTGTCGGGGGTCTTCGCTGCGGCGGCGGGCGTGGTCTTCGGCCTGCCGTCGCTGCGCATCAAGGGTCTGTACCTTGCGGTGACGACGCTCGCCGCGCAGTTCTTCCTCGAGTGGTGCTTCATCCGCATCTCGTGGCTTTACAACTACAATGCTTCCGGCGCGATCGAGGTGCCGGGGCGAGAGTTCTTCGGCACGCTGGTCACCGGCCCGGCGGCCGGCGGCATCTCCCGCTACTACGTGGTGCTGGCCATCGTCGTGGTGATGACCCTGCTCATCAAGAACCTGATCCGTGGCCGCATCGGCCGGCAGTGGATGATGATCCGTGACATGGACATCGCCGCCGAACTGATGGGCGTGCGCCCGCTGGTGGCCAAACTCTCGGCTTTTGCGGTGTCGTCCTATGTATGCGGCGTCGCCGGCGCGATGTTCGTGTTCTTCTATCTTGGCGCCGCGGAGCCCGCGGTGTTCTCGATCACCCTGTCGTTCCAGGTGTTGTTCATGGCGATCATCGGCGGCCTCGGCTCGCTGGTGGGATCGTTCTTCGGCGCGGCGTTCATCTGGATCCTGCCGATCCTGATGCGCGTCGGCCTGCCGGCTCTTGGTGTCGATATCGCCGCCGAGACCGTGTTCCAGGTCGCGCAGATGGTCATCGGCGCGCTCATCATCTTCTTCCTGATCGTCGAACCGCACGGGCTGGCCCGGCTGTGGGCGATCGGCAAGGAGAAACTCAGGGTCTGGCCGTTCCCTTACGCGTGATCAGGGAGGATCCGCAGGGAGGGGCGACCCTCAGATGCCACCGGGGTGCAAGCCGGACCCGGTCCAACTGGCGAGACTCCGTTGGCAAGGCCCCCACAAGGGGCACGAATGGGAGGAAGGCTCCGCAAGGGGCACGAACGGGAGGAAAGAAAAACATGCGAATGAAAACTCTCCTGGCGGGATCGGTCCTGATGGGCTTGGCGGCGTCCTTCGTCGCTCCGGCCATCGCCGAGGATTCCGTCTACATCCAGCTGCCGACCTACCGGACCGGCCCGTATGCCGGGTCGGGCATCCACATCGCCAACGGCATGTCCGACTACCTGGCGATGATCAACGCGCGCGACGGCGGCGTGAACGGAGTCAAGATCGACTTCGACGAGTGCGAGACCGGCTACGACACGCAGAAGGGCGTGGAGTGCTACGAGCAGGCCAAGGCGAAGAACACGCTGGTCTTCAATCCGTGGTCGACCGGCATCACCCTGCAGGTGATCCCGAAATCGTCGGTCGACAAGATCCCGGTCCTGTCGATGGCCTATGGCCTGTCCGCGGCGGCCGACGGCAACACCTTCCCCTGGGTATTCAATCCGCCGGACACGTATTGGGACGGCCTGTCGGCGATCATCAAGTATATCGGCGAACAGGAAGGGGGCATGGAAGGCCTCAAGGGCAAGAAGATCGGCTACATCTTCCTTGACGCTGGCTACGGCCGCGAGCCGATTCCGCTGCTTGACAACCTCGCCCAGAAGTACGGCTTCGAGGTGCTGCAGTACCCGGTTGCGGGCAAGGAGATGCAGAACCAGTCCTCGCAGTGGCTGTCCATCCGCCGCGACCGTCCCGACTATGTCGTGATGTGGGGCTGGGGGGCCATGAACCCGACCGCCATCAAGGAAGCGGTGAAGAACCGTTTCGACATGTCGAAGTTCATCGGCGTGTGGTGGGCCGGTGGCGACGAGGACGCACGGGCCGGTGGCGCGGGCGCCAAGGGCTACAAGTCCGTCAGCTTCAACAATGTCGGTGCCGACTATCCGGCCCTGCAGGACATCAAGAAGCTGGTTGTGGATGCGGGCAACTCGCACACCCCGGCAGATACGATCGGCGAGAATCTCTACAACCGGGGCGTCGTGAATGCCCTCTACATGGTCGAAGCGATCCGCACCGCCCAGGAGATGACGGGCAAGAAGGTGATCAACGCCGAGGACATGCGCCTTGGTCTGGAGAACCTCAAGATCGACGAGGCACGTCTGGAGGCCATCGGCCTGAAGGGCATGATCGCGCCGATCGAGATCACCTGCTCCAATCACTCCGGTCACCACCCGCTGTTCATTCAGGAATGGGACGGCGAGAAGTGGACCTCGGCGACCGACTGGTTCTCGCCGCTGACCGAAGAGGTCACGCCGATCCTGATGCAGGCCTCCAAGGACTACGCGACGTCGAATGCCCCGTGGCCGACGCGTGACGATGCCTGCCCGGCCAACTGAGCCGGCATCGCACGAAAAGACCCCGGTCCGCGGACAGACTGCGGACCGGTCCTAGCTCCGCCGGCCCGCGCCGTATCCGCCCGGGCCGGCCCGCCCAACGCTAGCGCCGGAAGACTGACATGGACGCCAATGCACGGCAGACCGAGACGTCCGCTTCGACCATCCTCGCTGTGAACAACATCGAGGTGATCTACAACCACGTAATTCTGGTGCTGAAGGGCGTTTCGCTGACCGTGCCGGAAGGCGGCATCGTTGCCCTTTTGGGCGCCAACGGCGCCGGCAAGACCACGACCTTGAAGGCCGTGTCGAACCTTCTGCAGGCCGAGCGCGGCGATGTTACCAAGGGCACGATCGTCTTCAAGGATGAGCGGGTCGAGGCCTTGTCGCCGAACGACCTGGTGCGGCGCGGCTGCATCCAGGTGATGGAGGGCCGGCATTGCTTCGGCCATTTGACCATCGAGGAAAACCTTCTGACTGGCGCCTATACCCGCAAGGATGGCGGGGCGGCGGTCAAGGCCGATTTGGAGATGGTCTACGATTACTTCCCGCGGCTGCGCGAGCGGCGCGGCAGCCAGGCGGGCTACACTTCCGGCGGCGAGCAGCAGATGTGCGCCATCGGCCGGGCGCTGATGAGCCGACCGAGCATGATCCTCTTGGACGAACCCTCCATGGGTCTTGCTCCTCAGCTCGTCGAGGAGATCTTCGAGATCGTCAAGGAGCTCAACGAGAAGGAGGGCGTTTCCTTCCTGCTTGCGGAGCAGAACACCAATGTCGCCCTGCGCTACGCCACGTATGGCTACATCATGGAGTCGGGGCGCATCGTGCTCGACGGTGCCGCCAAGGCGCTGCGCGAGAACGAGGACGTTAAGGAATTCTATCTGGGTGTCGGCGGCGAAGGGCGCAAATCCTTCCGAAACGTCAAGCACTACAAGCGACGGAAACGCTGGCTGGCCTGAGCCGCCAGGCACGGTGCGCTGTCCGCCGCGACACGCTCCGACAAGGATTCGACAGGAATGACACTGACGTTGCCGAAAGGCGGCGCAACGCCCGGCCGGGCGAGGGGTAAGCCATGAGCGCAGAGCACTTCGATCAGCTCGAAATCCAGGATCCCGATGCGCGGGAAGCGGATCTGTTTGCCCGTTTGCCCGCGCAGATTGCTTACGCCAAGGACAACGCACCCGGGTGGGCGGCGCATCTGGCGGGGATCGACGCGGAGGCGGTGTCCAGCCGGGAAGCGCTGGCGGCCCTGCCGGTGCTGCGCAAACCGGAATTGATGGCTGCGCAGGTGCAAAATCCGCCGTTCGGTGGGTTTGCTGCCGGTGACCCATCCGCGTTCGGCCGCATCTTCATGTCACCGGGGCCGGTCTGGGAGCCGCAAGGAGAGGGAACGGATCCCTGGAGCTGCGCTCGTGCACTGTTCGCGGCCGGGTTCCGGCCCGGGGATGTGGTCCACAACGCCCTGTCCTATCAGTTGACGCCGGGCGGCTTTATCCTCGACCTTGGTGCCCGGGCGCTCGGCTGCACGGTGTTTCCGGCCGGTGCCGGCAACACCGAGGCCCAGCTCGATGCGCTGGAGGCCTTGCGTCCCGTTGGCTACACCGGCACCCCGGACTTTCTCAAGGTGCTGCTCGACAAGGCGGCGGAGACCGGCCGGGATGCGTCTTCGATCCGCAAGGCGCTGGTCTCGGGTGGGGCGCTGTTTCCCAGCCTCAGGGCGGAGTACGAGAGCCGGGGCGTTTCGGTTTTGCAGGCCTATGCGACGGCCGATCTTGGCGTCATTGCCTATGAGAGCATGGCCGATGAGGGATTGATCGTCAGCGAGAACATGATCGCCGAGATCGTGCGTCCGGGAACGGATTGCCCCGTGCCCGAAGGGGAGGTGGGCGAACTGGTGGTGACCTGTTTCAGCCGGTCCTATCCGTTGATCCGGTTTGGCACCGGGGACCTTTCGGCGGTGGTCTCCGGTCGCTCTTCGTGCGGGCGCACCAACATGCGCCTGAAAGGCTGGATGGGGCGCGCCGATCAGCGCACCAAGGTCAAGGGCATGTTCGTCGATCCGAAGCAGGTGGCCGCGGTTCTCGCCCGGCACCCGGAGGTGGCGCGGGCACGGCTGATCGTGGAGCGGGAGCAGGATCGGGATGTGATGCGGCTTGCCTATGAGGTGGCTGGCGACGTGCCGGCGGACCTGGGAGCGGCCTTGTCCACAAGCCTGCGCGAGATCACCAAACTGGGCGGCGCGGTCGAGCTGGTGGCACCGGGCAGTTTGCCCAATGATGGCAAGATTATTTCAGACGAGCGCAATTACGATTCATGATAGATTGTTCATAAAGGGGTAATGTTATTTCCGACGATGGATAAAAACGCGGGCGTTCGTGTTGCGCCCGCGTTGGCTCTCGTCCTATTCATAGTTCGGTAACCACGACTTCACGGATATGGATCCGGCGGATGCACGGGACTGAAAACGCGATGAGCGGTGCGGCGATCCTTCTGGTCGAGGACGACCCGGATGATGTGCGCATCATTGAGAAAGCGCTTGAATCCTCAACGGTTCCGGTGACGATCTCGACCGTGGAAAACGGGGTGGAAGCGCTGGAGTTGCTCGACAAGGCCGCGCTGGCCGGCGAGCCCGCCCCGGATCTCATCCTGCTCGACCTCAACCTGCCGATCATGAGTGGTACCGAGTTTCTCACCAAGCTTCGCGCCCACCCGACCCTGAATGCCATCCCTGTGTGCGTTTTCACCACCGCCGATGATGCAATCACCATTCGCCGGGCCTATGCGGCCGGGGCGAACGCGGTGGTGACCAAGGCCGACAGCCTTGTCGGTATGAGCACGGTGCTCAACACCATTGTCGAGTTCTGGTTCAAGGTCGCCGAGCGCTACAGTACGGACTGATCCTGCGTCCTTGCACGTTTCCTAAAGACGATAACTTGCGGCGGTGTTGCCTCGGGCGACGATCCGAAACGGGACCTATCGCGTAAAGCCCTGAGGCGGACAGGCCATGGGGCTGGGTGCCGGATCTGACCGATCGCGCAGGTGAACCACCGAGACCGGCGATTTTGCCGCATGGTGGTGTTTCCGGCATGATGCAGGTTGTTCGGTGCGGCCAATGCCTTATGTCACAGCCACATGAGACGGACGCAGAATCGGGAGCCGAAGGGACAGCATGACGGTCATCGCAGAACAGGCGCAGGAAAAAGAGCGGGCTCACGAGATGCGCCAGATACGGCTGCCGGGCGACCATCCGCCGGTGAAGGCGGGTCGGATCGGCGTATTGCTGGTCAACCTTGGCACGCCGGACGGCACGGACTTCTGGTCGATGCGCCGGTACTTGCGCGAGTTCCTGACCGACAAGCGGGTCATCGAATGGCCGAAGGCGCTGTGGTATCCGATCCTCTATGGCATCGTCCTCAACACCCGGCCGAAGAAATCCGGCAAGGCGTATGAGGAAATCTGGAACACAGAGCGCGACGAATCTCCGCTTCGCACGATCACCCGCAGCCAGTCGGACAAACTGGCCGCCGATCTGGCCGACGCGGATGAGCGCATCATCGTCGACTGGGCGATGCGCTATGGCAACCCGTCGATCCCCTCCCGGCTTGACCACCTGCGGGCGCAAGGATGCGAGCGCCTGCTGGTGTTTCCGCTCTATCCGCAATATTCCGCCTCGACGACGGCGACCGTCAATGACGTGGTGTTCAAGGAACTGACCAAGCTGCGCTGGCAACCGGCGCTGCGCACGGTTCCGCCCTACCATGACGATCCGGTTTATATCGACGCGCTGGCCACCTCGATCGAGACCGAGCTTGCCGGGCTCGACTTCGAGCCGGAAACGGTGCTGGCTTCGTTCCACGGCATTCCGCAGTCCTATTTCCGCAAGGGCGACCCGTATCATTGCCATTGCCAGAAGACGACGCGGCTCCTGCGCGAGCGGCTCGGCTGGTCGCCGGACAAGCTGCGGATCACCTTTCAGTCCCGGTTCGGTCCGGAGGAATGGCTGCAACCTTACACGGACAAGACCGTGGAGAGCCTCGCCAGGGAGGGGATGAAGCGGATTGCCGTCCTCAATCCGGGCTTCGTGGCCGATTGCCTGGAGACGCTGGAGGAAATCGCCGGGGAAGCGGGGGAAATCTTTCACGAAAACGGCGGCGAGAAATTCGCCCATATTCCCTGTCTGAACGACAGCGAGGAGGGAATGCGGGTGCTGCGCACCATTGTCGAGCGCGAACTGTCCGGCTGGGTCTGACATTGGGGAGGATGCGGCCCCGGCGGCATCCTCAACGCTTGCGGAACGCGGCGAAGCGGTTACAACTCCTTGCAAGGATGGCGCCCGGACGGTCGGAACCCTGAGGGGTCTGTGCTCCCGACCCGAGCCTGTGATGAACGGGCCGGCGCGCCACAAGGCATGCGAGAAAAGGATTGGCGCTCATGCTTGAGGGCATTGTCGGGTTTGACCTTTTTGTCATCGGTCTGTTCGTGCTGGCGGTTCTTGTCGTCCTTGCGGGCGTCAAGACGGTGCCCCAAGGCTACAATCACACGGTCGAGCGGTTCGGGCGCTATCGCAAGACGCTGACGCCGGGGCTGAACTTCATCGTGCCCTTCGTCGACCGCATCGGTCACAAGATCAACATGATGGAACAGGTCCTCGACGTTCCCTCCCAGGAGGTGATCACCAAGGACAACGCCACCGTGACCGCCGATGGCGTCACCTTCTATCAGGTGCTCGACGCGGCCCGCGCCGCCTATGAAGTGTCCGGTCTGGAAAACGCCATCCTCAACCTGACCATGACCAACATTCGGTCGGTGATGGGGTCGATGGATCTCGATGAGCTTCTGTCCAACCGGGACGAGATCAACGCCCGGCTGTTGCAGGTGGTGGATGCGGCCGCCTCGCCCTGGGGCCTGAAGATGACGCGGATCGAGATCAAGGACATCAATCCGCCGCGCGACCTGGTCGATGCCATGGGACGCCAGATGAAGGCGGAACGCGAGAAGCGCGCCTCGATCCTTGAGGCGGAAGGCAAGCGCCAATCTGAGATTCTGCAGGCGGAAGGCGAGAAGCAGTCGCTGATCCTGGAGGCGGAAGGGCGGAAGGAAGCGGCCTTCCGCGACGCTGAGGCGCGCGAACGCGCGGCGGAGGCCGAAGCCAGGGCCACACAAATGGTCAGCGAGGCGATTGCCGCCGGCGACATGCAGGCGATCAACTATTTCGTGGCCAACAAATATGTCGAGGCTTTGGGCGCTTTCGCCAAATCGCCGAACCAGAAGCTTATGATCCTGCCGACCGAGACCACTTCCGTTCTCGGATCGCTGGCCGGCATCGCGGAGATTGCGAAAGATGCGTTTGCCGAGGATGGCCGTGGCCGGTCGCGCGGCGGTTCGGTCCCGGCGACTGGCGGGCGCGAGGGAGGCAACAACGCGTGAGCATCGTTGAACGGATCGTCTTCGAGCTTGGACCCTGGTCCTGGTGGATCCTCGGATTGATCCTGCTCGCGCTCGAGGTGCTGGCGCCGGGAACCTTCTTTCTCTGGTTCGGGCTGGCGGCGTTGATCGTCGGCACGCTTGCGCTGTTCATCGATATGGCCTGGCAGGTGTCGCTGGTGCTGTTCGTGGTGGTGTCGCTGGTGTGCCTGTTTGCCGGGCGGGCGTTGATGCGTCGGTCCGAGGCCGACACGGATGAGCCTCACCTCAACCGACGCGGCGACCGGCTGGTCGGGCGCGAATTCATTCTGCACGAGCCGATTGTGGACGGAAACGGACGAATTCAGGTGGATGACGGGTTCTGGCGTGTCGCCGGGCCGGATTGTTCTGAGGGAACCCGGGTGCACGTCGTCAGGGTTGAGGGGGCGCAGTTGATCGTTCGCCCGGTTGACGGAAAATAGCTCCGGACGGCGTCAGCCGGACCAGACCGGAGCGGCGTGGGGCTGGGCGGCCAGCCTCTCGCACGGGCGATCTCGGGCGTAGCGCCCTGGTCAGATGATGTGCTTGCGGATGGCGGTCAGGGATTGTGGCCGAGCGGCAGCGGCGGATCTTCCGCCATCAGCAGGATGCCGATCCGCCGGTTGGCGGCCAGGAACGGATCGTTCGGAAACAGCGGTTCGGTGTCCGCCTTGCCGACCACGCCGAAGAAGCGATCGCTCGGAATGCCGTATTCGGCAAGGATCTGCCGCGCCGCATTGGCGCGGTCGGCGGAGAGCTCCCACGCCGTGTAGCCGGGATTGACGCTGGTCCGGCCAGACGTGGTGTGTCCGGTGATCTGGATGCGGTTGGGCATCCGGGCAACCACCGGCGCCATCTTGGCCAGCAGCCGCCGGGTGATTTCGTAGGGATATTTGGAGCCTTCGGGGAACATTGACCGGCCATCCTGGTCGACCAGGGTGATGTTCAGCCCTTCCTCGGTTTCTTCAAGCAGGATGTTTGACGAGATCTCGGTGATGTCGGGCAATTCCTGCCAGGCCTGGCGCAGGGAGGCGGCAGCGGTTGCGAACTGACGCGGATGCTCGATATCGGCCTCCTTGACGTCATGGGTGTTCGCCTCCGGTCCCTGCTTGCGCCGGTTCTCATGACGGTCCTTGGCGAAATCCGAATCGAGCTCTTCCGGAACCTGGGTAATGTCCTTCATGTAGTCGCGGATCGGGATGCCTTCGACTTCGATAATGCCGGTGCGCTTGGAGACTTCCTTGACGCCAAAGGCGTCGCGCATGGAACCGGCGACAACCTGCAGCTTCTGCTTGTCCTGGATCGAAAAGGAAATGATCAGCACGAAGAAGCAGACGAGCAGGGACATCAGGTCGGCAAAGGTGACCAGCCAGGCCGGGGCGCCACCGCCTTCTGCTTTTTTCCGTGCCATGGGTCAGGCCTCCGCGCCGGCGTTGGAACTCATGCCGCTTCCGCGAATTCGGCGCGGGCCTTCTCCGGGACATAGGCGATCAGCATGTCGCGGATCAGCGCCGGGCTCTTGTTCTCACGAATTTGCATCACCCCGTCGATCACCAGTGTCTGGTTCACCTCCTCGATGTCGAACTTGGAATCGAGCTTGTCGACGATCGGCAGGCAAATGACGTTGGCGACGAGCGCGCCATAGAGCGTGGTCAAGAGGGCGATGGCCATGGACGGACCGATGGTGGATGGGTCGTCCATGGTCGCCAGCATCTGCACCAGGCCGACAAGGGTTCCGATCATGCCGAAGGCGGGCGCGGACTCGCCCAGGGCCTTGAACACCTTCTTTCCTTCCTGAAGGCGCTCCAGATAAAGATCCCGTTCCCGCTCCATCGCGTCCTTGATGAAGGCGCCCTCATAGCCATCGGCAATATACTGAATGCCCTTGGCAAGACTGGCGTCGGAGACCTCGACATTTTCCAGCCCGAGCGGACCGGACTTGCGCACGGTGTCGGCAAGGCTGGTGATGTCTTCGATCAGGTCGCGGGGATTGACCTTCTTGTGGGTGAAGGCGGCCTTGCTGCCGACAATGAATGCGCTGCCGATGCCGGCAAGGGGGAACCGAACCAGCGTTGCCGCGAAGCCGCCGCCGAGGACGATCAGGATTGAGGGCAGATCAATGAACTGGGCGATATTTCCGCCGAGCAGGATGGCGATGGTAACCACTGCAAAGGCGGCGACAATGCCGATGATTGAACTGAGATCCATTTCCCACCACGCTCCGGAGCTGGTAGCCCGCATGACTTCCGGGAAGGATCATAGGCCGCACATGGCTAATCTTTCCCTAAGCCGCCGTTCACGATGAACGTGGTTCTGGAATACGTTTCTCAGGGTAAATGCGCGGTTAAATACCGGTCTGGCCGATCAGCGGAGTCAGGCGACGCCATGGCGGAGCAGGTCGTGCAGATGCAGGATGCCGACCGGCATCCCGTCCTCAACCACGAAGACCGAGGTGATCGATTGGCTGTTGAGGAACTCCATCGTCGAGGCGAGCAGCATGTTGGGCGCAACGGATTTCGGTGAGCGGGTCATCACATCGCCGACGGTCTTGTCGAGGAAGTCCGGGCTGAGATGGCGGCGCAGGTCGCCATCGGTGATGATGCCGATCAGCCGTCCGTCCGCATCGACGACGCCAAGCACGCCGAACCCCTTCTGGGTAATCAGGACGATGGCCTCGCCCATGGAGGTTTCCGGGGTGGTCAGCGGCAAGGCATCCTGCCCGTGCATGATGTCGCGGGCATGCTGCAGGCTGGCGCCAAGACGGCCGCCGGGGTGGTAGACGCGGAAATCCTGAGCGGTGAAGCCGCGGCCCTCCAGAAGGGCAATCGCCAGGGCATCTCCGGTCGCCATCTGCAGGATCGTGGAGGAGGTGGGCGCAAGCCCATGCGGGCAGGCTTCTTCCACCTTGGGCAGTTGCAGCAGAATGTCGGCGGCGCTGCCAAGGGCGCTGTCGGCGCGGGAGGTGATGGCAACGAGGGGCACGGAGAAGCGGCGTGTGTAGCCGATGATACTCGCCAGTTCCTGTGTCTCGCCGGACCACGACAGGGCCAGCACCACATCCGCATCGGTGATCATGCCCAGATCGCCATGCGCGGCCTCGGTGGCGTGGACGAAGGAGGCCGGCGTTCCGGTCGAGGCGAGGGTCGCGGCGATCTTGGCGCCAACATGGCCGCTCTTGCCAACGCCGGTGACGATCACCCGCCCCTTGGCGCCGGCAATGGTGCGCACCGCAGTGGCGAAGGGCGTTCCCAATCCGTTTCCAAGCGCTTCATGCAAGGCTTCCAGGCCGTCGATTTCGGTCCGGATGGTCCGCAGGGCAGATGCGAGCGGGCGGGCGTCATCCTGCGCTTCCGGCCGGTCGATCTTCGCTGTTGCCGTCATGGTTTCGTCCTTGGGTCCTTGATGGGGACTGCTTAACCGGGTGGAAACAACGCGGCAAGGGAGAACTTGTCGCGCAGGCAAGTGGCCATGCCCCGGGCCATGCGGTGGATCGGTGCGGGGCGCACTGTCTTCAAGCAACGAACCGTTAACCTTAACAGCCGATGATCATTTGCAAATTGGGTCGGTGTCGCCGGCCGATGCACATGGTTCGGTGATGCTCCGCTACGGCACTCTCGTCATTTCCTCATTTGCCTGTCTCGCCATGCTGATGCCTGTGCGTGCGCAGGAGGCGGATCTGCGTGGTGGCTTTGGTGTGGTTCTGCCGGCCCCCGGAGCGGAACCGGAGGAGGGCGTGGACGCGGTCGATGGCGCCGGCGAGACGGCCGGTCTTGCCGTGGGCGGCTTGCGCGGTGTGGATGCGGGCGAAGAGGTCGAGGCACTGGCCACCGTGGACAGGCAGCGTCCGATCCAGCCCTTCGCCGAGCGGGTCCGGGCGGTGCAGCGGCGCACGCCGGCGGGGAACCGGGCGGTTCTCGACGATACGGTCTATGCCGGCGATACCTTGCGCGATCAGCCGAGCGGCATTCGCCTGGGCTCGTTCCTGCTTTACCCGGAGCTGGCGGTCGGCATCGGCTGGACCGACAACCGGGCCAATGACGCAAACGGCACGCCCGGCCCTTCCTATATCGTCGCGCCCACCTTGCGGCTGGAATCCAACTGGTCGCGGCACAGTCTCGGGGTCAACTTTCGCGGCAGTTACATCGGCTACGGCGATGATGCGGTGGATGACGACCCGAACATCACCACGGATGCACTTCTGCAGCTCGACCTCAGCGAGCGCACCCAGGTCGATCTCGACGCCCGCTACGGGCTGTCGCTGGAAGACCGGGGGAGCGCGGAATCGAGCGGTACCGGTCAGGACGTGCATGAGTTCGGTACGGGTGTCGCCTTGAGGCGCTCGCTCGGGCTGATCGGGGCCGTGCTCAGCGGGCGGGTGGATTCCACCCACTACACCGGCCGGGACGGCAGCGCCTCGGAGGGTAACCGGGACAATGCGCTGTTTACCGCCGCCTTGCGTATCGACGGGCAGACCGGCGCGCGCTTCCAGCCCTTTGTCGAGGGGAGTGGCTTCAAGCGCCGGTATTTCGAGCAATGCTCCGATCCGACCCAATGCGCCGACCGGAACTCGGTTGGCTATGGTCTGCGCGCGGGCTTCACCTTCAATGGCGGGTCGAAGTGGAGCGGTGATCTCAGCGCCGGCTGGCGGGCGGAGCATCTTGACGATCCGCGGCTGAAGGTGCTGCAGGGGCTGACCGTTGATGGATCCCTGATCTGGTCGCCGACGCGATTGACCACGGTGACCGCCTTGCTGGGGACGAATTTTGCGCCTTCAACCATCAGCGGCACACCGGGGTCGGTCATCTATTCGACGGATCTGCGGATCGCCCACGGCTTCTCCGACGCGCTCAGCGGCGAGGTGGGCGTGGGGTATTCGCTGCGCGACTATACGGGGATCATGCTGAAGGAGAAGGAGGCGCGGGCGACCACGGCGCTCACCTGGGCCTTTACCTCCAAGGTGGCGCTGCAGGCGCGCTACACGTTCCGCCGCTTCATCTCGACCACGCCAGGGTCCGGATACAGTTCAAATGCCATCGAGGCCGGATTGCGTTTTCGTCAT
This sequence comes from Stappia taiwanensis, assembly GCF_014635285.1. Taxonomy (GTDB): domain Bacteria; phylum Pseudomonadota; class Alphaproteobacteria; order Rhizobiales; family Stappiaceae; genus Stappia; species Stappia taiwanensis. Next base: position 99,159 of record NZ_BMCR01000009.1, on the reverse strand, counting down.
TGAACGCCATCTGCTAGACGCGGATCGCCAACTGGCCACCGCTCGGAGCCGTCAAACGGTTCCGGTTTCATCCTGAGTTTGGGGAGTGGGAATGGGTTTCTCGTCTTTTTCCGTCACGCCCGCGCGGCGTTCGTGTGCTTCGACCCGTGCGCCCCTGCGGCGGAGGGCCGGCGGCTGGGTCGCGGTTGCCGGCCTGTGCCTGGGGCTGGTGTCGCAGGGCAGCGCTCCGGCGATGGCCGATACGGCGTTCAACCGCTGGGTGGAGAATTTCTGGCCGCAGGCCCGGGCCGCCGGGATCGGCCGGACCACCTATCGGCGGGCTTTCGAAGGGGTGACGCCGGATCCGGATACGATCCGTCTGATGAACAAGCAGTCGGAATTCGTCAAACCGATCTGGGACTACCTTGACAGCGCGGTGTCGGAGACGCGGGTGGAGAAGGGGCGCGAGATGCTGCGCACCTATTCGCGCGAGCTCGACGAGATCGAGCGCCGCTACGGCGTCGACCGCGAGGCGGTGGTAGCGATCTGGGGCATGGAGACCAATTATGGCTCGTTCATGGGCAAGCATTACGTGGTGCGCGCCCTGGCAACGCTGGCCTATGCGGCGCCAAGGCGTCAGCGGTTCTGGAGCAAGGAGCTGATTACCGCCCTGAAGATCCTGGACGATGGCCATGTGGATCCCTCGCGCATGGAAGGGTCCTGGGCCGGTGCGATGGGGCATACCCAGTTCATGCCGTCGAGCTGGAAACAATATGCAGTCGATTACGACCGGGACGGGCGCAACGATATCTGGTCGAACATCCCCGATGCCCTAGCCTCGACGGCCAATTACCTGAAGCGGCACGGTTGGCGCAGCGGCTACACCTGGGGCTATGAGGTGGTGCTGCCGCGCGGCTTCGACTATGGCAATGTCGATGCGGAGAAGACGCTGGCGGCCTGGAGCCGGGCGGGCGTGCAGCGTCCGGGCGGGCGAGCATTCCCGCGACCCTCCGACGACGCGGTTCTGGTGTTGCCGGCAGGGGCCGGCGGACCGGCCTTCCTGATGCTGCGCAACTTCTATGTCATCAAGCGCTACAATAACGCGACCGCTTATGCGCTGGCCGTGGGCCACCTGGCGGACCGTATTCGCGGCGGCGATCCGTTCATCCAGACCTGGCCGCGCGATGCCCTGCCGCTGTCGCGGCCGCAGACCAAGGAGTTGCAGGCGCAGCTCAATCGGCGCGGGTTCAATGTAGGCAAGGCCGATGGCCGGGTCGGTCCGGCCACGCGGAAGGGAATTCGCGCCTTCCAGCGTTCGGCCGGGCTCGTTCCCGATGGCTATCCGTCCGTCCGTCTGCTGGAGCGGGTGCGCGCTGGCGGCTGAAGGCTTGGACGCCGGCGGGCGGCGGCTGTATGATCGGCGCATGTTGAAACCTCTTGTGCCCTCCTGCTTGCGGATCAGGAACGTCCCGGCCCGTCGGGCCGTGTCCGTGATGCGTCTGGTGACCATGATGCTGCTGGTGGTGCTTCTGGCCGCCGGCGGCATTGCGGGCAGCAACGGCGACGTGCTGGCCCAGAGCAAGGGGCCGGTGGTCGGCGGCAAGACGGTGCGCGGGTTTCATCCGCTCAAGCCGCTGTTTCGTCTCTTCGGGTTGGAGCGGGAGCGGCCACGCCGCCCCGTTCTTCGCGAACAGCCGCCGCAACAGCGGCTACGGCCCCGGCGGACGGAACCGGTGCGGCCAGTCATCGTCGAGGTGCCGAAGGAGCAGGATGCCCGCACGGTTCTGGTGATGGGCGATGCCTTGGCGGGGGAACTGGCCGAAGGGCTGGTGGCGACCTACGCGGAAACCCCGTCGGTGCGTGTCGACAAGCTGGTGATCAAGCGGGCGGGCCTTGCCGGGGAGGGGGCGGACGCGCTTGCCGACCGGCTGCGTGCCGTTGTTCAGGGCCGGGAGATCGCGGTGGTGGTCGTGCTGATCGGTTCGCTCGATCGCCGGGACATCGAGACCGCCAACGGGGTTGCCGCCTTTCGCACCGCCGCTTGGGACGCGCTTTACGCGCGGCGTGTCGACAAGCTGTTGCGCGCAGCGCGCGACCGGCGCACGCCGATGGTCTGGATCGGCCTGCCGCCGCCCAAGGGGCAGGCGAAACGGGCCGATTTTGGGCATATCAACGATGTGGCGAAAGCCAGCGTCGATGCCGCCAATGGCATCTATGCGGATATCTGGGACGTGTTTCTGGACGAAAACGGCGGCTTCACCTCCTTCGGTCCGGATGTGGCCGGCAAACGCCGTCGGCTCCGCTCCGCCGATGGGGTCGGCTTTACCTGGCCCGGCAAGCAGAAGGTGGCGTTCTTCGCGGAAAAGGAAATCGCCCGGATCCTCGGCTCGTCCGGAGCGTTCGCCTTCGACGGTGTGGAGGACGATCCGAACTTCATCGTTCTCACCGGGCGTACGACCGCTCCGGAAACCGACCTTGCCGGTGGGGATGAGGGCAACGCGCCGGTCGTCGACACGCCGCAATACCAACTGATCGTACAAGGGGTGCCGCTCTCAGGGCCTGCGGGGCGGGTCGATGATTTCCGGATGGTGCCATAGGCTACACGCTGCGGCACGCCATGCCGGTCCCGGCGGTCGGAGGGCTGTGAAAATTGACGTTAGGGCTTTCCCTAGCGAGAGTATTTCAGCTTTTTTCATTTTTTTCTTTCCATAGTCTCGGTGTGTCAAATCCGAGGTTGATTTCATGCAGACAATGCGCCGCGCGCCCTGGTCCCTGACGATCCTGGGACGTTTCCTGCTGATGGTCGGCACCGCCGCTCTCATCATGCTGTCGGGAACCGGCTATGCCCTTTATGTGTTCCGCCGATCGCTGAACGAAGCGCTGAGCGATCCGGCGCAGGCCGCCCATTTCCTCGGCCCCGAGGCGAGTGACAAGCTCGACACGCTCATTCTCGGGCAGATGGTGGAAATTGCGCTGGTCTGTATGCCGGTTGGCCTTGGCTTTCTTGCCATGGCTTTCGTGCTGGCTCTTGGGGTCAAGCGACCGCTCGGCGCCTTGCAGGACGGGTTGAAGTCCCTGTCCGAAGGAGATTTCAACGTGGAGATCGCCGGGGCGAAGCGCGGCGACGAGATCGGCGAGATCGCCCGCTCGGTGCTCGATGTCCGGGTGGCGCTCGCGGCAAAGGCCGAACATGATGCGCATCAGGCGATGGAGCAGCAGGACCGGATGGCCCGGGAGCGGGCGGAAACCCTGCGCCGGGTGGCCGATGACTTCGAACGCTCCGTGGTTGGAGTGGTCGGGCGCCTGGGCGAGGCCGCTGGACGGATCGGTGGGTTCTCCCAGGATCTGGATGGCGTCGTTGGCGAGGCGGTCCAGGCGGTTGGCGATGCGTCCGAATCCTCACAGCAGGCCAGCAGTTCGGTGGCCACCGCGGTCGAGGCGGCGGAAGAGATGTCGCAATCCATCCTGTCGATCGGCCGGGAAATGGAAGATGCGGCGCAGATGGCCCGCACGGCCGTCGAGGAAAGCCGCACGACCGATGCCATCGTCGGCCGGCTGGCCGACAGCGGCCGGGCGATTGGCGAGGTGGTCGAGCTGATCGCGCAGATCGCCGACCAGACCAACCTTCTGGCGCTCAATGCCACCATCGAGGCGGCCCGGGCGGGCGAGATGGGGCGGGGCTTCGCGGTCGTCGCCAATGAGGTCAAGGAGCTTGCCAGCCAGACGTCGAAGGCCACCGGGGACATCACCCGGCAGGTGGAGGCAGTGCAGCAGGTCTCCGAGCAGGCGGTCGGGGCCATCCGCTCAATCGCCGGAACCGTGGAGCGGATCAGCGCGATTTCCGAGACCATTCTCACCGCCGTGCAGAAACAGATGGCGGCCACCGGCGAGATTTCGCAAAGCGTCGATTTTGCGACCCAGAACACCAACAGTGTCGCCGCCAGCATGGACGCACTCGGCACGGCCAGCGCGGGCACCCGTTCCGCGACCGACCAGATTCGCAGCGCGACCAATGAGCTGGCGGACCTGTCATCGGCCCTGCACGATCAGGTCGGTGGTTTTCTCTCAAGCATTCGCGATAGCTGCGAGGAGCAGGCGGCAGCCTGACGCCGCTTCCCGCCTCGTTGGCTCTGCCAGGGCAAAAGACGCTCAGGAACGAAAACGGGCGCCGGCGATTGTCGCCGGCGCCCGTTTTCGTTTGTCTGGTCCTGACCGTCTGCAGCGCTGCGGGTCAGCGGGGCAGGTTGGACGAGCCCGTCAGGCTGATATCGATGGCGCGTGCCGCCTGACGGCCTTCGCGGATTGCCCAGACCACCAGAGACTGTCCCCGGCGCACGTCGCCGGCGGCAAACACGCCCTCGATGCTCGTCTGGTAGTCCTCGGTGTTGGCGCGCACATTGGTGCGGGCATCGCGGGCGAGGCTGTCGCCAAGCTCCTGCAGGTAGGTGCCTTCCAGCGGTCCGGCGAAGCCGATGGCGATCAGCACCAGTTCGGCGCGCAGGACGAATTCCGTTCCCGGAATCGGCACGCGCTTTTCGTCCACCCGGGCGCATTTGACGCCGGTCACATGGCCGTCCTCGCCGATGATGCCGAGGGTCGCGGCGGCAAACTCGCGCTCCGCGCCTTCCGCCTGGCTGGAGGAGGTGCGCATCTTGGTCGGCCAATAGGGCCAGACGTTGAGCTTGTCCTCGCGCTCCGGCGGACGCTGGCGGATGTCGAGCTGGGTTACCGACAGGGCGCCTTGCCGGAACGAGGTGCCGACGCAGTCGGACGCGGTATCGCCGCCGCCGATCACCACCACATGCTTGCCGCCGGCCCAGTAGGGGGCCTCGGCGGACACATCCTCGCCGCCGATCCGGCGGTTCTGCTGGATCAGGAACGGCATGGCGTACATGCAGCCGGCCAGGTCCATGCCTGGCAGTTCCGGATCGCGCGGCCGCTCGGCGCCGCAGGTGAGCAGCACCGCGTCGTGGCGTTCCTTGAGCTCGTCGACGGTGATCGAGACGCCCACATCCGCTCCGTAGTGGAACGAAACGCCCTCGGCCTCCATCTGCGCGACCCGGCGGTCGATGTAGTGCTTTTCCATCTTGAAATCGGGAATGCCGTAGCGCAGCAGGCCGCCGGCCTTGGGCTCGCGCTCATAGACATGCACCGTATGGCCGGCACGGGCGAGTTGCTGGGCGGCGGCCAGTCCGGCCGGACCCGCGCCGACGATGGCGACGGTCTTGCCAGTCTTGGTCAGCGCCGGTTCCGGCTTGATCCAGCCCTCGGCGAAGGCCTTGTCGGCAATCGCCTGTTCCACCGTCTTGATGGCGACCGGCACATCCTCAAGGTTGAGCGTGCAGGCCTCCTCGCACGGGGCGGGGCAGATGCGGCCGGTGAACTCGGGGAAGTTGTTGGTCGAATGCAGGTTGCGTGCGGCCTCTTCCCAGTCGCCGTTGTAGACCAGATCGTTCCAGTCGGGGATCTGGTTGTTGACCGGGCAGCCGACCGGTCCATGGCAATACGGAATGCCGCAATCCATGCAGCGGGCCGCCTGGCGCTCGACTTCCTTGTCCTCCAGCGGGAGCGTGAACTCCTTGAAGTGGCGAATCCGGTCGGAGGCCGGCTGGTACTTCTGTTCCTGCCGGTCGATTTCCAGGAATCCGGTGACTTTTCCCATTGCTCTCGTCCCCCTTACTCGGCCGCCACCAGACCGAGGCGCTTTTCTTCCATTTCCTTCAGCGCCCGGCGGTATTCCACCGGCATCACCTTGACGAATTTCGGCCGGAACGTATCCCAGTTGTCGAGGATCTCGCGGGCCCAGGCCGAATCCGTGTGCGCGGCATGGTTGGTGATGAGCTGGCGCAGGCGTTCGTCATCATGGCGGGTCATGTCGGCGGTCAGGTCGACGCGGCCCTTGTGCTCGATGTCGCCGCCGTGATGGTGGAGCTTCTCCAGAAGATCGTCCTCTTCCGGAACCGGTTCGATGTCGACCATGGCCAGATTGCAGCGGCTGCGGAACGAGCCGTCCTCATCGAGCACATAGGCGACACCGCCCGACATGCCGGCGGCGAAGTTGCGGCCGGTCCAGCCAAGCACGACGACAACGCCGCCGGTCATGTATTCGCAGCCATGGTCGCCGACGCCCTCGACCACCGCGATGGCGCCGGAGTTGCGCACCGCGAAGCGTTCGCCGGCGATACCGCGAATGTAGCATTCGCCCTCGGTGGCGCCGTAGAGCACGGTGTTGCCGGCGATGATCGAATGATCGGGATCGGCGGCACAGGCCGGGTCGGGCCGGATGATCAGCTGACCGCCGGCCAGACCCTTGCCGACATAGTCGTTGGCGTCGCCCTGGAGCGTCACGGTGATACCACGGGTCAGGAAGGCGCCGAAGGCCTGTCCGGCGGTGCCGGTCAGGTTGATGGCGATGGTGCCCGGCTTCAGGCCCTTGTGACCGTAGCGCTTGGCGACCTCGCCGGAGAGCATGGCGCCGGCCGAACGGTCGACGTTCATGATCGTCTCCTTGATGATCACCTTCTCCTTGCGCTCCAGCGCGGGCGCGGCGGCGGCAATCAGGCGACGGTCGAGAATGTCATCGATCGGATGCTGCTGAAGCTCGGTCCAGCGGCGCGCCTCCGGCGCCGCCTCGGGCATGTGGAAGATGCGGGAGAAGTCGAGCCCGCGCGCCTTCCAGTGGTCGATCATCTGGCCGCGGTCGAGCAGGTCGGTACGACCGACCAGATCGTCGAACCGGGCGATGCCCATGGCCGCCATCATCTCGCGCACTTCCTCGGCGACGAAGAAGAAGTAGTTGACCACATGCTCCGGCGCGCCCTTGAAGCGCTTGCGCAGCACCGGATCCTGGGTGGCGATGCCGACCGGACAGGTGTTGAGGTGGCACTTGCGCATCATGATACAGCCGGCGGCGATCAGCGGCGCGGTGGAGAAGCCGAACTCATCGGCGCCGAGCAGGGCGCCGACGATGACATCGCGGCCGGTCTTCAGACCGCCGTCGACCTGCAGGGCGACGCGCGAGCGCAGGCCGTTCAGCACCAGGGTCTGTTGGGTTTCGGCAAGGCCCATTTCCCAGGGGCTGCCGGCGTGCTTGATCGAGGTGAGCGGCGAAGCGCCTGTGCCGCCATCGTAGCCGGAGACGGTGATGTGATCGGCGCGGGCCTTGGCAACGCCGGCGGCAACCGTGCCGACACCGACCTCGGACACCAGCTTGACCGAGATGTCGGCCACCGGATTGACGTTCTTCAGATCGTAGATGAGCTGGGCCAGATCCTCGATCGAATAGATATCGTGGTGCGGCGGCGGGGAGATCAGGCCAACCCCTTGCGTCGAGTGACGCACCTTGGCGATGACCGCGTCGACCTTGTGGCCGGGCAGCTGGCCGCCCTCGCCGGGCTTGGCCCCTTGCGCGACCTTGATCTGGATCATGTCGGCATTGACCAGATACTCGGTGGTCACGCCGAAGCGGCCCGAGGCGACCTGCTTGATGGCCGAGCGCATCGGGTTGCCGGAACCGTCGGGCAGCGGCTTGTAGCGTTCCGGTTCCTCGCCGCCCTCGCCGGTGTTCGACTTGCCTCCGATCTGGTTCATGGCGATCGCGAGGGTGGAATGCGCCTCGCGGGAAATCGAGCCGAAGGACATGGCGCCGGTGGAGAAGCGCTTGACGATCTCCACCGCGCTTTCGACCTCCTCCAGCGGGATCGGCGTCAGGCCGGCTTCCTCGGCGGATTTGATGCGGAACTGGCCGCGAATGGTGAAGCGGCCGTTGACCTCATTGGTCTCGCGGGCGAACTCACGGTACTTGTCCGGCAGGTTGCCGCGCACCGCGTGTTGCAGCGAGGCGACATTGTCCGGGGTCCACAGGTGGCTTTCGCCGCGAACCCGGTAGTTGTACTCGCCGCCAACCTCCAGGGACCGGCGCAGCACCGGCACATCGGCGAAGGCGGTGCCATGACGGCTGGTGGTCTCGTTGGCGACCTCGGCGAGGCCAATGCCCTCGATGGTCGTCGCCGTGCCGAAGAAATACTCGTTGACGAAGTCGCTCGACAGGCCGACCGCGTCGAAGATCTGCGCGCCGCAGTAGGACTGGTAGGTCGAGATGCCCATCTTGGACATGACCTTGAGAATGCCCTTGTCGATCGACTTGATGTAGCGATGCACCACCTCGTCCGCATCGACCTCCTCGGGGAAGTCGAGATCGGCATGCAGCGCCAGCAGGGTTTCGAAGGCGAGATACGGGTTGATCGCCTCCGCGCCATAGCCGGCCAGCACGCAGAAATGATGCACCTCGCGCGCCTCGCCGGTCTCCACCACCAGGCCGACCGAGGTGCGAAGGCCCTTGCGGATCAGGTGACGGTGGACGGCGGCGGTGGCCAGCAGGGCCGGGATCGGAATCCGGCCGCGGCTGACCAGCCGGTCGGACAGGATGATGATGTTGTAGCCGTTGGTGACCGCCCGTTCCGCGCTGGCGCACAGGTTGTCGAGCGCCTCGCGCATCCCGTCCGCGCCATGCACCGCATCATAGGTGATGTCCAGCGTCTTGGCCGAGAACTGGTTGTCGGCGATGTCGCCGATGGCGCGGATCTTCTCCAGATCGTCGTTGGTCAGGATCGGCTGGCGCACCTCCAGCCGGCGCGAGGTGGACAGTCCCTTGAGATCGAAGAGGTTCGGCCGCGGTCCGATGAAGGACACCAGGCTCATCACCAGTTCCTCGCGGATCGGGTCGATCGGCGGGTTGGTGACCTGGGCGAAGTTCTGCTTGAAGTAGGTGTAGAGCAGCTTCGGCTTGTCGGAGAGCGCGGAGATGGGCGTATCGGTGCCCATCGAGCCGATGGCTTCCTGGCCGATGGTTGCCATCGGCTGCATCAGCAGCTTGATGTCCTCCTGGGTGTAGCCGAAGGCCTGCTGGCGGTCGAGCAGGGTTTCGGCGGCCACCGGCGCACGTCCGCGCACCTGCGGCATCTCTTCCAGAACGATCTGCGAGCGGTGCAGCCAGTCCTTGTAGGGATTGGCGGTGGACAGCATCCGCTTGATCTCCTCGTCGGAGATGATGCAGCCCTTTTCCAGGTCGATCAGCAGCATCTTGCCCGGCTGCAGACGCCATTTGCGGACGATCTTTTCCTCCGGCACCGGCAGGACGCCGACCTCGGAGGCCATGATCACCATGTCGTCGTCGGTGACGATGTAGCGGGCCGGGCGCAGGCCGTTGCGGTCGAGCGTCGCGCCGATCTGCCGGCCATCGGTGAAGGCGACAGCCGCCGGTCCGTCCCACGGCTCCATCAGGGCCGCATGGTATTCGTAGAAGGCGCGCAGGTTCTCATCCATCAGCGGATTGCCGGCCCAGGCTTCCGGGATCAGCATCATCGCCGCATGGGCGAGCGAGTAGCCGCCCTCGACCAGGAATTCGAGCGCGTTGTCGAAACAGGCGGTGTCCGACTGGCCCTCGTAGGAGATCGGCCAGAGCTTGGAAATATCGTCGCCGAACAGCGGCGAGGAGACCGACGCCTGGCGGGCGGCCATCCAGTTGACGTTGCCGCGCAGGGTGTTGATCTCGCCGTTATGGGCGACCATCCGGTAGGGATGTGCCAGATCCCAGGACGGGAAGGTGTTGGTGGAGAACCGCTGGTGTACCAGCGCCAGCGCCGAGGCGAAGCGTTCGTCCTTCAGGTCGGCGTAATAGGCGCCGAGCTGGTTGGCGAGGAACATGCCCTTGTAAACCAGCGTCCGGCTCGACAGGGAGACGATGTAAAAGCCGTTGTCGACCGCGTTGGTCTCGGCGCGCACGGTGTTGGAGATCACCTTGCGCAGCACGAACAGGCGACGCTCGAACTCGTCCTGGGTTTCGCAGCCGCGGCAGCCGATGAACACCTGGCGGGAGTAGGGCTCGGTGGCGACGATGTCCGGCGCCTTGGACAGGGAGGAGTTGTCGACCGGCACATCGCGCCAGCCGAGACAGTCCTGACCCTCGGCGGCGATCACTCGCTCGATGATCTCCTCGCAGGTGGCGCGCAAGGCCGGATCCTGCGGCAGGAACAGGAAGCCGACACCGTAGCCTCCGGCTTCGGGAAGCTCGAACCCAAGCCCCTTCGCTTCCTCGGCGAAGAAGGCGTGCGGGATCTGCACCAGCATGCCGGCACCGTCGCCCATCAGCGGATCGGCGCCGACCGCGCCCCGGTGGGTGAGGTTCTCCAGGATCTGCAGACCGTCGGCGACGATCTGATGCGATGCCTTGCCTTTCAGATGGGCAATGAAGCCGACGCCGCAGGCGTCATGCTCGCGGCCTGGCTGGTATAGGCCTTCCGCAGCGGCGCGTGCCCGGCCGGCCGACGTGGCTGTTGTCGTGGTCGGTTTCGAGGTGCGGGCAGTGGCCGCAATCTGTGGGGCCACGAGGCCGTGGGCCCCGGTCATCGCATCGGTCTTGGTCATGTCTGCCCTCTTTCTCACCCCTGGCGTCCGGCGGGTCCTCTCCCGTTCGGGTCGGGCCTTTTCTCGAAAGGCGCGGCTCGTCCGGCGAACGGGCCGCGGCCCTGACGCTGACATATATGGTGCGGTCCTGCTCAGCCGGTCCGCCTGCTCGCGGCGGGATGTGTCCCGCCGAAGGCTCGTCCTGTTGCTCTCGTCCTGAGAGCGGCCGATCCTGATATCCGCCGCGCCGCCGTTGCTCCCGTCGGCGGTTCCCTGCCGCGATCCTGGATCGGCCAGGAGCGGCTGAAGCTTGTCGCTTCAATGCGCCGGAGGTTGGTTCTCTGCGCCCGGGTGAGCGCAAGATACTCCGGTGCGGCGTCGATGTGGAATCATCATTAAATGACTCCCGGCCAGATAGGGCAGTATTCCTGTCCTAATTTGGCGGGCGAACCATGCCAGATTTCCAGGCGGGGGGCAAGAGCGTTTCCGCGTCCCGTTGCACTATTTCTTGCGTGCAACGACGGTGGATTGTCACAATCGGACACTTCGGAGGGGGCTTTTGCAACATTCTGTCCGGGGGCTTGCCAAGGTCGGAAACGCTGGCGTAGACGGAGACATGGAGTTCTCAAGCGATAACTGGGCGGGAGCCTCGCAGCCGGTGATGGATGCGCTTTCCCGACACAATGAGGGAATGGCACCCGCCTATGGCGCGGATGCGGTGACCGAGGCGGTAACGGCGCGGTTTCGCGAGGTCTTCGAGATCGATGTGGAGGTGCTGTTCACGGCAACGGGCACGGCGGCCAATGCGCTGGCCATGGCCGCCTGCAGCCGGCCCGGAGGGCTGGTGTTCTGCAGTGATGTGGCGCATCTTCATTGCGACGAATGGGGCGCGGCGGAGTTCTACAGCCATGGCATGAAGCTGATGCCGGTGGCCGCGCGGCAGGGCAAGATCACGGCGCAGGACCTCGGCGCGAAGCTGGCGGCGTGTCCGGAAGGCAGCCGGCTCGGGCGCACGGTGGCGCTCAGCCTGACCCAGGCCAGCGAATGCGGCACGGTGTACCGACCCGAGGACATCGCCGCCTTGACCGCCACCGCCCGGCAGCGGGACATGCTGTGCCATATGGATGGGGCGCGTTTTGCCAATGCGCTGGTCCATCTGGGGGTGACGCCGGCGGAAATGACCTGGAAGGCCGGCATCGACGTCTTGTCCTTCGGCGGGACCAAGAACGGTTGCTGGTGCGCCGAAGCGCTGGTCGTGTTCCGGCCGGAAAAGCTCCGGGATCTGGTGGAGCACCGGGCGCGCGCCGGCCATGTCTTTTCCAAGTCGCGGTTCGTGGCCGCGCAATTCGATGGCTATCTGGCCGACGGTCACTGGCTCGATCTTGCCCGCCATGCCAACGGGGCTGCGGCGCGTCTTGCCAAGGGGATCGCCGCCAGTGGTTCCGCCCGTCTGGCCTGGGAGCCGGAGGCGAATGAGGTGTTCGCCATTCTCTCCAAGGAGCAGATCGCGCGCCTGCAGGCGGCGGGCGGCCGGTTCTATGAATGGTCGAAGGACGGCTGCGGGCCGGACGAGGCCATGGTGCGGCTGGTGACCTGCTTCCGCACTGGCGATGCAGAGGTGGACAGCTTCCTGTCCCATCTGTGAGCCTATCGGGCCGGTCCCTGCGGTCCGGCCCGCAGGCGTGACCCGACAGACTGGAATGTTTTTTCGTTGCGGTGATAGCGGTCTTGCCCGTGCCATCCGGGATGGTGCGCGGGCGCGTTCGCTGTTGGCGGGTCTGCCGGAAAAGGAAAACCGGCCGGGAGAACCCGGCCGGCTTCATCATGCCTGGATGAGAGATAGCGCTGAGGCGCCTTGCGGTCAGTTGACCGAGCTTTCGATCTGCGGCGCGCTGTCCGCGCCGGTACGGATGTCGATCTTGCGCGGCTTCATCGCTTCGGGGATTTCGCGGGCAAGGTCGATGTGCAGCAGGCCGTTTTCCATGCTGGCACCGCGAACCTCGACGAAGTCGGCCAACTGGAAGCGGCGCTCGAAGGCACGTGCGGCGATGCCGCGATACAGCACCTCGCCGGTCTCGGTATCGGCGGCGCGCTCACCCTTGACGGTCAGCACATGTTCCTTCGCCTCGATCGACAGATCGGCCTCGCCGAAGCCGGCGACCGCCATGGTGATGCGGTAGGTGTTTTCCCCGGTCCGCTCGATGTTGTACGGCGGATAGCTCGGGGCGTCCTGGGTATTGGCATCCAGCAACGAGAACAGCCGGTCGAAGCCGACGGTGGAACGGTAAAGCGGGGTGAAATCAAGATGACGCATGACATTGTCCTCTTTCAGTGAGCGACGGTTGATGCTCTCGTTCCCGCGTGTCCTCCGGTCTGGCAGAACGTGCGGAAAACGTCTCCACGGACCCGATAGTGGCGCCCGTGACCAAGAGATGGGGAGCGATGAAAACGGAATCAAGAGGGGGAGGTGAAGGCTGCTTTTCGGGGCGCTGGCAGGTGCGGCGAAACATGAACGCCCGCTGAACGGTGCCTTCCGATCCGGTTCACGCCGTGGCTGGCAATCTGGCCTCAGTCGATCGGGCGACAGCGCCCCAACACGGGAGACCGGATCATGATGAAAGCACTTCTCACCGCCGCGACCTTCAGCCTGCTGGTCGCCGCCCCTTCCGCTCAGGCACTCGATATTCGCGCCAAGGCACCGGCGCCTGTTGCCGCCGAGGCCACGGTGCAACTGGCCGGGTGGCGTGGACGCGGGTGGCACCGCGGCTATCGTCTGGAACGGCTCCGCCCGCGCCAGATCGCCCGTCGTCTCAACCGCAAGGGGTACTATGGTATTCGCCGCATCCGTCCGCGCGGCGATGTCTATGTGGTGCGGGCCCGGGGCTGGCGCGGAAAGCCGGTGCGGCTGGTGGTCGATGCCTATTCCGGGCGGGTGCTGGATCGGAGCCGGGCGCGCCGCCGCTGGTGATCGCCACCGGTGAGCGCCACCGGGTGGACGGATTGGCCGGGCGCGCTGCGTCCGGTCCCGGCACCGATCCCCGGGGGCGTCCGGCCTGCCGCGCACTTGAGCGCTGCCGGTGCGTCCTGTATGAGGGAAGGCAGGCCGGTTTCGCACGGCATTTGCAACGGACCGGTGCCGCTTTTCCATGAAGCTCGTCGACCTTCCGGACAATCCAATCCCTGAAGGGGGCCAGTGCGGCGCTTGCGAGACAAGCGACGGTCTGCTCCTGCGCCATGCGCGCTGGATGCCCACGAACGGTCCGCTGAGGGGCACTGTGACCCTGCTGCAGGGGCGGGCCGAATTCATCGAAAAATACTTTGAGACGGTGCGGGATCTCCGCGCGCGCGGTTTCGCCGTGGTTGCCTTCGACTGGCGTGGCCAGGGCGGTTCGGCGCGGGTCTTGCGCAATCCCCGGCGCGGCCACGTGGATGACTTCTCCGACTTCCTGCTCGATCTGGATGCGGTGCTGACCAAGGTCACGCTCGCCTCGATGCCCGGGCCGCATTATGCGCTGGCCCACTCCACCGGCGGGGCGGTGCTTCTTTACGGCGCGCGGCGGCTGCGCACCCGGTTCGAGCGGGCGGTGCTCAGCGCGCCGCTGATCGGGCTCGGCAAGGTCGGGCTGCCACAGGGGCTTGCCTGTCCGCTGGCGGCCTTCCTGTCGTCGGTCGGCTTTGGTGCGGCCTATGTTCCAGGCGGCGGGCCGAAGCTGAACATGCGGTTCGAGACCAATCCGCTGACATCCGACCGGCGGCGGTTCGAGCGCAACGAAGCTGTGCTCGCTGCGGCGCCGGATCTGGAAATCGGAGCGCCGACCATCGACTGGCTGGCAGCCGCCTGCCGCGCCATGAAGCGGTTTTTTGCGCCCGGCTTTGCGCCGGGCATGGCCCTGCCGGTGCTGATCGTCTCCGCCGGACAGGATCGTATCGTGTCGACCCCCGCGGCCGAGCGGTTCGCCCGGCAGGCGCGTTCGGTGCAGTATCTTGAGGTCCCGGGCGCCCGGCACGAGCTCCTGATGGAAGCCGATCTGTATCGCGACCAGTTTCTCGCGGCCTTCTCGGCCTTCGTTGACGACGAGGTGTGAGCGGAACCGGTCAGGCAGCGACCCGCGCCAGCAGCCCGAGAACCTCGTCGTGCAGCCGCTTGTCGCCGCTGGCGACGATCTGTCCGCCATCCGCAGGCGATCCGCCAGTCCAGGTGGTGACGACGCCGCCGGCGCCTTCGACGATCGGCGCAAGGGCAACGATGTCATAGGCTTGCAGGCCGGTTTCGATCACCAGATCGACCTGACCGGCAGCCACCATGCCATAGCCGTAGCAATCGGTGCCAAAACGGGTGGTGCGTACCCGGTCCTCGATTGCATTGACGACGCTCGCCTCGCTGTCGCTGAACAGGCCCGGATGGGTGGTGCACATGATGGCGTCGTCCAGCCGGGCGCAGGGCCGGCATTTCAGCGGATGGCGCTCGCCATGGGAGACGCGCCAGGCGGTGGTGCCGTCGCCGTAGAAGCGTTCGCGCACGAACGGCTGGTCCATCACGCCAAAGCTCGGCCGCCCGCCCTGCTTCAGGCCGATCAGGGTGCCCCAGGTCGGCAGGCCGCAGATGAAGGCACGGGTGCCGTCGATGGGGTCGAGCACCCAGACCTGATCGGCACCGAGACGGACATTGCCATGCTCTTCGCCAAGAATGCCGTGATCGGGAAAACGCTCCTCGATCAGTGCGCGAATGGCGCTTTCGCCGGCCCGGTCGGCGACGGTCACCGGATCAAAGCCCTGCGACAGCTTGTTTTCGACGGCAAGCTCGGCACGGAAATGGGGGAGAATGGCCCGGGCGGAGGCCTCGCACAGGCGATCCGCGAAGCTGGCCAGCTCTTCGGTGCTCGACATTGGACAATCTACTCCCGGTTCGGGGTCGCCGGCCCGGTAGGGGCCGGTGGAAGCGGTTCGGACCTGCTGTTTAGGGGGTTGGCGGGCGCCTGTCACGCGGCCGATGTGCCTTTCCCGCATGCATCCTGGTCTTGCTGCGCCGCAATGTGGTGCAGAAGCACATGTGAAGGTGCCGTCAAAAGAGGCATATCGTTGACAGTATTGATGAAATTTGCGGCGATGGCGCGATTCTTTCTTGGTTTCGGTCGTTGGGTCTTGACTTTTGTGCGCTGCACGAGAAATATATTGCAGTGCGATATGGCGATGCCAGATCGCGCCGCCCTTCTTGGGCGTTTCCTCCCTAGACTCGGGCCGCCTCGCAAGAGCGCGGCCCTTTTTTCTTGGCGTCGCCACGATTTCTGAGGAGGGGGAGGGCGAAGGCGCCTGTCGGGCTATTCGGCCGCAAGCGCTTCGGCGGCGAGGGCGCCGTCGGAAATGGCGACAAGCTCGCTGGCGAACTGCCCGAGATTGCTGGCCAGTTCGGCAAAGCCCGCGTTGCGCTCCGTTCTGGTCTCATCCATGTAGAGCGCCCGGTTGATCTCGATCTGCAGGGCGTGCAGCCCCTTGGCTGGCCGGCCGTAATGCTCGGTGATGAAGCCGCCGGCATAGGGCTTGTTGCGGCTGACGCTGTAGCCCATGTCGCGCAGGATCCGGGTTGCCGCCTCGATCAGCAAGGGCGCGCAGCTGGTGCCATACCGATCCCCGAGGATGAAGTCGGGACGTGCGCCGCCGTCGGAACTGCGCACCGCCGAGGGCATGGAGTGGCAGTCGACCAGAATGGCGTAGCCGAAATCCACATGGGTCTGGGCCAGGATCCGCCGCAAGGTGCGATGGTAGGGCTTGTAGAGCGTTTCGATACGCAGGAGCGCTTCCTGCACGGTGAGGCGTTCGCGGTAGATTTCCTGCGCCTCGCCAACGACCCGGGCAATGGTGCCGAGACCGCCGGCGACACGGATCGAGCGGCAGTTGGCGTAGGACGGCAGCCGATCCTCGTACATCTTGGGGTCAAGCTCGTAGGGCTCCCGGTTGACGTCGAGATAGGCGCGAGGGAAGCGGGCGCGCAGGAGCGGTGCGCCCAATGAGAGAACCGGTTCAAACAATTCATCGACAAACGCATCCTCCGACCGGCGAATGGCGCGGGTGTCGAGGCGCGAGGCGCGCAGGAAGGCGTCCGGGTAGTCGCGGCCCGAATGAGGGGAGTTGAAGACAAAGGGAACGCACTGTTGGGCAGGCCTGAGCAGGTCGAAGGCATCGGTATTGCTGAAACCCGTGACCACCTGCATGCGCGTATTCCTCGTTCTCTTCGAAGCCTGCGCTTCTCGTATGGTTATATTTGCGCCCGAATCGCGGTTAGGGTCCAGACCCATAAATGAGGCTGACATGGCATGGGAAATGGCAAAGCCTCGCGAGGAAGGGCGTGCGGAGCGGGCTTGTTGCCCGGTCAAACGCACTGACGATGCAGGGTGAAGCCATCTCCATGTCCTGAAGGATTTGACCGGATTGCGCCTGCTCATGCGTCGCGAAAGGCTTGAAAATGAACAGCATTTCCGGTGCTTCCGCTCCTTGATCAGAAGCAATCCGCCTCAAACCATTTCGAGCTCATTTATGAGTCTGGGCCCTAATGTCCACAAAGACGCCCGGTGGCCGGGGACGAATGGCGGCGATCGGGGTGCCTTTCACTGGATATTTACCGGCGCGCGACCTTATAACGGGGACGCAATGTGCCAAAACGGGACGGGCGGTGAGGCGGCGGCGGTCCGCCAGCCGGCTCCGCTCCGGGCGCCGACAGCGAGACGGACAAGACGGATGACACGGATCCTACTGGCGGAAGATGACAATGACATGCGGCGCTTTCTGGCGAAGGCGCTACAGAAGGCGGGATACGATGTCGTTTCCTTCGACAACGGCAAGAGCGCCTATGAGCGGCTGCGCGAGGAGCCGTTCTCACTGCTCCTGACGGATATCGTCATGCCGGAAATGGATGGAATCGAACTGGCCCGCCGGGCAACGCAGCTCGATCCGGACCTGAAGGTGATGTTCATCACCGGATTCGCCGCGGTTGCGCTCAATCCGGATTCGCAGGCGCCGAAGGATGCCAAGGTCCTGTCCAAGCCCTTCCACCTGAAGGATCTGGTGCACGAGGTGGAGCGGATGCTCGCCGCCTGAAACGCACCCGCCGGATCGCCCCTGATCCGGCAATATGTTTTCCACTGTTTGCGCGGGCTGTGAAGAAGTTTTGCAAGGGGGCTTGCACGGTCAATCGAAGCCCGCTATATCGCTTGCCACTGCGGTGCTTCTGGCGGCGCGGTAACCGGACTTCACGGCGCTGATCGCGTCGCTACCAGTGAAATTCGGGCGTGTAGCTCAGCGGGAGAGCACTACGTTGACATCGTAGGGGTCACAGGTTCAATCCCTGTCACGCCCACCATCTTTCGCCAGATCTGCTCTTCGGGGCAGGGCGGCAGACCGCAGGACCAACCCCGTCATCCAAGGATGGCGACGCAGCGCAAGCGCGAGGATGTTGGGCCAGCGGATCGGGAGCAGCCATACGCTTTTGTCAGGCGTGGCCGGCGGCTTCGGATAATCGGATCGGATCGACGTTTCTGCATGGGACCCTTCTAAGGTTCCAGGCAGGTTGGTCTGGGCGCCTCTGGCGCCCGTTTGTTTTTTCCAGGATGCCGCCGTCGTCGTGGCTCCGGTGTCGGAGACGAAAGACATGAAGATCAAGAATTCGCTCAAGGCGCTGATGGGCCGTCATCGTGACAACCGCATGGTTCGTCGCAAGGGCCGTGTCTACATCATCAACAAGAAGGCTCCGCGGTTCAAAGCCCGTCAGGGCTGAGCTTCCCGGATCTTCTTCCGCGCCATTGCTATTGACGACCGTGTACGGCAAGCCATATTGCCGGTATGCGGTCGTTTTTTGCGTTTCTCATTCCCTGCGCTCTCGCACTGGCCGGCTCTCTTGCGCCGGCGGGCAGCAAGGCCTTGGCTGTGGAAGCGTGGCCAGCGCAGGCGCAAGCGGACACGCCCGGCGTTCTGCCGCCCGAGGCCCTGCCCGATGATGTGGTGCCGCCCTCGGTGGACGACCTTGACGTGCCGACCACCGATGCAGAGCCGCCCGACGAGCCTGGGCCGGCGATCCCCACGCCTCTCGATACAGCCGATGAACTGACGGCGCTGTTCGCGCGCCTGGCGGATGCCGGCACGGCCGAGAAGGCCAAGCCGGTGATCGCCCGCATCCAGATCCTGTGGCTGCACTCGGGCAGCGCCACCGTCGATCTGCTGATGGCGCGAGCCGGGGCTGCCATGAAGGCTCGGGACTATGCTCTCGCCCTTGATCTGATGGACATGGTGGTGCGGTTGGCGCCGGAGTTTGCCGAGGGCTGGAACCGCCGGGCGACTGTGCTTTACCTGCGTGAGGACTTCGGCCGGTCCCTGGTGGATATCGAGCGCGTTCTGGCGCTTGAACCGCGCCACTGGGGGGCGATGTCGGGGCTCGGTATCATCTTGCGCCGTATCGGGCGGGAGCGGGACGCGCTGGCGGCCTTCGAAGAGGTCTTGCGAATCCATCCGGCGAGCGAGAACGCGCGCAAGGCGGTCAAGGAGCTCGGGGCGCGAACCGCCGGTACCGAGACGTAAGGCGCGGGCGTCTGCCTGTGTTTTGCGAATGGTCGGGCAAGGGGAGCGGCGAGGCGGTTCAGAGACCGCCGCGCCCGTCGCTGCCGACAAACGAAATGCGCAGCATGTTGGTCGACCCCGGAGTGCCGAAGGGCACGCCCGCGGTGGTGATGATGCGCTGGCCGGGTTTGGCAATGCCTTCCTGGAAGGAAATACGGCAGGCGCGGTCCACCATGTCGCTTTCGTCTCGGGCGTCGTCGCTGACGACGCAATGCAGTCCCCAGGCCAGAGACAGACGGCGAGCGGTGGCGGTCACCGGCGAGATGACGATGACCGGCACGGTCGGGCGCTCACGCGAGGCGCGCAGGCCCGTTGCGCCGGAGGTGGTGTAACAGACCACGGCGGCCAGATTCAGGGTTTCGGCGATCTGCCGCGCGGCGGCGGAAATCGCGTCGGCGCCGGTCGCCTCCGGCTCCTGCCGCTGGCCGTGGATAATTGAGCGGTAGTTGGGGTCACGCTCGACCTGGCGGGCGATGCGGTCCATGGTGCTGACTGCCTCAAGCGGAAACTCGCCAGCGGCCGATTCGGCCGAGAGCATCACCGCATCGGCGCCCTCGAACACCGCCGTCGCCACATCGGAGACTTCCGCGCGGGTCGGCACCGGCGAGGTAATCATCGATTCCAGCATCTGGGTGGCGACCACCACCGGCTTGCCGGCCCGGCGGCAGGCGCGCACGATCTGCTTTTGCAGGCCCGGCACCTGTTCCAGCGGCATTTCCACGCCGAGATCGCCACGGGCGACCATCAGCGCGTCGGACAGGTCGATGATCTCGCCGAGGCGCTCGATCGCCTGCGGCTTTTCGATCTTGGCGAGAATCCCGGCGCGGCCGCGCGTGACCTTGCGCACCTCGGCCAGATCGTCCGGGCGCTGAATGAAGGACAGGGCGATCCAGTCGACCTTGGCCTCCAGCGCCGCTTCCAGATCCTTGTGATCCTTGGGCGTCAGGGCGCCCACCGGGATTTCTGTGTCAGGGACGCTGACGCCCTTGCGGTTGGACAGACGGCCGCCAACCTCCACCACGGTGGTCGCGCGGGTGGCAATGCACTCGACCACCCGCAGGCGGATCTTGCCATCGTCCAGCAGTAGCCGGTGGCCGGGCTCCAGCGCTTCAAGGATTTCCCGGTGCGGCAGGTTCACGCGGTTGACGTTGCCCGGGGTGGGATCGCTGTCGAGGATGAAGGTCGCGTCGTTTTCCAGAACGACCGCTTCGCTCTCGAAGGTGCCGACACGCAGCTTCGGCCCCTGCAGATCGGCGAGAATCGCGATTGGCCGGTTGGCGCCGGCCTCCACCGTGCGGATGGTGTCGACCAGCGTGTTCAGCCGGGCATGGTCCGCGTGGCTCATGTTGATGCGGAAGACATCCGCGCCGGCCTGAAAGAGTTTTCTGATGGTCTCGGGGTCCGAGGAGGAGGGGCCTAGCGTTGCTACAATCTTGACCCGTCTGTCACGCTTCATCGTCCGCCCGTTCCCCCTTGTACCGGCTCCGTCAGCTGGACCGTCCAGCTGCTCTGTTCGCCAGTGTCGATCTCGAAAAAGCCGGTGCGTTCGAAGCCGCGCGCGACACAATCCTCGATCCCGTTGATGGTGAATTCCTTTTCGCGGGTGCACATGAAGGCACGTCCGCCCCACTCGCCGAACTGATCGTAGTCGACGGCGTAGATGTAATAGTAGCGTGACACGAGCGCGCCGGTGACCAGCGTCTCACAGGAGTTGGCGGGCAGGTTCCACCAGCCCTCCGTCACCCACTCGGTGTCTTCGCGGTAGCCGATGGCGACGCCAACCTGGCTTTCCGTCTTGTTGCACAGGCGCAGCTCGGCCCGGGCAGGTTGTGCGGTGAAGGTCGTTGCGGCAACAGCCAGCAGTAGAGCCGACATGGAGGGGGCCCAGGTCCGGACTGCGGACCTGACTGTCGTGGAGTGCCTTTGGCTCTCGGCTAGTGCGTTCATTCGATTACTCGTGCCACGACCTAGAGTGCCACCTTATGGCTGAGACCTCTCGGCCTTGTCAATGATGACAGCCCTGAAGTCGTTGACGTTGGTATGGGTTGGACCGGGGCGAAGGAGGTCGCCCAGTGCGTTGAAAAAACCGGTACTATCGTTTCTGGCCAGAAATACGGCGGCATCATGACCCAGTCTTGCAGCGCGGCCAAGTGTGGTCGGGTCGATGAAGGCACCGGCCGGGTCGCTGGCCGCGCCGGATCCGCCATCGGTTCCGTCCGTGTCGCCGGCAACGGCGGAGATCGCTGGGTGGCCCTCAAGCGCCAGTGCCAGAGCGAGCGCATATTCCTGGTTGGGGCCGCCGCGCCCGTCGCCGCGAAGGGTCACGGTCAACTCACCGCCGGACAACAGGACGGCGCGGGTGCCGTCGCGCGCAAGTTGCAGCGCCTGGCGGGCATGCTCGGCGGCCACGTCCCGTGCTTCGCCCTCAAGACTGTCACCCAGCATGATCGGCGCGTAGCCCAGGGACCGGGCGGTCTCGGCGGCCGCGGCCAGCGAGAGCGCGGGCCGGGCGATGATCTGGTAGTCGGTGCCATCGAACACCGGGTCGCCGGGCTTGGGCGTCTCGTTCGCCGGGTTTGCAAGGGCGCGGCGAATGCTGTCCGGTGCGTCCGGCGCATGGCGGGCGACGATGGCCCGGCCATCCTCCAGCGTTGTCGGATCGGCGACGGTCGGACCGGAGGCAATCGCGGCGGGATCGTCACGCGGCACGTCGGAAATCGCCAGGGTGGTGAGCGCGGCGCCTGCTCCGCGGGCAGCGGCAAGGCGCCCGCCCTTGATGCGCGACAGATGGCGCCGCACGGTGTTGATCTCGTCGATGGTGGCGCCGGAGGACAGCAGCGCTCGGGTCAGCGCCTGCTTGTCGGCGAGGGTGACCCCGGCGACAGGTGCGGCCCAATTGGCCGATCCGCCGCCGGACAACAGCACGACGATATGGTCGCGCGGGCCGGCGGTTGCGGCAAGGTCCAGCGTGCGGGCACTGGCCTCAACGCCCGCCTGATCGGGCACCGGATGGCCGGCCTCGATGGTTTCGATCCAGCGGGTCGGGCGGCCATAGCCATGGCGGGTGACGCAAAGCCCAAGGAGCCGGTCCGGGCCGAGCCCGTCGCGCTCCCGGTAGACCCGCTCCGCCACCTCAGCCATCGCCCCGGCGGCCTTGCCGGCGCCGAGCAGGAGGATGCGCCCGCCTGGCGCCGGTGCCGGCAGGTGCTCCGGCAGGGCTGTTTCGGCGCGTGCGGCATCGACCGCCGCCTGAAACAGGGCGGCGAGATGGGCGCGGATGGTTGCGTCTGGGCTTCCGGTTGCTGTCATGTTCAGTCCTTGTTGATGTCGCTCAAAGGCTACCCGTCCTGGCGGCGGGGGCGGGCGATATAGATCCCGGCGAGGATCACCGCGCCGCCGGCAAGCTGCATCGGCGTCAGCGCCTCGCCCAGGAGCAGATAGCCGGCGATGGCGGCGGTCACGGCCTCCAGAAAGATGACGAGGGCGGAAAAGCCGGCGGGCAGGGCGCCGAGGGCGAAGGCGAGCAGGCCCTGGCCACAAACATGGCTGAACAGGGAAATCGCCAGCAGGGCGGCAACGCCCGTCCAGGTGAAGGGCAGAAGCATGTCTTCCAGCAACACCGCGACAACGAACAGCGCCGCGCAAGTGACCAGCGAGCTGCGGAAGACGAGGAGGCCGGCGCCGAGCCCGGCCTCCCCGCGCCGGGCAAAGCGGATGGCAAGGAAGTAGGCGCCGAAGAACAGGGAAGCGAGCAGCCCGTAGAGATCGCCGTCGAGGCGCTGCGGCGCGTGAGCGAGGCTTGTGCCGAGCAGCAGCCCCGCGCCGACCAGGCAGCAACAAAGGCCACCCAGCATGGCGCGGGTGACCGGCTCGTTGATCAGGGTGCGGGAGGCGAGCATGACCCACACCGGGGCGAGGGTCGCGAAGAAGGTCGCGTTGGCAATCGTCGTGTTCATGATCGACAGGTGCCAGAAGACGAGGTCTCCGGCGAACACGGCGCCGGCGATCACGGTGGCCCGGTTCCAGGGCGGCGATTTGCCGCCGCGCGGGGCTTCCAGCCGCGCCCACAGGCCGAGCAGCGGCAGGGCCAGCGCCACCCGCCAGAAGGCGCTGGTGAAGGGGCCGACCTCGGCATGGCGCACGAACACCGGCGAAATGCCCATGGCGATCGCGCCGCCGAGCAGCGCGGCCAGGGCAACCAGAAGGCGGCGGTCGGGACCCGAGGCGACGGGAGTGGTGGAGAACATTGGGTTGCCTGGCGCGAGAAAGTAAAAATCATACAATAGGGTCCAGGTTGTGCCATGGCGCGTGGCAAAATGCAAAGGCGGTCCGCTCTGCCAGGCCGGCGGCGATGGCGGTTGCGGCGAGCCGTCGGGGGCGGATATGGTGCGCCGCGCCGGCCTGCCTTGATCCATGGGGCCGGCTCCTCCCGTTTTCTCTCCTGCGTGGCCCCTTGACGATGTTTCCTGTCCGTTCCGCCGCACCGCATCCCGACCAGTCGCCCTTCGAGATCATCGACGGGGATCCGGCCTGCGGTCTGTTGCTCTTGTGCGATCATGCCAGCAATGCCCTGCCGTCCGCCTATGGCACCCTCGGCCTGCCGCCGGAGCAGCTTCAGCGGCATATCGCCTATGACATCGGCGTGCGCGATCTGACCCTGCAGCTTGCGGCGGCCCTTGGCGCGCCGGCAGTGCTGACCACCTATTCCCGGCTGCTGATCGATCCCAATCGGGGCGAGGACGACCCCACGCTGGTGATGCGCCTGTCCGACGGGGCGGTGGTGCCGGGCAATGCCGATCATGACGCCGCCGAGCGGGCGGCGCGAATCAGCGCCTATCACCGGCCGTATCACGAGACGGTCGCGGCGCGGATCGACGCGAGCATCGCCGCAGGCCATCCGCCGGCGATTCTCTCGATCCACAGCTACACGCCGGTGTGGCGCGGGAACCCGCGCCCCTGGCACGCGGGCATCCTTTGGGACAGCGATCCGCGTTTCGCGGTGCCGCTGCTGGAAACCTTGCGCGCGGAGGCCGGTCTGGTGGTGGGCGACAACGAGCCCTATGACGGGGCCTTGCGCAACGATTGCCTTTATCGGCATGGCACGGCGCGCGGTCTTGCCCATGCGCTGTTGGAAGTGCGCCAGGACCTGATCGGTGACGCCGAGGGGGTGGCCGACTGGAGCGCCCGGCTGGTGCCGCATCTCAAGCAGATGCTGGCGGAGCAGCCGGAGCTGTTTCAGATCCGCCAGTACGGTTCGCGCTGTGCCGCCTGATGGCGCACTCTGGCAAAGGGGCGATGCGTGCCCACAGGTCGGGCCTTGCCTGACTTGATAGGCCGGGCCTTGATACGGGAGAGACGAAATGACGAAGTCTGAGGAGACGTCCATGGATGCGGCAACGCGCACGGAACTGGAGGCTGCGGCCTTTCGACGGCTGGTCGCGCATCTGCGGCAGCGGACCGACGTGCAGAACATCGACATGATGAATCTGGCCGGCTTCTGCCGCAATTGCCTGTCGAACTGGTATCTTGACGCGGCGCAGGAAAAGGGCGTTGCGCTCGACAAGGAGGCTGCCCGCGAAATCGTCTATGGCATGCCCTATGCCGAATGGAAGGCGCGGTACCAGACCGAGGCGACACCGGAGCAGGTGGCTGCGTTCAAGACCAGCCACACGCACGAGTGAGCCCCTCGCCGATCCTGGCTCTGTCAGTCATGGAAATTCGTGCCGGGCTCTTGAAACCGGCATGATTTGCGCGCATTGAGGCGCACCCGAATACCCAACCTGTCACTAACCCCTAAGGAGACGAAACCGCATGTCTGAACCTGGTGGTGTCGCCGGCGATCAGCTTCGCGCCTTTGTGGAGCGTATCGAGCGCCTTGAGGAAGAAAAGAAGGTCATCGCCGACGACATCAAGGACGTCTACGCCGAAGCCAAGGGCAACGGCTTCGACGTCAAGATCCTGCGCAAGGTGATTTCCCTGCGCAAGAAGCAGCCGCATGAGCGTGAGGAAGAGGATGCGATCCTCGATCTTTACATGCATGCGCTTGGCATGGCCGGACCGGCCAACGACGCCTGATCAATCTCCCGGCGGCCCTTTGCGCCTTCGCGCGGGCGGGCCGGCGGAGCGATGAAAAGAAAAACGCGGCGTACCGAAAGGCGCGCCGCGTTTTCCTTTTGTCGTGAAACGATCGAAGCCGCGCGGGCTTCGACCGGAGCCGGTGTTACATCGCCTTGACGATGCCCTCGGTCATCTTCTTGGCATCGCCGAACAGCATCATCGTCCTGTCGAGGAAGAACAGCTCGTTCTGAATGCCGGCATAGCCGGAGCCCATGCCGCGCTTGACGAACAGCACCGTGCCGGCCTTGTCGACATCAAGGATCGGCATGCCGTAGATCGGCGATTGCGGATCGTCGCGCGCCGCCGGGTTGGTGACGTCGTTGGCGCCGATGACGTAGACGACGTCGGCCTGGGCGAACTCGGAGTTGATATCCTCCAGTTCGAACACCTCGTCGTAGGGCACGTTGGCTTCGGCCAGGAGTACGTTCATGTGCCCGGGCATGCGGCCGGCGACCGGATGGATGGCGTATTTTACCTCCACACCCTCTTCCTTGAGGATGTCGCCCAACTCGCGCAGCGCATGCTGGGCCTGAGCCACCGCCATGCCATAGCCGGGAACGATGATCACCTTGCCGGCGTTCTTCATGATGAAGGCCGCATCCTCGGCCGAACCCTGCTTGACCGGACGTTCCTCGCCGCCACCGGCACCGCCGGCGCTGGCCGTCTCGCCGCCGAAGCCGCCGAGAATCACCGAGATGAAGGAGCGGTTCATGCCCTTGCACATGATGTAGGACAGGATCGCACCGGAGGAGCCGACCAGCGCGCCGACGACGATCAGCGCCATGTTGCCGAGGGTGAAGCCGATGCCGGCCGCCGCCCAACCCGAGTAGGAGTTGAGCATGGAGACGACGACGGGCATGTCGGCGCCGCCGATCGGGATGATGATCAGCCCGCCGAACACCAGCGACAGCACCACGATCATCCAGAAGACGGTGTGGCTTTCGGTCTGCACGAAAATGGCGATCAGCAGCACGATCAGCGCGGCGAGGCCACCGTTGATGACATGCCGCATCGGCAGCATGATCGGCGCGCCGGACATGCGCCCGTCGAGCTTGGCGAAGGCGATGACCGAGCCGGTGAAGGTGATGGCGCCGATGGCCACGCCAAGCGACATCTCGACCAGGCTGGCGCCGTGGATCTCACCGACCGCGCCGATGCCGAAGGCCTGGGGCGCGTAGAGAGCGCCGGCGGCGACCATCACGGCGGCCATGCCGACCAGCGAGTGGAAGGCGGCGACCAGCTGCGGCATGGCGGTCATCGGCACCCGGCGGGCGGTGACCGCGCCGATGCTGCCACCGATGGCCAGACCGACGACGATCATCAGGAGACCGCTGACGCCGGGTGCGGCCACCAGCAGCGTCGTGACGATGGCGATGGCCATGCCGATCATGCCGAACAGGTTGCCCTGGCGCGAGGTTTCCGGGCTGGAGAGCCCGCGCAAGGCAAGGATGAAGAGAACGGCCGACACCACATAAAGGATGGCCGTGACATTGGCTGAAAGCATGTGTCCGGCCTCCTATCGCTGCTTTTTCTTGTACATGGCGAGCATTCGTTGCGTGACCAGGAAGCCGCCAAAGATGTTGACGCTCGCCATGATCAGGGCAAGGAAGCCGAAGCCGCGCGCGAAGCTGGCGCCATCGGCGACCAGATCGACACCGACGGCGAGCAGCGCGCCGACGACGATCACGCTGGAAATCGCGTTGGTGACCGACATCAGCGGCGTGTGCAGGGCCGGGGTCACCGACCACACCACGTAATAACCGACGAAAATCGCCAGCACGAAGATGGTGAACTGGAAGACGAACGGATCGACCGCGCCGCCGGTGGCCGCAGAGGCGGCATGGGCGAGCGATGTGCCGGCGTTGCCGGCAAGCTGGTCGGCGTAGCCTTGTGCCGCATCGGCGGCGGCCTGCGCATTCGCCGCCGCATCGGCGGCAGCATCGGCGGCCGCGCGGGCGCGGTCTAGCGCTTCATTGACGCTGAGTTCTGACATGGGGCCCCCCTATTCCGCAGCCGGCGCGAAGGCCGGGTGCACCACGGCGCCGTCCCGGGTGAGGACGGTGGCCTTGACCAACTCGTCTTCCCAGTCGACCGCGATTGCCTTCGTCTCCTTGTCCACCATGGTCTCAAGGAAGGTGGCAAGGTTCTTCGCATAGAGCGTGGAGGCGGAGGCGGCGATGCGGCCGGGCATGTTGAGATGGCCGACGATCTTCACATCGCCGAGCTTGACGACCTTGCCGGGTTCGGCGCCTTCCACGTTGCCGCCGCGTTCCACCGCCAGATCGACGATCACCGAGCCGGGGCGCATGCTGGCGACCATCTCTTTGGAGATCAGGCGCGGGGCCGGACGTCCGGGAATCAGCGCCGTGGTGATGACCATGTCCTGCTTGGCGATATGCGCGGCCACCAGTTCGGCCTGCTTCTGCTTGTAGGCGTCGGACATTTCCTTGGCGTAGCCACCGGCGGTCTCGGCCTGACGGAATTCGTCATCCTCGACCGCGATGAACTTGGCGCCGAGCGATTCCACCTGCTCCTTGGCGGCGGGCCGCACGTCGGTGGCGGTGACGATGGCGCCGAGGCGGCGGGCGGTGGCAATCGCCTGCAGACCGGCGACGCCGGCGCCCATGACGAACACCCGCGCGGCGGGCACGGTGCCGGCGGCGGTCATCATCATCGGCAGGGCGCGGTCGTATTCGGCCGCACCGTCGATCACCGCCTGATAGCCGGCAAGGTTCGCCTGGGAGGACAGGACGTCCATTACCTGGGCGCGGGTGATGCGCGGCATGAACTCCATGGCGAAGGCGGCAACGCCGGCCTTGCCCATGGCCGCGACCGCGTCCTCATGGCCGTAAGGGTCCATGCTGGCGATAACCAGTGCGCCGGCCTTCATCGCGGCCAGCTCGGTCTCGCTCGGGCGACGGACCTTCAGCACCACGTCGGCGCTGGACAGCGCAGCTTCGGCGGTGTCGGCGATCGAGGCGCCCGCCGCGACGAACTCCTCATCGGGAATGCGCGACAGGGTGCCGGCGTCCTTTTCGACGACGACATCAAAGCCAAGCGCGACGAACCGTTTCACGGTGTCGGGCGTGGCGGCGACGCGCGTTTCTCCTGCCTCGCTCTCGCGGGGCACTGCGAGTTTCATCAATACTGTCCTCCCTATATGGAAGTCTGGCCTGAATGGAAGTCCGGCCGGGATGGAAGTCTGGCCTGGGTAGGAAGTCTGGCTGACAGGTGGGGGAGCCCGTCAGCTCGCTGTAATGATGGCCATCAGGCCGGTCAGAACGAAAACGCCGGCGGAGGGGATCCAGCCGCGATCGCCCATGGCAAGGCCAACGGCTGCGGCGGCCAGGGTGGCCAGCACGAAGATGGTTCCGAAAATGCTGCCGGCGGTGCCACCGAAGGTGAAAAGCACCAGGCACACCATAATATTCAGAAGGGCAATGGTGCCGACCTTCGAAAAATTGATGAAACCGGCATAGGTGCGCTCGTGTTCGGCATAGTCCATCGTCTGGGCGGTCTGATCTGACATGTGTTCCTCTTGGTGGCTCGTCATCATTGTTTCGTGCCTTTATAGCAGACAGAAGACTATCGGCAACGCGCTCTTCGCACTGCAACCACGAGCAAGGCACAATTGATTCCGCAGTGCAACCGCGACGGCAGCGTCAATCGGCGATGCCGGCCGTGCGCAGCACGTTTTGTTGCCGGCTTTGAACGGTGGCCATGTCGAAATTGTCGATCTGCTCGTTGAACAGACGGAAGAAGTTCAACTCCGCGCGCAGATGCAGGAACACCCCGCCAAGGCCGATGGCCGCCCGGTCCATGAAGACGAATTCGCGCGGCACGGTGACCGGCCCGAGACGCTTCAGCGCCTGGTGCACCCGGAAGGCTTCCTTGCGGCCATACTGCGCCGGGCTGACCCCTTCGGCGATGGAGCGGACCCGGTCGGTCAGAAGCGGGCCATAGATGAACCTTGCCCAGATGTTGAGCGTGTCGATCAACTCGCGGGTCAGCCCGCGAAAGCCCCAGCTCTCGTAGGCGGCGACCGTGCGTGCCTCGTCTTCCTCCAGAAGCCCGCGATAAAGCTCGATCACGCCGGCGACGAAGGTTGGCGGGAAGATACGGATGCAGCCGTAGTCGAGCAGGTTGATGCCCTGCGGCGCGCCGTCTTCCTCAAACACCGTGTAGTTGCCCAGATGCGGATCGCCGTGGATCACGCCGAAATGGCTGAACGGGTGCCACCAGGCGTGGAACATCACCTCCGCCAGCCGGTTGCGGTCGGCCAGCGGATGGTCGCGAAAATCGAGCAGCGGCCTGCCTTCCAGCCAGGACATGGTCAGCAGGCGTCCGGTGGACAGGTCCGGTTCGACCCGGGGCACGCGGATGCGCGGCTCGTCCTTGAGGATCTCGCGGTAGGCGGCGATGTGGCAGGCCTCGCGCCGGTAGTCCAGTTCCTCGCGTACCCGGGCGCCGATCTCCTCGGCGATCTGCCTTGTGTCGATGGCCGGCTGCATTCGGCGGTGGACGGAAAACAGCACGGCGAGCTGTGACAGGTCCGCCTCCACCGCCGAGGCCATGTCCGGATACTGCAGCTTGCAGGCAAGCGGTGCGCCATCCAGGGCGTTGGCCCGGTGCACCTGGCCGAGGGAGGCGGCGGCCGCTGGTGCCCTTTCGAAGGCGGCGAAACGCTGCTGCCAGCCGGGGCCGAGTTCGGCCATCATCCGCCGCTTGACGAAGGCCCAGCCCATGGGCGGGGCATCGGCCTGAAGCTGGGCGAGCTCGGTGGCGTATTCGGGCGGGATCGCGTCGGGGATGGTTGACAGCAACTGGGCGACCTTCATCAACGGCCCCTTCAGCCCGCCGAGCGCGGCGGCCAGTTCGGCGGCCTGCTTGCGGTCGTCGATGTCGTAGCCGAAGACCTTCGCCCCGGCGAGGCGGGCGGCGATCCCGCCCATGTTGGCGCCGACCCGGGCGTAGCGGCCGACCCGGGCGGTCATCCGGTTGCGTTCACGGTCGTTCACTGCGGTGTCCTGTCCCTGTCTGGCCGAGAGCGGCGAGCCGTTCGGCGATGCGATCCCGCTGCTCCGCCAGGCCCTTGTAGGCCAGTTGCGCGGTGTCGAGCGCCAGCAATTGCGCGCGCAGGCCGGCGACAAGCCGTGCCCCGTCCGGATGGGCGGCGAAGGCGGCGACGGGGTCGTGATGGACCTTGATGGTGAAGAGAATGTCGCCGCTTTCCGGCAGGCGGCGCAGGGTCTGCCGCTCGACCCGTACATGAAGGCCCGTGTCCATGCCTTCGCTCTTGGACGGGGCGACATCGAGCGCTGCATCGTCAAGCCGTCGGGCGACGGGGCGGTGCAGGGCCGGGCCGGTGTAGAGCGACCAGTTGAGCCGCCAGGAGGGGCGGTCCACGGCGAGATTGTCGAAGATGCGGGCGACCATCGGCCCCATCCGCCCGTCGTTGAAGCCGGGCACCGTCTCATGGATCTGGCGCATGGTGCCGCCGAATTTCTCCGCCAGCGACCAGGAAGAAGGGAAGCACAGGGCTGCGGCGACGAGGCGGTAGCCGCGCGGGCTCCGCCGCATCAGCGCCAGATCCTCCTGCACCAGCCGGGCGGCCAGTTCCAGCGGTCGGTCCTGCCAGTCCGCCAGCCGGTAGTCCCGCGCCATCGGCAGGATGCGGATCGTCTCGCCAGTACGCCAATAAAGCTCCGGGAAGGTTGCCGGCAGGTGGTCCAGCAGGAGGCTCAGAACCTCCCGCCGGGCCTTGAGTGTGTCCGCCTCGGCCACCAGGACAGGCGCCTCGGCGCCGCCCTGAAGCAGCCGCTCCTTTTCCGCCAGATGGGCGGCAAGGTCCGTGTCCGGCTCGATCCAGTCGGCCAGATCAAGCGGAAGCAGCCCGACACTGAAGGGCCGGGCCGATCCGTCGTAGGGGGTATGCGCAAAGGGTGGGGCCACCCTCATGGGCGCATCAATCATGCTTGCGCGGCCTCCAGTTCATCGATGAAGCCTTCGATCACCGCCAGGCCCTTGCGCCAGAACGCCGGGTCGGTGGCATCGAGCCCGAAGGGGGCGAGCAGCTCCGAATGGTGCTTGGTGCCGCCGGCGGACAACAGGGCGAAATACTTGTCCTGGAACCCGCTTTCCGCCTCCTCGTAGACCGCGTAGAGCGAATTCACCAGGCAATCGCCGAAGGCATAGGCATAGACGTAGAACGGCGAATGGATGAAATGCGGGATGTAGGTCCAGAAGGTCTCGTAGCCTTCGCCGAAGCGAATGGCCGGGCCAAGGCTCTCCGCCTGCACCGACATCCACAGCTCGCAGATTTCCTCGCCGGTCAGCTCGCCCCGGCGGCGCGCCGTGTGCACCTTGCGCTCAAACGCATAAAAGGCGATCTGCCGCACAACGGTGTTCAGCATGTCCTCGACCTTGCCGGCCAGCAGGATGCGCCGGCGCTTGGTATCGTCGCTGGCGGCGAGCAGGTCCTTGAAGGTCAGCATTTCGCCGAAGACGCTGGCGGTCTCGGCCAGGGTGAGCGGGGTCGGCGCCATCAGCGCGCCGTTCGGCGCCGCCAGCACCTGATGCACCCCGTGGCCCAGCTCATGGGCGAGGGTCATCACGTCGCGGGTGCGCCCCTGATAGTTGAGCAGCACGTAAGGATGGGCGCTCGGCACGGTCGGATGGGCGAAGGCGCCGGGCGCCTTGCCGGCGCGCGCCGGTGCGTCGATCCAGCCTTCGTCGAAGAACCGGCCGGCGATCTCGGCCATCTGCGGCGAGAACCGCCGGTAGGCGCCGAGCACGGTGCTGCGTGCCTCGTCCCAGGGGATGCGCCGGGTGTCCGCATCCGGCAGCGGGGCGTTGCGGTCCCAATAGTCGATCACGTCCTTGCCGAACCAGCGCGCCTTCATGGCGTAGTAGCGGTGGGAGAGGCGCGGATAGGCCTCCTGCACGGCGGCGACCAGCGCATCGACCACATCCCGTTCCACCCGGTTGGCCAGATGTCGGGCATCGGCGATGTCCTCGAAGCCGCGCCAGCGGTCGGAAATCTCCTTGTCCTTGGCCAGCGTGTTGGTGATCAGGGTGAACACCGGCAGGTTGGCGCGGAAGGTCTTGCCAAGGGCCTTGGCCGCCTTCTCGCGGGTGGCGCTGTCCGGGTCCTGCATCAGGTTGAGGGTCGGTTCGAGCGGCAGTTCCTTGTCGTCGACGGTGAAGCGGAGCCCGGCCATGGTCTCGTCGAACAGCCGGTTCCAGGCGCCCGCGCCGGTGCCGGCCTTCTCGTGGAAGAGCTGTTCCACCCGGTCTTCCAGTTGGTGCGGTCGCTCCTTGCGGATGTCCGACAGCCAGGGGCGATAATGGGCAAGGTCAGGGTCGGCAAGGGCTGCGTCGAGCACCGCATCGTCGATGCGGTTCAGCTCCAGGGTGAAGAACAGCACATGGGTGCTGGCGGTGGTCAGCTTGTCCTGAATGTCGCCATAGAACTTCTGCCGCACCGGATCGGTGGTGTCGCCGGCGTAGAACAGGCCGGCGAAGGAGGCGAGGCGGCCCATCAGATCGTCAAGGGCTTCCATCTCACGGATCGCGGCAGCCAGTTCTCCGCCGGAACGGCCTGCAATCTTCGCCAGCTTGCCCTGATAGCGGGCGGCGAAGGCGGCGGCCTCACGTTCCGCCTTTTCCAGATCGGCGGTGACCTCCGGTGCGTCATGGGCGGGATAGAGGTCGCCGAGGTTCCAGACCGGCAGCGGGCCGAGGGTTTCGTCGCTCGCCGTCGCGGCGTCAGCCACAGGGGCGCGGTGTCCGGTCATGGCGGCGGAAAGGCTCGTCGGGGTCATCTCGTCTCCGTTGCGGTCGTCTCAGGCCGGGCGGCGCGTCGGCGCATCCCTTCTTGCATATTGTCGTAGGTCGTCCTTCGGCAATGGGCAATCCGCCGCGCCGGACGCGCGGTGGACGTTTTGTTTACCGCGCCCGGGGTAATCTGCCCCGAATTGGTACATTCCCCAAGTGGAAGACCCGGCAAACGGGCCGACATGGAGGCGCAGGGCGCGCATGACCCCGATCAGCGGACGGATACTCGTTGCCGATGACGATCCGGTTCAGCGGCGCTTGCTGGAAGCGACGCTGAAGAAGTTCGGCTTTCGCGTGCGGCTGGCGGAAAACGGGGCCGAGGCGCTGGCGATCCTGACCGGTCCGGAAGGGGCGGATATCGACCTTCTCGTCTTGGATCTTGTCATGCCGGAACTGGACGGCATGGGGGTGATCGCCCGGCTGCGGGAGATGAAATCGGCAATCCCGATCATCGTGCAGACGGCGCATGCGGGCATCGATGCGGCGGTCAACGCGATCCGCGCCGGCGCGCAGGATTTCGTCGTCAAGCCGGTGGCGCCGGAACGGCTCAATGTGTCGATCCAGACCTTCCTGAAGATGTCGGCGCTGGAAGGCGAGATCACCCGCATCCACAAACAGTCCAGCGGCACCTTCAGCTTCGATGACATCATCACCCGGTCGGAGGCGATGGAGCGGGTGATCCGGGTTGGACGCCGCGCCGCCGGTTCGCAGATCCCGGTCTTGATCGAGGGCGAATCGGGCGTCGGCAAGGAGCTGATTGCTCGCGCCATTCAGGGGTCGAGCGAGCGCAAGGCCCGGCCCTTCGTCACCGTCAATTGCGGAGCGATCCCGGAACATCTGGTGGAATCGATCCTGTTCGGCCACGAAAAGGGCGCCTTCACCGGCGCCGTCGAAAAGCACGTCGGCAAGTTTCAGGAGGCCCATGGCGGCACCCTGTTCCTCGATGAGGTGGGCGAGCTGCCGCTGGAAATCCAGGTCAAGCTGCTGCGGGCTTTGCAGGAAGGGGAAATCGACCCGATCGGCGCGCGTCGCCCGGTCAAGGTCGATTTCCGGCTGATCTCTGCCACCAATCGCCGGCTGATCGATCTGGTCAAGGACGGCACCTTCCGCGAGGACCTTTATTATCGGCTGAACGTCTTTCCGCTGTGGCTGCCGCCGCTGCGCGACCGGCGCGAGGATATCCCCGATCTGGTGCGTCATTTCCTGGCCCGTTTCGCGGCGGAAGAGGGACGTCCGCAGATTTCCGCCGTCGCGCCGGACGCCATTGCCATGCTGCAGCGCTACCAGTGGCCGGGCAACATTCGGCAATTGGAAAACGCGGTGTTCCGGGCGGTGGTGCTGTGTGAGGGCGGCCACCTGACCGCCGATGACTTCCCCCAGATCCAGGCCGCAGTTGCTCGGGCCCCAGCGGAGGCCGGGCAGGCGACGGAGAGCCGGGGGCAGGTCGCCGACGCCGTAGCATCCGAAGCGCCCGGCGATCCGGTCGCCTTCGCCACCACGCCGGATTCTTCCTCGGCGACGGCGCCCGAGGCGGCGGTAGAGGTGACGCAAACCGCCGGAGAAGCGCTGTCGGCTGGGGACCCGCACCAGCCCCCCTTCGGCTTCTTGCGCTCTCTCAACGACAGTGGCCACATCCGCTCACTGGAGGAGGTCGAGGCGGACATGATCCGTACGGCCATCGACCACTATGGCGGGCGGATGACCGAAGTCGCGCGAAGGTTGTCTATTGGCCGTTCAACTCTCTACCGAAAGTTGAAAGATTATGGCCTTGATGCAACACCCGATACCGAGGCCGCCGAGTAGGCCGCTTCCTGCGCTCTCCTCTCTTGCCATGGCGCGAGCCTGCGGGCTTGTTTACCGGCAGCCATCAGGGTGCACCGGTTCGCGGCGTCTTTTCGCGCGCGTCCGGTCGGTCTTTGCTGGCGCGACAGATGTGTTTCCCGACGTCTGAATTTCAGAACACGACCGCCGACATGGCACCCGAGAACAGGACCGCCCAGATGCCCGCCCGAACGATTGCTGCCACCGGCCCGCTCACCGCGCTCCTGCTTGCCGGTCTTGTCGGCGTTTCTTCCGCGACGGTGGCTTATGGCGAAGGCGCGGTGGCGATGATCGGGCCGCAACTGCCGGTGGAAGATGCCGTCGCGGCGCCTGAGACCGACGACGAGACCATCGCCACACCCGCCGATCCTCTTGGCGAGGCGCTGGGCGCTTATCTGAGCGACAAGACGGCGCGCGCCGAGGCGGTCGCCGCAGCGCCGTACCTGACCGCCCGGCGCTGGCAGGCGGTGGCAGATTTCTACGCGGCGCGGGAGAACGCGCCGGTGTGGAGCGCCGATGGCATTCCCTCCCTGGCCGCGCGCCGTCTGATTGGCCGGCTTGGGCAGGCCGATCGCGATGGTCTGGAGCCAGCCGATTACGCGCTGCCTGCGGGGCTGGCGCGCACGGCCGGCAAGCTCGATGCGCAGACCGTTGCCCGGTTCGAGACCCATCTGTCGGCGGCGCTCTTGGCCTATGCGGAAGAGGCGCAAGCCGGGCGGGTCAAACCGAACGATCTGTCCCGCTACATCACCGTGAGCCCGAAACGTCCTGAGCCCGTCGCCGCCTTGCAGAGCCTGGCCGAGGCCAGCAATCCGCTGACCGTGCTGGATGGGTTCAACCCGCCGCATCCTCAGTTTCAGGCGCTGCGCGAGCAATTGGCACTGTTGCGCCAGCCGAAAGCGGAAGAGGATCGCCCGGTTGTCGTTCCCGCCGGCAAGGCCTTGAAGCCGGGCGCCTCGGGCCCGCGCGTTGCCGCGCTCCGCCAGCGGCTTGGCGTTGCGGTGGCCGAGGGGGGCGAGGCTGAGCTGTTTGACGAGGCGCTCAAGGAGGCGGTGCTCACCTTCCAGCGGGACAATGGCTTGCATGCTGACGGGATTGTCGGCTCGCGCACGCTGCTGGCGCTCAACGCGGTCGCCGATGACGGCATGGCCGTGTCCGATGTAATCGCCAATATGGAGCGGTGGCGCTGGATGCCGCGCGACCTCGGCGCCTTCCACATCTTCGTGAACATTCCGGAGTTTCAGGCGCGGCTCTACCGTGACGGCAACAAGGTCTACGAGACGCGGATCGTCGTCGGCAAGCCGTCCAACCAGACGCCGGTGTTTTCCGACGTGATGGATCATGTCATCGTCAACCCGTACTGGAACGTGCCCTTTTCCATCGTCTCGCAGGAGATGTTGCCGTCGATTCAGGCCAATCCGAACGGCTACCTGGGCGGTCGGAACTATGAGGTGCTCGCCGGCGGGCGGGTGGTGAACCCGGCCTCGGTCGACTGGGCCGGCGGCAATCTGCGCTCGGTGCGCATTCGTCAGCGGCCGGGCCGGGGCAATGCCCTCGGCCAGATCAAGTTCATGTTCCCGAACAAGCATTCGGTCTACCTGCACGATACGCCGTCCAAGCGCCTGTTCGGGCGCTCGAGCCGGGCATTCTCGCATGGCTGCGTGCGGGTCAAGGATCCGTTCGATTTCGCCGATGCTCTGCTGCAGCTGGATAAAAACTGGTCGGCGGCACGGCTGAAGAAGATGGTCGGCGGTCAGGAACGGCGGGTCGACCTCACCCATGCGGTGCCGGTGCATCTGGCCTATTTCACCGCTTTCGTCGATGAGGAAGGGCGGCTGCAGCGTCGGCCGGACATCTACGGTCACAATGCGCGGCTGACCAAGGCACTGAAGATCGACGGCTGGCAGGAGTGGCAGCGCTTTGCCGTGGCTACGCCTGTGGTGCGCAGCCCCCGCCGCGCCGCGCCGGCCAAGGCGGCGGCGAAGAAGGTGGAGCACAAGGATGTGCGGACCCGCCGGGCCGAATTGCAGCGGCTGCGCCAGCGCCGCTCCAACGATATGTATCGCTGACGCGGGCTTCGGGAACCGCGTCCCGGGGAATTGGGCTCCGCCCCGGCGGCGCTGGCGGAGACGCCTTTGACGTCTGCCCCGTGGCCCGTCTCTTGTCGTCTCTCCCCCGTCTCCAGCAGCCGGGCAGCCAGCTGCGCGCCCGGCGTGTGCGATGCCGCGTGGCACCATGGCCGGCGTGTGCTTTCGGTGCCGGAACGCCCTGTTCAGCCTCAGGAAAAGGCGACAAAAATCAGTGCGAAAAGGTGGAAGATTCATTTTTTTGTGGCTGTGATGCGTAATTGCCACGATTTGCGCTCATTTCCGAATACGGTAAAGGCTTCTTAACTTCGGTGCCTTACATCAGTCCAATTGGGGGGCGGATGTTCGGCGTATCCGCCGGCAAACAAGCGAGACTGAACATTGCTCGAGGCATGGTTCTCCTGGGTGCGAACGAGTGCATGTGCGTTCGCCATGCTTGGCTTGATTGCGAGCAGCGCGCTGGTTTCCCTGTCGCCGTCCGAGGCGTTGGCGGAAACGCGAACCCTGAAGCTGTTCAACACCCACACCAAGGAACGGGTGTCCATCACCTTCAAGAAGAACGGGCGCTACGTGTCCTCCGGTCTGCGTGAGCTTAACCGCTTCCTGCGCGACTGGCGGCGGAATGAAATCACCAAGATGGACCCCAAGCTGTTCGACCTGGTGTGGGAGGTCTACCAGAAGGCCGGCACCAGCAAGCCGATCCATGTGGTGTCCGGGTATCGCTCGCCGGCGACCAACAACATGCTTCGTCGCCGTTCGCGCGGGGTGGCCAAGAAGAGCCAGCATACCCGTGGCCGGGCCATGGATTTCTTCATTCCCGGGATCAATGTCTCCAAGCTCAGGGCCATCGGTCTGCGCAAGGAAGTGGGCGGCGTTGGCTATTATCCGACCTCGCGCACGCCGTTTGTGCATATGGACACCGGTTCGGTGCGCCACTGGCCGCGCATGACCCGCAGGCAGCTCGCCAAGGTGTTCCCGCGCGGCGATACCATCCACATTCCGACCGATGGCAAGAAGATGCCGCGCTATGCGGAGGCGCTCGCCCGGCACAAGGGCGGAGGCGCTCGGCGCAAGACCGTGCTTGCCAGCGCCAGCGGAACTCGCGCGCGGATCCGTACCACCGGTCAGGATATCACCTCCGGCAACGGATCGATTTCGCGGCCGGCCCCGGTTGCTGCGTCCGGCTCCGGTGGCCCGAGCCTGATCGCCCGCCTGTTTGGTGGCGGCGATGACGCCAAGGATACGGCGACGCCGCGTCCGGCTGCCCGGGTTGCGCGCACCGAGGCGGCCACGCCGCCGCCGGTGCCCTCCGAGGCACCTCCGGGCGTGCGCAGCGCTGCCGCACCTGATGCGGTTCCGCCGGCCAAGGCCGAACCTGCAGCGCGGCCGGAGGTCGATCCGGTGATTGTCGCCAAGGTCGTGCCGCCCAGCAAACCAAACGGATTTGCCGCCATCGTTGCCGCCGCCACCGATGGCACGGTGAAGCCGGGAACGCTCGAAGCCCAGGTACAGCGGCTGGCGCGGGGCGATACGGCACTGCCTGCGCCGACTGCCCGTCCTCTGGTGGTCGCTTCGGCTGAAGCGGCGCCGGCTGCTGCCCAGATGGCGTCGGCCTTCCCGGGCGCTCTTCCCCGTCCGGCGCCGCCGCAGGATGGCGTTTCCGCCATCGCCGCGGTCACCGGGTCCACCGCGCCGGCGCGCAAGCCGGAAAGCGGGCTTGCCGGTGCCACCCTTGCCTATGCAGCGTCCGCAGGCGCTGTGGCTCCTGCCGACAGCAAGGTCGCCGTGCCGCCGCGTCGTGCGGCGTCGATGGACGCGGCAACGGGCGCACGCCCTGCATCCTTGTCCGGCCGCGTTCCGGCTCCGGTGATCAAGGACCCGCTGGCGAAATTCGCCGCGCTGCCGGATCGGGAGATGCCTCATCTGATGTCCGCTGAGGTGACAACCCGCACCCGTGCCTTCGCCGCGCTGTCCCACCCCAACCAGCGGCGCCTCGGCCTGCTTCTGGCGCCAGGTGGGCGGATCTTCGCCAACCGCTTCGGCACGCGCATTGCCGCGACGCCGAAGGCGGACCGCTTCGAAGGGCCTGCGGTGGTGTTGTTGCCGGTGCTGACCGTCCAGTAAGCGCTGCCGTTCACCGCGACGGCGAGTAACACAAAAAACGTCGCGTCCCGGGCTGGGGCGCGGCGTTTTTCGTTGGTCGTGCCGGAAGAGCTGGTTCTGGAGATCCCGACCGGCCTCGCGGCATTGTTCTGTGTGTCAGATGCGCGACCTTATCGGGCGGCGGCACCGAGCGGTGTGCCCGTGTTCAAGCGGCCGATACCGGTGCGGGCGATCTCGTTGGAAGGATCGATCCCGAGGGCGCGATTGTAGGAGCGGCGTGCGTCATTGGGCTTGCCGAGCGCTTCGAGGGCGACGCCGCGATTGGCCCAGGCCATGGCCGAGCGCTTGTCGCGGTTCACCGCATCGGACAGGTCGGAGAAGGCGGCCTTCGGATCGTTGACCGCAAGATAGGAAACGCCGCGGGCGATATAGGGCTCGGCTGCATTCGGGTCGAGGCCGATTGCTGTTGCGAAGTCCTCGATCGCCTGGGTGTGCCGTCCCTGTGCCTGATAGATCAGGCCGCGATTGTGAAACGCCCGGGCATTGCCGGAATCGACGCGAATCGCCGCGTCAAAATCCGCCAGTGCCAGCGTGTCGCGTTTCTGCTGTCGATAGGCATTGCCACGGCCAACCAGCGCGGTGGCGTAGTCGGGCTTGATGCGCAGGGCGGCGGAGTAGTCGGCGATGGCCCTGTTGAGATCGCCCATTCGGCGATAGACCAGCGCCCGATTCGCATAGGACTGATAGGAGTCCGGCGAGAGTTTCAGTGCCGTGTCGAAATCGGAAAGGGCTTTTTCGAGGCGCCCAGCGCGGCCATAGGCGATGCCCCGGGTGTTGTAGGCCGCTGCGTCTCGCGGGTTGGCGTCGATCACCGCATTGAGCGATTCGATATTGGCGGCCGAGCCGGCGGAGCGGTCGATCTTGACGCCGGAGACCCCTGAGCTCTGACAGCCGGCAAGCAGCAGTGCGACGGCGGTGAGGGGACCCGCCATGGCGGAAAAGCGCAATCTGGCCTCGCGCATCGGTGCTCCTTCCAGCCTGTTCCCGGCGGCCTGTCGGTGTCGACAAACCAGCATCGGTTCCTGCCTTGCGGGAGGTGCCGGATGGACCTGGCCCGCCCATGTCATCCGTTTCGAGACGAATGACGTGGTCTTCGCCGGCCGTGGCGAAAACCGGAATGAAATCAGGTCGCCATCGCGTCTGGAGGCAACCGCCCGCATCAGCGTAACCGTGTCAGCATCGCGCGCCAAATGCAAACGGACCAGACCGTTTTCCGGCTGGCCCGTTAACCCACGGCGTCACTGATGAGAAAGCCACGCAGGTACGCTCCAGCGACACGAGCGCCGAAGTGGCACGTGTCGGGTCTGAAGGCGGTCTTGACGAAAGACGTCAAACGCATGGCCGTCCGGCAGAGCTGTTCGCGTCCGTGCGTCGCATCGGCTTGCCGACGCGAAGACAGGCGTCAAATTAGCGGCGCGGCGCCTTGCTCGGCAGCAGACCTTCGCGCTGGGCGCGCTTGCGGGCCAGCTTGCGGGCACGACGAACGGCCTCAGCCTTCTCGCGCGCCTTTTTCTCGGACGGCTTTTCGTAATGGCCGCGAAGCTTCATCTCGCGAAAGATGCCTTCGCGCTGCATTTTCTTCTTGAGCGCCTTCAGCGCCTGATCGACATTGTTGTCGCGAACCAGAACCTGCACGCGTTTTTTCCCATCGTTCTCGCGCCGGAGCGTTGCCACCCTCGGCGCAGGACCAAATTCTTAACTGACTCGGAAGCGAAACCGGGTCGCACTCCACGAGGAAGCGCAATCCGCATATGGCATCCGCTCAAACAAAAAGAACGGTTCGCCGCTTTCACGTCGCTCGGTAGGGCTGGTTGGTAGCAGACACAGGCGTTGTTGTCCACCGTCCTTCGCCGGAAAACGCAAGGCCGAGCCAAGAAAACCGGTCCGCCGAGACTATTGCGGGGCGCGTGGAACAGGCTGGACAGGCTTCTTCGAAGCAACTACCTGTGGTGAGACGATCCGGTGCCGGGCCAGGTTGCGGCTCCGCATTCTTACGGCAAAGCCGAACTCAATCTCTGGAGCTTGAAGATGTCCTGGTCGACACCCGCGTCGCCCGGAGGGCTGAGTCTTTCCGATTTGTGGCGGAGCGATATTCGTCCGACCCTGATGCTTGGTCTGCCGATTGCCGGTGCCCAGGTGGCGCAGATGGCCATCAACACCACCGACGTCCTGATGATCGGCTGGCTCGGGGCGACGGAGCTGGCGGCCGCCGTGCTGGCGTTCAACCTGTTTATCCTGATCTGGCTGTTTGGCATGGGCGTGCTTCAGGCGGTGATCCCGCTTGCGGCGACCGCGCGCGGCGACCGCCGGCCGCGCGATGTGCGACGGGCCGTGCGGATGGGGATCTGGTTCGCGATCCTCTACACCATCCCAAGCTGGTGCGTGTTGTGGTTCACCGAGGATATCATGCTGGTGTTGGGTCAGGATCGGGAAGTCTCGGCGCTGGCGGGCGACTACATGCAAGTGATGATGTTCTCGATCCTGCCCTCGCTCCTGACCATGGCGCTGCGCAACTTCATCACCGTGATGGAAAAGGCGCAGGTGGTGCTGTGGGCGACAGTGGCGGCGGCGCTGATGAATGCCGGGATCGACTATTTGCTGATCTTCGGTCATTTCGGCTTTCCCCGGCTGGAGCTGGTCGGCGCCGGCATTGCCTCGGTCGCCACTGCGTCGCTGACCGTGGTGGTGCTGGTGATCTATACCCTGCGACAGAGGCAGCTGCGGCGTTATGCGATTCTCGGCCGGATCTGGCGCAGCGACTGGCCGAAGATGCTGGAAATCCTGCGGCTCGGGTGGCCGGTCGCGGTGACGCTGCTTGTGGAGGTCGCCCTGTTTTCCGGCGCCTCGGTGATGATGGGCTGGATCGGCACCTTGCCGCTGGCGGCGCATGGTATCGCCGCGCAACTCGCCTCGATCACCTTCATGGTGCCGCTCGGGCTTGGTCAGGCCGGCATGATTCGCGTCGGTCTGGCCGCAGGCCACCGCGATCGGGCGGCGGTCGGGCGCGCCGGCTGGGTCGCGCTGTTCGGCGCGATGCTGTTCATGTTCTGCGGTGCCCTGGTCTTCTGGTCCTTCCCGGAAATGCTGGTGCGGCTTTTTCTCGATCTGGACAATCCGCAGGCCGACGAGGTGATGGCCATTGGCATTACCTTCCTGCTGGTCGCGGCAGTGTTCCAGCTGTTCGACGGGGTGCAGGTGGTGGGCGGCTGCGTTCTGCGCGGGCTG
This sequence comes from Stappia taiwanensis, assembly GCF_014635285.1. Lineage (GTDB taxonomy): Bacteria > Pseudomonadota > Alphaproteobacteria > Rhizobiales > Stappiaceae > Stappia > Stappia taiwanensis. The sequence goes on along the minus strand of NZ_BMCR01000009.1, from coordinate 56,923 downwards.
TCGGATACCAAGGTGCCGATGGTGCTGGCGATCCTCGGCTACTGGGGCGTCGGCATGGGCCTTGCCTATGGCCTCGCCTTTCCCGGCGGTTTCGGCGGCGTCGGAATCTGGTGGGGCCTGGCGGCGGGCCTTGCCAGCGTGTCGGTGGCGCTGATGTGGCGCTTTGCCTGGCGCGAGCGTCTGGGCCTGGTGTGACGGATCGGGCCCCGCGCCGATGGGCGCGGGGTGAGCTTGTTGTCGGAAGAGCGGGATGCGTGCCGATCAGGCGCGCAAGGGGCGCAGTCGGTTGACATGGCCCATTTTGCGGCCCGGCCGGCTTTCCGCCTTGCCATAAAGGTGCAGGCAGGCGTCGGGCGCGGCGACAAGCGCCGGCCAGCTCTCGACCTCCGCGCCGATCAGGTTTTCCATGACCACATCCGCGTGCCGCTCCGCACTGCCAAGCGGCCAGCCGGCGACCGCCCGCACATGCTGCTCGAACTGGGACACCTGGCAGGCGTCCTGGGTCCAGTGGCCGGAGTTGTGCACGCGCGGGGCGATCTCGTTGACCACCAGCCGCTCCGCTTCGTCGCCCGTGCCGGGCAGGACGAACATCTCGACCCCGAGCACGCCGATATAGTCGAGCTTCTCGGCAATGCGCTCGGCCAGTTGCCGGGCTTCGGCCGCAGTGTCGGTGGTCAAGGTCGCCGGAACGGTCGAGGTTTTCAGGATGTGGTGTTCGTGATGGTTCTCGGCGACATCATAGGCGCGCAAGGTGCCGTCGAGGCCGCGGGCAACGATCACCGAAACCTCACGCTCGAAGGGCACGAAGGCTTCCATGATCGCCGGCGCCGAGCCGAGCGCCTGGAAGGCGCCGGTGGCATCGGCGCTCTGGCGCAGCATCATCTGGCCCTTGCCGTCATAGCCGAAGCGGCGGGTCTTCAGTACGCCCTGACCGCCAAGCGCCTCTAGCGCGGGGAGCACCTCGTCCTGACTGTCGACGGCGCGGAAATCGGCGACCGGAATGCCGTTCTCGCGCAGGAATGTCTTCTCCGCCAGCCGGTCCTGGGAGACGGCCAGTGCGTTTGGCCCCGGCCGCACTGGAACCCGGGCGGCCAGATGTGCCGCCGTCGGGCCGGGCACGTTCTCGAACTCATAGGTCACCACGTCGACGGCGGCGGCAAAGGTATCGAGCGCGGTGGTGTCGTCATAGGCGGCGACGGTGAAGCCGGCGGCGACGTCGAAGGCGGGGCTGTCCGGATCCGGGCACAGCACATGCACCTTGAGGCCGAGCGGAGCTGCGGCAAGCGCCAGCATCCGGCCGAGCTGGCCACCGCCGAGGATGCCGAGCGTCGCGCCCGGCTTCAGGATCGTGCTGGCGTCGGGAGCCGTCATGGTGGTGTCTTTCCGCCCGCAGGGCTGTCAGAGATCGTCGGAGGGGCGTTCGGCGACCGCGTCGCTCTGGCGCTGGCGCCAGGCATCGAGCCGGTCGGCCAGATCCGCGTCATTGAGGGCAAGCACGGCGGCGGCAAGCAGCGCCGCGTTGACCGCGCCGGCGCGGCCGATGGCCAGGGTGCCGACCGGAATGCCGGCCGGCATCTGGACGATCGACAGGAGGCTGTCCTCGCCCTTCAGGGTGCGCGATTCGATCGGCACGCCAAAGACCGGGAGCGGGGTCATGGAGGCGGTCATGCCCGGCAGATGCGCGGCGCCGCCCGCACCGGCGATGACCACCTTGAAGCCGGCATCGCGGGCGGAGCGGGAAAACTCGTAGAGCCGTTCCGGCGTGCGATGGGCCGAGACGATGCGCGCCTCGAACGGCACACCGAGCGCTTCCAGCGTGTCGGCGGCATGTTTCATGGTCGGCCAGTCCGATTGACTGCCCATGATGATCGCCACCACCGGCGTCTTTGTTGTCATGCCACTCTCGCAAACTGGTGTCGAAGGGAAGGTCGGCTGGAAAGGCGCGGATTATAGGCAGAGCGGTGCGGCGCGCAAGGGGCGGGTTTCCAAGGGCGGGCGCAGGGGAAGGGCGGCAAGCCGGTTGAGCCGGCGCTGATGTTCGGGGCAATCCGGTCCGTGCGTTCCGTCAGGCAATGATGTCGGGCAACAGACGATCTTCCAGCGAGGTAATCCGGTCCTTGAGGAAGAGCTTCTTCTTCTTCATGCGCTGAAGCTGCAGGGCATCCGCCCGGCCGGTCTCGATGATTGCGCCGATTGCTGTGTCCAGGTCCCGATGTTCCTGGCGCAGGCGCGCCAGTTCGATCCGGACCGATTTTTCATCCAGTTCCACGCCCATGCCTGAATCCATATCCGTCTCCAAGCGTTCTTCGCGATCCCGTCCCGTCGTCGCGCATGCTGGTGCGCGCGCCCCGCAAAGATACCGCGTATGTTCCGGGAAAGGTAGGGGATTTCAAAGGCGCGAAAACGGGGAGCGCAAGGCGGGGTTGAGGCAGGGTGTCGCAGGGCGGAGGAATTTTTCCGGAAGGGCGGATGTCGCTACGTCACCTTGAGTCGGAACTGTTCGACAGCGAGGAATGGCTGTGTCACACTCACGTCGTCAAAAGCGAATAGGCAAGGAGGTTTTCCATGTCACTACAGTCGCATCTCGTCGAGTTGCAGAAGCGTCACTCGGATCTTGAGCGGAAGCTGGAAGAAGCAATGCGTCATCCAAGTATGGACTCGCTTGCCATTGCAGATCTCAAGCGCCGGAAGCTTCAACTCAAGGACGAGATTACTCGGCTGGGCGGCGCTAAAACCGTGCATTGAGCGATTTGCACTGACAAACTACCGGCTTCCTCGGAAGTCTGCTGACGTAAAAGCCGCGGCATTGCCGCGGCTTTTGTCGTTTCATGGGGGCGGGGACGCGCCGGAGCCGAGGGGCGTCCGGCCACCTGCGTCAGCTCTCGCGCGCCATTTCCCGCAGCACGTATTTCTGGATCTTGCCGGTCGAGGTTTTCGGCAGCTCCGTAAAAATGACATGCCGGGGCACCTTGAAATGGGCCAGCCGCTCGCGGCAGAAATCGGTGATCTCCTTGGCGGAGACCTCCGCTCCCGGGCGCAGCTCGACGAAGGCGCACGGGGTCTCGCCCCATTTCTCGTCGGGCCGGGCGACCACGGCGGCGGCGACCACATCCGGATGCCGGAACAGCGCGTCTTCCACTTCGATGGAGGAAATGTTCTCGCCGCCGGAAATGATGATGTCCTTGGACCGGTCCTTGAGCTGGATATAGCCGTCGGGATGCAGGACGCCGAGGTCGCCGGAGTGGAACCAGCCGCCGGCAAACGCCTCGTCGGTCGCTTCCCGGTTCTTCAGATAGCCCTTCATCACCACATTGCCGCGGAACATCACCTCGCCGAGGGTGTTTCCATCCGCCGGCACCGGCTCCATGGTCATCGGATCGCGCACGCTCAGGCCGTCGAGGGCGACGTAGCGCACCCCCTGGCGCGCCTTGAGGGTGGCCTGTTCCTCGGCCGGCCGGGCATTCCACTCGTCCTTCCATTCATTGACCACCGCCGGTCCGTAGACCTCGGTCAGACCATAGAGATGGGTGACGTTGAAGCCGGCCTCCTTCATTGCCGCAAGCACGGCCTCGGGCGGCGGGGCGGCAGCGGTGAAGAATTCGACGACGCGGCCGGCGAGGTCGCGCTTGTCCGCCTCGGGAGCATTGAGCAGGGTGGTCATGACCACGGGAGCGCCGCACAGATGGGTGACCCCCTCGTCGGCGAGCGCGTCCCAGATCGGCTTGGGCCGCACCTGACGCAGGCACACATGGGTGCCGGCGACGATCGAGATCGACCAGGGGAAGCACCAGCCGTTGCAGTGGAACATCGGCAGGGTCCACAGATAGACCGGGTGCTTGGCCATCGAGGCGGTGAGAATGTTGGCCTGGGCCAGCAGATAGGCGCCGCGATGATGATAGACGACGCCCTTGGGATTGCCGGTGGTGCCCGAGGTGTAGTTCAGCGAAATCGCGTCCCATTCGTCCTCCGGCAGCGACCAGGCGTAATCCGGGTCGCCGGAGGTGAGGAAGGCTTCGTAATCCTGTGAGCCGAGGCGCTCGCCATCTTGCGGGAATTCCGGGTCGTCATAGTCGATGACCAGCGGCTTGACGGTGGCCAGCGCCAGCGCCTCCTTCATCACCGGGGCGAATTCCCGGTCGGTGATCACCACCTTGCTCTCGGCATGGTCGAGCTGGAAGGCCAGTACCGTGGCGTCGAGCCGGGTGTTCAGCGAGTGCAGCACGGCGCCGGTCATCGGCACGCCGTAATGGGCTTCCAGCATCGGCGGGGTGTTGGACAGCATCACCGTCACGGTGTCGTTCTTGCCGATGCCGCGTGCGGCGAGCGCGGAGGCAAGCTGGCGCGCGCGGGCATAGAAGTCCTGGTAACTGGTGCGCCGGGTTCCATGCACGATCGCGGTGCGATCGGGAAAGACGAAGGCGGCGCGCGCCAGGAAACTCAGCGGCGACAAGGGGGTGTGGTTTGCCTGCGTCTTGTCGAGATCGCGGGTATAGGGACTGCCAGTCTCAGCCATTCATTCCTCCGGAGAACCGAATTGCCCGGTCGGGCGAGCCATCAAACCGCCAAACCCGGTAAGGATCAACCATGCGAAAGGCGTAAGGGGGCGGTCATTGAGTCACATCAAGCCGGTGACCCCGTCCCACAAGAGCTTGCAGCCGATCACCGCCACCGCAGCGTGGGTGATGCGGTAGAACAGCGCGGGCCGGGTGCGCCGGACCAGCCAGACGCCGGCCAGCGTCGCCAGCGGCGCGAGCGGCAGAAGCAGGGCGGAGGTCGCCAGATTGGCCGCGTCGAACTGACCGAGCAGGCCATAGGGCACCAGCTTGATTGCGTTCATCGCCGTGAAGAACAGCACCGATGTGCCGGCGAAGCGCAGCGGATCGAGGCGCAGCGGCAGCATGTAGATCTGGAACGGCGGGCTGCCGGCATGGCTGACGAAGCTGGTGAAGCCGGCGATCATGCCCCAGAAACGCCCGGCCCAGGGGCGGTGCGGACGCGGGGCGCTGCGGGCGGCGCCGCCGCGCAGGCTGTCGAGGGTGAACAGGATGGCGACCAGGCCGACCAGCAGGCGGACATGGGCATCGCTAACCTGTGCGGCGGTGAAATAGCCGAGGACGATGCCGACAATGGCGGCGGGCAAGAGGATCTTCAGGCTGGTGGCATCGAAGCTGCGGCGATAGGCGACGAGCCCGGCCATGTCCATGACGACGAGGATCGGCAGCATGATGCCGGCCGCCTGCACCGGCGGGATGACAAGCGCCATCATTGGCACGCCGAGCAGGGACAGCGGGCCGCCGAAGCCGCCCTTGGCCAGCCCGACCATGATCACGGCCGGGACGGCAAGGGCGTAGAAGAGGGGATCTGCGATCGGGGTCACGTGGGAGGGGTCTCGGGCGAAAGGGGGAGGGCAGGACACGGGATGCGGGAAGGCTCCAGTCCGAGCCTATACGCCCTTCGCGCAGCTCTGTCATGTTGACGCGTGTCGGTCGGCGTGCCGGAGGGTGGTTTCACCTGTCGTCCTCTTCGCCGAATGTCTTAGCCGGGCGGACTTGCCTTTCCCTTGGCGCTGGCGGCACATACTGTCTGGATGTGAAAAGTGCCAGTGTCTCCGGTGGCGGACCGACAGGCGGCGCGCTTTTCGCGGATCGCTTCGGGCAGCACGCTTCAGGGCGAAAGAGACAGACCGTGACGGCTTCGCCGATCGCGGGTCGGCAACGAGGAGTGACAGAATGCCAAGCCGTTATCACGAGGTCTATGGCAAATCGATGCGGGACCCTGAGGCCTTCTGGGCGGAGGCCGCCGCCGAGATCGACTGGATCAAGCCCTGGGACAAGGTGTTCGACCCTTCGCTCGGCAGTTTTGGCCAGTGGTTTGCCGGCGCGGAATGCAACACCTGCTACAATTGTCTCGATCGCCATGTGGAGCGTGGCCGCCCGGGCCAGCCGGCGATCATCTATGACAGCCCGATCACCGGCAAGTCGGCAAGCTACACCTATAAGGAGGTGCTTGCGCGGGTCAATGCGCTGGCGGCATGTCTGGTCGACAAGGGGGTGACCAAGGGCGACCGGGTGATCATCTACATGCCGATGATCCCCGAGGCGCTGATGGCGATGCTCGCCTGCGCCCGTCTTGGCGCGGTGCATTCGGTGGTGTTCGGCGGGTTCGCCGCACGTGAGCTGGCCACCCGGATCGAAGATGCCGGCCCGAAGGCCATTGTCGCCGCGTCCTGCGGTATCGAGCCGGGCCGGGTCGTGGCCTACAAGCCGTTGCTCGACGAGGCGATCGAATTGTCCGCGCACAAGCCCGAGGCCTGTTTCGTGCTGCAGCGGGAGCAGGCCGAGGCGACGCTGATCGAGGGCCGCGACCATGACCTCGGGGCGCTGATGGGCGAGGCGATGGCGGCCGGCCGCACGGTCGATTGCGTGCCGGTGAAGGCGACCGATCCGCTCTATATCCTCTATACCTCCGGCACCACCGGGCAGCCCAAGGGCGTGGTTCGCGACAATGGCGGGCACATGGTCGCGCTGAAGTGGTCGATGAAGAACCTCTACGGCATCGAGCCGGGCGAGGTGTTCTGGACCGCCTCCGACGTCGGTTGGGTGGTTGGCCATTCCTACATCGTCTATGCGCCGCTGCTGCACGGGGCGACCACCCTTGTGTTCGAGGGCAAGCCGGTGGGAACGCCCGATGCGGGCGTGTTCTGGCGGGTGATTTCCGACCACAACGTGGTGAGCCTGTTCACCGCGCCGACCGCCTTCCGGGCAATCAAGAAGGAAGATCCCGAAGGCAAGCTGATCGGCGATTATGATCTGGCGGCCTTCCGCTCCCTGTTCCTGGCTGGCGAGCGCGCCGATCCGGACACGCTGCAGTGGGCCGAGGACAAGCTGGGCGTTCCGGTGATCGACCATTGGTGGCAGACGGAAACCGGTTGGGCGATTGCCGGCAATCCCTTGGGGCTCGGCCTGTTGCCGATCAAGCACGGCTCGCCGAGCGTGCCGATGCCGGGCTACGATGTGCAGGTGCTGGATGATGCCGGTCATCCGGTGCCGGCTGGCACCCTCGGCAATGTGGTGATCAAGCTGCCGCTGCCCCCCGGCTGCCTGCCGACCCTGTGGCAGGCGCCCGAGCGCTTCCGCAGCAGCTATCTGGACGAGTTCCCGGGCTACTACAAGACCGCGGATGCCGGGATCATGGACGAGGAAGGCTACCTCTTCATCATGGCGCGCACCGACGACATCATCAACGTGGCGGGGCATCGTTTGTCCACCGGGGCGATGGAAGAGGTGCTGGCCAGCCATCCGGATGTGGCCGAGTGCGCCGTCGTCGGGATTACCGATAAGCTGAAGGGTCAAACCCCTTGTGGTTTCGTCGTTCTGAAGGCCGGGGTCGACCGGCCGACGGCGGAGATCGAGGCGGAACTCGTTCGCATCGTGCGGGAGAAGATCGGTCCGGTGGCGGCGTTCAAGCTGGCGATCACCGTGGAGCGCCTGCCGAAGACGCGCTCGGGCAAGATCCTGCGGGCGACCATGCGCCAGATCGCCGACGGCGATGCGTTCAAGATGCCGGCGACCATCGACGATCCGGGTATTCTCGACGAGATTGAGGATGCGCTCAAGGAACGTGGGCTGGCCGGCAGCACCTGATAGAGGGGGGAGGAACCCGCCGGCAGATGGGGGCCGGCGGGCATCGACAGGAGGCGCGGGCCAGCCTATGGTCGCGCGGCGTGGTTGCGTGCGCGGGCCGGGAGGGACCGCCCACGCAATGCCATGATCGTTCGTTGATGGGGGTGTAAGGCGGGATATTTCAAAGGCCGCCGCGTGCTTCCGATCTGATAGGAGTTGGCCCACAGGTGCTCGATCCCGGTTTTCGGGATGCGGGAGCCTTAGCCCGAGGCCACGACACAAGCGAGGGTTCCGTGTCTCTGGAGAACAAGGTAGCCATCGTCACCGGCGCAGCCGGTGGCATCGGATTCGCCATTGCCAGGCGTTTCGTGCAGGACGGAGCGAAGGTCGTCATTGCCGACCTCGATGATGCGCGGGGCGCTGCGGCGGAAGCCGAACTCGGCGCGCTCGGCGAGGTGCGTTATGTGCATTGCAATGTCGCCGAGAAGCTCGACGTGCGCAATCTCGTCGCCGCGACGCTCGACGCGTTCGGCGACATCGACATCCTGGTCAACAATGCCGGCATCGTCGTCGGCGCGGATTTTCTCGATCTGGAAGAGGCCGATTTCGACCGGGTGCTGGGCGTCAACCTGAAGGGCGCGTTCCTGTGCTCCCAGGCGGTTGCCCGGCATATGGTCGACAAGGTCAAGGATGGTGGCACGCCCGGCACGATCATCAACATGTCGTCGGTGAACGCGGTGTTCGCCATTGCCAACCAGGTGCCCTATTCGATCTCCAAGGGCGGCATGAACCAGCTCACCAAGGTGGCGGCGCTGTCGCTGGCCCCCTACGGCATTCGCGTCAACGGCATCGGGCCGGGCTCGATCATGACGGAGATGCTGGCGTCGGTGAATTCCGACCCGGCGGCAAAGGCGCGGGTCTTGTCGCGCACGCCGATGGGGCGCGTGGGCGAGCCTTCGGAAATCGCCGGCGTCGCGGCGTTCCTGGCTTCCGACGATGCCAGCTACATGACCGGTCAGACCTTGTATGCCGATGGCGGTCGTCTGCCGCTCAACTACACGGTCCCGGTTCCCGACGAGGACTGAGGGGGCTGCCCTGACCGGCCGTTGGGCCGGTCGGTCTTCAGACAAACAAAAGGGCCGGGGAAGCGATTCCCCGGCCCTTTTCGTTGGCGCTGGCGCCTCGCGGCGCGGCCTATTCGCCGGCGGCGCTTTCGGCGAGCGGGGCCGAGGCCTCGGAAGCCGCAGAAAACGCCTGGGCGCCGGTTTCGAATTGCAGCTTCGCCAGCTTGGCATAGAGCCCGCCGCGGGCCACCAGATCGCTGTGGGTGCCGGTTTCGACGATCTTGCCGCCGTCCATGACGATGATGCGGTCCGATTTCAGGATGGTGGCGAGCCGGTGGGCGATCACCAGCGTCGTGCGCTGTTCCATCAGCCGTTCCAGCGCCTGCTGCACCACGGTCTCGCTTTCCGCGTCCAGCGCGCTGGTGGCCTCGTCGAGCAGCAGCAGCGGCGCATCCTTGAGGATCGCCCGGGCAATGGCGATGCGTTGGCGCTGGCCGCCGGACAGGGTGACGCCGCGCTCGCCGATCTCCGTGTCATAGCCCTGCGGCAGGGCGCGGATGAATTCGTCGGCAAGCGCCAGTTCGGCGGCCCGGCGAATCTCCTCGGGGGTGGCGTCCGGGCGCCCGAAGGCGATGTTCTCCAGAACGGTGGTGCCGAAGACAACCGTGTCCTGCGGCACCAGCGCCATGTGTCCGCGAATGTCGCGCGGATCGCAGGTCCTGAGGTCCATGCCGTCGATCAGGATGGCGCCTTCGCTGGGGTCGTAAAAGCGCATCAGCAGATGGAACAGGGTCGACTTGCCGGCGCCGGACGGGCCGACGACCGCTACGGTTTCTCCCGGCGCGATATCGAGGTCGATGCCATTGACCACTGGCACGTCGCTGCCCTTGGCGTAGGAGAAGGACACCTTGTCGAAGCGAACGCTGCCGCTGATCCGTGCGGGCAGGGCGACAGGGTTTTCCGGAGCGGAGATTTCCGGCTCGATCCGCAAGAGTTCGGCCAGCCGCTCGGCGGCGCCGGCGGCCAGGGAAATCTCGCCCCAGACCTGGCTGAGCTCGCCGAGCGCGCCTGCGGCGAAGATCGAATAAAGCAGGAACTGCCCGAGCTCGCCGGCGGAAATGCGTCCGGTGAAGACGTCGCTGGCGCCGACCCAGAGCACGGTGACGACGCTGGAGGCGATCACGAAGATGGCGAAGGCGGTGAGCAGCGCCCGCGCAAGAATCGCAGTCCTGGCGGCGCGGAAGGCCTCTTCCACGGAGGCGGCGAAGCGGTTTCCAGCGAGCTTCTCGTTGGTGAAGGCCTGAAGAGTGCGGACCGCGCCGATGGCCTCCGAGGCATAGGCGGAGGCGTCGGCCAACGTGTCCTGTGCCTTGCGCGACCGGCGGCGCACGGAGCGGCCGAAGGCGATCAGCGGCAGCACGATCACCGGGATCGCGGCGAGGACGAACAGGGACAGGCGCGGGCTGGTGACCACCATCATGGCGGAGGCGCCGAGGAACATCACCAGATTGCGCATGGCGATGGAGGCGCTGGCGCCGACGGCGGATTTGACCTGGGTCGCATCGGCTGTCAGCCGGGAGACCATCTCGCCGGATTTGGCGCTGTCAAAATAGGCCGGCGACAGGTGCACCAGATGGGCGAAGACGTCGGCGCGGATATCGGCGACGATCCGTTCGCCGAGCGAGGTAACGAGGAAATAGCGCAGAGCGCTGAACCCGGCGAGACAGGCGACCACGGCGATCAGCACGGTGAAGTAGCTGTTGATCAGGGCCGGATCGTCGGCACCGAAGCCGAAGTCGATCATGCGACGGATGGCGACCGGCAGGACCAGCGTCGTCACGGCGGCGCCAACAAGCGCCAAGAGCGCCAGCAGGACGCGGCCCTTGTAGCGGGCGAGATAGGGCAGCAACGCCCCGAGAGGGCGGATGTCGCGGTTTCCCGAGCGTTCGGGCGAGGATGTTGAACCGTAGCGGGACACTCTGTCTCTTTCCGTTCCTGGTCAGCCTGGTGAGCAGCGCCGGGCGGGTGGCGCGGATCGTTTTCCGCCGGACCATAGCCGGTTCCGTGCGTTGGCGCCAATCGTGCGGCAGGGACAATCGGGCGCACCCCCAACGGCAATCGGGGCTCGTTGCCCCGACGTTCGGATGATGATTGCCGGTTTCCGGTCGGGGGAGGCACGGTGCAGGCACGCTGGCTCTTGTCTTGCCGGTGCATTTCCGCTATAGCCTCGCGCCTGAAGGTTTTGGGTCGCGCTCCGCATCTGGCGGACGCGGGACCCGTCGGACAGTGCATCCACCGCAATCCTCGACCTTTCGGCGCCGTTTCGGTGCTTGTCCGGGATATGCGGCATCGGTGCCGTGACAGACGCAAGACAGCAACCACAAGCGCCGCGCCTCCCCAGGGCCGGTGTTCGCCGCAGGCACGGGGACAGACGATGAAAAAAGACATTCATCCCGATTACCACACCATCAAGGTGGTGATGACGGACGGCAGCGAATTCTTCACCCGCTCCACCTATGGCGCGGACGGCGACTCGCTCCAGCTCGACATTGATCCGCGGACGCATCCGGCCTGGACCGGCGGCGACCGTCAGCTGATGGATCGTGGCGGCCGCGTCTCGCGCTTCAAGAACAAGTACGCTGGCTTCCTCGGCAACTGATCCGGGACCACAGCGTTTCAAAATGAAAAAACCCCGGTCGCATCGGCCGGGGTTTTTTCGTGTCTGGTTGTTGCTCTCTGGCGCGGCGGGGCCGCGCCGGAACCGGGAGAGGGGGTCAGGACAGGTTGCCTGAGCCGAAAGCGGCGCTGAGGGCGCTGAGCTGAGCCGCGACCGGGTTGCCGCCGGCGGGCATCTGCATGTCGTCGCGGTCGCTCTCGTGGATCATCCGGTCGAGATGAAGCACCCGCTCCTGAAGCCGCACCGACCGGTCGATCAGGCTGCGCAGGCGCTCGGGAAGCTGATCCCAGCCGGTGCCGTCACGGGTCGAGGACAGGGTGTCGAGCCGTACCTTGTTCTTCTCGTTTCCGGCTTGCTCGGGCGACATTTCGCCTTCGTTGACAGCGCGTTGCAGCAAAAGCCAGGAGGCCATCTGCATCAGCCGGGTGGTCAGCCGCATGGATTCGGTTGCATAGGCCAGCGACGGGGCGCGGGGCAGGGATTTCGATTCCACCCGGCCGTCACCGTCCAGATAGGCGGCGGTTTCCTCCACCAGGGCCATGCCATCGTGAAACAGCGCGTCGAACATGTCCGAATTGGCGAGGCGACCAGCGAAGTCGATGGTGCGATTGCTCGGTGTTGGCGAGAACGGGGTTGTCATCGGCCTCTGCCTCCTTCTGGGCGTTGTTGCGGCGCATGGTGACCGGGTTGGGTTGCCTCGGATGTCTTGCCCCTTTTGGGGGCGTCGAGGCAGGAGTGTCCCGATTTGAGCCGTCTGCGATTGCGTCGACGGCAGCCACGCAAGCGCCGTGCCAAAAGGGCGCCCTGGTATTCTGTCTTCCCTCCGGAATACACCGAAGCGGAGCACAAAAAAAGAGCCGCGACGAACGCGGCTCGAAGTCATTAACAGGGAGGCGTCAAACAGAGTGGACAGGAGCCACTCGAAATCCAGATGACTGGATACCCACAGTTATGAATTAGAAAGCTTAACAAATAGTAAATTAATAAAATTTGAATGACCTGTTTTGGGTCACCCTCTGTCGTTTCAAGAAATTCATGCAGTAAATTCCGAGCAAGTGTCAGTTGTCTTTCTTGCGAAACATCGCATCCGCTGCCGCTCGCACGCCGCCGCGCGATGCCAGCGCCGCTTCGACCCGGGCGATCTCCGCCGTGAGGGTGTCGATCCGCTCCTTCAGCTCATCCTCCGACAGCCGGGAGAGATCGCCGCCGAGCGGAAGGTCGCCGGTGGAACGGGCCGGAAAAATGTCGTCGTCCTGTGCCGCCATGGTGCGCTCCAGTGCCTTCCTTGGTCATTCCTCTTGGCAGCGAGAATGTCAGCTACGGCCCGGTACGGTCAATTGTCATCGTCGGGGCAAGCGCTTAAACCGGGAGACGATGCAGTCAGCCTGACCTTTGGGAGAATTCGATGACCGACACACCGCGCATGATGACCGCGATTGGCTACGAGACGCCCGGGGGACCGGATGTGCTGGCGCCGCAGCAGCGGCCGGTGCCGGCGCCTGCCGAGGGCGAGGTTCTGATTCGCGTCATCGCCGCCGGGGTCAACCGGCCGGATGTGATCCAGCGGATGGGCCATTATCCGCCGCCCCCGGGGGTGACGGATATTCCGGGGCTCGAGATCGCCGGCGAGATCGTCGCGCTCGGCCATGGCGTGTCGGGCCATGCGGTCGGCGATCGGGTCTGCGCCCTGGTGCCCGGCGGCGGCTACGCGGAGTATTGCGCGGCCCCTGAAGGATCGGTTCTGCCGGTGCCCGCCGGTCTGTCGATGGTCGAGGCGGCGGCCCTTCCGGAGACCTTCTTCACCGTCTGGAGCAACGTGTTCGACCGGGTGCGGCTCGTCGCTGGTGAGCGCTTCCTGGTGCATGGCGGCACCTCGGGCATCGGCACGACGGCGATCCAGCTTGCCAAGGCCTTCGGCGCCGAAGTGTTCACCACGGTCGGTTCGCCGGAGAAGGCGGAGGCCGCGCGCGCGCTCGGCGCCGATCATGTGATCAACTACAACACCACCGATTTCGTGACCGAGATCCAGAACCTGACGGCGGGGAGCGGTATCCATGTCATTCTCGACATGGTCGGCGGCGACTATGTGGAGCGGAACTGGAAGGTGGCTGCGGTTGAGGGGCGGATTTGCCAGATCGCCACGTTGAACGGCGTTGCCGAACAGGTCAATTTCTCCCGCCTGATGATGAAGCGGCTGGTCCACACCGGCTCCACCTTGCGGGCGCGCGATGCGGGCTTCAAGGCGGCGATTGCCAGCGCGCTCCGGCAAAAGGTCTGGCCGCTGATCGAGGCGGGCCAGGTGCGGCCGGTGATGGATTCCACCTTTCGTCTGTCTGAGGCGGCCAAGGCACATGCGCGCATGGAAAGCTCCGGCCATATCGGCAAGATCGTGCTTGAGGTCGCCGAGGCCTGAGCCGCTCGCGCGCGGGCGCTCGCTGCCGCAGGGGAATGGCAAATTCTTCCCTGCGGAAGCGGGATGTGACCCTGGGGCGCGGCCCGTTGCGATCGGTGTTTGATTTCAAGCCGGGAAGGGCGTATAAGCTTGGCACTTCCCCTTAAATGCGACAGACTTCGGCTTGGCTGGCTCCTGCGCGAATGGCGTGGATCCCGGCGGAGCAGACAGGAGGATTTTATACATGGCAAGCCCTCCCTTGATGCCCAAGGCAACGGCTGTCTGGCTCGTGGACAATACTGCGCTGAGCTTCGAGCAGATTGCCGATTTCTGCAAACTTCACCCGCTTGAGGTGAAGGCGATCGCAGACGGCGAGGCGGCTCAGGGAATCAAAGGCCTTGATCCGGTGATGAGCGGACAGCTCAGCCGCGAGGAAATCGAAAAGGCGCAGCGCGACAGCGGCTACCGGCTCAAGCTGCAGGAAGCCAAGACCCGGGTTCCGGAGGCCAAGCGGCGCGGCCCGCGCTACACGCCGGTCTCGCGGCGGCAGGACCGGCCGAACGCGATCCTGTGGCTGGTGCGCAACCATCCGGAGCTGAAGGATGCGCAGATCATGCGGCTGGTCGGCACGACCAAGCCGACGATCGAGGCGATCCGCGAGCGCACCCACTGGAACTCGGCCAACCTGACGCCGATGGATCCGGTGACGCTCGGCCTCTGCAGCCAGATCGAACTCGACATGGAAGTGGAAAAGGCGGCGAAGAACGCCCCACCACGGCCCGAGGGCGAGATGGTCGAGGAGACCCTGCTGCCGGTGGACGAGACGACATCGGAAGACGCGATGGCCGCGGCTTTTGCCCGCCCCGCTCCGTCGAGCCAGCCGGAAGACGAGGAAATCGATGCCGAGGCGGTGTTCGCCAAGCTGAATTCGATGAAAAATGCTTCCGCCGACAAGGATCAGGACGAGGATTGATCCCGGCTCTTGTCGTTGACGAATTCTAGGATACAGCCGCCCGGGGCACCTGCGCCGGGCGGTTTTTCATGGGCCGTCGCGTGGGGCTTATCGCTCGGTGAGTTTCAGCTCGATGCGCCGGTTGCGGGCCAGCGCCTGCGGGTCGTCGCCGGACTCCAGCGGCTGGTATTCGCCGAAGCCGGCGGCCACCAGGCGTTCCGGATCGACGCCCTGGCTGATCAGGTAGCGCACAACGGAAATGGCGCGGGCGGCGGACAGCTCCCAGTTGTTGCGAAAACGGCCCGTTCCGGAAAGCGGCTGGGCATCGGTGTGGCCGTCGACCCTGAGCACCCAGTTGATTTCCGCCGGGATCTGTACCGCCAGTTCCTTGATCGCCTCAGCGAGCTTGTCCAGTTCGGCCTCACCTTCCGGGTTGATGGTGTCCGCGCCGGAGGAGAACAGCACTTCGGACTGAAACACGAAGCGGTCGCCGACGACGCGGATATCGGAGCGTTGGGACAGGATCTCGCGCAGCCGGCCGAAGAAGTCGGAGCGGTAGCGGGACAGCTCCTGCACCCGCTGGGCAAGAGCGACATTGAGCCGTCGTCCGAGGTCGGCGATCTTCGCCTGGCTCTCCCGGTCTCGGTTTTCCGAGGCGTCGAGCGCGTCTTCCAGCGCGCCGATCTGTCGGCGCAAGGCGGCGATCTGCTGGTTCAGCAATTCGACCTGTGACAGGGCGCGCTGGGAGATGCGCCGCTCGTCATCGAGGCTGCTTTCAAGGGCGGCCAGCGCGCCGCTGGTCTCGCTGGCTCTGGACGAGGAAGCGGCGAGCAGGCCGGCGAGCCGCTCGCGTTCGGCCTCCGCATCGCCGAGATTGGCGGTCAGGGTGGCGATTGTGTCCTGAAGATCGCGGGTTCCGGCCCGCTCCAGCGCCAGCAACTCGGTCAGCTCGCTGATCTGGGCGTTGAGGCGATTGAGAACCGTGTCGCGACCGGACAGCTGCTGGCCGAGAAAGAACTGCGCCAGCACGAAAATCGTCAGCAGGAAGATGATGACCAGCAGCAGCGCGGCCATCGCATCGACGAAGCCGGGCCAATAATCGGTGCGGGCATCCCGCCGGCGCAGCCGCGTTCCGGCCATGGCTAGACCGCCTTCCGGGCTGCGGGGGTGAATGGGCGGCGGATCATCGGGTTTCGTCCCTGATCCGGTCGAAGGCGGTGGACATGGAGGCAAGCAGCTTTTCGATGCGCTTTTGCTGCTCCGACTGGTCGTCGGCCCAGTCCCGCATCATCTGCTGTTCGCTGCGCACATGCTGCACCAGGCCCTGAATGCCTTCGGCGAGATTGGCCATTGCCAGCGCGGCATTGGGCCCGGCACCGCCACCGCCGGTATCGGCGACGCTCTTGCGCAGGTCGTCGATGGCCAGCCGCAGTTCGGAAACGCCGCCATACCCGCCGCCGCCGAACTCTTCCGGTTCGATGTCGGTCAGGGTGGAGAGCCAGTCTTCCAACTCGTTGTAGAACCGGTTCTGGGCCTGTCCCGCCTGAAGGTCGAGAAACCCAAGCACCAGGGATCCGGTCAGGCCGAACAGGGAGGAGGAAAAGGCCGTGCCCATGCCGGAGAGCGGCGCTTCCAGGCCGGCCTTCAGATCTTCAAAGATCACATTGGCGTCGCCGGAGCCGACGTCGAGGCTCTGGATGGTCAGGTTGACCGACCCGACGGTCTGAAGCAGGCCCCAGAAAGTGCCGAGCAGGCCGAGGAACACCAGAAGGCCGGTGAGATAGCGCGCCATTTCGCGCGCTTCGTCGAGGCGCATGCCAATCGAATCGAGGATCGAGCGCATGGTGACCGGCGACAGGCTCATCTCGCCGCCGCGATTGCCGAGCAGCGTGGCCATCGGCGCCAGCAGAACCGGCGGACGGCGGACCTCCAGCCCGGGATCGCCCAGCCGGTAGCCATTGACCCAGCCGACCTCCGGCATCAGCCGGATCACCTGGCGGATCGCCAGCAGGATGCCGATCACGCCGGTGGCGATGATCAGGCCGTTGAGGCCGGGATTGCTCATGAAGGCGGTGGCGATCTGGCGGTAGAGGATCAGCGCAACGAACGCCACCACCGCCAGAAAGATCATCATCCGGATCAGATAGACCCAGGGGCTGGACAGGCTGTAAGGATCATACGCACGCGCCATGTCCGCTTCTCGACTCCCCGTTGAAGACGAGCCTTTGATAGCGTGAATGCCCGCCGCGTGAAAAGCCGTAATTCTGTCCGAGAACGCGCTCAGCCGCGGGCGTTGGCCAGCAGCTTGCGCAATTGTCCGTGAATCTGCTCGTTGCCGGCGACAATCGAGCGGCTTTCGAACATGTTGTTGCCACCGTTGATATCGCTGACGTAGCCGCCGGCCTCGCGCACCATCAAGAGCCCGGCCGCCATGTCCCAGGGGGACAGGCCATGCTCCCAGTAGCCGTCGAAACGCCCGGCAGCGGTCCAGGCGAGATCGAGCGCGGCGGCGCCGCAGCGGCGCAGACCGGCAACCTCGCCCATCACATGGCGGATTTCCTTCAGGGAGCGGGCGTGATCGCCAACGCCGAGGAAGGGAATGCCGGTGCCGATGACGCAATCGGGCAGCGACTTGCGGGCGGCGACGCGCAGGCGGCGGTCGTTGAGGAACGCGCCCTGGCCGCGTTCGGCAGTGTAGAGCTCGTCCATGGCCGGATTGTAGATCACGCCGGCGACGATGGTGCCCTCGCGCTCCAGCGCGATCGACACGTTGAAGATCGGAATGCCGTGCAGGAAGTTGGTGGTGCCGTCGAGCGGATCGACAATCCAGCGGTGCTGCGGGTCGTCACCTTCGATGGTGCCCGATTCCTCCATCAGCAGGCCGTAGCCAGGACGGGCCTTCTGCAGCTCGGTGCGCACGATCTTTTCCGCGTTGTGATCGGCGGCGGAGACGAAATCGCTCGGCCCCTTGCGCGAGACCTGAAGGTTTTCGACCTCGCCGAAATCGCGGGCGAGGCTGCGTCCGGCCTTGATGGCAGCCTGGACCATGACGTTGAGAATGGCGGAACGGGCCATGACGGCTCCTGAGCGTTGGCCGGACCGGCCCGCGTCTCACCGGCTGTGGCAAGGCGGGCGGTCCGGGGATGTTGGTCCGGGGAGGTGGCCGGGACGGGCCCGGCACGGAAAGCGTCAGTCGGCGCGGCGGACGTACTCGACGAGGCTGGTGTCGACGACGATGCGCTCGCCGGCGGTGATGAACGGCGGCACCATGACGCGGACGCCATTTTCCAGCATTGCCGGCTTGTAGGAGGAAGACTGGGTCTGGCCCTTGACCACCGCATCCGCCTCGGTGATTTCCAGCGTGACGAACTGGGGCAGGGTGATGCCGATCGGCCGTTCCTCATGCATCTCCAGGGTCACCATCATGCCGTCCTGAAGGAAGGCGGCGCGCTCGCCGACGAATTCGGCCTGCAGCTCGATCTGCTCGTAGCTTTCGGTATCCATGAAGACGAGCATGTCGTCCTGGGGATAGAGGTACTGGAAGTCCTTCTGCTCCAGCCGCACGCGCTCGACCTTGTCGGCGGAGCGGAAGCGCTCGTTGAGCTTGCGGCCATCGAGCAGGTTCTTCATCTCCACCTGGGCGAAGGCGCCACCCTTGCCCGGCTTGACGTGCTCGACCTTGACCACCGCCCAAAGGGTGTCCTGGTGCTGCAATACGTTGCCGGGCTTGATTTCGTTGCCGTTGATCTTCATGGGTCGGTCTCGTTTTCGGTCTGTCCGCCCGGTTGCGTCAACTGGCGCAGGAGCGGGCCATGATCTGTGGTGGGCGCGGGGGATCGTCATGGTCCTGCCCGCCCGGGGCTCAGCGTCAGCGCGAAACGGCATGGGCGATGGTCCGGGCCGGTGCGCGGCGCGCCGCCGGTGCGCGGTTTGTCCACCACACTTCCCCGCGCCAATCAAGCAAAAAGGTCGCAAAGGGCGTCTGCCCGGGGCCTGAAACTGCCCCTAAGGGGTCGTTTCGGTCGGATCCTCTTCCGGTTCCGGTATCGCTGGCGCATAGGCCTTGGCGAAGTCCTCCGCCTTGGTCCGCTGTGCCGGTTCGAGACCGGACAGGATGCCGTCGAGTTCCAGATCGGAAATGCCCGAGGCGCGTGCCGCCAGATGCCAGCCGGCGGCCTTCTCCACATCGCGGTCCCGGCCCCGGCCATAGGCATAGACCCGGGCCAGCCGGTTCATGGCCACCGGGTTGCCGGCTTTCGCGGCCTGTTCGAACCAGTTGGCCGCTTCCTGCTCATTGGGATCGACGCCGCGACCGTTGAAGCGCAGGATCGCGTAGCGCACCTGGGCGCCGACATGGCCCTGACGGGCGGCGCGGCCCATCCAGAACGCGGCGCGCCGTTCGTCGCGGAGATCGGCGGGGCCGTCGAGATAGAACTGGGCGAGCTGGAAGCGGGCGTCGATGTCGCCGAGATCGGCAGCCTTTTCCAGAAGGTCGCGGGCCTTTTCCGGGTCATAGGGGCGGCCTTCGCCGGTCTGGTAGAGGCCGGCAAGATTGTAGATCGCAGCGGCGATATCCGCCTCGGCGGCGATTTCGAACAGATCGCCGGCCTTTTTCCGGTCCTCAGGCACCCCGATCCCGTTGAGATAGAGAAGGCCGAGGCGCCCTGCCGCCTGCTTGTTGCCGGAGGAAACGGCAAGATCGTACCAGCTCGCGGCCTTGCGGGCATCGCGCGGCAGGCCGTGGCCAGTCTCATAAAGCACGCCAAGCAGGGTCTGGGCGGCGGAATCGCCCTGTTCGGCACGGGGTGTCGCGAGCGCCAGCGCCGTCAGGTACCAGCCGCGCTGGAAGGCGCCATAGGCGTAATCGGCATCCTCGCCCTGGACCTGAAGGGGCAGGGGCGGCTTCTGGCTGACCGGCGGCGTCAGGACCGGCGTTGCGGCCTCCGCCGGGCTGGGGGCGGCCAAAGTGCTGTCCCGGCGCCGCACGGGCGTTGCCGTGGCTTCCGCGGGAACGTCGGGAATGGCAATGGCCGGAGCGCTCTCCTGCGCGGCGGGGCTTTCAGATGAAGAGGGGGGCGCCGGGGCGGGGGCCGTCTCGGAAGGGGCGGGGGAGGCAGGCGTCTCCTCGGCGCGGGCGAGCGTTGCCGCGCCGATCAAAGTGGCGGCGGCAAAGGTTGCCGCGAGTAACCGGGAACTGGCTGTCGGGACGCTCATCCATCCTCCGCGACCGAAAGGGAATGGCGGGCGAGAATCGCATTGGCCGCGTTCACGGCCGCCGCCGGCCCTTCCGGATGATTCCAGACCGCGCCGCGCAGGGCAACGAAATCGGCGCCGGTGGCGGCGCAGGCCTCGACACTGTCCATGCTGGCGCCGGCAAGAGCGACGCAAGGGGTCTCGAACACCTCCGCCCACCAGGCGGCGAATTTCAGGGTCTTGGCGTGGGCTTCCGGCTCTTCCGACTGGTCGAGCAGGCCGAAGAAGACGTAGTCGACCCCGAGTTCGGCAACGCTCATGGCGTCGTGCCGGGTGCGCAGATCGCCGACGCCGACGATGCCATCGGGGCGGAAGGTCTCCAGCGCCCGTGCCAGATCCTCCGTGCCGCTGTCGACATGCACGCCATCGGCCCGGCAGCGCCCGGCGGTGCGGGTGTCGTTCTGCAAGAGAACGGCCGTCCCGGCGGCCTGGGCGATCGGCACGAGGCGTTCGACCAGTTTCTGGCTGGCGGCCTCGCCCCGGCCCTCATCGGTGACGAGCAGGCAGGCCACATCGCCGCCCGACAGCGCGTTGGCAAGCCGGTCCGCGAAGCTGTCGATATCCAGATCGGCGGGGGTGACGAGGTAGAGACGCGGGGTCAAGGCGGTGGCCCTTCAGGTTCGGATCGTCAAGGTGGCTGGCGGCTGGCGCCTTTTCACCAGAATGATCCCGTGATCACGGCAAAAGAGGGGCCGAAAGGCCCCTCTAGGTTCGCGCGACGCACCGGACGGGGCCGGTGCGGATCGGGTCAGGCGCTTTCCAGCGCCTTCTGCCATTCGCCCTTGGCGGCCAGACCGTTCATCTTCGCGCGGTGCAGGAAGGCGGCCTGCGCGGCGGCCACGTTCTCCGGCTTGCCACCCCAGGCCTTGAGCGCTGCCTGCTGCAGGGCGCGGCCATAGGAGAAGGTCAGCTTCCACGGCAGCGAGCCGGCCGCGTTCATCAGGTGCAGATGCTCGGTGGCCAGTTCGTCCGACTGTCCGCCCGACAGGAAGGCGATGCCCGGAACCGCCGCCGGCACCGTTGCCTTCAGGCAGCGCAGGGTCAGTTCCGCGACCTCTTCGGGGGCTGCCTGGATCGGTGCGTTCTTGCCCGGAACGATCATGTTCGGCTTCAGGACGATGCCTTCCAGCATGACGTCCATCTGGAACAGCTCGGAGAACACCGTGTTCAGGGTCCACTCGGTGACTTCGTAGCAGGTCTCGATGTCATGGGCGGCGGTCGGGCCGTCCATCAGGATTTCCGGCTCAACGATCGGCACGATGCCGGCTTCCTGGCAGAGCGCGGCATAGCGGGCCAGCGCATGGGCATTGGCCTGGATGCAGGTGCTCGAGGGCAGACCGTCGTCCTCGGAAATGTCGATCACCGCCCGCCACTTGGCGAAGCGCGCGCCCAGCTCGTAATACTCGGCCAGGCGCTCGCGCAGGCCGTCGAGGCCTTCGGTCACGGTCTCGCCTGGGAAACCGGCGAGCGGCTTGGCGCCCTTGTCGACCTTGATGCCGGGCACGGCGCCGGCTTTGCGGATCAGCTCCACCAGCGGGGTGCCGTCGGCGGCCTTCTGGCGGATGGTCTCGTCGAACAGGATCACGCCGGAGATGTAGTAGTTCATCGCCTCGGTGCTGCGGAACAGCATCTCGCGGTAGTCGCGGCGGTTGTCCTCGGTGTTCTCGGTGCCGATCTGATCGAACCGCTTCTTGATGGTGCCGGTGCTTTCGTCGGCCGCAAGAATGCCCTGGCCCGTGGCAACCATGGCTTCGGCGATATCTTCGAGACGCTCACTCATCGGATCTCTTCTTTCCTGTCATCGCAGCGCCGCGCAAGTCCGGCGGCTGGTCGGGAGCAAGGCCCGGATGCCCGAAAGCACGGGCCCGCTCCCCGGGTTCAAAACTCTAAGGTCGCCCATCCCGTTCTCGGGCTGGCACGACGGGTCGGGATCGCTCCCGAACCTATTTGCTCAGTGCCGCCACGCCCGGTAGCACCTTGCCTTCCATCCATTCCAGGAAGGCGCCGCCGGCGGTGGAGACATAGGAGAACGCATCTCCGACGCCGGCATGGTTGAGCGCGGCCACCGTGTCGCCGCCACCGGCAACGGAGATCAGCGGGCCGTTCTCGGTGCGGGCCGCGGCATAGCGCGCGGCAGTGACCGTCGCCACATCGAAGGGGGTGATTTCGAAGGCGCCGAGCGGGCCGTTCCACACCAGGGTGGCGGCGGCGTCGATCTTGGTCTTGATCAGTTCGACCGAGGCCGGGCCAAGGTCGAGAATCATGCCCGAGGCCGGCACGGCGTCGATCGCAACGGTCTCGTTGCTGGCGCCAGCCTTGAATTCCTGCGCGACCACCGCATCGAGCGGCAGCACGATCTCGCAGCCGGAGGCCTGCGCCGTGGCCATGATGGTCCGCGCGGTCTCGGCCAGATCGTGTTCGCACAGGGACGTGCCGACGTCGATGCCCTTGGCGGCGAGGAAGGTGTTGGCCATGCCGCCACCGATCACCAGCATGTCGACCTTGCCGACGAGGTTGTTCAAAAGCTCGATCTTGGAGGAGACCTTGGCACCGCCGACGACCGCAAGCACCGGCCGGGTCGGCGCGGTCAGGGCCTTGCCGAGGGCTTCCAGCTCCGCCTGCATGGTGCGGCCGGCATAGGCCGGCAGGCGATGGGCGAGCCCTTCGGTCGAGGCATGGGCGCGGTGGGCGGCGGAAAAGGCATCGTTGACATAGACGTCGCCCAGCTCGGCGAGTGCATCGGCGAAGCCGGCGTCGTTCTTTTCCTCGCCGGCATGGAACCGGGTGTTCTCCAGAAGGGCGATGTCGCCGTCATGCAGCGCGTCGACCACCGTGCGGGCGACGTCGCCAATGCAGTCGGCGGCGAAGGCAACCGGCTTGCCCAGCCGTTCGGTCAGCGCGGCGGCGACCGGGGCCAGGCTCATATCCGGCATGACCGCGCCCTTGGGACGGCCGAAATGGGCCAGCAGGATCACCCGCCCGCCTTTCTCGGAGATCTGGTTGAGGGTCGGCAGCACCCGGTCGATGCGGGTCGTATCCGTTACCCGGTTGCCGTCCATCGGTACGTTGAGATCAACGCGCACCAGCACGCGCTTGCCGGCAAGATCGGCATCGTCAAGGGTTCGGAAATCGCTCATCTAGGGTCCTCGACCATGATCTGGAAAGGGCCGCGTCCGGGAGGGCGCGGCCAAACCGGAAAGCGGGTTTCCGGCAGGGGGCAATGCGGCGCCGGGACGGGCTTCGTGCCCCGCCCGGCGCCGAATTTTGCGCGTCAGATGTGCTTCGCCAGAGCGACCGCCGTGTCGGACATGCGGTTGGAGAAGCCCCATTCGTTGTCGTACCAGGTGAGGATGCGCACCATGGTGCCGTCCATGACCTTGGTCTGGTCCATGTGGAACACGGACGAATGGCTGTCATGGTTGAAGTCGCAGGAGACCAGCTTGTCGTCGGTGAAGCCGAGGATGCCCTTCAGCTTGCCGTTGGCGGCGCTGCGGATCGCCTCGTTGACTTCTTCCACGCTGGTGGCGCGGCTGGCGGTGAAGGTCAGGTCGACCACGGAGACATTCGGCGTGGGAACGCGGATGGCGACGCCGTCCAGCTTGCCGTTGAGCTCCGGCAGCACCAGGCCCACGGCCTTGGCCGCACCGGTCGAGGTCGGGATCATCGACAGGGCCGCCGCGCGGGCGCGGTAGAGATCCTTGTGCATGGTGTCCAGCGTCGGCTGGTCGCCCGTGTACGAGTGGATCGTCGTCATGAAGCCGGTTTCGATGCCGATCGCCTCGTTCAGCACATAGGCCACCGGTGCCAGGCAGTTGGTGGTGCAGGAGGCGTTGGAGACGACCGTGTCGGCGCTCGTCAGGCTGTCATGGTTGACGCCGAAGACGATGGTCTTGTCCGCACCGCCGGCCGGGGCGGAGACCAGAACCCGCTTGGACCCGTTGGCCAGATGGGCGGACGCCTTCTCGCGGTCTGCGAAGATGCCGGTGCATTCCATCGCCACGTCGACGCCCAGCTCGCCCCAGGGCAGCTCTTTGGGATCGCGGATGGCGGTGACCTTGATCGGACCGGTGCCGACGTCGATGGTGTCGCCATCGACCGTCACGGTGCCGGGGAACCGGCCGTGCACGGAATCATAGCGCAGCAGATGGGCATTGGTCTCGACCGGGCCGAGATCGTTGATCGCGACCACCTGAATATCGGTCCGTCCGGATTCCGCGATTGCGCGCAGAACGTTGCGGCCAATGCGTCCAAAACCGTTGATGGCAACTTTCACGGTCATGTGTCACTCCCCGAATGCGGCGCCTTGCGCCTTCATCTCCGATCCCGCAGGGCACGGGTCGGCTGGAAAAGTCCCGGCCCGCCGCCAGGGCGACGCGGGCCGGTCCGTTGAAATCAGCGTCCCAGACGCTCCTTCGCCGCGGTCACGACCGCCTTGCTGGTAATGCCAAAGTGCTCGTAGAGCGCTTCGAACGGCGCACTCGCGCCAAAGCTGTGCATGCCGATGAAGATACCATCATTTCCGATAAAGCGATCCCAGCCCATGCGAATTCCGGCCTCGACCGCAACCTTGACGGTGCCGCCGCCGATGATGTCGGCCTGATAATCGGCGGACTGCTGCTCGAACCGCTCCATGCAGGGCACGGAGACGACGCGGGTGGCAATGCCGTCGCCTTCCAGAACGTCGCGGGCCTCAAGGGCGATGGCGACCTCGGAGCCGGAGGCGAAGATCGTCACGTCCGGCTCGTTCTCGCTGTCGGCCAGCACATAGGCGCCACGGGCACAGGCGTTGTCTTCCTCGTAGGTCTCGCGCACGGGGGCGAGGTTCTGCCGGGTCAGCGCCAGAACGCTCGGCGTCTGGCTGCTTTCCAGCGCCAGCTGCCAGCACTCCAGCGTCTCGGTGACATCGGCCGGACGGTAGAAGTCGAGGTTCGGGATCGCCCGCAGGGCGGCGTAATGCTCGACCGGCTGGTGGGTCGGACCGTCCTCGCCCAGGCCGATGCTGTCATGGGTCATCACATGGATGACGCGCTGGCGCATCAGGGCCGAAAGGCGCATGGCCGGACGGGCATAGTCGGAGAACACCAGGAAGGTGCCGGAGTAGGGAATCACGCCGCCATGCAGCGCCATGCCGTTCATCGCCGAGGCCATGCCATGTTCGCGGATGCCCCAATGGACATAGCGGCCGGTGAAATCTTCCGGCGTGATGGCAGTGGTCTGCTTGGTGCGGGTGTTGTTCGATCCGGTGAGGTCGGCGGAGCCGCCGATGGTCTCCGGCACCGCCTCGTTGATCATGCCGAGCACGTATTCGGAGGCCTTGCGGGTGGCCATCACCGGCTTGTCGGCGGCGATCTGCTTCTTCAGCGCCTGCACCGCGTCAGTGAAACCGGAGGGCAGGTCGCCGCGAATGCGCCGTTCGAACTCGCCGCGGGTTTCCGCGTCCGCGGCCGCCAGCCGCTTTTCCCATTCCTTGCGCGCCTGGCCGGAGCGCAGACCGGCGATGCGCCAGTTGTCGAGCACCTCGGCGGGCACGTCGAACGGCTCGTGGTTCCAGCCGAGCGCCTTGCGGGTCGCCGCCATTTCCTCAGCGCCGAGCGGGGCGCCATGCACCTTTTCCGAGCCGGCCTTGTTCGGCGCGCCGAAGCCGATGGTGGTCTTGGCGGCGATCAGGGTCGGACGGTCGCTCTCGCGGGCGGCGCGCAGGGCGTTGGCGATGGCGATCGGGTCATGGCCGTCGATGGAGACGGTTTCCCAACCGCTGGCCTCGAAGCGGGCGATCTGGTTGGTCGAATCGGTGATCGACACCTTGCCGTCGATGGAGATGCCGTTGTCGTCCCAGATGACGATCAGGCGCGACAGCTTCAGGTGACCGGCGAGCGACAGGGCTTCCTGGCTGATGCCTTCCATCAGGCAGCCATCGCCGACCAGCGCATAGGTGTGGTGATCGGCGAGCTCCGCGCCGAAGGTCTCGCGCAGGTGCCGCTCCGCCATCGCCATGCCGACCGCGTTGGCCAGGCCCTGGCCGAGCGGGCCGGTGGTGGTTTCGATGCCGGCGCCGTGGCCGTATTCCGGATGGCCGGCGGTCAGTGCGCCGAGCTGGCGGAAATTCTTGATCTGATCGAGGGTGAAGTCCTCGGAGCCGAGCAGGTAGTGCACGGCATAAAGCAGCATGGAGCCATGGCCGGCGGACAGCACGAAGCGGTCGCGATCGGGCCAGTCCGGCCGCGTCGGATCGTACTGCATGAACTGGGTAAACAGGACCGTCGCGATGTCCGCGGCGCCCATCGGCAGGCCGGGATGACCGGACTTGGCCGCTTCGACGGCGTCGGCGGCAAGGAAACGGATCGCATTGGCCATGCGGTGGTGCTTTTCGAGATCGCTCATCTGATTCCCGTTTGTCCCTCTTGAGGCCGCCGGCTGGCGACGCTGTCAGGGCTCGGTTTCCGGCTCGGTCTATCTCCCCGGTCCGGTCGTTGTGATCACGCGCAGGCGCGGCTCAAGGTAAATGCCGGCGCCATGTCTGCTTGCAAATCCGACCGCCCGGCGAGGCGGACCGACAAATATCAGGAACCTTGCGCGAGTCAACAAAGCCGGTTGCGCTGCGGCATACGGTTACGGCGCTTTTTGGCGTGGGCGCCAACCTGCGACCTGGACGGATGTGGATCGTTGACGGTCGGCCATCTCGCTTCCGCTGCCATGTGATGCTATAGCGAAGTCTTGGGCCGGGCTCCGGTTTGGCTCGGGCGGTCGGTTGCGAGCCTTGCAGGAAAGGTGCATGCGTCCTTTATTCATAGGAGCGCGTGCCGCCCTGGCGGCGCGGGCTGGCGGGACCGGGCACGGCGGCCTGAACGAGTTCAACTTCAATCCGGCGGGGATCCGGCAGCACTTGCAGAACATGGTGGACGGCGCATCTCATACCTCTGCGGACCCGGCGAACTCTCCGCTGGAGACCGCACTGGCGCGGCTGTCGCAGGCGATCGGCCGGCTGGAGGCGACGGCCCAGCGGCGGCTGGAGGCCGATGCGTCGGTCGACGGTCTGCAGGACGAGCTGCAGCGGCTGGGCGAGGACCGGTCGCAACTGGCGGCGACCCTCGATACGGCGGAAGCGCGGGTGGCGCGGCTGGAGGACGCCAACCGTGAGGTGTCGCGCCGGCTGGTCTCGGCGATGGAATCGATCCGGTCCGTTCTGGAAACGCACGGCGGCTGAGGGGCGACATGGCGCAAATCATCGTGACCATCAATGGCCGTAGCTTTCGCATGGCCTGCGACGATGGCGAAGAAGACCGGCTCACCGCGCTGGCCCAGCGCTTCGACGGCTGCATCGACAGCCTGCGGGGCAGTTTCGGCGAGATCGGCGATTTGCGGCTGACCGTGATGGCCGGCATCATGGTGACCGATGAACTGACCGAGCGCGAACGGCGCATCAAGGCGCTGGAAGAGGAAATCGCCGGCCTGCGCGATGCGCGCAGTGCGGCGCTGGCCCGTGTGGAGCAGACCGAAACGCTGGTCGCCGAACGAGTAGCGGCGGCCGCCGAACGGATCGAGGCACTTGCCGACGGGCTTGGCCGGGCGGGGCGCACGGACGAGGACTGACGCGCGCTGGCGGTGCCGGTTCGCGCTGGCGTTTTCGTAACTCTCCAGCTTTGTTGACGTTTCCCGCCATCGTCCGGTTTTGCACAGCCGTCATGCAGGCGCGGAGCGCTATTGCTGTTGTCTTTTTCCCTCCCGCGCGCCTATATCGGGGACGGCGTGGCTGCGCGGTTCGTCAGGAGACATATCCCCGGGGCCTTACGCATCCCTAGGGAGCTGTTCCTGCCCTTGCCTGTGGGCTCGGGCACACGGCGCCCACCTACACTGTAGGTTTCCCGGGATTGCAAACTCCAACGGCCGAGGCGGCCACGTCCATGATTGCCCGGCCATCAGTTCCCCTGCGAGCATTTCCTCGCGAGAAAGACAGATGCCGAATGCCGGCGCGGCGCTTGCGCTTTGGGCTCGCGCTCCGCACCATGGCCGGCCCCCGCCTTGTTCCTCGCCACCTCCCGAGATGCCATGACGCAGCCTGACAAGCCCTTCCCGGCGCCTTCCGGGGCTCCCGATCCGGACGAAATGCGCCAGCTCAAGGCGGCTTGCCGGTCTGGCGCGCTGGCCCGCCGGGCGGCGCTTGCCGCCAGTGCGCGGATCGAAGGGAGCCTGGCGCTGGCCGATCATGCGGCGGCGCTGGCGTTTCCCGGCGGTGCTGTTGTCTCCGGTTTCTGGCCGATCCGGGATGAGATCGACCCGCGTCCGTTGATGGATGCGCTGCGGGCGCGCGGCCATCCGCTTTGCCTGCCGGCGATGGTGGGCGAGGATCTGGTGTTTCGCCGGCTGACCCGGGACACCCCGCTGGTGCGCGGCGGGTTCGGGACGGTGGAGCCGGCCTCCGAGGCGGAGGAGGTGGTTCCCGACTGTCTGCTGGTGCCGCTGGCCGCCTTTGACCGGCGCGGGGCGCGGATCGGCTATGGACGGGGCTTTTACGACCGGGCGATTGCGCGTATCACCGACCGGCGCGGCGCCGTGCCGAAGACGGTCGGCCTGGCCTTTTCGGTTCAGCAGGCCAGCGCCGTGCCCGAGGAAGGGCATGACCGCCGGCTGGAACGGGTGCTGACCGAAGCCGGCCTGATCACCTGCGGCGCTGCCGCCTAGAGGAGAATTTTGCGTCATGCGACTGTTGTTTCTTGGCGATCTGGTCGGGCGTACCGGCCGACAGGCGGCCATCGAGATCCTGCCTTCGCTGGTCGAGAAGCACCGGCTCGATTTCGTGATCGTCAATGGCGAGAACGCCGCCGCCGGCTTCGGCATCACCGAGGAGATCCTGCAGGATGTGCTCGACGCCGGCGCCGATGTGGTGACCACCGGCAATCACGTCTGGGACCAGCGCGACACGCTGGTCTATATCGAGCGCCAGGAACGTCTGTTGCGGCCGGTGAACTTCCCGTCCGGCGCGCCGGGGCGCGGCGCCAATCTGTTTACCGCGCGCAACGGTGCCCAGGTGCTGGTGATGAACGCCATGGGCCGGGTGTTCATGGACAGTCTCGACGATCCCTTTACCGCCGTCGACATGGTGCTGGAATCGAGTCCGCTGGGGCGGGTGGCCGATGCCATCGTCATCGACATGCATGCGGAGGCCACCAGCGAGAAACAGGCGATGGCCCATTTCGCCGATGGGCGGGCGTCGCTGGTGGTGGGCACCCATACCCATGTGCCGACCGCCGATCATCAGATCCTGCCCGGCGGCACCGCCTACATGAGCGACGCAGGCATGTGCGGCGACTACGATTCCGTTCTGGGCATGGAAAAGGACGAGCCGGTGTCGCGGTTCCTGCGCAAGATTCCTTCGGGCCGCTTCACCCCTGCCAAGGGCACGGCAACGGTTTGCGGCGTGGCCGTGGAGATTGACGATGCCACCGGATTGGCGCTCGATATCGCGCCCTTGCGGATCGGCGGGCATCTCAGTCAGGCCCTGCCGCCCTCCTGGACGCAGGGGTAGGCGCAGCGGTTGGCAACGGCTCCGCGCTGGATTTTCGCGTGCGCGGGGCCTATAAGGCGCCGATCACCTTCATGGAAACGAAGCGGGACGGCGCGTGACGCGCGATGCCGCCGCCCCGACCCGACGAGGCAGGTAGGACGATGGCCGGACATTCCCAATTCAAGAACATCATGCACCGCAAGGGGCGGCAGGACGCGGTCCGCTCAAAGATCTTCTCCAAGCTGTCCAAGGAAATCACCGTCGCCGCCAAGATGGGCGGACCGGACATCAACGCCAACCCGCGCCTGCGCCTTGCCGTGCAGAACGCCAAGGCCCAGTCCATGCCCAAGGACAACATCCAGCGGGCGATCAACAAGTCCCAGGCCGGTGAGGGCGACAACTACGAAGAGCTGCGCTACGAGGGCTACGGCCCGGCGGGCGTTGCCGTGATCGTCGAGCTTCTGACCGACAACCGCAACCGCTCGGCCTCCAACGTGCGCTCCTACTTCAGCAAGTGCGGCGGGTCGATGGGCGAGACCGGCTCGGTCGCCTTCATGTTCGACCGGGTCGGCGAAATCGTCTACCCGGCGGCGGTCGGCAGCGCCGATGACGTGCTGGAGGCGGCGATCGAGGCCGGCGCCGAGGACGTGCAGTCCGACGAAACCAACCATGTGGTGACCTGCACCTTCGAGGATCTCGGCGATGTGTCGAAGGCGCTCGAAGCGGCGCTGGGCGAGGCGGAGACCGTGAAGACGATCTGGCGGCCGCAGACGCTGACCCCGATCGACGCGGACAAGGCCCAGACCATGCTGAAGCTGGTGGCGATGCTCGAAGACGATGACGACGTGCAGAACGTCTATGCCAACTTCGACATCGACGAGGAAACCCTGGCGAGCCTGACGGCGGCCTGAGCGCGTTTCCTTTGCGAAAGTTCTTGAGCGCTTCGGATTGCCCGGGGCAGATCAATTCATGTGCCGCGCTCCTGCGCGGCACATGTCGTTTTTGGGGGCGGTAAAGGATCCCGGGAGTCGCTTGGGGCGATGTCGTGTTGAGTGGACTGTCGGTTGTCCGCTTCGGCGTAAAAGATATATCTGAATTATATCTAATGTCGTTATTTGTTAAAACTTTAGACTAATTTTGTATTAAAGTATTCGTGCAATTTTTCCTTGCAGCCTGTGAGGCTGTTGGGAGGGAAAAACAATGACCGCAGATGATACCATCGCGTCCCGGCGCGCGTTTTTCGGTCTTTCGGAAGATGCGGCCTTCCAGTTGAAGAGCATCAAGCCTCTGATCATGCAGGCGCTACCAGGGATCCTCGACAGTTTCTATGATCATGTGAGTGCCTTTCCGGAAACGGACGCTTTCTTCCGGAACAGGGCGCACATGGATCATGCCAAGGCGATGCAGATCCGGCACTGGGACCTGATCACCGACGGGCGGTTCGATGCGGATTACGTCACCTCGGTGACGCGGGTCGGCGAGACGCACAATCGTCTCGGTCTGGAACCGCGCTGGTATATCGGTGGCTACAATTATCTGGTGGCGGGGCTGCAGGCGGCCATCCTCCAGAGGTTTTCCGGTGGGGGCGTCTGGCGCAGGTCCTCGGAGAAGGCCGCCGCGCTCAATCGGGCGATCCTGGCGGCGGCGCTGCTGGACATGGATCTCGCGATTTCCGTCTATATCGACGCGGGGCGGCGGGATCGGCGGGAGACCCTGGACGGGCTTGCGGAGCAGTTCGAGGGTGCGGTCGGCACCATCGTTGCGGCCTGTGTCGCCTCGGTCGAACAACTGGGGGCGGCCTCCGGCGATCTCGGCGAGGTGTCGAGCAACACCCTCGGGCGGGTCGGGGAGGTCTCAAGCGCGGCCGCCGAGGCAGCGGGCAATGTGCAGGCGGTGGCCTCCGCCGCCGAGGAACTTTCGGCCAGTATTCATGAAATTGCCCGCCAGGTCAGCGATGCGACGCGGATTTCCGGTCGGGCGGTCAGCGATGCGGCCCGGTCAAACGATAAGATCCGCTCCCTGACGGTGGCGTCACAAAAGATCGGTGATATCGTCCGCTTGATCAGCGATATCGCCGAGCAGACCAACCTCCTGGCGCTGAATGCGACCATCGAGGCGGCGCGGGCCGGGGATGCGGGGCGTGGCTTTGCCGTGGTCGCGGCAGAGGTGAAGGGGCTTGCGGAACAGACCGCCCGGGCGACGGCGGAGATTTCGACGCAGATTTCCGACATTCAACAGGCCACCAGCGACTCTGCCGAGGCAATCGAAGGCGTGTCCGCGACCATCCAGAACATGAGCGAGATTTCGGCGACGATTGCCGCAGCGGTGGAACAGCAGGGGGCAGCCACCGGCGAGATTTCTCGCAATATCGTTGAGGCGGCGGCGGGCACCGGCCGGGTCTCGGACAGCGTTGCCGGGATCTCCCGCGCCGCCGAACAGACCAGCGACGTGTCCGGCCGGGTGCGCGGCGAAGCCGGCGCGCTGGGAGACCAGGTCGCCCGATTGCGCCAGCGCATGGGCGAACTGATCGAGACGGTGCGGGCCGCCTGACCCTAGCGGAGCCAGCCGTCGAGGGCGGGCAGGCTGGTCAGCGCCGACATCAGGATGATGCCAAAGGCAACAGGCCGGTAGGCGTCCTGATGGGCGGCGCCGAACAGCCGCGCTCCGAGAAAGATGCCGAGGCCGTAGAGCGGCGCGGCGACCATGACCAGCGCCAGCACCTGCAGCGTGTAGAAGCCGTTGGCGAGGAACGCCGTGAAGGCCGCGAGGCTGACGATGGCGAAGAAGGTGATCAGGTTGGCGCGGATGATGGCGGCCGGCTGCGGGCCGGCGGCCCAGAACACCACCACCGGCGGGCCGGAGACCTGGGCGACACCGGAGAGTACGCCGGCGACGGCGCCGACGCCGAGCGAGGTGGCCCGGCCGGGCACGCCGTGATAGCGCCAGCCCAGCATCAACAGGCTGACGGCCCCAAGCACGATCACCGACAGCGACCAGCGCAGCGCCAGCACATCGGCATGGGCCAGCATCGCGGCCCCGACCGGCACGGTCAGCATGGCGGCGAGGGTGACCGGCGCGACCGTTGGCCAGTCGCAGCGCCGGACCGCCCCCAGCAGCATCGGTACGGTGACGAACCAGTCGAGGATCAGAAAGCCGGCTGCGGCCGCGGCGGGCTCGATCACCGTCGAGGCGACCGGCATGAAGATCATCGCCGCGCCGAACCCGGCAAACCCCCGGACCATGGCGGCGATGACGATGGCGGCGGCCAAGAGCCACAGATCCGGCGCTTGCGGAAGATGCTGGAGGAGACTGGCGGCAAGATCCTGCATGGTGGGTCCGGGGCGAGAGGGCGAAGAGATCGGCCGCTCGGAAAGCCGGGCCGGATCCGTCTGCATCTGCCGCATCCTCGCGGGAATGGCAAGGGGGATGCGCGCCTCGGTGGCTTCTCCGGCGCGGGCGCGCCGGGTGTTCACGGGGCTGGTCTACGCAGTGAGGGGCGGGAAAACCCGGCGGAAGGGCCGGAAAAAGCCGACTGAAAGGCTTGCGAGGACCGTCCCGGCTGGTCATCGAGGGGGAATGGCGTTACCGCTTTGTTCCATGACAACGGCGATTCGCATCCTCGGCATCGATCCAGGTCTCCGGCGCACCGGCTGGGGGCTGATCATTGCCACCGGCAACCGGTTGTCCTTCGGCGGCAGCGGCACGATCCTGTCCGACAGCAAGCTGAGCCTGGCCGAACGGCTGCGCCAGTTGCATGACGGATTGCAGGAAGTGCTGCAGCGCGAGCAGCCGGAGGAGGCGGCGGTGGAGCTGACCTTCGTCAACAAGGACGCCGGCGCCACCTTGAAACTCGGTCAGGCGCGCGGCATCGCCTTGCTGGTGCCCGCGCTCAACGGTTTGAGCGTTGCCGAATATGCGCCCAATCTGGTGAAAAAGACCGTTGTCGGCACGGGACATGCCGAAAAGGAGCAGATCCGCATGATGGTGAAGGTCTTGATGCCGAAGGCGACGTTCAACTCCGACGACGCGGCCGATGCGCTGGCCATTGCCGTCTGCCATGCCCAGCATCGCGGGGCGGCCGCAGCCACCGCCCGCATCGCCGCGCGGATCGGCTCATGATCGGCAAGCTGAAGGGGCGCGTCGACGAGATCGGCGAGGATCACGTGCTGCTCGACGTGGGCGGTGTCTGCTATCTCGTCTACTGTCCCGCGCGGACCTTGCGCGATCTTCCCGGACCGGGCGAGGCGGCGGTCTTGTTCATCGAGACCATGGTGCGCGAGGACATGATCCGCCTCTACGGGTTTGCCTCGGTGGCGGAGAAGGCGTGGTTCCAGCTCCTGATGACCGTGCAGGGCGTCGGTGCCAAGGTGGCGCTCGGGGCGCTGGGGCTGCTCAGCGCGGCGGAGATCGCCAATGCCATCGCGCTCGGCGACACGGCGACCATCACCCGCGCGCCGGGCATCGGCAAGCGGGTGGCGGAACGGATCGTCGGCGAGTTGAAGAACAAGGCGCCGGCCTATGCCAGCATCGACGCGGACACCGTCGCCGTGGCGCAGACCGCCTCGGCCGCGGTGCCGACGGCCGTGGGCGATGCGGTGTCGGCGCTCGTCAACCTCGGCTATGCTCAGCCCCAGGCCAGCGCCGCCGTTGCCGCCGCCGTGAAATCGGCGGGCGAGGACGCCGGCGCCGAGAAGCTGATCCGGCTGGGGCTTAAGGAACTGGCGACATGAGCGGAGACATGGACCGTATCGACGACAGCGACCGGTTGGTTTCGTCCGCCGTGCGCGGCGACGAGATCGATACGACCATGCGGCCGCAGCAGCTCGACGATTTCGTCGGGCAGGCGCAGGCGCGGGCCAATCTCAAGATCTTCATCGGCGCGGCCAAGGCGCGCGGCGAGGCGCTCGACCATGTGCTGTTCGTCGGGCCTCCGGGCCTTGGCAAGACGACGCTGGCGCAGATCATGGCGCGGGAACTGGGCGTCAATTTCCGTGCGACCTCCGGTCCGGTGATCGCCAAGGCCGGCGATCTGGCGGCGCTTTTGACCAATCTGGAAGAGCGCGACGTTCTGTTCATCGACGAGATCCACCGGCTCAGCCCGGCGGTGGAGGAGGTGCTCTATCCGGCGATGGAGGATTTCCAGCTCGATCTGATCATCGGCGAGGGGCCGGCGGCGCGCTCGGTCAAGATCGACCTGGCGAAATTCACGCTGGTGGCGGCCACCACCCGGATCGGCTTGCTGACGACGCCGCTGCGCGACCGCTTTGGCATCCCGGTGCGGCTGCAGTTCTACACCAGCGAGGAACTGGAGCTGATCGTCACCCGGGGGGCGCGGATCCTCGGCATCGGCATGAGCCCGGACGGGGCGCGGGAGATCGCCCGCCGGGCGCGCGGCACGCCGCGCATCGCCGGGCGGCTATTGCGGCGGGTGCGCGATTTCGCCGTGGTTGCCGGCCAGGAAACGGTCGATGCGGCCATCGCCGACCGGGCGCTGACCCAGCTTGAGGTGGACAATGCCGGGCTCGATCAACTCGACCGGCGCTATCTCAACCAGATTGCCCTGAAATTCGGCGGCGGGCCGGTCGGCATCGAAACCATCGCCGCCTCTCTGTCGGAACCGCGCGACGCGATCGAGGAGATCGTCGAGCCCTACCTGATCCAGCAGGGGTATATTCAGCGCACGCCGCGCGGGCGCGTCCTGACGCCGCAGGCCTTCGCCCATCTCGGGCTGGCCGTGCCGGGCGGTGGGCCAGCGGTACAACCGGGGTTGTTCGGCCATGACGCGGACTGACCGGCCGCAGGAGGCAAACTGGCCGGATCTGGCCGGGCGGCGCGAGGCGCGCGGCCATGTGCTGCCGGTGCGGGTCTACTATGAGGACACCGACTTTACCGGTGTCGTCTATCACGCCACTTATCTGCGCTTCATCGAACGAGGCCGCTCGGACATGCTGCGGCTGGCCGGCGTGCATCATCACGAACTTCAGCAGGGCGCTCATGGCGGCGCGCTTGCCTTTGCCGTCCGCCGGATGGAGATCGACTTCCTGGCGCCGGCGCGGATCGACGATCTTTTGGAGGTGGTGACCCGGCTGGACAGCGCCCGAGGCGCGCGCCTCTGCCTGTCGCAGGAGGTGCGGCGCGGCGATGAGGTGCTGTTCCGAGCCTCGGTGACCGTGGCGGTGATTTCCGCCGAAGGCCGGCCGCGCCGGCTGCCGGAAGCCCTGATTGCGCTGCTTGAAAGCGACACGCAGGCCGCGTCTTAACGCTGCAGTAACCCTAACGACCCCTTAATGCGGTGAGTTTTCGGTCGAAACAGTCCCAGTTTCGCCAAAATCGCTCGCCATGCAGGCGGGTGACTCAGCGAACAGGCGATTGACCCGACCGAGCGGGCAACCGGTATCCGGTCCGGCAGGTATGGCCTGCGGTCCCGGACAAGAGGTCCTTACATCAATGAATCCCGTTGAACTTGCACAAACGACCCTCGCGGCACCCCAGGGCGACATGTCTTTCTTCGCCCTGTTCCTGCAGGCGCATCTGGTGGTCAAGATCGTCATGGTCGGTCTGATCGGCGCCTCGGTCTGGTGTTGGGCGATCATCGTCGACAAATGGCTTCTTTATGCGCGTACCAAGCGGCAGATGAGCCGGTTCGAGACCGTGTTCTGGTCCGGCCAGTCGCTGGAGGAACTGTACCGCACCCTGTCGGGGCGGGCGAACCACTCCATGGCGGCGCTGTTCATCGCGGCCATGCGCGAATGGAAACGCAGCCACGAGGGCGAGCGGCCGGCGATTGCCAGCCTGCGCCAGCGCATCGACCGGGTGATGGATGTCACCATCTCCCGCGAGGCGGAGCGGCTGGAAGCGCGGCTTCTGGTGCTGGCGACGGTCGGGTCGGCGGCGCCGTTCATCGGCCTGTTCGGCACGGTCTGGGGCATCATGACCAGCTTCCAGGCGATTGCCGCGTCGAAGAACACCAATCTCGCCGTGGTCGCGCCGGGCATCGCCGAGGCGCTCTTGGCCACCGCCCTCGGCCTCCTCGCCGCCATTCCGGCGGTGATTGCCTACAACAAGCTGTCAGCCGATGCCGGCAAACTGTCCGCCCGGATGGAAGGCTTTGCCGACGAGTTTTCCGCGATCCTGTCGCGGCAGATCGACGAGAGGGGCTAGAGCGCCATGGGTATGCAGGCCGCAGGCGGCGCGAGCGAAGGGGGCGGACGGCGGCGCAGACGGCGCCACCAGCCCCTCAGCGAGATCAACGTGACGCCGTTCGTCGACGTCATGCTGGTGTTGCTGATCATCTTCATGGTCGCGGCACCGCTCTTGACCGTCGGGGTCCCGCTGGATCTGCCCGAAACCCAGGCCAAGCCGATGGAAGGCTCGACCGAGCCGATCACCATCTCGGTGGCCGCCGATGGGCGGATCTACATCCAGGAGACGGAAATCGCCGCCGACGAGGTGATCCCGAAGCTGACCGCGATTGCCGAGAACGGATACGACGAGCGGATCTTCGTGCGCGGCGATGCGAACGCCGACTACGGCACGATCATGCGGGTGATGGGGCGGATCAGCGCTGCCGGCTACAAGCGGCTCGGCCTCGTCACGCTGGAAGAAGAGAAATAGCCACCGACTTGGGCAGGTGGCGGATCGCCGGTGCCGGTATGGGCACGGGCTGCAAGGATGAAGCGGATGCAAAGGCATAGTCCGGGACGGGCAGGGCATGAGACGGGCGGCAGTGGCCGCGCCGGTCGCGCTGCCGTGCGTCTTGCCGGCGCCCGTGGCGCGCGCGCGGCGGCGTTCGTCCTGCCGAACGGGAACAGGCTCTAGCCATGCGCGTGGGCCTGATCGCATCGACCGCCGGCCATCTGGCCGTGCTGCTTTGGGGCGTGGTGTCGTTTCCCAATGCCAAGCCGTTCGACGTGCCGCCGGTCGACAGCCTGCCGGTCGATCTGGTGCCGATTTCGGAGCTGACCAAGCTGCGGATCGGCGAGAAGGATGCCGAGGTGCGCGAGGTTGAGGCGACCAAGCCGGTGAAGCCGAAGACGCCGGAGGTCAAGCCGGAGACGCCGCCGGTGCAGGCCAAGACCGAAACGCCGACACCGACGCCCACGCCGGAACCGGCGAAACAGCCGGCCAAGCAGGCGGCCAAACAGCCCGCCGCCGCGCCGGAGCCCGAACCGGCGCCGCCCACGCCGCCGCGTCCGGCCGAGCCGGTCAAGGCACCGGAGCCGGCCCCAGCGCCGGCGCCGAAGGAAGCGGTTGCCGAGGCGCCGAAGGAAAAAGCGCCGGAACCTGCCGAGAAGAAGGTGGCCGAGGCACCCAAGCCGGTGCCCTCGGTGCGCCCGCGCACGAAGCCGACCCCGCCGCCGAAGGCGACCAAAAAGAAAAAGGCGTTCAATCCGAATCAGATCGCGGCCTTGCTCAACAAGGTGGATCCGGCGGGGGGCGGTACGCCGTCCGCCTCGGAAAATCCTGCCTCGCTGGGAAGCCGCAAGGGCTTGAGCAACGTGTCCATGAGCCAGTCGGAGCTGGATGCGCTGCGCAGTCAGATTTCGCAATGCTGGAACCCGCCGGCCGGTTCGGCCGGGGCGAATGACCTCAATGTACGGCTGAAGGTGTACCTGCGTCCCGATGGCGGCGTCGACATGCAGCCCGAGGTGCTGAATTCCAGCAGCAACCCGTCCTTCACCATCGCGGCGGAGAGCGCCCGGCGGGCGGTGCTGCGCTGCGCGCCCTATTCCCTGCCGGCGGCGAAATACGACGCCTGGCGGGAGGTGATCATCAACTTCGACCCGAGGGATCTGCTTGGTGGATAAGCTTCAGACTCGATCCGGTCTGGCCATGGCCGCCCGGATCGCCATTCGATCAGGAACCCGCTTTCCGAACCGCTTGCGCCAGATATCGCGCGCGGCAGGTGGTTTGGCGGGTCACACCGCATTGCCCTCTTCGCGGGGCAGGACATGGGAGCTTCGACTGATGAAGAGACCGGTACCCCGACTTCTGGCACTTGGCGCGGCGCGCGCCATTGCGCTGGCGCTGTTCGTCGTCGCGGCGGCGCCGTTTGTCGCCGCACCGGCCCGGGCCGTGGTCGAGATCGACGTGACCCAGGGCAACATCGAGCCGCTGCCGATCGCCATTCCGGATTTCGTCGGCACCGGCGGCGAGGACAAGATGGCGCGCGACATCAGCGATGTCATCAAGGCGGATCTGGCCCGCTCCGGCCTGTTCCGGCCGCTCGACCCTTCCGCCTTCATCGAAAAGACGGTGAGTATCAACGCGCCGCCGCAATTCGCCTCCTGGCGGCCAATCGGCGCGCAAGGGCTGGTGGTCGGCGCGATCAGCAAGCAGTCGGACGGGCGCATCCGGGCGGAGTTCCGCCTGTGGGACGTGTTCGCCGGCCAGCAGATGCTGGGCCAGCAATTCTACACCAGCGCCGACAACTGGCGGCGCATGGCCCATATCATCGCCGACGCGATCTATGAGCGGCTGACCGGCGAGAAGGGGTATTTCGATACCCGCATCGTCTTCATCGACGAGACTGGGCCGAAGAACAAGCGGGTCAAGCGGCTGGCGATCATGGATCAGGACGGGGCCAATGTGCGCTACCTGACCAATGGCGGCGATCTGGTGCTGACGCCGCGCTTCTCGCCGTCGCGTCAGGAGGTCACCTACATGGCCTATTCCGGTGCGGACCCGCGCGTCTATCTGCTTAACATCGAGACCGGGCAGCAGGAGGTGGTCGGCAACTTCCCCGGCATGACCTTCGCCCCGCGTTTTTCGCCGGACGGGCAGCGGGTTGCCATGAGCCTGCAACAGGGCGGCAATGCCAATATCTTCGTGATGGATCTGCGCTCGCGCCGCACCACCCGGCTGACCAATACGCCGGCGATCGATACCAGCCCGTCCTATTCGCCGGATGGCCAGAAGATCGTGTTCGAATCCGACCGGGGCGGCTCGCAGCAGCTCTATGTGATGGGCTCGAACGGTGCCAACCCGCAGCGCATCAGCTTCGGGCCGGGGCGGTATTCGACGCCGGTCTGGTCGCCGCGCGGCGATCTGATTGCCTTCACCAAGATGCATCAGGGCCGGTTCATGATCGGGGTGATGCGCCCCGATGGTTCCGGTGAGCGCATTCTCACCGAGGGCTATCACAACGAGGGGCCGGCCTGGGCGCCAAACGGCCGGGTGCTGGTGTTCTTCCGCGACACCCCGGGGCCCAATGGCGGGCCGCAGCTCTGGACGGTTGACCTGACCGGCTACAACGAGCAGCGGTTGCCGGTGCCGGCCTTCGCCTCGGATCCGGCATGGTCGCCCTTGCTGGAGTAACGAAGGAAGGCTAGGCTCCCCGGGCAATCGGGGACCTGGCCGGAAACGGCGGGAGTGCGACATGGGGTGGCATTCCACGAGAAATTTGATGCCCTAGCGGCATCGTGGTGGTAACCAGGCGTTAACCACGTTGATGAACGCCGGCTTAACCAGTTTCGCTGTAGAAGCGTTTACTCTGTCGGGGCCGGTGGGGATCAGGAGCAGGATATTCATGATGCAGATGGGCAAGCACGCACGCAACGTGCGCATTGCCGCGGTGTTGGCGGGCGGATTGCTGCTCGCGGCCTGTGCGCAGACCAAGACGGACGGGCTGACGGGCAATGTTCAGCCCGGCACCGGACAGGATTTCGTCGTCAACGTCGGCGACCGTGTTTTCTTCACCAATAACCAGACGTCGCTGTCCTCGCAGGCGCGCGCCACGCTGGATAAGCAGGCGCAGTGGCTGAACAGCTACAGCCGCTACACGGTGACCATCGAGGGGCACGCGGACGAACGCGGAACGCGCCAGTACAACATTGCGCTCGGCGCGCGGCGTGCGGATTCGGTGCGCAGCTATCTCGTCTCGCGCGGGATTTCCGCCAGCCGGATCAAGACCGTCTCTTACGGCAAGGAACGGCCGGTTGCCGTCTGCAACGACGAATCCTGCTGGTCGCAGAACCGGCGTGCCGTCACGGTGCTGAACAACGCCGGCAGCTAAGCTCACGTTGTCCGAGAGCAATCGGAATGAAACCGGCGGTCCCGACCGCCGGTTTTTTTTGTGCGTGCAGGCCTGGGCCACAGTCAAAATTTGGCCGAAGTCAAAGCGCTCTGTGCTATCCAATGCCCGCCCGACCGTTGCCCGGCGGTGGCGGGGTGTGCTTGCAACCCTGGAGGATATGCATGACGGCACTGAGGAAATGCGCGGGGGCAATGCTCATGGCCTGGATGCTGGCGGTGCTGCCGGCTCCGGCCAATGCGCAGTTGTTCGGCTCTCGC
Source organism: Stappia taiwanensis (assembly GCF_014635285.1). Classification (GTDB taxonomy): domain Bacteria; phylum Pseudomonadota; class Alphaproteobacteria; order Rhizobiales; family Stappiaceae; genus Stappia; species Stappia taiwanensis. The sequence goes on along the minus strand of NZ_BMCR01000009.1, from coordinate 16,169 downwards.
GACGATGGCGAGACCACGGTCCGTCTGAGCCAGGTCGAGGATCAGATGCGATCTTTGACCGGTCAGATCGAACAGCTCAATTTCCAGATCCGGCAACTGGAAGAACAGATCCGCCGGATGCAGGAGGATAACGAGTATCGCCTGCAGCAACTGGAAGGCGGCACCGGCAAACGATCGGACGCCGGATCGGCAGGGGGGGCGTCGAGCCTCCCCGGCGGGGTCGGCAGCGACAGCTATGGCGCGGCCAGCGGAACGCTCGGCCAGTTGCCCGCCGATGCCGGATCCGGCGATGGCGCCTATGGCGCTGCCGGTGGCTATGGCGATGCCCCGGCGGGCGGTCCGCTCGACCTCTCCGCATTGGCGCGCGGCCAGGCCGGCGGCGCGGCTGCGGGCGGTGGCGAGACCTCGGGCGGTGGCGCGGTTGCGTCCGGCGAGGGCTTCGGAACAACGGCCGGGCAGGTTGCGGCGGTTTCCGGCGGCGACCCGCGCTCCGACTACGATGCCTCCTATTCGATGATCCTGTCGGGCGACTATGCCGGGGCGCAGGCCGGGTTCGATCAGTTTCTTGAGGCGTACCCGAACGATCCGCTGGCGGCCAATGCCCAGTTCTGGCTCGGCGAGAGCTATTTCGCGCGCAAGCAGTATCGCGCCGCCGCCGATGCGTTCCTGAAGAGCTACACCGACTATCCGGATGGCACCAAGGTCACCGACAGCCTGCTCAAGCTCGGCCTGTCGCTGAAGGGCCTTGGCCAGGGCGATGCGGCCTGTGCCACCTTCTCCGAACTCTTGTCGAAATACCCGGGGGCGCCGAGCGCGATTCGCGCCGAAGCCCAGGCCCAGAAGCAGGCCGGTGGCTGCGCCTGACGCGGCCCGGCCTGTCGATGCGGACGAGGCCGGCAGACTTTTTCAGCCGCTGACAGGGTATCGGCGCATTGCGCTCGCCGTGTCGGGCGGCAGCGATTCCCTTGCTCTTCTTGTCCTGGTGGCCCGCTGGCGCGCGGCGCTGGCCGATGGCCCGGACATTCATGTCTTCACGGTGGATCATCGGCTTCGGCCCGAGGCGCGGGACGAAGCGGCCCATGTGGTCGCGGTGGCCGCCCGGTTCGGTCTGCCGGCGCGGGTGCTGCGCTGGACGGGGCCCAAGCCTTCCGCCAACCGGCAAGCGGCGGCGCGGGCGGCGCGGCGAGACCTTTTGTGCGCGGGCTTGCGCGATATCGGCGGCGATGCGCTGGTGCTGGCTCATCATCTCGACGATCAGGCGGAGACCTTCCTGTTGCGGCTGGCGCGCGGCAGCGGGGTCTATGGCCTATCCGCCATGCAACCTTCCGGCCGCTGGCAGGACGTTGCCGTGCTGCGTCCCTTGCTTGAGATCGACAAGGCGCGGCTGACGGCGAGCCTGCGCCAGGCCGGGATCGACTGGCATGAGGACCCTTCGAACGCCAGCGACGCTTATGCCCGGGTGCGAATGCGCGCCCTGATGCCGCAGCTTGCCGGCGAGGGGCTGTCGCCGCGCCGGCTGGCGGAAACGGCGCGGCGGCTCTCAGGTGCCGCCGAGGCGCTCGATCATGCGGTGGCGATGGCGCTTGCCACCGCCGGCACGGTGCATCCGGCGGGCGTGGTCTGTCTTGACCTCGCTCCGCTGGCGGAGCTGCCGCAGGAGGTCTTGTTGCGGCTGGTGGCGACCGTCTTGCTGCAGGTGACGGGAGCTGCCTATCCGCCGCGGCTGGAGCGGCTGACGCGGCTGGTGGAGACACTCGGCGGGGCGGAGCAGGTGCAGGCAACCCTTGCCGGTGCGGTGCTGCGCCGGCAGAACGGCGCGCTCTTCATCTGGCGCGAAAGGGGGCGGGATGGTGTCACCGAGCGGATCGAGGCCCGTCCTTGCAGCTTCATCTGGGACGGACGCTTCGCGGTCACCGGCACGGGGGCGGGGCGCTTGCGCATTCGCGCGCTGGCAGAGGTCCCGGGGGCCCGGGCGCAGATGACCTGGCCGGAAGGCTGGCCGCGTGCGGCGTTCGACACGGCGCCGGTGGTGGATTTTTATGCCGAGCGCGCGGGGAAAGACGATGTGAAAGGGGCGACGGATGCGCCATATTGTCCCGGCCTGTCCGCTCATTTGCCGCCTCAAGGGTTGGATCTGCGCCCATTGATCCGGTTCGCGCGGCCGGATCGGCCGAAAAACTCCTTAAATTCGCTGCATTCTCCCCGGATTTAAGAAAATAGGAAAAGCTTTGGTGCGATTGTCGCACTCCACCTTGGCAGTGCCGCCCGCGAGACCTATCTTGCAAGGCAAGCTCACGTCATCAGCGCAGACCGCCGCGGGCCAGCGGCGAAGGGATCGCAATGAACGCCAATTTTCGTAATTTCGCCCTCTGGGTCATCATCGGTCTCTTGCTGATCGCCCTGTTCCAGCTCTTCCAGAACCCGGGACAACGCGCGGCGACCAACGATATTCCCTTTTCCCAGTTCCTGAATCAGGCGGAGCAGGGGGATGTTCAGGAGGTCACGATCCAGGGCCAGCAGGTCACCGGCAAATACTCCAGCGGCGGGACGTTCCAGTCCTATGCGCCGGAATCGGCCGGGCAGTACATCGAGTTGCTGCGGTCCAAGGGCGTGCGCATCACCGCCCGCCCGCCTTCGGAAAACTTCTCGCTGATCGGCGCGCTGATTTCCTGGTTCCCGATGCTGATCATTCTCGGCATCTGGATCTTCGTCATGCGGCAGATGCAGGGCTCCGGCGGCAAGGCGATGGGCTTCGGCAAGTCCAAGGCCAAGCTTCTGACCGAGGCTCATGGCCGGGTCACCTTCGAGGATGTGGCCGGCATTGACGAGGCCAAGGAAGACCTGCAGGAGATCGTCGAATTCCTGCGCGATCCGCAGAAGTTCCAGCGTCTCGGCGGTCGGATCCCGCGCGGCGTGCTGCTGGTCGGCCCTCCGGGCACCGGCAAGACGCTGACCGCACGCGCGGTCGCCGGCGAGGCCAATGTGCCGTTCTTCACCATCTCCGGTTCGGACTTCGTGGAAATGTTCGTCGGCGTCGGTGCCAGCCGGGTGCGCGACATGTTCGAACAGGCCAAGAAGAACGCTCCTTGCATCATCTTCATCGATGAGATCGACGCGGTTGGCCGTCATCGCGGTGCCGGTCTCGGCGGCGGCAATGACGAGCGCGAGCAGACGCTCAACCAGTTGCTCGTCGAGATGGACGGCTTCGAGCCGAACGAGGGCGTGATCATCATCGCCGCGACCAACCGTCCGGACGTGCTCGATCCGGCGCTGTTGCGCCCGGGCCGTTTCGACCGGCAGATCGTCGTGCCCAACCCGGACGTCACCGGCCGGGAGAAGATCCTCAAGGTGCATATGCGCAAGGTTCCGCTGGCCCCGGATGTCAACGTGCGCACCTTGGCGCGCGGCACCCCGGGCTTCTCCGGCGCGGATCTGATGAACCTCGTCAACGAGGCGGCGCTTCTGGCGGCGCGGCGCGGCAAGCGGCTCGTCACCATGGCCGAGTTCGAGGATGCCAAGGACAAGGTGATGATGGGGGCCGAACGCCGGACCCTGGTCATGACCGAAGAGGAAAAGAAGCTCACCGCCTATCACGAGGCCGGCCACGCGCTGGTGGCGCTGCACATGCCGGCGTCCGACCCGATCCACAAGGCGACGATCATCCCGCGCGGCCGCGCGCTGGGCATGGTGATGCGCCTGCCGGAAAAGGACCAGGTGTCGCTGACCCGGGCCAAGTGCAAGGCGGACCTCTCCGTTGCCATGGGCGGGCGCGTCGCCGAGGAGATGATCTTCGGCTATGAGAAGGTCACGTCCGGCGCCTCGGGCGATATCCAGATGGCGACCAAGCTGGCGCGGGCGATGGCGACCCAGTTCGGCATGTCCGACAAGCTCGGTCCGCTGCTCTATGGCGAGAATCAGGAAGAGGTGTTCCTCGGCCATTCGGTGGCCAAGAACCAGAACGTCTCCGAGGATACGCAGAAGATCGTCGATGCGGAGATCAAGTCCTTCGTCAATGCCGGCTACGAGACGGCAAAGCGGGTCTTGAGCGAGCACGAGGATCAGCTCCACATCATCGCCAACGGGCTCCTGGAATACGAAACCCTGTCCGGTGACGAGATCAAGGATCTGCTCAACGGCAAGCCGCCGGTGCGCGATACCGACGATGACCAGCCGGTGGGCCGCTCGTCCGCGGTGCCGACCACGGGCGTCAAGCGCGGTGGTCCCGGCGATGCGCCGAGCGGCGGCATGGAGCCGCAGCCGCAGGGCTGACCGGCCGGACAACGCCAAGGCGAAAATATTCAAGGCCCGGTGGATCCGTCCTCCGGGCCTTTTCGTTTCGTTACGCATGAAAACAATTTTTGAACGGTCTTGCCTCACCTTGGTGATAAATGATGGTCATTCCTGTTCGTCAGACCGGGCGGCACCGCAATCGCTGCGGGTCGATGAGGGCAGGCGGAATGACGCCTCACAGGCAATAGGTTAAAAGATGACACGCAAGTACTTCGGCACGGACGGCATTCGTGGCACGGCCAATCAGGTGCCGATGACACCGGACATCGCGCTCAAGGTGGGCATGGCGGCGGGGCTGTCGTTCCGCACCGGCAATCACCGACACCGGGTTGTGATCGGCAAGGACACAAGGCTGTCCGGCTACATGATCGAGAACGCGCTGGTGGCCGGCTTCACCGCCGTTGGCATGGATGTCTTGGTGCTTGGTCCGATGCCCACCCCGGCGGTGGCCATGCTGACCCGTTCGGTGCGCGCCGATCTCGGCGTGATGATTTCCGCCTCGCACAATCCGTTCCAGGACAATGGCATCAAGTTCTTTGGCCCGGACGGCTACAAGCTGTCGGACGATGTGGAGCGCGAGATCGAGGCGCTGCTGGAGCAGGATCTGTCCTCCCGGCTGGTCGGTCCCTCGGAGCTTGGCCGGGCCAAGCGCATCGATGGCATGCGCGACCGCTATATCGAGTTTGCCAAGCGCACCCTGTCGCGGGAGATGAGCCTTGCCGGCCTGCGCATCGTCGTCGATTGCGCCAATGGCGCCGCCTATAAGGTGGCGCCGGAGGTGTTGTGGGAGCTGGGTGCGGATGTGATCGCCATCGGTGTGGAACCGGATGGCTACAACATCAATCGCGGGTGCGGCTCGACGGACACCAAGGCGCTCTGCGCCAAGGTGCATGAGGTGCGGGCCGATATCGGCATTGCGCTTGATGGCGATGCGGACCGGGTGATCATCGTCGACGAGAACGGTCAGGTGGTCGATGGCGACCAGCTGATGGCCGTGGTGGCCCAGTCCTGGCAGGAGGACGGGCGCCTGTCCGCGTCTGGCATCGTGGCGACGGTGATGTCGAATCTCGGCCTTGAGCGCTATCTTGCCGGCCTGGGGCTGGAGCTGGCACGCACCAAGGTGGGCGACCGCTATGTGGTGGAGCATATGCGCCAGCATGGCTTCAACGTTGGCGGCGAGCAGTCCGGCCATATCGTGCTGTCGGATTTCGCCACCACCGGCGATGGCCTGGTTGCGGCACTGCAGGTGCTGGCCTGTGTGGTCAAGCTGAACCGTCCGGTCTCCGAGGTCTGCCGCCGCTTCGAGCCGGTGCCGCAGATCCTGAAGAATGTGCGTTATGCCGGCGCGACGCCGCTTGACGATCCCAAGGTGCAGGCGGCGATCGAGGATGGGCGCAGGGAGCTCGGCGATCACGGCCGGCTGCTGATCCGTCCCTCGGGCACCGAGCCGCTGATCCGGGTGATGGGCGAGGCGGACAATGAGGGGGTGCTGAGCGGTGTCGTCCAGCGTATCGCCGATGCGGTGGCGCACGCCGCCGCCTGACCCTTTTCTTTCTGGCAGTCTTCTTCGAAAGGCGAGGCCCATGCGGGTCTCGCCTTTTTGGGTTGTGACGCCGGCCTTTGCGCCCGGCGCTGCGCTCTTTCGGCTGCCGTTCTGGTTGCATCTTGCGGGGATACTTGTGCCGTTTACCTTTTATTAAGGTAAAAGAACGCGGTTAAGTTTTACGGTTAAGGCAACCTTAAGTATTTTCGACAATTCTTGTCTCGTGTTTCACGTATGCGGCCGGCGAGGGATGTAGCTCGGACGCTTTTCACGAGGACCGAGACATGAGCAGCCATTTGAAACGACTTTCCCTGGCTGGCGTCGCGATGATCGTCTCGTCAGCCGTCTCTGCCGCGGATATGCCGATTCCGGTGATCGAGCACGTGCCCCAGGTTCCGGTCGTTGCCGGCAACTGGTACCTGCGCGGGGATATCGGCTACAAGATCTATCGGAATCCGAGCGTGAGCTACGGCACGCTCGACTTCGTCGACGAGGGCCTGAACAACACGGGCGTGGTCGGCGTCGGTGTCGGCTACCGGTTCAGCGACTACCTGCGCGCCGATGTGACACTCGATTACGAATTCCCCGCCAGCGTGACGGCCCGGGCGCCCTGTAACACCTGCGGCGTGGGTGGTACGTCCAGCTATTCGCGGGAAACCGCCGACATCGACGTCTGGACCATGCTGGTCAACGGCTACATCGACATCGGCACCTGGCGCGGCTTCACCCCCTATGTGGGCGGCGGCATCGGTACGTCCTATGTGAGGACCCACAACATCCAGTTCCAGAACCCGAACGGGGTGTCTGGCACCTATCCGGGTGGCAGCACCTGGAACTTCTCCTGGGCGCTGATGGCTGGTGCCTCCTACGCGATGACGCCGAACTGGTCGCTGGATGCGGGGTACCGCTATCTCAACATCGGCGACGGCTATTCTTCCAGCTTCACCACCGGCGGTGTGACCCGCAAGATCCGCTACGAGGATCTGGCCGCGCATGAGTTCCGGGTGGGTGTGCGCTACACGTTTGACTCCGGACCGAGCTATATTTCCGATCCGATCATCACCAAATACTGATCGCGGATCGAACGATGACCTGAAAAGGCCGGGCCTGGTGCCCGGCCTTTTGTCGTTGGCGACAGAGCGTCGCGGTGGCGGCTACGCGGTCCAGTGGTGCTTGCCTTCCCCGATGGGCTCCGTTATGCCGATAGGTGGGCCACCCCTCCCCACCGAGGGGCACCTATCTGGAAGGATAGCCAATGAGTGCATCGTTGAATGAACCGGCCGTGCGGCCGGAAAATCCCCGTTTTTCTTCAGGTCCTTGTGCCAAGCGCCCCGGGTGGAGCCTTGAAGCTCTCGCCAATGCGCCGCTTGGTCGTTCGCATCGCGCGAAGATCGGTAAGCAGTGCCTTGCCGAAGCGATCGACCGGACCCGCGACATTCTGAAAGTCCCCGCCGATTACCGCATCGGCATCGTGCCGGCCTCCGATACCGGTGCCGTGGAGATGGCGCTGTGGTCGCTGCTCGGCCCGCGCGGCGTCGATCTTCTGGCCTGGGAAAGCTTCGGCTCGGGTTGGGTCACCGATGTGCTCAAGCAGTTGAAGCTTGAGGATACCCGCGTGCTGGAGGCCGACTACGGTCAGTTGCCCGATCTCGCTGCGGTCGATTTCAGCCGCGACGTGGTGTTCACCTGGAATGGCACCACGTCCGGCGTGCGGGTGGCCAATGGCGACTGGATTCCTGCGGATCGTGAGGGGCTGACCATTTGCGACGCGACCTCCGCCGCCTTCGCCCAGGATCTCGATTTCGCCAAGCTCGACGTGGTCACCTTCTCCTGGCAGAAGGCGCTGGGAGGCGAGGGCGCTCACGGTGTTCTCATCCTTAGCCCGCGTGCAGTGGCGCGTCTGGAAAGCTATTCCCCGCCCTGGCCGATGCCCAAGCTCTTCCGCATGACCAAGGGCGGCAAGCTCAACGAGGGCATCTTCAAGGGCGAGACCATCAACACGCCCTCCATGCTGTGCGTCGAGGATTACATCGATGCGCTGAAATGGGCCGAAGAGATCGGTGGCCTTGAGGCGTTGATTGCCCGGGCCGACGCCAATTCCGGCGCCATAGCCGATTGGGTGGCCCGCACGGATTGGGTCGATTTTCTTGCCGTGGATCCGGCAACCCGCTCCAACACCTCCGTGTGCCTGCGGATCGTCGATCCCCGGGTTGCCGCGCTCGCGCCGGCGGAGCAGGCGGCGTTTGCCAAGTCCATGGTGTCCGCGCTTGACGCGGCCGGTGTCGCCTATGACATCGGCGCCTATCGCGATGCACCGAGCGGTTTGCGCATCTGGTGCGGGGCAACGGTGGAGACCGCCGATGTGGCGGCGCTGTTGCCGTGGCTGGAATGGGCCTTCGCCCGGCAGCTCGCCACGCTTGATCAGGCGGCCTGAGCCGCCTCTCCAGCTTTTGCCGTAGACGGCCAGCGCCGGGGGCTCCCCCCCCCGGCGTCTGGCGACGTGCATCCCCCATTCGGAGTATTTCAAATGGCCCCCAAGGTCTTGATTTCAGATAAGCTTTCTGCCGCTGCCGTCGATGTTTTCAAGTCGCGCGGCGTCGAGGTCGACTACTTGCCGGATCTTGGCAAGGACAAGGACAAGCTGCTGGCGGCGATCGACCAGTATGACGGGTTGGCGATCCGCTCGGCGACCAAGGTCACCGAAAAGGTGATCGCGGCGGCGCACCGGCTGAAGGTGGTTGGCCGCGCCGGCATTGGTGTCGACAATGTCGATATCGCCGCAGCCAGTGCCCGTGGTGTGATCGTGATGAACACGCCCTTCGGCAACTCCATCACCACGGCGGAACACGCGATTGCGATGATGTTCGCCGTGGCCCGGAAGATCGCGGCGGCCGATGCCTCGACCCAGGCGGGAAAATGGGAAAAGTCGAAGTTCATGGGCGTGGAGATCACCTCCAAGACCCTTGGCCTGATCGGCTGCGGCAACATCGGCTCGATCGTCGCGGAGCGGGCGATCGGCCTGAAAATGCGGGTCATTGCCTTCGACCCGTTCCTGTCGCCGGAGCGGGCGCTGGATCTTGGCGTCGAGAAGGTCGATCTCGACACGCTGTTCGCGCGGGCGGACGTTATTTCCTTGCACACGCCGCTGACCGACAAGACACGCAACATCATCGATGCGGCGGCCATCGACAAGATGCGCGACGGGGTGATGCTGATCAACTGTGCCCGTGGCGGGCTGGTCGACGAGACGGCGCTGCGCGCCGGGCTCGACAGCGGCAAGGTCGGCGGTGCCGGCGTCGATGTGTTCATCGAGGAGCCGGCGCGCGAGAACGTGCTGTTCGGCGCGCCGAACCTGGTTTGCACGCCGCATCTGGGCGCCTCCACCAATGAGGCACAGGAAAACGTCGCGCTGCAGGTGGCCGAACAGATGGCCGACTACCTGGTCAACGGAGCGGTGTCCAATGCGCTCAACATGCCGTCGATCACTGCCGAGGAAGCGCCGCGGCTGACGCCTTTCGTCAAGCTGGCGGAGCAGCTCGGCTCCTTCGCCGGTCAGTTGACCGAAACCGGCCTCACCGGCATTCGTCTCGAATATGAGGGCGATGTGGCGGAGATGAACACACGGGCGCTTACCGCCGCCGCGCTGACCGGGGTGCTGCAACCATTGCTGCAGACGGTCAATATGGTGTCGGCGCCGGTGATGGCGCGTGAGCGCGGCATTTCCGTCGAGGAGGTCAAGCGGCCGCGGCAGGGGGCCTATGAGACCTACATCCGCCTGACGGTGCAGACCGAGCGGCAGGAGCGCTCGGTTGCCGGCACCGTGTTCGCCGATGGCAAGCCGCGTATCATCCAGGTCAAGGGCATCAACATGGAAGCCGAGCTCGGCGCGCATATGCTCTATGTGACCAATGAGGACAAGCCTGGCTTCATCGGTCACCTCGGCACCGTTCTGGGCGAAGCCGGGGTCAACATCGCCACCTTCAACCTTGGCCGTACCGCTGAGGGGGAAGATGCGATCTGCCTTGTCGAGGTCGATGGCGCGGTTGGGGATGCGGTCATTGGCCGGATCGAGGCGCTGCCTCATGTGAAGCAGGTCAAGCCGCTGCAGTTCTGATCCTCGAGGGCAATTCCCTCCGGAACATCGCTTTAACGAAAAACGGCCGGTGCTTGCGCATCGGCCGTTTTTCCTTGGCAAAATCGCAGATGCCCCTGTGCGGCGTCAGCCGGCCTTGCCCCAGGCATCGGTCGCCTGTTCGATCGCACGGGTGCCGGGTGTGCCCTTTTCCAGGGTGAGGATGGCACGCTTGCCGTTCTCGTAGAGCATGGGAATGTCGATCCAGCCGCGATCGCGCAAGAGTGTCAGGTTGCGCTCTTGCTCGTCGGGGAGGTTCGACAGGGCGACCCAGAAGAGATCGTCGCTGACTTTCACCGAGGCGCCGATCAAGGCATCGCCCCGGGCTTCCTCGGTGGTTTTCATCACCAGTCCGGGAACCTGACCGACGCCCTGGCCGGCGAAGTTGTCCGGCAATTCGAAGCGCACTTCCAGCAGATGGCTGGCGGGCAGGGCGCTGTCGCGATTCGGCTTGAGCGTCAGGTCGGCGGCGATGTTGCGCTCAGGCACCTCGACCCGCATGCGCAGGACGGTTTCCTTGCGCCCGTCGATGGTTTCTTCCTCGACCCGCCAGACCGCATTGCCGGCCGATGCCTGTCCGGCGCTGCCGGCTTCCGCGCCTTCCTCATAGAGGATGGCGCGCTGGGCAACCGCCGGGGAACCGGTGGTCGCTGCCGGAGCCGTGGTCGCGGGCGGCGGCGTGACGGCGGCCGGCGGCGTGGCGTTGGCAACATCCTGTCCGCCCGCTGGCGTTTCGGCCGTGGTCGTGTCCGGCGTTTCGGCGGGCGTCACCTGGCGCGGCGGCTCGGCAGGTGCGGTCGCGGGCGCGGGCTGTGCCGGAGCTGTCGCCGTTGCCGCCGGATCGCTGGGCCGGATCCGGGTGGTGGTGACGGTCCGTGCGTCCGGAGCGACAGAGGTCTCGCCGTTGTCGAGCAGGCGCGCGGTGTTCTTCTTCGATGCGGGCTCGGCCGGGCGCACGGGTTCGGTCGCCGGCGGGGTCTCGGTCTTCGTCTCGACCACCGGCTCATCGCCACCGCCGAACATCGCGGCAATGGTATCGCGCTGGGAATAGCCGACCGCACCGATGCCGATCAGCACGAGCAGGGCGCCGCCGACGCCGACAATCATCGGAAGGCGGGAGGGGCCTGCGGCAGGCAGCGAAGGCGCGTTCCCCGGCAGCGGGCGCCTGTCTCGCTTGGCACGGCGGGGGCTTGTTTTTTTCTCGGCAGACTTTCCTGGCGCTGCCGGCTTGGCGGCGGTGGGCGCGGAAGGTGCAGCCGCGGGCGCCGGTGCTTCGGGTGCCGGCGTTGCAGGTCCCATGGTGGGTTCGCGGCGGACAGGCTCCTCCGGCGCGCCGGTCAGGGCTCCGCGCGCGGTTCGGCTTGCCTGATCGGCGGCGCTGCCCAGCTTCTTGGCGTCATCGATCGCATCCTTGAAGACACGATGCGAGGGATCTTCCGGCGCGGCGGGGGCTGCTGGCGCGTCCGGGGCTGCGGCGGAGGGCGGAGCGACCGTCGGCGAATCGGTCGCGGGGCCTGCAGCCGGGCTCGCAGCCGGCTTGGTAGCCTCGGGGGCCGGAGCCGGAGCGGATGCCGGTTTCGCCGGTGCGGGCGGAGGCGTTGGTGCGGCCGGGGCCGGTTGTTTCGGGGCGGGACGGGGCGGTGTGGGCGCGACGGGTGCCGCGCCGACGCCGAGCGTTTCGCGCGCGGCCTCGGCTTCGATCTTGCGGATCGCCTCTTCCAGCCGCAATTGCTCGGTGGTGATTTCCGAGGGCGAGAGCGGTGGATCGTATGCCTTCAACTGGGCGACGATGGCTTTTCGGGCGCGTTGATAGATCTCACGCCGTGCCGCGCCCGTGTTCTGCGGGAGCGCGCCAACGGTTTTCTTCAAAACCGAATAATAGTCTGCCATGTTTTCAACTCGTCGTCGCGGCGTTGCGGGCCGCCCCGAAACGCGGAACCCGGTTAAGGCTTAATCCTGAAACGGATTCTGAACAAGGATTGTGTCATCCCGTTCCGGACTGGTCGAGAGTAGCGCGACTGGCGCACCGATCAACTCCTCCACGTGGCGAACGTATTTTACCGCCTGTGCGGGCAGGTCCGCCCAGCTGCGCGCGCCCTCGGTGGACTCTTTCCAGCCCGGCAGGGTTTCGTAGATCGGCTTCACCCGCGCCTGCGCCCCTTGCGAGGCGGGCATGTGGTCGATTCGCTCGCCATCAAGCTCATAGGCGACACAGATCTTGATCTCGTCGAGACCGTCGAGCACGTCGAGCTTGGTAAGGGCGATGCCGTTGATGCCGTTGATGCAGCAGGCCTGGCGTACCAGCACTGCGTCGAACCAGCCGCAGCGGCGCTTGCGGCCGGTCACGGTGCCGAATTCATGGCCGCGAGTGCCGAGGAAATGGCCGACGTCGTTGTCCTGCTCGGTCGGGAACGGGCCTTCGCCGACGCGGGTGGTGTAGGCCTTGGTGATGCCCAGCACATAGCTGAGAGCGCTGGGGCCGAGGCCGCTGCCGGCGGCCGCCTGTCCGGAGACGGTGTTGGACGAGGTCACGAACGGGTAGGTGCCGTGGTCGATGTCGAGCAGGGAGCCCTGGGCGCCCTCGAACAGGATGCGGCGGCCTTCGCGGCGCTTGGCGTCGAGCAGGTTCCACACCGTGTCCATGAAGGGCAGCAGGTCGCCGGCGACGGTTTCCAGTTCGGTGAAAATGGCATCGGCGGAGATTTCCGGCTCGCCGAGACCGCGCCGCAGGGCGTTGTGATGGGTCAGCAGCCGTTCGATCTTGCCCGGCAGGGTCGCGAGGTTGGCCAGATCCATGACGCGAATCGCCCGCCGGCCGACCTTGTCCTCATAGGCCGGGCCGATGCCGCGCTTGGTGGTGCCGATCTTGGTGCCGGCGGCGGCCGCGTTCTCGCGCAGCGCGTCCAGCTCGCGGTGCAGCGACAGGATCAGCGTGGCATTGCCGGCGATCACCAGGGTCTCGGGGCTGACGCTGACGCCCTGTTCGGCCAGTCGGGCGATCTCGGCAACGAGGGCATGCGGGTCGATGACGACGCCGTTGCCGATCACCGACAGCTTGCCGCGCACGACGCCGGAGGGAAGCAGGGACAGCTTGTAGCTGGTGCCGTCGATGACGAGCGTATGGCCGGCATTGTGCCCACCCTGGAAGCGAACCACCACATCGGCCTGTTCCGACAGCCAGTCGACGATCTTGCCCTTCCCTTCGTCTCCCCACTGCGATCCGACAACGACGACATTGGCCATGCTTGCATATCCTCTAAGTGGCGTCTTCGCGTGCGGCGCGGCGGCCAGCCGCGCACAAGAAAAACCCCGGTCGGCAAACCGGGGGTCGGTGGCGGACTATATCGAAGCGACGGCGCGATGGCGAGCCCTTGCGCTGCGCTTTCGCGGGTTCATTGCGTCGACGTCTCACCGTTTCGCCTTGCGGGCACCCTTTCGGGTGTCGCGTGCCAGTCGGAAGATCATCGGCGAGGTTCTCAGCAGCCAGACGAAGCGCTTGCGTTGGTCGCTCGGCACGGCGGGATGGCGGACCAGCCGCACCAGCACATAGCCGACCAGCGCCAGATGCATGGCGGCGGTATAGGCGAAGAAGGCGCCGGGGCCGAATCTGTCCATCACCAGCGAGGCCAGCAGCGGGCCGGCCACCGCGCCAAGGGCGAAGAACATGGTCAGCCCGGCGGCCAGTTCCACATACTGGCCCTTGCCGGCATGGTCGTTGGCATGGGCGGCGGAGAGGGAATAGAGCGGCAGGGCGAAGCCGCCGAACAGGAAGCTGCCGGCATAGATGACGAGCGGGTCCGAGGCGCCGGAAAGGAACAGGCAGGCCAGCCCCGCGCCGATGGTGGACAGGAGCAGCACATAGCGCCGGTCCATGCGGTCAGACGCCCAGCCGAGCGGATACTGGAAGATCGCCCCGGCGATCACCCACAGGCTGATCAGGAGCGCCAGCCCGTCGGCATCGAGCCCGACGCCCTGCGCATAGACCGGGCCGACGGTCCGAAAGGCGCCATTGGTCAGGCCGATGGTCAGGCAGCCCACCACCGCCACCGGCGAGATGCGCCAGACCGCAAGATAGTTGATGCGGGTGTTGGCCGGGGTGGGGGGATTGTCTTCCCGCGACAGCGACACCGGCACCAGCGCGGCACAGAACAACAGGGCGATGACGACGATGATCTCGGCGCCGGCGCCGCCGAATGGCGGCAACAGGAACTGGCTGCCGGTGACCGCGCCCAGATCGACGATGCGGTAGATGCTGAGGATCCGGCCGCGTTCGGAGTTGCTGGCCAGGGTGTTGAGCCAGCTTTCCAGCACCATCGCGGTGCCGCAGAACGCCATGCCGCTGATCAGCCGCAGCACCGCCCAGCCGAAGCCGGCGGGGGTCAGCATCAGGGCCAGTACCGAAATCGCGCTGATCGCCGCCAGGGCGCCGAAGACACGGATGTGCCCGACCCGGCGGATCAGGATTGGGGTCAGCAGAACGCCAAGGATGAACCCGGCATAATAGGCGGAGCCGAACAGGCCAATGGTCGCATCGGACAGCCCGTTGGCCCGTCCGCGCACGGCAATCACCGTCATGGCAAGGCCATTGGCGCCCAAGAGCAGCGCCGCCGCGATCAGCAGGGAAGGGAGCCGGGCGAGCAGCGAAGGGGTGCCGATGGTGGCGGAATGATCGGGCATTGCGGACGCCGTGGAATGATCGGGAAAAACGGGAGGCGGCGCCGGCGAGCGGCATCGGCAAGGCTCTCACAGTGACCGGGGTTTTTCCGAGAGACAAGCGCTGATTTGCCGTGCCCGGCCGTGCGCTGGGGGCATGGCTGCGGACCGCCGCGCAACAGGGCGCTTGCTGCGGCTGATCACCACACGCGCCCCTTGGCTCGCAAATCGTGTGGCTGGCACACGCACCGGCTGCTATGCCAGCGGTTGTTGCCCCGGTCCTTTTCGCGTGCTTTTCGGTGTCACGGCGAGGTGGGATGTGCGGGGCGGCGGCGAGGAACCGCCCGGTGGAAGTCGCCGGGGGGAGGTAAAGGAGGACCCCATGCGAGTGCAGACAAGGTGCCGCACATGACACTCATCAACTGGCTGCTGCTGGCCCTGTTGTCGCTGATCTGGGGCGGCACTTTCCTGTTCGCCAAGATCGCGGTGGCCGAGATCCCGCCGCTGGTGCTGGTGTTCCTGCGGGTGTTCCTGGCGGCGCTGGTGATGCATGTGGTGCTGCGGATTGCCCGGCAGCGGTTTCCGTTGGCACCGGGTATGCTGCTGTCCTTCCTGGTGATCGGGCTTCTCAACAACGCGATTCCGTTTTCGCTGATCTTCTGGGGCCAGACGGCGATTTCCGCGAGCCTGGCCTCGATCCTCAATGCGACGACGCCGATCTTCACGGTGCTCCTGGCGACGCTGGCCTTTCGCCATGAAACCTTGCAGGCGCATCGGGTGATCGGTATCGGCCTCGGTCTTGCCGGGGTGGCGGTGCTGTTGCTGCCCGGGCTGGAGGGCGCGGATGGATTTCCGCTCTGGGCGCAGCTTGCCTGCCTCGGCGCGGCCCTGTCCTATGCGGTGGCGGCCTCCTTCGCCCGCCGGTTCAAGGGTTTGCCGCTGATGGTGCCGGTGGCGGGGCAACTGACCGGCGCCAGTGTCTGGATGCTGCCGCTTGCCCTATGGCAGGGCGCATCCTGGAGCCCGGCCGAGACAAGCCTTGCGGTCTGGGCCTGCGTCATCGCCCTTGGCACCATCGGCACCGCCTTTGCCTATCTGATCTACTTCCGCCTTCTGACCGGTGCGGGCGCGACCAACGCCTCGCTGGTCACGCTGCTGGTGCCGGTGTCGGCGAGCGTGCTGGGGGCGCTGGTGCTGGGCGAAAGCCTGACCAGTGGCCAGTTCCTCGGCATGGCCATCCTGCTGCTCGGGCTGGTAGTGCTGGACGGCCGGGTTCTCACCCTGTTGGCCCGCCCAAAAGGAGGGCGCAAAATCGGGCCATTGGCCGCGCCGGCGGAGGGTGGACCACCAGGATCCGCGCGCTGATCGACCCGCAGTGCGGCCCCATCGCCTTCCTGCTGCGCACGTGATGTCGCCGACAGTGCCGCAGTGACTCTCTACTATTGGTTGTGAAACTGGCTTCAAAGCTGCACCCTAAGATGGCAAGAAACCAACCGGATCGGATGAGGTATATGTCAGTTTACACGATTTACGCAGACCGAAGCGAAGACG
>NZ_BMCR01000008.1 GCF_014635285.1 Stappia taiwanensis | reverse complement strand
AAGGTGCCTTGCGCCCAGCCCAGGAGCGCTGCCAGCATCTGGCCGGTCTGGTTGCAGTCGTCGTCAATCGCCTGCTTGCCCAGGATCACCAGGCCCGGCTCTTCCTCGGCGACGATCGCCTTCAGGATCTTGGCCACCGCCAGCGGCTCCGTCGTGGCATCGGTCTTCACCAGGATGCCCCGGTCCGCGCCCATCGCCAGACCCGTGCGCAGCGTCTCCTGCGCCTGCTGCGGACCCACCGAGACCACAACGATCTCCGACGCCTTGCCCGCTTCGCGAAGACGGATCGCCTCTTCAACCGCGATCTCGTCAAACGGGTTCATCGACATCTTAACATTCGCAAGATCAACGCCTGAACCGTCCGACTTCACCCGAACCTTCACGTTGTAGTCAATAACCCGCTTTACGGGCACAAGGATCTTCATCTTTGTCTGTCCTTCAGTCGAGTTAGCCGGCAAAGCTGTAGGCGGTCTTCACGGTGGTGTAGAATTCGGCGGCGTAGCGGCCCTGCTCCCGCGAGCCGTAGGAAGAGCCTTTGCGGCCGCCGAAGGGCACGTGATAATCGACCCCGGCGGTGGGCAGGTTGACCATCACCATGCCGGCCTGGGCGTGGCGCTTGAAATTGCGCGCATAGGCCAGGCTGGAGGTGCAGATGCCAGCCGACAGGCCGAACTCGGTGTCATTGGCCAGTGCCAGCGCTTCGTCGAAATCGTGGGCGCGGATCAGGCTGGCGCAGGGGCCGAAGATTTCCTCGCGGCTCGTGCGCATGTCGTTGGTGGCATTGAGGAACAGCGCCGGGCGCTGGTAATAGCCCTCACGCTCCTCGTTGAGCCGCTCGCCGCCGATCACCTCGGCGCCCTCGCTGGCGGCCAACGCCACATACTCCAGATTGCTGTTCAGCTGCTTGGCCGAGACCACCGGCCCGATCGCGGTGGCCGGATCGAGCGCATCGCCGACCTTGGCCGAGGTCGCCGCCGCCGCCAGCCGCTCGGCAAATTCGTCATAGATCGGATCGCAAACGATCAGCCGCGAGGAAGCGGTGCAGCGCTGCCCGGTGGAGAAGAACGCGCCGTTGAGGCAGGCGGCGACGGCGACATCGAGATCGGCGTCTTCCATCACCACCATCGGGTTCTTGCCGCCCATTTCGAGCTGCACCTTCTTCAGGCCGGAGGCGGCGCGTACCGCCAGGGCCCGGCCGACCGGTACCGAGCCGGTGAAGGAGATGGCATCGACCTCAGGGTGCTCGACCAGCGCGTTGCCGACGATGGCGCCGGTGCCCATCACCAGGTTGAAGACGCCGGCCGGCGCACCGGCCTCATGCAGGATTTCCGCCAGAAGATGGGCGGAGGCCGGGGTCAGGTCGGCGGGCTTGCAGACCACCGTGTTGCCATAGCAAAGCGCCGGCGCGATCTTCCAGGCGGGAATGGCGATGGGGAAGTTCCACGGGGTGATCAGCCCGACCACACCCACCGGCTCGCGGGTCACATCCACATCCACATCGGCCCGCACGGAGGCCACCGCATCGCCGGTGACCCGGATCGCCTCACCGGCGAAGAAGCGGAACACCTGGGCGGCACGGCCCACCTCGCCGATGGCCTCGGCCAGCGTCTTGCCCTCCTCCCGGGCAAGCACCCGGCCAAGTTCCTCCTTGCGCTCCGCCAGGCGCAGCCCCACCCGGTCGAGCAGGTCGGCGCGTACCTGCGGGCTGGCCCCGGCCCAGGCTGGCAGCGCGGCCCGCGCGGCCATCACCGCCCGGTCCACCTGCTCCGCATCGGCGCGGGCGTAAAGCCCCACCAGATCGGTGACGTCCGAGGGGGAGCGGTTTTCCACCGCATCCGCGCCCGCCAGCCATTCGCCGGCAATGAGGTTCTTCCGAAGGTCCATGATCGTCTCCCGCCTGTGCCTGGCGCTTTGTTTTTCCGCGCCGGGCACCCGTCCGCACCGGTTGTCAGGTCTCTGGCAATGCCTTCCCTGTGGCAATGCCATGGCCCCGTCACCGCAGCAGCGGCGACGGGGCCTGTCGTTTTATCAGGCCGCGGCCGCGCTGGCACCAATGGCCGCCTCGATGGCCGCTTCGATGATGTCGAGTGCTTCCTCGACCTGATCCGTCGGCGTCGTCAACGGCGGCAACAGGCGGATGACGTTGCCATAGGTGCCGCAGGGCAGGATGATCAGCCCGCGCGCTTCCGCCTCGGCGACGATCCGCTGGGTCAGCGCCGTATCCGGCTCGCGGCTGTCGCGGCTGGTGACGAGCTCGAAGGCGACCATGGCGCCGAGGCCGCGCACATTGCCGATCGGCTCCATGCCCTGACGCTGGGAAAGGGCGGTCAGTCGAGCGGTCAGCGCCGCGCCGATCTGGTTGGCGCGGGCGCACAGATCCTCGCCGGCGATCACGTCGAGCACCGCATTGGCGGCGGCCACCGCCAGCGGATTGCCGGCGTAGGTGCCGCCGATGCCGCCAACCGGCGCCGCGTCGATCACCTCGGCCCGGCCGGTGACGGCGGACAGCGGGAAGCCACCGGCCAGCCCCTTGGCCATGGTCACCAGATCGGCGGCGACGCCAGCATGTTCCATGGCGAACAGCTTGCCGGTGCGGGCCATGCCGGCCTGAACCTCATCGGCGATCAGCAGGATGCCATGCTGGTCGGCAATCTTGCGCAGCTCGCGCAGGAAATGCGCATCTGCGACGTTGAAGCCGCCCTCGCCCTGCACCGGCTCGATGATGAAGGCTGCAACCCGCTCCGGGTCGATGGTTGATTTGAACAGCTGGTTCAGTGCCGCCAGGCTCGCCTCGGCCGTGACGCCGTGATAGGCGTTGGGGAAGGGGGCGTGGAACACCTCCGGCGGCATGGCGCCGAAGCTCTTCTTGTAGGGCGTGACCTTGCCACACAGGGCCATACCCATCAGCGTCCGGCCATGGAAGGCGCCGGCAAAAGCGATCACACCGGACCGTCCGGTGTAGGCCCGGGCCATCTTCACCGCGTTCTCGACCGCTTCCGCGCCGGTGGTGGCCAGCATGGTTTTCTTCTGAAAATCGCCCGGTGCCGCGGCATTCAGCCGTTCGGCGAGCCGGATGTAGCCCTCATAGGGGGCGACATGAAAACAGGTATGGGTGAAGGCCTCGGCCTGCTCGGCCGCGGCCGCCATCACCTTCGGGTGGCGGTGGCCGGTGTTGTTGACGGCGATGCCGGCGGCGAAGTCGATGTAGCGCTTGCCTTCCACATCCCACAGCTCGGCGTTCTCCGCCTTGACGGCATAGATGCCACGGGTGGCCACGCCCTGGGCGACGGCGGTTTCGCGGCGGGATTTCAAATCGACGGTTGCGGTCATGACGATCCTCCTAATCTCAGAATTTCATATCATATGCTCAGAATAATGAGCAATCGCTTTTTGCGCTATTGATGCGTCGTTCGGCTGCCACTAACTTGGCGCGATCAGGAACGGAGGTGCGGATGGCAGATTTCGATGTAGGTGCAAGGCTTCGGCAGTTGCGCCGGGCGCATAACATGTCCCAGCGTCAGCTCGCCGAGGCGGCGGGAGTGCCGCATGGCCAGGTGTCGATGATCGAAACCAACAAGAGCAGTCCTTCCATTGCATCCTTGCGCAAGATTCTGGGCGGTCTTGGGGTTGGAATGGTCGAATTTTTCGAACCTGAGGCCCTCGATGCGTCGAAGGTGTTCTTCACCCCGTCGGAACTGCGCGACCTGACCTCGCGGGTGTACTCCGAGGTGAAGGGGGCGGAGGGCAAGATGAGCCTGAAGCAGGTCGGCGATGCGCGCAGCCATGGTTTGCAGATCCTCTATGAGACCTATGAGCCGGGCGCCGATACCGGCGAAACCATGCTCGAACATGTCGGCCATGAGGGTGGGGTGGTGGTCGCCGGGGAAATCGAGGTGACCGTCGGCGAGAACACCATGATCCTGAAGGCGGGAGATTCCTATCTGTTCAACTCCCAGGATCCGCATCGGTTCCGCAATGTGAGCGACCGTCCGGCCACCATGATTTCCGCCTGCGTTCCGCCGTATCTCTAGCGATTGCCCCCGGTATCCGCGTCCACCGCTCTCCTCTCCTGTTCCTTCTTCCGTTAGTCCTGCGATGGCGACGCCCGGACGGTTTTCCGCCCGGGCGTGCCGGCGTTTCTGGCCGTCAGAACAAGAGGCTTGGCAGCCACAGGGCGATGCCGGGGAAGATCACCACCAGCGCCAGGCCGAGGATCTGCAGCGCGACGAAGGGCAGGGCCGACATGTAGATGTCGACGATGCTCACCTCCTTCGGCGCGACCGAGCGCATATAGAAGAGGTTGTAGCCGAACGGCGGTGTCAGATAGGCGGACTGCATGCTGAGGATGAACAGGACGGCGAACCAAACCGTGTCGAACCCCAGCTCCCGCACCACCGGAATGTAGAGCGGCACGGTGATGAAGATGATGGCGAAATCATCGAGGAACATGCCGAGCAGGAAGTAGCTGACCAGCATGGCGATGATCACCGCATGCGGCGACAGGCTGTAGTCGTCGATCAGGTCCTGAACCATCATGCCGGCGCCGAGCCCGACGTAGATCTTGCTGAAGAACACCGCCGCGATGGCGATCCAGATCAGCATGCCCATCAGCTTGGCGGTGGTCTGCAGCACCGAGCTCAGCATCGCCAGATCGACCTGCCGGCGCAGGGCGGCAATGAGAAGCGCGCCGGCCGCGCCGATTGCCGAGGCCTCGGACGGTGAGGTGACGCCGCCCACGATGCCGCCAAGCACCACGCCGACGAGCAGCCCAGGGCCGATCAGGTGGCGCAGCGACTTCAGCTTTTCCATGCCGTTGACGCGCTCCGCCTTGGGCGTCGGCGGCCCGAGCTCCGGATTGAGCCGGCAGCGGATCAGGATATAGGCGATATAGATGCCGGCGAGCATCAGCCCGGGAATCAGCCCGGCGGCGAACAGCTTGCCGACCGAATCCCGCGACAGGAAGGCGTAGATGATCATCAGCACGCTGGGCGGGATCAGGAAGCCGAGCGCGCCGCCGGCCATGATGGTGCCGGTCACCAGGCGCTTGTCGTAGGAGCGCTTCAGCATCGCCGGCAGGGCGATGATGCCAAGGCTCACGGTCGCCGCGCCGGAGACGCCGGCCATGGCGGCGATGATAGCGCAGATCAGCACCGTGCCCACGCCCAGGCCGCCGGGCAGCCCGCCCACCAGCTTGTGGATCATCTCGAACAGGTCGTCGGTGATGCCGGAGCGCTCCAGCACGAGCCCCATGAAGATGAACAGGGGCAGCGCCACCAGCAGGAAGTTATCCATGGTCTCGTAGGCGGAGGCGAGCAGCAGGTCGAGCCCGCCGGCGCCGAACATCAGATAGGCGCTGCCCATGCCCGAGATCATCAGCGCCCACGCCAGCGGCGCGCCGATGGCCATCAGGCCCAGCATCGAGACAAACATGATGGCGGTGATCGTCATCGGGTCGAGTTCGGCCATTTTCATTCCTTTCGGCAGAGCCGCGCGCGGCCTGCTCAGCGGGCGATGCCCGCATCCCGTGTCCGCCCGGCGCCCGCGCCGTCCGGCCAGGACGGGGCACGGCGCGCGGGCAGCGTCAATGCAGGGTTTCCGGGGCGTGGGTCTCCGCCACGTGCTGGTCTTCCTCGCTGCGCGGGTCCTCGAAGGCGATGCCGAGACAGCGCAGGAGCGCCCGCAGGAATTCGGCGATGTTCTGCAGCAGCAACAGGCCGACGGCGATCGGGATCACGGTCTTGATCGGGTAGAGCGGTGGCTGCCAGACGCTGCGGGCGGAGAATTCGTTCATCGCCCAGGAGGTGGCGGCGAAGTCCACAGACAGCCGGAAGAAGACCGCAAGCACCACCAGACCGAGGCCGAAGACGATGGTGTCGAAGAAGCCCTGCACGCGCGGCGGCATCAGGGCGTAGATGACTTCGCTGCGCACATGATCGTGGTGACGCAGCGCATAGCTGCCGGCGAGAATGCAGAAGGCGCCGAACAGCATGGTCGACAACTCATGGGCCCAGATCGTCGGCGCGTTCAGGAAGTAACGCGCGACGATCTCGATCAGCAGCACGCCGATCAGCCCGAGGGTGATCCAGGAAATGACCTGCCCGACGAACTCGGACAGGCCATCCTGGAGAACCAGGTATCGGGTGAAGCGTTTCACTTCAGGCGTCCCTTGGCCTTGGCGTTCTCCACCAGGATCTCGATCGCCTTGGCGTTGCGCTCCGACTTGGCGGCTTCCTCCTGCCAGACGGTCTGCGCGGCGGCGGTCAGCCGGGCGGAATCCTCGGCCGGAATGGTCGAGAACTCGAAGATCTCACCGGCATCGACGATCTTCTGGTTGCCCTCTTCCAGCCAGGCGTGAATGTCGGCCGCATACTGGTCGATCGCCTTGGTCAGGATCTCGCGGTGCTCCTCGGACAGGCCGTCCCACACCTTCGGGTTGGCGATCACCGTTTCGATCCAGCCCGGATTGAGCATGTTGAGGAAGGTGTAGTGGGTGGCGGTCTCATGCAGCTTGAGCTGCTCGTATTCCACCGGGCCGCCGTAGATGGCGCCGTCGATCACGCCGGTGGACAGGCCGATGTAGAGCTCCTGCGCCGGCAGGTAGACGGTGGGAATGTCAAAGGCCTTCAGCACCTTGGCCATCTGCCCGGTGGCGCGGATCTTCATCGTCTTGAGGTCGTCAAGGCCGTTGATCGGCGTCTTGGTCAGGATGTCGTAGTTGCTGCCGTAGCCGCGGCCGACCAGGGTGACGCCCTTTTCCGCGTAAGCCTCGGCGATCAGGGTGTTGAGCCCCTTGTCCTCGAACAGGGCGCGGGCTTCCTCGGCGCTGGTCCAGGCGCCGGGCAGACCTGCCTCGATGTTGCCGATGTCGACCTGACCGGACCAGTAGCTGCCCACGCCATAGGCAATGTCGATGGTGCCCTTGGCCACCGCATCGACGAACTGATCGCTGGCCACCAGCTCGCCGCCGCGGAAATACTGGATGCGCAGCGTGCCGCCGCTGGCTTCCTTGACCGTATCCCGCATCTTCTTGGCAAAGGCGTCCATTTCCGTGCCATAGAAGGTGTGGAAGCGCAGGCGGACCTTCTCCGCCGAGGCCGCGCTTCCCAGCGCGATCGACATGGTCACGCCAAGGGCGAGAGCTTTGAGGAATGTGCTGGCCATATGGTGTTTCTCCCTAGATTCAGATGCCCGGTCGCGGGTGGTCCCGCATGGATCGGTGACGGCGAACGCAAACAGGGGTGCAATTTCTGCGCTCAAGATTCATGACAATACGCCGTGATTTTACGTATTATCCTGTGCGAAGTGCCGCGTAGCGGTTTTTTCAACTTCCTGGCGCGTACTGAAATTCAGGCGGAAATTTGGCGGATTGGCTCGGTTTTTAGCCAAAATCTCGCTCCCCGTCGCCTCGATCACTCCTCCCGAGGCAGACCATATCCATGCTCATTTTTCTGCGCAATATAAAATCATTTCCTTAGACAAATTGGTGAGTAGTTCTTCCAAGCTTGCGGTCGCAAGCGTGGCTATGTCCTGCATCGGCGCGGGCAACGGCAGGGTGTGCGGTGGTCGGGCGGTGGCGTTAGTCGCCGGAAGCCTCCGACAGGGCCAGTTCGGCCTGGATCCAGTCGCGCAGGCGGACAATTGCCGGATCGCTCCGCCGTGTCGGGGCGACGACGAGATAGTAGCCGCCAAGGCGGATATCGGTGTCGAACAGCTCGGTCAGGTTGGCCGCGTCCAGCTCGCGCCGGGTCAGGATGCGGCTAGCAAGAGCGATGCCCTGACCCGACATCGCTGCATCGAGGCCAAGGTTCGCATCACCAAGGCGCGGCCCGCCGAGCGTGCCGGCGGCAATGCCGGCGGCTTCGAACCAGTTGCGCCACTGCCGGTGGCTTTCTTCATGGATCAGCGGCAGGCGCGGCAGCCGCTCCGGACTGTCCGGCACGCCGCGATCAGCGATCCAGTTGGCCGAGGCCACGGGAAACATGCGTGGGCGCAAGAGCGGCACGGCGGCGGCGGGCAGATCGTCGAAATCGCCGAAGCCGATGGCCAGATCCGCTTGGGAGCGGCTGAAATCGGGCAGCTCCGTGGTCGAGCGTACCATCACATTCGCGCCGGGAAACAGCTCCTCCAGCCGCGAGATCCGGGGCGCCAGCCAGCGCGAGGCCAGCCCGGGCACGCACCAGATGCGGATGCCCCGATTGCGGTGGCGCGGACGCAGGTCACTGGCCGCGTTGGCGATCAGTTGAAAGGCCTGGGTGACGGAGGCGAACAGGCTCGCCCCCTCGTCCGTCAGCATCGCGCCGCGCGGTCCGGACTGCACCAGCTTGCAGCCCATCCAGGCTTCCAGATTGCGCACATGCCGGCTGACCACCGTGTGGCTGACACCGATGTTGTCGGCGGCCTTGCGCATGCTGCCGGTCCGCCCGGTCGCCTCGAAGGCGCGCAGCATGATCAGCGGCGGCATCTGCGCCGACGGCGCCGTGTCCTCGCCCGTGTCGTCTGTGTCGATCATGTGGCGGCCATTCGGTGATCCATGCCCGGCGCTTCATGTCCGGTCAGTGGAAACTATGATGCACCACAGCGTGTAAATCAATCACGTACCGGGGACCGCCCGTTCCCCCGTATTCTCCCCGGCAAACAGTCC
Source organism: Stappia taiwanensis (assembly GCF_014635285.1). Lineage (GTDB taxonomy): Bacteria > Pseudomonadota > Alphaproteobacteria > Rhizobiales > Stappiaceae > Stappia > Stappia taiwanensis. Next base: position 187,580 of record NZ_BMCR01000008.1, on the reverse strand, counting down.
ATGGAGAGCCCCTCGATCATGACCAACACCGATTTGCAGCAGCGGCGCGAGACCGCCATCCCCCGCGGCATCGCCACGGCCTTTCCCGTCTATGCCGCCCGCGCCGAGAATGGCGAGCTGTGGGACGTCGACGGCAACCGTTATGTGGACTTCGCCGGCGGCATTGCCGTGCTCAACACCGGCCACCGCCATCCGAAGGTGATGGCCGCAGTGGCCGAGCAGTTGGAAAACTATACCCACACCGCGTTCCAGATCATTCCCTATGAGCCCTATGTGGCGGTCTGCGAGCGGCTCAACGCGCTGGCGCCGTTCTCCGGTCCGGCCAAGTCGATCCTCCTGTCGACGGGTGCGGAAGCGGTCGAGAACGCCATCAAGATCGCCCGGGCGCATACCCGCCGCGCCGGTGTCATCGCCTTCACCGGCGGTTTCCACGGCCGCACCAGCCTGACCATGGCGCTGACCGGCAAGGTCGCGCCCTACAAGAAGTCCTTCGGCATTGCCCCGGCCGGCGTCTACCACGTGCCATTCCCGGCCGAGGAGCATGGCGTCAGCGTCGCCGATGCGCTGCGCAGCCTCGATCTTCTGTTCCGCGCCGATATCGATCCGAGCGATGTCGCCGCCATCATCATCGAGCCGGTCCAGGGCGAGGGCGGCTTCCTGCCGGCGCCGGCCGAGCTGGTCGCCGAGCTGCGCAAGATCGCCGATGCCCATGGCATCGTCCTGATCGCCGATGAAATCCAGACCGGCTTCGCCCGCACCGGCAAAATGTTCGGCATCGAGCATTCCGGCGTCGAGCCGGATCTTGTCACCGTGGCCAAGTCGCTCGCCGGTGGTTTCCCGTTGTCCGGCGTGATCGGCCGGGCCGAGATCATGGATGCGGCCGGCCCGGGCGGCCTTGGCGGCACCTATGCGGGCAGCCCGATTGCCTGTGCGGCGGCGCTTGCCGTTCTCGACGTGATCGAGGAAGAGGGGCTGGTCGAGCGCGCCAATGCGGTTGGCGCCCGGATCAAGGCGGCGCTGGAAAAGGCCGCCGCACGCAACGATGCGGTTCCGGTCGCGGCGATCCGTGGTCCCGGTGCGATGGTCGCCTTCGATATCGTCAGCGCCGATGGCGAGGGAACGCCGGATGCGGAAGCGACCCGCCGGGTGGTGGCCGCCGCGCTGGCCGAGGGGCTGATCATCCTGTCCTGCGGCGTCTACGGCAACACCATCCGCATTCTCAACCCGCTGACGGTGTCCGACGCGCTGCTCGACGAGGGGCTGGAAAAGCTCACCCGCGCGCTCGTCGCGGCCCGGGCCTGAGGGGAAAGGGGATGACCATGCGAACCCTGACCGATCCCGCTCTGCTGAAGACCCAGAGCTTCATTGACGGTGCCTTTGAAGGGGATGGCTGCGTCGCCGTCACCAATCCGGCGACCGGGGAAACCCTCGCCAAAGTGCCGGACATGGGCGCGGACGAGGCGACCCGTGCCGTTGAGGCGGCGGCTGCCGCGTTCCACCCCTGGGCGGCGCGGACCGCCAAGCAGCGCAGCGCCATCCTCAGGGCCTGGTTCGACCTGATCCAGGCGAACCGCGAGGATCTGGCGACGATCCTGACCAGCGAGCAGGGCAAGCCCTTCGCCGAGGCGCTGGGCGAGATCGACTACGCCGCGTCCTACGTGGAATTCTACGCCGAGGAAGCCAAGCGGGTGATGGGCGAGATCCTGCCCTCCCATACCGCCGACGCCCGGCTTCTGGTTCTGCGTCAGCCGATTGGCGTCGTCGCCGCCATCACCCCGTGGAATTTCCCGGCGGCGATGATCACCCGCAAGATCGCCCCCGCGCTGGCCGCCGGCTGCACGGTGGTGGTCAAGCCGGCGCCGGAAACGCCGCTGACCGCGCTTGCGCTGGCGGAACTGGCCCGGCGCGCCGGTTTCCCGGAGGGCACCGTCAATGTGCTGACCGGGGATGCGGTGGCCATCGGCGGCGTGCTTTCCAGTCATCCGAAGGTGCGGCTCTTGGGCTTCACCGGCTCCACGGCGGTGGGCAAGATGCTGATGGCCCAGGCGGCCACCACCGTGAAGAAGGTGGCGCTGGAGCTGGGCGGCAATGCGCCGTTCATCGTCTTCGACGATGCGGATATCGACGCGGCGGTCGATGGCGCCATCGCCTCCAAGTACCGCAACATGGGGCAGACCTGTGTCTGCACCAACCGCATCTATGTGCAGGACGGGGTGCATGACGCCTTCGTCGCGCGGCTGGCCGAACGGGTTGCCGCGCTCAAGGTCGGCGACGGCTTCGAGGATGGCGTGGTGCAGGGGCCGTTGATCAACGACCGGGCGGTGGAGAAGGTGGAAAGCCACATCGCCGACGCACTGGCCAAGGGCGCTCAGCTTGTCACCGGCGGCAAGCGTCACGAGCGCGGCCGCACCTTCTTCGAGCCGACGGTGCTGACCGGCGTCACAGCCGACATGCTGGTGGCCTCGCACGAGACCTTCGGGCCGCTGGCCCCGGTGTTCCGCTTCTCCACCGAAGAAGAGGCGATTGCCGCAGCCAACGATACCGAATTCGGTCTCGCCGGCTATTTCTATGCCCGGGACGCGGGCCGGATCTTCCGGGTGCTGGAAGCGCTGGAATACGGCATGGTCGGCATCAACACCGGGGCGATTTCCACCGAGCTGGCGCCGTTCGGTGGCATCAAGGAGAGCGGCAATTCCCGCGAGGGCTCGCATCATGGCATTCATGAGTTCACCGAACTCAAATACGGATGCCTTGGCGGCCTGACCCGCCCGGCCTGATTGATCGGCCTGAACCCCCACCAAAAAACGCACGCGTCGGTCCATCGTGGCCGGCGCGCGCATGTTACGGCCTATCGCAGCGGAACGCTGACCGCCGAAAGCCGGTCCAACTCGTCGAAACTGCCGGGTGTGGCGGCGAGAATGCGCGCCGGCGTGGTCAGCGCATCGCCGGGAAACGGCAGCACCTTGCCGCCGGCCTCTAGGATCAGGCAATGGCCGGCCATGCAGTCCCAGGCGTTCATGCTCGGCTCGGCATAGCCCACCAGCCGCCCGGCGGCCACATAGGCCAGCATCAGCGCGCCGGAGCCGTTGCGGATGAAGCCGCCGCCGATCTCCAGGATATTGCCGATCATGCCGGCGACCGCGGAGGGCGGAACTCGGTCGTTGGAGCCAAGCCCGACCACGCCGCTGCGCAGGTCCAGCGTGTCGGTGACCCGGATCGGTGCCCCGTTCAGGGTCGCGCCGCCGCCGCGCATGGCGGCGTAGAGTTCCCGGTGGCAGGGGGCGGCGATCACGCCGATCACCGGTTCGCCGCCAAGGCTGACGCCGATCGACACGCACCAGTTCGGCATACCGTTGAGGAACGGGCTGGTGCCGTCGATCGGGTCGATCACCCAGGTCAGGCCGCTGCTGCCGGGTTCAAGGCCGAATTCCTCACCGAGAATGCCGTCCTTGGGGAAGGCTTTGGCGATGCGCTCGCGGATCAGGGTTTCGACCGAACGGTCGGCCTCCGACACCAGGTCCTGGGCATGCCGCTTGGTTTCCACGGCAAGGGCATCGCGGCGCTGAAAAAAGTCGAGCGCCAGCAGGCCGGCGGCTTCGGCCAGCTCCTTGGCGAAGGCGAAACGGTCGGCAATCCCGGTCTCGGCCGGGGCGGGGTCGGCAAGGGTCAAGGCAGTCTCCTGAAAGATGGGCGAGCCGGCTAACCGACGATCAGCGCGATGCCGCGCTCGCGAAATCCGATGGACACATCGGCCCCGGGCGGCAGCGGATCGGCGGTGCCGGTGTCGATGACGAAAATGGTGCTGCTTTCCAGTTCGACCTCGTATTCGACATGATCGCCGAGATAGGCCGAACTTTGAACGCGGCCCGGCAACCGGTTTTCGGGACCCGGTTTGCCGGTCCGAGGTGTCCCACGATCAGGTGTCAGTGTGATGGCATTGGCCCGCACCGCCAGCTTGGCCGGCCCCGGGGTGGCGGCTCGGGCGGCCAGGCTGTGGCGAAAACCGCTGATCTCGATGGTGGCCCGGCCCTCGCTGACATCGACGATCTGGCAGGGCAGCACATTGGCCTCGCCCATGAAATCGGCGATGAACTCGGAGACCGGCGCTTCGTACAGCTCGCGCGGCGGACCCTGCTGCGCGATCCGGCCGCTGTCCATCACCACGATCCGGTCGGAGACGGCGAGCGCCTCCTCCTGATCATGGGTGACATAGACGGCGGTGAAGCCAAGCCGCTGCTGCAGCTCGCGGATTTCCGTGCGCACCCGCCGGCGCAGCCGCGCGTCGAGATTGGACAGGGGCTCGTCGAGCAGCAGCACCTGCGGCTCCAGCACCAGGGCGCGTGCCACCGCGACCCGCTGCTGCTGCCCGCCGGACAGCTCCGCCGGCAACCGGCCGCCGTAGCCGGCAAGCCCGACCAGCGTCAGACCGGCATCGGCGTTCTCCCGCGCCTCGGCCTTCGACTGGCCGCCGGCCTCCAGCCCGTAGGCGACATTGTCGAGCACCGACATATGCGGAAACAGGGCATAGGACTGGAACACCATGGCGACGTCGCGCTCGTTGGCCGGCAGCCGGGTCACGTCGCGCCCGCCGATCTCGATGCTGCCCGAGGTCGGTGTTTCCAGTCCGGCAAGCATGCGCAAGGTGGTGGTCTTGCCGCAGCCGGAGGGGCCGAGCAGGGTGACGAGAGTTCCCGTTTCGATGTCCAGATCAAGGTCATGGATCGCCGTGAAGGTGCCGAAGCACTTGCGAACATTGCGAAAGCGGACGGAGCCGCGCGCTGGTTGGGTCATGCTTCTGCCTCCTGGGCAAGGGATGGGCGGGCCGCTTTCGGCTTGTGGGTAACGCTGGTCTCGCGCCGCAGCCGGCGTTCGCCGACCAGGAGCTGGAAACCGGCGATCACGGTGATCATCACGAAGATCAGCACCGAGGAATAGGCGATGGCGATGCCGTATTCGCCGTTCTCCACCAGGCCGACGATATAGGCGGTGGCCATGTTGTACTTGGCGCTGACGAGGAAGATCACCGCGCTGATCGAGGTGATCGCCCGCACGAAGGAATAGACCAGCGCCGCCATGATCGCCGGTCGCAGCAGGGGCAGGATCACCTTGCGGATGGTGCGCGGGCTGCTGGCGCCAAGGGTGATCGACGCTTCGTCCAGGCTCTTGTCGAGCTGGCTCATGGCCGCGACGCCGCCGCGTACGCCCACGGGCATGTTGCGGAAGACGAAGCAGGCGATGAGGATCAGCGCCGTGCCGGTCATCTCCAGCGGCGGCAGGTTGAACGCCATGATGTAGCTGATGCCAATCACCGTGCCGGGAATGGCAAAGCTCAGCATCAAGGCGAACTCGAAGGCGTTGCGGCCAACGAATTTCTGCCGGACGATGAGATAGGCGGTCAGGAGCCCGACGGCGGCGGTCAGCGGCGCGGCCAGAAGCGCGATCTCCATGGTCGTCCAGAAGCTGTCCCAGGCAACCCCGGTCCAGGCCAGACCCCCATCCCGCCATTCGACGGAAAAGCCGCGCAGATAGTGTTCGAAGGTCAGCGTGTGATCGAGACCCCAGGTGGTCACCAGACCGCCGAACAGGATCATGCCGTAGATCGCCAGGGTGAAGACGATCCAGGGAACGACGATGGCGTAGAGCAGGGCGGCGAGCGGAGCCGGCAGGGCGACATGCTTGCCGGAATCGCCCTTGCCGGTGACGGTGGCGAAGTTGCGGCCCGACAGCCACAGCCGCTGTACCAGAAACGCCGAGAGCGTGAAGGTCAGCAGCACGATGGCCAGCACTGCGGCGCGGGACGGATCGGTCTGGGCGCCGACCACGGCGAAGAAGATCTCCGTCGACAGCACCCCGTGGCTGCCGCCGAGCACCAGCGGATTGCCGAAATCGGCCATGCTTTCGATGAAGGCGATCAGGAAGGCATTGGCCAGGCCCGGCGCCATCAGGGGCAGGGAGACCAGGCGGAAGGTGCGCCAGCGTCCGGCGCGAAGGGTCTGCGAGGCCTCCTCCATCGACGGGCTGACCCCTTCCACCACGCCGATCAGCACGAGGAAGGAAATCGGCGTGAAGGACAGCACCTGGGCGATCCAGATGCCGGTGAGGCCGTAGAGCCAGCGGCCCAGCTCGACGTCGAAGGCCGCCTCGATCCAGTGGGTGACGACGCCGGAGCGGCCGAGCATCATCGTCAGCGCCAGGCCGATGACGAAGGGCGGGGTGATGATCGGCAGCACCGTCAGGAGCCGCAAGCCCTTTTTCGCCGGAAAGCGGGTGCGGGTGGCGACCAGCGCGAAGGCAAGGCCGAGCAAGGTGGAGCCGGTCGCGGTCATCAAGGCCAGGAACAGGGTGCGCCAGGCGACGCCGCAGCGGTTGCCGCCGATCACGCAATCAAGACTCCAGATCGCCGGATCCTGAATGTTGCGCAGGAAACCATCCGGGTTGAACGACCCGTCGAAGTCCTGGAACGAGCCGGCGAACATGCTGACGATCGGATAGAAGACGAAGGTGGCGACCAGGGCGATGAGCAGGGCGATGGCGCCAAGGGTGAAGGCATCGCCCTTCATCACCCCGCGTTCCGCCAGCCCGAAGGCAAGGAGCGCGAGGAAGCACAGGAACAGCATGACGGCGCCGGCGCCGAAGGCCGGCTGTCCGGGGTCGAGCGGGCCGAACACCGTGTCGCCGAGGCTCCAGGACCAGCCCCACAGGGTAATGGCAAGGCCCTGCAGCACCATGAAGATCAGCCCGGCGGCGCCGATGGCGGCAAGCGTGCCGCCGCGCCGCCCCGGTTGACTGAGCGCCCGCACGCCGAGGGCGGCGGCGAACAGCGCCAGGGCCACGGCAAGCCACCCGCGGCCAAGGAACGGTTGCAGGATGCCGGGATTGAGCTCGGGCTTTTCGGCCATCTCGGCCAGCCAGCCGAAGGAGAAGAAGCCGCCCTCCACCCGGTACCAGGGCAACAGGCAAACGGAGAGCAGGCCGAGCCCGAACATGATGTCGAGCCGGCGGTTTTCGCGGGTCATGGCGCGATCCTGTGGCAGGTCAGATGGACGGACCTCCGGCGCCGTGGCCGGAGGTCCTTTTCTGGGAAAGGCGCGATCAGTTGGCGATGGCGCCGATCTCGCGGTCCCAGCGCTCCAGCAGCGCGCGGCGGCGCTCGGTGCTGCCATAGGTGGCGAAATCGTAGTCGATCAGCTTGACCTCATCGAGGTTCGGCGCCTCCTTCGGCACCGCCGCGTTCTTGTTCGACGGCAGCTGGAAGGATTTCGCGTCCTTCAGGAGCGATTGGGTCTCCGGCTTCAGTACCCAGTCGTACCAGACCTTGGCCTCGTCGGCATTGCGCGCCCGGTTGACGATCGACATGGAGCCGATCTCGTAGCCGGTGCCCTCGCACGGCGCGACCACCGCGACCGGGAAGCCCTCGACCGCCTGGGACACCGCGTCATGCATGAAGACGATGCCGACACCGGTTTCGCCGCGCGCCGCCGCCTTGACCGGTGCGGAGCCGGACTTGGTGTATTGCGCCACGTTGTCGTTGAGCTTCTTGAGATAGGCGAAGGCCTCGTCCTCGCCCATCAGCTGCACCAGTGTTGCCAGTGCGGTGTAGGCGGTGCCGGAGGAATTGGGATTGGCGACCTGGATCTCGCCCTTCAGCGCCGGGTCGAGCAGGTCCGCCCAGCATTTCGGCGCTTTGGCGCCCTTTTTCTTCAGGATGTCGGTGTTGTAGCCCCAGCCGAGCGCGCCGGAATAAACGCCAACCGTCTTGTAGCCGGAGCTTTCCGCCTGCTTGACGGCCCAGGGGTGCAACTCGGCCAGCATCGGCGATTTGTACTCCATGGTCAGCCCGTCGGTCGCCGCCTGCAGATGCGGATCGCCGGTGCCGCCCCACCAGATGTCGGTCTTCGGATTGCGCGCCTCGGCGCGCAGCTTGGCGTAGGCCTCACCAGACGACAGGCGCACCATCGACACGTCGATGTCATGATTGGCCTCGAAGGTCTCCACCAGCAATTCGCAGATCACCACATCGGCGGAACAGATCAGGTTGAGTTCGGCGGCATTCGCCGTCCCCGCCGCGCCAAGGAGCGTTCCCGTGGCGATCACGGTCGCGGCCATCAAGCTCTTTTTCATCAGAAGATCCTCCCTCCAGGCGGTTCCCGCCGCCATGTGTTTGTACACGTGTGCAATGTTTGACAAGGGACAGAAACAAGTCAATCCTTGATGTCATCAGTTTGTCATAAAAAATCATGCTTGAAGAAGATTGAAAGTTTGCACGGCTGTGCAAGCGCGGGTAATTTCCGGAGGGACTGGATGGGCGGCGGTGAGGGCAAGGTGACAGCGCGGAAGATCTCCGGGGACGCTCGGGCGGAAGGTGCGGGGCAGGGTGGGGCGAAATCGGTGAGCGCCAAGGACGTGGCGGCGCTGGCCGGGGTCTCCCGCGCGGCGGTGTCGCGCACCTTCACCCCCGGCGCCAGCGTTTCCGCCGAAACCCGGCGCAAGGTGCTGGAGGCGGCCGATGCGCTGGGCTATCAGGTCAACCATCTGGCGCGGGGGCTGACCCGGCAGCAGACCGGGATCGTCGCGCTGATCGTGGCGAAGCTGGCGACGCCCTATCGCTCCGCCATGGTGCAGGCGCTGACCGGCAAGCTGCAGGCGGCCGGCAAGGTGGCGATGATCATCAACACCGATCAGGAAGAAGCCACCGTGGAACTGGCGCTGCGCCAGGCCCTGAGCTACCGCGCCGATGCGGCGGTCATCCTGTCGGGCATGCCGGACCGCTCGATTGCCGATCTGTGCCACCGCAACGGCCAGCGGCTGGTGTTGATCAATCGCGACGACAGTCTCCCCGGGTCGATCCAGCTGCGCGTCAACGATGCGCAGGCCGGGCGCATGGCGCTGTTGGCGTTTCTGCGTGCCGGCTGCCGGCGGCTGGCGGTGGCCACCTCCTGCGATGACACGCCGAGCCTGCTCGCCCGCGAGCGCAGTTTCCTGGAGGAGGCCCGCACGCTGGGCCTCGATGTGCAGTGCGAGCGGTTCGGTGCGAGCGGCTACGACAGCGGTCTTGCCCTTGGCGAACGCCTGTTGGTGCGGCCGGAGCGGCCGGATGCGGTGTTCTGCACCACCGATCTGATCGCCTGCGGGGTGATGGACGCCGCCCGTCAGCGGTTCGGCCTGTCGATCCCGGCCGATCTCAGCGTGATCGGTTTCGACGATATTCCCCAGGCCGGATGGGAGGCCTATCAACTGACCACCTTCACTCAGCCGATCGAGGAAACCGCCAGTGCGGCCGTCGACTGGATCGCGCGCGGCGAAAATGGGGACGTGCCCTGTCGGGTGGATCTGACTGCCACCATGCGCTGGCGCCGGTCGGTGCGTGCTAGGCAGGCGGAGGCGGCCCCGGCTGGCTGACCGGTGCTGTGCTGTCGGTCAGGCGCCGGGAGCGGCGGGCAACCCGGCGAGATCGGCGACGGCAAACACTCCCTTCATCAACTGGATGTGCTCGGCCATGAGGGCAAGCGCGGTGTCCGTGTTGCGGTCAAGGGCCGCTTCCATCAGTGCCGTATGCGGTTCAAGCGCCAGCGCGCCCTGCAGGGCGTGAAAGGCCGGGCTGTCACGCCAGCCGTCGCCGGTGCCGGCGGAAAGTCCGGGGGTGATCGCCAGCACCCGGTGATGCCGGCGGGTCTGGTCGGTGATCTGCAGATAGAACCGCATCAGCCAAGGGGAGCGGCTGGCGGCCAGCAGTGCATGATGGAATTCCTCATGGCGCTGTTCCCAGTCGCTGATCACCAGTTCGCGCGGATCTTCCACCGGCGGCTTGCAGCGCGACAGCCGGTAATGGGCGGCGACCAGCGCGGTTTCCCAGCCGTCGTCGCCGCAGGCAATGGATTCGGCCAGGAGCGGCAATTCCACCAGATGCCGCGCCCGGGTCAGGTCGTTGAGCTCCTCCACCGAGACCGGCGCAACGCTGAAGCCCTTGTTGCTGCTGGAGACCACCAGATGCTCCGCCTCCAGCCGCGACAGCGCCTCGCGCAAGGGGGTCCAGCCGATGCCATAGGCATCGCGCAGGGCGCCGAGCTTCAGCGGCGCGCCCGGGCGTAGCCGCGTTTCCAGGATCTCCTGGCGCAGGCGCTGGTAGGCGGCTTCGGTCTTGGTCGGGGTTTCGCTCTTGGCCATTGGGTCCATGCCTGTGATCTTGAAACTATATATATCACAGGCGGATATCTCATATTATATATATTAATTGACATTTTCGATAATGAGGGAATGATCTGCCTCTGAAGCACGAATGGTCCGGAGACACAGTCCGGCGACAGGCATGTGAGGACGAAAATGACCCTGGTTGGCGATCATTCCACTGGCGTGCCCATGCGGGCAGAGGTCGAGGCCCGGGACGCCGCCGATCCGCTGGCCCATCTCCGGGACCGCTTTCATGTGCCCGAGGGGCTGATCTATCTGGCCGGCAATTCGCTCGGGCCGGCGCCGCTGGCCGTCTTCGACGACATGGAGACGGCGCTGCGGCAGGAATGGGCCGATGGGCTGGTCGGCAGTTGGAACGAGGCCGGCTGGTTCGCCCTGGCCGACCGGCTCGGCGACCGCATTGGCGCGCTGATCGGCGCGGAGGCGGGGCAAACGGTTGCCTGCGACACCACCTCGGTCAACGTCTACAAGGCGCTGCACGCGGGGCTGTCGCTGCGCCCGGGTCGCACGACGATCGTCGCCGAAAGCGGCAGCTTTCCCACCGATCTCTACGTCGCCGAAGGGGTGGTCGCCGGCCGGCCGGATGTGACCCTTTTGCTGGAGGGGGTGGATGGCGCCACCCTGGAAGAGCTGATCGGCGAGCGCACGGCGGTGGTGCTGGTCAATCACGTCGACTATCGCACCGGCGCCTTGCGCGACATGGCGGCGCTGACCCGGCGCGTCCATGAGGCGGGCGCGGTGGTGGTCTGGGACCTGTGCCACTCCGCCGGCATCCTGCCGGTGGCGCTTGATGCGTCCAACGCCGATCTGGCGGTCGGCTGCACCTACAAATACCTGAACTGCGGCCCCGGGTCGCCGGCCTTCATCTATGCCGCCCACCGGCACCATGAAACCCTGCGCCAACCGCTGTCCGGCTGGTGGGGGCATGCCGCGCCCTTCGCCTTCGAACTGGGCTACCGGCCCGACGCCGGCGCCCGGCGCCTTCTGTGTGGCACCCAGCCGATCCTGTCGATGCGGGCGCTCAACGCCGGGCTTGCCGCCATCGAGGATGTGGACATGGCCGAGATCCGGGCGAAAAGCCTGGCGCTGACCGATCTGTTCATGGATCTGGTGCGCGAACCTTGCGCGGCGCATGGGGCGGAGATCGTAACGCCGCAGGCAGCCGCGGAGCGGGGCAGCCAGGTGTCGATCACCCATCCAGACGGCTATGCCATCATTCAGGCGCTGATCGCCAGAGGCATCGTCGGCGACTTCCGGGCACCCAATCTGATGCGCTTCGGCATGGCGCCTGCCTATCTCAGCTACCACGACATTCATGTGGCCGCGACGGCGCTGGTGGAGGTGCTGGAAAGCGAAAGCTGGCGCGATCCGCGCTTTGCCGCGCGCCGCGCCGTGACCTGATCCGGCGCTGGATGGACGCTTTCGGGCCGGTCCTGTATCAGGGACCGCCCCGGATGCCGTGATCGGTAGCCGGGATCGGCAACCGGGATCGGCAATGGGAGGAGACCACGCCAATGACCATGCTCAACAATGAAGCGGGGCTCGACACGGAAGCGGCGCTGCCGCGCGCGGAGATCGACCGCGATTACAACGCGCGCGCTTCGGTGCCGCTGGAGACCTTCGAGGCGGCCATGCGCGACTACCGCGCAGGCTCGGACGCGGCGCGTGTCGCCTGTCCCGGTCATCTCGATGTGGTCTATGACCGGCAAAGCGGCCAGACCCTTGATATCTATGGGCTCGGTGACACGCCGCGCCCGGTGTTCCTGTTCATCCACGGCGGCTATTGGCGGGCGCTGTCGAAACGCGACTCCGCCTTCATGGCCAGCACCCTGGCCGCCCATGGCATCGCCACGGCGGTGGTCGACTACCGCTTGGCGCCGGAGGTGGATCTGCAGGAGATCGTGCGCGAGGTGCGCGCGGCCGCAGCCTTCCTCTGGCGTGAAGGGGGCGACTATGGCCTCGATCCGGAGCGGATCTATGTGGGCGGCAGTTCCGCCGGCGGCCATCTCACCGGAGCGCTCTTGTCCGGCGGCTGGCACCGGGCGTTCGATGTGCCGGAGACCCTGATCAAGGGCGCTATGCCGATCAGCGGGTTGTTTCACCTCGGCCCGATTGCGCACTCCTTCGTGCGCGAGTGGCTGCCGCTCGAAGACGGTGATGTTGCCAGCCTGAGTCCGGCGCTCAACCTGCCGGCCTGCGGCTGCCCGATCATCACCGCCTATGCGGAGGGCGAACCGGCCGGGTTCGAACGCCAGTCCATCGGTTATCACCGGCTCTGGCAGGGGGCAGGATTTCCCTCCACCTTGCTGAAAGTGGCTGGGCGCAATCATTTCGATGTGGTGCTGGATCTTGCCCGGGAGGACACGGAGCTGACGCGGGCACTGCTGGCGCTGATTGGCACGCGCCAGACACCGGCAGGCGCTTGACGCCTCAACTGGTCTCGCGCGGGGTGAGCTGCTGCGCATAGCGCCGCAGCACCGCCGAAAAGGCGGAAACGGCCGGTGAGACCGAGCGGCCGGTGGCATGGATCATCACCACCTCGCGGGAAATGCTCGGGCCGGTCAGCAGTTTGCCCGAGACCTTGCGGTATTGCGCCGCCGCCAGCGCATAGGTTGGCAGCACGGCAATACCGAGACCGGCTTCCACCAGGGCGATGGCGGTGGTGATCTGCGACACCTCGTAAGCCGGCTTCAGGGGCACCTCCGCTGTCTCGAAGCCGACCTCGACCAGCAGTCGGATGCCGCTGTCCCGGGTCAGGGTGATCAGCGGCTGGCCGGCGAGGTCGGCCCAGCTCACCGATGCGGCACCGTTGAAGGCGCTTTTCTGGTCGCAGAACAGCATCAGGCTGTCGCGGCTGAGCGGCACCCGCTCGATCCCGTCCTCCGCCGGAGAGAAGGTGCCGAGGCCGCAATCGGCCCGGCCGCTGCGGACGCTGTCGAGGATCTGCTCGGTGCCGACATCGGCCAGCTCCACGGAAATGCCGGGATGCCGGCGGCGGAAATCGGCAATCGCCTGCGGCAACACCACCGCCGCCAGCAAGGGCGGGGCGGCGATGCGGATACGCCCGCGCTTGCGTTCGGCCAGGTCGTGCACGCTTTGCACCGCATCTTCCAGATCCTCATAGATCTTCTGCGCCGAGGCGCGGAATTCCCGTCCCGCCTCGGTCAGCTCCACGCGCCGGGTGGTGCGGTCGAACAGTCGGGTGGCCAGTTCCGCCTCAAGGTCGCGGATCGCCTGCGACAAGGCGGGTTGCGCCAGGTTCATGCGCCGGGATGCCCTTGAAAAATTGCCGAATTCGGCAACCGCCAGAAAGCACTCGATCTGTCGGAGGGTGACCTTCATCGCGCAAACCTTATTTATCGTTTTTGGTTATCAATTAATACGATGAAACAGGATTGTCGTATAGATGTCGCCCGTGATTTCCTGAGGGAAGTTTAGGAAAGGCGGCGCCCGGCGGGCGCGGCGGGCGGAGAACCTCTCTTGGACGCGAACGGACAGATCGACAAGGCCGGAAAGAGCTGGATGGGTGAGGCCCTGCGCCGGCGCGAGGACCGGCGGCTTGTCACCGGCCAGGGCCGCTATGTCGACGATCTGACCCCGGAGGGCTGCCTTCATCTGGAATTCGTCCGCAGCCAGTTCGCCCATGGCGAGATCGTCGAGCTGGATCTGGAGGAGGCCCGCGCCCTCGATGGTGTGGTGGCGGTTTTCACCGCGGCCGATCTTGCCGGTCTCGGCGCTGCGGCAATCAATCTTCTGATCCCCGATGTCCGCCCGCAGCCGATGCATGTGCTGGCGGCGGAGCGGGTCGAGGCGGTCGGCCAGCCGGTCGCGGCGATTGTCGCCACCTCACGGGCGATTGCCCGCGACGCGGCGCAGCTCGCCGGACTGGACATCGAGCCCTTGTCCGTTGCCTCGGGAGAGGACCGCCCGGAGGTCCTGACCCCCGAGGTGCTGAGCCATGACTGGCGGTCCGGCGATGCGGATGCGGCCTTCGCAGCCGCCGATCATGTGGTTGGCGTCACGGTTGAGCACTCCCTGCTGGCGCCGATGGCGCTGGAGCCGCGCGCCGCGCTGGCCGACTGGCGGGAGGGGCGGCTGACCGCCTGGCTCTCGACCCAGACGCCGCACCGGGCGCGGGATGATCTCGCCCGCATGCTGGCTTTGCCGCTGGCGCAGGTCCGCGTGATCGCGCCGGATGTGGGCGGGGCCTTCGGCGGCAAGGCATCGATCTATCCCGAGGATGTGATGGTGGCCTTTGCCGCGCGCCGGCTCGGTGCGCCGGTCAAGTGGTGCGCCACCCGCAGCGACGACCTTCTGGCGGCAACCCACGGGCGCGGTGCCACCACCTCCGGCGAGCTGGCTGTTGCCGCCGACGGCACGGTTTTGGGGCTGCGGGCGAAGCTCGCCTTCCAGCTCGGAAGCTGGATGCCGTTCAGCGCGGTGATCCCGGCCCGCAACGCCGGGCGGATCCTGCCCGGGCCCTATCGGGTCGAGGACATCGATATCGGCGCGAAAGGGTATTTCGCCAATCGCGCGGCCGTTGGCATTTATCGCGGCGCCGGCCGGCCGGAAGCGACCATGCTGATGGAGCGGCTGATGGACGAGGCCGCTCGCGTCCTGTCGCTCGATCCGCTGGAGTTCCGCCGGCGCAATCTGATTGCCGCCGACGCTTTCCCCTATGCGACGCCGACCGGCGAAACGCTTGATTCCGGCAACTATCAAGCTTTGGTCGACATGGCGCGGCATCATGCCGGCTACGACGCCCTGCGTGCCCGTCAGGCGGAGCTGCGCCGGGATGGCAAGATCTTCGGCATCGGCGTCAGTCTTTACATCGAGCCCTGCGGCCAGGGCTGGGAGAGCGCCACCGCGTCGCTCTGCCGCGACGGCACGATCATCGCCGCGACCGGATCGAGCGCACAGGGGCAGGGCCGGGAAACCGCGTTTTCGCAGATTGTCGCCGATCTGATGCGTGTCTCGCCGGAGCGGGTGACCGTGCGCCATGGCGACACCGGCGAGAGCCCGACCGGCATTGGCGCGCTCGCCAGCCGCAGTACCGCGATTGGCGGCGGCGCCATGGTCCGGGCCTGTGAGGGGCTGCTGGAGCAGATCCGCCGGGCCGGGGCGGAACTCCTGCAGTGCGGCGAAGACGAGATCGTACCGGGTGACGCCGGGGTTTCCGTCGCCAGCGATCAAGGGCGCATGGCCACCTGGGAAGCGTTGGCCGGGCATCTGCTCGGACCGGAAACAGGGGATCCCAAGGAGGCGGCGCTGTGTTCCTCCGTGGTCTTCCACGCCGATGGCGAGGCCTGGGCCAGCGGCTGCTGCATTGCCTCCGTCATCATCGACGAAGACACCGGAACGCCCACCATCGACGAGGTGGTCTGGGTGGATGACGCCGGCGTGGTGCTCAATCCGATGCTGGTGCGCGGGCAGCTTGTCGGCGGCATGGCGCAGGGCCTCGGCGAAGCGCTGATGGAGCGCATCGTCTATGACGAGGATGGCCAGATGCTGACCGGCTCGCTGATGGATTACGCGGTGCCGCGCGCTGCCGACATTCCCCCGGTCCGGATCGAGAAGATCGAAACACCCTCCCCAACCAATCCGCTCGGCGCCAAGGGCGTTGGCGAGGCGGGATGCATCGGCATCCCGGCGGCCATCGTCAACGCGGTCGGCGATGCGCTTTCTCCCTTCGGGGTGCGCGGCCTGCAAATGCCGCTCACCAGCGAACGAATCTGGCGTGCCATGCATGACGCAGCCGGCCGCCGCAGCAACGTGGATCAGTGATGAAATACACGAAGAAAGACGCCAAGGCCTATTCGCGGCAGACCATGAAGGGGATCTGGGCCGCCGCGCTGACCCCCTTCACCGAGACGCTTGCCATCGACGAGGAGGGCGTGCGCCGCAACTTCGATCACTGGATCGAGGATCTGAAGATCGACGGCTTTTTTGTCGCCGGCAAGCAGGGCGAGTTCTTCTCCATGTCGCTGGAAGAGCGCAAGCGCAGCTTCGATCTGGCTGTGGAGGCCTGTGACGGCCGCGCCCAGACCATCATGTCCTGTTCGGACCAGAACATGGATGTGGTGATCGACCTCGCCCGGCACGCCCAGAAGGCGGGCGCCGACTACATCGTCGTGCACGCGCCGATCCTGCACTTCTTCAAGGAGCAGGACGAGACCCTCTACAACTACTACCGCACCATCGCCGACAAGGTCGATATCGGTATCGCCTTGTGGAGCCACCCGGACAGCGGCTATCTGATGAGCCCCGAGCTGTGTAACCGTCTGGCGGATATCGAGAATGTGGTGGCAATCAAGTATAGCGTTCCCCGGCCGATGTACACGGAACTGAACCGGCTCGCCGGCGACCGCATCCTGGTCAGCACCGCGTCGGAAGAGGAGTGGCTGGACAACATCCTGGAGCTGGGCTGGCAGCTCTATCTCTGCTCCTCGCCGCCGTACCTGATCCAGAGCAAGCATGATCTGAGGATGCGTGAGTACACCGATCTGGCCTTCCGGGGTGAGGCGGACAAGGCGCGGGCCCTGCGCGACAGCCTCGATCCGGTGCGGGCGGCGCTCAAGGGCACCCGTCCGGCGGAAAAGCCCCATGCCCATCAGAAATACTGGCAGGACCTGCTCGGCCAGGTCGGTGGCGCGGTACGCCCGCCGCTGCTGTCGCTGACGGAGGAGGAGAAGCGGGCGACCCGCGCCGCCTTCGAGGCCTGCGGCCTGAAAATGAGCTGACACATCGCCCGGGCCGGAGAGGACCGGACCGGGCGCCCCAGGGAGGAAGACAATGAGCACCAAGCGGCGCCTTTCGGCATTCAGCTTTTCCAAGTGGATCGACGAACATCAGCATCTGTTGAAGCCGCCGGTCGGCAACCAGCAGATCTGGGAAGATGCGGACATGATGGTGACGGTGGTCGGCGGCCCGAACCAGCGCACCGATTACCATGACGATCCGGTCGAGGAGTTCTTCTACCAGCTCAAGGGCGACATGCTCTTGAAGGTGATCGACAACGGCGATTTCTACGACGTGCCGATCCGCGAGGGAGAGATCTTCCTGCTGCCGCCGCATGTGCGCCATTCGCCGCAGCGCCCGCAGGAAGGGTCGGTCGGCCTTGTGGTGGAGCCCAAGCGCGCAGCCGATCAGAAGGACGCGTTCGAATGGTACTGCTTTGAGTGCAGTGCCCTGGTGAAGCGGGTCGAGGTCTCCCTGCAGAGCATCGTGCGCGACCTGCCGCCGATCTATCAGGCCTTCTATGCCGATGAGGCCGCGCGCACCTGTCCCGGTTGCGGCGCCATCCATCCGGGCAAGCTGCCGCCGGAGGGCTGGGTCGCGCTCTGACGCGCCAGCGGCACATCACGCATGAACCGGGCGCCTGGCGCCGATTCCTGTTCGGGAGAGAAAGAAGAACAATGTTGAAGAGCCTTCTGTCGACCGCCGTCGCGGCGACCCTGTGCACATCCGCCGCCCTGGCCGCCGATCCGGTCAAGATCGGCATGATCACCACCTTGTCGGGCCCCGCCGGCTATCTCGGTCAGGACATTCGCGACGGCTTCCAGCTGGCGATCGACATGGAAGGGGGCAAGCTTGGCGACGTCCCGGTCGACGTGCTGGTGGAGGACGATGCGCTGAAGCCGGGCAGCGGCCGGCAGATCGCCGACCGGTTCCTCAACGACGAAGGCGTCAAGCTGTTCACCGGCATCGTCTTTTCCAACGTGGCCGGTGCCACCGTCCCGGAAATCCTCGATGCCGGGGCGATCTTCGTCAGCCCCAATGCCGGCCCCTCCGAATTCGCCGGCAAGGAGTGCCACAAGAACTACTTCGTCCTGTCCTGGCTGACCGACACCATGCAGGGCAGCGCCGGCCGCAATGCCAGCGACCTCGGGTACAAGAACGCCTTCGTGCTGGCGCCGAACTATCAGGCCGGCAAGGATGCCATCACCGGTTTCAAGCGCTACTTCGACGGTGAGATCGCCGGGGAGATCTACACCCGCCTTGATCAGACCGATTTTGCCGCCGAAATGGCGCAGATCAAGGCCGCCAATCCGGATGTGGTGTTCCAGTTCCAGCCCGGCGGGCTCGGCATCGCCTTCCTGCGCCAGTACCAGCAGGCCGGCCTTCTCGGCAGCATTCCGATGGTGATCGCCGAACCGTCCATGGATCACGCGATCCTGAAGGCGGTGGGCGATGCCGCCGAGGGGCTCAATGTTTCCGGCGCCTGGAATGTCGATCTCGACAACGACACCAACCGCGCTTTCGTGGCCAGCTTCGAGGAAGCCTATGGACGGGCGCCGACCATGTATGCGGCGCAAGGCTATGACACTGCGCTGGCCATCGCCTCGGCTCTCAAAGAGACCGGCGGCGACGTGGACGACACGGAGGCCTTCCGCGCGGCGATGCTGGCAACAGAATTCCAAAGCACTCGCGGCAGCTTCAGCTTCGGCACGAACCAGCATCCGGTGCAGGACTGGTACGCCATGCAGGTGGTGCGCGACGATGCCGGGAAGCTGGCGCTGAAGACGCGCAAGCAGCTCATGGCCGCCCATGGCGACCCGTTCGCCGCCGATTGCGACCTTTGAGGACCTCGGGGCGATGAAGGTCATCCGGCGGCATATTGCGGACTGCGGCATGGATCTGGACCGTCTGGAGATCGGTAAGGTGCGGGTGACCTGCCTGCCGGATCTGGCGGATGTCGCCTGGCCGGCGGCGGCGATCTTCGGCGGCATGACACAGGCGGATCTGGTGGCGGCCGAAGCGGTGTCTCCGGCGGGCACGGTGGATGCCGCCGCCGGCACCGTCCGGCTCAGCTTCAACTGCTATGTGGTCGAGACCCCGACCTTCACCGCCCTGATCGACGGCGGGATTGGCAATGGCAAGAACCGGCCCGACCGGCCGGCCTGGCATATGCGCGAAACGCCCTTCTTGCAGGCGCTGGCCGCCATCGGTATCGCACCGGAAGACGTCGACATCGTCATCAACACCCACCTTCATGCCGATCATGTCGGCTGGAACACGGTGCGCGATGGCGAGGTCTGGCGTCCCACCTTTCCCAACGCCCGCTATGTGGTCGCGGCGCGTGAACTGGCGCACTGGACAGCCGTTCACGCGCAAACGCCGGACGGCGACACCCTGCACGGGGCGTTTGCCGACAGCGTGCTGCCGATCGTCGAAACCGTCGGGTTCGAGGAGGTCGCGCCGGATGCGGACGTCGCGCCGGGCCTGCGTCTGCGCCCGGCGCCGGGGCATTGCCCGGGCATGGTCGTGGTCGCGCTCGACACCGGCGCGGGCGACATCCTGTTCCTCGCCGACGCGGTACACCACCCGCTGCAACTGGCCGATGAGCGCGTCGTCAGCAACTTTTGCGAGGACCCGGATCTGGCCCGCGAGACCCGGCGTGCCCTGCTCGCCGAGGCCGCCAGCGGCGACACCATTCTCGCGCCTTACCACTTTCCCGCGCCTGTCTTCGGTCGGCTGAAGGCGGATGCGGGCGGTTTCCGGTTCGAGCCACTGGAAATCGCGCAAGAAGCATAGCCGGCACAGCAAAAGACGCCGCGAAACGGCGCCAACCGGATCCTCCGTCCGGCTTCCCCATCGGGAGCTTCCGGCGGACCGGTCTTTCAGAAGGGATGAGCCTGCGGCGACCGACCCACACCCGGTGGCAAGCCGCTGCATTGCATTGGAGGAGAGGACACATGAGTTTCAAAGGGTCTGTGCTGGCACTCGCGGCCACCGCGCTGGTGGCGCTGCCGGCTTCCGCCGAACCTGTGAAGATCGGCATGATCACCACCTTGTCCGGTCCCGCCGGCTATCTCGGCCAGGACATTCGCGATGGCTTCAAGCTGGCGATGGAGATGGAAGGGGGCACCCTTGGTGGGGTGCCGGCCGAACTGATCGTCGAGGATGACGGGCTGAAGCCCGGCAACGGCCGCCAGATCGCCGAACGCCTGATTACCAACGAGGGCGTCAAGCTGTTCACCGGCATCGTCTTTTCCAATGTGGCCGGCGCCACCGTGCCGGACATCGTCGATTCCGGTGGGTTTTATCTGAGCCCGAACGCAGGCCCCTCGAACCTGGCCGGCAAGGGCTGCCACGAGAACTATTTCGTCGTCTCCTGGCAGAACGATTCCCTGCATGAGAGCGCGGGCCAGAACGCCACCAACCTTGGCTACAAATCCGCCTTCGTGCTGGCGCCGAACTATCAGGCGGGCAAGGACGCGATTGCCGGCTTCAAGCGCTATTTCAAGGGCGATATCGTCGGCGAGATCTACACCAGCCTCGACCAGACCGACTTTGCCGCCGAAATGGCGCAGATCCGCGCCGCCAAGCCGGAGGCGGTGTTCCAGTTCCACCCCGGCGGGCTCGGCATCGCCTTCCTGCGCCAGTATCAGCAGGCCGGCCTCTCTGAGACGGTGCCGATGGTGGTGGCCGCGCCGTCGATGGATGGGGTGACGCTGGCCGCCGTCGGCGATGCGGCGCTCGGGCTGAATGTTTCCAGCCACTGGAACTCGGATTTCGACAATCCGGCCAATGCGGCATTCATGAAAGCCTGGACCGCCGCCTATGACCGCCCGGCGACCTACTATGCCAGCCAGGGCTACGACACCGCGCTGGCGATGGCCTCGGCGCTGAAGGCGACCGGTGGCAGCCTCGATGATCCGGCGGCGTTCCGCGAGGCGCTGCGCAAGGCCGATTTCGCGTCCGTGCGCGGCAAGTTCGCCTTCGGCCCGAACCAGCATCCGGTGCAGAACTGGTACGCGCTCAAGGTCGAAAAGGGCGCGGATGGCAAACCGGAGCTCAAGACCGTCGGCCAGGTGTTCGAGGATCGCGGCGACACCTACGCCGCCGAGTGCAAGATGTAAGCCGGCAAAAGGCCCCATCCGACATGCAGGGGGCGGCGCAAGCGCCGTCTCCCTTTCTGACACCGCTTTCGGGACCCATCGGTGATGACGCTTTTTCTCGAACAACTGCTGAATGGAATGCAGCTTGGCGTGACCTTGTTCCTGCTCGCCGCCGGGCTGACGCTGATCTTTGGCATCATGGGCGTCATCAACCTCGCCCATGGGTCGATCTACATGATCGGCGCCTATGCCGGCACCTATGTTGCGGCGACCACCGGCTCGTTCCTGCTCGGCATTCCCGCAGGCCTTGCCGCCGCCGCCCTTACCGGTATTGCGGTGGAGTTTCTGGTGGTGCGCCAACTCTATGACCGCGATCACCTCGATCAGGTGCTGGCGACCTTCGGCCTGATCCTGATCTTCAATCAGGCGATCACCATGATCTTTGGCCGCCAGCCCCTGTTCGTGGGCCTGCCGGACGCGCTCAGCGGCTCGGTCGAGCTGTTGCCGGGCCTGTTCTACCCGCTCTACCGGTTGGCGATCATCGCCGTCGGGCTGCTGGTGGCCGCCGGCCTCTACCTGCTAATCAACCGCACACGGGTGGGCATGCTGGTCAGGGCCGGCTCCACCAACCGAGAGATGGTGCGGGCGCTCGGTGTCGACATCCGCCTGCTCTACACCGCCGTCTTCGCCCTTGGCGCCCTGCTCGCCGGGCTTGCCGGCTACATGGCCGGCCCGATCCTCGCGGTGCAGGTGGGCATGGGCGAGCAGATCCTGATCACTACCTTCGTGGTGGTCGTCATCGGCGGCGTCGGCTCGGTCAAGGGCGCCTTCTACGCCAGCCTCCTGCTCGGGGTCACCGACACCGCCTTGCGGGCCTATCTGCCCGGCCTTCTGCGCCAGGTGATGGTCGGCCCGGAAGCCGATGCGCTCGGCGCGGGCATCTCCTCCATGGGGATCTACCTGCTGATGGCGATCGTCCTGCTGATCCGGCCCAAGGGGCTCTTTGCGGGAAACACTTAAGGCGCCTCTTCGAAACGGCGAACCGTTCCAACTCGCGGCACTGGTCAAGAACATGAGAACCCCCATCACCACATATCTTTCGCTGGCGGTGCTGCTGGTCCTGCTCGTCGCGCTGCCGACGCTGGCGGATCTGGCGAACTATCCGGCCTTCACCTCGGTGGCGACGCGCGTGCTGATCTATGGCATTGCCGCCGCCAGCCTCAACTTCGTGCTTGGCTTCGGCGGAATGGTCAGCTTCGGCCACGCGGCCTTCTTCGGCATCGGCGGCTATGTCGTCGGCATTCTGTACCAGCACTATTCGCTGGGCGAGCCGCTGTTCGGGGTCTTTCCCGGCTCCAACCAGTTGCTGGTCACCGTGCCGCTGGCGGTGCTGGTGAGCGGCGCGATGGCAGCTCTGATCGGCGCCTTGTCCCTGCGCACCGGCGGTGTGCAGTTCATCATGATCACCCTGGCCTTCGCGCAGATGCTGTTCTTCCTGTTCGTGTCGTTGAAGACCTATGGCGGCGACGATGGTCTGATCATCCGCAGGGCGAATGAGCTTGGCGGGCTGAACCTGCGCGACCGCCCCACCATGTATTACCTCTGCCTGACGATTGCCGTCTCGTTCCTCTTCCTCCTGTGGCGGATCGTCAATTCCCGCTTCGGCAATGTGCTGATCGGCCTCAGGCAGAGCGAACGGCGCATGGCCGCGCTCGGCCTGTCCGCCTATCGCTACAAGCTGGCGGCCTTCGTCATCTCCGGCATGGGCTGCGGTCTGGCCGGGGCGCTGATGGCCAATTTCATGCGCTATGTCAGCCCGGACATGATGCACTGGACCAAATCCGGCGAGCTGATGGTGATGGTGATCCTCGGCGGTGTCGGCACCCTGTTCGGGCCGTTCATCGGCGCCGGTGCCTTCATCATGCTGGAATCGCTGCTCGCCGCCTGGACCGAAAACTGGCAGCTCGGCCTCGGCTTCATCCTGTTGCTGCTGGTGCTTTACACCAATGGCGGGCTCCAGGCCCTGTTCTCCCGCCTGTTCCGGAGGGACGCATGACCCGGCCGATCCTCAATGTCACCGGCCTTGCCAAGCGCTTTGGCGGGTTGGTGGCCACCGACAATGTCAGCATCGACGTCCGCCCGGGCGAAATTCACGCCCTGATCGGGCCGAATGGCGCCGGCAAGACCACCTTGATCAGCCAGTTGCTTGGCGAGTTGCCCCATGATGCGGGCAGCATCGAACTGGAGGGCCGCGAGATCGGCAACCTGTCGACCGCCCGGCGGGTGCATCTTGGCCTCGCCCGGACCTTTCAGGTGACCTGTCTGCTGCCGGACTACACGGTGCTCGACAACGTGGCCATCGCCATCCAGCTGCGTCAGGGCCACAGCTTCCGCTTCTGGGGGAATGTGCGCAAGGACAACGCCTTGCGGAAGAAGGCGCGCGGCTTCCTGCGCGATGCCGGGCTCGACGACCGGGCGGAGGTGGTCACCGCCAACCTCTCCCATGGCGAGCAGAAGCAGCTTGAGTTGGCCGTGGCGCTGGCGACGGAGCCCCGGGTCTTGTTGCTGGATGAGCCGATGGCCGGGCTCGGCCATGTGGAGAGCGAACAGATGATCGCCATGCTGCGCGGCTGCAAGGAGCGCGTCAGCATGATCCTGGTCGAGCATGACATGGACGCGGTGTTCGCGCTGGCCGACCGGGTGTCGGTGCTGGTCTACGGGCGGATCATCGCCACCGGCACCGTGGAGGAAATCCGCGAGAACGCCGAGGTGCGCACGGCCTATCTGGGCGAGGGAGAGGACCTATGCTGAGCGTTTCCCGTCTGCAATCCGCCTATGGCCGGAGCCAGGTCCTGTTCGATGTCGAGCTTGAGGTCGGCGATGGCGAGGTGGTCACCCTGCTCGGCCGCAACGGCATGGGCAAGACCACGACCGTCCGCTCGATCATGGGCCTGTTGAAGCCGATGGACGGTGACATCCGCTTTGGCGGGCGCGAGGTGGCGGGCGCCACCCCGGAATCCATTGCCCGGCTTGGCGTCGGTCTGGTGCCGGAGGGCCGGCAGACCTTTGCCACCTTGACCGTGCGCGAGAACCTGGTGGCCACCGCGGCCAATCGGCTCGGCCGGCCGCGCCCCTGGACGCTCGACCGGGTCTATGACCTCTTCCCCCGCTTGCGCGAGCGGGCCAGGCAGACCGCCGGCACCCTGTCCGGCGGCGAGCAGCAGATGCTGGTCGTCGGCCGGGCGCTGATGACCAACCCGAAACTCCTGATCCTCGATGAGGCGACCGAGGGGCTGGCGCCGGTGATCCGCGCGGAAATCTGGGCCTGCATCGAAGCGCTCAAGGCCGAGGGACAGTCGATCCTGCTGATCGACAAGAACCTCGGCGTTCTGAAGCGCATCGCCGACCGGCACTACATCCTGGAAAAAGGGCGGACGGTCTGGTCCGGATCGAGCGACGACCTGACCCGCAACGCCGAACTGGTGCAGGGCTATGTCGGTCTCTAGTGCGGTGCTCCCTGTGCGTCGTTTGCGGCTCGGCTTCATTGGCTGGGGGGCGATTGCCGCCCGGGTCGGTGAGTTGCTCGCCGCGAGAGACCTTCCCGGTGTCGAGATTGTCGCCGTGGCGGTGCGCGATCCCGATGCCGCTCGCGCCGGACTTCCGGCGGGCGCCCGGCTGCTGCACGGGCCGGAGGATCTGGCCGGGCTCGACCTCGATCTGGTGATCGAGGCGGCGGGCCGGCCGGCGGTGGCGATCTGGGGTGAGGCGGCGCTCTGGCACGCGGGCGCCTTCGCGGTCTCCTCCACCAGCGCCTTTTGCGACGATGCGCTGTTTTCCCGGCTTTTGGCGACGGCGCGCGAGACCGGGGGGCAACTGATCGTGCCGCCCGGCGCGCTCGGCGGCATGGATGCGCTTGCCGCCGCCTCCGCTCTTGAGCTTGAGGCCGTGACCCACACCATCACCAAACCGCCGCGCGCCTGGGCCGGGACGCCGGCGGAAGCCTGCTTCGACCCGCACACCCTGGCCGAGCGCTTGGTTTTCTTTTCCGGCACCGCGCGCGAGGCGGCCGACCGCTTTCCGCAAAACGCCAATGTGGCGGTGATCTCGGCGCTGGCCGGCCTTGGCCTCGAACGCACCCGGATCGAGTTGGTCGCCGACCCCGCCGCGACGCTGAACAGCCACGCGGTCGCGGCTCATGGCGCCTTCGGGCGGCTCGACGTGCGGCTGGAAAATGAGCCGCTGCCGGACAACCCGAAATCCTCGCAGATGACGGCGCTCAGCCTGCTGCGGCTGATCGAGAACCGAACCGTGCCGCTGGTCTTCTGACCGGTTTGCTCCTCCCCAAATCTGGCCTGCCTCCGAACCAAGCCTGCCCCCAAACCAAGTCTGAAAGGATGCCGACCCCATGGAAATGGCGAACACCCGGCGCATCGATGCTTCACGTGAAACGGTCTGGGCCGCGATCCAGGATCCGGCGATGCTGGAAAAATGCATCCCCGGATGCAAGGAGGTCGAGAAGCTGTCCGATACGGAGATGACGGCGGTGGTGGTGCTCAAGGTCGGGCCGGTGAAGGCGACCTTCAAGGGCAAGGTGCAGTTCGAGAATGTTGCCGCCCCGGCCAGCCTGACCCTGGTCGGTGAAGGCACCGGCGGCATCGCCGGCCATGCCAAGGGTTCCGCCGATGTGGAGCTTGCGGAAGAGGACGGGGCAACCGTTCTGAGCTACCGGATCAAGGCACAGATCGGCGGCCGCATCGCCCAGCTTGGCGCGCGGCTGATCGATTCCACCACGCAGAAGCTCGCTGCCGAGTTCTTCAACCGGCTTGAGGCGGAATTCGCCGAGGGTGGGGACGCGGATACGGCACTGGAACCGGCGCTGAGCGCGGCCGGCTGACCCGGGTGGGATGAAGGACAGATGACCCGACTGACCCTAGAACTCAATGGCCGGACGGTCTCTGACGATGTCGAGGATCGGACCCTGCTCGTCGATTTCCTGCGCGCCCGGCAAGGGCAGACCGGAACCCATGTGGGCTGCGACACCAGCCAGTGTGGCGCCTGCGTCGTGCATGTGGATGGCATCTCGGTCAAATCCTGCAACATGCTGGCGCTGCAATGCGCCGGCCGCAAGGTGACCACCGTGGAGGGGCTGGCCCAGGACGGGGCCTTGCATCCCATGCAACAGGCCTTTCACGAGAACCACGGCCTGCAATGCGGCTTTTGCACCCCCGGCATGATCATGTCGGCCATCGACATGGTCGAGCGTCATGGCGCCGCGCTCGATGAGGCGACCGTGCGTCATGAGCTGGAGGGAAACATCTGCCGCTGCACGGGCTATGAGAACATCGTCAAGGCGATCCTTGTCGGCGCGAAGGTGATGACCGCATGAACGGCTTTGCGTATCTGACACCGGGTGATCTGGCCGAGGCGCTGGCGCTTCTGCGTCAGGGGGACGAGGCCAGCCCGCTGGCCGGCGGGCAGACCCTGGTGCCGACCATGAAACAGGGGCTGGCCGCCCCGGAGACCCTGATCGATCTGGGCGGTCTTGCCGAACTGGCGGGCCTGAGGGTGACGCCGACCCATGTGGAGGTTGGCGCCATGTGCCCCCATGCGGTGGTTGCCGC
Organism: Stappia taiwanensis; assembly: GCF_014635285.1. Lineage (GTDB taxonomy): Bacteria > Pseudomonadota > Alphaproteobacteria > Rhizobiales > Stappiaceae > Stappia > Stappia taiwanensis. The sequence goes on along the minus strand of NZ_BMCR01000008.1, from coordinate 160,930 downwards.
CGATCCGGAGGTTCGGGCGGCCTGCCCGGCGCTCGCCGATCTCGCCGGCATGATTGGCGATGCGCAGGTGCGCAATCGCGGCACCATCGGCGGTTCGATTGCCAACAACGATCCGGCGGCGGATTATCCGGCGGCCTGTCTGGGGCTGAATGCGGTGATCCGCACCGACCGCCGGGACATTGACGCCGATGACTTCTTCCTCAGCATGTTCGATACCGCGCTGGAACCGGGGGAGCTGATCGTCAGCGTTGCCTTTCCGCGCTGCCGCGAGGCTGCCTATCTGAAGTTCCGCAATCCGGCATCACGTTTCGCCCTGGCCGGGGTTTTCCTCGCCCGCCATGAAGATGGCGTGCGCATCGCCGTGACCGGCGCCGGAACGGATGGGGTGTTTCGCTGGAGCGAGGCGGAAGCGGCGCTCGGCCGCGAGTTCACCGCAACGGCGCTGGCCGGGCTGGCGGTGCCGGTGGAGGACATGCTGGGAGACCTCCACGCGGCGGCCGATTATCGGGCTCATCTCGTCAAGGTGCTGACAGCGCGCGCACTGGCGGCCATCAGCCAAAGAGCCTAGCGGCGGGCGAGGATGGTCCGGCCATCGCCCGCGATCAGCCGAAGCGCGCCGTCCTTGGTGATATCGAAGCGCTGCACTCCGCTCAGGATCTCCAGGAAGGCCGCCTCCTGGGTCATCAGGGCGGGGGCACAGGCCATGTTGGTGACCCCCGCCGGGCCGACGGTCAGACTTTCGCCAGTCAATTGGTAGCCGGCGTTGTAGCGGTTACAGCCGGACCGGCCGTAGAGGTGGCCGTCGGCGGTAAACTCCAGGGTGGTGTTAGAGAAGTCTATGATCCCGGCGGACCCGATATCTTCCACCGTCCACGCCGCGCCGATGATGAGATCGGCCGGGCGACCACCGCAGCCGTTCAGGGACCGGTCGCCGATCTCAAGGGTCACGCGCATCGGATAGGGCATGCCGCTCATGTCGTCATGGCAAAGCGCGTCGGTGATCGTCACGGCGAGGTCGCGGCCATCTTCGGTTCTAGTGTGATAGGCCTTTGTCTTGTCTTGGGTTTCAGGTTCGCCGATCGGCGCGGATGTGGTGTCGGAACCATAGTCGAGGCTCAGCAGGAATCGGTCTCCTGCCATCTTCAGAGACCACCCCGGCTCGTTGCCGGCCGCGGTGAAGGCCGGCAAGGCGGCCTCATCTTCCACCCGTACCAGCATCAACATGCCCAGGTCGTTTTTGCTTTTGCCCGGATCGATCGAATGGACCTCGTCCGTGGTCCAGAGCAACCGGCCATCCGGTTGGGTGATGTGGCCACGCACCGCGTAGCGCTGTCCGGGCTGAAAAGCGCTGTCGTCGACAATGAACTCGAACGGCAGCGGCACCTGGCGCCCGTCCGCCTGGTACTGGTATTCGGCCAGCACAGGTGCCGCCTGATCGGCGATGGAAATCTCGCGCAGCTCTACCTTGACCATGCTGTCAGGCGGCAGCGCCACCCGCTGGGGATAGGTGAGGGCACCGGTCACGGTCACCTCGGCGGCGGCCGCCGGCAGGGCGCCGAACAGGAGACCGGCAGTGAGGGCCGCTGACAGAAGTCCGGCAATCGAAGGGCGCATGCCTGGGGGTCCCTTGCGGTTATGGGGGTTTCAGGCCATTCATGCCTGATGGATGATCCATGCCGATGAAAAGGGACGAATTCAGGGCCTTTGCCGGCTATTTCCACCGGTGATCTGTCCCTGGCCGTTGTTTCCCGTGAGGAGGTTTTGCCCATGACCGTCAGGAGTGCCTCGGAAATCCTCGACTTCTGGTTCTCCGATGCTGTTGAACAAGCATGGTTTGCCCGTAGCGAGGCGGTCGACCGGGAGATCGCCGAGCGGTTTTCCGCCACCTATGAGGCGGCGCGTGCGGGCGAGCTCGATGGCTGGAAGGGGGCGGCGGACAGCGCCCTGGCCCTGACCATTTCTCTCGATCAGTTCCCGCGCAATCTGTTTCGTGGTTCGGCCCGTGCCTTTGAAAGCGATCCGCTGGCACTGGCCTCGGCCAAGCATGGGCTGGCGCAAGGGTATGATCAGGCGGTCGGCGACAGGCAGCGGCAGTTCTTCTACCTGCCCTTGATGCACAGCGAGGATCTTGACGACCAGACCCGGTGCGTCGCGCTTTATCGCGATCTGGGCGATGAACATGCGCTGGGCTTCGCCATTGAGCATCGGGACATCATTGCCCGGTTCGGCCGGTTCCCGCATCGCAATAAGGCGCTCGGCCGGCGCAACACCGAGGCCGAGGCGGCCTTTCTGGAACATCATTCCGGGTTCTGACGGGACGGCCCCGCTTAAGGGGCCCCGCATTGGCTGGCGTGTGCGGGCAATCCATGGTGTATGACGCGGGCCGGTAGCCGGTTCGGCCGGATGCCGAGTTGCCAATCCCTCCAGAGGTGAAAGCGTGTCGAAAAAGCGGATCATCGTCGCCATCACAGGGGCCTCCGGCCATGTCTATGCCATCCGCCTGCTGGAGATCCTGCGGGCGCTGGAGGTGGAGACCCATCTCGTCATGACCCGGGCGGCGATGGTGACGCTGGCCCATGAATCGGAGCTGAAGGTGCCGGAGGTGCAGGCCAAGGCCGATTTCGTCCATGCCAACGAGGATGTCGGCGCGGCGATTGCCAGCGGGTCGTTCCGAACCCAGGGCATGATCGTTGCCCCCTGTTCGGTCAAGACGCTGGGGGAAATCGCCTCCGGCATTGGCGGAAGCCTGGTGACGCGGGCCGCGGATGTGGCGCTGAAGGAGCGGCGCCGGCTGGTGCTGATGGTGCGCGAAACCCCGCTGCACCTCGGCCATTGCCGCAACATGGTGGCGGTGACCGAAATGGGCGCCGTGGTCATGCCGCCGGTGCCGGCCTTCTACGCGCGGCCGGCGAGCATTGACGATATCGTCGAGCATACGGTCGGGCGGGTGCTCGACCAGTTCGATATCGACAGCGGGACGCTGAAGCGCTGGAAGGACACGCCGTAGCGGGACGGGGTGCTCCCCGGCGTCAGACCTTCCCGGGCCTCATGCAGAGGGCAAGGCTCTCGCTGATCTTGTCGATCAGGGCGCGCACCCGGCGCGGCTGAACCTCCGACTGGGGATAAACGATCTGTAGGGCGGTTTCGCCGGCGGAATACTCGGAAAGCAGTTCCACCAGCGCGCCGGAGGCCAGATCGGCCTCCACGTCCCACACCGATTTGAAGGCGATGCCGTGGCCATCGCGGCACCAGTGCCGTACCAGGCCGCCGTCATTGGCGATCCGCTGGCCGCGCACCAGCACCTTCGTCATCTTGCCATCGATCCGGAACGGCCATTCCCGGTCGATGTGCTGGCCGAACCGCATAAGAATGCACTGATGGTCCGCAAGATCCGTTGGCGTTTGCGGCGTGCCATGGACCGCGAGGTAAGCAGGAGCGGCACAGACGATCCGCCGATTGGTGCCAAGCGAGCGCGCCCGCAAACTGCTGTCGGCCAGCGTTCCGTGCCGGACGGCGAAATCCAGCCCCTGCGCCACCAGGTCCACGTAGCCGTCTGTCAGGTTGAGATCGACGGTCACCTCCTGGTTTTCCGCCAGATAGGCGTCGATCACCGGGACGATGCAGCGGCGGCCAAGATCCTCCGGTGCGCTGAGGCGGACCGGACCGGACAGACGCTCCGTGCCGAGGCGAATGCGTGCATCTAGCTCTTCGGCCTCCGCCAGCAGCCGCCGGGCGCCCTGAACCAGCAGCCGTCCTTCGTCGGTCAGGTTGATCGCCCGGGTCGTGCGGGTGAGCAGCGTCGCGCCGTAGTGCCGCTCCAGCGCCGCAAGCTTTTCCGAGACCGAGGCGGGAGACAGGCCAGTCTCGCGCCCCGCGGCGGCCAGCCCCTGCTTCTCGACAATGCGCAGGAAGAGACGCAGGTGTTCAAGGTTGATCATTCGATCTTTCCGAATTGTGAATTCTGATTCTAACGAATTATCAGGAAATCCGGCAAGGATTACCTTCTTGCAGGAAAATGAAGGGGTATTGCAACACGATGCCAATGCCCTTCGCTGAAGCGGGGAACTGGCCCCAACCGGTTTGCCCGCGCTCCCTGATGCGCTTGATGGAGACTTCGCATGAAGGCAAATCTGTTTACGCCGCTGTCGCTCGGGTCGCTGACCCTGCCGAACCGCATCGTCATGGCGCCAATGACCCGGGCGCGCACGGATCAGCCGGGCAATGTGCCCAATGGGATGATGGCGGAGTATTACGCCCAGCGGGCCAGCGCCGGGTTGATCGTCACCGAGGCAACGCAGATCTCGCCCCAGGGGCAGGGCTATTCCTTCACCCCGGGCATCCACACGCCCGCGCAGGTCGCCGGCTGGAGGCGGGTGACCGATGCGGTTCATGCGGCGAGCGGGCGGATTTTTCTCCAGCTCTGGCATGTGGGCCGGATGAGCCACGGCAGTTTCCACGCCGATGGCCGGCCGGTGGCGCCTTCGGCACTGTCGCCGGAGGCCCAGGTCTGGGTGGTCGATCCGCAGACCGGACAGGGCGGCATGGTCGATTGTCCGGTGCCACGGGCACTCGCGACCGGCGAGATTGCCGGGATCGTGGAGGATTTTCGCAAAGGCGCGGCCAATGCCATGGCCGCCGGTTTCGACGGGGTCGAGATCCATGGCGCCAACGGTTACCTGATCGACCAGTTCCTGCGCCGCTCCTCCAACCATCGCGCGGATCGCTATGGCGGCGATCAGGCAAACCGCATCCGCTTCCTGATCGAGGTGGCCGAGGCGGTGGCGGCGGAAGCGGGGCCGGATCGCACGGGGCTCCGCCTGTCGCCCTTCATCACCCAGCGCAACATGGCCGATGACGAGATCATCCCGACCATGCTGAAGGCGGCGCGAGAGCTGGACCGCCTCGGTCTCGCCTACATCCATCTGTCCGAGGCGGATTGGGAGGATGCGCCGCAAATCCCGCAGGACTTCCGCCATGCGCTGCGCGCGGCCTATTCCGGGCGGATCATCGTCGCCGGAAAATATACCCGCGATCGGGGCGCGCGGATCCTTGGCGAGGGGCTCTCCGATCTCGTCGCCTATGGCCGGCCGTTCATCGCCAATCCGGATCTGGTGCGGCGTTTCCGCGAGGATCTGCCGCTGGCGGACTATGACGGCGCCACCCTGTTTGGCGGCGACGCCACCGGATATTCCACCTATCCGGCGCTTGAGGAGGTGGCGTGAGCGCCCGGCGGCTTGCCGTGGATCCTGTCCCGATGGAGGCCGGTGACCGGATCGGTACCGATCTGGTGCTGGCGGAAAACGGTCTTCAGATCTGGCATATTCGCCTCGCACCGGGGGAGACCTTGCCGGCCCATCGCCACGATCGCCCCTATTTCTGGACGGTGCTGACCGATGGCAAGGCCCGCTCGCGCTATGGCAATGGCGAGGTGCTGGATGTGGTCTACCAGGCCGGCGACACCCGGTATTTCCCGGATTTGTCGTCGAAAGCCGCTTTTGTCCATGATCTCACCAACACCGGCGATGCGGAGCTTGTCTTCGTCACCGCTGTCCTCGGCGGGCAAGCCTAGGCGGAGTTTTCGAGCGGAATGCCTCACCCGGCGCGGCGATCTGTGCCGGGTGAGGGCCTTGCGGGTCGGCTCAGGTGGGGCTGGGCGCGTCCTTGCCCAGCTCCTTGGCGTGCAGCCAATCGGCGTGGTGCGGGGCGCGCTTGGTCTTCGACCATTCCTCCAGCATGTCCCATTTCACCGCATCGAGCTTCTTCAGCATGGCCTCTTCCGCCGGATCGGGGCAGGCCAGTTCCACCCGGTGGCCATTGGGGTCGAAGAAATAGATCGAGTGGAAGATCGAATGGTCGGTGACGCCGAGCACGTCGATGCCGTTCTTCTCCAGCTTCTCCTTGAAGGCCAGCAGCGTGTCCCGGTCCTTCACCTTGAAGGCAATATGCTGCACCCATTCCGGCGTGTTCGGGTCGCGGCCCATCTCCGGCTTGGTCGGCAGCTCGAAAAAGGCAAGCACATTGCCGTTCCCCGCATCGAGGAACACATGCATGTATGGGTCCGGCTCATGGGTCGAGGGCACCTTGTCCTCGGCAATCGCCAGCACGAAATCCATGTTCAGGTTGTCGACATACCAGTTGACCGTCTCCTTCGCGTCCTTGCAGCGATAGGCGACATGGTGGATCTGCTCGATTTTCATCTGTCGTTCCTCCGTCATGTGTTCGGCAGCGCGTTTGCGGTGTTGGTCCGGCGCTTGCGGGAGGGGGCTCCTTCGCCCCTTGAGCAAATGCGCCTGTCAGCCGGGTTTCACCGCGGTCAAGGCGGCCCGCAGCACGTCGCGGTCGCCGATGTGGTTGGCCAACACCAGCACGAGCCGGGCGTTGAGCGCCTCGCTTTCCTCGCGGCTCAGCCCCTCGTGCAAGGCGAGCAGCTCGGCGTAGAACCCGTCCGGGTCCGTAAGGTTCGGTTCAAGAGTGAGCGTTTTGGGCGTTGTTGCTGTCATGATGCGCTCCTCACGCCTGTCCGGTTGCGGTTCGGACCGCCTGCGCCACGGCATCGGCATCGAAGGTGGTCCAGCGCGCGGCCACATGCTGGTCGGGCCGCATCAGGTAGACGGCGCTTTGCGCCCCGCCGAGATAGCGCGCAGCCAGCGCCCCGCTCGGGTCGTCATTGGTGGAAAGGGCAAGCCGGGTGACCGTGATGCCGCCGACATCCAGCTTGTTCGGGGCCTCTGCATCGATGGTCAGGAGCTGGAAATCGCCGCCGAGCCGGTCGAGAAGCCAGCCGTCGCCAACCGGAGCGTCGCTGGCCGGTGCGCCGGGGCGCGTGCGGGCCGGCAATTCGGCGGCGTCAGGGCCGTTCAGCGGCGAACCGTCATAGACAGCCGGCAGCGACAGGCGGCCGGAGTTGACCAGAGGCCGGGCGAAGGCATGCTGTTCGGCCAGATCGAGTACCGCATCGCGGAACACCCGGCTGGCATGGCTCTTCGGGGTGATGAAATCGGTGGAGCGCGAGGAATTGAGGATGTTCTCGTCGGCGGCGAACACCCGCTCCGCGTCATAGCTGTCGAGCAGGCTGTCCGGCGCCAGCCCGTCGAGGACGAGCTTCAGCTTCCAGATGAGATTGTCCGTGTCCTGAAAGCCGGAATTGGCGCCGCGCGCGCCGAACGGCGAGACCTGATGCGCCGCGTCGCCGGCGAAGATCACCCGGCCATGGCGGAACCGCTCCATCCGTCGACACTGGAACGTGTAGATCGACACCCATTCCAGCTCGTAGGCCGTGTCTTCGCCAAGCATCGCCTTCAGCTTCGGGGCGATCCGCGCCGGGTCCTTTTCCGCCTCCCGGTCGATGTCCCAGCCCAGTTGCAGATCGATGCGCCAGACATCGTCCGGCTGCTTGTGCAGAAGTGCCGATTGTCCCTTGTTGAAGGGCGGATCGAACCAGAACCAGCGTTCGGTCGGGAAATCCGCCTTCATCACCACATCGGCGATCAGGAAATTGTCCTCGAACACCCGGCCAAGGAAATCGAGACCGAGCATGGCGCGCGTCGGCGAGCCGGCCCCATCGCAGGCGATCAGCCAGTCCGCATTGAGGCTGTAGGGCCCCTCCGGCGTGTCGACGGTGAGGCGCACGCCTGCCGCCTCATGGTCGATGGCGGTGACCTTGTTGCCGCCGCGCAGCTCGATCGGCTTGCCCTCGGCCTCAAGCTCCCGGACCCGGTCGACCAGATACTCTTCCAGATAATACTGCTGCAGGTTGATGAAGGCCGGGCGCTTGTGCCCTCCCTCCGGCAAGAGGTTGAAGTCGTAGACCTTGCGGTCATCGAAGAACACCTTGCCCACATTCCAGACGACGCCCTTGTCGACCATGGCATCGCCGCAGCCGAGCCGGTCGAGGATTTCCAGCGGTCGCTTGGCGAAACAGATCGCCCGCGAGCCCCAGCTCACCTTGTCGTTCTCATCGAGCACGACCACCGGAACGCCGGCCTGGGCAAGGTCGATGGCGGCGGCAAGCCCGACCGGGCCGGCGCCGAGCACCACCGCCGGATGGCGGGCGGGCGTCGCCGCATCCTGATCGGCCACGCGCCGATAGGGGTAGAGCGGCGTTTCGAAAATCTTGGTCATGTCTCCTCCCGAGAGAACCTGAAGCCGGCAAGGCATCCGGCGACCTCCACCGCCGGATGCCTTCTCCCCGTCAGCCCTGCAGGGCCTCCCACATTTCCTTGTCGCGCTGGGCGGTCCAGATGCGCGGCGTGTCGATGTCGCGCGCCTCGTCATAGGCACGGGCGACATTGAACGGCAGGCAATGCTCGTAGATCGCGTAATCGGAGAATTTCGGGTCGCATTCGGCGCGGGCCGCGTCCCAGGCTTCCTTTAGCGAGCCGCCGCGCATCGCCACCTGGGCCACAGGGCGGTAGGTGGACGTGACGAAATCGCTGGTGGCGTCGAGGGCGGCGTTGACCATCTCCTTGCCGACCAGCGCGTCGCCGCGACCGGGGGCGATGGCATCCACGTCCCAGGCGCGGATTTCTTCCAGCGTGCCCGGCCAGTCGTGGAAATGGCCGTCGCCGCAGTAGCAGGCCGAGTGGTACTCGACGATATCGCCGGTGAACATCACGTTCTCGTCCGGCACGTAGATGACGATGTCGCCGGCGGTATGCGCCCGGCCCAGGAACATCAGGTCGACCCGCCGGTTGCCGAGATAGACCGACATGCGGTCGTTGAAGGTGGTGGTCGGCCAGGTGAGCGGCGGAATCTGCTCCACCGTGTCATAGCCCTGGAACAGGCGCGGGAAGCGCATGAACTCGGATTCGCGATCCTCCGCCCCGCGTTCCACCACCATGGAGCGGGCCTTCTCGCTCATGATGATGTTCGGCGCGTTGTAGGCGGCGGCACCGAGCACCCGCACCGCGTGATAGTGGGTGAGCGCCAGATGGGTGATCGGCTTGTCGGTCACCTCGCGCACCTTCTCGATCACCTTGTTGGCAAGGCGCGGGGTGGCCTGCGCCTCGATGATCATGACGCTGTCGTCACCGATGATGACACCGGTGTTCGGGTCTCCCTCGGCGGTAAAGGCCCAAAGGTCCCTGCCGATCTCGGTGAAGGAGATGTTCTTTTCGCTCATGTCGCCTTGGGAGGCGAATGCCTTGGCCATGCTGGTCTCCTGGTCGTCTCGTCTTTCGCCGGGCCGTCCGACCGCGGGCGGGGTCGTGGATGCTGCGCTATTGCCGGGCGATGGTGTCGAGTTCGGCCTTGAGCGAGCCGAATTCCTCGTTGTCTGCCTCGGTCTGGATGTCATCGATGACGCTGCGCCCGTCCTCGTCGATGATGGTGAAGCGCACCTCGCTCGGCGCCTGCACCTCGGATGCCTCGTTGAAACAGGCGGTGGCGTTGAAGCGGGCGACGATCAGGGTAGGCGCGCCCGATCCGGCGGCCTCGCCGGTCTTGCCGTCCTCGGTCCGGGCGATCGACAGATCGGTCAGCGGACATCCGTCCTGGGCATTGACGATCACGTCGTAATCGAACGGCGACGTGCCGCCCTCCATCGCCGGAAAGGCGGCGGCGGCCCGGTAACGGGCAGAGAAGTCCCGGCTGAACAGGCGGTCGAGCCGTTCCTCGGTGAACAGCTCCTGCGGTTCGGACCCGTCATCGGCCCAGTTGCCGGCGGTGATCCGCATCACCTCCGCCACCGGCGCGAGCGGATCCTCCGCGCGGACGGTTGCCGAAAGCAACGTGCCAGAAAGCAATGTACCCGAGAGCGCCAGCGCTGCGACAAGGAGCCTAGTCATGTTTTTCCACCGTCTGCTCGATGGCGCCGAAGATCGAATGGCCGTCGCGGTCCTGCATCTCGATGCGGACCGTGTCGCCAAAGCGCATGAACGGGGTCTTTGCTGTGCCGGTTTCGATGGTCTCGATCATCCGGATCTCGGCGATGCAGGAATAGCCGACGCCGCCTTCGGCGACCGGCTTGCCCGGACCGCCGTCCAGCTTGTTGGAGACCGTGCCGGAGCCGATGACGGCGCCGGCGCCGAGCGGACGGGTCTTGGCCGCATGGGCGATCAGGGTCGGGAAGTCGAAGGTCATGTCGATGCCGGCCTCGGCCCGGCCGAAGGCTTCGCCGTTGAGGTCGACGGAGAGCGGCAGCGAAAGCTTGGCGCCGTCCCAGGCATCGCCCAGCTCGTCCGGCGTGACGGCCACCGGCGAGAAGGCCGAGGAGGGCTTGGACTGGAAGAAGCCGAAGCCCTTGCCCAGCTCCGCCGGGATCAGCCCGCGCAAGGACACGTCATTGACCAGCATGACGAGACGGATCGCGGCAGCCGCCTCCTCGCGGCTGGCGCCCATCGGCACGTCGCCGGTGATGACGGCGATCTCGCCTTCCATGTCGATGCCCCAGGCTTCGTCGGCCATGCGGATCGGATCGCGCGGGGCGAGGAAGCTGTCGGAGCCGCCCTGATACATCAGCGGGTCGGTCCAGAAGCTCGGCGGCATCTCCGCGCCGCGCGCCTTGCGCACCAGTTCCACGTGATTGACATAGGCCGAGCCGTCCGCCCACTGGTAGGCGCGCGGCAGCGGCGACAGCGCGTCATGCTCGTGAAAGCGCATGGACGGCACCGCGTCATGCTCAAGGCTCTCGGCGAGGGTGGCGAGCTTTGGCGCCACCTCGTCCCAAGTGTCGAGCGCGGCCTGCAGCGTCGGCGCGATATGCGCGGCCTCGGTGCAGCGGGTCAGCGCCTTGTTGACCAGAACCAGCCGGCCATCCCGGCTGCCGTCGCGAAGTGTGGCAAGTTTCATATGATTAATCCCAATTGCCTTCGATGGTGCCGTCGAACCGTTTCTTCAGGTCGGTCCAGCACGTGAGATAATTGTCCTGCAGCGTGTCGAGCTCCGCTGCAAAGCGGGTGAGATGCTGAGGGAAGCGGGTTTCGAACATGAAGGCCATGGTGCCGGTGAGCTTTTCCGGCTTGAGATTGGCCCGGCTGGCCTTGTCGAAGCCGGCCGCGTCCGGCCCGTGCGGCAGCATCATGTTGTGCAGGCTTATGCCGCCCGGCACGAACCCTTCTTCCTTGGCATCGTACCGACCATAGATCAGCCCCATGAACTCCGACATGATGTTTCGGTGGTACCAGGGCGGGCGGAAGGAATGCTCCGCCACCATCCAGCGCTCGGGAAAGATCACGAAGTCGATGTTGGCGGTGCCGGCCTCGCCCGACGGGGCCGTGAGCACGGTGAAGATCGACGGATCCGGATGGTCGAACAGGATCGCCCCGACCGGGGAGAAGGTGGTGAGGTCGTATTTGTAGGGCGCGTAATTGCCATGCCAGGCGACCACGTCCAGCGGTGAATGCCCGAGCTCGGTGACGTGGAAGGTGCCGCACCATTTGACGATCAGCCGGCAGGGCGTTTCCTTGTCCTCGTACCAGGCGACCGGGGTCTTGAAATCGCGCGGATTGGCCAAGCAGTTGGCGCCGATCGGCCCGCGATCCGGCAGGGTGAACTTGGCACCGTAATTCTCGCAGATATAGCCGCGCGCGGGACCGTCCGGCAGCGCCACCTGGAACACCATGCCGCGCGGAATGACGCAGATCTCCTTCGGCGCCACCTCCATCGCCCCCAGCTCGGTGACAACGCGCAAGGCGCCCACCTGCGGCACGAGCAGCAATTCGGCATCGGCGTTGAAGAAGTAATCGTCTGTCATGTCCGCGTTGGCGGCATAGACATGGGTGGCCATGCCGACCTGGGTGTGAACATCGCCGGCGGTGGTGATGGTGTGGATGCCGGCCAGAAAGTCGGTCGGCGCCTCGGGCATCGGCACCGGGTCCCAGCGCAATTGCCCCAGCGCCAGCGAATGGTCGCCGACATTCGGCGCGGTCTTCCAGCCGGGCAGGTCATGGGCCGCGAACCGGCCGGAGTGTTTTACCGAAGGGCGGATGCGATACAGCCAGGAGCGCTCGTTGGTGCCGCGCGGCGCGGTGAAGGGCGAGCCGGACAATTGCTCGGCGTAGAGCCCATAGGGCGCGCGCTGCGGCGAATTCTGGCCCTGCGGCAGGGCGCCGGGCAGCGCTTCGGTCTCGAAATCGTTGCCGAAGCCCGGCATGTACTGGAGCGTCACGTCTGATCCCTCCTGAACTCAGACAGTTAATAGTTGCATTTGTAACCGTTTAGTTTGTAACTATCAACGCGCGTCTTGCGTCATCCGCCGGAGGGAGTGCCATGCCCGATATTCTGCCGCTTGAGGCTTTCCTGCCCTACCGCCTGGTGCGCGCCTCGAACGCGGTCAGCCAGCGCTTCGCCGCGGCCTACAAGATGCGCTTCGGCCTGACCCGGCCGGAATGGCGCAGCATCGCCATCCTTGGGGAAGTGGGGGAGGCGACGGCCACGGAGATTGGCCGCCGCTCGACCATGCACAAGACCAAGGTCAGCCGTGCGGTGGCGGCGCTGGAGGGGCGCGGCTGGCTGACCCGCCGCGCCGACAGCGATGACCGCCGGGTTGAGCATCTTGAGCTGACGGCGAAGGGCCGGCAGGCCTATCGGGAGCTGGTGCAGCTGGCGCGTCGGTTTCAGGAGGATCTGGTGCGGGAGATGGGGGCCGATGCGGCGGCGGCCCTCGATCAGGGGCTCACCGCCGTGGAGCGCATGCCGCCCGCCCAGCGGCGGTAAGGCCGGGCTGGCGGCGGGTTTCCGGCGCTGCCGAGAGCGCGTTAGTGCGCTTCGTCCCAGTTGTCGGCGGCGCGGGCATCCACCTGCAGCGGCACCGACAGCCGCACCGCCGGTTCGGCGGCACTTTCCATGACGTCGCGGACAAGCGAAATGGTCGCGTCGACCTCTGCTTCCGGCACCTCGAAGATCAGCTCGTCATGGACCTGCAGCAGCATCCGCGCATTGAGCTTGGAGGCGGCGAGGCGTTCGTCCATGCGGATCATCGCCCGGCGCAGGATATCCGCCGCCGATCCCTGGATCGGCGCGTTGATCGCCGCCCGCTCGTAGAAGGCGCGCATGTTCGGGTTCTTGGTGTTGACCTCCGGATAGTGCGCTCGCCGGCCGAAGATGGTGGTGACATAACCATGGGCATGCACGAAGGCCTTGGTCTCCTCCATGTAGTCGCGGATGCCCGGGAAGCGTTCGAAATAGGTCTTGATGTAATCCGACGCCTCGCCGCGCGAGATACCGAGCTGGGCCGCCAGGCCAAAGGCGGAAATGCCGTAGATGATGCCGAAGTTGATCGCCTTGGCGCGGCGGCGGACCATCGGGTCCATGCCCTCGATTGGCACGCCGAACATTTCGCTGGCGGTCATGGCGTGAATGTCGAGCCCATCGGCGAAGGCCTGCTTGAGCTGTTCGATATCCGCCATATGCGCCAGGACGCGCAACTCGATCTGGCTGTAGTCGGCGGAGAGAAGCTTGTTGCCCTTCTCGGCGATGAAAGCCTTGCGGATCTTCCGTCCCGCCTCGGTGCGCACCGGAATGTTCTGCAGATTGGGCTCGGAGGAGGACAGCCGCCCAGTGGTGGTCGCCGCCAGCGAATAGGAGGTGTGCACCCGTCCGGTCTCAGGATTGACGAAGCCGGGGAGCGCGTCCGAGTAGGTCGATTTCAGCTTGGAAAGCTGCCGCCATTCGACGATCCGCGCCGGCAGCTCGTGGCCCTCGGCGGCAAGATCGTCGAGCACCGAGGCGGAGGTCGACCAGGCGCCGGTCTTGGTCTTCTTGCCACCCGGCAGGCCCATCTTGCCGAACAGGATGTCGCCGAGCTGTTTCGGGCTGCCGACATTGAACGGCTCGCCGGCCAGCTCGTGGATCTCTGCTTCGAGACGCGCCATGCCTTGCGCGAAATCGCCCGACAGCCGCGACAGCATCTGCCGGTCGATGGCGATGCCACGGGCTTCCATCTTCGCCAGCACCGGCACCATCGGCCGCTCCAGCCGTTCGTAGACCGTGGTCATGCGCTCGGCGGCGAGCCTCGGCTTCAAGACCTGCCACAGCCGCAAGGTGACATCGGCATCCTCGGCCGCATAGGCGGCGGCGGTCTCGATTGGCACCTTGTCGAAGGTGATCATCGACTTGCCGGAGCCGGCGACCTCCTTGAAGGGGATCGGCGTGTGCCCGAGCCAGCGCTCGGACAGGGCGTCCATGCCATTGCCGCCGATGCCGGCGTCGAGCGCGTAGGAGAGCAGCATGGTGTCGTCATGCGGCCCGACCTCGATGCCGTAGCGTTGCAGCACCAGCCAGTCGTATTTGAGGTTCTGGGCAATCTTCAGGATGCCGGGGTCTTCCAGCATCGGCTTGAGCAGCGCCAGCGCCTCGGTCAGCGGGATCTGGCCTGCGATCAGGCCGCCGCCGCCGAGAAGGTCGCCGTCCCCGTCCACATGGCCGAGCGGAATGTAACAGGCGCGGCCCGGCGCGGTGGCCAGCGAGACGCCGACCAGATCGGCCTGCATGGCCTCGAGCGAGGTGGTTTCCGTGTCGACCGCCACATACCCGGTCTCCGCCGCCTCGGCGATCCAGGCGGACAGCCGGTCAGTGTCCGTCACCGTCTCGTAGCCGCTGGCATCGACCGGAGCGGCCTTCGCCGCTTCGGCGGCCGCATCCGCGACCGTCTGCGGCTGCCAGCCACCGGCTCCCCCGTCAGGGTCGGCTGCGGCGGCGGTGCCTGCCGGCGTGCGGCCATTGTCCATCTGGCGGCCCTTGGCATCCGGCTCGTGCCAGCCCTTGATGACAAGCTCCGCCGGCTCGATCGCGGCGATATCGGCGCCGGTGGTTTCGCCGACGCGCCGGGTCAGGGTGCTGAACTCCAGCGCCTTGAGGAAGGCGACGGCGCGGGCACCGTCCAGATCGGTGACCGCCAGTGCGCTGGCCGGCAGCGCGACCGGCACGTCATCCTTGAGGGTGACGAGCTGTTTGGAGATGCGGGCCTGCTCGGCGAATTCGATCAGGTTCTCGCGCCGCTTCTTTTGCTTGATCGTGTCGGCTTTCGCCAACAGCGTGTCCAGATCGCCGAACTCGTTGATCAGGAGGGCGGCGGTCTTCAGGCCGATGCCGGGCACGCCGGGCACATTGTCGACGCTGTCGCCGGCCAGCGCCTGCACCTCGATCACCTTGTCCGGGCCGACGCCGAACTTCTCGAACACCTCCGGCTCGCCGAAAATCTTGTTCTTCATGGTGTCGATCATGCCGACGCGCGGCCCGATCAGCTGCATCAGATCCTTGTCGCCGGACACGATGGTGACGCGCGCGCCATGGGCCGCCGCCGAGCGGGCATAGGTGGCGATCAGGTCGTCGGCCTCGAAGCCTTCCTGCTCGATGCTGTGCACGCAGAACGCTCGCGTCGCCTCGCGGATCAGCCCGAATTGCGGGATCAGATCCTCCGGCGGTTCCGGCCGCTGTGCCTTGTATTCGGGGTAGATCTCGCTGCGGAAGGTCTTCGAGGAATGATCGAAGATCACCGCCATGTGGGTCGGCTCGTCGCCCTCTTCCGGTGTCAGCCCCTCCTGCAACAGCTTCCACAGCATGTTGCAGAAGCCGGCGACGGCGCCGACCGGCAATCCGTCCGACTTGCGCGTCAGCGGCGGCAGCGCGTGATAGGCGCGGAAGATGAAGGTGGAGCCGTCGACCAGAATGAGATGATCGTCGGGCGAAAGGGCGGAGGCGGGATCTTGTGTCGACATGGCGCGGATCATGCCTGCGTTGACGGCCTGAGAAAACCCCGCTTGTTGCTTTCTCCGCTTATTCCGCAGCCTGCGGCTGGGTGCGGCCGGGGCCCGTGCCGGACAGGCGCGCCCAGGCGGGGCGCACGAACAGGAAGGTGCCAAGGCCGGTCCGCTGGATCAGCCACCACAGCACCAGCGGGGCGATCACCCCGGCGGCGGTGACGATCAGGGAAATCCAGCCGACATCCGGGATGATCCCGGTCTTCAGCAGGATGATGCGGGTCGCCGCCATCGGGAAGAAGAAGGCCAGATAGACGACGATGGAGTTCTCGCCGCAATGGCGCAGCGGCGCGGAAACGCCAAGCTGGGTCAGCAGCGCCGAAAAGACGATCACCGCAAGCGCGCCGGCGCCGCCGAGCGCCAGGCTGATGACCGGCCATTCGCTGTATCCGGTGAAGACGAGACCGCCGTTGACCAGCCCCCAGGCAAGCAGCCCGGCGATGGCCAGCGGCAGGTGATGCCGGGCCCAGTGCGCCAGGGCGAAGGCGCGGGCGGCGAAGACATAGCCGCAGTAGAAGAAGACGTAGCGCGAGGCGAATTCGTCGATCAGCACCGAGCCGGTGTGAATGGGGGCGATCTGCAACAGGGCGGCGGCGCCGAGCACCAGATACCAGGGCAGGCCGGCGCGGTGCAGGGCCTTGGTGATGACGAACATCACCGGCAGCATGTAGATGAACCAGAGCGTGCCAAAGGGCTGCACATAGGCCAGAAGGTACTGACCGGCGACGCCCGCCCAGCCGATTTCGCCGGCCATCATCGGCGCCTTGACGGCGAATTGGATGGTGAGCCACAGCACGTAGAAATAGGCGAAATGCACCACCTTGCGGTCAAGGTAGCTGCGCCAGGGGCGGTCGATCACCAGCCCGAGAAACAGGCCGGAAATCATGAAGAAATCCGGCATGCGGAAGGGTTTGGCGAAGGCGACGATGGCGCCCATCCAGCCGGGCTCTCCGGCGGCGATTTCCACGCCGATTGTGGAATGCATCATCACCACGAAGATGATGCAGAAGCCCTTTGCCGTATCGACCCAGTCGATCCGTCCGTTCGCCGCAGACGCCATGGTCGCTCTACCCTCGCTTCGCCCCGCAGCCTGCAAGACCGCGCGCGAAGCGTAGCGAAGGTGGAGTGTAGATCCCGTTAATCGATCAGGAAGGCGTCACTGCCCGCTTCGGTTGTCATCGCCATGCGGGCGTTCATCGGTGATCCAGGGCGAGCCGGACTGGCCATTCGTTGGGCGTTGGCCGTCGTTCGGATCGACCGAGGACCAGTCGTCGGCGTCCAGATCGACGACCCCTTCACCGCGCTGCCGCCGTACATCGGCATGGACCACGGTGACCGGTGCGTTGCGCGCGACAACGCGGGCCAGCGCCGCGCGCAGCGGCGGCACGAACAAAAGCAGGCCGATGGCATCGGTGACGAAGCCGGGGATCAGCAACAGGATGCTGGCAACGACCATCATCGCCCCCTGGACCAGATCCTCGCCGGGCACGCGCCCCGCATCCATTTCGGCGCGCATCCGTGTCAGCAGCGATACCCCTTGCAGCCGCAGCATCACCGAACCGGCGACGGCCGTGGCGATGGTCAGGAGAATGGTCCAGACCGCACCGATTTCCGAACCGACCTCGACGAAGACGGCGATTTCGATCAGCGGCAGACCGATCAGGACAAGGAGCAGGATCAGACCAATGGGCATGGGCACCGTTGCGTTGGTTGGCCGGCCCTCGCGGATGGGGCCTGTGGGCGGAGGCGCGTACAAGGGGTAGACCGCGCGCGTGATTTACGCCCCTTTAGGTAGGAAACAATTGGCCGGATTGCGAGTAAAATGCGCTTGGCCGGGCGTGAAATCGCACGGAGGGCTTGTGCTTGAGGTTGGATGTTGGTTCAAGGAGCCTTACATAAGAAAATTCAGGGAGCGTGGCGTGGACCCGCGACCGGCCCGGGCGTCGCCATGCGGCAAGCGCTCCCCTTGATGTCAACCGACCGGAAATGAAATGAGCGAAATGTTCGACGTCACCACGATCATTTTCCTGGTTCTGGCCGTCGTGATCTTCCTGAGGCTGCGCAGCGTTCTGGGCAAGCGGACAGGTCACGAGCGGCCGCCTTTCGACCCCTATTCGGCTCCGGATCGGGAGAAGGACGCCCCCGCGCGTTCCGCGCCGGTGGAAGACAACGTCATCCCGCTGCCGGGACAGGGTGGCTCGTCGACACCGGTCGCGCAGACGGCGACGCTGGAGACGGTGGCGCCGCAGGGCTCGGCCCTCAACGAGGCGCTGCGCAAGATCCTGTCGGCGGACAGCTCGTTCGAGCCGCAAAGCTTCCTGCAAGGTGCGCGCGCGGCCTATGAGATGATCGTTTCGGCCTTCGCCGCCGGCGACCGCAAGACCCTGAAGAACCTCCTGTCGAAGGATGTCTACGAAGGGTTTGTTGCCGCGATTTCCGATCGGGAGTCCCGCGGTGAGACCATCGAGTCCACCTTCGTCGGCATCGACAAGGCCGATATCGTCGAGGCGGCGATGAAGGGCAGCACCGCGCAGGTGACGGTGAAGTTCCGCAGCGAACTGATCACCGCGACCCGCGACCGGGATGGCGCCATCGTCGATGGCGACCCCAACACGGTAAGCGACGTCACCGACATCTGGACTTTTGCGCGCGATACCGGATCGCGCGATCCCAACTGGAAGCTGGTCGCGACCGAATCGGTCGAGTAAGGGCCGTGGCCCGACCGGGATCCATCGAGGGGCGGTCATCATCCGCCCCTCTTGCCGTTCTGCTGCTGATGGCCGGGATGGTCTTGGCCGGAGCCTCTCCGGCGCGAGCCGCATCCGACAAGCCCGGACAGGCAATGCCCCTTCTGCACCCCACAACATTTACCGAAATGCCCGGCTGGGCGGAGGAGGACCACCGGGCCGCGCTCGCTGGCTTCCTGCGCCATTGCGACAAGGGCTTTGTCGGCAAGACGGGCGCCTTCGGCATCGACCCCGAGGCGCTTGCCGCGCTGTGCCCCAGTGCCCGGAGGGCCTGGGCGGCGGGGGGCGCTTCGGCTGCGCGCCGGTTTTTCGAAGAGGCGTTTCTCCCGCACCGGATCGCGGCCAAAGGCTTTCTGACCGGCTATTTCGAGCCGGAATATCGCGGTGCCCGGACCAGAAGCGCCGCCTACCCCTATCCGCTCCTGCGGCGCCCGCCCGAGCTGGTGGCACTGACCGAGGCGAACCGTCCAGCCTGGGCCGACAAGGACTGGCCGTTCGCCTTGCGTGACCGTGACGGCACCCTCCGTCGCCCGCCGGATCGCGGCGCCATCATGGACGGGGCGCTCTCTGGGCACGGGCTGGAACTGGTCTGGCTCGCCGATCCGGTCGATGCGTTTTACATCCACGTGCAAGGCTCCGCCCGCATCCGGCTGGAAGGGGGCGGTGTCATGCGGGTCGGTTACGCCGGCAAGACCGGGCATCCCTATGCGCCGATCGGCCGGGTGATGATCGAGCGGGGGTTGGCCAAACCCGGCACGGTGACCATGGCGGTGCTGCGTGGCTGGCTGGCGGACAATCCCGAGGAAATCGACGCTGTGTTGCGGCGCAACCGCTCCTACATCTTCTTTCGCGAGGTGACCGAAATCTCGCCTGAGGAAGGGCCGGTCGGGGCTGCGGGCCTGCCGCTGATGGCCGGCCGCAGTCTGGCGGTGGATGCGGGGTTTCACACCTATGGCGCGCCGGTGTTCGTCTCGGCGGAGCTGCCGCTCGGGGCGGGCGGCGGGATGCGTTCGTTCCAACGGTTGATGCTGGCCGAGGACACCGGATCGGCGATCACTGGCGCGGCCCGGGGCGATGTGTTCTTCGGCTCCGGCGCGGCGGCAGGGGAAAAGGCCGGCCCGATCCAGCATGAGGCGGCGATGACGGTGCTGCTGCCGCGAGGCGCCTCGTGAGCCGGGGACGCAAGGGCACACGCCTGCCCTCTCCCGACGAGCGCAAGTTGTGGGCGCAGGTGACCGCCCATGTCACGCCGCTGCCTGGACGCCCGGTGCGGCCGGAACCTGTTGAGCCGGAGGCGCCGGAAGCCGGAGCGGCGCCAGCGGAGAAGTCCGGCCGACCAACCGCGCCCAAGACCCAGACGGCGCTGCGCCCGCCGGCCCGTCCCTCCCAGCCGCCGCTGGCGCCGATCGAGCCGCGCCAGCGCCGCAAGCTGGCCCGAGGCACCCGGTCGATCGATGCCCGCATCGACCTGCATGGCCTGACCCAGGCCGAGGCGCATGTGCGGCTGCGCGGGTTTCTGTCTCAGGCACAGGCGCGCGGTTTCACCCTGGTGCTGGTGATCACCGGCAAGGGGGCAGGCAGCATGGCTGCGGAAGGGCGCGGCATCTTGCGCCGGGTGGTGCCGCAATGGCTCGCCTTTCCCGAAATGAGGTCTCTGGTGGTCGGTTTCGAGGAGGCGCACCCCGCCCATGGCGGTGGCGGCGCCCTATATGTACGCCTGCGCAAGGCGGGCCGAGGGAGGCGCCTGTGACCCCCTTCGGCGCCAAGGTGCGGGAGCTGCGCAAGAAGCGCGGCATCACCCAGGCCGACATGGCGGCGGCGCTGGCGGTCTCCTCCGCCTACCTGTCCGCGCTGGAACATGGCCGGCGCGGCCGGCCGACCTGGTTCATGGTGCAGCGGATCATTGCCTTCTTCAATGTCATCTGGGACGAGGCGGAGGAACTGCAGCGACTTGCCGAAATGTCCGACCCGAAGATCACGATCGACACCGGCGGACTTGATCCGGAGGCGACCGAACTTGCCAATCTGCTGGCACAGAAGATCGACGGCTTGTCGAAAGAGAGCCTGGAACAGCTTCTTTACCAGGTGAAGGCGGCGGCCGCGCGCGATGGCGTGTAAGGCGGGCATGTTGCGCGCCGGACTCGACCGGATGCGGCCATGCGCGTACCCTCGCGCCCCGCTTGCACGAAAACCGGAGAGGCCGGCGCGGCCGGAAACCAGGAAAAACGCGGACCTGAACCCATGAGCAAGACAGCGGATCCGCTTGCCGGACTGATCGATTCGCAGGAGTTGCGCCGCCAGTTGACGGCCCTCACCGTGCCCTATGATGGCGACGGGTCGGATATGCGTGTGCGCGCCGAGGCGCTGTCCCTGCTGAAGGCGGCCATGCGTCAGGCGCGCGAGGTTGCCGAAAAGCGATTGTTCGAGGATGGCGGCGGCACCTTGTGCGCCCGGCGCCTGTCTCATGTGCAGGATGAGGTGATCCGCGTCATCTACGACTATGCGCTGCATCACGTCTACCGGGTGAAGAATCCGTCCGCCGCCGAACGCATGGCGGTGGTGGCTGTTGGCGGCTATGGCCGGGGCACGCTGGCGCCGGGGTCGGATGTCGATCTGTTGTTCCTGCTGCCCTATAAGCAGACCCCCTGGGGCGAGCAGGTGGTCGAATATATTCTCTACATGCTGTGGGACCTGGGGCTGAAGGTCGGTCATGCCACCCGCAACGTGGAGGAATGCCTGCGCCTGTCTCGCTCCGACATGACGATCCGCACGGCGGTGCTGGAGGCGCGCTTCATCTGGGGCGACAAGGCGCTGTTCGCCGATATGGTGCGCCGCTTCGACACGGAGGTGGTCGCCGGCTCCGGGCCGGAGTTCATCGCCGCCAAGCTGGCCGAGCGGGACGAGCGCCACCGGCGCCAGGGCACCTCGCGCTATCTGGTCGAGCCCAATGTCAAGGAAGGCAAGGGGGGCTTGCGCGACCTCAACACCCTGTTCTGGATCTCCAAGTATTTTTATCGGGTCCGGTCCGGCGCCGGCCTGATCAAGGCCGGGGTGTTCTCCCGCGCCGACTATCAGCGGTTCAAGAAGGGCGAGGACTTTCTCTGGGCGGTGCGCTGTCACCTGCATTTTCTTACCGGGCGGGCCGAGGAGCGGCTGTCCTTCGACGTGCAGCGCGAGATTGCCGTGCGGCTGGGCTATACCCAGCACCCGGGCATGAAGGACGTCGAGCGCTTCATGAAGCACTACTTCCTCGTGGCCAAGGATGTGGGCGATCTGACCCGGATCTTCTGCGCCGCGCTGGAGGAGCAGCACGCCAAGGCGCCGCAACCGCTGTCACGGCTGATCGGCCAGCTCACCGGGCGCAACCGCCGTCGCCGCCTGGTCAAGGGATTCCCCGAATTCGTCATCGACAACGGTCGGCTCAACCTGGCCTCGGAAAGCGCCTTCGAGAAGGATCCGGTCAATCTCATTCGTCTGTTTGCGCTCGCCGAGCGGCATTCGGCGATGCTGCATCCGGAGATGCTGAAGCGGGTGCGCCGCTCGCTCAAGCTGATCGGCCCGAAGATGCGCGAGGACCCGGAGGCGAACCGTCTGTTCCTTCAGGTTCTGACCTCGCGCAGCGATCCGGAAACCCTGCTGCGCAAGATGAACGAGACTGGCGTTCTGGGCCGGTTCCTGCCGGATTTCGGCAAGGTCGTGGCGATGATGCAGTTCAGCATGTATCACCACTACACCGTCGATGAGCATCTGATCCGCTCCATCGGCGTTTTGGGTGAGATCGAGCGCGGCGAGGCCGGCGACGATCATCCGCTGGCCACCGATCTGATCCGGACGATCCAGAACCGCAAGGTGCTGTTCGTCGCCATGCTCTTGCATGATATCGCCAAGGGGCGGCCGGAAGACCACTCGATCGCCGGTGCGCGCATTGCCCGGCGCCTGTGTCGGCGCCTCGGCCTCAGCGCCTCGGAGACGGATACGGTCGCCTGGCTGGTCGAGCATCACCTCGATATGAGCACCATCGCCCAGTCCCGCGATCTGTCGGACCGCAAGACCATCGAGGATTTCGCCCGCGTGGTGCAGAGCCTTGAGCGGCTGAAGCTGCTGCTGATCTTCACCGTCGCCGATATCCGCGCCGTCGGGCCGAATGTGTTCAACGGCTGGAAGGGGCAGTTGCTGCGCACGCTCTATTATGAGACGGAGCCGCTGCTGAGCGGCGGCCACAGCCAGGCGCCACACAGCCAGCGGGTAGCGGCGGCCAAGGCCGAACTGGCCGAGGCGCTGGCCTCCTGGGAACCGGAGGCGCGGGAAGCCTATCTGGAGCGCCACTATCCGGCCTACTGGCTGCGGGTGCCGCTGGAACGCAAGCTGGCCGATGCACAGATGATCCGCGAGGCGGATGCGGCGGCGACCGGGTTCGCCTCGCGCGTGGTGGCGCATGCCTTCGAGGAGGTTACCGAGATCACCGTTCTGGCGGCGGATCATCCCAAGCTGCTCTCGACCATCGCCGGCGCCTGTTTCGTTGCCGGCGCCAATATCGTCGATGCGCAGATCGACACCACCACCGACGGCTATGCGCTCGACACCATCTTCATTTCCCGGGAACTGCCGCGAGATGACGATGAGCTGCGCCGCGGCGAGCGGATCTGCACCCTGATCGAAAAGGCCCTGCGCGGCCAGGAGCGTTTGCCGGACAGCGTTGCCCGCAAGGCGGCGGCGCGCGGGCGGATGAAGGCCTTCCGCATCGAGGCGGAGGTGCTCGTGAACAATTCCTGGTCGAACCGGCACACGGTGCTGGAGGTGTCCGGGCTGGATCGCCCGGGGCTCTTGTTCGATCTGACCCGAGCGATCTCGGGGCTCAATCTCAACATCAATTCCGCCCATATCGCCACGTTCGGCGAGCGGGTGGTGGATGTCTTTTATGTGACCGATCTGACCGGTCAGAAAATTGGCAATATCGGCCGGCAGGAAGCCATTCGCACGCGGTTGTGCGAGGCCGTCGACGGCGAAGAGGGCGAGGAGCCCGGGCGCCGGCGGCCGCGCCGCACCAGCGCCGTATAGCGAGGCCACATGAGTCTGCTCCGCAATTTCGCGACCGTGGGCGGCGCGACGATGACAAGTCGCGTGCTCGGCTTCTTCCGCGATGTGATGATCGCCGCTTTCGTTGGTGCCGGACCGGTCGCCGATGCCTTCTTCGTCGCCTTTCGCCTGCCGAACCTGTTCCGCCGCTTGTTTGCCGAAGGGGCGTTCAACTCCGCCTTCGTGCCCCTGTTTGCCCGGTCGGTGGAAGAGCAGGGGGATGCCGGCGCGCGTGGGTTCGCCGCCGAGATCCTCGCCGCGCTGCTATGGACGCTTCTGGCCCTGACCGCGCTTGCCGAGGTGGCGATGCCGGCGCTCGTTTGGGTGCTGGCGCCGGGCTTTGCCTCCGATCCGGAAAAGTTCGATCTGGCGGTGCTGCTCTCGCGGATCACCTTTCCGTATCTGCTGTGCATGTCGCTGGTCGCCTTCCTCTCCGGCATTCTCAACACCTATCGGCGGTTTGCCGCCGCCGCGCTGGCGCCGGTGGTGCTGAACATCGTGATGATCATCGTCCTCAGCGGCATCTGGGCCAGCGGTCTGGAGCCGGGCACGGGCCTTGGTGCCACTCTTGCGGCGGGCGTGACCGTGGCCGGCCTTGCCCAGCTTGCGCTTGTCTATGGTGCTGTCCGGCACATGGGGTTTTCCGTGCCCCTGCGTCGCCCGCGCCTGACCCCGGCGGTCAAGCGGCTGTGGGCGCTGGGCATTCCCGGCGTGGTTGCCGGTGGCATCACCCAGATCAACATTGCCGTCGGCACCATCATCGCCTCGGCCCAGGCCGGCGCGGTTTCCTATCTCTACTATGCGGACCGGATCTACCAATTGCCGCTGGGCGTCGTCGGCATCGCCATCGGCGTGGTGCTGCTGCCGGACCTGTCGCGCACCTTGCGCTCCGGCGAGGATCAGGCGGCGAACCGGACGCTGAACCGGGCGCTGGAATTCGCCCTGGCGCTGACCCTGCCGGCCACCGTGGCGTTGATCGTCGTGCCCGAGGCCATCGTCTCCGTGCTCTATCAGCGCGGCGCCTTCGATGCGGCGGCCACCACCGCCACCACGGCGGCGCTTGTCGCCTATGCCGCCGGGCTGCCCGCCTTCGTGCTCAACAAGGTGTTCTCGCCCGGGTTCTTCGCCCGGGAAGACACGGTGACGCCGATGTGGTTTGCCGGCGTCGGCATGGCGGTCAATGTCATCGGCGCGCTGGCCCTGTCACCGTTTCTCGGCCATGTGGGCATTGCCGTTGCCACCACCCTGGCCGGCTGGGTCAACACCGGTCTGCTCGCCGGCACCTTGTGGCGGCGCGGGTATTTTCGTCTCGACCCGAACGCGCGCCGGCGCCTGCCGCTGTTGGCGCTTGCCAGCGTGCTGATGGGCGTTGGGGTCTACGCCGGCGGGATGCTGCTGGCCGGCGCACTGGCCTCGCCACTGCTGGTGATCCGCTTTGCCGCGCTGGCGGCGCTGGTCGCAAGCGGGATGATCCTGTTCGCGCTGTTCACGCAGCTGACCGGTGTGGTCGACCTGAAGAGCATCCTGTTGCGTGCCCGGCGCCGGTCCGGTGCAAGCTGAAGCGGACACGCTGCGCGGCAAGGCCGGAGCCAAGATGACGGGGCGTTCCGCGCCGTTTCTTGCCGGTCTTTCTCACCTCTGGCCAAGGTGCGATGCGGCATGATCCCAGTGTGCGATGCGGGAAATCTTGCCGCCCAGCGGTGAAAATTTGTCCAAACGATCAAATTTTGTCCATTCGTTCAAAAAACAGCTTGCCGGCCTGCCTGCCTCCATTGTGGGCGCGCCTGTTCTATGGTCAAATCCAGCCGCATCATCCAAGCGCCAGGGGGAAACACATGGCATTTCTTTCCCGTTTTGCCGTCACGCGGCGGGCCGTTCTCGGTCTGGCTGCGGCGGCCGCAGTCGCGGTCGCAGGGGCACCCGCGATCGCCAAGGACAAGCCGTTGAAGGTTGCCGCGATCTACACGGTTCCGGTCGAACAGCAGTGGGTTGGACGGATCCACACGGCGCTGAAGGCCGCCGAGGAGCGCGGCGACGTCACCTACACCTACTCCGAGAATGTCGCCAACACCGATTATGAGCGCGTGATGCGCGAATATGCGGAAGCGGGAATGGATCTGGTCATCGGCGAGGCCTTCGCCGTGGAGCGCGCCGCGCGCAAGGTCGCGGCGGAATACCCGGACACCGCCTTCCTGATGGGCTCGTCCTTCGGTCCGGCCAAGCCGAATTTCGCCGTGTTCGACAACTGGATCCATGAGCCGAGCTATCTCACCGGCATGATCGCCGGCAAGGCCACCAAGTCGAATGTCATCGGCATGATCGGCGGCTATGCCATCCCCGAGGTCAACCGGCTGATGAACGCCTTCATGGACGGGGCGAAGGCGGTCAATCCGGACGTCAAGTTCCTCGTCACCTTCATCAACTCCTGGTACGACCCGCCAAAGGCCAAGGAATCCGCCTTCGCGATGATCGAGAAGGGCGCGGACATCCTCTATGCCGAGCGCTTCGGCGTGTCCGACGCGGCCAAGGAAAAGGGCATTCTGGCCATCGGCAATGTGATCGACACCGCCGCCGATTATCCCGGCACGATCCTGTCCAGCGCCCTGTGGCACATGGAGCCGACCATCGACCGGGTGATCGAGGTGGTTTCCGGCGATGCCTTCGAGCCGATCGACTACGGCCAGTACAGCTACATGGGCCATGGCGGCGGCAGCTTCGTCGTCGATGAAAGCCTTGCCGATGCCGACGCGGTGGCCGCCGCGCGCGCCAAGGAACAGGAAATCCGCGACGGTCTGTTCCGGGTCAACGTCAACGACGGCGAACCCAAGTCGACCATGTAACCGGCGCTGCGGCCCGAGGGCCGCAGCCAGACACGTGCCTCCGCCTGCCGGCGGAGGCTGCCGTCCCGATAACCGTCATCACAAGAAGAAGCGAGGCTGCCACCCGGCGCCGGGGTCCCGGTGCAAGGTGCGGCACACCCTAAGGGAGAGGTCATGACCTCGGGTCCGGGAGAACAACCGGTGGTGCTGGCGCTGTCCGGCATTACCAAGCGCTTTGGCGCGCTGCTGGCCAACGAGGCCGTCGATCTGGAGCTGCGGCGCGGCCAAATCGTCGCGCTGCTGGGCGAGAACGGCGCCGGCAAGACCACCTTGATGAACATCCTGTTCGGCCATTACGTGGCCGATGAAGGCACCGTTTCGGTGGCCGGCGCCGATGGCCGGCTTGAGCCGATGGAGCCCGGGTCGCCGGGGGCGGCGCTGCGCTCCGGCATAGGCATGGTGCATCAGCATTTCACCCTGGCGGAAAACCTCACCGCCTTCGAGAACATCGTGCTCGGCACCGTGCCGCTGATCCGCCCCGGCCTTGCCGGACGCAACGCCCGGGCGCGTCTGGCCGAGCTGATGCGGCGCTCGGGGCTGGAGGTCGACCTGGACGTCCGGGTCTCGCGCCTCTCCGTCGGCGAGCAGCAGCGGGTGGAAATCCTCAAGGCGCTGTATCGCGATGCCCGGGTGCTGGTTCTCGACGAGCCGACCGCCGTGTTGACCCCGCAGGAATCCGACACGCTCTTCGCCACGCTGAAGTCTCTTGCTGCGCAAGGGATCGCCATTGTCTTCATCTCGCACAAGCTGGCCGAGGTGCTGGCTGCCTCCGACCGGGTGGCCGTTCTGCGACTGGGGCGCAAGGTGGCGGATTTGCCGACCGCCGAGTGCGACCGGCAGAAGCTTGCCGAACTGATGGTCGGCCATGCGGTAACGCCGAGCCGGCGCGAGCCGAAGGCGCCCGGCGCAGCTCTGCTCACCCTTGACGGGGTTTCGGCCGGTGAGGGGCGCGACAGCATCCGCGATGTTGGTTTTACCCTGCATGAGGGCGAGATCCTCGGCATCGCCGGGGTGTCGGGCAACGGTCAATCGACCCTTGCCCGGCTTCTGTCCGGCCTGCTTCCGGCCGAACGCGGCAGCCTTTTCCTGCGCGACAAGCCGGTTCATGCCCATGATGCCGGCGACATGATCCGCAGCGGCATCGCCCGCATCCCCGAGGATCGCCATCGCGATGGCGTCGTCGGCGCCATGACGGTTGCGGAAAACCTCGTCATCGAGGAGATCCGCGGGCGGCGCTACCAGCGGTTCGGCTTTCTCGACTTCTCGGCCATCGCAGCCAGAGCCCGGGAGGCGATTGCCGCCTATGACATCCGCTGCCCGGGGGGAGGGGCGGTCGCCCGGCTCCTGTCCGGCGGCAACATCCAGAAGATCGTGCTGGCCCGCACCCTCGATGCGGAGCCGGTGGTGGTGCTTGCGGCCCAGCCCTCGCGCGGGCTCGATATCGGCGCCACCGGAGACGTGCATCGCCGCCTCTTGGAGGCGCGGGCGCGCGGCGCTGGTGTCATCCTGATCTCCGAGGATCTCGATGAGCTCTTCGCCCTTTCCGACCGTATCGCCGTCATCCATCGCGGCCACCTCAGCACGCCGCATCCCAGCGAAGAGCTCGACCGGGCAAGCGTCGGGCTGATGATGGCCGGGCACCACACCGAAAGCGAGGCCGCATGATCCGCTTCGAGCCGCGCGAAAACGTCTCCTCCGCCCGCCGCGTTGGCGCGCCGGTCGCCGCCGCGCTGGTGGCCCTTCTGCTTGCCAGCCTGCCGATTGCCGCCGCCGGCGCGCCGGTGCTTGAGGCCTATCTTCTGATGGCCAGGGGCGCGTTCGGGTCGGTCTTTGCCTTTTCCGAGCTGCTGGCCCGGGCAACGCCGCTGATCCTGACCGGACTGGCCGCCGCCGTGGCGTTCCGCGCCCGGCTTTGGAATATCGGCGGAGAAGGCCAGCTTTATGCCGGGGCGCTGGCGGCGGTTGCCGTCGGCACCGGCGCGATCTCCGCGCCGCCCGCCCTGCTGATCCCGCTGGTGGTGCTCGCCGGGGCCTTTGCTGGCGGCATGATGATGCTGTTGCCGACCCTTTTGAAGGTGCGGCTCGGCGCCGATGAGGTGGTCACCACCCTGCTTCTCAACTTCGTGGTGATCCTCGCCGTGCAGATGATGCTCGAAGGGCCGATGAAGGATCCGATGGGCATGGGCTGGCCGCAGTCGGAGCCGATGCTCGACGAGGCGATGCTGCCCAAGCTGCTGGAGCGAATGCGGGTGCATTCCGGCCTGATCCTGGCGCTGGTGATGGCGGTTGCGGTTCACGTCTTCCTGAAGCGCACGGTCTGGGGCTTCGAGATCCGCGCGGTGGGCGAAAACCCGGAGGCCGCACGGCACGCGGGCATCCCGGTGACCGCCACCTTCGTCCGCGTCGGTCTGCTCAGCGGCGCGCTCGCAGGTCTCGCCGGCGTCAGCGAAGTGGCCGGCCTGAAAGGCTATTTGACGGCGGATCTGTCGCCGGGCTTCGGCTATACGGGCATTGTCGTCGCCATGCTGGCCGGCCTGTCGCCGCTCGGGGTCGTGTTCGCCGCGCTGTTCATCGCCGGCATCTTCGTCGGTGCCGATTCCATGAGCCGGGCCATTGGCGTTTCCAACTATCTCGCGGATCTGGTGGTGGCCACCTCGCTGATCTGCGTGCTGGTCTCCGGGTTGTTCGTCCGCTTCCGGATCCGCCTTGTCACCCCGAAAGCGCGAAAGGCGGATGCATGAGCGACATTCTCGAGATCCTGCTGACGGCGAATTTCTGGGCGGCGGCGCTGCGCATCGCCACGCCGCTGATCTTTGGCGTGCTCGGCGCGCTGTTGTGCGAGCGGGCCGGCGTCCTCAACCTTGGCATCGAGGGCATCTTCACCGCGGGGGCGATGGCTGGCTGGATGGCCGTCTGGCTCGGCGCCGGGCTCTGGGGCGGGGTGCTGGTGGCCGCGCTTGCCGGTGCCGCCTTCGGGCTCGTCCATGCCATCCTCACCGTGCCGCTCGGCCTGTCGCAGCATGTCTCCGGCATTGGCGTCACCCTGTTCGCCACCAGTCTGAGCTATTACACCTACCGCACCGCCTTGCCGGATGTGTCCTCGCCGCCGCGCATCGAGGCGTTCCAGCCGGTCGACATTCCCTATCTGTCGGACCTGCCATTTCTCGGCCCGGCGCTGTTTCAGCAAACACCGCTGACTTTCCTGGCGCTGGCATTCGTCGTCGTGGTCGCCTTCGTGCTCTACCGCACGCCGCTCGGCCTTGCCATTCGTGCCGTCGGCGACAACCCCTCGGCGATCGAGGCGCAGGGCCTGTCGGTGACGCTGCTGCGCATGGGAACCGTGGTCGCCGGCTCGGCGCTGATGGCGCTGGGTGGGGCGTTTCTCACCATGTCCGCCTTCGATGCGTTCTTCTTCGGCATGGTCAACGGCCGTGGCTGGATCTGCATCGCACTCACGGTCTTCGCGTCCTGGCGGCCGGGCAAGGCGCTGATCGGCGCGCTGCTCTTCGGCGCCTTCGATGCCTTCCAGGTGCGGCTGCAGACAGAGGTGGGGAGCGTCATCCCCGGTCAGGTGTTCCTGATGATGCCTTATCTATTGTCGATTGCCGCGCTGGTGGTGGTCGCCCGCAAGGCGGACTATCCAAGGGCAATGCTGAAGCCATATTTCCGCGGCCAGAGGTAAGCGATGCGCGGCGGGGAAACCCGCCGCCACGACCCTAGGTTTCATCCGCCAGCGTGGCGTCGATCTCGGCCAGGATCTCCTCGGTCATGGCGGCGGCGGCTTGAAGCCCTGCGGCTTCATCGGCGAGCGTGGCCCAGTCGAGCGGAGCGTCGCTGAGAGCCTTGACCACTGCTGCTAGCGGCGTCCCCTCGGCGCGTGCGGTCACCGCCGCCCGCTTGACCAGCGCCTGTGCGCCCGCGCGTCCCAGATGCGGCAGCAGGGCGAAGGACAGCCGTTCGGCCAGAAGCTGCCCGCCGCTTGCTTCCAGCGTCGCCGTCATGGCCTCTGGCGCCGGGCGCAGCGCGGCGATGAGCTCACCGGCGCGCAAGAGGGTCGCGCCGCTGGCGGCAAAAAGCTGCGGCAGCACCAGCCACTCTTCCATCCAGCCGGCGCCATCGCGTTCTTCCGCGTGAATGCCGTTTGTGCCGATCAGGCTTGCCAGTCCCGAGGCCGTGCGCGCCAGCGCAATCACCGCTTCCGCCGCCACCGGGTTCTGTTTCTGCGGCATGGTCGAGGAGCCGCCTGCCCCCTCAAGCCGGATCTCGCCAATCTCGGACCGACTGGCGATCAGCACATCCGCGCCGATCTTGCCGAGCGCGGTGCAAAGGGACGAAAGCACATGGGCAATGTCGCCGATGGGATGCCGGTCGGTCATCCAGGGGGCGGACGGGGCAAGACCAAGCTCGGCCGCGAGGGCATCGGCGATCTGGCGCCCGTCGCGGCCAAGGATCGAGCGGTCACCCGAGGCGCCGCCAAGCTGCACCGGCAGGCCGGCGCGCCGCAGATAGCGCAGCCGGGCAAGCGCGATGGCCAGCGGGCGGGCCCAGTTGGCGGCGCGCAGGCCGAAGCTGATCGGCGTTGACGTCTGGGTGCGGGTGCGTCCGGCCATCCCTGTGCCGGCGTGAGCGCGCGCCAGCCCGGTGAGCGCGGCGATCAGCGTTTCCAGCCGGGTTTCGTAAAGGGCAAGCAGCCGGGCACAGCGCAGCATCAGGGCGCTGTCGACAATATCCTGGGAGGTGGCGCCGAAATGCAGGTAATCCGCGCCGGGGGCGCCCAGATGGTCGCGTAGGACGGCGACAAGGGCCGGCACCGCGACCCCGGCGGAGGCCGTGCCGGTGGCAAGGTCCGCCGGGTTGGGAAGATAGGTCTTGAGCTGGCTGTCAATCGCCGCGCCGGCGGCCTCCGGGATCATGCCGCAGCGGGCCTGAGCCCGGGCCAGCGCCCGCTCCACCTCGATCATGGCGGTGAGCTCTGCTGCCGGGTCCAGAAGCGTTGCCGTCTCCGGATCGCCGAACAGGTCGCGGTAGAGCGGCGAGGTGAAGGATGTCATGGCGGCGGCTCCTGCCCGGTTGCGGGCTTCCCGGTCAGATGTCGAAGAAAACGGTTTCGTTCGCGCCCTGAAGATGGATGTCGAACCGGTAGTGTCCCGGCGCTTCCTGGGTGGCGATCAGCGTCTCGCGCGCCTCAGGCTCCAGCCGGCGCAGGTCCGGGTCTGCGACGACGCGCTCCCGGTCCTCGGGGAAGTGGATGCGGGTGTGCAGATGCAGGTTGATGCCGCGCGCGAAGATCAGCAAGGCCACATGGGCGGGCTGTCCCTCCCGGTGCGGGCCGGGCCGCACGGTCTCGAAGCGATAGCGCCCCGTGTCGAAATCGGCCAGGCAGCGGGCGAACAGGCCATTTGCGCCGACCCTTCCCGAGTTGTCCGCCTGCCAGATTTCCAGCATGGCATCGCGCAGCGGCGCGCCGGCGCCATCGAAAACGGTACCCTCGATGACGATCCGCTCGCCTTCGGCCTCGACGCGCGGCCCCGGCTGCCCGGCCAGCGGCGGCCGGCCGATGCTCTGCGGCGCCGTGCCGATATGCACATAGGGGCCGGCGGTCTGGGACGGGGTTTCCTTGAGCCTGTCGATCATCATGCGCCCTCCGGCCGGGTTTCGAAATGGGTCTGGCGCCGGCCGCGCAAGACGATGTCGAAGCGATAGGCGAGGCAGTCGAACGGCTCCTGATTGCGCATGTCGAGTCGCGCCACCAGCCGGTCGATGGCCGCCGGATCGGGGATGGTGTTGACGATCGGGCAGAGCGGGATCAGCGGATCGCCCTCGAAGTAAAGCTGGGTAACCAGCCGCTGGGCGAAGGCCTCGCCGAAGATCGACAGATGGATATGCGCCGGGCGCCAGTCGGAGCCGTTGTTCGGCCAGGGATAGGGGCCGGGCTTGATGGTGCGGAACAGATAGCGGCCCTCGCCATCGCTGACGCAGCGGCCGCAGCCGGAGAAATTCGGATCGAGCGGTGCCAGATAGCCATCCTTCACATGGGCATAGCGCCCGGCGGCATTGGCCTGCCAGATCTCGATCAGTGCGTTCGGCACCGGACGGGCGTTCTCGTCCAGCACCTGGCCGAACACATAGATGCGCTCGCCGAGGGCGTCGCCACCCTGGGCCGCATTGCGGATCAGGTCATGGTCGAGCGGGCCGAGCGCCGTGTTGCCAAGGGCCGGGCCGCTGCGCTCCAGCGCAGACTGTTCCACCGAATGCAGCGGCCGCAGCGGCGCGCGCAGCACCGTGCTCTTGTAGCCGGGCGAGAGCGGCACCGGATGTTGGCTGCGGTCGCGCCGGTAAAAATCAGCCCTTGTCATGGTCCCCACCCTTTTCGCTGTCCGTCTGGTCCGTGTCCGCCGCCATCTCGGCAAAGACCGCCTTGGCGATCTTCAGCGCCCGGTTGGCCGCCGGCACCCCGGCATAGATTGCCACATGCATCAGCGCCTCGCGCACATCCTCCGCGCTGGCGCCGGTGCGTACTGTCGCCCGGCAATGCATGGCCAGCTCCTCGTCATGGCCGAGCGCGGCAAGCAGCGCAATGGTCAGCATCGACCGCTCCCGCCGGCTGATCGCCTCGCTGGTCCAGACGCGGCCCCAGGCCCCTTCGGCGATGAGATCCTGAAACGGGGCGTCGAAGGCCGTCGTGGCCTCTTGTGCCCGCGCCACATGCGCATCGCCCAGGACGGCGCGCCGGGTGGCAAGGCCAATGTCTTTGCGGGTCATGGTCATGCGGACACCTTGCTGTCGATGAAGGCGCGGATCAGCCCGGCCATGGCCTCCGGCGCCTCGATGCAGGGCAGATGGCCGGGGCCGGAAAGCTCCTGATACACCGCGCCGGGGATCAGCCCGGCGAGCGCGCGCATCGCATCTGGCGGCGTGGCCGCGTCATCGCTGGCGCCGATGCACAAGGTGGGAGCTGTGATCCGGCTGGCGTGGGGGCGAAAATCCGCATCGCGGATCGCCGCCGCCAGCGCCGTGTACCCGTCCACCGGGGTGTGTGCCAGCATGGTGCGACACAGGGCGAGATCGTCGGGGCACTCGCGGCGAAACCGGGCGGAGAACCAGCGCTCCATGATCCCATCGGCAATCGCCGCCATACCGCCTTCGGCAATCGCCGCGATGCGCTGGGACCACAGATCGGGGGTGCCGATCCGCGCGGCGGTGTTGCTGAGGACAAGGCCGGCGACCCGCTCGGGCCGGGCGAGCGCCACGCTCTGGGCGATCAGCCCGCCGACCGACAGGCCGACGATCACGGCCCGGTCGATGTCAAAGGCATCCACCAGGGCCACCAGATCCGCGCCATGGTCCTCGATCGACAGGCTGGTACCGCCTGACGACAGGCCATGGCCGGCGGTGTCGTAGCGCAGGAGGTGCCAGTCGGAGGGCAGGGCGGCGATCACCCGATCCCAGATGCGCAGGTCCGTGCCGAGGGAATTGGAAAAGACGACAGTGGGGCAAGGTTCGTCGCCGCTGCCCGGACGCAACATTGCGTGCAGCACCCGGTTGTCGTGCCGTATCGCTCTCACCGTTTTCCCCTTGTCCTTGCCGGCCTCAGGGTCACCATGCTCATTTGAAATGGTAATGTAAAATGAGAAATATCGGCAGTTTCATAACCAAAGGAGCGTCCATGCAGGTCGACGCCGGGATCAAGCTGCGGCACTTGACCGCCTTTCTGGAAATCGCCCGGCGCCTCAGCCTGACCGAGGCGGCCGCCGCGCTGTCCGTGACCCAGCCGGCGATTTCCAGGACGCTGAAGGAGCTGGAGGAGCGCCTCGGCGTGACCTTGATGGAGCGGGGCCGGGCCGGGGTGGCGCTGACGGCGGAAGGGGAGATCTTCCGTCACTACGCCAGCTTGTCGGTGGCGGCACTGCGCCAGGGGATCGACGGGCTGGAGCAGGCAGCGATGGGCGGAGAGACGCTGATCCGCATCGGTGCCTTGCCGAGCGTGGCCGCCAGCGTGATCCCGCGGGCGGTAGCGCTTTATCTGGAGCGCGGCCAGGGAGCGACCCTCGATATCGTCACCGGGCCGAATGGACATTTGCTCGATCAGCTCCGCACCGGCGCGCTGGAGGCGGTGATCGGCCGGCTCGGCAATCCGGAGGCGATGCAGGGGCTGAGTTTCGTCCAGCTCTACTCCGAACAGGTGTCGTTGGTGGTCCGGCCCGGCCATCCGCTGCTGGCCCAGCCCGATCTCGCCCGCCTGCCGGACTACATCGTGCTGTACCCCAGCGCGGCGGCGGCGATCCGACCGCTGGTGGAACGGTTGGTGGTGGCCAATGGTATCGGCCGACTGCCGCGCCGGGTGGAGACGGTCTCCAACGCTTTCGGCCGGGCCTTCGTCCGGTCGTCCGATGCGGTCTGGATCATCTCGCAAGGGGTGGTGGCCAACGACCTGGCCGAGGGCACGCTTGCCGAGCTGCCGGTGGACACCCGTATCACCCTTGGCCCGGTCGGCCTGTCGACCCGGGCCGAAGAAGCGGGATCGCCGGACCTTTTGCGTTTCGTCGGCGCGCTGCGCGCAGCGGTCAGGAGCGCTCGGGGCGATCTGCTTGTG
This sequence comes from Stappia taiwanensis, assembly GCF_014635285.1. Classification (GTDB taxonomy): domain Bacteria; phylum Pseudomonadota; class Alphaproteobacteria; order Rhizobiales; family Stappiaceae; genus Stappia; species Stappia taiwanensis. The sequence continues at coordinate 125,937 of NZ_BMCR01000008.1, read as the reverse complement.
GATCCGGCGACTTGAGGGGGGCTGGCCTGTCTTCTCCTGCGTCCGGCTGCTGCGGCCGGGCGGGATCGCTGTCGTCGCGATAGGCTTCGAGCATGGCCATGCGCCGTTCCGCCCGCTCCGGATCGGCGTTGGTGACGCCGGCCACCAGCGCCTCGGCGATTGTCATCAGCGCGGCGGTGGAATCCCAGGGCGAGGGCACCGAGACCCGCGCCGGCAGCACATGCGTCGCCACGCTGGCGATCGGCGACAGCCAGCTGTCGGTGATCAGGATGATGGTGACGCCGCGCTCCGCCGCCGCCGTAGCGAGCCGGGCAAGGTCCGCCTGATAGCGGCGGATATCGAACACCACCAGAATGTCGCGCCGTCCCATGTCGATGAGAAAATCGCGCCAGTTGCCTTCCTGTCCGGCGATATGCGTGACACCGCGGCGCAGGATACGCAGATGCGCGCCCATGTAACGCGCCAGGGCATCGGTGAACCGCCCGCCGAGCAGAAAAAGCCCGCGCCGTTCGTCGGCCAGGAGCGCCGCCACTGCCTCCATCTCGGAGGCTGGCAGGTGGCGAAAGGTCTCGCGAATGTTGGTAAGACAGGCCTCGGCGATGGTGGAAATTCCGGCGTCGCCCGCTTTCTGGCCGCCCTTGACCCGCGCCAGTGGCGAGTTGATCTGGTCTTCCAGTTCGCTGCGCAGCCGCGCTTGCAAGGCCGGGTAGCTGGAAAAGCCGATGCGCGCGGCAAAACGCAGGATGGTGGGGGAGCTGACCCCCGCCGCCCGGGCAAACTGGGCCACCGTGCCGAGCCCGAGCACAGGATAATTGGCAAGCAACGCCAACGCCGCCCGCCGCTCGGTGGTGGTGAATTCGGACAGTCGGTTGCGGATTTCCTCCGCCAGGGACTGAGGCATCGCCCGGTTCGCTCCTGCTTCCGGAATCCATTTGACATCCCGGCAATCTGTGTATCAGATATTACAGAAGAACGGTGATGGTGCAATTCTGTAACAAAATAAACAGACGCCATCGACCGGACGCTTCGGGGGGAGAGGGATGCAGCAGCAAGCTGAAACGCGGGGGGGCGTGCCTTCGGTCGTCGTCACGGAAAACGCGGAGGGCCTCGGGCCGTTCGTGTTTCTGTGCGACCATGCCTCCAATGTCCTGCCGGCGGAATTCGGCGGGCTTGGCCTCGATGAGGCCGCGCGCCGCGCGCACATCGCCTGGGACCCGGGCGCGCTGGGCGTGTCGCGGCACCTCAGCGCTCTGTTCGATGCGCCGCTGGTCTACCCGGATCTGTCGCGGCTGGTTCTGGACTGCAACCGCGATCCCGCCGCCGCCGACCTGATCCCGGAGGTGAGCGAGACCACCGAGGTGCCCGGCAATCGCGGCCTGTCACCGGCGGATCGGCAGGCGCGCATTGATCTGGTGCACACCCCGTTTCATCGGACCATCACCGAGTTGCTGGACGCCCGCGCCGAGGCTGGACTGCCGACGGCGGTGGTGTCGATCCACAGTTTCACGCCGATCTACAAGGGGGTCTCCCGGCCCTGGCCGATCGGCATCCTGTCCGATACCGACCGGCGTCTTGCCGAGCCGATCCTGACCGCGCTTGCCGCCGATCCGGCGACGATGCCCGGCGACAATGTGCCCTATTCGCCCGCTGACGGGGTCTATTACACGGTTGGCCGCCACGGCGAAGGGCGCGGACTTCCCTGTGTGATGATCGAGATCCGCAACGACGAGGTCGCCAGCCCCGAGGCCGAAGCCCTTTGGGCGGAGCGTCTTGGCGATGCGCTGGCCTTCGCGCTGGAGAACCTGACGGCACCGGGTCAGCCGGAGGGCGGTCATGCTTGAGGTCATGCGGGTTTATGTCCGTTGGGTGGACGCGTTCAACCGCAGGCTTGGCCGGCTGATCATGTACGGCATCTTCGTGATGGCGGGGATCCTGCTCTGGTCCTCGATCTCCAAGACCTTCTTCCTGCCGTCGATCTGGACGCTGGAAGTCGCTCAGTTCGCGATGGTTTCCTATTACATTCTCGGCGGGCCCTACTCGATCCAGCTTGGCTCGAATGTGCGCATGGATCTGTTCTACGCCAGTTGGTCGCTGAAAAAGCGCGCCTGGTTCGATGCCTTCACCGTGCTGCTGCTGATGTTCTTCCTTGGCGTGCTGCTTTACGGCGGCGTCGGGTCGACCGCCTATTCGCTGGGCCATTTCGGCGATGAGCCGTTCACCTTCCTCAAGGATATCGTCGTTGCCTTCCTGACCGGCGGGCCGGACGCCGCCTCGGAGAAGCTTGGCTATATCGAACGCAGCCCGACCGCCTGGCGCCCGTATCTGTGGCCGGTCAAGCTGGTCATGATTTCGGGTTTCCTGCTGATGCTGCTGCAAGCGCTTTCCGAGCTTTTCAAGGACATCGCCCGGATCCGGGGAGAGGAAATTTGATGTCCTATGAAATGATCGCCATCTTCATGTTCGCCTCGATGATGCTGATGCTAATGACGGGGCAGCGGGTGTTCGGCGCGATTGGCGGTGTCGCCGCCATCGCCGCGCTGACCCTCTGGGGCACCGGTGGCTCGGATATTCCCTTCTCGGCGGCGATGAAGCTGATGAAGTGGTACCCGCTGCTGACGCTGCCGATGTTCATCTTCATGGGCTACGTCCTGTCGGAATCGAAGATCGCCGACGACCTCTACAAGATGTTCCACGTGTGGATGGGGCCGGTCAGCGGCGGGCTGGCCATCGGCACCATCGGGCTGATGGTGCTGGTCTCGGCGATGAACGGCCTGTCGGTTGCCGGCATGGCCATCGGCGCCACCATCGCCCTGCCGGAGCTTTTGCGCCGGGGCTATGACAAGCGCATGGTCACCGGGGTGATCCAGGCCGGCTCCTCGCTCGGCATCCTCGTGCCGCCATCGGTGGTGCTGGTGCTCTACGCGATGATCGCCCGCCAGCCGGTGGGGCAGCTCTGGCTCGCCGGCGTGGTGCCCGGCCTGATGGTGGCCGGCATGTTCATCCTGTACATCTACATCCGCTGCCGCCTACAGCCGGACCTGGGGCCGGTTCTGAGCAAGGACGAACGCACGGTGCCGATGACGGAGAAGCTGCGGTTGCTGTCGGCCGGGGTGCTGCCGATCGGCATCTTCGCGGCGATGATGGTGCCTTTCGTCAATGGCTGGACCTCGCTGGTCGAAAGCTCGGCGATCGGCGCCATGACCGCCTTCGCGGCGGCGGTGCTCAAGGGGCGCATGACCCGGGGTGTGTTCGAGACCTGCGTCCGTCAGACGCTGGCGATTTCCTGCATGTTCATGTGGATCATCCTTGCCGCCCTCGGCTTCGGCGCGGTGTTCGACGGGCTTGGCGCGGTTAAGGCGATCGAGAACCTCTTCACCGAGCAGCTCGGCCTCAACCCCTGGGTCATCCTGATCCTGATGCAGTTGTCGTTTCTCGTCATGGGCACCTTCCTCGACGATACGGCGATGCTGGTGATCGTCGCGCCGCTCTATGTGCCGCTGGTGCAGGCGCTGGGCTTCGACCTGGTCTGGTATGGCATCCTCTACACGGTCACCACCCAGATCGCCTACATGACCCCGCCCTTTGGCTACAACCTGTTCCTGATGCGGGCGATGGCGCCTCCGGAAATCACCTTGCGCGACATCTACGGCTCGATCGCGCCCTTCGTCATGGTGATGCTACTGGCTCTGGCGCTGCTCATGGTCTTTCCCGACATCGCCCTTTGGCTGCCGGATTATGTCTATGGAAAATAACCGGCGGGGCCCGCCGTGGACCCTGCCGCCCGTCTGACCACCAAAAAGACACCCCGCCAAGGGGTGCGACCTTCAAACACCTTCCACAGGGGAGTTCCCAAAATGACCAACAGACGCGATTTTCTGAAGAAAGCCGGCCTTGGCACCGTTGCCGCCGCCGGAGCCACGACGCTTGCCGCGCCCGCCGTCCTCGGTCAGGCGCCGATCAAGTGGCGCATGCAGACCTATGCCGGAACGGCGCTGGCCGAGCATGTGATCAAGCCGCATATCGATGCTTTCAACAAGGCGGCCAATGGCGAGATGGAGATCGAGCTTTTCTACGCCGACCAGCTCGTGCCGACCGGCGAGCTGTTCCGGGCCATGCAGAAGGGCACCATCGACGCGGTGCAGTCGGACGATGATTCCATGGCCTCGCCCACGGAAGTCACCGTGTTCGGCGGCTACTTCCCCTTTGCCAGCCGCTATTCGCTGGACGTGCCGGTGCTGTTCAACCAGTACGGGCTGAAGGAGATCTGGGAAGAGGAATACGCCAAGGTCGGGGTCAAGCACATCTCCGCCGGCGCCTGGGATCCGTGCCACTTCGCCACCAAGGATCCGATCCGCAGCCTAGCGGATCTGAAGGGCAAGCGGGTCTTCACCTTCCCGACCGCCGGCCGCTTCCTCAGCCAGTTCGGCGTCGTGCCGGTGACCCTGCCCTGGGAGGACATCGAGGTTGCGGTGCAGACCGGCGAGCTGGACGGCGTTGCCTGGTCGGGCATCACCGAGGACTACACCGTCGGTTGGGCGGATGTGACCAACTACTTCCTGACCAACAACATCTCCGGTGCCTGGGCCGGGTCGTTCTTCGCCAACATGGAACGCTGGAACGAGCTGCCGGATCATCTCAAGGTGATGCTGCAGCTGGCGATGGATTCCTCCCACTACTACCGCCAGTGGTGGTACTGGGGCGGCGAGGCGTCCTTGCGCGTCAACGGCACCAAGATGGAGCTGACCTCGATCCCCGATGCCGAATGGGCGACGGTGGAAGAGGCTGCGGTCAAGTTCTGGGACGAGATCGCCTCGGAATCGGAGGTCAAGGCCAAGGTGGTCGAGATCTTCAAGAAGTACAACTCGGACATGCAGAAGGCCGGCCGGCCCTATCGCTACACCTGAAGGATCTGCCGGGGGGAGCGGCACACGCTTCCCCCGTCCTCTGCGGGTCCGGGCCATTGCGCCCGGGCCTCCCGTCTCCGTTTAGCAGGCAAGTAAATCCCGATGGCTGGAAATCTGACGTTCGATGCCCTGAAGCAAGCGGTCTCCGAAGGCGAGATCGATACCGTGCTGGTCTGTCTGGTCGACATGCAGGGCCGGCTTTTGGGAAAGCGGTTCCATGCGCGGAACTTCATCGACCATTCCCACGAAGAAACCCATTGCTGCAATTATCTGCTGGCCACCGATCTGGAAATGTACACGGTGGAGGGCTATGCCGCGACCAGTTGGTCCGGCGGCTATGGCGATTATGCGATGCGCCCGGATCTGTCGACCTTGCGCCACGTGCCCTGGCTTGAGGGAACGGCAATGGTTCTGTGCGACGTGCTCGACCACCACACCCATGCCCCGGTGGTGCATTCGCCGCGCGCGGTGCTGCAGGCGCAGATCGCCCGGCTCGAGGCCATGGGCTTTTCGGCGATGATGGCGACGGAACTGGAGTTCTTCCTGTTCGAGAAGAGTTTCGATGAAATCCGCCGGTCCGGCTTCCGCGATCTGACACCGATTTCCGGCTACAACGAGGACTATCATATCTTCCAGACCACCAAGGAAGAGGAGGTCATGCGCCCGCTGCGCAACCATCTCTTTGCCGCCGGCGTCCCGATCGAGAATTCCAAGGGCGAGGCGGAAAGCGGTCAGGAAGAGCTGAACATCCGCTATTCGGCCCCGCTCGATTGCGCCGATTTCCACACCATCGCCAAGCACGCGACCAAGGAGATCGCCTGGCAGCACGGCCGGGCCGCCTCCTTCCTGCCGAAATGGCACCATCAGCGCGTCGGCTCCTCCTCCCATGTGCACCAGTCGCTCTGGACGGCGGACGGCACGAGCGCCTTCCGGGATCCGTCCGGCGCCTATGGGATGTCGGAGACCATGCGCCACTACATGGCCGGGCTGATCAAATACGCCCCCGACTACACCTATTTTCTGGCGCCTTACATCAACAGCTACAAGCGCTTCCAGAAGGGCACCTTCGCCCCGACCAAGACGGCGTGGTCGGTCGACAACCGCACCGCCGGGTTCCGGTTGTGCGGCGAGGGGACGAACGCGGTCCGGGTCGAATGCCGCATTGGCGGGTCGGACATGAACCCCTACCTTGCCCTGGCCGCGCAGCTGGCGGCGGGGATCAAGGGGATCGAGGAGAAACTGCCGCTCGATCCGCCGGCGACCGGCGATCTTTATGAGGCGCAACGGGCGCTGGAGATCCCGCAGACCCTGCGCGATGCGACCGAGACCTTGCGCGGATCGCAGATGCTGCGCGAAGCGCTTGGCGAAGAGGTGGTCGCGCATTATGTCCGCGCGGCCGAGTGGGAACAGGAGGAGTTCGACCGGGTGGTCACCGATTACGAGATCGCCCGAGGGTTCGAACGCTGCTGACGTCATGCCGGCCCCTTGAGGGCCGGCCGCACCGGGTTTTACTGCCACCAGCCGCTCTTGAGCAGACGGCTGCTTTCGAGGTTTTGACATGTCGGACACGATCAGACTGATTTCTCCGGTTGACGGGTCGCTCTATGCGGAGCGCCCGGTGGCAACCGGTGCCGAGATCGACGCGGCGGTCGCCGCCGCGCGCGAGGCCCAGGCGGACTGGGCGGCACGGCCGATCGCCGAGCGCAGCGCGGCGGTGATGGCGGCGGTGGCCGCGCTGGAGACGATGAACGACGAGATCGTTCCCGAACTGGCCTGGCAGATGGGCCGGCCGATCCGCTATGGCGGCGAAATGGGCGGCACCCGCGAACGCGCCGGCTACATGGCTGAGATCGCCGAAGAGGCGCTGCAGCCGCGCCATTACACCGACCGGCCCGGCTTCACCCGCTATGTCCGGCCGGTGCCGCTCGGCATCGTCATGGTGATCGCGCCGTGGAACTACCCGTTCATGACGGCGATCAACACTGTCGCCCCGGCGCTGATCGCCGGCAACACGGTGATCCTGAAACACGCCGCGCAGACCCTTCTGGTCGGCGAGCGGCTCGATCAGGCGTTCAAGGCCGCTGGCCTGCCGAAGGGGGTGTTCCAGAACATCGTTCTCGGCCATGCCCAGACCGAGGCGTTGCTCGCCTCCGGCCGCATCGACCACATCAACTTCACCGGATCGGTGGCCGGCGGCCGGGCGATCGAGCGGGCGGCGGCGGGCACCTTCGCCACCCTTGGGCTGGAGCTGGGCGGCAAGGATCCAGCCTATGTGCGGGCCGATGCCGATGTCGATTTCGCGGTGGAGAATCTCGCCGATGGCGCATTCTTCAATGCCGGTCAGTGCTGCTGCGGCATCGAGCGCGTCTATGTGCATGAATCGAAATACGACGCGGTGGTGGAGGGGATCGCCTCGGTGGCCCGCTCCTATGAGCTCGGCAATCCGCTCGACGAGGCGACCACGCTGGGGCCGATGGCGCAGGAACGCTTCGCCGCCTGGGTCCGCGAGCAGACCGCCGAAGCGCTGCGCAAGGGCGCGACGGCGCTGGTCGACAGCAGCGCGTTTGCCGCCGACAAGGCCGGCACCCCCTATATCGCGCCGCAGGTACTGATCGATGTCGATCACCAGATGTCGGTGATGCGCGAGGAAAGCTTCGGCCCGGTGGTTGGCATCATGAAGGTGCGCAACGACGAGGAGGCCGTGGCGCTGATGAACGACAGCCCCTATGGCCTCACCGCCTCTGTCTGGACGGCGGATGAGGAGGCGGCGATTGCCATCGGCGACCAGTTGGAAACCGGCACGGTCTTCATGAACCGCTGCGACTATCTCGATCCGGCGCTGGTCTGGACCGGGGTCAAGGACACGGGCAAGGGCGCGGCCCTGTCCGAACAGGGCTTCCTGTCGCTGACCCGGCCGAAATCCTACCACCTCAGGGTCACCACCTGACAGCTTCCCATCGCGCCGGGGCGGGGCCGTCCCGGCGTGTCGTTTCTCTCCCCCTCTAGATGGTTTTTGCCAATGAGCACGCCTCCTTCCGTCAACTGGTCCTTCCCCACCGCCATCCGCTTCGGCGCCGGCCGCATTCAGGAGTTGGGCGGCTGTGCCGCCGAGCTTGGCATGAAGCGCCCGCTGCTGGTCACCGACCCGGGCCTTGCCAAGCTGCCGATGGTCGCCGAGGCGCTGGACATCCTGCGCGCGGCCGGCCTTGAGCCGGCGGTGTTCAGCGATATCAAGCCGAACCCCACCGGCGGCAATGTGGAGGCCGGCGTTGCCGCCTTCCGCTCCGGCGGCCATGATGGCGTCATCGCCTTCGGTGGCGGCTCCGGCCTCGACGCGGGCAAGGTGATCGCCTTCATGTCCGGCCAGACCCGGCCGATGTGGGATTTCGAGGACATTGGCGACTGGTGGACCCGCGCCGATCCGGCCGGCATCGCGCCGATCATCGCCGTGCCGACCACGGCGGGCACCGGCTCGGAGGTCGGCCGCGCGGGCGTCATCACCAACGAGACCACCCACACCAAGAAGGTGATCTTCCATCCGAAGATGCTGCCGGCGGTGGTGATCTGCGATCCGGTGCTGACCGCCGGAATGCCGCGCTACTTCACGGTCGGCACCGGCATGGATGCGCTCGCCCATTGCCTTGAGGCCTATTCCTCCACCTTCTATCACCCGATGGGCGACGGCATTGCCGTGGAGGGCATGCGGCTCGTCCTGGAGAACCTGAAGCGGGTGACCGAGGTGCCGGACGATATCGTCGCCCGGGGCCACATGATGTCGGCGGCGGCGATGGGCGCGGTCGCCTTCCAGAAGGGGCTCGGCGCGATCCATGCGTTGTCCCATCCGGTGGGCGCGCTCTACGACACCCACCACGGCATGACCAACGCGGTGTTCATGCCCTATGTGATGGTGTTCAACCGTCCGGCAATCGAGACGAAGATCGACCGGCTGGCCGGCTATCTCGGCATCTCCGGCGGGTTCGATGGCGTGCTGAAGACCATCCTCGACCTCAGGGCGGAACTCGATGTTCCGCATACGCTGGCCGGGCTGAATGTCGATGCGGCCCAGCGTGAGCGCATTGCGGAAATGGCGATCGTCGATCCGACCGCCGGCGGCAATCCGCTGGAACTCACCCTCGATGGCGCGCGGGAGATCTTCGATCGGGCGCAGGAGGGGCGCCTCTAGGGCGGTTCCGTTTGCCCCGGCGGGGCGCAATGGCACGGCTTTTTAGGGCCAAATCGCGCTTCCGCCCCGCCGGGTCGATTGACAGAGGGTCGTTTCCCCCCCTACACCCTGACGGCGCGCGCATGGTGCGCCTTCAGGGATATTCAGCGGGACAGGGCCAAATGAGTGACACGCGGATCGACCGCCGCTTCGCGGCATGCAAGGCGGAGAACCGGCCGGCACTGGTGACCTTCGTGACCGCCGGCGATCCGGATCTGGCCACCGCGCAGGCGATCCTTGATGCCCTGCCGGCCGCCGGCGCCGATGTCATCGAGCTGGGCATGCCCTTTTCCGATCCGATGGCCGAGGGCGTGCCGATCCAGCTTGCCAACCAGCGGGCCCTGGCCGGCGGTCAGACCATGGAGCGGACGCTCGACATGGTGCGGGCCTTCCGCAAGCACGACAATGACACGCCGATCGTGCTGATGGGCTATTACAACCCGATCTATGTGCGCGATCCCGAGGTGTTCGTGAAAACGGCGGTCGAGGCGGGCGTCGACGGGTTGATCATCGTCGACATCCCGCCGGAGGCCGATGACGAGCTGTGCCTGCCGGCGCTGGACGCCGGTCTCAACTTCATCCGCCTGACCACGCCGACCACCGATGATGCGCGCCTGCCCACCGTGCTCGCCAATACCTCCGGTTTCGTTTATTACGTATCGGTGACCGGCATCACCGGGGCGACGATTTCCAGCCATGCGCGGGTTACCGAGGCGGTCAAGCGCATCAAGGGTCACACCTCGCTGCCGGTTGCCGTCGGTTTCGGCGTCAAGACCGCCGAGGACGCGGCGGTGATCGGCCGGGATGCGGATGGCGTCGTGGTCGGTTCGGTTCTGGTCGACGCGGTGCGGACCAGCCTTGATGATGCCGGAAAGGCGACCGATAACACGGTCGAGGCTGTGGCCCGGCTGGTGCGTGAGCTGGCATCGGGCGTGGCCCGGGCCCGGAAGGGCTGACGAAACGGATCGGTGACCGGCGCGCCTCCTGCTGCGGGCGCCGGGATACTTGCGGGATTGAAGGGCATGACGCGCCGTGACATAAGGCGCGCTCCCTGGTCAAGAAACGGACGGAAGCTGCCTTGAACTGGATCAACAACCTGGTGCGCCCGAAAATCCGCAACCTCCTGCAAAAGCGGGATGTTCCGGAAAATCTCTGGATCAAGTGCCCGGAAACCGGGGAGATGGTGTTCCACCGCGACCTGGAGGCCAACCAGTGGGTGGTGCCCAAATCCGGGGTGCATATGCGCATTCCCGGGCGCAAGCGGCTGGAACTGTTCTTCGACGATGGCGCGTTCGAGTTGGTGAAGACCCCCGAGGTCACCCAGGATCCGCTGAAGTTCCGCGATGAAAAGCGCTACACCGACCGGTTGCGCGATGCCCGCGCCAAGACCGGCCAGGAAGATGCGGTGCTGGTCGCCACCGGTGCGCTCAAGGGCATGCCGATGACCGCGGCGGTGCAGGATTTCGCCTTCATGGGCGGCTCGCTCGGCATGGCCGCCGGCGAGGCGGTGCTGGCCGGCATGGAAGCGGCGGTCGCGCGCAAGACCCCCTTCGTCATGTTCGCCGCCTCCGGCGGCGCGCGGATGCAGGAAGGCATTCTGTCCTTGATGCAGATGCCGCGCACCACCGTCGGCGTGCAGATGCTGCGCGAGGCGGGGCTGCCCTATATCGTCGTTTTGACCAATCCGACCACCGGCGGCGTCACCGCCTCCTATGCGATGCTGGGCGATGTGCATATGGCCGAGCCGGGCGCGCTGATCGGCTTTGCCGGCCCGCGTGTCATCGAGCAGACGATCCGCGAGAAGCTGCCCGAAGGGTTCCAGCGCTCCGAATATCTGCATGATCACGGCATGGTCGACATGGTGGTTCATCGCCATGACCTGCCGGAAACGGTTGCCCGGGTCTGCGCGCTGCTGATGAAGACCCCGGTCACCGCGCCGGAGCCGGCGGAGCTGGAAGACACGGAGACCGCTGCGCCGGAGACCGATGCCGAGGTGGCAACGCCGTCGTCCGAGGATGCAGCCGAAGGCAGCAAGGCGTCCTCGGCCGCCTGAGACAGGCTGGCCACGGACTGAAAGGCCGGATTTGGCCGACATGGGCTGTCGGGATCGCGACATGGCCGGATCGGCCCTTGCCTGACCCGGCAAGGGTTGGGTATTGAAATCCACCGGAAACCGGGCGGACGGCCTTTTCCCTCATCCTCATCGCGCGGCATCGAGCACTGTCACATGGACCAAGTCACCGCGATCCTCGACCGGCTGCTGGCCTTGCATCCGCGCGAAATCGACCTTTCGCTCGGCCGGCTGGAGCGGCTTCTGCGCGCGCTCGGCAATCCGGAGCAGCGCGTGCCGCCGGTGATCCATATCACCGGAACCAATGGCAAGGGCTCGACCACCGCAATCATGCGGGCGATCCTGGAGGCGGCCGGGCGCAAGGTCCATGTCTACACCTCGCCCCATCTCGTCTCCTTCAACGAACGGATCCGGCTGGCGGGAGAGCTTGTCAGCGACGAACGGCTGATCGATGCGCTGGATCGGTGCGAGCAGGCCAACGCCGGTGCCGAAATCACCTTTTTCGAGGTCACCACCGCGGCGGCGATGCTGCTGTTTTCCGAAGTGCCGGCGGATATCCTGCTTCTGGAGGTCGGGCTTGGCGGACGGCTCGACGCCACCAATGTCATCAAGGCGCCGCTCGCCAGCGTGATCACGCCGCTGTCGATGGACCATGAGCGCTATCTCGGCGCGGCCCTGACCGATATCGCCTTCGAAAAGGCCGGGATCCTGAAACCCGGTGCTCCGGCGGTGATCGCACCGCAGCCGGAGGAAGCCGCCGCTGTCATCGCCGAGGTCGCGGCCGATCGCGGCGCCGACCTGACCCTGTTCGGTCAGGATTTCACCGCCTATGAGGAACATGGCCGCTTCACCTATCAGGATGAGGCCGGCCTTCTCGATCTGCCCCGCCCCCGGCTCGCCGGCCGGCACCAGATCATCAATGCCGGCATGGCGATTGCCGCGTTGCGCCGCGCCGGCTGCCTGCCGGATGTCGCGGCCATCGAACAGGGACTTGCCTCGGTCGACTGGCCGGGGCGCCTGCAGCCGCTGACGCGCGGGCCGGTGGTCGATCTGTGCCCGGATGGGGCGGAAGTCTGGCTCGATGGCGGCCACAATCCGGGCGCCAGCACCGCCATTGCCGCCTTCATCGGCGAGCAGGAAGAGCGCGATGCGCGCCCGCTCTATCTCGTCACCGGCATGTTGAAGACCAAGGATCCGGTGGGTTTCTTTGCCCCTTACGCGGGTCTTGCCCGGCATGTGGCGACCGTGCCGCTGGTCAGCAGCGCCGTTTTCCGCGAGCCGGAGGAGTTGGTGCAGGCGGCGCGCGCGGCTGGGCTCGACGCCACGCCCTTTGCCGGTCTGGAGGCGGCACTGTCCAGCATCGTCATGGCGTCGCACGACGATCCGGAGCCGCCACGGGTGCTGATTTGCGGCTCGCTCTATCTGGTGGGCGAGGTGCTGGCGCTCAACGGCATGCGGCCGGTCTGACGCGGCACGCTGCTGGCGCCGGGCGTCAGAGCTTGCGCAGCCGCACTTCGTTGATCGCGTGGGTTTCGATCTTGCTGAGGATCAGATCGGCACGCGGGCGCGTCGGCAGGATGTTTTCGTTCAGATTGACGAGATTGATATCGGCCCAGAGCGCTTCGGCGATGGCCAGCGCCTCCTCGTCACTGGTCAGCGCGTATTTGTTGAAATAGGAGCCGGGGTCGCGGAATGCGGTCTCGCGCAGGCGCATGAAGCGGGAAATGTACCACTCGTGCAGCACCTCTTCCTCCGCGTCGATGTAGATCGAGAAGTCGAAGAAATCGGAGACAAAGGGCACGGCCTTGCCGTCGCGCGGCAGGTTCGAGGTCTGAAGGACGTTGAGCCCCTCGAGAATGAGGATGTCCGGCCGGTCGACGATCACATGCTGGCCCGGCATCACATCGTAGTAGAAGTGGGAGTAGACCGGCGCCTGGACGTTGCGCTTGCCGGCCTTCAGGTCTGACAGGAATTTCAGCAGCGCCGGTCGGTCGTAGCTTTCGGGAAAGCCCTTGCGGCGCATCAACCCTTCGGCTTCCAGCACCGCATTGGGATAGAGAAACCCGTCGGTGGTAACGAGGTCGACCTTGGGGCTGGCCGGCCAGCGGGCGAGCAGCGCCTGCAAGAGGCGGGCGGTGGTCGACTTGCCCACGGCAACCGAGCCGGCGATGCCGATGATGAACGGGTTCTTGCCGTCGTTGCTGCCAAGGAAGCGGTTGGTCGCCCGGTGCAGTTGCTGGGTCGCCTCCACATAGAAGGCGAGCAGGCGCGACAGCGGCAAAAGGATCGATTCCACCTGGGCGATGGAGACCGGATCGTTGAGGCTCTGGAGCTGGCGCACTTCCTTGCTGGTCAGCGTCATCGGCGTATCGGCGCGGAGCCGGGCCCATTCGCTTTCGCTGAAGACGCGGTAAGGTGACAGCTCTTCCTCGCTCACCTTGATCAGACTGTGTTCCATGTCGAAAGCGGCGCCCCGATGCGCGTTGCGTTTGGCCCGGTGACCCGGGCCGGATTATTCGGGCGGACGGGCGGCCTTTTCCGCCAGTCCGCTCTGGGCGGTGCGCCGGTCGAGCTCCGCCATCACCTCGTCCAGCGACACGCCGCGCGCGCGCATCAGGACCAGCAGATGATACAGCAGGTCCGCCACTTCGCCGGTCAGCCCTTCGCGGTCGTTCTCGACGGCGGCGATCGCGGTCTCCACCGCCTCCTCGCCGACCTTCTGCGCGATCTTGCCCACGCCCTTTTGCATGAGCTTGCGCGTGTAGGAGCCAGCGTCGTCGCTGGCCGCGCGCGCCGCGATAATGCGGTCGAGATCGGAAAGTGTGAAGCCGGTCATTGGTCTGATGGTCCGCCGCTGTCGGTAAGAGCCTGCATGCCCGCTAGGCGTCGAGGCGCATGGGAATGCCCGCGCGCGCCATATGCGCCTTGGTCTCGCCGATGGTATGGGTGCCGAAATGGAAGATCGAGGCGGCCAGGACGGCTGTGGCATGGCCGTCGCGGATGCCTTCGACCATGTGATCGAGGGTGCCGACGCCGCCCGACGCGATCACCGGCACGGACACCGCGTCGGCAATGGCGCGGGTCAGGGCGATGTTGAAGCCCAGCTTGGTGCCGTCCCGATCCATCGAGGTGACCAGCAGCTCGCCGGCCCCGAGTTCGACCGCTTGCCGGGCGAAGGCGATGGCGTCGATGCCCGTGGCCGTGCGACCGCCATGGGTGAATATCTCGAACCGCTCCGGCTCGCCGGGGGCGTTGACCTGCTTGGCGTCGATCGAGACGACGATGCACTGGGAGCCGAATTTTTCCGCCGCCTCGCGGATGAACTGCGGATTCTTCACGGCGGCGGTGTTGATCGACACCTTGTCCGCGCCAGCGATCAAGAGCTTGCGGATGTCCTCCACGCTGCGCACGCCGCCGCCCACGGTCAGCGGCATGAAGCAGGCTTCGGCGGTGCGCCGCACCACGTCGAAGATCGTGTCGCGGCCCTCATGGCTCGCCGTGATGTCGAGGAAGCACAATTCGTCGGCGCCGGCCGCGTCATAGGCCTTGGCCGCCTCCACCGGATCGCCGGCATCGACCAGATTGACGAAGTTCACGCCCTTGACGACGCGGCCGTCCTTGACGTCGAGGCAGGGGATGACACGGGCTTTCAGCATCTCGGCGAGGCCTTCGGTGTTTTTCGCGGGTGCAGCATAACGCCCTGTCGGGCAGGTGCAAAGCCGGGAAAGGATGAAAATGCGTTCGCGCCTTCCCGGCGGGGCGTCGCTGTCAGGCGTTGTCCTGGGGGGCGCCAAGCAGGCGGAGCGCCGCCGCCGGGTCCAGGCGCCCGTCATAGAGCGCCCGTCCGGTGATCGCCCCTTCCAGCACGGCGCAGTCGTCGGTCGCAAGCCGCTCCACATCGGCGATCGAGGCAAGGCCGCCGGAGGCGATCACCGGGATCGCCGTTGCCGCGGCGAGCTCCAGCGTTGCCTGCCAGTTGATGCCCTTGAGAATGCCGTCCCGGTCGATATCGGTGTAGATGATCGCGGCAACGCCGGCGTCCTCGAAGCGTCCGGCGAGATCGATGGCGGTCAGCTCCGCCGTTTCCGCCCAGCCTTCCACCGCGACCTTGCCGCCGCGCGCGTCGATGCCGACGGCGATCTTGCCGGGGAAGCGGGCACAGGCCGTCTTGACCAGCTCCGGATCGCGCACGGCCACCGTGCCGAGGATCACCCGGGCAATGCCCTTGTCCAGCCAGGCGGCGATCTGGTCAAGAGTGCGGATGCCGCCACCGAGCTGCACCGGATTGGTGGTCGCCGACAGGATCGCATCCACCGCCGCGCCATTGCGGCTTTCCCCGGCGAAGGCGCCGTCGAGATCGACCACATGCAGCCAGTCGAAGCCCTGGTCCTGGAAGCTGCGGGCCTGGGCGGCGGGATCGTCGTTGAAGACGGTCGCCTGGTCCATGTCGCCGAGTTTCAGGCGCACGCACTGGCCACCCTTCAGGTCGATGGCGGGAAAGAGGATCGGCATGATGGTGTTCCGGTTGGACGGCGGCGCGCTTTAGGGCGCCCAGTTGAGGAAATTGGCGATGACGGCAAGGCCCAGTGCCTGGCTCTTTTCCGGGTGGAACTGGGTGCCGACCATGGTGTCGCGGGCGACAATGGCGGTCAGCGGTCCGCCGTAATCGCTGGTGGCGATCACCTGGGACGGATCGCTGGCCTTGAGCTGATAGGAGTGGACGAAATAGGCGTGCAGCCCGTCCGGTCCGGTGTCGATGCCTGCAAGCAGCGGATGATCGTTGGTCACGTCGAGCGTGTTCCAGCCCATATGCGGGATCTTCAGGGTCGGGTCGGAGGGCGTGATCGCGGTGACATCGCCCGGGATCCAGCCGAACCCCTCGGTGGTCTCGAATTCAAGGCCTCGGCTGGCCATCAGCTGCATGCCGACGCAGATGCCGAAGAACGGACGCCCCTTCTCGGTGACCGCCTCGACCAGCGCCTCTTCCATGCCATTGACCGCCTTGAGACCGCGCCGGCAATCGGCGAAGGCGCCAACGCCGGGCAGGACGATCCGGTCCGCTGCCGCGACCACCGCCGGATCGGCGGTGACCCGCACCTTCGCCGCGACCCGATGGCCGCGCGCGGCTCGTTCGAACGCCTTTTCGGCGGAGCGCAGGTTGCCCGATCCATAGTCGATGATAGCGATCAGCATGGGTGTTCAATCCGTCTTGCGGGCCCGGTCGGCAAGGGCGTGTCTGGGTGAAAGGGAGTGGTCAGCGTCGATGCGGGCCGAAACTGAGGCCGACGACCTGTTCGCCGCCGATCCGCGGGGCGCTTGCCGGGGCAGGGCGTGCCGGCGAGGGCGGCACGGGCGAGGGCGAAACCGGAGGCCTGGCGGCGCTTCTGCCGGCCAGACCGACGAAGAAGCGCACCTCCGCCGCCTCGCGGCTTGAGCCTTCGACCATGGCGACCGGCCTCCAGCCGCGCCGTTCCAGCGTCCAGCGGCGCAGGCCATTGGCCTCCAGCGCAAACAGGAGAGCGAACAGGAACCCGGTGACGCCCGGCGCGATGCCGCCGACAAGCCGGGAGGTGGCCTCCAGCACCAGGACGATGACGAGGTAGCCGATCAGCACCAGCCACAACCGGTGCCACAGGCTCCAGATCAAGCTGAAGAACAGGGCCGGCCAGCAAAAGCCTTCCTTGACGAAAACCGCCCGTTCGAGGTCCGCTTCAAGCGGCGCCTCTGCGTGGCTGCCCGGTGGCAGCAAGACGGAATAGATCGCCATCGGTTTCCCCTTTGCCTCAGCCGCCAAGCTGCCCCTTGGTGGAGGGAACGCGCCCGCTCTGGCGCGGGTCGGGCTCGACCGCCTTGCGCAGGCAGCGGGCCACCGCCTTGAAGCAGGTCTCGGCGATGTGGTGGCAGTTGCTGCCAGTCAGGTTGGCGATATGCAGGGTGATGCCCGCATTCATCGCAAAGGCCCGGAAGAACTCCTCGAACAGCTCGGTGTCGAAGTCGCCGACCTTGTCGCGCGGGAACTCCACATCCCAGACCAGGAACGGCCGGCCGGAGACGTCGAGGGCGCAGCGGGTCAAGGCCTCGTCCATTGCCAGATGGCAATCGGCATAGCGGGCAATGCCGGTCATGTCGCCGAGCGCGCTGCGCAGGCTCTGACCAAGGGCAATGCCGACATCCTCGGCGGTGTGGTGGAAGTCGATATGGGTATCGCCCTTGGCGCGGATCGTCATGTCGATCAGCGAATGGCGCGACAACTGCTCCAGCATGTGATCGAGAAAGCCGACCCCGGTGGCGATATCGAACCGCCCGGTGCCGTCCAGCTCGACGGTGACGCTGATGTCGGTTTCCTTGGTGGCGCGCGTCGTGGTCGCGGTCCGCATGACGCTGAATTCCTTCTTGTGCTGGCCGTTGCGGCGGAACGGCCCTGCCTTGTATCAGGCTGCCGGGAACAAGGAAATACCCGCCAGCCCCGCCAATCGCATGACGGGCTCTGGTCAGCGGGCGATGGTGGGGGTATGAGGGGGCATTCCCGACCGAGACCCTGCCCCAAGGAGACCGCCCATGCAGCCGCAGGCCACGCCGCCCGCCCGCCGTTTCGCGCCGACCACCGCGCGCTCCCGCCTGATCCTCGGTCTCGACGTGCCCACGGTCGAGGAAGCGCGCGAGATCGTGCGCCAGACCGAAGGCGCGGTCGGCACCTATAAGATCGGCATGCAGTTGCAGTTCGCCGGCGGGCTCGCCTTCGCGCAGGAGCTGGCCGAGGCCGGGCACAGCGTCTTTCTCGACGTAAAGCTGCTCGACATCGACAACACGGTGGCCAAGGCGGTCGCCAATATCGCGAAGATGGGCATGCGCTTCGTCACCATCCACGCCTATCCGAAGGCCATGCGGGCAGCCGTTGGCGCGCTGGAGGAGGCCGGGGCCGATCTGTGCCTGCTCGGGGTGACGGTGCTGACCTCGATGGACCAGCCGGACCTTGCGGCGGCCGGTTACGCCGGCGGCGTTGCCGATCTGGTGCGAACGCGGGCGGCGGATGCGCGCGCGGCCCGGATGGGCGGCATCGTTTGCTCGCCGCAGGAGGTGGGCAGCCTGCGCGACCTTCTGGGGCCGGAGCTGGTGACGGTCACCCCGGGTATTCGCCCGGCCGGCAGTGACGCGGGGGACCAGAAGCGCATCATGACCCCGGCGGATGCGATCCGCGCCGGCGCCGACTATCTTGTCGTGGCCCGGCCGATCCTGACCGCGCCCGACCGGCGGGCCGCCGCCGAGGCGATTGTCGCGGATATCGAAACCGCCATCTGAGGCGATGAAGCGGGAGGGCTGTGCGTCCTCAGCCCACCCGCTCAGACCACGTTGATTTCCTGAACCGGTCGGTTGGCGGCGATCCGTTCAAAGCCCAGCTCGGAGAGGTCGAGGCTGCGATAGGCGCCATGGGCGATGTGCTCGGCGAGACCCCGGCCCACGGCGGGGGCCTGTTGCAGCCCGTGACCAGAAAACCCGGTGCACAGATAAAAGCCGGGCAGGGCATCGACCGGACCGAGAATGGCGTTGTGGTCGAACAGGTTCATGTCGTAATGCCCGGCCCAGGCCGCTCCCGGTTTGATCGCCTCGAAGGCGGGGATGCGGGTGGCGAGCGTCGGCCACAGATGCTCTTCGAAGAAACCGTGATCGACCTCGAAATCGGAGCAATCCGGATCCTCGGCTTCCGGCGGAGCGGAACCGCAGAGAAAGCCGGTGCCCTCGGGCCGCACATAGGTGCCGTTCGGGTCGATCAGCAGCGGACAGCCCGGAACCTGTTCGCGGCAGTCGAAGGTGAAGATCATCCGCTTGCGGCAATGCACCGGAATGTCGATGCCCAGATCAGCGGCAAGCCGCGTCGCGCCGCTGGCGCCGGCTGCGTTGACCAGCGTGCCGCAGGCCACGGTGGAGCCATCCTCCAGCGTCAGCCGGAAGCCTGAACCGTCCCGTTCCGCCCGGGCAACGCCCGAGCCATGATAGGGAACGCCAAGCGCGCGTGCCTTGCCGCGAAACGCCTGCATCAGCCCGTAGCCGTCGAACCAGCCCTCGCCGCTGCGTCCCCAGCAGCCGGCGGCGATGTCCTCCACATTGAGCCAGGGAAACTGCCGGGTCAGCGCATCCGGTTCGAGGAAGGCGATATCGGCGCCGAGCCGGGTCTGAAGCGCGTGGTTGCGCTCCAGGATCTCCCGCTTGTCGGCGGTGGCGAGAAACAGATACCCGCCCTCGTGCAGATCCACCGTCGGCCGGGTGTCCGCCGTGGCAAGGTGAGTGCCGATCTCGCGCAGGAAGGCGACGCCATAGAGCGAGATTTCGATGTTGATGGCGCTGGAAAACTGCTGCCGTACCGAGGCGGCGGAAAGCGCCGAGGCACAAGACTGGTAGGTCGGGTCCTTTTCCAGCACCAGAACGGAGCCGGAAAACGCCGGGTCCATCGCCAGGTGGCAGGCGATCGAGGAGCCCATTGCCGCGCCGCCGACGATGGCGACGTCTACGCTGCGGTCAGCCATGCGGGAAGAACCCCTTGGACGGCGGAAGGGGCCCGGCGGCGCGGCGCACCCGCCGCCGGGAGGGTTTTTCGGATCAGAAGAACGCCTGCAGGCCGGTCTGCGCCCGTCCGAGGATCAGCGCATGAACGTCATGGGTGCCCTCGTAGGTGTTGACCGTCTCCAGGTTCTGCGCGTGGCGCATCACATGGTACTCTTCCTGAATGCCGTTGCCGCCGTGCATGTCGCGGGCCTGACGGGCGATGTCCAGGGCCTTGCCGCAGTTGTTGCGCTTGACGATGGAAATCATCTCCGGCGCCACGCGGCCTTCGTCGAACAGCCGGCCGACCCGCAGGCTGGCCTGCAGGCCAAGGGCGATTTCCGTCTGCATGTCCGCCAGCTTCTTCTGGAAGAGCTGGGTCTGGGCCAGCGGCTTGTTGAACTGCTTGCGCTCCAGCCCGTAGTCGCGGGCCCGGTGCCAGCAATCCTCGGCGGCGCCGAGCGCACCCCAGGAAATGCCGTAGCGGGCGCGGTTGAGGCAGCCGAACGGGCCCTTCAGGCCGGAGACATTCGGCAGCAGCGCGTCTTCACCGACCTCGACGTTGTCCATGACGATCTCGCCGGTGATCGAGGCGCGCAGGCTCAGCTTGCCGCCGATCTTCGGCGCGGAGAGGCCCTTCATGCCCTTTTCCAGAACGAAGCCGCGAATGGCCCCGTCATGGGCGTCGGACTTGGCCCAGACGACGAAGACATCGGCGATCGGGGAGTTGGAGATCCACATCTTGGATCCCTTGAGCCGGTAGCCGCCGTCGATCTTTTCCGCCCGGGTGCGCATGCCGGCCGGGTCGGAACCTGCGTCCGGCTCGGTCAGGCCGAAGCAGCCGACCCATTCGCCGGAGGCGAGCTTCGGCAGGTACTTCTTGCGCTGTGCCTCGTCGCCATAGGCGTAGATCGGGTACATCACCAGCGAAGACTGCACCGAGTTCATCGACCGGTAGCCACTGTCGACCCGCTCGATTTCCCGGGCGACCAGCCCGTAGGCCACATAGGAGGTGCCGGCGCAGCCGTAGTCTTCCGGCAGGGTCACGCCGATCAGGCCGAGCTCGCCCATCTCGTTGAAGATCTCACGATCGGTGCGCTCGTTCGCATAGGCATCGAGGACGCGCGGCATCAGCTTGTCCTGGGCATAGGCGCGGGCGGTCTCCATGATCAGGATTTCGTCCTCGCTGAGCTGATCGCGCAGCAGGAACGGATCGTCCCATGCAAACTGTCCGCCACCTGCGGGGGCCGATTTTCCCTGAGCCGTCTGGGCTGCCGTCATATCGTCGTCTCCTACTGCCGCGCGCCGCCGTCCGCACCGGGCACGCCGAGTGCGCGCGGGGGGCATCGCTGAATGTGATCGGCCGGAGTGTCCGGTCTGTTCATGTCTTCGCAAAGTGATATGTTGTCCCGAGTTCATGAGCAAATGGAATAAGCTTTGAAACGCGGTTTCGTCCCCCACGCCGACAGTCTGATCGCCTTCGAATGCGCCGCGCGGCACGGCAGCTTCACCCGTGCGGCGGAAGAACTGCATCTGACGCAAGGCGCGATCTCCAAGCAGGTGCGTCATCTTGAGACCCGCCTCGGCGTCGATCTGTTCAAGCGGGTGCGCCAGCGCATCGTGTTGACCGATGCGGGGCGGCTCTATCTGCATGACGTGCGCTCGGCTCTGGAGCACCTCACCTCGGCGACCCGCCAGGTGATGTCTTTTGCCGGCAATGCGGATGTTCTCAACCTGGCGACCTTGCCGAGTTTCGGCACCCGCTGGCTGGCGCCCCGGCTGTCGCGCTTTGTTGCGCAGTATCCGACGGCGAGCTTCAATCTGGCGGTGCGGTTGCGCCCGTTCGATTTCGCCAAGGAACCGTTCGATGCGGCAATCCATTACGGCGAGCCGGTCTGGGCCGGCGCGATCGCCGAGCGCCTGTTCCACGAGGACGTGATCGCCGTGGCCTCGCCCGGGTTCCGCGACCGCTACCGGATCGACAAGCCGGCAGACCTGGCGCCGCTGATGCGGCTGCACCAGTCGACCCGGCCGCTCGCCTGGCGGCAGTGGTTCGAGGCCGCCGGGGTGGAAACCGACATGGCGTTTCAGGGGCCGCGTTTCGAACAGTTCGTGATGATGGCCCAGGCCGCCGCCCATGATCTCGGTGCCGCGCTGGTGCCGCGGTTTTTCGTCGGCGAGGAACTGGCGGACGGCCGGTTGGTCCAGCTGTTCGATACGGTCTTGCGCCTGCCCTCGGCCTATCATCTGGTTTATCCGGAGGACCGGACGCTCAGGCCGGTGGTTTCGGCGTTTCGCGACTGGTTGATTGGCGAGGTGTCGCGGGACCCGCCGTATGGTTCGGACGCATTGCGCTAGTTTATTCGTGGTATTTCACGTATCGCGCGTAAATAACATCCACATTGGCAACTTTTTCGGCTTGATGATCTGGCAAAAATGCCAGTTCCCAGGATGCGCGAATCCTGTTGCAATTGCTTTGTCTCTAATTGGGAGATGCGGCGGTCCTGGCCTTGGGGTTCCCCCTCCCTCCCCTCGGTCAGGGCCACTTCTCCGGCCAGGCGGCCAACGCGGGCCATCCGGTTCCGGCAGCGATCCCGATCCAGACCCTAGCGGCATCCTGGCGATTTCGCCCCGGTCTTTTCCGCTGCGGGCGAGGTCGCCGAGGCCAGGGTGACGCGCACTCGGGTCACCCCCCTGGACTTGAACCCCAGCTCCCGCGCGGCGCGGCGCGACACATCGATGACCCGTCCGCGAACAAACGGGCCTCGGTCGACAATGGTCAGGGTAATTTTTCGGCCATTGGCGAGGTTCTCTACGATCACTTTGGTTCCAAAGGGCAAGGTCCGGTGGGCGGCGGTGTAGGCTTCCGGGTCCGCCATGGCGCCGCTGGCGGTTCGTCCACGCAGCTCATACCAGGAGGCCTTGCCGCACTCTTCATGGGCCTGGGCCTGGGCCTGGGCCTGGGCCGGTGCGAATGCGAAAATCCCTGCGAGCAATGCGCCGATACCGGCTTTGCGAATCATTTTGATATGTCCAATATCCATGTATCCGTTTGTTTACCTTGCGGTCGGATGAAGCTCATTTATACGTAGGTCGATCAGCTCGTTTGAGCGATTATCATACTTCGTGGTGTTTGTGTGGCGCGACTCTTTCTTTGTCGTTCGTTTATTTGCAGATTTGGACAATAGGATGTCGGCTTCCCTCCCAGGTTGCGCGGTTGGCGTGTTGCCGTGAAAAGCGCAAGCCCCGCTTGGGTGGGCGTTGATAACAGACGGCTATGACCGATAACGATAACAAGGCAGTAGCCAGCGGTCCCTTGGAGCTCCACAGCGCGGTTTTCGCGGCTGCGGCGGACCCGATTTACGTCTGCACTCCGGATTTCATCGTGGCCGAGGCGAATGAGCCCTATGCGGTGGTCTGCGGGTTGACGCGGGAGGAGACGCTCGGCATTCGGCTGCCCGACCTGATCGGCGCGGCGACGTTTTCGCGGCGCAAACCGTTTCTCGACAGTGCCCTGGCCGGCCATCCGGCAACACTGCAGGACTGGGTAAACCATTCGGTGCTGGGGCGGCGTTTTTTCGACGTGAGATATCAACCGGTGCGCGATGGTTCGGGCGCGGTGGTTGGTGTCGTCGCCTTCGGGCGCGATATCACCGACCTGCAGCAGGCGGGGGATGCCTTGCGCATGCACCGGAGCGTCGTGTCGCAAATGTCGGACAGGATATCCATCATCGGCCGGGATTTCCGTTACCGGATGACGAATGAGAGCAACGCCCTGCATCATCGCACCAGCACCGGCTGTTTCGTCGGTCGGCATCTGGCCGATGTGATCGGCGAGCTGCGTTTTCACGCCGAGGTCAAGCAACGCTTCGAACGGTGTTTTCTAGGCGAGCGCATCGAATACGACAAGCAGGAGCGACGCCCGGACGGGACCATGGCCATTGTCAGCACCCGGCTGGAGCCGTTTCGCAATCAGCAAGGAGATATCGACGGCGCGGTGGTGATTTTGCGCGATGTGACCGAAACCCGCCGCATGGAAAACCGGCTGGAGCGTCTGGCGCTGGAAGACGAGCTGACGGGCACGGCGAACCGCCGGGCCTTCGAGACCTGGGTGGCGGCCCGGCTGGATGCGCTGGCCGGGCGCAGGCAGGACCTTGCCCTGGCGGCGAAACAGGGCTTCTCCATCGTGTTCATCGATCTCGATGACTTCAAGATCATCAACGATACGGTGGGGCACGGCGCTGGCGACCGGTTCCTGTGCGAGATCGCCAGTCGGCTGCGGGGACTTGAAGACGACCGGGTGCATGCCGCCCGGATTGGCGGGGACGAGTTTGGCCTCGTTATCGATGGCGCCGACCGGATCGCGGCGCGTTCGATCTGCGACAAGGTGGTGCGGGCGTTCGACGGCTTTCATTTCACATGGGAGGGCATGCGGTTCCGGGCGGGGGCCAGCGTCGGGCTGGCAAGTGTCGATCCGGACCTGGCGCGAGAGGCCGTGCCCGATGTTCGCCATGTGCTGCAATGGGCCGACCATGCCTGCATGAAGGCCAAGGCCGCCGGCGGCCGGCAAGTTTCGGAACATCGGGCCTTCGACCGGGTCGCCGCGCGGCGGCGCGACGAGATCCGCCATCTGGCGGAAATCGAACAGGCATTGGCCGAGAACGCCCTGTGCCTGCACCGGATGATTATCCGCGACGTGCACACATCCGCGCGTGAAATGCAGGAGGTTCTGATTCGGTTGCGGTCGCCGAGCGGCAGCCTGCGAGGGTCTTCGATGCTGCTGGCGACCGCCGAACGGCACGGGCTGATGCGCCGGATCGACGGCTGGACGGTCGAGCGGGTTCTGACCCGGCTGGAGGAAGATCCTGGCGAATTGCCGGTGGCGCTCAATCTGTCGGCGGAGTCCCTCGGCCATCCCGAATTCGCCCACGATCTGCTTGATCGTCTCGATGGGGCGCGGCATCTGGCCTGTCGTCTGATCGTCGAGGTTTCCGAAACCGCCGTTGCGCGGCTGACGGAGCGCGCCTGGCGCACGCTGGCGGGCTTGCGACAACTTGGATGCAGGGTGGCGCTTGATGAGTTCGGCAAGGGGTTCTCCTCCTTCAGTCTCTTGCGGGAGAACACCTTCGACATCATCAAGATCGATCGCGGCCTGACCGCCGATGTCGCCACCGATCCGGTCAAGCGGGCAGCCATTTCCGGCATCGTCGGCCTCGCCGAAGCCTTGCACCTGCCGACCATCGCCGAATATGTGGCCGATGAGGCGAGTTTCACCCCGCTTGGCGCGCTTGGCGTGCGCCTCGCCCAAGGGGATTACATCGGCAAGCCGGAGCCCTGGCCGGACGCCTGACGGTGCCGGGCAGAGCGGTTTCCGCAGGAAGATTGGCCTCAATCCGCCGTGCCGTCGGGAAAGCGCTGCATCAGCATCCGCTGTAGGCACTCCGCGCCGGCCCCGTCGCCCGCGCGCTGCCGCCCGTCGATCCGCGTCTGCCAGACGGCCTTGCGCCAACGCTTGGGAAGACCGGACAGCACCGGGTCGACATCGATGAGCGCCTGAGCCTCGGCCAGTCGGGCTTCGGCCTCCTCCCAGCGTCCGGCGGCGATCAGTGCGGTGGCGAGACACAGGGCATAGCCGGGGTTGTGGCGGGCATAAGGGTCCCTCAGGGCCTCGCCGAGCGCGTCCGGGTTGCCGAGGACGAGTCCGCTCGCAACCTCGGCGAAGCGCGCGACATCGGCGGGCGCGTCTTCCGCGATCAGTCCGCGTTCGGCGCACATGGCCTCAAGATCCCGGTCATAGCGGGTGATCAGCTTGCGAATGATGTTGAGGCTGTAAAGGTGGTCATGGGCCGCGTGCGAGGAGCGCAGCCGCAGCACGTGCAGCATCGGGTTGGCGTCCTGCCGTCCCGCCAGGGCCGTGGCGCCGGCGGCGTCGATCGGATCGAGCAGGCCGAACACCACCTGCACCGGGTGGGGCGTCGGCGCGGCGGTCAGAAGGGCGGCGAGGTCCGGGCCGGGGTCAGCGCCTTGCGGCCGGTAAAGCGCGCTTTGTGAGCCGGGGACGCCGAGACGCAGCTCGGGGCAGAAGGCATGGATCGCCCCGTCCCTACGCCGAAGGCCGGTCAGGAGCGCGCCATGGGCGCCCTTGGAGGCCCCGTGATAGACGACCCGCCGGGCTTGCGAGGCGGCGATGGCCGCTTCGATCGCGGCGTCGATTTGGTCGTCGCACTCCAGGAACCAGAGCGCGTCCGGGCAATTGAGAAACAGGCAGTCGTGCCGGGTGCGGGCGAACAGCCGCTCCAGCCCGAAGCGCCCCTCCGGCACCCGGGCCTGAGAGAAGACCACGGCGAGCACGCCGGACCCCCGTCCCGGTCGGAACCGCCAGGTCAGACCGGTCGCCGGGGCCCGGTGGACCGGTGCCCGCTCCGGTTCCGCGCCGGTCATGCCGGCTCCGAACGGTCAGATCTGCGGGCCGATCCAGAAATTCGGTTCGGTCGCCCGGCGCGGGCTGCGCGCTTCGGCGATATGCGCGGTGGTCGGGTCAAGGGCGGCGAAGGCTTCATACTGGGTCAGAAACACCCGGCCGCTCAGGTGGTCAAGGAAATCGGTGCGCTCCAGCCGGTCCATCACCGGTCCCTTGACCTCCGAGAGGTGGAAGGAGACCCCGGAATCGCTCAGCCGGCGGTTGATTTCCTCAAGGCTTTCCAGCGCCGAAGCGTCGATCTCGTTGACCGCCGTGCACATCAGCACCACATGGGCGAGCCGTGGCCGCTCGGCGACCAGCTCCAGCAGCCGGTCTTCCAGATAGCGGCTGTTGGCGAAGAACAGGCTTTCATCGACCCGCACCGACAGAACGGTCTCGCCGGTGATCACCTTGTGCCGCTTGATGTTGCGGAAATGCTCGGTGCCCGGGACGATACCGACGATGGCCATGTGCGGGCGCGAGTTGCGGTAGAGATAGAGCGCCAGCGACACGGCGACACCGGTCATGACGCCGATTTCCACGCCGAAGCCAAGGGTGACGAGGATCGTCCCGGCCATGGCGGTGAAGTCGCTGCGCGAATAGGCGAAGACCCGCTTCAGGGCGCCAAGATCGACCAGCGACAGCACCGCGACGATGATGGTCGCCGCCAGCGTCGCCTGCGGCAGGCTGGCCAGCAGCGGGGTCAGGAACAAGGTGGCGAGCGCGATGCCGACCGCGGTGTAGGCGCCGGCGGCGGGGGTTTCCGCGCCGGCATCGAAATTCACCACGGAGCGGGCGAAGCCGCCGGTCACCGGATAGCCGCCGGACACAGCGGAGGCGATGTTGGCGGCGCCGAGGCCGATCAGTTCCTGGTCCGGCGCGATACGCTGGCGCTTCTTGGCCGCCAGCGTCTGGGCCACCGACACGGATTCGACGAAGCCGATCACAGAGATCAACAGGGCCGGAACCGCGAGCTGGGCCCACAGGTCGAGGCTGAAGGGCGGCAGCGTTGGCATCGGCAGGCCGGTGGGAATATCGCCGACGAGCCGAACGCCCTTCGCGCCGAGATCGAACGCAATCGCGGCGATGGTGGTCACGGCAACCGCTGCCACCGGTCCGGCCTTGGCGAAGACATCGGCCATGCGCGGCCCCATTCCGCGCCGGATCAGCGCCGGCTTCAGGCCACTGCGCACCCAGAACAGGAAGGCGGTGGCGGGAATACCGATGGCCAGGGTGTAGGGATTGATGGCGGAGAGGTTGGCAACGAGTGCCCCGCCGATTTCCAGCAAGGTGTGCCCGCTGGCGGAAATGCCGAGCAGATGCTTCAACTGGCTGGCGGCGATCAACAGGCCGCTGGCGGTGATGAAGCCGGAAATCACCGGATGGCTGAGCAGACTGGCGAGAAAGCCGAGACGAAAAAAGCCCATGGCCAGCAGCATCAGCCCGGACAGGAAGGCGAGCGCAATGGCCGCGCCGAGATATTCCGCCGTGCCCTGGGCCGCCAGTTCGCCGACCGCCGAGGCGGTCATCAGCGAGACCACCGCCACCGGCCCGACCGCCAGCGCCCGGCTGGTGCCGAACACCGCATAGGCGACCAGCGGCAGGATCGAGGCGTAGAGCCCGATTTCCGGCGGCAGGCCGGCCAACAGGGCATAGGCCAGCGATTGCGGGATCAGCATGATCGTGACGATGATGGCCGCGATCAGGTCGTTGGTGGCGGCATCGCGGGTGTACTGCCGACCCCAGTCAAGGATCGGCAGATAGGCTTTGAGCTGCTTCATGGGAATAGGATCGCTCGTCTGGCGCTACTGGCCGGCGCCCTCGGTCAGGCGCTCCAGCACGGGCCGCATCGGCGACAGGTCATAGCCGGCGCCGGAGGCCAATTGGAGAATGGTGTCCGGGTCCCGCTCGCCAGCCTGGGTCAGGGCCCACAGGTTGATCGAGCGGGTGCCGGTGCGGCAGAAGGCGAACACCGGACCGGACGCCTCGCCAAGGACCCGGGCAAAGCCGGCGATCTGATCCGGACCGATGCCGTCGCGCCCCACCGGGATCTCCGCATAGGCGAGCCCTTCCTCGGCGGCGGCCCGGGCGATCTCGGCGCCGGCGGGCTGGTCGGCAGCCTCGCCATCCGGCCGGTTGTTGATGATCGCCACGAAGCCGGCCTCGCGGATGCGGCGGACGTCGTCCGGCTGGATCTGGTGCGACACGGTGATGGTGTCGTCGACCTTGGCACTTTGCATGTATGTCGTTCCTCAGAGTTCGTTGATCGGGACCTTCAGGAAGGTCTTGCCACTCTCGTCCTTGGGCGGGAGCTGGCCGGCGCGCATGTTGACCTGTATCGACGGGATGATCAATTTCGGCATGTCGAGCGTGGCGTCGCGCCCGGTGCGCATGGCCACGAACTCGGCCTCGGTGACGCCGTCGCGCACATGGATGTTGTGTTCGCGCTCGTCGCCGACCGTGGTCTCCCAGCGGATGTCGCGGCCGTTCGGGCCGTAGTCGTGGCACATGAACAGGCGCATGTCGCGCGGCAGGGCCAGCACCTTCTGGATCGAGCGGTAGAGTTCCGCCGCATCGCCGCCGGGGAAGTCGGCGCGCGCCGTGCCGCCGTCGGGCATGAACAGCGTGTCGCCGACAAAGGCCGCATCGCCCATCACATGGGTCATGCAGGCCGGCGTGTGACCCGGGGTGTGGATGGCAAAGCAGGTCATGCCGCCGACGGTGTAGGTGTCGCCATCGGTGAACAGCTTGTCGAACTGCGAACCGTCGCGCTGGAATTCGGTGCCTTCATTGAAGACCTTGCCGAAGGTGTCCTGAACGATGGTGATGTTCTCGCCGATGCCCAGCTTGCCGCCGAGCTTCTCCTGAAGATACGGGGCGGCGGACAGGTGGTCGGCGTGCACATGGGTCTCGATCAGCCACTCGGTGGTGAGCCCCTCCCGGGTCACATGCTCGATGATCCGGTCGGCGGAGGCATGCGACAGGCGCCCGGAGGCGTAGTCGATGTCCATCACGCTGTCGACGATGGCGCAGGCGTTGGAGCCCGGATCCTTGACCACATAGGAGATGGTGTTGGTCTGCGGATCGAAGAAGGCCGTCACCTCCGGCTTGACCGAGGTATCGACGGGAAGATTCGAGGCGGTCATGACACGCTCCTCTTGGCAGGAAATGGACGTTTTTGACTGAAGGTCAGGTTGCGTTGGCCGTGCGGCTGCGCATGGTCTCGAGCAGCTTGACGGCCAGCATGCCGGCCAGCATGGCAACGAAGAAGATGACCGGTTCGCTGCGGCCGAGCCCGAGGGCGGGAATGCCGCCGCCGGGGCAGAAGCCGGCAATGCCCCAGCCGATGCCGAACACCGCCGCGCCGCCGAGCAGACGGGCGTCGAGATCGCGCCGCGTCGGCAGGTTGAAGCCTTCGGCGAGCAGCGGATGCTTGCGGGCGAGCACCAGGCGATAGCCGATTGCGGTGACCACCAGCGCGCCGCCCATGACGAAGGCAAGGCTCGGGTCCCAGGTGCCGGCGATATCGAAGAAGTTGAGGATCTTGGCCGGGTTCGCCATGCCGGAAATCACGATGCCGGTGCCGAACAGGAGGCCGATGAGGAAGGACGTGAGAATCTTGGTCATGGGGATCAGCCTCCGATCACATGGCGCAGAAGGTAGACGGTGGCCCCGGTGGTGGCCATGAAGGTCAGCGTCGCGGCGATGGACCGGCCTGACAGGCGCGCCATGCCGCACACCCCATGTCCGGAGGTGCAGCCATTGCCAAAGGATACGCCGATGCCGACGAGCACGCCGCCAATCACGAGCATGGCCGTCGTCGGCGGCACGTCAATCGTCGGCATGGCGCCGGTGATCAGGAAAAGAACCGTCGGTGCGACGATCATGCCGACGAGAAAGGCGGCACGCCAGCTCTTCTCCGAGGCGGGGGCGGAGGAAAACAGCGTTCCGACAATGCCGCTGATACCGGCGATACGCCCCAGAAAGCCCATCAGCAGCACCACGGCCAGGCCGATCAGCATTCCGCCGAACGCAGAGGTTAGGGGAGTGAATTCGGTCATGGGTCCTCACATCTGAATGCCGATACCCGCACGCAAGCCCTTGCCTGATGGCGGCGCGGGCGCGGCCGGGATGAATTTTCTGGTTCCCAATATATGAGAATATGCTAATTTAGCAAGTATGAATATACAAGAGATGGAACATAATTCGGATCGCGCGGCCGCGCTCCTCTCCTCGATGGCCAATGCCCGGCGATTGATGATGCTGTGCCATTTGGTCGAGGGCGAGCAATCCGTCGGGGCGCTGGCCGAGCGCGTGGGGCTCAGCCAGTCGGCCCTGTCGCAGCATCTGGCGAAGATGCGCGCGCTCGGTCTCGTCACGCCCCGGCGCGAGGGGCAGACCATGTATTATCGGCTGGCCAGCCGCGAGGTGATGGCGGTGCTGGAGACCTTGCACGGGCTGTACTGTGCGCCGGAGGACAAGACGTCGGCCGCCTCCGGGCGCGATGAGCCGGCCCCGGCGTAAACTCGACCTGGCGGATATCTCAAGGCCAGCGGTTCCGGCTAATCCGGCAGCTTCCCGCCCAGCACCACCGGCGAGCCATCCTCCCGTTCGCGGATGATGACATCTGGCAGCGACAGCAACGGGTTGTCGCCGGGGTCGGGCAGGGTCTGGTCGGTGCGCGGGGTCGACAGCTCGTTCAGTGGCCGCAGGATCCGCTCGTGAATGAGCGATCCGAGGAACACCGGTTCCTCATGCCCTTCCTCCTCGATGCGATAGGCGCTGGGCCACAGACGCAGCACCCAGCGGCCCGCCCGCGCGCTTTCGATCTCGCCGACATCCTGCTTGATCAGCACCAGTTCGGCACCGTGACCGTTCTGGATGCGCGGCAGGGCGGGCAGGTCCTCCGGCGCGGTCTGGCCGGTGAGGAAGCCGGTGAAGGTGGTCAGCGACCAGCCCGGCGCGCGCACATAGCCCGCCGGTTCAAGGGCGCGGGCGAGGGCCTGCGGATCGCCGGCCCATTGCACGATCAGCGGCTCGCCGCGTTCGCCGTTCAGCTCGATCCGCTGCGCCGGCAGTTCCTGCCAGCCCGTCTTGACCCAGTCGCCCGCCGCCAGAGTGATCACCGGTGCCTGCGGTTGGTACATCATGCGGGCCCGGTCGAAATTGCGCATCACATGGGTGCCGCCGGCGGCGGTGACGGTGAGGGCCACCAGCCCGGCCAGCGCCCAGCGGCCGATCTTCTCGTTGTGGATCGAGCCGAAGACGAAGGCGAAGGCCGCGACCATCGCCGTGCCGAAGGTCAGGCCGCCGATCACATCCGACGTCCAGTGTGCGCCCAGATAGACGCGGGAGAAGGCGATGGCGCCGACCAGAACCACCGTGACGGAGAAGACGCCGGCCTTGACCAGCGGCGAGCGGTCATGGGCCACGAGAACGGCGATCAGCCCGTAGAGCACGGTATTGAGCGTGGCGTGACCGCTGGGGAAGGAGAAGGCATCGGCGCCGGTGTAGATGTCGATCGGCCGGCTGCGGTGCACGAGCAGCTTGAACAGCGGCACGAAGATGGCGGTGCCGGCAATGGCGATCAAAAATCCGGTGCCGCGCCGCCAGGCGCGCCGGGCGAACAGGTAGATCACCACGACCAGCGCGGTGATGCTGGTCACGAAGCCGTCGCCGAGCATGGTCAGGAAGGTCATGATGTCGTCGCCGACCGGCGTGCGCAGCCCGAGGAACAGGTTGCGGATTGCCGTGTCCGCCCGCTGCAACCCGTTGTCGGGCGAGATCGCCGCGGCCAGGGCCACGAACACCGGAACGCTGATCAGCAGCAACAGCGATGAGGCCAGCATGCCGGCCGAGCGCGGGTGTTTCGGGTCGAACATCCGCGCCAGCCAGAGCGAGACCCGGTCCGGCCGACGTGCGAACCAGCCCACGATCCGCTCGCGGCTGCCGGCGTAGAGCGGCAGGATGATCAGGATCACCCAGCGGGCGATCATCACCGCGACGAACAGCAGCACGAGGAAGACGCCGAGCATGGTGGCGAGCCGGCCGCTGATCTCGCCAAGGGCGCTGAAGGCGGTGCCGGCGATGAAGCCGGGGCCGAGATGGCTGATCGCCCAGGCAATGGCGGAAGTCACGTTGATGATCGTGAACCTTGTGGCGTTCATGCCGACCATGCCGGCGATGCCCGGTACGATCGCCTTCACGCCGGGCACGAAACGGCCGATGAAGACGCTCTTGCCGCCATGGCGCCGGAAGTAGTCCTCGCCCCGTTCCACCAGGGATCGGTAGCGGCTGAAAGGCCAGACCAGCTTGATTTGGTCCTTGTAGACATGGCCGATCCAGTAGGACACCGCGTCGCCGACGATGGCGCCGAAGGTGGTCCACAGGAAGATCGGCCAGGGATCCAGCTTGCCGAGCCCGACCAGGGTGCCCGCTCCCACCAGCACCACGGTGGAGGGCACGAACAGGCCGATGATGAACAGGGCCTCGCCCATGGCGATCAGGAACACCACCGCATTGGCCAGCAACGGGTTTTCGCCAATGAAGGAGACAAGCTGGTTGAGGAGATCGGTCACGGGGTGTCGCTCGAATCAGGTCGCGCGGGGACGGGTGCAACGTCCGGGCGGGGAAAGGAACAGGGTCAGATGTACGCGCTCAGCGGCAATCCGCCAATCCTTGTAACATCCGATTGCAGATGGTTTTTCCATGTCTTTTTACCTCCGATGGTCAAAGCCCGTTCGATCCACCGTCGCTTCGCGTTAGCATGATGGCGAATCTGCAGGGGAGATCGGGTGTGTTTCAAGCCGTTGCAACGCCAGAAAGCCTGTCGAAGGACGAATACAAGGCGCTGGAGCCTGCCTTGCGGACCGATCTGCTCGGGGCGCAGATCCAGTTGATCGAGGAAAAGCCGTTCTCGGTGATCATCGTCATTGCCGGTGTCGATGGTGCGGGCAAGAATGAGGCGATTGCACGGTTGCAGGAGTGGATGGATGTGCGCCATGTCATCTGCAACGCCTATGACGCGCCGAGCGAGGATGAGCGCCGCCGCCCGCCGTTGTGGCGCTACTGGCGCGATCTGCCGGCCAACGGGCAGACCTCCATTGTCGTGTCTTCCTGGTACAACGAGCCCTTGCGCGACCGGGTGCTGGAAGAGATCGACGAAGAGGAGCTGAACCGGCGGCTGACAGCCATCAACCGGTTCGAGCAATTGCTGGCCGATGAGGGGGTGCTGCTCCTCAAGTTCTGGTTCTCGCTGCCGCCGGATGTTCAGAAGGAGCGGCTGAAGCCCTTGAAGAAGAAGGCGCGCGGCCGCCGCATTCTGGCGGAATGGACCGATATTCGCCGGTCTGCCAAGGCGCAGCGGATTTTCGAACACGCGGCGCTGACGACCTCGACCGCCGCCGCACCGTGGATGGTCATCCCCTCGCAGGATCCGCAGGCCCGGGATCTGGCGCTGGGCCGCTGTGTCGAAATGGCCCTGACCAGACGGCTGACGAAGAGCTCGCCGGTCGAGGCGGGGGACGCGGCGCCCGAGGCGTCCGCCGATACGGCACCCGCGTCTTCGGAGGCGTCCTGCGGCCTGTCCGGTGCGCTTGCCTCGGTGGATCTGACCCGCAGTCTGGACAAGGATCTCTACCAGGAGGAGCTGGCGCATTGGCAGGCCGAGCTGGCGCAGCTCACCGACAAGAAGGCGTTTCGCGACATGTCGCTGGTCCTTGCCTTCGAGGGCAATGACGCGGCCGGCAAGGGTGGCGCCATTCGCCGGGTCACCCGGCCGCTCGATCCGCGCCGGTATCGGGTGCACCGCATCGCCGCGCCGGCGGAAGAAGAGCTGGCCCGCCCCTATCTGTGGCGTTTCTGGCGGCGGGTGCCGCGCCTGGGGCATACGGCGATCTTTGACCGGTCCTGGTACGGGCGCGTTCTGGTGGAACGGGTGGAAGGGTACTGCAGCGAGGCCGACTGGCGCCGGGCCTATGGTGAGATCAACGAGTTCGAGGCGGAGCTCGGCGCGGCGGATACCCTGGTGGTGAAATTCTGGCTGGCGATCAGCAAGGAAGAGCAGCTGGCCCGCTTCGAGGCGCGCAAGGAAATTCCGTACAAGCAGTTCAAGATCACCGAGGACGATTGGCGCAACCGTCTGAAATGGGACGCCTATGCGGAAGCGGCCGAGGAGATGATCGCCCGCACCTCGACGCCCCGGGCGCCGTGGAATGTCGTCGCCGCCGAGGACAAACGCCACGCCCGCGTCACCGTGCTGCGGACCTTGTGTGACGCCCTGAAGCGCGCCATGTAAGGGGCGGCGGCGATCAGACGCCGCTGTCGGTGAACCGCTTGCGAAACTGCCGTGGAGGATGGCCCACCTCCGCCGCGAACACCCGCGAGAAATAGGCCGGGTCGGCAAAGCCGAGCCGGTAGGCGACCTCGCTGACACTCATCTGCGTATAGGCAAGCAGGCGCCGGGCTTCCAGCATCTGCCGGGCACGAATGAGGCTTGACGCCGGACGCCCGCTTTCCGCCCGGCAGACCCGGGACAGATGCGGCGCGGAAACCGCCAGCCGCTCCGCATAGGCGCTGACCGGGTGCAACCTGTCGAAATGGCGCTCCAATAAGACCTGGAACCGGGCGAAAAGCTGCGCGGCTGCGGTCTCCGTGGCCGCCGTTTTGGAGCAACCTGCGCTGAGGCGCTCGAGGCTCCAGATCAGAAGGAGCGTTGCCAGTGCCGTCAGTTCGGCGGATCGGTTCGCCCGGCGTTGGCCATGCGCCTCGCTGAGCGGGAGAAGCATGTAGGGCGGCAGCGGGCCGGCGGCGCAGACCGCCGGGTGCCCAAGCAGCCGCGCGGCGTCGATCTCGGTGCGGATCGGATCGGCGAAACTCGACGGCAGGGTCACCACCGTTCCTTCCGTCTCGGCGCGGAACCGGAACCCGTGCACCGTGCCGGCCGGCACATTGATCAGGCTGTGATCGTCCAGCCGGTGCTCCGTGCCGTCGAGCCGCGCCGTTCCGCCACCCTGGCCGATCCAGAAGATCTGATGCAGCGAGGGATGCCGATGGGCGGCGATTTGCCAGTGGCGCGGGCCGCTGCGCACGGCAAGCCGTTCCACATGCAGCACATCGGGAAAGTCCGGCTGCTCCGGTTCGCCGTAAAGGCCATACTCCGGGGCCGAAGGAAATGTTCGATTCATCCAGGTCTTGGAACGAAAGCTCCATTCCTTTCTTGCCGCAAACCCCGCAAGATTGTGCCGAACAGATGCCAGGTGGACGGGGAGGGTCTCATGGGCGCGTGGTTTGTTTCGTCGGGATTGAGGCCATCTGCCATGGAGGGTAGCGCGTGATGGCCGAGCCCGCCAGCACCTCGGTTCTCATCATCGGCGGCGGCCCATCCGGGTTGCTGCTGTCGCAGCTGTTGCATCGCCAGGGGATCGACAGCGTGGTGCTGGAGCGGCGCAGCCGAGACCATGTGCTTTCGCGCATCCGGGCCGGGGTTCTGGAGCAGGGCGCGGCGGATCTGTTGCGCACGGCCGGTGTCGGCGCGCGCATGGACCGGGAAGGGCTGGTGCATGAGGGCATCGAGATCGCCGTCGGTGGCCGGCTGCATCGTCTCGATCTTGCGGCGCTGACCGGCGGCAAGACGGTGATGGTCTATGGTCAGACCGAGGTGACCGCCGATCTTTATGCCGCCCGAGACGCCATGGACGGGGTCGTCATCGACGCGGCCGAGGATGTCGCCCTGCACGGGCTGGAAACCGATGCGCCCTCCGCCTCGTTCCTGAAGGATGGGGCCCGTCAGACGATCCGCGCCGATTTCATCATCGGTTGCGATGGGTTTCACGGGGTCTCTCGCCGTTCCATTCCCGCCGACCGGCTGTCGCTGTTCGAGCTGGTCTATCCCTTCGGCTGGCTTGGGCTTCTCGCCGATGTCCCGCCGGCGGCGGATGAGCTGGTCTACGCCAGCCATCCCGATGGCTTTTCCTTATGTTCGATGCGCTCGCCCACCCGCAGCCGCTACTATCTGCAATGCCCCCTCGATGAAAAGGTTGCCGATTGGGACGACGACCGCTTCTGGGAGACGCTTTGCGCCCGGTTGCCCGAGGAGCTGGCGGCCCGGGTGACGCGGGGGCCCTCGATCGAGAAGAGCATCGCGCCGCTGCGCTCCTTCGTCGCCGAGCCGATGCGCCACGGCCGGTTGTTCCTGGCCGGGGACGCGGCGCATATCGTGCCGCCGACCGGAGCGAAGGGGTTGAATCTGGCCGCCTCGGATATCCACTATCTGTCCACAGCACTGATCGACCACTACCGAAATGGGGACGATGAGGGGCTGGAGCGTTATTCGGAGCGGGCCCTGGCCCGGGTCTGGAAGGCCGAGCGCTTTTCCTGGTGGATGACCTCGGTCCTGCACAGCTTTCCCGAAAAGGGCGCGTTCGCGGTGCGGATGCAACAGGCGGAGCTGGAGTATCTGCTGTCCTCGCCCGCCGCGCAGGCTTCGCTGGCGGAAAACTACGTCGGCCTGCCCTACTGACGCGGCGCGCAGGCGCGCAAGGGGCTTGAGCGGGCGGGCGTTTTTGCCGACACTGTGCGTCCTTGCTTTTCGTGTTCGGCTTATGCGCGCGTCCCCCGCGCGCTTTTTTGTGAAAGCGCTCCATGTCCTTCGATCTTCTCGTCAAAAACGCCGCCCTTCCCGATGGCCGCACCGGTCTGGATATCGCCTGCGCCGATGGCCGGATCGTCGCGGTGGAGGCGGGGATCACGGCCGAGGCGGGAAAAGTGCTCGATGCCGGCGGGCGGCTGGTGTCGCCGCCCTTCGTCGACTGCCACTTTCATATGGATGCAACGCTCTCGCTCGGCCTGCCGCGCATGAACGAAAGCGGCACCCTGCTGGAGGGCATCGCGCTCTGGGGGGAGTTGAAGCCGCTCTTGACCGTCGAGGCGGTGGTGGAACGGGCGCTGCGCTATTGCGATCTTGCCGTGTCGCGCGGTTTGCTGGCGATCCGCAGCCATGTGGACGTGTGCGACGACCGGCTGACCGGCGTCGAGGCGCTGCTTGAGGTCAAGCGCAAGGTCGCGCCCTATCTCGACCTGCAGCTTGTCGCCTTCCCGCAGGACGGGCTCTACCGCTCGCCGAACGCGGAGCGCAACCTCTTGCGGGCGCTCGACATGGGCGTCGACGTGGTTGGCGGCATCCCGCATTTCGAACGCACCATGGACGATGGTGCCCGCTCGGTCCGGGCCTTGTGCGAAATCGCCGCCGAACGGGGCCTGCGGGTCGATCTGCACTGCGACGAATCCGACGATCCCCTGTCGCGGCATATCGAGACGCTGGCCTATGAGGCGCGCCGGCTCGGGCTGGAAGGGCGGGCGACCGGCTCGCACCTGACCTCGATGCATTCCATGGACAACTACTATGTCTCCAAGCTGTTGCCGCTGATCGCCGAGGCTGGCGTCCATGCCATCGCCAATCCCCTGATCAACATCACCCTTCAGGGTCGGCACGACACCTATCCCAAGCGGCGCGGCCAGACCCGGGTGCCGGAGATGCGGGCCATGGGCATCAATGTCGCCTTCGGCCACGACTGCGTGATGGACCCCTGGTACTCGATGGGCTCGGGCGACATGCTGGAGGTCGCCTCCATGGGCCTGCACGTGGCGCAGATGATGAGCCGGGACGACATGCGCTATGCCTTCGATTGCGTCACGCGCAATCCGGCAAAGATCCTCGGGCTGGAAGGCTACGGGCTGGAGGTGGGCTGCAACGCCGATTTCGTGCTGCTGCAGGCGGCCGACACCATCGAGGCGATCCGCTTGCGCGCCACTCGGTTGGCGGTGGTGCGTCGCGGCCGGGTCATCGCCACCAGCGCGCCGGCCGAGACCCGTCTGAAGCTCGACGGTCGGCCGGATCAGGTCGATCCGGCGGACTATGCACCGGGCGCCGCCGGCTGACACGGAACCGGCCCGATTGCCCATGGAGCCGGGCGCGGGTTTTGTGATACCCCACTCGGGCGGAAATGGCGGAGGGGCGCGCGAGCATGGACCGGACGCAAGGGGATGACGGGGCTTTCGTGCCGGCTGGCAGCGATGGCCCGGCTGGCGGGGATGGCTATGTGCCGCCCTATCCCTATCGGCATCCGGAGCAGCCCTCGGTCATCAAGCTGATCGGCCTTGCCCGCAAGAGCTTCCTGTCGGTCTGGCCGGAGATGGCGTTTTCCCGGCCGCTGCTGCGGATTGCCGTGCTGAAGAAGCAGATCTTCATCTGCAACAGCCCGGACACGGTGCAGGAAGCCTTCGTGCGCAAGCACGAGATCTACCAGCGCAAGAGCGCGCAGATGCGCCATGCGCTCGAACCGCTGATCGGCGACGGGCTGTTCATCAGCGACAAGGAAACCTGGCGGGTTCGCCGCCGGATTGTCGCGCCGATCATTCATGCCTCGAAGGTGCCTGACTTTTTCCCGGCGATGGCGGAGGCGGTGCTGGAACGGCGCGAGGCCTGGCGGCGGCTTGGTGCGGACGCGCCCGTCGACGTCTTGCGGGAGATGGCTCATCTGACGGCGGAGATCATCTGCCGCACGATCTTCGGTCGGCAGCTCGGCCGCGACTATGCCGGCGAGGTGGTGGAGAGCTTTACCGCCTATCAGCGCCATATCGACCAGATCGATGTTCAGTCGCTGCTGGGCCTTCCGGACTGGTTTCCCCGGTTTCGCGGGCGGGCGATCCGCCGGTCGGTGCGCCGGATCGATCGGGTGCTCGATGAGATCATCACCAGCTACGAGGCGCGCAAGCGCGATGGCGAAACCTCGGTGATCGGCGGGCTGCTGGAAGCGCGCGACGAGGACGGCACGCCTTTGACCCGCGAGGCGATCCGCAACGAGGCCTCGGTGATTTTCATGGCCGGGCACGAGACCACCGCCAATACCCTGGCCTGGGCCTGGTTCCTGCTGTCACAGGCGCCCAGGGCCCGCGCCCGCCTCCATGCGGAGCTGGATACGGTGCTGGCCGGTCGCCCGCCGGAATTCGGCGATATTGCCCGCCTGCCCTACACCCGGGCGGTGATCGAGGAGACCTTGCGGCTCTATCCGCCGGTGCCGATCCTGGCGCGCGAGGCGCTGGCCGATGACCGGATCGGCGGCTGGGAGGTGCCGAAGGGATCGCTGGTGCTGGTCGCCCCGTGGCTCCTGCACCGCAATCCGACCCTGTGGGAGCGAGCGGACCACTTCGAGCCGGAGCGGTTTCTGGGCGGCGCACGCGGCGGGCAATCGAAATTCGGCTACGTGCCCTTCGCCATCGGGCCGCGCATCTGTGCCGGGTTGTCCTTCGGGATGACCGAATCCATCTTGTCGCTCGCCATTCTGGCGCAGGCCTTCGATCCGCAGTTGCAGGAGGGCGCCGATATCCAGCCGGTCTGCCGGCTGACCCTGCGCCCCGGTGATGCCCTGCCGATGCGCTTGCGGGCGCGCTAAAGGACGGTCATGCGCCTGGAGGATGTGCCGTTTTCCGAGACGATGGCGCCGGAGCCGGAAGCCCCGCCGCTGCGCCACCTGCTGTGGCGCGGGGACGCCGGACGGCAGGCGCGGCGCTACCACGTCTTCGACCGCATTGCCGGCGCCCGTCTTGTCGCGCTGGATGCCCTGTTTCGCCGCTTGCCGGTGGATGTGGCGCCCGCGTTCGCCGAAAGGGTTGCGAGTGCCGTGCGTCCGCTGCAGCGACGG
The DNA here is from genome assembly GCF_014635285.1 of Stappia taiwanensis. Taxonomy (GTDB): domain Bacteria; phylum Pseudomonadota; class Alphaproteobacteria; order Rhizobiales; family Stappiaceae; genus Stappia; species Stappia taiwanensis. The sequence continues at coordinate 86,042 of NZ_BMCR01000008.1, read as the reverse complement.
CGGGTCTACGCGCGGCGGATTGCGCACAACCTGTCGGTGCTTGCCCCGGAGGGGCCGCGCGAAGGGCGCGCCTTGCAAACGGCGGTCGCCAACTGGTGGCAGAATGCCGGCCGGACCGTGGCGGAGTATGCTTGCGTCGAGCGCTATCGCAAGGCCGGTCGCGTGACCGTCGAGGGCCTTGATGCCTTGCGGGACATGGGGCTTGCCGACGGGCAATTCATCTACGTCAGCGTCCACCTGGGCTCGTTCGAATTGCTGGGCGAGGTCGTCAGTCGGGGCTTCCAGCGCCCTTGCGTGGGCATCTGGGAGCCGGAGACGAACCGCTTCAAGAACCGGCTGCTGTCACGCCTGCGAAAACGCTACGGTTTTCATGTTTTCCCGCCGGGACGGCGGTCCGCGCGGCACATTCACCGCTGCGTGGTGCAGGGGGGCTGCGACATTCTCTGCTATGTCGACGAGGTGCGGGACCGGCAGATCCACCTGCCGCTGTTCGGCCGCCCGTTGCCCGACCGGGGCAATGCGGTGAACGCGGTCAAGCTGGCGCTGCGCTCCGGCGCGCCGCTGATCCCGATCTACATGCTGCGGGACGGCAAGGGCGGTTTTCGGGTCCGTTTGCATCCGCCATTGCCGCTTGACCGGGAAGCCCCGACCGGAGAGGCGATCGACAAGGCGCTGGGCGAGATCGATCGGTTTTTCGATCCCATCGTGCGCGCCCATCTGGACCAGTGGTGGATGCTATCGGAGGTCCGGCTGCCGGATTTTGTTGCCAAACCGGCATGGACGGGACAACGCCGGCTCAATAGAGCAGCCGCACCAGGAACAGCGTCAGGCCGGGGAACAGCACCAGGATCGCCACGCGGATGATGTCGCTGGCGATGAATGGCACCACGCCGCGATAGGTGCGCCCGAGCGGCACGTCGGGTGCCATGGAGTTGATGACGAAGAGGTTCATCCCCACTGGCGGGGTGATCAGCCCGACCTCGACGACGATCAGCACCAGAATGCCGAACCACAGGGCGAACTCCTCCGGCGGCAGGCCGAAATCCAGCGCCGAGACGATCGGGAAGAAGATCGGGATCGTCAGCAGGATCATGGACAGGGAATCCATGATGCAGCCGAACACCAGATAGCAGATCAGGATCAGCACCAGCACGGCCCAGGGATTGAGCCCGAGCTCGACCACGAAACCCGCCGCCTGTTGCGGCAGTTGCGAGAAGGCGAGGAAGCTGTTGAACACGGTGGCGCCGAGGACGATGAAGAAGATCATGCCGGTCGAGGCGGCGGTTGACAGGATCGCCTGCTTCAGGCCGTTCCAGCCAAGATCCCGGTTGGCCCAGGCCACCAGCCCGGTGCCGGCGGCGCCGACCGCAGCGCCCTCGGTCGGGGTGAAGAGACCGGCGTAGATGCCGCCGATGACGACGATGAAGATGGTCAGTACCGGCCAGACGGCGATCAGCGCCTGAAGCCGCTCCTTGCCGCTGGCGCGCGGTTGGCTGCCGGCGCTGTCCGGGCGAAAGCGCACATAGAGCGAGACCGTCAGCATGTAGCCGGCGGCGGCGAGCAGCCCCGGCACGAAGGCGGCCATGAACAGCTTGGCGATGTTCTGTTCGGTGAGGATGGCATAGATCACCAGCACCACCGAGGGCGGGATCAGGATGCCAAGGGTGCCGCCGGCGGCCAGGCACGCGGTCGACAGCGCGCCGGAATAGCCGCAGCGCCGCATTTCCGGCAGGGCCACCTGTCCCATGGTCGCGGCGGTCGCCAGCGACGAACCGCAGATCGCGCCGAAGCCGCCGCAGGCCGCCACCGCCGCCATGGCGACGCCGCCGCGCCGATGGCCGACCAGGGTTTCCGCTGCGCGAAACAGCGCCCGCGACATGCCGCCTCGGGTGGCGAACTGGCCCATCAGCAGGAACAGCGGCACGATCGACAGCGAGTAGTTGGAAAAGGTGCTGTAGACCAGAGACTTGAGCTGGGCGAGCGCCGGCACCGTGGTGCCGGTCACCAGGCTGGTGCCGACAAGGCCGACGCCAAACATCGCCAGCCCGATGGGGATGCGCAGGAAGATCAGGACAAGCAGCAGCGGGATCGACCAGAGACCGTATTCGAGGGAACTCACGCAGCTACTCCTCGCGCACGGCGCTGTGCGGCGGCCCGGCGAGGAATTCGTCGAGGCTGCGCCAGATGGAGAAAAGACAGATGATGACGAACAGCACCGCGCCGATCATCGACGCCGCATAGGCCCACCACAGCGGAAACTGCAGAACGAAGCTGGTCTCGTGATAGGCCTGTTTGTCGAGCATCCCCAGCCACAGCCGCCAGGCGATCAGGCCGGCGGCGAGGGACATCAGCAGATTGGCGATGACGTCGATGCCGGCATTCACCCGCGGTCCGAACTGGCTCATGAACAGATCGACCGTCACATGGCCGCGCTTCAGATGGCACCAGGGCAGGAAGGTGAAGATGGCAAAGGCGGTGCCCGCTTCCACCAGCTCGTAGTCGCCGGGGATCGGTCCCACCCCCAGCGCCCGGCCGGTGATGCTGATCACCGTGGTCGCCGTCAGGACCAGCATGACGAGGCCGCCGGCGATGGCGAGCGTCTGCGCCGCTCTTTCCAGCAAAGGTTCGATCTTGTGGCGCACCGTCACGGCCCTTGTTGAACGCCTTGAAGCGGCGCTTCCGTTTGTTCTTGTCGGGCGCGGGCCGGCGGCCCTGCGCACCTTTCTGGAGGTGTGGCGGCGGGAGCAATGCCCGGACCGCGCTGGACAGGCAGGGTGTCCGAATTGGAAGGTAATGTAAAATAAGAAAATCGCCTGTTTGCATAACCTTGCCGCATTGGATGCGGCGGCAAGCGGCGTGGGGTGAGGCTTGCAAGCGCGGCTCGGCTGGCGTCACATGGGCGCCAGATCCTTGCCTGTCCTCCATTGGGGAGCCTGTCCGTGACACGCCCTGCGCGCAACATCCTTTTCATCATGTTCGACCAGTTGCGGTTCGACTATCTGTCCTGCGCCGGGCATCCCGCGCTGGAAACCCCGCATATGGATGCGCTGGCTGCCCGGGGCGTGCGCTTCACCCGGGCCTATGTGCAGTCGCCGATCTGCGGCCCCTCGCGCATGAGCTTTTACACCGGCCGCTATGTGCACTCCCATGGCGCGGCCTGGAACAATTTTCCGCTCAAGGTCGGCGAAGTGACCCTCGGCGACCATTTGCGGGCGCGCGGTATGGACGCGGTGCTGATCGGCAAGACGCACATGAAGGCCGACGATGCCGGGCTGGAGCGGCTCGGCATTGCCCGGGACGGGATCATCGGCACCCGGGTCAGCGAATGCGGCTTCGATGCCTATGTGCGCGACGATGGTCTGTGGGCGGAGGGGCCGGACGGGCCCTATGACGCCAAGCCCTCGCCCTACAACGCCTTCCTGCGCGAGCGCGGCTACTCAGGGCGCAACCCCTGGCACGATCACGCCAATTCGGCCCTTTCGGAAGGGGGCGAGATCGCCAGCGGCTGGCTGATGCACCATGCTGGCGAGCCGGCCAATGTCAGGGAGACGGATTCGGAAACCCCCTGGCTGACGGATCGGGCCATCGACTTTCTGGAGGAACGGCGGGCGACGCGCCGCAAGATCCCCTGGCTGTGCCATCTGTCCTACATCAAGCCGCATTGGCCCTACATCGTTCCCGCGCCCTATCATGCGCTCTATGGGCCGGGGGATGTGCAACCGGCGATCCGCGACCCGCGTGAGCGCGAGGATCCACACCCGGTCTTTGCTGCCTTCCAGCGGACGCTGGTGGCTCGCAATTTCTCCCGCGACGAGGTGCGGGAGAAGGTAATCCCGGCCTATATGGGGCTGGTCAAGCAATGCGATGACCAGATCGGCCGGTTGATGGCCTATCTGCGCGACAGCGGTCAGCTCGATGATACGCTGATCGTGCTCACCTCCGACCATGGCGATTATCTCGGCGATCACTGGCTGGGCGAGAAGGACCTGTTCCATGAGCCCTCCGTCAAGGTGCCGCTGATCGTCTGCGATCCCTCGCGGCAAGCGGATGCGACCCGTGGCACCACCTGCGATGCACTGGTCGAGGCGATCGATCTGGCCGCCACCTTTGTCGACATGGCCGGCGGGGCGTTCCCCGGCCATATCCTGGAAGGGCGCTCCTTGCGCCCGTTCCTGCATGGAGCGCCGCCCGCCGATTGGCGCGCGTTTGCGGTCAGCGAATACGATTATTCCTGCACGCCCATGGCCGGGGAGCTTGGCGTCGCGCCGAAGGATGCGCGCCTGTTCATGGTCACCGACCGGCGCTGGAAGCTGATCGAGGCGGAAGGCGGGTTCCGTCCGATGCTGTTCGATCTGCAAGCCGATCCGCAGGAGTTCACCGATCTCGGCGCGAGCCCGGATCATGCGCAGATCGTCGCGACGATGCGCGATCATCTCGCGCGTTGGGCGCGGCGTGAAAGCCAGCGCACCACCCTCTCCGACGCGGCGATCCTGGCGCGGCGGTCAGGCGGCGGCAACACCGGGGTGTTGATCGGCGCCTATGACGAGGCCGACGTCAGCCCGGCGGACATGACCGCCTATCGCGGCACCGCCGTACCGATATCGGAGCCAGACCCGGCGGAGGAGGCGGGCGGCAGCTAGTCTGTATCCTGGCCCTGGAGCTGGCGCATGGCCTTTGAGAGATTTCCTTCCGTCGCCTCCAGCAGGGCGCTTGCCTGCTTCGGGGAGGCGCCATGGCTGACGAGGATTGCGTCCTTCAGCCGGAAATCGGTCGCTTCCAGTGCCGCGCGGGCTGCGTCCTCGGAATGGCCGGCGATGTCGGTGACGATGGCAATGGCCCGTTTGACGAGCTTGGCATTGGTGGCCCGCATATCGACCATCTGGCCGCGATAGACCTTGCCGAGCGCGACCATCACCGCCGTGGAAAACAGGTTGAGGGCCATCTTCTGGCTGGTTCCGGCGCCAAGCCGCGTCGAGCCGGCGAGCACTTCCGGCCCGGTGTCGAGCAGCACCGGATGCTCCGCCGCCTGCAGCAGCGGCGTGTCGGGATTGTTGGCAAGGGCGATGGTCAGCGCGCCGCAGGACCGGGCGAGGGTGATGGCGGCCAGCGTGTAGGGGGTGGTACCGCTTGCGGCGATGCCGATGACAATGTCGCCGGGCCGGGGTGTCAAGGCGGAGAGTTCCGCCCGGGCGGCCTCCGCATCGTCCTCCGCGCCCTCGCGCGCCTCTTCGAAACTCTCCAGCCCGCCGGCGAGCAGCACCTTGATGCGCGACTGCGGCCAGCTGAAGGTCGGATTGAGCTCGACCGCATCCATCATGGCGATCCGTCCGGAGGTGCCCGCGCCGCAATAGATCAGCCGGGCCTCGGGCGCGCGCAGCAGCGGCACACTGGCGCCAATCGCCGCATCGAGCGCTGGCAGCGCCCGGCGCACGGCCTCGGTGGCGGCGGTCTGCCCCTCAAGCAAGGCGTCCAGGACACGGGCCGTGCCCATCTCCTCCAGGGCGCGATAGCGGGCACTGACGGTTTCTGTCCGGGCGGCGTTGAGCATGGCTGTCCTGTCGCACTGCTTTCAATAAGACCAAAGTACTACCAAATCAGGTTATAGCAGCCTGGCGGCCGGAAACCCAGCCCTCTTTGTCGGGAAATTTACCCGGTGCCGCGCGGGGGAAAGAGGGTGCGTCCGGCCTTGTCGACGCAGGCCAACTGACGGATACTCGGTGCGTCCGGCGGCGGTCCGCCGGCTGGCGGCGGCGTGGGTGCATGGACAGACTGCAAATCGAAGGTGGTCACAGGTTGGACGGCTCGGTACAGGTGGCCGGCGCGAAGAACGCCGCCCTGCCGATCCTTGCCGCCAGCCTGCTGAGCGATCGGGATCTGGTGCTGGGCAATCTGCCGGCGGTGACCGATGTCACGGCCATGCTGGAGCTGCTGCGCGAATTCGGCGTCCGGATTGATGGTCCCCGGCAGGGGCGGCTGGCGCTCCACGCCACCGGGGTCGTCAACACCGAGGCGACCTGGGACATCGTCCGGCGGATGCGGGCCTCCTTCCTGGTGCTGGCGCCGCTGGTGGCCCGGTTCGGCCATGCGCGGATTTCCCGGCCGGGCGGTTGCAGCATCGGCACGCGCCCGGTCGATCTGCATCTGGAGGCGCTGGCGGCGCTCGGCGCCTCGGTGGAAACCGCCGGCGGGGTGATTGATGTTACCGCGCCGAAGACCGGCGGCCTGCAAGGCGGGCGGATCAACCTTGCCTTCCCCTCCGTTGGGGCGACCCACACGGCAATGATGGCGGCGACGGCGGCGCGCGGCGAGACCGAGATCGTCAATTGCGCGCGCGAGCCGGAAATCGTCGATGTCGCGGCCTGTCTGGCGCGCATGGGCGCGCGCATCGAAGGGGCCGGCACGCACCGGATCCGGGTCGAGGGGCCGACCCTCTGGCGGCCCGCCGAACATGCAATCCTGCCGGACCGGATCGAGGCCGGCACCTATCTGATCGCGGCGGCGCTCACCAGTGGTCAGGTCGAGGTGACCGGCGGGCGGCTGGAGCATCTTGGCGGTGTCTGCGAGGTGTTGGACGCGGCCGGTGTGACCGTCTTTCCCAGCGATCGCGGGCTGATCGCCGAGCGGCACGGCCCCTTGCGGTCCGTCGATATGACCACCGGGCCGTTTCCCGCCTTTCCCACCGACCTTCAGGCCCAGTTCATGACGTTGATGACCCAGGCGGAGGGCGTGTCGACCATCCGCGAGACGGTGTTCGAGAACCGGTTCATGCATGTTCCGGAGTTGCAACGGCTCGGGGCGACCATCGAGCATCGTGGTTCGGTGGCGCGGGTGCGCGGCCCGTCACCGCTCGAGGGCGCCAGCGTGATGGCGACCGATCTGCGCGCCTCTATGTGCCTCGTGCTTGCCGGGCTGGTGGCCCGTGGCTGGACGACCGTCAACCGGGTCTACCACATCGACCGGGGCTATGAGGATGTGGAGGGCAAGCTGCGCCGCTGCGGTGCCCGGATCGAGCGTCGGACGGGCGCATGACCGCACCAGCATCAGACAGGGGCGCGGCCGCGCTGTTTCTCGGCATCGATGGCGGCGGCACCGGGTGCCGGGCGCGGTTGCAGGCCGCCGATGGCCGCGTGCTTGGCCAGGGGCTGGCCGGACCGGCGGCGACCCGGCTCGGCATCGACACGACCTGGGCGGCGATCGAGACCGCCTGGACCGGGGCGCTGGCCGAGGCCGGGCTCACACCCGCCGATGCCGGGCAGATCCGCGCGGCCGCCGGGGTAGCCGGCTATTCTCGGGCCGGAATGCCCGAGGCGCTGGCCGCCCGCGCCCATCCCTTTGCCGCGCTGACCTTCGAAAGCGACGGCATCATCGCCTGTCTTGGGGCACATAATGGCGGTGATGGTGGCATCGTCATCGTCGGCACGGGCAGTTGCGGTTTCGTGCGGATCGGCGGCGTTGCCAGCAAGGTCGGCGGCTACGGGTTTCCGGTGTCCGACGAGGGGAGCGGCGCCAGTCTCGGTCTGCGTGCCATCCAACTGGCTCTGCGCGCCCATGATGGCCGCGTGCCGTCCAGTGCGCTGCTGGAGGAGGTGCTCCGGCGCTTTGGCCATGATCCGCTGCAGGTGGTCGCCTGGATGGATGGCGCCACCGCGACGGATTACGCGGCGCTGGCCCCGCTGGTGGTGCGGCACGCGGAAGAGGGCGATGCCCAGGCTCGGGCGATCATGCAAGACGCGGCGACGGCGATTGAAGGCATCTGCCGCGCGCTGCTGGAGCGCGGTGCCCCGCGCCTGTCGCTGATCGGCGGGCTCGGCAGCGTGATGGAGGCCTGGCTGGCGCCGGACCTGCGCCGGCGCATTCATGCCCCGCTGGGCGATGCGCTGGACGGCGCGGCGTTGCTCGCCGGCCGGCCGCCCCGCACCGACCTTTGAACCAGCATCAGGCCGGGCCGTGCTCTGCCGCCGTGCCCTGCGTAGTGCACGGATTCCCATCGGCATCACGGCCGGGTATCTTCCGAGCGGCGCCATTGCCGAGTGCAACTAGCCGCTGTTGCTGGCGATGTCCTGCCGCGGTCCGCCGGTCCAGACTGTCTGGACCGTAAGCTCGGGCGATAGCGCGACCACATCCGCGTCATGCCCGGCGGCAAGCCGTCCCTTGCGGGCACCGACACCCACCGCCTCGGCCGGGTATAGGCTCGCCATCCGCAGGGCTTCGTCAAGCGGGATGCCGACCTCCCGGTGCAACAGGCGGACAGAGGAAATCATGTCGATATCCGCCCCGGCCAGGGTGCCGTCTTCAAGGGTCAGGCGGCCGCCGGAGCGGTAGATGATCCGCCCGTTCAGAGTGAACTGGGTCATGTCGGTGCCAAGCGGCGCCATCGCATCGGTGACGAGGAAGATCCGCCCCGGCCCGGCCTTGGCACGAAGGGCGATGGCCATCGCCGCCGGGTCGACATGGAAGCCATCGGCGATCATCCCGGCCGACAGGCTGCCGGTGTCGAGCGCGGCGCCGACAAGACCCGGCTCCCGGTGGGCGAGCGGGCTCATGGCATTGAACAGGTGCGTGACCAGCCGGGCGCCGGCCGCCGCATAGGTCCGGGCGGTGGCGCAGTCGGTGTTGCTGTGCCCCAGGCTCACCACCGCGCCTGCCTCGGCAAGCGCCGAGACCTGGGCCGGGCTGGCGCTCTCCGGGGCAAGGGTGACAATCAAAACCGGCAGGGCGCGGGCGGCGGCGGTCAGCCGATCAAGATCCGCGTCCTCCATCGGCCGGATCAGTGCCGCGTCATGAGCGCCTTTGCGCGCCGGCGCAAGATGCGGGCCTTCCAGATGCAGGCCGAGAAACCCGGGAACGCCTTGGCCGGCGGCCTCTTCGGCGGCCTCGATCGCCGCTTGGGTGATCTCGGCGGTGTCGGTGATCAGCGTCGGCATCAGCGCGGTGGTGCCGAACGGGCGATGGGCGGCGCAGATGGTGGCGATGGTCTCGGCGGTCGGGGCGTCGTTGAGAAGAAGGCCGCCGCCGCCATTGACCTGAAGGTCGACGAAGCCGGGCACCAGCCACTGACCCTCGGCCCGCTCGATCCGGCACCCTTCGGGCAAATCCCCGGGCGCTGCGAGACCGGCGATCCGGTCGCCGTCGATCACAAGGGCGGTGTTGTCATGCCAGCGCGCGCCGTCAAACAGGCGGGCACAGGTGATGGCGGTAACGGTACTCATCGGGTCTCGGTCACCTTTCTCAGGCTCTGGGGAGCATCCGGATTGCGCCCGCGCTGGCGGGCGAAGGCTTCAACGAAGGCATAGAAGGGAACGATGGCAGCGGCGGCATCAAGGAGCGGGTGGCCGGTCTCGATGCGCGGCAGCCGGGTTGCCACGCCGGTGGAGGGGCCGGCGGTGGGACTGGAAGAGCGGGCGGTGAGGAAGGTGCCGGTGCCTTTTTGCGTCAGACCGTCAACGGTGGCGGCGATGCCGCTTTCGGCCGCGTCCGCCACGGCAAAGGCAAGCACCGGAACGCCCGGGCCGACGATTTCGACCGGGCCGTGCAGAACCTCGGCGGTCGAATAGGCTTCGGCGTGAAGACCACAGGTTTCCTTGAACTTCAGCGCCGCCTCATGGGCAATCGCGGCGGTCGGCCCCCGGCCGAGCACATAGAGCGAGCGCGCCGGCTCCAGTGCCTCGGCAAGACCGGGCCAATCGAGCCGGGTTGCCGCCGCAAGATGCTCCGGCAACCGATGCAGCGCCGCGCGCAGCTCCGCGTCCTCGCCCCATTCGGCCAAAAGCGCCAGACTTGCGACCAGTGAACAGACGAAGCTCTTGGTCGCGGCGACGCTTTGCTCAGGTCCAGCGCAGATATCGATGGCGTGGTCGCTGGTGTGCGACAGCGGCGAGGGCAGGGTGTTGGCAAGACAGAGCGTCAGCGCGCCGCCGTCGCGCGCCGCCTGCATCATGGCAACGATATCCGGGCTGCGGCCCGATTGGGAAATGGTGAGGGCCGCGCCCGCGGCAAGGCGCGGCGTTACCCCATAGACCGAGGCGAGCGAGGGGCCGAGCGAGGCGACCGGGATGCCGAGGGTCAACTCCACCGCGTATTTCAGAAAATGCGCGGCATGGTCGGAGGAGCCACGGGCAATGGTCGCCAGCACCGTCGGCGCGCGCGCCCGCAAGGCCGCGCCTGCTTCGGCGAGGGCATCTCCCGACCCGGACAGCAGGCGGGAGACCGCTTCGGGGATTTCGTCGATCTCACGGCGCATATGGGTCGGCATCGCTGGCAGCTCCTAGGGGCGTGGGGGGGCGGCGGCGGGGTGAAAGTGGCGCCGCGCCATGGCAACGGCGCCGGTGAGCGCATCGGCGCGCGGCTCCGACAGCCGGTCGCGATGGCGCGCGGCGAGCCGTGGGCGATAGAGCGGCGCCAGCCCGCCCATCAGGCACAGGCGCGGGCAGTCCCCCCAGCCGAAGTGGTCGAGCGCCCGGTCGATGAACCCGCAGGCCTCGGTGAGAATCGCCAGCGCCAGCCCATCGCCCTCGTCGGCGGCTTTGAACAGGCGCGGGGCGAGGCGGGCGAAATCGACCGGCGCGGCAGCGGTTGCAAAGGCGACCAGCCGGCCCGGGTCATCGCCGTATTCGCCAAGCAGGGCGCGGGACAACCCCGATTGGGCGCGCAGGCCGTCATGGGCTAGAAGGGTCTGTTCGATCAACGCCTGTCCGAGGCGGGCGCCGCTTGCCTGATCGCCGCTGACAAAGCCCCAGCCGCCGGCCTTGGTCACCTTGCCGCCGCGCCGGGACATGAACACCGATCCGGTGCCGAAAATGGCGATCAGCCCGTCGCCCTCGCCGATGGCGCCCTCAAACGCGATCTCCACATCGTCGACGAACACGGTCCGGGCGAACGGCAGGGGCGGCTCGGCCAGCGTGTCCGGGGTGCTGGTATTGACGCCGGCAAGGCCAAGCAGAGCCGGCAGCTGGGACAGGGAACAGTCCGCCAGGCCGGCTTCCGCAAGCACGGCCTGCGTCGCCGCGACGATGTTGGCGCGGGCCTCCTGCGGGGCGGAGACGATGTTCGCCGGACCGGTCGTCGCCCGTCCGAGAATGCGGCCGGACCGGTCCGCGATCGCCGCGCGGCACGTACTCCCTCCACCATCGATGGCCACCATCAGATCCTGCATCATGCGCTCCTTGCGGCTATGGTACCAAAAAAATACCATTCAGTTCCAGTGATTGTTTGTCGCGGACAGCCTTCGGGCCGGATTTTGCGCTCTCGGCCAGGCTGGCAGGCCCGTGCGATACGGTCGGCTGTCGCTGCGGGAGTTTGGCGAAGAAGCGGGAACCCCTTCGGAAGCTTGATGCTTTCCCGGGCGGTTGTCGTGCGGTTTTCGCCGCGCGTTGTGCCTTTTCTGCTGGTTTTCGCGGATGAACGCTGCAGGGGCGCGGCGGGCGCTGGCGGATTTTTCCGGCAAAGTGGCTTGGCAATTGGTCGGAAAGGTATTGAACTTGTGTGCCAATGGCGCCACTGTGCGATGACCGTTCGGAAGGACGGTTTGCCACCTTGTGGCCAATCGTGCCGAAAAGGCGCTTGTGGGAGGAGATCAGACATGAAGACCGCATTGAGGGGCGCACTGCTGGCCGCCACCGTGCTGGCCGCCTGTGGTCCGGCCGTCGCCGAGGATGTGACGCTGACCATCGAGAGCTGGCGCAACGACGATCTGTCGATCTGGCAGGAGACGATCATCCCGGCATTCGAAGCGAAGCACCCAGGTATCAAACTGGTCTTCGCCCCGGTGGCGCCGACCCAGTACAACGCCGCGCTCAACGCCAAGCTGGAAGGCGGAACCGCTGGCGACCTGATCACCTGTCGTCCGTTCGACGGATCGCTGGATCTGTATGCCAAGGGGTATCTGGCCAAGCTCAACGATCTCCCCGCGTTGGAAAACTTCTCCGAGGTCGCCCGGAGCGCCTGGACCACGGATGATGGCAGCGCCACCTTCTGCGTGCCGATGGCGGCGGTGATCCATGGCTTCATCTACAACAAGGACGCCTTCGCGGAGGTTGGCGTTGAGGTGCCGTCCACCCAGGCGGAGTTCATGGATGTGCTGGCCAGGCTGAAGGACGAAGGCTCCTATGTGCCGATGGCCATGGGCACCCTCGACCAGTGGGAAGCGGCGACGATGGCCTACCAGAACATCGGTCCGATGTACTGGAAGGGCGAGGAGGGGCGCAAGGCGCTCATCGCCGGCACGGCCAAGATGACCGACCCGGAATGGGTCAAGCCGCTTGAGGTGATCGCCGGCTGGAAGCCCTATCTCGGCGATGGCTTCGAGGCACAGGCCTATGCGGACAGCCAGAACCTGTTCACCCTTGGCCGCGCGGCGATCTTCCCGGCGGGGTCCTGGGAAATCTCCGGGTTCAAGCGCGATGCGGACTTCGAGCTCGGCGCCTTCCCGCCACCGCTGCCGGCGGCCGGGGACAAGTGCTACATCTCCGATCACAACGATATCGCCATCGGCCTGAACGCCGCCTCGCCGAATGCGGACGCCGCCCGGACCTTCCTGGAATGGATGGGCACCAAGGAGTTCGCGGAGCTTTATTCCAACAGTCTGCCGGGGTTCTTCTCGCTCTCCAGCCATGAGATCACCCTCGACGATCCGCTGGCGAACGAGTTCGTGTCCTGGCGCAAGAGCTGCGATTCCACCATTCGTTCGGCGGCGCAGATCCTGTCGCGCGGCACGCCGAACCTGTGGAGCCAGATGTGGGGCGTTGCCGCCAATGTGGTGAACGGCACCCAGTCGCCGGCCGATGCCGCCGCCGAGATGCAGGCCGGCCTTGCCGCCTGGTACGAGCCGCAGAAGAACTGAGCACCCCGTGACAACGCCTCCGTGCCCGTCCCCGGGCGCGGAGGAACGGGTCGGACAGTGGGCAAGGATAGTGGCGGCAATGGGCGGAAAACCGCAGAAGAAGCCTTTTCCCTGGCATATCCCGGTGTTTCTGGCGCCTGCGGTGCTGATCTACACGCTGGTGATGATCCTGCCGCTGGCCGAGACGCTGCGCCTGTCGTTCTTTCAGCGCGATGCGGTGTCCCAGGCGACCTCCTACGTGGGCTTTGCCAACTACGCCCGGCTGTTTTTCGATCCGTTCTGGGGCGGCCCGTTCTTCAACGCGCTGGGCAACAATCTCTATTTCTTCGTCATTCACATGCTGGTGCAGAACCCGATCGGCATCCTGATCGCCGCGCTTTTGTCAATGACCCATCTGCCGGGCAAGAAATTCTACCGCACGGCGATCTTTCTGCCGACGCTCCTCTCCTTCGTCGTGGTGGGCTTTGTCTGGAAGCTGATGCTGTCGCCGCTGTGGGGGGTGAGCAAGGACATGATGTCCTCGGTCGGTCTTGGCCATCTGTTCATGCCGTTCCTCGGCAAGGAGGAAACGGCGCTGACCACCTTGTCGCTGATTTCCGTCTGGCAGTTCGTCGGCATTCCGATGATGCTGATCTACGCGGCATTGCTGTCGATCCCCGATGAGGTGATCGAGGCGGCCGAATGCGATGGGGTCACCGGCCTGTCGCAGTTCTTCAAGATCAAGCTGCCCCTGATCCTGCCGACCGTAGGCATCATCTCGATCCTGACCTTTGTCGGCAATTTCAATGCTTTCGACCTGATCTACACCACCCAAGGACCGCTGGCCGGGCCGAATTTCTCCACCGATCTGCTCGGCACGATCCTCTACCGGACCTTCTATGGCCAGCAGACCCAGCCCGGGGATCCCAACATGGGCGCGGCAATCGCCACGGTGATGTTCTTCATCATCCTTGCTGGCGTTGCGGTCTATCTGTTTGTCATCCAGCGCAAACTCACGCGCTACGAGATGTGAGGCGAGGATGGCTTTCTCCCGTGCCCGGCGCAATCTGATCGCGGAACTCGGCGCCCATGCGATCCTCTTGACCTTCACCGTGATCGCCCTGTTTCCGGTGCTGCTGGTTCTGATCAACTCCCTGAAGACCAAGAAGGCGATCTTCCGCGCGCCGCTGGCCCCGCCCGATGCGGAGACCTTCGACCTGATCGGCTATGCGACGGTGCTCGCGCAAGGCAACTTCCCGTTCTATTTCTGGAACTCCCTGTTCGTCACCCTCGGCAGCCTGTTCCTCGTCCTGCTTCTCGGGGCGATGGCGGCCTTCGCCTTGAGCGAATACCGCTTTCCCTTCAACCGCTTCGTCGCGCTCTACATGGCGCTGGGGATCATGGTGCCGATCCGCCTTGGCACCGTCGGCATTCTCAATCTGATGGTGGCGACCGGCCTAGTGAACACCCATTGGGCGCTGATCCTCGTCTACACCGCGCAAGGGCTGCCCTTGTCGATCTTCATCCTGTCGGAGTTCATGGCGGTGGTGTCGAAGGATCTAAAGGCGGCCGGGCGGATCGACGGCCTGTCCGAATATGCGATCTTCTTCCGGCTGGTGCTGCCCCTGGTGCGTCCGGCCATGGCGACGGTGGCGGTCTTCACCATGATCCCGATCTGGAACGACCTGTGGTTCCCGCTGATCCTCGCCCCGGCAGAGGAAACCAAGACCCTCACTCTCGGCGCCCAGGTGTTTGTTGGCCAGTTCGTCAGCAACTGGAACGCCATTCTCGCGGCGATGGCGCTGGCAATCATCCCGGTGCTGATCCTCTATCTCATCTTCTCGCGGCAGTTGATCCGCGGCATCACCGCAGGAGCGGTCAAATGAACGCGCGCACCCAGCCCGTCAGCGTCCTTGTCGCCGGTCTTGGCAACATGGGGCTCAGCCATGCGCTGGCCTATGAGCGAAACCCCGGCTTTGCCATCGCCGGGCTGGTCAACCGTTCCAGGGTGACCCTGCCGGAGGAACTGGCGGCGCATCCGCAGCATCGCTCCTTCGAGGAAAGCCTGGAGGAGCTGAAGCCGGAGCTCTGCGCCATCGCCACCTATTCCGACAGCCATGCGGACTACGCGATCAAGGCGCTGGAGGCAGGGGCGCATGTGTTCGTGGAAAAGCCGCTGGCAACAACCGTTGCCGATGCGCGCCGGGTGGTCGATTGCGCCAGGGCCAACAATCGCAAGCTGGTGGTCGGCTATATCCTGCGCCACCATCCTTCCTGGCAGACGCTGATCGCCGAGGCGCGGGAGCTGGGCGGGCCTTACGTGTTTCGCATGAACCTCAATCAGCAGTCGAGCGGGCCGACCTGGGAAACCCATCGCCGGCTGATGTCGACGACACCGCCGATTGTCGATTGCGGCGTGCATTACGTGGATGTGATGTGCCAGATCACCGACGCAGCGCCGGTGGAGGTGCGGGGCATGGGGCTGCGGCTGGCCGACGATATCGCCGCTGACATGTACAACTATGGCCATTTCCAGGTGCTGTTCGATGACGGCTCGGTCGGCTGGTACGAGGCCGGCTGGGGGCCGATGATGTCGGAAACCGCCTATTTCGTGAAGGACGTGATTTCGCCGAAGGGTGCCGTGTCCATCGTCATGGATGAGGGCGGGGACGAAGGGGAGGGCGGGGGCGCGCGCTCCGATGATATCGACGGGCACACCCGCACCGCGCGGATCCGGGTACACCGGGCCGAACGCGGCGCGGACGGCCGCTTCACCCGGCCGGATCGCGACCTCGACATGACCGACGAGCCGGGACATCTGGAGCTTTGCGCGCGTGAGCAGGCCTTCATGCTGGCGGCAATCCGTGAAGACATTGATCTGGAGCGGCACATGCTGGATGCGGTGCGGTCGCTTCACATCTGCCTGGCCGCCGACGAAAGCGTGCGCAGCGGCCGTCCCGTTTCCTTGCGCGGCTAGCCGCTTCCCCGCCATGCCATTTCCCTCCAACCAGATGGAAACAGATCCTTGGGCTCCCTGAAACTGACCGGCATTCGCAAGTCCTTCGGCGCCGTCGATGTGCTGAAGGGGATCGATCTGGAGGTCGCCGACGGCGAATTCGTGATCTTCGTCGGCCCGTCCGGCTGCGGCAAGTCGACCCTGCTGCGCATCATCGCCGGGCTGGAAGATGCAAGCGACGGGCGGGTGGAGATCGACGGGCGCGACGTCAGCGCCGTGCCGCCGGCCAAGCGCGGCATCGCCATGGTGTTCCAGACCTATGCGCTCTACCCGCATCTCACCGTGCGCGACAACATGGCGCTCGGGCTGAAACAGGCCGGCGCGGCGAAGGATACGATTGCCAGCCAGATCGAGATGGCCTCGGCCATGCTGTCGCTGGAAGAGTATCTGCAGCGCCGTCCCGCCGAGCTGTCCGGCGGGCAGCGCCAGCGGGTGGCGATCGGCCGGGCGATCGTGCGCGATCCGGAGCTGTTCCTGTTCGATGAACCCTTGTCCAATCTCGATGCGGCGCTGCGCGTCAACACCCGTCTGGAGATCGCCCGGCTGCACCGGGAAATCCGCTCCACCATGGTCTATGTCACCCATGACCAGGTCGAGGCGATGACCCTGGCCGACCGGATTGTCGTGCTGAATGGCGGGATTATCGAGCAGGTCGGCTCGCCGATGGAGCTCTACAACAAGCCGGCGAACCGCTTTGTCGCCGGCTTCATCGGCTCGCCACAGATGAATTTTCTGGAAGCGGAGCGGGCGGGAGAGCCGGGCTGTGCATCGGTCGGCGTGCGGCCGGAGCATTTTTCCGTTTCACGGGACGGCGGGCGCTGGAGCGGCGAGGCGGTGCATGTGGAGCATCTGGGCGCCGACACCATTCTTTATCTCGACAGCAAGGAGGTGGGCACGCTGACCGCCAGGCTGTTTGGCGAACACGCCTTCACCGCCGGCGACACGCTCCATGTCACGCCGCTGGAGGGGCAGCTCTACCGCTTCGATGCGGACGGCCGCACGCTTTTCTGAGGTTGGCCTGAGCCTGAGCCTGAGCCTGGGCAGGTCGCGGGCGGGGCCACCGGCCCCGCCACCGGGCGTCAGCCGGAAACCGTCTGTCCGGCGAGCTTGCGGGCCTGATCGAGCCATCCGTCCCGCTCGATCCGGCCCCGGAAGTCGAGCCGGGTGTCGAGCGCTTCGATCTGCGCGTCGGTCAGGGCGGCAATCTGCCAGTAGTGGAAGATCCCGGCGCCGTTGAGTGCCGTTTCCAGCTTGGGGCCGACCCCGGAAATCGCCTTCAGATCGTCGGCGACACCCTTGGGTTCGGCCAGAAGGATCGCCGCGAGCGGGTCCGCCGAGGTCGTCACCGGTGTGGGGCTGGCGGTTTTCGGCGCGTCTGTGCTTGCCGGCGCCTTGGTGACGGCGGGGCGGTCCCGGCGCTGGGAGTGGGTGCGGATGAAGTCGAGAATGCGCGGGGCGATCTCGGCCCGGAAGCGCGATCCGTTGAACACGCCATAGTGGCCGACATTCGGCTGCATGTAGTGGGCGCGCTTGTCGTCGGTCAGCCCGGTGCACAGATCATGGGCGGCCTTGGTCTGGCCGCGCCCGGTGATGTCGTCCTTCTCGCCCTCGACCGTCAACAGGGCGGTGTTGCGAATGGCGCCGCAGTCCACCAGCTCGCCGCGATGGCGGAATTCGCCCTTCGGCAGGGCGTGCTTGATGAACACGGTGTCGACGGTTTGCAGATAGAACTCGGCGGTCAGGTCCATCACCGCCAGATATTCGTCGTAGAACTCCCGGTGCTTTTCCGCGCTGTCGCCATCGCCTTGGACCAGATGCTGGAAAAAGTCACGATGGGCGGTCACATGCCGGTCGAGGTTCATCCCCATGAAGCCGGAAAGCTGCAGGAAGCCGGGGTAGACCGCGCGCAGGAAGCCGGGTTGCGGGAAGGGGACGGTCATGATCACATGGCGCTCGAACCAGCCGATTCCCTTGCTTTCGGCCAGATCGTTGACCGCGGTCGGGTTGATGCGCGTGTCGATCGGTCCGCCCATCAAGGTGGCCGTCGTCGGCGCCAGCGGATCGCCGCGCTGTTCCATCACCGCCACGGCCGCAAGAGCGGGCACGGAGGGCTGACAGACCGCCATCACATGGGTATCCGGCCCCAGGAAGTGCAGCATCTCGATGATGTAGTCGATGTAGTCGTCGAGATCGAAACGGCCCTCGGCCAGCGGCACCATGCGGGCGTCGAGCCAGTCGGTGATGTAGATCTCCGCGTTCGGCAGCAGGGTTTCCACCGTGCCGCGCAGCAAGGTCGCATAGTGGCCCGACATGGGCGCGATCAAGAGGATCTTCGGGTCGCTGTGCTTGCGCGGTCCCGTCTTGCGGTCGAAATGCAGAAGATTGCAGAACGGCTTCTGCCAGACGATTTCCTCGCGAACGGGCACCTTCACCCCGCCGACCGTCGTCTCGGTCAGGCCGAATTCCGGCTTGCCGTAGCGCCGCGTCAGCCGCTCCACCAGCTCGCATCCGGCGGCGACGGACCGGCCGAAGGGCGTGTGCGACAGGGGGTTCATCGCGTTCTTGAAATAAAGGCGTGTCAGATCCGCGGTGGCCCGGATCGGGCTCATCGCCGCATGATTGAGCTCATAAAGGTGGTAAAACGACACGTGATCGGTCCTCGCAAGTTCGCGGCGACGGGAGAATGATCACCGGCATCTTCTTTCGCATTGCAAAATAATATGATGAAGACCGACGCGGTATCAACTACAACTCTTGTCGAAACAGCCAATGGACTGGCCTGTCAGTCGGAAGCTGTGCATTCCGATAGGGAATCCGCCGCTGGTGGGCCGTGGCCGCAGAGCTGATTCGGCTGCGAAACGAGAGAGTTCCGCCGCCTGGTTGTGCGTTGCAATATGAGGTGCGGAGCCTGTGGAGAGTTTCGCCCCGCTTCGGCGGATTTCTGGCGTTTCGGGTGCGTTTTTTCAGGCGGCGAGGTCGGCGACAACCGCATCGAGCAGGAGAAAACCGGTCGGCGTGACCCGCACCCAGTCCGGGCCGAGCCGCTCGATCATGCCGTGTTCGATCAGTTGGGCGATGCGGCGCGGATCGATCTCGCGGCCGGCGATGGACCGGTAGCGCGCCAGATCGACGCCCTCCACCAGCCGCAGACCCATCAGCAGGAATTCATCGCCCTGCTGTTCCTCGGTCAGGCCCAGATCCTCGACAAGTCCGTGTCCCTGACGCTCGACCGCCTCCAGCCAGGTTTCCGGATGTCGTTCCACCGCCGTTGCGCTCTTGCCGGTCGCGCTGGTCAGCCGGCCATGGGCGCCGGGGCCGGTGCCCACATAGTCGCCATAGCGCCAGTAGACGAGGTTATGCTGGCACTGGGCGTCGGGCGCGGCGTGGTTGGAGACCTCATAGGCCGGCAACCCGCGCAAGGCGCAGAGCTCTTGCGTGATCTCGTAAAGGCCGGCCGCAAGATCCCCGTCCGGGGTGACGAGCTTGCCCGCGCGGTGGAGATCGAAGAACGGCGTGCCTTGCTCGATGGTCAGTTGGTAGAGCGACAGGTGATCGGCGGCCAGGTCGATGGCCGCCGCCAGTTCCGCGCGCCAGCCGTCCGCATCCTGTCCGGGGCGGGCGTAGATCAGGTCGAAGGAAATGCGCTCGAAGGTGCTCCGGGCAATGTCGATCGCCGTTTTCGCCTGGGCTGTGTTATGCAGCCGGCCGAGCCGTTTCAGATCGGTATCGTTGAGCGCCTGGACGCCGAGCGACAGGCGGTTGACCCCGGCGGTGCGGTAGCCGCGAAACCGTCCGGCCTCGACGCTGGACGGGTTGGCCTCCATGGACACTTCCACCGCCGGATCCACCGACCACAGGCCGGAGATTGCATCGAGGATGCGCCCGACCGTGGCCGGTTCCATCAGCGAGGGCGTGCCGCCGCCGAGGAAGATCGAGTTGACGGTCCGCCCCGGGGTGCGTTCGGCGAAATAGGCAAGTTCCCGCTCGAAGGCGGCGGCAAAGCGCGCCTGATCGACCGCCGTGTGACGCACATGGCTGTTGAAGTCGCAATAGGGGCATTTGGCCTGACAGAAGGGCCAATGCACATAGATGCCGAAACCGCCGGACGCAGGCAGGGTCATTTTCCCTCCAGACAGGCCCTGGAAAAGGCGGCGAAGGCTCTGGCGCGGTGCGACAGCGCCTCGCCCTCTTCCGGGCGGCCGTGTTTTTGCTCCGATGTCATCTCGCCGAAGGTAAGGCTTTCGCCGTCCGGCTGGAACATCGGATCGTAGCCGAACCCTTCTGTGCCGCGCGGCGGCCAGACGATCTGGCCTTCGATCTCCCCCCGAAACAGGGTGCTGCGCCCGTCCGGCCAGGCGAGGCACAGGACGGCGACGAAGGAGCCACGCCGGTCTTCCGGGCTGATCGCGCCGGCCTGATGCAGCTTCTCCTCCACCGTGCGCATGGCCATGGCGAAGTCCTTCTCCGGTCCGGCCCAGCGGGCGGAGTAGATCCCCGGATCGCCATTCAGGGCAAAGACGCAAAAGCCGCTGTCATCGGCCAGCGCCGGCAGGCCGGAGGCGGTCGCGGCGGCTTTCGCCTTCAGCTCCGCGTTGGCCTCGAAGGTCAGCCCGGTTTCCTCCGGCTCCGGCAGGTCGAGTTCGCCCGCCGACACCACGTCGAACCCGTAAGGGGCCATCAGCTCCCGGAACTCGCGGATCTTGCCCGCGTTGTGGCTGGCGACCACCACCCGGCCGGGTTCAAGCTTGTACTGGCTCATGCGAGGGACCTTTTCGTCTTCCGGAGCATTCCCTAGAGGATCGCCATCTTCTGCAGCTCGACCAGCCGGCTGATGCCGCCCTTGGCCAGGGACAGGAGCTGGGCGAATTCCTCTTCGCTGAACGGCGCGCCTTCCGCGGTGCCCTGGATCTCGACGATGCCGCCGGAGCCGGTGAGGACGAAATTGGCGTCGGTTTCGGCGGTCGAATCCTCATCGTAATCGAGGTCGAGCACGGGCGTGCCATTGTAGATGCCGCAGGAGACAGCGGCGATATGGTCCTTCAGCACCGGCCGGGTCAGCATGTCGCGGGTCTTCATCCAGGTGATGCAGTCGCTGAGGGCGACCCAGGCGCCGGTGATTGCCGCGGTGCGGGTGCCGCCATCGGCCTGAAGCACGTCGCAATCCACCGAGATCTGCCGCTCGCCGAGCGCCTGCAGATCGACCACCGCCCGCAGCGAGCGGCCGATCAGGCGCTGGATCTCAAGGGTGCGGCCCGACTGCTTGCCGGCCGAGGCCTCGCGGCGCATGCGGTCGCCGGTCGCGCGCGGCAGCATGCCGTATTCGGCGGTGACCCAGCCCCGGTTCTGCCCGCGCAGCCAGGGCGGAATGCGCTCTTCCAGGCTGGCGGTGCACAGGACGTGGGTGTCGCCGAACTTCACGAGGCAGGAGCCTTCCGCGTGCTTCGAGACATTCCGTTCCAGCGTGACGGCGCGCATTTCATCCGCCGCGCGTTTGGATGGCCGCATGTAAGGTTCCCTTCCTGGCAAGCTGTCTGGCAACCGGCGTCTGTCGCCGGGCGGTTTCTGGCGCCCTTCTAGAGCAAGATGGGCCGGGAGGAAACGTTTGCGTGCCTCTCTCCGGTCCTGCCATTCGCCTTGCCGCAGCGGGCGCGTGCCGGCGATCATGATTCGACTTGACAGTTGGGGCGGGATTTTCGCTCAAATACATCCTATATCAAGGACCGGACCATCAACGGCACGCGATGCCGCGTCCCCCGTGCCAAGGCATGAGGGCGGCGGAGGCGGGCCATTGCAGGGGGTTGGTGAAGTGACATTGGGCGTTCCGTCCGTCAGCCTGAGCGATCTCGATCAGCGCTCGCGCGAGATTTTCCGGGCGATCGTGGAAAGCTATCTCGACACGGGCGAGCCGGTGGGCTCGCGCAATCTGTCGCGGTTGCCGTCGATCCAGCTCTCGCCGGCCTCGATCCGCAACATCATGGCGGATCTGGAACATGCCGGGTTGCTCTACTCGCCGCACACCTCCGCCGGCCGGATGCCGACGGAAGGGGGCTTGCGCTTTTTCGTCGATGCGCTGCTGGAAGTCGGTGATCTGACCAGCGACGAGCGGGCGCAGATCGAGGTGCAGGTGAAGGCGGCGCGCAGCGAGCGCACCAGCGAGCAGCTTCTGACCGAGGCCAGCCAGATGCTCTCCGGCCTGTCGCGCGGGGCTGGCGTGGTGTTCACCCACAAGGCGGATGTGCGTCTGCGCCATGTGGAATTCGTGCGTATCGAGCCGCAAAAGGCGCTGGTGGTGCTGGTCGGCGATGACGGGTCTGTGGAAAACCGCATCATCTCGCTGCCGGCCGGCCTGCCGCCCTCGGCCCTGGTGGAAGCCTCGAACTTTCTGACCAGTCTGATCCGGGGCCGGACGCTGGCCGAGGCGCGGCGCGACCTTGAGCGCCAGCGCGACAGCCGCCAGGCGGAACTGGACCGGCTGACGGCGAAGGTGGTGGAGGCGGGCATCGCCACCCGCACCGGCGCCAGCGACGATGTGGGATCGCTGATCGTGCGCGGCCGCTCCAATCTCCTGTCGGATATGGACGCGGCCGGCGACCTGGAACGCATCCGCCTGTTGTTCGACGATCTGGAGAACAAGAGCGACCTGATCCAGCTTCTGGCGCTGGCCGAGCGCGGCGACGGGGTGCGGATCTTCATCGGCTCGGAGAACAAGCTGTTTTCCCTGTCCGGCTCGTCGATTGTCGTTTCGCCCTTCCGCGATCAGGATGAGCGGATCATCGGCGTGCTCGGGGTGATCGGCCCGACCCGCCTCAACTATGCCCGCATCATCCCGATGGTCGATTACACCGCGCGGCTGGTCGGCCGGCTGCTCGGCTAGTTTGTGAACCCCGCGCCGCCGCGCGCTACCGCGCCGCCTTTCCCCGAACCGGATACCCAAGTAGACCCCATGAGCCTCAGCGCCGCCGAACTGGAACGTTACGCCCGTCATATCGTCCTGCAGGATGTCGGAGGTCCCGGACAGCAGAAGCTGAAGGCCGCCCGCGTGCTGGTCATTGGTGCCGGGGGGCTCGGGGCGCCGGTGCTGCTTTATCTGGCCGCCGCCGGTGTCGGCACTCTCGGCATCGTCGATGACGACACCGTGTCGCTGTCCAACCTGCAGCGGCAGGTGATCCATGACACGGACCAGATCGGCGAGCCGAAAGTGGCGAGCGCGGCCGAAGCCATCGCCCGGCTCAATCCGCATGTGAAGGTGGAGCCGCATCCGGTGCGCCTTCGTCCGGAAAACGCGCTGGCGCTGATTTCGCGGTACGATCTGGTGATCGACGGCTCGGACAATTTCTCCACCAAGTATCTGGTCTCCGATGCCTGTTTCTTTGCCAAGCGGCCGCTTTTGGCCGGAGCGGTCGGGCGGATGGACGGCTCGTTGACCCTGCTGAAACCCTATGAGAGCGACGCGGACGGGCAGCCCAACCCGACCTATCGCTGTCTTTTCCCCGAGCGCCTGCCCGATGGCGCCCTGCCCACCTGTGCCGAAGCCGGGGTGCTTGGCGCCCTCACCGGTGTCATCGGGGCCCTGCAGGCGATGGAAGCGATCAAGGAAATCACCAGTTTTGGCGAGGGACTGGTCGGCCGCCTGCTGCTCTACGATGCCCGGGCCATGCGGTTTGAGACGATCCGCTACCGCTGGTCGCGCAAGAACCCGCTGACCGGTGACAAGACGCTGACCTATCCGGAACTGGCGGGCGCGTGAGGCGGCTGCTGGCCCGTTTGGCGCCCGAGCCCCTGCCGGACCAGCTGTGGCTGACCGTTAATGGTGAGCGGCAGGCGGTCCGGCTGAAGCGCAACGACCGGGCCAAGCGCTATATCCTGCGCCTGCCCGCTGGCGGTGATCCGGTGCTCACGGTGCCGGCTCGCGGCACGCTGGAGACCGCCCGGCGCTTCGCCGAGGAACACAGGGGCTGGCTGGCGGACAGGCTGACACGCCGTCCCGAAAGCATTCCCTTCACCGATGGGGCGGTCATTCCCTTGCGCGGCGCGCCGCATCGCGTCGTCGCAGGGGCCCGTCTGCGCGGCCTCGTGACCCTGCGCCCGGGCGAGCCGCTGCCGGAGATCGAGGTGCCGGGCGATCCGCGTCACCTTGCCCGCAAGCTCACCGACTGGCTGAAGCGCGAAGCGCGCCGCGATCTGGAACAGGCGGTGGCCGTTCATACCGCGCGTCTCGGGCGGTCCCATGCGGGCCTGTCGCTCAAGGATACCCGCAGCCGCTGGGGCTCCTGCACCGCCACCGGCCGGCTATCGTTTTCCTGGCGGCTCGTTCTGGCGCCACCCGAAATTCTCGACTACGTCGCCGCCCATGAGGTCGCTCATCTGGCGGAGATGAACCACGGCCCCCGCTTCTGGGAGCTGTGTCGCTTTCTGGCGCCGCAGACCGATGACGCCCGGCTCTGGCTGCGGCGCGAGGGGGCGGGGCTGCACCTTTACGGATAAGGTCAGGCGAACCCTGCCCCGTCCGCGGTGCGAAAACGATTTCCCTTTGCCGCGCACTGATCTATGGTGCGCATTCCCTATTAGTTGCGGTTGAAACGATATTTTAAAGCCAAACACTTGGTCCCTGACACTCCTTCTGGCGGCGCTGACCGCCCTTGGTCCCCTGTCAACGGACATGTACCTCCCGGCTCTGCCGGACATCGTGCGCGACATGGCCACCTCGAAGGAGGCGGTCCAGCTCACCTTGTCGCTGTTCCTGGCGGGTTTTGCCTCCGGGCAGGTCTTCTATGGTCCGCTCGCCGACCGGCTTGGGCGGAAGCCCGTTCTGCTTGCCGGTCTTGGCATCTATGTGGTCGCGAGCTTTGCCTGCACCTTCGCCCCCTCCATCGAGGTGTTGGTGGGGGCGCGGTTCCTGCAGGCCTTCGGGGCCGCCGGTCCGGTGGTGCTGGCACGGGCGATGGTGCGTGATCTTTATGACGGTCCGCGCGCCGGGCAGGAACTGGCGCGCATGGGGTCAATCATGGGACTGGCGCCGTCGGTCGCGCCGTTCTTCGGCGGGCTGATTGCCGCTGGGGGCGGGTGGCGGATGGTATTTCTCGTCTCGCTCGCCTTCGCCGGGGTTCTGCTGGTGTCCGTGTTGCGGCGGCTGCCGGAAACCCTGCCGGCGCGCGAGGCATCCCGGTTTTCCCTTGCCGGGATGCTGCGCGGCTTTGCCGGCCTGCTGCGGCATCGCGGCTTTCGCGCCTATCTGGCGATCGTCACCCTGACCTTTGCCGGCCTGTTCGCCTTCATCTCCGGCTCGTCCTTCGTTCTCCAGGATATCTACGGCCTGTCGCCTGTCGCCTATGGCATCGCCTTTGGCGTCTGTGCCGGCGCCTATGTCGTCGGCACGCTGATCGGGCAACGGGTGGCGCCGCGTCTCGGCGGCGAGATGGCCATCGCTCTGGGGACCGGCATGTTGGCGCTGGGCGGTTTGGCGATGGTGCTGGCGCTCCTCGCCCAGCCGCATGTGCTGACGGTGGTGCTGCCGATGATGCTCTACATGGCCGGCGTCGGGCTGGCGATGCCCCTGTCGCAGGCGGCGGCGCTGCTGCCTTTCCCCGACCGGGCGGGCACCGCCTCCTCTTTGCTCGGCATCGGTCAGATGGGGACTGCGGCGCTCGTCGGCATCGGTGTCAGCGCCACGCTCGGCGGCACCGGACTGGCTCTGGCGCTGATTATTGCCGGGCATGGGCTGGCGGCGTTTGTCGTTTTTCTGGTCACGCGCCGCGCGCGCGCGGTGGTCTGACCGAGCCTACGCGCGGACGGCGGCTCAGCCGCCGAAGATCCGATCCAGCAGGCTGCGCGAGCCGCCTTCCATTGGCGCCAGACGGCGGCGTTCCGGATCCCCTTCCGCCTGATCACGGCTGGCTGGAACCGGTACTGCGGTGGTCGGTTTGGCGACTTGCAGCGGATGGGTGCGCACGCCGGGAAGTCCGGCCACGGGCAGGCCCTGATGAGCTGCCGACATCACCTCTTTCCAGATCTTCGCCGGCAGCGATCCGCCGGTCGCCCGCTTGGTTGGTGAATTGTCGTCATTGCCGAGCCAGACGGCGGTTGTAAGCGAGCCGGTGTAGCCGATGAACCAGCCGTCGCGGAAATCCTGGCTGGTGCCGGTCTTGCCGCCGGCGGGCCGGTCGGTGAGCTGCGCCTTGCGTCCGGTGCCGATTGTCAGGGTATCGGCCATCATGGCGTTCATGCTGGCCAAAAGGCCGGGCTCGATCACCCGGCCGGGACCACCGCCGGTGCGGCTGTAGAGCAGCGTCCCATCGCTGCCGCGAATGCTGCGGATCACATGTGGCACGACGCCATAGCCGCCGTTGGAAAACGGCACGTAGGCGGCGGCGATTTCCAGCGGCGTCACCTCCGAGGTGCCCAGCGACAGCGACAGGTTGGCGGCAAGCGGCGAGGTAATGCCCAGCCGGCGGGCGGTGCGGATCACATGCCGGGGGCCGACTTCATGCGCCAGCCGCGCGGCCACGGTGTTGAGGGACAACGCCAGCGCCCGGGCCAGGGTGACCGGACCCTGATAGGACTTGGAGTAGTTGCGCGGCGCCCATTTGCCGAAGCGGATCGGCTCGTCCACCCGAACGGTGTCCGGGGTCAGGCCGCTTTCCAGCGCCGCCAGATAGACGAAGGGCTTGAACGCCGACCCCGGTTGGCGGTGGGCGTTGACTGCGCGGTTGAACTGGCTGGTGGCATAGTCCCGGCCGCCCACCAGCGCCTTGACCGCGCCGGAACCGTCGAGGGTGACCACGGCGCCCTGCTTGACGCCACGCTTGGCGCCGTCCTCGGCCAGCGCTCGGCGCAGGGCGTCCTCGGCGACGATTTGCTGGCCGAGGTCGATGGTCGTGCTGACGGTGATGTCCTGGTCGATGGCGCCCACATAGCCGGGCAGAAGGTCCATCACCCAGTCGGCGACGTAATTCTCGCTGGCCGAGGTGTGGTGGGTGACGACGCGGGTCGGCGCGGCAATGGCATCGCGCGCTTCGGCGGCGGTGATGTAGCCCTCCTCGGCCATGGCCATCAGCACGGTTCCGGCCCGCTCGTCGGCGAGATCCGGATTGCGCGTCGGCGCGTAGCGCGAAGGCGCCTTGAGCAGCCCGGCGATGGTCGCCGCCTCGGCCAGGTTGACCATGCGCGCCGATTTGCCGAAATAGCGCCGCGCGGCCGCATCGACGCCATAGGCGCCGGCGCCGAAATAGACCCGGTTGAGATACATCTCCAGGATCTCGTCCTTGGAGTAGGTGGCCTCCAGCCAGATCGCCAGAATCGCTTCCTGAACCTTGCGCTTCAGCGTCCGGTCGGGCTGAAGGAACAGGTTCTTGGCAAGCTGTTGGGTCAGGGTCGAGCCGCCCTGGACCAGCCGGCCGGAGGTCAGGTTGGTGACCATCGCCCGGGCAAGGCCGATCGGATCGAGACCGGGATGGGAGCGAAACCGCCGGTCCTCGATGGCGATCACCGCCTGTGGCAGATAGGGCGGCAACTGTTCGAGCCGCACCGCTTCGCCGCCGGTGTCGCCCCGGTTGGCCATCAGGGTTCCGTCGGCGGAAACGATCCGCACGTTCGGTGGTCGCTGCGGCACCTGCCATTCGGAGGTGGGCGGCAGATGCGCGGCGTAATAGCCAAGCACGCCGACCACGGCGATCACCGCCCAGATGCCGAGAACGGCGCTCCAGTAGGCGCCGCGCCTGACGAGGCGGCCAAGCCCGATCCGCCGGGTCTTGCGCCCCTTGCGTACCGGCTTGCGGCGCCGGCCCCCGCCGCCGCGCGGTCCCTGCGGCCCCTTGGGGGGCGATGAGCCGGCGGTCCGCTTGGGTGTTGCCGGCTTGCCGCCGCTTGCCGTCCGGGGCCGGGATTTCGTGGTCTTGGCGGCGGGCCGCTTCACGGCGCCGCCGGTCGGGCGGTCGGCGGGCGTCAGGCGCATGTCGAGAACGCCGCTGCCTGCGCCCAGGCGCGGTTGCTTGCGTCCGCCGCGTGACGATCCTTGTGCCATGATGCCCGGTTCGGTTGAGGGGAGCTGGCCCCTTGCGAAATACAGCCTCGTTGCGCCCTGCGATGGCGGGTCGCCACCGGCAAGGCGCTTTGGCTGTGCAGTTTAATTGCGGCGATTTAAGGGGGTCTTAAATCCGCCGGCGCGTGGCGGGGGCCGTTCCCGTGTGCACCGCCTTTACAGCCGTGCCCGTCTCGCCTACGGCTGGGGGAGACGCGGCCTCCCGCACCGATGCGGCGGTCCAAAGTTTCAAGAAAGAGGGGAGGGCCGAGCATGGCAAAGGGATACTGGATCGGCCGGGTCGATGTGACGGATCCGGAGGCCTACAACGCCTATGTCGCGGCGAATGCGGAGGCGTTTCGCGCCTATGGCGCCCGGTTTCTGGTGCGCGGCGCGCCGCCGGAATGCGTCGAAGGGGCCGCGCGCCAGCGCAATGTGGTGATCGAGTTCGACAGCTACGAGCAGGCGCTCGCCTGCTACCGCAGCGACGCCTACACCCAGGCCCGGGCCTTGCGCGCCCATGCCGGGGTTTCGGATCTGGTGATCATCGAAGGCTTTGATGGCGCCCAGCCCTGAGCCGGGCGCCCTGTCGACGCGGCGGTCCGCCTAGCTGCCGTATCGGCCCGCGTCGGCGCCGTAGTGGTTCACATAGCGGCTGTTGAGCGCCGAAACCGGCATGACGATCAGCACATCGGTGGTGCCGAACTGGTGGTCGACCACCGCGCCGTCGCCGATATAGGCGCCGAGGCGCAGATAGCCCTTGATCAGCGGCGGCAGCTCGCGCAGCGCCTGCCGTTCGTTGATCTCGGCCTTCTCCATCCGGTTCATCTCGACATAGCGGCTGTCGACCGCCCGCACGCGCCATTCCTCCGGGGCGCGGGCATGATGGTGCAGGAAGGACAGCTGCGAGCCGAGCCGGTCCGGATCGGTGCCGGCGATGGAGGCGCAGCCGACCATCACGTCGATCCGGTGCATCAGCACATAGGACCAGATCCCGTGCCAGAGCAGCTCCACCGTGCGTTTGGTGCGGTAGGGCTTGAGCACGCAGGACCGCCCGAGTTCCAGGAAACGCTGGCCCGGATGCGCCTCGACCAGCGGCTGAATGTCGTATTCGCCGGCGGTGTAGAAGCCGCCGCTGCGCTCGGCAACCTCCTGGCGCAGCAGCCGGTAGGTGCCGACGATCCGAGGTTTCTTGCGTCCGAACGGCGCGTTCCGTTCCACCGCTTCATGGTCGAGCACCAGCAGGTGGTCGCAGATCGCGTCATAGGCATCGACGTCGCGCCGGCTGGCCAGGGCCTCGGCATTGGCGATGGCCGACATTTCCTCGTAGAAGACATGATACCGCAGTTGCTGCGCCTTGCGGATCTCCTTGGCGCTGCGCGCCAGGCGAACCTCCAGCGAGCCGATGCGGCCGAGACTGGGGCTGTCGCGCCGGACCCGCGATGCGCCAGCGCCGGGAAGCCAGGACGGACGATGGGCGCCAGAGGCGACGGCCGGAACGAATTTCCGCACGAAGTTGCGGGGTGACAAAAGTCCCGATCGTGGCATGACCATCACGCCCTTCCCTGTTGTGCCCCCGGACCGATCCGGCCAATCGGCGCTGCGGTCGAACCCTTGCTGTCCCGCGCCCGTCAGTCGTGAGAATGACGTCATGCACCGGGACATCGGAGCCGGATGGCTATCCACCTTGGCCGTGTCATAAATCATACTTTCCCGACACTTGCATGACAATCGTCGTTAGCCGGCGGCTTTGCCGCCATCCTGCGGCGCACTGAGGCGATTGCGCAACAGGTCCGGGTCCAGCGGCTTGGCCAGCACCGCATCCGCACCCGCTTCCAGCGCCGCATCGCGCGCCTCCGCCGTGACATCGGCGGTGACCGCGAACACCGCGACACGGGGCAGGGCCAGCTCCCGTTCCCGCGCGCGCAGGCGCCGAATGGCCGTGATTCCGTCAATGCCTGGCATGTGCAGATCCATCAGCACCGCATCGAAGTTGCCCTCGGCAAATGCCTTCAACGCCTCCGCGCCATCGCCGACGACAAGGGATTCATGCCCCAGCTTGCGCAACAGCGCTTCGGTCAGCATCCGGTTGATGTCGTTGTCCTCCGCGACCAGAAGCCGCAAGGGGCGGCGCGATTCCTGCCGTTGCTGCATGGCGGCAAGATGCGACCGGTCATCCTGCTGCAGGTCCCAGGAGGCCAGCGGTGCCCCGCTTTCCAGCATGGATTTCGTCACCTGCAGCAGCGAGGACGAGCGCACCGGGCGGATCAGATAGGCGCCAAAGCCGGCGGCCCGCAGGCGCGGCAGCCGGTCCCGCTCGGCGGGGGTGACGAGGACAACCGCGGGGGCGTCGATGCCGATCGCCCGGGCACCCGCCAACCATCCCCCGGCCTCGGTCACCGAGAGCTGGTCGAGCAGGATCAGATCGGCGTCGGCCAGAGCCTCGTCGATGGCCTCATCGCCCGGGGAAAGCAGGGTGACGCGCGCCCCCGCCTCGCCCAGTTGCCGGGCGATCAGCGGTCCCTCGACCTGGCTTTGCGTGATCAGGCAAATGCGCTGGCCGGCCAGCTCCGGCTGGGGGCGAACCCCGTCCGCGCCGGTCAGGGGCAGGTTGACCCGGAATTCCGCGCCGGCACCGGCAGTGGCCCGGGCCGCGATGGTGCCACCCATCATGTTGACGAGGCGCTGGGAGATGGCGAGGCCAAGGCCGGCGCCGTCGAAGCGTCGCGCCGGGCCGTGATCGATCTGTTCGAACTCCTGGAACAGCCGGTCGGCATCTTCCGCGGTAAAGCCGATGCCGGTGTCGCGCACGGTCACCAGCAGCCGGTCAGAGGGGACCTGTGCGGTGTCCCGGGTGCGGGCGACGTCGATGGTCACGCCGCCGGTCTCGGTGAATTTCAAGCCATTGCCGGCAAGATTGAACAGGATCTGCCGCAGCCGCGTGCCGTCGCCGACCAGATGGGTCGGCACTTCGGGGCCGATGTGGCATCCGATTTCCAGTCCCTTGGCCTGGGCGCGCGGGCTGAGAAGCTCCACCACCCCTTCCACCAGCGGCGTGAGTTCCAGCCGCGCGGGGGAGAGCTCCAGCCGCCCGGCCTCGATTTTCGACAGGTCGAGCACTTCGTCGATCAGCAGCAGCAGGATTTCGCCGGAACTGTGCACCGCATCCACATAGCTGTGCTGCTCCGCCGTCAGCCTTGTGTCCCTGAGCAGGCTGGCCATGCCGAGAATGCCGTTGAGCGGGGTGCGGATCTCATGGCTCACGGTGGCGAGAAACCGGCTTTTGGAGGCGCTGGCCGTCTCCGCCTGGTTGCGGGCGGCAACCAGTTCTTCCTCGACCCGGCGGCGATCGGTGACATCGCGCAGGATGGTCTGGACCAGCGGGGTTCCGTCGGTCAGATCGCGCACCGGCACATCGACCCGGGAGAACCAGCGCGGCCCCTCGGCCGTGTCGATGCGGATATCGGCGAAACCATCCCCGGTCTCGCGGCCCTCGCTTGCGTGCAGCGCGCTCATGCTGCCGTCGGGAAACAGGCGCATGGCCGCGTCGTTGGCGTAGGTCAGGGCGCCGCCCTCGCGCCAGCGGGTCACCACGTCGCCGAGCGTATCCAGCACATCGCGGTGCCGCGCTTCGCAATCCTTCAGCCGCCAGATGTCGTCAAGCAGGGCTTCGCGCTCCAGCGTCAGCGCCTCGATCGTGGCGGCTTGGGTGGCGTCATCCGGCCGGGCGCTGCCCGCGCGGGTCAGCCAGAGGGAGGCCAGCGCGCCGCTCAGAAAGGCAAGGGCAAGACCGACGAGCGGCACCGGACCTGACGATGGGGCCAGCAGCACCAGCGACACGGCGCCGGCCAGAAGCCCGGCGGTCACCAGGATCAGGAAGCCGGCAAATCGTGGAACGGCGGCGAGGGCGGTCAGGGACGGGGCGCGCGCGGCGGCTGCCGTGCTCTTGTGCCTGCCCGGGGGCGCGGTGGATGCGGCGGCGCGGCGTCGGGCCGGGTTCGGGGAACCATGATCGTCACGACCGGTCACGGCGGTCTCCTCCAGAGCGTGTGACCGGATTGCCCGGCATCAGGGGGCGCGGTTCTCCTCATGGCGCCGTGGGCAGCCAGGGACCGACGTTGCCAGCGTGACCGGAAAGGGGTTGAAAAACCGTTGCGCCAATGTCCTGCAAGGGCGGCGCTGGAGGGCAGGGCAGCCCGTTCAGGCGGCGCGCCGGTCCGGATCGGCGCCGCGATAGCTCAGGGCTTCGGCCAGATGCACCCGCCCCACCTTGTCCTCGCCGTCGAGGTCGGCCAGGGTTCGGGCCACCTTGAGGATGCGGTGATAGCCGCGCGCCGACAGATGCAGTGTGTCCGCCGCCCGTTGCAGCAGATCGAGGCCGGCCGTATCCGGCGCGGCGATCTGCTCGATCAGCCGGGCGCCCGCCTGGGCATTGGTGCGGGCGGCAACGCCGAGGGCGGCGAAGCGGTCGGACTGGATGGTGCGCGCCGCCGCGACCCGGGCGGCGACCGTTGCCGAGCTTTCCGCATCGGCGGGGCGGATCAGGTCGCTGGCGGTGACCGCCGGCACCTCGATGCGCAGGTCGAGCCGGTCGAGCAGCGGTCCGGACAGGCGGGCCTGATAATCGGCGGCGCAGCGCTCGCCGCGCCGGCACACATGGCCCGGCTCACCGGCATGGCCGCAGCGGCACGGGTTCATCGCCGCGATGAGCTGCACCCGTGAGGGGTAGGAGGTGCGGTGATTGGCGCGCACGATCACCGTCTCGCCGCTTTCCAGCGGCTGGCGCAGCCCATCCAGCACCTGCGGCTGGAATTCCGGCAACTCGTCCAGGAACAGAACGCCATTGTGCGCGAGCGATACCTCGCCCGGCCGGGCGCGGATGCCGCCGCCGACCAGCGCGGCCATGGAGGCCGAATGATGCGGCGCGCGAAACGGCCGTCGCTCGGTCAGCCGGCCGTCGGCCAGTTCTCCGGCAATGGAGGCGATCATCGACACCTCCAGCAATTCCTTCGGCGACAGGGCCGGCAGGATCGACGGCAACCGGGCGGCGAGCATCGACTTTCCGGCGCCGGGCGGTCCGACCATCAGGAGGTTGTGGCCGCCCGCGGCGGCGATCTCCAGTGCCCGTTTCGCGGTTTCCTGCCCGCGCACCTCCGCAAGGTCCGGCAAAGGGGCGGCGTTGGTGTTGAGCCGGGGCACGGGCCGGGACAGCATCTGCGTGCCCTTGAAGTGATTGGCGAGCTGGATCAGCGATTTCGGCGCGAGAATATCCATGTTCGGATCGGCCCAGGCGGCTTCAGAGCCGCAGGCGGCGGGGCAGATCAGCCCCTTGTCGAGCACATTGGCGCCGATGGCCGCCGGCAGCACCCCGGCAACTGGCGTGATACCGCCATCGAGAGCGAGTTCGCCGAGAATGACATAGCGTTCAAGCGCATCCGCCGGCACGGCCCCCATCGCCGCCATCAGCGCCAGCGCGATCGGCAGATCGTAATGGGAGCCTTCCTTGGGCAGGTCGGCGGGGGCGAGATTGATCGTCACCCGCTTGGCCGGCAGGGCAAGGCCGGAGGCAATCAGCGCCGAGCGCACGCGCTCGCGGCTTTCCCCGACCGCCTTGTCCGGCAGGCCAACGATGGTGAAGGCGACCTGTCCGGGGCCGATCTGCACCTGCACATCCACCGGCTTGGCCTCGATGCCCTGAAAGGCAACGGTGGTTACCCGCGACACCATTCTCGTCTCCCTGCATGGTCACGCGAGGCAATCTAGCGCAACCCATGCGGGAGAGCAAGAACATATGAGGAACGGGCGTGCGCCAGGTCAGCCGGCGCGCTTGGCCTCGACCGTGTCCCAAAACAGGGCGGCGATGTCTGGTCCGCCGAGCCGGGCGACGGCGCGGATGCCGGTGGGGGCGGTGACGTTGATTTCCGTCAGATGGCCATCGATCACGTCGATGCCGACCAGGATCAGCCCGCGTTCGCGCAGGGCCGGGCCGAGCCTTGCGCAGATCTCGCGCTCGCGCGGGGTCAGGTCGGCTTCGCGCGCCGCGCCGCCGCGCACCATGTTGGAGCGCAGATCGCCGGCCTGCGGCACCCGGTTGACCGCGCCGGCGAACTGGCCGTCGACCAGGAGGATGCGCTTGTCGCCTTCGGAGACATTGGGCAGGAACTTCTGGATCACCCAGGGCTCGCGGAAGCTGGCGGCGAAGAAATCGTAGAGCGAACCGTAGTTGAGGTCGTCGTTGGTGACCCGGAACACGGCGGCGCCGCCATGGCCGAACAGCGGTTTCATGACGATGTCGCCATGCTCGGCGCGGAAGGCGTCGATGGTCTCCCGGTCACGGGTGATCAGCGTTTCCGGCATCAGGTCGGCGAATTCGGTGACGAACAGCTTTTCCGGCGCATTGCGCACCGAGGCCGGATCGTTCACCACCAGAGTCTTCGGGTGGATCTTTTCCAGCATGTGGGTGGCGGCCACATAGGCCATGTCGAACGGAGGATCCTGCCGCATCAGGATCACGTCCATTTCCGACAGATCGACCATCTTCCGCTCGCCAAGAACGAAGTGTTCGCCCTTTGCGTCGCGCACCTCGACCGGCTCCAGGCCAGCGGTGACCGTATCGCCGGTCATGGCCAGCCGGTCGGGGGTGTAGTGGTAGAGCGCGTGACCGCGCGTCTGGGCTTCGAGCATCAGCGCGAAGGCGCTGTCGCCGGCAATGTTGATGGAGGAGATGTGGTCCATCTGGACCGCGACCTTGAGCGACATGGGCGTCTCCGCTGCCGTATGGCGAAGGGGGAGGGGCCGGGATCCGGAGCGGAACCGGCGACCTTGAGGGGTGTTGCCCAAGATATGCGGGCCGCCGCCGGGTTTGTCCAGATGCGCCGCCGTGGCAATGGTCTCGGGGCGGGATTAGCGCTCCTCGGGGATAAAGGCATTGGCGATATGCCGGGGCAGGTGCCGCGGGCACAGCAGCACCGCGTCGAAGCGCAGCGTCGACCGCGCGAGGTCAGTCCGGCCGCTCTGCCACATGCGCGCGGCTGCGGCAATCCGGCGCTGGCTTGCCGGGGTGATCGCGTCGAGCGCCGCCTGCGGCGTCGCCCGTGCCTTGACCTCGACGAAGGCGATGACCCGGCCCCGCCGGGCGATGATGTCGATCTCTCCGCCAGCGGCGCGGTAGCGCCGGGCGAGGATCCGCCAGCCCTTGAGGCGCAGGAACAGCGCGGCACGGGCCTCCGCCCGCAGGCCCAGCCGATAGGCGGCCTGGCGTCGCTCCGCCGAACTCCCGCTGCGCCCCCGCCGCTCCATCTGTTCGCCCTGCCCCTGTTGCTCCAAAGCCCGTCGCTCGACCTTTTCCTTAGGCGGGAAACTTGAACAGTGTTGTCAGCGCCAGCGCGAAGACGGTGGCGAGAAAGCCGCCAAGCGCCAGCTTCCAGGCATCGCGCCGGTGCTTCAGCCCGGGCCAGCCCAGCGGCTTGATGATCTGGATCGCCGCGACGGCGGCGAAGAACAGCATGATGATCTTGGTCATGTGTGCGGCTCCTCGTCGCCGTGGTCTCCGTCCGCCGCTTCGGGGTCGGCCTTCAGCTCCAGCGCCCGGGCATAGAGGGTTTTCCGGTCGAGCCCGGTTTTCTGCGCGACGAGCTTGGCCGCCGTCGCCGCCTTGTTGCCGGCAAGCGCGGCGATCAACAGCGCGTCCGCATCTTCCGCATCCGCTTCGGCCTCCGCTTGCGGCGGGCCG
The DNA here is from genome assembly GCF_014635285.1 of Stappia taiwanensis. Lineage (GTDB taxonomy): Bacteria > Pseudomonadota > Alphaproteobacteria > Rhizobiales > Stappiaceae > Stappia > Stappia taiwanensis. The sequence continues at coordinate 50,461 of NZ_BMCR01000008.1, read as the reverse complement.
ATGACGACGACGATCTCGCCCTTGACCGTCTGGTCGGCGAACAGCGCGGCGAGCGAGCCGAGCGTGCCGCGTTCGAAGGTCTCGAAGCGCTTGGTCAGTTCGCGGGCGACCGTCGCCTCCCGGTCGGCCCCCAGCACCGTCACCATGTCGGCCAGCGAGCGGGCCAGCCGGTGCGGGCTTTCGAACAGGATCAGCGTTGCCGGCAGCGTCCGCAATTCGGCAAGGCGGGCGGATCGGGCACCGCTTTTCTGCGGCAGGAAGCCGGCAAAGCAAACCGTGTCCGAGGCAAGGCCGGCGCCGACCAGCGCCGCGAAGGGCGCGTTCGCGCCCGGCACCGGGATCACCCGGTGGCCCGCCGCCACCACGTCGCGCACCAGCCGGTAGCCCGGGTCGGAAACGAGCGGCGTGCCGGCATCGGACACCAGCGCCACCGCCTCGCCGTTTTCCAGCGCCGCCAGCAGACGCGGGCGCATTCGGTTCGCATTGTGTTCGTGGTAGGCGATGAGCGGTGTGCGCAGACCGAAGCGCTGTACCAGCTTTGAGGTGATGCGCGTGTCCTCGCAGGCGATCAGGCTGGCGGAGGCCAGGGTTTCCAGGCCGCGTACGGTCATGTCGCCCAGATTGCCGATCGGCGTGGAGACGATGTAGAGCCCCGGCTCCAGCCTTGGTGCCTGAAACCGATGCGCGCCGATGATGAACCCCTTGTCCGGTGCGGAGCCACTGGCGGCCGGGTCCGTGTCTGGGGAAGCGTCAGGATCAGGGGAGGACATGCTCATCGGGGTCTTTCGCGGCACGGGCAGGGGCGGCGGTGCGGGGTGAGAGGGCTTGCGGGCGTTTCGGGTGGGCCAGGCCCCGGCAGGCCGGGCCGGCAAGCTCCGGCGCATGAAAATCCGCATCCGGCTCGCTTTTTGACAGGAAAAGGCGAGGATACCAAGATTTACATGCAATGGGCCGGGCTGATAAGCATCTCATCAGGATAATCTGGCAGGCGGACGCAGCGCGAAGGCGCATGTTCGCCCTGCACGCGGGCCGGTCCGCGGGTTCTGGGAGAACTGACGCCGTGCTTGGAATTTTCGACGTTATGCGTGGCTGCGCCGCGAAGGCGCGCCTAGGGTCCCTTGGAGCGATGCTCGCCGGTGCGGTTGCCCTGACCGGCTGCATGGGCTCGAGCCTTGGCGAATATCCCGGCTATCCGTCGACACCCGATGGCCAGCCGGCGACAACGGGCGAAACACTGGGGACCGGAACGGTGCGGGTCGGCCTGCTGCTGCCGATGTCGGGGGGCGGCAGCGCCTCGTCGATTGCCACCGTGTTCCGCAACACCGCCGAACTGGCGCTGAGCGATTTCCAGGGCGCCGATATCCAGATCCTCGTCAAGGATACCGCCGGCACGGCGGCCGGCGGCAAGGCCGCCGCCCAGGCGGCGATTTCGGAAGGCGCCGAATTGCTGCTCGGGCCGGTGTTCGCGCCTGCGGTGGGTGGTGCCGGCTCGGTGGCGCGCGCCTCCGGTGTGCCGATCGTCGCCTTTTCCAGCGATGAAGCGGTCGCCTCGCGCGGCATCTACCTCCTCAGCTTCCTGCCGCGCGGCGATGTCCGGCGGATCGTCACCTATGCGGCCTCGCAGCGCAAACGCTCCTTCGCCGCGCTCTTGCCCGACGATACCTATGGGGCGGTGGCCGAGGCGGCCTTCCGTCAGGAGGTCGGCCGGGCCGGGGCGCGGATCGTCACCATCGAGCGCTACAAGGTGCAGGGCGGCGACACCACCGACATTGCCGAAAAGGCCCGGCGCATCGCCGCCAACGCCAGCCAGATCGATGCGGTGTTCGTGCCCGCGGGCAATGTCGCGCCGTTCGTGGCGCAGACCCTGACGACCAGCGGCGTCAACCTGGCCACCACCAAGATGCTGGGCAGCGGCCAGTGGGAAGCCACGCAGGTGCTGAACGCGCCCCCCTTGTCGGGCGCCTGGTACCCGGGGCCGGATGGCGCGGGTTTCAAGGCCTTCGCGGAGCGTTACCGCGCTGCCCATGGCTCGGCGCCGCCGCGCAACGCCTCGCTCGCCTATGACGCGACGATCCTGGCCGCCGGGCTGGTGCGCTCCGCCGGGGCAAGCCGCTTCTCCGAGCGGGTGCTGACCAACCGCGACGGGTTTCTCGGCATCGACGGGGTGTTCCGCTTCAATCGCGATGGCCTGAACCAGCGCGGTCTGGCGATCTACGAGGTGACCGGCTCCGGCTCGCGCGTGATCGCGCCGGCACCGCGCTCCTTCGGCTCCGGAAGCTGACCGGTCGCCGCAACGGCGCGCGCAATCGTTATGGGGGAGGATGGCCGGTGAGCCTGACCGACAAGCGTATCCTGTTGATCATCGGCGGGGGCATCGCCGCCTACAAGAGCCTCGATCTCATCCGCCGCCTGCGCGAGCGCGGCGCCCGGGTGCGGGCGGTGATGACCGAGGGCGCCTGTCAGTTCATCACCCCGGTCTCGGTCGGGGCGCTGACCGGCGAGCGGGTGTTCCTCAACCTGTTCGACCGGGATGAGGAGCAGGATGTCGGCCACATCCGGCTGGCGCGCGAGGCGGATGCGGTCATCGTTGCCCCGGCGACGGCGGATCTGATGGCGAAGATGGCCAACGGCCTTGCCGGCGATCTGGCCACGGCGGTGCTTCTCGCCTGCGACCGGCCGGTGCTGGTGGCCCCGGCCATGAACCCGGCCATGTGGGCCCATCCCGCGACCCGCCGCAACCAGGCGCAGCTTCTGGCCGATGGCCTGCGCTTCGTCGGTCCGAACAGCGGCGAGATGGCTGAAAGCAACGAAGCCGGCCTTGGCCGGATGGCCGAGCCGATGGAAATCCTGCAGGCGGTGACGAAGATGCTGGCGCCGGTCCTGTCGGGGCTTGCCGGGCGGCATGTGCTGATCACCTCCGGCCCGACCCATGAGCCGATCGACCCGGTGCGCTACATCGCCAACCGCTCCTCCGGCCGTCAGGGCCACGCTATCGCCGCCGCCTTTGCCCGGGCCGGCGCCCGGGTGACGCTGGTGTCCGGGCCGGTGACGATCCCCGATCCGGCCGGTGTGGACGTGGTGCATGTGGAAAGCGCGCGGGAGATGCTGGCCGCCATCGATGCGGCCCTGCCGGCCGATGTGGCGGTGATGGCGGCGGCGGTCGCCGACTGGCGCATGGCCGAGGCGCAGAACGGCAAGATCAAGAAGGACGGCAGCGGCGCGGTACCGGCGCTGGCTCTGGTGGAAAACCCCGATATCCTCGCCACCGTCGGCCGGCATGCCACCTTGCGCCCGCGCCTTGTTGTCGGCTTCGCCGCCGAAACCTCGAATGTGGTCGACAATGCCAGGGCCAAGCTGGCGCGCAAGGGCGCGGACATGATCCTTGCCAATGATGTGTCGCCGGAACGCGGGGTGATGGGCGGGGACCGCAACACCATCCATCTGGTCAGCGGCGAGGGCGTTGCCAACTGGCCGACCCTGAGCAAAACGGAAGTGGCGGAACGGCTGGTGGCGGAAGTCGCCCGGCGTCTTCAGCCGGCGAAATGATCGCCCGAACCCGCGCCCGGCGGGCGGTTGATTCCGCGCCGGCACGGTGCCATTGAAGCCTTTCGATCCTCCCGCAGCCAGACCGGACCCAAGCCATGACCCTTCCCCTTCGCGTGCGGCGCCTGCCGCATGGCCTCGACCTGCCGCTTCCCGCCTACCAGTCCGATGACGCCGCCGGCATGGATCTTCTGGCGGCGGTCGACGCGCCGCTGCTGCTGGCGCCGGGCGCGCGGGCGCTGGTGCCGACCGGCATTGCCATTGCCCTGCCGCCCAACACCGAGGCGCAGGTGCGGCCCCGCTCCGGCCTTGCCGTCAAGCATGGGGTGACGGTGCTGAACACCCCCGGCACCATCGACCCGGACTATCGCGGCGAGATCAAGGTGATCCTGATCAACCTCGGCGAGGCGCCCTTCACCGTGGAACGTGGCAGCCGGATCGCCCAGATGATCATCGCCCCGTTGGCGCGGGCGGACCTGATCGAGGTCGATGCGCTGGACGAGACCCTGCGCGGCGACAACGGCTTCGGCTCCACCGGGCGACACTGACAGAACCTGCAACCAAGCGCGGGGGTCGATCGGCATTTGTTGGAAAATCGTTCTATCTGAGCGTCGGTTTGTAGGACGAGGTTTTACATTTCGCCATTTGGGGTAAGGCGTCCCCCTCGCTTCCTGTGCAGTGCGCTTCTACATTGGGCGGCAAGACACGCGGCCGTTCTCGCGCCGCTTTTCAGGAGAGCCTGTCATGAGCGATCAAACCCCCGGCCGGGGCCGGATCTATTCCTCCATTGTCGAGACCATCGGCGACACGCCGCTGGTGCGCCTCGACAAGCTGGCGAAGGATGCCGGCGTTAAGGCGGAGATCCTTGGCAAGCTGGAGTTCTTCAACCCGCTTGCCAGCGTCAAGGACCGCATCGGCCTCGCCATGATCGAGGCGATGGAAGCGGCCGGCAAGATCGCCCCGGGCAAGTCCACCCTGATCGAGCCGACCTCGGGCAACACCGGCATCGCGCTTGCCTTCGTCGCCGCCGCCAAGGGCTACCGGCTGATCCTGGTGATGCCGGAAACCATGTCGGTGGAACGGCGCAAGATGCTGAAGCTGCTCGGTGCGGAGCTGGAGCTGACCGAGGGGCCGAAGGGCATGAAGGGCGCCATCGCCCGCGCCGAGGAATTGCTGGCCGAGATCGACGGTGCGGTGATCCCGCAGCAGTTCGAGAACCCGGCCAATCCGGAGGTGCATCGCCGCACCACGGCGGAGGAAATCTGGAACGACACCGGCGGTCGGATCGACGCCTTCGTGTCCGGTATCGGCACCGGCGGCACCATCACCGGCGTTGCTGAGGTGTTGAAGCCGCGCAATCCGGATCTGCATGTGGTGGCGGTGGAGCCGACCGACAGCCCGGTGCTGTCCGGCGGGGCGCCCGGCCCGCACAAGATTCAGGGCATTGGCGCGGGCTTCGTTCCCGGCGTGCTCAACACTGCCGCCTATGACGAGGTGCTGCAGGTCGCCAACAACGAGGCCTTCGAGATGGCGCGCAAGGTGGCGGTTCTGGAAGGGCTGCCGGTGGGCATTTCCTCCGGTGCGGCGCTGGTCGCGGCGCTGAAGGTCGGCGCGCGGCCGGACATGGCCGGCAAGCGGATCGTCGTGATCATCCCCTCCTTTGCCGAACGCTACCTCTCCACCGCTCTGTTCGACGGGCTGGAGTAGGCGCGGCCCACGCTGCGAACAAGATGACCTGAACGGATCCGGCGCGGAAGGGGACTTCGCGCCGGACTTTCTTGTCCCTTGCGCCCGGCGGTTTCAAGACATGCGGGCGGGCGCCGGTCATCCGGCCGGGCCGATCAGCCGGGCGATGGGCGCGTAGTCGTCGGTGAGCACCGGCGGGTCGAGCCGCGCTACCAGCGCGTCGATCCGCGCCTGAGGAATGCGTCCGAGAATCCGTGTCGTGCCGCCGGCGTGCGCCGGCGGCAGCAGGATGCGGCCCCGGGGCGAGGGCCCCCGCCTGCCGCGAGCACGAAGGTGGTGCGCCCGCCGCTGGCGAAATCCTCCGCCTCGATCCACACCTCGACCACCGGGAACACCGTCTTGAGGGTGCGCACCGTTGAGGCCAGCGCCTGCAGCCGGTCCATGTGGTCGATCAGGTTCATCAGGTAGACGCCATCGGCCGTCAGCTTCGCCGCGATCTCGGCGTAGAACTCGCGCGTGACCAGATGTGCCGGCACGGCGATGTCGGTGAAGGCATCGCCAATCACCGCCTCCACCTTGCCCGCGCCGCGAAGCGCGGCGCGGGCATCGGCATGGCGCAGGGTGAAGCGGCTCGGGTCCACATCGAAATCCCGGGCGGCGATGCGGGTCACTTCCGGGTCGATCTCGGCGACGACGAGGCCGGGTCGGGGCGCGTCCGCGCTCCAGGCACGCGGCAGGGTCAGGGCGCCGCCGCCAATGAAAAAGGCGCTCTTCGGCGGCCCGCCGAAGCGTTGCCGTGCCAGCGCGTCGATCACCGCCGTATAGGGCATTTCGAGCCGCTGCGGTGCGCCCAGCACATTGATGCCATGGCCCAGATGGTCGATCACCATCAGCCGCGCCGGCGCGCCGATTTCGCTGGAGATGTCGAGCGAGCGGATGCAGTAGTAGCGGCTTTCCACCGTGCAGGCGGACCCGGTGAGGAAGGGGGCGGCACTGAGCGCCAGCAGCCCGGCAAGGCAGGTCAGCGTTGCGGCGCGCGCCCGTGCCTCCCCTGGCCGCCGCAGGGCCGCCAGCAGGCAGACGAGGGCAAAGCCCGCGTAGATCGCGGCAACGGTGACCAGGGTCCAGCCGGTGCCCAGCCAGGCGATGAAGAGGTAGCCGGCGGCCAGGGTGCCGGCGATGGCACCGATGGCGCTGACCGCGTGCAGGGCGCCAAGCGCCCGGCCGCTGCGGGCGGTGTCGATGATCGCCAGCCGGGCAAGGATGGGCGAGGGAATGCCGGCGGCGAGCGAGGGCAGGAAGAACAACAGGCCGGTGAGAATGACGATCCCGGCGACCGGATCGGTGAGGGTGCCGAGCACGGGACCCGACAGGAGACGCACCAGCGGCAGGGCGGCAATGGTGGTGATCGTGCCGAAGGCGCCGGCCATGGCCAGGGCAAAAAGCGCGGTCCGGGGCGGCCGGTCGGCATAGAGCCCGCCGATCCAGTGGCCGGCGGAAAAGCCGGCCAGCACGACGGCGATGACCGCGGTCCAGGTGTAGAGCGACATGCCGACGTAAGGGGCGAGCATGCGGCCGGCGACGATCTCGACGATGAGCCCGGCGGCGGCAATCAGGAATTGCGCCAGCAGCAAGAGCGAGAGGGCGATCCTGCCGGAATCGGCAGGATCCTGAGCATGAAAACCGGTCATGCCGGGAGACTAGATCAGTTCCGCCTGGTTGGGGAGCCGGTTTTCCGCAACCGGGCATTGCTGCCGGATTGGAACGGCAAGTCGGGCGGCGGGTCAGGCCGCCGGCGGCCCGATCTGGTCCGGATGGGCGGCGGCGAAAGCGGTCAGCGCCTCGCAGCGCTCGCCGATCTCCACCACCCTCGGGCAGGCGTCGAGATTGGCGCCCCAGCGGCGGGCGTTGTAGAGCTGCGGGACCAGGCAGAGATCGGCCATGGTTGGCGTGTCGCCATGGCAGAAAAGGCCGGTGCCCGGGGCGTCCAGCAGGGTCTCCACCGCCGCCAGGCCGGAGGAAATATACTGCTGCATCCATGCGTTTCGGATCTCGTCGCCGCCGCCGGCCAGCTCGACGATGTGCTTTACGACCCGCAGGTTGCAGACCGGGTGGATTTCCATGGCGATGGCATGGGAGATGGCCCGCACCCGCTGGCGTCCCAGGGCATCTGGCGGCAACAGGCCGCCTTCCGGCCGGGTGTCATTGAGATATTCGATGATTGCCAGCGACTGGGTCAGCATCTGCCCGTCGATTTTCAGCGCCGGCACCAGACCTTGCGGGTTGCGGGCAAGATGCTCCGCCGACCGGTGCGTACCGGCGAGCAGGTCGACGGCGACGGTGTCGTGCTCGATCCCGGCGAGATTGAGCGCGATCCGAACCCGGTAGCTCGCCGAGGAGCGCCAGTAGTCGTAAAGGACGGGTCGGGTCATTGCGAAAATCTCCTGCGCGGGTCTGGCGTTCGGGGTTGGGCCTTGAGGGCCGGGGCGAGGCGGCGGCGAGGCGCCGACACCCGCGTATTGCATGGCACCGGGCGTTTCGCCAAGCCCTGCCGGCTCGGGTGGAGGCTGGCAGCTTTGCAAAATAAATTTGACTAATTGGTCAAAATTCAGCCCAATACCGAAGTGGATGCGGGTCCGGCCAATGAGATCCGCGGCGCAAGCAATCGCCAGAGCCGCACATGCGCCCCATGTTTTCTGGGGCCTTGCGGCTGTTGAGGAGAACACACGCCGGAGGGCGCGCGGGATCCCCGTGCGTTCGCGGCCGGCTTTCGCGGAGGTTCAGCCATGGCTGACGCACTCTCGGCGCCCGACATCCGCTCGGGGCGCCTGACACCTGAGGACTATCTGGAGAATTTCGACGATCTGCATCCGCCGCTCGGCGCCCATGAGGCCTCGGTGGAAGCGGACCGCTGCTACTTCTGCTACGATGCGCCCTGCACGATCGCCTGTCCCACGTCCATCGACATTCCCAAATTCATCCGCCAGATTTCGACGGGCAATCCGGTCGGCTCCGCCAGGACGATTTTTGCGGAAAATATCCTCGGCGGCATGTGCGCCCGGGTCTGTCCGACCGAGACCCTGTGCGAGGAAGCCTGCGTGCGCAACCTTGCCGAGGATAAGCCGGTGCAGATCGGCCTGTTGCAGCGCCATGCCACCGACATCTATCTCAGCCAGACCGAGCGGCACCCGTTCGAGCGGGCACCGGAGACGGGGCGCAAGGTGGCGGTGGTCGGCGGCGGACCGGCGGGGCTCGCCTGTGCCCATGCGCTCGCCCGGCGCGGCCATGCGGTGACCATTTTCGATGCCCGCGACAAGATCGGCGGTCTGAACGAATTTGGCATTGCCGCGTACAAATCGACTGACGATTTTGCGCAATTTGAGACCGAGTTTGTGCTGTCGATTGGCGGAATTGTCGTCGAATGTGGCAAGGCGCTGGGCCGCGACATCGCCCTTGCCGATCTGCGCCGGGACTTCGATGCAGTGTTCCTCGGCATGGGGCTTGCCGGCGTCAACGCCCTCCGCACGGACGGAGAGGACCTTGCCGGCGTGATCGACGCGGTCGCCTATATCGCCGAGCTGCGCCAGGCGGAGGAGCTGTCCGCCCTGCCGGTCGGCCGCAAGGTGGTGGTGATCGGCGGCGGCATGACCGCCATCGACATTGCCGTGCAGATCAAGCGCCTGGGCGCCGAAGAGGTGACCATCGCCTATCGCCGCGATCGCGAGGCCATGAAGGCCAGCGCCTATGAGCAGGAGCTGGCCCTCACCGATGGCGTCGTCATCCGCGAGTGGCTGCAGCCGAAACGGCTTCTTGGCGAAGCCGGCCACGTGACGGGCATCGAGCTGGAACGCACGGCTGAGGACGACGCGGGCCGGCTTTCCGGCACCGGCGAGACGATGACGCTTCAGGCGGATCAGGTGTTCAAGGCCATTGGCCAGAGCTTCGTCGCCGATCCGCTCGGCGCGGGCGACGTGCCCGCGCTTGAGGGCGGACGCATCCGCGTCGACGGCGACCGCCGGACCTCGCTGGCCGACGTCTGGGCGGGTGGCGACTGTGTTGCCGGCGGTGAGGACTTGACCGTTGCCGCGGTCGAGGACGGCAAGGTTGCCGCCGCCGCCATCCACGCCGCGCTCAGCGCCTGACAGGGCCGCGACGCGGGCACTGTCCCGCGCGCCAGGAATTCACCCCAACCCGATCTGGGGAGACCGAACATGGCTAATCTCAGCAGCAATTTTATCGGCATCAAGTCGCCGAACCCGTTCTGGCTGGCCTCCGCGCCGCCGACCGACAAGGAATACAACGTCGTGCGCGCCTTCAAGGCGGGCTGGGGCGGCGTCGTCTGGAAGACGCTTGGCGAGGATCCGGAGGTGGTCAATGTCAACGGACCGCGCTACGGCGCCATCCATGGCCGCGACCGAAACCTCATTGGCTTCAATAACATCGAGCTGATCACCGACCGTCCGCTGGAGGTGAACCTGCGCGAGATCAAGCGGGTCAAGCGCGACTGGCCCGACCGGGCGATGGTGGTCTCGCTGATGGTCCCGTGCGAGGAGCAGAACTGGATCGACATCCTCAAGCGGGTCGAGGACACCGAGGCCGACGGCATCGAGCTCAACTTCGGCTGCCCGCATGGCATGTCCGAGCGCGGCATGGGCTCGGCGGTCGGGCAGGTGCCGGAATACATCGAGATGGTCACCCGCTGGTGCAAGCAGCACACCCGCATGCCGGTGATCGTCAAGCTGACGCCGAACATCACCGATATCCGCAAGCCCGCCCAGGCAGCCAAGGCCGGCGGCGCCGATGCGGTGTCGCTGATCAACACCATCAATTCGATCGTTTCGGTCGATCTCGATGCGATGGCGCCGAACCCGACCATCGACGGGCGCGGCGCTCATGGCGGCTATTGCGGCCCGGCGGTCAAGCCGATCGCCCTCAACATGGTGGCGGAAATCGCCCGCGACGCGGCGACCCACGGGCTGCCGATCTCCGGCATCGGCGGGGTCACCACCTGGCGCGACGCGGCCGAATTCATGGCGCTGGGCGCCGGCACGGTGCAGGTCTGCACCGCCGCGATGACCTACGGGTTCAAGATCGTCGAGGAGATGATCGACGGGCTGAGCGACTGGATGGACGAGAAGGGCTACACCTCGACCGATCAGTTCATCGGCCGGGCCGTGCCCAATGTCACCGACTGGCAACAGCTCAATCTCAACTACGTGGTCAAGGCGAAGATCGACCAGGACGCCTGCATCAAGTGCGGCCGCTGTCACATTGCCTGCGAGGACACCTCGCATCAGGCGATCACGGCAATGAAGGACGGGGAGCGGCATTTCGAGGTGATCGACGCCGAATGCGTTGGCTGCAACCTGTGCGTCTCGGTCTGCCCGGTGGAAGACTGCATCACCCTGGAGCAGATGACCGAAGGGGTGGATCCGCGCACCGGCAAGCCGATCAACCCGGCCTATGCCAACTGGACGACCCATCCGAACAACCCCAACCGGGTGATGGACGCGGCCGAATGAGGAAAGGCGCGGGAAGCGGCGCCGGCACCGCGTGAGCGGGACCGGCACATCGGCGGCCAGCGGGCCGGGCATGGCGCATCTTGCCATGCTCGGCTTCGTGTTTCTGGTCTCCACCTCGTTTCCGGTCGGGCACGCCATCACCGCCGCGCTCGACCCGGCGGCGCTGAACGCCCTGCGCTTCACCCTGGCGGCGGTTCTCTTCGCTGGGGTGGCGACCGCGAAGGGCAGCTGGCATTGGCCGCGCCTGTCGCGGCTGCCGGTCTATCTCCTGATCGCCGGGGCGCTCGATGTCTTCTTCGTCACCATGTTCGAGGCGCTGCGCCTGACCAGTGCCCTCAATGCCGGGGCGATCTTCACCCTGCTGCCGGCCTTCACCTGCCTTGCCGGCTATCTGCTCTTGCGCCAGACCATCAGCCGTTTCCAGGTCCTTTGCCTGCTGGTTGGGGCGATTGGTGCGCTGCTCGTCCTGTTCGGCAATGACCTGTCGCAGCTCGCCAGCCTGTCGCTCGGGGACGGCGAGCGGATCTTCCTGATCGGCGTTGTCGCCTACGCGTTCTATGCCCCGCTGATGCGGCGGTTCAACCGTGGCGAGCCACTGGAATCCTTCAATTTCTGGATCCTGGTAACGGCGGCCCTCTTGCTGTGCGCCTATGCGGCGCCGCAGATGCTGGCGACCGACTGGCGTGCGGTTCCTGCTCCGGTCTATCTCGGCATCGTCTATCTGGCGGTGTTCCCGACGGCGGCCAGTTTCTTTCTGGCAAGCTACGCCAGCCTGCGCCTGCCCTCCGGACCGGTGATGGCCTACACCTATCTGCTGCCATCCTTCGTGCTGGCGGAAACCCAGCTTCTCGGCGCCCCCTTCCCGGGCGTGCCCGTGTTCCTTGGGGTGGTCACGAGCGCTGCGGCAACGCTTCTGCTGCAACGTGATCTGCGCTGATAAGCCGGCTCGATACCGTGCCGCTTACCGCCTGAGGGCCGTTGCCATGTAGGCGATGGTCTTGCGATAGACCTCCGCCCGGTTCCACTGTTTCAGAACCCCGTAATTGGCGGTTCCGGGCGACCAGTCGCCGCCCTTGCGCCAGCCATGCTGGCGCAGGAAATTGGCGGTGGAGGCAAAGACATCGGGCTTGCTGCGGACCAGGTTCGGCCGCCCGTTGCCGTCAAAATCTACCGCGAAGCGTTCGTAGCTGGAGGCAAGAAACTGGGTCTGGCCGATCTCGCCGGCCCAGGCGCCCTTCATATCGGAAATCCGCATGTCGCCGCGATCGGCGATCCGCAAGGCGCTCATCAACTCGTTGGTGAAGAATCGGGAGCGGCGGCAGTCATAGGCGAGCGTTGGCAGGGAGCTGAAGACCGGGATGTTGCCCATATAGCGGCCGAAGCCGGATTCCAGCCCCCAGATGGCGACGATCACCTCCTTGGGCACGCCGAAGCGGCGCTCCACCCGGTCCAGAATGGTGCTGTGCTGGCGCATCCGCCGCTTGCCGATGGCAATGGTGCTGGGCGGGGCCCGCCGGGCGAGAAACTTCTTGAAGCTCAGCTTGAACGAGCGCTGGCTGCGGTCGCGGCGGATGACCTTGGTGTTGTAGCGAACGCCGGAAAGCGCCGCATTGACGGTCCGCTGCGAGATGCCCGAGGCGACCGCCTGTCGCTTGAAGCTCTCCAGCCAGGTGGGAAAGCCTTTCGCCGTATTGCCGCAGGAAGCGGCGCTGGCGGTGCCGGCGGCAAGGCACAGAAAACCGGCAACCAGAAGAGCTTTGCGCATGATACCTCCCACGAAACGTTGGGTCGGGCCAGCCGCCCACCGAAGGGCTTGCGCGGTCCGGCACAGGAAAACGCTGCGTCACTCGTAAAAGGATACCCCGCGTTCCCCCAAGATCAAGCGGGCGGCAGCAATCCGTCGAAGATAAGAGCGGTCAGGGTCTTCCGTACTTCGGCGCGGTAAGCCGGATCGGCGATGTCCCGCCCGGTCAGCGCGGCGATCTGCGGGGCGAAATCCGCATAATGCTGGGTCGTCGCCCAGATCAGAAAGATCAACTGATGCGGGTCGACATCGCGGATCCGACCCTCCGCCGCCCAGCGCCGCAGCACGCCGGTTTTCTCATCGACAAGCTCTTTCAGGGGCCCCTCAAGCACATCGCGGATCATTGGCGCGCCCTGCATCACTTCATTGGCGAAGAGACGCGAGGCTTCAGGCTCCTCCGCAGAAAACCGCAGTTTCTGCTCGATATAGGCGGTCAGTTCCGCACGCGGGTCGCCCTCCGGATCAAGCGTGCGCAAGGGGGCGAGCCAGCGCTCCAGGAGCGCGGCCAGGACCGCCTTGTACATCTCCGTCTTGGAGCGGAAGTAGTAGAGCAGGTTCGATTTCGACATGCCGGCGGCTTCGGCGATCTGCTCCACCCGCGCTCCGCGATAGCCGAACCGGGCGAAGGCGACGAGCGCCGCATCGAGGATCCGCGCCCGGTTGCGTTCCTGAATGCGGGTCCGGGTGCCGCCCTGTGCCGGTGTGTCACCATCCGTCATCATGCCTGGCTGCCCTCCCCGCCAGGGGCGGCGGGCACCGCGCCGATCCCCGCAAGGACGATGCGCACGACCGTTTGCTTGGCTTCCTCGAACTGGGCGTCGCTGAGCGGCGCGCCGCCGTTCAGCGTGTCGATCTGGTGATTGAAATCCGCGTAATGCTGGGTGGTGGCCCAGATCATGTAGAGAAGATATTCGCCGTTGACCGGGGCGATCCGTCCCTCCGCCACCCAGCGGTCGATCACGGCGACCCGGCTGGAGGTCCAGCTGCGCAAGGTGGTTTCCAGATAGTCCTGGATCACCGGCGCCTTGTGCAGGATCTCGTTGGCCCAGACCTTGGAGCCCATCGGATGGGCGCGGGAGATGTCCATCTTCGTCGAGATGTAGGCGGTGAGCGCCTCGACCGGATCGTCGTTCTCGTCGAAGGAATTGGCCGCATCGAGCCAGATAGTGAAGATATGTTCCACCACCTTGCGGTAGAGCGCTTCCTTGGTCGGGAAATAGTAGTGCAGGTTGGCCTTGGGAAGGCCGGCGCGTTCGGCGATCATGCCGGTGGTGGCGCCGCGAAACCCGCTTTCGGCGAACACCTCCTCGGCGGCGGCCAGGATGGCCCGCTCGTTCTCCGCGCGTGCGGCGCTTTTCTGGGTTTGCCTTGCCTGTTGCTTCGCCGCCATGAGCCTTGATCGCGGTTTCACCGTTCGGCCCAAAAAATGATCTTGACCATCTGGTCAAGCCTTCCTAGGCTCGATTTGACCATTTGGTCAGGTTTTCTTGCCTGAAGCAATGGCAAACGAATAACGGACCGTCGGCGGCAAGATGTCGACAAGCGACGGCCAGGACCTTCCAGATAGCGGTTTTCGCGCGTAACGTGCGAAGACCTGCCGGTGAACGGGCGCCGCACGCCAGTATTTTCGATGTGTGCGAGGGGCCATTCGCCGGGAGACGGGAACCGATCGGCGGTGCTAGGCTTTTTGCCGGCGCACCGCGTCTGCGCAATCGCCGGATTTGCCGGCGGGACGGGTGGAGCCGATCGCATCAGCTTGCAATGGACGCCCGTGCGGGATCGCGGGCGATCGGAGGATCTATGTCGCAGCCGGCGCTTACCAGCAACAATCTCGATGCCTTCTGGATGCCGTTCACGGCCAATCGCCAGTTCAAGAAGAATCCGCGCCTGTTCGTGGGCGCGGAAGGAATGTACTACAAGACCGCCGATGGCCGGGATGTGCTGGATGGCACCGCCGGCCTGTGGTGCTGCAACGCCGGCCATGCCCGCCCGCGCATCACCGAGGCGGTGCAGCGGCAGATCGCCGAGCTCGACTACGCTCCGGCCTTCCAGATGGGCCATCCCCATGCCTTTGAGCTGGCCGCGCGCCTGTCGGCCCTGATGCCTTCGCCGCTCGACCATGTGTTTTTCACCAACTCCGGCTCGGAATCGGTCGAAACCGCGCTGAAGATGGCCATCGCCTATCACCGGGTGCGCGGCGACGGCGCCCGGACCCGGCTGATCGGCCGCGAGCGCGGCTATCACGGTGTCAATTTCGGCGGCATCTCCGTTGGCGGCATTGTCTCCAACCGCAAGATGTTCGGCACCCTGCTCGGCGGCGTCGACCACCTGCCGCACACCCATGACCTGTCGCGCAACGCCTATTCCCGTGGCCAGCCGGAAAGCGGCGCCGAATATGCCGAGGAGCTTATCCGGCTGATCCAGCTGCATGACGCCTCGACCATCGCCGCGGTGATCGTCGAGCCGGTGGCCGGATCGACCGGCGTGCTGATCCCGCCCAAGGGCTATCTCAAGCGCCTGCGCGAGATCTGCGACCAGCATGGCATCCTGTTGATCTTCGATGAGGTGATCACCGGATTCGGCCGTCTCGGCTCGCCCTTTGCCGTCGAACATTTCGACGTCACCCCGGATCTCGTCACCACCGCCAAGGGTATCACCAACGGTGTCATTCCCATGGGCGCGGTGTTCTGCTCGCGCGATGTGCATGAAGCCTTCATGACCGGGCCGGAGCATCTGATCGAGTTCTTCCACGGCTACACCTATTCCGGCCATCCGGTGGCCTGCGCCGCCGCGCTCGGCACCCTCGACACCTACGAGGAGGAGGGGCTGCTGACCCGGGCGGCGGAGCTCGACGGCTACTGGGCCGATGCGCTGCATTCGCTGCGCGGCACCCGCCATGTCATCGATATCCGCAACATCGGGTTGATCGGCGCCATCGAGCTGGAGCCGATTGCCGGTGAGCCGACCAAGCGGGCCTTCAATGCCTTCCTCAAGGCTTATGAGGCTGGCGTTCTGATCCGCACCACCGGCGACATCATCGCCCTGTCGCCGCCGCTGATCATCGAGACCGCGCAGATCGACCAACTGGTCGACACCATCAAGACCGTGCTGGAAAGCCTGGACTGAGGCATCATGACCCTGATTGAAAATGCCATCGGCGGGGCGCGCGTTGCGTCCCGTTCCGGCCGCACCTCGGCCGTCTACAATCCCGCCACCGGCGAGCAGACTGGAACGCTCGGGCTCTCCTCCGCCGCCGAGGTTGGCGAGGCCATCGCCAATGCCAAGGCGGCCTTTCCCGCCTGGCGCGATACCCCGCCCCTGAAACGGGCGCGGATGATGTTCCGCTTCAAGGAACTGCTGTCGGCCAATGCGGAGGCCATCGCCCGGGCGATTTCCGCCGAGCATGGCAAGACCCACGACGATGCCCTCGGCGAGGTGGCGCGCGGCATCGAGGTGGTGGAGTTCGCCTGCGGCATTCCGCATCTCTTGAAGGGCGAGTTCGCCCGCAATGTCGGCCCGGCCATCGACAGCTATTCCGACCGGCAGCCGCTCGGCGTCGTCGCCGGCATCACCCCGTTCAACTTCCCGGCGATGGTGCCGTTGTGGATGTATCCGCTGGCGGTGGCCTGCGGCAACACCTTCATCCTCAAGCCGTCGGAGCGCGATCCTGGCGCCGTGATGGTGGTCTATGACCTCTTCCGCGAGGCCGGCTTCCCCGATGGGGTGCTGAACGTGGTGCATGGCGACAAGGAAGCGGTGGACGCGCTGCTGACCCACCCGGATGTGAAGGCGATTTCCTTCGTTGGCTCAACGCCGATCGCCGAATACGTCTATGCCACCGGCACGGCGCACGGCAAGCGGGTTCAGGCGCTGGGCGGCGCCAAGAACCACATGATCGTCATGCCCGACGCGGACATGGATCAGGCCGCCGATGCGCTGATGGGCGCGGGCTACGGTTCGGCCGGCGAGCGCTGCATGGCGATCTCCGTTGCCGTGCCGATTGGCGAGGAGACCGCCGACCGGCTGGTGGAAAAGCTCATCCCGCGGGTGCAGGCGCTGAAGATCGGCCCGGCCACCGACAAGGACGCGGAAATGGGGCCGCTGGTCACAGAGGCGCATATGCGCAAGGTGCTCGGCTATATCGACCAGGGCGAGAAGGAAGGCGCGGAGCTGCTGGTCGACGGACGCGGCTTTTCGCTGCAGGGCTACGAGAACGGCTATTTCGTCGGCGGCACCCTGTTCGACCGGGTCACCCGCGACATGACCATCTACCGGGAAGAGATCTTCGGACCGGTGCTCTCGGTGGTGCGGGCCAAGGGCTATGACGAAGCGCTGTCGCTGATCAACGAGCATGAATACGGCAACGGCACGGCGATCTTCACCCGCGATGGCGACGCCGCCCGGGCCTTCGCCGATGGCATCGAGGTCGGCATGGTCGGCATCAACGTGCCGATACCGGTGCCGGTCGCCTATTTCTCCTTTGGCGGCTGGAAGCGCTCGCTGTTCGGCGATCATTCGATCTACGGCGCGGAAGGGGTGCGGTTCAACACCCGGCTGAAGACCGTGACCACGCGCTGGCCCGCCGGCATCAAGGACGGCGCGGTCTACACCTTCCCCAGCATGGAGTGAGGAAGAACCCGCGCCATGACCCGCCCCGCCGGGCCGGGCAGACTGACATCAAGGACGGCAAGGCCTTGAAGGGCCTTGCCGAAGTGGAACGCAAGACCTGAAGGAGGGGCGCATGAGCGCACCGGGAAAGAACCTGCGCATCGACGGCGACCGGCTCTGGGAGAGCCTGATGGAGATGGCGAAGATCGGACCGGGTGTCGCCGGCGGCAACAACCGCCAGACCCTCACCGACGCCGATGCGCAAGGGCGCAAGCTGTTCCAGTCCTGGTGCGAGGCCGCCGGCCTGTCCATGGGGGTCGACACCATGGGCAACATGTTCATGACCCGACCGGGCACGGACCCCGAGGCGCTTCCCGTCTATGTCGGTTCCCATCTCGACACCCAGCCGACCGGCGGCAAGTATGACGGCGTGCTCGGGGTGCTCGGCGGGCTGGAACTGGTGCGCACCCTCAATGATCTCAACATCAAGACCCGCCGGCCGATCGTCGTCACCAACTGGACCAATGAGGAAGGCACCCGTTTTGCCCCGGCGATGCTGGCATCGGGCGTCTTTGCCGGGGTGCACCAGCTCGACTGGGCCTATGCCCGCGAGGACGCGGAGGGAAAGACCGTCGGCGACGAGCTGAAGCGCATCGGCTGGGTCGGCGAGGAAGAGGTCGGCGCGCGCAAGATGCACGCCATGTTCGAATTGCACATCGAGCAGGGCCCGATCCTGGAGGCAGAGCACAAGGACATCGGCGTCGTCACCCATGGCCAGGGCTTGTGGTGGCTGCAGGTGACGGTGACCGGCAAGGACAGCCACACCGGCTCCACGCCGATGCCGATGCGCCGCAACGCCGGTCTCGGCATGGCGCGCCTGACCGAACTGGTGCATGAGATCGCCATGAGCCACCAGCCGCGCGCGGTCGGCGCCATCGGTCATTGCGATGTTTATCCCAACTCGCGCAACGTCATTCCCGGCAAGGTGGTCTTCACCGTCGATTTCCGCTCGCCGGACCGGGACACCCTCGACGGCATGAAGGCCGAGTTCGAAAGGCGCGCGCCGGCGATTGCCGAGGAGCTGGGGCTGGGCCTTGAAATCGAGGCGGTCGGCCATTTCGACCCGGTCACTTTCGACGAGACCTGCGTCAAGGCGGTGCGCGGCGCGGCCGAGAAGCTCGGCTACTCGCATATGGATATCATTTCCGGCGCCGGTCATGACGCCTGCTGGGTCAACCGGGTGGCGCCGACGGCGATGATCATGTGCCCCTGCGTCGACGGGCTGTCGCACAACGAGGCGGAGGATATTTCCAAGGAGTGGGCCACCGCCGGCGCCGATGTGCTGCTGCACGCGGTGCTTGAGAGCGCGGAGATCGCCGAGTGAGGCGAAGGGCCCCTCGGTTCGGCTTTGTGCCTCTCCGATCCCGGGGCGCGGCGTCGCCTTGCCCGGGATGACGCGAGAGGGGGGGCGGCGAGGCGTATCTTCTCGAAGGCGCGGAGGGAGAGCCGGGAAACGGGAAGAGAGCCGGCAAAGGGGCGTCATCCCGGACGAGCGCCAGCGAAATCCGGGATCGGAGAGCCACCGGGAGGCGACCAGCGCGCGTGACACGCGCGCGCAGACGAAAAACAGGATACCGGCAAGGCCCGCCAAGAGGCCGACCCGGACCGAAAACCAGAGGGAAAGTGACATGGCCAGCAAAGTCATTAAGGGCGGGACGGTGGTCACCGCCGATCTCACCTACAAGGCCGATGTGAAGGTCGAGGACGGGAAGATCGTCGAGATCGGGCCGGACCTTTCCGGCGATACGGTTCTGGACGCCAGCGGCTGCTACGTCATGCCGGGCGGCATCGACCCGCATGTGCATCTGGAAATGCCCTTCATGGGCACCTATTCCACTGACGATTTCGAAAGCGGCACCCGCGCCGGCCTGGCCGGCGGCACCACCATGGTGGTCGATTTCTGTCTGCCGGCGCCCGGCCAGTCGCTGCTGGAGGCGCTGACCATGTGGGACAACAAATCGACCCGCGCCAATTGCGACTATTCCTTCCACATGGCGATTACCTGGTGGGGCGAACAGGTCTTCAACGAGATGGAGACCGTGGTTCGCGACAAGGGCATCAACACCTTCAAGCATTTCATGGCCTACAAGGGCGCCTTGATGGTGCAGGACGACGAGATGTACGCCTCGTTCCAGCGCTGCGCCGAGTTGGGCGCGATGCCGCTGGTGCATGCGGAAAACGGCGATGTGGTTGCGGACCTCTCGGCGCGGCTTCTGGCGGAAGGCAACAACGGGCCGGAGGCTCATGCCTATTCCCGCCCGCCGCAGGTGGAGGGCGAGGCGACCAACCGGGCGATCATGATCGCCGACATGGCCGGCGTGCCGCTCTATGTGGTGCACACCTCCTGCGAGGAGAGCCACGAGGCGATCCGCCGGGCGCGGCAGCAGGGCAAGCGGGTCTACGGCGAGCCGCTGATCCAGCATCTGACCCTCGATGACAGCGAGTACTTCAACAAGGACTGGGACCATGCCGCCCGCCGGGTGATGTCGCCGCCGTTCCGCAACAAGCAGCATCAGGATTCGCTCTGGGCGGGGCTGGCCTCCGGCTCGCTGCAGGTGGTGGCCACCGATCACTGCGCCTTCACCACCGAGCAGAAGCGCACCGGCCTCGGCGACTTCACCAAGATCCCCAACGGCACCGGCGGTCTGGAAGACCGGATGCCGATGCTGTGGAGCAATGGCGTTGCCACCGGCCGGCTGACCATGAACGAATTCGTCGCCGTCACCTCCACCAACATCGCCAAGATCCTGAACATCTATCCGCGAAAAGGGGCGATCCTGGTCGGCGCCGATGCGGATATCGTCGTCTGGGATCCGGCGAAGGAGAAGACCATCTCCGCCGCCAGCCAGCAGTCGTCCATCGATTACAACGTGTTCGAGGGCAAGCATGTGACCGGCCTGCCGCGCTTCACCCTGACGCGCGGCGAGGTGGCGATTGACGACGGCGCGGTGAAGACCCGCGAGGGCCATGGCCAGTTCGTCGCCCGCGAGCCCTATCAGGCGGTGGGCCGGGCGCTGTCCACCTGGAAGGAACTGACGGCACCGCGCAAGGTGGAGCGCAGCGGCATCCCGCAAAGCGGCGTCTAGGCCGTAGTCTTCGCAAGAGCTGGCACGCGCCGGTGGCGCGGGCCGGCGTCACAACAAGAAAAAGCCCGGCCATCGGGAGCCGGGCAATGGGGTACGCGAGCCATGCAGCCACAGCCAGCGGACAACGCGGCAAGATCCGTCATTGATATCGCCAAGCTTTCCCTGACATTCGAGACCGGCGACGGCCCGGTCCATGCCCTCTCCGATATCGATCTCAACATCGGCGCGGGCGAATTTGTCTCCTTCATCGGCCCCAGCGGATGCGGCAAGACCACGCTTCTGCGGGTGATCGCCGATCTGGAGGCGCCGACCGGCGGTACCATTTCCGTCAATGGCATGAGCCCGCATGAGGCGCGGCTCGCCCGCGCCTATGGCTATGTGTTCCAGGCCGCCGCGCTCTATCCCTGGCGGACAATTGCCGAGAACATCGCCCTGCCGCTGGAGATCATGGGCCACTCCCGCGAGGAGCAGGCGGAACGGGTCCGGCGCAATATGGAGCTGGTCGATCTCGACGGCTTTGAGCGCAAGTATCCTTGGCAACTGTCGGGCGGCATGCAGCAGCGGGCCTCCATCGCCCGCGCCCTGTCCTTCGATCCTGACCTTCTGTTGATGGACGAGCCCTTTGGCGCGCTGGACGAGATCGTGCGCGATCATCTCAACGAGCAACTGCTGAAGCTTTGGGCCAAGACCGACAAGACCGTGGTGTTCGTCACCCATTCGATCCCGGAGGCGGTGTTCCTGTCGACCCGGATCGTCGTCCTGTGTCCGCGTCCCGGCCGGATCTACGACATCATCGACAACCCGCTGCCGCGCGACCGCGGGCTCGACATCCGCGAGACCGCCGAGTTCCTGAAGGTCGCGCATCGAGTGCGCGAGGGCCTGCGAGCGGGGCACAGCTACGATGACTGAGGCCGGCACGTTTCAGACCCCGTCCCGCTCGCCCTTCGCCGGGCTGATGTCCGGAACCGCCGGGCCGGTGATCGTTGTCGTCGCGGCGATCATCGCCATCTGGTATCTGGCGGCGGTGCTGCTCAACACGCCGTTCCAGCGCGACATCTATCAGCGCGGCGGTATCGAAAACCCGCCGCTGGCCCAGCTTGTCGCCGACACCCTGTCGCAGCCGCGCCCGGTGCTGCCGGCGCCGCATCAGGTCGCCGAGGAGATCTGGAAGACCACGGCGGAAAAATCGATCACCTCGAAACGCAGCCTCGTCTACCACAGCGGCGTGACCCTCTCCTCGACCCTGCTTGGCTTCATCATCGGCACGGGGCTGGGCATTGCGCTCGCCATCGGCGTGGTGCACAGCCGGGTGCTCGACAAGAGCCTGATGCCCTGGATCATTTCGTCCCAGACCATCCCGATCCTGGCGATCGCGCCGATGATCATCGTGGTGCTCAATGCCATCGGCATTACCGGACTGCTGCCCAAGGCGATGATCTCCACCTACCTGTCGTTCTTCCCGGTGACGGTGGGCATGGTGAAAGGCTTGCGCGCGCCCGAAGCGATCCAGCTCGATCTGATGAAGACCTATTCGTCTTCCACCGCCCAGACCCTGTGGAAGCTGCGTCTGCCCTCGGCCATGCCCTATCTCTTCGCTTCGATGAAGGTGGGGGTGGCCGCCAGTCTGGTCGGGGCCATCGTCGGCGAATTGCCGACCGGCGCGGTGGCCGGGCTCGGCGCCCGCCTGCTCGCCGGCTCCTACTATGGCCAGACCGTGCAGATCTGGTCGGCGCTGATCGTCGCGGCGGTGCTCGCCGCCGGCCTCGTCAGCCTGATCGGCCTGACCGAACGGGTGGTGCTGCAACGCATGGGGATGGCGCGATGAGCCCGGTAACGCGAATCCTCTCGACCCTGGCGCTGGTCGTCGCCCTCATGGGCAGCATGCTGACGGTTGTCGAGACACCGATCATGACGCTGGGGCTGTTCGCCCTGCCGGTGCTGCTGGTCGGCGTCCTTCTCTCCATTCTGGTGCTGGCGCCCTACCGCACCGGCCTTTTGTCCGGTGCTCGCGCCTGTGCGGCGCTGACCGGCGTGTCGCTGCTGATGGCAGCGGCATTGCTCGGCACGGTGAGCGCCTATCCGGCCGCGGCCTCGCATGGGTTCTGGGCCTATGTGCTGGTGGCCTGGGCGATGGCCTGGCTGTCGGTGGAGGAGCTGTCGGGCTTGACGCCGCAGAGCCCCCTGGGGCAGCGGCTGGTGGCGCTGGCGATCCCGCTTGCCTTCGGCGTCTGGCTGCTGATCCTGTGGCAGCTCGCGGTGGTCGGCTTCGGCGTGCCCCGGGTGCTGCTGCCGGCGCCGTCCGAAATCTGGCTGCGTCTCCTCTCCTCGCCGCAGATCCTTTGGGAGGATTTCCGCCAGACCTTCCTGAAGGCGGTTCTGATCGGCTACGCCCTTGGCTGTGGCAGCGGCTTCCTGGTGGCGATCCTGGTCGACCGGGTACCGTTCCTGCGCCGGGGGCTGCTGCCGATCGGCAATCTTGTCTCCGCCCTGCCGATCATCGGCGTGGCGCCGATCATGGTCATGTGGTTCGGCTTCGACTGGCCGTCCAAGGCGGCGGTGGTCGTGATCATGACCTTCTTCCCGATGCTGGTGAACACGGTCACCGGACTTGCCGCCGCCGACCGCATCCAGCATGACCTGATGCATACATATGCGGCAAACTACCTCCAGACCCTGCTGAAGATGCGGCTGCCGATGGCCATGCCGTTCATCTTCAATGCCCTGAAAATCAACTCGACGCTTGCGCTCATCGGGGCCATTGTTGCGGAATTCTTCGGCACGCCCATCGTCGGCATGGGCTTCCGCATTTCCACCGAGGTCGGGCGGATGAATGTCGACATGGTCTGGGCGTCGATTGCCGTGGCGGCGCTCGCCGGATCGCTTTTCTACGGCTTGGTGACGCTCATCGAACGGGTGGTCACCTTCTGGCATCCGTCAGTCCGGGGATAACGGGCGGCGGGAGTCGAAACCAGAGGGAGTAGGATATGAGGAAGATATTGCTCGCAGGCGCCATGCTGGCCGCGGCCTTCGGCCCGGCCCGGGCGGCGGACGATGTGACCCTGCAATTGAAATGGGTGACGCAGGGCCAGTTCGCCGGCTACTACGTCGCCGCCGACAAGGGATTTTACGAGGAAGAAGGGCTCAACGTCACCATCAAGCCGGGCGGTCCGGACGTGGCCCCGGTGCAGGTGCTGGCCGGCGGCGCCGCCGATGTGATGGTCGACTGGATGCCCTCGGCGCTGGCGGCGCGGGAAAAGGGCGTGCCAGTGGTCAACATCGCCCAGCCCTTCGCCCGCTCCGGCCTCAACATGGTCTGCCGCAAGGAAACCGGCATCGAGAAGCCGGAGGACTTCAAGGGCAAGACCCTCGGCACCTGGTTCTTCGGCAACGAGTACCCGCTCTACAGCTGGCTCGCCAAGCTCGGCCTGCCGCGCGATGGTTCGGCGGAGGGTGTGACCATCCAGAAGATCGGCTTCAACGTCGACCCGCTGCTGCAGAAGCAGGCCGATTGCATCACGGCGATGACCTATAACGAATACTGGCAGATCATCGATGCCGGCATTCCGGAAAGCGAACTCGTGGTCTTCAACTACACCGACGAGGGCGTCGCGACGCTTGAGGACGGGCTTTACGTGCTTGAGGACAAGCTGAAGGATCCGGCCTTCGTCGACCAGATGGTTCGTTTCGTCCGTGCCTCGATGAAGGGGTGGGAATACGCGCGCGAGAACCCGGACGAGGCGGCCGATATCGTTCTGGAGAACGATGCCACCGGCGCCCAGACGGAAAAGCACCAGCGCCGCATGGTGCGGGAGATCAACAAGCTGACCGAAGGCACCGACGGCACGCTGAACATGGTCGACTATGAGCAGACGGTGAAGACGCTGCTGTCCGGCGGCTCCACGCCGGTGATCACCAAGGTGCCGGAAGGGGCGACCTCGACGGCGGTGACGGACAAGCTCTGAGCGCACGACATGAAGGCGCCGTGCATTCGGCGCCTTCATGTATTTCCGGTTGAATTTTCTTATGCTAATACTTTTGGATTATTCGCTGGATAAGCATTGTCCGGGAGTAGTTCTGAATAGGCGCCATTTACGCTTTCTTATACCAATTCAGTCCAAGCATCCGATTGCAGGTTTCGCAAGTTCTTGCGGCTTCCCTCTGAATCGGATGGTCATGATGTTGAAGAAGGCGTCAATCACGACGAAGCTGGTGATCACCAGCACGGCGGTCCTCGTTGCCACGCTCCTTGTCGGTATCTCGCTGATTGCCTGGCAGTCGTCCCGCATCGCCCGGGAGATCGCGATCAGCGAGGCGCGGGCGATTGGCGAGCGGGAAGCCCAGGCGATCCGCCGCCAGCTTGAGGTCGGGCTGGCCACCACCCGGGATCTGGCGGCGACCTTCACCGCGCTGAAGGCGGCGGGCATGGTCGACCGGGATGTGTGGACGGCGGTGCTCGACCGGGCGCTGCGTGACAACGGGGCGCTCTCCGGCGTCTGGGGCGGCGTCATCACCGACGATCTCGACGGCCGCAACGCGGAGTTCGCCAACAAGAACGATTGGTACGACGCCACCGGCCAGTGGCGCCCGTACATCTATCGCAAGGCAGACGGCAGCATCGGCCATCGCCCGACCGGCGAAATCACCGATGAGCCGGACAACGCCTGGTTCAATCACAGCTATCGCACCGGTGAGAATTTCGCCACCGAGCCCTACACCTGGGATGTGGGCGGCAAGATGGAGATCGGCATCTCAATGGCCGCGCCGATCCGCGCCGAGGGGCGGATCCTCGGCGTTGCCGGTATCGATGTGTTCGCCAGCGGCTTCTCCGAACAGCTTGCCAAGATCAAGCCGCTCGGCTCCGGCCACGTCGCGCTGGTGTCGCAGAAGGGCATCTTTGTCGCCCACCCGGATGCCGGTCTGATCGGCAAGCCGTTTGCCTCCGCCTATGCCGCGGAAGAGCAGGCTGCGGCGGCGACGGCGCTTGCGGCAATCGGTGATGGCCGGCCCATGAGCTATGACGGGTACTCCAAGGCGCGCGGCGAGGACATGTACCGGATGCTCATTCCGGTGCGGATCGGCGACACCCGCCAGACCTGGTCGGTGGTCGTCAGCGTTCCGACCGCAAGCCTGGCGGTCGCCTCGAACACCATCGTGATGTGGGTGGTGGGCATCGGTCTGGCCCTGGTGCTGGCCGTGGCCGCCGCGCTTTATCTGGTCGGCCAGCGGGTGATCCGCCGTCCGGTCGAGCACACGCTCGGTCATATCCAGGCGCTGGTCGATGGCGACTATGGCGTCGAGATCGACACCACCGAACGTCATGACGAAATCGGCAAGATCGGCCGGGCGCTGGAGGTGTTCCGGGAAAAATCCGCTCAGGCCGAGGCTCTGGCCAGCGAGCAGCAGCGCGACCAGCGTGAGCGGATCGCCCGGGCGGAAACCGTCGGCGCGCTGACATCCGAGTTCGATGCCTCGGCTGCGCAGCTTCTGGAATCGGTGGCGGCCTCCGTCACCAGCCTCAACCAGGCGGTGGCGGAACTGACCGGCGCGGCGGAGGAAACCAGCGCCCAGAGCACGGCGGTGGCTGCGGCCTCGGAGGAAGCCTCCTCCAATGTCGGCACGGTGGCGGCTGCGGCGGAAGAGCTGTCCGCCTCGGTGTCGGAAATCGCTCGGCAGGTGCGCAACTCGGCGGAAATCGCCGCCAATGCGGTGTCTCAGGCGCATCAGACCAATGCCAAGATCGAGGGCCTGTCGACGGCGGCCAGCCGTATCGGCGAGGTGGTCAAGCTGATCAACGACATTGCCGAGCAGACCAACCTTCTGGCGCTGAACGCCACCATCGAGGCGGCACGGGCCGGTGAGGCCGGTCGGGGCTTTGCCGTGGTCGCGGCGGAGGTGAAGGAGCTGGCGACCCAGACCTCCAAGGCGACGGACGAGATCGTCAGCCAGATCAGCCAGGTGCAGACCGAGACCGACGGTGCGGTCGGCGCGATCCGCGACATTTCGCGAACCATCGAGGAGATTAACAAGATCTCCGGCGATATTGCCGCGAGCGTCGAGCAGCAGGGCATGGCGACCAATGAAATCGCCATGAACGTTCAGGAGGCGACCGCCGGCACGCAGGATGTTTCGCGCAACATCGCCGGCGTGTCGGAAGCAGCGCAACTGACCGGATCGGTGGCGCAGCGGATCCGCCAGGATGCGGAAACTCTGCAGAGCGAGGAAGAGCGTCTGCGCGCCAATGTAGAAGCCTTCCTTTCCGGCATCCGCGCCGCGAGCTGACGGGCGTCCGGACGCATAAGGTCCCCGCGAACACCGACGCGCCGCCGGTTTCCCCGGCGGCGCGTTTTTTTGTTTTTATCCGCCCTCGCCGGCGTCCTCGCGCCGGCCGGCCAGGCTGCGGCCGATCAGCGGCGAGATCATCGGCGCCACCAGCACCAGCGCCGCGATCACCAGGATCGACAGGGTCAGCGGCCGCTCCCACAGGAAGCTCCAGCTGTCGTTGTTGATGATGAGCGCCCGCCTCAGGTTCTCCTCCATCATCCCGCCAAGGATGAAGCCGAGCAGCATCGGTGCCATCGGCATGTCGAGCAGGCGCAGCACCACGGCGGCGATGGCGAAGATCACCATCAACTGGATGTCGAAGGTGTTGAAGGAGACGAAGTAGACGCCGATCAGCGAGAAGAACAGGATCAGCGGCACCAGCACGGTATGCGGCAGGGCGAGGACGCGGGCGATATAGGGAATGAGCGGCAGGTTCAGGACCAGGAGGATCACATTGCCCAGATACATGGAGATGATCACCGACCAGAACACTTCCGGGTTTTCCACGAACAGCCGGGGGCCGGGCTGGATGCCGTAGGAGATCAGCGCGCCGAGCATGATCGCCGTGGTGCCGGATCCGGGAATGCCGAGAGTGAGCAGCGGCACGAAGGAACCGGAGCAGGCGGCGTTGTTCGCAGTTTCCGGCGCCGCCAGTCCGCGGATCGAGCCCTTGCCAAATTCCTTGCCCTTGTCCGGGCCGGCGAGACGTTGCTCCATGCCATAGGCGAGAAACGAGGCGATGGTCGCTCCGGCGCCGGGCAGGACGCCGACAAGGAACCCCAGTATCGACGACCGGCCGACCACCGGGGCAATGTCCTTGACCTCGGCGCTGGACAGTTTCATCGACCCCAGATTGGCATTGGCCTCCTTTTCCCGCTGGATATCCGCCGCCGTCTTCGGCTTCAGCACCGACATCAGCGCCTCGGAAAGGGCGAATGTGGCCATCGCCAGCAGCAGGAAGGAAATGCCGTCGATCAGGTCGAGCATGCCGAAGGTGAAGCGCTGCATCCCTAGCGTCTGGTCGGTGCCGACGGTGGAGAGCATCAGGCCGAGCACGGTCATCAGCAGCGCTTTCAGAACCTTGCCGCGCCCGGCGAAGGCGGCGACGGCGGTCAGCCCGAGCACCATCAGCGCGAAATAGTCGGTCGACTGGAAGGCGAGGGAGACGACGGCCAGCGATGGAGCGGCAATGAGCAGGAAGATCGCGGCGATGGTGCCGCCGGAAAAGGAGGAATAGGCGGCAATCGCCAGCGCCTTGCCGGCATGGCCCTGTTTGGCCAGCGGATAGCCGTCGAAGGCGGTGGCCACGGTGCCGGCGACGCCCGGTGCGTTGATCAGGATCGAGGAGGTCGAGCCGCCGAAGATTGCGCCGTAGTAGACCCCGGCCATCAGGATCAGGCCGGTCGCCGGGTCGAAGCCATAGGTGATCGGGATCATCAGGGCGATGGCGGAAATCGGCCCCAGACCAGGCAACATGCCGATGAAGGTGCCGGCAAAGCAGCCCACGGCGACCATCAGGATGTTGAGCGGGGAGGCGGCGGTCGACAGGCCGACCAGAATACCGTCGAGCATGGATTTACCGTCCCAGGACCTGAGGAAGCGGCGCGATATAAACGCCGAGGAACTGGGTCATCAGCACCCAGAAGAAGAGGGTGACGGCGATGGACACGCCCAGCAAAAGCCACAGCCGCCGCTCGCCGAGGACGAACATGCCGCCAGCCAGAAAGACCGTGGTCGACAGCAGAAAGCCGAACGGGCGAACGGTCAGGCCATAGACGACCATCAGGGCGCACAGCAGCGCGACCCGGACCAGCGGATGGGTTCGCCGCCCCTCCTCGTCAGCCGGTGTCGGGCGCAGCAACTGGCGCATTGCCTGCCGCCAGGCCGCCTCCTCGTTCGTTTCGGCAGCGCTGACCGGTCGCAGCAGCAGGGCGAGCGACAAGACGATGCCGAGCACGCTGAGGGCCTGCGGCATGGTGCGGGCGGTGAAGGCCTGATTGGCCTGAAACGGCAGCAGCGGAATATCGAAGATCATCACGCCGTAGCCGAGGGAAAACACCAGCATGAGAAGGGCGCCAAGGCGGTCGCGGGTCAACATGTCATCGCTCGATGGTCGGAGATGGGGCGGGGCGAGGGCTTTCGGGCGCGGCCATTGGGCCGCCGCGCCCGTTTGTGCAGGAAGGAGGCTTCAGAGGAAGCCCAGTTCCTTCATCAGCCCGCCGATTTCCTGTTCCTGCTTTTCAAGAAAGGCAGTGAAGTCATCGCCCGGATTGTAGATGTCGACCCAGCCGTTGCGCGTGCGCACGGCTTCCCATTCCGGGGTGTCGTACATCTTGGCGAAGGCCGCCTGATAGGCTTCGCGCTTTTCCGCGCTGAGGCCCGGAGGGCCGAAGAAGCCGCGCCAGTTGACGAATTCGGCGCCCGGCGCGCCCGCTTCGTCGCAGGTGGGCACATCGGCGGCGATGTCGAGGCGCTTCGGCGCGGTGACGCAGAGAATGCGCACCTGATCCTGTTTCGCCAGGTCGATGGCCTCGCCGAAACCGGTCGACAGAGCCATGATCTCGCCCGACAGCAAGCCGGCCATGGCCTTGCCGCCCGCGTCATACGGCACGTATTTGACGTCGGTCGGTGTGCCGCCGGCGCTCTTCATGATCATAGCGGCGACGATGTGGTCCATGCTGCCGGCGACCGAGCCGCCGCCGATCGAGACCTTGGTCGGATCGCTTTTGAAGGCCTCCGCAAGGCCGGCGAAGTCCTGGATCTGGCTGTCCTTGCCGACCACGAGCGCGGCGTAGTCGCCGATGGTTCCGGCGACCGGCGTCAGGTCGCGGAAGGACTGGGGAAACACCTTTTGCAGCGAGCGGATGACGATCGGGGTGGAGTTCACCATCAGCGTGTCATCGGCTTTGTCGGCGATCTCGATCAGATGGGCGATGGCCTTGCCGCCGCCGCCGCCGGACATGTTTTCATAGGAGGCCTGGCCGACGATGCCGGCCTTGGTCAGCGCCTCGCCGGTGCCGCGTGCGGTGCCGTCCCAGCCGCCGCCGGCGCCGCCGGGAATGAGGAAATGGATGCTGTCGATATCGGCCGCATGGGCGCTGGCGCCAAGTGACAGGCCAAGGGCCGTGGCGACGGCGACAAGGCCGCGTCGTGAAATGGTCTTCATGGTTTTCCTCCCTGACACGGCCCCTCCCGGACCGCGACATCTGTTGCGGTGGCGCGCCAGGCGCCGCCGATAGGAAACCATGACATGCCAGTCTGACGCGAAGCTGTCGCTGCGCCGCGGAAACGATGCCGCATTGCAAAAGGGAAGAACCGGAAAGGGCTACTGGATGCGCAAGGCCTGGTTCCAGCGGTCGATCAGCCGCTGCCGCTTGACCTGATCGAGATAGACCACAAGGGCCGGACCGACCGGCACCGGCCGCAGCCGGTCACCGAACGTCGCATGCAGGGAACTGGCGGTGTTCGGCCCGTCCAGATCCTGGCGGAGAGCGGCAAGGCTGCCGGTTTGCGCCAGGATTTGCTGGCCTTCGCGCGACAGCATGAAGTCGAGAAAGGCCGCGCCGAGGTCGGGGGCGGCGGCGTTGCGCGGCACCAGACCGGTGCGCGACATCACCACCGTGTAATCCTCCGGCAGGATGATGCCCAGGTCCGGAGCGGAGCGGGCCCAGGCGGCCGCGTAGGAGCCCAGGATGTTGTAGCCGAGGAGGAACCGCCCGTCGGCGACCCGTTCGACGATGGCCGAGGAGTTGGAGTAGAGCTTGACCCCGGCCGCGCCGAGGGCGCCGAACAGCTCCCAGATCTCCTTGTTGTGCTCCCGGTCACGGGCGAGGAAGAACAGGCCGAGCCCGGCCCGCTCCACGTCATAGGTGCCGACCCGGCCATAAAGGTTGGCTTCGTTGGCCTTCAGATAGCGGGTCAGCGCCGCCCGGGTCCGGGGCGGTTCGTGCCCGGCGAAGGCGGGCTTGTGATAGAGGATCACCGCCGGCTCAAAGGTGACGCCATAGACCGTGTCGCGCCAATGCGCCCAGTCCGGGAGGCTCGCGGCTTCGCGCAAGGTCACCGCCTGGGCATAGCCATCGTTTGCGAGCTTTACCTGAAGGTCCATCGCCGAGGAAAAGGCGAGATCCGCCGTGGGCGCGTCCCGGTCTGTCTCGTCGATGATGCGGGCATGGATATCCTGGGTCTGGAGTTCGAAATAGCGCAGGCCCACCCCCGGGTAGAGCCGCTGGAACCCGATTAGAAGCGGTTGCGCCAGGGCGGCGTCGAGCGAGGAATAGATGGTTACGCTCCGCGCCGGCTGTTGATCGCCGGCGGGCGGCAGCCACCGCGTCGGGGTGTCGTCGTCGGCAGCCCAGGTTGGCGCAACCGGGCCGGCGGCAAAAACAAGCGCGGCGAGCAGACACAACAGGACAAGACGCAGCGGAAGGGGCGGGCCGGGTCGGCAGAGGAAGCGGTGGGGCTCGGTCATGCGGCGAAGTATGGCGATGAACGGCCGGCGCTTTCAAGCGATGGATTGCGGCTGGCCGGCTCCCGGCGAAGGGCGAGGCTTGCCAGGATGAGGCGGGTGTCGTCTAAATTTCGGCGGGAGTGGCCTCGGGGACGGCAAAGGCAGGGCAACAAGGGAGAGCGGACGGGTGCGGCTTCTGGTTGTGGAGGACAACAGGGCGCTGGCGGCGGGACTGTCGCAGATGCTGCGCGCCGCCGGCTATGTGGTCGATGCGGTGCATGACGGGGAGACCGCCGAAGCGGCGCTCGACACCGGCAGTTTCGACCTGATCGTGCTGGATCTTTCCCTGCCGGACATGGACGGGCTCAGCCTGCTGCGCGGCTTGCGGGCGCGGGGCACCCAGACGGCGGTTCTGGTGCTGACGGCGCGCGGGGCGCTCGACGACCGCATTCGCGGCCTCGACTGCGGCGCCGACGACTACATGACCAAGCCGTTCGAGGTGGAGGAACTGGTGGCGCGGATCCGGGCGCTGCTGCGCCGTCACGTGGGCGCGCGCAGCGGGGTTCTCGATCATGGGCCGCTGCGCTTCGATCTGACCCGCCGGCAGGCCTATCTCGACGACATGCCGCTCGATCTGACCGCCCGTGAGCTGAATGTGTTGCAGATCCTGATGAGCCATCCGGACCGGGTGGTGTCCAAGCAGCAGATCGCCGAGCGGCTGACCGAATTCGGTGACGAGCTGTCGGACAATGCGGTGGAGCAATATGTGTCGCGCCTGCGCAAGCGGCTCGAACCGCATGGCCTGCGCATTCGCACCGCGCGCGGTCTCGGCTACCGGCTGGAAGTGGGGTAGCGCATGGCATGGCTGCGGCCCCAGGCCCCCCGCTCGCTGTCGACGCGGCTGCTGCTATGGCTGCTGGTGCCGCTCAGCCTGCTTGCCGGTCTTGGGCTGGTGGATGCCTACCGCGAGGCGCGGGCAACCGCCAATGCGGTGCTGGACCGGGTGCTGACCGGATCGGCGCTGGCAATCGCCGAAAGGGTCGCGGTCAATTCCGAGGGCGAGTTGGAGGTGGACGTTCCCTATGTGGCGCTGGAAATGCTCACCAGCGCCGCCGAGGACCGGGTGTTCTACAAGGTCGAGGGGCCGCCGGGCACCTTCGTGACGGGCTATCGCCAGCTTCCCGTGCCCGAGACGACGCCCACGGCGCGGATGGCCCATGACGTGCGGTTCGCCGATGCGGTGTTTCGCGGCGCGCCGGTGCGCATCGCCATTTTGAGCGGCGCCGCCGCCTCGCGCGACCGGTCGATTTCCTTCCGCGTTTCGGTCGCCGAAACCACCACCGCGCGGCGGGCGCTGGCCCGAGACATCCTTGTTCGTACGGCCCTGCGTCAGATGATGTTGATCGTCATTGCCGCGACGGCGGTGTTTCTTGGCATTCGCCGGGCCTTGCGCCCGCTGGCGCGCCTGGAGGAGGCGATCGACCGGCGCAGCCCGGACGATCTCCGGCCGATCCGCCATCAGGTGCCCCGCGAGGTGGGCCGGCTGGTGGGGGCGATCAACGGCTTCATGCTGCGGCTGAGCGAGGCGCTGGCGGCGCTACGTCGCTTCACCGGCAATGCCTCGCATCAGATCCGCACGCCGCTGACGGTGATCCGCACCCAGATCGAACTGGCCCGCCGCGCCGGGGACCGGCAGACGGCGCTCGCCGCCCTCGATGTGGCCGATCAGGCGGTGGCCCAGAGCGAGCGCACGCTTGCCCAGCTTCTGGTGCTGGCCCGGGTCGACGAGGCATCGGCCGACCGGATGGATACGGCGCCGCTCGATCTGGCGGAACTGGCGCGGGCGGTCACCGGTGAGCTGGAACCGGGCGCGGCGCGGGCCGGCCTCGACCTTGGCTTTGAGGCGCCGGAGGGGGAGCCGGTGCCGGTGCGCGGCAATGCCATGCTGCTGCGCGAGCTTCTGCGCAACCTGATCGAAAACGCCATCGCCTATGCCGGCGCGGGCTGCCGCGCCACGGTGCGGGTCGGGATGGAGGGCAAGACCGCGCTGCTGGAGGTGGAGGACAATGGGCCCGGCATTGCCGCTGCAGCGCGCGCCCGGGCGGTCACGCGCTTTGAGCGCCTTTCGGCGGAGGGGCCGCAAGGCGCCGGCCTCGGCCTTGCCATCGTCGATGAGATCGCCAAGCTGATGGGCGCCCGGATGGCGCTGCGCGATGGGCGGGATGCCCCGGCCGGCGAGGCCGGCGACGGCCAGGGATTGCGCGTGTGCCTGCGCTTTCCGCTGGCGGACCGGGCGGGCGCTGGCGCCTCCGGGGCGTGACCTAGCTACCCTGTGCGCCAGGTGAGTGAAGGCTGCCGCGCGTGCGGGCCTGCATCCACCGGTCAAGGGCGGCGGCTTCTTCCGCCGTGACGCGGAGCCCAAGTTTGGAGCGGCGCCACAGCACGTCCTCGGCGGTTCGCGCCCATTCCCGATCCATCAGGTATCCCACTTCGCGGGCGCTGAGATCGGCGCCGAACAGCGGCCCAAGGTCGTCCATGGTGACAACGCCGTCGAGAATGACCCGCGTCGCGGTGCCGTAGTGGCGGGCGAGCCGGGTGAGCAACGCCGGGTCGAGCTGGGGCCAGTCGCGGCGGAACTCCTCGACCAGCGCGTCAAACCCGGTGGTGGGGAAATCGCCGCCGGGCAGCACCGCGTCGCGGGTCCAGGCGGGGCCGGAGGCGCCAAGCACGGTTTCCACCTCTTCAAGCGCCGACTGGGCCAGCCGGCGATAAGTGGTGATCTTGCCGCCGAAGATGTTGATCAGCGGCGCGTCCTTGTCGCCGTCCGGGCCGCCTTCCAGCTTCAGTACATAGTCGCGGGTAGCTTCCTGTGCCTTGGAGGCGCCATCGTCGAACAATGGACGCACGCCCGAATAGGTCCAGACCACATCCTCGCGGGTGATCGGCTGGTTGAAATACTCGCTCGCCGCCTCTGCGAGATAGAGGATTTCCTCCTCGCTGGCCGCGACCTTGGCCGGATCGCCGGTGAAATCCCGGTCGGTGGTGCCGATTAGGGTGAAGTCATGCTCGTAAGGAATGGCGAAGACGATCCGCCCATCGGCATTCTGAAAGATATAGGCGCGGTCATGGTCGAACAGCTTGTTGACGACGATATGGCTGCCCTGCACCAGCCGCACATTGTGCGGCGCCTTCCGCTCCAGCGCGCTTTCCAGCAGATGATCGACCCAAGGCCCGGCGGCATTGACCATCAGCCGGGCGGAAACCTCGCGCGTCTCGCCGGTCTCCTCGTCGCGCAGCACCGCATGCCACAGCCAACCCGCGCGCCGGGCGGAGATCACTCGGGTGCGGGTGTTGATCTGCGCGCCCCGATCGGCGGCGTCGCGGGCGTTGAGCACAACGAGGCGGGCGTCGTCCACCCAGCAGTCGGAATACTCGAACGCGGTGGTGAAGCCGGGCTTCAGCGGCTGGCCGGCGGCATCGCGCCTGAGATCCAGCGTTTTGGTCGCCGGCAGCAGCTTGCGCCCGCCGAGGTGGTCATAAAGGAACAGCCCGAGGCGCAGCAGCCAGCGCGGGCGAAGCCCCTTTTGATGCGGCAGGACGAAGCGCAAGGGGCGGATGATGTGCGGCGCGTTCGACCACAGAAGCTCGCGTTCGCTCAAGGCTTCGCGCACCAGGCGGAACTCGTAATACTCCAGGTAGCGCAGGCCGCCGTGGATCAGCTTGGTCGACCAGGAGGAGGTGCCGCTGGCCAGATCGTTCATTTCCGCAAGGCAGACGGAATAGCCACGGCCGGCCGCATCGCGGGCGATGCCGCAGCCATTGATACCGCCACCGACGATCAACAGATCATACGGGGGTGTTTGCGGTTGCGGGGACATCAACTGGGGCGCTCCGTTCTGTCTGAGGCGATTTCCACCTTGACGCCATTCTCGCGGCAGGTTTTCAGGACCCGGTCCGGCGGGGCGGTGTCGGTGACGAATATGTCGATTTCGGAAAGATGGGCGATGCGCACCGGCGCGCTGCGCTGGAACTTCATGGCATCGGCCACAAGCAGGGTCTGACGCGCATGGGTCATGATCTCGCGGGCAACCCGCACCTCGCGAAAGTCGAAGTCGAAGATCGTGCCGTCCTCGTCGATGGCCGAGGCGCCGATCACCGCGTAGTCGACCTTGAACTGGCGAATGAAATCGACGGTGGCCTCGCCGACGATGCCGCCATCGGAGGCGCGCACCTGACCGCCGGCGATGATCACCTCGATCGCGGGCGCCGCGCGCAGGGTGTTGGCAACGTTGATGTTGTTGGTGATCGCCATGATGCCGTCATGCTGCAACAGCGCCCGCGCGACCTGTTCGGTCGTGGTGCCAATGTTGAGCATGATCGAGGCGTTGTCCGGGATCAGCGCGGCCGCGCGCTGGCCGATCCGGCGCTTCTCCTCCGAGGCGAGCTGACGACGGGCATCATAGGCGTAGTTGGCGATCCCGGAGGGCAGCACCGCGCCGCCATGGACCCGCTGCAGCATTCCCCGTTCGCACAGCTCGTTCAGGTCCTTGCGGATCGTCTGCGGCGTCACGTTGAATTCGCTCGCCAGCCCGTCCACATCCACCCGCCCCGCCGTGCGGGCCAACGCCAGGATATCGGCCTGCCGCGGTGGCACCGGATCCATTCGCATTCCTTTCGTTTTCATTCGTATGAATGGAGATCTAACGCCATCCTCCCTAAATCCTGCGCATTTTCCGGTCGTATGGCAATATTCTTTCCGGGTTGACCTTCATTTTTTTTCGTTTGATAGTCGCATTGCGGTTTCATATGGGAGGAACACCGATGCGACAGAAAATGCTTGCGGCGGTTGCGGCCGCGGCGCTGTTTGCGGTTGCCGGAAACGCGTTTGCGGGACCGGAAGAGGCAAAGAAGTGGATCGACAGTGAATTCCAGCCATCCGTGCTTTCCAAGGACGAGCAGATGGCGGAGATGGATTGGTTCATCAAGGCCGCCGAGCCGTTCAAGGGGATGGAGATTAACGTGCTGTCGGAAGGCATTCCGACGCATGAGTATGAATCCAAGGTGCTGACCAAGGCATTCGAGGAGATCACCGGCATCAAGGTCAATCACCAGATTCTCGGTGAGGGCGAGGTGGTGCAGGCGGTTCAAACGCAGATGCAGACCAACCGCAACCTTTATGATGCCTATGTCAACGATTCCGATCTGATCGGCACCCATTCGCGGCTGCAGCTCGCGGTCAACCTGACCAAGTGGATGGCGGGCGAGGGCAAGGATGTCACCTCGCCGACCCTCGATCTTGACGATTTCATGGGTATCAGCTTCACCACCGGGCCCGATGGCGACCTTTACCAGCTGCCCGACCAGCAGTTCGCCAACCTCTACTGGTTCCGCAAGGACTGGTTCGACCGCCCGGACCTGAAGGAGCGCTTCAAGGCGAAATACGGCTATGAGCTCGGCGTGCCGGTGAACTGGTCCGCCTATGAGGACATCGCCGAATTCTTCACCAACGACGTGAAGGAAGTCGACGGCGTCCGGGTCTTCGGTCACATGGATTACGGCAAGCGCGCACCGGATCTCGGCTGGCGCATGACCGATGCCTGGTTGTCGATGGCCGGTGCCGGGTCGCCGGGCGAGCCGAACGGCCGGCCGATCGACGAATGGGGCATTCGCATGGAGGAGGGGTCGTGCAACCCCTCCGGTGCTTCCGTTTCGCGCGGCGGTGCCACCAACGGCCCTGCTGCGGTCTATGCGATCCGCAAATGGGATGAGTGGTTGCGCAACTACGCGCCCCCGGGTGCGGCCGACTATGACTTCTACCAGTCCCTGCCGGCGCTCAGCCAGGGCAATGTCGCCCAGCAGATCTTCTGGTACACCGCGTTCCTCGCCGACATGGTCAAGCCGAAGTCGGAAGGCAACAACACGGTGGACGACGAGGGCACGCCTCTGTGGCGTGCCGCGCCGAGCCCGCATGGTCCCTATTGGGAAGAAGGGCAGAAGGTCGGCTACCAGGACGTGGGCTCCTGGATGATCCTGAAGTCGACGCCGACCGATCGTGCCAAGGCGGCCTGGCTCTATGCCCAGTTCGTGACGTCCAAGACCATCGACACGAAGAAGAGCCACGTGGGTCTCACCTTCACCCGCGACAGCACGGTGCGGCACGAGAGCTTCACCGAGCGGGCGCCCAAGCTCGGCGGTGTGGTCGAGTTCTACCGCTCGCCGGATCGGGTGCGCTGGTCGCCGACCGGCATCAACGTGCCGGACTATCCGAAGCTGGCGCAGCTTTGGTGGCAGAACATTGGCGATGTGAACTCCGGCGCCTTCACACCGCAGCAGGCGATGGATCGCCTTGCCGGCGAGATGGACACCATCATGGCCCGGATGCAGCGCGCCGATGAGGCCAACAACACCTATGGCGGCTGCGGTCCGCGTCTCAACGAGCCGAAGGATCCGTCCGAATGGCTCGGCAAGGGCGGCGCCAAGGCCAAGCTCGAAAACGAGAAGCCGCAGGGCGAGACCGTCAACTACGACGAACTCGTCAAGCGTTGGTCGGAAGCCAACTGATCGGCCGATGACACGACCATCCGGGGGCGGTTCGCCCCCGGATGATGCGCCCGGAGAAATGCGGGAGCCGATGTGGCGGCAGGCGGTGCCTTGCGCCTTTTGGCGGCGCGCGCCGATGGCAAACCAGAAATCGACAGTCTTGCGAGGGCGAGCGACACATGTCCCTTGAATTGAGACGCGCCGCGCTGCGCGTCGGTGCGGAAACGCATATTCACCCGACCGATCTTGTCTGCGAGCCGGGCAGCTTCAACATCCTGCTCGGCACGACGCTGGCCGGCAAGACGACCTTGATGAAGTTGATGGCCGGGCTGGAGAAGCCGACCTCCGGCGAGGTCTGGTTCGGCGGCCGGAACGTTACCGGCGTGTCGGTGCGCCGGCGCAATGTGTCGATGGTCTACCAGCAGTTCATCAACTACCCGAACATGACCGTTTTCGAGAACATCGCCTCGCCCTTGCGGGTGGCGCGCATGGCCGAGACGGAGATCAAGCGGCGGGTCGGCACCATGGCCGAGTTGCTGAAGCTTTCGCCGATGCTGGAGCGGCGCCCGGCGGAACTCTCCGGCGGCCAGCAGCAGCGCACGGCGATGGCCCGCGCGCTGGTCAAGGATGCCGACCTGGTGCTGCTGGATGAGCCGCTCGCCAATCTCGATTTCAAGCTGCGCGAGGAGTTGCGGGACGAGTTGCCGCGCCTGTTCGCCGGTCGGGAGTGCATTGTCGTCTATGCGACCACCGAGCCGGTCGAGGCGCTGCTGTTCGGCGGCTTCACCGCCTGTCTGCACGAGGGCCGGGTGACCCAGTTCGGCCCCACCGGCGAGACCTACCGGGCGCCGGTCGACCTCGTCAGCGCGCAGGTGTTCTCCGATCCGCCGATCAATGTGGCCACCGTCACCAAGGCGGGGGCGGAATTCCGGCTTGGCAAGATGGTCGGCTGGCATGCGGAAGGCCCGCTCGCCGGGTTGGCCGATGGCACCTACACGGTCGGCGTGCGGCCCCACCACGTGTCGCCGGAAGAGGCCGGCGGCCAGCCGGTGCCGGTCGAGGGCAAGGTGCTGGTGACGGAGCTTTCCGGCTCGGAAAGCGTCATCCACTTCACCATGCGCGGCGAGACCTGGGTCTCGCAATCCCATGGCATTCATCCCTTCCCGGTGGGATCGGAGCAGCGGCTCTACGCCGACATGTCGCAAGCGCTCTTCTTCGACGCCGCCGGCCGGCGGATCACGGCGTAAGGCAAGGACCGACCGATGGCGAAAATTGTTCTCGACACGCTGCGGCATTCCTACATGCCCAACCCGGTGCAGGACAGCGACTGGGCGCTGAAGCAGCTCGACCTGCAATGGGACGATGGCGGCGCCTATGCCCTGCTCGGACCTTCGGGCTGCGGCAAGACCACGCTGTTGTCGATCATTTCCGGCCTGCTGCGCCCGACCCATGGCCGGGTGCTGTTCGACGGCACTGATGTCACTGACCTGCCGCCGGACCGGCGGCATATTGCCCAGGTGTTCCAGTTCCCGGTCGTCTACGACACCATGACGGTCTACGACAATCTCGCGTTTCCCTTGCGCAATCGCGGGGTCGATGAGGCGCATGTGGACGCCCGTGTGCGTGAGATCGCCGAGATGATCGACCTGACCCACATGCTGGAGCGCCGCGCCGCCGGCCTGACCGCCGACGGTAAGCAGAAGATCTCGCTGGGCCGCGGGCTGGTGCGCTCCGACGTCAATGCCATCATGTTCGACGAGCCGCTGACGGTGATCGACCCGCATCTGAAATGGCAGTTGCGCTCCAAGCTGAAGGAGCTGCACCAGCGGGTGCGCACCACCATGATCTACGTCACCCACGACCAGACCGAGGCGTTGACCTTCGCCGACAAGGTGGTGGTGATGAACGAGGGCCAGGTGGTGCAGATCGGCACGCCGGTGGAGTTGTTTGAGCGGCCGCAGCACACCTTCGTCGGCCATTTCATCGGCTCGCCGGGCATGAACGTGCTGCCTTGCGAGATTCGCGAGGGGAGGGCGCATGTGGCCGGAACCGCTGTGGACACCGCGACCACCGGCGAGATCGGCGCGCTGACGGGCGAGGTGCGCATCGGCGTGCGGCCGGAATTCATCCGCTTTGCCGACAAGGGCGTGCCGGCGCGGGTGGTCAAGGTGAGCGACGCCGGCCGTTTCCAGGTGGTCGAGGTGCGGGCCGGCGATCTGCCGCTGAAGCTCTTGGTGCCGGAAGGCATGGAGATCCCCTCGCAGGAGGCGCGGCTCGCGTTCGACCCCACCCGCACGCAGATCTATCGCGATGGCTGGATCGTGGCCTGAGCCGGAGAGCATGAGATGAACAAGACATTCGACAACAAGGCCTGGCTGTTCGTTCTTCCGGTGGTCGCGCTGGTGGCGTTCAACGCCGTGATCCCGTTGATGACGGTGGTCAATTACTCGGTTCAGGAAACCTTTGGCGACAACGTGTTCTTCTGGGCCGGGGTGACGTGGTTCGAACAGGTGCTGCAATCGGAGCGCTTTCACGATGCGCTGCTGCGGCAGATGTTCTTCACCTTCTCCATCCTCCTGATTGAGGTGCCGCTGGGCGTGGCCATCGCCCTGACCATGCCGCGCAAGGGGCCCTGGGTGCCGGTCTGCCTGGTGCTGATGGCCCTGCCGCTGCTGATCCCGTGGAATGTGGTCGGCGCCATGTGGAACATCTTCGCCCTGCCGGATATCGGCCTGCTCGGCCGCACCCTCAATGCGCTCGGTTTCGACTACAACTTCACCCGCCAGCCGGGGGATGCCTGGTTCACCCTGATCCTGATGGATGTCTGGCACTGGACCTCGCTGGTGGTGCTCCTGGCCTATGCCGGCCTCGTCTCGATCCCCGACGCCTATTACCAGGCGGCGAAGATCGACGGCGCGCGGCCCTTCGCCATCTTCCGCTACATCCAGTTGCCGAAGATGAAGCGGGTGCTGACCATCGCCGTGCTGCTGCGCTTCATGGACAGTTTCATGATCTACACCGAGCTGTCGGTGCTGACCGGCGGCGGGCCGGGCAATTCGACGACGCTGCTGTCGATCGACCTGGTCAAGATCGCGCTCGG
The DNA here is from genome assembly GCF_014635285.1 of Stappia taiwanensis. Taxonomy (GTDB): domain Bacteria; phylum Pseudomonadota; class Alphaproteobacteria; order Rhizobiales; family Stappiaceae; genus Stappia; species Stappia taiwanensis. The sequence continues at coordinate 9,741 of NZ_BMCR01000008.1, read as the reverse complement.
CCAGTTCGATCTCGGACCGGCGGCGGCCATGTCGCTGATCTACTTCCTCATCATTCTGGCGCTGAGCTGGGTGTTCTACACCCTGATGATGCGCAACGAACAACAGTGACGGAGCGACCCTGATGACCCGACCAAGCCGCTACGTTCCGCTGCTCTATATCGTTTTTCTGCTGTTGCCGATCTATTGGCTCGTCAACATGTCCTTCAAGACGACCAACGAGATTCTCGGCTCCTTCACCCTGTTCCCGCGTGAAATCACGCTGGAAAACTACATCGCCATCTTCACCGATCCGACCTGGTACATGGGGTATGTCAATTCGCTGACCTATGTGCTGATCAACACGGTGATCTCGGTGCTGGTGGCGCTGCCGGCGGCCTATGCCTTCTCGCGCTACCGCTTCCTCGGTGACAAGCATCTGTTCTTCTGGCTCCTGACCAACCGGATGGCGCCGCCGGCGGTGTTCGCGCTGCCGTTCTTCCAGCTTTACTCGGCGGTGGGGCTGTTCGATACGCCGATTGCCGTGGCGCTGGCCCATACCCTGTTCAACATTCCGCTGGCGGTGTGGATCCTGGAAGGCTTCATGTCCGGCGTGCCCAAGGAACTCGACGAGACCGCCTATGTGGATGGCCATTCCTTCTGGTCGTTCTTCCTGAAGATCTTCGTGCCGACCATCGCCGCCGGTATCGGTGTCGCCGCTTTCTTCTGCTTCATGTTCTCCTGGGTGGAGCTGCTGCTGGCCAAGACCCTGACCTCGGTTGCCGCCAAGCCGATCGCCGCGGTGATGACCCGCACCGCCAGCACCTCCGGCTATGAACTGGGGCTGCTTGCCGCTGCGGGCACGCTGACCATCATTCCCGGCGCCTTCGTCATCTATTTCGTTCGCAACTACATCGCCAAGGGCTTCGCGCTGGGCCGTGTGTGAGGCCGCCTGAAAAGGGAGAGACGTCATGGGATTGAGCTGGATGGCCTGGACCTGGCCGACCGCCGCCTTCTTCATCTTCATCGGCCTGTGCTTCGTCGCCATGTCGGTGTGGGAATATGCCGATCCGGGCGGGGGGCCGCGTCACGGCATTCTCGGCCTCGATACCACACGCGGCGACCGGTTGTTCATCTCGCTGCTCGGCAGTGCCTTCATCTTCCTCGCCTGGCTGGGGCTGATGGGCACGCCGCTCTGGGCGCCACTTGGCCTGGCGCTGGTCTATGCTGTTTGCGTGTTCCGCTGGGTGTAGCTGCTGCTGGAAAGCAAGGGGTGTCGCCGGACCCGTTCGCGTCCTAAGCTTGTTCTCTCGGCGGCGAGGAGGTCGCCGCCGCGAATGAGGGAGGCGGGGGATGTTCGGGCAGTTGTCGGAAAGCCAGGCGCAGCTCAGGGCGAAGGCCCGCGCGCTGGCGGAAGGCCGGTTTGCCGATCGGGCTGCGGAGATCGACCGCAGCGAAGCCTACCCGCATGACAATGTAGAGGCCTTGCGCGCCGCCGGTTTCATGGGCATGACCATTCCGACCGCCTATGGCGGGCCGGGCCGCTCGCTGTTTGACGCGGTGTTGGTGATCGAGGAGATCGCGCGGCAGTGCGGCGTCACCGCCCGGATTGTCGTCGAGGCCAACATGGGGGCGCTTGGCGCGATCCTGGCCTATGGCAATGAGGAGCAGAGGCGCCGGGCAGCGGACGCGGTGCTTGCCGGCGACAAGCCGGCGATCTGCATCACCGAGCCGGAGGCGGGCAGCGCGGCAACGGCGATGACCACGACGGCGGTCCGGACCGGCGGCCGCTATCTCCTCAATGGCCGCAAGCACTGGATCACCGGTGGCGGCATCTCCCGTCTGCACCTGATCTTCGCCCGGGTGGTGGAAGGTGGCGAGGACCGGGGCATCGGCGGGTTCATTGCCTATCGCGGCGAGGATCAGGGACTGGTGACGGGTGCCCGCGAGCCGGCGATGGGCCTGCGCGGCCTGCCGGAAACCGAGGTGCTGTTCCAGGATCTGGAGCTGGGGGAGGAGCGGTTGCTGCGGCCGGAGGGCGGCTTGCGCCACGGCTTTGCCGCGCTGATGCGTGCCTATAACGCCCAGCGGGTCGGTGCGGCCACCGTGGCGCTTGGCATTGCCGCCGGAGCGTTTGACCGGGCGCTGGCCTATGCACAGGAGCGGCGCCAGTTTGGCCGGCCGATTGCCGAGTTTCAGGGGCTGCAATGGATGCTGGCGGATATGGACACGGGCCTGAGCGCGGCGCGGGCACTGGTGCACAAGGCGGCGGTCCGGGCGGGCGATGGCTTTCCCGATGCCCGCGAGGCGGCGCAGGCCAAGATCCTTGCTGCGGAAACGGCGGTGAAGGTCACCAACGAGGCGCTGCAGATCCACGGCGCCGCCGGCTATTCGCGCAACCTGCCGCTGGAAAGGATGTTGCGCGATGCGCGCATGTTCACCATCGGTGGCGGTACCGCGCAGATGCTGCGCAATCAGGTCGCCGGCACCCTGCTTGGGCGCAAACTGCCCCAGGGCATGGCAGCGGAAACGCATCGGGACACGCCCGCCTCAGGCAAGGCGGCGGCTGAATAGTTCTGAATTTTCGGGAGTGGAAAAGGGGAATGGCGACGCGACGACCCCGATGGGATCGCCGCGTGCTGAAAACCTATGTGCGTCAGGCGACGGCGCGGCTCAGCGCACACTGCGACCAGAGGTCTTCCAGCGCCCGCACCAGACCGCCGATATCGTCATCGGTATGCAGCGGCGAGGGGGTGATGCGCAGCCGCTCGGTACCCCGGGGGACCGTCGGATAGTTGATCGGCTGGATGTAGATCCCGTAATTGTCGAGCAGGATGTCGGACAGCATCTTGCACTTGACCGGATCCTTGACCATCACCGGAACGATGTGGCTGGGGTTCGGCAGATGCGGGATGCCGGCGGCATCGAGGCGACGGCGCAGGGTTTCCACCCGGTTGCGATGGCGCAGCCGCAGCTTTTCGCCCTCCGGCGACTTCAGGTAGCGGATGCTGGCACAGGCTCCGGCGGCCAGCGCCGGCGGCAGGGCGGTGGTGAAGATGAAGCCCGAGGCGAAGGAGCGCACGAAGTCGCACAGCGCGGCGGAGGCGGTGATGTAGCCGCCCATCACGCCGAAGGACTTGCCGAGCGTGCCTTCGATCACCGTCAGCCGGTCCATCAGCCCTTCGCGTTCGGCGATGCCGCCGCCGCGCGGGCCGTAGATCCCCACCGCGTGAACCTCATCGAGATAGGTCATCGCGCCGTATTTGTCGGCAACGTCGCAGATCTCCTTGATCGGCGCGATATCGCCATCCATCGAGTAGACGCTTTCGAAGGCGACGAGCTTGGGCCGGCCCGGTTCGATCTCGGCGAGCTGGCGCTCCAGGTCTTCCACATCATTGTGCTTGAAGATCCGCCGTTCGGCGCGCGAATAGCGAATGCCCTCGATCATCGAGGCATGGTTCAGCGCATCGGACAGGACGACGCAATTGGGCAGCCGGGCGGCGATGGTGCCGAGCGCGGCCCAGTTGGACACATAGCCGGAGGTGAACAGCAGCCCCGCTTCCTTGCCATGCAGGTCGGCCAGCTCCCGTTCGAGCAGCACGTGATAATGGTTGGTGCCGGAGATGTTGCGCGTGCCGCCGGCACCGGCGCCGCAGCGCTCGATTGCCTCGTGCATGGCGCTGGTCACGACCTCGTGCTGTCCCATGCCGAGATAGTCGTTCGAGCACCAGACGGAGACATCGTGGCTGTCATCCCCGGTGTAGCGGGTGGCACGGGGGAACTGGCCCGCCTGGCGTTCAAGTTCGGCAAAAACCCGGTACCGGCCTTCCGCGTGCAATCCTTCGATCTCGCTCCGAAAGAAGCTTTCGTAGTTCATCCTGGCCTCCGGGACCTTCTCGCTTCCACCCTGACGGCACAGGCCGTCCTGTGCGCACCTTATCAGGCGCACCCTGTTGTTTCACCTACCTCTATAACCCGTCAATGGCTTCGTGGTGAATGTGTTTCCACCTGAAGGGTCGATTCGACGCAGGCTAACCCGGTCAGGGTCGATCCGCCTTGACCAAACGCAAGCGCCTTGCGTCGGTCCGCCAGCTTCGTCATAAGACCGGAAGAAGCACGGGTACCGAACGTCAGCCACGCCCGGACCCGTGTCGTCCCAGGTCCAGATTGGGAGACAGTTTCTTGACCTCTTTTCAGCCGCGCGTGTTTTCCGGCGTTCAGCCGACGGGCAACCTCCATCTTGGCAACTACCTCGGCGCGATCGCCAATTTCGTTCCGCTTCAGGACGAGATGCCGGCGATCTACTGCGTTGTCGATCTCCATGCGATCACCGCCAAGCACGATGCCGATGGCCTTGCCGGGGTGACCCGTGAGGTGACCGCGGCCTATCTCGCCGCCGGGATCGATCCTGCCAAGGCGATCATCTTCAACCAGAGCCAGGTCAAGGAACACGCCGAACTGGCCTGGATCTTCAACTGCGTCGCGCGGATGGGCTGGCTGAACCGCATGACCCAGTTCAAGGAGAAGGCGGGCAAGAACCGGGAAAACGCCTCCGTTGGCCTGTTCGCCTATCCCACGCTGATGGCCGCCGACATTCTCGCCTACCGGGCGACCCATGTGCCGGTGGGCGATGACCAGAAGCAGCATCTGGAACTGACCCGGGACGTGGCTCAGAAGTTCAACAACGACTTCGCCGAGCGGATCGTGGAGCTGGGGCTGGGCGTCGACAATCCGAACCCGAATCCGGAACTGCCCGATCAGCTCTACTTCCCGTTGACCGAGCCGATCATCGCCGGCCCGGCGACGCGGATCATGTCCTTGCGCGACGGCACCAAGAAGATGTCGAAATCCGATCCTTCGGATCTGTCGCGGATCAACCTCAAGGACACGGCCGAGGATATCGCCAAGAAGATCCGCAAGGCCAAGACCGATCCGGAGCCGCTGCCGAGCGAGATGGAAGGGCTGAAGGACCGGCCGGAAGCGGAAAATCTGGTCGGCATCTTCGCCGCCCTGTCCGGCCTGTCCCGGGAGCAGGTGCTGGCCGATTTCGCCGGGCAGCCCTTCTCCGTGTTCAAGCCGGCGCTCGCCGATCTGGCGGTTGAAAAACTCGCGCCGATCACCGGCGAGATGAACCGGCTGGTGGCCGATCCGGGGCATATCGATGCGGTTCTGCGCGATGGCGCCGAGCGTGCGGCGGCAATCGCCGAGCCGGTGCTGAAGGACGTGCGCCGGATCTGCGGGTTTCTGGAGTGTCGCTGAGCCGGTCGTCGCGCCGGCCGTGAAAGGCTCGGCGGCGACCGCCGGATAGAAGCAGATGTCGGGGGCGTCGGCGCGGTTTGCGCGCCGGCGCCCTTTCTGTATAGTGGTCCCTTCGAACAAAGAGAGAACGAGCGAGGCGGCGGGAGAGGTGCCATGATACCCGGCGGGGCAGTCTCCAACAGGGTGCGTCTGGAGGATCCGCTGGCGGATGGCCGGCAATCGGAGGCGGCGATCCGTGTCTGGCGCGGCGCCGCGCGGCTTCTCAGGCAGCATGGCTTTGCCTGTGTCGGTGAGTTGACGCTGGCCTCGGGGCGGCGTGCGGATCTGGCCGCGCTTGGACCCAAGGGTGACGTCTGGATCGTCGAGGTGAAATCCTCGCTGGCCGATTTTCGCGCCGACAGCAAATGGCCGGACTATCGCCTTCATTGCGACCGGCTGTATTTCGCCACCCATGCCGAGGTGCCGCTGGATGTATTTCCCCAGGAGGCCGGCCTGATCCTGTCGGACGGGTTTTCCGCCGAGATTCTGCGGGCCGCGCCGGAGCACCGGATGGCGGCGGCGACCCGCAAGGCGGTGACCCTGCGCTTCGCGCAAGCCGCGGCCAACCGGCTGCATGATGCGCTGGACCCACAGGCGCGCGGGGAGGTCTAGCCGGACTGCCGCAAGGCAGACTGTGGCGTGTTAGCGCGGGGCGCGCTTGGCCAGAATCCGCTGCAGGGTGCGCCGGTGCATGTTGAGCCGGCGGGCGGTCTCCGAGACATTGCGGTCGCAGAGCTCATAGACACGCTGGATATGCTCCCAGCGTACCCGGTCTGCGGACATTGGGTTTTCCGGCGGTGCGGCCTTTTCCTCGCCCGTGCGGGTGAGGGCGGCAAGAATATCGTCCGCATCGGCGGGCTTGGCCAGATAGTCGATGGCGCCGAGCTTGACCGCGGTGACGGCGGTGGCGATGTTGCCATAGCCGGTCAGGATCACGATCCGCGCGTCGGGGCGGCTCCCGCGGATCGCCTCGACCACGTCGAGGCCGCTGCCATCGCCAAGGCGCATGTCGACCACGGCATAGTCGGGCGGCTGGATGCGCACCTTGTCGAGCGCCTCGCGTACGCCATCGGCCGTTTCCGTCTGGAAGCCGCGTTTTTCCATGGCGCGCGCCAGGCGTTGCTGAAACGGGCGATCGTCATCGACGATCAACAGGTTCATGGGCGCATCGTCTGCAGCGTCGCCATTTGGCCGTTCGTCCATATCGGGTTTCTCAAGTCCTGTTGCGTTTCTGGAACCGTTATAAAGAGCCGGAGCCGTTCGGCAAAGTCCGGTCCGGTGCCGAGCCTGCGGCAATTTCGCCCGCGATATCTTGCCACGCCGGGGCTCCGCCCTGCCGGCCGTCCATTGCCAGCCGTGGCCAGGAGATGCGCACCACCGCGCCCTTTGCCGGTGGTGGCCGGTTGCGCAGCCTCAGATCGGCGCCGGTGCGCTCCAGCAGGGTCTTGGCGATGAAGAAGCCAAGCCCGAGGCCGCCGCCGCTCTTTCCCTGCCCGGGCCGGGCATCGCGGCCGCCGCCGCGCGCGGTGACGTAAGGCTCACCCAGCCGGGTGATCACATCGGGGGCAAAGCCGGTGCCATCATCGGCGATTTCGATCCGCACTTCCTGCGCGTCCCAGCGGGCGGTGATCTTCACGGTGCTGTCGGCGAAATCGATGGCGTTTTCCAGGAGATTGCCGAGACCATAGGGAATCGCCGGGTTGCGCAGGCCGATCGGTTCCGGTCCCTCGCCGCGAATGTCGATGTCGATGGCAACGCCGAAGGCGCGGCAAGGCTCGACAACCTCCTCGATCAGATGGGAGAGCGGCAGACCCTGGAAGTTCTGGTCGCGGTCATCGGACAGCGAGGAGAGTTTCGACAGGATTTCGCGGCAGCGTTCCGCCTGGGACAGGATCAGCGCAATGTCCTCCCTGTGCCCGGCGGTGACCGGTTGGTCCTCCGCGCCTTGCAGGTCGCCGCTCAGCTCCTTGGCGGTGAGGTAGATCGTCGCCAGCGGGGTGCCCAGTTCATGGGCCGCCGCCGCGGCCAGCCCATCAAGGGCATGCAGATGGTGTTCGCGCGCCAGAACCAGCTCGCTGGCGGTCAGCGCATCGGACAGTTGCCGGGCCTCCTCCGCCACCCGGAACGCATAGGCCCCCATGAAACACAGGGACAGCACCAGCGCGACCCAGACGCCGGTCAGATAAAGCGGGGGCAGGGTGAAGTTCTCCGCCCCGGGCCAGGGGAGCGGCAGATGCACCCAGGCGAGAAAGGTCGCAATGGCTGTCGCGAGAATGCCGAGCAGCACCGTCTTGTGCGCTGACAATCCGGCTGCGGACACCATCACCGGGGCGAGCAACAGGAAGGCGAACGGGTTGCCGAGCCCGCCGGTCAGCGCAAGCAGGCCGCCGAGCTGGCTGAGGTCATAGGCAAGCTGCAGGGTTGCCGAGCGCTCCGACAGCCGGTGCAACTGCGGTTGGCGGATCTTGAGAAAGATGTTGATCCACGCGGAGGCTGCGACCAGGGCAAAGCAGAAGGACAGCTGCAGGGGGTATTCCAGAATGAAATGCACCACCAGCAGCGCCGAGGTCTGTCCGGCAATCGCCAGCCAGCGCAACCGCACCAGGGTGTCGAGCTTCAGCCGCCGATGTGACGTGGCAAGGTCGCGGGGGTGGATATCGGACATGGAAGAACGCCGGTCGGAACGTGAGAACATGTGGATTGGGTTTTGGCGCTGCCGGGGCCATCCGTCAATCAAACCTTGTGTTGCGGGGGGCGGCCATGCTAGCCACCGGCTCGGGAAACAGCGTTTTCAGCCCCCCTTGACGGGGCGGCATCCGACGCGGCCGGCGCACGCTGCCCGGTCGCCAGCAAGCCGAAACAGGAAGCCAGAAATGAGCGACACGAACGACGCGGCCGGTGGTCAGGCCAACGAGGCGGGCGCCGCCCCCGGCATGAGCATCCTTGCCCAGTATATCAAGGATCTGTCTTTCGAGAATCCGAATGCCCCCGGCTCGCTGCAGCCGCAGGAGCAGCCCAAGCTCGACATCAATGTCAATGTGTCGGCGCAGCCGATGGGCGAGGATCAGTTTGAAGTGGTCCTGACGCTGACCGCGAGCGCCAAGACCAGCGCCATGACCGTGTTCGCCATCGAACTGGTCTACGGCGGCCTGTTCAAGGTCACTGGCGTGCCGCAGGAGCACATCCATCCGTTCGTTCTGATCGAATGCCCGCGGATGCTCTTCCCCTTCGCCCGCAACATTCTGGCCGATGCCTCGCGCAACGGCGGCTTCCCGCCGCTGATGATCGATCCGATCGATTTCGCCGCGCTCTACCGCCAGAACCTGGAGCAGGCGCAGCAGGGCGAAGCCCGCCCGAACTGATTTGTCTGCGCTCCGGTGACGGAGTTTTCAGAGAACAAGAAAAGCCGCAAGGGACATCCCTTGCGGCTTTTTCTTTTCCTTGGTCGGTGATCGCCGGCTTGACGTCAGATGTGCTCCGGTCCGGCGGGGGTGCGGCCGCGACTGGCCATGAACCGGTCGAATTCCTCCTGATCCTTCGCCCGGCGCAGCTCCTGCAGGAAGCTGTCGAATTCGGCGCGCATGGCCTCGATCCGCTGCCGCTCTTCTTCCAGGCGCTTCAACTCACGCTCCCGATAGGCATCGAACGCGCTGTTTCCGGTGCGCGGCGCGGTGGCCTGGAAAGTGTCGCGCAAGGGACTGGCCTGCCATTGCGCGCGGGCGTTGCCGGCGATGCTGTGGAAGCGGTCACCCCAAAGGATATAGGCAAGCATTGCAAGCCCCAACGGCCAGAATACAATGAAGCCGAGAACCATCAGGCCGATCGTCAGCGGCGACCAACCGGGCCTGAGCGTCGATGTGCAGGTCATTTCCAATCCTCGCAGGTTGTGTCAGCAGAACAAGATGTGGTCACGCTCCCCCGTTGTTTCAAGAACGGAGAGGTTCCCCTGCGGTTCTGGGGGAGGACATCCCGCCCGCCTGCGCTGAACACGATCTGTTGATTGAAGGCAGGCAGGATTTCACCTTCCGATGACGTTTGTTTGACGGTTTTCGGTGGTGGTCGGTGTGTTTGGGAGGTGTTTGCGGGGCCTGTGCGGTGGCGTCTGGCTGGCGGATTGTGGCTGTTGATAGTCATAAGATGTTGGGTTATTTTATGTTTTTGTGCTTGACGGGGTGTGTTGTTCACAAGGGGGGTGGTGTGATTGGTGTGTTTTTTCGGGTCTTGCGATTTTTTCTGGCGGTCGGGCTTGACGGTTTGCGGGGGCGGTGAGTATATAGCTCCCACAACGACGGCGGCGCCGGGGTTTGGCCGGCGCCTAGAGCTGTCGTCCTCATCTTCCAGGTGCTGACGGGGAAGCGAACCTCTCGCAGGTTGGCTTTGTTGCTGTCTCGCCTTTCGGGGTGGGGAGAGGTTTTGAAGGGCTTTGCCTTTCGGTTCTTTGACAAGTGCATATTGAAGAAAGAGAA
>NZ_BMCR01000007.1 GCF_014635285.1 Stappia taiwanensis | reverse complement strand
CGGGAAGGTGGTGCCATCGCCCTTTTGAGACGATGGCGACCCGTGGAGTGCTTTCCAGCGGGTGGGACAGCCGGGCAGGGCGCCGTCCCGATTGAGCGCTTGGGGATGTATACGCCCAAGCATCGCCAGAAAACTCCAGGGTTAAACACCCCGCAGAAAAGCGCCTGAAGGACACTGCTTACAGCGCGTGGCGATAGTCCAAAAGGATGTCGTCACGCGCCATGTTCGCAATGCCGCAAACGTCCCGGCTCCGGTCTGCATCGCAGCCGCGAGCCGAAGAGGCCATCAGGTCCCGGGCATGGTCAGCGAACCTCCACCATGACGCGTCCAGGGACTGCCCGCCCGCCGACATCGAGATGCCGAACCTCATAGCGGCCGGGCTTGGTCGGCATGGTCAGTTCGAATGTCATTCCTTCACCGGCGCAGGCGCGTCCACCACCTTCAACGCCTGTCTGGCAACCGTGCGGTCGCCCTGCTGGAGAACATACCTGATCTCATAGAGACCGGGCTCCGCCGGGGCCTCCAGTTCGTCCTGACGATTGTCCTCGACCCGGAAGTAATCCTGATACGCTCCCTCATCCGCTCCGGCAGGCACGATGGTGATATAGTCCTGCGGGTGGATGGACGCGGACCAGCCGATCCGCACGGGGGTTTTCGCTGGGGCGACCTCCGGTCCGGTCAGACTGACCTTCGCATCGATGACCTCCAGCGGTGTCGACGTCAGCGTGTGATTGTCCTCCTGCAGCACATAGCGCACCTCGTAGAGCCCCGGCTCGGCAGGCGCCACCAGACCGCCCTCGGTGGCGCCGTCCACGGTCAGGTAGTTGACGTAGGCGCCCTCTTTCGCTCCGGCGGGGGCGATGGCCACATAGTCCTGTGGGTGCACGACGGAAGACCACGAAACGTCGAAGCGGGCACCGGCTGTCACCTGCGCCGGGGCCGTGATGCCCATTTCGGCCGCCACGACCTCCACCGGGGTCGACGTCACCGTGTGATTGCCCTCCTGCAGCACATAGCGCACCTCGTAAAGCCCCGGCTCGGCAGGCGCCACCAGACCGCCCTCGGTGGCGCCGTCCACGGTCAGGTAGTTGATGTAGGCGCCCTCTTTCGCCCCGGCGGGGACGATGGCCACATAGTCCAGCGGGTGCACGACGGAAGACCACGACACGTTGAAGCGGGCACCGGTTGTCACCTGCGCCGGCGCCTTGATGCCGATTTCGGCCTCCACCACCTCCACCGGGACCGCGTTCAGCGTGCGATTGCCGTCGTTCAGCACATAGCGCAACTCGTAAAGCCCGGGCTTCGCAGGGGCCATCAGCCCGCCCTTCTTCTGATCTTCCACAATCAGGTAGTTGATGTAGGCACCCTCTTTCGCCTCGGGGGCAACGATGGCCAGATAGTCCTGCGGGGAAATGGAAGAAGACCAGGCAACGTCGAAGCGGGCCCCTGCCGTCACCTGCGCCGGGGCCTCAAGTGCGATATCGGGATCGTCAAGATGGGGCGGCTCTGGCTCGGCCTTTGCCTCTTCCTGCGCCGCCGGCTTCAGGTCCATGACATCCTGCACATGCGACAAGGCCTTCTTGAGCCCGGCGGCATCCTGCGCAGGCACGAACACCCCGCCGGTGTTTTCAGCGATGCAGGCAAGACCGGCATGTTCTTCCTCGGTCAGGTCGAAGCCGACCACATGGGCGGTAAATTTCACACCCTGCCGCGCCAGGTCCGCCGACAGCGCGCAAGGGTCGGCCTGGCAGGTCTCCAACCCATCGGAGATGAGGATCACGGTTGCCCGCGTGTCACGATAGGAAAGCTGCTCGGCCGCCTGCCGGATGGACTCGGTAAGCGGCGTGCGCCCGCGCGGTTTGATCCCGTCGATTGCCGCGACAAAAGCGGACCGGTCCAGCGGGACGGGCGCGATCAGTGTCTCGATATCGGTGCAATCCGCTTCGCGGCGGTGCCCGTAGGCCATCAGCCCCACATTGGCCTTTTCAGGCCAGGTCGCGATGAGGTCGCCCAACACCTCCCGGGCAATCTCGATCTTGGAAACGCCGTCGATCTGCCCCCACATCGAGCCGGAGGCGTCGTAGACGACCATCACGTCTTCCGTGGCACGCGCGGCGGTGGTGTCAGCGGCCGTGAGAGCGGCGGTGGCGCCGAGGGTGGCAATCGCCAGCATGGCGGGTTTGAAAAGTTGCATCGTCTCTTCCTTCCGGTCACGCCGCGCTCAGGCCGGGCGCAGATCACCCGTGTCCGCGCCCTGCTGGCGGTCACCGCCCAAGGCACGCGCCTTCAGTTTTCGAAATTTGGCCGACATCTGTTCAAGGCGCGCATCCCATTCGGGATCGGGCTCCTGACCCTCGATCGTCTTGAAATAGACCTGCATCAGGCAGGCGATGGCGAAGGGTTCCAGCAGCGCCGCCTTGACCGCCCAGGCGAAGAGCAGCGCGAACACAATCCCGCCGGCCGCCCAGGCGCCCGGCATCAGGTAGACGACCAGCGCGGCAGGGGCCAACATGACAAGGAAAACGATGAAGCCGAGGCCGTAGACGATGATCGCCAGCCAGGCCGCATTCTTCAGCATCACCTTGTAGTTCTGCCCGTAAAGGACGAGCGCGTCCTTCGCCGCCCCCCACGCATTGGTGGACTGGGTGCGGATGGCGTGGGCGAGAATCACTTCGTCAATGAAGCCGACCGCGATCCGCAGGAAGGCATGGAGGATACCCGCCAGCTGTTGGGCGCCGGGGATTGGCAGGATCGTCAGGATACCCCGGACAAGGCCGGTGATTGCACCGATCACCCCCTTGACCAGCTGGTCGAGAGCGAAGAGCACGTTGGTCTGGACAAAGCGCTCCTTCACGACCTCGGTCGCGTAGCTGATCTGCCGCTTTCCCCCGGGCATCGGCTTGCCGTCGATAAGCTGGACCAGCACCGCCACATGCCCGGCCTTCACCATATAGAGGATATACTCGCGGACCCAGTACATGACCGCGCCGAACAGGCCAAAGCCGACGGCGCCGCCCCAGAAGGTCGAGGTGGCGCGAAACTCCTCGTCGCCAAACCCGCCGATGCCGTAACCGATGCCCACTCCGGTCCCGGTAACCAGAATGTACCCAAGGGCGATACCGAAATAGACCGTCATTCGAAAGATGATGAATGGCGTGGTCCGCATCATCATCCCCAGTGCGCCGCCAATGCTGAAATCCCACATACCCGCGTCTCCGTCAGTCGAGAGCCGCAAGCTACCGGGGCGTGCATGCCGCCGCCCCATTCGTTTGAACAGGTACCGGCACGATGGTCCGCGTTCCGCTGCCGTCGCCCGGCGGCATCCGCCTCACCCGAGGCCTGCGCAGGCGAAGGGATACGCAAGGAAGATCGTGCAAAGGGAGGCTCATTCAGGAAAAGCAATTCGGCCCGGCGCCTATGACGCAAAAAGAAAAGGCCCCCAACGGGAGCCTTGTCTCGATCTCGCTAGAGCGATTATGGCGGGCCGAAGCCGACGAAACGGAGAACCATGCCGACGCCATAACCCGCTAATTTTTGGGAAAGAGCAAGTAGCTATGGGCGGAAAGCGGAAGTTCGCTGCGGGGTGATCGAATGACCGAAATGGGGCCGTGAGCGGAATGGCGGGTCCTGGCCGACAAGGGAAGGAAAGCTGCCGCTCGCCTAGCTTCGGGCGAAACGTCACCTCCGGGGCCGGGAGATGACAGTCCGCTTGCCCGCATAGCTTACTTAAGGCTGACATCCAATTGCTCTGCGCTCAAGGAATGGCAATACTCCTACGGTGAACAATATGCTTGCTAAGAAACAAGCAGAAAATAATCGAAAGAGGGGTGGGTGGTGAAGAGCGATCGAGCGGACGATTTTCAGAGATATATCGAAGCGGCAGGAGACGCGTTATTGGCAGCCATGTCAGTGTACGACCTGGCAACCGCAGCAAACAAAATGACATCTTTCGATTGTGTTGGAGACGGCAATGATGCTTGGAAAACAGGACCATTTTTAAGCGCAGGCAATGGCGAGGTGCCGATAGACCGATCACGCCCTTACTGTCTGATGATAAGTAAGGAGTTTTCAGTGTCGTCTACACTGGTAATTGGACCCAACCCAGAGGTCAGTAGCAACGGCGGCGTAAGAATCCCATCTCCCGACATCGGAAACGCCGAAAAAACGATATCAAAACTCATAATCATTGAGCAGTTCGAAATATTTAAGGACTTTTGGGTCAAGTATGATGGTCCATACAACGCCAAGCAGAATAAGAAATGGCGAGGAAGAAATTTCGACGACGTTCTGGATCGCCTTGAAACTCTAACTAACAGAAGGAACGAACTCGTTCACAACGATCCATGCGAGCCTCCGAAAATCAGAGAGGCAATCGACTTTTACTACGGTCTCCGTACCGCTTCAGAAAAACTTGTCGCAGCTCCAGCAACTGCCGGTTCGGCCCTAAGAAGCCTTATGCGATAATCTCTCTGCTTTGCAGAATAGTCCGTAGACTTTGTTTCAATGATACGCTCATTTTGCGTTGACAAGGAAAGTTAGCTCTTCGTGACCGCGCAACGGAGCTCTCTGCTTCCGATCTCGCATCGCGTTTAGGGTTCGGGCTGTCCAGTCCCTGCACATCGCTAATATCGGTAGGATTGCAGCAAACGCCCGCTTTCAGGGAGTGGCAAAAGCGCCTCGAATGTCCGGGTTGGGGGCGCGAAGCTGCCATTGCTTCAATACGTGTCGAATGACCGCTCCGGGCCGAACGTGGCCATCTCCAGTTTTCAGGAGTATCAGGCTGCAGCGTAGGACTGGCCGTTCGCCGCACCAACTTCGTGGTGTGCGGTGAACGGCAGTAATATCGCACTATGGCAATCTGGGGGGGGCAACCGGGGGGATTATGGCGGAGAGAGAGGGATTCGAACCCTCGGAACGCTTGCGCGCTCAACGGTTTTCGAGACCGCCCCGTTCAACCACTCCGGCACCTCTCCGCGACCGCGCGGCTCGTGGCCTCGCGGTGGGTGGCTACATAGCGAAGTGCGGAGCGGGGCACAAGAGGCGAAATGGGATATTCACCGCCTTTCCGCATCAAGGCGCCACAAGGGTCGTTTTTCGCGCCTTATTCTCCTGGCTCGGACGTTGACTTTGGCCCGCCGATACGTATAGTCCGCCTGCTTCGAGTGGGACCTTCGTGTCCCCTTTTTCGTTGCCCGAGGCTTTTCGCCGTCTTCATGCCGATCAGGTCCATGGCTCTTCGCCATGACATCCGGCGACGGCAGGGCGCGTTTCCGAGGAGCCGGCTTGCCGGCATCGGCTGCGTCTTTCGCAAAGTTTCCGGCCGGCGCTTATGCTATCGCGGACAGCGCCTCGCAGGAACGCCAAAGGGTGCGTTGACAAGCCGGCCGACCCAAGACGGGGCGCGCCGATTGCAAAAATGAAAAGAAGGACGTGCGAGACATGTTCGCAGTGATCAAGACGGGCGGCAAGCAGTACCGCGTCGCCCAGGACGATTTGGTGAAGATCGAGAAGCTCTCCGCGGATGCCGGCGAGACCGTGACCTTCGCAGACGTGCTGATGGTTGGCGGCGAGACCGAGACCATGATCGGCGCGCCGACGGTCGACGGCGCCAGCGTCGTCGGTGAGGTGGTCGAGCAGGCCCGTACCCGCAAGATCATCATCTTCAAGAAGCGTCGCCGCCAGAATTCGCGCCGCCGCAACGGCCACCGTCAGAGCTTCACCACGGTCAAGATCACCGATATCCTGACCGGCGGTGCCAAGCCGGCCGCCAAGAAGAAGGCCGCGAAGAGCGAAGACACCGCAAAGGCGGCGGAAGCCTCCGATGCGCTGCCGGTGCTGTTCACCGCGCCGGAAGGCCCGGCCGACGATCTGAAGAAGATCACCGGCGTCGGCCCCGTGCTGGAGAAGAAGCTGAACGCGCTGGGTATCACCACCTACGCGCAGGTCGCTGCCTTCAGCGCTGACGACATCGCCCGCGTCGACGAAGCCCTGTCCTTCAAGGGCCGCATCGAGCGCGACAACTGGGTTGAGCAGGCGACGGAGCTGGCGGCGAAGTAATTCGCCACCCCGTCGACGCCGATTGAAGATTTCGGACGAGGAGTTTCGTCATGGCACATAAAAAAGCAGGTGGTTCGTCCCGTAACGGTCGCGATTCCGCGGGTCGCCGTCTCGGTATCAAGAAGTACGGCGGCGAGATCGTCGTGCCGGGCAACATCATCGCGCGTCAGCGCGGCACCAAGTGGCATCCGGGCACGGGTGTTGGCATGGGCAAGGATCACACGATCTTCGCCACCATCGAAGGCACCGTGACCTTCGAAAGCAAAGCCAACAAGCGCACGTTTATCACCGTGACGCCACTCGTAGACGCAGCAGAGTAAAGCCGACGTGTTTCCAATGACTCGCCGGCGTCTCATCGACCCGGCGGTTTGAGGAAAACCGGCATGATCGCGAAGGATCAGGGGAGATGGGGCACCATCTCCCCTTTTTCTTTGCCGAATTGCCGGAGGACATCATGGTTGCCGATCTGGAAGAAAGTCTCGACGAGGAAAGTTTCTGCGCTGCCGGCGCGCCGCAGGAGACCGCAAGGCTCCGGCTCGACCTGCCGCGCAGCGATGACCTTGCCGACATTGTTACCCTTGCCAACAACCGCAAGGTTGCCACCATGGTGGCGACCATGCCCTCGCCCTTCACCCTCGACGACGGCCGGGCGCTGGTTGCCCGGGCAGCGGCAGCCACCCGCGACCGCGCCAAGTTCGCCATCCGCATGAAGTCGACCGGCCGGTTCATCGGCGCCACCGGCTTTCACCGGTCGGAAGAGGACGGGGCAATTCATCTGGGCTACTGGCTCGGCGAACCGTTCTGGGGCCAGGGGCTGGCGACCGAGGCGGCCCAGTCGGTGGTCGACTTCATCTTCTGCAGCACCGGCACCTCCCGCCTGATCGGCGCGGCACGGGTGACCAATCCGGCCTCGCGCCGGGTGCTGATGAAATGCGGCTTCCACCTGCTCGACCAGGGCATGATCCATTCGCGCGGCGCCGGCGGCCCGGTCGCTGTCGACAGGTTCGGCCTCGACCGGAGCACCTGGCTTGCCCTGAAGCGGTGGGGCAAGGTGTCCTGAGGCGGGAAACGAGCCGGGCGGGATGACCGTTCGCGCCGTCAAATCAGGCGGCGTCCGGTTTCAAACCTTGCCGGGAACGCCGGGGATCGGGTATTGGCTGGGGCTTCGCGGCCCGCGCTCCCGATCACCGGCGCGGCGCCGCCTTCGGCCCTTGCCTTGACCACATGATGTTTCCACCTGTTACATCGGCCTGAACGCGCAGACAGAAAGCAGACCAGTTCATGAAATTTCTCGATCAGGCGAAGATCTACGTGCGCTCGGGCGACGGCGGCGCCGGCTCAGTCTCCTTCCGGCGCGAAAAATACATCGAGTATGGCGGTCCGGACGGCGGCGATGGCGGACGCGGCGGCGATGTCTTCGTGGAATGCGTCGAGGGGCTGAACACGCTGATCGACTACCGCTTCCACCAGCATTTCAAGGCCAAGACCGGAATGCACGGCATGGGGCGCAACCGCTCCGGCGGCAAGGGCGACGATGTGGTGCTGAAAGTACCGGTCGGCACCGAGATCCTGGAAGAAGACAATGAGACGGTCATCGCCGATCTCACCGAGCCGGGCCAGCGGCTGTTGCTGCTGAAAGGCGGCAATGGCGGGTTTGGCAACGCCCATTTCAAATCCTCCACCAACCAGGCGCCGCGCCATGCCAATCCGGGCCTTCAGGGCGAGGAAAAGTGGATCTGGCTGCGGTTGAAGCTGATTGCCGATGTGGGGCTCGTCGGCATGCCGAACGCGGGCAAGTCGACCCTGCTCGCGGCGGTCTCCGCGGCGCGGCCGAAAATCGCCGACTATCCCTTCACCACGCTGCATCCCAATCTCGGCGTCGTGGAGATCGACGGGCGCGGTTTCGTGCTGGCCGATATTCCCGGACTGATTGAGGGGGCCCATGACGGGGTCGGCCTTGGCGACCGGTTCCTGGGGCATGTGGAGCGCACCCGCACCCTGCTGCATCTGGTCGACGGCACCCAGGAGGATCCGGCGGAGGCCTATCGGGTGGTGCGCGGCGAACTGGACGCCTATGGCCATGGCCTTGCCGACAAGCCGGAGGTGGTGGCGCTGACCAAGGTCGACGCGCTCAGCGAGGAGATCCGCGCCGAGAAGGCCGGCGAGCTGGAAGCGGCCTGCGGCCAGCCCCCCTTGCTGCTGTCCTCGACCAGCGGCGAGAATGTCGACCGCACCCTGCGCATGCTGATCCGCGCCATCGACAAGGACCGCGAGGCCGAGGCAAGCCAGGTACCCCAGGTGCCGGACGAGCCCTGGCATCCGTGAGACCGGTGACATGAGCGAAACGCGCGAACAGGATGGCGGGCAGCTTTCCCGCTACAAACGCATTGTCGTCAAGATCGGCTCCGCCCTGCTGGTGGAGCGCGGCGCGTTGAAACGTGCTTGGCTGGACGCCCTGTGCGCCGACCTTGCGGCGCTTTCCGAACGGGGCGCGGAGGTGATCGTTGTCTCCTCCGGAGCGATCGCGCTCGGGCGCGGCGTGCTCGGCCTGCCGCGCGGCGCCCTGAAGCTGGAGCAGGCGCAGGCCGCCGCTTCGGTTGGTCAGGTGGCCCTCGGTCATGCCTATGCCGAAGCCCTCGGCGGGCGCGGCCTGACTGCCGGCCAGATCCTGCTGACGCTCGGCGACACGGAAGAGCGCCGGCGCTATCTCAACGCCCGCGCCACCGTGGAGACCCTGTTGCGGCTGGGGGCGGTGCCGATCGTCAACGAGAACGACACGGTGGCCACCTCGGAAATCCGCTACGGCGACAATGACCGGCTCGCCGCCCGGGTCGCGACCATGGCCAGCGCCGATTGTCTGGTGCTTCTGTCCGATGTGGACGGGCTCTACACCGCCCCGCCGGCCTCCGACCCGACGGCCGAGTTCCTGCCGCGCGTGCCCCGCATCACGGCGGAGATCGAGGCCATGGCCGGCGCCGCCGGCTCGGAACTGTCGCGCGGCGGCATGCGCACCAAGATCGACGCGGCGAAGATCGCCACCGCAGCGGGCACCGTCATGGCAATCGCCAGCGGCACGCGGCTCAACCCGCTGGCGGCCATCGAGGCCGGCGGACGGGCCACCTGGTTCGAGGCCCGCTCCACCCCCGCCACGGCCCGCAAGGCCTGGATCGGCGGACATCTGGAACCGCGCGGCACCTTGCAGCTCGATGCCGGGGCGATCCGGGCGGTGATTGCCGGCAAAAGCCTGCTGCCGGCGGGCGTGCGGGCGGTGACCGGCGCATTCAGCCGCGGCGATGCGGTGCGCCTTCTTGCCCCCGATGGCCGCGACATCGGCCGTGGCCTCGTAGCCTATGACCACCCGGACGCGCAGCGGATCATCGGGCGGAACAGCCGGGAGATTTCCGCGATTCTCGGTTATGCGGGACGCGCGGAAATGGTACACAGGGACGATCTCGTCCTGAGCGGGCATACGGGCGAACCGACGGCCCAGGCAATGCCGGAGGCCGCTGGCCAGACGGGCAGCGCAAACCAACTTTGAGCGAGACGCAGGCTTTCCCTGCCAAGAGGAAGACGGACCATGCTTGAGCTGGCAACCACGGGCAAGACCGACATCGCGGATCTGATGCGGGACATGGGCGCGCGGGCACGCGCGGCAGCGCGGCAGATCGCCATGGCTCCGGCGGAACGCAAGAACGCGGCCCTGCATGCCATGGCAGCGGAAGTCCGCGCCGGGCAGGCCGAGATCCTTGCGGCCAATGCCGAGGACATCAAGGCGATGACCGAGGGCGGCCAGACCGCTGCCTATCTCGACCGGGGCACGCTGACGGGCGAGCGCATCGAGGCCATCGCCGCCGGGCTTGAGGCCATCGCGGCGCTGGAAGATCCGGTCGGCGCCGTCATCAGTGCCTGGGACCGGCCCAATGGCCTGAGGATCGAACGGGTACGCACGCCGCTCGGCGTGATCGGCGTGATCTACGAAAGCCGTCCGAATGTCACGGTGGATGCCGGAGCCCTGTGCCTGAAGGCCGGCAACGCGGTGATCCTGCGCGGCGGCTCCGATACGATTCGCTCCAACCTCGCCCTGCACCGGGCGCTGACCCGTGGGCTGGAGGCAGCGGGCCTGCCCGCCGACGCCATTCAGGTGGTGCCGGTGACCGACCGTGCCGCCGTCGGCGAGATGCTGAAGGGGCTCGATGGCCAGATTGACGTGATCGTGCCGCGCGGCGGCAAGAGCCTGGTCGCCCGGGTGCAGAGCGAAGCCCGGGTGCCGGTCTTTGCCCATCTGGAGGGCCTGTGCCATCTGGTCGTCGATCGCGGCGCCGATCTGGACATGGCCGTCAGCATCGTCGCCAACGCCAAGATGCGGCGCACGGGCATTTGCGGCGCGCTGGAAACCCTGCTGGTGGACCGGGCGGTCGCCGCGACCCATCTTGCGCCAATCTGCAAGGCGCTCATCGCCAAGGGCTGCGAGCTTCGGGGCGATGCCGAGGTTTGCGCCGCCATTCCCGAGGCGAAGCCCGCCGTGGAGCAGGACTGGCGGACCGAGTATCTCGACGCGGTTCTGTCGATCCGCATCGTCGACGACCTCAATGCCGCCATCGAGCACATCGAAACCTATAGCTCCCATCACACCGACGGCATCATCACCGATGATCCGGCGGCGGCGGAGGCATTCTTCAACGCGGTCGATTCGGCGATTCTGACCCACAATGCCTCGACCCAGTTCGCCGATGGCGGAGAGTTCGGCATGGGCGCGGAAATCGGCATCGCCACCGGGCGGATGCATGCGCGCGGGCCGGTTGGCGTGGAACAGCTCACCAGCTTCAAGTACCGGGTGCGCGGCACGGGACAGGTCCGTCCTTGACGATGACCGGTCTGCCCTGTCCCCTACCCCGTCCCATGCCCGGCCCTCGGTCCTGCCCGCCCGCCCTGCGGACCGCATGACCGGTTCGTTCGACCTCCCCTGGTCCGATCCGAGGCTGCGCATTCCCCATGCGGAGCCCGGCAATCGGATTGGCCTGTTCGGCGGCTCGTTCAACCCGCCGCATTCCGGTCATCGGCTGGTGGCCGAGGTGGCCCTGAAACGGCTCGGGCTGAACCAGGTCTGGTGGATGGTGACGCCAGGCAACCCCTTGAAGGATCATGCGAACCTGGCGCCGCTTTCCGAGCGCCTCGATGAGGTTGCCCGGTATGCCGATCATCCGGCCATGCGCGTCACCGCGCTGGAGGCGCGGTTCGCCAGCAGCTACAGCGCCCGCACCATCGATCGGCTGATCCGCCTGCGTCCGCGTCTGACCTTCGTCTGGATCATGGGCGCGGACAATCTGGCCGGGTTCCACCGTTGGCAGGATTGGCGCGGCATCATGCAACGCCTGCCGGTGGCGATCGTCGACCGGCCCGGCGCCACCTTGTCGCCCCTGTCGGCGCCGGCGGCCCACAGCTTCGCCGCCGCACGGGTGGACGAAGCCTGTGCCGCATCGCTTGCCTCGCGCGCGCCACCAGCCTGGACGTTCCTGCACACGCCGCTCGATTCCACCTCCTCCACGGCCTTGCGTGACCGTCCGGGCCGGGAGAACCCGCGCCGATCCGCGACCATGCCTTGAAAAGGCCCCTATCCCCGGCGTATCCTAGGGTGTAGACCCATAAATGAGGTCGAAATGGTTTGAGGCGGATTGCTTCTGATCAAGGAGCGAAGACGCAGGAAATGTGGTTCATTTTCAAGTCTTTCGCGACGTGAGAGCAGGTGCAATCCAGTCAAATCCGAAGGACATGGAAATGGCTTCACCTCGCGTCGTCAGCGCGCTTGACCGAGCAAAAAGCCCGCTCTGCGCACGCTTTCTCGCGGAAGGTTCGCCATTTCCCATGCCATATCACCTCATTTATGGGTCTACACCCTACGGCAGCGCTCTGGGAGGATAACCGCAGTCGCCTTCCCGGATGTGCCGGGTCGGGCATGGCTATCTGGACAGAATTCCGGATGGCGTTACAGCCCATCAATGCAAACTGGACGAAAGGCAATCCGTCTGAGCATGACCTTTGAGACCGAGGGGACGGCCATGACCGCTCCTCATCCCGTCGCAGCCGGCACGCAGAAGCGTGTGGGGTTGCACGACACCGTTCTCGCCTCGCTCGCCGATTCGAAGGCCGAGGACATCGTTTCCATCGACATCACCGGAAAATCCTCGATGGCCGACCAGGTTGTCGTTGCCTCCGGGCGGTCGCACCGGCACGTGGGTGCCATTGCCGACCACCTGCTGCGCGACATCAAGGAGAGCGGCCAGGGGGCGGCGCGGGTCGAGGGGGTACCGCAGTGTGACTGGGTGCTGATCGACGCGGGCGATGTGATCGTCCACATCTTCCGGCCAGAGGTGCGCGACTTCTACAACATCGAAAAGATGTGGTCGGTCGACGTTTCCGCACCGGGGCACTGACGCAGGCCGAGGCCTGAAGAAGCCACGCGGCGCAGAGCGCCGGCCAATCCGGGCCGGCGAAGGGGACGGGCGCGCTCCCTTCCCCCTTTCGGGCAAGGGCCGCCGACAGGCGCTTGCCTTGATGCCTCCGCCCCTGGCCCGCGTCCTTGCGCCGCGTTGCGGATGGCCCATTTCCTTCCAGACACCAACCGGTTGCCCAAGACATGCGCGTTCACCTTGCCTGCATCGGCCGCCTGAAATCCGGCCCTGAGCGCGACCTGTTCGACCGCTACGCCGATCGCGCGCGCAAGGCCGGACGGGCGCTCGGGCTCACCCTGTCGCCGGTGATCGAATTGCCGGAGGCGCGGGGTCCGCGCGCCGAGGACCGCAAGGCCGCCGAGGCCGAGGCACTGCTCGACACCCTGCCCGCCGGGGCTGTGATCGTGGCCCTCGACGAGGGCGGCAAGACCATGACCAGCGAGCGGTTCGCGCAGATGCTGGAACGGCACAAGGACACCGGCTCCTCCGATCTCGCTCTTGTCATCGGCGGACCGGATGGGCATGGCGAGGCGCTGTTGCAGGCCTCTCGCATGTCCCTTGCGCTCGGCCCGATGACCTGGCCGCACCAGATTGCCCGGGTGCTGATCTGCGAGCAGGTCTACCGGGCCATCACCATTCTCAGCGGCCACCCGTACCACCGCACCTAACGGGTCACGCCAGCTCTCGCGCATTGCGCCAGCCCTTGGGGAAAACGGTAAGAGACGGCGGATTGCCCGCTTTCCGCCCAATTTCTCCGATAGCGCTTGATGCCGAGGCAGCAGGGGGGAGGCTTAACCACTCGTTAGGGTTGACGTTTCGTTAACGTCCATCGGGCAGACTTTTGTCCATGAAACAAGCCCGCCTCCGCCGGACCTTTCCTAAAGATGTCCTGCCGGAGAGACCGAGCGGCAAGTCGCAGGGGATTGCCGAGAGTGAAGCGAACATGGTTCGCGCTGGCAGCCGTTTGTCTTACGTCCGTGTTCGGGCCCGCAAACGGGCCCATGCCCGCCCAGGCGGTGGAGCAGGAACCGGCCCGGACCGATGCGGATGGCACTTCCGCCAGAGCGGCGAAAGACGCCGCAACAAGCGGGAAGGCAAGCGCCGCGCAAGAGATGAAGGGGGGCAAGGATCCACTCGCGGATCGAAAAGCCCAACGGGAAGAAGAGCTGTCCGCGCTGACGCGCGACCTGTCGCTGTCGGCCGACCGGCAGGCAGCGATCGCCCGGGAGATCCGCGCGATCGACCGGGACAGGCAGGCTCTGAATACGGATCTGCTGCGAACCGCCCAGCGGGTAACGCAGCTGGAAGAGCAGTTGGCGGCGACCGAAAGCCGGTTGCGCCGACTGGGGGAAAACGAGGACGCCGTGCGCGCTTCTTTGGCTGACCGACAAGATGTGCTCGCCGAAGTGCTCTCCGCCCTGCAGCGGATCGGGCAGCGGCCGCCGCCGGCGCTCGCCGTGCGTCCCAAGGATGCGCTTGGCGCCGTGCGCAGCGCACTTCTGCTGAATGCGGTGATGCCGGATCTGCACATCGAGGCGCAGGCCCTTGCCAGCGACCTGGCCGAGTTGCGCAAGCTGAAACTGTCAAGCGCCGCTGAACGGGACCGGCTGGTGGCCGATACGGGCCGGCTCAACGAGGAGCGGCACCGGGTCGAGCTTCTGGTCGCCTCCAAGCGGCGCGAGCAGGAACGCAGCCAGGCCGAGTTGGAACAGGAGCAGGCGCGCTCGGAAGAGCTGGCGCAAAAGGCGAAATCCCTGGAAGACCTGATCTCCAGCCTGGAAAACGAGATCGCCAGCGCACGCGAGGCGGCGGAGGCCGCCCGCAAGGCGGCTCTCGCCCGGGCGAGCGGCACGGTCCGCGATCAGGATCCGTTCAAGGATCCGGGGCGACTTGCCCCGGCCATGGCCTTTGCCTCGGCCAAGGGACGGCTCACCGCACCGGTATCGGGCACGCTGCTGCGTGATTTCGGTGCCGACGACGGCTTCGGCGGACGCAGCCAGGGCCGCTCGATCGCCACCCGTGCCCGGGCCCAGGTGGTGTCGCCGGCGGATGGCTGGGTGGTCTATGCCGGCCCCTTCCGCTCCTATGGCGAGGTCTTGATCCTCAACGCCGGGGATGGATATCATATCCTCCTTGCCGGGATGGACCGGATCCGGGTGCAGCAGGGGCAATTCGTGCTGGCCGGCGAGCCGGTGGCGGCGATGGGCGATACACGGATCGCCAGCGCTGCAACGATCAACCTTTCTGCACCGCAGCCGGTGCTCTATGTAGAATTTAGGAAAGACGGCATTTCGATCGACTCTTCCCCCTGGTGGAGCCGACCCGAAGACGAAAAGGTTCGCGGATGATTCGGAAAGCTTCCCTGTTGCTGTGCGGCGCGCTGATTGGCGGCGCATCCGTCATAGCCCTGTCGCAGATGCCGGTCCGTGTCAGCGGCGTCGCCAACGCGGCCGCCTCTGACACCTATCGCCAGCTGAATCTCTTCGGCGATGTCTTCGAGCGGATCCGCTCCGACTACGTCGAGGTTCCCGACGATGCGGCCCTGGTCGAATCGGCCATCAACGGCATGCTCAGCTCGCTCGACCCGCATTCCAGCTACATGTCGCCGAAACATTTCCGCGACATGCAGGTGCAGACGCGCGGCGAGTTCGGCGGCCTCGGCATCGAGGTGACCATGGAGGACGGGCTGGTCAAGGTGGTGACGCCGATCGACGATACCCCGGCCTTCAAGGCTGGCGTGATGGCCGGCGATCTGATCACCCATCTGGACGGCGAACAGGTGCAGGGCCTGACGCTGTCCGAGGCGGTGGAGAAGATGCGCGGCCCGGTCAACACCGACATCGAGATCGTCGTCCGCCGCGAAGGCGTCGATGAGCCGATCACGATCAAGATCACCCGCGACACCATTCGCATCCGCTCGGTGCGCAACCGGGTCGAGGGCGAGGTGGGCTATATCCGCATCACCCAGTTCAACGAGCAGACCTTCGACGGGCTGAAGGACAGCATCGACACGCTGACGACGGAGATCGGCGAGGACAAGCTGAAGGGCTTCATCCTCGATCTGCGCAACAATCCCGGCGGGCTTCTCGATCAGGCCATCGCCGTGTCCGATGCGTTCCTCGATCGCGGCGAGATTGTCTCCACCCGTGGCCGCAACAGCGACGAGACCCAGCGCTACAACGCCCGCTCCGGCGATCTGGTCGGCGATTATCCGGTGATCGTGCTGATCAACGGCGGCTCGGCCTCGGCTTCGGAGATCGTCGCCGGTGCCCTGCAGGATCACCGCCGGGCGACCATCCTCGGCACCCGTTCCTTCGGCAAGGGCTCGGTGCAGACGATCGTTCCGCTCGGTGCCAATGGCGCCATCCGGCTGACCACCGCGCGCTACTTCACCCCCTCGGGTGTCTCCATCCAGGCCAAGGGCATCACCCCGGACATCGAGGCCCTGCAGGTTCTTCCCGAAGAGCTGCGCGGCAAGGTGGAAACCAAGGGCGAAGCGGGCTTGCGCGGTCACCTCAAGGGCGCGGAAGAGGACGAGCAGGGCTCCGGCAGCCAGGCCTACGTCCCGCCGGATCCCAAGGACGATTCGCAGCTCAAGCTGGCGCTCGACCTTCTGAACGGGGTTCAGGCGAACAGCGCCTTCCCGCCGGTCGGCGACAAGAAAGCCGGCGTTCCCAACTGATATCCTCCAAGGCCGCGCTCGCCAGGGCGCGGCCTTGGACATGACGGCCCAGGACATCCGGGAAACCGGCCGATAGGGAGCGGCCGGTCCAGCCTCCCGTGAAACGCGACAAAGAGGGATCATGGCGGGCAATGACCTGTCGGCACCGCTGGGGCTCGGCAAACGTAGATACCTCAATCTCCCTCTTGGCCTGATCGGGGCGGGGCTGGCCACGGTTCTCGTGACCACCGCGCTTGTGTGGATCGGCGTGGTGGAAGACCCGCTTGGCGGTGAACCGATGGCCACCGTTCCGCTGGAACGGTCGGTGGACGGCCTCTCTTCCCGCGATTTCGGCGTTGTCGAGATTCGGCCGTCGCTTGAAAACAAGGGCCAGCACGGCGACGGCAGCCCAGGCGAGGAGAACGAACCGCTCGGGCCCCGCTTTGAGCCCAAACCGGCCACCGAAACCGAGAACGGTCCGCATCCGGCCAAGGTCGCGGTCTCCGGCGTCGGCGGGTTGTCGTTCCGCCCCGATGCCCGGCTGATCGAGCCCGGCCCGCATGGCCCGCTGCCCAAGGTCTCCGACGGCGGTCTCAGACCACTCGACATCTATGCCCGTCCGGCAAGCCAGACCTACACCGCCGTTCCCAAGATCGCGATCATTGTCGGCGGCCTCGGCCTGTCGCAGACCAGCACCCAGGCGGCCATCGAGCGGCTCCCGGCCGACGTGACCCTCGGCTTCGCGCCCTATGGCGCCAGTCTCGACCGCTGGATGCAGCATGCCCGTCGCGACGGCCATGAGCTCCTGCTGCAGCTGCCGATGGAGCCGTTCGACTATCCCGACAACGATCCCGGCCCGCACACCCTGCTGGTGAGCCACGATACCAAGCAACTCAGGGAACGGCTGTCCTGGCTGCTCAGCCGCCTGACCAACTACGTCGGCGTGATGAACTACATGGGCGCCAGATTCAGCGCCACCGACACCTCGCTGGCGATGCTGCTTGAAGAGATCACCGAGCGCGGCTTGATGTACACCGACGACGGTTCTTCCTCGCGCAGCAAGGCGGAGGCCATCGCCAAGGGCCTGCGCACCCCCTTTTCCCAGGCGGATCTGGTCATTGATGATGTGCCCCGGCCGGCGGAAATCACCGCCCGGCTGTTGCAGCTTGAAGGCACCGCCCGCGCGCAAGGGGTCGCGGTCGGCGTCGCCAGCGCCCTGCCGGTCACCATCGAACAGCTGTCGGCCTGGTCGAAGGATCTGGAGGAACGCGGCCTGCAACTGGTTCCGATCAGCGCCTCCATTGACCGAACACCCCGGTAAGGCACGGTCCGCCCCAACGCACCGTCCTTGCCGCCAGCAACCCCGCCCCGGAGCTTCCCCGGAATGCCTGACACCGCAATGCCAGACCCCTCGCTACCCTACCGTCCTTGCGTCGGCGTCATGCTGATCAACCCGGCCGGCCTTGTCTGGATTGGCAAGCGCGACCCCTCCGGCGGGGCCGACAAGAC
Organism: Stappia taiwanensis; assembly: GCF_014635285.1. Classification (GTDB taxonomy): domain Bacteria; phylum Pseudomonadota; class Alphaproteobacteria; order Rhizobiales; family Stappiaceae; genus Stappia; species Stappia taiwanensis. Next base: position 227,663 of record NZ_BMCR01000007.1, on the reverse strand, counting down.
CCATGCCTGGCAGATGCCGCAAGGGGGCATCGACACCGGCGAAACGCCGCTCGCCGCCGCCAGACGGGAGCTCTACGAGGAAACCTCCATCCGGTCGGTCAGCCTGATCGCTGAGGCCCCGGGCTGGTATGCCTATGACTACTCGCCTGAGATCATCCAGGCGAGCCGCCGCGGCCGCTATCGCGGCCAGACGCAGAAATGGTTCGCCTTTCGCTTCGAAGGCGCGGAAGACGAGATCAACATCCTGACCCCGCCGGACGATCACAAGGCGGAGTTTTGCAGCTGGCGCTGGAGCCGGGCGGCGGAATTGCCGGAACTGGTCATTCCGTTCAAGCGCAAGGTCTACGAGCAGATCGTCCGGAGCTTCGCCCCCTTCACCATCTGAGCCGGAGCGTTCCTCCCGCCCGCAGCGTCCCCTGGTCGTGACAGGTACTCTCCGACGCCGATCCGCGTTAGGCTACCTTCCGGGGAGCGTGTGGAGGGAGAGATGGATGCCAAAGTCAATCTGGCGGGCCGAAGAATCCTGATCACCGGCGCATCGAGCGGTCTTGGTGCACATTTCGCCAAACTCGTTGCCAGCCGTGGCGCCAGTGTTGCCGTCGCCGCCCGCCGCTACGAGCGGCTGGCGGCCCTTGCCAGAGAACTCGACCTGCTCGGCGCGCCCCGCACGGTGACCATCGCTCTGGATGTGGGCGATGGAGCCTCGATCCATGCCTGTGTCGCCGACGCGGTCTCGGCGCTGGGAGGTCTCGACATCCTCGTCAACAACGCCGGCATCGTGCGCGAGGGGCTGGCGATCGACCAGACGGCAGAGGATTTCGACGCGGTCCTTTCGGTCAACCTGCGCGGCGTCTGGCTGATGGCGGTGGCAACCGCGCGGTACTGGCGCGAAACGCACCATCCCGGCAACATCGTCAATATCGCCTCGATCCTGGGCGAGCGGGTCAGCCCCGGCACCGCCTCCTATTGTGTCTCGAAGGCCGGCGTGGTGCAGATGACCAAGGCACTGGCGCTGGAATTCGCCCGCCACCGGATCCGCGTCAATGCGCTTGAGCCGGGCTATTTCGAAACCGAGATCAATCGGGGCTTCTTCGGCACGGAGGCCGGCAAGGAGATGGTTCGCCGGATTCCCATGCGCCGCATCGGCGTTCCGGAGGATCTCGATGGCCCCTTCCTGCTTCTGGCGAGCGAGGCGTCCCGGTTCATGACCGGTGCGTCAATCCCGGTCGATGGCGGTCATCTGCTGTCCTGAGGCAAGCGTCCCGTGACGGCGAGAGTCATCCGGACACTGTCACGAAACGGGTTAAGTTGCCGGGCCCAGCGCCTCGGCCCACTCCGCGCGCACGCAGGCATCGTCCTCGTTGGCGGCACGATCTTGCGCAAGACCTCTGAACTCCTCGGCGGGCAGCAGGCGCGCCGCCGCCCAGATCGCCATGCCGCGCACTACCGGCGCCGGATCGTCGATCAGCTCCACCACCGCCGCCGCCAGCGCCGGATCGCCGGAATTTCCGGCGGCGACGAGACAGTTGCGCAGGAAGCGGTCGCGGCCGATGCGCTTGACCGGCGAGCCGGAAAACATCTGCCGGAATGCGCCGTCGTCCAGTTTCAGAAGCTCCGCCAGGCGCGGCGCCAGAAGATCCTCCCGCGCCTGCAGCTTCACCTCGCGCGCCGCGCTGGCGAACTTGTTCCAGGGACAGGCGGCGAGACAATCGTCACAGCCATAGATTCGGTTGCCGATGGCAGCGCGAAACTCGTGCGGGATCGGTCCCTTGTTCTCGATGGTCAGATAGGAAATGCAGCGGCGCGCATCGAGCCGGTAGGGCGCGGGAAACGCTTTCGTCGGACAGGCATCGAGACAGGCGCGGCAGGAGCCACAATGATCGCTTTCGCGTGCGTCCGGCGGCAGATCCAGCGTGGTGAAGATCTCAGCCAGGAACAGCCAGGAGCCCAGTCGGCGCGAGACCAGATTGGTGTGCTTGCCCTGCCAGCCGATGCCGGCGGCCTCTGCCAGCGGCTTTTCCATCACCGGTGCGGTGTCGACGAACACCTTGACCTCGCCCTCCACCTCCATCCGCCGCGCCCGAGCGAGCAGATGCTGCGCCAGCTCCTTCAGCCGCCCTTTCATGATGTCGTGATAGTCGCGGTTGCGGGCATAGACCGAGATCGTCGCCCGGTCGGGCTGGTCGAGGGTCACGCGCGGATCGACCTCGGGGCCGTAGGACAGGCCGAGCGAAATGACGCTGCGCACCTCGGGCCAGAGGCCGCGCGGATCGGCCCGCCGCTCGGCCGTCTCGTCCATCCACACCATGGAACCGTGATGACCATCGCTCAGGAAGCGGGCAAGCCGCTCACCGGTGCCGATCTCGTCAAGGGCATCGGCGGCCGTCACCCGGCAATCGTCGAACCCCAGGGCCTGGGCTTTTTCCAGCAGCGCCCGTTTCAGTCTCTCGCCGCGCACCGGGCCTAGAAGTCCAGATCCGCGTAGCTGGGCGCCGGAGGCATGCCCAGCATCTTTTCCGACAGAAGCGGACGGAAGGACGGGCGCGATTTGACCCGCGCGTACCACGCCTTCATGTTCTCTTCGGTCGCCCATGTCACCTCGCCCAGATAGTCGGCGCAGGACAATTCGGCCGCCACCGCGAGATCGGCAAAGGTCAGCTTCTCGCCGGCGAGCCAGTTCCGCGCCGCTGCAAGATAACCGAAATACCGCAGGTGATGGCCGATATTTGCCCGCGCCGCCCTGAGGCTTGCCGAATCAGGCGAACCGCCGCCCATGGAGGCGGGCATTTCCTGCTTGTAGATCCGCTCGCGCACGAACGGGCCGACCACCTCGCCATCGAGCTTGTTCAGGGCCCAGTCGACCAGCCGCCGGGTTTCCGCCCGCGCTTCCGGATGGTCCGGCATCAAGCGGCGGTCGCCGACCGCATAGCCGCGGGTCTCATCCAGATACTCCATGATCGCATAGGCCCCGCAGATCGGCGGCCCCTCGTATTCCTGAAGAACCGGCACGGTGCCGGCGGCATTCAGCATCAGGAAGCCGCGTCGCCGCTCCCAGGGTCGCTCGGCGACCAGCTCCACCTTGGCGCCGTATTCCGCCAGCACAAGGCGGATGAATCGAGACGCAGGGGAGAAGGGGTGATGATACAGGGTGAGCATAAGAGGATCGTAACCGGTTGCGGTTAATCAAACGATGCATGACGCGCCGGTTGGCGGCCTGTATGAACAGCCGGCACGCGCCCATATAGGCCGGCGCGCGACAATGCACAACGGATGTCGTATCTCGTCCGCGTCCTTCCCCCGGCCGGATCCTGAAACCAGAGAGAAATGCCCATGCAAACGGAGACCCTCGTCGGAGCCCTGATCCTCGGTCTGGTCGAAGGGCTGACGGAGTTCATTCCGGTTTCCTCCACAGGGCATATCCTGCTGCTCGGTCACTTCATCGGCTTCAACAGCACCGGCAAGACCTTCGAGGTATTGATCCAGCTCGGTGCGATCCTGGCGATCCTGACAGTCTATGCCAGCCGGCTCCTGACCATCGCCGCCGACCTGCCGACCAGCCCGGCGGCGCGGCGCTTCGTCATCGGCATCCTGCTCGCCTTCCTGCCCGCCGCCGTCATCGGCGTGATAGCCCATGGGTACATCAAGACCGTACTGTTCTATTCACCGGCGCTGATCTGCACCACGCTGCTGGTCGGCGGCATCGTTCTTCTGGCGATCGACCGGATGCCGCTGAAACCGCGCTATCACGATGCCATGGACTATCCGCTGTGGCTGTGCCTCGCCATCGGCTTCTGCCAGACGCTGGCGATGGTTCCCGGTGTCTCCCGCTCGGGCGCAACCATTGCCGGGGCGCTGCTGCTGGGCACCGACAAGCGCTCGGCGGCGGAGTTTTCCTTCTTCCTGGCCATGCCGACCATGGCCGGCGCCTTCGCCTATGACCTGTTCAAGAATCGCGACGTTCTGTCGATGGACGATGCGACGGTGATCACCGTCGGCTTCGTTGCCGCCTTTGTGACGGCGGTGTTCGTGGTGCGCGGGCTGCTCGACTTCGTCAGCAAGCATGGGTTCGCGCCCTTCGCCTGGTGGCGCATTCTGGTCGGCCTTGCCGGCTTCGCGGGCCTTTATCTCGTCGGCTGACCCCGACGCGACGGCATCGGGCTCTTAGCCCGGCGCCCCGGCCATCGCCGCCAGTTCCCGCGCGAGCTGCCGGCGCAAGGCTTCCGGCGCCTTGAGGTCGGCACCCGGCCCCAGCCAGCGCACCAGCGGCAGAACCATCTCAGGGTTGATGCTCGGCAGGCGGACGGTCACCCGTCCGTCCGCTTCCCGCGTGAAAGCGGCATGGCGGAGATACCAGTCCCGCATCAACAGGCTCGCCTGCGCATCGGTGATGCTGATCGTCGATATTTCGCCTTCCTCCTCCCAGCGCCGCATGGCCCGCGACAGCCATTTCCGGCCGGTGTGATGGGTGACGGAGAACTCCGGATCGATACGGGCAGCCATGCCGCTCACCTCAATCTCCCGCACCCGGTCGGCCCGCAGGAATCGTTCCGCCGCCAGATCCACGTCCCAGCCGATCAGATACCAGCGATCGCGGTCGAACAGGATGCCGCGCGGCTCCAGATCATAGGCCCGCCGCCGCTCACGATAGGGGTTCTCGTGAACAAGCCGCACCCTGCGCCCGGCCAGCAGTCCTTGCATGAACCCATCGACCGCGCCTTGCATGTCGCCGGAGCCGAACATGTCCGGTTCGGGATGAAAGATATCCGGCGGCGGGCATTCGATGCCGACGATGCGTTCGCCTTGCGCGAACAGCTCCCGCGCAGCGCGGGGCAACGAGGCCAGCAGCTTGCCCTCCGCCGCATCCAGTTCCTGAAGCAGCGGTGTCGCCTTCAGGCCGCGCACCAGCGCCAGCGCCACCAGCAGCGCCGCGGTTTCCCCCCGGCTGAGGGCAATCGGCGGCTGAATATAGTCCTGCGCCAGCCGGTAGCCGCCCTCCGCGCCGCGCGCCGCCTCCACCGGAATGCCCAGGGCCAGCAGCCGATCGACATCGCGATAGATCGTGCGTAGCGATACACCGAATCGCTCGGCCAGTTCGCTCGCGGTGCGCAGGCGCCCTCCAGTCAAAAGCATCAAGATGGCAAGCGCCCGCTCGATCGGGTTCATCGTCCGCTCCTCCTCGCCCGCCGGCGGCCCATGGCCCGTCAGGGCGCCAGTCCGGCACCAGCCCCGCGCTCTCGCCGGAAAAGCGAACATACCATGATCAAACCTGACTCCCTGCTGTCAGGATTGATCCGCGAGCATGTGGAGGATGCCACTTGTCCACATCCGGAGACCGGGAACATGTCCTGCGCACAAACCGCCGCCGCTTCACAGCGCCGCCGCCGATCGGCACCCGTTCGGCTGATCCACGCCCTTGTCGCCTGGCTACGCCTGCAACGCAGGCTACACAAGACACGGCGCCTTCTCGACAGGCTCGACGCGCGCGCGTTGCAGGATATCGGCCTTTGCCGTCATGCGGACCGCTATGACATGTTGCACGCCCGGCCGGACCGTGACCCCAGGCTGCTACGGGCCTTGGGGCAGGCCTATGGCGCCTGGCCACGAGATGGGCGCTGATTCGCCCCTCCAATAAAAAATCGACCGGCCGCGCAATCAAGCGCGACCGGCCGGGAATTGTCTCTTGCCTTCAGAGAAGGACGGACGGGGTCAGGGCTCCTCGCGGTGGGCGTCGTACTGGCCGTGTTCGCGGAAGCGGTCCAGATAGGTCGGCAGGATCGCCGCCAGCGTGCGCGGTTCGATACCGAGCCCCTGAAGCGTACGGCCGTCCTCTGCCGCCACTTCATCGACCACATTGTCGATCTTCAGGAGCTCCACCTGATCGACGGTGAGCGGCGCCCCCGGCAGAAGCTGGAGCAAATAAGCCTGCAACCGCGCCACACCGAAGGGAATCGGCAAGAGCAGCCGCTTGCGACGAATCACCTGAAGCATCAGCTCCATGCAGGCGCGGAAGCTCTTCACTTCCGGGCCGCCGAGTTCGTAAATCGCGCCGGTCCTAGCCTCGCCCTCGACGGCACGGGCCACGGCCTCGGCAACATCGCCAACGAACACCGGCTGGAACTTGGTCTCCCCACCGATCAGCGGCAGCACCGGCGAGAGCCGCGCCATTGCCGCGAATCGGTTGAAGAAATCATCCTCGGGGCCAAAGAGAATGGAAGGGCGCAGAATCACCGCCTGCGGCTGGACCTCGAACATCCCGACTTCGCCCGCCGCCTTGGAGCGGCCATAGGCGGAGGGGCTTTCCGGGTCGGCGCCGATTGCCGAGATATGCACCACCCGGTCGATGCCCTCGGCACGGGCCGCCTCGGCGATCGCGCGCGGACCGAAGGCCTGCACCGCATCGAAGGACTGGGACCCTGCCTCATGCAGGATGCCCACCAGATTGACGACCGCATCCGCGCCAAGCACCGCCCGGTCGACGGACCAGCGATGGCGCAGGTTGGCCTGGACGGGCATGATCTGCCCGACGGCGCCAAGCGGCTGCACATGTTCGGCCAGATCGGGCCGGCGCACGGCGACGCGCACCCGATAGCCCCGACGCGCGAGCGCGCGCACCACATGGCGTCCAAGAAAGCCCGACCCGCCAAAAACGGTAACCAGTTTGCCATTGAGCGCGGTCATGCCTGTCGCTCCCCTGCCGCAGTGAATTTTTTTCCGCACGCATTATCGCGCGGGTTTCTGCAGGTCTCATAGCCCTTGCGCCGGCGTCTGTGAAGGGCAGTTGTGTATGAACTGCATTTGATCGCAAAAGGGCCGTTGACAAGCCCGCGAACGACCCTTAGAAGCGCTCTCAACGGCCCAGGTGGCGGAATTGGTAGACGCGCTAGCTTCAGGTGCTAGTGCTCGAAAGGGCGTGGAGGTTCGAGTCCTCTCCTGGGCACCAAATTCCGATTTCAGGTTTTCCAATTCGGCCTGAAATTCGACAAAAAGGTCCGGCTCTGCCGGGCCTTTTTTCGTTTCCGGGGTCCGGCGCGGTTTTCCGCTGCCCCGCTCCGCCCCCCCTTCCGCAAGTGATGGACGCATCCGGCAAAGGGCACTATCTAGGGGCCGGCCGAAGAAAGGATGCCCCATGACCATTCGCCTGCACCGCAAGGACCTTGCCGATCTCAGCGCCTACGAGGGCGTCGATGCCGTCGCCATCGATACGGAAACCCTCGGCCTGAAGCCGCATCGCGACCGGCTGTGCGTGGTGCAGCTTTCCCCTGGCGACGGAACGGCGGATGTAGTGCAGATCGAGCGCGGCCAGACCGAGGCACCGAATCTCGTCCGGCTGCTGTCCGATGCGTCGAAAACCAAGATATTCCACTTCGCCCGCTTCGATCTGGCCGTGCTGCAGCAATATCTCGGCGTGATGTGCACCCCGGTCTGGTGCACCAAGATCGCCTCCAAGCTGGTGCGGACCTACACCGACCGGCATGGGCTGAAGGACCTGACCCGCGAGTTGCTCGGCGTCGACCTGTCGAAGCAGCAGCAAAGCTCGGACTGGGCCGCCGAGACCCTGACGGAAGCGCAGCTCGCCTATGCCGCCTCGGACGTGCTTTACCTGCACCGGCTGAAGGCCCGGCTGGAAGAGCGGCTGGCACGCGAGGAACGCACGGACCTGGCGGCTGCCTGCTATGAGTTCCTGCCGACCCGCGCCCGGCTCGATCTCGCCGCCTGGGACGACACGGATATCTTCGCCCATTCCTGATCGGCACGCCCGGTGCGGGTCGACCGCTCCGGCGCCCCCGCGCCACGCAGACACGGGCCGCCGTCCGGGGTATACAGACAGGGGGCCGCGCCATGGGGGCGCGCCCGCACCAGCCTTGGTGACCATGGACCAGCACGCCTCATCGCTTCACGCGCCGGCACCCGGCCCTGCCCCCGACGCGGATCCCCGCCGGGCCGGTGAGATGGCGAGCGCCCAGCGGGCGGCGCGGCGCCACAGCCGGCGGGTGCGGCTGCTGCGGCTTCTCATCCCGGGGCTCGGCGGCCTTCTGCTTCTGGCCATCATCGGCGCGGTCGCCGTCAACAGCTACCTGTCCAGCCTGGGCTTCGGCCCCATCAGCCTGACCGCCGACGGTCTCGTCATGGACAATCCGGAATTGTCCGGTCACGATGGGGACCGCTCCTACCGGGTGTCGGCGGATCGGGCGATCCAGCGCATCAGTGATCCCCGGATGATCGACCTTGAACGGATCGTCGCCGACCTGCGCCTGTCCGCCGACCAACAGGTCTCCCTGCGCGCGGTACGTGGCACCTACAACAGCGGGGCGGAAACGCTCGATCTTGCCGATGGCATCGATGTGGAGACCAACACCGGCGAGAAGGCCCGCTTCGGTTCGTTGCGCGTCTTTCTGGACAGCGGCCGCATCGACACCGATGACGCCGCGACCTTCACCTCCTCTTTCGGCTCGCTGCGTGCAGCGCGGATGCGCTTCAATCAGAAGACGGGTACACTGACCTTTTCGGATGGCATCTCCATGACCGTCATTCCGCCCAATCAGGAGAGCAAACGATGATCCCCATCCAGCGCATGCGGGCCGCCCTCCGTGCCCTTGGCGTGATCGGCCTCATTGCCGCCGCCCCGGCCGCGAGCGCCCAGACCTTTTCCGATGCCTTCGCCGGCTTCGGCTCCAACGATCGCGAACCGATCCAGATCGAGGCCAAGGAACTGAAGGTTCAGGACAAGAGCCAGAGCGCGGTGTTCTCCGGCGATGTGGTGGTGACCCAGGGCGAGGCCACGCTGAAGACACAAAGGCTGATCGTTCATTACGACGGATCGGCCGCGGGCGGGGTCAACCAGCGCATTTCCCGGCTGGAGGCCAGCGGGCGCGTCTACATCGCCTCCAAGGACCAGACGGCGACCGGAGAGAACGCCACCTTCGACATGAACCGCCAACTGATGGTGATGACCGGTAAGGAAGTGGTGCTGTCCCAGGGACCCAACGTGGTGGTCGGCAACCGGCTGACGGTCAACCTCAAGACCGGGCAGGCCGATCTGGAGGCGCCGAAGAGCGGCCGGGTCAAGGTGCTGATCCAGCCGAAAAGCCTCAACGAGGGCGCACCAAGGAACTGACCCCTCGACAGGGCGGCCGGCGACACCTAAATCTGGCCGCAAGCTCGACTGATCCCTTTGGCCCCGAGACCGCTGGACCGACCCGTGAAACTGTTTTCCTTCCTGCATGGATCAAGGACCAATGGCGAGGCGGGCGCACCTGCACCGAACGGGGCAGCGGAGGCCCCGGAAGCGGAAGCCGGCCTTCTGGTCGTCGACGGCATCGGCAAGAGCTACAAGCGCCGCCAGGTGGTGCGCCACGTGGGCCTGCATGTGCGCCGGGGCGAGGCGGTCGGCCTGCTCGGGCCGAATGGCGCCGGCAAGACCACCTGTTTTTACATGATCACCGGGCTGATCCAGCCGGACCATGGCACCATTCGCCTTGATGGCTTCGACATCACGCGCCTGCCCATGTATCGGCGCGCGCGGCTCGGCATCGGCTACCTGCCACAGGAAGCCTCGATCTTTCGCGGCCTGTCGGTGGAAGACAACATCCGCGCCGTTCTGGAGGTGGTGGAGCCGGACAAGCGGCAGCGGGCGCAGGATCTGGAATCCCTGCTGGAGGAGTTCGGCGTCAGCCATCTGCGCAAATCGCCGGCCATCGCCCTGTCCGGCGGTGAACGCCGACGGGTGGAAATCGCCCGCGCGCTGGCCAGCCGGCCGGCCTTCATGCTGCTTGACGAACCGTTTGCCGGCATCGACCCGATCGCCGTCGGCGACATCCAGCATCTGGTGCGCCACCTCACCAAGCGCGGCATCGGCGTGCTGATCACCGACCACAACGTGCGCGAGACGCTCGGCCTGATCGACCGGGCCTATATCATCGCCGCCGGCGAGGTGCTGACCGAAGGCTCGCCCTACGATATCGTCGCCAACCCGGACGTGCGCCGTCTTTACCTTGGCGAACAGTTTACGCTTTGAAGCGGGCGTGGCGTTGAGGTAGAATGCAAGAAGCGGACCAAACGGAACCGACCGACGATCCGCCGCATTCTTCCGCCGAGCCTTTCCGGGAGCCTCATGGCCCTATCGCCAAAGCTTGAGATCCGCCAGGGACAATCCCTGGTTATGACGCCGCAGTTGATGCAAGCCATCAAGCTGCTGCAGATGTCGAGCCTTGACCTCACCAGCTATGTGGACGCGGAACTGGAGCGCAACCCGCTGCTGGAGGCCGTCGAGACGGACGGCCCCACCACCGACGAGCGCCCCGCGGAAGAGGCGTTCACCGCCTCGGGCAGCGACGATCGTCGCGACGCCGATCCGGGAGAGGGCGGCGAGGACGGCCGCGCAGGCTCTGCCGATGGCGACAGCGAGTGGCTGCACACCGAGCTGAACACCGGCGCCGAAGAGATCGCCGCGCGGCTCGACACCGACCTCGGCAATGTCTTCCCGGACGACCCGGGAACGAAACCCGCCGCCACCGCATCCGATCCGCGTCAGCCCGACCCTTGGCAGACGGGCCTTTCCGGGCGCGGCGCGGGCGCCGGGTCCGGCAGCGGGGAAGACTACAATCTGGAGGCGTTCGTTGCCTCCGACACCACGCTTGCCAGCCATCTCGGCGACCAGATGGTGTTGGCGCTGACCGATCCGGCGGACCGGATGATCGCCCAGCAACTGATCGACAGCCTGGATGAAGCGGGATATCTGCGCATCGACCTCGATGAGGCGGCGGAGCGGATGGGCATCGACCGGGCCCGGCTCGACCGGGTGCATGGCATGCTCAAGACCCTGGAGCCGACCGGGGTGTTCGCCACATCCCTTGGCGAATGCCTGGCGCTGCAACTGGCGGAGAAAAACCGCTACGATCCGGCCATGGCACGGCTGATCGACAACATCGAGTTGCTGGCGCGCCATGACTTCCCCGCGCTGAAATCCGCCTGCGGTGTCGATGACGAGGATCTGGCCGAGATGATCGGCGAGCTGAAGGCGCTCGATCCGAAGCCCGGCAGCTCCTTCGGCGACACGCTGATCCAGCCGGTGGTGCCCGATGTGATCGTCCGGCCGGCGCGCGACGGCGGCTGGCAGGTGGAGCTGAACAGCGACACCCTCCCCAAGGTGCTGGTCAATCAGACCTATTACGCGACGGTCGCCCAATCGGCCCGCAACGAAACCGAGAAGGCGTTTCTCACCGACTGCCTGCAGACCGCCAACTGGCTGACCAAGAGCCTCGACCAGCGGGCGCGCACCATCCTGAAGGTGGCCACGGAGATCGTCCGCCAGCAGGACGCCTTCCTCAGCCAGGGCGTCCAGCACCTGCGACCGCTCAACCTGCGTACCATCGCCGATGCGATTTCCATGCACGAATCCACGGTCAGCCGGGTGACGTCCAACAAATACATGGCGACACCGCGCGGCATCTTCGAGCTGAAATTCTTCTTTTCAGCGGCCATCCCCGCGTCTGGCGGCGGCGATGCCCATTCCGCCGAGGCGGTGCGTCACCGGATCCGTCAGTTGATCGATGCGGAAAAACCCGACGCGATCCTTTCCGATGATACAATTGTCAAGCTTCTGAACGGCGAAGGCATCGACATTGCCCGGCGGACAGTCGCTAAATATAGGGAATCCTTGAGGATTGCGTCATCCGTACAAAGACGACGGGAAAAGCGGGCACGAATGGGCTAAGCTGGCGATGATGCACTCCCCAAAGGCCTCAGCCCGAGGCAACAAGGATCCGGACCGGGAACGCCCCCGGGGGCAAGGGCTACAGGTGATCAATGACGTTTCTTGCGATTGCCCAGATGCTTGCGCTCCGTGGCCAAATGCCGCCGGAGACGGAAGGGCGAGTTCATTTGACTTCACGATGGCGGACGCTTATAGCACCGCCCTCAAAGCATGTCGGGCGCGACCGCGTGATCGCGGACGCCTGGCATTGGCAAAGACCGGGCGTGAGGCGAAAGCGCCCCTCCGGTTCGCAAGCCGCCGATGTACCGCGGCTGTGCCGATCGGCCATCCAGAAAAAGAAGAGGTTCCCATGACTCTGCGGGTATCCGGGAAGAACGTCGATGTGGGCGATGCCCTGAGGACGCATATCGAGGACCGGATCGAGGAAATCGTTTCGAAGTACTTCGATGGCGGCTACACCGGGCATGTCACCATCGGCCGCGAGGGCTCCGGTTTCCGGTCGGAATGCCTGCTGCATCTCGACACGGGAATCGACCTGCAGGTTTCGGCCGACAACGCCGATCCGCGCCAGTGCTTCGATGCCGCCGCCGAGCGTATCGACAAGCGCCTGCGGCGCTACAAGCGCAAGCTCAAGGACCATCACAATCACGGTGCCAATGGCCGCGAGGCGCTCGATGCAGCGTCCTACGTGCTGGCCCCCGTCGAGGACGAGGAAGAGGTCCCCGCCGACTTCACTCCGATCATCGTTGCCGAAACCGCCGCCAAGGTGAAGACCATGACCGTCGGCATGGCGGTGATGCAGCTTGACCTGGCCGAGGCCCCGCTGGTGGTGTTCCGCAACGCCGGCAGCGGTTCGGTGAATGTGGTGTATCGGCGCGCCGACGGGAACTTCGGCTGGATCGACCCCGAGCACGCAGCTCAATAATCCTTGAGCTTCCCGCCCTTTTCGGGCGGGAAGCCTTGCATTGCTCTTTAAACCCCAGACACAGGCCGCATCATGGATCTCAACGATCTCATCACGTCGAAGGCGATCGTTCCGAGCCTGAAAGCGAACAGCAAGAAGCAGGCCTTGCAGGAACTGGCGCTCAAGGCAGCGGCGGTGACCGGCCTGCCGGAGCGCGATATCTTCGATACGCTGTTGCAGCGTGAACGCCTGGGCTCCACGGGCGTGGGCAACGGCATCGCCATTCCCCACGGCAAACTCAATGCCCTGGACAAGCTCGTCGGCCTTTTCGCCCGGCTCGAAAAGCCGATCGACTTCGATGCGCTCGACGATCAGCCGGTCGACCTGATGTTCGTCCTGCTGGCTCCGGAAGGCGCCGGAGCGGATCACTTGAAGGCGCTGGCACGGATCGCCCGGCGCATGCGCGACCCCGGCACCGCCGCCAAGCTGCGCGCCACGACCGATTCCGACGCGCTTTACACCATTCTCACCCAAACCGCCGCGACCAACGCCGCCTGATCCCGCAACAGCGCCGATCAGACACGTAAACGCCGGGGCAGGCTCCCCGGCGGCGCGATGCCCATGCAAAAGGGCCATGGACGACCGTCAGGCTGTCCATGGCCCTTTTTCGCACTATCCTCTCCCGCCAGCACTCAATGCAGCCAGACGGTCTGCAAACGCTGCTCCGCCGCATTGGCCAGAACGGCCTCGCGGCTGTCGGCCAGCATGATCGGCGTGCCATCGGCATTGAGCAGGACCCACAGATGCAAGCCGCTCTCCAGCTTCGGCACCTCGGGAAACAGCGTCAGGAGATCATCGGAAGTCATGGACCGGACATAGGCGATCTGTCCGGAGCCGAGCGCCTGCAAGGCCTCGTTTTCCATCACCATGGGCTGTGTGTCGCGCATCGTCATCGCAGTACTCCTTACCACTTGCTCCCTTTCGGCCGATACGCAGCCGATAGGGATCGCCGCCCCCTTTCCGGCGAGCGGCTGGCAGATGTGTTGAACAGCGTTTGAAAAGGCGGAACGGTTCCTCGCGCCATGCGCGATGCGTCCATTCCGTGCCCTGCGCGGACTGTCTAGTCCCTTGCCTCGATTTCGATCCGGCGCACCACGCGCTCCGGTTCGGGGCGGACCAGATCGATCGACAGGAGGCCGTCCTTCAATTCCGCCCCGAGGATCTCGATCCCCTCGGCCAGAACGAAGGCCCGCTGGAACTGGCGGGCGGCGATCCCACGATGCAGGAACTGGCGCGTCTTGTCGTCTTCCTGACGCCCGCGAATCACCAACTGGCTTTCCTCGACGCTGACGTCGAGCTGATCGCGGGTGAACCCGGCCACCGCCAAGGTGATCCGGATGATATCGCCATGGGTTTCGGTCTTCGGCATGCGCTCGATATTGTACGGCGGATAACCGTCATTGGCTGCCTTGCTGACCCGGTCCAGAACCCGCTCGATATCCTCAAAGCCAAGGAGAAGCGGACTGGAGAACGTCGACATTCGCGTCATATGTCAAAGCCCTTTTCAAAAGCGGCCTTTCAACCGGGAAGCGCCAATCTCACGTTTTCGCCGCCTTGGCCAAAACCTGATCGCACGCTCCCAACGGCCCGGACCCATCATGGCATCCGGGGGAGGGCATCATGCCCTGTCGCGTTCTTATATGGCGACTTGCCGACTCAGATTCAAGAAAAGGCCACCGCGACGGCAGCCTCGGCCCATCTCCGTTCAATCCATTTTTCAGGAAGAGCGGATAAAAACGGCGCCGCATTGCATCCGATGCCGCCCCTCACCGGCGGCCCATCCATCCGGCAGCACAGTGCGGGCGTCCGCAAGGCCGGCCACCACACAGGCAGATCATGTCCCACGCCTCCTCCCCCGCCTCCCCGCCCCCTCACACCGCCATCACACCGGATGCCTGGCCAGTCTGGAGCATTCGCATCGCCAGCCTGCTTTTTCCTGGCGCGCTCATCGCCGCTGTGCTGCTGCAGCCCTATGCCGACCCGAAACTGATGTTCCTCGACGCGCTGGCGGCGGCCGAATTCGCCCCCGCCTGCTGCCGCCCCTATTTTGGCTTCGTGTCGATGCTGGGCATCATGCTGTGGGTGATCACCGCCGCCGTCTGCCTGTTCAGCGCGCTGATCCTATTGTGCACTGGCGCCCGGCGGGGAACGACCCTGTTCGCGCTGTTCGCCGGCCTGTTCACCGGCTGGCTGGCGCTTGATGACGCCTTCCTGCTGCATGAGGTGATCCTGCCGGAGTTCGGCATTCCGCAAAATGTGGTGCTGGCCACCATCGCCCTGTTCGCAATGGGCTATGCACTGGTCGCCTGGCGCCGGGTTATGGCCTCCGATCCGCTGCTGTTTCTTACTGCGGGCGCAGCCCTTGCCACCAGCATGGCCGTCGACACCATTTTTCACAGCCTGGATGCGCACCTGGTCTACCTGGAGGATGGCGCCAAGTTCATCGGCATCTTCTGCTGGACGACGTTTCACGTCAGCACGATGGCGCGCATTTTGCTCGCCGGCGAGACGCGCGGCGCGCCAGAGCGCTGAACCCCGACCGAAAGCGGCGCGCGATACTGGGCCCGCGCGTCGCGAGCCACATTGGATCGCGCAATGCACCGCCGCGAACGCGGCATGCCATTATTTCAAGCTTGGGGGGAGACCTCACCGGAGCGGTGAGAGAGGACTGGTGGAGCTAAGCGGAATCGAACCGCTGACCTCTTGAATGCCATTCAAGCGCTCTCCCAACTGAGCTATAGCCCCTTAAAACCAGTCGTTCATGCAAGCCGTCAGATGCCCCTATTGGGATGCCGGAGGGCTTGTCATTCGGCAGCGGCGTTTGGGTTCGCCCTGTCGATGGAGGCGGAAAATACGTCTTCCGCCGGTCAAGTCAAGAGGAATAATCCATCTTGTTTCGCTTCGCCCGATTTACTCCACAAGCCCTGTGGACAATCGAGCAGGGCCGCCCGCCGGTATCCCGATCGCGGGACGCCGGCGGGCGCGTTATTCGCTAGCGGTCCGTGTCCTCGTCGTCGCGCTCGACCACGATCCCCGGAACGTCCTCGTCGTCGTCCTCATCATCGATGAAAACGTCGTCATCGGCCGCATTGTCGGCAATCTCGTCGTCATCGTCGCCGTCGAGGGTGACGGCCGAATCGCCTTCCGCCTCGGCATCCGCTTCCTCGAGGCTGACCAGCTCGGCGCCATCCTCCTCGGTCTCCAGATCCTCGTCCTCCTCCGTCGCCGCGGCCTTGGATGCCTTCGCCGGACGCACGGACTGCGCGAGCTGGAACACCGCGCCGCACTTCGGACAGGTAATGGGGTTGCGGTTCAAGTCGTAATATTTCGCGCCGCAACCGCCGCACAGCCGCTTGGTGCCTAATTCGGGTTTTGCCACGGTGATAACCCTTGTTTTTCTGACAATCGGGCGTTCGCATAAATGCTGTCCCGCCTCCTGTCAAAGCCTAATGCCCCCCGCGTCGTCAAACCCTTTTTCCACGAACGGCAAAGGCGCAACGAATCGCGCCGGCACCCACGACCGCTGGGCCGGTGACGAATGGCTTTCGGCATGATAGGAGATGCGGTCTTCGTCTCTAAAGGAAACACTGGATCCCGCGATGTCACACACGTCTCCCCCGGTTCCCCTCACTTCCCGGGCGGGAGCGGCCCTCAAGGGCCGGGTTGCGGTCCCGGGCGACAAGTCGATCTCGCACCGGGCCCTGATGCTTGGCAGCCTCGCCATCGGCCGTAGCCATGTGACCGGCCTGCTGGAATCCGAAGACGTGCTCAACACCGCCAAGGCCATGCGCGCCTATGGCGCCCGCATTGCGCGGGACGACGATGGCGGCTGGACCGTGGACGGCGCCGGCCTTGGCAGCCTGCTGGAGCCGGAAGAGGCCATCGACTACGGCAACGCCGGCACCGGCGTGCGCCTTGCCCTTGGCCTGGCCGGCACGCATCCGATCGCCACCACCTTCACCGGAGACGCCTCCCTGTCCCGCCGGCCGATGGGCCGGGTGCTGGAGCCGCTCCGCCTGATGGGCGCGGAGGTCGTCGCCCGCGCCGGAGACCGGCTGCCGCTGTCGATCCGCGGATCGGCGGCCCCGGCGCCGATCACCTATCGGGTTCCGGTGCCCTCCGCCCAGGTCAAGTCGGCGGTGCTGCTTGCCGGCCTGAACACCCCGGGCGTGACCACGGTGATCGAGCCCATCGCCACTCGCGACCACACCGAACGGATGCTGTCGGGCTTCGGCGCCGAGCTGTCGGTCGAGGTCGATGACGCCGGCGCCCGCATCATTCGGCTGACAGGACAGCGGGAGCTCAGCGCCCAAACGGTGCAGGTGCCTGGCGACCCCTCTTCCGCCGCCTTCCCGATCATCGCCGCCCTGATCGTCCCGGGCTCCGAGATCACCGTGGCGGATGTGCTGCTCAACGAGCACCGCACCGGCCTGTTCCTGACCTTGCAGGAAATGGGCGCGGACCTGACCATCGACAACATTCGCGAGACCGGCGGCGAGCGGCTCGGCGACATCCACGTGCGTCATTCGGCGCTGAAGGGCGTGACCGTGCCGGCGGAGCGGGCGCCGTCGATGATCGATGAGTATCCGGTTCTGGCAATCGCCGCCGCCTTCGCCAGCGGGCGCACGGTGATGCAGGGGCTGGAGGAGTTGCGGGTCAAGGAATCCGACCGGCTCGCGGCGGTGGCCGCCGGCCTCGCCGCCAATGGCATCGCCCATGAAGCTGGCGAAGACACGCTTGTCGTGGAAGGCCGCAGCGGCCAGATCGGCGGCGGAACGGTCACCACCCATCTCGATCACCGCATCGCCATGGCCTTCCTCGTTCTCGGCCTTGCCAGCGACCGGCCGGTGACCGTCGACGACGGCTCGGTGATCGCCACCAGCTTTCCCACCTTTCAGGACATCATCCGCGATCTTGGCGGCGTGATCGACGCAAGCGGAGAACAAGCCGCATGATCATTGCAATTGACGGACCCGCCGCCTCGGGCAAGGGCACCCTCGCCCGGCGCATCGCCGCCCATTACGGCCTGCGCCACCTCGATACCGGACTGACCTACCGCGCCGTCGCGGCAGCGCTCCTCGCCCGCGGCATGCCCCTTGGCGACGAGGCGGTGGCGATCGCCACCGCCCGCAATCTCGACCTTGGCCATCTCGACCGCGAACTGCTGTCCTCCCATGAGATCGGCGAAGCCGCCTCGCGCATTGCCGTCCTGCCGGGCCTGCGCGAGGAGTTGGTGCGGCTGCAACGGGCCTTCGCCAGCGAGCCACCGGGCGCGGTTCTCGATGGCCGGGACATCGGCACGGTGGTCTGCCCCGATGCGGCGGTGAAACTTTACGCGACCGCCTCGCCGACCGAGCGCGCAAAGCGGCGGACCGCCGAATTGCTGTCGAAGGGCAAGGAGGCCGATCTGGAGACGGTGCTCGCCGATCTGCAGCGGCGCGATGCGCGCGACAGCTCACGTAGCGTCGCTCCGCTGAAGCCGGCGGAAGATGCGCACTTGCTCGACACGTCAGAAATGGATATAGAAACGGCGTTCAAAGCGGCTGTGGATATCGTCGATAGCGTGCGCGCTGCATGAAGCGGGCATGGTGCCGGCGCTTTTCGCATACCGTGACAGACGCGCCGATCCTCGGATCGGCGCATTGGACATGTGCCGCCACAGGCTTCAAGCCAGCAGCACGGAACTGAAATAGCTGGTTTTTTCGCCGTTCGCCTCGCCGGCCCCCGCCATCGGCACCGATGGCCTGGAAGCAGTTCGCCAATGGAGCGAACCGCCGGACGCGCCAGGAAACCGACCACAACACGAACCCGCCGGCGACAAGCCAGTATTGGCTGCCAGGAGTTTCAATGAGCAGTTTGAACCCGACACGCGATGAATTTGCCGCCCTTCTGGAGCAGAGCTTCGAAGAGCAGGAGCAGTCCGAAGGCTCCGTGGTCACCGGCACGGTCATTGCTATCGAGAAAGATCTCGCGGTGATCGACGTCGGCCTGAAGGTCGAAGGCCGCATCGCGCTGAAGGAATTCGGCGTCAAGGGACGTGACGGCGAAGACGCCGGCGTGTCCGTCGGCGACAAGGTCGAGGTCTATCTGGAGCGCGTGGAAAACGCCCTCGGCGAGGCCGTCCTGTCCCGTGACAAGGCTCGCCGTGAAGAGAGCTGGATCCGTCTCGAAGTCGCCTTCGAGGCGAACGAGAAGGTCACCGGCCAGATCTTCAACCAGGTCAAGGGTGGCTTCACCGTCGACCTCGACGGCGCCGTGGCCTTCCTGCCGCGCAGCCAGGTGGACATCCGTCCGGTGCGCGACGTCGCGCCGCTGATGCACACCCCGCAGCCGTTCCAGATCCTGAAGATGGACAAGCGCCGCGGCAACATCGTTGTCTCGCGCCGTGTCGTTCTGGAGGAAACCCGCGCCGAACAGCGTTCGGAGCTGGTGCAGAGCCTCGAGGAAGGCCAGGTCATGGAAGGCGTGGTCAAGAACATCACCGATTACGGTGCGTTCGTCGACCTTGGCGGCATCGACGGCCTGCTGCATGTCACCGACATTGCATGGCGCCGGATCAACCACCCGAGCGAAGTGCTGGCCATCGGCCAGACCGTCAAGGTGCAGATTATCCGCGTCAACCAGGAGACGCACCGCATCTCCCTGGGCATGAAGCAGCTGGAAGCCGATCCGTGGGATGGCATCGAGGCCAAGTACCCGGTCGACGCCAAGTTCACCGGCCGCGTGACCAACATCACCGACTACGGCGCATTCGTCGAACTGGAGCCGGGCATCGAAGGCCTGATCCACGTGTCGGAGATGTCCTGGACCAAGAAGAACGTCCATCCGGGCAAGATCGTTTCCACCTCGCAGGAAGTGGAAGTGATGATCCTCGAGGTCGACCCGGTGAAGCGCCGCATCTCGCTCGGCCTGAAGCAGACGCTCCAGAACCCGTGGGAAGCCTTCGCCGACAAGTTCCCGACCGGCACCGAGGTCGAGGGCGAGGTCAAGAACAAGACCGAGTTCGGTCTGTTCATCGGTCTCGATGGCGACGTGGACGGCATGGTTCACCTGTCCGATCTCGACTGGAACCGTCCGGGCGAGCAGGTCATCGAAGAGTACAAGAAGGGCGACATGGTTCGCGCCGTCGTGCTCGACGTCGACATGGACAAGGAGCGGATCTCGCTCGGCATCAAGCAGCTCGGCGGTGATCCGTTCGACACGGCTGCCGCTGGCGAACTGCGCAAGGGCGCGGTGGTGACCTGCGAAGTGCTCGAGGTCAAGGAAGGCGGTCTTGAAGCCAAGATCACCGATTCCGACCTGACGACCTTCGTGCGTCGCGCCGATCTGGCCCGTGACCGTGCGGACCAGCGTCCGGAGCGTTTCTCGGTTGGTGAGAAGTTCGACGCCCGCATCACCCAGTTCGACAAGAAGACCCGTCGGGTTTCGGTCTCCATCAAGGCGCTGGAAATCGCCGAAGAGAAGGAAGCTGTTGCCCAGTACGGTTCGTCGGACTCCGGCGCATCGCTCGGCGACATTCTCGGTGCGGCTCTGAAGGCCCGCGAAACCGACGATTGATCCGGATCCTTCGATCCCAAAATGAAGAAGAGCCCCGCCGGCAACGGCGGGGCTCTTTGCATTTCAGATCATGCCGGCACCGCACAGGGACCTCACCGGCAGGCATCGGCAAGGCGGAAGGGCCGCTGCCCGCCCCGCCAGGTCTCAGCCGTAACAGTGTTCCGGCGCTGGATAGGCCCCGCTTTCGACCTCCTCGGCAAAGGCGCGGAAGGCCGCCGCAACGCTGTCGCGCCCGGCCATGTAGTTCTTGACGAACCGGGCCTTGCGCCCGCGCGTGACATTCAGCATGTCATGCAGCACCAGCACCTGACCATCGGTCCCCGGGCCGGCACCAATGCCGATCACCGGCACGCGCGCGCCCTCGCGCACCGCCGCTCCCACCGCGTCCGGCACGCATTCCAGCAGCAAGAGCCGCGCCCCGGCCGCATCGAGCGCCAGGCTATCGTCGACAATCCGCTTGGCCGCCGCCGCGTCCCGCCCCTGCACCTTGTAGCCGCCGAGCATGTCGGCGGTCTGCGGTGTCAGGCCGAGATGGGCGCACACCGGCAGGCCACGTTCGGTAAGGAAACGAACGGTGTCCGCCAGCCAGGCGCCCCCCTCCAGCTTGACCACATTCGCTCCGGCCCCCAGCAATCGGGCGGCATTGCGGGCCGCATCCTCGGGCGTATAGTAGCTGCCGAGCGGCATGTCGGCGACGATCAGCGGCACATCGCCCTCGCCCGCGGCCACGCCCCGGGCGACACAGCCGGTGTGATAGACCATGTCCTCCATGGTCACCGCCGCCGTCGATCCGGCCCCCTGGACCACCATGCCGAGGCTGTCGCCAACCAGCACCGAGGCGACCCCGGCCTCCCCCATCAACCCGGCGAAGCCCGCGTCATAGGCGGTCAGCATGGCAAAGCGCTTTCCCTTGGCCTTCAGGCGATCGAGGGTGGCAAGGCTGATCTGCGGCATGGCTGTCTCTTGTCCCGTTGCTCGAAAAGGTTGTTGCAAGGCCCGATATCGCAGGCACAGATGGATAGCGCGTTCCGCGCCGGATTTGTAGCACCGCGATGCGCGCGAATTTCGGCCAAGTCCATCTCAGGGCTTTTCAATCGGGCCGCTGCCATGTAGCGATAGGAACCACAACGACATTTGCGAAAGGCCCGTTGTTCATGTCCCTTGATGCGGATGCGATTGTCGACCGTCGGCGATTGCGGCGGAAGCTTACCTTCTGGCGCGTGGCGGCGTTTCTCGTCACCGGCGCGGCGGTTCTCCTCCTGCTGGCCTGGCTTGCTGGCGGCTCCCCGCTCGGCAAGGGGGCGGCGCACATCGCCCGGGTGGAAATCAACGGTGTGATCCTCAACGACCGCAAGCGGCTGGAAATGCTGCACAAGCTCGCCGAAAGCGACGCGGTCAAGGCGGTGATCCTCGACATCAACTCTCCCGGCGGCTCCACGGTGGGCGGCGAAAGCCTTTACCAGGCCCTGCGCGAGATTGCCGATAAGAAGCCGGTGGTCGCCCATATCGGCACCCTCGGCGCGTCGGCAGGCTATATGGCGGCGATTGCCGCCGATCACGTGATCGCCCGGCACACCTCGCTGACCGGTTCGATCGGCGTCTATATCCAGTACGGCAACTTCAAGGGGCTGCTCGATACCCTCGGCGTCGAGTTCGACGTGGTGCGCTCCGGTCCGCTGAAGGCGGAGCCCAACTTCTTCTCCGAAACACCGCAGGCGGTGCGCGACAATCTTCAGGCGGTGATCAACGACAGCTACGACTGGTTCGTCGCGCGGGTTGCCGAGCGGCGGAACATGACGGACGCGGAGGTGCGCAAGGTCGCGACCGGCGGCATCTACTCCGGCGAGAGTGCGCAATCGCTCGGGCTGGTGGATGCGCTCGGCGGCGAGAAACAGGCCGTGGCCTGGCTCGAAAAGGAACGCGGCCTGCCGGAGAAACTGCCGGTCATCACCTGGGCGGCACGCAGCGAGATCGACGGCCTTCCCTTCTCCGCCCGGATCGCCTCGGCCTTCGGCAGCGGACTTGCCAAGGGGCTCGGCACCTCGCTCAATGACGCCACGACACTTCTTCCCGATGGCGTGACGCTTGACGGTCTCGTATCTGTTTGGCACGCTCGCCAAGCGGCGGAGCCAACCGACGGTCCTGGGGGGCAATAATGATAAAATCTGAATTGGTACAACGGATCGCGGAGCAGAATCCGCACCTCTACCAGCGTGATGTCGAAAACATCGTCAACGCCATCCTCGATGAGGTGACGGACGCCCTGAAAAACGGCAACCGGGTCGAGCTGCGCGGCTTTGGCGCCTTTTCCGTCAAGAACCGTCCGGCACGCACCGGCCGCAATCCCCGCACCGGGCAGAAGGTCGAGGTGGACGAGAAATTTGTGCCCTTCTTCAAGACCGGCAAGGAAATGCGCGAGCGCCTGAACGACGGCGACGGATCGGAAGACTGATCGGCATCAGAGCGGATTGCCTCACGCCCTTGCCGGCGGGATAGCGGGCCAAGCCCTTGGGCGTCTCGTCCCAATTGGCGGCGGACATGGCATGCCGCGCTCCAACCGGCTATGATGATTTGAAGCGTCGGCCCGTGCGGCCGACGGTTTCGCGAAGAAGACGTCCGGGCAAGATGGAGAAACCCGCGTGACACGGCTCTTGAAAAACCTCGTCCTGCTGCCGATCGCCATCGTGCTGATCGCGCTCGCCGTGGCCAATCGCCACGAGGTCACCCTGTCACTTGATCCGTTTTCCCGCGCCGACCCGGCCCTGACGGTGACCGCGCCGCTGTTCTGGATCCTGTTCGGGGCGGTGGCTTTCGGTGTGTTCATCGGCGGCGTCGCCTCCTGGGCAGCGCAGGGCAAATGGCGCCGGGAGGCCCGGGTCAAGCGGCGGGAAGCTGATCGCTGGCATCAGGAAGCCGACCGGCTGAAGGCCGTCCAGGAGCCGCAGACGACGGCGCTGAGCGCACCCTCGTCCCGGAACGCGGCCTGACGCCTGCTGATGCCAGGGTGCCGCAGCGAGGCCCGTCAGGGCCTTGCGTGGGCTCTTACCACTATGCCGGCGCATCCATCGGCACGGGCGTCATCCAGCCCATCA
This sequence comes from Stappia taiwanensis, assembly GCF_014635285.1. Lineage (GTDB taxonomy): Bacteria > Pseudomonadota > Alphaproteobacteria > Rhizobiales > Stappiaceae > Stappia > Stappia taiwanensis. The sequence continues at coordinate 204,337 of NZ_BMCR01000007.1, read as the reverse complement.
CCGCGCCGCCCGGATCTTTGAGAATACCGATCCGCCCCACCCCTTCCACATCAAAGGCCGGACGCATCAGGGTCGCCCCCGCGTCGACCGCCTTGTCCAACCGGGCATCGATGTCATCGACCGCCAAATAGGACATCCAGTGGTCCGGGACGCCATCGAACTCGGGTCCCGTCATCTGGAAGATGCCGCCGACCGGCTTTTCCCCCTGCATCGCCAGCCAGTATGTGCCCCCCGGCATATCCATTCCGGAAAAGGTCCAGTCGAGCGCCGATCCGTAGAAGGCCTTCGCCGCCTCCACATCCCGGGTCATCAGTTCATTCCAGTAAAAGTGCCCATGCTCGCTCATCGCCTGTCCTCCCTGTCGCAGCATCGCGCCCGCATGGGCGCGTCGCGTCACGGCTTGCGGTCGGCGCGGTCCGACGGAGGGCGATAGGCCGGCAAGGACCAGCCCCACTGAATCGCGCCACCGCGCAAGAGCAGCGCCGCACACCCGCCCGCGATCGCCGCCGGCCAGGCCGGGACCCCGAATTCCGCCAGCGTCACATAGACGCCGGCGCCGGCAAAGGCAGAGGTCAGATAGATCTCCGGCTTGACCAGTGCGTTCGGCTGCCCGGCAACCGTATCGCGAATGATACCGCCAAAGGTTGCCGTCGCCACCCCCATCATTACCGCCACGACCGGTGCATCGGCGAGTGACAGGGTTTTGGCCGCTCCCATCACCGAATAGGCTGCAACGCCCACCGCGTCGGCCCAGCGCAAGGGGCTCCCGAGCCGCTCCACCTGTCCAGCCAGAAACCACATCAGCAACGAGATGACGATGCACACCACCAGATAGGCCTGATCGACCACCCAGAAGACCGGTGCATCCAGCAACAGGTCACGCAAGGTGCCGCCGCCGATGCCGGTGAACACACCGAAAAACAGGAAGGCGACGATATCCAGCCGCAGGCGCGAGGCGACCAGCGCACCGGAGACGCAAAACACCGCCACGCCGAGGAAATCGAGGATCTGGAGCATCGACTGCATGATCCCATGCTAGAGCATTCTTGCGCCAAAGGGGCGCGAGACAGGGCGGGCCATCAGCTTTTTGCATGTTCGGGCGAGAGCCGCGATCCCCGGGACGCCACATGGCGGCACCGTTTTCGGCGCGACAAACGCAATTGCGGCGCACCATCGGGCGCGCCGCTTGTCATCCGCCTTACAGAAAAGGTGACACGCTGGAGCTGACGAGCTCTCCCGTTTTTCAAAGAGAACGGAAAGCTCCTAGGCGGTCTTGTCGACGCTCGCCCCGGGCTCGGCAGCGGTACCAGCGGGCTTTGCGTCCTTCGGTCCGCCCTTCGACACACCGACCATGGCCGGGCGCAGGACCCGTTCGCCGATCACATAGCCGGCCTGCACCACCTGAACGACGGTGTTGTTCGGCACGTCCGGATTGGGCACTTCGAACATCGCCTGATGGAAGTTCGGGTCGAACTTCTCTCCGGCGGGGTCGAGCTTCTTGACCCCATGCTTTTCGAGCTGGTTGAGCATCTCCCGCTCGGTCATCTCAACGCCTTCGATCAGGCCGCGCATGGCCTCGCCGGCCTCGGCGCGGGCCTCCTCGGAGATCGCTTCAAGCGCCCGGCGCAGGTTGTCGCTGACGGCCAGCATGTCGCGGGCGAAATTCGCCACCGAGTACTGACGGCTGTCACGGACTTCCTTTTCGGTCCGGCGGCGCAGGTTCTCCATGTCCGCCATGGCCCGCAGGACACGGTCCTTCAGTTCCGTATTCTCGGCCTTGAGCGCCTCGACCGGATCGGTCGCCTCGGCCTCCTCGGCGCCCTCGATCTCCGGAGTCTCGTTCGCCGCCTCGGGCGCCGCGGTCTCGGGAGTGTTACGCGGAGTGTCGTTGCTATCGCTCATAGTCTGTCTGGGAACTTCTTGGGTTGTGTCATCACGCCGGTCTCGTCCGGCAGGTGAACGGAAAGCTGTGAAGCAGGGATTGCCCCGCCCCCTGACATCGAGAGGAAGAGCGACGGGGCAACCACCAGCGGTCATGAAAGTCCGGCTCAGGACGCGGTCTTGATCCAGTCCGCCAGCTTGTTCTTCGGTGCAGCGCCGACCTGGGTCGCCACCGGCTCGCCATCCTTGAACATGATCAGGGTCGGGATCGAGCGCACGCCATACTTGATGGCAACGTTCTGATTCTGGTCGATGTTGAGCTTGGCGATGGTCACAGCGCCATCCATCTCCTCGGAGATTTCCTCAAGCGCCGGCGCAATCATCTTGCACGGACCGCACCATTCCGCCCAGAAATCAACGACGACAGGGCCGGAAGCCTTCAGAACCTCGGCTTCGAAAGTTTCGTCAGTCACGACAGCGGTCGCCATCTCATGTCCTTTCCGGTTCAGGAACGCCTAGCGTTCTCACGTCGCACGGAAGGTAGGAACCCGGCCGCCCCACGTCAAGCAATCGCATGGTCTCCGCCCTTGCGCAGATTGGCGAAAATCGCATCAAGTTGCGATGCGGGCACGTCCATCAGACAAGGTCCGGCGGTCCACAACAGCGCCGCCCGCACCGCCTTGTCCGGATAGATCTCCCGCAACAGCGCCCGGTAAACCGCGAGCTGCGTCAAATAGGCCAGCGGCGCGGCGCTCGAATCGGCCAGCACCTCCCGGTTGGTCTTGAAGTCGACGATCAACACATCGTCATCGGTGACGCACAGACGGTCGATCTGCCCGTTCACCTCCACTTCGGTGCCATCAGCCAGCGAAATCCGGCCGACCACCGGCACCTCCGCCCGCGCCCGCTCGGAAAACACCGCCGCGAAGCGGGCATCCTCCAGCACCGCGCAGGCTTCCTCCGCCAGCTGCTCGGCCCTATCGGCAAAGTCTTGTGGCAGGTTCACCGCCAGGTAGCGGCCCGCCGCCGCACGCCGCTCCTCCGCCGGCAGGTCCGGCAGGGCCTGCAACAGCCGGTGCAGATGCCGGCCCCGCTCCCGGGGATAGCTCGGCGTAGCCCGGGCATCGGCCAACCGGTCACGCGCCGGCACATCGGCAACGCCGTCCTTGCCTTCCATCTCCTCAAACGCCGCCGAGGGCTGCAGCCGGGGTGTGCGCCTTACCCCCGGCGCCGGCTTGTCGAGCCAGTCAGGGCGCGGCGCTGCCTCCTCCTGCGGACCGGCGGCCACCGCCGCGCGCCCCCCAAGCGCCGGCGGCGGCGAGACGATGCCGGGGCGCTGCCACACCCGGTGGACATCCCCGCCGGGCGCCTCTTCGTCGCGCGCATCCGGATCGAGCGCGCGGGAAACGAGAGAATACCAGCACTCCGGATCGGCACCGCGCACCGGAGCCCAGCCGCAGACCACCAGCCGGTCCTTGGCGCGGGTCATCGCCACATAGAGCAGGCGGCGGTATTCCTCTGCCGCGGCCGCGCGCAGCTCCTCCAACGCCTCGCCATGCCAGCCGGTGCGGGAGGCCTTCACCGGCAGCCAGACCAGCGCCGGCGGCGTGCCCTCATCCTGACCGCGTGGCCGTTTGACGAAACCGGGATCATGATGCGCGGACACCGGCGCGGCGCCGGTATCGACCAGAATCACCAACGGTGCCTCCAGCCCCTTGGCCCCATGCACCGTCATGATCCGGACCACCCCGCGCGCGGCATTGAGCTCGCGCTTGATCTCGGTCGGCGCCGCCGCGAACCAGGCCAGGAACCCTTCCATCCCCGGTGTGCCGGTCTGCTCGAAGGTCAGGGTCAGCGCCAGGAATTCATCGAGGATGTCATCCACCTCGCTGCCGAGCCGGGCGCGGAACTGCTGACGTCCGCCATCGGCGGACAGCAGCCGGGAAAAGAACTCGAACGGCGGCATGAAGTCGGCCCGGGCACGCCAGGTTTCGATGCGCCGGCGCACCGCGTCCCAGACCTCATCCTGTTCCGCCGCCCTGGTGAGCGCCTGCCACAGGGTGCCCGCCCGCAACCGGTCGTCGTCCTCGCGCGCAAGCTGGTAAAGATCCGCATCGGTGAGCGCAAACAACGGGCTTTTCAGCACAGAGGCCAGGGACAGATCATCCTCCGGCAGCAGGAGAAACCGCCCTAGGGCGATCAGGTCGGCAATGGCGATATGATCGTTGAGCACCAGCCGGTCGCTGCCGGCAACCGGCACCCCGGCCTGTTTCAGTGCCCGGGTCAGCGCCTCGACAAAGGCGCCGCGCTTGCGCACCAGAACGAGGACATCCTCCGGATCGGCGCTGCCGGCACGCCACCAGACACGGACCTCCGCCGCGATCTTGCGCGCCAGCCGCAGCATCGGGCTGTCGGCGGACATGCGATCGATCGGCGCGGTCCAGTCCTCCGGCGCCTCGACCTCGGCCACCTCTTCCAGCGGCCAGAGTTCCACCCGGCCCGGATCGTTGCGCCGCACCGCCTCGTGCACCGGCGGTTCAGCGCCTTGCGACAGTCCGCGATAGGCGGCCGGATCGGAAAACACCGTGTCGACCGCCGACAGCACATCCGGGGTGGAGCGGAACGACAAGGTGAGATCGACCCGGGAGAAGGCGTTGCCGGCCTCGCTGGCGCGCTCTTCGAAATGCCGACGCATCTCGGCGAAATAAGCCGGCACGGCGCCTTGAAACGAATAAATCGACTGCTTTTCGTCGCCAACGGCGAACAACGTGCGGGTGCGCGGGTTGGCGGAGGCGCCGGTAAAGAACTCCTCGGCCAGTGCCTTGACCACCCGCCACTGATGCGGGCTGGTGTCCTGCGCCTCATCGACGAGAATATGATCGAGCCCCTGATCGAGCTTGTACTGCACCCAGAGCGCCGCATCGGAGCGGGCGAGAAGGTTGGAGGCACGCACGATCAGATCCTCGAAGTCGAGGAAGCCGCGCCGGATCTTGTCGCGCTCATAGGCGCCGAGCATGGCATCGGCGAGCCGCAGCGCCGCCTCCGTCCCCTCCAGCGTATGCGCCGCGCGGCGCCGCTCCAGCAGATCGAGAAGCCGTGCCTGTTCGTCGAACAGCCGCTCCATCACCTCTGGATAGGCCTCGGCAACGCCCTTGGTGGCCAGCCGCTTCGCCGGTTCCAGTTGCTTGGTCAGGAACACCCGAAACCACAGCTCGCGCCAGGCGGCCGGGTTTTGCTCGGCGGCGGCGGCCCGCAGCAGCACCGCCCTGTCCTTGTCGGTCTTCGATCCGGTGTCGAGCGCCTCGGCAATGGCCAGCGCTCGCTGCGCATCGATCAGGGTTTCTCCGGACAGGCGCGCGTCGATGCGGTCCGGCCGGTCCTCCTCGGTCAGATCGAAGCTCTGCCGCAGCTCCGCCAGCGCCGCATCGAGCGAGCCGGCATCGACGATCCAGGCCCGCAAGGCCTCCCGCTTCGCCACCAGCTCGGCCAGCGCATCCTCGACGCTCTTGTCCGGCATCTCGCGGATCAGGAAGGCCAGCGCCCGCCCCATGGCGCTCGCCGGGTCCCGTTCCGCCCGGCGCAGCACAAGGGCACGAGCGGAAGCGAGAAGATCGGCAGTCTGGCGGTCATCGAGCACGGAGAAATGCCCGGCCACATTCGCTTCCAGCGGGAACTGATGCAGCAGCGCCTCGCAGAAGGCGTGGATCGTCTGGATCTTCAGCCCGCCGGGGGTTTCCAGCGCGGTGGCGAAGAGGTGCCGGGCGCGGGACAGCCCCTCCGCCGTAGAAGGCCGGCCTTCAACCTCCCGCAGCTCCGCCGCCAGCGCCGCGTCATCGAGCGCGGTCCAGGTGCCCAACGTCTCGAACACCCGGGTCGCCATCTCCGAGGCCGCTGCCTTGGTGAAGGTCAGGCAGAGGATGCGCGAGGGCGGCGTTCCGGCCAGCAGCAGGCGGATCACCCGCCGGGCGAGAACGAAGGTCTTGCCCGAGCCGGCATTGGCACTGACCCAGGCGGAGCGCAGCGGATCGGCGGCGAGCGCCTGGCGCTCGCGGGTGGCGGCGGGTATCTGCATGACCGTCATGTGTCCTCATCCCCGCCCAGCGACCATTCCGGCACCCGGGCCAGATGGTCATACGGGCCACCGCGCGCCCGCTCCTTCATCACCCGCGCCCGCGACAGATAGCCCTTGGCGGGGTTCTCATAGCCGGCAAACAGCGCCTTCGTACGCTGCAAGGCTTCCTCGGCCAGATCCGCCACCTCCCGGTCCTTGGGCGCGCGGGGCAGCACCTCCAGAGCCGTGCGGCCGCCGGACAGACGCAGGTAGAGCAGATCGGTCACCAAGGCGCCCGGATCGACATCGGCAAAGCCGCCAGCGGCGACCAACGCCGCCTCCAGCGGCAATTGCGGCGCCAGCAACGCGGCAACTTCCTTGGCGCTCGGAGCCTGGCCGGTCTTGTAATCGATGATCGTCAGCGTTCCGTCGCGGCCAAGGTCGAGCCGGTCGGCGCGGGCGGTCAACGCCACCTTGCGTCCGGGAACGAGGTCGAGCTCCAGCCGGCCATCCACTTCCAGGAAGCGGCGGTCGACATCCGGCGCCCTGGTCGCTTCATAGCCGATGAAGGCCTCGGCGATCCGCTCGAACCGCAGCCACCACAGCGCGCGGACGGCGGGAAAGGCATCGAGCGGCGCGAACCGCTCGCGGCCAATCTCCAAAAGGCGTTCCAGTGCCGCCGGGCCGAAATCGCCGGTCCAGCTTTCCAGAAACACCGCAAGGCAATCGTGGATGAGCGTGCCCTTTTCCGCCGCTCCCGGATCGCCGCCGATCGGCTCGACCGGATCAAGTCCAAGGACCTTCTGGGCGTAAATGGCATAAGGGTCACGGATCAGGGTTTCGACGGCGGTCACCGACAGACGATCGGGCCGGGCGGCGACCGGCGGGGCGGGTTCCGGTCGCGGTGCGGGCCGTGGCGGCCCGTCGGTCTGGTCCATCCGTGCGGCAATCGCCAGGATCGCCCGCCCCCGCGCGCGCATCGCCTCGGCGGTCTCCTTGCCGAGCAAGGTCACCAGCCGCAACAGCCAGCGCGAGGCAACGGCGGGCGCCCCGCCCGACCGCTCGGACCGCGACAGCACCACCTTTGCAGCGCCAAGCCCTTGCACGAAATCATGGGCGGCCGCGCCGATCCGCCGCTCCGGAGGATCAAGGCCAATGCCCTGTTTCATCGGCCGGTTGAGCCAGGGGTCGTTGCGGGTGCGCTGCGGCCAGGTGCCCTCGTTGAGAGCGCCGAGCACCACCACGTCGAAATGCTGCAGCCGGGCCTCCATCGGGCCGAAGATGGCGATCCGGGGATCGCCCGGCAGACGGCGGCGGACGTTGATGCCGGAGATCAGCGCGGCGAAGACGTCGGGCCAATCGCGCGCGGCCACCTCCAGCCCGACCGAGCGCGCCGCCAGCATATCGGCGAAGGTTGCCGCCAATCCCTCGCCCGCCTCGCCAGCATAAAGCTCATCGCTCGCGCCGGTCTCGTCGCGCACCAGTGCCACCAGCACCGCCTCATGGGCGGCAACAAGATCGGCAGCATCGCACGCCTCTTCGCCCTCGCCCTCGGCGGTGACAAGCCGTTCCAGCGGCTCCAGCGCCTCAGCCAGCCGCCGCGCCAGATCCTCCATCGCATCCCAGTCCGCCGGATGCAGCTTTTTCCAGCGCGGCATGCGCCGGGTGGCGCCGGGCTCCTCGGCCAAAGCGCGGGCCACTGTTATCGCCGCCAACAGCCCGGCGCTGCCGGCACGCGGGCGCGGACCGCGCAGCAGGCCACGTTCAAGGGCGCGCGCGGCGGCACGGATCTCACGCGCCGGCAGGCCAAGACGCACCAGCGGGTGCTTGAGAAGCGCCAGCAGCGCCACCGGCTCCAGCCCGCCAAGAGCAAGCCCGGCGGCCAGCCGGGCCAGCACCCCTGGCGGGGTCTGGTCGAGCGGCCGGCCGGCGCTGTCATCGACCTGCAGGCCCCAGCGGGTCAACTCCACGGCGACCCGCCGCCCCAGGGTCCGGTCCGGCGAAATCAGCGCCGCGCTCTGCCCTTCCGCCACCGCCCGGCGCAGCACCAACGCCACGGCAAGCGCCTCTTCGGCCTCGTTGCGGGCGGTGAGCAGATCAACGCCCGCAAAGGCCGCCAGCCGGTCCGGCACCGGCACGCCGGCCATGGTCCGGGGCCAGGCATCGGTGGTCTCGGCCGGCCGCAGGGCCTCACCGACCAGCCGATCGCGCAAGCGCCGCGCCGGATCGGCAGCGGCCGCAAGCTCGCGCACCTCGCCGCGCCCCAGCCCCAAATGCCGGACCAGCCGGGCCATGCCATATTGCGGGTGGCTGGGGGCGCCCTGCCCCTCCCCATGTCCTTCCCCGACGCCAATCAGCGCCTGCCAGCTGCGTTGATCGAGGCTGCCATCGAAGCCCGGCAGCACGATGCAGCCTTGCGGCAGATCGGCAACGGCGGCGAGAAGGTCGGCGGTGGCCGGCACGGAGCCGGTGGCCCCGGCGACGATCACCGGCCCTTCAGGCGGGTTCGCCCGCAGTCGTGCAGCCTCGCGGCGGATTAGCGCCGAGCGCCGTGCCTTGGGATCGACCGCGCCAACCTCGGCCAGGTAGGCCGGCCATTGCGCCATGGCGATTTTCAGGAAATCGAGGGTGATCTGCCAGTAGCGGGCGTGATCCTCCGGCACCAGATCGGCGAGCCCGGCCCAGCCGACCTCCTCGGTTTCGATCTCGTCCATCAGGGCGATCAGATCGCCGGCGAGCCAGGCCGCATCGGCGGCGGAAGCCGGCGCGTGCAGCGGCGCATCGGCGGCCAGCTCCAGCACCTCGCGCCGCAGCGCTCCTTCCCACAGATGTACCAGCCGGGTCATCGCCATGCGCCGCTGCATGTCCGGCAAGGCGGGCGGCAGCCCATCCACCGGTGCGGCGGCATTGAGCAGGTGTTCATCCTCGTCCACATCGCCGAGCGGACGGATCACCGGCAACAGGCTGGCGCGCGTGCCAAGCCGGGCCTGAAACAGTCCTGGCAGCACCCGAGCGGCGCGGCGGGTCGGCAGGTAGAGCGTGACGCCGGCAAGGGCCAGCGGATCGGCGGACAGGTCATGATCGGCAATCAGATCGCCGCTGATCAACCCGTCGACCAGCGCCGGCAGAAACGGCGTTGCCGGCGGGATCGTATAGACGGCCTTGCGGCGGCGTTCGCTCATGCCTCCCCCTTCCCGGTCCCCTGACCGGAGCAGCATTTCATGGATGCGCCGCCCGGCGCCAGCGATTCGCTTGCGATGGGGGCCAAGGGTCGGGACCCTAGTCGACGCTGTCGCGAATCGCCTTTTCCGCCGCCTCGATCGCGGGCGGTGTGCCGACATGGAGCCAAAGCCCCTCCATCCGCACGCCGTAAAGGCTGCCCCGCTCGATCGCCACGTCGAACAGCACATTCAGGGAAAACGCCCCCTCCGGCGCCGCCTCGAACAAGCGCGGATGCAGGATCGCCGCGCCCGCATAGGCAAAGGGGGCGACGGTGCGTTCGGCCCGCCGCTCCAGCCGGCCATCGACATCCATCCGGAAATCGCCGCGCCCCTCATAGCCAACGCTGTCGACATATTCGGAAATCAGCAGCAGCGCATCCATCCGCTCCGGATCCCAGCTGCGCGCCATCAGCTCCAGATTGGGGGTGACGCCCTCGATCCAGGTGCTGTCGGAATTCAGGAGAAAGAACGGCGCCTCGCCAAGCATCGGCAAGGCCCGGGCAATGCCACCGCCGGTTTCGAGCAACTGGTCGCGCTCATCGGAAATCTTCACCGGCGGCCGCGCACGGCGCGAGACGTGCACCTCAACCAGATCCGCCAGATAGTGCACGTTGACGACGCAGCTCTCCACGCCCGCCGCTTCCAGCTTGTCCATCGCCCGGTCGATCAGCGCCTTGCCACCCACATGGATCAGGGGCTTGGGCGTCGTCGCCGTCACCGGCCGCATCCGCTTGCCCATGCCGGCGGCCAGGATCATCGCGTTGCGGGGCATGTTGCCGTTGCCGTTCGTCATTGCTTCGTTCATGTCCTCATACCCGTTTCCCGGGCCTCACCCCATCACACGACGTTCAGGCGATTTCATCGGGCCAGGCGACATCACGCGCGCCGCCGATCCCCTTTTCGAGCGCTCCATAGGTCTCGAACCACTCTTTCATGCCAGACAGCACAGGATGCGCCAACGCCCGGTACAGATAGGCATGGACGCGCGGCAGATGCGCCAGATAGTCCGGCTTGCCGTCGCGTATCGCCAAACGGGTGAAGATCCCGAGGATCTTGGTGGCGCGCTGCGCGGCGAGGATCGCATAGTCGCGCCGGAACACCGCCTCGTCGAAGCCAGCATCATGCAGGGTTCGGCGGGCGATATAGCGCGCCACCAGCTCCGCTTCCAGCGCGGGCAGAACGGACACCCGGGCGTCCATCGCCAGCGATGCAAGGTCATAGCCGGCGGGGCCATACATGGCATCCTGATAGTCGATCAGGCCGATCCGCTCATGCCCGCTGGCGCCCTCGCGCCAGATCAGGTTGGGCGAATGAAAATCGCGCAGAACCCAGGTCGGCGGCTGTTGCCAGGCCAGCTCGAACAGGCGGGTCCATTCCCGGGCGAACAGCGCCCGGCCCTCGTCGTCCACTGGCGCACCGACGTGCGGCAGGAACCAGTCGGAAAACAGCTCCGCCTCCACCAGCAGCGCTCGCGGGTCATAGGGCGGAAGCTGGTACGCCCCGCCATCAGGGAGGGCGAAGGTCCGTGGCGGCGGGGTGCTGTGCAGATCGGCCAACAGGTCGACGGCGGCCCGGTAGCGCTCGGCAATCGGCGCACCATCGCGCACCACCGGATCGGCGCCGAGATCCTCCTGCAGCACCAGCCCGGCCTTCAGATCGACGGCATGGAGCGCCGGGGCATGGAAGCCGCGCCGGCGCAGCTCCTCGCCGATGGCCACCACCGCCCGGACCCCATCGGCCAGATGGACGATTTCGCGATAAGTCAGGCCATCGCGGATCATCGGCCCGCCGGGCACTGGTGGCGCGTTCATCAGGATCAGGGAGCCCGCAGCGTCGCGGATCGTTTCGAAGCCGCGCGGCGAGGCATCGCCCTGCAGGTAGCGCCGGCTCGCCGTTCCCTTGCCATGCTGTTCCAGAAACGCCCTGACCAGCCGGGTGCGGGCGAGCCGCTCGGGCCAATCGCTCCCCTTGGCGGAGAGCCGGACCCGCCGGGCGGCCGGGTCGGCGCCAGACTCGATGGTCAGACCCAGCCAGTTCGCCGGCAGCAAGCCGCCGGCCCGTTCCGGCCACTCGATCAGCGCCGCGCCTTCCTCCAGCAGATCGTCAAGCGCGAGCTCGGCCAGCTCCTCCTCGTCCTCCAGCCGGTAAAGGTCGAGGTGCGAGACAGGAAAGCGCGCAAGCTCATAGGTCTGGACAAGAGTGAAGGTCGGGCTCGGCACCTCAAGCTCCGGATCGTCGGCGAGGGTGCGCAGCACCGCGCGGGCGAAGGCCGACTTGCCCGCCCCGAGATCGCCGGACAACAGCACGCAATCGCCCGGATGCAGGATCATGGCGATATCTTCGGCCAGACGCCGGGTCTCGGCCTCGTCCTTCAGGGTCAGATCGAGAAGCAGCTCAGGCTTGGTGCCGGCCGGCGCCCCGGAAATCGGCGTGCGGGTCATGAGGCGACACTACTCGGCAGCGTGCTTGATGGCATCTGGCGAGAAGGGAAATCGGCAGACGACATGCGTGCCGACCCCCTCTTCGGATTCGATGGATACCGTGCCGCCGTGCAATTCGACGAAGCTCTTGACGATCGACAGGCCGAGGCCAGCACCGCGCCGGCGCACACCGGCATCGCGACCGACAAACCGGGCGAACACCTGATCAAGCATGTCCTGAGGAATGCCGCAGCCGTGATCGCGCACATGGAACTCGATCGAATCGCGGGTGCGCTGGCAGGAGACGTCGATCACTCCGCCCACATCGGAGAAGCGCAAGGCGTTGGAAATCAGGTTGAACAGCACCTGGCGCAGCCGGCGCTCGTCCGCCTCGATCATGCCGACGTCCTCGGACATGTCGAGCTTCAGCGAAACGCCGCTGTCGGCAAGCCGATCCTTCAGCCCCTCGACCGCCGCTTGCACGGTGCGGGCGACATCGACCGCCGAGATGTCCAGCTCCATGATGCCGGCGTCGATGGTCGCCAGATCGAGAATGTCGTTGATGATCGCCAGCAAGGCCGAGGAGGAGGACAGGATGTAGTCCACATACTCGCCCTGCTTGGCCGTCAACGGCCCGAATTTCGGGTCGGACAACAACTGGGCAAAACCGATGATGTTGGTCAGCGGCGAGCGCAGCTCGTAGGAGACATGCTGGATGAAGGCGTTCTTGAGCTGATCGGCCTGCTCCAGCGCCTCGTTCTTGTCCAGGAGCGCCCGTTCCACGTTCACCGTATCGGTGACATTGACGAAGGTCACCAGCGTGCCGCCATCGGGCAGCGGCACGGTCGCGAAATCGATTGCCTCGCCGATGGCGCGCTCAAGCCGGCCGGACACCGGCTCGCGGTTCTCGGCAAGGCTGGTGACCACCGTCACCAGTTGCCTCCAGGTGGCCCGCTCGCCCGGCTCAAGCCCCTCGCTGTCGACCACATCGGTGATGTGCGGGCTGTCGCCCAGCCGGTCGCCGGATAGCGACCACATGGTCTCGAACGCCGTGTTCCACAGCCGCAACCGGCCGTTGGAGCCGAACACCGCAACCGCCTCGGACAGATTGTCGAGGGTCTCGCCCTGCACCCGGATCAGCGAGTTGTAGCGGCTTTCCAGATCCAGCCGCTCGGTCACGTTCTCGTAGATATAGGTCACGCCGCCCTGCGGATGCGGGTTGGCGATCACCCGCAAGGTCCGGCCGTCCGGCAGATACCACCAGAACTCGCGAGCGTCGAGGGAGGTATAGGTCTCAAGCAGCTTGTTGCGCCAGCCGCGATAGTCGGCCTGCTCGGGCAGCTTGCGCGCGGCGCGCAAGGTATCGAGCAACGCCCCGTCGGTCGGCTGGCTTTCGAGGAAAGTCGTGTCGAGATCCCACAGCCCGCGGAACGCGGCATTGTAGAACTGCAGCCGCTGATCGGCGCCGAAGATCGCCACCGCCGTCGCCAACTGATCGAGGGTGCGGGCGTGAAAGTCGATGGTTCGTCCCAGCTCCTGACGAATGTTTTCCAGCTCGTTGACGTCGATGGCGATGCCCGCACTCCCCTGCGGGAGCGCGACCTGCGTAACATCGAAGATCCGCCGCGCCCCCGCGGAGACCGCCGGCAGGCGCATCTGCCCCACCCCGCCCTGGCTTTCCGCATCGCGCGCGATCAACCGCCGCCCCTTGGCATCGAGGAATTCAGCGCCGGTCTCGCTCGGCGCCCCGCCACCATTGGCTTCGACGGCGGCATCATAGGCCGCATTGGTCCAGATCAGCTTTCCGGCACCATCGCGCAGCCACGCCGGGGCGGGCACCGCATTGAGCAATCCGCGCAGGGCGTCCAGCTCCGCCGTGAGGGTTTCATGCTTCTCCGACAGCAGCGCATGCGCGCGGCGTTCGCCAGTGAGATCGCGCAGCCGCAGCACGGCGGCGCTGGCGGCGATCCGCCCGCGCGCCTCGACCCGACCGCCGCCAAGGGTCGGCAAGGTCAGGTGAAAGGCCTCGCCCCTGCTGCGCAGCGCATCGACCGCGCGCTCCAGCGCGCTTGCCTGATCCGGGTCCAGCCATGTTCCGAAGGCCAGCAACCTGACCGGAGAGCGCGGTACGCCGGAGGCCTCATCAAGCATGCCGGTGACCATCGGCTGCTCCTCGCCGCCATGCCAGACGACAAGCCGCTGATCATCGGAATCGATCAGGCTTTCGAGACGATCAAGACGGGCGGTCAGGGCAGCGGCCTTTTCCCGCGCCCGGGCCAGAGCCCCGCTTGCGGCGCTTTTGCCGCGCATGGACGCAACGGCTGCGGTGACCGCAAAGGCGACCGTCCCGCCGACAGCGGCGATCCAGACGACCATCAGCGGGTCGACATGCCCGGCAGGGACAGGCGCCAGCGCCGCGCCGGCTTCCTCGGCCAGTCCCATTCCCGATGCGGACAAAAGTGCCAGACAGCTTGTCCCGGTGCGAACCATGGCCTTGAGACTCACGCCCCGCCATGTGACGCCACCGCGTCCATGTTCCAAGCCGTTCCCCGGCATCCGTTCGATCCTCTACCGCCGCATCGAGCCCGAGGGAGCCCGCCGGTTCAGTTCTGCCTCACGAACTGACCGATTCGCAAAGACCATAACTCAGTTGAGAATCGCGAAGAAGAGTCTGTTGACGAAAAGTAAACGGAACGTGCGTCATCCACAGCCCGCTTGCACCACGGACCGGAGGGCTGCGATCCGCCGATATCGGGGATCAAAATGCGGACGGGCGCCGAAGCGCCCGCCCATGTTCACCGTGATCGGTTAACGATCAGTAGCGGTAATGTTCCGGCTTGTAGGGGCCGGTGGTCTCAACGCCGATATAGGCGGCCTGCTCTTCGGTCAGCTCGGTCAGCTCGACCCCGAGCTTGCCCAGATGCAGGCGGGCAACCCGCTCGTCGAGGTGCTTCGGCAGAACGTAGACGTCCTTGTCATAGGCATCCGGACGGGTCCACAGCTCGATCTGCGCCAGCACCTGATTGGTGAAGCTGGCGGACATGACGAAGCTCGGATGGCCGGTGGCGTTGCCAAGGTTCAGCAAGCGGCCTTCCGACAGCAGGATCATACGCTTCCCATCCGGGAACTCGATCAGGTCCACCTGCGGCTTGATGTTGGTCCACTTGTAATTGCGCAGCGCCTCGACCTGGATCTCGTTGTCGAAGTGGCCAATGTTGCCAATGATCGCCATGTCCTTCAGCGCACGCATGTGATCGAGGGTGATCACATCCTTGTTGCCGGTGGTGGTGATGACGATATCGGCGGTCGGTGCGGCAGTCTCCAGCTTCACCACCTCGAAGCCGTCCATGGCGGCCTGCAGGGCGCAGATCGGGTCGACTTCCGTCACCTTGACCCGGGCACCGGCACCACGCAGCGAGGCGGCCGAGCCCTTGCCCACATCGCCATAGCCGCAGACAACGGCGGTCTTGCCGGCCATCATCACATCGGTGCCGCGACGGATGCCATCCACGAGGCTTTCCTTGCAGCCGTACTTGTTGTCGAACTTCGACTTGGTGACGCTGTCGTTGACGTTGATCGCCGGGAACGGCAGCAGACCCTTGGCCTTGAGCTGATACAACCGATTGACGCCCGTGGTGGTCTCTTCCGACACACCGCGGATCTCATCGCGCTGACGGGTGAACCAGCCCGGGCTCGCCTCCATCCGCTTGCGGATCTGCGCGAACAGGACGGTCTCTTCCTCGGAAGACGGATTGGACAGAACGTCCTCGCCCGCCTCGGCGCGCGCGCCAAGCAGGATGTACATGCTGGCGTCGCCGCCATCATCGAGGATCATGTTGGCCGTACCTTCGGGGAAGAAGAAGATCCGATCGCAGTAGTCCCAGTACTCCTCCAGGGTCTCACCCTTGACAGCGAACACCGGCACGCCGCTGGCGGCGATCGCCGCAGCCGCATGATCCTGAGTGGAGAAGATGTTGCAGGAGGCCCAGCGCACTTCCGCGCCCAGATGTACCAGCGTCTCGATCAGCACCGCCGTCTGGATGGTCATGTGCAGCGAGCCGGCAATGCGCGCGCCCTTGAGCGGCTTGCTCTCGCCGAACTCCTCGCGGCAAGCCATCAGGCCCGGCATTTCGGTTTCGGCGATCTCAATCTCCTTGCGGCCGAAGTCGGCCAGGGAGATATCCTTCACGAGATAGTCAGTTGCGGTGGTCATGAGGTCTTATCCGCTCGTTCGGTTCGAAATTGGGTCGCGCCGTTGTCGCGACCAGCCTGCCCACGCCGAACCCGAGGCGGGCCGGACATGCGATGAAACGGCAACAGGCGCGCGCAAGCGCACCCTGCCGCCGGGTTATAATCCCCGGGGCGACACAAAGCAATAATGATATAAAGATTTCTTTATATGAACAGCGAAAGCCGATCCGTTCAGTCGGTCTCGCCGAAACCGCTTTCCACCAGCTCGGTGATCGCCGCCAGCGCCGGTTCGGCTTCGGCGCCAGTGGCGGAGACGTGGATGCAGCAACCCGGCGAGGCCGCCAGCATCATCAGACCCATGATCGAGGTGCCACCAACCGACTGGCCATCCTTGGTGACGACCACATCCGCCTGGAACCCTTCGACCAGCTTGACGAGCTTGGCCGAGGCCCGGGCATGCAGGCCGCGGCGGTTGACGATGGTAAGCTCGCGATGAAGGCCGGGCTGGGTATCCACCTGGGTCATGGCGTTGCGATCATCCTTGTCCGGAGAGCACCTGGCTTGCGACGGAAATGTACTTCTGCCCCGCCTTGCGCGCTTCATCCACCGCCTCGGCGACACCGACATCGGCGCGCACGCTGGCAAGCTTGATCAGCATGGGCAGATTGACGCCGGCGATCACCTCGATGTTCAGCCCGTCCATGACGGAAATCGCAAGGTTGGACGGCGTGCCGCCGAACATGTCCGTGAGCAGCACCACTCCGGCGCCATCGTTGACCGCCTCAACCGCGGCCAGAATATCCTGACGGCGCCGCTCCATGTCATCGTCCGGACCGATGCAGATCGTTTCCACCCGTTCCTGGGGGCCGACCACATGTTCCAGCGCTGACTTGAATTCTTCCGCCAACCGTCCGTGCGTGACGAGTACGAGACCGATCATGCCCTGTCCGTTTTGGGGTCCCAAGCGGGACCGTCATTGCCATCCGGGCCCTTGTGCACCGGGCGACCAATTTCCGCAAGGCCGCCGCGCAGTGCAAGGAAAATCGGCACCTCATGTCGGTTTATCCGCCATCGTGAGGCCGGACGGGCCGCTTAGACCGCCGATCCGGACCAGGAAGCGTCACCGCCGCGCAGCAGGTGGCCAAGAATGCGCGAGGCAGCCAGCGGAATATCCTCATGCGGAAGTTCCAGACGCGGCACCGACACACCGCACAGCCGTTCCGTGCGTGCCGCCGCCTCCGGAAACCGGTCAATATCCGCGCCCGCGCGCAGATCGACAATCAGCCGCACCACCGCCCGGGGCTCATGCTCCACCCTGGCGACTCCCTCGCCGCGTCGCTCCCACCGCCCGGCGATCGGCGGGGGCACCTCGGCGCAGAGCCGCCCCGCATGGCAGGTCAGGATCACCCGGTCATCGGCAACGTGACGGGCGAACAACCCCCACAAGGCGGCTTGTGACACCAGTTCATCGCCCAGCCGGGACTTGCCGCCGCCCGAGGCGCCGCGCAGCAGCACCCCGGCCGCCCCGACCAGCACACAAGAAGCATGGACCGTGGGCCTCATGACTTGTCCTCCGCCGGCAGGCGGATCACGAACTGGGCGCCGCAGACCCGCCGTTCGCCGGTGCGCGGATCCACCTCTTCCCGGTTGCGCACCATGATGGTGCCGCGATGGGCTTCCACGATCTGGCGCGAGATCGACAGGCCAAGGCCGGAATTGTTGCCGAACTCCTCATACTCGGGCCGGTCGGTATAGAAACGCTCGAAAATCCGGTCCTGAAGATCGGGCTTCACGCCTGGCCCGTCGTCATCGACCATGATCACCACCGCATCCGCCGCCCGGCTGGCGGTGATCCGCACGCTTGCCCCTTCCGGCGAGAAGGAGCGGGCATTGTCGATCAGGTTGTTGATCACCTGTGCAAGCCGGCTGTCATGCCCGAGAATGCGATAGGGGTGGTCGCGGCGCGAGGGCGTGATGTGCACCTCCACCGGCACGGCCTCCGGCCCGCCGCGCTCGTTGGCCAGATCGCAGACACCACGCAGCAGCACGGCGACATCGACGAGCCCGGCATCGGCACGCGCCAGTTCCGCATCGAGCCGCGAGGCATCGGAAATATCGGTAATCAGCCGGTCGAGACGGCGCACGTCATGCTGGATCACCTCCATCAACCGGGCCTGGGAGTTTGGATTGCGCGCCAGCGGCAGGGTCTCCACCGCACTGCGCAGGGAGGTCAGCGGATTCTTCAGCTCATGGGCCACGTCGGCGGCGAAGGTCTCGATCGCGTCCATCCGGTTATAGAGCGCGTTGGTCATCTCCCGCAGCGCCCGCGCCAGATGGCCGATCTCATCCTGACGATCAGAGAACTGCGGAATCTCCTCGCGCGATTTGATGCCCCGACGCACCCGCTCGGCGGCGGCGGCCAGACGGCGCACCGGCCCGGCGATGGTACCCGCCAGCAGGATCGACAGCATCACGGTGACGCCGGCAGCGACGAGGAACACCCGCATGATCGCCATGCGTTCGGCGCGAACGATGGCATCGATATCGCCGCCCTGGGTCGACAAGAGCAGCGAGCCGAGCACGGCCCGGAAGCGCTGCACCGGGACGGCGACCGACACAATCAGTTCCCCGCGCGGCGACACCCGCACCACGCTGGCCGGCGAGCCGGCGAGCGCGGCCTCCACCTCCGGATAGGCGCGCCCGTTGCCGGCGCCGATTTCCTCGTAAAGCGGCAGGTCGCCGCGCCGGAACCACAGCTTGATATCGGCCCAGACCTTTTCCCAAAGGCCCGGCTCCTCCGCCGTCGGCGGCGGCAGATCGAACCGCAGGATCTGGCCGCGCGCATAAAGGTGGCGCGAATCGAGAATCAGAATGCCTTCCGGATCGTAGATCCGGGCGCGGGTCTTGGTCGGCGAGATCAGCCGCCGCAGCACCGGCGCCACCCGTTCCGGATTGATCGGAAAATCGAGCAGGCGTGCGCCATCGGCCGGCGACAGGCTCTCCCCGGCCTGAAGCTGCAGGAGTTGCTCCGGATCGACCATCAAGACGTCGGTCTCCACCGTGGCGGAGGCGGCAATGGCCCCGGCGATGATCTCGCCCTGGGTCAGAAGGCTCTGCACCCTGGCGTCGATCAGCCCGGCGCGGAACTGGTTGAGATAGAGGATGCCAACGAGCAGCGCGCACAGACCGGCAAGGTTGAGCACGACGATGCGGCGGGTCAGCGAGGAGGTCAGGTACGGCCCGAGCAGCCCGCCGGTCCGCTTCAGCAAGCGGCGGCGGATCCGGCGATTGCCCAGGGTGCGGAAGCGACCGGACCGCTCACCGGGCGCGCGCGCGCCCGCTTCGGCCGGCCGCTCGTCCGTGGGCACGGCCTCTTCGGCAGCCGGCCTCGCCGCCTCGCCCCCGGCAGCACGGTCAAGCTGATCCGCGCGCTTGAGGTCAGGGCCGGGCGTCCCGTCCATTTCGCCTGTCTGCGCCTCGATGGCCATTCACGATCTCCCGCGCCTTCCCCAAACGGGGAAACACGCGATTGCTCAGCTTTCCCGGAACCGGTAGCCGACGCCGTAAAGGGTCTCGATCATATCGAAACTGTCATCGACCAGCTTGAATTTCTTGCGCAAACGCTTGATGTGGCTGTCGATGGTCCGGTCGTCGACATAGACCTGATCGTCATAGGCCGCGTCCATCAGCGCATTGCGGCTCTTGACCACGCCCGGGCGATGCGCCAGCGCGTAAAGGATCAGGAATTCGGTCACCGTCAGCGTAACCGGCATTCCCTTCCAGGTCGATGTGTGCCGCTCCTGATCCATCACCAGATCGCCGCGCTCCAAGAGCTTGTCGCTCTCCGGCTTGGCCGCGGTGGCATCACGCGGCTGCACCCGGCGCAGCACCGCCTTGACCCGCTCCACCAGGAGACGCTGGGAGAAGGGTTTGCGGATGAAATCGTCGGCGCCCATCTTCAGGCCGAACAGCTCGTCGATCTCATCGTCCTTGGAGGTGAGAAAGATCACCGGCAGGTCGGACTTCTGGCGCAGCCGCCTGAGCAGCTCCATCCCGTCCATACGCGGCATCTTGATATCGAAAATCGCCAGATCCGGCGGCTCGCTGATCAGCCGATCAAGGGCCGCCGCGCCGTCCGTATAGGAGTGCACCCGGTAGCCTTCGCTCTCCAGAGCAATAGAGACCGATGTCAGAATATTGCGGTCGTCGTCCACAAGCGCGATCGTCGCCATGATCGGTGCCCTGATCCTCTTCGTTCCATTCGTGTCTTGGTTTACCAGCCTTGGCGGTGAAAATGCGCACAAATTATGACGCATTGCGCAAGAGGCCGCCCGATCCCCGTCTCGCCGCCTTACCGGACCGGCCCGAAGAAAGGGCACGCATGCCGACCTGGCGGGAAAAACGGGCAAGCGATACGGCAACACCGGCCAGCAGATCGTCAGCGGTCTTGGCCAGCGCCCCGACAATCCCCGGGATGTCCTCAGAAAAGAAACGCAAGCCCGCAACCCACCCGCGCTTCTGCCAGTATCCACAAGCCGCAAACGCCCACAAGTCCATTTGAGACTGATGGATCATGCCAAGGGCGCCGCCTCACCGGTCATTCCCCAAGCCCCCTCGAAGACGGGATTCGCCGGCTCAAAAACCGGCGGTTTGCCGGGTAAACTCCCTAAATTTCATCATCCCCGAAATTTAATCGATTTAGCCTCCGGCATGAAAGCGCGGTAGTCCTTGTTGCGGCAGGGCCCATCCTCTAGGTTCGAATTGCTCAAAACGAAACTTGGCGCCGCGCTGGATCATCCGGCTGCGGCTATCCACCTATGGACGGGGAGCGGGTAACGCCGCGCCGGGCCACGGCCGGGCATGTCGCGCAAGCGCAGGCGAAGCCGGTGAAACGCAAACAAGGACTTCGGAAACATGGCTGAACAGGGTGTAGAGTCTCCTTCGCGGCACGACGACATGTGCGGGCTGAAGGAGCTTGGGGGCCTTTTTCACAATCTGACCGCCCCTGCGCTCTACGAGCACGCCATCCGGCGCGGCGAGGCGGTTCTTGCCGATCAGGGCGCGCTTGTGGTTGAGACCGGTGTCCATACCGGCCGCTCGCCCAAGGACAAGTTCGTCGTTGAGGACGACACCACCCGGGACACCGTGTGGTGGGACAACAGCGCCCGGATGAGCGGCGAGGCGTTCGAGACGCTGCTGGCCGACATGCAGGCCCACGCCAAGGGCATGGAGCTGTTTGCCCAGGACCTTTATGGCGGCGCCGATCCCGAGCAGCGCATCAAGGTGCGCGTCTTCACCGAATATGCCTGGCACTCGCTGTTCATCCGTAATCTGCTGATCCGGCCCGACCGGAGCGAGCTGGCCGATTTCGCCCCCGAGATGACGATCATCGACCTGCCGAGCTTCCAGGCAGATCCGGCGCGCCATGGCTGCCGCACGGAAACGGTGATCGCCTGCGACTTCACCCGCAAGATCGTGCTGATCGCCGGCACCTCCTATGCGGGCGAGATGAAGAAGTCGGTCTTCTCCATGCTCAACTTCCTGCTGCCGGCAGAAGGCGTGATGCCGATGCACTGCTCGGCCAATGTGGGGGACGCGGACGACACCGCCGTATTCTTCGGCCTGTCCGGCACCGGCAAGACCACCTTGTCCGCCGACCCGACCCGTACGCTGATCGGCGACGACGAGCACGGCTGGGGCAAGGACGGTGTCTTCAACTTCGAGGGCGGCTGCTACGCCAAGACCATCAAGCTGTCGGCCGAGGCCGAGCCGGAGATCCATGCCGCCGCCCAGCGCTTCGGCACGGTGCTCGAAAACGTGGTGCTCGATGACGTGACCCATGTTCCCGACTTCGACGACGGCTCGAAGACCGAGAACACCCGCTGCGCCTATCCGATCAACTACATCCCCAACGCCAGCGCCACGGGCCGGGCGCCGCAGCCGAAGAACATCATCATGCTGACGGCCGATGCCTTCGGCGTGTTGCCGCCGATCGCCAAGCTGACCCCGGCCCAGGCGATGTACCACTTCCTCTCCGGCTACACCGCCAAGGTCGCCGGCACGGAAAAGGGCGTCACCGAGCCGCAGGCCACCTTCTCCACCTGCTTCGGCGCCCCCTTCATGCCGCGCCATCCGTCCGAATACGGCAACCTGCTGCGTGAGCTGATCGCCACCCACGGCGTCGACTGCTGGCTGGTCAACACCGGCTGGACCGGCGGCGCCTATGGCACCGGCCACCGGATGCCGATTCGCGAGACCCGTGCGCTGCTGTCCGCCGCGCTCGACGGATCGCTGCGCAAGGTGGACCTGCGCACGGACCCGAACTTCGGCTTTGCCGTGCCGGTCGCCGTTCCGGGGGTCGACACCGCGATCCTCGACCCGCGTTCCACCTGGAGCGATCCGGCCGCCTATGACGCGCAGGCAGCCAAGCTGGTCGACATGTTCGTCAGCAACTTCGCGATCTTCGAGGCGCATGTGGACGAGGCCGTTCTGGCCGCCGCGCCGTCGATCCGCTCTGCCGCCGAGTAACATCGGCCCCGCCCATCCGCCGCCCCACTCGGGCTTCGGCGGATGGGCGCCCTCACAACCTGCGGCATCTCTCCCCTGTCCCCGACGCGCACGCCGGCCTATATTGGCGAGCGTGGAGGATGCCATCATGCCGACAGACCAGATTTCTTCCCCTGACGATCCGCTGTTGCTCGCCGAAGGCTGGAGCCGCGCCGGGCGCAAGGTTGCGCTGGCGACCGTGATCGAGACGTGGGGGTCCGCCCCGCGACCGGTCGGCGCCCATCTCGTTATCGATTCCGAAGGCAATTTCGAAGGATCCGTCTCCGGCGGATGCGTCGAGGGGGCCGTGGTCGCCGAAGCCGCTGACGTGATCGAGAGCGGCACGCCGACCGTGCTGGAATTCGGTGTCGCCGATGAGACCGCCTGGCGGGTCGGCCTGTCCTGCGGCGGACGCATTCGCGTTTATGTGGAACCGGTGGCCCCCGGCCCACGCCGCTGATGCCACGCCCCCACCTTTCCCCCGACATGACCGCCGCTGGCGCAAGAATGCCAGCCGAGCCCGACCCGCAATACGCGCCGGAGCGGATCTGATTCATGGATCTTCACCTTCTCTCCCAGCTCAACGAGGCGCGCGAGGACCGCCGTGCCGCCATTCTGGTCACCGATCTGGACAGCGGCGCCCAGCGCCTTGTCCGGCGCGGCGAAGAGCCCTCCGCCGACCCGCTGGCAACGGAGCTGGCGCGCCGGTTCCGGTCCGGAAAATCGGGGCTGATCGAGGCGGCCAATGGCCAGCGCCTGTTCCTGACGGTCAGCGTGCCGCCGCCCCGGCTGGTCATCATCGGCGCGGTGCACATCAGTCAGGCGCTGGTGCCGATGGCCACGATGTCCGGCTTCGATGTCACCGTGATCGATCCGCGCACGGCGTTTGCCACCGAGGAACGGTTCCCCGGGACAGCGCTTTGCGCCGACTGGCCGGAAGACGTTTTGGCAACCCGGCCGCTCGATGCCTACACCGCGCTGGCGGCTCTTACCCACGACCCGAAGATTGACGATTTCCCGCTTCAGGCGGCGCTTGCCGCCGGCTGCTTCTATGTGGGGGCGCTCGGCAGCCGCAAGACCCATGGCAAGCGGGCGGAACGGCTGGCGGAGGCCGGCGTCAGCGCCGCCGACCTTGCCCGGATCGACGCGCCGATCGGTGCCGATATCGGCGCAGCCTCCCCGGCGGAAATCGCCGTCGCGGTGCTGGCGAATGTCATCGCCGCGCTGCGCAAGGAACCGGAGGCCGGGTCGTGAAATTCGGTCCGGTGGCGACAATCGAGGCGGAAGGGGCGCTGCTCGCCCATTCGCTGCGCCTTGAGGGCGCCACCTTCCGAAAAGGACAACGCCTGAGTGACGCCGATATCGCCCTGATCGCGGCCACTGGCATTTCCGAGGTCGTCGTTGCCCGGCTGGAGCCCGGCGATTGCCACGAGGATGTGGCTGCCGAGCGGCTTGCCCGGGCTGCCGATGGCGGCGGCCTGCGTCTCGACCCGCCCTTCACCGGCCGGGTCAACCTCTTTGCGGCGGAAGACGGCCTTCTCCTGGTCGATCCCCCAGCCGTCAACGCGGCCAACCGGATCGATCCGGCGATCACCCTCGCCACGCTGCCCGCCTTCGCCCGGGTCACCCGGGGACGGATGGTGGCGACTGCCAAGATCATTCCCTTCGCCGTCGCCGAACCGCTCATCGCCCAGGCCGAGACGGCGGCGCGAGCGGCCGTGCGCCTTGCCCCCTTCCGCCCGCGCAAGGTCGGGCTGGTGGCCACACAGCTCCCGCATCTGAAGCCCTCCGTTCTCGACAAGACCCGCCGGATCACCGAGGCGCGGCTTGCCGTTTCCGGATCGACGCTGATCGGCGAGGAGCGCGTCGCCCATGATCCGGCGGCGGTCGCCGCCGCACTCACGGCGCTTGCCGCCCAGGGCGCGGAGATGCTGCTCGTTTTCGGCGCCTCGGCCATTGTCGACCGCAAGGACGTGATCCCGGCCGCGATCGAGGCCGCCGGCGGCACGGTGGTGCATTTCGGCATGCCGGTGGACCCGGGCAACCTGCTGCTTGTTGGCGCGCTCTCAGGCCTACCGGTGCTCGGTGCCCCGGGCTGTGCCCGCAGCCCCAGGGAAAACGGCTTCGACTGGGTTCTCGACCGGATGATGGCGGATCTGCCGGTCCGGCCGGAGGACATCACCGGTCTCGGTGTTGGTGGGTTGCTGATGGAGATCGGCACCCGGCCACAGCCGCGCGCGGCGGCGCCTGCAGCAAAAGCGGAGACAGGCGGGAACGCCATGGATCACGCCGCACCGATCCCACGCAAGGTCGCAGCGATCCTGCTTGCGGCCGGCCGCTCCAGCCGCGCCGGCGAGACCAACAAGCTGCTGGCCCGGCTCGATGGCGAACCGCTGGTGCGCATCGCCGCCAGGGCAGCACTGGCCAGCGGAATTTCCTCCCTGACCGTGGTTACCGGCCATATGGCCGATGCGGTGGGCGCGGCGCTGAACGGCCTCGACGCTATTCTCGTGCACAATCCGGATCACGCGGACGGCATGGCCAGCTCGATCCGTACCGGTATCGCCGCGCTGCCGCCGGACACCGACGCCGCGCTGATCCTGCTTGCCGACATGCCCGGCATCACGGCGGAGGCCATCGACCGGATAATCGCCGCCTATGCGCCCGGGGCCGGAAAACCCATTGTGGTCGCCACCGCCGAAGGCAAACGGGGCAATCCGGTCCTCTGGGATCGCGCCTTCTTCGATGCGCTCACGCAACTGGAAGGCGACACCGGCGCCCGAGCGCTGATCGACCGGCACCAGGACCAGCGCGCCGAGGTGGAGATCGGCCCGCCGGCACGGCTCGACCTTGATACCGCTGCCGAACTGGCTGCGGCCGGGGCCAAAACCGGCGGACAGGAGACGGCCAAGGATTGACCTTTGCGTCAGAATGAACCGTAATATCTGCGACTCAGAGATCGATTGCGGTCACGATTGACGCGCGTGAGTTGAGCAGTCAATCCGGCCGAGGGGGGAGAACGGCATGAGCAGCCATCCGTCACGACGTAGCGTGCTTGCCGGTACCGGCGCCCTGCTGGCAGCGGCAAGCCTGCCGGTGCCGGCACTGGCGTCGTCCAAATGGTTCGATGGCGCCACTGCCGATAACGGCTTTTCCTACCGGCGCACCAATTTCAAGGTGATCAAGCCGCATCTGCAACGGCAGATGGTCAAATACTATTCGGAAGAGCCGGCGGGCACTGTCGTCATCGACACCCGCAACCACTATCTCTACTGGATCTGGGAGAACAACACCGCCTTGCGCTACGGGGTCGGTGTGGGCCGGGACGGTTTCAAATGGTACGGCCGCGCCCAGATCAAGCGCAAGGCCCTGTGGCCGCGCTGGGTGCCGCCACCCGACATGCTGAAGCGTCAACCGGACCTGCCGCGGCTCGTCAAGGGCGGCGCGCCGAACAATCCGCTCGGGCCGCGCGCGCTTTACCTCTACAACGACAAGGGCGGCGACACGGGCTACCGGCTCCACGGCACGCTTGAGCCCTGGAGCATCGGCTCGGACGTCTCGTCCGGCTGCATTCGCATGTTCCCGGAAGATATCGTCGATCTGTACCAGCGCTGCCCGCTGGGCACCCGCGTTCTGGTGCTGGAACACCTTGGCGCCGGGTCCGGCCCCGAATCCAGCAAAGGCTGACCACCGATCTCAGGGAGCATTTCATCGTGACGTCATTTGCCACCAGCAGGGTGAAACGGGCCCTGATGCTGACCGCTTGCGCTGCCCTGCTGGCCGGCTGCAACACCACAGAGCAGGTCGCGACCCCGGATGTGACCAACGCACCGGCGGTCGGTTTCGCCAGGATCGCCCCCGGCAGCGAAGAAGCCTTCATGCTGAACGTCGGCCGGCGCACCTATTTCAGCGCCGGCTCGGCGGAGATCGATGACACCGCGCGCATGACGCTCGACAAGCAGGCCGCGTGGCTCCAGGAAAACCGGCACTGGTACGCCAAGATCCAGGGCTTCGCCGACGACCCGGGCAGCGCCGCCGACAACAAGGCCCTGTCCACGCGCCGGGCCAACGCCACCATGGCCTATCTGATCAGCAAGGGCGTGGACCCGCGCCGCCTCTGGGCCAAGGGCTATGGGACCCAGCGCAAGGTGCGGGATTGCCCCGAACAGGAATGCCGGGCGCAGAACCGGCGCACGGTCACGAACCTGCGGGAAAACAAGGACTGACGCCTGTCGCCGCAAAACCTGGGCGGTTTTCGCCCGGGAGCTTGCACAAACAAGAAGGGCTGGCGTTCTTTCCATCTTGCCGGAAGGGCTCCGACCAGGCTCCTCGTTATGGTTGCCGGCGTTCCCCATCGCCGTCGGATTGTTGCACTGCAGTGCAAGCATGGCACCTATACCGAGGCCAAGCTTGCCGCAGTGCAGCATGACACTTATATTACAGCTCTCTGGTTTTTTCGAACTGGCGCCACAAGGGTTCGCCGGTCGTCCAAGCGCTCATCCCACGCCGTTGGCGTGACGCGGGGCTTACCCCCGCCGGATGGCCACACCAACGGGATGCACTCATGACCGATCTTCGTCTGCCCCGCTCCGGGCAATGCAAATGGGCCGAAGGCACCGGCGGCAACTATTCCTTCCCCTGCAGCAACCGCGTCGAGCCGGGCGTTTCCTACTGCGACGAGCACCGCGCGCTTGTCTACATCTCGCCGGAAGAGCGTCGTCGCAATCGCGAGAACGCCCCGGTCGCCTTCCGGGCGCAGAAGCGCATCGCCGCCTGACGACAAGACGTTCCGGCGCTCGGCCGAAAGCCGAGACCGACCATCAAAAAAGCCGCCCGCGGATCGCGTGGGCGGCTTTTTTGATGGCTGGCACCCGCAAGTACGAGAACAGCCACTAACGCTGGACAAGGCTGCCCCCGCCCCCCAGGCATTTCCGGACCCCTTACGTCCGGCAAGGCCCCTCACCCGCCACTGCTCCGGATAACCTGTGCACGCAGCGCGCGACAGGCTACCGCCAAACGCGAAAAACCCCCGGCCGAAGCCGAGGGCAAATCGCAGCAGGTCTACCCAGAAACAAAAGCTGGTGCTTACTTCGGCCGCTTGGAGCCGTAGAGCGAACGACGCTTCTTACGATCCTTGACGCCCTGGGTGTCGAGCACACCGCGGATCACGCGGTAGCGCACACCCGGAAGGTCGTTCGGGCCGCCGCCGCGAACGAGCACGACGGAGTGTTCCTGGAGGTTATGACCTTCGCCCGGAATGTAGGCGGTCACTTCGTTGCCATTGGTCATGCGCACACGAGCGACCTTACGCAGAGCCGAGTTCGGCTTACGCGGCGTCGTGGTGTAGACGCGAGTGCAGACGGCGCGCTTCTGCGGATTTCCGTTCAGAGCGGGCGTCTTGGACTTCTTGACGATAGGCTTGCGGTTCTGGCGAACCAACTGATTGATTGTCGGCATTGTGCGATACGGCTTGTTTTTGAGGAGATTGCTGTCTTGGCCGCTTCGTATAGGGGCAGCGGCCGGCTTTGTCAAAGGGTCTTTGCCGTTGCGGGCGAAAACTTCGCCTGCAAAGGGTCAGACATCGAGATTCGCGACCGAAAGCGCGTTGTCCTGAATGAAGGTCCGGCGCGGATCCACGTCGTCCCCCATCAGCTTGGTGAAGATATCGTCGGCGGCATCGGCCTCGCGCACCTTGACCTGCAGCAGGGACCGGGCGTTCGGGTCGAGGGTCGTTTCCCAGAGCTGGGAGGCATTCATCTCGCCAAGGCCCTTGTACCGCTGCAGGGCGATCCCCTTGCGCCCCTGGGCGAAGACGGCCTCCAACAGCGCCCGGGGCCCGCGAATGGGCTGGCTCACCCCCTTGCGCGACAAGGTGGCGGCCTTGATGAAGACCTCCTGCAACTGGGCGGCACGGGCATCGAGCTTTCGGGCATCGGCGGAGCCAAGCAGCGCCGCGTCGATCGTCGCCACCTCCTCCACACCGCGCACGGTGCGGGTGAAGACAAGATCGCCATCCTCCCGCGCTTCCCCGACCCAGCCGCGTTCGAACTCATCGGCCAGGATATCGAGGCGCCGAGCGATATAGGCGGCCGCCTCCCGCGCCTTCTCCGGGTCGTGATGCACGTCGGCATTGAGTGCACCGGCAATGGTCGCCTGCTCAACGACACCGCGATCGTAGCGCGTATGCAGGCCATCGAGGATGCCGGAGACAATCCGCGCCTTTTCCACCACATCGCGCAGGTCCTGGCCGGTGCGCACCTCGCCATTGGCAAGGGTGAGCGCGCAATCTTCAAGCCCCGCGTCGATCAGGTAGTTTTCCAATGCCTCCTGATCCTTCAGATACTGCTCGGAATTGCCGCGCTTGACCTTGTAGAGCGGCGGCTGGGCAATGAACACATGCCCGTTCTCGATCAGCGCCGGCATCTGCCGGAAGAAGAACGTCAACAGCAGCGTGCGGATATGCGCGCCATCGACGTCGGCGTCGGTCATGATGATGATCTTGTGATAGCGCAGCTTCTCGAGGTTGAATTCCTCGGCGCCAATGCCGGTACCAAGCGCGGTGATCAGTGTGCCGATCTCGTTCGACGACAGCATCTTGTCGAACCGGGCCCGCTCCACGTTGAGGATCTTGCCGCGCAAGGGGAGAATCGCCTGATTCTCGCGGCTGCGGCCCTGCTTGGCGGAGCCGCCAGCGGAATCACCCTCCACCAGGAACAATTCGGCCTTGGCGGGATCGCGCTCCTGACAGTCGGCGAGCTTGCCGGGCAACGAGGCCACATCGAGCGCGCCCTTGCGCCGGGTCAGCTCGCGCGCCTTGCGCGCCGCCTCGCGGGCGCTGGCCGCCTCCACCACCTTGGAGACCAGGGTCTTGGCATGGGCGGGGTTTTCCTCCAGCCACGTCGACAAGGTGGCATTGATGACGTTCTCCACCACCGGACGGACCTCGGAGGAGACCAGCTTGTCCTTGGTCTGGGAGGAGAATTTCGGATCCGGCACCTTGACCGACAAGACGCAGGTCAGCCCCTCGCGGCAGTCGTCGCCGGTCAGCGACACCTTTTCCTTCTTCAGCAGACCGGAACGGTCGGCATAGCCGGTCATCTGTCGGGTCAGGGCCGCGCGGAAACCGGCCAGATGGGTGCCGCCATCGCGCTGCGGGATGTTGTTGGTGAAGCACAGCACCTGCTCGTGGTAGCTGTCGTTCCACCACAGCGCCGCCTCCACGGTGATGCCATCGCGTTCGGCCCGCATCACCACCGGATCCTCCACCAGCGGGTGCTTGGCCCGGTCGAGATAGCGCACGAAGGCCTCCAGACCGCCATCGTAATAGAGCTCAACCACGCTTTCCTCGACCCCGCGCCGGTCGGTCAACAGAATGCGAACGCCAGAGTTGAGAAAAGCCAGCTCGCGCAGGCGATGTTCCAGAGTGCCGAGATCGAATTCGGTCCTGGTGAAGGTTTCCGAGGATGGCAGGAAGGTCACCTCGGTGCCCTTCTTTCCCTCCGCCGGCCCGACATCGGCCAGAGGCGCCACCGCCTCGCCATCCTCAAAGCGCATGGTATGGGTGCGCCCATTGCGCCAGATCCTGAGCTCCAGCCAGGACGACAGGGCATTGACCACCGACACGCCCACCCCATGCAGGCCGCCGGAAACCTTGTAGGAATTCTGGTCGAACTTCCCGCCCGCGTGGAGCTGGGTCATGATCACTTCGGCCGCCGAAACCCCTTCCTCCGGATGCAGGTCCGTCGGAATACCGCGGCCATTGTCGCTCACGGTGACCGAGCCATCGGCATTGAGTGTCACCGTCACCCGGTCGGCATGACCGGCCAGCGCCTCGTCGATGGCGTTGTCCACCACCTCATAGACCATGTGATGCAGGCCCGAGCCGTCATCGGTGTCACCGATATACATGCCCGGCCGCTTGCGCACCGCATCAAGGCCCTTCAGAACCTTGATCGAGCCGGCGCCATAGTCATCGGCGTCAGAGGCGGGCTGCGAGGCGGGATCGCCGGTCATCGGGGTATCACTCATTCGAATCAGTTTCTCGCTGGATCACTGTTGAAGAACCGTTATACGGGCTTCACACACCTGTTCAACCAACCTCGGCTTTCGCCGAGCCCGGCCCACCATCGCCGCTATTTCCGATACGCGCCCGGAAGGCGCCCTGCGGGCTTTGCAAAGGCGGCAGGACGGCCCCTTGCGCCGCGTCAGCGGGTGGCGATCGCCACCGCCGCGCCGGCCATCACCGAGCCTGCCACGCGATTGAGCAGCCGGACCGCCCACGGGCTCGACATCAGCCCCCGCGCCCGCTCCGCCAGCAGGCAATAGCCACCAAGCACCACCGCCAACACCGCGAAGGTGACCGCACTGAGCTCGACGAAGCCGAGCACCGTCACCGTCTCCAGAGCGATGATGTTCGGCAAGAGAGCCAGATAGAACACGATCACCTTGGGGTTCCCGAGGGTGACCGCCAGACCGCCGAGCACCAGATTGAGCCGGCTTTCACTCGCCGGACGGACCACGCTCGCCATGCCCGCATCGGCCGGCGCCCGCCACATCTTCCAGGCAAGATACACCAGATAGGCAGCGCCCAGGTACTTGATTGCCAGAAAAACGGTGGCGAAGGTGTTGGCCACCACCGCGAGCCCCGCGACGGCCAGGCCGAGCCAGATCACATCCCCCAGGGCAACACCGAAACAGAAGGCCAGGGCTCCATCGCGACCACGCGCCAGAACGCGCGCGACAATCGCCGCGATCCCCGGTCCGGGAATGACGGCAGCCACGAAAAGCGCCGATGCGAAGACGATCAGGGCGGTGATATCCATGGGGTGAGACAGTCCTTGATTTTTCAGCCCGGACTATAGGGGGTGACGCTGCCGCTGGCGACCTGAAATACTTCGCTTTCGCGCGGCAGGGCGGAAAAAAGCAGCGGATCCGTGCCGGTCATCAGAACCTGCGGCCCCAGCTCGGCAAGCCGGGCGAACAGCGCCGCCCGCCGGTTCGGGTCAAGATGGGCCGCCACCTCGTCCAGCAGCAACAGCGGCGTCATTCCGGACATGGCGGCGGTCACCTCCGCATGGGCGAGCACCAGACCGATCAACAGGGCCTTCTGTTCACCGGTGGAGGCAAGCCCGGCGGGCATATCCTTGGCCAGATGATGCACCTTCAGATCCGACCGGTGCGGCCCGTCGAGCGTGCGACCGGCGGCGCGATCGCGCCGGCGCGTCTCGACCAGCCGGGCGCGGTAGCGGTCTTCCAGATCGCCGGCGGCACAGGCATCGGCCTCCTCTTCGAAGGGACCATCCAGGCTGATGCCCGCCTGCGGGAAGGGCAACCCCAGGCTCGCCTGGGCGGCGACCCGCTCGGCGAGCAGCGCCACGGTTTCGCGCCGGGCGAAACACACGGCCACCGCCAGCGGGGCAAGCTGCGCCTCGACCGCGTCGAGAAACTCCGGCGCACCATTGCCATCGAGCAGCCGGTTGCGGGCCCGCAGGGTTTTTTCCAGATCGGCGACGCGCCGGCCATGCCCCGGATCGACCGCCAGCACGAACCGGTCGAGAAATCGGCGCCGATCCCCGGCCGGGCCGGTGAACAGCCCATCCATGGAAGGCAGCAGCCAGAGAACCCGCAGATAGTCGAGAAGCTGTTCGGAGTTGCGCGCGTCCGCCCCATCAATGCGAATACGCCGGCCGGTCTCGCCGGGCCGATGGCCGACCCCGATGCGAGTTTCGCCCTGCGGCCCATCGACAACCGCTGCGACCGACCAGTCGCCGGAGGAGCCCTTGCGGGCGATCTCGCCCAGCGGCGCCCGGCGCAGGCCACGTCCGGCGGTCAGCAGCGACACCGCTTCGAGCAGATTGGTCTTGCCGGCGCCGTTCTCGCCAACGAAAGCCACCAGCGGGGCATCCAGCGTCAGCGAGAACGTCTCGTAGCTGCGGAAATTCGTCAGGGCGAGGCGACGCAGCGCCACATGGACCGGCCCGCTCATGGCGCGCCTCCTGTCGGCCGCCGCGTCACGACGCCAAACGGCCGTCAGACGCGCATCGGCATGAGCACATAGAGCGTGTCCTCGGCGCCCTGATCCTGAATCAGGGTCGGCGCGCCCGCATCGGCAAAGGAGAAGCTGGCCGTGTCGCCGCGAAGCTGCCCCGTGATTTCAAGCAGATAGCGGGAATTGAAGCCGATCTCCAGCGGATCGGATTCATAATCGACCGCCAGTTCCTCGGTCGCCGAGCCGGAATCGGGATTGATCACGGTCAGCACCATCCGGCCTTCGGAAATCGCCAGCTTGACGGCCCGGCCACGCTCCGACGAGATGGTCGAGACACGATCGACCGCCGCCTTGAAGTCATCGCGGTCGACCAGCATCGTCTTGTCGTTGTTCTGCGGAATCACCCGACCGTAGTCGGGGAAGGTTCCGTCGATCAGCTTGGAGGTCAGCACCACATTGCCGGTGGTGATGCGGATCTTCGCCTCGGAAATTTCCACCTGCGCCTCGGCGTCCGGATCCTCCAGCAGCTTCTGCATCTCGCCCACGGTCTTGCGCGGCACGATGATCCCCGGCATGCCCGACGCACCAGCGGGCGCGGGAACCTCGGCCCGGGCGAGCCGGTGTCCGTCGGTGGCGACACCGCGGAACCGCTCTCCCGCGTCGGTCGTCACCGTATGCATGTAGATACCGTTGAGATAGTAGCGGGTTTCCTCGGTGGAAATCGCGAACTGGGTCGAATCGATGATCAGCCGCAGATCCCGCCCGGTCAGGGTGAAGGCGTGGCTGAACTCCCCGGCGGTGATGTCCGGGAAGTCGGCTTCCGGCAGCATCTGCAGGGCGAAGCGCGAGCGGCCGGCCCGCAGCTCCAGCGTGGCATTGTCGCCGGAGGTCTCCAGCGAAACCTGCGCGCCCTCGGGCAGCTTGCGCACGATGTCGTAGATCATGTGCGCGGGCACGGTGGTCGCGCCCGGCTGTTCCACATGCGCCGGAATCTGCTCGGAAATCTCCAGATCGAGGTCGGTCGCCTTGAGGGCGAGCTGGCCACCATCGCAGCGCAGCAGCACGTTGGACAGGATCGGGATGGTGTTCCGGCGCTCGACGACACGATGCACATGGGTCAGGGACTTCAGGAGGTCGGTCCGCTCAAGAGTCACTTTCATTGTATCGTCCGTCATCCGATGCGGCGGCCTTCACAAGCCGCGTATGTGGGGAGGAGTTCGCGACAGCGAAACGGGCATCGACACTGCCCGCAAGCTGAGGGAAAAGCAAGAGCGGTTGCAACACCATGGCCGCCACCACAAAGGGCAAGCCGGCGTGGGCTTTCGCACCTCACGCCGGCTGCCGCTCATCCGTCTTGCGCGTCAGGCGTCAAGCATGCGCCGCAGCAGATCGATTTCCTGCGCCAGGTTGGCGTCGGCCCGGCTCATTTCCTCGATCTTGCGCACCGCATGCAGCACGGTGGTGTGATCGCGATTGCCGAACCGCCGGCCGATTTCCGGCAGCGAGCGCGGCGTCATCATCTTCGCCAGGAACATGGCGATCTGACGGGGGCGCACGATGGTGCGGGTGCGCCGGGCCGACAGGAGATCCGCCTTCGACACATTGTAGTGCTTCGATACCACCCGCTGGATGTCTTCGATCTTCACCCGGCGCGGCTCGGTGTTGCGCACCAGATCACGCAAGGTGGCCTCGGCCATCTCCTGGGTGACCGGCTGGCTGGTCAGCTGGTTATGGGCGATCAGCCGGTTGAGGGCTCCCTCAAGGTCGCGCCCGGAGTTGCCCACATGCCGCGCCACGTAATCGAGCACGCTTTCGGGAATCGCAAAGCCGGAATGAGCGCGGCGCACCGTCTCCACCCGGTTGCCGAGAATCGCCCGGCGCAGGCCGAAATCCGGTTCCGTGATCGACACCACAAGACCGCCGGCCAGGCGCGAGCGCACCCGGTCGTCCAGGGTCTCCAGATCTGAAGGCGGACGGTCGGCGGCAACCACGACCTGGCGCGCGCCATCGATCAACGCATTGAGCGTATGGCAGAATTCCTGCTGCACCTGCTTGCCGTGCAGGAACTGCATGTCATCGATCAAAAGCAGGTCGATGGTCCGCAGGGTCTCCTTGAACGCCAGAGCCGACTGGGCCTTCAGCGCGGCGACGAAGCGATACATGAAGTGCTCGGCGGTGAGGTAAAGGACCCGGCGTCCGGCCGCCTTTGCCTCGGCGGCGACCGCCTGCATCAGATGGGTCTTGCCGAGGCCGACGGAGGCGTGAACGTAAAGCGGATTGAAGGTCACGGCGCTGGCGGTGGCGATCTGCCGGGCGGCGGCGAGGGCGAGCGCGTTGGATTCGCCCTCCACGAAGGAGGCGAAGGTGTACTTGGGGTCGAGCGAGGCGCCCTCCAGACCGTCACGGGTCTCCTGCGCCGGGCTCGGGCGGGCCGCGCTCACCGGCCGGGGCTGAGAGCGGCCGCCATCGACCACGGTCATCGAGGCGGAGCCGGCAACCGGGCGCGCTGCCGGCGACAGGGACCTGGCGGCGGCTGCAGCATTCGCCGGCCGGGCCCGCACCGCACCGCGCACGGTCAGCTCGATGCGATGGACATCCTCGCATTCATGCTTCCAGAGGCCGACCAGACGCTCGTGGTAATGCGACTGGATCCACTGCTTGAGGAACCGGGTCGGCACCGACAGGCGCACCGTGCCATCCGCATGGTTTTCCAGATCCACCCGGGCAAACCAGCTCGAGAACACATCCTCGCCCAGTTCGGCCCGAAGGCGCTTCTTTACGCGGGTCCAGTGATCCGCCCCTGTCATTTCGGGTGCCGGCAGTTCCTGCAAGTTCATCGTGTCGCCTCCAATGCCAACGGGTTTGTCCGCCGCCGCAGATCCCGTCGCGTGTTGCCGCCGTTTTGGCCCATTTGTGTTCGCCGCGAATGCGGCGTCTGATGTCTGTCGCAAGCGCGACATCGGCCGTCGGGGCGGGAGAACCCTGCCCCGTTGCCTTGTTTCCCTTTCGGGTTCTGCCACCGGAAATACGCGGGCGATCAGGGCGCTAGCCCTTGTCCCGCCCGGTGCCGATGTGACCCGGGAGTTATGTCGTGATCGGCTGCGGATCCCGCGCCGGCGCGTGCCGGGGAAGACCCTCGCGCTCAGGTCATGGCAAGGTCCGCAAGTGCGGTCGACCTCGCCGGAGCGGCACAGAAAGTCCATTGCGCTGTCATCGTCAAGCCCCTCATCGTCGCACCTTCCTGCCAATCGACCGGCCCATCCGCCATTCCCCTAGGATGACCCGACGTTCGGTCGATCGAACATTCCGCCTCCCCTTTACGGGTTCCCCCGCTCCGGGTCAGCCCCCTCATCGGACATACCGGCCACGCGTGATATTCACCTTGACCAGACAAAATAACCCACCCCTTGCCAAAAGACTTCAGCAAGCTGAAAAACATCGAATTGTAATGGATATCGCCAGTTAGCCGGACGAAATGAGACTTTCCAGTCTCAGATCACAGGATCCATCATACAGGGACCCTGAGAACACATGATACATTGCGCAATCTGATTTTCGGCACAAATATAGCATTGCTCTTCCAGAGGCCCTCGCGTTTTTTCTTGTTCGATTTACCCGGGCGGGCGCCCGATGAAAAGAACATACACATGCCCCAGACCGCCTGCAACAGGACATGGTTACCGAAGCATTAACCAGCGCCATGCAGCCGAGCTTGATTCACCGCTGCCCGCTTGAAAGGGCTTTTGGAAGGCGTTTGGACTCAACGCGTTTTGCGCCCTTCACCCGGGAAACCAACAACAAACATGTGCATCAAAAAAAAAATTAACAGATCAATCTTGACTCCCGGCAAACGCGCATCGAGCCAGAACCGTGGCCGCTACCTCTATGTATGTCATTGTTTTTATTATTCTTTCCATGACAATTGCGGTCTCATTCGGCCACATCGAATCGGCGGTGATATTTAGACGGTCACGCGCAGGACGTGCAGGCGCCGGCTAAAGAAAAACCCGGCCAAAGGGCCGGGTTCTTGAATTCGCGCGGGTCGGAAATATCAGGCGCTGAGCGCCTTGATCCGGGCGTTCAGCCGGGAGATCTTCCGGGCCGCCAGGTTCCGATGAAAGACACCCTTGGTCACGGCCCGCATCAGCTCGGGCTGCGCGGTCTTGAGAGCGTCGTTCGCCGCCGACTGGTCACCGGAAGCGATCGCTTCCTCAACCTTGCGCAGGTGCGTGCGCACCCGAGTCCGGCGGGCCTTGTTGATGGCCGTGCGACGCTCGATCTTCCGCGCCGCCTTCTTGGCCGAAGGGGTGTTGGCCATTATCTGTCCTGATGCGTTACGTGAACACTGTGTCCGGCCGGAGCGGCTTCCAACAGGAACCCTGGAGAAACCAGCTCTGCCAAACGAAAGCGGCGGCGAAACGAGCCGCCACCGGTCGACAAGGCTTATAGTCGGACACCTGGCCGCCGTCAATGCGAAAACCGCCCCGGCGGCCAGCTAATCCGCCGCCTAGCGGTTCTTGAACTGCGGCGCCCGCTTTTCGACGAATGCGGTCATGCCCTCTTGCTGGTCTTCCGTCGCGAACATGGAGTGGAACATCCGCCGTTCAAACCGCACGCCCTCGGCAAGGGTCGTCTCATAGGCGCGATTGACGCTCTCCTTGGTCATCATGACGATCGGCATGGAGAAATCGGCGATCTTCTCCGCCACCCGCAGCGCCTCGTCGACCAGTTCGTCCACCGGCAGCACCCGGCTGACCAGCCCGGAGCGCTCCGCTTCGGCCGCGTCCATCATCCGGCCGGTCAGGCACATTTCCATCGCCTTGGACTTGCCGACAAAGCGGGTCAGCCGCTGGCTGCCGCCGGCGCCGGGCATCACCCCAAGCGTGATCTCCGGTTGTCCGAACCGCGCATTGTCCGCGGCCAGGATGAAATCGCACATCATCGCCAGCTCACAGCCGCCGCCGAGCGCATAGCCGGCGACCGCGGCAATGATCGGCTTGCGAAAGCGCGAGACCTGATCCCAGCTGGTGATGAAATCAGTCTTGTAGGCCTCGACGAAGGAGAGCGTGCTCATCTCCTTGACATCGGCACCGGCGGCAAAGGCCTTTTCGGAGCCGGTCAGCACCACGCAGCCGATCTTGTCGTCGCCTTCGAACTGGGCAAGCGCCGTGTTCAGCTCTGCGATCAAGGCGGAATTCAGCGCATTCAGCGCCTTCGGCCGATGCAGCGTGACAAGGCCGACGCGGCCCCGCTTCTCGACCTGAATATTCTCGTATCCCATGAGACCTCCCGGCGGATCTTGCGCGGCACCGACGCCGCTCCTGCTACAGCGACTAGGGGTAGCGGATGCACGAAGCCGTCGCAACCGCGCCCTTCGGCCAGTCCGCACAAGGGCCCGCGCCGGCCCCGGGACGCCCCCCCTCATCGAGGTCGCTTCCGGATTCTGGCTACTTCTGACAACGTGGACAGTAGAAGGTCGACCGCCCGCCCTGCACCATCCGGGCGATGGTTCCGGTACAGCCGGGGGTGCGACAGAGCTCCCCCTCCCGGCCATAGACCGCAAAGCTGTGCTGGAAGTAGCCAAGCGAGCCATCGGCCTGGCGATGGTCGCGCAAGGTGGAGCCGCCGGCGGCAATCGCCTCGGCGATCACCTCGCGGATGGCGACCGCCAACCGCCCCGCTGCGGCTGTCGGCCGGCCCCTGGCGGTGACGAGACTGCCTGCGGCGCGGGTCGGCGATAGGCCGGAGCGATAGAGCGCCTCGCACACATATATATTGCCGAGGCCGGCGATCACCCGCTGGTCCAGCAGCGCCGCCTTCAGCGAGGTCGCCTTGCCGGCAAGGCGCGCGGCCAACAGATCCGCATCGAGCTGGTTGCCGGTCGGCTCCACCCCCAGCTTGGCGAAATAGGGGTGGGTTTCCACCGCGCTGCGCTCGATCAGGGTCATGAAACCAAAGCGCCGAGGATCATTGTAGACAATGCGCATGGGAACCCGCGCGCCCTGGCCGGTCGGCGACCGCAGATGAAACACCACATGATCATGGGCGCGCGCCTCGGCGGGGGGATAGACCCGGAAGGCACCAAGATCCGGAACGGGCGACACCGCATCCGCGCGCCCCTCGCCGGTTTCGATGCGAAAGGCGCCGGACATGCCCAGATGCATCACCAGCACCGCCGCATCGTCGAGATCTGCAAGCAGATATTTCGCCCGCCGACCGAGCGACACCACCTGCCGGCCGGTCAGCCGCGCGGCGAAGTCCTCGGGGAAAGGAAAGCGCAGATCGGGCCGATTCTGCGAGACGCTGGCGATCTCGGCCCCCTCGAACACCGGCGCAAGACCACGGCGAACCGTTTCGACCTCGGGCAACTCTGGCATGATTGATGGTGTCCCCCTGTTCCGCCAGCCACGCGGCTCCGCCGCCCGTGCTGTGGCGCCGACCTCAAGCCCCGTGCATACAGGAAGCACCGCCCGGGGAAAACTCTCCTTCAAGCACCATCGGGCCGCCGGCGGATTGCCGCAGTCGCCAGGGGAAAGGTGGTGCCTTCGTGACCTCTTGGGCAAAATGCTGTAAGGCATCGGCGGACGGGACGAGGCCGGGCTCTGGCCAGGCCGCCCGTCCGGGAACAATCGGTCCGGCGCATGGCCGGACAACCTCAGCGGAGACCGAACATGGCGGGCAGCACGCAGGGCGACCGGTCGCGCACGCGCGGGCCGGAAATGGCGACGAGCTTCGGCTTTCGCAACGTGGCGCGCGAGCAGAAACAGACGCTCGTCAACGACGTCTTCCACCAGGTGGCGGACCGCTACGACCTGATGAACGATCTGATGTCCGGCGGCATGCACCGGCTGTGGAAGGACGCCATGGTTGCGGCCCTGGCCCCGCCGCGCGCACAAGGGCGCCGGTTCAAGGTGCTCGACGTGGCCGGCGGCACCGGCGACATCGCCACCCGGATCGTCAATCAGGGCGGCGCCGCCACCCGGGCCGTCGTCTGCGACATCAACGGCTCGATGCTGTCGGTGGGCCGCGACCGGGCGGAAAAGGCCGGCCTTGCCGATCGGCTTCGCTTCGTCGAAGGCAATGCGGAGGACCTGCCCTTTCCCGATGCCAGCTTCGACGCCTATACGATCGCCTTCGGCATCCGCAATGTGCCGCGCATCGACCAGGCGCTGCGCGAGGCACGCCGGGTGCTGAAACGCGGTGGCCGGTTCCTCTGCCTTGAGTTCTCCCAGGTCGATGTGGCTGGTCTTGACCGGATCTACGACCAGTTCTCCTTCAATGCCATTCCGGCGATCGGCCGGGTCATCACCGGCGATGGCGAACCCTATCGCTATCTGGTGGAATCGATTCGCAAGTTTCCCCATCAGGAACGTTTCGCCGAGATGATCCGCGAGGCCGGGTTCTCCCGGGTCACCTATCGCAATTACTCCGGCGGCATCGCCTGCCTCCATTCCGCCTGGGCCATTTGAGAAACCAATGCCGCTGATCGCAGTCTTCCGTCTGGCCCGCGCGGGCCTTGTCATGGCCCGCGAAGGGGTGTTCGGCATCGTCGACCTGCCCGATCTGCCGCCGGCCCAACGCATGGCGCTTCGCACCATCCGCTTGCTGGAACGCCGCTCGGTGCGCAGGAAGACCGCCGACAAGCGCCTGTCCGATGCGCTCAACCGTCTCGGCCCCTCCTATGTGAAACTCGGCCAGTTCCTCGCCACCCGGCCCGATGTGGTCGGCCGGGAGATCGCCACCGACCTGACCTCGCTGCAGGACCAGTTGCCGGCCTTTCCGATGGCGGAGGCCCGGCGCGTGGTCGAGGAGCAACTCGGCCAGCCGGTGGAGACGCTGTTCGAGGACTTCGGCGAGGCGGTGGCCGCCGCCTCGATCGCCCAGGTCCATCGCGCCAAGATCCGCGACCATGATGGCGAACTGCGCCAGGTGGCCGTCAAGATCCTGCGTCCGGGCGTTGCCGAGCGGTTCCGCCGGGATCTGAAGAGCTATTACCTGGTCGCGCGAACGATCGAGCGGCTGCATCCGCCCTCACGGCGGCTGCGTCCGGTGGCCGTCGTCGATACCCTCGCCCGCTCGGTCGAACTGGAAATGGATTTCCGTCTGGAAGCCGCTGGGCTTTCGGAAATGAACGAGAACACCCGCGAGGATCCCGGGTTCCGCGTGCCCGAGGTCAATTGGCCGCGCACGGCGAAATCGGTTCTGACCATGGAGTGGATCGAGGGCCGCAAGCTCTCCGATGTGGCCGGCATCGAAGCCGATGGCCACGATCTGCCGGCGGTCGGCGCCACCGTGATCCAGTCCTTCCTGCGCCATGCGGTGCGCGACGGCTTCTTTCACGCCGACATGCATCAGGGCAACCTGTTCCTCGAAGCCGATGGCACGCTGGTGGCGGTCGATTTCGGCATCACCGGCCGGCTCAGCCCGGCGGAACGGCGGTTCCTTGCCGAGATCCTGTTCGGCTTCATCACCCGCGACTACCGACGGGTGGCGGAGGTGCATTTCGAGGCGGGCTACGTGCCGCGCGATCAGGACATGGAGGTGTTCGCCCAGGCGATTCGCGCTATCGGCGAGCCGATCCACGGCCATGATGCTTCCGAGATTTCCATGGCCCGGCTGCTGACCCAATTGCTGGAGGTCACCGAGCTGTTCAACATGCGCACCCAGACCCAGCTCATCATGCTGCAAAAGACCATGGTGGTGGTCGAGGGGGTCGCCCGCACGCTCAACCCGCATCTCGACATGTGGCACACGGCCGAACCGGTGGTGCGCGGCTGGATCGAGCGCAATCTCGGACCGACGGGCCGCTTGCAGGATGCCGCCAGCGGCTTTGCCGCCCTCGGCCGCCTTGCCGCCGACCTGCCGCTGCTCGCCGACCGGGCCGGACGGCTCTCCGGGGAGATCGAGCGGATGACGGAAAAGGGGCTCCGGTTCGACGCGGAAACTGCCGAGGCCATCGGCAAGGCGGAAGCCCGGCACACCCGTTCGGGCCGAATCGCCCTCTGGATCATCGCCGGCCTGCTGGCCATCGCCGTCTTGACCTAGGTGTGACGTCTCAGTCGGTTGACAGACAGACAAGGGAGCTATCGCGCGGTGGTAGCGCCCGGTGACGCCCCACGTGCGGGCGGCGGCCTCATCGTTTTCAGGGAGCGTTGCCCCACCGCCCGAGCCAGGCTGATCTAATCTTCACTTCGCGCCCAGCAGCTTGCGCAGGTTCCGCGCCCGCGCACGCACGGACGCGGCGGCATCCGCCTCGGCCGTCCGCAGTGCGATCGCAGCCTCATCTTCAAACTCGGGAAATCTGTGTCCAAGGATCGCTCTCGCGTGAAGGCTCCAGGCACGCAGGAACGGCCGGGCGTGATCGGCATAGCCCCTTGCCCACTCGAGAAAGCGCCCGGCCTGCGCCGAGGTGAGCTCCAGCATTTCGACCGACTGGCACAGATGAAGCGCCGCCTGCCAGCCGACGACCCTGTCCAGCGCGCCGACGATCTGTGCCGTCACCTCTGGCGCAAGCTCCACACCCTCGGCCAACTCCGCCTTGAGCAACCACGTCGCACCGGCGGAGACCGAGGCCCGCGCATCAGCACAAAACGCGGCCAGTTCGTTGAGATAGCCCGCGCGGCCTCGGCAGGCCGCCCGTATTTCGGACAGGCTCGAAATCGCCGTGCCGTCGAACTTCCGTAGACCATCCTCAAGGTCGTCCAACGTCATTCTGCTCCAGCCTCCCGAAATGGATGCCGCTTGCGCACATGGACCGCGTCCCAAGCAGAGGGCCCTGGTGCTGTGCGGTCAATCCACCCGCCGCAGGGTGAGGTTGATCCGCCCATCGTCCTTGACCAGGGTAGAGGTGCCGGGAAGGATCCGGTCAACGCCGTGGAACGCGAGCCTTGCCTCCCCGCCCAGCACCATCACATCGCCCGACGACAGGCGGAACGAGCGGGTCGGCGCCTTGCGGGTCGTGCCGCCGAGGCGAAAGAGTGCGGTTGCGCCCAGCGACACCGACACCACCGGCGCCGAAAAGTCACGTTCATCCCGGTCCTGATGCAACCCCATCCGGGCGCCCGGCGGATAATAGTTGATCAGACAGGCCTGCGCTGGCGCCTGGTCCGGCGCCAGCGCCGCCCACAAAGCCTGAAGTTGCCCGGGCATCGGCGGCCAGGGCCTGCCCGTCGCCGGATGATGGGCCTGATAGCGGTAGCCCTCACGATCCGACACCCAGCCAAGCGGGCCGCAATTCGACATACGGACCGAGAACGGACGGCCCGTGCGCGGCATCACAGGCGTGAACAGCGGGGCAGCCGCCACGACCTCACGGATGGCGGCAACAAGCACCTCCTGCCCCGCCCGGTCGAAATAGCCCGGCAGCAAGCGAAACCCTTCCGGTAGAGGGCCGGCGTTCATGCCTAAACTCCCTGCTCCCGCTCCCTGCGCGCCGGGAGCCGCGGCCCCATCCTATATCGGCCCCTCAGCAACGAAAAACGCCCGGCGCGTGGCACCGGGCGTTAATCAATCCTTGTGACGTCGCCGTCGCGTCGTTCAGAGCGTCTTCAGGACATTCTCGGCATCGCGGAGCTGCTGCAGCACCGTTGCCGCCTTCTCGCGGCTTGCGTCGTCCTTGGCGTCGCGCACGTCTTCCTCGGCATCGCGAATCTGCGAGGCGATCTCATCTGCCTTCAAATCCTCGACCGGCACGGCCATTTCCGCCAGAACCGTCAGCCCCTTCGGACCAGCCTCGGCGAAACCGCCGCGAATGAAGTAACGCTCGGTGCCACCGGTGGCACGGACGACCCGAAGGACGCCCGGGCGCATGGTCGACATCACCGGAGCGTGTCCCGCCATGATGCCGAACTCGCCCTCGGCGCCC
Organism: Stappia taiwanensis; assembly: GCF_014635285.1. Classification (GTDB taxonomy): domain Bacteria; phylum Pseudomonadota; class Alphaproteobacteria; order Rhizobiales; family Stappiaceae; genus Stappia; species Stappia taiwanensis. Next base: position 161,175 of record NZ_BMCR01000007.1, on the reverse strand, counting down.
GGCACCACAACCTCGGTGGCTTCCTCGGAGAGAAGAAGCCGCTCCGGGGAGACGAGCTCGAACTGGAATGCTCCCGCCATGTCGTGCCTCGATCCTTCGTTGCCTTACGCAGCTTCCGCTGCGAGCTTCTGAGCCTTTTCGACCGCTTCGTCGATGGAACCGACCATGTAGAAGGCCGCTTCCGGAAGATGGTCGTACTCGCCTTCCACCAGGCCCTTGAAGCCCTTGATGGTGTCTTCGAGCGAAACCAGCTTGCCCGGCGAACCGGTGAAGACCTCGGCGACGAAGAACGGCTGCGACAGGAAGCGCTCGATCTTACGGGCGCGGGCCACCGCCAGCTTGTCTTCCTCGGAGAGCTCGTCCATGCCGAGAATGGCGATGATGTCCTGAAGCGCCTTGTAGCGCTGCAGGGTCGCCTGCACGGCACGGGCCGTCTCGTAGTGCTCTTCACCGATGATGCGCGGGTCGAGCATACGCGAGGTGGAGTCCAGCGGATCCACGGCCGGATAGATGCCCTTTTCCGCGATCGAACGGTTGAGCACCGTGGTGGCGTCAAGGTGGGCGAAGGTCGACGCCGGCGCCGGGTCGGTCAAGTCATCGGCCGGCACGTACACGGCCTGCACCGAGGTGATCGAGCCCTTGGTGGTGGTGGTGATGCGTTCCTGCATCGCGCCCATGTCCGTACCCAGGGTCGGCTGATAGCCCACCGCAGAAGGAATACGGCCGAGCAGCGCCGACACTTCCGAACCCGCCTGGGTGAAGCGGAAGATGTTGTCGACGAAGAACAGCACGTCCTGCCCCTTGTCGCGGAAGTCTTCGGCAACGGTCAGGCCGGTCAGCGCGACACGGGCACGGGCTCCCGGGGGCTCGTTCATCTGGCCGTAGACCAGCGCGGCCTTGGAGCCTTCGCCGCCGCCTTCCTTGTTCACGCCGGACTCGATCATCTCCCAGTAGAGATCGTTGCCCTCACGGGTACGCTCGCCGACACCGGCGAACACCGAGTAACCACCGTGCGCCTTGGCGACGTTGTTGATCAGTTCCATGATCAGAACGGTCTTGCCCACGCCGGCGCCGCCGAACAGGCCGATCTTGCCGCCCTTGGCGTAAGGCGCCAGGAGGTCAACGACCTTGATGCCGGTGACGAGGATTTCCGCTTCCGTGGACTGCTCCACGAAGGCCGGAGCCTCCTGGTGAATGCCGCGCTTGGCGTCATGCGGGATCGGGCCGGCTTCGTCAACCGGCTCGCCGATGACGTTCATGATGCGGCCGAGCGTGCCGTCGCCAACCGGAACCGAGATCGATTCGCCGGTGTCGCGGGCTTCCTGGCCACGCACCAGACCCTCGGTGGCGTCCATGGCGATGGTGCGCACGGTGCGCTCACCCAGATGCTGGGCAACCTCGAGCACAAGGCGGGCGCCGTTGTTCTCGGTTTCCAATGCGTTCAGGATCGGCGGAAGGTGGTCGTCGAACTGGACGTCGACAACGGCGCCGATGACCTGGGTAACTCGTCCGACTTTGGTGTCAGCCATAGTGTTATCCTCGTCTCGATCCGGTCAGAGCGCCTCGGCGCCCGAGATGATTTCGATCAGCTCCTTGGTGATCTGAGCCTGACGCTGGCGGTTGTAGTTCAGCGTCAGCTTGTCGATCATTTCGCCCGCGTTGCGCGTGGCGTTGTCCATGGCGCTCATCCGTGCGCCCTGCTCGGAGGCCGCGTTTTCCAAAAGACTGCGGAAGATCTGCACCGAGATGTTGCGCGGCAGCAATTCGGCGAGGATTTCCCCCTCGTCCGGCTCGTATTCGTAGACCACTCCACGGTCCGCACCGCTCTCGCCCTGGCCCTCGAAGGTGGCCGGGATGAGCTGCTGTGCCGTCGGGATCTGGCTGATCACCGACTGGAACCGGGAGTAGAACACGGTGCAGACGTCAAACTCACCATCGGCGAACATCTGCCGGACCATGGTGCCGATCTCATCGGCATCGTGGAAGGCGACGCGCTTGATGTGGCGCAGCTCGACGGTCTTGACGATATGGGCGCCAAGATCGCGCTTCAGGCTGTCGAAGCCCTTCTTGCCGACGCAGACGATCTTCACCGTCTTGCCAGCAGCGATTAGCGAGCGCGCACGGTCGCGCGCCAGCTTGGCGATCGAGGAGTTGAAGCCGCCGCACAGGCCGCGTTCCGCCGTGGCGACGAGCAGCATATGCACATCGTCACGACCCGTTCCGGCGAGCAGTGCCGGCGCATCCTCGCGTCCCTCGAACGCGGTGGCGAGATTTGCCAGCACGGCTTCCATGCGTTCCGCATAGGGCCGCGCGGCCTCCGCCGCCTCCTGAGCGCGACGCAGCTTCGCCGCGGCCACCATCTGCATGGCCTTGGTGATCTTCTGCGTCGCCTTCACGGAGGCGATCCGGTTTCTTAAGTCCTTCAGGCTCGGCATGGCCGCCCCTTGTTCCAGGTGCCGTCAGTGATGCGTCAGGCGAAGTTCTTGGCAAACGCCTCGACAGCCGCCTTCAGGCGTCCCTCGAGTTCGTCGTCGAGCGCCTTCTTCTCCCAGATCGCATCCAGAAGATCGGCATGTTCGCCACGCAGGTTGAGCAGCAGCCCTTCTTCGAAGGCCTTGACCTGACCGACTTCGATCTGGTCGAGGTAGCCGTTGACGCCGGCGTAGATCACCGCAACCTGTTCCTGCGTCTTCAGCGGCGAGAACTGCGCCTGCTTCAGAAGCTCGGTCAGACGCGCGCCGCGGTTCAGCAGCCGCTGGGTCGTGGCATCGAGATCGGAACCGAACTGGGCAAAGGCCGCCATCTCGCGGTACTGGGCCAGTTCGCCCTTGATCTTGCCGGCAACCTGCTTCATCGCCTTGATCTGCGCCGAGGAGCCCACGCGGGACACGGACAGACCGACGTTCACGGCCGGGCGGACACCCTGGAAGAACAGATCGGTCTCCAGGAAGATCTGACCGTCGGTGATCGAAATCACGTTGGTCGGAATGAACGCCGACACGTCGTTGCCCTGGGTCTCGATGACCGGAAGCGCGGTGAGCGAACCGGAGCCATTGGCCTCGTTCAGCTTGGCCGAACGCTCGAGCAGGCGGGAGTGCAGGTAGAAGACGTCGCCCGGGAAAGCTTCACGTCCGGGCGGACGACGGAGCAGCAGGGACATCTGACGATAGGCCACGGCCTGCTTGGACAGATCGTCATAACCGATCACCGCATGCATGCCGTTGTCGCGGAAGAATTCGCCGATCGCGGTGCCGGAGAACGGCGCCAGGAACTGCAGCGGCGCGGCGTCCGAAGCGGTCGCGGCGACGATCACCGAGTATTCCAGCGCACCGGATTCCTCGAGCTGCTTGACGAACTGCGCGACGGTCGAGCGCTTCTGGCCGACAGCGACGTAGATGCAGTAGAGCTTGGCGCCCTCATCGTCACCCGCATGCAGCGGCTTCTGGTTGAGGAACGTGTCGAGAATGATCGCGGTCTTGCCGGTCTGACGGTCACCGATGACCAGCTCACGCTGGCCGCGGCCGATCGGGATCAGCGCATCGATGGCCTTGAGGCCGGTGGACATGGGCTCATGCACCGACTTGCGCGGCAGGATGCCCGGGGCCTTGACGTCGACGCGGCGCATCTCGGCACCCTCGATCGGACCCTTGCCGTCCAGCGGATTGCCGAGCGGGTCGATGACGCGGCCGAGAAGGCCCTTACCGACCGGCACCTCGACGATGGCGCCGGTCCGCTTGACCGTGTCGCCTTCCTTGATCTCACGGTCGGAACCGAACAGCACGACACCGACGTTGTCGGATTCGAGGTTCAGCGCCATGCCCTTGAGGCCGCCGGGGAACTCGACCATCTCACCAGCCTGAACGTTGTCCAGACCGTAAACACGGGCGATACCGTCACCCACGGAGAGAACCTGACCGACTTCGGTCACTTCGGCATCCTGGCCGAAGTTCTTGATCTGGTCCTTGAGGATGGCGGAGATTTCCGCTGCCCGAATATCCATCAGCCGACCTCTTTCATCGCGAACTTGAGGGAATTGAGTTTTGTCTTGAGCGAAGTATCGATCATCCGGCTCCCGACCTTGACGACCAGGCCGCCAATCAGGGAGGGATCCACCTTCGCCGTGATCGTCACGGACTTGCCGGTCGCCGCGTTGAGCGCTTCCTTCAGCGCCGCAACATGCGCATCGGACAGCTCGCTGGCCGAAACCACGTCCGCCGAAAGCTCACCACGCCGCCGCGCCAGATCGACGCGGAAAGCGGCGATCATCGACGGCACGGCGAACAACCGCCGGTTCTGCGCCGCGAGCTTGAGGAAGTTAGCGGCGAGCCCGCCAATGCCGGCCTTGTCCAGAACCGCCGTCAACGCCTTCAGCTGCGCATCGGCGGTCAGGACGGGGCTGGTGACAAGACGGCTGAGGTCGTCGCTGTCCTGGAGCAGCTTCTCGAAAGCGGTCAGGGCCTTCTCGACGTCTGCCACGGAGCCCTGCTCCTCTGACAGATCGAGCAGTGCCGCCGCGTAGCGGGAAGCCACACCTGAAATGAGAGATACGTTGTCGGTCACAGGGTCCGTGCTCTCTGACGCAGGTTTGCAGCCGAAGCTCTCAGCAATGCTGATTGCAAGGCCTTGGAAAACTGAAACTTTCTTGGATCGGGGAGCAGCCAAAGGCTTTTCGCCCCCGCAAAGCCGCGCTCCGATTAGCACAGGCTTCCGAGCGGCGCAACATAGCCGCATGGCTGATTTCGCGCTCATGCAGCCGGAAATGCCGCCACGCGCCCCGCAAATGCAGCGGACTCAACGGCATTTGCCATTTTCGATCATGGCTAAAGAAAGCTCTGCGGATCGACATCAACCTGGAGGCGCACGCTGCCCCGGGGCTTGGGCGCCTGTTTCAGCCACGCCCGCAACAACCCTTGCAGGTCGGTCGCGCGGGGGGTCATCGCCAGCAACCTGAACCTGTGGCGCCCGCGTACCAGCGCCAGCGCCGCCTCCGCCGGACCGAGCACAGTCAGGGCGGGATCACGCGGCGCACACAGCGCCAGCGCACGCGCATGGGCGGCGGCGGCGGCCTTGTCCTGGCCAGAGATGATCAACGCCGCCATCCGGCCGAAAGGCGGCAGATGTGCTGCCCGGCGGGCGGCGATCTCCGCCCTGTAGAAGGCGGCGCGGTCATCGCGCGCCAACGCCCGGATCACCGGATGCTCGGGCGCGTAGGTCTGCAGCATCCCGTGGCCCTGGCCGCTGATCCGCCCCGCACGCCCCGTCACCTGTGCCAGAAGCTGGAAAGTCCGCTCGGCGGCGCGCGGGTCGCCATTGGCAAGGCCGAGATCCGCGTCGACCACGCCCACCAGCCGCATCAGCGGAAAATTGTGCCCCTTGGCGACCAACTGGGTGCCGACGACAATGTCCGCGCCCCCCTCCTCGATCACCTTCATTTCCCGCTTCATCCGTTCGGCGCCGCCCGGCAGATCGGAGGACAGCACCAGCACCCGGGCATCGGGAAACAGATCGCCGGCCTCCTCGGCAATGCGCTCCACCCCCGGCCCGCAGGGCACCAGCGAGTCCGTGCCGCCGCAAGAAGGGCAGTGATCCGGGCTCGGCTCCACATGGCCGCAGTGATGGCAAGCGAGCTGGCCGCGAAACCTGTGTTCGATCAACCAGGTACTGCAATTGGGGCACTGGAAGCGATGGCCGCAGGAGCGGCACAGGGTGAGCGGTGCATAGCCTCGCCGGTTCAGGAACAAGAGCGACTGGGCCCCGTCGGCCAGCGCCTCGGCGATGGCCCGGCGCAGGGTGGGCGCCAGCCACTGGCCGCGCTCCGGTCCGTCCTGGCGCATGTCGATTGCCACGATCTCCGGCATGTTGGCGCCGAGGGCACGCTCCGGCAACTCCAGCCGCTGATAGCGCCCCGCCTCCGCGTTCACCTGGCTTTCCACCGAGGGGGTGGCCGAGGCGAGAATCACCGGAAAACCGGTGAGATGGCCCCGCACCACCGCCATGTCTCGAGCGTTGTAGGGAACCCGGTCATCCTGCTTGTAGGCGCCGTCATGCTCCTCATCGACGACGATCAGGCCCAGTTCGCGGAACGGCAGGAACAGGGCCGAGCGGGCGCCGACCACCACCCGGACATCGCCCGTGGCAACGCCGCGCCAGACACGAGCACGCTGCTTCGGCGAGATTTCCGAGTGCCATTCGGCGGGCCTGGCAGCGAAACGGCGCTCGAATCGCTCCAGAAACGCGCTGGTCAGGGCAATCTCGGGAATCAGAATTAGCGCCTGCCGCCCGGCGCGCAGCGCGGCGGCGACCGCCTCGAAATAGACCTCCGTCTTGCCCGAGCCGGTCACACCATCGATCAGGAAGGTCTGGAACCCGCCGCTAGCAGCCTTGACAAGCCGGTCGGCGGCCACCTGCTGCGCTGCCGTCAGTGTTGGCGGCGCCCAGTCCGGATCCGGAGCCGGCACCGGCGGGACCGCCGGCATCTGCACCACCTCCAGCACCTCATGGGCGATCAGCCCGTCGATCACCGAAGCGCTGACGCCGGCAGCGTGGGCAAGCCCGCTCTTCGACCAGGCGAAGCCATCCTCCATGGTGTCGAGCACCCGTTTGCGGGCGGCAGTCAGCCGCTCGGGCGGCGGCGCCGCCTCGATCCGCCGTACGCCGGGAACCGGCGCCTCCGGCTCCAGCGCCTCCTCCGACCGCAGCACCATGCGCAGCACCATGCCCGGCGAGGCCAGCGTCCAGTTGGCGACCCAATCGATCAGCGCCCGCAAGGCGTCGTCGAGCGGCGGTGCCTGATCATAGTGATGCAACAGATCCTTCAGCCGCCCGGGTGAGACGGGTGTGGCCACATCCACCGCCCAGACGACGCCGATCACCTCACGCGGCCCAAGCGGCACCCGGACGATCGATCCGAGGCCGGGCGCCATCCCCTCCGGCACCCGGTAGGTATAGGGCTCGGCGACCGCGACCGGCAAAAGCACCCGCACCAGCGGACGGGCCGACCCGCCAAACAGGTCCTGCACCATGGTGCGGGCTTGAGCTTTCGGAAGAGGCGTCTGCGTCATCTGGGTCGCTTGCAAGGGTCCATTGGCGGCGCGGCGGACGCACCTTTAGGGCCCGCCCGCGAATCGGGACGGGCCACAATGTCGCAAATCCGGGGCAAGGACGAGGCGGTTTCGCCCTTTTCGCACGAATCGGGGCTGTCGCCGCTGGCCGTCCTGCGATATGCAGGCAAAAGCCGGCGCCCGAGGGGATGACCGGCCACCCAGACATATCACACCGGCCGCCCGCGGCGGTGCGACCCTGATGCGTCCGGCCGCCAGAGCCCGGACCGTTCAGCCAAGGAGCCAGACACGCCATGAAATTCTTCGTCGACACCGCGGACACAGCGGACATCAAGGAACTGGCCGCGACCGGGCTTCTCGACGGCGTGACCACCAATCCTTCGCTGATCCTCAAGGCCGGCCGGCCGATGACCGAGGTGATTGCCGAGATCTGCGCGCTGGTCGACGGTCCCGTCTCCGCCGAAGTCACCGCCACGGACGCCGAGGCCATGATCGCCGAGGGGCGCAAGCTCGCCGAGATCGCCGACAACATCGCCATCAAGCTGCCCTTGACCCTCGATGGGCTGAAGGCCTGCCGCGTGCTGACGGGCGAAGGCCGGATGGTCAATGTCACCCTGTGCTTTTCCGCCAATCAGGCGCTGCTCGCCGCCAAGGCCGGGGCGACCTTCATCTCGCCGTTCATCGGCCGGCTCGACGACATCAACACCGACGGCATGGATCTGATCCGGGAAATCCGGGTGATCTACGACAATTACGGCTTCGAGACCGAGATTCTAGCCGCCTCGATCCGCTCCGCCAACCACGTCAAGGAATGCGCGCTGGTCGGCGCCGATGTCGCCACGGTGCCGCCGGCGGTGCTGAAGGGCCTCGTCAAGCATCCGCTTACCGACAAGGGGCTGGAGCAGTTCCTCGCCGACTGGGCCAAGACCGGCCAGAGCATCCTCTAAGCGCCCTTTCCCCTGAAAGCGTGGACCGGCGGTGGCACCCGCCGCCGGTCCGTCAGCGTGCTACCATTGTCCGCATGACCGACGATGATTCGCTCCTTGTCTGTGCCCGTGCCGATGTAAATGCGGCAATCGACGACTGGCTCGATCATCTCGGGTCAGAGCGCCGGCTCGCCGACAAGACGCTCATCGCCTACGAGCGGGATGTGCGGCAATTCCTGCGCTTCCTCACCGGTCATCAGGGCGAACCGCCCGCGCTCACCCATCTTGCCGAGCTGCGCCCGGCTGATTTCCGTGCCTTTCTCGCTCGGCGTCGCCAGGGCGGCAGCCAGAGCCGGACCCTCGCTCGCGGCCTTGCCGGCATCCGCTCCTTCCTTGGATTTCTGGAGCGGCGCGGCGACGTCAATGCGGCGGCGGCCGCCGCCGTCCGCCCTCCGCGCCAGCCGCGCTCGCTGCCCAAGCCGGTTGCCGCCAGCGATGCCCTGACCATTGTCGATGCCGATTGCGGCCTGGATACCGCGCCCTGGGTGGCCGCGCGCAACGCAGCCGTCTTCACCCTGCTCTACGGCTGCGGCCTGCGGCTGGGCGAGGCGCTGTCGCTGACCGGTGCCAGCGCACCGCGCAAGGAAAGCCGTTCCTTGCGGATCACCGGCAAGGGTGGGCGCCAGCGGATCGTGCCGCTGCTGCCGATCGTCGGCGAGGCGGTAGAGGCGTATCTCGCCGCCTGCCCGTACACGCCCGCGCCCGATGGGCCGCTGTTTCTCGGCGTGCGCGGCGGGCCCCTCAATCCACGCATCGTTCAATACGCCATGGCCCGGCTCCGCAGCGCCCTGGGATTGCCCGACAGCGCCACCCCGCATGCCCTGCGCCATTCCTTCGCCACCCACCTTCTGGCCGGCGGCGGCGATTTGCGGACCATTCAGGAGCTGCTCGGCCACGCGAGCCTTTCTACCACGCAGATCTACACCGAGGTCGATGCGGCGCGGCTGCTCGATGTCTATGACCGGGCGCATCCGCGCGCCGGTGCCGGCAAACCGGCGAGATGACGATTGACGGAACACGTGAGGGTAGAACAGAATCGCGCATGCGCGTTTCGGCTCTTCCCCTACTCAGCCTGCTGCTGACCACGCCAGCTCTGGCGGATGAGGAGCATTGCCGCATTCCCGAAGCGGGAAGCTGGGTCAATCCGGCGGCGCAAACCCGCCAGATTCGACGGATCGAGGTCACCAGCGCCTGTATCGACGGTGAGGTCATGGCGCGAATGCGTGCCTTTACCCACTGCGCCCCGCGCGACTGCAAATGGGGCTGGACCGAGGCCTCCCGCCGGGCCGATGGGCGGTTGTTCGCGCGTTTCGAAGGCTTTTTCAGTGCCCGCGAAATCGTCATCGTCCGCATGGGCGAGCGCATCGAGGCGCGGGTCACCACCGTCCCACATGACCCTAGGGAGCCGAAAGCCTTTCACCGCGCGATCATGATGCGCGACTGAGAGGATGCAGACACAGGCAAGAAAGGCCCGAGCCGGCAGAAGACCGGCCCGGGAATGTCAGATCAGGCTCAAGCGTGGATCGGCTTGTCGAAGGCGGCCATCGCCGCCTCCTTGACCGCTTCGCTCATGGTCGGATGGGCGTGGCAGGTACGCGCCAGGTCCTCCGAGGAGCCGCCGAATTCCATCAGAACGGCCGCCTCGTGGATCATTTCGCCGGCGCCATGGCCGATGATATGCACCCCGAGAACCTGATCGGTGCTCGCGTCGGCCAGCACCTTGACGAAGCCGTCCGAGTGCCCCATCGCCTTGGCCCGGCCATTGGCCATGAATGCGAACTTGCCGACCTTGTAGTCGACCCCATCCGCCTTGAGCTGCTCCTCGGAGCGGCCGACCTCGGCCACCTCCGGGCTGGTGTAGACCACGCCCGGGATCACGCCGTAGTTCACGTGCCCGGCCTGGCCGGCGAGGATCTCGGCCAACGCGACGCCCTCGTCCTCGGCCTTATGGGCCAGCATCGGACCGGCAATGACATCGCCGATGGCATAGATGCCCGGAACATTGGTCTGGTAGTGCCCGTCGGTCTTCACCCGGCCGCGCTCGTCAAGGGCGACACCGACCGCATCGAGGCCAAGCCCCTCGGTCACCGGACGGCGACCGATCGCCACCAGCACCACATCGGCGTCAAGCGTCTTTGCCTCACCGCCGGCAGCGGGCTCCACCGTGACCTTCAGCGTCTTGCCGGAGGTATCGACCGCCGTCACCCTGGACGACAGGTGGAAGTCCATGCCCTGCTTCTTCAGCATCCGCTGGAAGTTCTTCGACACATCCGCGTCCATCGGGCCGAGGATCTTGTCCATGAACTCCACCACGGTGACCTCGGCGCCAAGACGGCGCCAGACCGAGCCCAGTTCCAGGCCGATGACACCGGCGCCGATCACCACCAGCTTGCCCGGCACCTTCTCCAGCTCCAGCGCGCCGGTGGAGGACACCACGCGCTTTTCGTCGATCTCGATCCCCGGCAGCGACACAACATCGGAGCCGGTGGCGATGACGATGGAGCGGCTTTCAACGGTCTGGGTCGATCCATCGGCAGCGGTCACTTCCACCTGGCCGGCGGCGAGAATGCGACCGGTGCCTTGATAAACGGTGACCTTGTTCTTCTTGAACAGGAAATCGATGCCGGACACGTTGGCGTCGATGGTCTTGTCCTTGTGCGCCATCATCGCCTTCAGGTCGAGCTTCGGCTTGCCGACCTTGATGCCGAAGCCCTCGAAATGATGGCCCGCTTCCTCGAACAGCTCCGAGGTGTGCAGCAGCGCCTTGGAGGGAATGCAGCCGACATTGAGGCAGGTGCCGCCATGGGCGGCGCTGTCGCCGTCACGCACGGTGCGCTTTTCCACCACGGCCACCTTCAGGCCGAGCTGGGCCGCCTTGATGGCGCAGACATATCCACCAGGGCCGGTGCCGATGACGACAAGATCAAACTGTGACATTTCGTTCGCCTTTTCATTCAAGCTTGCTGTCGGCGCCCGGAACACCGGGCGGAGGTCAGGCGGTCAACGGTCGGCCAAAGCGAGCCGCAGGCCGAAGCCGGCGAAGGCAACGGCGACCGTGCGGCGCATAAAGGCCAGCAGCCACGCGGAGCGCGAGAGCCGCGCGCCAACGGCCGCGGCGAAGATGCCGTAGCCGGTGAAAACCACCAAGGTCAGCGCCATGAAGACGCCGCCGAGCCGCAGCATCTCAAGGGTCATCCCGGCGCGCCCTGTGTCCACGAATTGCGGCAGGAAGGCCAGGAAGAACACCGACAGTTTTGGATTGAGAACATTGATCAGCGCGCCGGTGCGCACCACCGCCGCGAGCCCGGGGGCAGCGCCGGCCGCAGCGCCAAGGCGCAGCGGTCCGGTTTCCCGCAAGGTTTGCCAGGCCAGATACAAAAGATAGGCCGCCCCGGCGTATTTCAGCGCCTGAAACAGCAGCGCGCTGGTGTGCAGCAGCGCCGCCAGGCCAAGCACGGAAGCGAGGATCGCGGGCAGAATTCCCAGCGTGCAGCCGAAGGCTGCCGCGATCCCGTGGCGCTGCCCGAAGGCAAGGCCGGTGGCGAGCGTGTAGAGGACGCCGGTGCCCGGTATCAGAACCACGACCAGCGCGGTGATCAGGAATTCCAGCCCCATCGTCCCCTCCGTCGCCGGCAGGTGTCGGGGCTCCTTCAGCGAAAGAAGGCCGCTGAAGGAGCCGCGCCCTTAGCCTCTTGCGCAGGTTCTTTCCCGAAAACCGTACACGCTTCTCGGGAACATGCTTTAGAGATCCAGCACCAGCCGCTGCACGTCTTCCAGGCTCTCCTTGACGCGCACCAGGAAGGTCACCGCTTCCTTGCCGTCGACGATGCGGTGATCGTAGCTGAGCGCCAGATACATCATCGGCCGGGCCACGATCTGGCCGTTGACCACCATCGGACGCTCCTGGATCTTGTGCATGCCCAGGATGCCCGACTGGGGCGCGTTGAGGATCGGCGAGGACATCAGCGAGCCGTAGACACCACCGTTGGAGATGGTGAAAGTGCCGCCGGTCATGTCGGCCATACCGAGCTTACCGTCGCGCGCCTTGCGGCCGAGGTTGCCGATCTCCTGCTCGATCTGGGCGATCGACATCTGATCCGCATCGCGCACCACCGGAACCACCAGGCCCTTGTCGGTGCCCACCGCCACGCCGACGTGGCAGTAGTTCTTGTAGATGATATCGGTGCCGTCGATCTCGGCGTTCACCGCCGGGATTTCCTTCAACGCATGGCAGACCGCCTTGGTGAAGAAACCCATGAAGCCGAGTTTGACGCCGTGCTTCTTCTCGAACAGGTCCTTGTAGGTCTTCCGCAGCTCCATCACCGGGCCCATGTCCACCTCGTTGTAGGTGGTCAGCATGGCCGCCGTGTTCTGGGCGTCCTTGAGCCGGCGGGCGATGGTCTGGCGCAGCTTGGTCATCCGCACCCGCTCTTCGCGGACCTCGTCCTCGGGGAGCGAGGCCGGCCGGGCGGCAACCGGGGCGGCAGCCTGTGCCGGCGCGGTCATGCCGGCGGCAACGGCGGCAATCACGTCGCCCTTCAGCACCTGGCCACGCTTGCCGGAGCCGGCAACCTGATCGGCCGACAAGCCCTTTTCCGCCATCATCTTGGCAGCGGAGGGAGCCGGCGGCATGGACGAACCGGCAGCAGCGGCGGCCGGTGCAGGCGCAGCCGCGGCAGCCGAAGCGGCGGCGGCTGCGCCGGCGCCAACGGCGATGCGGGCCAGCAGCTGGCCCGGGGTCACCGTGTCACCGGTGCTGGCGCTGATTTCCACCACGGTGCCAGCCTGCGGAGCCGGAATTTCCTGGGCCGCCTTGTCGGTCTCCAGCTCCACCAGGGTCTCATCGACCTTGACGCTGTCGCCGACCTTGACGAACCATTCGCCGACCTCGGCCTCGGTGACGCTCTCACCTGCGGAGGGCACGAGCACGTCGATGGTCTCGGCCGCCGGAGCCGCACTCTTCGCCGCCGGCTTGTCGGCCGCAGGGGCCGCGGCCTTGGCCGGCGCCGCGGCACCCGCACCTTCGGCGATCTGCCCCAGAAGGGCGCCAACCTCGACCGTATCCCCTTCCTTGACGAGGATGTCGGAAAGGGTTCCGGAGGCGGGAGCGGGGACTTCCACGGTCACCTTGTCGGTTTCCAGCTCGACAATCGGCTCATCCGCGTTGACCGCGTCACCCGGCTTCTTGAACCACTGGGCGATGGTCGCCTCGGTAACGGATTCGCCCAGAGTGGGAACTCGAATTTCGGTCGCCATGATCATTTCTCTTTCATCGGACAGCGGCGCGGGACGCGCCCGGCCGCGCTAATCTGTGAACCGCTCCACCTATTCGGCGAAGGCCTCGTCGAGGAACGCCTGAAGCTGGGCGAGATGCTTGGACATGAGCCCGGTCGCCGTGGCCGCCGAGGCGGCGCGGCCGACGTAGCGCGGCCGCTGATGCTTGGCATCGATCTGCGCCAGCACCCACTCCACATAGGACTGGATGAAGAACCAGGCCCCCATGTTCTTCGGCTCTTCCTGGCACCAGACGATCTCCGCATCCTTGAAGCGGGCCAGCTCGGTCACCAGCGCCTTGGTCGGGAACGGGTAGAGCTGTTCCACACGCAGCAGGTAAACGTCGGTGATGCCGCGCTTCTCCCGCTCTTCCAGCAGGTCGTAGTAGACCTTGCCCGAACACAGGATCACCCGCCGGATCTTCGCGTCCTCAACCAGCCGGATGCCGGCCTCCGGATCCATCTGCGCATCGTCCCACAGCAGGCGATGGAAGGTCGATCCGTTGGTGAACTCGTCGATCTTGCTGACCGCGCGCTTGTGGCGCAGCAGCGACTTCGGCGTCATCAGGATCAGCGGCTTGCGGAAGTCCCGCTTCATCTGCCGCCGCAGGATGTGGAAGTAGTTGGCCGGCGTCGTGCAGTTCGCCACCTGCATGTTGTCTTCCGCGCAGATCTGCAGGAAGCGCTCCAGGCGGGCGGAGGAATGCTCCGGTCCCTGCCCCTCGTAGCCATGCGGCAGCAGGCAGACCAGACCGGACATGCGCAGCCACTTGCGCTCGCCGGAGGAGATGAACTGGTCGAACACCACCTGGGCGCCGTTGGCGAAGTCACCGAACTGAGCTTCCCAGAGGGTCAACGCATTCGGCTCGGTCAGCGTATAGCCGTATTCGAAGCCGAGCACCGCCTCCTCGGAGAGCATCGAGTTGATGACCTCGTAGCGGGCCTGGCCCTCGCGCAGGTGGTTGAGCGGAATGAACCGGGTCTCATCCTCCTGATCGTAGAGCACCGAATGGCGCTGGGAGAAGGTGCCGCGCTCGCAGTCCTGACCGGACAGGCGCACCGCGTGGCCGTCCAGCAGCAAGCCACCGAACGCCATCGCCTCGGCCGTGGCCCAGTCGATGCCCTTGCCGCTTTCGAACATCTTCTTGCGGTTGTCGAGGAAGCGGCGGATCGTGCGGTGGGCGTTAAAGCCCTCCGGCACCTGGGTCAGCGCCTTGCCGATGGTCTTGATGGCATCCTCGGAAATGCAGGTCTGCCCCCGGCGCGGATCGTCGAGATCCTTGGCCTGCTTCATGCCGGCCCATTTGCCGTCGAGCCAGTCGGCCTTGTTCGGCTTGTAGCCGTTGCCCGCCTCGAACTCGGCGTCGAGCTGGGCACGCACTTCCGCGCGCATGGCCTCGACTTCCTCGGCGCTCAGGACCCCGTCCTTGACCAACCGCTCGGCGTAGATCTGCAGCGTGGTCGGGTGCTTGCGGATCTGCCGGTACATGATCGGCTGGGTGAATGCCGGCTCGTCGGATTCGTTATGGCCGAACCGCCGGTAGCAGATCATGTCGATGACCACCGGCTTGCCGAACATCTGCCGGAACTCGGTGGCGATCTTCGCCGCGTAAACGACTGATTCGGGATCGTCGCCGTTGCAGTGGAAGATCGGCGCCTCGATCATCTTCGCCACATCGGACGGATATGGCGAGGAGCGCGAGAAACGCGGATTGGTGGTGAAGCCGATCTGGTTGTTGATGATCACATGGATCGAACCGCCGGTGCGGTGGCCACGCAGCGCCGACAGGCCGAAGCACTCGGCGACCACACCCTGACCGGCGAAGGCCGCATCGCCGTGCAGCAACAGCGGCAGCACCTTGGAGCGGTCCACGTCGGTGGTCTCGACCCATTTGCCGTCCACCGCCGACAATTGATCCTGCTTCGCCCGCGCCTTGCCCAGCACCACCGGATCGACGATCTCAAGGTGCGAAGGGTTGGCCGTCAGCGACAGGTGGACGTTGTTGTCGTCGAAGGAGCGGTCGGAGGATGCACCGAGGTGGTACTTCACATCGCCGGAGCCTTCCACGTCATCGGGGGTGAAGGACCCGCCCTTGAACTCGTGGAAGATCGCGCGCAGCGGCTTGCCCATCACCTGGGCCAGCACGTTGAGCCGGCCGCGGTGGGCCATGCCCAGCACGATTTCCTTCACGCCGAGCGCGCCGCCGCGCTTGATGATCTGCTCCAGCGCCGGCAGCAGCGCCTCGCCGCCATCCAGGCCGAAGCGCTTGGTTCCGGTGTATTTGACGTCCAGGAACTTCTCGAAGCCCTCGGCCTCGACCAGCTTGTTGAGGATCGCCCGCTTGCCCTCGGCGGTGAAGGAGACCTGCTTGTCCGGCCCCTCGATGCGCTCCTGGATCCAGGCCTTCTCGGCCGGATTGGAGATATGCATGAACTCCACGCCAAGGGTGGAGCAATAGGTGCGCTTGAGGATCTCGAGCATCTCGCGGATGGTCGCGAACTCAAGGCCCAGCATGTAGTCGATGAAGATCGGCCGGTCCCAGTCCGCCTCGGCGAAGCCGTAGGTGGAGGGGTGCAACTCCTCGTGGCTCTCCGGCTCCTTGAGGTTCAGCGGGTCGAGGTCCGCATGCAGATGGCCGCGCATGCGATAGGCGCGGATCATCATCAGCGCGCGCACCGAATCGCGCGTCTGCTGCTGCACATCGGCCTCGGTGATCACCTCACCGCGTGCCTTCGCCTTGTCCTTGATCTTGTCGCCGAGCGCCTTTTCCACCGGCGCCCAGTTGCCATCGAAGGCGTTGACCAGGTCCCCGTTGGCGGCGACCGGCCAGTCGGCGCGCTTCCAGGACGCGCCGCGCGCCTCCTTCAGCACATCCGCCTTTTCGTCGGCAAGGTTGGAAAAGAATGCCCGCCACGTCTCGTCGAGGGATCCGGGATCCTCCTTGTAGCGCGCATAAAGATCTTCGATGTAAGCCGCGTTGCCACCGTACAAGAACGACGTCATCGCGAAGGCATTGTTCACGTCTTGCCGAGCCATCTCCACAGCGAGGTTTTGCCCCGCCCGCCTATTTGAGGGGAGCCCTTTCACGCAGCGCCCCAGAGAACGGATATGGAATAGACCCGCGCGGGGCGTGTCCCGCGCAGGTCTCCTTCAATCGGTACACGGGAAATTCCCCGTGGGGAAGCACCCGTGCCCGCATATGCTCCCGCGATCACGGTTAAAATGCGGTGATCGCGAAAATCTTTTCCTCAGCCCTTGAGAACCTCAAGCAGCGTCTCGCCAAGCTTCGCCGGAGACGGGGAGACGCGGATGCCCGCCTCTTCCATCGCCGCGATCTTGTCTTCCGCGCCGCCCTTGCCGCCGGAGATCACCGCGCCGGCGTGGCCCATGGTGCGGCCCGGAGGCGCCGTGCGACCGGCAATGAACCCGGCCATCGGCTTCTTGCGGCCCTTCTTGGCCTCGTCCTTGAGGAACTGGGCGGCCTCTTCCTCGGCCGAACCGCCGATCTCGCCGATCATGATGATCGACTGGGTCTCGTCGTCGGCGAGGAACATCTCCAAAACGTCGATGAACTCGGTGCCCTTGACCGGATCGCCGCCGATGCCCACCGCCGTGGTCTGGCCAAGGCCGGCATTGGTGGTCTGGAACACCGCCTCATAGGTCAGCGTGCCCGAACGCGAGACGACGCCGACCGAGCCCTTCTTGAAGATCGAGCCCGGCATGATGCCGATCTTGCACTCTTCCGGGGTCAGGATGCCCGGGCAGTTCGGACCGAGCAGACGCGAGTTCGACTTCTCGAGCCGCGCCTTGACCTTGACCATGTCGGCCACCGGGATACCCTCGGTGATGCAAACGATGAACGGCACTTCCGCATCGATCGCCTCGATGATCGCGGCCCCGGCGCCTGCCGGCGGCACGTAGATCACGGAGGCATCGGCGCCGGTCGCGTCCCGGGCTTCGCCAACGGAGGCGAAGATCGGCAGCTCCGCCGCGCTTTCCATGCCGGACGACCAGGTTTCGCCGCCCTTCTTGGGATGCACGCCGGCAACCATCTTGGTGCCGTAGTATTCCAGAGCCTGTTCGGTGTGGAACGTACCGGTCTTGCCGGTCAGGCCCTGAACGATAACCTTGGTGTCTTTATTGACGAGGATGGACATCAGGCGGCCTCCTTCACGGCCTTGACGATCTTCTGGGCGGCATCGTCGAGATCATCCGCCGCGATGACGTTCAGTCCGCTTTCGTTGATGATCTTCTTGCCGAGCTCGACGTTGGTGCCTTCCAGGCGCACGACCAGCGGCACCTGCAACCCGACGTCCTTCACCGCAGCGACCACGCCCTCGGCGATAACGTCGCAGCGCATGATGCCGCCGAAGATGTTGACGAGAATGCCCTTCACGTTCGGATCGGAGGTGATGATCTTGAACGCGGCCGTGACCTTCTCCTTGGAGGCGCCGCCACCGACATCGAGGAAGTTCGCCGGCTCTGCGCCGTAGAGCTTGATGATGTCCATGGTCGCCATGGCAAGGCCGGCGCCATTGACCATGCAGCCGATGTCGCCGTCGAGCGCCACATAGGCAAGGTCGTGCTTGGACGCCTCGATTTCCTTGGCGTCTTCCTCGGTCTCGTCGCGCAGGGCCATGATGTCGTCATGACGGAATAGGGCGTTGCCGTCGAAGGACACCTTGGCGTCGAGCACCCGGAGCCGGCCGTCCTTCATGACGATCAGCGGGTTGACCTCAAGCAGGCTCATGTCCTTCTCGATGAAGGCGGTGTACAGCACCGGGAACAGCTTCATGCCGTCCTCGCGGGCCGCGCCGGTCAGCTCCAGCGCGTCGCACAGCTTGGCCGCATCCGCCTCGGTGACACCGGTGCTCGGGTCGATCGGCAGATTGTGGATCTTCTCCGGGGTTTCCTCGGCAACGGCCTCGATGTCCATGCCGCCCTCGGTGGAGACCACGAAGGCCACCCGGCCGCAGGTGCGGTCGACGAGAATGGAGAGATAAAGCTCACGCTCGATGTCCGCGCCGTCCTCGATGTAAAGGCGGTTGACGACCTTGCCGGCCGGGCCGGTCTGTTTAGTCACCAGCGTGTTGCCGAGCATCTCGGCGGCATGGGCCTTGACCTCGTCGAGCGAGAAGGCAAGGCGCACGCCGCCCTTGGCGTCCGGGCCCAGTTCCTTGAACTTGCCCTTGCCGCGGCCGCCGGCGTGGATCTGCGACTTGACGACCCAGAGCGGACCCGGCAGCGCCTTGGCCGCTGCTTCCGCCTCGTCGGCGGTGAAAATGGCAACGCCTTCGGCGACCGGCGCGCCATAGGCCTTCAGGACCTGCTTGGCCTGGTATTCATGAATGTTCATGCGTCTATCCCCCCGTTGGGTTGGAGACTGTTCGCGTCATACGAAACGGGAGGCCGTTCGGCCTCCCGGTCAAATCCCTCAGGCCAGGGCCGGCTGGATCTTGCGGCAGGCTTCAACGAGGCCGTCGACCGAGGCCACCGACTTGTCGAACATCGCCTTCTCGTCGCCGTTCATCTCGATCTCGATGACCCGCTCGACACCATCGGCGCCGATCACGACCGGCACACCGACATAGGTGTCGCTGAGGCCATACTGGCCGGACAGATGCGCCGCGCAAGGCATCACGCGCTTCTTGTCCTTCAGGTAGCTCTCGGCCATGGCAATGGCGGAAGAGGCCGGTGCGTAGAAGGCCGAACCGGTCTTCAAAAGGCCGACGATCTCGGCACCGCCGTCACGGGTGCGCTGGACGATCTCTTCCAGACGCTCGGCCGTGCACCAGCCCATCTTGACCAGATCGGTCAGCGGAATGCCGGCAACAGTGGAGTAGCGGGTCAGCGGCACCATGGTGTCGCCGTGGCCGCCAAGCACGAAGGCGGTAACGTCCTCGACCGAGACGTTGAACTCCTCGGCCAGGAAATAGCGGAAGCGGGCGCTGTCGAGCACGCCGGCCATGCCGACCACCTTGTTCGCCGGCAGGCCGGAGAACTTCTGCAGGGCCCAGACCATCGCGTCGAGCGGGTTGGTGATGCAGATGACGAAGGCATCCGGGGCGTTGGCCTTGATGCCGGCGCCGACCTGTTCCATCACCTTCAGATTGATTTCGAGCAGGTCGTCGCGGCTCATGCCGGGCTTGCGCGGCACACCGGCGGTGACGATCACCACATCCGCACCGGCAATCGCCTCGTAGGAGTTGGCGCCGGAGAGCGCCGCGTCGAAGCCGTCGACGGGGGAGGATTCTGCAAGGTCAAGCGCCTTGCCCTGGGGGGTTCCTTCGGCGATGTCGAAGAGAACGATGTCGCCAAGTTCCTTGAGGCCGGCGAGGTGGGCGAGCGTGCCGCCGATCTGTCCCGCGCCGATCAGAGCGATCTTGTTCCGAGCCATATCCTATTGCTTCCCTTTACGTAAAATGGAGCATCGGCCGTTCGTGACGGTCGGGCATGGCACTAACCTCTTTGCGCCCGAGGCGCAAGCTAATCGAAGGATTAGGCCGCAAACCCGTAAAATGGGCTGCAAATGGCGTTCAACCGGCGATGAGCTGCCAGAAAAGACGCGAAGAGCGGGCGTGCCGCTCGGTTGAGCGGGTTGACGCAGCAGATCGAAGCCGGTTGAGCGTCCCCGCACAAACGAGCAAGAGGCTGAGGCAAAGCGAGGATATGATGAATTTGGCCCGCCTGCAGCGTTGCAAAGCCTTGAAAACCGGACGGTTTCCTGCAGCTTTTCGCCTCGCATCCGAACAAATTCATTCATACCATTGCAGTCAATTTTACGCGATTGCGGCCCCGCCTTGCCGCCTCACCTTTCGTGGCACGTAACGGGTCTATCCCGCCGGGTCCTGCAACCATTCGCGCGAGCGCATCTCGATCAGACGCGAGACCGTGCGCTCGAACTCGAAGCATTCCGTGCCGGTTCGCGCGATATAAAGGCCGTCCGGCTCGGTCGCCGCCGACAGCACCAGCTTGTTGCGGTTGTTGTAGAGCGTGTCGATCAGGTTGATGAAGCGCTTGGCCGCATTGCGCTGTGGCAGATCCATCACCGGCACGCCTTCCAGCACGATGGTGTGATAGGACAAGGCAATGCGCTGGAAGTCGGCGGCGCCAAGCGGCTGCTCACACAGTTCCGCGAAGGTAAAGCGGGCGACGCCCGCCGCCGTCCGGGTGACCGGGATCCGGCGCCCCTTGGCCTCCAGCTCCTCCGAATGGGCGGGCAGACCGTGGGTCAGCTTGCGCCAGAGCTCCTCCAGCCCGGCCTCCACCTCCGGCCCAAGCGGGGTCAGGTAGAGCGGCGCCCCGGCCAGCTTCTCCATCCGGTAGTCGGTGCGCGCATCGAGACAGAGCACATCCACCCGGGTTTTCAAGAGCGCCACGAACCCGAGGAAATGGCCGCGATTGAGACCGTCGCGATAAAGATCGTCCGGATCGACGTTGGAGGTGGCGACCATCACCACGCCGAGTTCGAACAGGCGGGTGAACAGGCGGCCGAGAATCATCGCGTCGGCGATGTCCGTCACCGTGAATTCGTCAAAGCACAGCAGGCGGGTTTCCTCGGCGATCGCCGCGGCCACCGGCGGGATCGGATCATCGCCGGAAATTTCCCCATCGCGAATCTGCGCCCGCACCGCATGGACCCGCTCGTGCACATCGGCCATGAACTCATGGAAATGAACCCGGCGCTTCTTGCGCGGCACGGCAATGTCAAAGAACAGGTCCATCAACATGGTCTTGCCACGGCCGACCTTGCCCCAGACATAAAGCCCGCGCACCGGCGCCTTCGCCGCGCCGCGCCGGCCGAACAGCCAGCCGAGGGCGCTTTTCTTCGAGGCCGGACCGGTTTCCGCCAGCACCTCGTTCAGCGCATCGAGGGCGTGCACCACCTTGTCCTGGGCCGAATCATGCTCGATTTCGCCAGCGGCGATCAGCGCGCCGTAGCGGCCGGCCACCGTGTGGGCGACCGGGATCGCCTCACTGCGCTGCGATTCGGAACGGCGCTGCAGCTCATCCATGGGCCAGGGTCCAGACAAGGGTCGGCACGGCGCGGACAGCGCTGCACGATTTGCGGATGGAAGAAGAGGTCACGATGTCTCCCCGCAAGAGGTGTTTTGCCGCTGATAGCCAATCCGGCCCCCGGCATGCAACACCCGGTCTCCAGAAAGCGCCCCAGAAAGGCTCCCCGCAGACCTCCGTCCGGGCAAAAGGTCAGTCGGTTTTCGGGTCGGGAAGAAAGGCCTCGTCCACCGGCACCTGCAGGCCGGTGGCGAGCCTGTTGGTCTCGCTCGCCATGCCGACCACCGCCAGCAACTCGCCGAGCTGCGCCTCGCTCATGCCCTTGGCCCGAGCCGCCGCCGTATGCGAGCGAATGCAATACTCGCAACCATTGGCGATCGACACCGCCACATAGAGCATTTCCTTGACCTGCGGATCGAGCGCGCCCGGGGCCATCACCTGCTTCAGGCTGTCCCAGGTGCGCGCCAGCAAAGCCGGATCACTGGCGAGCACGCGCCAGAAATTGTTGATGAAATCGGTCTTGCGGACCGCCTTGATGTCGGCGAACACCGCAGCCGCCCGCGGCGACAGCTCCTCATCCTTCAACACCGGCCAGATCGACATGGCTCTCCCCCCTCGTGGCGGCGGAACACGCCCTTGGAGAAACAACGCACCCCACCGGGGGCGGAACGCCCCGAGCGGAGCGCTGTTTTCCCGACAGCGCCCACCTTCTCCGTCGTGCCGCGATCTTGTGACGGAGAACCGGCGCTCCCTCGCCGGCCCCCGCCTCGATCTGCGTCAGCGGTAGACTGAAATCGGCGCGCCGGTCGAGGCCCGCCCGTTGAAGCTCTCGGCGCTGGTGGCGTAGAGCTGGGCAACCGTCGCCCCGGTGTCGTCCTTCAGGATCACCTGCTTGCCCTGAAGATCCCAGGCGGAAATCTTCTGCATTGCCGGCGAGGTACAGCCGCGCGAGTTGGCACGGTAGCCGCCGCTCCAGGTGGTCAGCGTCATGAACAGTTTGCAATTGTCCGACCCGGAGGCCAGCGACCAGCCGCCCAGCATGTCACTGCGGCCGATCTCCCGCGCGCCAGCCGGTGCGGTGGTGGACAAGGGCGCGCCGCCGGCAACTTGCGTGCCGCTGCCGTCCGGCATGGTTCCATCGAGAGGCGCACCCATCTGGCCCTGCTGCACCGGGTCCAGCGGCTCCAGTGGCTGGCTGCTGACCGGCGGGGTTGGGGTCGCCGGCAGGGCCGCCGGCCGGTTGCCGCCATAGCCCAATCGCTGACAGCCGGCGAGAGCCAGGGCCAGACAGAGTGTGGCGGTCACGGGCGCGGTACGGATCATCTCGTTCACTTCCTTGTTTCTTCGGCCTTGTTTCCTCGGCCCGGCGGCCGGCATCCTAGCGCAGGCGGCTCCCCGCTGCCCATGCCGATCCTTGTCGTTTTTTGGTAACCAAAGGGTTGATAGCGGCCAATGCAAGGCAGGTGGCCTTGAAAAGGCCGTAGTGAGCGGCAATCTTGTGCCCCATGGTCTGGGGAGACCCAAGAAGCGGCGCGCCCGAACAACAAGGAGCGCAGAGATGCCGCGCAACGCCGACACCACCCAGCACACCGGATATTACCGAAAACTTACATTCGCCGATCAAGCGCAGTTTCGCGATCATCTGCTGCGGTTGACGCCCGAAGGGCGTCGGTCCCGCTTCGCCATGCCGGCGAGCGATGCCTTCCTGCGCTGCTATGCCCAGACCAGCTTCACGCTGGAAACGCTGATCCACGGCTATTTCGTGGA
This sequence comes from Stappia taiwanensis, assembly GCF_014635285.1. Classification (GTDB taxonomy): domain Bacteria; phylum Pseudomonadota; class Alphaproteobacteria; order Rhizobiales; family Stappiaceae; genus Stappia; species Stappia taiwanensis. The sequence goes on along the minus strand of NZ_BMCR01000007.1, from coordinate 138,071 downwards.
CGGATACCTGCGCGCGGTCGCCGAGCTGCGGATGTTTCCCGATGGCACCACCGCCGAAGCGGCGTTTTCTGTCGAAGCCGACTGGCAGCAGACCGGCGTCGGCACCCGGCTGATGGAGCTGACCCTGATCGCCGCGCGCAATCGCGGTTGCCGTCACATCTACATGAACTGCCTTGCCACCAATCGGGCAATGCAGCAGCTGGCGCGCAAGTTCACCTCCGATCTTTCGTTCGAGATGGGAGATATCGTTGGCCGCATCGCGCCACGTGCCTATTCGCCGTTCAGCCTGATTCGCGAGCAGATCGCAGATGTCTTCGGATTTCTCGGCGCGCTGGCGGACCGGCCGGGCCTGCAGGCCCGACGTTGATCCGATCGGCAAGCACGCGGTATTCATCATGCGGAGATGCGCCAGCCATCCGCTTCGCCCAACCAGGTGTCATGAGCCCGATTGATCGCCCGGCGGACGCTGCGGAACGCTTCGCGCACCGCTTCGGATCCCGTTGCCTTGCCCGCCGAAGGCCCCGCCGCGAAGGGCCATTCGAAGGTGCGCGTGCGCGGTGACCAGGCCCGCCGGGTGCGCTCAACGACGCCCGGTGCCAGGCTGATGACCACATCCGGGGCCGGTGCGTGCGGCAGCAGGAACAGCTCCCAGGGCTTGGGCTCCAGCCCGGCGGCGGGAATGCCATGTTCGGACAGGATGCGCCCGACGCCGGGCGCAAGGCGCGGCGCCGGATCGAGGCCTGCGGAAAAGGCCCGTATCGCGCCATTGTCCAAGGCATTCAGATAGGCCTCGGCCAATGGGCTCAGCACCGAATTGTCATCGCAAAGAAAGAGAACCGTCTTCGCCATCGTCACATTCCGTCATTCAAATCGAATCGTCCCCGCCCGTGACAGGGGGTTTACGCCGATTGAAAAACGTCAGTGTGACGAAACCGGAGAGTGTATCTGGCTTTGTCGCGACAATATCGTGGCAACGGGCTCAGCCCTTGTCGCCCTCGGTGAAACTGTCATAGGCCGCAAGGGCTTCGGCGCCGTAAATCATCGACGGGCCGCCGCCCATGTAGACCGCCACGCCGATCGCTTCCATGATCTCTTCCCGGCTCGCGCCATATTTCGCCGCCGCCCGGGCGTGGTAGGCAAGACAGCCATCGCAGCGCACGGTAATGCCGATCGCCAGCGCGATCAGTTCCTTGGTGCGCGAATCAAGCGCGCCCGCGCCAATCGCCGAACGAGCGATCTCGTGAAAGCCCTTGGCAACCCCTGGGATGCCGCCGCGCAGCTCTCCCATCCGCGCATCGGTTTGCGTGATGAAGGCCTGCCAGTCGCTCACAGCCATAATCCAGTCTCCTTGACATGTCGCGCGATGATCTCGCGGGTGATGGGTCGTCGGGCCGGCCTCTGCATCGCTCGGCCGACCGGTCCGGACAGACCCTAGAGCCGCCGGACCGCTCGCCGCCATGCGCCAGATCAAAGCCTGCCCGCGCCGCTTCGCCGCCTTGACGCGGGCCGGAGCGCAAGACAGGTTGCGCCACCTGCCGCGAACGGCTCCTCCCGCCCCTTTCCCATCAAGGAAACGCTTTCATGCCCATCGCCCTCTGGTGCGTCCTCATTGCCGCCCTGCTGCCCATGCTGTCCGCCCTGCCGGCCAAGTTCGACAAGGGCTATGACAACGCCAACCCGCGCAATCCGGATTTCTGGCGCGAAGGGTTCCGCGCCCGCGCCGCCAGCGCCCAGGCCAATGGCTTCGAGGCCTTCCCCTTCTTCGCCGTTGCCGTGATCGCCGGCTTGTGGCAGGGCGGCGATGGCGAATGGATCGACCGGCTCGCCGGCCTCTTCATCGGCCTCAGGCTGATCTACATCTTCTGCTACTGGACCGACCGGGCCAATCTGCGTTCGCTAAGCTGGGGGCTGGGCTTTGCCTCCGTCATCGCCATCTTCACCAGCCCGCTGTGGAGCTGACGAACACCGCCCCACTTAAGCGCCCCAAAGCCCTTCAATCGGCCCCGGTTGAAGGGCTTTTTCTTGGTGCACGCGGGCTTGTCGCACCGCGCCTAAAGGCACACCGCCGCCTCAGTCGTTCCAGACCGTTGCATTCTCAGCGAAATCCGGTCGTTGCGGCTTGACCACGCAGAAGCGGTGGCCGCTCGGCGCCTCCATCACCACCCAGCCCTTGATCTCCCGGAGGCGAGTTGCGCCGAGCCGCTCCAGCCGGGCGACCTCCGCCGGAATATCGTCGGTTTCGATATCAAGGTGTACCCGCGAGGGATGGTCGACCGCCTGCACCAGCACCCGCAGCTCGCCCGGCGGGCCCGTCAGATCGCGGTATTTCGGATCAATCGGATCGGCCTCGCGCTCACGCCCCAGGGCTGCGGCCCAAAAGGCCTCATGCGTTCCCGCATCCGTTCCCTCGCAATCGATCACCAGACAGGCCAACCGGCTCTTGTGCATAACTCCCCCCCGCCGCCAAGAACAAACAATGAACACTCAAGCATGCACAGGACGGAGGCGCAAGCCCCAACGCAAAAAGGCCGCCCCCGAGGGACGGCCTTTCATCGCTTTGCGGTCCGCCGGCGCGGCCGACGGGACGTCCGGTGTCAGACCCGGCGTTCGACCATCATCTTCTTGATCTCGGCAATCGCCTTGGCCGGGTTCAGCCCCTTCGGGCAGGCCTGCGAGCAGTTCATGATCGTGTGGCAGCGGTAGAGCCGGAACGGATCCTCGAGATTGTCGAGCCGCTCGCCGGTCGCCTCGTCGCGGCTGTCGATCAGCCAGCGATAGGCCTGCAGCAGCACGGCCGGGCCGAGATAGCGGTCGCCGTTCCACCAGTAGCTCGGGCAGGAGGTGGAGCAACAGGCACACAGAATGCACTCATAGAGCCCGTCGAGCTTGGCCCGGTCCTCGTGGCTCTGGCGCCATTCCTTCTCCGGCGCCGGCGTCGTCGTCTTCAGCCATGGCTCGATCGAACGATGCTGGGCGTAGAACCGAGTCAGATCGGGCACCAGATCCTTGACCACCGGCATATGCGGCAGCGGATAGATCTTCACCGGCCCTTCGCCGATCTCGCCCATGCCCTTGGTACAGGCGAGCGTGTTGGTGCCATCGATGTTCATGGCGCAGGAACCGCAGATACCCTCGCGGCAGGAGCGGCGGAAGGTCAGCGTCGGGTCGATCTTGTCCTTGATGTAGATCAGCCCGTCGAGCACCATCGGCCCGCAATCATCCTTGTCGATGAAATAGGTGTCGATGCGCGGATTGCGCCCGTCATCCGGGTTCCAGCGGTAGATCCGGAACTCGTGAAACTGGCTGGCGCCGGCCGGCTTGTCCCAGACCTTGCCCACAGCAACCTTGGAATTCTTGGGAAGCGTCAGCTGTACCATACCCTCAAGCCTCTTTCGCAGATTCTTCAAGCGCCTGTCCGGCAGCGCCGGACCATTCCACATTCCGCGTGGCGAACATCGTCACGGCAATCGCCAGGAAGGCAATGACCGAACCGACCAGCAGGGCATAGTCCTGCTCCCGCATCAGCAGATACAAAACCCCGTAAATGGTCGCAAGCACAATGGCCATGACCGCGCCAGCGCGCCGGTCCCGTCCATTGGCGGACACATAGGCGGCAACCAGCAACGTGATCGCTGTCGCCGCAACAAGATAGGCCCAGTCGTAGCCGATCTGCTCGGCGAAGGCGAGCAGCAGCAGGTAAAAGATCATCAGCGCGAACCCGACCAGCAGATACTGGATCCAGTACATGCTCCAGCTTGCCCGAAGCTCCAGAATGAACACGGCAAGGAAGGTCAGCGCGATGAAGCCGATACCATATTTCAGGCAGCGGGCCACCATCTGGTAAAGATCGACCGGCTGCACGAACCTGACGCCCAGCGGCTGATCGGTCAGCGGCAGGCGGGTCAGGGTCTGCGATTTGGGGACACCGCGCGCCAGGAAGGGGATCGACCAGGAGGCGGTGAACCCGTCCTTGGAGATGCTGCGGGTGTCGGGCAGGAACGCCCCGGTAAAGCCCGGATGCGGCCAGGCTGAGGTAATCTGAAGATTGGTGCTCTGGCCGGCGGGCGCGAAATGCAGTGACTGGGAGCCATTCAGCGCAAGATCGACCCGGAAGGCAAAGCCGGAACGCCATTCCGTCTCGGAAATCGGCACATGGACGCCCGATGCGGCGCGGCGCCTTCCCGCTACGGCACCAGAAGCGTCAAGCGCGCCAAGCCCCGGCTGGAAGGGACGGGCGGAGGCGCCGTCGAGCTGAAGCGACACGTCGTTCTTTACCGCGCGCATATCGCTGATTCCGATGACCAGCGTTGCCTGATCGGCAAGAACGGTAATGTCCGCCTCCTGCTCAAAGGCGGCCATATCTGCTGGCTCGAACCGGCCGGACAGATCGAGCTGGCCCTGAAACACCGGCAGCGTGTAGATGGATTTCTTCCGCTCCTCGACCCTGGCCTCGACCTTGTTGGTCAGCGTCTTGGGATAGAACAGCCGGTAATTGCGGTCGGTTTGCCGAAAGGTCTCGCCGCCGCTGCGGACTTCGCGGGTGGTCAGATACGGCACCAGCAAATAGGGGCCGTTGACCATCTGGGCATCGCCCCATCCGCGAGCGATCTCCTCGGCAACGCCGCGCGCCCGGCTCTCCCGTTCCTCAACCAGCGCCCAGATCATCAGGCTGGGGATGAACAGGAGCAGGGTCACGAACCCGATCAGCACGAATTTCATGCCCGGGGAGTTCACCCTTGGCCGCGTTGACAACAACCGTCCGGCGGCACCGGCGTTCGCTTCGCTCATACGTCACACTCCAGATCGCGAGATTCAACCGAAGCGAGCAAATCTGAGAGCGACGGCACTTTTATGCGCAAATCGGGGCAAGAGCAGGCCGAAATCGGGCCACTTACGGAAAGCGGGGAACAGGGGCGAGGCAAGACGCAGGTCACGTGCCGGTCTCCTCATCCACCAGTGTCAAAAGAATGTTGTCCGCCGTTTCGCCGGCGGGGCGATAGCCGCAGCCGATCAGCGCGGCCAGGCAATCCTCCTGCCAGTGCTCCCGGCAGTTGGTCTCCAGCAGGATGGCCAGCGGCCAGGCCTGACGCGGTGCACTGGTCACGAAGGGCATCAACACCCTGTCCTCGAAGCCCTCGACATCGACCTTCAGCACGTCGGCGCGGGCAATCCGGTGATCGGCCAGCACATCGCGCAAGGGGCGCACCGTCACCTGCCGCGACCGCCAGTCGCCGGCCCATTTTCCCGTTGTCAGATCAGGCACAAGGGTCGCGAAGCCGCAGTTCGACGGCTCCTGCCAGAGCGCCAGCGTCCCCGCTTCCGCGCCAATGGCTACATTGGCGATCTCCACCGTCGTCGCGCCATTGGCGGCGACATTGTAGGCGAGCCTCTCCGCCGTGTCGGAATTGGCCTCGATTGCCAGAACCCGGGCGCCGCGCCGGGCCGCATCGAGACTGTAGCTGCCCACATTGGCCCCGACATCGACAAAGGTCACGCCGGCACGAAACCGCGGCGCCAGCAGCGCATGTTCGGCTCTCTCCGGCAGCCGGCTACGGGCGAAGATCTTGCGATCGTCGTAGTTGCTGCCGGGGTAAAGGCGAAACCGCAGGCCATCGGCCTCCGCGTCATAGGGGCCGCGAAAGCAGCGGGCCACGAGCGCACGCACGCGCTTGCGCAGCCGGTCCGGCAATTCGTGCCGGTCCGCCAGGCGCCAGGCGAAACGCCCGATCCCCTCGGCCGGATAGGTGCCGAAAGGAGACGTGGTGTCGATGTCGAAAGTCACGGCCGCCATGCGCACATCGCGTCCTACAGCGCGCCCGGGTTGAGAGGCCCGCCGATCCCGCCCGCGACTGTCGTCAGGGAACCGGCAAGGCTTGCGTCGTTCCGCGCGGACCAGCCATCGTCACGGCGCGGCATTGGTACGCCGGCCACAGTCGGAGGGACCGACGCCGCCGACAGGGTCGCCGCAAGGGCGCTCCTGCCGAAGGTGTCCCGTCCCTGCTGTGCCCGGCGCTGGGTCATCGGCTTAGTAGACGCGCGCTTTCGGCGCGATCTTGGCCATGTCGATGCCGCCTTCCTCGAAGGTGGTCAGCGGCTCGGTGACCACCGCGCGATAGTCGAGCGTCACCTTGCCGGCCTCGTCGACGCGGGCCAGCGTGTGCTTGCGCCAGTTCTCGTCGTCGCGACCGCCCATCGGACCATCCTTGTAGTCCTCGCGGGCATGGGCGCCACGGCTTTCCTTGCGCGCCTCGGCGCCATGGACCGTGGTGATCGCGTTGGCCATCAGGTTCTCCAGCTCCAGTGTTTCCACCAGATCGGAGTTCCAGATCATCGACCGGTCGGTGACCTTGAGATCGGCGAGCTCGCCCCAGATCGCCGTCAGGCGCTGACAGCCCTGCTCCAGGCTTTCCTGGGTGCGGAACACGGCGGCGTCTTCCTGCATCGCCCGCTGCATCTTCTCGCGAAGACGGGCCGTCGGGGTGCCGCCATTGGCATGGCGCAGCTTGTCGAAGCGGGCCATGATCTTGTCGCAGCACGCCTCGTTCGGCGTCGGAACGGCGGACTTCGGATCGACCACTTCGGCAGCCTTGATGGCGGCGGCGCGGCCGAAGACCACCAGGTCGATCAGCGAATTGGAGCCAAGCCGGTTGGCGCCGTGCACCGAGGCGCAGCCCGCCTCGCCGACGGCCATCAGGCCCGGCTGGATCGCATTGGGGTCGTCCTTGGTCGGGTTCAGCACCTCGCCCCAGTAGTTGGTGGGGACGCCGCCCATGTTGTAGTGGACGGTCGGCAGCACCGGGATCGGCTCCTTGGTGACATCGACGCCGGCGAAGATCTTCGCCGATTCCGAAATGCCCGGCAGGCGTTCGGCGAGGATATCCGGATCGAGGTGGTCGAGATGCAGGAAGATGTGATCCTTCTGCTTGCCGACACCGCGCCCGTCGCGGATTTCCATGGTCATGCAGCGCGAGACCACGTCACGCGAGGCGAGGTCCTTGGCCGAGGGCGCATAACGCTCCATGAAGCGCTCACCCTCGGAGTTGACAAGATAGCCGCCTTCGCCGCGCGCACCCTCGGTGATCAGGCAGCCGGCGCCATAGATGCCGGTCGGGTGGAACTGCACAAACTCCATGTCCTGGAGCGGCAGACCCGCGCGAGCGGTCATGCCGCCGCCGTCGCCGGTGCAGGTATGCGCCGAGGTAGCGGAGAAATAGGCGCGGCCATAGCCACCGGTCGCCAGCACCACCATCTTGGCGGAGAAGCGGTGGATCGTGCCGTCGTCGAGGTTCCAGGCGATCACGCCCTGACAGACCCCGTCCTCGGACATGATCAGATCGAGCGCGAAATACTCGATGAAGAACTCGGCGTTGTGCCGCAGCGACTGGCCGTAGAGCGTGTGCAGGATCGCATGGCCGGTGCGGTCTGCGGCGGCGCAGGTGCGCTGCACCGGGGGACCGTTGCCGTAATTCTGCATGTGGCCGCCGAACGGACGCTGGTAGATGCGCCCATCCTCGGTGCGCGAGAACGGCACGCCGTAATGCTCCAGCTCGTAGACCGCCTTGGGCGCCTCGCGGGCCAGGTACTCCATGGCGTCGGTGTCGCCGAGCCAGTCGGAGCCCTTCACCGTGTCGTACATGTGCCACTGCCAGCAGTCCGGCGTCATGTTCTGCAGCGAGGCGGCGATACCGCCCTGGGCCGCGACCGTGTGTGAGCGGGTCGGGAACACCTTGGAAATACAGGCTGTGCGGAGGCCCTGCTCGGCCATGCCGAGGGTGGCGCGCAGGCCGGCGCCACCGGCACCGACGACGACCACGTCATATTTGTGGTCGACAAAGGAGTAGGCTTGTCCTGCCATTTTGTTCAGCCTCCGAAGCTGATCTTGAGAACGGCGAACACCGACGCAAGGCCGATGAAAACCGAGAAGAAGGTATTGCCCATCAGCGCCATCAGCTTGGCGCCCTCACCGTGGACATAGTCCTCGATGATCACCTGCATGCCGAGCTTCATGTGATAGACGGAGGACAGGATCACCAGCACCATCAGCACCCCGACGAGGGGGTTGGCGAGGGTCTCCACCACGTCCTCGTGATCGCCGCCCTGCAGCGCCACGATCAGGATCACGAAGAAGGAGATCAGGAACACATTGGCGACGGCGGTGACCCGCTGGTGCCAGAAATGGGTGGTGCCCTCCTTGGCCGAGCCGAGGCCCTCGACCTTGGAAAGAGGGGTGCGCATGTCGTTCATCGTCATTCTCCCTCAGCGAACCGCGTAGCCGATGACCCAGAGCAGGATCGTGATGGCGACCGAGCCGATGATCGTCGCCCGCGCCAGCCACTCGCGTGCCTCGCGGCCGAAGCCGTAGCCCATGTCCCAGATGAAATGGCGCAGACCGCCGATCAGGTGGTGCACCAGCGCCCAGGTAAAGCCGAACAGCACCAGCCGCCCGAACAGCGAGCCATACAGCTCGTTGACGAAGTCGAAGTACTCCGGTCCGGCGGCGGCGGCGACCAGCCACCAGGCAACCAGGATCGTGCCGACGTAAAGCGCCGCACCCGTGATCCGGTGCAGGATCGACATGACCATGGTGAGAATGGGTTTGTAGATCTGGATATGCGGCGACAGCGGCCGGCTGTTCTTCATCCCGACGTCCGACATGGGTTGTTCTCCCGTCTCCCCTAAGCCGCCTTACGTTTACGTAAACGGTAGCTATATCAGGGCCTTGTATCCCCGCCTTCTAGCGCCAACATCGGGCGGCGTCAAAGTATCCTGTTGGCCAGATTGACGCTTTGTTGTTGCCACTGGAGTGACCACGGCACTCATGATACCGTAGCGTTAGGGCTAAAAACCCAAATATTATTGACGCAAATTTCAAAGGATTCCTCGAGTATCGGAGATTCCTCATGAAGAAGCCAATCGCCGAATTCATAGGAACATTCACTCTAGTGTTTTTTGGTTGCGGCGCAGCTGTTATCGCCGGAATGGGGACGGGGCCAACCGCAATTGATATCCTTGGAATTGCTTTCGCTTTTGGTCTTGCGATCGTCGCCATGGCCTATGGCATCGGTATGATCTCCGGCTGCCATGTCAATCCGGCGGTCAGCTTTGGCGTCTTTCTCGCCGGCCGCATGCCGCTGTCGGAGCTTGTCGGATATGTCGTCAGCCAGGTTCTGGGTGCCATCGCGGGTGCCGCTGTGCTGGCGCTGATTCTGAGCGGCAAGACCAGCGGCTGGGACGGAAGCCTCGGCCAGAACGGCTGGGGAGCGGGCTATCTTGGGGAATATGGTGTGGTGTCCGCCCTCGTTTTCGAGACGGTTGCAACCTTCCTGTTCCTCGTGTGCATCCTCGGCGTCACTCAGAAGGGCGCCCCGAACCACCTGGCCGGCCTCGCCATCGGCTTGACGTTAACGGCAATCCACATTGTCGGCATCAACGTTACCGGGGTGTCGGTCAATCCGGCCCGCTCCATCGGTCCGGCATTGATCGGCGCAGGCTCCAACCCGCAGGCCGTGGTGCAACTCTGGCTCTTCATCGTTGCCCCACTGCTTGGCGCGGCAGGGGCGGGTCTGTTGTTCAAGTCCGGGCTGCTTGCACCAGACGAGAGCTGACGCGGGACGTTGCAGCAGACGGATGCCGCGTCAGCTCGATCGCAATGCGGCGACCAATTCATGACTGGTTGCCCAGCCGCCCTGCCCGCGCCGACCGGGTTTGGTTGCCAGCGGTGATGCGCTTGTTGAGATGCACCATCATCACCGTGGCGAAGATCGGCGTCAGCAGATTGAGCAGCGGGATGGCGAGGAACCCGGCAATCGCCAGACCGGCGAGAAACACCGTGCCGCGATGGGCGCGGCGAAAGGCCTTTGCCTCTTCCGGCGAGCGGAAGCGCATGGCGGCGAATTCGAAGAACTCGCGGCCAAGCAGATAGCCGTTGACCAGCAGGAAGGCGACCAGGTTGACGCCCGGCACCAACAGGAGGAACAGGGCCAGGAGGTTGCCGAGGATGACGATGCCGGTGAACTTGATCGCCTGCGGCACCGCCTGCGCCATCGGCAGGGCCCGCCCCGGCGGATCGGCCGGATAGTCGCCGCGCTCCACCACCTCGGCGATATCGTCCTGCAACAGGCCGGCGATGATGGCGGTGACCGGCGCCACCAGGAACCCGAGCACGAAGATCACACCGATGCCGGTCAGGATCGACAGGGCGGTATCGAGCCAGGGATAGGGCAGCGCCACGAACCAGGCGACGGCGCCGTTGAGCGCGATCCAGACCAGCAGCAGCAGGGCCAGCGTGTAGCCCAGCGTCTTCCAGAAGATCGCCCGCAGCTCGGGCTGGAAAATCTGCGTGAGCGCGCGCAGCGCGGAGGAAATCATGAGGCGCGAGGGTCCCGGTTGGTGAACGTCATCGCCTCAGGTAGGTGCAGCTTGCGGCGATCACAAGCGTTTTTGCCGGGCGGCTCAGGTTTCCTCGACCCAACAGCGAATCAGCCAGTGGGCGATGGACAGCGGCGGCGGGATCATCAGCCCTTGGGCATGAGTGCCCACCATCATCGACCGCACCTCCTTGCGGGAAAACCAGCGGCAATCCTCCAGTTCGCTTTCATCCATGTGGATCTCGCGGCTGGTCGCCGTCCCGTGGCAGCCCATCATCAGCGAGGCCGGAAACGGCCAGGGCTGACTGGCGCGATAAGTGACGGCACCCACGTGAATGCCCGCTTCCTCGAACACCTCGCGGCGCACCGCCTCCTCCACCGTCTCGCCCGGTTCGATGAAACCGGCCAGGGTGGAATAAACCCCTTCCGCGATCTGCGGCGTGCGTCCCATCAGACAGCGCTCACCGTCGCTCACCAGCATGATCGCCACCGGATCAGTGCGGGGGAAATGCAGGCCGCCGCAAGCGGGACAATCGCGCCGGTAGCCCCCGAGCGTCATCACCGAAGGGCTGCCGCAGCGCGAACAGAACCGGTGGGTGTCATGCCAGTGAAGCAGCGCACTGGCCTGTGCCAGCATCCCCAGCATGCCCGGCTCCAGCACGCCCTGCAGGGCGAGCGAGCGCAGGTCGATCGGCTTGAGCGGTTCGCCCAGCGTCTCCAGCTTGTCCGCGTCGATCTTCAGCGGCGCGGCGAACACCGGGGCGCCATCATCCGGAGCAAAGCCCAACAGCAGACTGTCTTCCGTCCGCATCGACAACCGGTCGGCGCGGTCCCGCCGATGCAGCACCGACAAGGGGCGCCCCGCACCCTGGTCCGACACATCCACCACCGGGCGCTTGTCGCAGAACAGCACGAAACGGGCCGCCTCCGCCGAAAAGTGGCGCGCGAGCCAGTCCGCATCGCCGCGATGCTCGGACAGGCGCTCCAGCGGATTGCCGTGAAAGGCGAAACCGGCGGCGGGAAGAGTGGCGGAACACAAGGTCATGAAAGGGTCAGATCCCGGCGGAAGAACAATGGGTGACGGTCGCAGGCGGCGGGACGTATCACGCCCCCGGCCCGGAGGGGGCCATGCCCAGCGCGTCGCGCAGGCGCCGGATCAGCATTCCCGCCACATCCTCTTCATAGGGCAGCGGCACACCCTGCCCCCAGACCGGGCCGGGCCACGCGGCATCGCCCTGGAACCGGGCGATCACATGCACATGGAGTTGCGGCACCAGATTGCCCAGCGCGCCGACATTCAGCTTGTCGCAGACCGTCACCGCCCGCAGTGCCGAGCTGGCGGCGGCGATCTCGCGCATCAGCAGCACGCGCTCCTCCTCGTCGAGGTCGAGGATTTCGGTCAGATCGGGGCGCTGCGGCACCAGCATCAGCCAGGGGAAGCGGGCATCGCTCATCAGCCGCACTGCACACAGGCCAAGAAGGCCGACAGGCAATGTGTCCGCCGCAAGCCGGGGATCAAGCACAAAGGGCGTCATTCAAGGGCCATCCATTGAGGTTCCCAGGCACTATATCGCGCCCTTGCCGTCGCACCACCCCCAACGCGCGCCGCTCCACCACGGGCGGCAAAGGCACACGACACCGATTGAGACTTGCCAAGCGCGCGTCCCTGCCGTTCCATTCGCCTGTCTTTTTCAAAGGAGGGCGACGTTGGGGGAGGACGGCACGATGCCAGCATGTCTCACCAGCGCGCCGAGGGGGGATCCATGCTGCCAGCGGCCGAGAGTTACGATGATCTGACGACGCGGTTTCGCTGGCAGATCCCCGAGTTTTACAACATCGGCCGCGACGTCTGCGACAAATGGGCGGAGCGCGACCCGACGCGCGACGCGCTGATCTGCATCGCCGAGGACGGGACCCGCCAGACCGTCAGCTTCGATGGCTTGCGCCGCCTGTCCAACCGGATCGCCGGGCTGCTGCGCGCCAGCGGCGTGACGCGCGGCGACCGGGTGGCGATCCTGCTGCCACAGGCGGTGGAGACCGCCGCCACCCATATTGCCGCCTTCAAGCTCGGCGCCATTTCCCTGCCGCTGTTCCTGCTGTTCGGCGAGGAGGCGCTGACCTACCGCCTGCGCGATTCCGGCGCCCGGGCGATCATCACCGACGCCGCCGGGGCGGCCAAACTGGCGGCGATTCGTCCGGACCTGCCGGACCTTGCCGAGGTCTTCACCATCGATGGCGCCCATCCCGGCACCCGCGATCTCCACGCGGAAGCAAAGGGGCTTCCGGACACCTTCGAGCCGGTGAAGACCAGCGCGGAAGACCCGGCGATCCTGATCTACACCTCCGGCACCACCGGCCAGCCGAAAGGCGCGCTCCATGCGCACCGGGTGCTGCTTGGCCATCTGCCGGGCGTGGAAATGAGCCATGACTTCTTTCCCCGCCCGGGGGACCGGATCTGGACCCCGGCTGACTGGGCCTGGATCGGGGGCCTGCTCGACGTGTTGATGCCGGCGCTGCACCACGGCGTGCCGGTCGTCGCCCGGCGCTTTGGCAAGTTCACCGCAGAGGCCGCCTTCGAGCTGATTGCCAGCGAGGGCATCCGCAACGCCTTCCTGCCGCCGACGGCACTGAAGATGATGCGCGCCTTCGACGATCCGGGAGCACGCTGGCGCCTCGACATGCGCACCATCGCCAGCGGCGGCGAAACCCTCGGCGCGGAGCTGCTCGACTGGGGCCTCCGGGTGTTTGGTGTCACCATCAACGAGTTCTACGGCCAGACCGAGTGCAACATGATCGTCTCCTCCTGCGGCGCGCTGATGCCGCCACGCCCCGGCATTATGGGGCGGGCGGTGCCCGGTCACGATCTGGCTATCGTCGATACCGAGGGCCGGCCACTGCCCGATGGCGAGGAAGGGGCGATCGCCGTACGGCGGGGCGATCCGGTGATGTTCCTGCGCTACTGGAACAACCCGCAGGCGACGGAGGCGAAATTCGCCGGCGACTATCTTCTGACCGGTGACACCGGCATCCGCGACGCGGATGGCTGGATCCGCTTCATCGGCCGCGACGACGATGTGATCACCTCCTCCGGCTACCGGATCGGCCCGGGCGAGATCGAGGACTGCCTGATCGGCCATCCGGCGGTGCAGATGGCCGGAGTGGTGGGCAAGCCGGACCCGGCGCGCACGGAAATCGTCAAGGCCTATGTGGTGCTTGCCGAGGGATATGCGGCGGATGCGGCGCTGGCCGCCGAGCTTCAGGCCTTTGTCCGCCAGCGTCTCGCCGCCCATGAATACCCGCGCGAGATCGCCTTCGTCGACGCTCTGCCGATGACCACCACCGGCAAGATCATCCGCAAGACCCTGCGCCGGCAGGCGGAGGATGAGGCCACGCATGCGCCCTGATCCACCCCCTGCAATGGGGACAAGGCTGTGCACGGACGGCGAATCGGGACAGCCGAGGCGTATTTGTCCGGATTTCCCCTTGCAAACGGGGCGATGAACGCCGATATATGCGCCCGGGAGGTTGGTGGTGGACGAGCCACTCGCCAACCGGGTCAGGTCCGGAAGGAAGCAGCCCCAACGAGTCGCGGCACGGGTCATCGTGCCAGCCTCCCACCTCAGCTTAACCCCCCTCCAGTCTCCGCTTCCCGCTCGCGGGAGCACCGATGTGCATGTTTCCGGCATCATCTTCGGTGATCGCCTTGCGCGCGATCTGTCATGGACAAATCCGCCTTTGGCACGGATAGCCCTCTACATTGCGGCCAAGCGCCGTTAAGTTGGACGACATGGACGGACCTTCGCACACCGACACAGACCTCGGCCCCGATGACGGGCACGACCCGGCACATCCGGCTTCCAGCCTTGAAGCCGGCGGCTATCGCGTTCTGGCGCGCAAGTATCGCCCCCGCAGCTTCGACGATCTCGTCGGGCAGGAGGCGATGGTGCGGACCCTGCAGAACGCCTTCGAGACCGGCCGGATCGCCCAGGCCTGGATGCTGACCGGCGTGCGCGGCGTCGGCAAGACGACGACGGCGCGGATCCTGGCGCGCGGGCTCAATCACGAAATTCCCGGCGAAAGCAGCCGTCCCACGGTGCAGCTCGACAAGATGGGCATCCACTGCGAAGCCATCATGGACGGGCGCCATGTGGATGTCATCGAGATGGACGCCGCCTCGCACACCGGCATCGACGACATTCGCGAGATCACCGAGGCGGCGCGCTACCGTCCGGCGTCGGCGCGCTACAAGGTCTACATCATCGACGAAGTGCACATGCTCTCCAAGGCCGCGTTCAACGGCCTGTTGAAGACGCTGGAAGAGCCGCCGGAGCATGTGAAGTTCATCTTCGCCACCACCGAGATCCGCAAGGTGCCGGTGACGGTGCTGTCGCGCTGCCAGCGCTTCGACCTGCGCCGCATCGACGCCGACAAGCTGGTGGGGCTGCTGCGCCGGATCTCCGCCGCCGAATCGGTCGAGATCAGCGACGAGGCGCTGGCGCTGATCGCCCGGGCCGGCGAGGGCTCGGCCCGCGATTCCCTGTCACTGCTCGATCAGGCGATCGCCCATGGACAAGGCCCCGTCGCCGCCGAGGATGTGCGCGACATGCTCGGCCTTGCCGACCGGGCGCGGGTCATCGACCTGTTTCAGCACTTGATGAAGGGCGACGCTGGCGCCGCCATGGCCGAGTTCCGGGCGCAGTACGACAGCGGCGCCGATCCGGTGGTGGTGCTCTCGGACCTTGCCGAATTCACCCATCTGGTCACCCGGCTGAAGATCGTGCCGAGCGCCGGCGACGAAGCCTCCGTCACCGAGGCGGAACGGCGACGCGGGCGCGAATTGGCCGATACCCTGTCGCTGCGCATCCTGTCGCGCACCTGGCAGATCCTGCTGAAGGGCGTTGCCGAGGTGCAGGCCGCGCCGAAGCCGCATCTGGCGGCGGACATGGTGCTGGTGCGCATTGCCTATGCCGCCGACCTGCCGGACCCGGAAGAGGCGCTGAAGCTGCTGAAAAGCGGTCAGCCGCTGCCCGTGGCCGCGCCCACGCCGGGCGCGCCGCAGACCGGCCCCTCCGGCGGGGCGCCAGCGGGCGGACCGAACGCCTCTTCGGCGCCGCAGATGGCTGCGCCAGCGGTTTCCCAGCCGCAACAAGCCGCGGCGCCCTCCTCTGCCCCGGTTGGCGGCGAGCCACGACTTCAGGCGCTGGCCGGCGGTCGTGCCGCCGGCGGTCCGGCCGCTGCGGCCCAGCCCGTCCCCCAAGCCGAGAATGCCCCGACCCCGGGTCATGCCGAACCGCAAACGGATGCGGTTCCGCTCAGATCGCTGGCCGATTGCGCGGCGCTGGCTGCGGAAAAGCGCGACATCCGCCTGAAGGTGGAGATCGAACGGCAGATGCGGTTGGTGCGTTTCGAGCCTGGCCGGATCGAGATCCAACCGGTGCCGGAGGCCGATCCGGATCTGGCCGGGCGCTTCGGCCGCAAGCTTGGCGAATGGACCGGGCGGCGCTGGATCGTCTCGGTCAGCCGGACGCAAGGGCGCCCGACCCTGCATGAGGAGCGGGAGGCCAACCAACGCCAGCTCCTCTCAGACGCGAAGTCCGAGCCGGCGGTTGCCGCGCTGCTGGAGGCCTTTCCCGGCGCCAAGGTGGTCGACGTCAGGATGCAGGCGCCCGACGAAGCGCTTGACATGCCGCCGGTCGAGGACGACATCGACAGCGAGAACCCGGCACCTTGACCTTTGACACGCCGATCCCGGCACCCTGAACCGGGACCGCCGGACCGGACCGGTGGCCCTCCCGGCGGCCGGCTCATTCTGGACACACGGGCCGCGCAAGCCGCCCCACTCACGCGATGGAGACCGCAGATGGATTTCTTGAAGATGATGAAGCAGGCGAAGCAGATGCAGGAGCAGATGGGCTCGCTGCAGGAAAAGCTCGCCGAGTTGGAAGTCGAAGGCAGCTCCGGCGGTGGGCTGGTGCAGGTCACCATGTCCGGCAAGGGCGAATTGAAGGGCCTGAAGATCGACCCGTCGCTGGCCAAGGCCGACGAGATCGAGATCCTGGAGGACCTCATTCTCGCCGCGCATCAGGACGCCAAGGGCAAGGCGGAAGCCGCCATGCAGGAAAAGACCCAGGAGCTGATGGGCGGCCTTGGCCTGCCCGCCGGCATGAAGCTGCCGTTCTGACGGCGCGCGAAGGCGGACGGACCCCATGTCGAACCGGGCGGTCGCCGGGCCGGAAATCGAAAAGCTGATCCAGCTGCTGGCCAAGCTGCCCGGGCTCGGGCCCCGCTCGGCCCGGCGCGCGGCGCTGCATCTGATCAAGAAGAAGGATCAGTTGCTGATCCCGCTCGCCCGGGCCATGGGCGTTGCGGTCGACAGCATCGGCGTCTGTTCCACCTGCGGCACGGTCGACACCACCGACCCATGCACCATCTGCTCGGACCCGCGCCGCGACACCGGCACCATCGTCGTCGTCGAGGATGTGGCCGATTTGTGGGCGCTGGAGCGGGCCGGGGCGCTCAACTGCCGCTATCACGTGCTCGGCGGCACCCTGTCGCCGCTCGATGGCATCGGCCCGGACGACCTGACCATTACCGCGCTGCTCGAACGGGTCGCCGCCGGCGGCATCCGCGAGATCGTGCTGGCGGTCAACGCCACGGTGGAGGGCCAGACCACGGCCCATTACATCACCGACCGGCTGCGTGGCCTTGATGTCTCCGTTACCCGGCTGGCCCATGGCGTGCCGGTCGGCGGCGAGCTCGACTATCTCGATGAGGGCACGCTGGCGCAGGCGATGAAGGCCCGCACCCAGTTCTGACGCCCCTTCCCCGCTTGCCTGTTTCGCCGGCCCGCCGGGGTTTGCTAGGGTTGCCCCGAGCCTCCCGTCGCGCCACCGGAGACATGCCATGCGCCGCGTTCCGCTTCTCCTTGCCGCCGCCCTGTCACTGCTGGCCGCGCCGGCGAGCGCCGGCCCTTACGATGCCGGCTTTCGCGCCTTTCTCGACGGAACCATTGCGCCCGCGGCCCGCGAAGCCGGGGTTCCGGCGGCGGTGATTGCGCGCGAGCTTGCCGGTATGACGCCGGACACCTCCCTGCCCGGACTCGGCAAGCCGGGCGGCAAGGGCGCCCCGCCGCCGGTGAATTACCAGGCGGAGTTTCGCGCCCCCGGCGGCTATTTCCGCGACAGCCAGTTCAACGGGCTGGTGGCCAAGGGGCGCACCCTTGCTCGCCGACACGCATCGACGCTGCAGCGGATCGAACAGCGCTACGGGGTGCCGGGCCGGATCGTGCTGGCAATCTGGGCGCGCGAATCGGGCTATGGCGCCGCGCGGATCCCCAAGGATGCGCTGCGCACCCTGGCCACCCGCGCTTATATGGGCCAGCGGCGCGACTTCTTCGCAAAAGAGACCGTCGCCGCGCTGCAGATCCTCGCCGATGGCCATATCCGGCGACAGGACATGAAAAGCTCCTGGGGCGGCGCGCTCGGCCAGCCGCAATTCCTGCCCTCCAGCTTCCTGCGTCATGCGGTCGATTTCGATGGCGATGGCAAACGCGACATCTGGAATTCAGCGCCCGACACGCTCGCCTCGATCGCCGCCTATCTCAACTGGTACGGCTGGGTAAAGGGGCGCGACTGGGGCTATGAGGCCGTCGTTCCGGCCTCCGTTTCCTGCACCCGCGAGGGGCCGGATCGCGGCCAGCCGATCAGTGCCTGGACGGCCGAGGGCGTGCGACGGGTGAAGGAGCGGCCGTTTCCCGCCCATGAGGTCC
This sequence comes from Stappia taiwanensis, assembly GCF_014635285.1. Lineage (GTDB taxonomy): Bacteria > Pseudomonadota > Alphaproteobacteria > Rhizobiales > Stappiaceae > Stappia > Stappia taiwanensis. Next base: position 119,936 of record NZ_BMCR01000007.1, on the reverse strand, counting down.
CACAGCCCGGCTTCCTGCTGATGCCGGCGGGCCGCTTCGGCCCGGCCTTCATCGCCACCGACAATTTCTATGTGCTGAAATCCTACAATGAATCCGACGTCTACGCCCTGTTCGTCGGCCATCTCGCCGACCGCTACGGCAACAACACCGGCTTCGTGCAGGACTGGCGGCCGATCAAAACCCGCTCGCGCGGCGCGGTGCGCAAGATCCAGCTCCAGCTGGAGGCCAGAGGCCATGACGTGGGCGGAGCCGACGGGCTGATCGGCTTCAAGACCCGCCGCTCGCTCGGCGCCGCACAGGAGAAGGCCGGCAAACCCGCCACCTGCTGGCTGGAGTGAGGGGGGGCGAAGCCCTCAATCGGGCGTATCATCCCGGTTCGGCAGCTTGCGCACCAGCAGCCAGCCGGCGAAGCCGATAAAGACGAAGGTTCCAAGGTTGAGAACCGTATCAAGGAGATCGCCGGTAATCATGTCGCGGTCTCCTCGGCAAGCGCGCGGACAAGGCAGATCATCAGCACCACGGTGATGAAGACGAAGGGCAGGGCGCCGAGCGCGATCAGCTTCTTCACCGCGTCCATCGATCCCGACAGGATCATGGCGTAGCCGACGACGCCAAGCAGAACGCCCCAGATCAGGCGAATGCGCGGTTTGGGATCGGGATCGCCGCCGGTGGAAAAGGTGCCGAGCACGAAGGCGGCACTGACCACGCTGGTGACGATGAAGAGGAAGGCGGCAACGATGGTCCCGAGGGTCGTGACCACCGGAAAGGGCATGCGCTCCAGCAGCGCGAAGGTCGCCCGCTCCGCGTTGGTGGCCGCCACGGTCGCCAGTTCGCCCGCGCCCTGCAGCGCTTCATAAAGGCCGATACCACCGAACACGCCGAACCAGATCACCGAAAACAGCGTCGGCCCGATCAGCACCCCAAGCACGAACTCCCGGATGGTGCGGCCTTTCGAAATCCGGGCGACGAAGACGCCGACAAACGGCCCCCAGGCGATCCACCAGACCATGTAGGTCAGCGTCCAGCTCTTGAACCAGGACGCGACCTCATTGTCGAAGAAGGTGAAGGTCTGAAAGCCGCGCGGGATCGCATTGGTCAGATACTGGCCGAAGCTGCCGAGTACCGAGTTCAGGAGCACTTCCGTCGGGCCAAAGATCACCACGAACACCACAAGGCCGATTGCCAGCAGCATGGCGAGGTTGGACAGCTTCGACATGCCGCTGCCCAGGTCCGTCATCAGCGCCGGGAGATAGCAGGCCACCATGGCAACGAACACGATACCGACCAGCGCCGCCCCGGCGCCGTTACCGCCAGCGAGCACATCAATGCCGTCGGCGACCTGAAACACGCCCATGGCAATCGAGCCGCCAACGCCGATGGCAATGGCGACGATGGCCAGGAAATCCGACATCCAGCCGAGGAGCCGCGCCCAGCGCTCCTGCGGGAAGAGATAGGTGATCGGCGCGCTCACCAGCATCGGCGTGCCGCGCCGAAAGGCGAAATAGGCGATGATCAGCGCGGTGGTTCCGTAGATCGCCCAGGCGTGAATGCCCCAGTGAAAAATCGTCGTCACCAGCGCCTGCTCGGCTGCCACCGGTCCGCCCAAGGCGCCTTGCGCGAATTCGAAATGGGTCAGCGGCTCGGCCACGGCCCAGAACAGAAGGCCGACGCCCATGCCGGCGGCGAACAGCATGGCAATCCAGGACGGGGTGGAAAACTCGGGCCGGTCGTCATCGGCGCCGAGGCGAATATCGCCAAACCGGGAAAACGCCAGCCAGAAACAGAAGACCAGCATCCCCGTAACAGTGAGCATCAGGAACCAGCCACGGCTGCGGAAATACTCGTCGACGATCACCGAGGCGATGGCGACGAGACCGTCGGAATCGAATACGCCCCAAAGGCCGATGGCCGCAATAAGCGTCAGGGAAGCGATCAAGAGCGCCGGCTTTGCAGTCATGTCGTTCTCCCCCATCGCAGCTCAGGCCGCTTCGATCATAGCGCTTTACCCTGTCGCGTCGATCCTCCTCGCCAACTCGACGCGGTCACTCGCTGACCACCCCCGCATCCACCGTTTCCAGCCGGAAGGCGGCGGCCATCAGCGCCTTTGTGTACTCGGTCTCCGGCGCATCGAACACCGCATCGGCGGAGCCGGCCTCCACCACCTTGCCGGCGCGCATGACGATCACATCATTGGCCAGCGCCCGCACCACCTTCAGATCATGAGAAATAAAGAGATAGGCCAGCCCATGCCGCTTCTGCAGATCGCGCAGGAGATCGACCACCTGCGCCTGCACGCTCATGTCCAGCGCCGAGGTCGGCTCGTCGAGCATGACGAATTTCGGCTCCAGCACCATCGCCCGGGCGATGGAAATGCGCTGGCGCTGGCCGCCGGAAAACTCATGCGGATAGCGGAAGCGGGTCGTCGCATCGAGCCCCACCTCCTCCAGCGCCGCCGCCACCTTGCGGTCGCGCTCGTCAAGCGACAGGCCCGGGAAATGAACGCCCAGACCCTCACCAACGATATCGGCGACCGACATGCGCGGGCTGAGCGAGCCGAACGGATCCTGAAACACCACCTGCATATCCCGGCGCAGCGGGCGCATGTCGCGCCAGGAGCGATCCTGGATCTCATTGCCCTCGAAGCGAATCCGCCCGGTCGAGGAAATCATCCGCAAGAGGGCCAGCCCAAGCGTTGTCTTGCCCGAGCCGCTTTCGCCGACGATGCCGAGGGTCTGCCCCTCGCGCACGGTCACGTCGATGCCGTCCACCGCCTTGATGTGATCGACGGTGCGGCGCAGAAAGCCGCGCTTGACCGGAAACCACACCTTGACGTCTTCCGCCTCGACAACCACCGGCCGCGAGGTGTCGGAGACCGGCGGCGCGCCCTTCGGCTCGGCCGCCAGAAGGTGGCGGGTGTAGCTGTGCTGCGGATTGTCGAAGATCTCGGCCACCGGGCCGGTCTCGACGATCTTGCCGCCGGTCATGACGCAGACCCGGTCAGCGATCTTGCGGACAATGCCCAGGTCATGGGTGATGAACAGCATCGCCATGCCGGTCTCGCGTTGCAGATCCTTGAGCAATTGCAGGATCTGCGCCTGAACGGTGACATCGAGCGCGGTGGTCGGCTCGTCGGCGATCAGAAGATCCGGCTCGTTGGCCAGCGCCATGGCGATCATCACCCGCTGACGCTGTCCGCCGGAGAGCTGGTGCGGATAGCTTTGCAGCCGCTGCTCCGGCTCGCGAATGCCGACCTGATGGAGCAACTCCAGCACCCGCGCCCGGGCAGCGCTGTCGCTCATGCCGCGGTGGATCTTCAGCATCTCCGCCACCTGCCGCTCCACTGTGTGCAGCGGATTGAGCGAGGTCATCGGCTCCTGGAAGATCATCGAGATCTCGTTGCCGCGAATACGCCGCAGTGCCTTTTCATCGGCGGTCAGCACATTCTCGCCCTTGAACAGGATTTCGCCGGAGGGGTGCGAGGCCGCCGGATAGGGCAGCAGCTTCACCGCCGACAGGGCGGAGACGGACTTGCCGGAGCCGCTTTCGCCGACCAGCGCCAGCGTCTCGCCGGGGGCGATCTGAAAGGAAATCCGGTCGACGGCGGTTTGCGTCACGCCGTTCTGGGTGAAGGCAACGGAGAGATCGCGCGCTTCCAGCAACGGGGCAGCCTCTGCGCGGGCGGCGGCGGTGTGAGCGGTATCGGTCTTCGTCATGGACGCCTCAGGCAAAGCTCTTGCGGGGATCGAAGGCGTCACGCACCGCCTCGCCGATGAAGATCAGCAGGCTGAGCATGGTCGAGATCACGATGAAACCAGTGATGCCGAGCCAGGGGGCCTGCAGGTTGTTCTTGCCCTGCGCCAGCAATTCGCCAAGCGAGGCCGATCCGGGCGGCAGGCCGAAGCCGAGGAAATCGAGCGCCGTCAGGGTCGAGATCGAGCCGTTGAGGATGAAGGGCATGAAAGTGAGCGTCGCCACCATCGCATTGGGCAGCATGTGCCGCCACATGATGGTGCGGTTGCCAACGCCAAGCGCGCGCGCCGCCGTCACGTATTCGAAATTGCGGGCGCGCAGGAACTCCGCCCGCACCACCCCGACCAGCGCCACCCAAGAGAAGGCCAGCAGGATGGTGAACAGGGTCCAGAAACCGGGGATCAGCACCGAGGAGACAATCAGGATCAGGTAGAGCGTGGGGATCGCCGTCCAGATCTCGATGAAACGCTGAAACAGCAGGTCGACCCAGCCGCCGTAATAGCCCTGCACCGCGCCGGCGGCGATGCCGACCACGGAGGAGGCCAAGGTCAGCGCCAGACCGAACAACACGGAGATGCGGAAACCATAGACCAGCCGGGCGACCACGTCGCGGCCCTGATCGTCGGTGCCGAGCCAGTTCCAGTTGCCCATCACGCAATTGGGATCTTCGGCCCCGAGCGGATAGCGAACGCAGCGCTCCTGCTTGTCCAGCATCCAGGAGGGCGGGGCCGGCGCCGGCACCGGGATTTCGTTGTTCACCGTGCGGTAGGAATAGCGCACCGGCGGCCAGAGCATCCAGCCATTGGCGTTGATCTCTTCCTGAATGAACGGATCGCGGTAGTCGGTCACCGCCAGGAAGCCGCCGAATTTCTCCTCCGGATAATCGAACAGCACCGGCGCCAGCACCTCGCCCTTGTAGACGGCGATGATCGGCCGGTCGTTGACCAGCAGCTCCGAGACCAGCGACAGGCCGAACAGAACGAGAAAGATCCACAGCGACCAGAAGCCGCGCCGGTTGGCGGCGAAATTCGTCAGCCGCCGCCGGTTGATCGGCGACAGCCAGCCTCGGCGCGGCGGCGGGTTGTCAGCGCGGCTTGCGGAGGCAGCGGAGCCGTTTTCGGTCAAGCGATGTTCCATCCCTCAGACCTCCCGGCTTTCGAAATCGATACGCGGATCGATCCAGGTGTAGGTCAGGTCGGAGATGAGATTCACCAAAAGGCCCAGCAGCGAGAAGATGTAAAGGGTGGCGAAGACCACCGCGTAGTCGCGGTTGATCACCGCCTCGAAGCCGAGCAGCCCGAGGCCATCGAGCGAGAAGATCGTCTCGATCAGCAGCGAGCCGGCAAAGAACGAGGAAATGAACGCGCCCGGGAAGCCGGCGATGACGATCAGCATGGCATTGCGAAACACATGGCCATAGAGCACCTGGCGCTCGCTCAGGCCCTTGGCCCGCGCGGTCTGGACGTATTGCTTGCGGATCTCGTCGAGGAAGGAATTCTTGGTGAGCAGGGTCACGGTGGCAAAGGCCGAAAGCACCATGGCGGTGAGCGGCAGCGCCAGGTGCCAGAAATAGTCGAGGATCCGCGCCGGCCAGGAAAGCTGCTCCCAATTGTCCGAGGTGAGCCCGCGCAAGGGGAACAGATCGAGGAAGGAACCGCCGGCGAACAGGACGATCAAGAGCACGGCGAACAGGAAGCCGGGGATCGCATAGCCGACGACGATCACCGCCGAGGTCCAGACATCGAAGCGCGAGCCGTCGTTCACCGCCTTGCGAATGCCCAGCGGAATGGAAATGGCGTAGGAAATCAACGTCATCCACAGGCCGAGGGAAATCGACACCGGCATCTTTTCCAGGACCAGATCGAGCACGGCGATATCACGGAAATAGCTGTCGCCGAAATCGAACCGCGCATAGTCCCACAGCATCGAGGTGAAGCGCTCCAGCGGTGGCTTGTCGAAGCCGAACTGGCGCTCCAGGTCTTTGATGAATTCCGGGTCGAGCCCCTGCGCGCCCCGGTATTTGGAGGTGGTGGCATCGGCGCCCGTACTGGCCCCGGCGCCGCTGAAATCGCCGCCGCCTCCGCTGATCCGGGCCGTGGCGGACACATCCGTGCCCTGCAACTGGGCGATCACCCGTTCGACCGGCCCGCCGGGCGCGAACTGGATGATCACGAAGTTGATGGCCATGATGCCGACCAGGGTCGGCACGATCAGCAGCAGTCGCCGCAGAATATAGGCGCCCATCGTGGTCTTCGTCCTTGTTTCAAGGCCGCCCGCCATCCTGGGATGGGCCTGGGGCGGCGGAAATCCTTCAGTCTCGTTCGGGCAGCCCCGCCGGACGTCCGCCTCAGCCGCGAACGCCGATCCGCTCGGCCTTCTCCTTGTCGAACCACCAGTGCAGTTCGGGCCGGAAGTCATAGGCGGGCGACGCCTCCGGCATGCCGAACACATCCCAGAGCGCCACCGTGTGCACGGGCTTGTACCAGTGCGGCACCCAGTAGTAGCCGGCGCGTAGCACCCGGTCGAGCGCACGGGCGGCGGTGGTCATCTCTTCCCGGCTTGTCGCCTGCAACACCGCCTCGATCAAGGCATCGACGGCCGGCGAGCTGATGCCGGCCAGATTGCCGCTGCCCGGGATATCCGCCGCCGCCGAGCTCCACATCTCGCGGATCTCCTCGCCAAGGGTCGGGGACAGGGCGAAGCGCCGCGAAGCCATATCGAAATCGTAGTCGTTGAGCCGCGCCTGATACTGCGCCGGATCGACCACCCGGAAGGTGGCGGCGATGCCGAGCCGCTCCAGGTTCTTCACGAAAGGCAGCGCCACCCGCTCGAAGGACGGCGAGTTCGACATGATCTCGAAGGTAAAGGGCTCCCCGTCAGGGCGCAGCAGCACCTTGCCATCACGGGTGCAGCCGGCGGCGCGCAGCAGCCGGTTCGCTTCGCGCAGCATGGCGCGGTCCTGGCCGGAGCCATCGGAGACCGGCGCCAGCACCGCCTCGCCAAAGGCGGCTTCCGGCAGTTGCGCTCGCAAGGGCTCCAGAAGGGCCAGCTCCGCCGGGGTCGGCAGGCCGGTCGCCAGCATCGGCGAATTCTGGAAGAAGGACTGGGTGCGATGGTAGGCACCGAAGAACAGCGCCTTGTTCGACCACTCGAAATCGAAACCGTAGCCGATCGCCCGGCGCACCAGCGGATCGGCGAAGAGCGCACGGCGGGTGTTCATGAACCAGCCCTGCCCGCCGGCGGGACGTCTGTCAGGGAATTCGCGCCGCACCACACGCCCGTCGAGGACGGCGGGGAAATTGTATTCGGTCGCCCAAACCCGCGCGGTGAATTCCTCCTGGAAGGTCATCACCCCTTTCTTGAAAGCCTCGAAGCCGACCTGGCGGTCGCGGAAGAACTCCAGCCGGACCCGGTCGAAATTGAACATGCCGCGCACCGCCGGCAGGTCCTTTGCCCACCAGTCTTCCACCCGCTGGTATTCCACATAGCGGCCGACCTCATGGCGGCCGACCTTGTAGGGGCCGGAGGAGAGCGGCGGAGTCAGGGTCGTCTGGGCGAAATCGTAGCGGGTATAATAGGCCTTGGAGAGGATCGGCAGGCCGGTGACCAGCAACGGCACCTTGCGGGTCTGCCGGCCGGTAAAGCGCACGGCCAGCCGGTGCGGCGCCAGGACCACCGCCTCGGCCAGTTCTCCCATGATCTGGCGGATGGAGGGATGCCCCTCCTCCTTCAGCGTCATCAGCGAGAAGGCGACATCCTCGGCGGTCAGCGGGCTGTCGTCATGGAACCGGGCTTCGGGCCGCAGATTGAAGGTATAGGTGTTGCCATCGGCGGAGACCTCCACCGTCTCGGCGACAAGGCCATAGACCGCATCCGGCTCATCGAGCGCACGCACCATCAGGCTGTCGAAGCACAGTTCCATGCGCGGCGGTGCATCGCCCTTGAGAATGAACGTGTTGAAGCTGTTGAAGGTCTGTGCGTTCTGATTGTACCCCCAGGAGGGCGCGGAAAAGGACATGCGCCCGCCCTTCGGCGCATCCGCATCCACATAGTCGAACGCCTGGAAATCCGCCGGGTATTTCAGATCGCCGAACACCGACAGGCCATGGCGCGGCCCGGTGCCGTCCGCCGGGGTCGCGGCGGCCGGCGCTTGCGCGTCTTGTGTCTGTGCTCGAGAGACGGAGAGCGGCAACAGGTTTGCTGCGGAAAACGCGGCAACACCCTGAAGCAGCGTCCGGCGGCTTGTCTCCATGGGCTTCTTCATCCCCGGCCTCCGACCCGCGCGGCCTTGTCCTTGTCCCACCACCAGATCGTCGGGAAGCCGTGGGAGAACTCCGGCAGGGTTTGCGGACGGCCGAACCGGTCCCAGCGGGCGGTGCGGTCGACATCGGAATAGAACTGCGGCACCACGAAGTGGTTCCACAACAGCACCCGGTCGAGCGCGTGGGTGGCGGCGACCAGCTCTTCCCGGTCCTTGGCGTAGATGATCCGCTCGATCAGCTTGTCGACCGCCGGATCCTTGATGCCGGCGTAGTTGCGCGACTGGGGACGGTCGGCGGCCTCCGAGCCCCAGAAGTCGCGCTGTTCGTTGCCCGGCGACAGCGACTGCCCCCAGACCAGCGTCGCCATGTCGAAATCGCGGCTCTGCACCCGGTTGATGTATTGCGGCACGTCGATCAGCCGCAGCACGGTCTTGACGCCGATGTTCTCCAGGTTCTTCGTGTAGGGCAGCAACCCGCGCTCGGCGGAACGGTCGAAGTAGATGAACTCGATGGTGAACTGCTCGCCGGTGTTGGCGTCGACCATGCGCCGGCCATCGAGCTTGTAGCCTGCCTCGCGGAACAGCTTCACCGCCTGACGCAGGTTGTCGCGCACCTTTTTCGGCGACCCGCCGACCGGATTCTCGTAAGGGGTGGTGAACACCTCCGGCGGCACCTCATCGCGCACGGTCTCCAGGATTTCCAGCTCCAGCCCTTCCGGCAGGCCGGAGGCCGCCAGATCCGTCCCGGCGAAATAGGAGCCGATCCGTTTGTGCAGCCCGGCGGACACCACCTGGTTGGTGGTCTCGAAGTCATAGGCAAGGTTCAACGCCCGGCGCACGCGCGGATCCTGAAACTTTTCCCGGCGCAGGTTGGGCACATAGGCCTGCATCCGGCCGGAGGCGCGCGAGGGAAACTCCTCCAGCACCACGCGCCCGTCCTTCACCGCCGGAAAGTCATAAGCCTTGGACCAGACATTGGCGCTCAGCTCCTCGCGGAAATCGTACTGGTCGCCCTTGAATGCCTCCAGCTCGACAGCGGAATCGAGAAAGACGTCGTAGCGGATCTCACCGAAGTTGTTGGTGCCAACCCGCACCGGGTGGTCCTTGGCCCAATAGTCCTCCACCCGCTCATAGACGATGTGGCGGCCCGGCTCGAACGACTTGATCCGGTAGGGACCGGAGCCGAGCGGCGGCTCGAGCGTGCCCTTGGCGATGTCGCGCTTGACGCCGTTGGCATCCGTGCCTTCCCACCAGGCCTTGGGCAGCACCGGCACCTGGCCGACGATATGCGGCAACTCGCGGTTGCCCGGCGCATCGAAGGTGAAACGCACGGTTCGCTCGCCGACCTTTTCCGCCTTGACCACGTGGCGATAGTAAAAGCCCTGGCTCGGATTGACCTCACGCAGCTTCTCGAAGCTCCAGATGACATCCTCGGCGGTGATCGGCGTGCCGTCATGCCAGCGCGCGGCGGGATCGAGCCGGTATTCGACCCAGGCATGATCGGCGGGCGAGCGCACCGCCTCGGCGACCAGGCCATAGGTGCTGCTGGTGTCGAGCTCATCCAGCGAGCTTTCCATCAACTGATCGTAAAGAAGGCCAAGGCCCGGCGCCGGATTGCCCTTGGAAAGGATCGGATTGAAGGTGTCGAAGCCGGTGGAGACGGCAAGACGCACCGTGCCGCCCTTCGGCGCCTGCGGGTCGACATAGTCGAAATGGGTAAAGCCTTGCTGATAGGTGGGCTCGCCCGTCAGCGCAGTGCCATGGGTCCAGGCCGGCTCCTCGGCGCGCACCGGATGTCCGGCCAGAACAAGCGCGGCCACGCAGGCAAGCGCGGCCCGGCGAATGGTCGACAATGGCGTGTATGGCTGCGACATGACGAAATAGCGGCTCCCTGTTTCCCTCGTCGGCACCCTCAAGGCGCGCCTGCAGGCGCAACGCGGTACCTTGGTAATTTGTCTTATATTAGGAGCTTCAAGGGAATCCCGACAGCGGTGAAACGCTTCATGACCAAAGTTTAATTGAAATTCCTGGCAAAACGGACGCCGCCCCCTCCAGCAGGGCTGCGCGTCGCCCTTGCCCGGTCGTCGCCCGTTCCCTTGCGCAAGCGTCGTCAGGCCGGCACCTCGACCTTGGCGCGATACATGCGCTGATCGGCAAGCTCGAGCAGTTCGGGGATGGTGGCCGCGTCGTCCGGATAGAAGGCGTAGCCGATGCTTGCCCGGATAACGATCCGATGCTCGCCCACCTGCACCGGCGCGCACACCGCCTCACGCAGCCGTTCGACAATGGCACGAACCGTGGTCTGGCTGATGCCTCCGGGCACCACCACCACGAACTCGTCCCCTCCGATCCGGGCAATGGTGTCCACGTCCCGGGTTTCCCGCTGCAGCCGGGCCCCCACCTCCTGCAGCACCGCATCTCCGGCCGCATGGCCATAGGTGTCGTTGATCGGCTTGAAGCCATTGAGGTCGACGAAAAAGACCTGAAAGCCCAACCCGGTGCGATCGGACATGTCCGCAAGCTGCTCCATCCGGCCGACAAGCAACCGGCGGTTCGGCAACCCGGTCAGCGGATCGTGCAGCGCCATCGACCGGGATCGCTGCTGGGCGGACACCACCAGCGCCGACAGGGCCGCCACCACCATGCTCACCACAATACCGATCGCCAGGGCGACCCGCGCCTCGTGCGAGGTTCCATCCCAACCGCCGACCGGTCGGCTGGCAAGCTGCCATGACCCGTCCGGCAGCGTCACCGGCAGGGTCACCGCGTCTCCTTCGAACAGGGCCGAATCACCGAGAATTGTCCCTCCCTGGGCGCCGGCGCCATCGACGCCACGAAGCGCAAAAAGATGTCCATCCACCTCGGGCTGCAAGCCGGCACGCGTGAACAGCCGGTCACTGTCGATGACGATCGAGGCCATGCCCCAATAGCCACGCTCCAGCCCATGCCCGCCCCCGCCGGTGGGCACCAGCACCGGAATACGGGCAATCAAGGCCCGACCGCCCTGCACCAGATCGACCGGGCCGGCGACCACCGGACTGAGATACTGCATCGCCCGGCGAACGCCGGACCATTGCTGCTCGCTCTTGCTGTAGTCGAGGCCAACCACCGCTTCATTGCCCTTCAGCGGATGGATGAAGCGGACCACGTTGCCCGGGGCGAGCGCGATGATGCGAATGTTCTGATCGACCCGTGTGATTTCACTGACAAAGCTGCGGAACTGGTCGTCGGTCAGGTCGGACTGCACCGCCACGAAACCGAGCAATCCTTGCGCGATGTAGAGCGTGCCATTCAGCTCCCCCTCGATCCGCGCCCGAACCTCGGAAAGACGGGCGAGGCTTTCCCCCTGCTGGCTCTCCCGCGCATTCTGCTCCAAAAGGCGCACGACATAGGAGGTCAAACCGAGTCCCAGCAGCATGACCAGCACCACCACGGCACCTACCAGGGCGCGACGTCTCCAGCGGTTCAACACGTGCCCAGGCACGCCTTCCGTCGTCATCGGCCACCGCCCGAACGGGGCCGGCACTCAATATCCGCAGCCTCCCCTTCAACTGTCCAGCGGCGATTGCCAGTCATCTTCCGAGCATCTCCACCGCGCCACGCCAACACGCCATACTCCTTCAATCGGATACCGCCACCGGGTGCCGACCAGCCCCCACCGCCTCCCGATGGACGGGAGCGTTTCGCGCCGATCGCATTTTCCTTGTTGCTGAACCGCCGGGCAGGGGGAAAGCTACCGATCAAGTTACTGAAAAGGATCGAGAGAGACCACCCACCCAGGGTTCCGTTCCCGAAACGCAACAAGGCCGGGACGAACCCGGCCTTGCCTTCGCTTTTCCGGACCGAAGCCCGCGTGGGACCGGACCTTACTGAGCGGTGTCAGCCGCCGGCGCTTCCTCGCCAACAACCGCGTCCTTAACCTTCTCGGCCGCATCGGAGGCCGTTTCCGCGGCACTGTCTGCGGCATCCTTGACCGTCTCGGCAGCACTTTCAGCAGCGTCGGTCGCCGTCTCGGCGGCGTCCGTCACGGTCTCCCCAGCGCTCTCGGCCGCTTCGGTCACGGTCTCCTTCGCGCTGTCGGCCGCTTCGGTCACGGTCTCCGCGGCGCTGTCGGCAGCTTCGGTTACCGTTTCAGTCGCCTCCGTCGCGGTCTCGGTCACGGCTTCGGCAGCCCCCTCGACGGCCTCGGTCGCGGCTTCCGTGGTGCTTTCCGTGCTGCTTTCGGCTGCGGCTTCCGGGCTCGGCAGCGGCATCGGCTCATCGGCGAGCGAGCGCAGATAGGCGATCACGTCGGCGCGCTGCTCCGGCTTCTTCATGCCGTTGTAGCTCATCGAGGTCTTGGCAACGAGGTCCTTCGGCTTGGTCAGGAACACGTCGAGGTTCTCGTAGAGCCAGGCATCGGTGCCCTCGGCGTATTCCGTCATGGAGCCGGAATACTTGAACCCTTCATGGGAGGCCGGCTTGCGCCCGACCACACCCCACAGAGCGGGGCCGACCTTGTTCTTGCCGCCCTTGGTGAAGTCGTGACAGGCGGCGCAGGCGCGGGTGAGCTTCTGGCCATTCTCGGCGGAAGCGCTGGCAAGGCGAACGGCGATCGGCTCGATCTGCGGCTCTTCCGCCACTGTCTCCTCGGCCTCGCCTTCCCCATCGGCGACAACGATCTCGTAGCCGGGCGTCTCCGGCGGAGCTTTGGAGAAGATGATGTCCGACAAGATGCCAAGACCCATCGTCACCAACAGTGCGAACAGGACGGCGCCGGCAATCGTGTTTAGCTTGGAGGAGTTCATTCCTGCGGGCTCCAACTCGTCGGTTGCTTCGGGTTGCGTCGGGCGCGGCCCCGCGCAACATTGCGCATCGTGAAAAAGTCGCCGGAAACTACAAAGTTTTTGACGCCCGTGTCCATAGGTATAAAAGAGCAATCCATGTTCCAGTCGACCAATTCCGCAGCCGCACCCTGCGCGCGCACCCGCCCGCAGGCGGAGATACAACGATGAGCGGCGCTCTCGTCGTCATTCCCGCGCGCATGGCCTCCACCCGCCTGCCCGACAAACCGCTCCTCGACATCGCCGGACAGCCGATGATCGTGCATGTGCTGGAGCAGGCCCGCGCGGCGGATATCGGCCCTGTGGTGGTCGCCTGCGACGACACGCGCATCAAGGCGGCGGTCGAGGCGGCCGGGGGCGAGGCGGTGCTCACCGATCCGGATCTGGCCAGCGGCTCCGACCGGGTGCGGGTCGCCGCCAACGCCGTCGATCCCGATGGGCGCTTCCCGGTGGTGCTCAACCTGCAAGGAGACGTGCCGCTGATCGATCCGGCGGCGATCCGTGCCGCCTTCGCCCCCCTGTCCGATCCAGCGGTCGACATCGGCACCATCGCCACGGAAATCCGCGACCCGGCGTTGCGCGACGATCCCGGCGCGGTCAAGACCGTCGGCACGCCGACCGGCGCCAAGCGCCTGCGCGCGCTCTATTTCACCCGGGCGACGGCCCCCACCGGCCCCGGTCCGCTCTATCAGCACATCGGTCTTTATGCCTTTCGCCGGGCCGCCCTTGAGGCGTTCGTCGCGCTGCCGCCCTCGCCGCTGGAAATTCGCGAGCGGCTGGAGCAGCTGCGCGCACTGGAAGCGGGCATGCGCATCGACGTCAGCCTGATCGACAGCGTGCCGATGGATGTGAACACCCCGGAAGACATCGAAGCGGTGCGGGCCGTCCTGACAAGACGCGGCGCCGCCTCGCGCACGGCCTCGGCGCTGCCGCACTCCTGATCCTCCCAACCGGTCCCGAAGATCCCATGTCCGAACAGAAGAAAATCGTCTTTCAAGGTGAGCTGGGCGCCAACTCCCACACCGCCTGCCGCAATGTCTACCCGGATTACCAGCCGATCCCTTGCGCCACCTTCGAGGATTGCTTCTCGGTGCTGGAAAGCGGTGAGGCCGATCTCGGCATGATCCCGGTGGAGAATTCGGTGGCCGGACGGGTCGCCGATATCCATCACCTCTTGCCGCGCTCCAGCCTGCATATCATCGGTGAGTATTTCCTGCCGATCCGGTTCCAGCTGATGGCGCCACGCGGGGCAACCCTTGAGGGCCTGCGCTCGGTGCAGAGCCATGTGATGGCGCTCGGCCAATGCCGCAAGATCATCCGCGAGCTTGGCCTGACGCCGATCACCGGCGCCGATACCGCCGGCTCCGCCCGTCAGGTTGCCGAAAAGGGCGACCTCAGCGCGGCGGCGCTGGCGCCGCAGATGGCGGCCGACGCCTATGGGCTCGACATCCTGCGCACCAACGTGGAAGACGAGGCGCACAACACCACCCGCTTCCTGATCCTGTCGCGCGATTCCCTGCGGGCGGCCAACAACGGCCAGCCGGTGATCACCACCTTCATCTTCCGGGTGCGCAACGTGCCGGCCGCGCTCTACAAGGCGCTCGGCGGCTTCGCCACCAATGGCGTCAACATGACCAAGCTGGAATCCTACCAGCTCGAAGGCCAGTTCTTCGCCTCCATGTTCTATGCCGATGTGGAGGGGCATCCGGATGAGCGCTCCGTCGCGCTGGCGCTGGAGGAGCTGCAGTTCTACTCCGCCGAGCTGAAGATGCTTGGCGTCTACCGTGCGGACCCGTTCCGCGAAAAGATCCGCGAGCCGGAGGCCAATCGGGCGCTGCGCCCGACACCCGGCATCTGACGACGACCACACCCACGAGGCACCATGACCTTCAGCACCCTTTGCATTGGCAATGCCATTTGCGACGTCTTCGCCCATGTCGAGGAAGACTTCCTGGTTCGGGAAAACCTGATCAAGGGAGCCATGCGGCTCATCGACACCGACGAGGCGGTGCGGCTCTACGACAAGATGGGCCAGACCACCCGCATGTCCGGCGGCAGCGCGGGCAACACCGCCGCCGGCATCGCCGCGCTCGGTGGCCAGTCGGCCTATTTCGGCAAGGTGGCCGCCGATGAGCTGGGCACCGCCTATCGCCACGACATGCGCGGCACCGGCGTTCATTTCGAGACCCCGGCGCTGGCCGACGGGCTTCCCACCGCGCGCTCGATGATCCTGATCACGCCCGATGGCGAGCGGACGATGAACACCTATCTGGGCGCCTGCACCGAGCTGTCGCCGGGCGACATTGATGCGGACGTCGTCTCTCGCTCGGCGATCACCTACATGGAAGGCTACCTGTGGGATCCGCCCGCAGCCAAGGACGCCTTCCTCAAGGCCGCAGAGATCGCCCATGCCCATCGCCGCCAGGTGAGCCTGACCCTGTCCGATTCCTTCTGCGTCGATCGCTACCGCGACGAGTTCCTGTCGATGATGCGGGCCGGCACCATTGATCTCCTGTTCGCCAATGAGCACGAGCTGAAGGCGCTCTATGAGACTGCCGACCTGGACACCGCGATTGCCGCTGTGCGCGAGGATTGCGCGCTGACCGCGCTGACCCTCGGCGAGAAGGGCGCAATGGCGATCTCGCGCGGCGAAACGGTGCATGTGGCGGCGGAAGAGGTCGCCGATGTGGTCGACCTGACCGGGGCGGGCGACCTGTTCGCCTCCGGCTTCCTGTTCGGTCGCTCCCGCGAGTTCGACCTGACCACGTCGCTGGAACTGGGCTGCCTGTGCGCGGCGCAGGTGATCGCCCATGTGGGCGCCCGGCCGGAGAAGCCGCTAAAGCAGGCCGCGCTGCAGCAGGGCTTCGCCGTCTGAGCCCACGGCACACGAAGAACGCAAAACGGCCGGACGCCCTTTCAGGCTCCGGCCGTTTTCTTGTCCGCATGGGGGCGGCGGCGCAACACGCGCCGCCATGCCCCGGGTTTCAGGTCCTGGTCAGTCCTTCAGGTCCTGCACCGAGGCGATGCTGCCATCGTCGCTGAGCCGGTAGACGATCGGCGCGCCGGTGCCCAGTTCCCGCTTCAGGATCTCCTCCGGGGAAAGCCCTTCCAGATCCATGATCAGCGCCCGCAGCGAGTTGCCATGGGCGGCAACGATCACCCGCTCGCCGGCGATCACCCGCGGCAGAATTTCCGACCGGTAGTAGGGCAGGACCCGCTCGGCGGTCATCTCCAGGCTTTCACCGCCTGGAGGGGGCACGTCGAACGAGCGGCGCCAGACATGCACCTGCTCCTCGCCGAACTTCTCCCGCGCCTCATCCTTGTTCATGCCGGTCAGGTCGCCATAGTCGCGCTCGTTCAGCGCCTCGTCGCGGATCGTCTCCAGATCCGGCTGGCCGAGCTCCTCCAGAAGCAGCGCCAGGGTGCGCTGCGCCCGGCTCAGCGCCGAGGTGTAGGCGACGTCAAAGGTCAGCTTCAGATCCTTCAGCTTGCCGCCCGCCGCGCGGGCTTCGGCCACGCCCCGTTCGGTCAGGTCCGGGTCCTTCCACCCGGTGAAGAGGTTCTTGAGATTCCACTCGCTCTGGCCATGACGAACGAGTACCAGCAGGCGTTCCATTTATAGCGTGCTCCAGCTTGGGGTAGGTAGGGAGGGAGGGAGGAGGAGGATCAGTCGGCCAATCCGAGAACATCGGCCATCGAATAGAACCCGGGCTTCTGATCGCGCGCCCAAAGCGCGGCCTTGACCGCGCCATGGGCAAAGATCTGACGATCCTGGGCATGGTGCGACAGGGTGAGCGTTTCCAGCGGCCCGGCGAACATCACCGAATGATCACCGATCACCGTGCCGCCGCGCAGGGCCGCGTAGCCGATCTTGCCACGCGGACGCACCCCGGTGATGCCGTCGCGGTCACGCAGCTCGTTTTCCGCCAGCGGGATGCCCCGTCCCTCGGCCGCCGCTTCGCCCAGAAGCAGCGCGGTTCCAGAGGGGGCATCGACCTTGTTGCGGTGATGCGCGTCCAGAATCTCGATATCGAAGTCGGCGTCCAGCGCCGCCGCCGCCTGCCGGACAAGCGCGGCCAGGAGATTGACGCCAAGGCTCATGTTGCCGGAGCGCACGATGCGGGCATGACGACCGGCCGGGCGGATCTCGGCCAGATCGGCCTCGCTCATGCCGGTGGTGCCGATCACATGCACGACCCGCGCCTGCGCCGTCAGCTCCGCGAAATGCCGGGTCGCCGCCGGCGCGGTGAAGTCAAGCACCCCTTCCGTCGCGGCAATCACCGAGAGCGGGTCATCGCTCACCGGCACCCCCAGCGGCCCCACCCCGGCGAGCACCCCGGCGTCCTCGCCAAGCTCCGGCACGCCCGGACGTTCGATGGCGCCGCCCAGACAGACCCCATCCATCTCGTGTAGCGCGCGTATCAACGCCCGCCCCATTCGCCCGGCGGCGCCAACAACGGCAAGACGCATATCGCTCATGTGTTTCTCCAACCCCAGACCATGCAAGGCGGTATAGCAGCTTGCCCGCCCCGCGCAACACAAGGGCAATCACTCCCCGCGGCCGCGACGTCAGAAAGGGGCCGCGCCAAAAGCGACTCTTTCGGAGAAACGCGTTTCATTGCAACAATTGCCAAGTACTCGACCAGTCCTTCTTTCTCTTCCCTGAATTTATCGCCGCCACCGCCAATCTTCACGCTTCTTCAATGCGGTGTTGATACTTGAATGAGAATCTTCCCTGATTCAGACTTGCGGTGAAGGCGTAAAACCTGGAAAGCAACATGAAACAATGCCGGCCCCATCTCCAGCATGCATTACTTGCGATTGCATTCCTTGTGCTTTCCCTCCCGCTCCCAACCCAGGCAGGCACCGGCCCACGGGCCGAATACTGGGACCTTGAGGATTTTCTCGCCACCAGACCTGAACAACCTGAGATTGCTTCCCGTTTCCACGACCGGGTTCAGGGGCCTGGCCAGCGCGTGACGCAGAGCCTGCCGCCGGTGCGTATCGCGGCGGTGTATCCGGGGAAACAGGCGTCGGACTATTGGCGCCGCAGCATCGAATCATTCACCGCCCGTCTCGATGAAATCGGCCTTCGCTACGAGCTGGACTCCCACTTCACCGCGCCGGCGACCGAAGTCCGCCTGCAGATGCAGTATATTGGCGAGGCGTTGAAATCAGACCCCGACTACCTTGTGTTCACGCTCGACGCGTTCCGCCATCGCAGCATCATCGAACGGCTGATCGCCCGAGGCCGACCCAAGGTCATCCTGCAGAACATCACCACGCCGCTGCGCGCCTGGTCCCGGAACCAGCCGTTTCTTTATGTTGGCTTCGACCATGCCACCGGCACCAGAACCCTGGTGCAGCACTATCTCGCCCACCACCCAGAGGCGGAGCGCTATGCCATCTTTTATGGCTCGCGCGGCTATGTCAGCCACGCCCGTGGCGAAACCTTCCGTCTGGCGATGGCCGGGCACCCTTCCAAGACCCTCTCCACCTCCTATTTCGTCGGCTTCGATCGGGAAAGCGCCCACGCCACCGCCCGAACCCTGCTGCTGGAGGATCCGGAGCTCTCCTACATCTTCTCCTGCTCCACCGACATCGCGCTCGGTGTGCTCGATGCCATCCGCGAGCTGGGACGCGAAGGTCAGGTTCACACAAATGGCTGGGGCGGTGGCAGCGCCGAGCTGGAACAGATCGCCAAGGGCGCGCTGGAAGCCACCGTCATGCGCATGAACGACGACAACGGGGTGGCCATGGCCGAGGCGATTTCGCTCGACCTTCAGGGGCGCGGGCATGAGGTGCCCCAGGTCTATTCGGGAGACTTCGCGCTGATCACGTCCCGGGACGACCCACAGCGCATCGAGACCTTGAAACGCAAAGCCTTCCGGTATTCGCAATGAAAGACAGGCGCGACTTCAGCTTCAACCGGTTTGTGCTCGGCCTGTTTCTGGTAGCTCTGCTGGCGACCTCGGCCGCGCTGTTTTCCATCAGCTATGTCGGCAGCCTCGCCATTGTCGATCACGAGCTGGAGCGCTTCGCCAAGCGCGAACAGACCCTCGCCCGGCTGGTATTCGAGCAAAATCTCTCCCGCCTCGACACCTACCTCCGGGCCCTGTCGAAGGATACCAAACTGAAACAGGCGCTGCGGATCGGCGACAAGGCGGCCGCAACCCGCATTCTCGGCACCGCGACAGACACTCCCCTGGGGGCGCAATTCGAGATGCTGCTGCTCGACCGGCCGGAGGCACCGGACTGGGCAGATGCCAGCTTCTCGATCTTCGACCTTCACCGCGTGTTGCCGGCGGACCGGCGCAAATCACTGCCGCTCGGCAGCTGGATGATCCTGGCCGACGAAACACGCCCCGATGGCACCCTGGTCGCCGCCGAAGCCATCCCGGTGGTGGATGAGCGCAGCGGCAAGGTGCTGGGTCACCTGGTCGGCGGTTTTGTCCTCAATGACACCATCGCGTTGCTGGGCGAGCTGTCCCGCGCCCTTGAGACCGACAGCCTTGCCCTGTTTCACGACACCACCGCCATCGCCAGCGTCGGCCATCTGGGCTCGTCTCCCCTCGATCCGGACACCCGTGCGACCCTGACCGAAGATGCTCATATGCTGACCGGAGACCAGCTTCTGGTCCGCAGCGAACTGAAGGTCGACCGGCACGGCCACCCTCTCTACGTGGTCACCGAGCGCCCGAGCGAGGCGATCGAGAACATTCGCTCCACCTATGTGGAGCTGTTCGGCCCATTCTTGCTTTACATCCTCGCCGCCGCGCTGGTCGCCGCCTATGTGCTGCATCGCTTTACCAGCCCCGCGCTGCAGCGTCTGCTTGCCTATGCCTCGCGCATTCGCCGGGACAGCTCTGATCTCACCTATCACCCCGGCGCGGTGAAGGAGTTCAACGATCTCGGCCGCAATCTGGAGCACGCCTTCACCGATCTGCGGGATACGGACCGGCAGTTCCGTGAGTTGATCGACGGCTCCTTCCAGGGGGTTTGCATTCACGCCGACCTGGAAGTCCTTTACCTCAACAGGTCACTGCTGAACATCCTCGGCTATACCCCGTCCGACCGGGCAGACCTTGTCTCGCGCGGCGTTCTGGCGCTCGTTGCGCCGGAAGAGCACGACCGGATGAAATCCTATCTGCGCGCCCGAAAACAGGGCGCCTCGGCGCCCGGCGTGTTCGAGGCCAAGGGCCTGAGCAAGACCGGCGAGCGGCTCTGGATCGAGTTGCATGTGCGCCCCGCCCGCTGGGATGACCGCGACGCCCATTACGTCACCATCACCGACATTTCCGAACGCAAGCGGCAGGAAGAGCTGATCATCCGGCAAGCGAATTTCGACATGCTCACCGGCTTGCCGAACCGCACCCTGTTTCGCGACAGGCTGCTGCAGTCGATTGCCCGGACCCAGTGGAACGGTGGCGTTTTCGCCCTGCTGTTCGTTGACCTCGACCGTTTCAAGAACATCAATGACAGCCTTGGTCACAGCGCTGGCGACATGCTGATCAAGGCTGCGGCCGAACGGATCAGTTGCGTGCTCGACGATCACGATACGGTCGCGCGGCTGGGCGGCGACGAATTCGCCATCATCCTCGCCAATGCTCGCAATGTCTGGGAAATCGAAACGCAATCGGCGCACATTCTCGAACAGCTCGCCCGCCCGGTGATGGTCAATGGCAACACCGAGGTATTTTCCACCGCCAGCATCGGCATCACCGTGTCGCCGGACGATGGCGACGATGACGAGGTGCTGCTGCGCCAAGCCGACACGGCGATGTATCACGCCAAGGCGGAGGGCGGGAACAAGCTGCGCTTTTTCTCCTCCAGCATGAACGACCATCTGGCCCGTTCCATGGAGATCGAAAGCTCCCTGCGCCGGGCGCTGGAGACCCAGGAGCTGCGCCTGCATTACCAGCCCTTCGTCGATGTCGCCAAAGGTCACGTGATCGGCTGCGAGGCGCTGGTCCGCTGGAACCATCCGGAAAAGGGGCCGATCCCGCCGGCGGACTTCATCCCGATCGCCGAAGACACTGGCCTGATCGTCCCGCTGGGCGCCTGGGTTCTGGAGGAAGCCTGCCGCTTTCAGCGCGCCTGCGCGCAAAAGGGACTGTCGCTGCCGGTAATCAGCGTCAATGTCTCTCCGCGCCAATGCAGGGATGAAACCTTCGTCGACATGGTGCGCGGTACCCTGAAACGCACCCGAATGCCCGCCCGCTGCCTACATCTGGAAATCACCGAGAGCGTCATGTTCGACGAGACCGGGGCCAGCCCGATCGAGACGCTGAACGCCATTCGCGATCTCGGCGTGCGCCTGTCGCTCGATGACTTCGGCACCGGGTATTCCTCGCTGAGCAACCTCAAGCGCTTCCCGATCGACACCCTGAAGATTGACCAGTCCTTCGTTCGGGATCTGGAAACCGACCCGGAAAACCGGGCGCTGGTGAAAGCGATTATTGCCATGGCCGCCAGCCTCGGCATCAATGTCATCGCCGAAGGCGCCGAAACGCAAGGCCAGTGCCAGACCCTGCTGGCGCTCGGCTGCCGCCAGATCCAGGGCTATCACCTCGGCCGGCCAATGCCGGAGGCCGATTTTCTTGCCTATCTGGACCAGCCCGACCATGCCGGTCGGCTTCATGTAGGGGCCGCCTGAGGAGCGGTTTCGAAACCGGCAAGGGGTGGGTGCGAGCGAAGGGCGAAAGGGCCTGTCCGCCGCCTGGTAGCGTCCGGGAAGACGTTGCTCAGAATGCTCTGTGATCCATGAAGAAGGGCCGGGGATTGGCGTCCCCGGCCCTTGTTCTTGTCGCGTCCTGCCGGCATCCGGAAAGGCGCGGAGGATAACCCGCGCCGCCCCGTGCCGAGCCTGGAATTACGCGTCGGCGGCGACGTCCTTGCCGGTCTCCTGATCGACCACCTTCATCGACAGGCGAACCTTGCCGCGCTCGTCGAAGCCCATCAGCTTGACCCAGACCTTGTCGCCTTCCTTGACCACATCGGTGGTCTTGGCAACCTTCTGCGGTGCGAGCTGCGAGATGTGGACCAGACCGTCCTTGGCGCCGAAGAAGTTGACGAAGGCGCCGAAATCGACGGTCTTCACAACCCGGCCTTCGTAAATCACGCCGACCTCGGGCTCTGCCGCGATCGAGTTGATCCAGTTGACGGCGGCCTTGATCGCCTTGCCGTCGGCGGACGCGATCTTGACGGTGCCGTCGTCCTCGATGTTGACCTTGGCACCGGTCTTCTCGACGATCTCGCGGATCACCTTGCCGCCCGACCCGATCACTTCACGGATCTTGTCGACCGGGATCTTCATCACCTCGATGCGCGGAGCGTGCTCGCCCAGTTCGGCACGCGCTTCGGAAAGCGCCGAGCTCATCTCGCCAAGGATGTGAATGCGGCCGTCGCGGGCCTGCTCCAGCGCCACCTTCATGATCTCCTCGGTGATGCCATCGATCTTGATGTCCATCTGCAGGGAGGTCACGCCTTCGGCGGTGCCGGCCACCTTGAAGTCCATGTCGCCGAGATGATCCTCGTCACCGAGAATGTCGGACAGGACGGCGAAGCGGTCGTCTTCCTTGATCAGTCCCATGGCGATACCCGCCACCGGAGCCTTCAGCGGAACGCCGGCATCCATCAGGGCCAGCGAGGTGCCGCAGACCGTTGCCATCGACGAGGAGCCGTTGGATTCGGTGACCTCGGACACCACGCGCAGCGTGTACGGAAACTCGTGGTGCGGCGGCAGCAGCGGATGGACCGCCCGCCAGGCCAGCTTGCCATGGCCGATCTCGCGACGGCCGGGCGAGCCCATGCGACCGGTCTCGCCGACCGAATACGGCGGGAAGTTGTAGTGCAGCATGAAGGTCGACTTGTAGGTCCCCTCCAGCGCATCGACGAACTGCTCGTCGTCGTTGGTGCCGAGGGTCGCCACGACCAGCGCCTGGGTTTCGCCGCGGGTGAACAGCGCCGACCCGTGTGCGCGCGGCAGGATGCCGGCTTCGGAGACGATCGGACGCACGGTCTTCAGGTCACGCCCGTCGATCCGCTGGCCGTTGTCGAGGATCGCGCCGCGGACGATCGCTGCTTCGGCTTCCTTGAACAGGCCGCCGACCACCACCGTGTCGATGCCCTCCTCGCCGGCTTCGGCGGTGAGGGTCTCGATCACCTTGGCCTTGACCGCATCGACCGCGTTCTTGCGCTCGGTCTTCTCGCGGATCGCATAGGCGGCGGTCAGTTCCTCGGCGGCAAGCGCCTTGACCCGGGCCGCCAGCTCGGAATGATCCGGCAGGTTCAGCTCGCGCGGCTCGCGCGCGGCGGTCTCGGCCAGCTTGACGATGGCGTCGATCACCGGCTGGAAGCCCTTGAAGCCGAACATCACCGCACCGAGCATCAGCTCCTCGGTCAGCTCCTTGGCTTCGGACTCGACCATCAGCACGGCGTCGCCGGTGCCCGCCACGATCAGGTCGAGCGAGGATTCCGGCATGTCGTCGATCAGCGGGTTGAGCACATACTCGCCGTTGATGTAGCCGACGCGAGCGCCGCCGATCGGGCCCATGAAGGGGATGCCGGAGATGGTCAGAGCCGCGGAAGCCGCGACCATGGCCAGCATGTCCGGCGCGTTTTCCATGTCATGGGACAGGACGGTGATCACCACCTGGGTGTCGCACTTGAAGCCGTCGACGAACAGCGGACGGATCGGCCGGTCGATCAGGCGCGAGGTCAGCGTCTCATGCTCGGAGGGACGGCCCTCGCGCTTGAAGAAGCCACCGGGGATCTTGCCGGCGGCGAACGCCTTTTCCTGGTAGTTCACGGTCAGCGGGAAAAAGTCCTGACCCGGCTTGGGGGCCTTGGCGGCGACCACGGTCGCCAGCACCTTGGTCTCGCCGTAGGTGGCCAGCACGGCGCCGTCGGCCTGACGGGCGATCTTGCCGGTTTCCAGCGTCAGCGGGCGTCCGGCCCACTCGACCTCTACACGATGAATATCGAACATATTTCTTTCCTAGCGTTCAGTCGCCCGTCCACCTCCGAAACGAGGCGGCGCGGCGCGGTCTTTGAAGGCCCGGCACAGGCACTCTGCCGCGCCGGCCCTTCCTGGGACGTGCCACGGGCAAGACAGCAAGCGGTTCGGAACGGTAAGCTCCGCTGTCGGCCAAGCCGCTTGCTATCCTGCCCCATGACCGTCATTTGCTTGCCGGGTCCATGGGGGACCGGATTTGAAAACGCGGCGCCCACTGGGCACCGCGCCTTCGCATTGCCGTGTTAGCGGCGCAGACCCAACCGCTTGATCAGGTTCTGGTAGCGTTCCATGTCGGTCTTCTTCAGGTAGTCGAGAAGCGACCGGCGCTGGCTCACCATCTTCAACAGGCCGCGGCGGGAGTGGTTGTCCTTGCCATGGCCCTTGAAATGTTCCGTCAGGTTGACGATCCGCTCGGTGAGAATGGCGACCTGCACGTCGGCAGAGCCGGTGTCACCTTCCTTGATCGCGTATTCCTTGATCAGTTCCGCCTTGCGTTCTGCGGTAATCGACATCGGTCAGTTCCTTTCGATGACAGTCGCCCCGGTCATGACCGGAGCGATATTGAAAACACGCCGTGGCCGGAGTTCCCCGCGTTCGATCTCGCCAAGCGCCACCAACTCGCCATGAGCGGTGACACTGACCAGACCCTTGAACGCCGGCGCGTCCCGCCCGCGTAGCAAAACGCCCTGCCCATTTCTCAGGCGGGCGGCATCCTGCCGGGAGACGGCCAGCGCCGGGATGTCGTCCAGCGCGGTCGCTACAGGCAAAATGACAGATGCATGCGCCTCATCGAGGCCCATGCCGGGCGCACATTGCCCCAAGTCTTCCAGAGTTTCCAGCGGAATCATGTCCTCTTCCGCGAAGGGCCCCACCAGGAGCCGGCGCAGCGCGGTGACATGGCCGCAGGTGCCAAGCCGGCGCCCCAGGTCCCGGGCCAGCGCCCGGACATAGGTGCCCTTGCCGCATTCGACCTCGAACACCGCTTCGTCGGCGCTCGGACACTCGACCAGCCACAGCCGATGGATGTCGACCGGACGGGCTTCGAGCTCCACCGCCTCGCCGCTGCGCGCCAGATCATAGGCGCGGGCGCCCTCCACCTTGATCGCGGAGAATTTCGGCGGCACCTGCGAGATGGTGCCGGTAAACTCCGGCAAGACCGCCGCGATGTCGTCCGGCTCCGGGCGCACATCGCTGACCGCGACCGTCTCGCCCTCGGTGTCGTCGGTCGCCGTCTCGATGCCCCAGCGCACGGTGAACCGGTAGACCTTGCGCCCGTCCATGGCGAAGGGCACGGTCTTGGTCGCCTCGCCAAAGGCCAGCGGCAGGCAGCCGGAGGCCAGCGGGTCGAGCGTGCCGGCGTGGCCGACTTTCTCCGGGTGCAAAATCTTCTTGATCCGCGTCAGCGCATCGTTGGAGGAGAGCCCGACCGGCTTGTCGAGCACCAGCCAACCGTCGATGCGGTTGCGCGGCTTCTTCCGCTGCCGGCTCATCGGCTTACTCGTCGTCGTCGCTGTCGGTGTGGGCGGTATCGCGGCGGACATCGTCCCGGTTCAGCAACTGCGTGATGCGGTCATCGTCGTCGAACCGGGTATCCAGCACGAACCGCACGTCCGGCAGGTATTTCATCGTCCAGCCCCGCGACAATTCGCGGCGGATGAAGCGAGAGCTGCGGTTCAGCGCATCCACCACCTTGTCCGCGTTCTGTCCGCCAAGCGGCATGACCAGGCAACTGGCCAGACGCAGGTCCGGCGTCATCCGCACCTCGGGCACGCTGACGATCACGCCCTCCAGCGCCGGATCGGCCAGATGGCCGCGCGACAGGATGTCGGAGACCTCCTTGCGCACCAGTTCCCCCACGCGCAACTGACGTTGCGACGGCATTCCGGCCTGCGGCCTGTTCGTTGGCGCCATGTTCAGATCCAGACAGTTTCACGCAACACGCTCGCGAAAAGGCAAACGCCGGCGGATGAGCTCCACCGGCGTCCCCATTTCGCCACGCGGCGGCTCTTAGAGCGAGCGGGCCACTTCCTCGACCCGGTAACACTCGATGACGTCGCCAGGACGCATGTCCTGATAGTTCTCGAAGTTCATGCCGCATTCCTGACCGGACTGAACTTCCTTCACCTCGTCCTTGAAGCGCTTCAGGGTGCCGAGCTTGCCCTCGTGGATCACCACATTGTCGCGGATCAGGCGCACCTGCGCGCCGCGCTCCACGATGCCCTCGGTGACCAGGCAGCCAGCGACCTTGCCGACCTTGGAAATGTTGAAGATCTCGCGGATCTCCGCATTGCCGAGGAAGGTCTCGCGCCGTTCCGGCGACAAGAGGCCCGACATCGCCGCCTTCACGTCATCCACCAGGTTGTAGATGATGTTGTAGTAGCGGATCTCGATGCCCTCGCGTTCGGCGGCTTCCCGCGCCTGCTTGTTGGCACGCACGTTGAAGCCGATGATCGGCGCATTGGAGGCGGCGGCCAGGGTGACATCGCTCTCGGTGATGCCGCCAACGCCCGCATGCAGCACCCGGGCCTTGACCTCGTCGGTGCCCAGTTCCTCCAGCGCGCCGGCGATTGCCTCGACCGAGCCCTGCACGTCGCCCTTGATCAACAGCGGCGTTTCCTTGGCGCCGTTTTCCTGCAGCCGGTTCATCATCTGCTCGAGCGAGCCACGCGAACCGATGTCCCGCAGGGTTGCCTTCTCGCGCTTCTGACGCTGGCGATAGTCGACGATCTCACGGGCGCGGGCCTCGTTCTCGACCACGGCCACCATGTCGCCGGCTTCCGGCGTGCCCTGGAAGCCCAGAACCTCGACCGGCTTGGAGGGACCCGCCTCCTTCACCTGCTCGCTGTTCTCGTCGAGCATGGCGCGCACGCGGCCCCACTCGGACCCGGCCACCAGAATGTCGCCAACCTTGAGCGTCCCCTTCTGCACCAGCACGGTCGCCACCGGGCCACGGCCCTTGTCGAGCTGTGCCTCGATCACGGTGCCTTCGGCGGTGCGATCCGGATTGGCCTTCAGCTCCAGCACCTCGGCCTGCAGCAGGATCATCTCCAGCAGCTTGTCGAGATTGGTGCCCTTGAGCGCGGAGACCTCGACCTCGATCACGTCACCGCCCATGGATTCCACGACGATCTCGTCCTGGAGCAGTTCGGTGCGCACCCGGGTCGGATCGGCCGCCGGCTTGTCCATCTTGTTGATCGCGACGATCATCGGCACACCGGCCGCCTTGGCGTGGGAGATCGCTTCCCGGGTCTGCGGCATCACGCCATCGTCGGCAGCCACCACCAGAATGACAATATCCGTCGACTTGGCGCCGCGGGCACGCATCTGCGTGAAGGCGGCGTGGCCCGGTGTATCGATGAAGGTGATCTTGTGACCGCCCTGCTCGACCTGATAGGCGCCGATGTGCTGGGTGATGCCACCGGACTCGCCGGACACCACGTTGGAGCGGCGCAGCGCGTCGAGCAACGAGGTCTTGCCGTGATCGACATGGCCCATGATGGTGACCACCGGGGGACGGGGCTGCAGCAGCTCATCCGCCTCCACCTCGTCGGAGAACAGACCGTCCTCGACATCGGCTTCGGACACGCGCTTGACGGTGTGGCCCATCTCCTCGGCGATCAGCTCCGCCGTATCGGCGTCGATCACGTCGTTGATCTTGAGCATCTGCCCCTGCTTCATCAGAAGCTTGATCACATCCACCGCGCGCTCCGCCATGCGGTTCGCCAGGTCCTGAATGGTGATCGCCTCGGGCAGTACCACTTCACGCGAAATCTTCTCACGCACCACCTGCTGGCCGGCGCGCTTTTCCTTCTCGCGGCGACGGCGCAGCGAGGCGAGCGAACGGCTCCGGCCCTCGCCATCCCCCGTGGCCGAGGAAATGGTCAGCTTGGACCGGCGACGGTCGTCGCCACTGCGGGCCGGAGTACGGGCCGGCGGCGCCGCCTTCGGGCGCTTGACCGCCTTCAGGCTCTTGCGTGCCTCGCCTTCGTCGGCAGGTGCGGCCGCCTCGGGCCGGCGCGCCGGGGCGGGCGTCGCCGCAGGCTTGGCCGGCGCGGGCTTCGGCGCCGGCTTGGCAGCCGCTTCCGCGGCCTCGCGCTTGGCACGTTCCGCCTCCTCGGCGGCCCGCTTGGCGGCCTCTTCGGCCTCGCGCTTGGCGCGCTCCTCGGCCTCGGCCTTGCGGCGGGCCTCTTCCGCGATGCGGCGGCGTTCTTCTTCCTCGCGGCGCTTGCGGTCCTCGACCTCACGCAGCTGCGCCTCGCGCAGGGCGGCCTGACGTGCGGCCGCTTCCTCGCTGGTCAGCGTGCGCAAAATATTGCCGCCACGCGGCCGCTGGCCGGAGGCCGCACGGCGCGCCGCTGCGGTATCGGCCTTGACCGAACCGCCCTTTTCGATGTCGGGGCGACGCTCGCGCTGCTGCTGAGCGGGCGCGCGCGGAGCCGGCGCTTCCGCCTCCGGCTTGCCTTCCTGCCCCGGCACGACGACCCGGCGCTTCTTCTTCTCGACGACGACAGCCTTGCTGCGCCCATGCGAGAAGCTCTGACGCACGGTGCCCTGCTCCACGCCGGGCCGCTTCAGTCCAAGCGTCTTGCGTTCAACGCTGATTGTCTTGTCGCCGGGATTTTTCGTTTCGCTCATATCGCCTTCAGTCCTGGGTCGCCGCACCGCCCGCAACGCCGCCGGATTGCTCATCCGGGTTGGCTCGGAAACGCTCCAATGCGTCTATCCGCATCAGCGCATTTTCGCTCGCGGATCCCGCGAGCAGTGCAGCATGTATCACATTTGACCGACCCAATGCCAAATCCAATTGAGTCGACGCAAAACTCCGTACCGTCCGGCACCCGCCGGACCCGGCGAATCGCGCCTTCGCGATCGCCGACAACTTTCTGACACCGTCCTCGCCCGCGTCCGCCGCCAGGAGAAGCGCGATCACATCCGCGCTCTTCAAAGCCGCTTCGACCTTGGCAAACCCAGCAAGGACCTGCCCCGCCTTGCGTGCCAGCGACACCGAATTCAGTGCCGCACGTTCCAGCAGAGCGTCCACACGCTCTGCCAAGTCCTCATCGGCGGTCACCTGCTCCTTGAGCGAGCGGGCGAACACCCGTTTCTTCTGCGCGGCGGCAACCGCCGCATGTGTCGCACTCACCCACACACCGCGCCCGGGCAGCTGACGCTTGAGATCAGGAACGATCTTCCCGTCAGGGTCCGCGACAAACCGGATCAGTTCCGTCACCGGCCGGGTCTCGCGGGTCAGGGCGCAGCACCGCTCCAGCGGCTCGTTCCGTCTCGGCACGTTTTTACTCCGCCGATCCCCACGCGCCCCGCCTCTGGCGGATCAGGCGCGTCGGGACGTCACACCTCGTGCACGACACCCGTCGCGACAACTTCCTCGGACGCCGGCGCTTCGGCCTCCTCGTCCCCCGTCTCGTCGGCCTCGCCGGCCTCTTCGTCCTCGGCCGCGGCCTGAAGCTCCTCGGCGCTGACCCATCCAGCCTCGACGCGCGCGGCCATGATCATCTCCTCGGCCTCGGCGCGACTGAGATCGAACCCGGACAACGCGCCCTCGTGGCGCACCGTCTCGCCCGCCGACCGCTCGGTCCAGCCGACCAGGTCATCGGTGGCGCAGCCGGCCAGATCCTCGACGGACCGAACCTCGTCCTTGCCGAGCGCAACCATCATCGCGGTGGTCACGCCTGGAACCGCACGCAGGTCGTCGGCAACCCCAAGCGCCTTGCGCTCTTCGTCCAGCTTCGTCTCGACCTCTTCGAGATATTCGCGGGCACGCGCCTGAATTTCGTCGGCGGTTTCCTCGTCGAAGCCCTCAATGGTCGCGACTTCGTCCCGCTCGACATACGCCACTTCCTCCACCGAGGCAAATCCTTCGGAGGCAAGAAGCTGGCCGACGACCTCGTCCACATTGAGCGCATCGACGAAAAGCTGCGTCCGTTCAGCGAATTCACGCTGACGGCGCTCCGATTCATCATGCTCGGTCATGATGTCGATTGCCCAGCCGGTCAGCTGCGAGGCAAGGCGCACATTCTGACCGCGCCGGCCGATGGCCAGCGACAATTGCTCGTCCGGAACCACGACCTCGATCCGCTCCGCATCCTCGTCGAGCACCACCTTGGCGACCTCGGCCGGCTGCAGGGCGTTGACGATGAAGGTGGCCGCATCCGGGTTCCAGGGGATGATGTCGATCTTCTCGCCCTGCAACTCGCCAACCACCGCCTGCACGCGGCTGCCGCGCATGCCGACGCAGGCGCCAACCGGATCGATCGAGGAATCCTTGGAGATCACCGCGATCTTGGCGCGCGAGCCCGGATCGCGGGCGACGGCGCGGATCTCGATGATGCCGTCGTAGATTTCCGGCACTTCCTGCGCGAACAGCTTGGCCATGAACTGCGGATGGGTGCGCGACAGGAACACCTGCGGACCGCGCTGCTCGCGGCGCACGTCGTAGATATAGGCGCGGATGCGGTCGCCGGTGCGGAACATTTCGCGCGGGATCAGTTCGTCGCGCCGGACCACGGCCTCGCCGCGACCGAGATCAACGACCACATTGCCGTATTCCACGCGCTTGACAACGCCGTTGATGACCTCGCCGATGCGGTCCTTGAACTCGTCATACTGGCGATCGCGCTCGGCCTCGCGAACCTTCTGCACGATCACCTGTTTGGCCGACTGGGCGGCGATGCGGCCGAAATCGAGCGGCGGCAGCGGCTCGGCGATGAAATCGCCGATCTGCGCCAGCGGGTTGCGCCGCAGCGCCTCCTCAAGCCCGATCTCGGTGGCTACATTCTCCACCTCCTCGGCGACCAGAAGAAGCCGCTGAAGCTTGATCTCGCCGGTGCGCGGATTGATCTCGGCCCGGACCTCGGTCTCGGATCCGTAGCGGGAACGCGCCGCCTTCTGGATCGCGTCCTCCATCGCCGCGATCACGATCTGACGGTCGATCGACTTCTCCCGCGCCACCGCATCGGCGATCTGCAGAAGTTCAAGCCGGTTCGCACTGATTGCCATCTCGCTCAACTCCTCTGGCGCCGGAAATCTCGGCGCGCCCTCTGTCTTCCTGAAGGAACGCTTGGCCGGCGCTCCGGATGTTCACTATTCGCCCGGCCCGCGGCCGGATCCGCGATCCGCGTCAGTTGCTGTCGCAGCCCCGGCGCGAGGCCCCTTGCCCCGCCCCCGGCGCGCGGCCCGTTCCGCCTGACGCGCCGCCTTCTCAGCCTGGCGCGCGGCTTTTTCGGCCTTCAGCGCCGCCTCGATCAGAAGGTCGGTCAGGACCAGGCGAGCATCGCCGACGTCGGCCAGCGCCAGCTCAACGTCCCGCTGGCCGTTGGGCAGTTCTTCCTCGAGCCGCAGCGTCACCGTGTCCGCGTCGGCGGCGATCAGCACGCCGCGAAAGCGCTTGCGTCCATCGAGCGGCACCGAAAGTTCGATCTTCGCCAGATGACCGAGCCAGCGGCTGAAATCGCCAGCGCGCACCAGCGGCCGGTCAACCCCGGGCGAGGACAGTTCGAGATTGTATTCGCGATCGATCGGATCCTCGACGTCGAGCACCGGCGTGATGCCACGGCTGACCGTCTCACAATCATCGATGGTCATGGTGCCGTCGGGGCGCTCGGCCATCACCTGCAACGTCAGCCCATCGACACCGGAGAGCTTGACCCGCACGAGGCGGAAGCCGAGATCCTCGATGACGGGCTCGACGATGGCGGCGATCCTCGCCTCCAGTCCGGCCTCGCGGACAAGTCTTGGTTCACTGTCCTGCACGAAATCCTCATTTCCCTGGGTGCGGCATGCGGGCGACGGATCCATCGAAACCGCCACGCGTCACTCCGGCGCCTTTGCCGGCCAGCGACACCCGCCGCGCGCCTGGCGGCACCCCTAAAACAAAAAGAGCGGGTCCCGGAGGGGCCCACTCTCAAACTGCCCTTGATGAGCCGCCAGAGAATATTTGACGATCACTATAGTCAAATCGCTGGCCAAGGCAAGCGGATTCACAGGCGGCGGAACTCCAGATAGCGCCCCACGCGCCCCTCGCGCACGGCCTTGCGCTCATAGCGTGTGCCGGACCAGGGCGCCCAGGGACGGCGCCAGTCATCGGCCCGCTCGGCGGTCCATTCGAACGCCGGATGATCGCGAAGGTGCCGCAGCGTCCAATCCACATAGGTATCGATGTCGCTGGCAAAACGCAGCAACGCGCCCGGCTTCAGCACCCGGGCGTAGCGGTCGAGATTGACCGGGTTGATGAAACGGCGCTTCCAGTGGCGCCGCTTCGGCCAGGGATCCGGGTAGAGCTGGTAGACTCCGTCGAGGCAGGCCGGCGGCAACCAGTCCAGCAGCTTGATCGCGTCGTCGCCATAGACCCGGACGTTCTCAAGCCCGTCGCTGTCGACCTCGGCCACCGCCTTGGCCAGGCTGCTGACGAAGGGCTCGACCCCGATGAAGCCCACATCCGGCAGGCGCCGCGCCTCATGCAACAGATGCTCGCCGCCGCCGAAGCCGACCTCCATCCAGACCGAGCTCACCGGCCGGGCGAACAGGGTCGCCACGTCTTCGGGCGCCGGCACCGAGAGATCCGGCTGCAACCGCTGCAACGCTGTGTCGAACTGCTCCTGCCGCCCCTTGCGCAGCGGCTTGCCCACGCGCCGGCCGAAAAAGGAACCCTTGGTGTGATCCGTCATCGCATTCTTCCATCCCGCCGGCGCGGCACGTCCCGCGCGCGGGCAAATTTCCGGCTGCCGAAGGGCAGCGGACATGACAACGCCGCCGGAAGGCTCCGGCGGCGCTGCTCGTTGGTCTGAAGCCCCGGATCAGCCCGCGACGTCGCGCAGGGCGTGGACCAGGTCGATCTTTTCCCAGGAGAAGCCACCATCGGCCTCCGGCTCCCGACCGAAGTGGCCGTAGGCCGCGGTGCGGGCATAGATCGGGCGGTTGAGCTGCAGGTGCTCACGGATACCGCGCGGCGTCAGGTTCATGACGTTGCGGATCCCCTTCTCGAGCTTGGCCTCATCTACCTTGCCGGTGCCATGCAGGTCGACATAGACCGACAGGGGCTCGGCAACGCCGATGGCGTAGGAGAGCTGAATGGTGCAGCGGTCGGCGAGATCCGCCGCCACCACGTTCTTGGCCAGGTAACGCGCCGCATAGGCCGCCGAGCGGTCGACCTTGGTCGGATCCTTGCCCGAGAACGCGCCGCCGCCATGGGGCGCGGCACCGCCATAGGTGTCGACGATGATCTTGCGGCCGGTCAGGCCACAATCGCCGTCCGGACCACCGATGACGAAGGCACCGGTCGGGTTGACGTGCCAGACCGTCTCGTCGGTGATCCAGCCGCCAGGAACGGCGGAAATGATGTAGGGCTCGACGATCGAGCGGATGTCGTCGGAGGTCAGCGCCGGGTCGAGATGCTGGGTCGACAGCACGATGGAGGTCACCCCCACCGGCACACCATTCTCGTAACGCACTGTAACCTGGCTCTTGGCGTCCGGGCCAAGCACCGGCTCCCGGCCAGTCTTGCGCGCCTCGGCCAAGAGCCGCAGGATCTTGTGCGAGTAGTAGATCGGCGCCGGCATCAGCTCCGGGGTCTCGCGGCAGGCGTAGCCGAACATGATGCCCTGATCGCCCGCGCCCTCGTCCTTGTTGTCCGCCGCGTCGACGCCCTGGGCGATATGCGCGGACTGGTCGTGCAGGTGAACCTGGACATCGCAGGTTTCCCAATGGAACCCTTCCTGCTCATAGCCGATGTCCTTCATCGCCAGCCGGGCAAGATGGGCGATGTAGTCATGGGTGATGTGCGAGGGACCACGGGTTTCGCCCGCAATCACGACCCTGTTGGTGGTGGCCAGCGTTTCGCATGCCACCCGCGCTTCCGGCATTTCGCCGAGAAACGCATCGACCACGGCATCGGAGATCCGGTCACAAACCTTGTCCGGATGACCTTCCGACACGGATTCAGAGGTAAAGAGATAGTTTTGACGCGCCACGAGCAATCGTCCTTCTGGGAAGAAAACAGTAAGAAGCGGCGGGAAATCCCGCCGCTTCGGCTGACTAAAGACAGTGTTTTGCGGAGCGCGTCAAGCCATTCGGCCCGTCAGCCCTTGTCGGCTTCCTCGCCCGCCAGAGCGCGGACGAGTTCGACCACCCGACGACGGACCTTCGCATCCTCGATGCGGACAAAGGCCTTGTTGAGCGAAAGCCCCTCCGAAGAGGACAGGAAATCGACGACATAGGATGCCGGCTTTGCTTCACCGAAGCCAGTCGCCTCATCCGGTGTCCCAGGGGCATCTTCAAAGAAGAACGCAACCGGGACCTTCAAGACCGTCGCGATATGCTGCAAACGGCTCGCTCCGATCCGATTGGTGCCCTTCTCATATTTCTGGATCTGCTGGAATGTAATCCCGAGACTCTCACCAAGTTTTTCCTGGCTCATTCCAAGCATCATTCGCCGTAGCCGCACGCGGCTTCCGACATGCACATCGATGGGGTTCGGTGCTTTCTTGCTGGGCATTTTTGATCTTCTTTCTCGCCTATCGGTTGCTGTGACCACTTCATTTATTCTCCGGAGGCTTTTTCACCACCTCATCGAATGTTGCTCCGTTTCGCCCCGGAACAGTCATCCATCGAGCCGGCACCTTGCCATTTCCCGGTTTTTTTTCAACCCGCCGAACACGACCAGCGGACACGCTTGTCATGATGCCGTGCGACAGGACCCGGCGTCAATCTTTACGCGCATACCCTACGTAACGCGATACCAGAAGGAGGCCAAGCAAAACCGTAACAAGCAAGCTCAAGATGAGCACACCCGCCCGTGAATAAACCGTCGGAGGAGCACTTGAGGGCAAGCGCAGGTCGATCACCCCCTGTTGGCCGAGTCCGAGCCGCGCCCGCACCCGCCCCTGGGCGTCGACCACGGCGCTGATTCCGGTGTTCGCCACCCGCACCACCGGCACGCCCTGCTCAATCGCCCGCATCCGCGCCTGGACGAAATGCTGGACGGGCCCAGGGGTATCGCCGAACCAGGCATCGTTGGTGACATTGAGGATCCAGCCCGGGCGCCCGTCGGCGGAAGTCGCGGCTTCGGGGAAGATCGCCTCGTAACAGATCAGCGGCAGCATCGCCGGGCCGGTCACCGGTGTCAGCAACCGATGGCGATAGCCGGCGCGGAATTCCCCCGGCGTCGCAACGAGCTTGGTCAAGCCGATGGCCTCCAGCCAGTCGCCGAAGGGCAGGAACTCGCCAAAGGGCACCAGGCGCACCTTGTCATAGGCATCGCGGATGGTCCCCTCGCCATCCACCACGAAAACGCTGTTGTAGAACGATCCGGCCACCTCGCCCTGGCGCACCGCGCCAGTGACCAGCGTGTCTTCCGGGCCAAGCATCCGGGCAATCGCCGACAGGGCGCCCGGTTCGTTCGTCAGCAGAAAGGGCACGGCGGATTCCGGCCAGATCACCACCCGGGGCAGATCGCCGCCGCCGGCATCCATCCAGGGCTGGGTACTCATTTCAAGATAGGTGGCGAAGACCCGGGAACGGTTCTCCGGCTTCCACTTTTCCTCCTGCGGCACCGAGGGCTGCACCAGCCTGAGAGCCAGCGGCTCGGAGGTCGGCGGACCGGCCTGCGTCAACCGAAGAGCGCCAAAGCCCCCGACTGCGAGAAAAAGCAGGACGCCGGCCACCCCGGCGCGGCGCCCGCCACCCGGTTCGGCGAAGCCAGCCAGGCTGCAGAACATCAGGGTGACCAACAGCCCAAGACCATAGACGCCGACCAGCGCGGCAGGCTGGGCCAACCAGAGCATGTCGCCGAACGCATAGCCCCAGGTGTTCCACGGAAAGCCCGACAGAACTTTGCCGCGCAGGGCATCGGCACCGGCGAGCGCCAGCGCCAGGGCCAGCAGCCGCCCCCAGCCGTCGCGCCAGACGGCGGCGGCGAGCGCAACGCCGAGCCCGGTGAAGATGGCCAGTCCGGCCGGCAGCAGCAGCACGGCGAGCGGGATCATCCAGGCATGCAGCTGGGCATCGACCAGAAAGGCCCGGCCGATCCACCACAGGCCGGCCAGATGAAAACCGAAGCCAAACCACCAGCCAAGGACAAAGCCAGCGCGCAGCCGCGCCGCCAGCCGCGCGCCCGGCGCAATCGCCCCATCGAGCAGCCAGACCAGCGCGGGGAAGGAGAGGGCGAGCACCGGAAACCAGCCGAAAGGCGGCATCGCCAGTGCGGCAAGCGCTCCGCCGAGCGCCGCAAGCAGCCAGCGCTGCCAGCCAAAGGCCAGCAGAAACACATGGGACAGTCGCTGCAAGATCACCGCTCCGCTCTACCGGCCTTTTCGAATGCCCCGCACCAGAGGTGCGAATCGTCCCGCCCATGCGCCGACGTTCCCCGCTGCGGCGCGACCGGTCAAGCAAGCCATGCCCTACCCTTCCGAGGACGGCGCCGCCTCGGGCCGGCGAAGCCGGCGCCGCGCGTCACCATGCCGCGGATCGGTACGCTTGGCCCGGATCCGCAGCCGCTTGATGCGCCGCGGATCGGCGTCCAGAACCTCGAATTCGTAACCTGGCAGTTCGCGGGCGGCGATCAGCTCGCCGCGCACCGGCACCCGCCCCACCAGCGTGAACACAAGACCGCCAAGGGTATCGACTTCCTCGCCCAACTCGCCGATCTGGAAACCGGTGCCCAGAGCCTGCTCCACATCCTCCAGCGGAACCCGGGGATCGGCGGTCCAGTTGCCTTCGGAGACCTTGGAGATCATCGCCTCCTCGTCCTCGTCGTGCTCGTCCTCGATATCGCCGACCACGGTCTCGACCACATCCTCCAGCGAGACCAGGCCGTCGGTCCCCCCATATTCGTCGATCACCAGCGCCATCTGCATCCGGTCCGCCTGCATCTTCGCCATCAGGTCCGCCGCCGGCATGGACGGCGGCACGAACAGCACCGGACGAATGATGCCGGCCTCATGCAGCGGCAGCGACAGATCGACCCGCGACAGATCGAGATCGGCGTCCAGATTGGACAGGTGCGTGGCCTCCGCCTCCTCTTCTGCGCCTCCGGCGGCGTCCTCGTTCGCGCCTGCCTTAACCGCGAAATAGGCCATCAGATCCTTGATGTGCACCATGCCGCGCGGGTCATCGAGACCTTCATGGTAGACAGGCATGCGGGAATGGCCGGATTCGCGGAACACCTCCATCAGCCGGCCAAGCGCGACCGTGTCCTCGATGGCGTCGATATCGGCGCGCGGCACCATGACATCGTCGACCCGCACCTCGCGCAGGCGCAGGATGTTCGACAGCAGAACACGCTCTTCGGGGGTAAAGCTCGCCCCCTCATCCGCGTCGCGGGCAAGTTCATCCTGGAGATTCTGGCGCAGCGACATCGCGCCGGACCGACGCAGGCCGGCGAGCCGCTTTACCTGCCGCACCCCCCACCCGAAAAGGGATCGCTGTGGTATCGGCGGCTGGTCGTCATGTTCGCCCACGGCGCTCGCATCGGATGCGGGCTGCCGTTCGGGACTTCGATCCTCGGAATCGTTCATATCTGTTTTGCGCCCATCTCAGACGGGCGTGTTGCTCTCCGTATTGCCATTGGTCAAGGGCGGCTCCCGATAGGGGTCCGCAATCCCGAGCTGCGACAGAATCCGACGCTCGGTCTCCTCCATCTCCTCGGCCTCGTCCTCCATTTGGTGATCGTAGCCCAGAAGGTGAAGAAAACCGTGAACGACAAGATGAGAAAGATGATCGGAAAATGCAATTTCCAGATCCCCCGCCTCGCGGGTGACCGTCTCCTCGGCAAACACCAGATCGCCGAGCAGGGGCCCGAACGGCGGCTCGGTCTCGTCGCCGCCGGGGAAAGACAGGACGTTGGTCGCGGTGTCCTTGCCGCGCCATTCGCCGTTCAATTCGCGTACATGGGCGTCGTCGGTAAACACCAGCGACAGCTCCGTTCCCGGCACAAGCTCCAGATCGAGATGATCGCAGGCCATGCCCACCACCCGCTCGACCAGCTCGTGCAGCTCCGTCTCGCCGGGCCAGTTGCCCGCCTCGATCGACAGATCGAGTTCGGGCCGGGTCACCGTGTCGCTCATCGGACCCGGTCCGCCTTGGCGCGCCCGGGCGCAGTTGCCGCTAGCGCCTCGCGCTCCTGCGAAGCTTCGCGCGCGGCATCGTCATAGGCCTTGACGATGCGCGCCACCAGTTCGTGCCGCACCACATCGACCTCGGTGAAGGCCACATGGGCGACCCCCTCCACCTCCTGCAACAGGGCCAGCGCCTCGCGCAGGCCCGATTGCTGGCCGGCGGGGAGGTCGATCTGGCTCGGATCGCCGGTGACGATCATGCGGGAGTTCTCGCCCAGACGGGTCAGGAACATCTTCATCTGCATGGTGGTGGTGTTCTGCGCCTCATCGAGGATCACCACCGCATTGGAGAGGGTTCGTCCGCGCATGAAGGCGAGCGGCGCCACCTCGATCATGCCCGATTGCAGGCCGCGATCGACCTTCTCCGCCGGCATCATCTCGTAAAGCGCGTCATAGAGCGGACGCAGGTAGGGATCGACCTTCTCCTTCATGTCGCCGGGCAGGAAGCCGAGCCGCTCGCCCGCCTCCACCGCCGGACGCGACAGGATCAGCCGGGTGACGTCGCCGCGCTCCAGCAGCGCCGCCGCATAGGCAACCGCGAGAAAGGTCTTGCCGGTGCCGGCCGGGCCGGTGCCGAAGGTCAGGTCCGAGCGGTCCATCGCCCGGATATAGGCATCCTGCGCGGGCGTGCGCGCCAGCACCGTCTTGCGGCGGGTGGAAATCTGGGCGAAGGCCAAATGGGATTTCGGCTCGATGGTCGGCAGGTCGAGTTGCGCCTCTTCGGCCACCGCCATGCGCAGCGCCCCTTCCACATCGCCCGGGTGAAGCTCATGCCCCTGCTGCAGGCGGATATACAGCGCCTCCAGCGCCCGCCGCGCCTGTTCGCAGGCCGAATGCGGCCCCTTGATGATCACCTGATTGCCACGCGCCACTGCATCGACGGACAGCCGCTGCTCGATCAGGGCAAGGTTCTGGTCGAACTGGCCGAACAGATCGCCGACCAGGCGATTGTCATCGAAGGCCAGAACCACATGGGTCATGTCCGAGGCGGGGACCGCCGCGCGGCGCCCTCCTCGCGGCTGGGTCCGGCTGTCACCCGTCAAACGGATTCTCCTGGCATCGCCTCTCCTGGCGCCCCTCGCCGGCACCGTGGTTGCTGGCCCCACCACCGGGCGGGCACCAGATTGTCAGACACCGCAGTTCCGCCGCAGCGGAGCCACGCCGGTCGGCGCGCCATGTCAGGCCGCACCCATCCGCCCGTTCCGCGCGGTCTTCTCATCTTGCCCTGCGATCCGCCGGGCGAACAGGGAATTCGTACCGGTGTCGGTGATTTCCACCGGCACGATCTCGCCGATCAAGGTTTCGGGCGCCTCGATCTGCACCGGCTGCAGCCAGGGCGAGCGACCGGTCACCTGCCCCGGATTGCGCCCGCGCTTTTCCAGAAGCACGTCACAACGCCGGCCGACCATGGCCGTGTTGAACGCCCGCTGCTGGCGGGTGATCAGCACCTGCAGCTCCGCCAGACGCTCGGACATCACCTCTTCCGCGACCTGATCTTCGAGCAGCGCGCCGGGCGTTCCCGGGCGCGGGCTGTACTTGAAGGTGAAGGCGGAGGCGAAGCCGACCCGCTCCACCAGATCCAGCGTGTCGCGGAAATCCGCATCGCTCTCGCCGGGAAAGCCGACGATGAAATCGCAGGAAAGGGCGAGATCGGGACGCGCCGCGCGGATTCGGTCCACCAGCCGGAAATACTCCTCGCGGGTATGCTTGCGGTTCATCGCCTTGAGGATCCGGTCCGAGCCGGACTGCACCGGCAGATGCAGATAGGGCATGAGCTGCGGCAGGTCGCGGTGCGCGGCAATCAGCGCATCGTCCATGTCGCGCGGATGGCTCGTCGTGTAGCGCAGCCGGTCGAGGCCGTCGATTTCCGCCAGGCGAAACAGCAGCTCGCCCAGGCCCCAGGCGCGGCCATCGGCCCCCTCGCCGTGCCAGCCGTTGACGTTCTGGCCAAGCAGGGTGACCTCGCGCACGCCCTCATCGGCAAGCCGGCGCGCCTCGGCGACGATCTGCTCGACCGGGCGCGAGACCTCCGCGCCCCGGGTATAGGGCACCACGCAGAAGGTGCAGAACTTGTCGCAGCCCTCCTGCACGGTAAGGAAGGCGGTGACGCCACGGGACCGGATACCGGCCGGCGAGGGGGTCGCCAGATGGCGGAACTTGTCCTCGATCTCGAATTCGGTCTCCACCACCGTCGCGCCGGTGGCGGCCTGTTTCACCAGCTCCGGCAGCCGGTGATAGGTCTGCGGGCCGAACACCAGATCGACCACCGGCGCCCGGCGGGCGATCTCCTCGCCCTCCGCCTGGGCGACGCAACCGGCGACGCCGATCATCATCTCCTCGCCCTCGGCGGCGCGCGCGTCCTTCAGCTTGCGCAGCCGTCCCAGCTCCGAATAGACCTTCTCCGCAGCCTTTTCGCGGATGTGGCAGGTGTTGAGAATGACCAGATCCGCCTCGTCCGGCGAGGTCACCGCCTCAAAGCCGTCCGGGGCGAGCGCATCGGTCATCCGGTCGCTGTCATAAACGTTCATCTGACAGCCATAGGTCTTGACGAACACCCGCCGCCTGCGCGCTGCCGCTGCTGCCGGGCGCGTCTCGCCGCGCGCCATTCTGGTCTCGTTGCTCATGAATTCCTCGGATCTCGCCGACGGCGCCTGATGCCGTCCGCCGGCCGTCACGGGCCGGATCGCGATTGCTTTAACGGTTTTTCACCGGTTTGAGAATAGCGCGGATGCCGCCGCCCGTCCCGCCAGCGCTTCGGCGGACAAGGCGCGCACCGTCTCCTCCAGCTGCCGGGTCAGCGCCTTGCGGTCGGCATCGGCGGGCACCTTCACCGGTTCGCCCCAGACGACCCAGACGTCGATCGCCCCCTGCTTCACCACTTCCATGAAGTGCGGCACCATCTCCATGTCGCCATACCAGGCCACATGCGGGCGGAACTGGCGCCCCATCGGCAGGCCGTGCAGGCCGGTATAGGCGATCGCCAGCGGCTGGATCCAGACCTCGCCCTCCTCGCC
The DNA here is from genome assembly GCF_014635285.1 of Stappia taiwanensis. Classification (GTDB taxonomy): domain Bacteria; phylum Pseudomonadota; class Alphaproteobacteria; order Rhizobiales; family Stappiaceae; genus Stappia; species Stappia taiwanensis. The sequence goes on along the minus strand of NZ_BMCR01000007.1, from coordinate 78,942 downwards.
GGCGACCGCGTGACGCGCCGCGCCGATCAGCGCGGAGCGGAACGGCAACACGTAGTTGCCGCTGTTGGAGGTGCCTTCGGCGAACAGCACCATCGCATCGCCGGAGGCCATGCGCGTGCCGATCTCCTCGGCGGTGCGGGCGGTGGCGCTGCGCCGCTGCCGGTCGACGAACACCGAACGCTGCAGCTTGGCGAAAAGGCCGAACACCGGCCAGTTTGCCACCTCGGTCTTGGCGATGAAGGACAGGGGCGTGCGGCTCCCGAGCACGGTGATGTCGATCCAGGAGGCATGATTTGCGGTGATCAGCAGCGGCCGCTCGGCCGCGGGCCGGCCCACCTCATGCACCTTGATGCCGACCATGCGGCAGGCGATCCGATGCCAGACCACCGGCAGGCGGCGCTTCAGGTTGCCCTTGCCGCGCAGGGCCAGCCACTGCAGCGGAATGAGCGGCAGGGTCACCGCCGTCAGGGCCAGAAGAACGATCGCGGCCCGGGCGCGGGACATGCCTAGCCGGCCTCCCCGTCAGTGTCCGCACAGGGCTCGCTGTCCGTATCCACGGGCTGTCCGCCGAGCGGAATGCCATAGAGTTCCAGTCGATGGTCGACCAGCCGGTATCCGAGCTTGCGGGCGATCGCCTCCTGCAACTGCTCGATTTCCTCGTTGCGGAATTCGATCACCCGGCCGCTCTTCAGGTCAATCAGGTGGTCGTGATGCTCTTCCGGCACGGTTTCGTAACGGGCGCGCCCGTCGCGGAAATCGTGGCGCTCGATGATGCCCGCATCCTCGAACAGCTTGACCGTTCGGTAGACGGTGGAAATGGAGATACGCGGATCGTTCTCCACCGCGCGGCGGTAGAGCTCTTCCACATCGGGATGGTCGCTGGCCCCCTCGATCACCCGGGCGATGATGCGCCGCTGCTCGGTCATGCGCATGCCCTTCGCGACGCAGATGTCCTCCAGCGACTGGGGGCTGTCGTGTTGGGTCATTTCGCCTTGTCCCTCCTTGCGAAGCGAGCCGCGCTAGGGTCTGGCCCCTAATGCCTGATAGGCGGCCGATTACGCCAGATCGGCGCGCATGACAAGCGCACCGCCGCCGCCATCCCCGGCCTGATAGTAACCGCGCCGCTCGCCGACCTTGCGAAACCCGAGCCCGCGATAGAGCCGCAATGCGGGCTCGTTGGCCTCATCGACTTCCAGGAACAGCATCTTCGTGCGCTCCGCGTAAAGCCGGCTCATGGCCGCGCGCATCAGCTGCACCCCAATGCCCCGGCCGCGCTGGCGCGGATCGACCGCCAGGGTCAGGATCTCTGCCTCGTCGGCCACGGCGCGCAGGATCACGAAGCCCAGCGGATTGCGGCTGCCGAGGGCATTGGCGCGGCGAGCCAGCAGAATCACCACCCCGGTCTGCGCCCGCAGCGCCGCCAGTTCCTCACTGCTCCATACACCGTCGAAGGAACGGGCATGGATCTCGGCGAGCCGGTCGAGATCTTCCGCCGTCGCCTCCTCCACCACCGGGGGCGGTGCCCAGAACCACCAGAAGGTCATGCCAAAAGCCCCGGAGCGCGCACCGCCGGCTTGGCGTCGGGCGGGCGCAGGTAAAGCGGCTCCGGCGCATTCTCCGCGCTTTCCGCCCGGGCACCAAGACGGGCCACCGCGCCGATCTCGGGGAACCCGGCCCGATCCAGGATCACCGGCGCCGGACCGGTGATCGCCGCCGCCAGCTTATCGGCGCCGCTGCCGGCAAGCAGGGTTCCGGCAGGCAATTCGGCGGCGAGTTCCTCCACCCCCACCACCCGCGGCGGGGTCAGGGCCGAGCCATCGGCGGAAAAGCTCTGGGCATAGACATCCGGCCCGCGCGCATCGATGACGGCGCAGATCGAAGCGTCCGCCGCAGCCTCCGCTCCGGTCCGGCGCGCAGCCTCGGCAATCGCCTCCAGCGTGGAGATGCCCACCGCCGGCCTGCCGATCACCAGCGCCAGCCCGCGCGCGGCGGACAGGCCGACCCGCAATCCGGTGAAGCTCCCCGGCCCGATGGTGACGGCAATCCGGTCAAGCTCGGAAAAAGCCAGCCCCGCCTCGGCCATCACCTCGCCGATCATGTCCATCAGCCGCTCCGCATGGCCGCGTTTCAGCAATTCGCTGGCAGCGGTCAGGCGCGCGCCCTCCCCCTCTCCGTCAAGAACGGCGACCGAGCAGGCCTCAAGGGCAGTATCAATGGCAAGCAGGCGCATGAAGAGACTAAACCGTGCGGGAGAAGAAAGGTCGACTTGCCCTTTCGGCTAACAGCCGGACCGGAGCGAAGCAAGCACCCGGGCGGCGGAGCCAGCATCTGCCTCCGCCACGCGAAACGGCCCGGTCGATGACCGGGCCGGTCCCTGTTTCTGGCGATGCCGCGTCAGAGCGCGCGCACTTCCTCCACTTCGGGGACGAAATGACGCAACAGGTTCTGGATGCCATGCTTCAGGGTTGCCGTCGAAGACGGGCAACCGGAGCAGGCACCGCGCATGGACAGATAGACGACACCGTCGCGGAAGCCCCGGAAGGTGATGTCGCCACCGTCCTGAGCCACCGCCGGGCGCACCCGGGTCTCGATCAGCTCCTTGATGGTCTCGACCGTTTCGGCGTCATCGGCCTCGAAGAACTCCTCATCGCCCGCCGCCTCGGTGTCCATCCGGGTCACCGGCGCGCCAGACATGAAATGCTCCATGATGGCACCGAGAATCGCCGGCTTGATATGCTGCCAGTCGGCATCGCCTTTGGTCACGGAGATGAAGTCGTGACCGAAGAAGATCCCCTCGACCCCCTCGACCTCAAACAATTTCTCCGCCAGCGGCGAAGCCGCCGCATCCTCGCTCTTGCGAAAATCCATGGTGCCTTCCGGCAGCACAATCCGGCCGGGCAGGAACTTGAGGGTCGCGGGGTTCGGCGTTGCCTCGGTCTGAATGAACATCACTCTTGTCCTCTTGTCGCGCGGCGGGCAACCTTGCATGGTCCCGGCCCGCGATCGGTGTTGACCCCAGTATACAGGCAGGAGGCGGCCTGCACCAGATTGGAATTGTTCCAGAGTAGCGACGGCCACTGCCCGGTCAGGCCAGCGCCGCGATTGCCTCGTCATCGAGCGTTCCGGGGACGATGGTCACCGGGATGGGAAAACTGGCGGCAGCCTTGCCGGCAATCGCGGTGACCAGCGGCCCCGGGCCTTCCGTGCTGTTTCCCGCCGCCAGCACCAGGATGGCGATGTCGGCGTCTTCCTCGATCAGGTTGACGATCTCCTCGGCGCGGTTTCCTTCCCGCACCACCAGTTCGGGATCGGTGCGGGCGACCGAGCGTACCCGGTCGGCGGCGCGCGCCAGGCAATTGTCCGCGTCCTCGCGCGCTTCCGCCCGCATGATGTTCTCCACCCCCAGCCAATGCTGGAAATCGCCGGGGGCAATGACATAGAGCATGATAACCACACCATTGGTGCGCTCCGCCCGCTTGGCGGCATAGACGATGGCCCGATCGCATTCCGCCGTCTCATCGACGACGACCAGGAATTTCCGTCGATGCCCGACCTCGAAACTTTTTCGTATAGCGACCATGATCACATGCTGCCATCGGCTTGGCCGGCCGGCAAGCGGCAAGGCGCCGCAGTGTCCGCGCGGCGCATCGGGTTACAGAATGAAGCGCGACAGGTCGACGTTCTTCGCCAACTCGCCAATGTTCTTGCGCACATACTCCGCGTCGATGACCCGCGTTTCGTTGAACATGTCCGGCGCCGAGAAGGACACCTCGTCCAGCACCCGCTCCATCACCGTCTGCAGTCGGCGCGCACCGATGTTCTCGATGGTCGCGTTGAGATCGACGGCAATCGAGGCAATTTCATCGATGGCATCGTCGGTGAATTCGAGGGTGACGTCCTCGGTTCCCAACAGAGCGACATACTGCTTGATCAGGCTGGCCTCGGTGTCGGTGAGGATCGCCCGGAAGTCGTCCTTGGTCAGCGCCTTCAGCTCAACCCGGATCGGCAGACGCCCTTGAAGCTCGGGCAGAAGATCCGAAGGCTTGGCGACATGGAAGGCGCCGGAGGCGATGAACAGGATGTGGTCGGTGTTGACCGGACCGTGCTTGGTGGAGACCACCGTGCCCTCGATCAGCGGCAGCAGATCGCGCTGCACACCCTCGCGCGACACGTCCCCGCCCTGACGCTCGGACCGCACGCAGATCTTGTCGATCTCGTCGAGAAAGACGATGCCGGCGTTTTCCACCAGATGGATCGCCTCTTCCACCACCTTGTCCTCGTCCAGCAGGCTGTCAGCCTCCTGTTCGATCAGGATCTGGTAGCTGTCGCGCACGGTGGTGCGGCGGGTCTTGGTGGCCCCGCCCAGCGCCTTGCCGAGCATGTCGGACAGGTTCATCACGCCGATGCTGCCACCGGGCATGCCCGGCATGTCGAAGCTGGGCATCTGCGGCTGCGCCCGCACCTCGATGTCGATTTCCTTGTCGTCCAGGTCGCCCTCGCGCAGCTTCTTGCGAAAGCTCTCCTTGGTGGAGGGGCTGGCGCTCTTGCCCACCAGCGCTTCCAGCACGCGCTCTTCGGCCTGAAGATGGGCCTTGGCCTCGACCGACTTGCGCTTGGCGGTGCGCACCAGCAGGATCCCGGCCTCGACCAGATCGCGCACGATCTGTTCCACATCCCGGCCGACATAGCCCACCTCGGTGAACTTGGTCGCCTCGACCTTGACGAAGGGCGCATTGGCGAGCTTGGCGAGACGGCGGGAAATCTCCGTCTTGCCGACGCCGGTCGGGCCGATCATCAGGATGTTCTTCGGCATCACCTCCTCGCGCAGGCTCTCGTCGAGCTGCTGCCGGCGCCAGCGATTGCGCAGGGCGATGGCGACCGCGCGCTTGGCATCCTTCTGACCGATGATGTGGCGGTCGAGTTCAGAGACAATCTCGCGCGGAGACAGATTGGTCATGGAAAGTTGGCCCCTCGGTTGACGGGATCAGAAATCGAAAACGGATGCTATGCGGCCGACCGGCGGTCAGTCGTCGCACTCCAGCGTTTCCACTGTCAGGTTGCCATTGGTGTAGACGCAGATATCGGCGGCGATGGCCATTGCCTTGCGCGCCACCGCCTCGGCGTCGAGGTCGCTGTCGATCATCGCCCGGGCGGCGGCCAGCGCGTAGTTGCCGCCGGAGCCGATGGCCATCACCCCGCCTTCCGGCTCCAGCACGTCACCGGTTCCGGTCAGGACCAATGAGACCGAACGGTCGGCCACCAGCATCATCGCCTCCAGCCGGCGCAGATAGCGGTCGGTGCGCCATTCCTTGGCCAGTTCGACACAGGCGCGCATCAACTGATCCGGATACTGCTCCAGCTTGGCCTCGAGCCGTTCGAACAGGGTAAAGGCATCGGCGGTCGCCCCTGCGAAGCCGCCGATGACATCGCCCTTGGCGAGCGGGCGGACCTTGCGGGCGGTGTTCTTGATCACCGTCTGACCGAGGGAGACCTGGCCGTCGCCGGCGATCACCACACGTCCGCCCTTACGAACACCGAGGATCGTCGTTCCATGCCAGCCGGTCGGATCGTTCTGCGCGCTCATTCCGCCTCTCAACATCTGTCATTTCGTGTCCGCCGCCTGGCCCCCAGCATAGGAACGGCCGCGTGCGGCGGGTCTCGCCTATGTAGGCGGTTGACGGTGGATTGCCAACAGGGCGCGCGTCATCGCCGCAGCCGAACCTCTTCAATCAGGCGGCGCACCATCACCTGCAACAGCTCGGCGGAGCGCTCGTTCTTCAACTCGCCGCGCTCATCGAAGGCATGCGCCGCCGATGGCACCACCGCCATATCGGGAATCACCAGCGCGCCAAGACCGACCTCCAGGATCGTCCGCAAGCCCATCAGGCCGCGCATGCCACCGAACTGGCCGGGGGAGGCGGCGCCGAGCGCGAACACCCGGTCCTTGAACACGGAGCCCGGCACTTCGCCCTCGTCCGACCGGCGCGACACCCAGTCGATCGTGTTCTTCAAGAGCGGGGTGACGGCGGTGTTATACTCCGGGCTGGCGATGAAGACCCCATTGTGCTTGTGCATCAAGGCCTTCAGCCGCCGCGCGCTGTCCGGCACGCCCTTTTCCCGCTCCAGATCGCCATCGTAGATCGGCATCGGATAGTCGGCCAGCGAGACCCGGGTGACCTCGGCATCGGCCAGCGCCAGAGATTTGGCAACCAGCCCGGCAAGCCGGGTGTTCAGTGAACCGGCCCGGATCGAGCCGGACATGACCAGAATGCGAACGTCCTGCATGGTGCACCTTTCATGGGGAGACGACGGGACCGGGGACAACCGTGCCCCTCGCCCCATCCCGGTGGAGGGTGATATATTGCCCGCTCCATCCGCAACCAGCGGGCCTTGCCCCTCTGGCATAGCCGATCCGCTGCCCGTCCCGAAAGAGTCTTGCCGTGACCCGAGCCGAATTCGACGCCTTCTGCCAGACCCTCACCGGAGCCACCCATGTGATCCAGTGGGGCGGGGCCTCGGTGTGGAAGGTCGGCGGCAAGATCTTCGCCATCTGCTCCCGCTGGCGCGCCGGGGAAGCGGACCGGATCAGCTTCAAATGCAGCGACCTCAGCTACCGGATCCTCACCGACCTGCCGGGGATTTCGCCCGCGCCCTATCTGGCCCGGGCGAAATGGGTGCTGGTGGAGACCGGCGAGGCGCTGGATGATGAGGATATCCGCGCGCATATCACCGCCGCGCATGAGATCATCGCCGGCAAGCTGACCCGCGCCCAGCGGGCGGAACTCGGCCTTCCGGTCAAGAGCGCGGCACGCAAGGCGACAACGGGCAAGCCTAGCCGGGCAGCACCTGACTGCGCTTGACCACGCCGAAGGCGAAGCTGGAATCGAGCGAGGCAATGCCCGGGATCTTGTGGATCCGCCGGCGGATGAACTCCTCGTAGTCGGCCAGAGAGGCGACCACCACCCTGAGCAGATAATCCCGGTCACCGGCCATCAGATAACATTCCATGATCTCATCGATCCCGGCCACCGCGGTCTCGAAGGCAGTGACGGTGTCCTGGGAATGCCGGTCGAGGCGAACTTGCAGAAAGACCGTGACCGGCAGGCCATAGGCTTCCTGGTCAACGATCGCCGCATAGCCGTCGATCACCCCGGCGCGCTCCAGATTGCGCACCCGGCGCAGACAGGGCGAGGGCGACAGGTTGACCCGCTGCGACAGGTGCTGATTGCTCAGCCGCCCCTCGCGCTGCAGGGCGCGAATGATCTTGCGGTCCGTTTCGTCCAATTTTGTCATTATGATTGGCAGATTCTACCAATATTGTTCGGCTAATTGGCAAAATAAGCCAGATTTGCGCATGTGCCAACCGCTATCGTCGATCCATCCGCCGCCCCGGTATTTCCGGCGTGGCCCCTTCGATCGAGGATCCGCATCATGAGCACCAGCATCACCGGAAAGCTTGGTTTCGCCACCCGCGCCATCCATCATGGCTACCAGCCCGCCGACCATGAGGGCGCGCTGACGCCGCCCTTGCATCTCACCTCCACCTTTGCCTTCGAGACCGCCGAGCAGGGCGGCGAGATCTTCGCCGGCGAGCGGTCCGGCCATGTCTATTCGCGCATTTCCAACCCGACGCTCGAGCTGCTGGAAGCACGAATGGCGCTGCTGGAAGAGGGCGAGGCGGCGATCAGCTTCGGCTCCGGCATGGGCGCCATCACCGCAGTGATGTGGACCTTCCTCTCCCCCGGCGACGAAATCCTCGTCGACAAGACCCTTTACGGCTGCACCTTCGCCTTCTTCCGGCACGGGCTGGCGAAATTCGGCATCACCATCACCCATGTGGACATGCGCGATCCGCAGAACGTGGCGGCGGCAATCACCCCGCGCACCAAGATCGTCTATTTCGAAACGCCAGCGAACCCGAACATGCGGCTGGTGGACATTGCAGCTGTCTCCGAAATTGCCCATCGGCATGGCGCCAGGGTGATCGTCGACAACACCTATGCCACCCCGGTGCTGACCCGGCCGTTGACGCTCGGAGCGGACATCGTCGTCCACTCGGCGACCAAGTATCTGGGCGGTCACGGCGATCTGCTCGCCGGCATCGCCGTCGGCAGTGCCGAGGACATGCAAGAGGTGCGCGTTGTCGGGCTGAAGGACATGACCGGCGCGGTGCTGGCCCCGCTCAACGCCCATCTGATCCTGCGCGGGCTGAAGACGCTGGAATTGCGGATGCAGCGCCATTGCTCCAGCGCCCAGGCGGTGGCGGAGATGCTGGAAGCGCATCCGGCGGTCGCCCGGGTCGACTACCCGGGCCTTGCGAGCTTCGCGCAGCACGCGCTGGCACAGCAACAGATGCCCGGCTTCGGCGGCATGATCGCCTTCGAACTGACCGGCGGCATGGCGGCCGGCATCGACTTCCTCAACCGGCTGAGCCTGATCAAGCGGGCGGTCAGCCTCGGCGATGCGGAAACCCTGATACAACATCCGGCCAGCATGACCCACTCCACCTACACGGCGGAGGAGCGGCAGGCCCATGACATCTCCGACGGGCTGATCCGCCTGTCGGTCGGTCTGGAAACGCCTGAGGACGTGATCGCCGATCTTGTGGCCGCCCTGCCGGACACCTCCCGCGCGGCGGCCTGAGGGACGCGCGAAATATTCTTTCCGACCCTGCCGCTTCAGCGGTATCTTTTTGCATATCGGCGGCGTTTTCCGTTCAGAACGATCTGAAAATGCCGCCGCCCCTGCCTATCGTCACGGGGTCCGGCGATGCCGGCCTCCAAGCCTCCGGCCCCAGGCCCCACGAACCGACAGGATGAGGAGCATGATGGACACCTCCCGCAAGGCCGACCTGAAAGCCATTGAACAGAAGCTGCTCTGGCTCGCCTGCTGGACGGTGCACAATGCCAACCACCTGCGCGAGAAGACCGACGGCATGAAGGTCGGCGGCCATCAGGCCTCCTGTGCCTCGATGGTGTCGATCATGACGGCGCTCTATTTCCACATCCTGCGGCCTGAGGACCGGGTGGCGGTCAAGCCGCACGCCTCGCCGGTGTTCCATGCCATGCAGTATCTTGCTGGCAACCAGACCCGGGAAAAGCTGGAGGCCTTCCGCGCCTATGGCGGCGCCCAGTCCTACCCCAGCCGCACCAAGGACATCGATGACGTGGATTTCTCCACCGGCTCGGTCGGCCTCGGCGTGGCGATCACTGCCTTCGCCTCGATGATCCAGGACTATCTGAAAGCCAAGCCCTTCGCCGCAGATCGCCCGGACGGGCGGATGATCGCCCTGGTCGGCGATGCGGAGCTGGACGAGGGCAATGTCTACGAGGCCCTGCAGGAGGGCTGGAAACACGATCTGCGCAACACCTGGTGGATCATCGACTACAACCGCCAGAGCCTCGACGGGGTCGTGCGCGAGGGGCTGGCCGGTCGGATCGAGGCGATCTTCGGCGCCTTCGGCTGGGATGTGGTGCGGATCAAATACGGCGCGTTGCAGCGGGCCGCCTTCACCGAACCGGGCGGCGAGGCCTTGCGCGACTGGATCGACACATGCCCGAACGCGCTCTACTCGGCGCTTTCCTTCCAGGGCGGCGCGGCCTGGCGCAAGCGGCTGCTTGATGACATCGGCGACCAGGGCGCGGTCACCCGTCTGATTGAAAGCCGCTCCGACGATGAGTTGCAGGAGTTGATGAGCAATCTGGGCGGCCACTGCCTTGAAACCCTGGCCGACACCTTCGCCGAACAGGCCCGGCATGACCGGCCGGTCGCCTTCGTCGCCTACACGATCAAGGGCTGGAACACCCCGCTCGCCGGGCACAAGGACAATCACGCCGGGCTGATGACCCCGGCGCAGATGGAGGCCTTCCGCATCCAGATGGGCGTGCGCGAGGGGCATGAATGGGACCCGGCGGAGGGGCTCGACCTCGACGCGGGCACCCTGTCGCGCCTCGTCGCCGAAACCCCGTTCTTCGCCGCCGGCCGCCGCCACCACCAGGCCGCGCCGGTCGCCACCCCCGGTCCGGTGCTGCTCGACGACCGGACGCTGTCGACGCAGGCCGGCTTTGGCAAGATCCTCGACCAGCTCGCCAAATCGGATCACCCTCTGGCCGACCGGATCCTGACCACTTCGCCGGATGTCACGGTCTCGACCAATCTCGGCCCGTTCGTCAACCGGCGCGGCCTGTTCGCCCGCGACATGCTGGCCGACACATTCCGCGACCAGCGCATCCCCTCCGCGCAGAAATGGGCGTTTTCGCCGACCGGGCAGCATATCGAACTGGGCATCGCCGAAATGAACCTGTTCCTGCTCCTGGGCGCCGCCGGCCTTTCCCATTCGCTGTTCGGCGAACGGCTGATCCCGGTCGGCACGCTCTACGATCCGTTCATCTCGCGCGGGCTCGATGCGCTGAACTACGCCTGCTATCAGGACGCCCGCTTCATGGTGGTGGCCACCCCGTCCGGGGTGACGCTGGCGCCGGAGGGCGGCGCGCATCAGTCGGTTGCCACGCCGCTGATCGGCATGAGCCAGGATGGGCTGGCCGCGTTCGAGCCGGCGTGGCTCGATGAACTGTCGGTGCTGATGGACTGGAGCTTCGACTATCTGCAGCGGGATGGCGACAGCGATCCGGACGAACGCACCTGGCTGCGCGACGAGACCGGCGGTTCGGTCTACCTGCGCCTGTCCACCCGCTCATTGGAACAGCCGGCGCGGCGCGAGGACGATGCCTTCCGCCAAGGGGTGATCGACGGCGCCTACTGGCTGCGCGAACCGGGACCGAACTGCGAGCTGGTGATCGCCTATCAGGGGGCGGTGGCGCCGGAGGCAATCGAAGCGGCGGGGCGGATCGGCACCGACCGGCGCGACATCGGCGTGCTCGCGGTCACCTCCGCAGACCGGCTCAACGCCGGCTGGCACGCGGCAATGCGCATGCGCAAGCGCGGCCATCGCGGCGCCCGCAGCCATATCGAACGGCTGCTCGGCGGCCTGCCCGCCCATTGCACGCTGATCACCGTGCTCGACGGCCATCCGGCAACCCTGGCCTGGCTCGGCGGGGTGGCTGGCCATCGCACGGCGGCGCTCGGGGTGGAGCACTTCGGCCAGACCGGCACGGTCGCCGATCTCTACCATCACTACGGGATCGACACGGACGCCATCGTCGCCGCCGCCTCCGAAATCGCGCCGGGACGGCCCGTGCGGCTGGTCAATCCGATCTGAGGGGGCCGATCTAAGCGGGGGCGCTCTGAGGGGGCCGTTCTGGAGCGGCGCCCCGATATCCGACACTCAGGACCCACCCGGGCGGCAAAACGGTTGCCCGGGGCAGAAGCGGTGGTCAAGCGGTCTTGCGATAGACCCAGACGCGGGCGGGCGGCAGGTTCTTCAGGATCCAGCCGCTGCGCTCGACGGTAAAGACGCCGGGCTCCAGCGCGATCGGCGCAACCATGGCATAGGAAAACTGGATGAAGGGCGCGCCCGGCTGCAACAGCTCGAACGCCTGAGACAACAGGCTGCGCCGTTCCTCCTTCGGCCGGGAAAACAGCGGCATCGACGAGACGATGCTGGCGAGCGAGCCGGCGGGTACATCGGCCAGCGTCTCGCGCAGCCGATAGGCATCCCCTTCCACCACCTGCATATCCGGATAGCGCCGGCGCAGAAGACGGCAGAAATTGTCGTTGTATTCCAGTGCGATCACCCGGTCCGGGCCGATGCCCCGTTCCAGGATCGAATGGGTCACGACACCGGTGCCCGGCCCGATTTCCAGCACTTGACCGGGACGCTCGGGCTCGATGTAGGCGGCCATCCGCCGGGTGAGGTCCGGCCCGGAGGGGCTCACCGCCCCGGTGGTCAGGGGGTTTTCCGCCCAGCTACGGATGAAGCGGATTTCATCGGCCATCTTGGCGGTGAATCCACGGACCTTGCGGGTGGAGACCTCGAGCATCGTTTATCCCAGGTTGGAGCGTAGACCTGAAAATGCGAGCGGGCGATGGCGAATTCAAGGCGCCCGCCCCGTCCGCTCGCATTCGTTTCCGGTTATCCGCTCAAATTGTCCAGAAAATCCTTCACCTTGGAGAAAAACCCGTGCGATTCCGGATGGGTCGCGCCGGAGGATTCCTGTTCGAACTCGGCGAGCAGCTCACGCTGCCGCTTGGTGAGATTGGCCGGGGTTTCGACCGTCACCTGAATGTAGATGTCGCCGAACTGCTGCGAGCGCATCACCGGCATGCCCTTGCCGCGCAGGCGGAACTGCTTGCCGGTCTGGGTGCCCTCCGGGATCTTCACCCGGGCGGTGTCGCCGCTCAGGGTCGGCACTTCGATCTGGCCGCCAAGCGCGGCGGTGGTCATCGAAATCGGCACCCGGCTGTAAAGATCCGCGCCATCGCGCTGGAAGAAGGCATGAGGGCGGATCGACAGGAAGATATAAAGATCCCCGGACGGACCGCCGCGCACGCCCGCTTCTCCCTCGCCGCCGAGGCGGATGCGGGTGCCATCCTCAATGCCGGCCGGAATGTTGACCGACAGGGTGCGGTTGACGGTCTTGCGGCCATTGCCGCCGCAGTCCTCGCAAGGATCGGAAATCACCTGGCCCCGCCCCTGACAAGCGGCGCAGGCGCGCTCCAGCGTGAAGAAGCCCTGGGAGGCGCGCACCCGGCCCGAGCCGCCACAGGTGCGGCAGGTGACGGGGGCGCTGCCGGGCTTGGCACCGGAACCGGAGCAGCTTTCGCAGGACACCGAGGTCGGCACCTCGATTTCCACCGACTTGCCGGTGAAGGCCTCTTCCAGCGAGATTTCCAGATTGTAGCGCAGGTCCGCGCCGCGATCGCGGCCGGCCGACCGGCGGCCACCGCCACCCATGCCGAAGAACTCGTCGAAGATGTCCGACATGGCGGAGGCGAAATCACCCGGATGGCCGCCCTGGGCGCTAAAGCCGCCATTTTCGAAGGCCGCATGACCGAAGCGGTCATAGGCCGCCCGCTTCTGACCGTCCTTCAGGGTGTCATAGGCTTCGCTGACATCCTTGAACCGGGCCTCGGCTTCCGCATCGCCCGGATTGCGGTCCGGGTGGTATTTCATGGCCAGCTTGCGATAGGCGCTTTTCAGCGCCTTTTCGTCGGCATCGCGCGCCACTCCGAGCACGTCGTAGTAATCGCGTTTTTCCATCCAGCTTTCACCTGCTCACGGAACGTGATCCTCGTCTCACGGGAAACGAAGATCCGCTCCGACCGTTTGTCGTCATACGGCTCCGGCGGGAGCATCGCGGCTCCCGTCATGCGAAGCGGCTGTCGAGGGGCCCCGCCGGAGCAGCGCGTTCAGCCGCGTGCGCTGGTCGAGCGAATACCCATGATCGAGGCACAGGCGCACGGCCGGCGGCAACTCCGCCCCCTTGCCCACTTCCACCACGATCAGGTCCGGCCAGAGCGTCTCCGGCGCGGCGGCGAACATGCCGCGCAGCGCCGCTTCGTCATGGCCCTCAAGATCGATCTTCATTGCGTCGATGCGGGAAATGCCGTTGCGCCGGCAGATCTCGCCGATCGGCAGGATCTCGACGCCCGCACCCTCGGCATCGTCACTGGTCTGCACCCGGTTTTCACCGCGATTGCCGTCATGTTCGACCATCGCCCCGAAACCGGCGGTCTCGCTGACCGCGCAAGGGGAGACCGCGACCATATCCGCGGAAGACGCGGCAAGATTGGCCTCCAGCCGGGCACGGGTGACCGGATCCGGCTCCACCGCCAGCACCTCCACCTTGCGCCCCAGAGCGCGGGCTGCGGACACCAGCCACAGGCTGTACAGCCCGACATTGGCGCCAAGATCGACAAAGACGAAGGGATCGGACCGCGATGCGGCAAGCGCCTCGCCGAGGGCCAGCCGCTCCTCACGATCGAAGAACTGCACGCCGGCCAGCGCCCGCTTTTCACAGCGATTGGACTGCGGATGCAATCGGGCGAAGACGGTCGGATACACCTCGACATCGAAGGGGCCGGGGCGGCTGCCGACGCAGAGCTTGCGGATGAGGGAAACGCCAATCCGGCCGATGCGGTTCACCGGCATGGCGGCGGCGCGGCGGCGCAGGGCCTCAAGCGGCCCGGGAAGGGCACAGGTCCCGAAAGGGGGATCGAGCGAACGCGCGGTCATGATCCGGCCCAAACCTTTCGTCGAAACGCGAACTGGCGCGGCGCCGGGAAGGCGCCGCGCCAGATCAGGGGACCCGATCAGGCCGACTTCTTGTCGTCGTCGTCGCGGACTTCCTCGAAGTCGGCGTCGACCACATCGTCATCCGCCTTCGGCTCGTCGGCGGCGCCGGCTTCGGCACCTTCCTCGGCCTGGGCAGCCTGATACATGGCTTCGCCAAGCTTCATCGACACCTCGGCGAGCGCCTGGGTCTTGGCCTTGATGTCCTCAAGGTCTTCGCCCTCGAGCGCGGACTTCAGATCGGCAATGGCGGTCTCGATCGCGCCCTTATCCTCCGCCGAAACCTTGTCGCCATAGTCCTTCAGCGACTTTTCGGTGGAGTGCACCAGAGCCTCGCCCTGGTTGCGGGCCTCGACCAGTTCCTTGCGCCTCTTGTCTTCGTCCGCATGGGCTTCGGCGTCCTTGACCATCTTCTCGATGTCGGCATCGCTGAGACCACCGGACGCCTGGATGCGGATCTGCTGCTCCTTGCCGGTGCCCTTGTCCTTGGCCGACACGTTGACGATGCCGTTGGCGTCGATGTCGAAGGCGACCTCGACCTGCGGCACGCCGCGCGGTGCCGGCGGGATGCCGACCAGATCGAACTGACCGAGCAGCTTGTTGTCCGCGGCCATCTCGCGCTCACCCTGGAACACCCGGATGGTCACGGCGGTCTGGTTGTCTTCCGCGGTCGAGAAGGTCTGAGCCTTCTTGGTCGGGATCGTCGTGTTGCGGTCGATCAGACGGGTGAAGACACCGCCCAGCGTCTCGATGCCGAGCGACAGCGGCGTCACGTCGAGCAGCAAGACGTCCTTGACGTCGCCCTGAAGCACACCGGCCTGGATCGCCGCGCCCATGGCCACGACCTCATCCGGGTTGACGCCCTTGTGCGGCTCCTTGCCGAAGAAGGCGCTGACCACTTCCTGGATCTTGGGCATGCGGGTCATGCCGCCGACGAGAACCACCTCGTCGATCTGACCGGCGGCGATGCCGGCGTCCTTGAGCGCTGCCTTGCACGGCTCGATGGTGCGCTGGACCAGATCGTCGACGAGCGATTCGAACTTCGCCCGCGTCAGCTTCATGGTCAGGTGCTTCGGACCGGAGGCGTCGGCCGTGATGAACGGCAGGTTGATCTCGGTCTGCGAGGAGGACGACAGCTCGATCTTGGCCTTCTCGGCAGCTTCCTTCAGACGCTGCAGGGCGAGCTTGTCGGACTTCAGGTCGATGCCCTGATCCTTCTTGAACTCGGAGGCGAAGTAGTCGACCAGACGCATGTCGAAGTCTTCACCGCCGAGGAAGGTGTCACCATTGGTCGACTTCACCTCGAACACGCCGTCGCCGATCTCCAGCACCGACACGTCGAAGGTGCCGCCGCCAAGGTCATAGACCGCGATGGTCTTGCCGTCGTTCTTGTCGAGACCATAGGCGAGCGCGGCCGCCGTCGGCTCGTTGATGATGCGCAGCACCTCAAGGCCGGCGATCTTGCCCGCATCCTTGGTGGCCTGACGCTGGGCGTCGTTGAAATAGGCCGGAACGGTGATCACCGCCTGGGTGACGCTCTCGCCAAGATAGCTCTCGGCGGTTTCCTTCATCTTCTGCAGGATGAAGGCGGAAGCCTGCGAGGGCGAATACTTCTGGCCGTTCGCCTCGACCCAGGCATCGCCATTGTCGGCCTTGACGATCTCATAGGGAACGAGCCCCTTGTCCTTGGCAACGGTCGGGTCGTCATAGCGCCGTCCGATCAGGCGCTTGACCGCGAACAGCGTGCCGGTCGGGTTGGTCACCGCCTGGCGCTTCGCCGGCTGGCCGACCAGCCGCTCGCCATCGTCGGAGAACGCCACCATCGACGGCGTGGTGCGCGCGCCTTCGGCGTTCTCGACGACCTTGGGTTCCTTGCCGTCCATCACGGCGATGCACGAGTTGGTCGTGCCGAGGTCGATACCAATGACCTTTGCCATATTGTCCTCTCTTTCCAGCAGACCGGTCAGACCCGTTGTGGCATCGGGCCGGCCCCTTTTCGATACGCGTGACTTGTCCCCGCGAACGCCTGCATCCAATGCAGCGCCGCAGCAGAACGTGACCGCTATATAAGTGGCGCGCCGACACACCGCAAGGCTACCGCATCGCCTGCTTTCTCTGCCCCTGTTGTTGCATCGCAAAACAAACTCCCCTATCGAACGGGCAACACATTCTCCAGACCCTTGAGACCCTCGCATGCGGACGTCGGCCGGCAGGCCCGCCGCATGCGAACAGGAAAGCCCCGAACCGCATGACCTCAGCCTTTGCCTATCGCGACCAGTGGACCGGCAACGTCCGCCGCGACCTCCTGTCCGGCCTGGTCGTGGCGCTGGCGCTCATTCCCGAAGCCATCGCCTTTTCGATCATCGCCGGTGTCGACCCGAAGGTCGGCCTCTACGCTTCCTTTTCCATCGCCGTGATCACCGCGATCACCGGCGGGCGCCCGGGCATGATCTCGGCGGCGACGGCGGCCACCGCCGTCCTGATGGTGACGCTGGTCAAGGACCACGGGCTGCAGTACCTGCTCGCCGCCACGGTGCTGGCCGGGCTCCTGCAGATCGGCGCCGGGCTGCTGCGCCTCGGCGACGTGATGCGCTTCGTCTCCCGCTCGGTGATGACCGGTTTCGTCAACGCGCTTGCCATCCTGATCTTCATGGCGCAGTTGCCGGAGCTGATCGGCGTGCCGTGGCTGACCTACGTGATGGTCGCCGCCGGCCTTGCCATCATCTACCTGTTCCCGCGCCTGACCAAGGCGGTGCCCTCGCCGCTGATCTGCATCCTGATCCTCACGGCGGTGGCGATCGGCTTCGGCCTCGACGTGCGCACGGTCGGCGACATGGGCGAATTGCCCTCCACCCTGCCGATCTTCCTGATCCCCGACATTCCGCTCACCCTTGAGACGCTGCTGATCATCCTGCCCTATTCGGCGGGCGTCGCCGCCGTCGGCCTCTTGGAATCGCTGATGACCGCGAGCATCGTCGACGACCTCACCGACACCCCCAGCGACAAGAACCAGGAGTGCATCGGCCAGGGCATCGCCAACACGGCCACCGGCTTCATCGGCGGCATGGCCGGCTGCGCCATGATCGGCCAGTCGATGATCAACGTGAAATCGGGCGGCCGGGGCCGGCTCTCCACCTTTGCCGCCGGCGTGATCCTCCTGTTCCTGATCGTCGTGCTCGGCGACTGGGTGCGGCAGATCCCGATGGCCGCGCTGGTGGCGATCATGATCATGGTGTCGATCGGCACGTTCAGCTGGTCCTCGATCCGCGATCTGAAGGACCACCCGCGCTCCTCCTCCATCGTCATGCTGGCGACGGTGATCTGCGTCGTCGTCACCCACAACCTTGCCATCGGCGTTCTGGTCGGCGTGCTCCTGTCGAGCATCTTCTTCGCCTGGAAGATCGCCCAGATCTTCCGCGTCACCTCGACCCTGTCGGAGGACGGGCGCGCCCGCACCTATGTGGTGGAAGGCCAGGTGTTCTTCGCCTCGGCGGATGCGTTCACCGCCGCCTTCGACTTCCGGGAAGTGCTGGAGAAGGTGACCATCGACGTCAGCCGCGCGCATATCTGGGACATTTCCAGCGTTGCCGCGCTCGACATGATCGTGCTGAAATTCCGCCGCGAGGGCGCCGAGGTGGAGATCGTCGGCATCAACGAGGCGAGCGAAACCATCGTCGACAAGCTCGCCATCCACGACAAGCCCGGCGCGCTCGAACGGCTGATGGGCCACTGAGACCGAATTTTCGCGCCCGCTTCCCCTGAAGCGGGCCGTTCACAAGACTGACGACAACCGGGCGACAGGCCGCCCAAGAGGACAGACAATGACCAAACTCATCGCCCTGGTCGACGGATCGGTCTATTCGCACAGCGTGTGCGACCATGCCGCCTGGATCGCAGGACGCACCGGCGCGGCGGTGGAAATCCTGCATGT
Organism: Stappia taiwanensis; assembly: GCF_014635285.1. Classification (GTDB taxonomy): domain Bacteria; phylum Pseudomonadota; class Alphaproteobacteria; order Rhizobiales; family Stappiaceae; genus Stappia; species Stappia taiwanensis. The sequence continues at coordinate 60,820 of NZ_BMCR01000007.1, read as the reverse complement.
GCTCAGCCCCCGGCAGGCGGCCGAGGGCGAGGCCAACCTGTCGGGCAACATCGCCCTTGGCGCGCGTTCCGCGCTCCTGCAGGAGTTGTCCAGCCTCGATGAACAGATGGCCAAGCTGGCGCAGAAACAGGGTCGGGCGATCCTGGAGGATGCCAAGGCGGTGGTCGAGGCGGCGGGCGCCGAGACGGTCACCACCCGGCTGCGCGCCGGCGACATCGTCGAGACCGTAGCCGAAAGCGAGGCCGACGCGGCGCTGATCGTCATCGGCAAGCGGGGCGAGGCGGCGGATTTCGCCCGGCTGCATCTGGGCTCGAACCTGGAGCGGATCGTTCGCTCCAGCCACAAGCCGGTGTTCGTCACCTCCCGCGCGTTCCAGCCGATCGAGCGCTTCCTGATCGCCTTCGACGGCGGCCCGAGCGCGCTGAAGGCGGTGGACTATGTCGCCCGCAGCCCGCTGTTCGCCGGGCTCGACTGTCACCTCTTGATGGTCGGCGCCGAGACTGCCGAGGCGCGGGCCAAGCTCGATGCCGCCCGGGCGACGCTGGAAGGCGGCGGCCTGTCGGTGACCGCGACGCTCACCCCCGGGCAGCCCGAAGCGGTGATCACCCAGACCGTGGAAAAAGAGGACATCGACCTTCTGATCATGGGTGCCTATGGGCACTCCCGGATCCGCACGCTGATCATCGGCTCAACCACCTCAGAGATGGTGCGCTCGTGCAAGACACCGGTCTTGATGTTCCGCTGACGCGCGATACCCCTGCCGGCGGCGCGCTCCGCCGCCGGACATCTCCTCTTCAGCCGATCACGCCGGCTGATTGACCATTGCCAGGGCGCGGGCAATGGTCTCCTCGTAGCGCACCAGCGGCGGCTTGATGCCGTGGGCGAAGAGGTCCTTGCGCAGATCATGCGAGGTGCCGGTCAGGAACACCCGCACCCCGCGCCTTGTCGCCTTGCGCACCAGCCCCTCAATGGTATGGGCAGCGGTGGAATCGACGAAAGGCACCGCCGCGAAGTCGATCACCAGCGCCCGATGCGTGTCGGAAATCCGATCGAGCACCGCGCCGATCGAGGCCGCCGCACCGAAGAAGAACACCCCGGAAATCCGGTAGACCACCACATTGGGATCTGCCGCATCCGCCTCGTCATAGGGCTGACGTTCGCCATTGGCGTCGTCCGCCCGGTCCTCGGCGACAAACGGCGTGTGGGTATCGATGGCCGTGGTCTTCGACATGCGGTGGATGAACAGCACCGAGCCCAATGCGAAGCCGACGATGATCGCCTCGGTCAGATCGCGGAACACCGTCAGCAGGAAGGTGGCCAGCAGCACCGCCGCATCGCCGCGCGAGACCCGCAGCAAGGTGGCGAAAGCCTGCCGTTCGAACATGTTCCAGGCCACCACCAAGAGCACGCCGGCGAGACAGGCGAGCGGAATGAAACGGGCGAGCGGCGCGGCGACCAGCACGAACAGCAGGAGGAACAGGGAATGCAGCATGCCGGCAACCGGCCCATGGGCGCCGGCGCGCACATTGGTCGCCGTGCGGGCAATGGTGCCGGTGACACAGAAGCCGCCGAACAGACCGGATGCGATATTGGCCACCCCCTGGCCGACCAGTTCGCAATTCGAACGGTGCCGGCGCCCGGTCATGCCATCGGCGACCACCGCCGAGAGCAGCGATTCAATCGACCCCAGCAGGGCGAAAGCGACCGCGCTCGGCAACACGGCCATGACCTTGGCCAAGTCCGGAGCGGGAAGCGAGGGCAGCGGCAGGCTGTCGGGAATGCCGCCGAACCGGCTGCCGATGGTGGCCACCGGCAGGTCGAACAGGGCAACGGCGGCGCCGGCACCAACCACGGCAACCAGCATGCCCGGCGCATTGGGGGACAGCCGTTTCAGCCCGAGGATCACCGCCATGGTCGCCAATGCCAGCCCGAGGCTGGCCGGGTCGAGGCTGGGCAGCGCCTGCCACAGCACCGGCAGTTTCTCCAAAAACGGCCCCGGTTCGGGACCGGCCAGCGTCAGGCCGAAAAATTCCTTGATCTGGCTGGCGGCGATGATCACCGCGATGCCGGCGGTAAACCCGACGGTCACCGGATAGGGAATGAATTTGATGTAGGTGCCAAGCCGCAGGAACCCGACCGCGATGAGGATCAGACCGGAGAGGATGGTCGCCAGGATCAGCCCGTCCAGACCGTGCAGTTGCACGGTGGTGGCGACCAGCACGATAAACGCCCCGGCCGGTCCGCCGATCTGGAACCGGCTGCCGCCCAGCGCCGAGACCAGAAAGCCGCCGATGATCGCAGTATAAAGACCGGCGGCAGGGGGCGCCCCCGAAGCGATGGCAATCGCCATGGACAGGGGAAGAGCGACAATGGCCACCGTCAATCCGGCAATGGCATCGGCGCGCAGGTTTCCCAGCGTGTAGCCTTCGCGCAGGACGGTGATCAGCTTGGGGGTGAAAAACTCGGCGAAGCTCGGTTCGGCGCGCTGCGGCGCCAGCGAATTGGTCGTGCTCATGACTGTCGGCGCCGGGCGCCGCAACGCGTAGGGCTCATGGTCGGCAAAGATCCCGAAACAGGCCGTGCCCCGGCAGGCCATTGGCGCACCAGGGACAGACTCAGATGCAAGTGATGCCGCAAAGCATGCACATGCGCCCCCCTGCCGTCGAGGGCCGAACGGCGGAAAGACCGCAGATGGGACGTTATTGCGCGGCCACGCAGGCAAGATCCTCATCCGGCTGCCAGGTCAGCAACGCGTCCTTGCCCTTGGTCCAGAAGACGATGCCGAACGGGGCTTCGTAGCGTGCGCCCGACGCACTTCTGGTCAACACGCCAGCGACGGTGCGGTCGCCGCGCTCCATGCGCACGCTCGGCCGCTCCGTGTCGAAGAAGCTGGTGACGATCTCATTCGCCGGATTGCCGCCACAGGTCCAGGAGGTGACCGCGGTCGGTTTCTCCAGCATGTAGCCGGCGACCAATTCCCCTTCGCGGCGGCTATAAGCATCCTCCACGCAAGACCGCAGATCGTCCGCCTTCCAGCACTCGTCGCGTCCCTTGACCCAGCCCCGCTGGGTCGCCTTCAAGAGCTTGAGCGCCTCGTCCGCCCCGGCGTCATAGGCCTTCACCGCCGTCACGGCCGCCGCGTAGCGCTCCGCCAGCCGGCGGTCGAGGCTTGCCAGCGCCGTATCCTCGCACACCAGCTTTTCCGCCGAGCTTCCGGCTTTGGCGCAATCGAAAGACGGCCCCCCCTCGGCCTGAGCCGGCAAAGCCGCCCCGGCGATCAGCATGGGCAAGGACAAGACCACGGCGAGGGTAGAGGGGTGAAGCATCGGGCTCTCCATCGGATGTTCGTTCCTGCCGGCCACCGGCGGGGGCTTCCAGTGTCTTTCTAGCGGACGGTTGTGACGCAAATGCGCCCGCACGTCGCGCTACTTTCTCTTCCCGAACCGCACGGGCACGGTGAAGGTCAGGGTCGGGCCAGCAATACTCTCAGGGACGGCAGGAAAGGGCGAGGCGCGACGGGCAAGCTTGCGCAATTCGCGATCAAGGGCGGCAACCCCGGTCTTGCGCACCAGGCTCGCCCGCTTCACCCGCCCCTTGCGGTCAATGGTGATCTTCAGTTTGCCGACACCGCGCAAGGCCCCCGGCGTTGCACCGGGCGGGTAGCGCTTGTAGCGCTCCACCCGGCGCCGCAGCTTCAGCGCATAGGACGCCCGCTCGCCTTTCTTGCCCCCGGCCGCCGCGCGCCTGCCGGTCCCCACGTTGCCCTTGCGGGTGGAGACCTGCGCATCGCCGCGCCGGGAGGTGCTGGCACGGGTGGTCGTCTTGCGCGGCGGCGCCTTCTTGGTTTCGCGGACCGGCTTACGTGCCGGACGCTCGGGCGCGGGACGCGGCAGGGGCGCCACCTGAGGAGGTGTGGAGGCCTGCGCCATCTGCGCAACTGGCGTTGCGGCAGGGTCGGGCAGCGCGTCCGTTGCAGGTTCTGAAGGAACTTCCGGCACCTGTTGCGCCTCAGGCACGGACGCGGGCGCGAGCTCCGGTTCCGGCACGGGCTCAGGCGCGCGTTGCGCTTCCGGTTCCGGTGATATCTCAGCTTCAGAAGGAGGTTCGGAAGGCGCGGGATCTGGCGGCGGGGTTTGCTTGGGCTGCGGCTGCCGCGCTGGCTCGGCCCGGGGCTCCACCGGCTTCTCCTTGCCGGTCTCCGTCCCGGCGGTGCGGTCCGCATCGGCACCGGCCGCGCCCTCCCCGGCGTCCTCCAGAACCAGCACCGTCATCTCACCGGAGAGCGTGCCGCCACTGTCCGTCTGGCCGGTGCCGTCATCGGTCGTCAGCCAGAATACCGCCAACCCGATGCCCAGATGCAGCAGCAAGGCCAACACCAGCCCCGCGCCCCAGGTCAGCGCCTCCTTCATCTTGCCCGCACCTCCAGCATGACGGCACTGGCCCCCACACGGCGCACGGCACGGGCCAGCCGCAACACCTGAGCCAGATCCGCCCCGGCATCGGCCCGAATGGCCACCGGGCGCGCTGGGTCCCCTTCGCCCGGGTCATCATCAGCAAGAGCCACTGCCAGCGCCGCCAACACCGCCTCCTCGCCCAGGATCTCGCCAAAGCCGACCGCACCGGCGGCATCCACCTGCAGGCGCAGCACCGCCCCGGCCGGTTCGGTGTGCGCGGCCTCGCCCGGCGTCACGCTGATCTTCGCCCGCTCCTCCACACGGCCCATCAAGAGCAGGAAAATCAAGAGCAGGAAGACCACATTGATCAGTGGCAGCAGGGGCTCCACCGGGCGCCGCCGCACCTCCGGCGCGATCTTCATTGTCTGGCCTCCGGCTGCAGCGCGGCGCTCGCCGCCCCGGCCTCACGCAACCGATCCAGCGCATCCAGCCCCTGCTGCACGGCTACGCCAGTGCCGATCCGCAGGACAATCGGCCGCTCGGCCGCAATCGCCGCCGCGATCCGCGCCTCATCTTCGGCCCCGCCAGCGAACCCACCATCGGCGGCAAGGCGCAGGATCAACGGTTCGGCCTGGGGTGCGCTTTCCGCCGACCCGCCGGTCGCAAGGGGCAACAGCTGCAGCCGGTCGAAGCTGGAGACCAGCATGAAGAAGACGATCAGCAGGAAGATCACATCGATCAGCGATGTCAGACCGACGCCGGGACGACGCGCCCGCTCCTCCTCCAGCCTCACTGCGCCGCCGCCTGCCGGGCGGCTTCCGCCGTCGCCGGCTCAGTGACCGCATGCGGCGGTTCCGGCACGGTCTCCAGCGCCTCGGTCGCCGCGACCTCCAGCCGGAAACGAAACCGGTCGACCAGAGCATCGAGCAGGGCGTGCAGCGCCAGCGCCAGAAGGGCGATCACCATGCCCGCCGCCGTGGTGATCAGCGCTTCCCAGATGCCGCCGGCAAGATCCGCCGGTTTTACCGCCTCGCCGGAGGACTGCATCGCCTGAAAGGCATCAATCATGCCAAGCACCGTGCCGAGCAGCCCCAGCAGCGGCGCGGTGGTAACGATCAGCTCCAGCAGGCGAAAGCCGGTGCGGGCCTGACGCAGATACCCGCGCGCCAAAAGCGCCGCTTCCTCGGCAACCAACTCGCGATCATCGCCGCGCAGCAGCCGACGGCGCAAATGGGCGGCAAGGTTTGCCGCCGTGCCGCGCCCGGTCGCCATGCCCTGAAAGGGGCGGAGCGCGGCAAAGCGCAGGGCCGAAACGATGGCCGCCATCAGCGCGGCGACCGACAGGCAGAGCAGCGCGGCCATGGTCCATCCGCCCCGGTCGAGCAGCAGTTCCGCCGCCGCACCGATTTGATCCACCGGAGATCCAGTCATGACGGCTCTCCCTCATGGCCCGGATTGTCGGCGTCCATCTCCTCCGCATGCTGACCGCTTTGGTCGAACACCGCCTGCCAGCGCCGCGCCCAGGCAAGACGGGGCGCATCACTAGCGCTTTCCGCGGCACGGGCGATCTGGCGCAAGGTGTTGCGCAGGCCGATGCGACCGGTCCGGGTCGCCGGCTCGGTGAAGGAGGACGGGTCGTCGCCGGCGGCACAGGCGGCCAGCACCGCACCGCGCACCGCCAGATATCCGGCCGGTCCATAAGCGGCCAGCAACTCCTCGAACGCCGCCTGCCGGCCCGCGTCATAGGTGATATCCTGCCCCTGAGGCCCCGCCACCGGACTTGCCGGATGCAGATAGGCGCAAGGCACGAAGCCTTCCGGGACGGGGATGTTGGCCGAATGGCTGCGCCCGCTCTTCAGGAGTTTGGGCAGGACATGGGTGTGCGGCCCGTCCGGCGACACACCGCCGGTCGCCGGTCCGCCGATCTTCTGATAGACCTCGACCCGACCCAACCGGGAGATCACCACCCGGTGCGGGTGAGCCTCCAGGATCGCCGCCATCGCCCCGTTGCCCGGCGCCATGACGGAGCTGCCCGCGCCCGCGCGCAAGATGGCGATCAGCTCCGGATCCCGGGTGCGGATGCAGAAATCGACCTGCAACTGGTCCAGCCCCATGTCGAACAGCAGCGCCCCCCGATCCTCTGCGCGCAAGGCGCCCTCATCCGGCCCCAGCTCGGTCAGGACGCTGCGCCCGGACATGGCCGCCTGCGCCTCGGGCAGGCACAGCGCCAGCCCCAGCCCCCAGCGATGGGCGCGCGGGCTCAGGGTCTCGTAGGCCAAGGCCCGCACCTCGGCCAGCGCCGCGCCGTCGAGGCGGATGCCGCCCTTCTCGCTCACCCGGGTGAGTCCCTCCGGGTCATCGACCAGGCGGAGGTCATCCGCCCGCTGGTGAAACTCGCCGATCGCGCCGAAGGAGCCGATGCTCCAGCCAGCGTCGATATCGCGCAAGGCGGCGCGCAGGTGATCATGCAATGCGCGGCAGGCAGCGCTCATTTCCCTCTCCTTCTTCCTCGATTGGCATGACTTCGGAGGTTTGTGCGGAGGCAGATGGGGCAAGCCCCTCCGGCACCACGGCAAAGCTGCCGCCGATGGTGAGTGGGCGCACGGCAATGCCATAGACCCGCGCCATACGGTCCGCCGTCATCACCTCTTCCGGCGTGCCATCGGCGACGAGCCGTCCCTGGTCCATCAGCAGCAGCCGGTCGCACCAGCGGCTGGCCAGGGAGAGATCATGCAAGGACACGAGCACGCTGCGCCCGCCAGCGACGATGTCGCGAAAGACTTGCATCAGGGCGATCTGATGCGCCGGATCGAGCCCGCTCGCCGGCTCGTCGGCGATCAGCAGATCCGGATCCTGCGCCAGCATGCGGGCGATCAGTACCCGCGCCTGCTCGCCACCGGACAAGGTGTCGAAGGCACGATCCGCAAAGCCGTCTACCGACATGGCCGCGAGCGCTTCGGCGACTGCGCGCCGGTCCGCCGCCGAAGGCCCGGCAAATGCCCCCTGATACGGGAGACGGGCGAGCATCACCACCTCGCGGCAGGCGAGCGGCCAGTGCACCGTGCGCTCCTGCGGCATGAAGGCGAGCGCCCGCGCCCGGCGAGCCGGGCTCATTGCCGTCAGATCCTCACCGTTCCAGACCGCCGTTCCGCTTGCCGGCAATAGACCGGCGACGGCCCGCATCAGGGTCGATTTGCCCGCGCCATTGGGGCCGATCAACCCGATGAGCTGCGGCCGGGGCGCGGCAAAGGAGACGCTGTCGACGGTCAACCGATCGCCGCGTGGCACCGTGATCCGGTCGCAAACCAGCCCACTCATGCCGCCCTCCTTTTCAAACTGAGCAACAGCCACAGGAAGAACGGCGCGCCGATGATCGCGGTCACCACACCGAGCTTCAGATCACGCCCCGGCAGGATCACCCGCACGAGAAGATCGGCGGCGAGCAGGAACGCCGCCCCGCCCAGAGCGCTGACCGGCAAGAGCCGGCCGGGCCGATGCCCCACCAGCGGGCGGAGCAGATGGGGAACGATCAGGCCGACAAAGCCGATGGCGCCACTGACGGCGGTGGCCGCGCCAACCCCGAGCGCCGTGCCCAGCACCGCCAGCGCCCGGGTCCGTCCCATGCGGATGCCAAGGCTGCGGGCCACCTCCTGCCCGAGGCTGAGCGCCTCCAGCGCCCGACCGGTCAACAGCAGCAGCACCGCGCCGACGACGATGAACGGCCCGGCCAGCCCCACATGAACCATGCTGCGATCAGTCAGCGAGCCGAGCATCCAGAAGACGATTTCCATCGCCGCGAACGGGTTGGGCGAGAGGTTCAGCACCAGCGAGGTCAGGGCACCGGCCAGCGAGGTCAAGGCGACGCCGGCCAGGATCAGCGTCAGGATTTCACCGGAGCGGCCGACCAGCGCCTGCAGCAGCAGAACGGACAGCAGCGCGCCAATGAGGGCGCTGAGCGGCAAGGCATAGGCATGGACCGCGACCAGCCCGCCATGGATCGCCAGCACCGCCCCCAACGAGGCCGAGGCGGAAACGCCCAGCAGCCCCGGTTCGGCCAGCGGATTGCGCAACAGCCCCTGCAGCACCGCGCCGGACAGGCCGAGGATCGCCCCGACCATCAGCCCGAGCAGGGCACGGGGTAGACGGATTTCGGCCAAGATCAACCGGTCGGCGGCGCTGCCGCCGGAAAAAGCGGAAAGTGGGTCGATCCACACCTGACCGACCGCCAGCGACAGGAAAAACAGCCCGGCGACCAGAGAGGCCAGCCCGGCGACGAGCAGAGGAAAACGGATGCCGCGCCCGCCGCTCATGATCCATCTCCGGGGACTGCTGCGGCCAGCGCCGTGACCGCCTCCACGGTGAAGGGCGCGCCGCAGATCCAGTAGCGATCATCCGACCAGAGCCGGCGTTCCGGCCCGAACCATTTTTGCAAGGCCGGATGGGTCAGGATCTCGCCGGAGCGCGCCGGGGTGGCGGTCCAGCGGCGCCAGGACATCACATAGTCCGGATTGGCGACAATCAGGCTTTCCAGCGGCAGGCGCGTTGCGCCGGAGAGGCCGAGCTCCGTGCCCAGATGGCGAAAGCCGGCAGCGGTGACGATCTCAGCTTCCAGCGTGCCGCCACCGGTGGTGTAGCTGTTGGCTGCATAGGAGCCGAGAACCGGACGACGCGCGCCCCCCTTGTCTGCACTCAGCCGCGCCAGCTCCCGGTCGAAGGCTTCGGTGAGCGCCCGCGCCTGCGCCTCCCGGTGCAACAGCGCGCCCATCCGCGTCAGGTTTTCGCGAATATCGGCGAAGTTGCGGGCCGGGGCGAATTCGGCGACCCGCAGGCCCAGCCGCCTGAGCAGATTGACCGTCGCCCGGGTGGTGTAGGTGCCGGCGATCACCAGATCCGGGTCGAGACGGAGGATTTCCTCCGCCAGACCGTGATTGCGCGGCAGGGCCCGGGCGCGGGCGCTGAGAACGGAGACGCTTTCATCGGAGGCCAGATGGGACAGCGCCCGAAGCTGCCCGGGCGCGGCCAGCAGCAGGGCAAGCTGGTCGGTGCACAGATTCATCGACACCACCCGCAGCGGCGGCGATCCGACCTCTCCGGAGGTCCCGGCCACCCCGGCCAGCTCGCCAGCCGAAGCGCCGGCGCCTGAGAGCGCAAGCAGCACGGCGGCGAGCAGGGAGACGGCCGGCCGGCACATCAGAAGGTGCCCTTGAGGCCGACGAAGGCAGTCAGCCCTTGCGTGTTGTAGCCGTAGACCTCCTGATAATCCTGATCGAACAGGTTCTCCACCCGGCCGAACAGTTGCACATGATCATTGAGCTGATAATCGGCACCGACATTGACCAGCCAGTACTGATCGAGGGTGACCCGGGTCCAGGGCGTCGAGGAAATGAACTCCAGATCCTGCATCTGGCCGTTGTAAACCGCATCGAGGAACAGGTTGCCGCGCCCCTCGTCGAAGCCATAGACGAGACCGAGCGAGCCGGAATGGCGCGGGCGGCGCACCTCCTGCAGTCCGGACGGCTCGGTCGCGTCGAGATAGGTGTAGCTCACCTTGGCATGCAGGTTTTCCGTGACGTCGACGCCGAGCGCCACTTCCACGCCCTGACGTCGACTGGTGCCATCGAGGTTGACGGGGGTGCTGACCCAGCCCGGCAGGTAGCGGGTCTGGATCTCATCCTCCAGCCGCTCGTTGAAATAGGTGACGTCGGCAACCACCCGGTCCTCCCAGAACGTCTGCTCGATGCCGATGTCCCAGCCGAAGTTCTGCTCCGGCCGCAGATTCGGATTGCCGATGAAGGAGGACGGGATAAAGCCGAACTGCTCGAAGAAGGTCGGGTTGGTCACGCCGGTGCCTATCGAGGCGTGGAACCGGGTTCCCGTCTCCGGCACCAGATAGGCGGCGCTGGCGCTGTAGGTCAGGGCATTCTTGAAATCGTCGTTCTGGTCGAAGCGCAGCGCGCCGCTGATGAACAGATTGTCGTAGAACTCGCCCCGATATTCGGCCACATAGCCGAAAAGATCGCGGCTGCGGGTCGGCACCTGCGAGGGGGTGCCGGGATGGGTATTGCGGAAGGTCTCCTGCTCCCATTCCACAGCGCCGGTCAGGCTGTGCGCGGCGGAGAGAAACTCCGGCGTCTCGAAGGCGAAGGTACCCTGATAGCTGGCATGATAGCGGCGATCATGGTTGCCGTTTTCGCTGCCGCTGCCATAGCCGCGCCGCTCCACATCGGTCAGCTCGAACCGGGTCTTCTGCACGAACCGGTCCTCGAACAGCGACCAGGACGCGCCCACCCCGCCGGAGAATTCGCGGGTGGCGTTGTAGCCGGGGGTGTCGATCACCTGCCCCTCGGTCGGGGTCGGCGGGAAGCTGTAGTCCTGATCGTCCGTGTCGGACTTGCGGTCGACATAGCGCAGGTTGGCATCGAGCCGGACGGTCTCCGACAGGTCCCAGGCGCCCTTGCCGTAGAGGGTCAGGTTCCGGTCGCCATCCTTTTCCGAGCCGTAGTCGGACAGGTTGAACCCATCTGTGCGGCGGAAGGCGCCGGCCAGGGCAAGGTCGAAATTCTCACCGCCACCGCGCAGTTCCACGGCGCCGAGCCAGGTGCGGTCGGTGCCGACCTCGGTCCGGCCGCTGACCTCATAGCCGTCGCGCACCCCGCCCTTGGTGATGATATGAATCACGCCAGAGGCGGCATTGGAGCCATAAAGCGCGCTTTGCGGTCCGCGCAGCACCTCGATCCGCTCCACATCGGCGACCTGCAAGCCGCCAAAGTCGAACTCGCCGCTGGACGAGGCGGAAACCTCGACCCCGTCGATCAGCACCAGTACATGATTGGCTTCCGACCCGCGCAGGCGGACCTGGGTCAGACCGCCGACGGAACCGGTGCGCGAGACGGAAACGCCCGGCACCTTGCGCAAGGCATCGGCGAGATAGCGGGTCTGGCTCCGCTCCAGATCCTCGCCGGTGATCACCGTATAGGCCCGGCCGACCTTTTCCGCGCCAAGCGGCGTGCGGCCGGCGGAGACCACCACCTCCTCCAGCTCCAGGTCCTGCGCCAGCGCCGGCACGGCGCAGAACAGTCCCAGTCCAAACATGCCGATCCGGCAGGCAGCTACAGTCATTCTGACACACCCCAGGTGTTTGCCGGGCCGCCTGTCGGCGTCTCCGGACATCACAAGTCGCAGGATCCGGGTCACGGGGGCGCGCGGGTCCTGTCCACGCGGGGCGCCTTGCGGACGCGCCATGCGAACGAAACCGAGGCCCCGGCGAGCGGGTCCTGATTTTCGGGTGTCACCTCAACGGAAAGCCGCACCTCGACACACCCCGTATCGAAGGTCGGGTGACCGAAAGCGGCAGGTCTCCTGGCTTGCGGGTCAGCGCCGGGCATCCACCTTCCCAACCCATGCCGAGGCATGGGTCAGTGGTCTTTCAGATGCCGGCTCGCCGCTCACAGTTGCGGGGGCAGCCACGGTCTTGGCCCCAAAGGGGGGTATCCTCACCGTGTTCCCTATTCATCCGTGTGTTTCACGGAAACCACTTTCAAGGATCGACTATGTCCCAGCCGCCAAGCGCCCGTCAATGCGGCCAAATGGATAGCTTGCAAGATATGCACGTCAAACGAGAGACGTCTCCCGGGTCGCCCCCTGAGCTGCCTGAGCTGCCTGAGCTGCCTGAGGCAGGACGAAGGGGGTCCCGCGCGCCGGAAGCGCCCCCACCCGCAAGGGATGGTCGAAGGCCTCGGAGATCAGATCGTCGCGCAACACCGCCTCCGGCGCCCCGTCCGCCAGAAGGCGGCCGGATTTCATCACCAGCAGCCGGCCCGCGAACATCGCCGTCAGGTTGAGATCGTGCATCACCGCGACGACACCGCCACCGCGTGCGGCGAAATCCGCGGCGATGCGCATAATCAGGATCTGATGGCGGATATCCAGGCTCGACACCGGCTCATCGAGGAACAGCCAGCGGGCGGTTCCCGCGCTGCAGGGCTCCCACACCTGACAGAGCACCCGGGCAAGCTGGACCCGCTGCTGCTCACCGCCGGACAGGCTGTGATAGGCACGCCCCTCGAAGCCGGCGAGATCCACCCGTTGCAGGGCGGCGCGCACCCGAGCGTCGCGGTCATTTCCCGGCCCGAAGGGAGGCAACAGGCCGAGCCGTACCACCTCCATCACGCTCAAGGGGAAGGACAGGCTGGTGTGCTGCGGCAGCACCCCGCGCAAGGCCGCAAGCGCCGCCGGCGAGAGCGACGAAAGGGTAGCGCCGTTGATCCGCACCGCGCCGGAATGGGCCAGCTCACCGGTGACCGCGCGCATCACCGTGCTCTTGCCGGAGCCGTTCGGCCCGACAATCGCCGTCAGGGTGCCGGCGGGAACCGAAAAGCCGACACCGGTGACGATCGGCTTGCCGGACAGGGTAACGCCGAGGTCACGCACCTCCAACCGGGGCGGGGTCATCATCTGAGGCGTGTCGGGCTTCATAGGGAGGTCAGGCCTTTCCGCCGCAGCAGTATCCACAGGAAGAACGGCGCACCGGCGAGCGCGGTAACGATGCCAATGGGCAATTCAGCCGGGGCGACGATGGTGCGGCTCACCGTATCGGCGAGGATCAGCAGGCTGGCACCGAGCAGGGCGCAGGCCGGCAACAGATAGCGGTGATCCGGGCCGATGGTCAGGCGCAGGAGATGCGGCACGACGATGCCAACGAAGCCGATGCCGCCGCTGACCGCGACCGCCGCACCGGTGGCGGCGGCAACGGCGACGATGGCAATCGTCTTCAGCCGCTGCACCCGGATGCCGATGTGGCTGGCCGCCGCCTCGCCCAGCACCAGCGCATTGAGCCCGCCGGCAAGAAACGGCACCGCCGCCAGAACCAGCGCGATCACCGGGCCGGCGGCCAGGATCTTGTCCCAGTTGGCACCGGCGAGCGACCCGAGGCCCCAGAAGGTCAGATCGCGCAACTGCCGGTCGTCGGCGACATAGACCAGCAGTCCGGTCAGCGCTCCGGCCAGCGCGCCAAGGGCGATGCCGGCCAGCAGCATGGTCGGGATCGAGGTCATGCCGCCGCGCGTGCCGATGCGATAAAGGGCGAAGGTGGTCACCAGACCGCCGAAAAACGCGGCGACCGGAAGGGCATAGATGCCGGCAAGGGCGACGGCCGGCGCCAGCACCCCGCCGCCGAGCACGATCAGGCCGGCGGCGGCAAGCCCCGCGCCGGCGGAGACGCCAACGATGCCCGGATCGGCCAGCGGGTTGCGGAAAATCCCTTGCATCACCGCGCCGGAGACGGCAAGCGCCGCCCCGACCAGCGCGCCGAGCAACACCCTTGGCAGGCGCACCTCGGTGAGCACGATCCGGTCGCGCAGCTCGGTGGCGGTGAGGGTCTCCCGCCCCTCCGCCAGAGCCCCGAGCGCCGACAGCACCGGGATCTCCAGCGCTCCGGTCGCCAGCGAGAACAGCGCGGTGCCGGCCAGAGCCACGGCCAGGGCGGCGATCACCGCCCGGGCCATCGGGCCGCGATCCCCGGCACGGGCGGCGGTGCGCCAGCCGCCGGCGGGAGGTTCCAGAACGGTTTCGCTCATGATCCGCCGCTCCTCTTTGTCAAAGACCGTAGTCGGTGAGCGCGGCGGACAGGTCGCCGACCGCGGCAGCGGTGCGCGGGCCGAAGCCGAGCAGATAAAGCCCGTCCATGCGGATCAGGCGCCGATGCACCCCGGCGGGCGTGCGGGCAATTCCTGGATGGGCCAGCACCTCCGCCTCCCCGGTCTGGTGATCGCCGCTCCGGCTGATCATCAGGATCACGTCCGGCGCGGCGGCCATCGCCGCCTCGTCGCTGATCTGCTTGTAGCCGGAAAGTCCCTCAATGGCGTTGCGGGCGCCGGCCAGGCGAATCACCCCGGCGGCGGCCGTCTCGTCGCCAGCGGCGAGAATGCGCCCGCCGCTGAGCGAGAGGATGAAGAGCACCCGCGCGTCTCGCCCACGCGCCGCGGCCTCGGCGGTGGCGGCCTGAAGCTCCGCCTCGATCCGCCGCACCAGTTCCGCGCCCTTTTCCGGCACGCCCAGCGCCGCACTCACCAAGCGCACCTTCTCCGAAATACCGGCGGCGTCGAAGCGCTCCGGAACCGTCACAAAATCGACCCCCGCGCCCTTCAGCACGGTGAGTGCCTCCGGCGGGCCGCTGCCTTCGATCGCCAGGATGGCATCGGGCTTCACCGACAGCACCCCTTCCGGTGACAGGGCGCGCATGTAGCCCACATCGGGCAGGGCGTCCGCCGCCGGCGGATAGCTGCTGGTGGTGTCGCGGGCAACCAGCCGCCCCTCCTCGCCCAGCGCATGGACGATCTCGGTCACGGCGCCGCCGATGGCGACGATCCGCCGGGCATCCTTGAGCGGCGCCGGCTCGGCCAGAGCCGTTCCGGCGGCAAGGGCCAGGGAAAGAGCGAGAGCAACGGGCGCGGCGATCCGCACAAGTGCGGGCGAAAGAATGGACATGGGGGACCTCACTGCGCGGGAAGCAGCGACAGGCGGGGGAGGTTCTCCACCAGCGCGCGCCAGTCGCCGCGCTCGTCCGCGCCTTCCTTGCGCAGACCGAAGAACTGGATCACCAGCGTGCCGTCCGCGTCATAGGCCTCGATGGAGGTGACATGCCCCTCAGGCGTCGGCTTGCGCACCGCCCAGGCCTCGTGAATCTGATCGGTGCGCAGATGCAAATGGAAGCCCGGATCCATCACGTTGATCCATGGTCCGCGCACCGCCACGGTCTCCACCGGACCGGAATGGATCTGGATACAGCCACGGCTGCCGACGAAGCACATGATCGGCAGCGCCTCGTTGGCGGCAAGGCGCAGGGTGGCGGAGACCGCATCGGGCTGCAACTGCCATGCGTGCGGCTCTCCGGCCAGCTCCAGCGCGTCCAGCCGGTGCAGCTTGAACTTGCGCAAGAGGCCATGGAACTGGTGCGGATCGGTCATCGCCGCCCAGCCGGCCCGCAAGGACGCACGCTGGGAGGTATCCAGCGGCGGACGGACAGGCAGCACCGCCGGTTCCGGGCGAATGCCAAGGCCGGGCGTCTGGTCCTCGGCGAGATGGCTTGCCACCAGCGCGTCCCAGGCGGCGATATCCGTCGCCTCGCGGGCATGGATCTTGTGGACCGCATCGCCATGCCGGTCGAAGACCTGCAGGCTGCGGCGCACCGATCCATCCTGCTGCGGCCGTTCGACGGCAAAACCATGGACCCAATGGGCGGGAAACATGCGCATGTCGATGTCGGCGCCAAGCATCATTGCCGCCATCTTGCCGTCGATGAACCGGTCGTAGACGCCGACCTTCTCATGCACGGCGCTTTCGTTGCGGGTCAGCGCCAGCACCTCGCCCACTGCCTCCAGCGCGGGAAACAGCGTGTCGAATCGCACATTGATCCGGCGCACGGTCTCGCCGCAGAACGCGGCCACCAGCTCCGCCTCGCTGATGCCCATCATCCGGGCCAGGTCGCGCTCGCGCATCTTCGGATTGCCATCGCGCATGCGCCGGATCTGATCAATGTCGAGAGAGATATCTGTCATAGCCATTGTCCGTGATTGGGCCGCCCCGCGAAATGGGGTGCCGCCGCAGGAAGCACAGGCACGCCTCGTAAAGGCGCGCGCGGCGGGGGCTCGGCTGTGCTTGCGCTCCACTCGGCCACCGGTCGGAAAGGGCGGGCGATGGCCCGCCGCGACGGGCGGCCCGGAGTGTGCTGGCTTTGCATCGCACCCGGGTCAGTGCGGTCGAAACCGCCGATCAATATCTTGACTCAAATACTCATGTTTCGTATCCACATCAATACCTGAGTTGTTAACTCATATTTCACCCACCGAAAAGCGAGCGAGCCGATGCCAGCGAGCAGACGAGGAATGTCTGGAGACCGGAAATGCATATGGCCGCTGGCAAACTTGCGGTTTGGAAGAACGGTGTCGCCCTCGGCGCGCTTTTTATCGCGCTAGCGCCGCAGGCGCGGGCGCAGGATGCGGCAACGGTCAATGCGCCCGGCGCCTCGACCCTGTTGCAACGGCTGGTGATCGGCGCGGGCGTGGAAAAGGTGGCGATCGACACGCCCCAGGCGGTCACGGTCCTCGATCAGGAGGCGATCGACGAAGAACAGCCGATGGTGATCGGCGACATCCTGCGCCAGGTGCCGGGCGTCACCGTCATCGGCAGCGAGCGGACCGCCGGCCAGTCCTTCAACATTCGCGGCATCGGCGGGCTTGAGGCTTCCGACGAATCGAAGATCGTCGTCACCGTCGACGGCGCGGTGAAATTCTACGAGCAATACCGGCTCGGCTCGTTCTTCAGCGATCCGGAACTTTACAAGCGGGTGGAGGTGCTGCGCGGCCCGGCCTCCTCGACCCTTTACGGTTCCGGCGCGCTCGGCGGCGTGATCAACTTCACCACCAAAGACGCGGCCGATTTCCTCAAGGACGGGCAGACCACCGCCGTCCAGCTCAAGTCCATGTACGATTCCAACAAGGACGGGGTGCTGGCCTCGATCTCCGCCGCCCATGCCTTTTCCAACGGCACGGAGGTGCTGCTGAACGGCAACTTCCGCCGCTCCAGCGAATACGAGAACGGCAATGGCGTGCCGGTGCCCGGCTCCGATTTCGCCGCCTTCTCCGGGCTGGCCAAGCTGACCCACCGCTTCGGCGAGAACGACGAACAGGCGGTGCGGCTGTCCTACCAGCGCTGGCAGAGCGATGCGGATGATACCGAGTATTCGCAGACCGGCACCCTGCCGTTCGGCACCATCGACCGCAAGATCACCGACCAGACGGTGGTGCTGAGCTACGAGAACCCGGCCAGCAGCAACCCGCTGCTCGATTTCAAGCTGAACCTGTCCCTGTCCGACACCAAGGTGCGGCAGGAAAATTCCTCGTTCAACTTCATTCCCTCGCCGTTGTTCGCCGATTCCGACTACGGCTACCGCACCTGGGCGGCCAAGGCGGAAAACACCTTCGAGCACAGCGGCGACGGCTTTGAGAACTTCCTCACCGTCGGCGGCCAGCTCAGCCACCAGCAGCGCTTTGCCGAGGCGAGCACCGGTCCGATCGGCTTCCACCCGGAAGGAACGGACACCAAATACGGCGTGTTCTTCCAGAATGAGTTCATCTGGAACGAGAAGCTCACCGTCATTCCCGGCGCCCGGCTCGACTTCGTCAACCTGCGCCCGGACGCATCGGTTCCCGGCGCCAAGACCAGCAACGACATCGCCTTTTCGCCGAAACTGGCGGTGATGTACCAGATCAACGAGACCTTCTCGCTGTTCGGCTCCGTTGCCCATACCCAGCGGGTGCCGACCCTTGATGAGATGTTCTCCAGTGCCGGCCCGAATGCGGACTATCCCGGCGGGCGCCTACCAAGCCTCAACCTGAAGAAGGAAACTTCCAACTCCGTCGAGGTGGGTTTTGCCATCTCCACCCAGGACCTTGTCACCGACGGGGACAGCCTGCAGCTCAAGACCACCGGCTTTTACAACGACCTGCACGACCTGATCACCACCAACCCCAATCGCGGCGCGGCGGTGCCGGTGGTCTATTACGTCAATGTGGACGAGGCGGAGATCTACGGCGTGGAGGTCGAGGCCGCCTATGACATGGACTACGCCTTCGCCAGCCTCGCCTACAGCCTCACGCGCGGGGAAGACAAGGCGACCGGCCAGACCCTGACGACGATCCCGGCCGACACGCTGGCGGTCACCCTCGGCGGCCGCCTGCCCGAGCATGACCTTTCGTTCGGCTGGCGCGGCCTGTTCGCCGCCTCGATCTCCACCGGCGCCACCACCGGTCCGTTCGGCGGCTACGCGGTGCATGACCTGTTCATGAACTGGACGCCGGATGAGGGGCGCTTTTCCGGGCTGCAGGTGCGGGCCGCCGTGGAGAACCTGTTCGACAAGCAGTACCGGGCGAACCTCTCCGGCGACGATGGCCGGGGCCGCACCTTCAAGCTAACCCTGGCGAAGACCTTCGGATGGTAGGCCCGCGCATGAAACTCGCCGTCTCGATCCTGGCTGCCGCCGCCCTGTCGGCGGCGGCGCTGTTCCCCGCTTTCGCCTCGGCGACGGAGGCAGCCCCGCCCGCCAACGCGGACAAGGGGCTGGCCCTTGAGCTGAACCGGGTCGCGCCCGGTTCAGCCGGGTGCCTGCTCACCTTCGTCATCCGCAACGACACAGGTCGCGCCATCGACGCGGCCCGCTACGAAGTGGTGCTGTTCAACAAGGCGGGGCTGGTGGAGCAGCTCACCACCCTCGATTTCGGCGCGCTGGCGCCGGCCAAGACCGTCGTCCGCCAGTTCGACCTTCCCGGAGTGTCTTGCCCGAACCTTAGCCGGCTTCTGGTCAATGGTCCGGCCGGCTGTACCGGTGGCGACGACAATCGTACCGCCGCCCCGCTGTGCACCGCGCCGCTGCACCTTTCCAGCCGAACCGACATTGCCGTCATTCAATAGGAGTTTTCGCCTATGTCCGCCCCTGATCTGTTGCAACCCATTCTTGCCCTGATCGACCTGGGCGGGCCGGTGGTGGCGCTGCTTGCCGGCCTGTCGGTCATCGCCCTCGCCCTCCTGATGCTGAAGCTCGGCCAGTTCCTGCAAGCCCGGGTCGGCCGGCCAGCCCGGGCGCGCGCCGCCGTGCTGCACTGGAGCCACGGCCGGCGCGGCGATGCCTGGCGCGCCCTCAGCGGGGCGACGAGCGCGGCGGAGGAGGCTGTCGCCATGGCCATGCGCTTCGCCGAGCGCCCCGAGGGAGACAAGGCCCGGATCGAGGAAGACATCGCCCGGGTCGCCGGCGAGCGCTTCCACCAGCTTGGCCGGGGGCTGAAGGCGCTCGACTCGATTGCCCAGATCGCGCCGCTGCTCGGTCTGTTCGGCACGGTGCTGGGCATGATCGAAGCCTTCCAGCAGCTCCAATTGGCGGGCAATGCGGTCGACCCATCCGCGCTGGCCGGCGGCATCTGGGTGGCGCTGTTGACCACCGCCGCCGGTCTTGCGGTCGCCATGCCGGTGTCGCTCGCCGTCACCTATCTGGAGGAGCGTCTGGAAAGCGAGCGGGTGGCGGTGGAAACCCTGCCCATGGCCATCCTCTTGCACGGGGTCGGCAGCCCCGCGCTGCCGCTTGCCGATGAGGTTCCGACAATTGCCCCCCGGGTGGCCCATGCGCATTGACCGACCCATGGCCCGGCGGCGGCCCTTGTCCCTGACGTCGCTGATCGACGTCATCTTCCTGTTGCTGCTGTTCTTCATGCTGTCCTCGACCTTCACCCGGTTCGGGAAGGTCGACCTGGCCGCTGGAGGACAGGGCGGCGCAGGCCCTGCCCCGGATATCTTCCTGACCGTCGACGGGCAGGGTCTGCGCCTCAACGGCCTGACCATGGACCTTGAGGGCGCGGCGGAGGCGGTCACCGATCTCGTCGGCAAGGGCGCGAAGACCGCGCTGCTCCTGCCCGGCGGCGATGCCTCCACCCAGGATCTCGTGGCCGCGCTCGACCGGCTGGGTGCGATCACCCCCCTGCAGATCACCGTGGCGAGGTAAGGCGATGATCCGCATGGCACATTCCCGACCGAAACGGCCGCAGGAAAACACCCTGTCGCTGATCAACATCGTCTTCCTGATGCTGATCTTTTTCCTCATTGCCGGCCAGTTGTCGCCACCGGTCGATCCCGAGGTATCGCTGGCGGAAACAACCGGCGCGCCGCCGTTGCCGCCCCCCGATGCGCTCTTCGCAGATGCTGAAGGAGTGTTGCGCTATCGCGGGCAAGCCACCAGCGCCGAGGCGTTCATGACCGATCATGCGCGAGGAAGGGAAACGGCGGGAGAAAGAGAGCCGGGGGACGTTCCCCCACTGCCCGCCATCCGCCTTGCCGCCGACCGGGCCTTGCCGGCGGTGCGCCTGCTGACGCTGGTGGATGCGCTTTATGCCGCCGGCGCCGGCAGCGTGTCGGTGGTGACCATGCGGGCCGGGTCATGACCGAGCGCCGCGCCTTTCGCCCGCCCTACCGGCTTCTGGCGGTGGCCGCCTCGCTGGCG
Organism: Stappia taiwanensis; assembly: GCF_014635285.1. Taxonomy (GTDB): domain Bacteria; phylum Pseudomonadota; class Alphaproteobacteria; order Rhizobiales; family Stappiaceae; genus Stappia; species Stappia taiwanensis. The sequence goes on along the minus strand of NZ_BMCR01000007.1, from coordinate 40,384 downwards.
GTCCATCTCGGCGCCGCCTTCGCCCTGAATGGCCGCGCGCCGGAGGAACAGCTTGCCGGCGCCGGTGCGCGCGCCTCGGTGCAGATCGGCCAAGCCTTTACCAGCAGCATCGCCGCCGGTGCACAGGCCGGGGGCGGGGCGGTTCAGCCGCAGCAAAGCCCGACACAGACGGCAACTGCCGCCGAACCGGCAGGGGCGCTGCGGCCCCAACCGCCGCAACAGAGCCAACCGAAGGCGGTCAGGCCGGAGGCCCAGCCGGCTCTCAAACCCTCTGCGGCGCAGACGGTCCGAGCCGCAATCGCACGCCCCACAGAGGCAAAACCGGTGGCGGCAACGGCTGCCAGGACCGCAGAAAGCCGGGCGGCGGAACAGAGCCCGACAGTGCCGCGTCCCATCGCCCGCCCTCCGGAGATCACCCGGATCGCCGCGGCAACGCCCACGACGAAAAAGCCGGAGCGGAAACAGGCCCAGAAACAGGTGAAGCCGAAACGGCGCGACAAGGCGGCCAGGACAGCACGCGCGAAAAGCGCGCCCGGGGCCGGCGGCAAGGGGCGACAGACCGTGCAAAAGGGCGGTTCGCGCGGCGGGGCGAAGACCCGCGACGCAGGCAACGCCGCAAGGTCAAACTATCCCGGCCTTGTCCGGCGCAAGCTCGGTCGCTCCTTGCGCTATCCGCGGTCGGCCCGGCGCAAGGGGCTCACCGGTGAAGTCACCGTCGGCTTTACCGTGCAAAGCTCCGGGGCGGCGACCGGCGTGCGCGTCGTCCGCAGCTCCGGTTCGACGATCCTCGACCGGGCGGCGCTGGAGACCGTCGGCCGTGCGGCGCCCTTCCCGCGCATTCCGGCCAGTACCGGCAAAACCCGCTGGCGCTTCACCATCCCGCTGACCTTCCGCTGATCGCCTGCGCGCGGCGCATCATGCAGTGGACGACTGCCGCGAAAACTGGTTCCTTGCAAATATTGGAACCGGCCCTTTGTATGAGACCAGAATTTCCCTAACACCGGCCACGAGCCGGGCATTTCCGGAAAGGCTCAACTGCAAGAGGGACCGCATGTCATGACCGTTCATCTCGATCACCTGCTGGTCGGCGAGCTGGCGGAGCTGGGACCGAAGGCCGTCCCGAGCGGCATCGCCAAGCTGCCAGTGGACCGCCCCTTGCACCTTGGCCGTGAAGGTTTTGACGGCGACGCGCAAGGCGACCGCAAACATCACGGCGGTCCGGACAAGGCGGTGCACCACTATCCGTTCGAGCATTACACCGCCTGGCGGCAGGAGCTGGGCGCAACGCCGCTGCTGGCCGCCCCCGGCGCCTTTGGCGAAAACCTCTCCACCTCCGGCATGACCGAAGCAACCGTTGCCCTTGGCGACAGGTTTCGCCTCGGCACAGCCCTGATCGAGGTGTCGCAGGGACGCCAGCCCTGCTGGAAGCTGAATTTCCGGCATGACGTGCCGGACATGGCCTTGCGCGTTCAGAAGAGCGGACGGACCGGCTGGTACTACCGGGTGCTGGAAGAAGGCACCGTGGAGCCGGGCGCATCGTTTACGCTGGTGGACCGGCGTTCGCCGGACTGGACCTTGCACCGGCTGTGGCACACGCTCTACGTCGACACCCTCAACTTCGACGAACTGGCGGCGATGGCCGCGCTTGAGCACCTGCCCGACGGCTGGCGCCGCTATGCGCGCCGGCGCCTTGAAAACCGGCGGGTGGAAAGCTGGGACAGCCGCCTGAAAGGGACGTCCGAGACGACCGCCTGAGGCATCTTCGCCGCCGACCTTCCCCCAACAAAGAAGTCAGTGATCATGAGTGCGCCCAGAACGCCCGCCCCGCTCGTCCTGTCGATCCAGAGCCAGGTGGTGCATGGCCATGTCGGCAACAGCGCGGCAGTGTTTCCCATGCAGGCCGCCGGCCTGACGGTGGCAGCGGTGCCGACGACCCTCTTGTCGAACAACCCGCATTACCCGACCATGCGCGGACAGGTTCTCGATGCGGCGCTGGTGGAAGATCTTCTGCTCGGCCTCACCGAACGCGGGCTGATCGAGAAGGCGCGCTTCCTCGTTACCGGCTATCTCGGTTCGGCGGAAATCGGCGCGGCAGTCGCCCGTTTCGTGCGGCTGGCAAAGGCGCGCAATCCGGAGCTCGTCTATATCTGCGACCCGGTGATGGGCGACATCGACCTCGGCGTCTATGTAAAGCCGGGCATTCCGGAGCTGATGCGCAGCGAACTGGTGCCGCTGGCCGACCTGCTCACCCCGAACCAATTTGAGCTGGGGCTTCTAACCGACCATCGGACCGGCACGGCGAAGGAGCTGTCCGGAGCCTTCCAGGCCCTGTGCGACGCACGGCCGACTGGTGCCAACGCACCGACCGGCGTGATCGCCACCGGCTGCGTCCTTGCCGATACGCCGCAAAACCATCTGGATACGGTGCTGGTGCAGGCGAGCGGCCTGCATCGCTGTCCAGTGCCGCGCCTGCCGGTGCGCCCGGCGGGAACCGGCGATCTCTTCACCGCGCTGATGATCGGCCAACTGGCAACCGGCACCCCGCTGCCCGCCGCCGTCGCCCATGCGGTGGGCGCCATGCAGGAGGTGCTAGCCCGCACCGCCGAGGCCGGCGCAGAGGAAATGGTGCTGAACGGATTTTCCGCCACCAGCTGAGCAGATAACGGCCAGCCGGGCGCCCTATTAAAGGACCAGTTGCGACGCCAGCCCGAGATGCGCCCGCACGAAACGGGCGCGCTCCTCGACGCTGGCCCGTGGCAACTCGACCAGCCGATAGCCGAGCCGGGCGTAGACCCGCGCCATCGCCTCATAGGTGCGGCAGGCCTCGGCGAAGTCCTGACGCCGCTCCGTGTCCTGGTGAAAGATCTCCCGCCAGGGCGGGGCGATGAAGACCTGCGGGTGATAGCGAAACCGGCACGCTGCGGCCTCCATATGCGCGGGCACGGGCAGGCCGCAAAGGTCCAGATACCCCAGAACATCAGGCACGCCCCGGTCGAACAGCACCGGCCCGGGAAGGTCCTGTGCCATGTGGTGCGAGCGCATGTCCCATGCGAGCATCTGTTCGGCGAAGGCAGCCGGATCGCGCCAGGGCAGCGCCGGACCGCCAATCGCCACCTGATCCCGAATGATCGCCCGGCCGGCCTCGACCGTGCGAGAGAGACCGGCCCCCGCCAGGGCACCGAGCAGGGTGCTCTTGCCGGAGCCCGGCCCGCCGGTGACCACATGAAACCGTGTCGTGGATTGCGCCATGACATGACCTTTCTCGTGCGAAGGTTAAGAAACGGGGAGCGCGCAGACGGGAAGCCGTCCGTCCCATGCGAAGACGGACGCAAGACACGCGCCCCGAGGGAGGACTTGAAAAACAGGGAGATGGGGAAAGGGGTCTGGTCCGCCGCCCCGAGGGCTCGCCGGTGTGGTGTGCTTCGGCTAATGGAACCTGGAAGCTCCGATCATCGACCGGACTTCAACCGCCGGCCACATCTCTACGAGATCAACCACCTGAAGGCAAGGTTTCAACGTCGCGACGTTCTCAGTGCGAACATTTCTTCTTTCCGCCTTGTTCCAACCTGACGCAACGACCTATCCAGACAGGAACTGGAGGCATTCCGTTCCGGCACCGGACCATGACCCACCGGTGCGGCGACGAGAGCGGATGCATGCGGTTGCGGGATACACCCACATAAATCTCGACAATTGGGGAGGAAACCCATGACTGAACTGAACAAACGGCAATTTCTCGGACTTGCCGCCGGCGCCGCTGCGCTGTGCACCCCCTCGATCCTGCGCGCGGCCGGCCCGACCAAGCTGCGTTTCACCAATTTCGCCGGACCGACGTCCTTCCTGACCAACGGCATTTTCCGTCCCGCCTTCGATGCCATTGAAGCGGCCTCCGACGGCACGCTGAAGATCGACATTTATTCCGGCGGGTCGCTGGCCAGCGCCGCCGACACCTATGATGCGGTGCGGCGCGGCATCGCCGACATGGGCTGGGGCGTGACCAGCTACACGCCGGGCCGGTTCAAGACCGCGACGCTCGTGGAACTGCCGTTCGAGGCACTGACCTCCAAATCCGCCTCGCGGGGGCTGTGGAAGCTCTACCAGGAAGACCTTCTCGACGGGTTCAAGGGCGTGGAAGTGTTCTCCGTGATGTCCTCCGGCATCCAGCACTGCCACAGCACCAAGGACATCGACAGCCTCGACGGCCTGGCCGGCGAGCGGGTGCGCGCCGCCGGATCGACGGCGGCAATGATGTGGGAAGCCTTCGGCGCGATCCCGGTCTCCCTGCCGGTGTCGACCATCGCCGAGAGCCTGTCGAAGAACACCCTGCGCGGCTCGATGAACGACTGGAACGCGCTGGAAACCTGGGGCATCCTCGATTTCGTCAAGTGGCATATCGATGTGCCGTTGGGCTCCTCCCCCTGCTTCCTGACCATCAACAAGAAGGTGTTCGACAGCCTGCCGGAGGTCGCCCAGACCGCCCTTCGCGAGCATGGCGGCCAGCGCTTCAACGACTTCTGGGGCGAGCAGCTCGACGGCGAAAACCGCCGGCTGCGCGCGGTCGTCGCCGAGATGGCCGACCATCACATCCTCGTTCCCACCGCCGAACAGCTCGGCGAGTGGAAAAAGCGGATTGCCCCGGTCACCGAAAAGTGGGTTTCCGAGAACCCCAACGGCGAACGTGCCCTTGAGCTCTACACCGCCACCCTCAACGAGGCGCGGGGATGAGCAACAATCGCGGCGAAGTGATTGACGGCGCCGCCAGCGTTCCCGGTCCGGCCTTTTCGCCGGACCGGGAGGTTCTGCGGATCGCCTTTCTCGCGCTGCATGTTGCCATGATTGCCCTCGGCTGCCTCGCCTTCGCGACGGTGGTCGATGTGATCGGCCGCAACACGCCGGCCGGTTTCACCGTGCGCGGCATCTACGAGGTCAGCGGCCTGGTCATGGCGGTGATCATTGCCGCCGCCGCAGCGCCCGCCTTCCTGCTCCGGCGCAATGTGGGGATGGAGCTGCTGGTGCCACTGCTCGGCGAGCGCTCCCTGCTGACCGCCATCGCCTCGATTGCCGAAACGGCGTTTCTTCTGCTGATCGCCTGGCGGCTTCACGCCAAGGCTGCCGATGCGCTGGAGTTTCAGGACACCACCAGTCTGCTCGGCCTGTCCATCGCCCCGTTCTGGTTTGCGGCCAGCTACTGCCTGCTCTTTGCCGGCGCCGCCACCTTGTGGAAGACCGGCGGCCATCTTCTGGCGCTGCGCAAGACGGACCCGCGCCGGCTGCTGCGGCCCGCCCTCATCCTCACGCTGATCGGCGCCGCCGTCGCCGGCATCCTCGCCTCGCTGGTGGCCGCCGATGCCACGCCCGGCTGGCAGGCCGGTGCCGCCTTTCTCGCCCTCTATCTCCTGATCGTCGCCGGCATCCCCATCGGCATCAGCCTTGGCCTCACCGGCTTCGGCTTCCTCTTTCTGGTGATCGGCGAGCCGCAGGCGCTGGCCATCGTCGAAAACGAAACCGCACGCGCTCTGTCCAGCGACAGCCTCGCCGCCATTCCGCTGTTTCTGCTGATGGGCAGTCTTGCGGTGCAGGCCGGTCTTGCCGGCGACATCTTCAAGGCCGCCAGCCGCTTCACCGCCGGCTTCCGGGGAGGACTGTCGATCGCCAGTGTCATCGGCTGCGGTGCCTTCGGTGCCATTTCCGGATCATCGATCGCCACCACCGCAACCTTCGGCAAGGTTGCCTTCTCGGAAATGAAGCAGCGCGGCTACGATGCCGGCCTAGCCACCGGCACGCTGGCGGCGGGCGGAACCCTCGGCGCGCTGATCCCGCCCTCGGTCGTCTTGATCATCTATTGCGTGCTGGTCGAGGTCTCGATCCAGGAAGCCTTCATCGCCAGCCTTATTCCCGGCCTGCTGGCCATGGGCCTCTATCTGGTGGCGGTGGTGGTTCAGGTGCGGCTCAGGCCGGATCTGGCCCCGCAGGCCGAGGGCTTTGACGCGCGCGAAGCCATGCGCAGCATGGCCGTCGCCTGGCGGCCGATCCTGCTGTTCCTGATGGTGCTCGGCGGGCTCTACGGCGGGGTGTTCACCACCCAGGAAGCGGCTGCGGTCGGCGCCGTTCTCGCCTTCGCCTTCGCCGTCACCAGCAAGGGGTTCTCGCTGCGGGCGCTGCTCGACGGGTTTGCGGAGACCGCCGTCAACACGGTGGTGATCTACGTGATCGTCATCGGCGCCAATATCTTCGCCGCCTATCTGACCCTGACCGACATCACCACCAGCGTGCTCAGCGTCGTCGATCTGGAAACCACGCCGCACTGGCTGATCCTGCTGGTGATCATGGCGATGTATCTGGTGCTCGGCAGCGTGTTCGACACGGTCGCCGCCGTTCTGGTCACCGCGCCCTTCGTCATCCCGCTGATCAGCGGCATGGGCTATGACCTGATCTGGTGGGGGGTGATCACCCTGTCGCTGGTGGAAATCGGCATGATCACCCCGCCAATCGGCGTCAATGTCTTCGTCATGAAATCGGTGATCGGCACCGCCGCGCCGATCAAGACGATCTTCAAGGGCATCGTGCCGTTCCTCGCCGCCGACCTCGTCCGGCTGGCGGTGCTGACGCTCTTCCCGATCCTGACCCTCTGGCTGCCGAAGGTTCTGTGACCGATGACCACCCACACACCACCAGACGCGCCGTCTGACGGCGGCGCTACCACAGCGGAAAACCGTACCGCCATCGTTGTTGGCGGCGGGCGCGGCATCGGTGCCGCCACGGCCCGGAAGCTGGGGGCACAGGGGCTCAAGGTCCTTGTCGCCGACCGGGACGCGGCGGCGGCGCGCGATGTCTGCGCCGAGCTCGGCGGTGGCCACGGCCATCATGCCCTCGACATCCGCGATCCGGAGGCGGTGCAAGCGCTGTTCGACCACGCCGAGACGCAGTTCGGCCCGGTGTCGGTGCTGGTCAACACCGCCGCGATTTCGCCCATGCCCGCCGATGGCTCGCGGCTGGCAATCGCCGACACGGACACCGCACTCCTGCGCGACGTGCTCGACATCAACACCCTGGGCACGATCCTGCTCGGACGCGAATACGCCCGGCGGGCGCGGAAGGCCGGCACCGACCTTGGCCGCCATGGCCGGGTGGTGTTCCTGTCCTCGGCGGCGGCGCAGCTCGGCGGGCACAAGTCCTCGGTGATCTACATCGCCAGCAAGGCGGCGGTGATCGGCTTCACCAAGGGGCTGGCGCGCGAACTGGCCCCGCACGGGATCACCGTCAACTGCGTGGCGCCGGGCCTGATCGACACGCCCATGCTGCGCGCGGGCCTGCGGGCCGAACAGGACGCGGAAGCAAGCGCCGCCGTGCCGCTGGCGCGGATCGGCCAGCCGGAGGAGGTCGCCGCCGCCGTCGCCTATCTGGTGTCGGCGGACGCGGCCTATATCACCGGCGCCACCCTCGACATCAACGGCGGCTACCACATGGGCTGACCCGCCCGCCCACACCGCCCAGCTATTCAGGAAAGCGAGACATCTTGCGCATCTGGCATCAGTCCAGCGTCGATCTGGAAAACTACCCGCATTACCACGCATCCATGCTGCGCCATTACGAAAAAATCCTGCATCCGGACACGCAGATGACCTTCGTCGGCGTTCCCGTCGACACCTGGGGCGGTCTTTCGCCGAGCGATTTCATCGGCTCGCCCTATCTCTACCAGCAGACCCTCAGCAATCTGCTCTACACCAACTGCCTGAGGGCGGAGCGCGAAGGCTACGACGCCTTTGTCATCGGCAGCTACACCGCGCCGTTCCTGCGCGAGTGCCGCTCGCTGGTGAACATCCCCGTGATCTCCATGCCGGAAAGCACCATCCTCGTCGGCTGCTCGATGGCGCAGAAGATCGGCCTTGTCACCCTCAATGACGAGAACCGCTGGTTCCTGCAGACCATGGTCTCCTCCAACAAGTTCGAAGGCCGGATCGCCGGCATCGAGGTGGTGGAACCGGCACTCAACGAAAAGGAACTTGAGGACGCCTTCGCCGACCCGACCGACTACATCGCCCGCTTCACCGAGGTGTCGCGCCGGGTGATTGCCATGGGCGCGGATGTGATCGTGCCGGCGGAAGGCATCGTCGCGGAGGTCGTCTACAAGGCGGGGCTGACGGAAATCGACGGGGTCTGCGTCATGGACGGCATCGGCATTCCGCTTGCCTATGCGCAGATGCTGGGCAGCCTGCATCGCAGCACCGGCCTGCACGCGGGGCGCAAGTGGCACTACGTCTCGCCTGGCGCCGAAGCACTGGCCCGCTTCCCGCCATTGGCGCGCGGCTGACCTTCCGCCGGTCACGTGGCGGAGGGGCGCTCCAGATTGACGCGCAGCTCCGCCTCGATCCGCGCCACGCAGCCGAGCAGGTCGTCGAGATAGCGTTCGGCGGCCTCCGCCGGCGTCATGGCGCTGCGAAAGAAGATGATATTGACTGCGCCGACCACGCTTTCGGGCCCCATCACCGGCGCGGCAATGGCCCCGACCTTGGGGTCCGCCTGCCCGGCGGAGCCGGCATAGCCGGCTCCCCGGGTTTCCTCGATCAACCAGTCGAGATACGGCCGATTGGCAATGTCGGCGGCATCCTCCCCGCCAAGGCTCTGGACGATGGCCAGAGCCGTTTCCAGCTCTTCCCGTGTCATTGCCGACAGGATCGCCCGCCCCAGCGCGGAGCGCACCAGATGGCGTTTCTTGCCGACCACGCTGCGGTGGATCGACATGGGGCTGATGCGGTGGGTGGAATACTGGATCTCCAGCGCCCCGGAGGTCAGGCTGGCGAAGTCGCACGGCCACAGCACCTTGCGCGTCAACGCCCGCAGATGCGGCGCCACGGTCTGGCCGACAATGTCATTGTCCTTCAGCCCATCGGCGAGTTGGGCGATCTTCTCGGTCAATGAGATCGCCCCGTCCTCGCTGCGGCGGGCGACATAGCCAAGCTCGACCAGCGTGTTGACGATCCGGTACAGCGACGAGCGGTCGATCCCCGCATACTCGCTGAGCACGCCGATCTTCACCCAGCCCAGCTCCCCCAGCGCTTCCAGCACTTTCAGGCCCCGGCCGATCGAACTGACATTCCGGTAGGTCGCTCGGGCTTCCTGCATCCCGCCCCGCTCCTTCATGTTCGCAATGCGAACATTCTAGGGATCCGTGTTGTTCCCGGTCAAGGGATACGCCAATCGGGACAGGAGCGGCCATGCCCGCCGGCGCCTGACAGACGGCAGATGCCGCAGCGGCGCGCGGAGCTGGCCCGGCAGAACAACACAGGGAGCATCGCATCATGATCGTCGGCACAATGTGCATGTCACACAGTCCATTGATGGACCGGAACCGGGCGGACCCGGGCGCCGAACAGCGCTTCGGCGAAGCGCTTTCCCGCGCCGAACGCCTGGTGGAGCAGGCACAGCCGGACCTGACCATCGTCTTCTACCCCGATCACATCAACGGCTTCTTCTACAAGCTGCTGCCCTCCTTCTGCGTCGGCGCGGCGGGCACCTCGATCGGTGATTTCGGCACGGTTCAGGGGGCGCTCGACATCCCCGAGGCCGCCGCCTTCTCGCTGACCCGCAGCCTGCTCGACCAGGGGATCGACACCGCCGTCTCCCTCGACATGGAGGTCGACCACGGCGCCATGCAGCCGTTGGAACTGCTTTCGGCCCGCCATTCGCTGTCGCGGATCATTCCCGTCTTCATCAACTGCGCCGCCGCGCCGCGCCCCACCTTCGAGCGGGTGCGTGCCCTTGGTCGGGCCGTCGGCGACTGGGCGCAGGCCCTGCCGGAGCGGGTGCTGATGATCGGCTCCGGCGGGTTGTCGCACGATCCGCCGATCCCCAGCCTGACGACGGCGCCGCAGCCGGTGCGCGAGCAATTGATCGCCGGCCGGCCGCTCAATCACAGCCAGCGGCTGGCGCGGCAGAACCGGGCGATCAACGAGGGCTACGCGCTGGCCGCCGGCACCTCGGAGATCCTTCCGCTCAATCCGGAGTGGGACGAAAAGCTGATGACCGCCTTCACCGCCGGCGATCTGACCGTGCTCGACGACATGTCGGACGAGACCCTGTCGGCAACCGGCGGCCGGGGCGGGCACGAAGTCCGGGCCTGGGTCGCCGCGCTCGCCGCTCTTGGTCCCGACTACCGGGCCGAGCAGCTGTTCTACGAGCCGATCGACGAGTGGATCACCGGCATGGGCATCCTGCATGCCAGCCGGGCCGCCTGACCGGAATACCGACGCAGGCAAGCGACAGGGCACCTTGCAAGGTGCCCGCACCGCGCTCCCCATTCCATGAACACCGGGCCGAAGGCCTGCACTCACAAAGAGCAACACCCATGAGCAAACAGCATTTCTCCGTCTGGTCGGATCTCACCGGCGTCTCCTTTTCCCAGGGCTTTCTCGATGCCGGTGGGATTCGCACCCGCTACCTCTCCTCCGGCTCGCCGGACAAGCCGCTGCTGATCCTCATTCACGGCACCGGCGGCCATGCGGAAGCCTACAGCCGGAACCTGGCGGCCCATGGCGAGCATTTCTGGACCGTCGCCATCGACCTGATCGGCCATGGCTGGTCGGACAAGCCGGCCGGCAGCTATGAAATCGCCGATTATGCCAACCACGTTCTGGCGGTGATCAAGGCGCTTGGCCGGGAGCGGGCGCATATCTCCGGCGAGTCCCTCGGCGGCTGGGTCGCCGCCCATCTGGCGATCCATCACCCGGGGGCGGTCGATCGGATCGTTCTCAACACCTCCGGCGGCTGGACCGCCCATCCGGAGGTGATGGCGCGGATCAAGCGGCTGTCGATGGAAGCGGTCAACGACCCGAACCCGGAGCGGATCCGCGGCCGACTGGAATTCCTGATGCATGACACCTCCAAGGTGAATGACGACCTGGTGGAGACCCGCCGGGCGATCTACGCCCAGGACGGGTTCGCCGAAACCATGGAACGGGTGCTCTGCCTGCAGGAGATGGACATCCGCCGCCGCAACATGTTCTCCGACGAGGACACCCGCCGCATCGCCGCGCCGACGCTGGTGCTGTGGACCTCGCATGATCCGACGGCAACGCCCGAGGAAGGCCAGAAGATCGCCGACCTGATCCCGGGCGCCCGCTATGTGGTGATGAACGCCTGCGGTCACTGGCCGCAGTTCGAGGATGCGGCGCTGTTCAACCAGTTGCACCTCGACTTCCTGCTGGACCGCAAGAGCGCCTGAGCGCCTCGGCTTCCTGTCTCCCCAAGCCCCCGCGCCGCGCCCGTTCAGGCCCCTGCGCGGGGGCGCTGGCTTCATTGGGATGAAAATGGCAATGACCCTTGATGACATCGCCCGTGCGCTGCGGGAGGCGGACGCCCGTGGCGCGCCGATCCTGCCGGTGCGCGATGAGATTGCCACGGCGGAAGACGCCTATGCCGTGCAGGAGATCAACACACAGCACCGGCTGGCCGCCGGCGGACGCCTGGTCGGCCGCAAGATCGGCCTGACCAATCCGGCGGTGCAGCGCCAGCTCGGCGTCGACCAGCCCGATTACGGCATGCTGTTTGCCGACATGGACGTGCCCCATGACGGCGAGATCCCCTTCGTCGCCGGCGCGCAGATGAAGGCGGAGGCGGAGCTGGCCTTCATCCTCGGCCGGCCGCTCGCCGCGCCCGACTGCACCATGGCCGAGGTGATCCGCGCGGTGGAATACGTGGTGCCGAGCCTTGAGATCGTCGGCTCGCGCATCGCCAACTGGGACATCCGCTTTGTCGATACGGTCGCCGACAACGCTTCTTCCGCCTTCTTCACCCTCGGCCCCTCGGCGCGGCGGCTCGATGGCGCTGACCTGCTCGACTGCCGGATGCAAATGCGCTGCGGCGATCAGGTGGTCAGCGAAGGCAGCGGCCGCGCCTGCCTCGGCTCGCCGCTCAACGCGCTTCTATGGCTCGCCCGGGTGATGGCACGGGCCGGCCGGCCGCTCGGCGAAGGCGACGTGGTGCTGTCCGGCGCGCTCGGGTCGATGGTCGCCGCCACCCCCGGCGCCCGGTTCGTTGCCGAGATCGAAGGCTTTGGCGAGACCGCCGTCACATTCGGAGAAGCAGAATGAACAGGATCAAGGCCGCGATCATCGGCTCGGGCAACATCGGCACCGACCTGATGATCAAGATCATGCGCCTGTCGAAGGTGCTGGAGATGGGCGCCATGGTCGGCATCGACCCGGCCAGCGACGGGCTGGCCCGGGCGCAGCGCCTTGGCGTTGCCACCACCCATGAGGGGCTCGACGGCCTGCGCGCGCTGCCGGAGTACAGCGACATTCGCATCGTCTTCGATGCCACCTCCGCCGGCGCCCACAAGCGCCATTCCGAAGCGCTGATCGCCGATGGCAAGCAGGTGATCGACCTGACCCCGGCGGCCCTTGGCCCCTTCACCGTGCCCTCGGTCAATCTCGATGCGAACCTCGCCGAGCCGAACGTCAACATGGTGACCTGCGGCGGCCAGGCGACCATCCCGATGGTGGCGGCGGTCAACCGGGTGGCCAAGGTGCATTACGGCGAGATCGTCGCCTCCATCTCGTCGAAATCCGCCGGGCCCGGCACCCGCGCCAACATCGACGAGTTCACCGAGACCACCGCCCATGCGATCGAGGCGGTGGGCGGTGCCACCCGCGGCAAGGCGATCATCATCCTCAATCCGGCCGAACCGCCGCTGATCATGCGCGACACGGTGTTCTGCCTGTGCGACGACGCCGACGAGGCGGATATCCGCGCCTCGGTTGCGGCAATGGTGGCCGAGGTGCAGTCCTATGTGCCGGGCTACCGGCTGAAGCAGGAGGTGCAGTTCGAGCGGATCGGCGACAACGCCCCGCTCACCATCCCGGAGATGGACCGGAGCTTCACCGGGCTCAAGGTCTCGATCTTCCTGGAGGTGGAGGGCGCGGCCCACTACCTGCCGGCCTATGCGGGCAATCTCGACATCATGACCTCCGCCGCGCTGCGCACCGCCGAGCGCCTGGCGGTGAAGCGCAACTGGGTGGAGGCCGCCTGACATGACCAAGCTTTATCTTCAGGACGTCACCTTGCGCGATGGCATGCACGCCCTGCGTCACCAGTATGACCTTGGTCATGTCCGCGCCATCGCCGAGGCGCTGGACGAAGCGGGGGTCGATGCCATCGAGGTGGCCCATGGCGACGGGCTGACCGGCTCCACCTTCACCTATGGCTTCGGCAAATGCACGGATGCGGCCTGGATCGCGGAAGCGGCGAAGGTGTGCAAACGCGCCCGGCTGACGACGCTGCTGATCCCCGGCATCGGCACCATCGAGGACCTGCGCCGTGCCCGGGATGTGGGCGTTACCTCCGTGCGCGTCGCCACCCATTCCACCGAAGCGGATGTGTCGGCGCAGCATATCGCCGCCGCCGTCGAGATGGGGATGGATGTCAGCGGCTTTCTGATGATGTCGCATATGACGCCGCCGGAGGTGCTGGCCGGCGAAGCGGCCAAGATGGAAAGCTATGGCGCGGCCTGTGTCTATGTGACCGATTCGGGCGGCGGCATGGTGATGCGCGATGTGGCGGCGCGGTTCGAAGCCTATGACAAGGTTTTGAAACCGGAGACGGTACGCGGCGCGCATATGCATGAGAACCTGTCGCTGGCGGTGGCGAACTCGGTGGTGGCGGTGGAGCATGGCGCGACCCGGGTCGATGCCTCGCTCGCCGGCATGGGGGCAGGCGCCGGCAACACGCCGCTGGAAGCCTTCATCGCGGTGGCCAACCTGATGGGCTGGGAGCATGGCTGCGACCTGTTCAAGCTGCAGGACGCGGCCGAAGAGCTGGTGCGGCCGCTGCAGGACCGGCCGGTGCGGGTCGATCGGGAGACCATGACGCTCGGCTATGCCGGGGTCTATTCCAGCTTCCTGCGCCATGCGGAACAGGCGTCGGACCGCTTCGGCATCGACACCCGCGACATTCTGGTGGAACTGGGCAAGCGCCGCATGGTCGGCGGACAGGAAGACATGATCACCGACGTCGCCCTCGATCTGGTGAAGGCGAACGCCAGCTAGCCCCTAGAGCCAAGACCCGCGCGGGAGCCCCCCCGCGCGGTTTTTTCTTCCCCGGCGCCCGGGCGCCGCCTCTCCTTTGCCGACGGCAAATGACAGCCGGACGCAGGGGCGCTAAAACCGATCCATGGAAACGGGAAACAAGACCACGGGCGTGCGCGTGCGGATCGTGCTGACGCCGGATGTCGCCCTCGGACCGGGCAAGGCGGACCTCCTGGAGGGCATCGCCGAAAGCGGCTCGATCGCTGCCGCCGGCCGGCGCATGAAAATGAGCTACAAACGCGCCTGGATGCTGGTGGAAGAGATGAACCGGGTGTTCCGGGAACCGCTGGTCCTCAGTGCGCGCGGCGGCTCCAAGGGCGGATCGGCCCAGCTCACGCCAACCGGCCAGACCGTTCTGGAAAACTATCGCCGGCTGCAGGACCGGGTGGCCGAGGCCGGCCAGGGAGAGATCGGCGCCATCCGCGCGCTGACAAGGGATATGTCCGACGGGAAATAACGCTTGCCCGACACAGGCAGGGTTGCGATATTCCCGGCCGAACATATCGAATCCTCGGGAGCCTTTCATGACACTCAGCCCACCGGCCCACCCTCTTCGCCTCGCCCTTGCGGCAGTCCTCGGCGTTTTCCTCCTGCTTGCCCCGCCATCGGCCCGCGCAGGCAACGTCACCGTCTTCGCCGCCGCCAGCATGAAGAACGCGATGGACGAGATCTCGGCGAAATGGACCGAGGACACCGGTCACACGGCGACCGTGTCGCTGGCCGGCTCCTCCGCGCTGGCCCGGCAGATCCAGCAGGGCGCCCCGGCGGATGTGTTCATTTCCGCCAATCCGGGCTGGATGACCACGCTGCAGGATGAAGGGCTGATCGCCAAGGGCAGCCGCTTCGATCTGCTCAACAACGCCATCGTGCTGATCGCCCACGGGCCGGATGCGGCCAAGGTGGAGATCGCCCCGAACTTCGATCTGGCCGGGCTGCTCGGCGAGCACCGGCTGGCAATGGCGCTGGTCGAGGCGGTTCCGGCAGGCATCTACGGCAAGGCGGCGCTGGAAACCCTCGGCGTCTGGGACCAGGTCGCGCCGAAGGTCGCTCAGGCGGACAATGTGCGCGCTGCCCTGCGCCTCGTCTCCTCCGGCGAAGCCCCCTATGGCATCGTCTATGCCACGGACGCGGCCGCCGATGCCAATGTGACCGTGGTCGGCACCTTTCCCAAGGACAGCCATCCGCCGATCGTCTATCCGGCGGCGGCCATTGCGGCCAGCGGCAACCCGCTGAATGCGGACTTCCTCGCCTATCTGCGCGGCCCGGTCGCCCGCGCCGCCTTCGAGCGGCAGGGCTTCGTGGTCGTCGCGGACTAGGGTCCAGCCCCATAAATGAGATCGAAATGGTTTGAGGCGGATTGCTCCTGATCAAGAAGAGGAAGCGCAGGAAATGTGGTTCATTTTCAAGCCTTTCGCGACGCAGAGCAGGCGCAATCCGGTCAAATCTTGAAGGACATGGAAATGGCTTCACCCTGCCTCGTCAGCACGTTTGAGTGGGCAACAAGCCTGCTCCGCACGCCCTTCCTCGCGAGGCTTTGCCATTTCCCATGCCATGTCAGCCTCAGTGATGGGGCTGGATCCTAGATGGCACCGATGGACTGGCTCGGCCCCGCGGAGTGGAACGCCCTGGCGCTTTCCTTGCGCGTTTCCTTCTGGGCGACCCTCGTCAGTCTGCCGCCAGGCATTCTGGTGGCCCATGCGCTTGCCCGGGGCAATTTCCCGGGCAGGCAGCTTCTCAACGGCATCGTGCATCTGCCGCTGATCCTGCCGCCGGTGGTGACCGGCTATCTGCTGCTCCTGACCTTCGGCACGCGAGGGCCCATCGGCGGCTTTCTCAGCGAGACCTTCGGCATCGTCTTCGCCTTTCGCTGGACCGGCGCGGCGCTGGCCGCCGGGGTGATGGCCTTCCCGCTGATGGTGCGGGCCATCCGGCTGTCGATCGAGGCGGTCGACCCCAAGCTGGAACAGGCCGGGGCGACCCTCGGCGCTTCAAGGCTCTGGGTGTTCCTGACGGTCACGCTGCCGCTGATCCTGCCCGGCATCATCGCCGGCAGTATCCTCGCCTTCGCCAAGGCGATGGGCGAGTTCGGCGCGACCATCACCTTCGTTTCCAACATCCCCGGGCAGACCCAGACCGTGCCCTCCGCCATCTACGCCTTCCTGCAAGTGCCCGGCGGGGAAAGCTCCGCCCTGCGGCTCGTGGTGATTTCCGTGGCCGTGGCCATGACCGCCCTTTTGGTGTCGGAACTGGTGGCGACCCGCGTCGCCCGCCGGATCGGGGGGCGCTGATGCTGCATGTGTCCCTTCGCCACGCGCTGTCTGGCTTCTCCCTCGATGTGGACTTCACCGCCCCGGCCGGGGTCACGGCGCTGTTCGGGCGCTCCGGCTCGGGCAAGACGACGGTGGTCAACGCCGTGGCCGGGTTGCTCAAGCCGCATGAGGGGCGGGTGGCGATCAATGGCGGCGATCTTGTCGACACGGCCCGCCGGATCTGGGTTCCGCCGCACAAGCGGCGCGTCGGCTACGTGTTTCAGGAAGGACGGCTGTTCCCGCATCTGACGGTGCGCCAGAACCTGACCTATGGCCGCTGGTTCTCCGGCGCCGCCCGCGACGCGGCGGAATTCGACCGGGTGGTATCACTGCTCGGCATCGGTGGGTTGCTTGGCCGCCATCCCGGCGCGCTGTCCGGCGGGGAAAAGCAGCGTGTCGCCATCGGCCGGGCGCTGCTGTCGCGGCCACGGCTTCTGTTGATGGACGAACCGCTCGCCGCGCTCGACGAGGCGCGGAAGTCGGAAATCCTGCCCTATCTGGAGCGCATCCGCGACGAAGAAGACGTGCCGATCCTCTATGTCAGCCATTCCATCGCCGAGGTGGCCCGGCTGGCCACCACCGTGGTGGTGCTGGAAGGGGGGCAGGTGGTGCGCGCCGGGCCGGCGGCGGAAATCCTGTCCGATCCGGAAGCGGTGCCTGCCTTTGGCGTGCGCCAGGCGGGCTCGGTGCTGACCGGACGCGTGGTGCGTCACCATCCGGACGATCTGACCGAGGTTGCCGTTTCCGCCGGCAGCCTGTTTCTGCCCGGCTGGCTGGCCGAGCCCGACACCGTGATCCGGATCCGCATCGAAGCGCAGGACGTGATGCTGGCCCGCAGCCGTCCGCAGGACATTTCCGCGCTCAATATCCTGCCGGCCACCGTCTCGGCGCTGCGGCGCGGCCAAGGACCTGGGGTGGTGGTGCAGCTTCAGGCCGGCGAGGACCGGATTCTGGCCCGGATCACCCGCCGGTCCGCCGACGCGCTCGGCCTTGAGCCCGGCACGCTGTGCTTTGCCATCACCAAGACGGTGTCGGTGGCGCCGGTGGATATCGGCACCCCCGGCTGATCTTGCTACGTGCCGGAAAGCCGCTCGTCAGACGGCGGCTTCGGGCACGCCCGCCGGCTGGGGGACGTCCATGGTCTCACCGGGGGCGGTCGGACGGATCCGCAAGGCGCGCAGGGCATTGAGGATCACCGCCACGTCGATCACTTCCTGCAGGACCGCGCCTTGCACCGGCGCGAGATAGCCGAAGGCGGCGGCAATCATGCCCAGGACGGACAGGCCGATGCCGACCACCACGCTTTCCAGGGCGATGTGCCGGGCTCGTTGAGCGATTTCCAGCCCCGGCAACAGCCGGTCGAGGCGGTCCACCAGCAACACCACATCGGCGGCCTCGGCGGAAGCGGCAGCACCGCGCGCGCCCATCGCCACGCCCACATCGGCGGCGGCCAGCGCCGGGGCGTCATTGACCCCATCGCCGACCATCATCACCGGGCCGGCCCCGCGCTCCTCCAGCACCAGCCCAACCTTCTCTTCCGGCGCCAGCTCCGCGCGGATCTTGTCGAAATCGAGCCCGTCGGCCACATGGGCGGCCACGGCCTGGCGATCCCCGGTTGCCAGGAGAATGCGTTTCACGCCCAGCCGGCGCAGACCGGAGAGAAATTCTGACGTGCCCTCCCGCAAGGTGTCCGCCAAAAGGATATGCCCGGCGAACCGGCCATCCACCGCCAGCGCCACCACCGCCGCGCCATCCTCGCGGATCGGCTCGGCCGGTCCGCCCTCCGTCACCCGCGCCATCACGAAAGCCGTGCCGCCGACGACCACCTCATGACCCTCGACATGCCCAAGGACCCCCTCACCCGGAATTTCCCTGAGAGTGTCAGGGATCGGCAAGGTCATTCCGCGTGCCCGCGCATCGGCGACAATCGCCTGGGCGATGGGGTGCTTGGACACCTGATCGAGCGCTGCGGCGAAGCCAAGCATCCGCGCCGGGTCCAGATCGCCCGCCGAGTGGATGGCGACAATACGCGGACGGCCGTCGGTGAGGGTGCCGGTCTTGTCCAGCACCAGACCGCGCACCCGCGCCAGCGCCTCCAGCGCCTTCGCGCCCTTGATCAGCACGCCGAAATGTGCCGCCCGCGACAGGCCGGCGACGAGCGCCACCGGAACGGCGAGGATCAGCGGACAGGGCGTTGCCACCACCAGAACGGCAACCGCGCGAATGGGATCCCCGGTAAGCCACCAGGCGAGCCCCGCCAGCACCACGGTCACCAGCAAAAACAACAGCGAATAGCGGTCGGCCAGACGCGCCATCGGCGCCCGGGAGCGCTGCGCCGCCTCCACCAGCCGGACAATGCCGGCGTAGGTGCTGTCGCCGACGCGGCGGCTCGCCACCATGTCGAACGGCTCGCCCACATTGCTCGACCCGCTCATGACTTCGTGGTCGCGGCCAAGACGCACCGGCAGCGATTCGCCGGTCAGCGCCGACTGGTCGAGCACCGCTTGGCTGCCGGCAACCGTGCCATCCACCGGCACCACATCGCCCTGGCGGATCAGCAGGAGGTCTCCCGGCTCGATTTCCTCCAGCGGCACCTCATCCAGCGCTCCGTTGCGATGGCGCATGGCACTGCGCGGCACCCGGGAGAGCAGATCGCTCATTTCCCGCCGCGCCCGCCCTTCGGCGAAGCTTTCCAGAAAACTGCCGCCGGAATACATCAGCGCGACGATGGCGGCGGCGAGCGTCTCGCCGAACAGCATCGCCGCCGACATGGAGAGCGCGGCAACGATATCGAGACCGACCTCGCCCCGGCGCAGGCTCTGCACGATCTCGACGACCAACGCCAGCAGCACCGGTGCAACGCCAAGCATCCAGACCGTATCCGCCAGCCCCCGCGTGCCAAACCAAAGGGCAGCAAGACCGCCGAGCAACCCCGCAAGGGCAAGCGCCACCAGAACAACATTCAGCCGGCTACGAACCACTCCATACATTCAATCGTTCTCCTCACCCGACCGTCGAAACCGCGACCCGATCGGGGGCATTGAAAATTGCTCCGGTCCGGTGTAGGCGAAACCCGGCACCGTCACGTTCGATGAACAGGGCGTCCAGCTTCTGTTCGCGCGCCATCTCCAGCCCAGCGGGCAGGCCCAGCACCATCAGCGCAGTCGCCCAGGCATCGGCATCCATACAGGTTTCGGCCACCACGGAGACCGAGGCAAGCCCGCCATCCACCGGCCCGCCGCGCCGCCGGTCCATGGTGTGCGACAGGCGCCGCCCGCCAACCTCAACCCAATGACGATAGTCGCCGGAGGTGGCCACCGCCGCATCCTCCAACTCCAGAACCGACAATGCGGTGCGTGTTTCATAGTCGGGCCGTTCCACCGCAACGGTCCAGGGTCTGCCGTCGCCGCGCAGCCCGCGCGCGCGCATCTCGCCATCAAGCCCGACAAGCGCGTCACGGATGCCGAACCCGTCCAGCGCCTTGATCATTCGGTCGGCGCCATACCCCTTGGCAATGCCGGACAGATCAATGGCGACCGGCCCGCCTTTGTGCACGGTCAGCGCGGCCGCATCGAGTTCCAAGAGCTCATGCGCCGGCGGCCGGGTCTTGCCGAGCGCCGCCTTCACCGCCTGGACATCCGCCGCATCCGGACCAAACCCCCAGGCGGCGACCACATCGCCCATGCCGATATCGAAGGCGCCACGCGAGGCGCGGCCGATGGCCAGCCCACGCGCCAGCACTTCGAACAGCCGCTCGGGAACCGGCATCCACACCCCTGCCGGCGCCCGGTTCAGCCGCATCAGATCCGACTGGGGCTGGTAGGTGGACATCTGCCGGTCCACCTCGCCGACGCTGGCGGCCAGCGCGGCGCGGACCGCTTCGCTGTCCAGTCCGGCCGGCGCCCGGAACAGCGCCGACCAGCGGGTGCCCATCACCGGACCGTCAAGAGCGACCAATGCCGGATCAGTAGACATCTTCGACATATCGGCCTTCCGCCTTCAACGTGGCCGGCGTCAGCCCCTTCGGCTGCAGGATATCTGCCATCGCCGCCGTCACGCCGCTTGCCATCTCCCGTCCGCCGCACACCAGCACCTGGGCGCCGCCTTCGATCAGGTCAGTGATCCGCGCCGCGTCCTTGCGCAGGATATCCTGAACATAGGACCGGTCCGCCGTCCGCGAAAACGCGGTGTTGACGCTGGTGAGCCGACCATTCGCCTGCCACTGGCGCAGCTCCTCATCATAGAGAAGATCCGACTTCGGGTGCCGCGCACCGAAATAAAGATGCATGTCGCGCCCCTTGCGGTTTGCCCGGGCAAAGCCGGCCAGCGGTCCGATGCCGGTGCCGGCACCGATCAGGATCACCGGCTTGCGGTTGCCGACCGGGCGGAAGTCCGGGTTGCGACGGATGAAGCCGCGCACCGTGCCGCCGGGACGAAGCCCGATGAGCTGGCCGGAACACAGGCCGCCGGTGTGCTTCTTCACGCAGATCTCGACAAAACCGTCGCGGCTGGCCGAGGCAAGCGAGTAGAAACGCGGCACCGCCGAGCCTTCCGGCAGGATGCCCAACAGATCGCCGGCGGCAAAGCTCGGGAAGCCTCTGCCGGTGATCCGCTGCCAGAGCCCGATGGACGGCAGGGCAAAGCGCAGGATCGAGGTCGGCGCCTGCATCTCCGCGCCATAGTCCCGACGCGAGATCAGCGTCAGCGGATGGGTCGGCGCCAGGGCCGGCTGGTGCGCCAGTTCCAGCGGGTGGCCCAGCGCCTGGCCGAGCGCCCGTCCCCAGCGGGCGAAATCCTGTGGCGACTGCCGATCCACCCGGTCGAGCGGCAGGAGTTGCGGCCAGCCCTTTTCCTCGGCAAGGCGTGCGATCTCGCAGGCATAGCCGCAAAAATCGGGGAACTGCCGGTCACCGAAACCAAGGACCGCCAAGGGCATCGCCGGTGCCGCCGGCAGCGCCGCCAGCCGATCGGCAAAGCCTTGCGCGGAGGACGGCGCGGCGCCATCGCCATAGGTGGAGGCGAGGATGATGACCTGCCGCGCGTTGGTGTAGCGCTCCGGCGCGAAGCGGGAGAGCGCGGCGGTGTGCACCGTGTGCCCGGCGGCCATCAGCCCCTTGTGCAGGGTCGCGGCAAAGCCCCAGGTGCTGCCGCCCTCGCTGCCGACAAGCACGATCGTGTCGGCCCGATCGGCACGTGCGCCGGCCGGAAGGCGCGGCCGCGCGCGGCGCCCGCTTAGCCAGACAATGATCCCGGTCACCGCCAGCACCGGCGCACCGAGCGTGGTCAGGCCGAGGACAAGCCCCAGCACCCAGGCGCCCCTGCCCGTGTGCAGCATCTTGACGGTGGCGGAAAGCTGCTGCCAGGGGCCGTGATCGGCCCAAACCAGCATGGCACCGGTTCCCTGATCCAGATAGCCGGTGCCAGACACGGTCTTCAGCGTGAAGACGTCGGTGGCATCGCCCGGATAGGGAAAGGTCAGCTCGCGCAGATCCTCCAGCGGCACCGCCGCCAGCGCGGCGATCTCGCCGGGCGCCGCGCCCATCGTCTCGCTCACCTCGGTGGGAAAGAGCGGCGCGGCCCGGTCCGAGGGCAGCACGCCGAAGGTTCCGGCGGTCATCACCAGCGCGGTCAGCGACGACAAGAGCAGCCCCGGCAGGGCGATACGGGCAATTTCCACATGCAGACGGCCCGCCAGCGGTCCGCGCAGGCGCGAGAAAAGCCGGCGCCAGCCGCCCACACGCCGCACGGTGAGCAGACAGCCGGAGACGCACAGAACCAGCATGGCAAGCGCGCCGGCGGCGGCCGTCAACCGTCCGCCATCGTCCAGAAACAGGGAACGGTGCAGATTGGTCATCCAGCGGGAAAAGGCCGAGGGGGTATAGTCCCTGACACCTTCACCGGTCACCGGGTCGATCACCACCCGGCCCGGACGGTCATTCTCGAAATAGAACGCCGTGATCAGGCCGGAAGGCGCACGCCGGATCTGCTCCACGCCCGGATAGGCGGCGGCGACCCGGGCCGCAAGTTCGGCAGTGTTCGGCGCCGGCGTGGTCACCGCCGGGGCCTGCGCCGTTTCCAGCGCCGGCAGCACCGACAGCACCACACCGGTGGTGGCGAGCAGAAGGATCAGAGCCGCGGCGACAAGGCCGGGGATCTTGTGCAGGGAACGCAACATGACTTTATCTCGTCTTCCCGCGTCACATGTCGTAGCTGAAGGTTTCGATGTAGCGGCGGCCACGCACGGCCTGGCCCGCCCCTTCGCGGGTCAGCGGAATGACCACCTCCGAGGGGCTGTCGCGCATGTCTTCCACCGCGGCATCGATATGCAGCTCGTAGCCGGCATCGAACAGCGCATCGGCCAGATCCAGCGTCACCGTGAGGGACTGTCCCGCCCCGACGCTGGCCCCGGTGATGCCGTTGATTTCCGCCGCATTGCCGGCGGTTGCCCGGAACCAGTCGCTCAGATGCTCGTAGTACTTGGACTTGCCGCCGGCCATCCACAGGCTGCCCTTGTAGGCGCCATTGGCATCGGTGACGTAGAACGCCAGATAGGCGCCATCGCCGCCGTAGTTGTTGAGGGTGGTGGTCAGGGTGACCTGCTTGGCCATGGCCAGGTCCGGCGCGACAAGGGCCGTGGTCAGGGCCATGACGGCAAGGAACGGTTTCATTTTCTTCTCCGGTTTCAGGAACGCGTGGCGGCGCGAAAGACAAGGCGCGGACCGGGTGCGAGGTTCGTACCGCACGCGGTTGCCTTATCGCATCAGACCGTCTGCAAGAGGTTTCACTTCACCACCGGCTGCGCGGGGGACGTGGTGTTGAACAATCCGTTGTTCGGCGGCGAGACCGCACCCGTCGGTGCCGGCTTGTGCTTGTGCTTGCGGTCGCGGTCATGATCGCGGCGGCGGTGGTCGTCGTCGTCGCGGTACTCGATCTCGACAATCGCCAGCGTCGCCGGATCGATCTTGGCCTTCATCTTGCGGCCGTCCGCGTCCCGTCCCTTCAGCTTGTAGCAGCCGTCATCGGTCTTGATGCGGCGCACGGTCCAGCCCTTTGCCTTGGCCATCGCCTCCACCGCCGCGCGCGGCTTCCAGTCGGCCATCGGCACCTGGCAATCATCGTCATCGGCACGGACGCCGCCGGCCATGACGAGTGCCGCCAGCAGCGCCGCGATCATCGCGGATTTCTTCATCGTCCCTCTCCTCGATAAGGATTTGATGGGGACTTATGACCGGCCAAGCTGACAACCACCTGAAGGTCGGTGCACAATTGCCTTCAGGTTGCTGTCAGGTTGATGGCCCACAAGAAACCGACACAACGGATGGAAACCGAAACGCAATGCGGGTGCTTCTGATCGAGGATGACGCGGTGCTGGGCGCGGCGGTGCGCGACCAGATCGCCGCCGACGGCCACTCCGTCGACTGGGCAACCCGGCTCGACGAGGCCTCCGCCCTGCAGGAGGCCGCCGCCTATGACCTGATCCTGCTGGATCTGATGCTGCCCGACGGGCGCGGCCAGCCGTTCCTGCGTGCCTTGCGCGGGCGCGGCGACATCACGCCGGTGATCATCCTGACCGCCCTCGACCAGCTCAGCGACCGGATCGACGGGCTCAACGCCGGCGCCGACGACTACATGGTCAAGCCCTTCGATCTGGCCGAGCTGTCCGCCCGGCTGAATGCGGTGGCCCGGCGCTACGCCGGCAACCCGAACCCGCTTTTCAAGCTCGGCGATCTTGAGATCGACAGCGCCGCCCGTTCGGTCCGGCGCGCCGGCAAGCCGATCGCCCTCACCGCCCGTGAGTGGGTGTTGTTCGAGGCCTTCTTCCAGCACCCGGGACAGCTTCTGTCCAAAGCGCAGCTTGAAGAGCGGCTTTATTCCTTCGACACGGAGATCGAGAGCAACACCATCGAGGTGCATGTCAGCCGGCTGCGCAAGAAACTGGGGCGGGAGGCCATCGAGACCGTGCGGGGCCTTGGCTACCGGCTGGGCGCGGCGCAATGAGCCGGCTTCCCGGCTCGCTGCAAGGACGGCTGGCGCTCGCCATCGGCCTTGGCATCGCCTTGCTCTGGGCCGCGACCGCGGTAACCACCACGTCGATCCTGCGCCGGGAAATGGGCGAGATGTTCGACAGCACGCTGGAGGAAACCGCCCAGCGCCTCCTGCCATTGGCGGTGCTCGACATCATCGACCGTGAGGAGCAAGGGGTCAGCCGCCGGATCAGCACCCTGCGCACCCACGACGAATTCTTCACCTATCTGGTGCGGGACGACCAGGGGCGGATCCTGCTGCGCTCACACCGGGCGGTGGAGGCGGATTTCCCCCCGTTCGAGGGCACCGGCTTCCGCCAGACCGCGACCCACCGGCTCTACTACGACGCCGCCCTTCAGGGCACCATCACCATTGCCGTTGCCGAACCGCTCGACCACCGGGACCGGATCGAGCGGGAAACGCAAATGGCGATGGCGCTGCCGCTGCTGCTGCTGGTCCCCCTCAGCCTGATCGGCATCTTGTGGATGGTGCGCCGAACCTTGCGCCCGGTTCGCGCCCTCAGCGCCGCACTGGCGACACGCGGCGGCGGCGACCTGTCGCCGGTGGACAGCGGCACGCTGCCGGCGGAAATCACCCCCGTGGCCCGCGCCATCAACCAACTACTTAGCCGCCTACGGGCCACCCTCGACGCGGAACGCAGCTTCACCGCCAATGCGGCCCACGAACTGCGCACACCGCTGGCCGCCGCTCTGGCGCAGACCCAGCGGCTGATTGCCGAAACGCGCGATGCGGATGCGGCACGGCGGGCGGGTGATATCGAGAGTGCCCTGAAGCGCCTCAGCCGCATGAGCGAAAAACTGATGCAGCTTTCGCGCGCGGAAAGCGGCCGGTTGCATGCGGAGACCGCTTCGGACATGCGCCCACTGCTGAAGATGATCGCCACCGACGTTGCCGGCCCCTCGGCCGCCGACCGCATCGACCTTCGACTTCCCGACACCCCGGTGATGTCGGACATGGACCCGGATGCCTTCGCCATCCTGACCCGCAATCTGATCGAGAACGCCCTGAAGCACAGCCCCGCCGACAGTCCGGTTCAGGTCACGCTCTCAGCGGCGGGCAGCCTCGGCGTCATCAATGACGGCCCCGCTCTTGCCCCGGAGAGCCTCGCCCGGCTAACCGCCCGCTTCGAGCGCGGCGAGGCCACCGCCGACGGCAGCGGCTTGGGTCTTGCCATTGCCCGCGCCATCGCCGAGGGGGTGCACGGCCAGCTGGAACTGCACTCGCCGGCACCAAGCCGGAGTGATGGTTTCGAAGCCGTGTTCCGGATGCCGCCGCGCTAACCCGGGTCCCGCGTGTTGCCGGCTGGCAGGTCTCAGCCCTTCCGGCAGATCGCACGCCAGCCGAGCCCCGCGTCGGTCCCGGCCCGCGGCCGGTATTCCGCACCGACATAGCCGTCGTAGCCGCATTTGCGCATGTCGGCGATCAGGCGCTCGTAGCAGATCTCCCCTTCGTCCGGCTCCGCCCGCGAGGGCACCGCCGCGATCTGCACATGGCCGATCATCTCGCGATGCGCCTCAAAGCGGCGCAACAGGTCGCCCTGCATGATCTGGGTGTGATAGCAGTCGAACATGATCTTCAGATTGTCGGCGCCGACCCGCTCGATCACCGCCGCGGCCTGCTCCACCCGCGACAGGAAATAGCCGGCGACATCCCGGTGATTGATCGGCTCGATCAGGATCGTCAGCCCATGCGGCGCGGCCATCTTGCAGGCATAGGCGAGATTGGCGTCGAAAAACGCGCGCGCCGTATCATCCTCCGCCGCCCGGCCGGCCATGACATGCACCGCCCGTGCCCCTACCGCCGCCGCATAGGCCACCGCCTCGTCGATCCCCGCCCGCGCCTCGGCCTCACGGCCGGTCACCGCCGCCAGGCCGAAATCGCCCGCCTGACCGCCCTTGCGCGTGTTCAGGCCCAGCAGCGGCAGGCCGGTTTCCTCCAGCACCGCCCGCAGCTCCGCAGGCGGAACCTCATAGGGCCAATGGCACTCGACCGCGTCAAAGCCGGCCGCATGGGCCCGGCGCACCGCCTCCGGCAACGAAAGCTCGGTCCACAGAAAGCCCAGATTGGCGGAAAACCCCGGCATCGCGACCACTCCATCTCACGCCACGTTCCTCCCCGCCGTTCCGCTCCAGAATCCGGGAACAGTCGGACAGCCCCCATGATGGAATAGGGCGTCAGCGGCGGCAACCGATTGTCCGGCCCCACATCCGGCAGCATCGACAGGACGACCGAGTGGGTCGCATCCAGATGAACGATCGCGCCGGCACGCCCGGGGCGACTGCCCGCGACGCCCCCTCAGGCCTCTCCTCCCCGCTCACAGCCTTGCACCACGGATCCGCATCAACGTATCCATAAAGGTCAATTCAGCGACAGACTTCAGGCAGTGCCGCGCCGGGGTCAAGGGAACGTCAAAAATGATATATGCTTCTATAATTGCTGATTATCTGGCGATTTACGGGGGCGAAGGCGACTGGGTTGGCGGCTGGGCGTGAGGAGTGCATTCCCAGATCCGATTTTATTGTATACATTAATGGCAACCATCCTTGACACAAACGGATATCGAAGGCCCGCAGATCCCATGAGCACCCCCCCGAGCAAACCCGCCTTGCGGTCCCGCGCCTGGTTCGACAATCCGGACAATCCGGACATGACAGCGCTCTATCTGGAGCGCTACCTGAATTTCGGCCTGTCGCAGCAGGAGTTGCAGTCGGGCAAGCCGATCATCGGCATCGCCCAGACCGGCTCGGACCTCTCCCCTTGCAACCGGCACCATCTGGAACTTGCCAAGCGGGTGCGCGATGGCATTCGCGAGGCCGGCGGTATCCCCATCGAGTTTCCGGTTCATCCGATCCAGGAGACCGGCAAGCGGCCGACCGCCTCGCTCGACCGCAATCTGGCCTATCTGAGCCTGGTGGAGGTGCTCTACGGCTATCCGCTCGACGGGGTGGTGCTGACCATCGGCTGTGACAAGACCACCCCCGCCTGTCTGATGGCGGCCGCCACCGTCAACATTCCGGCCATCGCCCTGTCGGTCGGGCCGATGCTGAACGGCTGGTTCCGGGGCGAGCGCACCGGCTCGGGCACCATTGTGTGGAAGGCCCGCGAGATGATGGCCGCCGGCGAGATCGACTATGAGGGGTTCGTCAAGCTGGTCGCCTCCTCCGCCCCCTCGACCGGCTATTGCAACACCATGGGCACGGCGACGACCATGAACAGCCTCGCCGAGGCCCTGGGGATGCAGCTTCCCGGCTCGGCGGCAATCCCCGCGCCCCATCGCGACCGGCAGGAGATGGCCTATCGCACGGGCCTGCGCATCGTCGACATGGTGCATGAGGACCTCAAGCCGACGGATGTGATGACCCGCGCGGCCTTCCTCAACGCCATTCGCGTCAACTCCGCCATCGGCGGCTCCACCAACGCGCCGATCCACCTCAACGGCATCGCCCGCCACCTCGGGGTGGAGCTGTCCATCGACGACTGGCAGACCCATGGCGAAACGGTGCCGCTGCTGGTCAACCTGCAGCCGGCGGGCGAGTATCTCGGCGAGGATTTCTTCCGCGCCGGCGGCGTGCCGGCGGTGGTTCGCCAGCTCATGTCGGCCGGACTCATCGAGGAGGACGCGCTGACCGTCAACGGCCGCAGTCTCGGCGAGAACTGCCGGGATGCGACCATCGAGGACGAACGGGTGATCCGTCCCTTCGACCGGCCGCTTCTGGCCAATGCCGGCTTCCGGGTTCTGCGGGGTAACCTGTTTGACTCCGCCATCATGAAGCTGTCGGTGGTGTCCGACGAATTCCGCCAGCGCTACCTGTCGAACCCGGACGACCCGATGGCGTTTGAGGGACGGGCGGTGGTGTTCGACGGGCCGGAGGATTACCATGCACGGATCGACGATCCGGCTCTCGCCATCGACGAGACCTCGATCCTGTTCATGCGCGGCGCCGGGCCGATCGGCTATCCGGGCGCTGCCGAGGTGGTCAACATGCGCGCGCCCGACTACCTGCTCAAACGCGGCGTGACCTCGCTGCCCTGCATCGGCGACGGGCGCCAGTCCGGCACGTCCGGATCCCCGTCGATCCTCAACGCCTCGCCGGAGGCGGCGGCCGGCGGCGGGCTGGCCTTGCTGAAAACCGGCGACCGGGTGCGTATCGACCTCAACGCCTGCTCGGCCGATATCCTGATTTCCGATAGCGAACTGGCGGAGCGGCGCAAGGCGCTGGAGGCCGCCGGAGGCTATGCCTACCCGGCGCACCAGACGCCCTGGCAGGAGATCCAGCGCGGTCTCGTCGCTCAACTGGACGCCGGCATGGTGCTCGAACCGGCGGTCAACTACCAGCGGCTCGCCCAGGGCGGGACCGATGGCACCCAGCCGCCGGTGCCGCGCGACAATCACTGACCCCGCAACGCCCGGAGGAGGAGGGAACCGCCATGCGCATCCTGATCATCGGCGCCGCCGGCATGCTCGGCCGCAGACTGACCGAACAGCTGCTCGCCAACGGCAGACTGTGCGGCAGCCAGATCGCCTCGATCCTTGCGGTCGACGTGGTCCGGCCGGCGTTCTCCTCCGACGCCGGACCAACCCTTGAGACGGCGACCGCCGACATCACCGATGCGAACGCACTGCGAACGCTGGTGGCGCGCAAGCCGGACGTGATCTTCCATCTGGCGGCAGTGGTCTCCGGCGAGGCCGAAACCGCCTTCGACAAGGGCTACGCCGTCAATCTGGACGGCACCCGGCACCTTCTGGAGGCGGTGCGCCAGGTCGGCGAAGGCTACCGGCCGCGCCTTGTGTTCACCTCCTCCATCGCCGTCTTCGGCGCCCCCTTTCCCGAGAAGATCGACGATACGTTCCAATGCGCGCCGCTGACCAGCTACGGCACGCAGAAGGCGATCGGCGAACTGCTTCTGGCCGACTACACCCGCAAGGGGTTCGTTGACGGGGTCGGCATTCGCCTGCCGACCATCGTCGTGCGGCCGGGCAAGCCCAACAAGGCTGCCTCGGGCTTTTTCTCCAGTATCATCCGCGAACCGCTCGTCGGACAGGAAGCGATCCTGCCGGTCGCGGACACGGTGCGTGCATGGGTCGCCAGCCCGACGGCGGCGGTCGGCTTCCTGCTGCACGCGGCCAACATGGACACGGGCCTTCTGGGCGACCGACGGTCGCTGACCATGCCCGGCCTGTCGATCACCGTGGCGGAGATGATCGAAGCCCTGCGCCGGGTGGCCGGCCCGCAGGTCGCCGGCCGGATCACGCACCAGCCGGATCCGGAAATCGCCGCCATCGTTGCCGGCTGGCCACGGGACTTTTTGGCCACGCGGGCGGAGGCCGCCGGCTTCCGGGCGGATGCGGATTTCGACACCATCATCTGCGACCACATCGCCGATGAGGAGGCGCGAAAGGCGGCGAGCTGAGCCGCGACCGACGCGGGGAGCGGCTATCGGCTCTCATGTTCCCTCCCGCGCGAAAAACGGCTATGCCACCGCGGGCGCACCGGGCTGGGACGCAGGGCCAACCGGCGACCCGCCCGGCGCGAAGAGCGACACGCAAACACAAGACACCGACAAGCGGGGAGCAGGGCTCTGGGCGGACGGGGACGAAAAAGCGGATCGGCGACCGGCAGGGCGCATGCCGACGGCCAGGCCTTTTCCAGACCAAGGCCCAGCCTTCAGGGCATCGCCAGACTGCCGGCGCGCGAGCGCGCCTATCACGACCTGAAATACCGCATTCTGGAAGGCCGCTTGCCCCCGGGCACCACCTTGCTGGAAACCGAGGTGGCCAGCCTCCTGTCGCTGAGCCGGACACCCGTGCGCGAGGCGCTGATCCGGCTGGAGGAGGAAGGGCTTGTCGACGTGCGGCCGCGCCATGGCATCACCGTCCGGGCGCTGTCGATCGAGGAGATCGAGCAGATCTACCAGGTGTTCTCGACCCTGGAGGTCAAGGCCGCGCAACTGACAGCCCGGCGCGGCATCAGCGCGGCCGACTACGAGCGGCTTGACGGCATTCTCAGCCAGATGGAACGGGCCACCAAACGCGGCGACATCGCGCAATGGTCCGAGCTGGACGATCTGTTCCACGCCGAACTGGTCGCCCTTTGCGGCAACCCGCGCCTGCAGGGCATGCTGCGCCAGCTCTGGGACCAGCAATACCGCGCCCGCATCGCCATCGCCGGGCTTCGCCCGCTGCCGGTAATCTCCGACAAGGAGCACCGGGCGATCCTGGCGGCGATCCGCGCCGGCGATGAGGCGGAGGCAACCCGGCTGCACCAGCAGCACCGGGACCGGGCCGACACCCTGCTGCTGTCGCTGCTGCGCCAACAGCAGGGCCAGCCCTCCGGCGGCTGAGGCAGCCACGCCCCCGCGAGGGGCGACCCCTGACCACCCGCCGTTTTGAGCTGCTGCACCCGTTTCAATCCACGCCCCCGTGAGGGGGCGACCGACCGGCCGCCCGAAATATCATCCGTTTCAGGGTTTCAATCCACGCCCCCGTGAGGGGGCGACCACCGCACCGCCACCAAAAATAAATTCATCGGCGGTTTCAATCCACGCCCCCGTGAGGGGGCGATCCTTGAGCCGAATGGCTGGTATGCTGTCGCAACGTTTCAATCCACGCCCCCGTGAGGGGGCGACTTTTTGTCGATCCGTCCGAGATCATCATGACGCCAGTTTCAATCCACGCCCCCGTGAGGGGGCGACAACACCCAATGTACGGCCCCATAATGAGCGCACGTTTCAATCCACGCCCCCGTGAGGGGGCGACCGGATGCCGACGAACAGCAACTGGACACCGTTCGGTTTCAATCCACGCCCCCGTGAGGGGGCGACGATCAACCTCTACACGATCGGCGTGGACTCGGCGTTTCAATCCACGCCCCCGTGAGGGGGCGACGGCCAATCATCGAGGCGTCGCGATGGTCCTGGCGGTTTCAATCCACGCCCCCGTGAGGGGGCGACATTGCGCGCGCGGGATCGGATCGAGGGTCCTCCCGTTTCAATCCACGCCCCCGTGAGGGGGCGACGCCAGCTCGGCAACCAGCGAGGCCAGCGCCTCGCGTTTCAATCCACGCCCCCGTGAGGGGGCGACTCGACAGCGCGACCGATGTGACGGCGCAATATTGGTTTCAATCCACGCCCCCGTGAGGGGGCGACGGGCCTTTTTTGTGGGGCGCATGATGGCGACGGATGTTTCAATCCACGCCCCCGTGAGGGGGCGACTCCCGCTGATCCGCCAAACAATCGATTTCACGATCGTTTCAATCCACGCCCCCGTGAGGGGGCGACCCAGCAGCAGCCCGCTGATCAGCGCCACCGCGAGTTTCAATCCACGCCCCCGTGAGGGGGCGACATCCCGCCGGCGCCATCAAATGCCGGCAGCAGCGGGTTTCAATCCACGCCCCCGTGAGGGGGCGACTCGAGACGCCGGTCGTGGCCGTCGGGATGTCCTCGTTTCAATCCACGCCCCCGTGAGGGGGCGACTTGCCGCTCGAGTCCGGCCGGGCTTCCCGCACCCGGTTTCAATCCACGCCCCCGTGAGGGGGCGACGACTTGTCGAACTGATCGGCGCCCTTGTAGTTGATGTTTCAATCCACGCCCCCGTGAGGGGGCGACGCGCGTCATGGGTCAATTGCCACTGGTCGCCCTCGTTTCAATCCACGCCCCCGTGAGGGGGCGACAGGCAGCTCGCGCGGCGTCATGGCGATCACCTCCGTTTCAATCCACGCCCCCGTGAGGGGGCGACTACGGATCTCATCAAGGAGGCTCGAGACCTCCGCGTTTCAATCCACGCCCCCGTGAGGGGGCGACCAAAAGGGTCGTGATCGTAATCTGCGCTGTATGAGTTTCAATCCACGCCCCCGTGAGGGGGCGACAAGGGCGGCTGCCGGGGCGTTTGCCGACTGGCTGTTTCAATCCACGCCCCCGTGAGGGGGCGACCAGGATACGCGCCAATGCAAGCATGCCCCGCGACGTTTCAATCCACGCCCCCGTGAGGGGGCGACCATATTGTATTCATCGTCCGGAGAATTTTGTTCTGTTTCAATCCACGCCCCCGTGAGGGGGCGACTGGCGCGCCGGATGATCCGGACGTGATCGCCGGGCGTTTCAATCCACGCCCCCGTGAGGGGGCGACTCCTTGTACGCCTTTTCAATCCGGCTCTTGTCCTCCGTTTCAATCCACGCCCCCGTGAGGGGGCGACAGGGGGCGCTGTCTCTGCCGGCTCGATGTTCTTTGTTTCAATCCACGCCCCCGTGAGGGGGCGACGCCCCGGGTGTTGTCACCTGCGGTCACCCTGTTGTTTCAATCCACGCCCCCGTGAGGGGGCGACGTCCCCCTCCTATCACGTTGCCGGATCAAAGAAAAATCGTTCGCCAGCGCGAACCTCTGCAAAACGTGTCCACAAATCATCGCCCATGCCGCACCTGTCTGGAAAAAGACAAATTTTTTCATCCCTGTAAGGCCAGCGCGAACCTCCCGGGGAATCCGGACACGCTTGCGGTTCGCGCTGGCCCGGACCTCCGCCGGTTTCCCGGTCTCAGATGATCAGCGTTCCGCCGAGATCGGTGGCCGGCTTGGCGCCGACATGCTCCACCCGCCGCTGCCAATTGGCGCCAAGATAATAGTAGCGCAAGCTGTCCGCCTCCGGGTCGATCGCCGCTTCCAGCCGTGCCTTGAGCCGGGTCCACTGCGCCGGATCCACCTCGATCTCGAAGACCGAAAACTGCACGCGCTGCCCATAGTCACGGCAAGCCTTGGCGACCCGCCGCAATCGCCCGGGCCCGCCGGCATCGGACGTGCGCACGTCATAGGTCACAAGCACCAGCATCGTCTCTCCTATTTCCAGAACCAGGGTGGGTAGGCATCGAGATCGCCGCGCAGATGCCGCGACAGAAGCTGCGCCTGCAGGTAGGGCACCAGTCCGAGCGGTGCCTTCTCCTGCAGGAACGGATGCATCCGCTCCTCCTTCTTGCGTTCCTGCCAGGCGGCGAGCACGGTCTTGCGGCCATCCTCGGACAGGGACACGGCGCCGCCGTCCCGCGTCTCGAAGTCGCCGGCCCGCAATTGCCGGCGGTTGAACATGGACAGGGCCAGCCGGTCGGCGAAGACGGGCCGCAACTCCTCCATCAGATCGAGCGCCAGACTGGGCCGACCCGGCCGGTCGCGGTGCAGAAAACCGACAGCCGGATCAAGGCCAACGCTTTCGGCTGCGGCCCGGCAATCGTGGGTAAGCAGGGTATAGAGGAAGGACAGCACCGCATTGACCGGATCGAGCGGCGGGCGCCGCGAGCGACCGCGAAACCGGATCTCCTCATCCGGCGACCGCAGCAAATGATCAAAGACGCCGAAGTAGAGCTTCGCCGCCTCTCCTTCCGCGCCGCGCAGGGTTTCCGCTCCCTCGCCCGCCCCAGTGATGCGGCGCAGGATCTCCGCCTGACGCCGGATCGCCGCGTCGATGGCCCGGCGCCGCGTCTCGTCAAGCTCGGCCCCGTGATCACGCAGCGCCCGCATCAATACACCGCGCTGGTTCGCCACCTTGCCCAGCACGAGCCCGCGCACGATCTCGTCCGGCATCTCGGAGAGACGATACTGGGCGCGCCGCAAGAGGACATTGCCGGATTGAGGCCCCTCGACCCGCGCCTGAAACCGGCCGATCCGATCCAGCAAAACAATGGCAATTCCGCCCGCCGCGCAGGCCTGCATCAACGCCGGAGAGAGATAAATCCCACCAAAGACAACAACGGAGGCCAGCATGTGCAAGGGCACCCGCGCCCGCTCCTCCCCCTCGACCTCGGCCACCAGATTTTCGCCGTCCTTGCGCAGGCCCGCCCCCTCGACGGTCACATACAAGGTGTTGAGCAGCTTCTTCATGCGGTCAGTCCCCCTCCGCCAGCAGATCGCGCACCATCCGGTCACGCCAGGCCGCCACCGCGCGCCCGGCCAGCTTCGGCCGGCACAGCTCGGCCAGCGAACACGCGCGGCAGCGCTCGGCGCGATACACCGCCGGCGGTGTCGTCTCGCTCGCGAGAACCCCGCGAAGCTCTTCGATCGTGTCCTCGGTGAGGCGGCGCAGGCCCGCGTCGAACGGCACCGCCACCCGGCGCCGGGTGGCGGCATAAAAGAGCACACCTTCCGGCACGGCGGCGCCGGTCATTTCCTCCAGACACAGCCCCTGGGCACAGAGCTGCACCTCGTCGGCCCGGTGCAATTTCGGCTTGCCGCGCTTGAATTCCACCGGACATGGGATCTCGCGATCTGTCGTCTTGCCAGACGCCGTTGTGCCAGATGCGCCCGGCAGAAACTCCACCAGATCGGCCACCCCGGCGATCCCAAGACGTGCGGAAGCCAGCGGCAGCGCGTTTTCCCGCCGCACACCTCGGGCCTTGCGCCCACCGGGCAGATCGACCGTCGCATGCAGCCTGTCGCCTTCGGCGGTGAAACGATTTTCCGCCCACAGCCGCTCCAGATGGATCAAGGCCGCCTGCCGCAGGCAATAGACCGCATGCTGAAGCGCGGAGATCGGGATCGGATCGGCGGGAAGCATGACACCTGGCCTCGTTTAGCCATCAAAGAACCGGCGGCCTCACCGGCACCCCACGGCGGGACGGCGCCCTCGCCTCGAGTGTCGCCAATGGGCACACCTTTAACTTGTGAGAATGCGCCACCCCTCGCGTACTGGCAATGCTCAACACATTGATTGAATGGTGGCCACGCCCTAGATTCCCGGGATGAACACCCATCAAACGCACATCGAGACCCTTGCCCTTCTGGCCCGCACGCTCGGAAACGCCCACCGCCTCGCGCTTCTGGAGCACATCGCGCAAGGCGAGCGGAGCGTGGAGCGTCTGGCGGAACTGACAGATCTCTCCCTCGCCAATGCCTCCCAGCACCTGCAGCACCTGAAGCGTGCCGGCTTCGTCCAGACCCGGCGGGAGGGAAAGAATGTGCTCTATCGGCTGGGCACTGGCCCGATCGCCCCTCTGCTCGTTGCCTTGCGCGACTATGCCGACCACCAGCAGGCGCGGATCCATGACCTGGTGGCGGACAGTCGCAGCCATCCGGCCCGGCTCGAGCCGATCTCGCGCGAGGAGTTGCTGCGGCGCATGAGCGAGGAGAGCGTCACCCTGCTCGATGTCCGGTCGGAAGATGAATTCGCCCTCGGCCATCTGCCCGGCGCGATCAACATCCCGGTCGAGGAGCTGGAGCGCCGGCTGGCCGAACTGCCGGCCAAGCAGAACATCGTCGCCTATTGCCGCAGCCCCTATTGCGTTCTGTCGGTCGATGCGGTCGCCGCCCTGCGTGCCCACGGCCTTGCGGCCCAGCGGCTGGCCAATGGTTTCGTCGACTGGAAAGCGGCCGGGCTCGACGTGGAGACCGCCACCCGGGTGTACGATCCCGGACCCTGACGGCACATCAGCGGGCAAGCCCCATCGCCAGCCACCTCGTCCGCAAAGGGCGATTGATGGCGGCAAACAAAAATCTCACCCCACCACTAGACGACCGGTCTATTCGCTCCTATATGCCGGATCATGAAACGGCAAACTCCAGACACAGCTTCTCAAGACTCAGCGTCTCAAGAGACGCTTGCGCAGGACACTCGCAGCCACATCCTCGCGGTCGGCCGCCGGCTGACGGCGACCCGCGGCTACCGGGGCGTCGGCCTCAGCGAGCTGTTGCAGGCCGCCAGCGTGCCGAAGGGCTCCTTCTATCACTACTTCGCCTCCAAGGAGGCCTATGGCTGTGCACTGCTGACCGCCTTTGTCGAGGAGTACGAAAAGGGCCTGTCCCGCTCATTGAACGACGACCAGCTGACGGCGCGCGACCGGCTCCTGACCTATTTCGAAACCTGGCACGCCCGCCAGATCAGCGGCAATCCGGAAGATCGCTGTCTGGTGGTCAAGCTCTCCGCCGAGGTGGCCGATCTCTCCCCCGACATGAGCCGTATCCTGCAACGCGGCGTCGCGGCGATCCTGCGGCGGCTGTCGCAGACCCTGCGCGACGGGGCCGAAGACGGCTCGATTGCCCCGCTCGACGATGCGGAGAGCCTGGCCGAGGCGATCTACCATCAATGGCTCGGTGCCAGCCTGCTGGCCGGCCTGTCCCATGACGATGCCCCCTTGCGCTCGGCCATGCACATGACCCGCAAGATGATCCCGCCCGCCTGAGCGCTCTTCTTTCGCCCACCCTCTAGCCGACCGGTCTATTTCCACCCCAAACCGACAAACCACACGGTACGCCCCCATGGGCCCCGACCGGGCCCCGGATACGCCAAGGATTTGACTGCATGAACAATTTCGACTTTCACAACCCGACGCACATCCTGTTCGGCAAGGGGCGCATCGCCGACCTTGATGCCCGCGTCCCCGCCGACGCCAAGGTTCTGATCCTTTATGGCGGCGGCAGCGCCGAACGCACCGGAGTGCTTGCCCAGGTGCGCGCCGCACTCACTGGGCGCAAGCTGATCGAATTCGGCGGCATCGAGCCGAACCCGCGGTTCGCCACCGCGCTGAAGGCGGTGGAGCTGATCCGAGACAACGGCATCACCTTCCTTCTGGCGGTTGGCGGTGGCTCGGTCATCGACGCCACCAAATTCATTGCCGCCGCCGTGCGCCACGACGGCGATCCTTGGGAGATCCTCACGTCCCAAGGCGCTGTTGTCGCCGATGCCATGCCCTTCGGTACCGTGCTGACCCTGCCGGCCACTGGCTCGGAAATGAACCCCGGCTCGGTGATCACCAATGCGGAGAAGGGGGCGAAACTCGCCTTCCTCAGCCCGCATTGCTACCCGGCCTTCTCGATCCTCGATCCGGAGGTGACCTACTCCCTGCCGCCGCGCCAGATATCCAACGGGGTCGCCGATGCCTTCGTCCATGTCATCGAGCAGTATCTGACCTATCCAGTGGCCGCGCCGGTGCAGGACGGCTTCGCCGAAACCCTGCTGCGGACGCTGATCGATCTCGGGCCGAAGGCGCTCGCCACCCCGCAGGACTACGACACCCGCGCCGCCTTGATGTGGACGGCGACGCAGGCGCTTAACGGGCTGATCGGCGCCGGGGTGCCGCAGGACTGGTCCAGCCACATGATCGGCCATGAGATCACCGCGCTGAACGATACCGACCATGCCCGCACGCTGGCGGTGGTGCTGCCGGCCCTGATGAATGATCAGCGCGAAGCAAAACGTGCCAAGCTGCTGCAATATGCCCGCAATGTCTGGGACATTCGCGAGGGCAGCGAGGAGGAGCGCATCGATGCTGCGATCGCGGCCACGCGCGGCTTCTTCGAAAGCCTCGGCATCAAGACGCGCCTTGGCGACTATGCCGTTGGCACGCCGGAAATCGACATCATCGTCAGTGCCCTGTCCGATCATGGCCTGACCGCCCTTGGCGAGCATCGCAGCATTGCCCCCAGCGATGCCCGCCGCATCCTTGAAGCCGCTCTTTGAAAGGAAACACACACATGCCCCAGACCGACACCGTGAACCGCCAGTGGATTCTGGCCGAACGCCCGATCGGCGAGCCGACCGACCAGACATTGAAACTGGTGGAATCCCCCCTTCCCGTCGCCGGGCCGGGCGAGATGCTGCTGCGGATCGAGTACCTCTCGCTCGACCCTTACATGCGCGGGCGTATGAGCGATGCGCCCTCCTATGCCCCGCCCGTCCAGATCGGCGAGGTGATGACCGGTGGCACCGTCGCCCGGGTGATCGCCTCCCAGCTCGATGGGTTCGAGGTTGGCGATCTGGTCCTGTCGCGCAGCGGCTGGCAGGATTATGCGGTTTCCGACGGCACGGAGGTCGCCAAGCTCGGCAAGGCGCCCGCGCACCCCTCCTGGAGCCTCGGTATTCTCGGCATGCCCGGCTTCACCGCCTGGGCCGGCCTGACCCGAATCGGCGAGCCGAAAGCCGGCGAGACCATCGCGGTTGCCGCCGCCACCGGCCCGGTCGGCGCCACCGTCGGCCAGATCGGCAAGATTCTGGGCTGCCGGGTGGTCGGCATCGCCGGCGGGCCGGAGAAATGCGCCTATGCGGTCGAGGAACTGGGCTTTGACGCCTGCATCGATCACAAATCGCCGGACTTCGCCGAGCTCTTGGCAAAGGCCTGCCCCGATGGCATTGACGTCTATTACGAGAATGTCGGCGGCAAGGTTCTCGACGGGGTTCTGCCCCTGCTCAACCCGAACGCCCGGGTTCCGGTCTGCGGCATCATCTCCCAGTACAATGCCACAAGCCTGCCCGAGGGCCCCGACCGGCTCAACTGGCTGATGGCGCAGATCCTGCGCAAGAAGCTCAAGTTCCAGGGCTTCATCATCTTCGACGATTTCGGCCATCTCTATCCCGAATTCGCCGCTCAGATGAGCGGCTGGATCGAGAGCGGCAAGATCCGCTACCGCGAAGAAATCATCGATGGGCTGGAGAACGCGCCGCGCGCCTTCATCGGCCTCTTGCGCGGGGAGAACTTCGGCAAGCGCGTCATTCGCGTCCGCCCCGCCGAATAAACCTCCCCTGACACGCGAACAGCGTCCTTG
The DNA here is from genome assembly GCF_014635285.1 of Stappia taiwanensis. Classification (GTDB taxonomy): domain Bacteria; phylum Pseudomonadota; class Alphaproteobacteria; order Rhizobiales; family Stappiaceae; genus Stappia; species Stappia taiwanensis. Next base: position 1,433 of record NZ_BMCR01000007.1, on the reverse strand, counting down.
CCGGCACTAACCGCCGCCGGCAAGGACACGATCTGCACCGGCGCCATCCTGCTCTTGGCCCCTCGAAGCGGACCTCGACGCGTTCGCTCAGGAGCCTGAAGGTCACGTTCGCGCCCCTCTCAGTACCGCAATGCGTCGACGATCATTCTCGTGATCTTCGTCATCGTGCCTGCCGAGATGTTCGGGGCTTTGCTGATCAGGTGCCGCTTGTTCTCGAGAGTGGGGCACTCGCGATCCTCCCACGCCGCAATCTCGGTGAATTCCTGCGTCTTTCCACCGGCAGGAACAACCCCAACCTCCTTCCGGAGGCCGAGGTTTGGGAAAGCCTGCTATCGCGGGGATCTTTGGTTGAGGGAGAGCGCGACAGTTGATCTCTGAGGCTGTCGACCGCCCAAATCCCGGCTACGGCGCGGGTTCCGTTGATCGGCTCACTGTGCCTGAACGCAAAAAACCTCCGCGGCGTGGCCTGCGGAGGTTTTTGTGCCCGAGCTGAGACATAGGTGACAGAACGTTCCGGACACATGGGTAACACTTTTCGCTTTGGCGGGAGGTGTCGATGCCGTGGCAAGAGGTGTCCAAAGTGGAGGAACGTCTTCGTTTCATTGCCCGCCTGCTGGCTGGCGAAGGCATGAGTGCGGTTTGCCGGGAGTTCGGCATTTCGCGCAAGACCGGCTACAAGATCTGGAACCGTTACCAGCGCGATGGGCTGGAGGCGCTTTGCGACCGGTCGCGCCGGCCGGTGCGCCATGCCAACCAGCTTCCCGAGCAGGTTGAGCGCCTGATTGTCTCCACGAGGAAGGACAAGCCCCACTGGGGTGCACGCAAGATCCGGGAAGTGCTGGTTCGGAAGTTGGCCGGTGACGTTCGCATTCCTGCGCAAAGCACGGTGCATGCGGTTCTGGACCGGCACGGCCTTGTCAGCAGAGCCCGCAAGAGGCGACGCGCCCACAAGGCCGAAGGAACGCCTCTTTCGGCAGGCCTTGCCCCCAACGATCTGTGGGCCGCCGACTTCAAGGGCGAATTCAAGCTGGGCAACCGGCAATATTGTTACCCTTTGACGGTCACCGACCACGCGTCCCGCTTTCTATTGAGCTGCGAGGCCTTTGACTCAACGAAGGAAAAGCCGGTCATGGAGGCCTTCCTCGCCCTGTTCAAAGAGCGCGGATTGCCCTCTGCGATCCGGACGGACAACGGCTTGCCGTTCGCCTCGCCGAACGGGCTCTACAATCTGTCCAAGCTGTCGGTGTGGTGGCTGCGCCTGGGCATCGGCATTGAGCGCATCAAGCCCGGCCACCCTCAGCAGAACGGCCGCCACGAGCGCATGCACCTGACCTTGAAGAAGGAAGCCACCCGGCCTGCGGGCATGAACAACCTGCAGCAGCAGGCCAAATTCGATGCTTTCGTGAGGGAATTCAACGAGGAACGCCCCCATG
>NZ_BMCR01000006.1 GCF_014635285.1 Stappia taiwanensis | reverse complement strand
CACCGCCCCCGCAAACCGTCAAGCCCGACCGCCAGAAAAAATCACAAGACCCGAAAAAACACACCAATCACTCCCAACCCCTTGTGAACAACACACCCCGTCAAACACAAAAACATAAAACAACCCAACGCCTTACGACTATCAACAGCCACGGGAACGAGTGAAGATCGCCACCGCACAGCCCCCGCAAACCCACCGCGGTCACACCCGCGACCGCCGAAAACCGTCAAACAAACGTCATCGGATGCCGCCACGCTGAAGGATCAAACCCAAGAGCCGGGCCCGCAGCCCGCAGGAGCCCCTTGCCATAAATACGCCGGATTGCTCGTGTCCATCGGGGCACCTATAAGGGGTTGCGCGCCCCGCGCGCCCGTGCCCTGACCAGGGCACCCTCGTGACACTCTCGAAGCAAAACGGAAAAGAGCAAGACACGATGCATATTGGCGGCCAACATCCAGGTCACAGGGATCAGGTCGACCTCGGCGACGAGCCGCCCCTCATGGTCTACGACGAGCGCAACCAGCTGCCGGACCGGCGCCGGGTCAGCTTGCGTTGGCTCACCGGCTCGATCCTGACCGGGCTGACCTCTGTTACCCTGATGGGCGGGGCATTGGTGGCCGCGCTCGATGGTCAGTACGAAGTGTCCGCCGCCCCCGTTCGCGGGGAAGACGCCAATCCCCAGCAACGCGGCCGGCTCGGTTTGTCCAGGACCAAGGGCGACCGGGTGATCCGCTCCACCGCACAATACTCCAATCGCCAGATCATTCCCGTCTCCACGGTGCACCGGGTCGGCGACCGCGATCACATCAAGCTGCGCCCCTACGCGCTTGTCACGGCTACCCTTGCCACCCGCGCCAACCGCGACCAGGCCGCTGACATCCCGCCCTTCAACCCGCTCAGCCTGTTCGCCGACAACAATGTGCTGCCGCAGCGCGCCGTCAGCGACGCGGTCTATGACGCGCGGGTGGATGGCGAGGTCTCGATCAGCGTCCGCGACTTTCCCATCGACAATCCGCTTGCCAGCATGGTGGAGGCGCCCGGCGACCTGGAGATCGAGCGCACCGTGCGCCAGACCGCGCGGTTCCTGTCCGGCAATGCCATTGCCGCGGAAAACGAGCCGGTGATCGATCCCGGCCGCTTCGACTTCAACCTCGCCCAGCAGCCGGAACTGTCGCGCCTGTCCGTCCGAATCACGCCGGAGAATGTCTCCTTCGTCTCCAAGTCCGACGACGCGGAAGGCTTCGCCGGCATGGAAGAGAAGATCATCCCCGTGGCCGGCGACCGCAGCTTCCGCGACGTGCTGGTCGAAAACGAGGCCAGCGAGGAAGAGGCGGAGGCCATCGTCGCCAGCTTCGAGCAGGAATTCGGGATCGAAAGCCTGACCGAAGGCCAGCGTCTGCGCATCGCCCTGGCACCGGAGCGCGGCAGCCCGGAGCGGATGCAGCCGCAGCGCATCAGCCTTTACGAGGACACCGCGCACCGGGCCACCATCGCCCGCTCCGACACCGGCGAATTCATTCCGGCCGAGGCGCCAGACACCTTCCTTGCCGATGCCTTCGCCGAGGCGGACCGGGTCGGCTACGCCGGCACCACGCCGACCCTCTACGACAGCCTCTATCAGACCGCACTCGAGCAGGACGTGAACGCCGATCTGATCTCCGACCTGGTGCGGATCTTCTCCTTCGACGTGGATTTCAAGTCCCGCGTCAAACCGGGCGATTCCTTCGAGGTGTTCTATGGGCTGGACGAAGCGGAAAGCGACATGCCGGCGGAGATTCTTTACACCTCGCTCACCTCGCGCGGCACCACCCGCCGCTTCTATCGCTTCCGCACCCCCGATGACGGGGTGGTCGATTTCTACGATGAGACCGGCAAGAGCGCGAAGAAGTTCCTGATGCGCAAGCCCCTGTCCGGCGGTCGCTACCGCTCCGGCTTTGGCATGCGCCGGCACCCGATCATCCGCACCATGCGCCTGCACAGCGGCGTCGACTGGGCGGCCAAGCGCGGCACGCCGATCATGGCCGCCGGCAATGGCGTGGTGGTCAAGGCGCGCTGGGTGTCCGGCTATGGCCGGCGCATCGAGATCCAGCACGCCAATGGCTACCTGTCCACCTACAGCCACCAGACGAGCTTCGCCAAGGGCATCGAGGAAGGCGTGCGCGTGCGTCAGGGCCAGGTGATCGGCTATGTCGGCTCCACCGGCCTGTCGACCGGCCCGCACCTTCACTACGAGGTCAAGGTCAATGGCCGCTTCGTCGACCCGATGCGCATTCGTCTGCCACGTGGACGGGTTCTCGACGGAGAGCTCCTCGCCGCCTTCAATCGCGAGCGCGAGCGCATCGACACTTTGATCGACCGGGCCGACGGCCCCTCCCGGATCGCCGCCGCCGATCGCCCCTGACGCGGCCCCTTCCCCAGACGCAACGACAACAGCCCCGCCCGGAACCCGGACGGGGCTGTTGTCGCCTTAGGGGCTCATCCGCCGCATCCTGAAAACTCTGGACGCGGCGGATTGTCGGTTGTCCCGATCAGGCGGCGGCGCTTTCCGCCTCCGCCACCTGGAACAGAAGCCGGTCGGAGCCGGCCGATCCCTCGACCGTCTGGCCATCGGCCACCTTGCCGGCGAGGATCATCTCGGCGAGCGGATCCTGGACCTCGCGCTGGATCACCCGCTTCAGCGGCCGGGCACCATAGGCCGGGTCATAGCCCCGCTGCGCCAGCCAGCCGAGTGCACCATCGTCGAGCTTGAGGGTAATCTTGCGATCGGCCAGCAAGCCCTGAAGGCGCTGCAACTGGATGTCGACAATCGCCGCCATCTGCGAGCGCTGCAGCCGGTGGAACAGGATCTGGTCGTCCAGCCGGTTGAGGAACTCGGGCCGGAAATGCCCGCGAACCACCGCCATCACCTGGTCGCGAACGGCCGAGGAGTCCTCTCCCTCCGTCTGGGCCACCAGATAATCCGCCCCCAGATTCGAGGTCATGACGATCAGCGTGTTGCGGAAATCGACCGTGCGCCCCTGACCGTCGGTCAGCCGGCCATCGTCGAGCACCTGCAACAGCACATTGAACACATCCGCATGCGCCTTCTCGATCTCGTCGAACAGGACCACCTGATAAGGCCGGCGCCGCACCGCCTCGGTCAGGGCACCGCCCTCTTCATAGCCGACATAGCCCGGGGGCGCGCCGATCAGTCGGGCGACCGAATGCTTCTCCATGTATTCCGACATGTCGAGACGGACCATGGCCATCTCGTCGTCGAACAGGAACTCGGCGAGCGCCTTGGTCAGCTCCGTCTTGCCGACGCCGGTCGGGCCGAGGAACAGGAAGGAGCCGATCGGCCGGTTCGGATCCTGCAGGCCGGCCCGCGCCCGGCGTACCGCAGTGGACACCGCATGCACGGCTTCCTGCTGACCGATCACCCGACGGGCCAGTTCGTCTTCCATCCGCAGCAGCTTTTCGCGCTCGCCTTCCAGCATCTTGTCGACCGGGATACCTGTCCAGCGGGAGACCACATGGGCGACATGGTCGGTGGTCACCGCCTCCTCGACCATCGCGCCGCCCGCGACATCGCTGCCCTCGGCCTCCGCCAGCGCCTTTTCCAGGTCCGGGATGACGCCATAGGCAAGCTCGCCGGCTTTGGCGAGATCGCCCTGGCGCTGCGCCTTTTCCAGATCGCCGCGCGCCTGGTCCAGCTGCTCCTTCAGCTTCTGCTCCGAGGACAGCTTCTGCTTCTCGCCCTGCCAGCGCGCGGTCAGCTCGGCCGATTCCTCTTCCAGATTGGCCAGTTCGCCTTCCAGCTTGTCCAGCCGGTCCTTCGCCGCCGCATCGGTCTCCTTCTTCAACGCCTCACGCTCGATCTTCAACTGGATGATGCGCCGATCCAGCTCGTCCAGCTTCTCCGGCTTGCTGTCGACCTGCATCCTGAGACGGCTTGCCGCCTCATCCACCAGGTCAATCGCCTTGTCCGGCAGGAACCGGTCGGTGATGTAGCGGTTCGACAAGGTCGCCGCTGCAACAATCGCCGAATCGGTGATCCGCACCCCGTGATGCAGCTCGTACTTGTCCTTGATGCCGCGCAGGATCGAGATGCTGTCCTCCACCGTCGGCTCGGACACGAACACCGGCTGGAACCGACGGGCCAGCGCCGCGTCCTTCTCCACATGCTTGCGGTATTCATCGAGGGTCGTGGCGCCCACGCAATGCAATTCGCCGCGCGCCAGCGCCGGCTTCAGGAGGTTGGAGGCATCCATCGCCCCATCCGCCTTGCCGGCACCAACCAGCGTATGCATCTCGTCGATGAACAGCACGATGCCGCCGGCCGCCGCCTGCACCTCGGACAGAACCGCCTTCAGCCGTTCCTCGAATTCGCCCCGATACTTCGCACCGGCGATCAAAGACCCCATGTCGAGCGCCAGCAGCTTCTTGTCCTTCAGGCTTTCCGGCACGTCGCCATTGACGATCCGAAGCGCAAGGCCTTCGGCGATGGCGGTCTTGCCGACCCCCGGCTCGCCGATCAGCACCGGGTTGTTCTTGGTCCGGCGCGACAGGACCTGAATGGTCCGGCGGATCTCGTCATCGCGGCCGATCACCGGGTCGAGCTTGCCGTCCCGTGCCGCCTGAGTCAGGTCGCGGGCATATTTCTTGAGCGCGTCATACTGGCTTTCCGCCGAGGCGCTGTCGGCCGTGCGCCCCTGGCGCAGATCGTTGATCGCCTCGTTCAGCCGCGCCGGCGTCACGCCCGCACCGGCCAGCGCCTTGCCCGCGTCGCTTTCCTTGTTCATGGCCAGCGCCAGCAGAAGCCGCTCGACGGTGATGAAGGAATCGCCCGCCTTCTCCGCGATCTTCTCTGCCTGATCGAACACCTGCGCCAGCGCCGGAGCGAGATAAAGCTGCCCCGCGCCGCCCGAGACCTTGGGCAGAGCGGAAAGGGCTTTCTCGTTGGCCAGAACCGCGTCCTTGACGCGCCCGCCGGCACGCTCGATCAGACCAGCCGCCATCCCTTCCGGGTCGTCGAGCAAGACCTTGAGCAGATGCTCGGCGGTGAACTGCTGATGCGATTGCCCCAGTGCATAGGTCTGTGCCGACTGGACGAAACCGCGGGCACGCTCAGTGTATTTTTCGAAATTCATCTTTGACCTCCAGATCCGGCTACTCCCCGAAGCAGAGCACCCTTTTCGGACTCCGGACCCGATACGGCGTCCGGACGGCCGAAACACGACCGCTTGCTGGATATAGTGTTGCATTTCGACAACAAAAGGGGAAATCGTCCGCTGCGAACCAGATATGAAAAAACCGCGCGCCGAGATGCGGCGCGCGGTTGGCAGTCTCTCAAGGTGGCGGCCCGACCACAAGCGAGCCAGGAAAACCCGATCAGGCGTCGTTGGTCGCAGGAGCCGCCGGCTCCGCCGGGGCTGCGGGCGCTTCCGCCTCCTCGCCCTTCGGCGCGGCGGCTTTCCGCGTGCGCGGTGCCCGCTTGGCGCGCGGCTTCTTCTCCGAAACCTCGCCGGAGACCTCCTGGCCCGCCGGTTCCGCCGCCCCATTGCTTGGGGCCGCCTCAGCGGCCGTCTCCGCAGCGGTCGCGGTCGGCGTGGCCTTTGCCGCGGCGTCCGGAGCATCGCCATTTGAGGCTTCAGCCTCGCCCGTCTCCGCCTTCGGTCGCCGGACACCCCGTCCCCGGGTCCCGCGTGCACGGCGCCGGCCCCGCTCCTCATCGCCGTCGCTGTCGCCGCTGGCCTCGTCGCCTGCCTTGGCATTGAGCACCGGCATGTTGTCGACAAACGGCTGTGGTGCGTCGAGCGGCATCACCGGAGCGCCTGCGGCTGCCGGGGCAGGCGCTGCCTGCTCGCGCCCACGGCGTTCTCGGCCACGCTCACTCCGTTCACCGCGCTCGTCACGGCTCCGCTCTTCGCGGTTGCCGGTCTCCGCCTCGGTGTCACCCTCGTCGGCGCCGTCGCCGCGCGGAAGAACCACGGGCTGCTGCATGCTCTGCTGCGCAGCCGCGATGATCCGCAGGTAGTGCTCCGCATGCTGGAAATAGTTTTCCGACATCACCCGGTCACCAGCTGCCGCCGCATCGCGGGCGAGCTGCTGATACTTCTCGGCCACATGATGCGCGGTACCACGGATCTTCACATCCGGCCCGTTGGACTCGTAGGCGCGAGACAGAGGATTGGGTCCCTTGCGCCCGCCACGGCCGCGAATACGTTTGTTGTTTTGATTTCCTGGTCTCATTCTGCCGTTATCTCTCACGAACGGCGACCGGTGCGAAGCCGATCTGATGTCCGGGCCGCCACGCGGTCCGTCTGCATGAATCGCATCGAAACACTGTCGATGTCGATGGCCCGATCGGACTTCCAAATACCGAAACCCACCCGCGCGAGGGCGCCGGCTGGTATTGCGGTATCATACGGTTCGTCCTGAACAGACCAGTGCCAAGTCGCACCCAGACCATAAGGTCTACGGCGCATCTTCGTCAGACGGGGCTGCCCGTCTCAAGATGCAGGTTTTGGCCGAAACGAAAAGCTCTATAGCAACCTTCGTACTGCCCTACCCGTGGAAAACACTCCACCCCCGTCGGGTCTCGGCGTGGTGAAACTAGCCGGTTCCGGTCGGTTTTCCAAGCGTCTTTTTCAATCGCCTTCAATCGCTGCGTCGTTGCCGTTATTTTGCAACACCTCGGGCGCGGATCACCCGGTCGCATCCGCCAAGGTCTTGAAATACCGCGATGTCAGACCGTCCCGCAGCCCGCGCCAGCGCGGCCACCTCCGCCGCCTGATCATGGCCGATCTCCAGAAACAGCGGGCCGTCCGGCGCCAAAAGCCGCGAACTTTCGCCGAAGATCGCCCGGTAGGCGGTCATCCCGTCGGCGCCGGCGAACAGCGCCATGTCCGGGTCAAAGTCGCGGACACCGATATCGAGGGCGTCCCGATCGCCTTCCCGTATATAGGGCGGATTGCTGACAAGAAAATCGAGACCGGGCGCGAGCGCGGCGGCGAAATCGCCCTGCACTGGCAAGAACCGGTCCGCCAACCCGTGCCGCGCCGCATTGTCCCGGGCACAGCCAAGCGCTCCCGGCGACAGATCGACGGCAACCGCGACCGCGTTCGGCAACTCGCTCAGAAGGGCAAGGGCAATCGCCCCGGTTCCGGTGCCCAGGTCGGCGAACCGCCAGGCATGTTTCGCCCCGCCATGGTCGCCGCACCAGGTCAGCACCGCTTCGACCAGCGTTTCGGTGTCCGCGCGCGGCTCCAGCGTGTCGGCGCTGAGGCCAAGGTCCAGGCCCCAGAACTCCCGCCGGCCGAGGATTCGCCCCACTGGCTCCCCGGCAAGACGGCGCGCCAGCATCGTTTCCGCCCGGGCAAGGGTCGTCGCGTCGACCGGGCGGTCCGGATCGAGCACCACCTGATCGGGCGCGCAGTCGGCCGCCGTCGCCCCCAGGATGCGCGCATCCAGCGCCGCCGTCTCCAAGCCGGCGGCGCGCAACCGCGCGCGCATGAGGCGCACCATCTCGCCAAGACTGCCCGCGGCCAACTCACTCATGCCCGGCCCCCGTCCGCCTTGCGGTCTTTCGCCGTCACAGTCCCTCGGCGGCCAGCAGCGTGGCCTGATGATCGAGCACGAGCGCATCGACCACCTCGTCCAGTGCCTCGCCGCTGATCACCTCCGGCAGCTTGTAAAGGGTCAGGCCGATGCGATGATCGGTCACCCGCCCTTGTGGGAAGTTGTAGGTGCGAATCCGCTCCGACCGGTCGCCCGAGCCCACCTGCAGCCGCCGGGCCTCGGTCCGCTCGCTTGCCAGCCGCGCCCGCTCCTCGTCGAAGATCCGCGCCCGCAAGAGCTGCATCGCCTTCGCCTTGTTCTTGTGCTGGGAGCGTTCATCCTGCACGGCAACCACGATGCCGGTGGGAAGGTGGGTGATCCGCACGGCGGAATCGGTGGTGTTGACGTGCTGACCGCCGGCGCCGGAGGCCCGGAAGGTATCGATCCTGAGGTCGCTGTCCTGAACGGTGACATCCACTTCCTCGGCCTGGGGCAGCACCGCCACCGTCGCCGCCGAGGTATGGATGCGCCCGCCCGATTCCGTTTCCGGGACCCGCTGCACCCGGTGCACACCGGACTCGAACTTCAACCGGGCGAAGACATCGCCGCCGGTGACCGCCGCGATGATCTCCTTGTAGCCGCCGACCTCGCCTTCGCTGGCCGACACCACCTCCACCTTCCATCCCTTCAACTGGGCATAGCGCTGATACATGCGGAAGAGATCGCCGGCGAACAGCGCCGCCTCGTCGCCGCCCGTGCCGGCCCGCACCTCCAGAATGACATCGCGGCTGTCGGCGCTGTCACGCGGCAAGAAGCCGATGCGGATGTCGCCGGACAGCGCCTCCAGCGTCTCCTCCAGCGCTTCGCGCTCGGCCGCCGCCAGCTCGCGCATTTCCGCATCCGCCGCCGGATCGTCGAGCATCGCCGTCACATCGGCAAGATCGGCCTCCGCCTTGCGGAAGGCCCGGATCTTCGACACCAGCGGCTCCAGCTCCGAATAGTCGCGGGACAGGCGCACATAGGTGTCCGGGTCCGGATTCTGCGTCATCCCGTATTCGATTTCGGCGAAGCGAGACAGCAGGCTATCGAGTTTTTCCGCCGGGATCATGGCGAGACGTCTCCTTCTGGATCGCGCGGACCGGCCGGCGATTGCCGCCGCGATCCTGCTGCGCTCCGGGCTGGGGCATCGGACCGAACCGCGCGCGCCCGACTGTCGGGATACGGCGATGCAGGTCCAGGAACGAAGGCACCCTGACAGTCGGGCCGTTCGGCGGCGTCAGGGCGCCAGGATCTGGACTCATAAATGAGGTCGAACATGCCATGTCAGCCTCATTTATGAGTCCAGATCCTAAAGCGGAATATCGTTGTCCTCGGCGAAAGACCTTAGAAACGCGCGTGGATCGCTGAGCCCGCTTTCCTGGTCAAGCCGAGGCAGGAGCCGGGCGGACAGCCGCCCCACATCCAGCGCCCGGACCATCGCCTTGACCGGCCCCAGCGCGGACGCGGACATGGACAACCCGCGATAGCCAATGGCCGCGAGCGCCATGGCCTCCAGCGGCCGGCCGGCGATCTCCCCGCACAGGGTCACCGGCGTTCCATGAGCCCGCGCCCGTTCGGCAATGGTCCGCAGCGCCCGCAGGAAGGCAGTGCTCATCGGATCGAACCGGGCCGCCACACGGGTGTTGCCACGATCGACCGCATTGAAGAACTGAAACAGGTCATTGGATCCGACCGAGACGAAATCCACCGCCATGAACAGCTCGTCGAGCTGATAGAGCAGCGAGGGCACCTCGATCATCACGCCGAGCTGGAGCCGTTCCGGCGTGGGGTGATTGTGCCGGCGCAAATGGGCCAGCTCCCGCTTCACCACGTCCTTGGCGGCATGAAACTCCGACACTTCGGAGACCATCGGGAACATGATCTTCAATTCGCGGCCGGCGGCCGCATGCAGCAGGGCGCGGATCTGGGTGCGCAGGATGCCCGGCCGGTCCAGGCCGAAGCGGATCGCCCGCCAGCCCATCGCCGGGTTCTCCTCCTGGATCGCCCGCAGATAGGGCAGCACCTTGTCGCCGCCGATATCCAGCGTCCGGAAGGTGACCGGACGGCCGCCGGCCGCCTCGAGCACCTGCTCGTAATAGGATTTCTGCTCGCTCATCCGCGGAAAGGAAGAGGCGACCATGAATTGCAGCTCGGTGCGGAACAGGCCGACGCCGCTCGCCCCCGATTCCGACACCGCCGGCAGATCGACCAGCAGACCGGCATTGAGCTGCAGCGCCATCTCCACCCCGTCGCGGGTGACCGAGGGCTTGTTGCGCAGGCGCCGGTATTGCGCCTGACGCCGGGCCCGGAAGCGCACCTTCTCCGCATAGGCGTTTTCGATATCCGCCGCTGGACGCAGATGCACCTGACCGTTCTCGCCATCGACGATGATCGCATCGCCCGATTCGGCGAGACTGACGATGTTCTCCACCAACCCGACCGAAGCGATGCCGAGCGCCCGGGCGACGATGGTCACGTGGCTGGTCGGCCCGCCCTCCTCCAGCACCACGGCGCGGATGCGGTCGCGGCCATAATCAAGCAGCTCCGCCGCGCCCATGTTGCGGGCGACAATGATCGCGTCCTGCGGCAGGCTTTCGTCCAGCGGCCCGTGCTGCCGGCCCATCAACTCGCGGATCAGCCGGTGGGCGAGATCGTCAAGGTCATGCAGCCGCTCACGCAGGTAAGGGTCGGTCTGGCGCATCATACGCGCCCGTGTGTCCGACTGCACCTTCTCCACCGCGGCCTCGGCCGTCAGGCCGTTGTTGATCGCCTCTTCGATCTTCCGGATCCAGCCGCGATCATGGGCGAACATGCGATAGGCTTCCAGCACCTCCCGGTGCTCGCCATGCTGGGCGAAGTCGCCGCTGGCCAGGAGATCGTCCAGCGACAGCCGCAGCCGGTTGATCGAGCGTTCGAGCCGGTCCAGTTCCGCGCTGGAATCCTCGGCGATCAGGTTGGTGACGACGACGCGCGGCTCATGCAGCACTACATGGCCGAGACCGACGCCATCGGCCAGCGCCACCCCTTGAAACAGCATCGGCCGGCTAAGATCGAGCTTCGTGCCCTGCTGGACGATCGCCTCCAACTCGCCGGCGGCGACCATTTCGGCGATCACCATCGCCGTCGTCTGCAGCGCCTCGACCTCGTCCTCGAAATAGGTGCGGTGCGACTGGTTCTGAACGACGAGCACGCCGAGTGTACGCCCGGCCCGCAGGATTGGCACGCCGAGGAAGGAATTATAGGCCTCCTCGCCCGTTTCCGGACGATAGGCGAAGGCCGGATGGGCCTGGGCGTTGGGCAGGTTGAGCGGCCGCGCGTCGGCGGCGATCAGGCCGACGAGGCCTTCGCCGACCTTCAGGCTGGTCTTGTGAACGGCATCGCGGTTCAGGCCTTCGGTGGCATAGAGCTCCAGCACCCCGTCGGCGCGCAGGATATAGACCGAACACACCTCCGCCACGACATTCGCGGCGATCAGCACGACGATCTTGTCCAGACGCTCCTGGGCGTTGATCGGCTCCGCCATGACCTCACGGAGACGCCGCAGCAGGACACGTGGCCCGGCGAGAGTGCTCCGCATCACCCGTCAAGTCCTTTCCGCAAGTGCGGCGTCACCGCCGCGACGGCACCGGCGACGTCCGCCGGCACGGTCCTCCTCCCAAAGGGAATCCCGGAGCCGAGATCCCTAGCCGTCCAACCCGTATAGCGAATGCAGAGTCCGCACCGCAAGTTCGGTGTAGGCCGAATCGATCAGAACCGAGATCTTGATCTCGGAGGTGGTGATGGCGCGGATGTTGATGCCCTTGTCCGCCAGGCCATGGAAACACCGGGCCGCGATGCCCGCGTGAGACCGCATGCCCATGCCGATCACCGACACCTTGACCACGTCGCGCGCGCCTTCGATCGCCTCGTAGCCGATCGCCTCGCGCTGCTCCTCCAGCACGCCGAGCGCCCGCTCGTAGTCGCCTTCCGGCACCGTGAAGGTGATATCCGTGGTGCGCCCGTCCGGCGAAATGTTCTGGACGATCATGTCCACGTTGATGTTGGCCTCGGCGAGCGACCCGAAAACGGTGCTGGCCACACCCGGCTTGTCCGCCACGTTGCGGATCGAAACCTGGGCTTCGTCCTTGGCAAAGGCAATTCCGGTAACGACTTGCTGTTCCACGATCTCGTCCTCGTCGCAGATGAGGGTGCCCGGCGGCAGTCCGCCCGCGCCAACCTGCGGCGCATCCGGGTCATCAAAACTGGAGCGTACGAAGGTGCGCACGCCATGAACCATTGCCATCTCGACCGACCGCACCTGCAGCACCTTGGCGCCCAGGGAGGCCATTTCCAGCATCTCCTCGAAGGCGATCCGGTCCAGCCGCCGCGCACGTGGCACGATGCGCGGATCCGTGGTGTAGACACCGTCCACATCCGTGTAGATGTCGCAGCGATCGGCCTTGATCGCCGCCGCCAGCGCCACCGCGCTGGTGTCCGACCCGCCGCGGCCGAGCGTGGCGATGCGATTGTCCGGCGCCACGCCCTGGAAGCCGGCGACCACCGCCACCTGTCCCTGTTCGAGCCGTTCGATCAGCGTTCCGCCGTCGATTTCGGTAATGCGCGCCGCCCCGTGCGAGGCATCGGTGCGCAGGGCGATCTGCCACCCCTGCCAGGAGCGGGCATCGATGCCCATGTCCTGCAGGACAATGGCCAGCACGCCGCTGGTCACCTGCTCGCCGGAGGACACCACGGCATCGTATTCGCGGGCATCGTGCAAGGCCGAGGCCTCGCGGCACAGGCCGACCAGCTTGTTGGTCTCGCCCGCCATCGCCGAGACGACGACGGCCACCTGATTGCCGGCTTCCACCTCGCGCTTCACATGCCGCGCGACGTTTCGGATACGTTCCAGATTGGCGACGGACGTACCGCCGAACTTTAATACCAGACGGGTCATGGGATGCGTCAAACGTCTCGACGAAAACGGAAGTTGGCGCGACATGCGCCGTTCGGATTGGCGCACATCCATACAGACTGCGGCGGGCAACCGCAACTACCCGACTTGACAAAGCCGGTGTGACCATCGACCAAGGATCCAGGATCCGGCAAGAGCGCCGGGATCTTCCATCAATGGACAGCCATCCGGGGACGGCACGATGAACGCGTCAGATCACGAGACCAGCAGCGGGAGCAGCGCCGGCGGCGGCGGCAGCACCGTGGATGACGCCGAGGTCGCCCGCTTTTCCGCCATGGCCGCCGAATGGTGGGACCCGGCCGGCAAGTTCCGGCCTCTGCACAAGTTCAATCCGGTACGCCTTGGCTATATCAAGGAGCAGATCTGCGCCCATTTCGGCCGCGATGCGCAGGCCAGTGACGCCCTCGCCGGCCTGAAGCTGCTGGATATCGGCTGCGGCGGCGGCCTGTTGTGCGAGCCGATGACCCGGCTCGGCGCAAAGGTGACCGGGGCCGATGCCTCGGAAACCAACATCGAGGTCGCCCGCATCCACGCCGCCGACGCCGGCCTTGAGATCGACTACCGGGCGACCACCGCGGAAAGCCTTGCCGAGGCCGGCGAGACCTATGACGTGGTGCTCAACATGGAGGTAGTGGAACACGTCGCCGACGTGCCGCTCTATCTTGAGGCCTGCGCCCGGCTGGTGCGGCCCGGCGGGCTGATGTTCGTCGCCACCATCAATCGCACGCTGAAGGCCTATGCGCTGGCCATTGTCGGTGCCGAATACGTGCTGCGCTGGCTGCCGGTCGGCACCCACAGTTTTGAAAAGCTGGTGCGCCCGGAAGAGCTGGAAGGCCCGCTCACCGCCGCCGGCCTGACCTTGCGCGACCGCTGCGGCGTCAGCTTCAATCCACTGGCCGACGAATGGCGCCGCTCCGCCGACATGGATGTGAACTACATGATGCTGTTCGCCCGCGACGCCTGAGCCAATCTGCCGCGCGCCCCGCGTCTCGAACCGCCACCCTCCTTGAATCGCTGCAAAGGGCCTCATGGAACCGATTGTCTTCGTGCCGGGACTGCTGTGCACCGAACTCCTGTTCGCGCGGCAAATCGCCGCCTTCAGCGACAAGCCGATCCTGATCGCCGACCACCGCAGCGACGACAGCCTTGCCGCGATCGCCGAACGGCTGCTGGCCGCCGTTCCCGGACGCTTCGCCCTCGCTGGCCTTTCCATGGGCGGCTATGTCGCCATGGAGGTGATGCGCCAGGCGCCGGACCGGGTCAGCCGGCTGATGCTGCTCGACACCTCCGCCCGCCCCGACACGGAGGCGCAGACCGCCAATCGCCAACGCCTGATGGACCATGCCGCCGCCGGGCGCTTCGACCGGATCGTTCCGGCGCTTTTCCCCATGCTCGTGCACGAGAACCGGGCCGATGACGCCCATCTGCGCCAGGTGGTGGAAGACATGGCGCGGCAGACCGGCGCGGACGCCTTCTTGCGCCAGCAGCGGGCGATCATCGCCCGCCCCGACGCCCGCCCGGGTCTTGCCGCGATTGCCTGTCCGACCACCATCGTCGTCGGCGAGGGCGACCGGCTGACCCCGCCGGCACTGGCCGCCGAGATGCATCAGGCCATTCGCGGCAGCCGGCTCGTGGAAATTCCCGACTGCGGCCATCTCTCGACCCTGGAAACGCCCGAGGTGGCCACCCGCCTGATGCGCGACTGGCTGGCCGGCTGACTTGCCGGTTCGCGGCCCGGATTCACGAGCCACGATCGACACAACGGCCCCGATCAGGCATCCAGCACAGTACGGAAACCACCGAAGACCATCCGCTTGCCATCGAAGGGCATTTTCGCGCCCATTTCCTCCATCCGGGGATCAGTCATCATCTTCTGATAAGCCGCATCTCGTACGTCCTTGGATGGGTATTCGATCCAGCCGAACACCACGACCTCATCGTCCGCCGCCTTCACCGCCATGGGAAAGTCGGTGACCTCTCCCTTGGGCACGTCGTCGCCCCAGCACTCAACCACCCGGGTCGCGCCGAATTCCCGGAAGAGCCGCGCCGTTTCGGCCGCATGCGCCCGGTACTCCTCCTCGCGATCAGCGGGAACGGCGGCGAGAAAACCATCAATGTAAGCCATAACCCCCTCCTTATTTGGGAATTAATAGAAAAATCAGCTACTTGCCGCCCCGGCAATGCCTGCGGCAAAATTGCGGGAAAGTGCCAGATCTCATATTGCCTTTTACGTTGATATCAACATATTTAAGGCATGTCAAAGAGACTCCCCTTCGAAACAACATTGGAGGTGCGCGATCACTGCCTGTGCCTGCATGCCCAGCGCGCCGCGCGCGCCCTCGCCCGCCGGTTCGATGAGGCGCTGCGGCCCGTTGGCCTGACCAATGGTCAGTTCTCGCTGCTGATGGCGCTCAACCGCCCGGAACCGCCGTCGATCGGTCCGCTCGCCCGGTTTCTTGCCATGGATCGGACAACATTGACCGCAGCGCTGAAACCTCTGGAGCGCAAGGGCCTGGTAACCGCCGCCACCGATCCAAAGGATCGGCGCAGTCGGCTTTTGCGTCTGACGGAGAAGGGACATGCCGCGCTGCTTGCCGCGATGCCGGTCTGGAGGCAGACCCATGCAGAGATCGATGCAACGCTCTCCCCCCAGGCGCTTGACACGCTCCGGGCGTCCCTCCGCCATATCGGTGAGATCTGACCCAGGCGGCAGCGCGGCCTATCAGCGGGCCGCTTATGCAAAACCTGAGAAGATGGTAGAAATGGCGCGGACAGCATCCATCGGGAGGAGCCACCATGAAGGTTTCAATCACCGGACTTGTCGCGGCGATGCTCGGCCTGACCGTGCTGGCGGGCTCGGCCCGCGCCGATTGGGTCTTCACCAGCGCGCCATCGCCGATCGCGTCCATCCAGACCGGCAACATGACCCTTGAGCTGCAATGCGACCGGATCCGGTTCGCTCCGGCCGGCGCCGAAGACGCCCGGGACATCGCCCGCAAGCAGGGGCTTTTCCTCCGGTTCCTGAAAAACGCCACCACCGAGGTCGGCGCCTTTCAGGTGGGCGCCGCCAATGCAACGGTCGGCATCGTCGACAATTTTCCGGTGGAGATCAGTTTTTCCGACCGGAGCGACTACGATTTCGTTCTGGATCAGATTGCCCGCAACGCCCTTCTGAGCCTGTCCATGGTGGACCAGGATGTCAGCTATGGCCTGTTCGACCTGAAGGGGTCGGCGGCCGCCATCAAGTCCCTGCGCGCAGCTTGCGCCGCTGCCCCGGCGCCGAGCGGGACCGCCTCTGCGTCGGTTCCCAGTGCTTCCGCCTCCATGGAGGTCCCCGAGGGGGTGGTTTACTGCGGCGGCGGCCAGGTCAAGCGCCAGATCGAGTTTGTCATCTTGAAGGATGTACAGGATGAATGGAACGCCCGGGTCACCGTCAACGGCAAGTCCCTGCGGGCGATGACCGCCTACAGCTACTTTGGCAATAGCGCGCCGCCGCGTGGCTTCGTCGTCGCCCTGCTCGGCGAGGATCGATCCGAATTTCTGGTGTTCCGTGATGGCGGCGAAGACTGGCTGGAATACGGCGACTACACCTATCGCAAATGCAATTGACCGCAGCCGGCATCATCTGAGGCAGAAAGACGGGGCGGCAAAACCGCCCCGCTCCGCCGGGATGCTAGTTCCGGTCTTCCGGCAGTACCGGCAGCGGCAGCACCGCAATCCCCTCGTCGATCAGGCTTTCCACATCGTCAGGGGACGCGGAGCCATAAATGCCGCGCTTCTCCGTCTCGCCATAGTGGATCTTGCGCGCCTCTTCGGGGAAGGCGGTCCCAACGTCTTCTGCGCTGGTCATCACCGCCTGCTTGAGCTCCCGCAGCCGTGACAGCACTTCGGCGCGCATCTCGGCCATGGCACCTTCCTCTGGCCGCACCACCGGGACGCTTGGAGCCGGTGCGGCGGCCGGTGCGGCGTTGTCGCCAGCCGGCACAACGGCCTGCTGCGCCGGAGCTTCCGCTTGCGGCGCGGCCGGCAGCTTCCCCGCTTCAGACAAGGCCTCACGCCGGCGCGCGGTCGAAACGGCTGGCGCCATCAGCCCCTTGCCAACCTCATCCGAGCCGCAAACCGGACAGCGCAGAAGGCCGCGCTCGCTCTGGGTCTCGAAATCGGCGGAGTTGCGAAACCAGCCCTCGAATCCGTGCCCCGCATCACACACCAGGGTGAAGTGAATCACTCCGCCGCCTCCTGGCCACTGGGCGCGCTGAAGGTCCGCTCGTTGGCAATGGCCGGAATGCGCTGACGCGCCTCGGCCACCCGTGCCGGATCCAGTTCCGCGAGCGCAAAGCCGGGCTCATCATGGTCGAGCTCTGCCAAGATCTCGCCCCAGGGCGACACGATCATGCTGTGGCCATAGGTTTCCCGGCCATCCTCGTGACGCCCACCCTGTGCCGCCGACACCATATAGGCGCCGTTCTCGATTGCCCGCGCCCGCTGCAGCACGTGCCAATGCGCCTCTCCGGTCTGCCGGGTGAAGGCCGCCGGCGCGCTCAAGACCTCTGCTCCGGCCCGCCCTTGCGCGCGGAAGATCGCCGGGAAGCGAATATCGTAACAAATTGCCAGGCCAAGGCTCATGCCCCCGGCGGCAGACATTACCAGCTCCGACCCGGGCCGGTAGGTGGCCGATTCCCGCCAGCTCTCGCCATTGGGCAGATCCACATCGAACATGTGGATCTTGTCATAGCGGGCCGCGACCGATCCGTCGGGAGCGAACAACAGGCCGCGATTGGCCACGCCGTCCTCGCCGGTGCGAATGGCCAGCGAGCCGATGTGCAGATGAATGCCGAGCTCCGCCGCCAGCGCCGAAAACGCCGCCACCGCCCGATCCTCGCCTTCCGGCGCGATCTTGGCAAAGAGCTCCTTGCGGCTCTTTTCCAGGAGATTGGTCATCTCCGGCGTCTGGATGTAGCGCGCCCCGGCCCTGGCCGCCGCGCGGATCAACTCGCTTGCCGCCGCCACATTGGCATCGACATCCCGGCCGCTCCGCATCTGGACGACCGCCGCCATCATCCCCGTCATCGCTCGCCCCTCTTATCGGCCCTCACGGATACGCCCCGCTCAGCCCGCCAGCAACGGGTCCAGCTTGCCCGCCCGGTCCAGCGCCATCAACTCGTCGCAGCCACCCACATGGACATCGCCAATGAAGATCTGCGGGAAGGTCGCCTTACCCTTGGCGCGCTGGATCATCTCCTGACGCAGCTCCGGCTGGAAGGTGGCATCCAGTTCCTGAAAGGAAACCCCCTTCCGGGCGAACAGGCTCTTGGCCCTCGAACAGTAGCCACACATCTGCCGGGTGTAGATTTGCACAGTCATACGCCAGTGTCCTTACCTCAATGCGCCGAAGACCCGCCGCCTGCGGCCGGTCATCCGCTCGCGATCCCGCAAACGGCCAAGACCTGAGGCCGGCGGGCCCCACGGCTTATATTGAACAAAACACGCCGGCTACAAGTCCCCAGCCGTCCGCCAGGCTATTGCAGCGGCGTGTCCGCCCCCGCATGGGCGAAAACCAGCACATCGACCGCCACCGCGCCCGCCGCCCGCAACACCCGGGTCGCCGCCGAGACCGTCGCCCCGGTGGTGTAGACATCATCGATCAGCACCGCTCGCCGGCCGGCCAGCCGCATCGCCGCCTCAGGCGCCACGGCAAAGGCGCCGCGCACGTTGCTGGCCCGCGACACGCGGTCGAGCCCCACCTGCCGGCGGGTGCGGCGGATGCGCCGCAGCAGCTCCGGCGCCAGCTCGCAGCCACTCGCCCCGGCCACCGCCCGCGCCAGCCGCGCCGACTGATTGTAGCGCCGCGCCCACTGACGCCAGGGATGCAGCGGCACCGGCACGAGCAGCGGCGGCCCCGCCTCCGAAAGTTCTTCCCCCGAGCCTGCCGACAGGAGTTCGCCGCCCGCACGCGCCATCCAGCGCCCCATCGCCTCGGCCAGCGCTGGCCGGTCGCCGTATTTCAGCCCCGTGACCAGCGCCCGCGCCGGACCGGTATAGGCGCAAGCCGCGCGCAGCCGGTCGAACCGGGGCGGGCGGGCAATCGCCAGCGGCGACAACGCCTCCGGCCCCAGGTCATAGGCGAAAGGCAAACCGAGCCGCGCGCACCAGGGCGGCGCCAGGAACGGGATCTGCGCCCAACAACTGGCGCACAGGGCCTGATCCGCCTCAACCAGCCGGTGACAGCACAGGCAACTGGGCGGCACCGCAAGCGCCACCGTGGCAGCACCCGCCCGGCGCAGATGAGCGAACAGGCCGGAAAGCACCGGTCGTCCGCGCATGCCCCGCCATCCCCTCGTTGCGGCCTCCGGGGCCGGTTCCGACCACTCCGTCATCCTTCAGGCTCCACCCTCGCCTTTCGGCGCGCCGCGGATGCCGACCGGCGTTCCCGGTTGACCCGATGCCGGCGACATGCTTTGACGCAACGCCTCTGCCGCGATGCTAGCACAATACGCGCGCATTCGCCGATTTTGTCCCGCATGAGTTGCGGGACGCATCGTCTCGGGAAAGGACCCCGGATGTCCCAGCCGGAACTGTTTGATCGCCCTCTTCTAGCCCAGCGCCGCCGCCAGGCGTTGACCCGTGCCGTCGCTGGCGCCGATTTTCTGCTGCAAGCCGCCGCCACCGACCTGGCGGAGCGGCTGCAGACCGTGAACAAGAGCTTTGAAGTGGGCATTGATCTCGGCGGCCACACCGGGCGGATGACGACCCTGATGCGCGCCAGCGGCAAGGTGGAACGGGTAATCCGGGCGGATCTGTTTCTGGCAGACCCCGCCGTTCCCGGGTGCGATCTGGTGATCGACGATGCGCTGCCGCCCTTTGCCGATGCCTCGGTCGATCTGATCGTCTCCCCGCTTGCGCTGCATTTCGTCAACGACCTGCCCGGCACGCTGATCCAGATCCGCCGCGCCCTGCGGCCCGATGGTCTGTTTCTCGGCGCCCTGCTGGGCGGCGACACCTTGCGCGAACTGGGCGATGTGTTGATGCGGGCGGAATTGGAGGTGAAGGGCGGCGCCGCCCCCCGGGTCGCCCCCTTTGCCGACACCCGCTCGCTCGGAGCGCTGTTGCAACGGGCCGGCTTTGCCCTGCCGGTCGCCGATTTCGACCGGGTCACCGTGCGCTACGATACGCTGTTTGACCTGATGCGCGATCTCAAGGCCATGGGCGCGACCAGCGTGCTGCGCGACCGCAGCCGGACACCGCTGCCACGCCGGGTGTTCCTGCGCGCGGCCGAGCTCTACCAGGAGCTCCATGCCGATCCGGACGGGCGCCTGCGCGCCACCTTCGACATCGTCTCATTGTCGGGCTGGGCGCCGCACGAAAGCCAGCAGAAGCCGCTCAAGCCGGGCTCGGCCCGCCAGCGGCTGGCCGATGCCCTCGGCACCACGGAACGGCCGGCCCATGATCCGGCCCGCCCGGGACGGAAGTGACCCGGCTGGCCGACGGCACGCGAAAAGCAAACGTGTTCAGGGAGTTGGGGCGCCCTGATGGGGGCGTCAGACCGCCGAGGCCGCGCTGGCGATCACCGTGAAGACATTCTCGTCGAGCACCTTGCCGATACCGGCAAGGGTGGTGAGAATTGCCACCGAGATCAATCCGGCCATCAGGCCGTATTCCAGCATCATCTCGCCGGACCGGTCCTTCAGGAAGCGGTTCGAGAGACGGACAAGCTCCTCGCCGCGACCGCACATGGCCTGTGTGATTGATTGCATCTGTCGCGCCTTTTATCTGCACATCCCGCGATGGCAATCGGCACGGCGTCTCGGCTCAGACCAGATCCATCAGATGCGGAACAAGCGGTTCGTCCGCGGCTGGCATCGGGTAATCCCTGAGCCGCACCGGCCGCACCCACTTGATCGCCTGACCTTCCTGTCCGGCCACCGTGCCCGACCATCGTCGGCAGACGTACAATGGCATCAGCAGGTGAAATTCCTCATAAGCGTGGCTGGCGAACGTGAGCGGCGCGAGGCACTCTTTCTTAACCGTGATGCCGAGCTCCTCGGCCAGTTCCCGGATCAGCGCATCCTCCGGGCGCTCGCCCGCCTCGACCTTTCCGCCGGGAAATTCCCACAATCCGGCCATTGCCTTTCCGTCCGGCCGCTGCGCGATCAGGACCCGGTTGTCCACGTCCAGCAGAGCGCAGGCGGCGACAAGCAGAAGCTTCATGTTCGATCTCGTTTCGTTTCGGGACGGAAGGGAAAGGGTTTGCTCACCATAAGGCGGGAAGGTCAATCGGCATCCGGCGGCGCGCGGTAGTGATAGCGGTAAGCCTCGGAAAATCCGAGCCCGCGATAGAGCGCCCGCGCCGAGGCGTTTTCCGCCGTGACCTGCAACCAGGCCTCGCGACAGCCCGCAGCCGCCCCATGGGCCAGACAGGCCCGCACCATCTGCCGGCCAAGCCCCGACCGGCGGCAGGACGGCGCCACCGCCAGATCGTAGATGCCCAAGAGGTCCCGGTCGGCCACCGCCACGGCGACCGCCGCCGGTGCCCCGTCCGCCGAGCGAGCAACAAGGCAGATCAGATCGGCCGCCACCCGCTCCAGCGAAGCCCCGAGCCGAGACAGTGCCAGCGGCGTGACCGCCTCCGGCCGGGTGCCCCCCGTGGCGCCGAAGGCTGCAAGCCAGTCGGCCAGCGTCACCCGCTCCACACCAGCACTCTCCCCGGACATCACCTCATCGGCGTCAATCGGCCGGCTCCAGACACCGGTTTCGCCGATGCGCAGCCAGCCCAGCGCGTCCACATGGCCGGTGAGCGCCTGCGGCACCAGCGGCGTCCAGCGCAAGTGGAAGGCCACCCCGGCCCTGGCGAACACCGTCCGCGCCGCCGCAAGCCGGGCGGCGCAGTCCACATCATCCGCCGGGTCGAACACATTCAGGGAATTGACCCGGCGCGCCGGATTGCCGGGCGACAGACGCAGGAACCACTGCCCGTCGATCAGTTGCCGATCGCTCGGGAAGCCGTTGAGATTGGCTTCCTCGATCGTCCGCACCCGGGACAGCGGCACAGCCGGCGCCGCGATCCCGGATCTCTCCGCCTCAGGAGCGATAATCGCCATTGATGGTCACATATTCCTTGGTGAGGTCACAGGTCCAGACCGTCGCCGTTCCCTCACCAAGGCCCAGATCGACCCGCACCGGAATGGTCTCGCCGCGCATCACCGCAGTTGCCGCCTCTTCCGAATAGTCCGGATCGCGCTCGCCTTCGACGGCAACCCGCACATCGCCGAACCAGATCGCCAGCCGATCCCGGTCGGCCGGCTCGCCGGCCTTGCCGACCGCCATCACCACCCGGCCCCAGTTGGCATCCTCACCGGCGACCGCGGTCTTCACCAAGGGCGAATTGGCGATGGAAAAGGCGATCCGCTTCGCCGAGGCATCGCTTTCGGCACCCGTGACAGTGACCTCGACGAACTTGCGCGCGCCCTCGCCGTCCTTGACGACCATATGCGCCAGCTCCCGGCTGAGCTCCGCCAGCGCCTGCTTGAACGGCTCAAGCCGGGGATCGGCCACCTCGCGCACCGGGTCCCCACCCGCCGTACCGGTGGCGAACAACAGCACCGTGTCCGAGGTCGAGGTGTCGCCATCGACGGTGATGGCATTGAACGACTGCCCGACCGCATCGGCCAGCAGTGCCTGCAGCACCGGCGCGGCAATCGGCGCATCGGTGAACAGGAACGACAGCATGGTTGCCATGTCCGGCGCGATCATCCCCGCGCCCTTGGCAATGCCGTTGAGGGTCACCGTGACGCCGCCCAGATCGACCCGGCGGGTCGCGACCTTGGGAAAGGTGTCGGTGGTCATGATCGCCTTGCCGGCCTCCAGCCAGCGGCCCGCATCCGCGTTGGCGGCCCCGGCCAGATCATCGACCACGCCCCGGAATTTCTCCGCGTCCAGCGGTTCGCCGATGACACCGGTCGAGGCGAGATAAACCTCCTCCGGCGCGCAGCCCACCGCGGTTGCCGCCAGCTCGGCCGAAAGCGCGGTGGAGGCGGCCCCCTTCTTGCCAGTGAAGGCATTGGCATTGCCCGAATTCACCATCAGCGCCCGCGCCTTGCCGCTGGCCAGATTGGCCCGGCACCACTCGACCGGCGCGGACGGACAACGCGAACGGGTGAACACGCCGGCAACCTCCGCCGGCGCGTCGAACACCGCCAGCAGCACATCGGTCCGATCGGCGTATTTGATGCCCGCTGCGGCGGTCGCGAAACGAACGCCGCCGACCGCCGGCATTTCGGGGTAGGACTTGGGAGCAAGGGGAGAAATCGCGTCCGACATCTAGAGGCCGCCTTTCCGGAAGTTGGCAGGTGCTAATAAAAAAGCCCGCCCCGCATCAGCGGGACGGGCTCTTCTCACCACCGGTGAGAGCGCTTGTCAATTTCCGTCTTTGGCCGGCTTTTCTTCCGCCGCAGGCGCATCGCCATCCGCCGGGGCTTCGCCTTCAGCCGGGGCTTCCGGCTCGGCGGCCACGATCTCGATGGTCGTGTTGGCCTTCAGCTCCTCCATCAGCGCCGCATAGCGCTCACGCAGGAGGTCCTGACGCAGCCGCTCCTTGACTTCCGACAGCTCCGGCGCCGCCTGGTCGCGCACGTCCTCGACCTTGATCACATGCCAGCCGAACTGGGTCTCCACCGGCTCCTTGGTGTAGCTGCCCGCTTCCAGGGCGAACGCCGCATCCTCGAATTCCTTGACCATCCGGCCACGGGTGAAATAGCCCAGATCGCCGCCGCTCGGACCGGACGGGCCGGTCGATTTTTCCTTCGCCAGATCGGAGAAGTCCCGGCCGCCATCGAGCTCGGCAATGGCCGCGACCGCTTCATCCTTGGTCTTGAGCAGGATGTGGCGCGCCTTGCGTTCCTCGTCGCCCTTGAAGTCGGCGAATTCCTTGTCATAGGCGGCTTGGACGTCTTCGTCCGTGACCTTGTTCTCCACTTCGCGGACGAGCAGGGCATTGCGCAGCGCCCGCATCTTCAGGAATTCGACCTGGCGCTTGAAGTCCTCTTCCTCGGCAATGCCGGCGGCGGCGGCGGCATTGGCCATCACCTTCATGTCAACGACCACATCGGTCAGCACCTTGCGCCACTGGGTCGGCGGCACCTGTGCCAGCTGGGCCGAAAAATCACGGGACGCAAAGGCGATATCCGCTTCGGTGATGGTGGTGTCCCCCACCTTGGCGACGATTTCACCCGGCTCCTGAGCCAGAGCGGGCGAAGCGGCGATGCAGGCCACGAAGGCGGCGGCAAAAGCACCGCGCCGCAGCGGGCCGGCGGAAATGCGTGTCATATCTGTTCCCTTTTCGGCTTGATCCGGGGTCCGGTCACCCAAGCGCCCCGTGTCGTACTGGCAAACTCGCCGAAACACGTGACGTTGACAACCTTCTGACCCCCTCTTATCTGTCGGGCGTCCCTGTCGTTACGGCCGGACAGCCCCATTCAAGCGTGCGTTCCTCTCCCGCGACAATACGGCGGATCTGAGGCCGACGTTCGCATGTAAAGTCAATCTGATCGTCGGGTCGCCGCCTGTGCACAGCCGGGCGGCACCTGCTTCACGGAAGGACCGCCACATGGCCGGCCTCGGCGCACTCGCCAGAAAGCTCTTCGGATCCGCCAACGACCGCCGCATCAAGCAGATGCGGGCCCGTGTCGCCGCCATCAACGCGCTGGAGCCCGAGCTACAGGCCCTGAGTGACGAAGAGCTGCGCGCCCGCACGGATATGTTCCGCAAGCAGATCGCCGATGGCACCAAGCTCGACGCCCTTTTGGAGCCGGCCTTCGCCACCGTCCGCGAGGCCGCCCGGCGCGTCCTTGGCCAGCGCCATTACGATGTGCAGCTGATCGGCGGCATGGTGCTGAACTCCGGGCAGATCGCCGAGATGCGCACCGGTGAAGGCAAGACCCTGGTCGCCACCCTGCCGGCCTATCTCAACGCCCTGACCGGCAAGGGCGTTCATGTGGTCACCGTCAACGACTACCTCGCCCAGCGCGACTCGGAGTGGATGGGGCGGGTCTACCGCTTCCTCGGCCTGACCACCGGCGTGATCGTCCATGGGCTGACCGACGAGCAGCGCCACGCCGCCTATGCCGCCGACGTCACCTACGGAACCAACAACGAATTCGGTTTCGACTACCTGCGCGACAACATGAAGTACGAGCGCGAATCGATGTGCCAGCGCGGCCATCATTTCGCGATCGTCGACGAAGTCGATTCGATCCTGATCGACGAGGCGCGCACGCCGCTGATCATTTCCGGCCCGCTGGAGGACCGCAGCGATTTCTACAATCTGGTCGATGCCTTCATTCCGCATCTGACCGATGAGGATTTCGAGCTCGACGAGAAGCAGCGCTCCGCCACCTTCACCGAGGCCGGCAACGAGAAGCTGGAAGGGCTGCTGCGCGAAGCGGAGCTCCTGAAGGGCGAGAACCTTTACGATGTGGAGAACGTGTCCGCCGTCCATCATCTGCAGCAGGCGCTGAAGGCGCACAAGCTGTTCCAGCGCGACAAGGACTACATCGTCCGCAATGGCGAGGTCGTCATCATCGACGAGTTCACCGGACGCATGATGCCCGGCCGGCGCTATTCGGAAGGCCTGCACCAGGCGCTGGAAGCCAAGGAAAAGGTGAGCATTCAGCCGGAAAACCAGACGCTGGCCTCGATCACCTTCCAGAACTACTTCCGCCTTTACGAAAAGCTCTCCGGCATGACCGGTACCGCCCAGACCGAGGCGGAGGAGTTCGGCGACATCTACAATCTGGAAGTCGTCGAGATCCCGACCAATGTCAGCGTCAAGCGCATCGATGATGACGACGAGGTCTACCGGACCGTCGAGGAAAAGTTCAACGCCATCGTCGAGCTGATCGACGACTGCAAGAGCCGGGGCCAGCCGATTCTGGTCGGCACCACCTCGATCGAGAAATCCGAGCTCCTCGCCGCCCATCTCAAGAAGGCCGGCTTCCGTCAGGTCGACGTCTCCGATCCGGAGGCGTTCAAGCCCCTGTTCGATGGCGACAGCGGAACGAAGAAGGAAAAGGTCTTCGCCGTTCTCAACGCCCGCTACCATGAGCAGGAAGCCTCGATCATCGCCCAGGCCGGCCTGCCCGGCGCGGTGACGATCGCCACCAACATGGCCGGTCGCGGCACCGACATCCAGCTCGGCGGCAATGCCGACATGCGTATCGAGCACGAGCTGGCCGACATGCCCGAGGGCGAGGAACGCAGCGCCCGCGAGGCGGAAATTCGCGCCGAGGTGGAAGCTCGCAAGCAGCAGGCGCTGGCCGCCGGCGGCCTTTACGTGATCGGCACCGAACGGCACGAGAGCCGGCGCATCGACAACCAGTTGCGCGGCCGCTCGGGTCGTCAGGGCGATCCCGGGCACTCCAAGTTCTTCCTGTCCCTGCAGGATGACCTGATGCGGATCTTCGGCTCCGACCGCATGGATGGCATGCTGCAGAAGCTCGGCCTCAAGGAAGGCGAGGCGATCGTCCATCCCTGGATCAATCGGGCGCTGGCCAAGGCGCAGCAGAAGGTCGAGGCCCGCAACTTCGACATCCGCAAGAACCTGCTGAAGTTCGACGACGTGATGAACGACCAGCGCAAGGTGGTGTTCGACCAGCGTATCGACCTGATGGATGGCGCCGCGGTGGCCGAGACCGTCACCGACATGCGCCACGACGTCATCGAGGATCTGGTCGCCCGGCACATTCCGGAAAAGGCTTATCCGGAACAGTGGGATACGCAAGGGCTGCAGGATGAGGTCCGCCAGACCCTCAATCTCGATCTGCCGATCGTCGACTGGGCCAAGGAAGAGGGCATCGCCGACGAGGAGGTGATCGAGCGCCTGAAGAAGGTCGCCGACGAGACCATGGCCCGCAAGGTCGGCCAGTATTCGCCCGACATCATGCGTCAGGTGGAAAAGGCCGTCCTGCTCCAGACCCTCGACCATTTGTGGCGCGAGCATCTGGCCAATCTGGACCACCTGCGCTCGGTGATCGGCTTCCGCGGCTACGCCCAGCGCGATCCGCTGCAGGAGTACAAGACCGAGGCCTTCACCCTGTTCGAGAGCATGCTGGCCAATCTGCGTCAGGCGACCACCGCCCAGTTGATGCGGGTGGAGCTGGTGCAGCAGGACGCGCCAAGCCTGCCTGCCGACGGCGAGTTGCCGGAAATGCAGGCCCAGCATCTCGATCCGACCACCGGCGAGAACGAGTTCGACCAGGCGGCGATGGCTCCGCTGCCCGCCGGCGCCGCCCGCGATCCGGCCAACCCGGCGAGTTGGGGCAAGGTGGGCCGCAACGAGGCCTGCCCCTGCGGCTCCGGCAAGAAGTACAAGCATTGCCACGGCGCCCTCGCCTGATCGCTTGGCCGCCGGCCCGGCACATGATCTGATCGAACGGCGGGCCCTCCGGTCCGCCGTTTTTCGTTTGCGGGCGGCGACGTTGGCACACCGATGGACAAGGGCTGTGCGACAAGGTGGGGCGCGACAAGGAAGGGCAATGCAGACGACCCCGGTACTTGAAGCCATCGAGGACTGGCTGATTCGCGAGGCGCTCGGCGACCCGGACACCGCCGAGATGTTCGCCGGCCTGTGCCAGCGCATGAACGCCAGTGGCATTCGCGCCGAGCGGGCGATGTTGTCCTGGGCGACGCTGCACCCGCTGATCGAGGCCGAAACGGTGCTCTGGATTGACGGCGGCGGCATCGAGCTTGCCCAGCACCGGCATGAGGACGCCAACAGCGACGAATGGCTGAACAGTCCGATCCGCGCCATGCTGGAGCGCGGCGACCTGCGGCTTAGGTGCCCGCTTGCCCAAAGCAACGCGCCCTTCGACTACCCGCTGTTTCACAGCCTGGCCGATCAGGGCTTCACCGATTATCTCGCCATCGCTACGCCCTTCGCCCTGCCAACCGCCCAGGAGGTCGGCGCCAGCGGCATTGTCGTCACCTGGGCGACCCGCGCGCCCGAGGGCTTCGATCAGGCCACCATCGAGCAGATCGACTATCTGCAGATGCGTCTGGCACTGGCCTGCCGCGCAACGATCCAGACCCGGATCGCCCAGACCCTGGCCGACACCTATCTGGGCCGGCGCGCCGGCTCGCAGGTGCTGGCCGGACGGATCCGCCATGGCGACGGCGAATCCCTTGACGCGGTGATCTTCTACACGGATCTGCGCGGTTCGACGGCGCTGGCCGAACGGCTCGACCCGGACGCCTACTTGCGCGTGCTGAATGGCTATTTCGATGCTACCGCCGGCGAGGTCATGGCGCGCGGCGGGGAGGTGCTCGACTTCATCGGCGACGTGGTGCTGGCGGTGTTCCCGATCGAGGCGGGGGGCCTTGGCCCCGCCGCCCGGCAGGCGCTGGCAGCGGCACGGGCGGTGCATGCGCGGCTGGCGGCCTTGCCCGTGCCCGGCACGGCGCCGCTGACCTGCGGCATCGGCCTGACCTGCGGGCCGGTGATGTTCGGCAACATCGGCGTGCCCGACCGGCTGACGTTTTCGGTGATCGGTCGCAAGGTCAATGCGGCCGCCCGGATCGAGGCGAAGACCAAGGAGCTGCGGGAGCCGGTTCTGGTGACGGAAGAGGTGGCCGCCGCCGATCCCGCCAGCTTCCGGGGCGTCGGCCGCTTCGCCCTGACCGGGGTCGACCGGCCGGTCGAGCTGTTCGCCCTGCGCACGCCGGCCGCCGCATCCGACCCGGCGCCCCGCTAAGCCGTTCGTTCCGCACTGGTCTTGCTGTGTTTCAGAGCCGCCCAGGCAATGAGACCGGCGGATACGGTGACCGCGACGAGATTGTAGATCATCGCCCCGGAGAAGGCGGCGGCATGGCGCGACACCTGTGCGGCTCCGTCGCCGGCATCCGGCCCCAGAAGGCCAACGAAGAAGATCCCGACGATGGAGACGCCGAACGCGCCACCCACCTGCTGCAGGGTGGCAACGCCCCCTGCCGCCATGCCGGCATGTCGCTCGTCGACCATGCCGATCACGAGATTGAGTAGCGGCGTCATCGACAATCCCTGACCGACACCGACCAGAATGAAGGCCGGCAGTACGGACGAAAGGCCGCTTCGGTCGCCAAGTCCCGAGGTCATGACAATCAGCGCCGCCAGACCGGCGGCATAGACCAGCATGCCGCCGGCGATCCCGAGCGGGCCGAGGCGCGCCTGGATCTTCGGCGCCGCCCAGGAGGCAACGACGAAACCGCCACTGGCCGGGGCGAACACCAGCCCGGCCTCGAACGGGGTCAAGCCGAGACCGGACTGGATCAGCAGCGAAAAGCAGAGAAACAACGAGGTTGAGGTGGAGTAGATCAGCAGGACCACAACGGACCCGGCCGAAAAGTCCCGATTGCGAAACAGACCCAGATCCACCGCCGGATCGCCGCCGCGCTGCGTGACATGACATTCCCAGAGCATGAACACCGTCAGCACCACGACCGACGCCGCCATGCAAGCCCAGGTCCACAGCGGCCAGCCGCGGGCCGGGCCTTCGAGCAGCGGAAAGAGCAGCAGCAACAGCCCGGCGGTCGCAAGACAGGTCCCCGCCCAGTCGACGCCCAGGGCACCCGCTGCACGCGATTCCGGCAGGCTGCGGGCCAGCACGGCGGCGGCGAGCCCGACCGGCAGGTTGACCAGAAAGATCATCCGCCAGCCGAGACCGAGAACATCGCCCTCGATGAGAACGCCGCCCAGCACCTGACCGGCGATCGCCGCGAGCCCCAGCGTGATGCCAAGCAAACCGAAGGCGCGGCGGCGGCCCGCCGCGTCATACATCACCCGCAGCAGGGCATAGACCTGCGGGAACAGGATCGCCGCCGTTGCCCCTTGCAGCCCTCGGGCCACGATCAGCGAGGCGGCGTCGGGAGCGATCCCGCACAGGAACGAGGTCAGCGCGAAACCGACCATGCCGGCGGCGTAGAGGCGCCGCCGGCCGTAGCGGTCGCCCAGCCGCCCGCCGGCGATCAAGAGCACGCCGAAGGCCAGCGCATAGCCGGCCACGACGAGGCCGATTTCAGCAAAACCGGCGCCAAGATCGGCCTGCATCGGCGGGATGGCGACATTGACGACAAACAGATCGAAGACGGTGATGAAGCCGCCCAGCAACAGGGTGGGCAGCGCGAGCCGCGAGGGACGCGATTGGGACAGGCACGGTCGGGCGCTGTGCGAAGCGTGGTCGATGGTCATGACAACTCCATTGGTGTTGGCGTTGCCTCGCACATCAGTTAAACCATTACTATGGAACAAGTTATCCTATTACAATGAGCGACATGCCCGGCAATCGCCTGGACCGCACCCGTGCCGAACTCGCGGATTTCCTGCGACGGAGACGGGAGAGCCTGTCCCCTCTCGATGTCGGCCTGCCCGCCGGCAAGAGGCGGCGCACACCTGGCTTGCGCCGGGAAGAGGTGGCCGCGCTCGCCGGCGTTGGCATCACCTGGTACACGTGGCTGGAGCAGGGACGCGCCATCTCGGTGTCATCCGCCTTTCTGGACAATGTCGCCCGCGTGCTGATGCTGGATGAGATCGAGCGACGGCACCTGTTTCTTCTTGCCCATCAGCGGCCGCCGGCGATGACCGGGCAGGCCTGGTGCGAGTTGCCTCCCCTGGTGCGGCGACTGCTCGATGATCTGACGCTACGGCCCGCCTATGTGGCCAATCTGCGCTGGGATGTCACGGGTTGGAACGCGGCTGCGGCGCGCCTGTTCGGCTTCGCGGAGCGCGATCCGTCTGAGCGAAACATGCTGTGGATGCTGTTTGCCGATGACCGGCTGAACAGCCGTATCGCCAAATGGGAGCTGCAGGCGCCGCAGGTGCTGGCCAGCTTCCGTCGCGACTTCGCCCAGGCACCTCAGGATGAAGGGATGCTGGCGCTCGTCGCCGCGCTGGAGCGGGTCTCACCGACCTTCAAGACCCTCTGGAACCGGCATGACGTTCACGGCCGCTGCGACGGCCGCCGCAGCTTCCTGGTCGACGGCATCGGCCCGGTGGTCTTCGCGCATTCGTCCTTCATCGTGGACCAGGAGAAGCATCTGCGCCTGGTCTACTACGCAGCCGAGGCCGATCACGATAGCAGCGCCGCATTCGAGGCGGCAATGCGCCAGGAACCGGCCCGGAGCGCAGGCTGAGCCCCGCCGCCGCTGTCATCCGCGGCGCCGGGGGAGCGTCGGTGTGTCAGAGAACGTTGACCTGGGCGCCCACGGACACCCGGTTGTAGAGGTCTTCCACGTCCTCGTTCAGCATGCGGATACAGCCGGACGATACGGCCCGGCCGATCGACCAGTCCTCATTGGTGCCATGGATGCGGAATTCGGTCGCACCGAGGTAAAGCGCACGCGCGCCCATCGGGTTCTTCGGGCCGCCCGGCATGTAGCGCGGCAGCTTGCGGCCCTTCTTGCGCTCGCGGACGATCATTTCCTGCGGCGGCGTCCAGCTCGGCCACTTCGCCTTGCGCGAAACCTTCTCCCGGCCCGACCAGGTGAAGCCCTCGCGGCCGACGCCAATGCCATAACGCACCGCCTTGCCGTCCGGCAGCACGTAATAGAGGTAGCGCTTGCGGGTATCGACCACCACCGAGCCGGGCTTTTCCGAGGTGCGATAGCGCACGGTGGTGCGCTTGTATTTCGCACGCACGATCTTGCCGGCGGCCTGCGGCGTGATCTTGTGCGTCACCCAGCTGCGCGACACCGGATCGAACACCTTCTCGGTCATCGCCTCAGCCATCGACATTGACACGGCGACGGTCAAAGCCGCCGCTGCCAGCATTTTGAAGATTCTCATTGCAAGTCCCTTGCCCACCAAGTGCCGCGCCATCCCGGCGCCGATTTCAACCCAAGATTACCGCCGATTTCCTGTTAAACACTAAACAGCGGAAGCGCCACCGTCTCGCCGGGCGAGCAAAGCTTCCACCTCGGCGCGGCGCGGCAGCGGGGCCACCGCGCCATAGCCGCCGACCGCGAGCGCCGCCGCCGCATTGCCATAGCGGGCGGCCTCGCGCGCGTCGCCCGTTTCCAGATAGCGGGCGAGAAAGGCACCATCGAAGGCATCCCCCGCCCCAGTGGCATCCACCGCCGCCACCTTGTGCGGAGCGATCAGCTCCGAGCCGCTGGCGTCGGCGATGAGCACCCCCTCCGCGCCCAGCGTCAACGCGACGATGCCCGCCCCCCGGGCCTGGAACCAGTCAGCGATTTCCGCCGGTGCCTCAAGCCCGGTCAGAAGCCGCGCGTCATCGAGACCGGGCAGCAGGATATCGCAAAGGGGAAGCGTCGCGGTGATGATCGCCCGCGCCCGGGCGAGCGGCCACAGCGAAAGGCGCAGGTTGGTGTCGTAGGAGATCAGCCCGCCAGCATCCCGCACCGTTTCAATGGCGGCGAACACCGTGTCGCAGGCGCTCGCCGAAATCGCCTGGCTGATCGCCGAGACATGTAGCGCCCGGGTCTGGCGCAACAGCGCCGGATCGAGATCCTCGGGGGCCATCCGCGCCGCCGCCGAGCCCTTCCGCCGATAGGTGAAGGCATGGCCCTTCGCGCCATGGCTGACGAAATAGATCCCGGTTTCCGCCGCCGGCATTCGCCGCACTCCGGCATCCGAGACACCTTCGGCGCGCCATAGCGCATGCAGCATGTCCCCGAAGGGGTCGTCCCCGATGGCGCTCACATAGCCGACCCGAGCGCCGCTGCGGGCGGCCGCAATCGCCGCATTCGAGGTATCGCCGCCAAACCCCTGCCGATACGCCTCGCCGGTCGATGCCTGATTGAACTCGACCATCGCCTCGCCGAGGCACAATAGATCCACGTTCCGATCCCTTTCCGGCTCGTTTTTTTCAATCGATTGAAAGTGAGTGCCCCGGCGCTCCCCTGCCTGTCAAGCACCCGCCGCGCCGCGGCGCTCGGACCAACTGCCCCCACCTTTCCGCCTCGCGATCCGGCCCAACTCGTGGCACAACGGAAGGGATCGGGGCGGGCAAGGAAGCGAGGGCCGGACCCTAGGATGACAGGCGATGCGACAGCCGGCGCCCTGCCGGAAACCGAATATGGTGCGGACAACAGCGGCCCCCCGGTGGTGTTCCTGCATGGCTTTGCCGCCGACGCCCTCACCTGGGCCCCGGTGCAGAAATCCCTCGCCCGGAGCCACCACACCCTGGCCCTCGACCTTCCCGGTCACGGCCGGGCGCTGGATTGGCCGCGGATCGGCAATGCCGGCGTTTCCGCCCGGGCGGTGGCCACCACCCTGGACCGCCACGGGTTCGACAAGGTGCACCTGGTCGGCCACTCCATGGGCGGCACCACGGCCGCGCTGGTCGCGCTCGCCCGTCCGGAGCAGGTGGCCAGCCTGACCCTGCTCGCGCCGGGCGGCTTCGGCCCGGAGATCAATCACCGCCTGCTGCGCCGCTTCGCCGCCGCCGTGGAAGCGGAGGAACTGGCAGACCTGCTGGAACAGTTCTTTCATCCGGAGTTCCGGCTGCCGCGCCTGATTGCCCGGCAAACCGCAGCGGGACGCGCCCGGCCCGGCGTGCGCGAAGCCTTGATGCACATCGCCGAGAGCCTGATCGACGGCACCTCGCAAAAGGTGTTGCCGCATGAGGAGATCGCCGGGCTTCCAGCCCCGGTCAAGGTGATCTGGGGCACGGAAGATCGGGTGGTTCCGGCCCATCAGACAGATGGTTTGCCGGCGCGGCTTTCCACCCATCTGTTCGACCGGATCGGCCACATGCCGCATCTGGAAATGGCGCGGACGGTCTGCCAGATCATTCGCCAGCAGACCGCGCGCGGCTAGGGTCAGGCGGCCGGGAGCAGATCGTCGGTGAAGGGTTTGCCGATGGCCCGCCGCGCCATCATGTGCGAGCGCGGATGGTTGACGCTGTCGGCGGCGATCAACCGGCCATCCGCCAGATAGGCGACATAGAACCCGCCGCCCTCCGCCGGATCGCCGACGACCCGTGTCTCGTCATAGCCGTCGGACAGGCCGGCGATCTGCAGCTTGATCGCATACTGGTCCGACCAGAACCACGGCACCGGATCGTAATCCTCCTCCGCGCCGGTCAGTGCCGCCGCCACCGCCTTGGCCTGATCGATGGCGTTCTGAACGCTTTCCAGCCGGATCGAGCGGCCATAGCGGCCGGAGAAGAACCGGGTGCAGTCTCCGGCGGCATAGATCGCCGGATCCGACGTCTGGCCCGCGCCATCGACCAGAATGCCATCGTCCACATCAAGGCCGGCAGCCGCCGCCAACTCGTCGTTGGGGGCCGCGCCGACGGCGACCAGCGCCAGATCGCAAGCGATTTCCTGGCCATCGGCCAACAGGACGCCGCGCACCTGACCGGTCTCATCGCCGGCAAACCCGCTGATCCCGGTGCCCAGCATCAACTCCACGCCATTCTTTCGGTGCAGGTCCTCGAAGAAGGCGGAAAGCGCCGGCGAGACCACCCGCTTCATCACCCTGTCCTGGGCCTCAACCACCACGACCTCATGTCCGAGACTGCGGGCGACCGCCGCCACCTCCAGGCCGATATATCCGGCACCGACAATGGCGATCCGCCCCGGCCGCAGCAGCACCGGACGCATCGCTTCCACATCGGCGATGGTGCGCAGGCTGACCACTCCGGCAAGCTCCGCGCCGGGCAGGGACAGCGTGCGCGGCCGTGTGCCGGTC
Source organism: Stappia taiwanensis (assembly GCF_014635285.1). Lineage (GTDB taxonomy): Bacteria > Pseudomonadota > Alphaproteobacteria > Rhizobiales > Stappiaceae > Stappia > Stappia taiwanensis. Next base: position 223,792 of record NZ_BMCR01000006.1, on the reverse strand, counting down.
GCCAGCACCAGCCGGTCGTAGCTGACTGTCTCGCCATCCGACAGCGCCAGCTCGCGGGCGGCACGGTCGATCCCGGTCACCTTCACATCGAAGCGGCACTCGATCCGGTTCTGTTCGTAAAAGGCCGCCGGCCGCAGGTGTAGGGCCTCGTCCTCAATGGCGCCGGCGAGATGTTTTTTCGACAGGGGCGGCCGCTGGTAGGGCGGGTGCGGCTCGTCACCGATCAACACCACCTCTCCCTCAAAACCGCCCATCCTGAGCGACTGGGCAACCTGAGCGCCGGCCTGTCCAGCGCCGACAATCACAATGCGATCCTGCATGGAGTCCCTCTCGGTCGTTTTCCTGTCGCCTAACATGGGGATCGGAAAAAGGCCATGCACGGCAGGGCCCGCGCGACAAATGGCACCGGCGCGAAACACCGCCGCCCTGCATGTGCGAAGCGGTCATCCTCCCCCATACGCTCGGGGAGGGAAACCTGTCAGGAATAGGAGGCTTTCACAGGAGGCTCAGATGCTTAGGCCGCCCGCACACCGTTCAGGAACGCGCCGATCTCCTTGCGCAGAACCGCCGCCTGCGCCCCCAGAGTGTCGGAGAGTTCCCCCACCAGCGCGCCGGTGCCCCGGGCGTGTTCGGTCGCCCGGCTGACCCGTGCCATCGCCTCCGCGCCGGTACCCGCCCGCCCGGAGGCCTCGGCCACATGTTCCGTGATTTCGCCGAGCGCGGCGCTCTGCTGGGCAACCGCACCGGCCACCGAGGCGGCAATTTCGTTCATCTCGCGGATGATCTCGCCCACCTCGTCAATGGCCGAGACCGCTGAGGTCGAGGCGGACTGGATCGCCCCCACCTGCTGGGCGATCTCCTCGGTCGCCTTGGCCGTCTGGCTGGCCAAGTCCTTGACCTCGGCCGCCACCACTGCAAAGCCCCGGCCATGCTCACCGGCGCGCGCCGCCTCGATGGTCGCGTTCAGCGCCAGGAGATTGGTCTGATTGGCGATTTCCCGAATGAGCCCCATCACCTCGCCGATCCGATCGGCGGTGGCGGACAGATCTCCCATCGAGGCGCCTGTTGTCCGGGCGCTCCCCATGGCCTGTTCCGCAACCTCGGTCGACCGGTTGGCCTGGCTGGCGATTTCGGCAATCGAGGCATTGAGCTGTTCCGAAGCGGATGCGGCGGAGGTCACGTTGTCGGCGGCGACCCGCACCGCCTCGCCGGCCCGCGTCGCCTCGCCCGCCGCGCCGTCCGCCGCCTCATCCAGCGTGTCGGACGCGCCCGCCAGATCCGTCGCCGCCTGATCGAGCCGCGACAGCGCGGCCTCCACCGTTGCCTCGAAGCCGGCGATCAGGGTTTCCAGATGCGCCATCCGCTGGTCGCGCGCCGCATTTCCCTCCGCCTGCGCCGCGGCGAGCCGCGCCTGTTCCCGTGCGGTGTCGCGAAACACCGCGACGCTACGCACCATGGCATCGAGCTCGGTGCGGCCCGGCGCCTCCGGCAGGTCGATCTCGGTTTCGCCGGAGGCCAGTCGTTCCATCGCCGCGCGCAACCGGGTCAGCGGCGCGGCAATCGAGCCGCCGATCAACGCCCCGGCACCAAGCAGAACCAGCAGCGTTGCAATCAGGATCCCCGCCATGATCAGGCTCGCCAACTCCCGCCCGCCTGCCAATGCCGTCGCCGCGTCGGCCTTACCGCCATCGGCCGCGCCGGCCAGCGTTTCCAGATAGGGCGGTAGCACATCGAAGAAGGCTTCGAGCCTTTCGACCTGGGCGGTGCGCTCGGTGCCGGCAGCGCTGTAAAGGTCGAAGGCGGCGCGATAGGCGGTCATGGTCTCGCCCAGCGGATCGGCGACCTCCGGCGCGAGCTTCGCCCGGGAGAGCGCCCGTTCGAACCGCCCGGCCGCGACCTCGAAACCGCCGAGCGCCACATCGCTGCGGTCGAGCAGGTAGGCCTTTTCCGAACGCTGAAGATCGATCACCGCAAGGTTCAACTTCGCCGTTGCCGGACCGCGATTGAACCGGGCGAGTTTGGTCACCCGCTGATGCAGCGAGCCGCCGAGGTTGGCAAGATCGCCCAGCGCGCCGCTTTCGCTGTTGAAGCCAAGCTGCTGCTGAACGCCGTGCAACTCGGCGAAAGCTGCATCAATATTGTCAAATGTCGCGGCAACTTTTGTAATTTCTGTCGCGAACGGCGCCGAAACTGGCACCGCCGCAAGCCGCGCCAGTTGCTCCCGGGCACTCGCCAGCACCGCCCCGAACCGGGCATAACCTTCCGCGCCGGGCTCCGCGAGATAGTCCTTTTCCACGATCCGCATGGTTCCGGCGGTTCGCTCCAGATCCTCCACCCCCGAGGCGAGCGCGGCGAAGGCTTCCGCCCGGGTGAAGGCGGTTTCGACCCGGCCCTGGCTCCACCAGAACACCGCGCCGACCGCAGCCAATCCGACCAGCGACAGGCCGATCAGAACAAAAATCCTGATGCGGACCGACAAACGTCCAACTATGCTCACCGACAGCCTGGGGAAACGATACCGCGACACCTTGGACACCTCGCCAGCAACGGATTGCGCAGACCGAAATTTCAACCGAGAGCGTTAAAATCCGATCAACGCCGCAGAGTTCAGGACAAGCTCCTGAGAATCAGCAAGTTTTCACTGCCCCCGCTCCTTCCAGACCGGACCTCCCGCCTTGCGATCACTTCTCGATACCCTGTCTCCCGCCATTTTCGTGCTGCTCTGGTCGACCGGCTTCATCGGCTCCAAGCTTGGTGCGCCCTATATTGAACCTTTCGTCTTCCTGAGCATTCGCTTTCTCTGCGTCATTCCGGTCCTGCTCGTCTTCGCCCTCCTCACCCGCGCCCGCTGGCCGGGCAGCGGGCGCGACATCGGTCATTGCCTCGTCGCCGGAATGCTCATCCATGGCGTTTATCTGGGCGGCATCTTCTTCGCCATCGACCGGGGCATGCCGGCCGGCATCGCCGCGCTGGTGCTCGGGCTGCAACCGCTGCTGACCGCGCTGCTCGCCGGCCCCTTGCTGCAGGAGCGCATCGGCGCGCGCCACTGGCTCGGCCTGGCGGTCGGCGGCTGCGGCCTCGCCCTGGTGGTGCTGCCGCAGCTCGGCGTCGCCGCCTCTGGACTGACGCTGGTCAACGCGCTGGTCTGCCTGCTCGCGGTGATCGGCATGGCCTTCGGCACGGTCTATCAGAAGAAATACGCCGGCGGGCTCGACCTGATGCCGGCCACCAGCTTGCAGTATGTCGGCGCACTGCTGATCACCCTGCCGCTGGCCGCCGGCGAGAGCTGGCGGATCGAGTGGTCGGCGGAGCTGATCATCGCCCTCACCTGGCTGGTGCTGGTGCTGTCGATCGGCGCGATCCTGCTGCTGATGGTGCTGATCCGCCGGGGCAGCGCCGCCCGGGTCGCCAGCCTGTTCTATCTGGTGCCGGTCGCCGCGGCGATCGAGAGCTACTTCCTGTTCGGCGAAACCCTCGGGCCGGTGCAGATCGCCGGCAGCGCCCTGGTGGTCGGCGCACTGCTGATGATCCGGGAACGGCGCATCGGCACCCGGCGCCCCCCCGCCTGAGACCCAAGAAGCCAGGCGGGTGCCCAAGCGGTTCAGGCCGAAGCGGCCGCCTCGGCCTGGCGGCGGCGCCAGCGCAAGGTGGCGGCGTTGAGCTCGCCGCCCAAAACGAACACCATCGACACCAGATACAGGAAGATCAGCGCCGTCATCACACCGGCAAGGCCGGCATAGGTGGAGACGTAATTGGCGAAACCGGCGAGATAGATGCCAAAGGCAACGCCGGAGACCATCCACAGGACCAGGGTCGCCAGCACTCCGGGCAGCACATCGAAAAAGCCACGCCGACCGGCGGGCAGCACAAAATGGGCGACGAACAGCCCCATCAAGGTCAGGATCGAGGCGATCAGATAGCGCGACAGGTTGAGCCGGGCGGTGAACTCCTCCAGGAACGGCGCGTATTTCAGCACCGCCGTCCAGACCAGCGGCGCGAACACGATCAGGAAGGCGAAGGTGATCAGGATCGCCGAGCCGATCAGCACCAGGGCGATCGCCTGCAGCCGCCGGTAGATGAAGCCGCGATTTTCCGGCTCCCGATAAGCCCGGTTGAGCGCCACCCGATAGGCCTCCACCCCGTTGGAGGCGAACCACACCGAGGCGATCACACCGACGGTCAGGAAATCGCCGCGCGGCTCGGTCAGAACCACCGTGATTTCCCGCGCGATCGGCCCGGCGACCTCCTTCGGCCAGGCATCGAACAGCATCTCGGCAATCCGGTCGGCCATGTCGCCCAACCCCAGAAAACCGGTCAGCGCGGCGATGAAGATCAGGAACGGGAACAGCGCCAGCAGCGACGACAGCGCCACATGGCTGGCAATGGCGAACCCGTCATCGCGCGACATTTCCGAAATGGCGTCGCCAATGATCGTTCCAACGGCCTTGAGAATCGAAAAAATGGACATGTGTTCTCGTTTGCGGCAGCGGCCGCCGCCGGTCAAGCCGCCGCCTGCCGTTCATGCCGCATCGCAACCGGCACGAAATAAAATTTCTTGATCCGTCGGTCAAAAGAAGGATTGCTTCGGCCGCGCGGCGCGATACAGTTTGCACCGCAACATAATGCGCAGCAATCGCGCATGAGGTTAATGGAGAGGATGCATGTCGCTAGCGAGCGAATTCGGCGATAACCAGATGGACCGCGCCCTGGAGGAGTTGACCGGCGCCGCCGTGGAGGCCCTCGATGGCCTTCTGGGCGCTGCCGCCGATGCGGTACGGGCGCGGGTCATGGACGGTGGCCGGATTTCCACGGCGAAGATGGACGCGGAACAGCGCGCGACCCACGGTCTGGCCTGGCTGGCAACCTATGTGGAGGCGCTGCGCCAGCTTCATGCCTATGGCAATCGCCTGCGCGAAAGCGGCGCTTTCGGCGAGACCGAGGAGCTGATCACCCGCATCGGCTTTGCCGAATACCTGGCGCAGATCTTCGGCGGCATTCCGATGAACCAGGGCGAGTTCGTCCGCCTTGCCGACCTGGGACTGGACGGGGCTCAGGCAGACCGGTTCCATACGGCTGAGATCGCCGCCCTGATCGCCACCGGCAACACGCCGGCGACCCGCGCCCGGCTTGCCGGGCTGATCCAGCAGCAGGAAGGCGCCTCGCTGTTCGGTGCCTCCGGGCTCGACGAGACCTATGAGCAGGTGCGCGACGAGATGCGCCGCTTCGCCGCCGACAAGGTCACCCCTCATGCCCATGAATGGCACCTGAGCAACAGCTACATCCCGCTCGACGTGATCGCCACCATGGCGGAGCTCGGCGTCTTCGGCCTGACCATCCCGGAAGAGTTCGGCGGCATGGGGCTTGGCAAGGAATCCATGTGCGTCGTCTCCGAGGAGCTGTCGCGCGCCTATATTGGCGTCGGCTCGCTCGGCACCCGCTCGGAGATCGCCGCCGAGCTGATCCTGTGCGGTGGCACGGATGAGCAGAAGGCCAAGTGGCTGCCGCTGATCGCCTCCGGCGAGGTGCTGCCGACGGCTGTCTTCACCGAGCCCAACACCGGTTCGGACCTCGCCTCGCTGAAGACCCGCGCCGTGCGCGAAGGCGATGTGTGGAAGATCTACGGCAACAAGACCTGGATCACCCATCCGGTGCGCGCCGACATCATGACCCTGCTGGCCCGCACCGATCCGAGCGAACCCGGCTACAAGGGCCTGTCGATGTTCATCGCCGAAAAGCCGCGCGGCACCGATGAGACCCCCTTCCCGGCGCCGGGAATGTCCGGCGGCGAGATCGAGGTGCTCGGCTATCGAGGCATGAAGGAATACGAGATCGCCTTCGATGGCTTCGAGGTGAAGGCGGAAAACCTTCTCGGCCAGGTCGAGGGCCAGGGCTTCAAGCAGTTGATGCAGACCTTCGAGGGGGCCCGCATCCAGACGGCGGCCCGTGCGCTCGGCGTTGCCCAGGCCGCGCTTGATCTGGGACTGCGCTACGCCCAGGAACGGGTGCAATTCAGCCGGCCGCTGATCGCCTTCCCCCGCGTGTCGGACAAGCTGGCGATGATGGCGAGCGAATTGATGATGGCCCGCCAGCTCACCTATTTCTCGGCCTGGGAGAAGGATTCGGGCCGGCGCTGCGATCTGGAGGCCGGCATGGCCAAGCTGCTCGGCGCCCGGGTTGCCTGGGCGGCGGCGGACAATGCGCTGCAGATCCATGGCGGCAACGGCTTCGCGCTGGAATACGCGGTCTCGCGCGTGCTGTGCGACGCCCGCATCCTCAACATCTTCGAGGGCGCGGCGGAAATCCAGGCGCAGGTGATCGCCCGGCGCGTGCTGGAACTGCGGGCCTGAACGCCTTCGAAACCGTGAGATAGCCAGCGCGCCCCGGATCCCCGCGATCCGGGGCGCGTTTTTTTGCCTTGTCCCGCCAGTCCGGATCGCGCCCGCTGTGGCTCGCCGGTCCCGCATAACCTCGAAAGAAGCGGAACGAAGCAGCTTTCACAGCGCCTGCACGGATGCCGGAAAACGTCTTTTAGAAGGCCGGCGGCCGCATCCTGACAGGACAGGATTTCACGATTGACGTGTTGGTTGTCGCCATCCTGCCAAAGGTCTCCAGCAACGGATCAAGTTCGCCAATATCCCGAAGCAAGACGCGGGCAACGAAACCATCCTCTCCGGTAACCTTGTCGCATTGGACGATCCTGTCCGTGCTCTGAATCTGCTGTTCCAAGATATGCTGTTTCCCGGGAAACGGCTTGAATCTGACAATAGCCTCTAGGGAATAGCCGAGCGCCGCCGGCGATACCTTCACGGCAAATCCCAGAATAACGCCGGTATCCTGCAACCGTCTGACGCGGTCACGAATGGTTGGCGACGATACGCCCGCCTCATCGGCAAGATCCTTCCAACTGACGCGCGCGTCACAAGCCAGCGCGGTGAGGATCGTCCGATCGAGATCATCCAGCAAAATTTCCATTTTAAACCCAGTTCCATAAACTTCCTTCTGATGTGAAGGATTATACAATTGCCTCCTCTGAAATGAAAAGCACATTGTGGCAAATCCCAGTTAGCTTCTCCGTTGAGGATGTCTCAACACGGGAAAAGATCATGAACTGGATACTTTGGACATCATTCGCCACGGTCTCCATCGTCAACATTGTGACGCCCGGTCCCGCCAACCTGAACACGGTGCGGCGCGCCGTGCAGCTGGGGGGCGCACGTGTCATTCCGACCATCGCCGGAAATGCCTTGGGGCTTGCCGTCGGCGGTGCTGTTTGCGCAGCGGGCATAGCGTCTTTCGTGCTCGCCTCTGAGATTCTCTGGATGCTCTTCCACTGGTTGGGGGTCGGCTACCTCGCATGGCTTGGGTGCAAACTTCTGACAAAGGCCGAGGTGCTCGCATTGGACGAGGCGCCCCAGAGCCCGGTGGGCGCCAAGGCGCTTTTCATGGAGGCATTCCTACTGGCCGCGACCAACCCCAAGGCTTTGCTATTCTATATGGCTCTCTTCCCCCAGACCTTGGACCCGCAGCTTGAGTTGGTGCCGCAGGCGAGCATTCTGGTCCTGACCTATTGCGCTCTCTCCGTCGCCTCCCTCAGCACCTATTCAGCCCTGGCGCACATGCTGCGAAACCGCTTCATGACACAGACGAGATACAACAGGTTCCGCCAACTCTCTGGTGTCGTGCTGCTTGGCTTCGCGGGAAAACTCCTTCTGGGATCGCGATAGAGGAGACCTCGAAAACCGGGCGAAAACCGCTCAACGCATTGCCCCGACCAGCCAGAGCGACAGCACCGGGCAGCCGATCAGAAGCCCCAGCCGGACGATGTCGGCGATCCAGAACGGGGTCACGCCCTTGAAGATGGTCGCCAGGCTGACGTCTTCCAGCACGCTGCGCAGCACGAAGACGTTGAGCCCCACCGGCGGCGTGATCAGGCTGATCTCGGTAACCACCACGACGACGATGGCGAACCAGATCAGCACCAGTTCCGGATCGGCCAGGAGGCCGGTGCCGAAATCGAGCTCCGACACCAGCGGATAGAACACCGGGACGGTGAGAAGGATCATCGACAGGCTTTCCAGCACGCAGCCGAGGATCAGATAGACGACGACAATGGCGGCGATCACCAGCCAGGCATTGACCTCAAGGTCGTAGACGAAGCCGGACAGCGCGTCCGGCAAGCCGGCGAAATTGATGAAGTTGGTGAAGATATCCGCGCCGATGATCAGCACGAAGATCATCGCCGTTGCCCGCGCGCTTTCGCCGATCGCCCCCATCAGCGGCCGCCAGCCGAGCCGGCCGAACAGGGCCGCCAGCGGCAGCGAGGCGCCCGCGCCGATGCCCGCTGCCTCGGTCGGCGTGAAGAACCCGCCGTAAATGCCGACCATGATGATGGCGAACAGGATCACCAGCGCGGCAACGCCGAGCCCGTCGCGCCGGGTCAGCGGATCGAGCTCTTCGGCGGGCGGGGCCAGCGACGGATTGCGCCAGACCGCCACCTGCACGGCGGCGAGATAGAGCACGAGCCCAAGTAGCCCCGGCACGATGCCGGCGATGAACAGCTTGCCAATGTCCGATTCCGTCAACAGCCCGTAGATGATCAGGATCACGCTCGGCGGGATGAGAATGCCGAGCGTGCCGCCGGCGGCGATCGACCCGGCGGCGAGACTGTCGGCATAGCCGTAGCGGCGCATGGAGGGCATCGCCACCTTGGACATGGTGGCGGCGGTGGCCAGCGACGAGCCGCAAACGGCGGAAAAGCCACCGCAGGCGATCACCGAGGCCATCGCCAGCCCGCCGCGCATGCGCGCGGTCGCGTGATTGGCCACCGCGTAAAGACCGTGGCTGATGCCCGAGCGCGCCAGCACATTGCCCATGAAGATGAACAGCGGCACCACCGAGAGCGAATAGGCAAGGCCGGCATCGAACACCAGCGTGCCGGTCATCGCCAGCGCCGCATCCAGCCCGCGCATCAGGGCAAAGCCGACGAGACCGACCAGCGCCATGGCGAAGGCCACCGGCATCTTCAGGAAAATCAGCAGCAACAGGACCGCAAAACCGATCAGGGATTCCGTCATGAAAGCTTCCGTTCAACGCGGGCGAACACGCAGTGCCTGCAGCGCCGCCGACAGAGCGCTGATCGCGCAGGTCACGGCGGCGAGAAAGGCCACGGGGGAAAGGGGCAGGGACAGGGAGTTGGTGACCGTGCCATCCTCGGCAAGGCGCAGGCCATGGACGAACAGGCGCCAGGCAAACACCGCCAGCACCAGCGCCGTCAACAGGCCGGTCACCGGCCGCGCGGCGCGGGCGATCCGTCCGCCGGCCACCATGTCGAGCAGGTCCACCTCCACATGTTCGCCGCGCCGGGTGGTCAGCGGCAGGGCCAGGAACACCAGCGTGGCGAGAAAGATCTCGGTCAGCTCATAGGCCCCCGGCAGCGGCGCGTCATAGGCATAGCGCGCCACCACATCGATGCAGGTGACAAGGGTCAGCGCCAGCAGCAAGGTACCGCCGGCCACCGCCAGCCCCCGGTCGAGCGCATCCCACAGGGAGCGGCGCGGGCGCCGTCCCCCGTCAGGGTCAGGCTGCACGCCCGGAGCGTTTGGGGATGTCATCGCGTGCCCGGCCCGCCTAGTAGGCAACGCCGGTGCGGGCGCGAAGATCGGCCAGCGCCGCCGCCCCATCGAAGCCTTGCGCCGCGACCGCCTCGGCCCAGGCCGCCTCATGGCGGGCCGCGGCCTCCTTGATCGCCGACAGAACGGCGTCATTGGCCGCGTAGACCTCAATGTCGGTGCCCGCGACCAGTTCCGCGCCGCCGGCATCGGCCGCATCCCACACCGCGCCGGCCCGTTCGGCGAAAGCCGCACCGGAAAGCTCTTCCAGCGCTGCCTTGTCCTCATCGGACAGGGCATCCCATTTCGCCTGGTTCATCACCAGGAACCAGGAGGTGTTGTACATGCCGCCGGGCACGGTCATGGTGCTGGTCAGGTGATCGGTCAGGCGGAAGGCCTTCAGCGCCTCCATCGGGAAGGTGACCCCGTCGATCACCCCACGCGACAGCTTTTCATAGACCTCGCCCGGCCCCATGAACTGGGTGGTGATGCCCAGATCCTGCGACAGCGCGGCGATATAGCCGCCGGGGGTGCGGATCTTCAGCCCGGCGAAATCCTCCGGGCTCTCGATCTTGCGCCGGTTGTTGTGGAACATGCCCGGACCATGGGCGAACAGGCCGAGCAGCTTGACCCCCTCATGTTCGCCCTGGGCATCGAGCTGGCCGCCATAGACGTCCCAATAGGCCTTGGAGACCGCCACCGCATTGTCGCCAAGGAAGGAGAACTGGCCGATGCGCGAGCGCAGGAACCGGTCGTCCTTGGTGAAGGAATGCAGCCCGTAGGTGATATCCGCGACCCCATCGCGGGCCAGATCGTAATGGGCCGGCGGCGCGCCGAGCGGCTTGGCCAGCACCCGCACCTTGACCCGGCCATCGGTTGCCTTCGCCACATCGCGCGCCCAGGGCTTCATCACCTTGGCGACGATCGGATGCTTGGGCGGCAGCCAGGACGACAGCACCAGCGTCGTCTCCGCCTGCGCGGCGGGGACCGCGAACCCGAGCGTCGCCGCGACCGCGACAAGCCCTCCCGTTACCAGTCCGGCGAACCTCTTCATGACATCCCTCCCTTGGCGCCGGCCTCCCATTGGCGCCGGCCGGCGCACAGCATCTCTCCCATCCCCTGTCCCTGAACGGGCGAGGCTCCAATTAGTTGCAGATGCAACTTTTTCAGGAAACGGAACCTGCGTCAAGTTGTCCGCTGGCTTGCGGCAAAGCCAGTGGCACCTGCGCAAAACGCAAGGCAGACCGCGAGCCGGAATTCGCGGGGATCTTGAGGAAAGGAATCGACTGCGGCGCCGGGAGACAGTTGCGGGCCGCTACCAGTGTTCCCCGGGCAGCGGGTCGACCGGGAACCGCCCCTCGGTGTGGCCGCCGCCGGCGCCATGACGGCCGGTGAGCGGATAGGCCTCCTCCACCAGATAGGGACCGCCGCCGACGCTGGCGCGCGAGGAGAACAGCACGAAGCGACCCGCAGTGAAGCTCGGCGCCTGGAAGCTGCCGCGCTCGGCCAACCAGCGCGCCACATCCGAGGTGCTGGAGGCACGGCAGCGGGCCAGCGTCAGATGCGGCGTATACTTGCGCCGCTCCGGCGGAAGACCCAGCCGCTGCAAGATGCGCTCCTGTTCCGCCTGCAGCTCCATCAGCTCCGGCGTCGGCTCGACCCGCGCCCAGACCGCATGCGGCTTGCCATTGCCGAAGGAGCCAAGCCCGTCGAGCCGGACCGTCACCGGCTCCCGCCGGATGCGGTCGAAGGCCGCGACCACCTCGTCGGCCATCCGCTCGTCGATGTCGCCGATGAAGCGCAAGGTGATGTGATAATTTTCCGGATCGATCCAGCGCGCGCCACGCAGGCCGCCGCGCAATAGGGAGAGCATGAGACCGATGTCTGACGGGATCTCAAGCCCGGTGAACAGTCGAGGCATGGTGTTCCCCTCCGCTGTCGCCGATACCCTATCAGGACCGCAATCGGCATTGCCGACAAGGAAAAACATAAAATCGATTGAAATCAGCTTGTTAAATTCTGTCCGCCCCGGCCGCCCCCCGGCGACGACACCGCCGCCGGGTTCGCGAATCAGTTGATCGCCCGGCGCTGCCCACGCCGGACAAGGCTCACGGACAGGGGCTGCCGTGACGCTGGAACAGCCCGTTGATGCGCGCTTCCAGCTCCGCGTCGATGGTCACGTCGAGCGCGCCAAGATCGTGTTCGAGCTGGCCGAGCGAAGTGGCGCCGAGGATCACCGAGGTGGTGAACGCGCGGCTCTGGGCAAAGGCGATCGCCAGTTGCGCCGGCGAGATGCCGACCTCCTCGGCAAGGTCGAGATAGGCGTCGATCGCCTCCGCTGCTCCGGGCTTCTCGTAGCGGCTCAGCCGGTCGAACAGGGTCTTGCGCGCGCCGGCCGGCAGGGCGCCATTGCGGTACTTGCCGGTGAGATACCCCTGCCCCAACACCGAATAGGCAAGCAGGCCCACATCCTCGCGCAGGGCGATTTCCGCAAGCCCGCCCTCGAAGGTGCGGTTGACCAGCGAATAGGCGTTCTGGATCGAGGCCACGCGCGGCAGGCCGACCCGCTCGGCGGCGGCCAGATAGCGCATGGTGCCCCAGGGGCTTTCGTTGGACAGGCCAATGTGCCGGATCTTGCCCGCCGCCACCAGACCGGCCAGCGCCGACAAGGTCTCCTCGATCGGGGTTTCGTCCGCCGCCTGAGCAGGGTTCTCCCAGATCGTCGGATTGGAGCCGAAGCAGGTGACCTCCCGGTCCGGCCAGTGCAACTGATAAAGGTCGATGTAATCGGTCTGCAGCCGGCGCAGGCTCTTGTCCACCGCCTCGGTCAGTTGCGCATGGGTCAAACGCCCAGGCACGCCGCCCTCGCGGAACCAGGTGTTGCCCGTGCGCCCCACCGCCTTGGTGGCGATCACCACCGAGGCACGATTGCCCCGTGCCTTCATCCAGTTGCCGAGGATTTCCTCGGTCCGCCCCTGGGTCTCCGGCTTCGGCGGGATCGGGTAGAGTTCGGCGGCGTCGAACAGGTTGATGCCATGCGCCAGGGCGGCATCGAGCTGGGCATGACCTTCCGCTTCGGTGTTCTGCTCGCCGAAGGTCATGGTGCCGAGGCAAAGGCTGGAGACGAAAAGGTCGGTGCGTCCGAGACGGCGCTTTTCCATGTGTCTGTTTTTCCTGTGAAATGTTCAGATACGTTGGCAGTTTGAGACGGGGGCGCGGCTGGGCCGCGGCTCAGCCGCCGGAGGCGCGCGCCCGGGAAATCAGCTCCTCGACGCTGGGCAGGATGCCCTTGACCATCAGCCCGACGCCGGCGCCGGTCGGATGGATGCCGTCGGCCTGCACCGTTTCGGGAGAGATCGGCACTCCATCGAGGAAAAAGGGGTAGAGCAACGCGCCCTGTGCCTCGGCCACCGCCGGAAATACCGCGTCGAAGGCATCGGCATACTCATCGCCCAGATTGCGCGGCGCCTTGATGCCGGCGAGCAGCACGGGCAGGCCGCGTGCGCGCAAGGCGCCGACGATCTGCTCCAGATTGGACCGGGTGGTGGCCGGCGGCAGGCCGCGCAGGGCATCGTTGCCGCCAAGCGCGACAATCACCGCATCGCTGTCCGCCCCGACCGACCAGTCGAGCCGGGCAAGACCGCCGGAGGTGGTGTCGCCGGAGACCCCGGCATTGACGACGGCGACCTGATGGCCGCGCGCGCGCAAGGCGGCCTCAAGCTGCGCCGGGAACGCCTCCTCGGGGGGAAGCTGATAGCCGGCGGTCAGGCTGTCGCCCAGCGCGACGATGGTCAGGACCTCCGCCGCAGGGGTCTCCTTGGCGAGCGTTTCGGCGCGCACCGCGCCGCCGCCAAGCCCGAACGCCGCCAGCGCGCACAGGGCGAAAAATGTATCTTTTCGTATCAAGCCGCCTGATCCTCTGGACGCTGCCGCCGGTGTTTCCCATATCGGCGGTTTGAGCGATTGCCATGACCGCCATATGACCATGGAGCCTTTCGCCATGGTCGGCACACCGCCTATATAGGGTTATCCATGACCGACCGACCAGCCTCGGCGCCTCTCATTTCCCTCAAAGACGTGCATCTCAGCCTCGGCCGCGACGCCGGACGGGTGCATATCCTCAAGGGAATCGACCTTGACGTCGCCGCCGGGCGCTCTCTCGGCATCATCGGTCCGTCCGGGTCCGGCAAGTCCACGCTGCTGATGGTGATGGCCGGGCTGGAGCGGACCGACCGCGGCACCGTCCGCGTGGCGGATGCCGACCTGACCGCCCTGTCGGAAGACCGGCTCGCCCGGTTTCGCGGCGAAACGGTCGGCATCGTCTTCCAGTCCTTCCACCTCATTCCCAACATGACCGCGCTGGAAAACGTCGCCATCCCGCTGGAGCTGTCCGGGGTACGCGGCGCCCATGACAGGGCGCGGGCGGAGCTGGCCGCCGTGGGACTGGAACAGCGGCTCCATCACTACCCGGCGCAAATGTCCGGCGGCGAACAGCAGCGCGTTGCCATTGCCCGTGCGCTGGTGACCCGCCCGCCGCTGCTGCTGGCGGACGAGCCCACCGGCAATCTCGATGAGACCACCGGCGCGCAGATCATCGAGCTGATGTTCCGTGTCTCGCGCGAGCGCGGCATGACCCTGGTGCTGGTGACCCACGACAGCGCCCTGGCGAAACGCTGCGACGATGTGATTCGCGTGCGCTCCGGACGGATCGAAATGCTCGATGCCGCCTCCTCTCCCCGACCAGCGCCCTCTGCGGACATGCCCGCCCCCGCTCCTGCGGATGGGACCTGAGCCATGCACGCACCCGTCACCGGCGCCCCGCGCCCTGCCGCCCGCCCGTCTCTCGCGCTCGCCTGCCGTTTTGCCTTTCGCGAAATGCGCGGCGGCCTGCGCGGCTTTTATATCTTCATCGCCTGCATTGCCCTCGGCGTTGCCGCCATCACCGGCGTGACCTCAGTCTCCCGGGCGCTGACCGAAGGCATCGCCGCCGAGGGAACCTCGATCCTGGGCGGCGACCTCGCCGTTCGCCTGATCCACCGCAAAGCCTCCGCCGAAGAGGCCGAATTCCTCGAAAGTCTGGGCGATGTCTCACGCATCGCCACCTTGCGGGCGATGACCCGCGCACCGGACCAGGACGAGCAGACGCTGGTGGAGTTGAAGGCGGTGGATGGCGTCTATCCGCTCTATGGCGATTTTCGCCTGACCGGCGGCGGCGATCTCGACGCCGCCCTGCGCCGCGATGGCGATGTCTGGGGCGCGGTGGCTGAGGCGGAACTGCTGGCCCGCCTTGGCATCGACACCGGCGACGAAGTGCAGCTCGGCCGCGCCCGGGTCCGGATCACCGACACCATCGCCGCCGAGCCGGACCGGCTGAGCGGCGGCATCAATTTCGGCCCGCGTCTGATCATCTCCGATGCGGCCATCGAGGACACCGGCCTGATCCAGCCCGGCAGCCTGGTGCGCTGGCTCTACCGGGTCCGGCTCGAAGGCACGGCCAGCGACGCCCGGGTCGCCGCCATCGTCGGCCAAGCCGGCGAGCGCTTTCCCGATGCCGGCTGGCGCATCCTGTCGCGCGACAACGCGGCACCGGGACTACAGCGCAACATCGGCCGGCTGGCGCAGTTCCTGACCCTTGTCGGCCTGACCGCGCTGATCGTCGGCGGCGTGGGCGTCGCCAATGCGGTGCGCGCCTATCTCGACGGCAAACGCCCGGTGATCGCCACCTTCCGCTGCCTTGGCGCCGATGGCGATTTCGTCTTCCGCGTCTATCTGGTCCAGATTCTGGTGCTGACCGCCGTTGGCGTTGCCGCCGGTCTGGTGCTGGGCGCGCTCATTCCCTTCGCCGCCGCCGGTCTCCTGTCCTCCCTGCTGCCGATCAAGACCGTTGCCGCGCTCTACCCCTCCGAACTTGGCCTCGGCGTGCTCTACGGCTTCCTCACCGCGCTGACCTTCGCGCTCTGGCCGCTGGGCCGCGCCCATGACGTGCCGCCGAGCGTCTTGTTTCGCGACGATGTCAGCAGCACCCGCCGGCTGCCGCGCCGGCGCTACCGGCTCGCCACGGGGCTCGCCGTTCTGGTGTTGGCCGGTCTGGCCATCGGCCTGTCCGGCGACCTGCGCATCGCCCTTGTCTATGTCGGCGCCACCGGCGTCGTCTTTGCCCTGCTGGCGCTGATCGCCCGGCTGATCATGGCCACGGCCCGCCGCCTGCCGCGCGCCCGTTCCACCGGCCTGCGCCTTGCCATCGGCAACATCCACCGGCCCGGCGCCCTCACCCCCTCGGTGGTGCTTTCACTCGGGCTGGGTCTGTCTCTGCTGGTGACGCTGGCGCTGATCGACGGCAATCTGCGCCGCGAGCTCGGCACCGCGATTGCCGGACGCGCCCCGAGCTTCTTCTTCGTCGATGTGCAGAACAACGAACGCAGCGCCTTCGACACCCTGCTGACCAGTGCGGCCCCGGAAGCGCGGATCGACGGGGCGCCGATGCTGCGCGGCCGCATCACCGCGCTGAACGGCATCCCCAGCGACCAGATCAAGCCGGCCGAAGGTGGGGCCTGGGCCCTGCGCGGCGATCGCGGCATCACCTATTCCCCTGAGCTTCCCGACAACTCCACCCTGAGCGAGGGCAGTTGGTGGGCGCCGGACTACTCCGGCCCGCCGCTTGTCTCCTTCGAGGCCGAGGTCGCCGAGGCGCTGGGTCTGGCCCTTGGCGATACGGTGACCGTCAATGTGCTTGGCCGGCCGATCACCGCCGAGATTGCCAACCTCCGCAAGGTGGAGTGGCAATCCCTGGCCATCAACTTCGTCATGGTGTTCTCGCCGAACACCTTCGCCGGTGCGCCGCACACCCACCTGAGGACACTCACCTATGAGAATGGCGCCAGCGAGGACCGCGAGCTGGCGCTCCTGAAGACCGTGGCCAAGGCCTACCCGACCGTGACCTCGGTCCGGGTCAAGGACGCCATCGAGCAGGTCAACGCGCTGGTCGCCCAGCTTGCCTGGGCCATCCGCGCCGCCGCCTCGGTGACCCTTGTCGCCTCGGTGCTGGTCCTGGGCGGGGCGCTGGCCGCCGGTCATCGCCACCGGGTGCATGACGCGGTGGTGCTGAAGACCCTCGGCGCGACCCGGCGCCGGCTGATGGGCGCCTTCGTGCTGGAATACGCGATCCTTGGCCTGGTGACAGCGCTGTTCGCGGTGGTGACCGGCACGCTCGCCGCCTCCTTCGTTCTTGTCGAGGTGATGGACGCCAGCTTCACCTTCCTGCCGGCAACCGCCACGGGTGCCGCCCTTGCCGCCCTGGCCCTGACCGTCGGCTTCGGCCTGATCGGCACCTGGCGGGTGCTCGGGCGCAAGTCCGCCCCCGTCTTGCGTAACTTGTAAGATGCTGAAAATCAGGGAAAATTAACCCTCACGCACCGCAAAGTCGCACAAGGGGGTGCACCCTGTCGCCTGCCACGATAAGGTGCACCCGGGACGCGTGGGCCGGGGAGCCTGCGACATGACACGGGCTATGGGGACATCTCATGAATTTCAGCTTTACCAAACCGCTTCGCACGCTCGCCGCCGGGCTCGCCCTGGCCGCCGGTCTGGCCGCGCCGGCCATGGCCGAATCGCCCTTCCACACCGGCGTCTGGCAGGTCAACGAACCGACCGGCCCGCGCGGTCTGGTGGTCAGCGACTGGCTGGTGTTCGAAGAGGGGCTGCCGAAGTACTGGCTCTATCGCAAGGCCGGCACCAACGACATGAACCAGTTCGACTTCCTGACCCGGCAGATCGGCCAGGCCACCTATGCGCCGGTGGAGATTCGCGTCTACCGGACCGGTGATCACAAGATGCAGTACACCACCTTCGTCAAGAAGGAAGAGCCTGTGCAGCATCCGGCCGAGCGGCTGTCGATCCCGAACTACAAGAATTCCTGCCTGTCGGTGGAGAACAAGGGCGAGCGCCTGTTCGGCACCTGGCTCGGCACCAGCGGCTCGACCATGAAGCGGCTGCACCTGTCGAAGTCGAAGATCACCATCGACGGCGAAAGCCGCAAGGTCGACATCATGCCGGTGCGCACCGGGCGTCTCGGCATTGTCGAGAACGGCCAGCCGGTGGCCTTCTTCACCGACGGCGGCGGCGACTATGCCGTGCTGCAGTGGTTCAAGCCGGGCGTGACCACCGAAGTCATGGTCGACCCGAAGAAGGAAATCCTCGACTTCGCGCGTGAGGAAATCGTGCGCGACCCGAAGGGCACCTGCGACCGGCAGATCGCCTCGCGCCTGAAGGCGATGAAGTAAGCGGCCTTCGGCGGAACGACAGGATCGGCAAGGCCGCGGGCAACATGGCGAAATCGTAATGTTGCCTGCGGCGATTGCATCTTGTCCTTGTCGCCGGCCGCCCCCATATTCAAGAAGACCTGTGCCAGACCGCGCCATCGGGGCGCCCGGGAACCTGCAGGATCTTGCATTCATTCACGAGGGATAGAGAGGACTTCGATGTCGACCTTCGACCGCAACTCGAACATTCGGTATGCCGCGGCCGGCGCGCGCGCCGAGGCCGGCGTCTATGACGAAGGGCTCCGGGCCTACATGCTGGGCGTGTACAACTACATGGCTCTGGGCCTCGCCATCACCGGCGTGCTGGCCTTGGCGACCGTGTATT
The DNA here is from genome assembly GCF_014635285.1 of Stappia taiwanensis. Classification (GTDB taxonomy): domain Bacteria; phylum Pseudomonadota; class Alphaproteobacteria; order Rhizobiales; family Stappiaceae; genus Stappia; species Stappia taiwanensis. The sequence goes on along the minus strand of NZ_BMCR01000006.1, from coordinate 205,541 downwards.
TCGCCACCACCACCGATCCGAGCCTCGCCGTCGCCACCTTGGGCAACGGCAAGATGCTCTCAAGCCTCGGCTACACCATCTATGCCAGCCCGCTGAAGTGGGTGGTGATGCTGGCGCCGCTGGCCATGGTGTTCTTCCTCAGCTTCCGCATCCAGTCGATGAGCGCCTCCACCGCGCAGACCACCTTCTGGGCCTATGCCGCGCTGATGGGCGTCTCCCTGTCGTCGATCTTCCTGGTCTACACCGGCGGTTCGATCGCCCGGGTGTTCTTCATCACGGCGGCCTCCTTCGGTGCACTCAGCCTGTTCGGCTATACCACCAAGAAGGACCTGTCGGCCTGGGGTTCGTTCCTGTTCATGGGCCTGATCGGCATCATCATCGCTTCGCTGGTCAACCTGTTCCTGGCATCCTCCGCACTGCAGTTTGCCATCTCGGTGATCGGCGTGCTCGTGTTTGCCGGCCTGACCGCCTATGACACCCAGCAGATCAAGGAAATGTACGACGGCGCCGACGGCTCCGAAGTGGCCGCCAAGAAGTCGATCATGGGCGCGCTGCGTCTCTACCTCGACTTCATCAACCTGTTCCTGATGCTGCTGCAGCTGTTCGGCAACCGCGAATAAGCGGCGCCGGCCTCAGCGAAAAACCAAAAAGCGCGGGATCGTTTCCCGCGCTTTTTTTGTGCCCGGCATCTTCCCCGCCCTGCCTTCGGACAGGCGGCACAGCAATCCGGACAGAGCGGCAGCCTCTCTCCGTTGACGCTCAACATATTCCCCGCAAGAGTACTTTTCATCCTTACCTCACGATGAAAAATCTCGACCATGATCCAGTTCCGTTTCCACTGCTGCGCTTCCCTGTCCGCCGTTCTGTGCGCACTCATGGCGCCGAGCCCGCTCAGCGCCGATGAATATTCCGCGCAATGGGGGCTTGGCATGATCGGAGCCAAGGCCGCGCATGATCGCGGCTACACCGGCGCAGGCGTCACCGTCGGCGTGGTCGACAGCGGCATCTACCAGTACCATTCGGACCTGATTGACAACCTGAGCCCGATTTCCATGAACGGCCCCACCGGCCTGCCCTCCGACGGCGTCGATGTGGAGGGGCACGGCACCCATGTCGCCGGCACCATTGCCGCGGCGCTCAACGGATATGGCATGGTCGGCGTCGCGCCGGGCGCCCAGGTCGCCTCGCTTCAGCTCGCCGATTACGGCACCGACGAGATCACCGAAGCCACCCTCGACACGACCGCCGCGCGACTGTTCGATCACGGCCTCGACAACGGCATCGAGTTCTACAACAACTCCTGGGGCTCGGACGACATGATGCCTTCGGGCGGTGTCGATCTGGAAAACGCGCGTCAATATCTTGAAACCACCTACGACTACATGCTCGACGCCATCGAGCGGGGCGTCGAGGCGGGCAATGTCTACGTCTGGGCCAATGGCAACGACGGGCTGCCAAGCGTCTCCCTGGAGGCCGGCCTCCCGGTGCTCGCCCCCGAGCTGAAGGGACATTGGATCGCGGTCGCCGCCCTGGAGCGGACCGGCGAGATCGCGCCCTATTCCAACCGCTGCGGGATCGCCGCAACCTGGTGCATCTCCGCACCCGGCGGCGATGACGATGAGGATGCGGGCGGCATCTACTCCACCGATCACAACGGCACCTATGTGCGCATGTCCGGCACCTCGATGGCCGCACCCCATGTGACCGGCGCGCTGGCCATCGCCCGGCAGATGTTCCCCAATGCCAAGGGCAGCGATCTCACACAGCTCATTTTCGCCACCGCGACCGACGCGGGCGACGAAGGCATCGACGCGGTCTACGGCTGGGGCATCCTGAACCTCGACGCCCTCACCTCGACCCGCGACGCTGAGGCCGGCGCCCTCTACTCCCAGAGCGTCTACGCGCAAGGGCGCACCCTCGGCCAGATCGCCGACATCGCCGGCGCCATCGTCTCCGGCGGACCCGGCGGCGGACAGCAGAACGTCACCTTCTCGACCAACGGCCCGGCTCCGGAGACGGATTTCAACGCCCGCTGGTGGACCGCCCCCCTTGCCGGACTGACCCGGACCCTCGCCAGTGCAACCAGCAACTCGGCCATGACCCGAACCGGCGGCGTGCTCACCGGTCTCGATTTCCGCCCCTCGCAGGACGTGCGTTTCGGCTTCGGCCTCGGCTTCAGCGAAACCCGCACCTCCAGCGGCGGCAACAAGAGCCGCGCCGCCGGGTTGCATGCGCTCGCCTACGCCGGCCTTACCATGGGCGAATGGTTCACCGATGCATCCGCCGGTCTCAGCCGCTTCGAGACCTCGACGAGCCGCGCCGCCATCCCCGGCGCGGGCGGAGCGGGCGGCTTTGCCGGCACCGCCAAGGGAACCGACATCGGCGTCTGGGGCAATCTGCGTGCCGGCATGAACCTCACCACCAGCCTCGCCGAGATCCAGCCCTATGCACAGGCCCGCGTCGTGCACCAGTGGCTTGGCGGCTCCACCGAAACGGGCGCCGGCGTCTTCACGCTGACCGCCCCCTCGGCCACATCCTCGCAGACGGACCTGGGCGTTGGCGTCCGGTTGACCGGAACGCCCCTGCCGATCTCCGCCGGCGACCTGAAGCCGGTGCTTGACGTTGCCTATGCCCGCGCCATCGGCTCGCTCGGCGACAGCCGCGCCACCAGCCTGCTCGGCGCACCGGTTGCCGCCAGTTCGGTGGGCATCGGCCGGGACATCGGCCGTCTCGGCGCCGGCCTGACCTATGCCTCGGCCAGCAGCACCGTCAGCGCCACGCTCGGCTACTCGGGCGAGTACCGAGCCCGGGCCGCATCGCATGCGCTCAGCGCCGGCGTGTCGATCAAGTTCTGACATTCCGGAGATGCCGGAACGGCAAAAGGGGCCGCGCGACATCGTCGCGCGGCCCCTTTTGCCGTCGTCTTTGCCGTCGCCGTGCCGGGAACCGGGTCCGCAGCCGGACCCTAGACCTCAACCAACCGCAGATCGCGTTTCTTGTCGAACACCTTGAGCACCTGGGCCAGATCGGTGCCGCGCTTCAGCACCACGCCGCCAGCGCCCAGCACGCTGTAGGCGCCCTGACGGCGGGCGTTCTTCGGATTTTTCTCGATCCGGAACAGCGGCACCTCGCTCGTGCGCCGAAACACGGAAAACACCGCCCGATCCTTCAGAAGGTCGATGGCGTAGTCGCGCCACTCGCCCGAGGCGACCTTGCGTCCGTAAAGCCGCAGGATCTGATCCAGTTCGCGCCGATGGAAGGCAACGACCGGTCGAGGCGCCGCCGCCGCGCCGCTCCCCGCCGCCGATCCCGATCCACCCCCCGACCCGATGGCGGCGCTGCGCACCGCTTGCGGCCGGGATGCCAGGGACTCATCGTCGAACTCGCTCATGACGCCTCCCGCCAGGTTGGTCTGTCCGCACGCTGGCGGCACCTGCCCCCCGCCACGCCGTGCCGCCATGATGCCTCCCGCGCCGGCGCTTTGGCAAGCCGGCTGCCAAACCGGCACGGATCGCGTGCGCAGGCTGCGCGCGCTCTACCGGAGCGCTCACCCCTTGGCGGAATTCATAGTTTTGCCCCAATCCAGTCAACACCGCGCCATCTTGGAGAGCGACAGTCCAATCGTTGCCAACGGGATTGGCGCTGGTGAGACTTCGGTACGCAACAGCCCCCCAGCCCCCCGGGGTTTCCCGATGTCTTTCCCCGTCCCTTCGCGGACGAAACTGGCAACCGGAAGGGCCGGCTTTACGCCGGCCCTTTTCCGTTTTTCCGGCCGCTTCGCGCCGGACCGCACCTGCCCTCCCCTCGGCAATTCTGGCAATCAAGCTTTTGCCCGCGCCGATTCAGCGCTATCATCAGAACATGAGCCTTGGTCTGATTGCCCTGCGCCCGGCCCGGCAAGATGACGCCATGGCCCTCGCCCTGATCCATGAGGAGGCGTGGCGAGGCACCTATCGCGGCATTCTCGGCGGTGTCGAGCTTGAACGGATGATCTCCCGGCGCGGGCCGCGCTGGTGGAGAACCGCCCTGTCGCGCGGTGTTCGCATCCAGATGCTGGAGGTGGCCGGCACCCCGGCCGGCTATGCCACCTACGGGCGGAGCCGCATGCGCGAGTTGCCCTTCGAAGGCGAAATCTACGAACTCTATATCCGCCCCGACCATCAGGGGCTGGGCTTCGGCACCGAGTTGTTCCATGCCACCCGCCGCGCCCTCGACCGGGCCTATCTGTCGGGCCTTGCCGTGCGCGTCCTCAGCGACAATGCCGAAGCGGTGCGCTTCTACCGCCAGCGCGGCGGTCAGGCGCTGATGAACACCCGCGAGCAGATCGCCTCCTCCACCCTCGAGCTGACCATCTTCGGCTGGTTCGCCGACACCCCCCAATAGCCTGGCGCCTCGCCGCGCCCCTTCGGCGCGCTTTGCCGCGCAGGCGTGGCGGTTTCGCGCGTCCAGGCGGTTGCACCGCACAAATTCCACCTTGCCATCAGCGTCGGTGCCTGCGATACAGCCCGCGACCCACCATTCTAGGAGCTTGATCCATGCGCATCGATGCCGTTCCGATCGGGAAGAACCCGCCTGAAGACATCAACGTGATCATTGAAGTGTCCGCGGGCGGCGAGCCGATCAAGTACGAAATGGACAAGGACGCCGGCGCCATGTACGTTGACCGGTTCCTGTACACGCCGATGCGCTACCCGGGGAACTACGGTTTCGTGCCCCACACCCTGTGCGGCGATGGCGACCCGGTCGATGTGATCGTCGCCAACCAGCGGCCGATCGTTCCCGGCGCGATCATGAACTGCCGCCCGATCGGCGTGTTGTTCATGGAAGACGAAGCCGGCATGGATGAAAAGCTCGTGGCCGTTCCCAGCTCCAAGCTGACCCGGCGCTATGAGAACATCGCTCATTTCGAGGATCTGCCGGAAATCACCATGCAGCAGATCAAGCATTTCTTCGAGCACTACAAGGATCTGGAGCCCGGCAAGTGGGTCAAGATCTCCGGCTTCGGCGGCCCGGACGAGGCCAAGCGGATCATCGAGGAATCGATCGCCCGCGCCAAGGCCGACAAGGCCTGAACAGCGCGTCCCGCGCCTGAAGCTCTGAAGAGCTGAGAGCTTGACCATCTGACCGGCGGGACCGCCGCCGGTCAGTTCGCCGCCTCGATGGCGTCCATATCGTCATCGGACAGGCCGAAATGGTGGCCGATCTCGTGCACCAGCACATGGGTGATGACCGCCCCGAGCGTTTCCTCATAGGCGCACCAGTAATCCAGGATCGCCCGGCGATAGAGCCAGATCCGGTTCGGCATCTGCCCGCTCCAGCCGGCGGCCGCCCCTTGCGCCAGCCCCACCCCCTCGAACAGCCCCATCAACTCAAACGGGCTTTCGATGCCCAGTTCGATCAGAACGTCCTCGTCGGCAAGATCGGCGACGCGCAGTTCAATCTCGCCGCACAGCCCGCGAAACGCCTCCGGCAGGCGGGCGAAGGCCTCCGCTGCGATCTGTTCGAACACCGCAAGATCCGGGGCCACCGCCCCGCTCCAGCGCATGTCTTCAGGCTTTGGTGCCGCCGTCGCCACGATCCGTCGCTTCCCTCTGAAATTTTCCTTCACCCCGCAGGGCCGGAGTTAGAAATAGGTCACCACCAGATAGATGATAAGGCCGACCGCGAAGATGGCGCCGGCGGTCCGGCCGATCCGCGTGCCCCATTCCTCGATTCTGTCGGGTTCGGCGCCGTCAGGATCGGCCTTTTCCGAGCGGCCGGACTTGGCCGCGCCGGTGAAGGTGGTGCGCAGGAAGGTCTCGCTTTCACGCTCCGCTTGCGCCAGCAGGCTGTCCGCCTCGCGCTTGCGTTCCTCCGCGCTCTTTTTGTCGGCCATGTCTCGCGCCCGCCGTTCCGTTCTGGTGCCGTGTTGCTCCGGCCCCGGTCTCAGTCGGCTTTCAGCTTCGAGGCATTCGCCCGCGATGTCCACAGGCAGAGAAGCGCCAGCAGCGCCAGCCCGGTGGACGCCACCGCGTTCCAGCCGGCAAAGGACAGGCCGAACATCCGCCAGCTTGCCTCGGTGCAGCTGACCACCCGGGTGCTGCGCAAGGCATTGAGCAGATCCGCCGCATTGGCCGGGGGTGCGGAGCCGCCGCCGCAATCGGCAGGTCCCGGCCAGAAGCCCCATTCCGCGCCGGCCTGATAGACCCCAAGCCCGGCGCCATAGGCAAACAGCGCCGCCACCAGCAGAAGAACCAGCACCAGCAGACCACGCGCCGCCCCCCGCCACAGCAGCCACAGCGCGACAAGCGCCAACGGCAGGCCGGCGTAATAGGGCACGCGCTGTTCCAGGCAGAGCTTGCAGGGCGCATAGCCGCCGATCAGCTGGTACCCCCAGGCGAAGGAGATCGCCGCCGTTCCGCCGGCGATCAGCAGGATAAGCAGCAGCAAGGACAGTGAGCGCGGCGAGGACATGGGGGGCAGCCCCTCCCAGGGGAGTTCAGAGAAACTTGATCAGGACGAAGCCGCCGACCAGGCCGACGACGAACAGGGTGAACATCAGCCCCAACCGCTTTTCGATGAAATGGCGGATCGGCGGGCCGAAGAAATACAGAAGGCCGGCGACGACGAAGAAACGCAAGCCCCGGGCGAGCACGCTGGCGACGAGGAACACCGGCAGACTGAGGCCGGAGGCGCCGCTGGCGATGGTGATCACCTTGTAGGGAAAGGGCGTCACGCCGGCGATGAAGACGATCCAGGCGCCGTATTCGTTGAAATTGTCCTGGAAGGTCTGGAACTTGTCGAGGTAGCCGTAGAAGGCAAGGATCGGCTGGGCCAGTTGCAGGAACAGCAGGGCGCCGATGGCATAGCCGGCGAATCCGCCGATCACCGAGGTCACCGTGCACAACAGCGCATAGAAGAACGCGCGCGCGCGCCGGGCGATCACCATCGGGATCAGCAACAGGTCCGGCGGCAGCGGAAAGATCGAGCTTTCGGCAAAGGACACGAGCCCCAGCGCCAAAGGCGCGCGGCGGCCGGAAGCAAGGGACATGGTCCAGTCGTAGAGTTGGCGCAACATGCCGTCTGCTTAGCCCGTCCCCCGCCGGTTGTCACGCGCGCGTGTGCCGCCCGGCACGCTTCCCGGTGACAACCGGCCAGGACAGACGATCTTTCCGTTGACGGGCCGTGCGCGATGACTATGATCGCCGCGTTTCCGGCAGCCTTTTCGCCTGCTGCCAAAGAGTGCCCCCGTGGCGGAACTGGTAGACGCGACGGATTCAAAATCCGTTTCCTTAACCGGAGTGTCCGTTCGAGTCGGACCGGGGGCACCACTTCCCAACATCGCTGACATGACGCACCCCGTCCGGATGCCCCGGCGCCGGGTAGTCGCCCGCACGCCGCCTCCCGGCCTATGTGCTGATGCGTTCCGGGTTTTCCCGCCCTTGCCTTCCTCCCGCCCCCGGTCTTTCATGCGCGGACCGCATGGGGGCGCGCTTGGGGGCAGAACCTGAGCTGTTTCCTCACCACCCATTTGCCTTGCGGCCACGAAAGTCACATCAAAAGGCGCACCCGGTGCGCTTTTCTCGACAGGGCCGCGCAAAACCGGTAGATCGGAAGCATGACGCAAGGGACACGAGAGATCGAGCTGAAGCTCGAGGTCGATGCCGATGCGCTGGAGGAGCTGAAGGCCGCTCCCGCGCCCCTGGGCTACACGGTCGATCCGCCCCGAACGCAGGAGTTGCGCTCGATCTATTTCGACACCGCCGATCTGGACCTCCACCGGGCCAAATGGTCCTTGCGCGTGCGGCAGGTCGGAGCGGACTGGATCCAGACCGTCAAATCCGGCACCTCGGTCAGCGGCGGCCTGTCGATGCCGAAGGAACAGGAGGCCGAGGTCAGTGCGCCGGCGCCCGACCTGACACGAATCCACGACCGGACCTTGCAAAAGGCCCTGTGGAAGCAGATCGACGGCAAGCAGGTCGATCCGGTGTTCGAGACGCGCATGCAGCGCACCACCCGCATCTTTCGCACCGAAGAAGGCGCGGAGATCGAGATGGCGCTGGATGCCGGTGAGGTGCGCACCAGGACCCGGACCCTGCCGCTGTTTGAGGCGGAACTGGAGCTGAAGCGCGGCCAGGTGGGCGATCTGTTCGCCCTCGCCTCGGCGCTGAACGGCACCAGCATTGCCCGATTTTCCGCCTTCAGCAAGGCGCAGCGCGGCTACGCCCTGATGCGCGGCGACGACATGACTTGCCGGCCGGTCGGCGCCGGCCGCGTCGAGCTGTCGCGCAAGACCGACACGGCGGAGAGCGCGCTGCGCACGATCCTGCGTTCCTGCCAGGCACAGATCGCCGCCAATCGCGATGCCACCCTGGAGGTGGACGATCCGGAGGCCGTGCACCAGATGCGCGTCGGCCTGCGGCGCCTGCGCAGCGCCCTGAAGGTGCACCACGACCTGTTGCCCCTCGCCTTGCGGGAAGATCTGGACGAGCGGGCCAAGGTGCTGGCCACGCGGCTCGGCGAATTGCGCGATCTCGATGTGCTGGTCGATGAGATCATCGCGCCGGTGCTCGATCAGGTCCCGGCCGAGGTCGACGCGAAACGTCTGGCCGTGGTGGTCGGCGCCCGGCGCCAGGCGGTGCGCAAGGCGCTGCGGACCGAGCTGCGCGCGCCCGAGGTCAATCGCCTGCTGTTCGCTCTGGGCAGTCTGGCCGAGGCGGAAACCTGGCCGCGCGACCCGATGGACGCGGATGCCGCCGCCGCGCTGCAGGAAACGCTGGCCATGCCGGCCCGCGACTACGCCCGCCGCGCGCTGGACAAGCGCTGGAAGGCGGTCGCCCATCTGGGTGAGCGGATCGACGAGCTGACGCTGGAAGAGCGGCACGACATGCGCAAGCGGCTGAAAAAGCTGCGCTATGCGGTGGAGTTCTTCCAGCCGCTGTTTCCGAGGAAACACTGCGCCCCGTTCGTCGCCACCTTGAAGACCCTGCAGGATGTGTTCGGCTATCTCAACGATGTGGTGATGGCCGCCAAACTGGCGCCGATCGCCCGGGAGAAACGCGGCGAAGGCGCCAAGCTGAGCCTGGCCGCCGGCTTCGTCATGGGCTGGCACGAGTACCGCGCGGAAAGCGAATGGGCCAAGGCCCGGGCGCTGTGGGACAAGAGTCGGCAGAGCCGCAAGTTCTGGCGGAACTGACCGCCAGCGCCGCCCCCACACGGAGCGCGTGAACCGGGCGCGCTCCGCCCCGCCCGCGCTACTGCTGCGGCGGGGCCGCGTCGGGCTCCTGCTTCGGCCCCTTGCCGATACCGAAGGAGCCGAGGAAGCCCGACGGCAGGCCGAAGCCCTGCTCCACCGCGTCCAGCACCTCCTTGTCATCGACCTCGCCGTCGATCACCTTCTGCACGTCGATGCTGCTGCCGCCACCGGTCACCCGGCCAATCACGTCATTGGCCGCATCGGTCAAGGCCTTCTCCGGCTGACGCTTGAGCACCTCCGCCAGCCCGCCGCCGATGCCCTCAAGCTGCTTCAGCGCCGTTTTCGGATCGTCAAGAATGCCCTTGATGTCCGGATAGATCTTCGGCCTGTCCCAGGGGCCGCGCACGATCACCGGCACGCCGAGCCCGGCCAACTCCCGGTCCTCACCCTTGCCGCGCGGCATCGGCGGCGCCCCTTCGAGCGTCGCCACCACCTTGGGCTCGAACCGCCAGTCGAGGCTCTTGCGCGGCAGGTCGATGAGCCCCGTGCCGGACATGCGCACCAACGGCCCGGCAAGGGCCAGATCGGTGGAGCGGGCGACACCATTGGCAATCTCGAAGCCAAGGCCCAGCGAGGAGAAATCCGTCTTCTGCGCCGGATTTTCCGCCCAGCCAAGCAGGGTATCCACGGTCAGCCCGCGCACCATACGCGGAATGTTGATGCCGCGTACGGCCCCGTCCACGAAGTCGAACCTTGCGGTGCCGCCAAGGCTCGCGACCAGATCGGCCTGGCTCGCCCCCCGGGCGCGCAGCGCCAGCGCGGTGCCGACGCGGCCCTCCAGCCAGCGAAAATCGATCAGCGCCGACAGGAACGGATGCGCGTTTACATCGACCAGATCGAACGCGGCCTCGATCACCGGCACCGGCCCGGCGCCGTCCAGCGTCAGCGTGCCCCGGCCGCTGCCCTCGTAAAGCGTGAGATCGGCGAGATCCGCCGTCAGTCGCCCGCCCTTGAGTGCAACAGTCAGCCGGCTCGGCCCGACCTCGACCTTGTCCCAGGCGATGGTCCGGGCACTCAGTTCCAGGTTGGCGTCGACGGCCTTCAGGCCGGAAAGATCAATCGGGTCGGTGCTCCAGGGTGCAGGTCCGCCAGAGGGGGCGCGGGCGCTGGTTTTGCCGCCCGCGCGGGCGGGAACCTGAGCATTCCCCCCGCCGGTCAGATAAGGATCGAGCCCGAGCCGATCGAGCGCCAGCGCGGCGGTGATCAACGGCGGATCGCTGAGGCGGATTTCGCCCTTGCCCGTCCCGCTGATGTCGTCGAGGCGGATCCGCGCATCGGTGAAGGCGACCGCCCCCGGCGCGGCCCCGAGCCGCCCGGCGATGGAGAAGGCCTTCAGCCCGCCGCCCGGCGGCAGCGGAGACCCGAGCCAGGCCGCCAGCCCGCGCAGGTCCGCCGTTTCCAGGAAGAGATCGCCATCGAGCGCGCCTTGCGCGGAGACCGCGCCGTCATAGCCCGCGCCCACCCGGCCGCTTTCCACGCGCACCCGCACCGGTGCCGGCAAGCCGGCGAGCAGCAGGGCCGGTTCCGCCGTTCCGGAGAGCTGGAAGGTCTCGCCGCGCCAGCGCAGACCGCCGGTCAGCGACACAGGGCGGTCGAGACCGGCAATCTCCACGTCCGCGGCGATGTCCTCGATCGTCGCCGAGGCCGGATCCTCGCCCAGCGGCGCCGGCAGCACCAGCCCGCCGATGCTGCCCCTGGCAAGACGCAAGGACCCGCGCAAATCGAGCGAACCGAGCAGCGCCGCCGCATCCCCGCCGCGTGCGCTGAAGGCAAGATCGCCACCGAGGGCACCGGTCGCCGCCTCCGCACGGCCGGCAAGCTGCAGCACTTCGGCCAGATCGAGATCGGCAAGGCGCACCCGGCCGGAGATCGCCGGCGCGCCCGCGCCCTGGGAGAGCGATCCGGCACCGCTGATCTCAGCGGCACCGATCTTCGCGACCAGATTGTCCAGATCCACCCGGCCGGCGGACAGGGCGACATCGCCGGCAAGACTGTAGGCGCCCGGATCGCGGGCGAGCGCAACCCCTAGGGCGGCCAGCGGCTCGGCGACAGAGTCCCCGGAGGCAGCAAGGGTCAATGCGCCGCTGCCGGCGGCGGAAAGATTGCCGGTGCTGCGCAGGGATGCGCCGGCCACGGTGGTCGTCAGGTCGATGTCGCTGGCCCCGCCCCTTGCCAGCGCCAGAGGGGCCGCCACACGCCCGGAGACGGCCGCCTCGATGCCCTGGTAGCGGGCGGCGATGTCGAGATCGAGCGCCCCGGCGAGTGAAGGCAGGCGCAAGGTGGCGTTGATCTGGTCCACCGCCATCTCATCGCCGCTGCGCCGGTCGGCGTAGAGAAGCCGGCCATCCTTGACCTGAAAATAGGCGACGCCAATCCGCGCCAACCCGAGCATGGGATCGGCGGTCTCCTCCGCCCCATCCCCGGTCGCGGGTTCGGTGGGTGCTGCGGCTTGCGGCGGCGGCGCGCCATCGGTCGAGTTTTCGGAGATGGCCTCGGCGGCGGCGGCCCAGCGGTCATGCGGGAAGGCGGAACGCGGCGCCCAGTTGGCCACACCGTCCGGGCCGACTTCAAGGCTGATCTCCGGGGTCCGCAGAACGATGTGGGTAAGCTGCAACGAGCCGCCGAACAGCGTTCCCCAAGCCAGGCCGAAATCGACCTCCTCGGCCCGCGCCAGTTCTGCCCCGCCCATTCCGGCCGCGCCGGTGAAGCCGACATCGGCGGCCTGCAACCGCAAACTGGGCAAGAGCGAGATCGACACCGGCCCATCGAGCCGCAGCCGCCAGCCGGAGCGGCGCTCCACCTCGGCGATCACCCGCGCTTTCAGCGCATCCGCCGGCAGGAAATACGGCACGATCAGCGCGGCCGCGACCAGCACGAGGATCAGCCCCAAGATCCCAATCGCCAATCGTTTCACCTGCGCCTCCCGTTCCGTGCGAATCACCCGGAGTGTACGTCAAAGCGTGTCGACAGAGTGGCCGAACCACCGATTGCAGCCCGCCCGGGGTTCCGATCCGCACAGTTGCCCAGGCCCCTTCCCCGCCAGCATGGACAAGCCTGCGGGAATTTTGCGATGCTGCGGCCGGGATCCCCACCAGCATCGGCGGCAGCAAGCAGCCCAGGCGGATGGAAGTCAAGGAGTGTGCATGTTCGTTGCGTTGAAGCGTTTCCTGAAACAGGCGGTGACCGGAGAGCAGGGCAAGCTGGATTTCGCCGAGGACGATCATCGGTTGGCGGCCGCCGCGCTGCTCGTCCATCTCGTCTCCGTCGACGGGGTGGTCGACGACAAGGAGCGGGAGGCCCTCAACGAGGTGCTTCGGCGCAACTATCAGCTGACCCCGGACATGACCGCCGAACTGATCAAGGCGGCCCAGCACCGGGACGACGAGGCCGTCGACCTGTTCGGCTTCACCTCCGTTCTCAAGCGCGATCTGGAGATCGAGGAACGGCTGAAGGTGCTGGAGATGATGTGGGAGATCGTCTACGCCGATGGCATCGTTCATGAATTCGAGGACAACACCATCTGGCGGGTGGCCGAGCTTCTGGGCATTTCCTCCCGCGACCGGCTCGCCCTGCGACGCAAGGTGGCCGGCGCCAGAGACGCCGCCGCGTCGGAGGCGGACGAAGACTAGGCAGAGGTAGAGACCGGATCGGCGACGGCCGGCGGCCCGCGGATCTCGCCAGCGTATGCGTAAAATCCCGTAGCGAACGGATGACAACCGGGGCACCCATGCGTTAGGTTGTGGTCATGATCCTTGATCCGAAGCTTCTGGCCGGACGGCCGAAAATCCTTGTGGTGCTGCATCAGGAAACCTCGACACCCGGTCGGGTCGGACAGGAGCTGATCCGGCGCGGCTTCGCCCTCGACATTCGCCGCCCGCGTTTCGGCGATTGTCTGCCCTCGACCCTTGAGGACCATGCCGGCGCGGTGATCTTCGGCGGACCGATGAGCGCCAATGACACCGACGCCTTCGTCACCCGGGAAATCGACTGGATCGACGTGCCGCTGCGCGAGGGAAAACCGTTCCTCGGCATCTGCCTCGGCGCGCAGATGCTCGCCCGCAACCTCGGCGCAAGGGTCTATGGCCATGAGGATGGGCTGGTCGAGATCGGCTATTACGACCTTCACCCGACAAAGACCGGCTGCGAGCTGATGTCCCACTGGCCCGACAAGGTCTATCAGTGGCACAAGGAAGGCTTCGATCTGCCGAGCGGCGCCACCTTGCTGGCCAGCGGCGAGACCTACCCCAATCAGGCCATCCAGGTCGGCCCCGCCGCCTTCGGCATCCAGTTTCACCCGGAGCTGACCTATCTGATGATGGTGCGCTGGACCACCCGCGCCGCGCCGCGCATGGCCCTGCCGGGCGCGCGAAACCGGCGCGATCATTTCGCCGGACGTTATGTGTTCGACCCGGCGGTGAAATCCTGGCTGGTTGGCTTCCTCGACCGCTGGATCGGCCATGCCGATGCCCAGCCCTGCCGCGCCGAGTTGCCCCAGCGGGTCCTGAGCTGACGCCCGGCGCGATCTGAACGGCCGGGCCATTCCGGATCGGCCCGGGGAGTTATCCCTCGCGGCAGTCGCGGCACAACCCGCGCAGCTCGATCATCGATCCGGCCAGCACAAAGCCTTCCCGCTTGGCCCAGTCGCGAATCGGCGCGGCAATCCGCTCCTCGGCAAACTCACTGACCTTGCCGCATTTCTCGCAGATGGCGAAGCCGGCGGTCTCATGCCCGGCGCAGTCCGGGTGACTGCAGGCAACAAAGGCATTGAGGCTTTCCAGCCGGTGCACCAGCCCATAGGCGCGCAGCTTTTCCAGCGCCCGGTAGACCTGCAGCGGCGCGCGGAAGCCTTCGCCGCGCAGGGCATCGAGAATCGAATAGGCGCTGAGCGGCGCGTCCGAGCCGTTCAGAACATCATACACGAGCGACTGGTTGCGGGTCAGGTCCGGATGATGGACATGCGCTGCGGTCATCTGGCGCCTCCGCCTCCTCCTTGGGGTGTTGTAAAGCGGCGCAGCAAGGCGCCGACCGGGGTCATCCCCAGCAGGAACAGCACCAGCGCGGCGACGACGATCGACGGCCCGGACGGGGTGTCGAACCGCAGCGATCCGAAAAGCCCGCCGATGACGGCCAACGCACCGATGAATGCGGCATAGACTGCCATCTGCTCCGGACCGCTGGCAAGGCGGCGTGCGGCGGCGGCCGGAATGATCAGGAGCGCGGTGATTAGCAACACGCCGACGATCTTCATGGACAAGGCGATGACGGTCGCCATCAGCAACATGAACACCGCATTCGCCGCATCCGGATTGAGCCCCTCCGCCTCCGCCAATTCGCGGTTGACGGTGGCGGCGAACAGCGGGCGCCAGATGACCGCCAGAACCGCCAGAACGGCGGCGCCGCCGGCATAGATCACCGCGATGTCGAACACGGACACCGCCAGGATATCGCCGAACAGGAAGCCCATCAGGTCGATCCTGACCCAGCTCAGGAAGGCCAGGCACACAAGGCCGAGCGCCAGCGCCGAATGGGCCAACAGCCCGAGCAGTGCATCGGAAGACAGCGACCCGCGCCGCTGCAAGCCCATCAGCAGGATCGAAATCGCCAGGCAGACGGCGAACACCGACAAGGTGATGTTGATGTCCAGCAGAAAGGACAAGGCCACGCCGAGCAAGGCCGCATGGGACAGGGTATCGCCGAAATAGGCCAGCCGCCGCCAGACGATGAAGCAGCCGAGCGGACCGGCCACCAGGGCAACGCCGACACCGGCGACCAGCGCCCGCTGGAAGAAATCGTCAAACATGGCCGGCCTCGTCCGTCTCCGTCGCGCCTTCTGCGTGTGCGTGACCATGGTGGTGATGACCATCCCCCGGATGGCAATGGTCGGTGATCGAGCCATCCGCATGGCGCACCCGGCCATCGGCCAGATGCACATGGTCGTGACGATGTTCATAGACGGCAAGCGCCGCATTGGCCCGCCCGCCGAACAGTTGCCGGTAGGCGGCGCTGCCGGCGACCGCCGAGGGCGCGCCGGTGCAGCAGACATGACCGTTCAGGCAGATAACGTGATCGGTCGCCGACATCACCACGTGCAGATCGTGGGAAATCAGCAGAATGCCGCAGCCCAGCTCGGCGCGGATCGCTGAAATCAGCTCATAGAGCGCGCTCTCACCGCTGAAATCGACGCCTTGCACCGGCTCGTCGAGCACCAGAAGGTCCGGCTTGCGGGCAATCGCCCGCGCCAGCAGCGCCCGCTGGAACTCGCCGCCGGACAGGTGGCGCACCTCCGCCCCGACAAGATGGGCAACGCCGGTGCGCTCCAGTGCCTCGTGGGCCGCGCCCGCCGGCAGCGGTCCGGTCAGCCGCATCAGCCGGTCCACGGTCAGCGGCAGGGTCCAGTCGATCGCCAGCTTCTGCGGCACATAGCCGACCGTGAGGCCCGGCGCCCGGTGGGCGGCGCCCTCGTCCGGCCGCTCGATGCCCAGCGCCATTTTCGCGCTGGTCGACTTGCCCGACCCGTTGGGGCCGATCAGCGTGACGATCTCGCCCCGGGCAACGGTCAGATCGACACCGCGCACCAGCCAGCGGCCATCGCGGTAAAGCCCGGCGTTTTCAAGACGGACGAGCGGCGGCGCGGCGGCACCGGCCCGGGCAGCAGCGGCAAGGGTCATGAGGAAGAGCTCGCAATCGTCATCGTCAGGTCCGGTCCAGGATCTGGCGGTTCCACGTCGAACCGCCGTGTGGGTGTGGTACGGCACGGACGACCGCCGTCCAAGCCGTTTTTCTCCCCGCCCCGGGGAAGCGAAGCGCAAGCCGCGCCGTGAGCAAGATCGACGGCGGCAGCGCCCGCATCCATCTTGCAGGCGGAAATTCGTTATGTTATGTCATAACACATCCCGACGCCGGGATCGAGAACCTACCTTCATTTCAGACGCGCCCTGTCGCATTTCAAGGACCCTGCCCCGTGGTATCGCCCGTCTCTCCGCTTCAAAGCCTGCCCTCCCTCACCTCGCTTCTGCTGGCAAGCACGGTCACGCTCGCCAGCGCCGTTCCGGCCATGGCCGAGGTGGCCGTGGTCGCCTCGATCAAGCCCCTGCACTCGCTCATTGCCGGTGTGATGGACGGTGTCGGCACCCCGGACCTGATCGTCGATGGCGCGGCTTCGCCGCATGTTCATGCGCTGAAGCCCTCCAAGGCGCAGCAGTTGCAGGATGCGGATGTGGTGTTCTGGATCGGACACGAGCTGGAGGCGTTTCTGGAAAAGCCGCTGGAAACCCTGCCGCGCGAGAATGCCGTGATCGTCGAGCTGCTCGAAAGCGACGGGCTGGTGCGCCACTCCATCCGTCAGGACGAGGCCTTCGAGGCGCATTCCCACGCCCATGCCGATGAGGACAAGCACGCGGACGAAGACGGTCACGATCATGACCATGGCGACGACCATGATCACGATCATGATGGGCACGATCACGACGAGCACGATCACGACGAACACGCGGGCGGCGAACCGGCACTCGACCCGCATGTCTGGCTCGATCCGGAAAACGCCAAGGTGTTCGTCGCCGCGATTGCCGCGACCCTGGCCAAGGCCGATCCGGACAACGCCCCCGCCTATGCGGCCAATGCCGAGACGATGACCGGGCGGCTCGACGCGCTTCAGGCCGAGCTTGCCAAGGAGCTGGCCCCGGCGGCGGGCAAGCCCTTCGTCGTCTTCCATGACGCCTATCAGTATTTCGAAAAGCGCTTCGGCCTGACCGCAGCCGGCGCCATCACCCTCAGCCCGGAGACGGCGCCCGGCGCCGAGCGCGTGGCGGAAATCTCCGGCAAGATCCGTTCGCTCGACGCGGTCTGCATCTTCTCCGAACCGCAGTTCGAGCCCAAGCTGGTCACTGTTGTCGCCGAGGGCAGCAATGCCCGCAGCGGCGTGCTTGATCCGCTGGGCGCCTCGCTCGACAACGGCCCGGAGCTTTACCCGACCTTGCTGCGCAACATGGCCGGCGCGGTCAGCGGCTGCCTGCTCGGCGGGAGCTGAGGCGGCCCGCACCCCGGGCACCGAATGATCGACGGGCGGCCCCTGGGCCGCCCGTTCTTCTTTTCCGGACAGGACCCGGTTCAGTTGTGATGGCCGCTGAGGCCGCCGGAAATTTCCTCGGTCTGCTCCGCACTCAGCTCCTCCGGCAGGATCAGGTTGAGCCCGATCGCCAGCACCGCCGCCGGCAGCAGGCCGGTGGTCAACAGAATCTGCAGGGTGCGCGGCAGATGCTGCAGGGCCTCGGGCACCAGTTGCAGCCCCAGCCCGACCGACAAGGCCACCGCGAAGATCACCATGTTGCGCCGGTTCCACTTGACGTCGGCCAGCATGCTGATGCCCGCCGCCGCGACCATGCCGAACATGACGATGACGCCACCGCCGAGCACCTCGATCGGCACGGTGGAAATCACCGCCCCGACCTTGGGCACCAACCCGCAGACGATCAGGAAGATCGCCCCGAAGGTCACCACATGCCGGCTCATCACCCCGGTCATGGCGATCAGCCCCACATTCTGGCTGAAGGAGGTGTTCGGCAACCCGCCGAACACGCCGGCCACCGCCGTGCCGAGACCATCCGCATAGGTCGCGCCGGCGATTTCCCGGTCGGTCGCCTCGCGCCCGGCGCCACCCTTGGTGATGCCGGAGACATCGCCCACGGTCTCGATTGCCGAAACCACGCCCATCAGGCCGAAGCCGATCACCGCCGCCCAGTCGAAGGCAAGACCGAAATGCAGCGGGTTCGGCAGGGTGAACCAGGCCGCCCGCCCCACATTGGCGAAGCTGACCATGCCGAGCGCCATGGACAGCAGGTAGCCGACGATCAGCCCGAGCAGCACCGCCGCCACCGACCACATGCCCCGGGTGAAGAACTTCAGCCCGAGGGTGACGGCAACAACGACAAGGGCGACGAACCAGTTCTGGGCGCTGCCGAACTCCGGCTTGCCCATGGCCGGCACACCGCCGGCCGCGTACTGGATGCCGACCTTGACCAGCGCCAGACCGATCATCAGCACCACCAGCCCGGTGACCAGCGGCGGCAGGGCGAAGCGGATCTTCCCGATCACCGTGCCGAGCGTGGCGTGAAACAGCCCGCCAATGATGATGCCACCCATCAGCGCCGCCATCGCGTCGACACCCTTGCCCGCGACCAGCGGGATCATGATCGGCAGGAAGGCGAAGCTGGTGCCCTGCACCACCGGCAGGCGGGCGCCAATCGGCCCGGCGCCGATGGTCTGGAACAAGGTGGCGATGCCGGCGAACAACAGCGACATCTGGATCATGTAGATGAGATCGAACACCCCGGCGGTGCCGAAGCCGAAGCCGGCGGCACCGGCAACGATGATCGCCGGGGTGATGTTGCTGACGAACATGGCCAGCACATGCTGGATGCCAAGCGGCACCGCCGTGGCAAGCGGCGGCGTGTAGTCGGGATCCCGCAACTGGGCGGGTGTCCCTATCGAACTGTCGACGGCCATTTGTATCTGTCTCCTTCTGGAAGGTGCGTGGCGGTTCCGCCTTGTTGTTTTTTCGTTCCAAGCAAATCCGGTGCCGGCTTTTTGTTCGCGTCCTCCGCGCGATGCCGGTCACCGGAAACTCTCAATCGGGCAGCCGGCTCAGTCCGCCAGCGTGCCGAACAGGCGCAGCCGGCTGACGCCCCCGTCGGGGTAGATGTTGAGCCGCACATGGGTCACCGGTCCGGCGGAAGTCACTGCTTCCGGACCGACCGCATGCTCGGCATCGGCGGACAGCGGCGTGCGGGCGATCAGCTCCGGCCAGAACATCGACGAGGTCACCACCGCATCGCGCAAATCGCCGCCGAGCGCGCCGAGATCGGCCCCTTGCAGGGAGAAGCTCTCCGGGAAATTACCCTTGAAATGCGCGGTATCGACCAGCGCCCGGCCGATGGTGCCGCGCGCGCCCAGCGCAACGATGATCCAGTCATTTCCCGGCTCGCGCCGGCGCCGGGTCTCCCAGCCATCGCCCATGTTGATCCCGCGCCCGGGCACCAGCAGCCGGTGATAGGAGCCGTAATGGGCGTTGGAAAAGGCGACGATCCGCCCGCCGCTGAGCGCCGAGGCCAGGTCGATCTCGCCGCTTCCCAAAGTGTTGCGGTCCAGCTCCGGCCGGCCATAGACCCTGAAGCGCGCCACCCCGCCATCGGGATGGATATGCAGGCGGACATGGCTCCACAGCGCATCGGAACCGCAGGCAAAGAAGTGCTGCGCGCTGGGCCCGAGCGGCGACATGGCCACCAGCTCCGTCCAGACCGTCGCCGCATCCGGCTCGCCCGAAACCCGGCACGCCTCGATGCGGCAGGCGGGCGGGTAATTGCCTGTAAAATGGGCGGTATCCACGTCGAAGCCTGAAATTCGACCAGGCACCGCCAGCCGCACCACCGCGTGATCATGCCCCGGGCCGCGCCGCCGGCGCGATTCCCAGCCATCCATCCATTTGCCGTTGTCGTCGAACTTGTCGGCGATGAACACCGCCTCGGTATCGGCGAGCATCCGATCGGCGGCGGCGAAGAAATCGTCGGTCACGGAGACGACCCGCGCGCCGAGCCCGGCGGAGGCGAGATTGACATCGGTCCGGGTGAAGGCCGGACGGTTGTCGGAGGAAGAAACGCTCATGAAGGCTCCTTGGCGAAACACGATGGAAACGACACAGGGCCGGCAGCCGGCCTGCGGGAACGAAACGCGCCGAAGCGTCAGTCCGGCAGCATGTCCTGAAGGCGCAACAGGGCGATCCGCTCCACCTGCTGGCAGGCGGTGCGGAACTCCTGCGCCCGGTCATGGCCGATCCGCTCTTCGAAATTCGCAAGGATCTCGTCCTTGCTGCGGCCCTTCACCGCCAGGATGAAGGGAAAGCCGAAGCGGGCGGTGTAAGTGGTGTTGAGCTCCTGAAACCGGGCGCGCTCTTCGTCGGTCAGCGCATCGAGCCCGGCGCCGGCCTGCTCGCGGGCGGAGTCCGCCGTCAGCCGGCGCGCCGCCGCCAGCTTCCCGGCAAGATCCGGATGGGCGGTGAGGACCCCGAGCCGTTCCGCCTCGCTGGCACTGCGGAAGATCCGGCAAAGCGCGTTGTGCAGCCCGGTCGCCGTGTCATGGGCCGGGCCGAGTTCCAGCGCGAAGGCCCGCTCGGCGATCCAGGGCGAATGCTCGAAGACCCCGCCGAACCGCTCGACGAACGCGCCCCGCGCCAGACGCGACGGGCGCCCCTCCCGCGGGCGCGGCGGATGGTGCCGGGTCCAATGCTCGGCGATGTCGATCCGGCGGGCGAACCAGACCCGCTCCTGCGCGGCCGCATAGTCGAGAAACCGGGCAAGGGCGGCGGCCCGGCCCGGCCGGCCGGCAAGCCGGCAATGCAGGCCGATGGACAGCATCTTCGGCGCGCCCGCCACGCCCTCGGCGTGCAGCATGTCGAAACTGTCCTTCAGATAGGCGAAGAACTGATCGCCGGAGTTGAAGCCTTGCGCGGTGGCGAAGCGCATGTCGTTGGCATCGAGCGTGTAGGGCACGATCAGTTGCCGTCGCCCCGCATGATCGTGCCAGTAGGGCAGATCATCCGCATAGGCGTCGGCCACATAGTCGAACAGGCCGGTTTCCGTCGCCAGATCGACCGTGTTGACCGAACAGCGCCCGGTGTACCAGCCGCGAGGGCGCGCACCGGTCACCTCCTCATGCAGCCGCACGGCGGCGTGCATGTCCGCCAGCTCCGCCTCCCGGTCATGGTCCTTGTATTCGATCCATTTCAGCCCGTGCGAGGCGATCTCCCAATCCGCCGCCTGCATCGCCGCCACCTGGGCAGGCGAGCGGGCGAGCGCCGTCGCCACTCCGTAAACGGTGATCGGAATGCCGCGCTGGGTCAGGATCCGGTGCAGCCGCCAGAAGCCGGCGCGGGCGCCGTATTCGTAGATGGATTCCATGTTCCAGTGGCGCTGCCCCGGCCAGGAGGCGGCGCCGACGATCTCCGACAGGAACGCTTCGGAGCCCGCATCGCCATGCAGGATGGCGTTCTCCCCGCCCTCCTCGTAATTGACGACGATCTGCACGGCGATCGCCGCATTGCCCGGCCAGCCCGCCCCCGGCGGAGTGGCCCCATACCCTTGCATGTCACGGCAATAGCGCGGCGGAACGTCAGATGCGGTCACCGTCCGGTCTCCCTTCGATCATGAGGACAGAATACGAACCGATAGATAAGGCCGCGCTTCACCATGTCTCATGCCACGCCGGCCCCATGTATCGGTCCGCACCTTCATAGTGGTAATGCAGAACAATCACCCTCTCTTTCAAAATTTTCTTGAAAGAGATATGCGCCGTCCGGTTGTTTGCCGGCACGGCTTCACCCGGGATAGTGCCGCCCCGCAGCACAAAACGTAAAGGGGCCCGCATGACCCAAGCCGCCACTCCCCCAGCCAATCCCAAAACCGGCAAACCAGCCAGGACACACGCCAGGACACGGGCCGGGACACGGGCCAGCGTCACCACCCATGTGCTCGACACCGCACGCGGGGTGCCCGCCGAAGGGCTTGTCATCGAGGTGTTCCGGCTCGGCACGGATGGCACCCGGCAACCGCTCACACACCTCGTGACCAATGCGGACGGACGCACCGATGCGCCGGTGGTGCCGCCGGAGCAGATGGCGGCGGGCAGCTATGAGCTGGTGTTTCATGCCGGGGCGTATCTCGCCGCCGCCGGGCTCATCGGAGAAGATGGCGTGCCCTTTCTGGATGCCGTGCCGATCCGCTTCGGCATCAGCGATCCCGCCCGGCACCATCACGTGCCGCTGCTGCTCTCGCCCTTCGGCTATTCCACCTATCGCGGCAGCTAGATTTTGGCTGGCTCAGCCGGAGGCGCGTCCGGATCGGCCAGCAGCGCCTCCAGCCCCTGCCGGCAGCGCGCGGTGACGAAATCGATGAACAGGCGGATCTTCGGATCCTGATAGCGCTTGTGCGGGTAGAGGCAGGCAAGGCGCACCGGCGGCGGCGGCGTTTGCTCGCACACCGCCACCAGCGCGCCGGAGCGCAAATGCCCGGCAACCTCGAACAGTGGCTTGTTGACGATGCCGCAGCCGGCGAGCGCCCAATCGGTCAGCACATCGCCATCGTCGGATTCGAACGGCCCGGACACCTCGAAGGTTTTGACCCCCTCAGTGGTTGCCAGCCGCCATTGAAACTCGCTCGCCCCGGGAAAGCGCAACAACAGGCAATGATGCTCATCGGCGATCAGATCCTCGCCGCACAAGGGGTGCCCATGGGCGGCGAGATAGGCGGGCGCGGCGCACAACACCCGCTCGCAATCGAGCACGGGGCGCATCCGCAAGGTGGAATCCTCCGGCGAGCCGAGCACGAAGGCCATGTCCAGCCCCTCGCCCATCACATCAAGCTTGCGGTCGGACAGGCGCAACCGCACATCGACCATCGGATAGGCCGCCTTGAACTCCGGGATCAGCGGCGCGATCAGCCGTCGGCCGATGCCCAGCGGCGCCGCGGCAAAGATCGAGCCGCGCGGCACCCGCGCCACATCCGCCACCGCCGCTTCCGCCTCGGCGATGGTGTCGAGGATCTTCACCGCGCCCTTGTAGAAGATCGCCCCATGCTCGGTCGGCTGCAGCTTGCGCGTGGTGCGGTTGAACAGGCGCACCCCGAGCCGCTTTTCCAACTCGCCGATACGGCTCGACACCACCGCCGGCGACACCCGCTGATCCCGGGCGGCAGCCGACATGCTGCCCAGCTCGACAACCCGCACGAACACCTTGAGATTGTTCACATAGGACATAGCAACCCCGTACCATCTTCAAGAAATTTTTGATAGTGCTAGGGGACGCACCGCATTTTTTGCAAATCATCCCCGTGCCACCTTTGCCGGCATGGGCTGCACCGCCGGGGCGAACGTGACATGCTCCCGGTCACGCACGGGGCTGGCAGCCGGACACATCGGGCGAAGAGAACGGACAAAAATGATCGACATGGCATTGGCTTGGGACTGGCTCTCCTTCGCGCTGCGCTGGCTGCACGTGATCACGGCCATCGCCTGGATCGGCTCGTCCTTCTATTTCATCGCCCTCGACCTTGGCCTGCGCAAGGCGCCGGACCTGCCGAAAGGCGCCCATGGCGAGGAATGGCAGGTGCATGGCGGCGGCTTCTACCACATCCGCAAATACCTGGTCGCCCCGGCTGAGATGCCCGAGCACCTGACCTGGTTCAAATGGGAGAGCTACGCCACCTGGCTGTCCGGCTTCGCGCTGATGGCCGTCGTCTACTATGCCGGCGCCGATCTTTATCTGATCGACGCCAATGTGCTGGAGATGTCGCAGCCGGTGGCCATCGCCGTCTCGATCGCCTCCATCGCGCTTGGCTGGATCGTCTACGATCTCCTGTGCAAGTCGCCCGCCGGAAAGAGCACCACCGGGCTGATGCTCCTGCTCTATGGCGTGCTGGTGGCCATGGCCTGGGGCTACACCCAGATCTTCACCGGCCGCGCCGCCTTCCTGCATCTGGGCGTCTTCACCGCGACGATCATGTCGGCCAATGTCTTCATGATCATCATCCCCAATCAGAAGAAGGTGGTGGCCGCGCTGATCGCCGGAAAGACGCCCGATCCCGCCCTCGGTGCCCAGGCCAAACAGCGCTCGCTGCACAACAACTACCTGACCCTGCCGGTCATCTTCCTGATGCTGTCCAACCATTACCCGCTGGCCTTCGCCGTTCAGTACAACTGGCTGATCGCCTCGCTGGTGTTCCTGATGGGCGTCACCATCCGCCATTTCTTCAATACCCGGCACGCGCGAAAAGGCTCGCCCTGGTGGACCTGGGCAGCAACGGCGGCCCTGTTCGCCGCCATCGTCTGGCTCTCCGCCCTGCCGCAGCCGATGGCCGGCGAGCCTGAGGACAGCGCCCGGCTGACGCCGCAGCAAAGCCGCTTCGTCACCCAGGCCCGGTTCGACGAGGTGCGCGACACCGTGCTCGGCCGCTGCTCCATGTGCCATGCGCGCGAGCCGGTGTGGGAAGGCATGATCGTGCCGCCGAAGGGGGTGGTGCTGGAGAGCGATGCGGACATCGCCGCCCATGCCCGCGAGATCTACCTGCAGGCGGCCCGCAGCCGCGCCATGCCGCCGGCCAACCTGACCTATTTGGAAGACAGCGAACGGCGCCTGCTCGCCGCCTGGTACGAAGACGCGACCCGCTAAGCACGACCCGCTGAGCCAGCCCCTTCCTCAGCCTCCTTCACTGCACTGACAACGCCCCCGCACCGCCCGGCGCCACCGCGCCCGGCGGCGCTTGCGCGTGGGCAGGTCAGGCCGCGCCGGCCCGGTGACGGTTGCACCAATATTGCGCAGCAGCCTTACCAAGGTGGATTCTCGCGACAAAACGTATTAACAAGTCCATCCATCCCGCCTTGGCGCGCCATGCGCCCCTCCGATGCGTTGCCGCATTCGGACAAGACAGAAAATTCGCGCAGCAAGAACGACGCCGACTATTTGTCGTCGGCGCGCGAATAATGACAAGGAGACGACAAACCGATGCCGATTCTCACAGAAGCGGAAGAAATCTCGGATATTGCTTTTGGATACATGGCCTCAAAGGCATTATTCGCAGCGCTTCACTTCGGCATCTTCACGCATCTGTCCCAGGCTCCGGCAAGGGTCGAGGATCTGGCCGCGAAGATCGGCGTTCCGGCGGAGCGGTGCCGCACGCTTCTGACCGCGCTTGCCGCCCTGGGCCTGATCGAACGGGACGGCGGGGCGTACCGCAACTCACCCGCCGCCGAACGCTTTCTGGTGAAGGGCGCGAAATACGATTTCAGCGACTACCTGCGCCTCCAGGTCCATCAGCAGATGTATCCGCTGATGGATCAGATCGAACCGGCGCTGGCCGGCGAGCTGCCGGAGGAGGCGACCGCCTCCTATGCGGAGTGGTTCTCCGACCCCGAAGAGGCGCGGCTTTATTCCGAAAGCCAGCACGCCGGATCGCTCGGCCCGGCTCTCGGCCTTGCCCGCCGGGTCGACCTGTCCGGCGCGCGCAAGCTGCTCGATGTGGGTGGCGGCACCGGCGCCTTCGCCATCACCCTGTGCGAGGCCTTCCCCGAGCTCTCCGCCACCATCGTCGACTTCCCCAATGTGGCGACGCTCGGCCGCACCTTCATCGACAAGGCGGAGCTGTCGGACCGCATCGCCTATCGCGAAGGCAATGCGCTGGAAACCGACTGGCCGGAGGCACAGGACGCGATCCTGATGTCCTATCTGCTCTCCGGCGTGCCGGACCACACCCATGTGGGGTTGATCGAACGCGCCTTCCGGCATCTGGCGCCCGGCGGCCAGCTGATGGTGCATGACTTCATCGTCGACAGCGACCGCGCCGGGCCGAAGAACACCGCGCTGTGGCAGCTGCAGCACACCGCCTTCACCCCCGAGGCCCGCTCGCTCGCCGACGATTGGCTGGAAACACAGTTGAAAGCCGCCGGCTTTGAAAGTGTCAGCGTCGAGCCGCTGATCCCCGGCATGACCAAGCTTGCACTGGGCACCCGCCCGGCCTGAGCGCCCTCGTCAACCGCCACGCTGGTCGAGCAGCCAGTCGCGCACCCGCAGAGCGGGCGGTGCCAGCGCCCGCCCGCGCGGCCAGATGAGCTGAAACGTCTGGTCCGTCTCCAGCACATGCCCGCCGACCGGCAGCAACAGACCGGCCCGCACCAGCCGGTCGGTCAGATGCTGCCAGCCGAGCGCGATGCCCTGCCCTTCCATCACCGCCTGCACCACCAGCACATAGTCGTTGATCACCAGACCGCTGGCGCGCGGCGGGCGCGGCAGGCCGACACTGGCGAACCAGTCGCCCCAGTCGGTGCAGGGGCGATAGGGCTCCTCCAGATGGATCAGCCGCTGGGACGCCACCTCCGCCGGCGTCTCCGGCCGGCCGAACCGGGCCACATAGGCCGGGCTTGCCACCGCCGCGATCCGCTCCGGTGCCAGCACCTCGGCCTCATAAGCCGCAAAGCCTCCGACCGGGCCGGCACGCACCCCGAGCGGAATGTTCTCTCCCGCCAGATCGAAATCCCGGTCGCCGGTCTGGATGCGCAAGTCGATATCCGGCAGATCCTCGCGCAATTGCGCCAGACGCGGCAGCATCCAGAAGCTGGCGAAGGCGGTGGAGGCGAACAGCGTCACATGCCGGTCGCTGCCCAGCGCCCGCAGCTCTTCCGCCGCCTTGCGGATATGGCCAAGGCCCAGGCTCACATCCGCGTGGAACCGGGCGCCCGCCTCCGTCAGCTCCACCTGCCGGTGCCGACGATGAAACAGCCGCACCGCCAGACTGTCCTCCAGCCCCTTGACCGCGAGACTGACCGCCGCCTGGCTGAGCCCCAGCTCCACCGCCGCGCGGGTAAAGCTGCCGAGCCGGCCGGCCGCCTCGAAGGCGATCAGCGCGCGGGCCGAGGGCAGCAGATGGCGCAGGCTTTCCATTAGGGAAGCTTATCCGTTCGATGAGAATTTTCCAGCGTTACGGCCCGTGTCCTCCAAGTTAGCCTGATGCAAGCGGCAGGAATTCCGGCAAACAGGATACCGCGGCGGAGGAGACCATGACTGACGCCCGACTGGAGACGAGCCCCCACGAAACCCATGGCACGCGCGACCGCCGTCAGGGTGGCGGCGCCCGCGAGCGGCGACGGGCCCAGCGGCAGGCAGCCGCCGGCGGCGCCACCTCCGCCCCGGCCTATATCACCCGCGCCCTGCCCCCTTACGACATTCTCGGCGAAGAGGGGCTGGCCCGCATCGAGCAGGCCGCCGACCGGATCCTTGCCGAGGTCGGCATCGAGTTTCGCGGCGATCCGGTGGCGCTGGAGCTGTTCCGCCGCGCCGGGGCTAAGGTGCAGGATCTGCGTTGCCGCTTCGAACCGGGCATGCTGCGCGAGATCCTGAAGAGCGCGCCGGCGGAGTTCACCCAGCTGGCCCGCAACCCGGCGCGGTCGGTGCAGATCGGCGGGACCAGCACGGTGTTCGCCCCCGCCTATGGTTCGCCCTTCGTGATGGACCTCGACAAGGGCCGGCGCTACGGCACGCTGGAGGATTTCGAAAATTTCGTGAAACTCGCCTTCATGGCGCCCTGGCTGCACCATTCCGGCGGCACGGTGTGCGAGCCCACGGACGTGCCGGTCAACAAGCGCCATCTCGACATGGTCCATGCCCATATCCGCTACTCCGACAAGCCGTTCCTGGGCTCGGTCACCGCGCCGGAACGGGCCGAAGATTCCATCGCGATGGCGCGGATCCTGTTCGGCCCCGAAGTGGTCGAGCGCCACTGCGTGATCATGGGCAATGTCAACGTCAACTCGCCGCTGGTCTGGGACGGCATGATGACCGGCGCCATCCGCGCCTATGCGGCGGCCAACCAGGGCTCGGTGATCGTGCCTTTCATCCTCGGCGGCGCCATGGGACCGGTGACCACCGCCGGCGCCATCGCCCAGTCGCTGGCCGAAACCATGGTCGGCTGCGCCCTCGCCCAACTGGTCAGGCCGGGTGCGCCGGTGATCTTCGGCAACTTCCTCTCCTCCATGGCGCTGCGCTCCGGCTCCCCCACCTTCGGCACGCCGGAGCCGGCGGCCGGATCGCTGGTGGTCGGCCAGCTTGCCCGGCGGCTCGGGTTGCCGCTGCGCTGCGCCGGGTCCTTCACCACCTCCAAGCTGCCGGACGCTCAGGCCATGCAGGAAAGCGTCACCTCGATGCTCTCGGCGGTGCATTGCGGCGCCAATTTCCTGCTCCATTCCGCCGGCTTCCTCGATGGCCTCCTGTCCATGAGCTACGAGAAATTCATGCTCGACGTCGATGTCTGCGGCGCCCTGCACAGCTACCTCGCCGGGGTCGCAGTGGATGACAACGCGCTGGCGCTCGATGCCTTCGCCGAAGTGGGGCCGGGCAACCACTTCTTCGGCTGCGCCCATACCATGGCCAATTACGAGACCTGCTTCTGGGACAGCCAGCTTGCCGACAACGACCCGTTCGAAACCTGGGCCGAGAACGGCGGGCTTGATGCGGCGGCCCGGGCCAATGCACGATGGAAGGCAATGCTGGCCGCCTATGAGCCGCCGCCCCTCGATCCTGGCATC
Source organism: Stappia taiwanensis (assembly GCF_014635285.1). Taxonomy (GTDB): domain Bacteria; phylum Pseudomonadota; class Alphaproteobacteria; order Rhizobiales; family Stappiaceae; genus Stappia; species Stappia taiwanensis. The sequence goes on along the minus strand of NZ_BMCR01000006.1, from coordinate 177,190 downwards.
GATGAGGGCTTGCGCGACTTCATCGCCCGCAAGAAGGCCTCGATGGAGGATGCCTGGTACTGATCAAGGTACCGACCCGATGGACGAGGAGGGAGGGGAGGCCCGCCGATGACATCAAATCCCGCGCCGCCGGACACCATGAACGCCGCGCAGGTCGCCGGCGATCCGCTGCTCCAGCCCTACCGGCTGAAGCACCTCACCTTGCGCAACCGCATCATGTCGACGGCCCACGAGCCGGCCTATGCGGAAGACGGGCTGCCGAAGGAACGCTACCGGCTCTATCACGCGGAAAAGGCCAAGGGCGGCATTGCCCTGACCATGACCGCCGGCTCGGCCATCGTCTCACCGGACAGCCCCGCCGCCTTCGGCAATCTCCACGCCTACCGGGACGAGATCGTGCCCTGGCTGCGCGAGATGACCGACGCCTGCCATGAGCATGGCGCGGCGGTGATGATCCAGATCACCCATCTGGGCCGGCGCACCAACTGGAACAAGGCCGACTGGCTGCCGGTGCTCGCCCCCTCGCCGCTGCGCGAACCGGCTCATCGCGCCTTTCCCAAGGAGGCGGAGGACTGGGATCTCGACCGCATCACCGCCGATTATGCGGACGCGGCCGAGCGGATGCAGGCCGCCGGCCTCGACGGCATCGAAATCGAGGCCTACGGCCATCTGCTCGACGGCTTCTGGTCGCCCGCCACCAACCAGCGCACGGATGAGCACGGCGGCAGCCTCGACAACCGGCTGCGGTTCACCCGCCGGGTGCTGGCGGCAATCCGCGACCGGGTCGGCAGCGATTTCATCGTCGGCATTCGCATGGTCGCCGACGAGGATTGGGACAAGGGGCTGAGCCGCGCCGAGGGGATCGACATCGCCCGCCGGCTGGTCGGCGATGGCGCCATCGACTTTCTCAACGTCATTCGCGGCCATATCGACACCGACGCGGCCCTTGCGAAGGTGATCCCGATCCAGGGCATGGCCGCCGCGCCCCATCTCGACTTTGCCGGCGAGGTGCGCGCCGCCACCCGCTTCCCGGTGTTCCACGCCGCCCGCATCAACGACGTCGCCACCGCCCGCCATGCAATCGCCGAAGGCCGGCTCGACATGGTCGGCATGACCCGCGCCCATCTCGCCGATCCGCATATCGCCCGCAAGATCGCTCAAGGGCGGGAAGCGGACATCCGGCCTTGCGTCGGCGCCACCTACTGCCTCGACCGGATCTACGAAGGCCATGAGGCCCTGTGCATCCACAACGCGGCCACCGGACGCGAGGCGACCATGCCGCATGTGATCCGCCGCAATGCGCGCGCGCGGCGCAATGTCGTGGTGGTCGGCGGCGGTCCGGCCGGGCTGGAGGCGGCCCGGGTGGCGGCGGCGCGCGGCCATCAGGTCACCGTGTTGGAAGCCGCGCCCCATGCCGGCGGCCAGGTCCGGCTGGCGGCGCAGACGCCGCGCCGGCGCGAGCTGATCGGCATCATCGACTGGCGCCTTGAGCAATGCGAAGCGGCCGGGGTCCGCTTCCAGTTCAACACCCTGGCCGAGGCGGAGGACGTGCTGGCGCTCGCCCCGGACATGGTGTTCATCGCCACCGGCGGCCTGCCGAACACCGATGTGCTTGAGGCGGGCGGCGATCTCGTCGTGTCCTCCTGGGACCTGCTCGCCGGTGATGTGCGCCCGGGCGCCAGCGTGCTGGTCTTCGACGACAATGGCGGCCACCCCGGCATGCAGGCCGCGGAACTGGCCGCGCGCGCCGGATCGCGGGTTGAAATCGTCACGCCGGAGCGCTTCTTCGCGCCGGAGATGGGGGGGCTCAACCATGTGCCCTATGCGGCGTTGTTCCAGGAAACCGGCACCCGCATCACCATCAACACCCGCCTCGTGGCGGTGGCGCGGCGCGGCAACGGGCTGGTGGCAACGCTGGGCTCCGACTACGGGCCGCAGCGAACAGAACGCGCGGTGGATCAGGTGGTTGTCGAACACGGCACACTGCCACTCAGCGAGCTCTACTTCGCCCTCAAGCCGCATGCCCGCAACCGGGGCGAGATCGATTGGCGCACCGTCATCAACGGCGGCGATCCTTTCCCGGGCCGCAATCCCGAGGGCACCTTTCAGCTTGCCCGGATCGGCGATGCGGTCGCCGCGCGCAACGTTCATGCGGCGATCTACGAGGCGCTGCGTCTTGCCAAGGATCTGTGAGGGGGCCGGCAGGGACGATCCACCTGCCCGGGAACAGATGCAACTGTGCAACACTCCGGCGATTTCGGTTTTCCTGTTAAGGCATTCCCCGCCGGTTCGGCGTATAACCCGAGATAACCAGATACCGACGCCCTTCTCCGGAGTGGATTTCCCACCATGCGCATCGCCAAACTCCTCGCCGCAAGCCTTTTGTCCGCAACGTTTTTGTCCGCCGGCCCGGGCCTTGCTCAGGATGGAATGAGCGCGCCGGACGATCTGCCCTTGCCGAAGAAGCAATATGTGGTCGACCTGGGCGTCGGTGCCATGGTCCAGCCGAAGTACGAAGGCGCGGACAAGATGCTGGTCTACCCGCTGCCGATCGTCTCCTTCGGCCGCTTCTACGTGCCGGGCCTTGGCCAGGTTGCGGAGGGCGGGGCCGTCAAGCGGGGCGTCTTCTTCTTCCCCTCCTTCAACTTCATCGGGGAACGCAAGGCGTCCGACAGCAGCAGGCTGACCGGCACCAACAAGATCGATTGGGCACTGGAGCTGGGTCTGGGCGCGGGCTTCCGCTATGACTGGTTCCGCGCCTTCGTGGAGCTGCGCCAGGGCATCAACGGCCACACCGGACAGGTGGGCCAGATCGGCGCCGATGTGGTGTTCAATCCGATGGAGCGGCTGCAGCTCAGCTTCGGTCCGCGCGCCGACTTTGCCAGCGGCAACTACATGGACACCTATTTCGGTGTGACGGCGGCGGAAGCGGCAGCCTCCGGCGGCGCGCTCACCGCCTATGACCCCAGCGGCGGCTTCAAGTCCCTCGGCCTTCTCGGCCGCGCCAGCTATGCGGTCACCGACACCACCGCCCTGCATCTGCAGGCGGGTTGGGATCGGTTCATCGGCGATGCCAAGAACAGCCCGATCGTCAAGGCGGGCAACGAAGACCAGTTCACCGTCGGCGTCGGCGTCACCTACCGCTTCGCCTTCGATCTGTTCGACTGATCCGGTTCAGCGGGGCGCACCGCCCTGCTGCCCCGCATATCAAACTGCAAGGACGGCCGAACCGGCCGCCCCGAACGCCCCCTCCCGAAAAACGTTCTCAGTCTTCCGCTTCCTGTGAGCGGCAGGTCTTCAGCGTAAAACCGTCCGGCAGCCGGGTGGTGCTGTCACCGCAGGCACCGATCATCCGCGCGGCCTGAAGCCCGCGCGTGTGGCGCAAGTCAGCCCCCACCAGACGGGTGCGCCGGAACAGGGCGCCCTCCAGATTGGCCCCGCTCAGATCCGCGCCGGTCAGATCGGCGCTGGAAAAATGCGCGCCGCTGAGATCCGCGTCGCGAAACACCGCGCCGCGCGCCTTCACCCGGTCAAGGTCACCGTATTTGAGCCGGACGCCGGTCAGATCCGCATTCGTCAACCAGGTGCGCTCCAGCACGACCCCGTCCATCTTCGCGCCGCGAAACACCGCCCCGGCGGCCGAGGCGCGCACCATGTTGGCAAGGCGCAGATCCGCATCGACGAAACTTGCCTTCTCCAGATCGGTCTCGCCGAGATCGGCGTTGCGCAAATCCGCATCGTCGAACCGGACGCCGGTCAGCTTCGCCTTTTCCAGATCGACCGCACGCATGGCGGCGCCCTCAAGTTGCGCCCCGGAGAGATCCGCCCGTTCCACCTCGGCCCGGCGCAGGTCGGCGCCGCGCAGATCCGCCCCGACCAGCGACACGCCCTTCATATCCGCCTCGCGCAACACGGCGCGGCGCAGATTGGCGTCCTTCACATCAAGGCCGCGCAGCTCGCCCAGTTTGAAGTTGCACCGCTCGCACGCACCGGTTCGCTTCAACTGCTCCAGGGGCGTTTCCGCCACGGCGCCGCCGACCGGAAGGACCAGAAGCAGGCTCAGCGCCGCAGCGCATCTGGCGCGTGTGCTGGCGATCATGTCGCATCTCCATCATCCGAATTCGTCACTCCATAGGATTTAGGCTTTTCGGCAGCAAAATGTAAGAGAACAGACCGACTTGCCGCGCGTCGGCCGGCATTTTCCCCCGTGAGGGGACTCTGCCCCGCTGCCGTGTTAAAATTACCGATAATCGTCTGGATTGCTGACTTCCACGTGCGGCCTAAGGGGGGAACACGATGAAGTGCATGTCCTTGATTCGCAGGTGTGCGGTGATCGCCGCCCTGCTTTTTGCCGCGCCCCTGCCGGCGGCGACCGATGCCTTGGCGGCGCAACTGGTCGCCCGCATCGACCTGTCCGAACAGCGCATGCGGGTTTACGTCAATGGCCGGCGCTACAGTTCCTGGCCGGTCTCCACCGCCCGGCGCGGCTATCGCACCCCGGTCGGCACCTTCCGCCCGGGGCGGATGCACCGGCGCTACTATTCGAAGAAATACCACGGCTCGCCAATGCCGCATTCGGTGTTCTTTTATGGCGGCTACGCCATTCACGGCACCAATCAGATCCGCCAACTCGGCCGGCCCGCGTCCCATGGCTGCATCCGCCTGCATCCGCAGAATGCCCGCGAGCTGTTTTCGCTGATCAAGCGAACCGGAAAACGCAACGCACGCATCGTGATCACCCGGTAACCTTTCCGAACGATCGGGTCACTTGTATCCTTTTCCGGAAGGGCCGGCTCGGCTAGGCTGCGGCAAATTCGGATGCACCATGAGGCATCCGGCAAGATGGGCGGGACGAAGGAAAACAGCGGGGTCGCATTTGCCGTTTTCCCTCGTCCGCCGATCGCTGACGACGCACTACCTGACTATCAGCGCGCCAAAGATGGAGCAAAACCCTTGCCAAATCGTTGGCGCGCTGAATTTTCAAGATCCGCGCGGCCAAAAAACGGCCAAATCAATATATTGATTTCATTAACTTTTCAGAAAGAGGCGCTGCATCGCATCCCGCCTTGCAAACTGCCTGATCCGGTTAGCGAAACGTAAACGCCACCTCACCCCATCCGGCGGCGTGGGGCCGCGATCCGCTCACAGAAACTCCGCGCGCAGATCGATGCTGGAGCGTTCGCCCACCGCCGCGAAATTCTCCTCGGCCCAGGTCTCCGCCGCGCCGCGCCCCAGATCCCTGAGATGGGTGAGGAAAGGCCATTCGGCGTTGACCTTGGAGGAGGATTGCAGCGGCTTCAGCCCTTCCGCCGCGATCCGGTGAATGCGCACCTTCTGATAGTCCTTGCGGTCGAGCTTGCCTTCCTCGATCAGCCGGCCGACGAACTCCACCGCCCGCATTTCGCGCAAGAGGGTGGAGTTGAAGGTGATCTCGTTCAGCCGGTTGAGGATCTCCCGCGCCGTGCGCGGCGTTTCCTTGCGCTCCAGCGGGTTGATCTGCACCAGCACCGTATCTTCGGTCCCGGTGGTGCCGAACAGCGGAAACAGCGGCGGATTGCCCATGTAGCCGCCATCCCAATAGGGCACGCCGTCGATTTCCACCGCCTGGAACATATGCGGCAGGCAGGCGGACGCCATCACCGCGTCCAGGGTGATCTCCGGCCCTGAGAACACGCGGATCTTGCCCGTATGCACATTGGTCGCGGCGAGAAACACCTTGAGATGATCGCAGGCGCGCACCAGCTCGAAATCGACGGTCTCCTCCACCACCTCGCGCAAGGGGTTGATGTTGAGCGGATTGAACTCGTAGGGCGAGGAAAACCGCGAGGCGAGATCGAAGGCAAGATAACTCGGCGACAGATCGAGGCTCCATTGGCCCATGATCACATCAAGCGGCGTGCGCTTGATCGGACTGAGCCAGGCGCGATTGCTGACCGCCTTCCAGAAGCGATGCAGCGCGTCGCGCGCCCCCGCCTGCCCGCCCTCATGCAGGCCGGCGGCCAGCACCACCGCGTTCATCGCCCCGGCCGAGGTGCCACTCAGGCCCTTCAAGGTGAAGAGCTCGCTCTCCAAGAGCCAGTCGAGCACACCCCAGGTGAAGGCGCCATGGGCGCCTCCCCCTTGCAGGGCGAGATTGATCGGCTTGGCCTTCACGGTCATCGTCCCGTCTCCCGGCCCGGCCCGCTTATTGCGCCGTCCAGCCGCCATCGAGCTGCATCATCGTGCCGGTGATGCAGGAGGCCGCATCGCCGGTGAGATAAAGCGCCATCGCCGCCACCTGCTCGACGGTGACGAATTCCTTGGTCGGCTGCGCCGCGAGCAAAACGTCGCGCTTGACCTCTTCCTCGGTCAGCCCACGCGCCTTCATCGTGTCTGGGATCTGCCGCTCCACCAGCGGCGTCCAGACGTAGCCCGGGCAAATGGCATTGACCGTCACCCCATGCTGCGCCACTTCGAGCGCCACCGTCTTGGTCAGGCCGGCGATGCCATGCTTCGCCGCCACATAGGCGCTCTTGAACGGCGAGGCGACCAGCGCATGGGCGGAGGCGGTGTTGATGATCCGGCCCCAGCCCTTCTCCTTCATGCCCGGAACGGCGGCACGGATGGTGTGGAAGGCGGAGGAGAGGTTGATCGCCAGAATCGCGTCCCATTTCTCCACCGGGAACTCCTCCACCGGCGAGACATGCTGAATGCCGGCGTTGTTGACCAGAATATCCACCGTACCGAAGGTCTTGGCCGCGTCCGCCATCATCCCGGCGATCTCGTCCGGTCGGGTCATGTCGGCGCCCGAATACTGGCAGGAAACGCCGAATTCGCTCTCGATGCCAGACCGCTCCGCCTCGATCGCGGCGGCATCGCCGAAACCGTTGATGACGACATTGGCGCCCTCGCGGGCGAAGGTGCGGGCCATGGCAAGACCGATCCCCGAGGTGGAGCCGGTGACAAGGGCGGTTTTATTGGACAGCATCAAGGCGGTTCTCCCGATCACACCGACCGGCGAACGCCCGCCGGCCTGTTTCGCTCATACAACATGAGATCGCATTGCACCGCAACATCGCCCGGCCGCGGCGCGCCCCGCGCTCAGACCGGAGGCTGGGCCTGCTGCGCGGCATTCGCCTGCCGCTCCCGCAGGAGGAAATAGGCACGGGTCAGGAGAGTTACATAGACAACCGATCCGACGTGCAAGATGGCAAATACAAGAAATAAAAATAAAATACCGAGAGGTGAATATAAACCAATCACCGCGATAAATCTCAAAGAAAACAATATTGCTATTTTCATAGACAAAAATAACGGAGCCGTCAAAACAAAAATAGAAAATCGAGCTCCCTGACTTAACTTTACTGATTGCGATATAGTTAAATTTCGCCCCAAAGAAATAGCAGGAACAACAAGAGACGAAGGAGCATGAAACAATACAAAAAAACATACGAAGATAAATACATAAAACGAATAACAAAGATTATCCGCAATCAAGAAAAGCACCAGAGAGCCACCACCCTTTAACAGATAGCCATAATAAAATATACTAAAAAAATGAAAATAAAACCTCGAAATAGTAAACGCAGAGCCAAAACTGATTAATGTAACAAATGAATATATAATAAATAAACGAACATATCTCGAATTTAAATTTAAATTCACCCAAAAAACATCTTCATTCAACTGAATGGCACGAATCCACGTCACCGCCCCCGAGGTCAACCCGATCATCAATATGATCATGAGAGGAATATGAAGCAGTTGAAACGACGAAGCGATATCAAGGTAATCGTCAGGCTCTATTCCCGTGATTAGAAATATCATGGCACTCAGAACCGTCCAGGCGCCACAAACCTTCACAACGAGGATGGGGTTTGAAGATACGACTCTGAGCGTTTCGGTAAGAATCTGCCTGGTGGTTGCAAACATGCCCTACTGAACCTCGATGTTTCGTACAGGGGGCTTCAGAAGCCGGGAACCGCCTTAGTCCTCCGGCGCCACGCTCAGACCGGGGGCTGGCCCTGCTGCGGGGCATTCGCCTGGCGCTCCCGCAGGATGTAATAGCCGCCGGTCAGAACGCTGATCTGTAGCGCGGTCGCTGCAACTTGCAACGCAAGGAGAAGAATAGTCGCCGCAACAACCGAAAAGAGGCCCGCCCCGCCCCCAATCATCGCAAGCAGGCCGACGGCGAAGGTTCCACCGGCGATCACCAACGAAAGGCCGACCGCCGCGAGGGACATCGGCAATCCGAGCCCCTCGCTGTCACGGAAGGCTTCGCCAAAGCCCAGCGGCTCGTCCATCGCGACGGCGGGAAGGACGAGGCTGAAACGCAGTATGAAAGGAAGAACAAAGAAAACCATTGTGGCGATCATGACGACAATCGCCAGAATGCCCTGCGAGATAAACAGCCAGAGCAAAGCCGCAACTGGGATCATCAGTACCATCAAAATCAGCATGACCGCGAAGAATTTCAGTGCATAGCGCAGCTCGCGACCGCCGACGGTGAGATGCAGCCAGCCCGGCCGCTCCTCCATCAGCAGACAGCGATGCCAGGCGACGGCGATGGAAGCATTGCCAAGGACATAGACGACGACAAAAACAAATGCGGCCACAACACGGCCGGGACCAATAGCGCCGAATTCCGGAGGGGAGAATATTTCTCCAATTACCTGACCGGCCAGAAAGATCGCGAACCAGGCCCAGCAGATCTTCAGGAACGTCTCGAAATTGGCGAAAAGTGCCTTGAACGCGCCGAAGAAAAGCCGACTGGTCGTCTTGAAGAGCATGCATCCCCCGAAAACAAAATTGGTTGCCGCGCACGCCAGCATCCGCGAACCGGTTGAAATCGAGTTGCACTATTCCAACCTCTGCGCGTGTCCGCAAGCAGCCCGCAATGAAATTATCGCCCGGCGCCCGTTTTCCGCGGCGGTGGATCAACGCCGCCGGCGGCCGATATCGCGCACTGCCGCCACCGCCCGATGCGCCTGCGCCCGCTGGCGCTCGCCGCGCAGCCGCTCCGCCCGCTCCACCTCCGCCTGTTGCAGCCCGACCTGCCGCGCCACCCGTTCGCGCACCAGCCCATAGGCGGTGACATGCAGGCTGGAGAGCAGCCAGGTCACGATCACCATGGTGCCCATCGGCAAGAGCGCGGACCGCACCTGCGCCAGCGGCCCGCTGCCACCGAGCGCCAGCGCGGTGTCGAACAGCCCCAGCAACAGGGTCCAGATGCCAACCGCGGCGCCGGCAACCGCCAGAACCGCAAGCGCGGCAATCGTCAGCGCCCAGCTCAGCCCCGCCGTCAGCCGCCAGGACTCGCGCAAGGTCAGCGGATCGTCCAGCGCCGCCGCCGGCAGCACCAGCGAGAACCGCTGCACCAGCATCACCGACAGCGGCAGGCACAGGATCATCAAGGCCGCACCGACGGGCGGGGCGATCAGCGTCGTAAACGCGGCGCCGAAGAACAGCGCCATCAGGATCCCGGTGCCGAGCAGGCCAAGCAGCAACAGCTCCCAGGCCACCCGAACATGGCGCAGACCGAAGGCCAGGAAAAATTCACGCCGCCCGGTGACGATCCGGCGCACATAGGCAATGGCGATGGAAAAGCCCGCCAGCAGATTGGCAAGAACGGCCAGCCCCCGCAGCGCCTTGGCCCGGTCCGGGTCGTCGGCCCCATCGCCGCCGGCGAACGGCTCCATCATGTAGGATCCGGTCTGAAAGCCGGTATCGGGGGTCATTGCCACGCTGATCGCCAGGTTCACCGCCAGGAGAACCAGCATATAGGCCCAGCCGGCGGTGAAGAACGTGCCGAGCCGGCTGCGGGCAAGTTTCAGACTGCGACTGACAACGACCAATAGCATGAGGCCCCCTCTCCTCCTTCAGATGCGGTCTGCCCTTCTCAAGGTCAAGCCGAATCTCCTTGGGAAAGATGCTGGGCCGGGGCCTGAGGATCGCGGACCGCCACTCTGCCGCCCCCCGAACCGGAGCGCCCCCCTTGCGCGCAGGGGCCGCGCGCCCTATTCAATCTGCGGGATTGCGAGCGCCCCGCGTCCCCGCCGGGCGCGACCAGACAAACGCGGATCGGCGTCATGCACAGCGAAGACACAAGTTTCGGGCCGGCGACGCGCCGGGTCTCCGTCCCCGTCCGGGTCGGCTCCGTCACCATCGGCGGCGGCGCGCCGGTTGCCGTCCAGTCGATGACCAACACCGACACCGCCGATATCGACGGCACGGTCGCCCAGGTCTCCGCCCTCGCCCAGGCCGGCTCGGAGTTGGTGCGCATCACCGTCGACCGCGACGAGGCGGCGGCGGCGGTGCCGAAGATCCGCGAGCGGCTGGAACGGATCGGCTGCTTCGTACCACTGGTCGGCGATTTCCACTACATCGGCCACAAGCTCCTTGCCGATCATCCGGCCTGTGCCGAGGCGCTGGCCAAATACCGCATCAACCCGGGCAATGTCGGCTTTCGCGACAAGCGCGACCGGCAGTATTCCGAAATCATCGACATCGCCCTTCGCCATGACAAGCCGGTGCGCATCGGCGTCAACTGGGGCTCGCTCGATCAGGAATTGCTGACCCATCTGATGGACGAGAATGCTGCGCTCGCCAAGCCGGCGCCGGCCAATGCGGTGATGCGCGAGGCGATCATTCAGTCTGGCCTCCTGTCCGCCGCCCGCGCCGAGGAGCTGGGCATGGGCCGGGACAAGATCATCCTCTCGGCCAAGGTCAGCCAGGTGCAGGACCTGATCGCCGTCTACGCCGATCTGGCCGCCCGCTGCGACTACACCCTGCATCTCGGGCTCACCGAGGCGGGCATGGGCACCAAGGGCATCGTCGCCTCCGCCGCCTCCATGGGCATCCTGCTGCAACAGGGCATTGGCGACACCATCCGCGTGTCGCTGACCCCGGAGCCGGGCGGCGACCGCACCCGCGAGGTGCAGGTGGCGCAGGAGCTGCTGCAGGTGATGGGCTTCCGCGCCTTCGTTCCGGTGGTGGCCGCCTGCCCGGGCTGCGGCCGCACCACCTCCACCGTGTTTCAGGAGCTGGCCCGCGACATCCAGGACAACATCCGCGTGTCGATGCCGATCTGGCGCGAGAAGTACCCCGGCGTCGAGGCGCTCAATGTCGCGGTGATGGGCTGCATCGTCAACGGACCGGGCGAGAGCAAATTCGCCGATATCGGCATTTCCCTGCCCGGCACCGGCGAGACCCCGGCGGCCCCGGTGTTCATCGACGGCAAGAAGGTCGCCACCTTGCGCGGCGAGAACATCGCCGAAGAGTTCAAGGCGATGGTCGACAGCTACATCGAAAACCGTTTCGGCTCCGGCTCCCGGTCTGCCGCCGAATGAGCGCGCCACTGACGCCCGGCGCCCCCCGGCCGGAGATCCTCGTGGTCAGCTCCCAGGTGGTGCGCGGCGCCGTCGGCGGCCGGGTTGCCGTCTTCGCGCTGGAGCGCCTCGGCTTCAAGGTCTGGTTCCTGCCGACGGTGCTCCTGCCCTGGCATCCCGGACAGGGGCGCGGCACCCGCCATGTGGCCTCCGACGAGACCTTCACAGCGCTGGTGGAGGATCTTCTGGGCGCCGACACGCTGGCCAATATCGGCGCCGTCGTCTCCGGCTATCTCGGCGCGCCGAGCCAGGCGCACGGCCTTGCCCGTCTCGTCGACAGGGTCAAGCAGGTCAATCCGGACGCCTTCTACCTGTGCGATCCGGTCTGCGGCGACCACAACGGGCTCTATCTGCCGGAAGAAACGGCAACGGCGATCCGCGACGAGCTGCTGCCGCGCGCCGACGTGGCCACCCCCAATCTGTTCGAGCTGGAATGGATGAGCGGCCTTGCCGCCGACACGGAACAGATGTCCATCGCCGCCGCCCGGTCGCTGGCGCCGGCCCGCGTCCTCGTCACCTCCGCCCCGGCCCTCAGGCGCAATGCGGTCAGCAACCTGCTGGTCACCGCCAAGGGGGCAATTGCCGCCGAACACGGCATCGTTCCCGATGCGCCCAACGGCACGGGCGATCTGATGTCGGCGCTGTTCGCCGCCCACCTTCTCGATGGTCTGGATGATGAAAGCGCCCTGAAGCGGGCCGCCGGCACCACCTTCGAGATGGTGGCGCGCAGTGTCCGGCAGGGCGCCCGCGACCTCTTGATCGCCAGCGAACAGGCCTCGCTCGTCGGACCGATGGCAATGGTCTCCTGCCGGCGCATCCTTGATCTGCCGATCCGCGCCTGAAATGCGAGCCTGAGAGCTGCCGTGCGAACCCAGCCGCAGTTATTGCGGCTTGGCGGCCGGCAACGGCGCCGGTCCACCGGCCGGAGCGACGGTCGCCGCCGCCTCATCCCCACCGGAAAACAGCCGGCTGAAGAAGCCGCCAGAGGATTTTTGCTGAGCCGGCTGCGGCGCGAAAGCCGAGGCGGTGGGTTCGCTCGTGGCGGTGGTGGCTGCGGTGGCCGCGGGCACCGACGCGGTCACAACGCCGGTCGCCGGATCGGCGGGCGCTTTCTCCGCATCCGCATCCTGATCCGCGCCGCCACCGAAAATGGCGGCGATCTGCGCCTTGCGCTCTTCCGACCGCTTGCGGCTGGCGACGATCTGCTCCACCTGTTCCCGATCTTTCTTCTGCTTGACCGCAACCGCCTGCTCGACCGGATCGGGAATATCGTAGGCCGGGCATTTGGCGGTGGCGCGGAAGGGCACGCCCTCCATCAACGGCACTGCGTCGAAAACATAGCGCTTGTCGCAGACATCGACCTTCGGCGGCCGCTTGGTCACCTCGAAATGATCGGAGCCGCGCTTCAGCATCCGCCAGAAGTCGATATGCGGATTGTCCTGATGCTCGGCCATGTTCTTCGCGGTCATGCGGAAAGGAAACGCCTGCACCTGGAAGGAGCGCTGGCCGCCCTTGAAGCTTTCCCGCGCCAGCGCGTAGATGTCCTGAACCTGCGCATCGGTCATGGCGTAGCAGCCGCGCGAGGAGCAGGCCCCATGCACCATCAGATGCGACCCGGTGCGGTTGTGCGAGCGATCGTACTTGTTCGGATAGCCCATGTTGAACGCCAGATGGTAGCTGGAGTTCGGGTTCATCAGCGAGGGAGTGATCTCGTAAAAGCCCTCCGGCGCCTGCCGGTCGCCTTCCTTGAACTTCGGCCCGAGCTTGCCCGACCACTTGCAGATCTCGAAGGTCTCCAGCAGCGCATAGCGCCCGGATTTGGTCTGCTTCCACACCTCAAGCTCGGAATCTTCCTTGAAGATCCGCAGCATGATCGGGCTCTTGCTGTCCATGCCAAGCCGGGAGATCTTGCTCTTCAGCTCGTCGCTGATCGGCCTGAGGTGCTTGGGGCCATAGCCCAGCTCATCCGCCTGACACGCCCCGAGCACGCCGACCAGCGCCAGCGCGGCCAGTGTCTTCATCTGCCGTGACCCGAACCGGGCAAATTCCTGAGCCATGCCGTCAATCCACCCTCAGCGTGCCGCAATACGGCGGCTTCCAGACAAGGATTTATACCAAACAGAATCCTGACAGGAACCGGTTTACCTCCGGTTAACCCATGCTGACGGCACGAACCCGGCCAGCAGATGCGACCCCAGCGGGTACTTGCTGAACCAGAATTCCGGCAATTTGGCGGCAGAAAAACGACCGGCGCGATGGAGCTACAGCGTACGGCCGATCTCCAGGAACTTCGCCCGGCGCTGTGCTCGGATCTCCTCGGCGCTCATGCCGTCGAACCGAGCCAGCGCCGCCTCGATGGCCGTCCCCGCCCGGTCGACGACGATCTCCTTGGCCCGATGGGCACCACCGAGCGGCTCCTCGACGATCTCGTCGATCACCCGCATGCCGATCAGGTCCTGGGCGGTGATCTTCATGTTGGTCGCCGCGTCCTGCGCCCGGGCGCTGTCCCGCCACAGGATCGAGGCACCGGCCTCGGGAGAAATCACGCTGTAGATGGAATGTTCGAGCATCGCCACATGGTTGGCCGTGGCAATGGCAATCGCGCCGCCCGAGCCACCCTCACCGATGATCAGCGCCACGCTGGCCGTGGACAGCCCGAGACCGGCATCGGTCGAACGGGCAATCGCCTCGGCCTGACCGCGCTCTTCCGCGCCGATGCCCGGATAGGCGCCAGCGGTATCGACCAGCGACACGACCGGCAGCGAAAACCGCTCCGCCATGTCCATGATCCGTACCGCCTTGCGGTAGCCTTCCGGCCGGGCCATGCCGAAGTTGCGCTTCAGGCGCGACTGGGTGTCGGCGCCCTTTTCCTGCCCGAGAATGGCAACCGACCGGCCACGAAAACGGCCGATACCGGCAATGATCGCCGCATCCTCGGCATAGCTGCGGTCACCGGACAGCGGCGTGAAATCCTCGATCAGGCCCGTAATGTAATCCACCGCATGGGGCCGGTCGGGATGACGCGCGACCTGGGTCTTCTGCCAGGGGGTGAGCTTTGCATAAAGCTCCTTCAGCGTCTGCTCCGCCTTCTGTTCGAGGCGGGCGATTTCCTGGGAGACTTCCACCGTCTCACCGGAGCCGGCGACGGCCTTGAGTTCGTGCACCTTGCCCTGAAGGTCGGCGACGGGCTTTTCGAAGTCGAGGAAACTGAGCATGGAAAGACGATCTCGGCGCTATGCGGGGTCGGGATATGCCCCGCGGTCTGCGGCGCGAAACTGGCGAGACACGCCCCTCCTGTCAAGAGCGGCGCGCAATGACAATCAGGTGGCGCGGCAAAGGGACGTTTTCAAGAGCGGTTTCCCGCCATCCCACCGGGACCCTCCGGCAACCGGAGAAAACCGCGCCGGCACGCCCTGGCCTTGCTAGCGCGCGGCCTGGTCCCGTCCGCCGGTAAACCGCAGCTTGCGCGGCTGCACCACCAGGGTGCCGTTCTTGGTCGCCATTTCCACCCGGTAAGGCACGAACACGCCCTTGGAACCGATCGGCGCGAGCCAGGCTTCCATCCGCCGGTTTTCCTTCATGTATTTCACCGAGGCGCGGGACGGGCGATGGCCCGCAACGGGAATCCAGCGCGCCGAACACACCACCACCTGGCCATCGTAGCCCTTGCCCGAGACCTCCCGCATCTCCTTGTACTCAAGCTGGATATCGAAACGTGTCCAGCCGTCGAACACCGGGATCCGCCGCTTGCAGACCGAGGCATCGGGCGCCCCGCGCGTGGCCGCCGCCGGCATCAGAATGGCACTCAAGGGATCGACCACATTGCGCTTGTGCCGGGCGGTCACCTTGATGCGTTCGGCGTTGGGCTTGAATTTTGGCGTGACGCGCATGGAGCGGACACGGCCCGAGCCTTGCGCCAGATCCACGAAGAAATCCCGGTTCGCCGCCCGCGAGGCCATCTTGTAGCGCGCCGGCCGCACCTTCTTTCCGCCCAGCCAGCCGGAGGCTTCCGCCCCGCCCTTGCCTGTGGAAAACAGCGTGCCGATGCCGGCGGGCTCCATCACCACCTTGGCGGAATAGGCATTGCTCTGCACCACCAGCGACAGAGACCCGCGCGCGATCTTCAACCCCGAAACGGAGATATCGTAGACACCGCCGAGCTTGGCGGTTTCGGCCCGGGCAAAGGGCGCCTGGGCGAGCACCAGTGCGGACACGCCGGCGAGCACGGGCAGGGAGGACCGCGCAAGGCGGGTGAAAACGGTCGATAGGCTGGTCATCGGAACCTCACCGGGAACGCGGCGACACGCGCCGGGCCTGAAAGCCGGGGCAGAAACAAAATCGTGGGTTACATCATGCCGACGGCGCGGCAGCATTTCACGCAAGTTTCATCGCTCAGGGTAACCGCATGGTTAATGGACTGCAAATGAATGCCGCGCGGACCGCCGACAGGACATCGCGCCAGTCCGCCTTTCGATCTTTCGCAAGTTGCCGGCGCAAGATGCCTTGACGGCGGCGGCCATGCCCCTTATAGCAAGCCGACTTTCCATGAAATGCCGGTCGGATAGTGCCGGACCCATCAGGTCCGCGCGAGGATTGGCAGTTTCGACCAAGAGGCGCGAGCCTCACCGAACAACCCGATTGAGAGAAGGTGTCCCATGGCCCGCCGTTGCGAACTGACCGGCAAGGACGTGATGACCGGCAACAACGTCAGCCACGCCAACAACAAGTCCCGTCGCCGCTTTCTGCCGAACCTGTGCAATGTTTCGCTGATGTCCGACGTTCTTGGCGAGACCTACAAGCTGCGGATCAGCGCCCATGCGCTGCGCTCGGTTGAGCATCGTGGCGGTCTCGACGCGTTTCTGATGAAGGCCGCCGAGAGCGAGCTGTCGCCGAAGGCGCGGCTGCTGCGCACCGAAATCCGGCGTCGCCAGACCGAGGCCGCTGCGGCCAACTGATCACGAGGGACGCAATTTCCGCAACGGAAAGCTACTTGCGTCGCCCGACATGATCCGGATATGAAAAGAGAGGCGCCGCGGCGCCTCTTTTGGTGTTTGCGCCCCACTCGCCCCTGAAAGGCGAAGCTCGGAGCCTGATACGCCCAAGCCCCCGTGCGCCCTGTCCGGCGCCGGCGACAAGGATCGACTGCCCGTGACCGACACCCCCAGCTTCACCCGCCTTCACGCCTTCAACGCCATGCTGGCCATGGCCGCCGTGGTGGTCGCCTCGAATGTGCTTGTCCAGTATCCGGTGCATGCAACGCTGGCCGGCATCAATCTGGCCGACCTCTTGACCTGGGGCGCCTTCACCTATCCGGCCGCCTTCCTCGTCACCGATCTGACCAACCGGCGCTTCGGCCCGGCAGCGGCCCGCAAGGTGGTGATGATCGGCTTCGCGCTGGCGGTCGGCATTTCGATCTTCGCCGCCACGCCGCGCATCGCCATCGCCTCCGGCTCGGCCTTCCTGATGGCCCATCTGCTCGACATCGCCGTGTTCAACCGGCTGCGCCGCTTCGCCTGGTGGACCGCCCCGGCGGTCTCCTCGGTCTGCGGTTCGCTGCTCGACACGCTGCTGTTCTTCGGCATCGCCTTTTCCGCCCTGGCGACCCCGTTGCTCGGCCATCACGACGATTTCGCCGCCGAGGCGGCACCGCTGCTTGGCGTCTTCGCGCTGGAGGTGCCGCGCTGGGTGTCCTGGGCGCTTGGCGATCTGTCGGTCAAGCTGCTGGTCGCCGCCGCGCTGCTGCTGCCCTATCGGCTGCTGCTCGCCTGGTTCGCCCTGACCGGCTCCCCGAGCCGCGCCTGACACCTGCGGAATAGCTGGCCGGCGCCTACGTTCCGAGCTTCAAGAAAACGACGCTCCGGGCCCGAGAGGCGTCCCGGGTCCGGAGCGCTGAAACAGGTACGGCGTGTTACATCGCCGGCACGGCCAGGCCGCGCCGCTGGCAGGCCGCCACCACCGTGTTGGCCAAGAGGCAGGCGATGGTCATCGGCCCGACGCCGCCCGGCACCGGCGTGATCGCGCCGGCCACCTCGACCGCCTCGTCAAAGGCGACATCGCCGACGAGCCGGGTCTTGCCCTCGCCCTTTTCCGGCGCCGGCACCCGGTTGATGCCCACGTCGATCACCGTCGCGCCCGGCTTGACCCAATCGCCGCGCACCATCTGCGGCCGCCCGACCGCCGCGACCAGAAGATCCGCCGACCGGCACAGGGCGGCGATGTCGCGGCTGCGCGAATGCACCATGGTCACCGTGCAGTTTTCATTCTGAAGCAGAAGCGCCACCGGCTTGCCGACCAGAATGGAACGGCCCAGCACCACCGCGTTGACCCCGGAGAGATCACCGCCCATGGCCTCCTTCGCCAGAAGGACGCAGCCCTGCGGCGTGCAGGGCACCAGCCCGGGCTTGCCCAGAACGATGCGGCCCGCGTTCTGCGGATGCAGGCCATCCACATCCTTCGCCGGGTCGATGGCCAGCACCACCTTGTCCGTGTCGATGTGCCCGGGCAGCGGCATCTGCACCAGAATGCCATCCACCTGCGGATCAGCGTTCAGCCGTTCCACCAGCGCCAGCAGATCGGTCTCGGAGGTTTCCTCCGGCAGCCGGTGCTCGAAGGAGCGCATGCCACATTCCTCGGTCTGGCGCGCCTTGTTGGCCACATAGACCTTGCTCGCCGGATCCTCGCCGACCAGCACCACGGCCAATCCCGGGGTCAATGCCTCGTCTGCCTTCAGCGCCGCCACTGCGCCGCTCACCGCCTCGCGCAGCCGTGCGGCCCGCGCCTTGCCATCAATCAGGGTTGCGGTCATCTCGTCTCCGATGGGTTATGCGCCGCGTGCGAAAAAGCTCCGGGCACAGTCTGATCATTCGCCGCCGCACAGCTCCATCAACCGTGCGGCACATTCTTGCGGATCTGCGTCAAGATGAAGGATTTTCAGCCGCGCCGTCGCCCCGCTTTCCAGCGTGACGGCGCTGCGGGCAAGGCCAAGCTGCTTGGCCAAAAGCTTGACCGTCGCCACATTGGCCGCGCCCTTGTCGGGCAGCGCCCGCACCCGCAGGCGCAGCACCGGACGGCCGTCGGACAGGACATCGACCCCGTCGACCCCGTCGCGGCTCGCCTTGGGCGTGACCCGCACCGCCAGCCTGAGCCCGGAGCCCGACGCGCGCCAGGGAAGGGTCTCGGCACCGGTCATCTACCCGCCTCAGAAGACGTTCGGGGCGACGTAATGGAAGATCACCCGCTGCAGCAGGAAGATGCCGAGCAAGAGCACGATCGGCGAAATATCGAGCCCACCGAAGGAGGGCACGAACCGGCGGATCGGCCGCAACAGCGGCTCGGTGAGGCTGTAGAGCGCCTGGCCGATCATCGAAACGAACTGGTTGCGCGGATTGACCACGTTGAAGGCGTAGAGCCAGGAAAAGATCGCGCTTGCGATGATCACCCAGGTGTAGAGGTTTAGGATCAGGAGAAAAACGTCGAGAATGGCACGCATGGGCGAGAAGGCTCCGGACCGGACCAAGGATTTTGCGATTGCCCTGATGTAACGGCAGCACGCGCGCCCCGCAAGGCCGCAGACCGGGAGGGGATGCCGCAGCGGCCGCCATGCGATCTCCCTTTTTTCCTCATGGGAACCGGGAAAACCGGCGCAACGGCCCGAAAACCGGAGTGCCGCAGGTGCAAACTCTCTCGCCTGGCGTCGCCGATAAAGGTCCGGGCGCCCCGGGTTTTCCCCTTGCAACCTGCCGCCCGGCGCCCTTTCGGACCCGCCGCCGCGCTTCTCTTGTGTGCCGGTGCCGATGGCCCTTGACAGCCCCCTCCCCGCTCCCCTAAAAGCCGCTGAACGCCAAGGCGTTGGGGCCGTAGCTCAGATGGGAGAGCGCTGCAATCGCACTGCAGAGGTCAGGGGTTCGATTCCCCTCGGCTCCACCAATTTCCCGAACGATCTGCATTTCCACGAAAAATCGATGACGCAACGACCGCGCCTTGCCGGCGACGGACGCGCGTTTGCATGCCTCCACGCGCGCTGAGCGGGCGGGCAGGCGAAAAAAGCCGGTGAAGGGCACCCCGCACGCTATCGGCGTTTTACCGCCGATAGCGCTGTAAGGTCGGAGGCAAGCGCAGGCCCTACGCCGCGCCGCCGATTTCCAGCGGGCCTTGCCAGGCGCCCGGAACCGGGATCATCGCGGCGGCTTCCACCGACGGCACATGATCGGATGGCTGTGGGGTCGGCAGCGGCATCGGCGCGGTGACATGGGCGCCATCGGCGCGCGGCACGGCGGCCAGCAAGCGGCGGGTATAGGGATGGCGCGGCGCGTGCAGCACCTGCGCGGTTTCCCCCTGCTCCACGATCTCCCCCTGATACATGACCGCGATCCGGTGGCTGACCCGTTCGACGACGGCGATATCGTGGCTGATGAAGAGGAAGGACACCCCCTCCTCACGCTGGATCTTCGCCATCAGATCGGTCACACGCCGCGCGTTGGAGACATCCAGTGCGGAAACCGCCTCGTCAGCAACGATGATCTGCGGCCGAACCGACAGGGCCCGGGCGATGCAGATCCGCTGCCGCTGCCCGCCCGAGAACTGGTGCGGATAGCGCTCGGCGGCATCGGCGGGCAGCCCCACCCGCTCCAGCAGCTCGCGCGCCATGGCATCCCGCTCCCCGGGGGCGACCATGCCATGCAGATGAGCCGGCTCGGTCACCAGATCGCGGATCGACATGCGCGGGTTCAGCGCCGCGTAAGGGTCCTGAAACACCATCTGGATTTTCGCCCGGTGCGGCTTCAGCGCGGCTGCATTCAGCGTTTCCACCTGCGTGCCCAGCAAGGCGATCTCCCCGGCGGCGGGATCGACCAGACGCATCACCGTGCGCGCCAGCGAGGACTTGCCGCAGCCGCTCTCGCCGACAAGGCCAAGCGTTTCGCCCCGACCCAGCGTCAGCGAAACACCGCGCACGGCGGTGAACGGCTCGGACCGGCTCAGGAAACCGCCGCCGCCATAGGTGGTGACCACATCGCGCAGCTCCAGAACCGTCTCCGCCCCTCGCAACGGCGCCGGCGAGCCACCGCCGAGGCGCGGCGTGGCGGCCAGCAACTCGCGGGCATAATCGGACCGCGGCGCGGTGAAGAGATCCGCCTTGCGCCCCTCCTCGACCAGATTGCCATCCTTCAGCACCACCACCCGGTCGGCGATTTCGGAAACCACACCGAGGTCGTGGGTGATGAACAGAACCGCCATGCCGAGATCGCGCTGCAACCCGGCGATGAGTGCGAGGATCTCGGCCTGGGTGGTGACGTCGAGCGCGGTGGTCGGCTCATCCGCGATCAAGACGTCCGGCTCGCAGATCAGCGCCATGGCAATCATCACCCGCTGCCGCAACCCGCCGGACAGCTCGTGCGGATACTGGTCGAGCCGGCGGTCCGGCTCGGGAATCCGCACCCGCTCCAGCGCGATCCGCGCCGCTTCGCGCGCGACCTTGCCGCGCAGCCCCCGGTGCAACGCCAGCGTCTCAGCCAATTGCGCGCCGATGGTCATCACCGGGTTGAGCGAGGTCATCGGCTCCTGGAACACCATCGCGATCCGGTCGCCCCGGATCGCCCGCAGCGCCGCCGGGGCAAGCTCGGTGATCTCGGCCGGGCTCTCGCCGCCCAGCCGGATGCTGCCCCCGGTGATCCGCCCGCCCTCGCGTTCGATCAACCGCAGGATCGAGAGCGCCGTGGCGCTCTTGCCCGAGCCACTCTCGCCGACCAGCGCCAGCGTTTCGCCCCGGTGAATGTCGAAGCTCAGCCCGTGCACCGCCTCGACCGAGCCGAAGGCGACGCGCAGGTTCTTGACCGAAAGGATGGGGGGATTGGGGGTCATGGCGCCTACTCCGCCGCGAGGTCTGCGAAGAACGGCGCCAGCGGCGGCGTCCAGCGGCGGCGGGAGGGCGTCAACCGCGCCTCGAAGGGATCGTCGCCGAACACCTGCCAGTGGATCGTCTCGCCGAGCTGCAAGAGCCCCCAGGCCCGGGCCGGCTCGCCGGCGGTGGTGAAGCTCTCGGTCAGGCTCTGCTGGGTCATGTGCGGGATACCGTCGACGGTGGTGACGGTGTTCCAGTGCACATGCCCGGCGATGGCCGCCATGGGAACACGGGCCTGCGCAAGCGCGGCGCGGGCGCGCTCGGCCTGCGGATAGGTGGAAAAGCCGGGAGTGCGCTGGAAATAGTAGTTCCCGGTCTGGGCATGGCCGGAGATCGGGACATGCGAGGCGAGCAGGGTGGGCTTGTCCGCCTGCTGCGCCATGCGCGACAGCCAGAGCAGGTCGGTCTCGGGCAGATCGAAGCCGGGACGCGGCACATTGCGGTGGATACGCGCATCCGCCCGCCACAGCGCCAGTTGCCAGGCGCCGAGGTCGATCACCTCGCTGGCGAGCGCCGTGCCGAGGATCTCCTCGTTCTCCGCCACGCTCAGGTGATCGCGGTCGTGGTTGCCGCAAACGTGGTGCAGCGGCGCCTCGATGCGGGCGAGAATATCGGCCACCTCGCGCTCCAGCCGCGCGTCGGTTTCACTGTCCACGTCCGAGATCCGGTCGCCCAGATCGAGCACCAGATCGGGCTTCTGCTCATTGGCCCAGTCAGTGAACGCGGCGAGCAACTCAAGCGCCGTATCGCCGCGCTTGGTGTGCGAGGGGGCGCCGTGGTGAATGTCGGTGATGATGGCGATCCGGGTCATGATGGTCTCTATAGAAGCGCGCCAGCTGCGCGTGGAGGCTGTGGAGGATGGGGCCGCAGGGCGAGGGGCCGGGCCCGAAGGCCCGGCCCCGTCAGCGCGGGGATCAGTTGCCGGCGAAGGAAATGCTGCCGGCGCGGAAATCAAGCACGTAGGGGATGTGCCCGGGCATCGGCGCCCAGTTCACCGACTGCTTCATGCCCCAGCTTTCGAACGGGCGGTACAGCGGCAGCATCGGCGGGTCCTGCTTGATCTCTTCCATCAGCTCGACATAGGCGGCGTTCCGGTCGGCCACGTCGGTGGAGAAGCGGAACCGGTCCCACTTCTTCGCGTAGTCGGCATCGGTGTTGAAGCGGCCTTCGCTTTCCGAGGGACCGCCGGGCGCCCACATCACGCCGAAGGAGCCGAAAGGATCGGCGAAATACATCGGGTTCGACCAGTTGCGCACCATCATCTCCGGATCGTTGCCGGACCACTGGTCCTGCACGTTCACCCGGCCGTTGATGCCCACCGCGCCCCACATCTCCATGATAGCCTGCGCGGCCAGGAGACCGTTGGTGTAGTAGGTCGCGGCAGTGTCGAAGGTGATCTCGAACCCGTCGTAACCCGCCTCTTCCAGCAGCTTCCGGGCGCGCTCGGGGTCATACTCGAAGGTCACGAGATCGGGCTGATGCAGTGCGCCCATCTCGGCCATGGTGTGGGTCGAAGGTACGATCGCCTTGCCCAGCCACAGCGCCTCGTTGAGCGCATCGCGGTCGATGGCCAGCGACAGCGCCTGACGGATGCGCGGGTCCCGCAGCTTGGGGTGGTTCTGGTTCATGATCATCACGTGGAACAGCGCGGTGGCCGATCCTTCGGTCTTGAGGTTCGGATCGCTGTCGATCAACGACAGCTGATCCGGCGCCACGTTGGTGATGATGTCCGCTTCGCCGGTCTTCAGCGCGGTAACGCGGCTGGCGGTCTCGGCGATCTGCACGACGGTGGCGCGCTCCAGCGGCGCGGTCTCGCCCCAGAAGTCGTCGAACCGCTCCCACACCAGCTTCTCGCCGGGCTGGAAGGCGGCGACCTTGTACGGACCGGTGCCCACGGGCGCGAGGGCGAAGGCCTCGTAGTCGCTGTCCTCGGCCACGTCGGCCTTGCCGGTCAGGCCCTTGATGTAGGCCTCGGGCACGATCATGACCTGCTGCAGGGACATCAGGGTTTCCCAAAGCGGCTCTTCACGCTCGGCCACCACGCGGATGGTCAGGTCGTCGACCTTCTCCGCGCGCAGGAAGTTGCCCAGACGATCCTTGGCCCGCACCACATAAGGCGGGAAGGTGGCCTGCATCATGCGGTTGAGCGAGAACACCACGTCATCGGCGGTCATGTCGGCGCCATTGTGGAATTTCACGCCCTCACGCAGCTTGAACTCCATGACCTTCGGCTCGACCAGCTTCCAGGACGTGGCCAGCGCCGGCACCCACTCAAGCTCCAGCTTGCCGTGGTCCCGGTCGATCAGCGTGTCGAAGGTGTTGTAGTAGAACTGCGAGCCTACGTTGGAGTGGTCGCGGCCCGGATCGATGTAAGGGGCCACGTTGGCGGCGCCCACGGTGATTTCCTGTGCGGCCGCCACCAGCGGCAGCGTGACAAGGGCGGTGGTCAGAAGCAGACGGAACATGAAATGTCTCCGATTGGGGGGAAGAGAAACAGCAACGGGACGGGCCGGTTTGTCCGGCTCTCGGTTTCTTGTCGGATCAACGCTCTCTCAGGCGGACATCGGCGCGGTCGCGCAGCCAGTCGCCAAGGATTTGCACGGTGAAGGTCAGCACCACGATCAGCGCGGCAGGGGTCAGCACGATCCACGGCGCGGTCGGCATGTAGTCGCGCCCCAGCCCCACCATCGACCCCAGCGAGGGCTGCGGCGGCTGCACCCCGAGCCCCAGGAAGGACAGCGTGCTCTCCAGGATCACGATGTTCGACAGCGACAGGGTGAACTGCACGACCAGCGGCGACACCAGATTGGGCAGCACATGGCGCCAGGCGATGTAGAACGGCCCGGCTCCGGCGGTGTGCGCGGCCTCCAGATAAGGCTGCGCGGCGATGCGGCGCACCTCGCCGCGCACGATGCGGGCGTATTGCTCCCAGCCGGCAATGCCCAGAACCAGGACGAGCACGGTCAGGCTCGACCCCATCAGCGCCAGCACCAGCAGGGCGACAAGCGTGAAGGGAATGGCGATCTGCATGTCGACCAGCGACATGATCCCATCCTCGACCCAGCCTCGGCGCTGCCCGGCGATGAGCCCCAGCAGCCCGCCGAGGAGCAACCCGATCACCGCACCGGCGAAGGCCAGCGCCAGGGTGAGCCGCAGCCCATGCAGCGACCGGGACAGCACGTCGCGGCCGAGCTCATCGGTGCCCGCCAGATGACCGGCGGAGTAGCGGTCGAAGCCGATAGGCGGACGCAAACGGGCGAGCAGGCTCTGATCGAGCGGATCGAACGGCGTCAGCCACGGAGCGAGAAGGGCGCCGCCGGCCAGCAGCACGGCGCAGACCAGCGCGATGGTCTGGATGATATCCGCCCCCCGCCCCTTGCGGCGCGCGCCGCGGCGGCGAAGGCGGGGAAGCGCGTCAACAAGGCTTGCCATATCGGTCTCCTTCAGGCGCGGGCCAGCCGGATGCGCGGGTCGGCCAGCGCATAGGCGATGTCTGTCAGGATGTTGATGGAGACCACCGCAACCGCCACGGCGATCACGCCGAACTGCAGCACCGGGTAGTCGCGCAGGATCGCGGCGTTCACCAGCATCTGCCCCACGCCGGGCCAGGAGAAGATGCTCTCCACCACCACGGATCCGGCGGCCGCCAGCCCGGCGATCTGCAGTCCGATCACCGAGATCACGGTGATCGAGGCATTGCCGAGACCATGCTTCAGCACCACCTGCGTCTCGCGCAGGCCCTTGGCCCGGGCGGTGCGGATGAAGTCCTGCCCGAGCACATCCAGCATCGCATTGCGGGTGAAGCGGGTCAGCGCGGCGATCAAGCCGCCCGACATGGCGATGGTCGGCATGATGAAATGCAGCCAGGTGCCATTGCCCACCACTGGCAACCAGTTCAGCCAGTAGGAGAAGGTCAGCACCATGACGATGGCGAGCACGAAGGACGGCACCGCATAGCCGGTGAAGGCCACCACCATCACCGCCGAGCCGATCCAGCTGCGCCGATAGACCGCCGCCAGCACGCCCAGCGGCAGGGACACCGCCACGGTCAGGGCGACCGAGGTCAGCAGGAGCTGCCCCGAAGGCCAGAGCCGTTCGGCCACCACCGTCGTGACCGGACGTCGGTCGACGAAGCTGAGGCCGAATTCACCGGAGAGAACGCCCCGCAGATAGGCCAGGTACTGGTGCCACAGCGACCGATCGAGCTGGAAGTAGTCAATCAGCGCCTGTCGCCCCTCGGCGGTCAGCCCCTCGCCCAGAAAGGTGTCGATCGGGTTGCCCGACAGACGAGTGGCGACGAAGGTCACCGTGACGATGGCCCAGAGCGTCACCACCGCCTTGAGCACATGGCGCAACAGATAGGGGGTCATTTTCCGGCCCTCCGCTGAATATGGATGAACGACATGCCGGCCGCCTCGGCGGCGCGCCCGTCGGTCGCGGCGTTGTCTCCGACGAAAACCGACTGCGCCGGCTCCAGCCCCGCCTCGGCCATTGCATGCAGCAGCATGGCGGCATGCGGCTTGCCGAGGCAGTGCCAGGCGAGACCGGGCCGGATCGCCCGCAGCGCGGCCAGCAGCGCGCCGGTTTCCGCCACCGGCCGGCCGGCGTGATCGGGATGCGAGACATCCTCGTTCGAGACCCACAGCGGAACGCCTCGCGCCACCGGCGCCAGCAGCGGCCCCAGCGTATCGACGGTCTGCGCCGGGTCCCGGCACAGCAGCACCGCCTGGGGGTCGCGCGCCTCGGGGTCGAGCCCGAGGGCGCGGGCGCGGGCCATGAGCAGCGGCGCGGCGCAAAGCGTCAGCCGCCGCACGCCCTGGCGGGCAAGGTGCTGAAGGGTGAACTCGCCCGCCATCAGAATGTGCGCGGGAGGTACGGAGAGACCCAGCCCGGACAGTTGCGACGCCAGAGCCTCCGCCGTGCTGTCGGAGCGGTTCGAGACGATGCGCAGCCGGTCGCCACATCCATCGGCGAACGCCGCCGTCTCCTCGAAGAGCCGCCCTTCGGACATCAGGCATCCGTCCAGATCGCAGAGTACAATCCGCGCCTGTTTCACGTCACGGGGATCAAGCCGGGCGCGACGTCGGGTTGTCGGGAGGGATGTTGGAACGACGGTCAAGTCTGCTCTCTCCTTGCGTTTGCAAGACCGGCCCCCACTGGCCCGGCGCTGGAGAGCAGATTTGACGGCGCTTTGTAACAGGACTGATACGAACGAAAGCTAAGCTTTGGACAAACCAAACCCGGAGCTTGAGAGATGGCCATTTCCCCGCAACGTCTCGACGCCGTCAGGGCCGTCGCGGAAACCGGCTCCTATGCCGCCGCGGCGCGCACGCTGGCGGTCACCCAGCCGAACATCTCCGCCCAGGTGCGCGGCCTGGAGCAGGAGTTCGGCATTCGCCTGTTCCGCCGCGAGGCCGGACGGCTGCTGCCCACCGACCTCTGCCTGAAACTTTGCGATACGGCGGAACGCATGGCCGAAGCCCGGCAGGAGGCCGAGCGTCTGCTACTGAGCCGCTCGTCGCTGCGCGCGGGACAGATCATCGTCGGCCTGGGCAATGCCATGCCGGGCATGGCGCTGGTGGCGGCCTTTCACCGCGCCTTTCCGGGGGTGACGCTGAAGGTCGAGACCGGCTCACATCACAAGATCACCCGCGCGGTGCTGAACCACGAATGCGACATCGGCGTTTTGCCCGATGTGCCCGCCGATCCCCGCTTTCGCCGCGCGCATCTGGCGAGCGCCCGCGTGGTGGCGATCGCCCCGCTTGGCCACCGGCTGGCGCAGGAGAGAATGGTGACCGCGAAAATGCTCTGCGATGAGCCGATGATCTTCCGCGCCTCGGGCTCGTCAACCCAGCGGGCGGTGGACAGGATGTTCGCCCGGGCCGGCCTCTCGCCCCGCCCGTTCCTGACCCTCGACGCCCGCGACGGCCTCTATGAGGCGGTAGCCAATGGCCTCGGCATCGGATTTCTGTGGCAAGGCTCCACCGGCCGCAGCGACGGGGTGGTGCGCCTGCCCATCGCCGAAATGCAGGGCCTGACCATCCACGAGACGGTGTTCAGCCTGAGCGAGACCACCAGTCAGGTGGTCGAAGCCTTTTATCAGCTGGTTCCGCCCCTGCCGAAACAGGCGCCCGCCGCCTCCGGCACTGCGGCTTGATCTTGCCCCGGCGTCAGGATGTAGAACCCCCGCACACACGGAAAGCGGGAGCAGACATCATGCAGAAGCAAGAAGTTCAGAACTGGCTCGATCGCTACGGCCGCGCCTGGGTGGAGGGCGATCCGGAGCAGATCACCGCCCTTTTTACCGAGAACGCAACCTACCGGGAAACGCCGTTCGACCCGGCCATGACCGGCCGGGAGGCAATCCGGCAATACTGGCAGGACGGGGCGGCGGACGCGCAGGAGGACGTGGCGTTCTCCTCCAAGGTCTGGGCCATTGACGGAACCACCGCCGTTGCCGGCTGGCAGGCGCGGTTCACGCGCAAGGCCTGCGGCAGCCGCGTGGAGCTCGATGGAACCTTCCGCCTCAAGCTGACAGGCAGCACGGACGGGCTTTTGTGCGAAAGCCTGGAGGAATGGTGGCACCGGCGCGAGACTTAAGGGGCGCTACCAACGCTCCAAGCCTGCGTTTCCCCCCTCGCGCTCAGGAGACAGCCCCATGCAACAGACGCCCCGGACCGGAGACCGGCTCACCGACAAGTCCGCCACCCCCGGTGACGCGACGATACGCGACTGGATCGGGGCGGAAGCCTGCGAGCACTGGACGGCGCTGCGCGCCTGGATCGACAGCTCCTACCCCGGCGTCTTCACTCCGGACTGGATTTATGGCGGCAAGACCCATGGCTGGTCCCTGCGCTACAAGAAGTCCAAGGCCTTCTGCACATTGCTGCCCGAATATGGAGTGTTTTCGGCGGTGATCGTATTGGGCGCCAGGGAGCGGGAGAAGGTGGAAGCGCAGCGAGAAGCCCTGAGCCCCGGCCTGATGGCGCTGTATGACGCGGCCGAGACCTATCACGACGGAAAATGGCTGAAGATCGGGATTGCCTCCACCAAAGACCTTCAGGACGTAACCGAGCTTCTGGCGCTCAAGCGCCCGCACCGCAAGGGCGCCTGACGCTCTCACATGCTTAAGGGCAGGCACGGCCCGGCGCCCTCACAAGAGCGCCGCGCCGTGCGGATCAGGCCGTCTGCCGGTCCGGGTTGACGCCGGTCCAGGCGGTGCGGTCGAGATCGAGGTCGGGGAAGTCGTCCGGGTTGAGCAGCGGCCGGGCGACGCCGGCCTTGAGCTGCGCCCGGAAGTCCTGCAGGATCCGCAGGCAGGTGGGTAACAGCATCATCAGGACCACCAGATTGACCACCGCCAGGATGCCCATCAGCGGATCGGAGAAGAAGAACACGGCGGTCGCTCCCGGCGCCACCGCGCCGACGAAGACGATACCCATGACGACCAGCCGGAAGCCGTTCAGCGCCATCGGATGTTCGGTGATCACCGTCAGCGCGTTCTCGCCGAGATAGTAGTTGTAGATGATCGAGCTGAAGGCGAAGAGCAGCAGGATGAACGTCAGGAAATACTGGGTCCAGTCGCCCAGATGTTCCGCCAGCGACTGCTGGGTCAGCACCACCCCGTCCACGGCCTCCGCCCCGGGCTGGTAGACATCGCCGAGCAGGATGACGAAGGCGGTGCAGCTGCAGATCAGGATCGTGTCGATGAACACGGAGAACGACTGGGTGATGCCCTGGCTGATGGGATGACGCACATCCGCCGTCGCCGCCACATTGGGCGCTGAGCCGAGACCGGCCTCGTTGGAGAACAGCCCCCGGCGCAGCCCCTGCGCCAGCGCCGCGCCCATGCCGCCGCCCACCGCCTGCTCGAAGCCGAAGGCATTGAGAACGATCGAGGCCAGCACGCCGGGCAGCTCGCTCACGTTGAGAAGGATCACCACCACCGCCATCAGCAGGTAGCCGACGGCCATCACCGGCACCACCACATCGGCGGCCTTGGCGATGCGATGAATGCCGCCGAAGACGATGAAGCCGGCAATAATGGTCAACACCACGCCCGACCAGAGACGGTCGATGCCCAGGCTCTCCTCGGCGGCGCCAGCCACCGTGTTGCCCTGGAAGGCATTGAAGCCGAGGCCAAAGGCGGCGATCAGGCAGACCGCGTAAAGCACCGCCAGCCATTTGTACTCATGACCAAGCCCATGAATGATCGAGCGGGCCGGACCGCCGCGAAAGGCGCCATCGGGCTCGCGCCGCTTGTAGAGCTGCGCCAGCGAGCATTCGACCAGGCTGGTCGCCATGCCGACAAGGGCAACCGCCCACATCCAGAAGACCGCCCCCGGTCCGCCGAGAGTAATCGCCACGGCCACACCGGCAATGTTGCCGCCGCCGACCCGACCGCCGACGGACACAAGCAGCGCCGCGCGGGCGGAGATCGCGTTGGGATCGGCGCTCTGGTTTTCCGAGGACAGCACCCGGAACATGCGCTTGAAATAGCGGATCTGCACGAACCCGGTCAGCACCGTGATGAAGACGCCGAACACCACCAGCAGCGGGATCAGCGCCCAGCCCCAGGTGAGGTCGCCGATAACCCCGAACACCCCTTCGATAAACGCCATTTCTCCCCCGATCAGCCCAGCTTGTAGACGCATACCCCACGCGGGCGGTCGCCAGAACGGACGGAAACGCCGCGAGGTCGGCCCTAGTTAGACCATGAGTCTTAACAGCAATACTGCGTCTTGCTTGCAAAGGGGCTCGGGGCGGCAGCCGTAGCGGGAAAGGGCGCTATCCTCCACGCTCCACCTCCGCCATCGCCAGCGCCGTCAGCACCGGCACGGTCTGGCCGTAGCGCAGCGCGGTCTCCGCGTTGGCGGCATTGCCATCCAGATAGCGGCGATAGATGCCCTGGAGGATGGCGGCAAGCCGGAAGAAGGAAAACGCCAGATGGAAGGTCCAGCCCTCGATGCGCGCAAGCCCGCGCCGCCGGCAATAGGCGGCGAGATAGGCGGCCTCGTCGGGAATGCCCAGCGCCTCCCGGTCGACGCCGCCGAGCCCCTTGAACACCCCGTCGTTGGGCAGGCGCCACTGCATGCATTGATAGGCAAGATCAGCGAAGGGATGGCCCAGGGTCGACAACTCCCAGTCCAACACCGCGCGGATCGCCAACACCTCGGGATCGAAGATCAGGTTGTCGATCCGGTAGTCGCCATGAACAAGGCTCACCGTCCCGTCATCCTCCGGCAGATGCCGGTCCAGCCAGGCGATCAGCTGCTCCATGTCCCGGTTCTCGCCGGTCTCGCTCGCCCGGTACTGGCGCTGCCAGGTGGCGAACTGGCGGGCGAAATAATTGCCCGGCCGGCCATAGTCGGACAGCCCGACGGAGGCGATGTCGACGTCGTGCAGATCCGCCAGCACCGTGACCATGGCGTCATAGACCCGGCCACGCTCGGCCGGGGTCTTGTCCGGCAGTGCCGGATCCCAGAAGACAACGCCCTCCACCCGCTGCATGACGATGAAACGGCGGTCGAGCCATTCGTCCTCGCCGCCGCTCAGCAGCATCTCCGGCACCGGCACGCGGGAGCCGTGCAGCGCAGCCATCACCCGAAATTCGCGGTCGACCGCATGCGCCCCCTTCAGCCGCTTGCCGGCCGGCTGCACCCGCAACACCGCCTCACCGCCGGAACCGAGCGCCAGGAAGGTCGGGTTGGACTGACCACCGCCGAACGGGGCGATGGTCACCCCGCGGCCGAGCGCCGGCAGCCGCTCTTCCAAGAGCGGCGCGAGGGCCGCGACATCGCCGGGAACCGCACTCATGCGGCCGCCCGCGCCTTCAACATCTGCCGTGCCAGCGCATCCTGATGCACCTCGTCCGGACCGTCGGCGATGCGGATGGTCCGGGCATAGGCAAAGGCCGCGGCGAGGAAGGTGTCCTGCGACACGCCCGCCGCCCCATGCACCTGGATCGCCCGGTCGATCACCGTCTGTGCCATCTGCGGGATCACCACCTTGGCCATGCCGATCAGATCGCGTGCGTCCTTGTTGCCGAGCCGGTCCATCTTGTCCGCCGCCGCCAATGCCAGCAGGCGGGCCTGCTCGATCTCGCACAGGGACAGGGCGATTTGCTGCCGCACCACCCCCTGATCGGCGAGCGGCTTGCCGAAGGCCCGGCGTGCCGACACCCGGTCGCACATCAGCTCCAGCGCCCGCTGGGCGGCGCCGATCAGCCGCATGCAATGGTGAATGCGTCCCGGCCCGAGCCGGCCTTGCGCGATCTCGAAGCCCCGCCCCTCGCCGAGCAGCAGGTTCTCCGCCGGCACCCGGACATTGTCGAACAGGATCTCCGCATGCCCGTGCGGCGCGTCATCGGCGCCAAACACATTGAGCGGGCGCACCAATGTCACCCCCGGCGTGTCGAACGGCACCAGGATCATCGACTGCTGTCTGTGCCGTTCCGCCGCCGGGTCGCTCTTGCCCATGACGATCAGGATGCGGCAGCGCGGATCGGGGGCGCCGGTGGCCCACCACTTGCGGCCATTGATCACGTAGTGATCGCCATCGCGCAGGATCGAGGCTTCCACATTGGTGGCGTCCGACGAGGCCACCGCCGGTTCGGTCATGCAGAAGGCGGAGCGGATCTCGCCGGCGAGCAGCGGCGTCAGCCATTTCGCTTTCTGCGCCTCGGTGCCATATTTGATCAGCACCTCCATGTTGCCGGTATCCGGCGCATTGCAGTTGAACACCTCCGGGCCGATGATCGAGCGGCCCATGATCTCCGCCAGCGGCGCGTAGTCGCAATTGTTGAGCCCGGCGCCATGCTCCGGATAGGGGCACCACAGGTTCCACAGACCTTCCGCCCGGGCGCGCGCCTTCAGCTCCTCCATCACCGGGGGGATCGCCCAGCGGTCCTTGCCGCTGTCGACGAAGCGGTGATAGTCGGCCTCGGCCGGGATGACATGCGCCTCCATGAAGGCGGACACCCTGGCCTTCAGGTCCTCGACCTTTGCGCTGTGGACGAAATTCATTCAAACCCCCGAAAGTAATGTACCGCCATCGACGGTCAAAGTGGTTCCAGTCATGAAACTGCCCGCCTGCGAGGCGAGCAGCAGCAACGGCCCGTCGAGCTCGCTCAACCGGCCCAGCCGCCTTGGGAACAGCTTGCCGATCAGCGCCTGGCCGGCGTCGCTGTCGAAAAAATCGGAATTGATATCGGTCTTGAAATAGCCCGGCGCGATGGCGTTGACGCGGATGCCGTATCGCCCCAACTCCCGGGCCATCGCCCGGGTCAGGTGCAACACCCCGGCCTTCGCCGCCGCGTAGTTGGTCTGGGTCGGCTGTACCGCGAGCCCGAGGATCGAGGCGATGTTGACGATCGACCCGCCCCGTTCGCCGGCGGCCATCACCCGGGCGACGATCTGCCCGGCGCGCCACAGGCCGGTCAGGTCCGTGTCGACCACCGCCGCCCAGTCCGCCTCCGACATGTCGAGAAACCGTTCGGTGCGGGCGATGCCGGCGTTGTTAACGAGGACGTCGATCCGCCCGTGCCAGTCGGCGATGCCGGCAACCGCCGCCTCCAGCGCCGGCCGGTCGGTGATGTCGGCCGGCGCGCAGCGCACATCGATGCCGTCAGCGCGCAAGGGCGCGGCCACCGCCTCCAGCTTCTCGCCATTGCGGGCGATCAGCGCCACCGCCGCGCCTGCTTCCCCCAGCGTGCGCGCGAAATGCGCCCCGAGGCCGGAGGAGGCTCCGGTGACGACGGCAACCCGTCCGGTCAGATCCAGCAAGGTCATATGGCAGCTCCCACGACGAAGGCGGCGATGGTGGTGGTCGATCCGCCGATATTGAGAAGCCCGACCCGCCGCGCGCCCTCCACCTGGCAGGCCCCGGCCCGACCGGTCACCTGGCGGTAGCCGTCGAGCATCATCCGCACGCCGGTTGCCCCGACCGGGTGGCCGAGGCCGATCAGCCCGCCGGAGGGATTGACCGGCAACCGGCCATCGGCGGCGATCACCCCCTCTTCGATCGCCTTCCAGCTCTCTCCGGGCGCGGTGATGCCGAAACTGTCGATGGCGGCGTATTCGGTCATGGCGAAACAGTCGTGGGTCTCGATGGCGTCGAGCGCGAAGACATCGCCAACCCCGGCCCGGCCGAAGCACTCGGCGATGGTCTTTTGCACCTGAGGCAGAACATAGCGCGTATTCCGCCCCTCCCTCAACTTATCGGAGAGAAGCATCGGTGCGGTGCGATGGCCCCAGCCCTCGATCCGGGCAAGATCCGACAGCTTCAGCCCGCGTTTTTCCGCATAGGCACGCGCCCGTTTGGCTGAGGCGAGGAAAACGGTGGCGGCGCCATCTGTCACCTGACCACAGTCGTTGCGCCGCACCCGCCCCTCGATCACCGGGTTGGCCTCATCATGCTCGGTGAAGCTCTCCGGCGTGAACGACCAGTTGCGCGTCTGCGACAAGGGATTGCGGCGGCCGTTCTCGTAGTTGATCCGGGCGATCTCGCCGAGATGAGCATAGTCGACCTCGCCGTATTTTTCCGAATAGGCGTCGATCAAGTCGGAAAAGGCGGCAGGCCAGAGGTAGCGGGCGTCGGTCCATTCCCGCCCGTGCCAGGCGGCGGCGCCAAGATGTTCGGCCGCCGTCTGGCCGGGCACGTTGCGCATGTATTCAACGCCAAGGACACAGGCAAGGTCATAGCGTCCGGCCTCGATCTCGGCCATGGCGGAGAGCACGGCCATGGAGCCGGAGGCGCAGGCCGCCTCGTGCCGGCTGGTCGGCACGCCGGAAAGGTCCGGGTGAAGCGAGGCGAAAATGCCGCCAAGCTGGCCCTGACCGCAGAACAATTCTCCGGTGAAATTGCCGATATGCGCGGTCTCGATCTCGGATGCCTCAAGGCCGGTCGCCTCCAGCCCCTGATGCAGCGCCTCCGCCATCATGGCGTCGATACCGAGCCCCTCCCGCGCCCAGTTGCGGGCAAAGTCGGTCTGGGCACCGCCAAGAATATAGACGCCGCCCGCCCCGGTCCCTTCGGTATGGTCCCGTTCGCGTGTTGCCGATGTCATGTCGTCAAACCTCCAGCCATGCCTTGCGGATTGCCTCGTCAGTGCGCAGTTCGTCGGGGCTCCCTTCAAACACCGTGCGGCCATGGCCCATCACATAGACCCGATGGGCGATCCGCATCGCGATGGTCAGCTTCTGCTCCACCAGCAGGATCGCCACCCCGCGCCGGGCAATTTCCGCCAGAAGATCGCCGACCTGCTCGACGATCAACGGCGCCAGCCCCTCGGTCGGCTCGTCGACGATCATCAGCTCCGGGCCGCTCATCAAGGCCCGGCAGATCGACAGCATCTGCTGTTCGCCGCCGGACAGCACCTCCGCATGGGTGTCGCTGCGCCGCCGAAGCGAGGGGAACAGCTCGTACACCTCCTCAAGCTGCCAGCTGCGGGCACTCGCCGCTCCATGCCGGCCAAGCAGAAGGTTCTGCTCCACCGTCAGCCCGGGAAACACCGCCCGCTCCTCCGGCACATAGCCGAGGCCGAGGCGGGCGACCCGATGCGGTTCAAGACCGATGGTCTCGCGTCCCCGCACCCGGATGCTGCCCTGACGCTCGACAATCGCCATCACCGCCTTGCACAGGGTGGAACGGCCGACGCCATTGCGCCCGAGCAGCGCGACGATCTCGCCCTCGCCCACGTCCAGATCGACCCCGTGCAGCACGTGGCTGAGGCCGTAGAAGGCGTGCAGGCCGCGCAGGCTGAGGATCGGCGCGCTCATGCCTCCGCTCCGAGATAGGCTTCGCGCACCGCCGGATCCTGGCGGATCTCCTCCGGCGTGCCGGTGGCGATGATCTGGCCGTAGACCAGCACCGACACCCGGTCGGCCAGGCTGAACACCACGTTCATGTCATGCTCCACCATCATCACCGTCCGCCCCACCGCCACCTTGCGCAGGAAGCCGGAGAACTGCTCCACCTCATTGTGGTTCATCCCGGCGGTGGGCTCATCGAACAAAAGCACCCGGGCATCACCAGCAATGGTCATGCCGACCTCAAGCGCCCGCTGCTCCGCATAAGACAGATTGCCGGCCTTTTCGCCCGCCCGCGCCGACAGGCCGATCTCCTCGATCAGCCGCTCCGCCTCAGCGCCGATCCGACGATATCCGGAGGCCCGCCGCCAGAAGCAGTAGCCCGCCCGGCCCGGCCACATCAGCGCGCAGCGGATGTTCTCGAACACGCTCATCTCGTTGAAGATGTTGGTGATCTGGAAGGAGCGCGAGAGACCAAGGCGGTTGATCCGGTAGGGCCGCATCCCCGAGATCTGCGTGTCGCCGAGCAGGATCTTTCCGGAGGTCGGGGCAAACCGTCCCGAGATCAGGTTGAAGAAGGTGGACTTGCCGGCGCCATTCGGCCCGATCACCGCATGGAAACTGCCCTCGCGCACGTCGAGCGAGATGCCGCGAATGATCTGGGCGGCGCCGAAATCCTTGTGAAGATCGCGAATGGAAAGCGCGGGCCCGGAAGCGGTCATCATGAGCCCTCCTCCACCAGCGGCGTGACGACCACCTCAGGCCGCCGCCCCCCGCGCCGGGCCCGCAGGACCAGCGCCGCCGACAGGGCGCAGGCCCCCAGCGCCAGCGCCCACACGCCCCAGTTCGTGGCATCGACATCGCGCCAGAACAGGCGCAGCGGATCGCTTGGGTCGAAGCTGTTGGACAGGTGATAGCTCAGCTCGACCAGCATCACCCCGCCGACCAGCCCGGACAGCACCGCCGGCCCCCAGACCAGCGCCCGGCGCAGGCACCCCGCCGCACCGTGGCGGCGCAGTGCCCCGGGCAGTTCGGCCAGGATCCCGGTCAGCCCGCGCGGCGCGAACAGGATGATCGCCAGGAACAGAAGACCGTAATAGAACAGCCAGGCATCGGTGATCCGCGCCAGGTTGAGCTCCAGGAGCAGCACCACGAAGGCACCGACCACCGGCCCCAGCACATAGGTGATGCCGCCGAGATAGGTGGCGATCAGCACATTGGCCGAGGTGCGCAGCCCGAATACCTCCGCATTGGCGATCTCGAAGGTGAGCGCGAACAGGCTGCCGGCAAGCCCGGCGAAGGTGCCGGCGATGCAGAATTGCAGGAAGCGGATCCAGTAGGGATCGTAGCCGAGAAACTCCACCCGCTGCGGATTGTCCCGCACCGCATTCGCCATCCGGCCAAGCGGGCTGCGCGACAGGAACACCATCAGGGCGACGCTGACCAGCGCCCAGACCAGCACCAGCAGATAGATCTCCGAGGGCCGGCCGTAGCCCAGACCGGTGAGGGTGACATCCACCATCCGATCGGTGGAGACCCCTTGCTCGCCGCCAAAGACGCTTGGAAACACCATGGCGGCGGCGGTGATCAGCTCAGCCATGCCCAGCGAGATCATGGCGAAGGTGGTGCCGGCCCGGCGCACGGAGACGAGCCCCAAGACGGCGGCCATCGCCAGCCCCGCGAGCGCGCCGCCAAGCGGTATGAATTCCAGGGGCAGTGCCAGCGCACCGCCGCCGATCGCCGTGATCAGATAGAGCGCGGCAAAGACGCCGCCGCCGAAATAGACCGCATGGCCGAAGGACAGGAGCCCGGTCTGTCCCAGAAGCACATTGTAGGACATGGCGAAGGTCACCATCACCGCGAGCTGGGTCAGGAACAGGGTGAGAAAACGGCTGTCCGAGACCAGCGGCAACGCCAGCGCCGCGCTGAGGGCGAGAAGGCCTAAGAGCAGGAAAGAGACGGATCTGGTCATGTTTCGCGCGTCCCCAGAAGCCCCCGGGGCCGCACGATCAGGAGCACCACGAGCAGGAGATAGGGAAGGACCGGCGCAAGATTGGCCGGAGTGATCGTCCAGATTTCACGGAACGGCCCGGTCGCCTGCGGCGCGGCGGCGCCAAGGCTCACCACCAGATCGGTCAAGGTGCCGTCGAAGGCGACCATCAACGTCTGCAGGATGCCGATGAGGATCGAGGCGAGGAAGGCGCCGAGCAGCGAGCCGAGCCCGCCGAAGACGACGATCACGAACAGGATCGTCCCCATCTGATGGGCCATGCCCGGCTCGGTGACGAGATAATTGCCGCCAATCACCCCGGCGAGACCGGCCAGCGCCACGCCGCCGCCGAACACCAGCATGAACAGGCGCGGCACATTGTGCCCGAGCGCCCACAACACGTCCGGATGGGACAGCGCCGCCTGCACCATCAGGCCGACCCGGGTGCGCTTCAGCAGCGCCAGGAGGCCGAGAAACATCAGAACGGCGATGGCGAACATGAAGGCGCGATAGGCGGAATAGTCGATGCCGCCAATGGAAAACAGCGGAAAGTCAAGCACCTCCGGGATGCGATAGGGCACCGGCTGACGGCCCCAGACAAGCCGGACCAACTCCTCGATCAGATAGGCAAGACCGAAGGTGAACAGAAGCTCGGCCACATGGCCATGCCGGTGCACCACCCGCAGGCCGTAGCGCTCGACGGTGGCGCCGAGCAGCCCGACCAGAAGCGGCGCCAGCACCAGCCCCATCCAGAAATTGCCGATGCTGCTCAGTTGATAGGCGAAATAGGCGCCCAGCATGAAGAAACTGGCATGGGCGAAGTTGAGCACGCCCATCAGGCTGAAGATCAGCGTCAAGCCGCTGGCCAGCATGAATAGCAACATGCCGTAGAGCAGGCCGTTGACCACGGCAAAGGCGAAAGTATCCACCCGCAAAGCCTCCCCAAGGGCGGGTTGCTTCCCCTTTTCAAGAGGGACGCAACCCGCGAATTCCAGTCAGATCGGTGAAACGGGCACCTAGGGGCGCTTCACCTCACAGGTGGAATCGTCGGAAAGCTGATCGCCGTTCACCGTCAGGACCGTCTTCCAGCCAAGGCCCGTCCCTTCGGCGTCGTTGGTGATCCCTTCACCGGTAAAGACCGACATGAACAGCGGGTGGAACAGCTGGTGATCGGAGGCGCGCATGGTCATCTTGCCGGTGGGACCATCGAAAGCGGCCCCGGACAGGGCACCGGCCACCGCCTTGGGGTCGGTCGAGCCGGCCGCCTCGATGGCCTCGGCCAGCATCTGCATCTGCACCAGGATCTGCACGTAGTAGAGATCCTCGCCATATTTCTCCTGAAAACCGGAGACCAGTTGGCCCGCCGCCGCGTTGTCCTGCTCCACCGGGACGTCCGGATGCCAGGGCGCGGCATCGTAGACCCGGCCGACACCGGCCGCGCCAATCGCCGTCGGCGTGCCGAAGGTGCCCGAATACTGGGTGAAGAACTTGGCATCGAGGCCGGCGCTGTTGGCCGCCTTGATCAAAAGCGTCAGGTCGGCGCCGAAGTTGCCGGTCACCACCGCATCGGCGCCGGCGGCCTTGATCTTGGCCACATAGGGGGTGAAGTCCTTGACCTTGCCAAAGGGGTGGAACTCATCGCCGACGATCTCGATATCGGGGCGCTTTTCCGCCAGCATCTCCTTGGTGTAGCGGCTGACCTCATGGCCGTGGCCATAGTCCTGACCGATGATGTAGACCTTCTTGATGTCCTTGTCGGCGGCGATCAGATCGGTCAGACCGGCCTGCTTCATGCCCGAATGGGCCTCGAAGCGGAACATGTAGAAATTGCACTTGTCGCGGGTCAGCGACGGGTCCGCCGAACCGTAGTTGAGATAGAGCACCGGATCGTCCGGATTGCGCCGGTTGTGCTTGTTGACCGCATCGGCCAGCGCCAGCGCGATGCCCGAGCTGGTGGCCTGGGTGATGATGCGGATACCCTGATCGAGCGCCTCCTGAAAGGCGATCACCGTCTCCTGGGCGCTCGCCTTGTTGTCGAAGCGCACCACTTCGAAGGTCTTGCCGCCAAGAACGCCGCCGGCCTCGTTCACCAGATCGGCGCCAAACTGCACATGTTTGCCGTTGACGACGCCCACATTGGAAAACGTGCCCGAAAACGGGTCGATATGGCCGATGCGAATACTTTCCGCCTGCGCCGCCCCCACGGCCAGACCACTCATCGCCAATCCACCGACGGCCAGTCCACTGACGGCGAGTGCCGCCCAAAATACCGAATGCTTCATGATCTCCTCCCAATCACAGCCATTCCTCGCTATCAAATTTAGAACGACCGTTCAAGTTCATTCTTGAGAGGCGCGTCATTCCCTGCAATAAATGATCCGAAATTGCCAGACATCTCGCTGAACAAGAACGCGATTGGCATTTTTCTGGAGGAATAAATGGAACGATCATTCAGTTTTTCAGCAGATGGGGCATCGGCCATCGTCACCGGCGCGGCATCGGGGCTCGGCCAGGCGACCGCCCTCAAGCTGCATCAGGCGGGCTACCGGGTCACCGCCGTCGATCTCGATGCGGAGGCGCTGCGCGCCGCGCTGCCCCATGAGGGCATCGAAACCGCCGCCTGCGATGTCGCAGACCCCGAGACCGCGGAGCGGCTGTTCGCCGACCATGCGGCGCGCTGGGGAAGCCCGCGCGTCCTCGTCAACTGCGCCGGCATTGCCGCGCCCGGTGCCACCTTGCGGCCGGACGGCCCCATGCCGCTCGACGAATTCCGCAAGGTTCTCGAGGTCAATCTGATCGGCAGTTTCAACTTCATCCGCCTCGCCGCCCGGCAGATGCAGGAGGCCGAGCCGGATGCGGACGGTGAGCGCGGCGTGATCGTCAACACCAGCTCGGTCGCCGCCTTCGACGGCATGGTCGGCCAGGCCGCCTATTCTGCCTCCAAGGGCGGTGTTGCCGCCATGACCCTGCCACTTGCCCGGGAGCTGGGCAAATACGGCATCCGCGTCATGGCCATCGCCCCCGGCGTGTTTTCAACGCCGATGGTGCACGGCATGCCGGACCGGTCCCGCGATGTGGTCACCGCCCTGCGCCCGCCCTTCCCCGACCGGCTCGGCACACCGGCGGAATTCGCCGGCCTGGTGATGGCGATCATCGAAAATCACCTGCTCAACGGCGAAGTGATCCGGCTCGACGGCGGCATTCGCCTGCCGCCGCGCTGATCCGGGCCGCAAGGTCGCAAGGTCGCAAGGGAGGAGAAGACCGACATGTCCAGCACCCAGAAAACAGAGCCCTACGCTCCGGCAATTGCCGGTGAGCGCTTCGTCGTTCCCGAAACGGTCAACACCACCCGCCGGGAGTGTCATTTCGGCCACCGGCTGTTTACCTGCCTCGACCGCCGTCCGGCGCGGTTCGACGATCTGTTGCGCAAGGCCGCCCGCGACCATGGTGACAACGAGGCGCTGGTCTGCGGCGAGGAGCGCCTGAGCTACGGGGAATTCGACGCGGCCGTCAGCCGGGTCGCCAACGGGCTCACCGCCGCCGGCATTGCCCCCGGCGAGCGGGTCGGCATCATGCTCGGCAACGGCATTCCCTTCTTTCTCGCCATCATGGGCGCTGTCCGCATGGGGGCGATCGCCGTGCCCATGAGCATCAAGATGAGCGCACCGGAAACCCGCTACATCCTCAACCACTGTCAGGCCGCCGCGCTGATCACCGGCAAAGACATCCTGCCCCGTGTCCCGCCGGCCGCCGAGTGCCCCTCCTTGCGCCACATCTGGGTGGCCGGCAATGGCGAGACCACCGAGGCTGCCCCCGCCGGCATGACCGCTTTCGCCGAATTGCTCGCGGCCGACGACACACCTCCCCCGCCGGTTGGCGATGAAGATGACACCATCTTCCTGTTCTACACCTCCGGCACGACCGGCAAGCCCAAGGGCGCGCGGATCGCCAACATCAACATTGTCCATTCCGCCCTGCAATACGCCTATGCCATCGACCTGAAACCGGGCCAGCGCGGCCTGCTGGCCATTCCCGGCGCGCATATTTCCGGCTTCATGGCGCTTTACACCAACATGCTGTCGGTCGCCGGCGCCACGGTGATCCTGCCCGACTACCGCACCGCCGAGGTGCTGGAGGTGATGAAGCGCGAGGCGATCACCTTCACCGTCTTCGTGCCCTCGATCTACCAGCTGATCCTGATGCATGCCGATTTCGATGCCGGCGCCTTCGACGCCTGGCGCACCGGCATCTTCGGCGGCGGCATCATGCCGCCAGCCACCGTGCAGCGCCTCGGCGAAGTGCTGCCGGACCTGCGGCTGATCAACGCCTATGGCGCGACGGAAACCACCTCGCCGGTGTCGATCATGCCGGCCTTTGCCAGCCGCGACCGGCCGGCCAGCGTCGGCCTTCTGGTGCAATGCGCCGAGGCGGTGGTGATGGACGACGCCGGCAGGGAAGTGCCGCGCGGGCAAAGCGGAGAATTGTGGGTGCGCGGCCCGATGGTCGTGCCCGGCTACTGGGAGGATCCGGAGCAGACCGCCCGCGCCTTCATCGACGGATACTGGCGCACCGGCGATGTTGTCAGCATGGACGCGGAGGGCTACCTCTATATCCACGATCGCAAGAAGGACATGATCAACAAGGGCGGCTACAAGGTTTTCAGCGCCGAGGTGGAAAACGCACTGGTGGCGCTTGAGGGCGTGGTGGAATGCGCGGCGGTGCCGGTGGCCGATCCGGTGATGGGCGAGCGGGTCTGCGTCTTCGTCGCCTGCCAGCCCGGCGAGACGGACGAGGCCGCGCTGCGCCGCCATGCGGCCGCGACCCTGGCCGACTACAAGCAGCCGGATTTCTATCTGGTGGGCGCCGAGCCCCTGCCGCGCAACCCGAACGGCAAGGTGCTCAAGGCCCCGCTGGCCGAAAAGGCCAGGGTCTTTGAAGGGAAAAGAACCTGAGATGACGAAAGAGCCCGAATGGACCGAGGCGATCGCCTTCGATGACGAGCCTCGGCGGCAGGACAGTGGTCAGCTGCGCGCCGCCGAGACCCGCACCCGCATCATCGAGGTCGCCGAAAGCCTGTTCGCCCGCCGCAGCTTCGCCTCCGTGTCCCTCAGGGAGATCACCACCGAGGCCAATGTGGCGCTGGCGGCGGTCAATTATCACTTCGGCAGCAAGGAGGGGCTGTTCAAGGCGGTGTTCCTGCGCCGGGCGCGGGATCTCAATCGCGAACGGGCCCAGCTTCTGCAAGAGGCAGAGGCGCGCTCGGAAACCGGCATCGTGCCACTGCGCGAGGTGCTGACCGCCCTGCTCGCCCCCGGCATCCGCTGGTCCTTCGACCCGGGCGGGCGCGGCCTCTTCATTCAGTTTCTGATCCGCTGCCAGGTCGACCGCGCCTCGCCGCTCTACGACCTGTTCTACCGGGACGTCGGCCATCTGCGCCGCTTCATCCCCTACCTGCAAAAGGTTCTGCCGGAACTGAGCGCCGAGGAGATCCACTGGCGCCTGCATTTCACCCTCGGCACCCTCCATTACACCATCACCGATCTGCAGCGGCTGGAGCATATCTCCGAGGGGATTTGCGACATTTCCCAGTATGAACCGGTGCTGGAGCGCATCGTCTCCTTCGCCGAAGCGGGCTTTCGCGCCCCGGCCCGGCCGCACCGATAGCCCCCGAAGTCGGGCGGACGCCTTTAGCGCCCCGGCGCCAGCGCCCGTGCCGCCAGCGCCGGCCAATTCGCCAGCAGGGCCTTGCGCGCGCGTATGCCGGGCGAGCCCTTCTGCCGCGTTTCATCCTGAGCCAGCCGGGCGAACACCAGTGTCCGCCCGTCCTTTTCAGCCCAGCCCACATACCAGCCCCAACCGCGCGCCCGGTCGAAGCTGCCGTCCTTCCGGCGCGGATAGGCGCCGCCAGTCTTGCCCTTGAGCATCCAGCCATCGCCCGGTTCGGCAGCCTGAACGATCCGCCCGGTCATCTCCATCGCCTGGGCGGAGACCGGAAGCCGCCGATTGACCAGCTTGCCCAGAAAGGCAACCTGCTCCAGCGGCGAAATCTTCAGCGAGGACGCGATCCAGGACCGCTCCAGCCCGTTGCCCTTGCCCGGATCGCCGGAAAGGTCCGCGTTGCCATAACCAAACGCGGCGGCATAATCATGCAGCCGCTCGGCGCCGAGAAATCCTGTGATCTGCTGCGAGAACCAAACGACCGAATAGCGCATCCAGCGGGCCGGGTCGGTCGGCTGGGTCCAGGCCTTGCCGCCCCAGGCGACATAGCCCTTGCGATAGGGAAGCTTTGGCACCGTCTCATCTTCAAGGAAGC
Source organism: Stappia taiwanensis (assembly GCF_014635285.1). Classification (GTDB taxonomy): domain Bacteria; phylum Pseudomonadota; class Alphaproteobacteria; order Rhizobiales; family Stappiaceae; genus Stappia; species Stappia taiwanensis. Next base: position 133,815 of record NZ_BMCR01000006.1, on the reverse strand, counting down.
CGGAATCGAAGCCCATCAGGCTGAGCGGGATCTTGAAGGTCGAGGCCGGCGTCACCCGCGCCCCGCACCCCTCGCCCTCTTGCAGCAGGATGCGGCCATCGCCTGCGTCGGCAATCACCGTGCACAGGGTCCTGGCGCGCACCGCGGACGTCATCGCGGCCGCCCCCGACAGACCGATCAGCAAGACAAGGACGGCGCGGGGAAAAGCTCTCATGGCGGGATCCGGTTCGGGACGCGTGCGGAAATGGCGCGAGGGGCTGCGCCAAGACGGGCGGCAACTATCGCGTGACGCGCCGTCTTCGGCAAGACCACTGCGAGCACTCCGCAGCCGCGACGACACACCCCGCCGGCGCTGCTTGCCCATCCGGGATCGGAGGAAAGCGGGCGCGACCGGCGGATTGAAAATTGATTTTTCGCCGGGGTTTGTTATCAACGTCGCAGCATAGCTGCCGAGGGTCCCGTAGCTCAGCAGGATAGAGCATCAGATTCCTAATCTGAGGGTCGCAGGTTCGAATCCTGCCGGGATCACCATTTTTCAGGCGCGAGAGCCCTCCCCCGCACCCGAACAATCATCACGTCCATACCGGCGCACCGCTACCGTCTGAAGGCGGTCAGCCGCAATAGGACAGCTTGTCCGGCTGCACCTTGAGCAGGGCCTCGCGCAGCTTCTCCAGCGCCCGACTTTCGATCTGCCGCACGCGCTCCTTGGAAATGCCGAGCTTCTGCCCCAGCGCCTCCAGCGTCGCCCCATCCTCGGTGAGCCGGCGCTCGCGCACGATCCTGAGCTCTCGTTCGCTCAACACGCCGAGCGCGCTCTCCAGCCAGCGGGAACGCCGTTCGGTGTCGATCACCGCGCCCACGGTTTCTTCCGGAAGCGGTTCGTCCGACACAAGGAAGTCCTGCCGGTCGGTGCCTGGTCCGTCGCTTTCCGACACCGGCGCGTTCAGCGAGGTATCCGGACCGGAAAGACGCGCGCTCATGGTCGCCACATCCGCCGGCTTAACCCCCATCACGTCGGCGATCTTGGAAACCAGTTCCGTTTCCGTGATCTGGGTGGTGCCGCTGGTCAGCTTCGCCCGCAGGCGGCGCAGGTTGAAGAACAACGCCTTTTGCGTCGAGGACGTGCCCCCGCGCACGATCGACCAGTTGCGCAGGATATAGTCCTGGATCGAGGCGCGGATCCACCAGGTGGCGTAGGTGGAAAAGCGCACCTCCCGCTCCGGTTCGAACCGCGAGGCGGCTTCCAGCAGACCGATATGCCCTTCCTGGATGAGGTCAGCCATCGACAGGCCGAAGTTGCGATACTTGGCGGCAACAGCGATCACCAACCGCATATGCGCCAGGCTCAGCCGGTCAAGCGCGGCCTGATCGTCCTCGTAGCGCCATTTCAGCGCCAGTTCGTGCTCTTCCTCGCGGCTCAGATAGGGCGCGTTCATCGCTGCCCGAACCAGTTGCCGACGGTCACCTGAGAGGTAGCTCATGATGGGTTCCTCCGCGCGTTGCGCTCGGCCAGTCTACGTGGCGGCCCGCCCTTCGGTTCACCGCAGTCCGGTTCACCCAGCTCTTTGAGCAAGCACACCACCGTGTGGCGGCCGCGTCGGAACGCGCCGCCCGGATCCGGCTCCGAGGCAGAAAGCCGCCGTTTCAGGAGAGGGAGGCCTCCTGAAACACGGGCGGCACCAGCAGGCGCCACGGCAACCGGATCAACTCGTTACCCCCACAATGCGCCCAAGGCCCGATCAGAACCAATACAAGTTATCGTGTGCGACCATAAGGTTTCCTGATCGCGGGGCGGAACATCATCATTTTTGCTCGCCCTCTGCCCAGGGCCCAGACCCTAGAAAAAAAGCCCGGCGCGACGGCCGGGCTTTTTCAAAAACGCACGAAACCGAAAGATCAGGCGGCTTCTTCCTGTGCGCCCTCGCCCTCGCCTTCTGCCTCGGCTGCGGGCTTGCGCCCGGCGGACTTGGCCAGGTTCTGCTCGATCTGCCGAATGGCTTCGGTTTCCGAGCTCTTGTTGACCGCCGCGATCTCCCGCGACATCCGATCGAGCGCCGCTTCATAAAGCTGACGTTCGGAATAGGACTGCTCCGGCTGGCTGTCCGAGCGATACAGGTCGCGCACCACCTCGGCGATGGCGATCAGGTCGCCGGAGTTGATCTTGGCCTCATACTCCTGCGCGCGGCGGCTCCACATGGTGCGCTTGATGCGCGGCCGGCCACGAACGGTCTCCAACGACTTCTTGACCGCCGCCGCATCCGACAGCTTGCGCATGCCAACGGAGGCGATCTTGGCGACCGGCACCCGCAGCGTCATCTTGTCCTGTTCGAAATTGATCACCAGCAGTTCCAGGGCGTAGCCTGCGACATTCTGCTCTTCGATTGCGGTGATCTGTCCAACCCCATGCGCCGGATAGACGATATGCTCGCCCGTCTTGAAACCCTGTCTCTGCGCGGTCTTCTTTACAGTTGTCGCCATACGCTCTTGCTACTCCTGCGCAGTTGCGGCCATTGAGGCCGAAAGGGGCGACCATCGACTTCGCCCCGCCTTACGGAGATGCGCGCGCTCGCCGGTCTCTGGTTTCCCAGCGTCGCAAACGCCCGCTATTCGCTGATCAGCCGACCGAACATGCCCATCCCGAATTGGTCAGGAAGGAAACCGCTTTTCCACGCCGGAACGCCGAAACAGAATTGCGGCCATAAAAAAAACCTCCATCCGGAGGAGGAGACAGGCTTCACATCAGCTATGTAAGAATACTATCACAAAAACTGTGGATTTCAAAATACGAACGCAAACAGGGGCGTGAGCCGGGGAAGACCCTGGCTGCCACGCCCCGTAAAACGCCGCCGTTCCGGCGTCAATCGCCCGCGCCGGGCTCCGCCGAGAAGAACTTCTCGAACTTGCCGGGCTGCCCGTCCATGGCATCCGCCTCCGGCATGGGCTCCTTCTTGGCCGTGATATTCGGCCATTTGGTCGCGTATTCGGTGTTGATCTCCAGCCACTTCTCAAGACCCGGCTCGGTATCGGGCTTGATCGCATCGGCCGGGCATTCCGGTTCGCAGACGCCGCAGTCGATGCATTCGTCAGGATGAATGACGAGCATGTTCTCGCCTTCATAGAAACAATCCACCGGGCACACTTCCACGCAGTCCGTGTACTTGCACTTGATGCAATTGTCCGTGACGATATAGGTCATCGTAATCCTTTCATCGGACCGCCGTCCGGGGAGGCCCCTCCCCGCGCCAGCGCCGCATTCGCATCGCCTGAAGGATCCGCCGTCACCACCGCAAGGCCGGGAACCCGAGGGCACTGATCTCCTCTTGAAGACTGCCTAACGGGTTTGCCGGTGACCTTCAAGTTCGGAAATTGCTGCATATGGTAGCGGCAGGAGAAGATTTTCCTGCCAGCTCCGCTCCACTTGGGACCCATGCCCGATCAGCACCCGGGATCAGGCCCGCCGGTCATCCCCCATCGAGGCCGCCGCCGCGCAGGCGATCCATCTGCCGCCGCGCCCGCTTGGTCGGCCGACCGCTGCCCGGATCCCGCCGCTCCGGCCCCGCCATCCGCGCGCCAGGGCGAACATCCCCGGCCGCCTTGCCCTCCGGCGACGCAGCCGCGCCCGAGGCGGGATCGCCTTGCGGCGCCGGGGTCAGATCCTCATAGAGACGCCGCGCCTCCGGCGCAGGTCCGCGCCGCTCGCCCGGCGCCAGCACCTTCAGCACCAGCACCCGGCGCGCCACGGCAATGGTCAGCACATCCCCCGGCCGCACCGGCTTAGCCGGCGCGCTCACCTTGTCCCGGTTCAGCCGGACATGGCCGCCGCTGACGAGCTTCTGCGCCAGGCTGCGCGACTTCACCACCCGCGCATACCACAGCCATTTGTCGATCCGCTGAACCGCGTCCGGCAGGGTCCCCGGCTTTCCTTCGTCGTCGCTCATGCGCCTATCGTCCGCCGAAGTCCGGCGCCCGGCCAGCCCGCCTCAGCTCTTGTCGCGGGGCTTCTTCTCCAGATCCGCCTTCAGCGCCGCCAGCTTGGCAAAGGGCGAATCGGGATCGAGCGCCTGTTTGCGCGGGGCCGGAGCCGATTTGTACGACGCCCCCGGCTTGCCGCCGCCAGCACCATCGCGCCGCTTGCCGCCATCCGCGAAGGGGCGCCCCTTGCCCTTCGGCTTGCCACCGGGGCGACGATCCGCCGCGCCCTCACCGGCACGCCCGCGGCCGCCGCGCCGGCCCTCACGCCGACCTGCCGCCGCCTCATCGCCACCACGCCCGCGCCGTTCGCGCCGACCCGGCCGCCAGACCTCGATGGTCACCGTTTCCATCACCACCGACGGGGCAGCCTCGTCCGCGCTTTCCGCAGGCGCAGCCTCGGCCGCTTCCGGCTCGGCCGGCGCCGGCTCCGTGTTTTCCGCGTTGGACGCGACCGCTTCAGCGGCGGGCGCCTCGGCGGTCATCTCTGCGCTTGAGGCCTCAGCAACGGCAACGGCCTCGGGCTCGCCGACCCGCGCAGCTTCCGCCTCCGGTGCGGGGGCCGTATCCGTCTCGACCGGGGCCGGGGCCACCTCGCCAGCGTTTTCCGTCTCCGGCGCGGTCTCCGCAGGCGCTTCGCCCACCGCTTCGGGGGCAGCAGCAACCACCGGCCGCTGAACCTCACGGCTTTCGCTGCGGTAGCCGAGCGACTTAAGCACCGCCGAGAAATCCTCACCGGCACAGCCGAGCAAGGAGGTCATCGCCACCGTCACGGTGAACCCACCGCCTTCGGCAACGGCGCCCTCCGGCGGGGTCACGCCCGTATCGAGCGGCTTCCAGGCGAGCAGCGGGCGAATGAGATCGGCCAGCCGCTCCAGAATGTCGATGCGCACGGCGCGCGGACCGCAAACGCGGAAGCCCACCACCTTGTAGAGCGCCTTGGAAATCTCCGGATCGACCGTGATCGAGGTGCGTCCCGAGGCCGAAAGCTGCGGCAACTCCGCAAGACCCGGCATGTCCGGCTCGCCATGCTTCAGCGCCCAGAGCTGGGCGATCAGCCGGCTCGGCGCCGGCTTCAGCAGGGCCGGAACGAAAATGTGATGGGCACCGAAACGCACGCCAAGGCGGCGCAGGCCCGCCCGCATCGTCTGATCAAGCTGGCGCACGTCCTCGGAGATGTCCGCCCGCTCGACGATGCCGAGATTTTCCACCAGCCGGAAGGCGACGCCCCGGGCCAGCCCTTCGAGCCCCTCGCCCGTTTCCAGATCGCGCAGCGGCTTGACCAGCGTGTCCACATGGGCCTTGACCCAGAGCTGCAGCCGCGCCTCGACCTTCTCCCGGTCGGCACCGTCCAGCGTGTCGTCGCACAGGAACAGGATCCCCGGCGCCAGCACCGTGTCACCCGGCAACAGGCGGGCGACCACTTCCCCTTGCCAGCGCAGCGCGCCGTCGTCGGCCAGAGCGAATTCCTCGTTCGGCGCGCGCGAAAGCTTTTCCGCCCGGCTCCCCATCTCGCTGGCCAGCGCCTTTTGCGCCGCGACCCTCAGGGCCTTGCCATCGGTTCCTTCCGCTGCCGCGTCCGGCGCGAAGCGGAACCCTTGCAACTGGCCAACATGCTGTCCCTCGACGAGCACGTCGCCTGTCGATGTGATTTCCGCTTCAAGCATTGCATTCTCTCTCAGACGTCGCATCAATACGCTCGTTCGCCGGTCGACAAACCGTTGTGTCAGTCTGTCGTGCAAGGCATCCGATAAACGGTCTTCTACGCCGCGCGTGACGCCTTGCCAATGGGCGGGATCGGAAAGCCAGTCGGCGCGGTTGGCAACAAAGGTCCAGGTGCGGATATGCGCCATGCGATTGGACAGGGTGTCGATGTCCCCATCCGTCCGGTCGGCAAAGGCCACCTGGCGGGCGAACCAGTCATCCGGAACCACCCCTTCGCGGGTCAGATGGCCGAACAGACCCGCGATCAGATCCGCATGATTGGCCGGCGCGATCTTGCGGTAATCCGGCACCTGGCACACGTCCCACAAAAGTTTCGTGTTGCCCTTGCCCTCGGCCAGCCGGCGGACCGCCTCGTCGCGCACGGCCAGATCGAAGGCGGTTTCATCCGCCCCGGGCAGCGCCCGCGTCAGACCCTGCTCGCGCGGCGGCTCGTCGAGCGAGCGGCGCAAGGCGGCCACGGAGGAAAAGTCGAGCCGGGTGCTGCGCCACTGGAACACCTTGAGCGCGTCGAATCGGTGGCTCTCCAGATCCTCCACCAGATCATCCTCGAACGGATCGACCCGGCCGGTAACGCCGAAGGTGCCGTCCCTTGTGTGCCGACCGGCACGGCCGGCGATCTGCCCCATCTCCGCCGGGCTCAGCCGGCGATACTGGTAGCCGTCGAACTTGCGCACTCCGGCAAAGGCGATGTGATCCACATCGAGATTGAGCCCCATGCCGATGGCGTCGGTGGCGATCAGGTGCTGCACGTCCCCGTTCTGGAACAGCGCCACCTGGGCATTGCGGGTGCGCGGGCTGAGCGAGCCGAGCACCACCGCCGCGCCGCCATGCTGGCGCCGGATCAACTCGGCGATGGCATAGACCTCCGAGGAGGAGAAGGCGACGATGGCTGAGCGCTGCGGCAGCCGGGTGATCTTCTTCTGACCGGTGTAGGACAGCACCGACATGCGCGGCCGGGTCACCACATTCAGCCCCGGCAGCAAACGCTCCAGCAGCGGGCGTGCCGTCGCCGAGCCCAGAAGCAGGGTCTCGGAGGTGCCGCGCATGTTGAGAATACGGTCGGTGAACACATGCCCGCGCTCCAGATCGCCGGCGAGCTGCACCTCATCGATGGCGACGAAGGACGGTTTCAGGTCGAGCGGCATCGCCTCGACGGTGGAAACCCAGAACCGGGCCTCGCGCGGCACAATCTTTTCCTCGCCGGTGACCAGCGCCACCTGCCCCTCGCCGACCCGGTCGACGATGCGGCCATAAACCTCGCGCGCCAGGAGCCGCAACGGCAGCCCGATCAGGCCGCTTTCCTGGGCAATCATCCGCTCGATTGCCAGATGGGTCTTGCCGGTGTTGGTCGGCCCGAGAACGGCGGTGACGTTGCGGGCGCGGGCGACCGCCGGGAGCTGCGTGTATCCGGATTGAAGCATGGCGATTGTCGACGCGAGGTGACCTGTTTCGGTGTCGGGATGCGGTCAGCGGACCGGATCGGCGCGAAAATGGCGAATGCCGCCGCGACAGCGCGAAGCCGCCGGACCGCCGCCCCACGAATGAGCGCTGCCCCACAAGTGAGCGCTGCCCATGTGGCCAGGACAAGGCAAAGAGCTGAAGGTCACCGCCATCGCCAAGCCTTACACTCCCTCGGTTCCGAACACGGCGCCGTCACCGGGCGGAAAATTGAACCATCCCTCCCGGAGCAAGGCCCCGCAGCCGGAGGAAAACCGCCCGTTAGGTAGCACAGACCGCGCGGCCATGTCGCCCTTTCTTTTCCCGCCGATGGCGCCGGGATTTCGGCGTCGGAACAGGCGAAATCGGCGAGAACGGAACGAGTCCCGAACAAAGCCGGACCGAATCGGTCACACGCCGAGATTCCGCATTCGTTCTCCACAAGATCTCGTACTCGATAGAAAAGGGGCGCCAAAATCCTGAATCGGAACAAGGATTTACTTCCCAATTCCCGCATGGCCCGATTCCCTGCCGCGCAAGAGCTATTTCTTGAAAAAAGATGAACCAGGCAAGAAATCTCCAGCCCGGCCGATTTGCATTGCGATGAAAGCGGAAACAAAGCCTGTCCGAATCGCTGCCCCTCCTGTGTTTCCGGTTTGTTTTCACAAGATCTGGTGGCCAGCGCCCGGCCAGCCACATGGTGGGACCGGGCGATGCCCCTGCCGGCACAACCCTTCTCCTCGGCTCGTTAACCATATCGTCTCAAAATGAAGCAGCCTTGCCGCCCAGCGCGGCACCGGCCCGCTCCACCCCCCGCATCCGGCTTTCCTTGTACGGCCACGACGCGTAGAACCACAGGCAATGCCCATTGGAGAGGGAGGAGCACCTTTGGCCATTCGCAAGATCCTTGTCGCAAACCGTTCGGAAATTGCCATCCGCGTGTTTCGCGCGGCGACCGAGCTGGGTATGCGCACCGTCGCGGTCTACGCCGAGCAGGACAAACTGGCGCTGCATCGCTTCAAGGCGGACGAGGCCTACCAGATCGGCAAGGGTCCGCATCTTCCCGAGCAGCTCGGCCCGATCGAGGCCTATCTGTCGATCGACGAGATCCTGCGGGTGGCGCGCAAGGCCGAGGTCGACGCCATTCATCCAGGCTATGGCTTCCTCTCCGAAAGCCCGGAATTCGCCGAGGCCTGCGCTGCCGCCGGCTTCATCTTCATCGGCCCCGAGCCCGACACCATGCGGCGCCTGGGAAACAAGGTCGCCGCCCGCAATCTGGCGATCGAGGCCGGCGTGCCGGTGATGCCGGCCACCGATCCGCTGCCCGACGACATGAACGAGGTGCGACGCCTGGCCGAGGCCATCGGCTATCCGCTGATGCTCAAGGCCTCCTGGGGCGGCGGCGGGCGCGGCATGCGCGTCATCCGCGACGAGGAGGCGCTGATCCGCGAGACCGAGGCCGCCAAGCGCGAGGCCCGGGCCGCCTTCGGCAAGGACGAGATCTATCTGGAAAAGCTGGTGGAGCGCGCCCGCCATGTGGAGGTGCAGATCCTCGGCGACGCCCACGGCAATCTGGTCCATCTGTTCGAGCGCGACTGCTCGATCCAGCGGCGCCACCAGAAGGTGGTGGAGCGGGCACCCGCCCCCTATCTCAGCGCCGAACAACGGGCCGAGGTCTGCGATTTCGGCCTGAGGATCGGCCGGACGGTCGGCTATCGCGGCGCCGGCACCGTCGAGTTCCTGATGGATGCGGACACCGGCGCGTTCTATTTCATCGAGGTCAACCCGCGCATTCAGGTGGAACACACGGTCACCGAGGAGGTGACCGGCGTCGATCTGGTGAAGGCGCAGATCCGCATCGCCGCCGGGGCGATGATCGGCGATCCCGCCTCCGGCGTGCCGCCCCAGGGAAAGCTGCAGCTCAACGGCCATGCCCTGCAATGCCGGATCACCACCGAGGATCCGGAGCAGAATTTCATCCCCGACTATGGCCGCATCACCGCCTATCGCGGCGCCACCGGCTATGGCATCCGGCTCGATGGCGGCACCGCCTATTCCGGCGCGGTGATCACCCGCTTCTACGATCCGCTGCTGGAGAAGGTGACCGCCTGGGCCCCCACCGCCGAGGAGGCGGCCCAGCGCATGGACCGGGCCTTGCGCGAGTTTCGCATTCGCGGCGTCGCCACCAATCTGGTGTTCCTGGAGAACATCATCGGCCACGCCGATTTCCGCGCCAACAGCTACACCACCCGCTTCATCGACAGCACCCCGGCCCTGTTCGAACAGGTCACCCGCCGCGACCGGGCAACCAAGCTGCTGACCTATATCGCCGACGTAACCGTCAACGGCCATCCGGAGACCAAGGCCCGACCACGACCGCCGGCGGATGCGCCGGCGCCGGTGCCGCCGGCCTATGGCGAGACACTGAAACACGGCACCCGGCAGCTGCTGGACGAGCTCGGCCCGGCAGGCTTCGCCGACTGGATGAAGGCAGAACGGCGGGTTCTGATCACCGACACCACCATGCGCGATGCGCACCAGTCGCTGCTGGCCACCCGCATGCGCACCTTCGACATCGCCGCCATCGCCGAGAGCTACGCCGCCGGACTGCCGCAACTGTTCTCGCTGGAATGCTGGGGCGGGGCAACCTTCGACGTGGCCATGCGCTTCCTGACCGAGGACCCGTGGGAGCGGCTACGGCTGGTGCGGGAAAAGGCGCCGAACATCCTGTTGCAGATGCTGCTGCGCGGCGCCAATGGGGTCGGCTACACCAACTATCCCGACAATGTGGTCCGTGCCTTCGTCGCCGAGGCGGCGGCGGCCGGCATCGACCTCTTCCGGGTGTTCGACTGCCTCAACTGGGTAGAGAACATGCGCGTGTCGCTCGATGCGGTGATCGAGGCGGACAAGCTGTGCGAGGGGGTGATCTGCTACACCGGCGATCTGATGGACAGCGCCCGGCCGAAATACGACCTGGCCTATTACGTGAAGATGGCCCGGCAACTGGAACAGGCCGGTTGCCACATCCTCGGCGTCAAGGACATGGCCGGGCTGATGAAGCCGGAGGCGGCCCGCCGTCTGTTCACCGCCTTGAAGCAGGAAACCGGCCTGCCGATCCATTTCCACACCCATGACACCTCGGGCATTTCCGCCGCCACCGTACTGACCGCCGTCGAGGCCGGGGTCGATGCGGTCGACGCGGCGATGGACGCCTTCTCTGGCATGACGTCCCAGCCCGCACTCGGCTCCATCGTCGCCGCCCTGCGCGGCGGTGCCCGCGATCCCGGGCTCGACCCACGGACAATCCGGGAAATCTCCTTCTACTGGGAAGCGGTGCGCAATCAGTATCGCGCCTTTGAAAGCGATCTGCGCGCGCCGGCCTCCGAGGTTTATTTGCATGAAATGCCCGGTGGCCAGTTCACCAACCTGAAGGAACAGGCCCGCTCGCTCGGTCTGGAAACCCGCTGGCACGAGGTGGCGCAGGCCTATCACGACGTCAACATGATGTTCGGCGACATCGTCAAGGTCACCCCCTCTTCCAAGGTGGTCGGCGACATGGCGCTGATGATGGTCAGCCAGGGGCTCACCGTGGCGGATGTCACCGCGCCGGACCGGGAGGTCGCCTTCCCCGAAAGCGTCGTCCAGATGATGCGCGGCGATCTGGGTCAATCGCCCGGCGGCTGGCCGGCCGCACTGCAGGCCAAGGTGCTGAAGAGCGAGACGCCGATCACCGTGCGCCCGGGCTCGCTGCTCGCCGACGACGATCTGGACGCCCGCCATGCGGAAGCAGCGGAAAAGACCGGCCGCGACCTCTCCCCCACCGAGCTCGCCTCCTATCTGATGTACCCCAAGGTGTTCACCGATTTCGCCGCCGCGCAGGAGACCTACGGTCCGGTCAGCGTGCTGCCAACACCGGTCTATTTCTACGGCCTGGCCACCGGTGAGGAGATCGCCATTGACCTGGAGCCGGGCAAGACGCTGGTGGTGCGCTGTCAGGCGGTCGGCGAGACCGACGAAAAAGGCGAACGCAAGGTCTTCTTCGAGCTCAATGGCCAGCCGCGCATCATCAAGGTGCCGGACCGGGCCCATGGCGGCAAGGGCTCCGGCGTGAACCGCAAGGCCGAGGCCGGCAACGACCGGCATGTCGGCGCGCCGATGCCCGGGGTGATTTCCACCGTGGCGGTCAAGCCCGGCCAGAGCGTCACCAGCGGCGATGTGCTGGTGTCGATCGAAGCGATGAAGATGGAAACCGCCCTGCATTGCGACCGGGACGGGCGGATCGCCGAGGTGCTGGTCGCCCCGGGCAGCCAGGTCGATGCCAAGGATCTTCTGGTGGTTTTCGAAGCGACGCCGGAAGCAGGTGAAGAGGCGGCTGCCGACGCGGCGCCGGCGGACACGTGACCCTTACGATTGAGGCCCGGGATCTTGCCCGGGTCTTCCTGCATCTGCAGGGTCTTGCCGCACCGCCGGGCACAAAGGTCGGTGCGGACGGGGTCCGGCAGATGATCGACGGGCTCGGCTTCGTGCAGGTCGATTCGATCAACACGGTGACCCGTGCCCATCACCAGATCCTGTTCTCCCGCAACCAGACCTACCGGCCCAAGCTGCTGACCGGCCTGCTGGAGCGGGAGCGGGCGCTGTTCGAGCACTGGACCCATGACGCCTCGGTGATCCCGGTGTCGGCCTACCCTTACTGGCGGCACCGCTTCGCCCGCAAGCGCGAGCGGCTTAAGGCCCGCTGGACCAACTGGCACGGCGCAGAGTTTCAAGGCGAGCTCGACCGGGTGCTGGCACATATCCGCGACAACGGCCCGGCCGGCACCCGCGATTTCGACAAGGAGCGAGAGCGCAAGGAGCCGGGCTGGTGGAACTGGCATCCAGGCAAGGCCGCGCTGGAGTTTCTCTGGCACACCGGGGAGATCGCCGTCACCCGCCGGGACAATTTCGCCAAGATCTACGATCTCGCCGAACGGGTGGTGCCGGAAGAGCATTTCCGGCGCGAGGTGTTGCACGCGGCATTCATCGACTGGGCCTGCACCGGCGCGCTTGACCGGCTTGGCGTCGCCACCTCCGGGGAGATCGCCGCCTTCTACGATCTGGTTACTCCGGAGGAAGCGAAGGTCTGGTGCACCGAGACCGCCCGCGACCGTCTGCAGCCGGTGCGCATCCTCAGCAAGGACGGCAGCGAGCGGCTCTGCCACGCCCGCGCCGATCTAGACAGCCTGCTTGCCGAGGCGCCCGAACCGCCCGGGCGCGTGCGCGTGCTCAGCCCGTTCGACCCGGTGCTGCGCGACCGCAAACGCGCCGAGCGGCTGTTCGGCTTCAGCTATCGCATTGAGGTGTTCGTGCCGGCGGCCCGCCGCACCTACGGCTATTACGTGTTTCCGCTTCTGGAAGGGGCACGGCTGATCGGCCGGATCGACATGATCTGCCGACGGGCGGACGGGGTACTGGCGGTCACCGGCTTCTGGCCCGAACCGGGCATTCGCCTCGGCGAGGGCCGGCTTGCCCGGCTTGAGGCGGAAGTGGCACGCATGGCCCGGTTTACCGGCATGGAGCGGGTCGCCTTCGCCCCGGACTGGCGGCGCGACGGCCCATGAGGCGCCGCCGCTCCGGCCATCGTCAGTCCTTCGTGCGCAGGATGCGTTCGATCTCGGCCGGCGGATGGCCGGTCAGGGTCTTGTCCACTTCGGCGACGATCCGATCCGTCACCTCCTTGTGGAACGCCTTGCGCAACTCGCCAAGCGTTGCCGGCGGCGCCACGACGATCAGCTTCGCGAAACGTCCCTTATATGCCTCGCGGTAGAGCGCCTCTGCCACATCGCGGGCAAAGCGGGCCTTTTCCAGCCGGTGCCAGTCGGTCACTTCCACCGCGCTGCGGTGCGGCCCTGGCCCATCGGACAGCCGCCCCGGCGCGTCGGTTCCTTGCGCCGAGGTGGGCGGGTTCTCCTGCGCCAGGATGGAGATCACCTGCAGGTTGGGATAGACCGCGTCGCCAACATTGCGAAAAACCAGTGCCTTTTCGCCATCACCCACCAGAATCCAGCTGTCCCGGGCGATCCGCAATCCACTCATTGCACACTCCATCCTTGTCTGACAGCAACCCGAAGGGCGGGACCGGATACCCCGGACGGGTCAGCCTTGGTCAAGATCATGCCCCATTGCACGGCCCGCAAGAACAGGCATGGGGCGCGAAGCCTCTGGCTTCGCCCGGCCCGAGTGTCAGATGGGGTCTGGCGCCGGCAATTCAAACCCGGTCAAACAGTGAGAGCAACAATCGGTCGCAGCCCTCCACCAGCATATCATAGACCGCCTCGAACCCGCCCGGACCGCCGTAATAGGGATCGGGAACGTCCCGGTCGAGAAACCGGCGCAAGCTGGCGCCCGCCGTCGCCGGCGCCCGTGCGCGCAACGCCTGAAGGTCCCGCAAGTTGCTGTCATCCATCGCCAGGATCAGGGAAAAGCGGGAAAAGTCCTCCACGCTCACCTGCCGGGCGCGCTGTCCGGTCAGGTCGATGTCATGGCGCGCCGCCACCTCGATCGACCGCGGATCCGGCCGCTTCCCCACATGCCAGGCCCCGGTGCCGGCGGACTCAATGACCAGCCCCTCCGCCCGCCCGGCCCGGGCCGCCCGGTCGCGCATCACCCCCTCGGCCAGGGGCGAACGGCAGATGTTGCCAAGACAGACAAACAGGATCGCGGTCATCACATTCCCCCCTCAGCGGCTGGCGACCGCTTTCCTGCAGCGCCGTTTCATGGAACGGTAGCAGCTCGGGGACGGAGGGAAAACGCCATGGCCGAACGATTGACGAAGGACCAGCGCCGCGAGGCACTGAACGACCTGCCCGGGTGGAGCCTTGACCCCGAGGGCGATGCGATCGAAAAGACCTTCCGCTTTGCCGGTTTCATCGAGGCCTTCGGCTTCATGACCCGGGTCGCTCTGGTGGCGGAGAAGATGAACCACCACCCGGACTGGTCGAATGTCTATCGCACCGTCTCGGTCAGACTGACCACCCATGACGCGGGCGGGCTGACCGAGCTCGATATCAAGCTGGCGCGGGCCATGGATAGGCTCGCCGGCTGAACGCCAAGGACGACGTCAGCCCTTTTCCAGCAGGAACACGGCGACCTCGCCATCGCGCTCCTGCGACAGCAGCCGATGCCCTGCTTCCTGGCAGAAATGGGGAATGTCGATCACCGACATGGGATCCGTCGCCTCGACCCTGAGCCGGGCGCCGGTCTTGAGCGGGGCCATGGCCTTGCGCGTCTTCAGCACCGGCAAGGGGCATTTCAGCCCCTTCAGATCGAGATGCACGTCCACGTCACTCACCGTCATCGTCTCCCACCCGGATTGCCCGCCATCCGTCTTGAGGCCGCGCCCGTTGCGCCCGGTCCGTTCGTAGGCCGCAAGGAGCATTGGCCCCAACCGGCCACGAATGCAAGGCCCGCCCGATTTCCTCACCGCCCAACAGTTATATGCACAATAATTAATCATACTCGAAATGCTTATATGATTATTTTTTAATCAGCCATGGACGCCACACCTCTGCGTGGAGACCCGGACGCCGCCCCCGCAATACACCAGCCCACCACATTGATACCATTACCTTTTTCGATCCGCCCCTCACCTCGAACCGCCCCATATTGCGCCGCAACACGAGTTGGCACGCTCCTTGAAACATCCCTGACGACGCCGACCGGCGCGGATGGCGGCGGCGGCAACAGGGAAAGGAACGGAAGCGAGCATGAAAATCGTGATGGCCATCATCAAGCCGTTCAAGCTCGAGGAGGTGCGCGACGCCCTCACGAGCATCGGCGTTCAGGGGCTGACGGTAACCGAGGTCAAGGGCTACGGCCGCCAGAAGGGGCACACCGAGATCTACCGCGGCACCGAATACGCCATCAGCTTCCTGCCCAAGCTGAAGATCGAGGTCGCCGTGACCGCCGAGCTTGCCGACACGGTGGTGGAGACCATCGCCGAAGCCGCCAAGACCGGCCAGATCGGCGACGGCAAGATCTTCGTCTACGCGCTCGAACAGGTGCAACGCATCCGCACCGGCGAAACCGACGCCACCGCGCTCTGACCCCTCCGTGCAAAGGATCCTTTGACATGAAAAAGCATCTCGACCCCGTCGGGCTCGCCGCGCTGGCGCTCTTGGCGGTCACCGGCCCCGCCCTCGCCCAGGACGCGGCCACCGCCGCGCCGGCGCCGCAATATGCGCTCGCCTCCGAAACCGCCTATATCTTCAACACGCTGCTGTTCCTGATCGGCGGCTTCCTGGTGATGTGGATGGCCGCCGGCTTCGCCATGCTGGAAGCCGGCATGGTGCGCTCCAAGAACGTCTCCATGCAGTGCCTGAAGAACATCTGCCTATATTCCATCGCCGGGCTGATGTTCTGGATCACCGGTTACAACCTGATGTACACCGGCGTCGACGGCGGCTTCATCGGCACCTTCGGCCCCTATGCCTTCGACGCGGTCGGTGCCGGCGACGAGGCCGCCAAGGAGGCGCTGCTGGCGACCGGCTATTCCACCGCCTCCGACTGGTTCTTCCAGATGGTGTTCTGCGCCACCACCGCCTCGATCGTCTCCGGCACCCTTGCCGAGCGCATCAAGCTGTGGCCGTTCCTGATCTTCACCGTCGTCCTCACCGGCTTCATCTACCCGATCGCCGCCTCCTGGCAGTGGGGCGCCGGCTGGCTCTCCGCCATGGGCTTTTCCGACTTCGCCGGCTCCACCCTGGTCCATTCGGTCGGCGGCTGGGCGGCCCTTGCCGGCGCACTGGTGCTCGGCGCCCGCGCCGGCAAATACGGCAGCGACGGCCGCGCCCTCGCCCTGCCCGGCTCCTCCATGCCGCTGGCCACCCTCGGCACCTTCATCCTGTGGCTCGGCTGGTTCGGCTTCAACGGTGCCTCGCAGCTCGCCATGGGCACCATCGGCGATGTGACCGACGTCTCCCGCATCTTCGCCAACACCAACATG
This sequence comes from Stappia taiwanensis, assembly GCF_014635285.1. GTDB lineage: Bacteria > Pseudomonadota > Alphaproteobacteria > Rhizobiales > Stappiaceae > Stappia > Stappia taiwanensis. Next base: position 117,701 of record NZ_BMCR01000006.1, on the reverse strand, counting down.
GCCGCCGCCGCCGGCGTGGTGGTCGCGGTGCTGCTCACCCAGGCGCTCTACAAGAAGGTCGATGTCACCATGGCCCTGAACGGCGCGCTCGCCGGCCTGGTGTCGATCACCGCCGAACCGCTGCAGCCGACCGTCTGGCAGGCGGTGCTGATCGGCGGCGTCGGCGGCGTGATCGTCGTCTTCACCGTGCCGCTGCTCGACCGGCTGAAGATCGACGATGTGGTCGGCGCCATCCCGGTGCATCTGGTCGCCGGCATCTGGGGCACGCTGATCGTGCCGCTGTCCAACGCGGAGACCAGCTACGCGACCCAGATCATCGGCATCGCCGCCTATGGCGCCTTCGCCTTCGTCGGCAGCATGATCGTCTGGCTCGCCCTGAAGATGACCCTCGGCATTCGCGTCAGCGCCGAGGACGAGGCCCTCGGCCTCGACAAGACCGAGGTGGGCGTCGAGGCCTATCCGGAGTTCGGCCAGGGCAGTCAGCGGGTCTGACCCGCACCCACCGGATCTTGCAAGCAACCGCTGGCCGGGGCACGCCCCGGCCAGTTCTCTTTTGCGGATCGCCGACGACCGGCGAGCGCTTGTCCCCCGCCGCATCTGCCGCCATCTTGCCCCAGCGGACGACCGATTCGGCGCCCGCCCGCCACGGGCGGCCAATCGACACCACCGGGGATGCCACCCATGCCGCTGATCCTGTCTCTCCCGCTGACCCTCGTCCCGCTGCTGGTCTACAACCTGCTTGCCTTCGCCGTCCTGGGCGACACCGGCGGCGATCCCTGGCTCGCACCGGTCCTGACGATGGAACTGGTCTCCGGCGCCCGCTTCACCCTGGTGACCGGCGATCTGATGATCCTCACCGGATTGGCCATGCTGTTCATCGAGCTGCTGAAGGCGACCCGCACCGGCACCACCGCGCTGCTGGACCACATCCTCTCCACCCTTGTCTTCATCGCCTATCTGGTGGAGTTCCTCACCCTGCGCGAGGCGGCAAGCTCCGTGTTCTTCATTCTGATGTGCGTGACCCTGGTCGATGTGATCGCCGGCTTCAGCATCACCATCACTGGCGCCCGCCGCGACTTCGGCACCCATAGTGGCGACTCCATGCACTGAACAGTCACCTGCTCTGACCGGACCAGCCCCGCGCAGAAAGGCAAAGGTTAACAAAACCTTACCAGCCGGCACGCCGCTTGCGGTTCTCATCTCGACAACGAGGCCAATGTCCCAAATTGGCACGATCGGGAGACGAACATGCGGATCGAGCGAGGCCAGCGTTCCATACCGGGAGGCCACGGCAGACGCGAAGCGGCGACTGTGTCAGCCCGCAACGCGACGGCGAGTGGCATTATTTCGTCCCGGGCCATCGTCGCGGTCGAACCGGTGGAGGCAATCCGCCCGGAAAGCTTCCGCCGCTATCGCGGTGCCAATCCGGCCTTCATCGCCCAGTTGATCGCGCACCGCGAAAACCTGCCGCAGACACGGGCGCGCCGACGCGCCGACCCGGCCACCGCGATCGGCGCCTATACGGCGACCGAGCGGATGCCCCGGCACATTCCCACCGGCCGGCTTCTGTCCGTCTGCAAGTAGGCTCCGAAGGGTCCACATCCGCCCGCGATCCATGCTGGCGTCCGGCATCGTGGCTTGCTAGCGTCCCGGCTCCACGCGCCGCCCGTCGCGGGCGGCCTCAGGCCAGGGACGCATATCAATGAGCGAACTCACTCTCGCGATTTCGGAAAAGATCATCAAGGCCGCGCTGGCTCATGGCCAGAGCCTTGGCCTGAAGCCGCTCACCGTCGCCGTGCTCGACGCCGGCGGCCATCTGGTCGCGCTCATGCGCCAGGATGGCTCCTCGATCCTGCGACCGCAGATCGCCACCGGCAAGGCCTATGGCGCCATCGCCACCGGCGCCGGTTCGCGCTGGCTGGACGCCAACGCCGCAAGCCGCCCGCATTTCGTCCAGGCCCTCAACGGCGTGGCCGGCGGCGGCATGGTCCCGGTTCCCGGCGGGGTGCTGATCCGCGCGGCGGAAGGCGGGGCGATCCTTGGCGCCGTCGGCATCACCGGCGACACCTCGGACAATGACGAGGCCTGCGCCATCGCCGGCATCGCCGCTACCGGGCTGGCCGCCGATCCGGGCTGATCCAGGCTGAACCGCCCCGCGCCGACGCTTGGCCTACTTCTTGTCGTCGGCGAGGGAATCGATCTTCTTCTGCATGTCGGCCAGCTGCTTCTTCAGCGCATCGAGATCGTCGGAGCTGGCCGGCTTGGCGGCGCCAGCCTCCCCTGCGGGGGCAGGCGGCGCCTCACCGCTCTCCGGCGCCTGACCGGCCCCCTGCCCCGCACCAAAAGGCAGAAACATCCGCATCGCCCGATCGAAGATCTCGGCGTTGCGCTTGACCTGATCCTCGATCACCTCGAAGGCCGAGTTGCCAAGTGCATTGCCCATCTGCTCGCGCATCCGGTCCTGTTCCCGGGTCAGCGAGGTCATCGAGTAGTCGAGATAGCTTGGAACCACCGTCTGCATGCTGTCGCCGTAAAACCGGATCAGCTGCCGCAGGAAGGTGATCGGCAAGAGGTTCTGCCCCTTGTTTTCCTGCTCGAAAATGATCTGCGTCAGCACTGAACGGGTGATGTCGTCGCCGGACTTGGCGTCATAGACGACGAAATCCTCCTCGTCCTTGACCATCACGGCCAGATCCTCAAGCGTGACGTAGGTACTGGTGCCTGTGTTGTAGAGCCGCCTGTTGGCGTATTTCTTGATGATGGTTGGCTCGTTGGTCTTGGCCATATCGTTCTTCGGATCCCGGCTCGGTGTCCCGCAGGGTCGCAGGACCACATTCCTCCCGCGACGGACGACGCCCTAGGCACCGCCGTCTTTCCATTTCCCGCCACGATAAGCCAATCCCCCCCACCCGCACCACCGTTTTATCCACTGCCGCCCCCCGCCGGCACGTCAACCCGAAGCTGCACGCCACGGAACCACAGCGGCAAGGGCCTCTCGGCAGACGAAAGGATGACGCGAAAACGCGTGATTCCACACCTCCACCGGTCCGATCCGGTTGACTAAGCCCGACCGACCGTCTCTAGTTTGCCTGAACAGCGCGCTTGGACACCAAAGAGGGGGGCAAGCGCATCGTGTCGGGAGGTCCGGATTCGGAGGCTACTTATGAGCGAAACCAACGACGTTGTTATCGTCAGCGCAACCCGCACCCCGGTCGGTGCCTTCAATGGCTCCTTCGCCAACACCCCGGCGCATGACCTCGGGTCGACGGTGATCAAGGCGGCGCTTGAGCGTGCCTCCGTGGCGCCCGATGACGTGGATGAGGTCGTCTTCGGCCAGGTCCTGACCGCCGGTCAGGGGCAGAACCCGGCGCGCCAGGCGGCGATCAACGCCGGCATTCCGGCCGCCGCCAGCGCCTGGACGCTCAACCAGGTGTGCGGCTCCGGCCTTCGCACCGTCGCCATCGCCATGCAGCAGATCCAGTCGGGCGACGCCTCGGTGATGGTTGCCGGTGGCCAGGAGAACATGTCGCTGTCGCCCCACTGCGCCCATATGCGGTCGGGCTACAAGATGGGCGACTACCAGATGGTCGACACCATGATCAAGGATGGCCTGTGGGACGCCTTCAACGGCTATCACATGGGCCAGACGGCGGAAAACGTCGCCGAGAAGTGGCAGATCTCCCGCGACCAGCAGGACAATTTCGCCGTTGCCTCGCAGAACAAGGCCGAGGCAGCGCAAAAGGCCGGGCGTTTCAAGGACGAGATCACCCCGGTGACCGTGCGCGAGCGCAAGGGCGAGAAAGTCATCGACCAGGACGAGTACATCCGTCACGGCGCCAATCTGGAAGGCATGACCAAGCTGCGTCCGGCCTTCACCCGTGAAGGCTCGGTGACCGCCGGCAACGCATCGGGCATCAATGACGGCGCCGCAGCGCTGGTGCTGATGAGCGCCGAGGAAGCCAAGAAGCGCGGCCTGACGCCGCTCGCCCGCGTCGCCTCCTGGGCAACCGCCGGTGTCGATCCGGCCCTGATGGGCTCCGGCCCGATTCCCGCCTCGCGCAAAGCGCTGGAAAAGGCCGGCTGGAAGGTCGAGGACCTCGACCTGATCGAGGCCAACGAGGCTTTCGCCGCCCAGGCCTGTGCGGTCAACAAGGACATGGGCTGGAACCCGGATATCGTCAACGTCAATGGCGGCGCGATTGCCATCGGCCATCCGATCGGCGCCTCCGGCGCCCGCATTCTCGTCACCCTGCTGCATGAAATGGCGCGGCGCGACGCGAAGAAGGGTCTTGCCACCCTGTGCATCGGCGGCGGCATGGGCGTTGCCCTGTGCGTGGAGCGCTAAGCGGTCACAGCGTCTTCATCGAACGCTGACATCAACAGCTGGCCCGGGCACTTCGCCCGGACCGGCGCGCCGGAGGGAGTGTGCCGTTCACGGGCGACACACCGGCATGACACAGATCGTGACGGAAGGATCCGCGCACCGCCACGAAGCAAGCGGAGTTCAGTTTTTTGACAAATCCTGTTTCAGATGATCGCCGAGGGGAGGACTGCATGAGCAATGTGGCTATCGTGACCGGGGGAACGCGGGGCATTGGCGCCGCGATTTCAAAGGGTCTGAAGGCGGCCGGCTACACCGTTGCCGCGACCTATGCCGGCAACACGGAGAAGGCCGAGGCCTTCCGCGCGGAAACCGGCATCCACGTCTACAAGTGGGACGTGGCCGATCCGCAGGCCTGCCACGATGGCATCGCCCAGGTCGTTTCCGATCTCGGGGCGGTCGAGGTGCTGGTCAATAACGCCGGCATCACCCGCGATGGCTGGTTCCACAAGATGGACTACGAGCAGTGGTCCTCGGTGATCCGCACCAATCTGGATTCCATGTTCACCATGTCGCGGCCGGTCATCGACGGCATGCGCGAGCGCGGACACGGACGGATCATCAACATCTCATCGATCAATGGCCAGAAGGGTCAGCTCGGCCAGGTGAACTATTCCGCCGCCAAGGCCGGCGTCATCGGCTTCACCAAGGCTCTGGCCGCCGAGACCGCGCGCAAGGGCATCACCGTGAACGCCATCTGCCCGGGCTATATCGACACCGACATGGTCGCCGCCGTGCCGGAAAAGGTGCTTGAGGGCATCATTGCCGGCATTCCGGTCGGGCGCCTCGGCCAGGCCGACGAAATCGCTGCGGCGGTGGTTTATCTCGCTTCGGCGCAGGCCGCGTTCATGACCGGCGCGGTGATGACCATCAACGGCGGCCAGTACTACGCCAACGGCTGACCCGTCGCTGCGTCCGCGGGACGCAGCGTCTTTGGCAAAAAACCAACAACCAGGCGCCCGAACGAAAAGGGCCGGCCCCGAGGGGCCGGCCCAATTCAATTCAAACCGGCGGATGCCGGGCTCAAACGTCGTCCTTCGGCGAAAGGATCTGACGGCCCCGGTACATCCCGGTCTTCAGATCGACGTGATGCGGGCGGCGCAATTCGCCCGAATCCTTGTCCTCGACATAGGTCGGCTGCTTCAGGGCGTCCGCGGAGCGACGGAATCCGCGCTTCATGCGCGTGGTTTTTCTCTTCGGAACGGCCATCGTTATTCTCTCCGTCATGCAATATTCGGCGAACCCGGACCGGGTTTGCCCGGGGCAAGGGTCCACACGATGTGCAGGAATGGCGGGCTTATACAGAACCTTTGCCGCTTTTGCCAGCCCGAAAGCGCGCTTTTTTTTCGCAAATCGTCTCATCGGCCTCCGGGGAAACCGGGAAGGCAGCCCAGATGCGGGTCGATTGCCGCCGCCCGCGCCCGGTTGATCCGGGCGAGACGAGCATGCCCGCCCCCCGGCCGCGCCGGATTGCGGGCGCGCGGATTGGGCAGGGCGGTGGCCAGCCGCGCCGCCTCGGTCCGGGTCAACGCGGCGGCTGGCTTACCGAACCAGGCCGAGGCCGCCGCCTCGGCGCCGAACACCCCCTCGCCCCATTCGGCAATGTTGAGATAGATCTCCAGAATCCGCCGCTTGGTCAGCATCGCATCGAGCATCACCGCCAGCGGCACCTCCAGCGCCTTGCGCACATAGCTGCGGTCGCTCCACAAAAACAGGTTCTTGGCCACCTGCATGGTCAAGGTGGAAGCGCCGCGCACCCTCTCCCCCTCGCCAAGGGCGTCGATCTGGGTTTCCAGCGCCTGCCAGTCGACGCCGCCATGATCGCAGAACCGGGCGTCTTCGGAGGCCACCACCGAGCGGATCAGGTGCGGCGAGATCTGCGACAGCGGCACATAGCTGCGGTCGACCCACAGCCCGCGCGCATAGCGCTCCAGCATCAAGGTGCTGACCGGCGGCACCAGGGCATAGACCAGCGTCAGGGCCGGCGGCAGCAGCAACAGCACCAGGAATACGCGCAGCAGCCAGCGGCGCAGCCAGTGCCGGCGGCGGCGCTCCTCGCCCCCCTTACGCGTCCTGTCGGCCTGCCGCTTGTCCGCCGAGGCACCGCGCCGCCGTCCGCTCACGCCCCCTCCCCCCGTGTCTGGCGGCCGCGCTCGTTCAGATAGCCGCGCAAGGCGGCCGCCAGCGCCTGCGCGTCCGCCCCATGGCCGGACCGGCGGCGCCACACCAAACCCAGCTCGCGCGTGGCCAGCGGCGCCTCAAGCGGGGTCAGCACCAGCCCGGTGCCCCGGGTCACCCCGGCATCCGCCGCAATCCGGGGCAGAAGGGTGATGCCCAGCCCATTATCGACCATCTGCACCAGTGTCGTCATCGAGGAGGCCTGGATCTCATCCGATTCGGGCGGCGCTGCACCATCGAATGCACGCAGCACATGTTCGCGCAGGCAGTGCCCATCCTCAAGCAGCAACAGCGGCTCGCCGCGCAGCTTGGCAAGGGAAACGCAGCCCCCCGATGCAAAGGCATGATCTCCCGGAACCGCCAGCAACAGCGGATCCTCGCCGATCATCTCCGTTTCCAGACCTTGCGTATCATAAGGAAAGGCGATCAGCAGCACATCCAGCCGCCCCTCGCGCAGGGCCTCCATCAGCGCGCCAGTGAGCCCCTCGCGCAGATGCAGCCGCAGATCGGGGTAGCGCGCGCGCAGGCCCGGCAACACCTGGGGCAACAGATAGGGGGCAATCGAAGGGATCACGCCAAGACGCAGCCGGCCGCTGAGCGGCTGCCGCGCCGTGCGCACCGCCCCGGCCAGATCCTCCGCATCGCGCAGGATGCCGCTCACCCGGTCAAGGATCGTCTGGCCGGCGTCGGTCAGCGCAATGCTGCGCCCGGAGCGGTCGACCAGTTCGGCGCCAAGACAGGTCTCAAACTGACGAATCCCCGCCGACAGCGTGGACTGGGTGACGTGGCAGACCCGCGCCGCGCGCACGAAGGATCGGGTCTCCGCCAGGGCGACGAAATACTGCATCTGACGAAGCGTCGGAAGCATGGCCTGCGGGCCTCCCCGTCTTTCACGTCAAGCCCCTGCGCGCCTGACGGCTTTTCGCGTTTCGCTCACGCAGGGTCACCGCATGGTATCGATATTTTCGATTGCGCAGATCGCTTTTATCGGTTTGACCGAACGGCAAATCTTTGCATAACCGGTCCTGCCGCCACACACAATGCTGTGGTGCCACCTTCACCCGTCGTGCCGAGCGCCAGGCGCCGCACGGCAAGCTTCTTGAGGAGACACACATGATCGGCATCGGCGACAAGCTCCCCGAATTCGAGGTCGTTGGCGTGAAGCCCGGCTTCAACCATCACGAAGAGAACGGCGAGAGCGCCTTCGAGGCGATCACCGAGGCTAGCTTCCCGGACAAGTGGAAGGTGATCTTCTTCTACCCGAAGGACTTCACCTTCGTCTGCCCGACCGAGATCGCCGAATTCGCCCGTCTCGCCGGTGAGTTCGAGGACCGCGACTGCGTCGTCCTCGGCGGCTCGACCGACAACGAGTTCTGCAAGCTGGCCTGGCGCCGCGACCATCCGGATCTCGACAAGCTGCCGATCTGGTCGTTCGCCGACACCAACGGCACCCTGGTCGATGGCCTCGGCGTGCGCTCGCCCGATGGCGTGGCCTACCGCTACACGTTCATCGTCGACAACGAGAACACCATCCAGCACATCTACGCGACCAACCTCAACGTCGGCCGCAACCCCAAGGACACGCTCCGGGTCCTCGATGCGCTGCAGACCGACGAGCTGTGCCCGTGCAACCGCGAAGTCGGTGGCGACACGCTCGCGGCCTGAAGCCACGGCCAGTTGTTTTTCGAAGGCCGGGGTCCCGCCCCGGCCTTCGGTTTGTCCAGATGATGCCCACCGAGTTGAAGGCGGCCTGCCATGTCGATCGAGAACCTGAAGAATGCCCTGCCGGATTTCGCCAAGGACACGCGCCTGAACCTGTCCTCGCTGGCCAGCGACGAGACCTTCACCGCACAACAGAAGTATGGCCTCCTGGTCGCCTGCGCCATTGCCTGCCGCAATGAAACCGTGCGCGCCGAACTGATCGAGGAAGCCGCTCCGCATCTTTCCGCCGAAGCGCTCAGCGCCGCCAAGGCCGCGGCGGTGATCATGGCCCAGAACAACGTCTACTACCGCTTTGTCCACCTGGCTTCGAACGCCCAATACAAGACCATGCCGGCCAAGCTGCGCATGAACGTCATCGGCAAGCCCGGGGTCGACAAGCTCGACTTCGAACTGTGGTCGCTCGCGGTCTCGGCCATCAATGGCTGCGGCATGTGCATCGATGCCCATGAGGACATCCTGCGCAAGGGCGGGCTTGGCGCCGATCAGGTACAAGCCGCCATTCGCTACGCCGCGATCATCCAGTCGGCCGCCGTCGCGCTCGAAGCCGGCGCCGCCTGAGCAGCCCCGCAGACGGGCGCTTGACCTGCGGCGCGTTTCGCGACACTGAGACCATGCGAGGGGCGCCCGCCGGCGCCCTTCCCTGTTACCCAGACGCCGGACCCTGCCGCCGGACCCCGCCGGAGACGCCCCGCGTGACACTCGACATCGCCGCTCACCTCACCCGGGACGCCGACCGGATCGCCGCCGCACTGGACGACGCGCTCGATGCCGCCCCTCTCGATGGCGAGATTGCCCGCCCGGACCGCCTGATTGCAGCCATGCGCCATGCCGGGCTTGGCGGCGGCAAGCGCCTGCGGCCGGTGCTGCTGATCGCCGCCGCCCGGCTGTTCGGCCGGGACGACGCGGGCGTCGTCACCGCCGGCGCCGCGCTGGAATGCATCCATTGCTATTCGCTCGTCCACGACGACCTGCCGGCGATGGACGACGACGACATGCGCCGCGGCCAGCCGACGGTGCACAAGGCCTATGACGAGGCAACGGCGATCCTGGCCGGCGATGCGCTGCTGACCCTCGCCTTCGACCTGATCGCCGCTCCTGCGGTCCATGCGGACGCGGAGATCCGCCTTGCCGCCTCACGCGAGCTGGCACGGGCCGCCGGTCTCGGCGGCATGGCCGGCGGGCAAATGCTCGATCTTGCCTCCCAGCATGCCCCGCGCGGGGAAACCGACATTCGCGAACTTCAGGCGATGAAGACCGGCGCGCTGATTCGCTACGCCGCGCGCACCGGCGCCCGGCTGGCCGGCGCCGGCCCGGACGACATCGACCGTCTGACCCGCTTCGGCGAGATCATCGGCCTCGCCTTCCAGCTCGCCGACGACCTGCTCGATGTGGAGGGCGATGCCAGTGCGCTCGGCAAGGCAGCGGGCAAGGATGCCGCCGCCGGCAAGGCAACCCTGGTGGCGCTCAAGGGTGCCGACTGGACCCGGGCCGAGCTGGCCCGCCTCGTCGAGGCCGCGACCACTGAACTCCAGCCCTATGGCACCCAAGCCGAGCCGCTGCTGGCGCTGGCCCGTTTCGTCGCCATCCGCGACCGCTGAGCGCCTCCCGTGTCTCGCCGCCCCTCCCTGAAGCTCGAGGAAGCGGAATGACGACGGTTCTGGAACGTTGGAACCACACGGCAACCGCGCCCTCGCGCGAACTGATCCTGCCTGACGGTTGCCGCGACCTGATCCTGGTCGCCGCGCCGGGGCAGCGCCCCGACTGCTTTGTCTCCGAGTTGCAGGCGGCACCGCGCATGGCGGAGATTGCCGCCGGCGCCCGCATGACCGGCTTTCGGCTGAAGCCCGGCACGATGGTCGACGCCGCGCCGCTGCTGACCCGGGTTGCCGCCAGCGGCTGCGATCCGGAGGACGCCTCTGCGCTTCTGGCCGAACACACCGCCCGCCCCCCGGTTCTTGCCGAGGCCATCCACAGCCTGGAAGCGGCGGACAGCGCCTCGGTGGCAAGGGCGGCACGGCGCATCGGTCTTGGCCTGCGCAGCCTGCAGCGGCTGTTTCGCGATCACGATCTGCCACCGCCGGGCTTCTGGCTGCAACTGGCCCGCGCCCGGCGGGCGGCGGCGGCACTCGCCCCGCAGGTGCCGCTGTCGGATCTGGCCGCCGATGCCGGCTACGCCGATCAGGCGCACATGACCCGCGCCTTCCGTCGCTGGTTCGCCATCTCGCCGGCACGACTGCAACACGATGCGGGGCGCCGGCACCTCTTGCGTCAGTCGGGGCTTGCCGTCCCGCTCACCGGTGAACAGATCTCGATCAGATAGCCGTCGGGATCCGTCACATAGGCGGTGGTCTGTCCCCAGGCTTCCTCGCGCGCCTCCTGCACCACCGTCGCCCCGGCCTGTCGCGCCCGCTCAAGCGCCGCCGCGACATCATCGGTCTCAAAGGCGATCTCGAAGGTCGGCCGCTGCGGATCCGGGGCAAGCGGCGATTTGCCCAAGGAGGTCATCAGCGCGCGGGAGGAAAAGGCCAGCTTGGTCTCGCCCGTGACCAGCTCGCCATAGTCCTTGCTCTCGTGCAGGAAGCCGGTCTCCAGCCCGAAGGCCCGGTTGAAGAAGGCCAGGGTCGCGGCCACGTCCTCGACGTAGAAAATCGTGTATCTGAGCTTCATCTGCGAACTCCTCTGTGTCTCCCCCTGATAACTACGGGGCCAGTGGGCGTCTTGAACAATCGCGACACCCGTAAAAAGCGACAGCTTGCCCGCGCGCCGGTTTGACGGGAAACTTCAAATCCCTCTCGTCCAGCCGGAGCCGGTCATGGAATTCGAGAAGACCCGATACTTTCGCCTTGCGGTCAGTCTTGTCGTCGTCCTTGTCGGCGGGACCTTTATCGGCCTCGCCGTCTACAACCATCAGATGCAGGCGGACAAGACCTACCTGACGATTACCGGTGGCGGGTTCATCTACAACTACCGGCACGCCGATATCCACTACGGCATCACCGCCGCCGTGCAGCGGCCAACGCCAACGGGCCTGCGCCTGATTGCCCGCTTTGAAAACCCCACTGGCGGCCAGCCGATCACCCTGCAGCGCGCGATCACCGCCCGCGCCACCCGCTACAGCTTCGAGACCCCGCCGGTTCACGGCGTGAAGGAAGGGCACCCCTACCGGGTCACCTTGACGGTGGAGGAAAACGCGAGCGGCAAGGTGATCGAGACCCACGAACGGCACCTGGTGAGCGATGTCGATCCTGGTCTGGTGCCCGACAGCCCGCTGACCATCGGCCCGGGCTACCACCGCAACCCGGAGCGCGAGCGCCCGACTTCCGTCAATTGACGACGTCGGGTCGAACACTCCTGCGACTAGCTGAAAAACGCCCGCATGTGAAACGTCCCTTGCGCCGGGTCCTGGGCATAAGAACGCCCGAAGGGACAGGCCCTGCGGGCGAGGCACCCGCTGCGGCAGGGCGCGTCCGGCCGCGCCTCTAGATGAGACCGGCAGCGCGGCACGTCATAGCCCGCCTCAAGCGACAGCGCCCCGGCCGGGCAGGCGGCAACGCACGGGGTATCCTCGCAGGCCTCGCAAGGACCAGCGGTGTCGTTCGCCTCGAACCGGCCAAACCGCTCGGGCGACAGCAAGGCCCCTCGCAGCCCCGCCCAGGGGCCGAATGCCGCGTGGGCCAGCACCCCCATCGGCGAGCGGGAAAAGCCGCCAACGCGCAGCGCCCAGCGCTGGAACGGGTGATAGGGCGGGCCATCGAAGGGAAAGAGCGGCGCAAGGCCGAAATCGCCGGCAATCGCGCCAAGCTGGCGGCGGGTATAGCGGTCGAGCGGATCGGCCGCGCCATCGACAGCTTCAGGCGCTGCGCCAAAGGCGCGAAAGAGATCCGGGCCGACGCTGCCGATGAGAAGCAGGGTCCGCGTGTCCGGGCCGCCGGAGCAAACCGGCGGCACCGCATCGCCAGGCCCGGGGTGAAACCCGCCGAGCCCGAGAAAGCCGGCACGGGCGAGGGCCTTGGAAAGCCGGGTCGCCCGCGCCATGTCCATGGGCCTTCGCCTCAGTCCAGCTTGTTGCGCTTGGCCAGCGTGCGCAGGCGCAGGGCATTGAGGCGGATGAAGCCCGCCGCGTCCTTCTGGTCATAGGCGCCGTGGTCATCCTCGAAGGTGACCAGCTCTTCCGAGTAGAGCGAATAGGGCGACTGGCGACCCACGGTGATGATGTTGCCCTTGTAGAGCTTCAACCGCACCTCACCGGTGACCTTTTCCTGGCTCTTGTCGATCGCCGCCTGCAGCATCTCCCGCTCCGGCGAGAACCAGAAGCCGTTGTAGATCAGCTCCGCGTAACGCGGCATCAGCTCATCCTTGAGATGGGCGGCGCCACGGTCGAGGGTGATGGATTCCATGCCGCGATGGGCCGCCAGCAGGATGGTGCCGCCCGGGGTCTCGTAGACACCGCGCGACTTCATGCCGACGAAGCGGTTTTCCACCAGGTCGATCCGGCCGATGCCATTGTCGCGGCCCAGATCGTTGAGCTTGGCGAACAGGGTCGCCGGCGACAGGCGCTCGCCATTGATCGAGACGGCGTCGCCGCGCTCGAAGCCGATGGTGATCTCGGTCACCGCATCGGGGGCATCCATCGGCGAGACGGTGCGCTGGTGCACATACTCCGGCGCCTCTTCCCACGGATCCTCCAGCACCTTCCCTTCGGACGAGGAGTGCAGCATGTTGGCGTCGACCGAGAAGGGCGCCTCGCCATGCTTGTCCTTCGGCACCGGGATCTGGTGCTGCTGGGCGAACTCGATCAGATCGGTGCGCGACTTGAAGGTCCAGTCGCGCCAGGGCGCGATCACCTTGATATCGGGATCGAGCGCATAGGCGGACAGCTCGAACCGCACCTGGTCGTTGCCCTTGCCGGTAGCGCCATGGGCAATGGCATCGGCGCCGGTCTCGTGGGCGATCTCGATCAGGCGCTTGGAAATCAGCGGCCGGGCAATCGAGGTGCCGAGCAGGTAGATGCCCTCATAGACGGCATTGGCGCGGAACATCGGGAAGACGAAGTCGCGGATGAACTCCTCGCGCAGGTCGTCGATGTAGATTTCCTTGATGCCCAGCATCTCCGCCTTGCGGCGCGCCGGCTCCAGTTCCTCGCCCTGGCCGAGATCGGCGGTGAAGGTCACCACCTCGCAGCCGTATTCGGTCTGCAGCCATTTGAGGATGATCGAGGTGTCGAGACCGCCCGAGTAGGCGAGCACCACCTTCTTGATGTCGTTCTTTGCCATAGTCTTTGCCGTCCGATCGCGAGTGGCCCGACCGGGCGCGACGACGCGCCCGGAAAGTCGCGCGCACTGTAGCGGCGCTCGCGCTCAAAGCAAGACGGGAAAGCACCGATCCCGGTGCCAGTCAGCCGCGCCGGCGCGGCCGCCAGCCCTTCGGCGCCATTTCGAAGCCGGCAAACTCAAACCCCGGCGCCACCGTGCAGCCGACCAACGTCCAGCGGCCAAGGCTTTCCGCCGTCTGCCAGGCATTGCGCGGCACGATCCCTTGCGGCCGCTGATGGGTGGCAAGATCCGGCCCCAGGTGCATCGCGCTCACGTCGTGGCCGTTCGGCGAAATGGTCAGCGCCAGCGGCCCGCCCGCGTGCCAGTGCCAGATCTCCACCGCATCGACCCGGTGCCAGGCCGACACCTCGCCCGCCTCCAGCAGGTAGTAGATCGCCGTCGACATGGCGCGCCCCTGCGCGTCCGTTGTCGGATCGCGGAAGGTTTCGCGGTAATGCCCGCCCTCCGGATGCGGGGCAAGATCGAGCAGGCGGATGATGTCGCGCGCGGTGAGCGAGGGATCCATCATCTGACCGGTCACCATCGGCCCGCTCATCGGAAGCTGTCCTTGCGCCGACGGATCTCGGCGAACACCTCCGCCGGATCGGCGCCACTCATGCCAAGATGCCGCTGGATCGCCGGGTCCCGGGCGCGCAGGAACGGATTGGTCGCCAGTTCCTCCGCCATGGTTGTCGGCAGGGTCGGCTTGCCGGCGGCGCGCAGCGCCTCAATCTGACGCACCCGCTCCGCCAGCGCCGCGTTGTCCGGATCGATAGTCAGGGCGAACCGGGCATTGGCAAGCGTGTATTCATGACCGCAGTAGATCTGTGTTTCCAGCGGCAGCATGCGCGCCAGCCGGTCGAGCGAGGTCCACATCATCTCCATGTCGCCCTCGAACACCCGGCCGCAGCCGAGCGAGAACAGGGTATCGCCGGTGTGGGCAAAGCCGGCATCCGGCGCCCACCAGGAAATCTGGTCGAGCGTATGCCCCGGGGTGCCAATGGCCTGGAACGCAAGGCCGCCGACGGTGATTTTCGCCCCGTCCTCGACCCAGTCGTCAAGCCCCTCGATGCGGTCGCGTGACAAGGCCGGTCCGATGGCCCGGGCGCCGGTCTGCCGCTTCAGCTCCTCAAGCCCCTGCACATGGTCCCAATGGTGATGGGTGATGAGGACGTCGGTCAGTTCCCAGCCGGTCTCGGCGAGCGCCGCCACATACGGCCCCTGATCGGGCACGTCGAAAGCGATGGTCGCGCCCGTTTCCGGCACATGCACCAGCACACCGAAATTGTCCTCAAGACAACCGAACTGCCTGATTTCCACCGCCGCGCCGGTGTCTGTCCCGTCTGCGTTCATTCGCTCAACTCCCGTTGCAAGGCGGCCCGCAAGGCCGCGCCCCGTGCTTTGCGCTCACAGTGCCCCGCCCCGGCCACTGGAACAAGAGGCGAGGCCTCGTCACAATCACCGCTGTTGCATCGGCGGGCGCGGGAGGGTTCAATCACCCGCCGCGTTCTCTTCGCATCGTCATCGCAAGGCACCCATGTATCTCGACGTTGCCCACCAGCGCACCTTCTACGATCTGCCCCTTGGCCGCATGCTGCGGGTGCTGGTCGGCGCACGGATCCGCACTTTCTGGCCCACCCTGGCCGGAAAGCGGCTGATTGGCATCGGTTACACCGGCCCCTACATGCGCCCCTATCTCGATGAGGCCGAGCGCTGCATCGCCGCCATGCCGGCGGCGCAAGGGGTGGTGGCCTGGCCGCGCGGTGGGCGCAACTCGGCGACCCTGGTCGATGAAACCGACCTGCCGTTTCCCGACAGCATCTTCGACAACGCCCTGTTGGTGCATGGCATCGACCATTGCGGCGACCCGGACGCGCTCCTGCGCGAGGTCTGGCGGGTGCTCACCCCCGGCGGCCGGCTGATCGTCGTCGTCCCCAACCGGCGCGGGCTCTGGGCGCGATCGGAAATCTCGCCCTTCGGCTATGGCCGTCCGTTCTCGCGGGGGCAGATCGAACAACTCTTGAAGACCTGCCAGTTCCGCACCACCGGCAGCGACGAGGCGCTGTGCCTGCCGCCGACCCGCTGGCGGCTGCTCTTGCGCAGCGCCCGCGCCTGGGAACAGGTGGGCCGGCGCCTGTGGCCGGCCTTCGCCGGCCTGTTGATCATCGAAGCGGAAAAGCAACTGTTCCGCGGCGTGCCGGTGGGAAAAAAACGCCTCGTGCAGGCCCTTCGGCCGGTGTTCATCCCCGATGGCGCCGCCCCGGGGGTGCACGGCTCGGCGCACCGCCGCGATCCGGCGCCCAAGAGCTGACGCGATCCTTCAGGCCCTGTGGGCCGCAACCAGGGTCCAGACCCTAGCGCCTCAGCAGGAACACCGCCTGTTCGCCGATCAGGTTCCAGACCCACCACGGCGCGGTAAACGGCACCGGCTCGCCGCGCGCGTTCAGCGCCATCGCCTTTTCCATCCGCGCATCCACCTCCCGGCACAGCGAGACGAAATCGCGGATGGTGCAGAAATGGATGTTCGGCGTGTCGTACCAGGAATAGGGCAGATGCTCGGTTACCGGCATGCTGCCGGTGAACAGCAGTTGCAGCCGGTTGCGCCAGACCCCGAAATTCGGGAAGGAGACGATCACGTGCTCGCCAATGCGCAGGAGCTGCTCCAGCACCTTGCGCGGTGCACGGGTCGCCTGCAGCGTCTGGCTCAGGATGACGAAATCAAACGCATCGTCCGGATAATCCTCCAGATCGCGATCCGCATCGCCCTGCACCACCGACAAGCCACGGGCGACACAGGCATTCACCCCGGCCTGCGACAGCTCCATGCCGCGCCCGTCCACCTGCTTCTCGCGCATCAGCAGATCGAGCAAGGCGCCATCGCCGCAGCCGATATCGAGCACCCGCGCGCCCGGGGTAACCAGCCCGGCGACCAGCCGATGATCGCCGCGGCTTGCTCCTGTCTCGGAAAGCTGCACCCGACTCATGCGCCCGCTCCCGGCGGCGTGATGCCACGCGCATTGGCCGCCCCGGTCAGGAACCCCCGCACCGTGCGGAACATTTCCGGCTCATCGAGCAGGAAGGCGTCATGGCCCCGGTCGCTTTCCACCTCGACGAAGGACACGTTTGCCGCCGAGGCATTGAGCGCACGCACCACCACCTTGCTTTCCTCAGTCGGAAACAGCCAGTCGGAGGTAAAGGACATGATGCAGAACCGGGTCGGAGAGTGCAGGAAGGCGCGGGCGAGCGAGCCGTCATAGTCGGCGGCCAGATCAAAATAATCCATCGCCCGCGTCACATAGAGATAGGAGTTCGGATCGAACCGGTCGACAAAGGTCATCCCCTGATGCCGCAGGTAGCTTTCGATCTGGAAATCGGCGTCGAAGCCGAAGGTCACCGTCTCCCGGTCCTGCAGATTGCGGCCGAACTTCCTGTGCAGCGCCGGATCAGAGAGATAGGTGATATGCGCGGCCATCCGCGCCACCGCCAGCCCCTTGGAGGGGCGTACACCGCGTTCGAAATAGCGCCCGCCGCACCAGTTCGGATCCGCCATAACCGCCTGGCGGCCGACCTCGTGGAAGGCGATGTTCTGCGAGGAATGGCGCGCGGCGGTGGCGATGGGAATGGCGGAAAAGACCCGCTCCGGATAGCTCGCCGCCCATTGCAGCACCTGCATGCCCCCCATCGAGCCACCGATGACGGCAAACAGCGTCTCGATGCCGAGATGATCGAGCAGCACAGCCTGGGCATTGACCATGTCCCGGATCGTCACCAGCGGCAGGTCGAGCCCCCAACGCTGGCCCGTGGCCGGATTGGTCGAGGCCGGCCCGGTGGTACCGAGGCAGCCGCCAAGCACATTGGCACAGATGACGAAATAATGGTTGGTGTCGACCGGCCGGCCGGGGCCGACCAGCATCGACCACCAGCCCGGCTTGCCGGTATAGGGATTGGGCGAGGCGACATACTGGTCGCCGGTCAGCGCGTGGCACACCAGCACCGCGTTGCTGCGGTCAGCGTTCAGCGTGCCATAGGTTTCATAGGCAATCTGCCAGGGGCCAAGCTTCGGCCCGCTGTCCAGCGTCAACGCCGCATCGGCGCTGAACCGCATTACCTTGCTGGACGGGTGATCCGCCCGGTTCGCGGCATCCGCGCTCACCCCAGCCTCCGTGATTGTCTGAGCCGTCTCATCCAGCGCCTCGGAACGCCCGTTGTTTCCAGACATCTGGCGTTGCCCCGCTCAGGTAGGACGGCATGTCTCCAGCCGGCCCCGTCGTCCGGTCCGGCGCGCGCGATCTCCTCGCGCGCAGGGTCCGACAGGTAGGAGGCAAGCTCGCCAAGGTCAATGTTTTCTTTTGCTTTCGCAAGCCTGTCTGCCTATGACTGGACGCTCCGTCCCCGGCGCATTCCGAGCAGGACACCATTCGGATACCGGGCGCGGACACTCGCGATACACTTCTTGCGCTGGACGACGAAGACAATGCAGCCTCAATCGACCCACCCGCAGCCACGGCCCGGCATCCTCGACATCGCCCCTTACGTTCCCGGCAAGGCGATGTCGACCGGAGGTGCCAAGCTGCACAAGCTCTCGTCCAACGAGAGCCCGCTCGGTGCCAGCCCCAAGGCGCTTGCCGCCTATCGCGAGGCCGGGGTCGATCTGGAGCGCTACCCGGATGGCAGCTCCGCGCTTCTGCGCGCGGCCATCGCCGAGGTGCATGGGCTCAACGCCGACCGGATCATCTGCGGCAACGGCTCGGACGAGATCCTGGAGCTGGTGGCCCGCTGCTACATCGGCCCGGGCGACGAGGCGATCTACAGCGAATATGGCTTCCTGGTCTACAAGATCGCCATTCTGGCCGCCGGCGGCACGCCGGTCGTGGCGCCGGAACGCAATCTGACCACCGATGTCGACGCGATCCTGGAGCGGGTCACCGACCGCACCAAGGTGGTGTTCCTCGCCAATCCGAACAACCCGACCGGCACCTACCTGCCGTTCGACGAGGTCAAGCGGCTGCAGGCGGGCCTGCCGCCGCATGTGCTCTTGGTGCTCGATGCCGCCTATGCGGAATATGTCCGGCGCAACGACTACGAAGCCGGCGTCGAACTGGCGGCGACCGCACCGAATGTCGTCATGACCCGGACCTTTTCCAAGATCCACGGCCTGGCGGCCCTGCGCCTTGGCTGGGGATACGGCCCGGCCCACGTGATCGACGCGCTCAACCGGGTGCGCGGCCCGTTCAACATCAACACCGCCGCCCAGGCCGCCGGCATCGCCTCGATCCGCGACGCCAGTTTCCTCGACCTGGCCATCGCCCATAATGAGAAATGGCGCGGCTGGGTCACCGAGGAGATTACCGCGCTCGGGCTCACGGTGACGCCGAGTGTCGGCAATTTCGTGCTGATCCATTTCCCGGAGACGCCCGGAAAGACGGCGGCCGAGGCCGACAGCTATCTCAGCGCGCGCGGCTGCGTGCTGCGCGCGGTCGGTGCCTATGGCCTGCCCGGCGCGCTGCGCATGTCGATCGGCGACGAGGAAGCCAACCGGGCAACCGTCGGCATCCTGAAAGAGTATCTCTCGGCCTAGGCCGAACTTCGCGGCCCGGGCGGGACGCGCCCGTCCGGCGCCGTCCGCCTGGCCTTCCTCCCCTTCGGGTGCGCCGGCCTGGCGGCCCGAACAGCCAAGTCCAATCCATGTCAGACCCGCATTTCAATCGCATCGCCCTGATCGGCATCGGCCTGATCGGCTCCTCGCTGGCGCATGTCATCCGCCAGCGGAAGCTCGCCGACGAGATCATCGTCTCCACCCGCTCCGCGCACACCCTGCGCCGGGCAGAGGAACTGGGCCTTGGCGATCGATATTATCTGGATGCGGGAGAGGCGGTCGCCGGAGCGGATCTTGTCATCATCTGCGTGCCGGTCGGCGCCAGCGAGGCGGTGGCGAAATGGATCGCACCGGCCTTGACACCGGGCGCGATCCTCACCGACGTCGGTTCCACCAAGGGATCGGTGATCCGGCAGATCGCCCCGCATGTGCCCGAGGGCGTGCATTTCATTGCCGGCCATCCGATTGCCGGAACGGAGGAATCCGGCCCGGACGCCGGCTTCGCCGACCTGTTCGACGACCGCTGGTGCATCCTGACGCCGACCCCGGACAGCGACCAGGAAGCGCTTGCCCGGCTCTCGGCCTTCTGGCAGGCCTGCGGCTCCATGGTCGACACCATGGACCCGGAGCATCACGACCTGGTGCTGGCGATCGTCTCGCATCTGCCGCATATCATCGCCTACAACATCGTCGGCACGGCGGACGACCTCGAAACGGTGACCAAGTCGGAAGTGATCAAATACTCCGCCTCGGGCTTTCGCGACTTTACCCGGCTCGCGGCCTCCGATCCGACCATGTGGCGCGACGTCTGCCTGCACAACAAAGATGCGATCCTGGAAATGCTGGCGCGGTTCTCCGAGGATCTGTCGGCATTGCAGCGGGCGGTGCGCTGGGGCGACGGCGAGGCGCTGTTCAACCTGTTCACCCGTACCCGGAGCATCCGCCGCTCGATCGTCGAGGCCGGCCAGGACACGGATATTCCGAACTTCGGCCGGAACGCGCCGACGCAGAAACCGGACACACCCGCCTCATAGGCGGGTCGGACCGCCGACAAGCCGTGCCTCCCTCCTGCGTCATTCCGGGCAAGCGTCAGCGCGACCCGGGATCGGGGAGCCGAAAGGCAAGCGTTTTCATGAGGCTGGAGGCGAAAGACCGTGCCTCGCCGATCCCGGCTCGCCGCGTGTGCGGCGTCCGGGAGGACGCCCCCCAAGGCGGCTTTCTCATCACACTCACCCATCTCACAGGCGGGTGATGTCCTCCTGCCCCGGGCAGGTGGCAAGCGCCTCGGCGGCGGTGCGCCCGTCGCCAAGCGGCGCGTCCGGCCAGATCTCCGCCAGCGGCACCAGCACGAAGGCCCGCTCGCCCATGCGCGGATGGGGGATCGACAAGCCTTCCTCCTCGACCTTCCGGTCGCCGTAGACAAGCACGTCGATATCGATCACCCGGGGGCCCCAGCGGATGTCCCGCACCCGCCCCAGCGCCTTTTCGACCGCCAGGCACCGGTTCAGCAGCTCGCGCGGCCCGAGCCGGGTCTCCACCACGATACAGGCGTTGCGGTAATCGTCCTGCGGCACCGGCCCCCAGGGCGGGGTGCGGTAGTCGCTGGACCGGGCCACCACCACGATATCGCCCTCGCGCTCCAGCCCGCGCAGCGCCGCATCCAGATGCGCCCGGGTGTCGCCGATGTTCGAGCCAAGCCCGAGCGCGACACGCACCGGCCGGCCTTGCGGGTCCTCATGGGTCATTCGCAATCCTCTCGCTCAATGGCGGCCAGTATCCGGGCGGCATCCACATGGGCCCGCACATCATGCACCCGGACCATCGCCGCGCCCCGAGCGAGCGCGAGCGTATGGATCGCCAGCGATCCGTACAGCCGGTCATCCGTATCCACATTCAGAACCGTGCCGATCAGCCGCTTGCGCGACGCACCGACCAACAGCGGCAGGCCATGCCGTGCGAAATGGTCGAGCCGTTTGAGGATCGTGAAATTCTGCGCCAGCGTCTTGCCAAAGCCGATGCCCGGATCGAGCATCTGCCGCTCAGCGGGCACCCCCGCCCGGGCGGCCTGCTCCATCGACCGCTCGAACGACCGGTCGATATCGGCGAGAATGTCGATCTGAGGATCCACCTCCCGCCGGTTGTGCATCATGATGACGCCTGCTTCCGCTTCCGCCACCGTATCGGCCATCGCCGGATCGTGCAGAAGGCCCCAGACGTCATTGACGATGCCCGCACCCGCAGCGCAGGCCTTCGCCGCCACCTCCGCCTTGTAGGTATCGATCGAGACCGGCGCCCCCAACCCGGCAAGATCCGCCATCACCGGTTCAAGGCGCCGCCATTCCTCCTCAGCGTCCACAGGCTCGCTGCCGGGGCGGGTGCTCTCCGCACCGATGTCGATGACATCGGCTCCATGGGCGATCATCTTGCGCGCATTCGCCAGCGCATCATCCCGGTTGATGAAGCGGCCGCCGTCGGAAAAACTGTCCGGCGTCACATTGAGAATGCCCATGACCCGCGGCACGGACAGCTCGAGCGCGCCGCCGCGAAAGCAGTACCGGCCGGTTGCTGTGTCTGCCGTCATGCCCATCGCTCTCCCGCTGCCACCGTGCCCACTCCGGGCGAATGACCTGCCCGCGCGATCACGCGCAAGGTCGTTGTTCGAACGACGGGTCTTGCGGCTTTCCCGCCCGTTCGTCAAGCCGTCCAGCTACCGGAAGGCGCGATAGGTGAGCGCTGGAAACCGACTGCTGCCTATTCGGCAGCGACGGCCCGTCTGCGGTTGCGCATGCCCAGCACCTGATAGAGCCCGACCGCCAGCAGCATCATGCCCGGCGGAACGATCACCACGCCGAGCAGCGGGTCACCGAGGGCGGCGGCGACCAGACTGCCGGCAAGCCCGGCGCCGAACTGCAGGAAGCCCATCATCGCCGACGCCGCGCCGGCAATCTTGGGAAAATCATGCAGCGCCGAGGTAAAGGCGGAGGGCATCACCGTCGCCAGGAAGAAGACGAACAGCCCCACCGGCCCCATGACCGTCAGGAAATGCAGCGGAAACATGGTGAGCAGAACCACCATCGACACGGCGGCGACCACGATGCCGACGATGCCGTAGGGCAACAGCCGATGCGCCTCGACCCGCCGCAGCAGGCGAGCGGTGACAATGGTGCCGGCGATGAAGGAACAGGACTGCACCATCATGCCGAAGCCGAATTCGACCGGTGTCAATCCGACCTTGTCGATCAGCACGAAGGGCAGGATAGTCGCCATGGTGTAGATCGTCCCGGTGCCGATCCCGGTCAGAAGGCTCGGCTGGAGAAAGCGGGTGTCGGTGATCAGGGTCAGATAATTGCGGAACAGCCGATAGGGATGCAGGTTGCTCCGGTCGATGTAGGGATTGGTCTCGCGCATGAAGACGATGACGCCCAGCATCAGGGCGAGGCCGTAGATGATCATCGCGACGAAGATCTCGCGCCAGCCGAACAGCTCCAGCGTGACGCCGCCGATGGTCGGCGCCAGCGCCGGTCCGATCGCCAGCATCATCCCGGTGGTGTTCATGATCCGCGCCGACGCCTGGCCGACAAACTGATCCCGGGCGAGCGCCCGCGACACGGCAATGCCGACCGAGGCGCCGACCCCTTGCAGCGCCCGGGCCGCCAGCATCCATTCGATAGTTGGCGCATAGGTGGCCAGCAGCGTCGAGGCGAGATAGAGGGTCAGGAACAGCAGCGCGATCGGCTTGCGCCCGAAGGCATCGGTCAGCGGTCCGCACAAAAGCTGGCTGAGGGCAAAACCGGTGAAATAGGCGGTCAGGGTCAGCTTGATCATCGCCTGGGAGGTGTCGAAGGCAGCCGCCAGCACAGGCATCGCCGGCGTATAGAGCGCCATGGAGATCGGGCCGATGGCCACCAGCGCGCCGCCGAGCATCGCCGTGCGCCGCTCGCTCATCAAGGGCGTTCGGTTCATGACAACTCCTCCGGCCCGCAACAGCAGAGATTTCCGTGCATCCGTTGCAAAAGCGCGTAGAGCCGGTCCGCGTCTTCCTCGGAAAAGCCTTCCAGCGCCTCCAGCCGGATTGCCACCATTTCCTCGTGGATCCGCTCCAGCACCGGCGTGGCCGCCGGAGCGAGGGTAATCAGCTTGGCCCGCCGGTCGTTCGGGTCCGGCTTGCGGACGACAAGTCCGGCCGCTTCCAGGCGGTCGAGAAAACCGCTCAGCGTCATCGGCTCGATGCCCATGCGGTCGGCCAGCGCAGTTTGGCGCCAGCCGGAATAATGCTCGACCATCGCCAATGTCCGCGCCTCGCTGACGGTCAGCCCGGTGTCGCTCCCGGCCAGCCGGCGTTCGAAACGCCGGCGCATCAGGCGCGCCAGATCGCCAATGAGGAAGCCGATCGGGCGGGTTGCTGCGACAGATTTCATGCGGAATCCATATAATCAGATCTCCTTACTATCTGCCTTCCCGCACGCCCTCTGTCAATCCACCCCAGATGCCTTGCCGGATGACGTCACGTATTGCTGCGTTGCAAGACGCCCCTTGCCGGTTTATACAGGCCCGCACAATTGCGCGGGTCCCAACGGCCCGCGTTACTTTTTTCTCGGAGCAATCAACTGATGCAACTGCGCAATATCGCCATCATTGCCCATGTCGATCATGGCAAGACCACGTTGATTGACGTGCTCCTGAAGCAATCCGGCTCCTTCCGCGACAACCAGCGGACCGAAGAGCGGATGATGGATTCCAATGATCTTGAGCGGGAGCGCGGCATCACCATTCTCGCCAAGGTCACCTCGCTGACCCATGGCGACACCCGGATCAACATCGTCGACACCCCCGGCCACGCCGACTTTGGCGGCGAGGTGGAGCGTATCCTGCACATGGTCGACGGCGTGGTCCTGCTTGTCGATGCGGCGGAAGGCCCCATGCCGCAGACCAAGTTCGTGCTCGGCAAGGCGCTGAAGCTCGGCCTTCGCCCGATTGTCGCGATCAACAAGATCGACAAGCCCGACCAGCGCGCCGAAGAGGTTCTCGACGAGGTGTTCGACCTGTTCGCCGCCCTCGACGCCGACGAAGAGCAGCTCGATTTCCCGGTGCTCTACGGCTCGGCCAAGCAGGGCTGGATGGCCGGCGATCCGGACGGGCCGAAGGACAGCATGGACCCGCTGTTCGAGCTGGTCGAAAAGCACATTCCCGCCCCGGCGGCCGAGGAAGGCGCTTTCCGCATGCTGGCGACCACCGTCCAGCCGAACCCCTTCCTCGGACGGATCCTCACCGGCCGCGTCATCTCCGGCGAGGCGGTGCCGAACATGGCCGTCAAGGCCCTGTCCCGCGACGGCAAGACCGTCGAGACCGGCCGCATTTCCAAGGTGCTCGCCTTCCGCGGCCTTGAGCGCCAGCCGATCGACAAGGCGGTCGCCGGTGACATCATCTCCATCGCCGGCCTGCAGGAAGCCACCGTTTCCGATACCATCTGCGCCCCGGAAGTCAGCGAGCCGCTGGCCGCCCAGCCGATCGACCCGCCGACCCTGTCCATGACCTTCCACGTCAACGACGGCCCACTCGCCGGCACCGAGGGCGACAAGGTGCAGTCCCGCGTCATCCGCAAGCGGCTGATGGACGAGGCCGAAGGCAACGTGGCGCTGACGGTCGAGGATTCGCCGGAGGCCGATGCCTTCATCGTCTCCGGACGCGGCGAGCTGCAGCTTGCCATCCTGATCGAGAACATGCGCCGTGAGGGCTTCGAACTGTGCGTCGGCCGGCCGCGTGTGGTCTTCCAGACCGCCGAGGACGGCTCCCGCCTGGAGCCGATCGAGGAAGTGACCATCGACGTCGACGAGGAACATTCCGGCGTCGTCGTGCAGAAGCTGTCGGAGCGCAAGGGCGAGCTCCTGGAGATGCGCCCCTCCGGCGCCGGCCGCACCCGGCTGCTGTTCCATGCGCCGACCCGTGGTCTGATCGGCTACCTGTCGGAGCTCCTGTCCGACACCCGCGGCACGGCGATCTTCAACCGCGTCTTCCACGACTATGCGCCGTTCAAGGGCGAGATCGCCGGCCGGCACACTGGTGCGCTGATCTCCAATGGCGATGGCGAGGCCGTGGCCTATGCCCTGTTCAACCTGGAAGATCGCGGCCCGATGCTGATCGATCCGGGCGTCAAGGTGTACCGGGGCATGCTGGTGGGTGAGCACACCCGCGGTAACGACCTTGAGGTCAATGTGCTGAAGGGCAAGCAGCTCAGCAACGTGCGCTCCGCCGGCAAGGACGAAGCGGTGCGGCTGACGACGCCGATCCGCCTGTCGCTCGAAGCGGCCCTGTCCTACATCACCGATGACGAGCTGGTCGAGGTGACGCCGCAGACCATCCGCCTGCGCAAGGCGCTGCTCGATCCGCATGACCGCCGCCGCGCCGAGCGCGCCGCAGGCAAGGCGGCCGGCTGATCCGGCCAGACAAATGACGAAAAAGGCGCGGCCCTCACGGGACCGCGCCTTTTTCAATTGATCGGGCTGCGAGGCCGGACGGATCAGCCGGCGTGGGGATCGCGCACCCGGGCCAGCAGCACCAGTCCGGCGGTGAAGAACAGAAGGATCACCGCCATGCCGGCGGCCTGGCTGAGCGTCGCCGCCGTGACGAGACCGACGGCGAGCGGCGCGAGGAAGCTCGTCACCTTGCCCGACAGGGCGAACAGGCCGAAGTATTTCGTCAGCTCGCCGCGCGGCACCAGATGGATCAGCAAGGTGCGCGAGGCCGCCTGCAGCGGCCCGGCAGCCGCACCGAGCAGCCCGCCAAGCACCAGGAACACCTGTTCCGGCAAGGTGGTGAACAGCCCGGCCCCGTCGCCCGGCGCCACGTCGATCACGAAGAACACCGTCTCCCGGTCGACGGAGACCAACCCGAGGCCGCACAGGATCAGGATGAGAAGCGCGCCGGCGATCACCGGCCTCGGCCCGAACAGATCATCGAGCCGCCCGCCGAGAAAGGCGCCGAGCGTTCCGGTGATGGTCAGCAGAATGCCGAAGCTGCCGATCTCGATGGTCGACCAACCGAGCACCCCGGCGGCATAAATGCCGCCGAACGCAAAGAGCGCCACCAGGCCGTCCTTGTAGACCATGTTGGCGACGAGAAAGAGGAAGACATTTCGGTCAGCCCGGGCGCCGCGCGCGGTTTCGCCCAGATTGGCGAGCCCCTGACGAATCGCCGCCTTCAAGCTGACCGCGCGGCGCGGCACATCAGGCACGAACAGGAACAGCGGCAGCACGAAGATCAGATACCAGAGGGCCGAGAATGGCCCCGAGGCCCGGTCGCCGGCCCGGGTCGCCGGGTCGAGCCCAAGGATCGGATCGAGCCCGAGCAAGGTCTTGCCCGTCTCCGGATTGGCCGCCATCAGCCCGAGCGCCAGCACCAGCGAAATCAACCCGCCGGCATAGCCCACCGCCCAGCCGCTGCCCGACAGCCGTCCCAGCCGATGGGTCGGCACGAGATCCGGCATCATCGCATTGGTGAAGACGGTGGCGAACTCGACCCCGAGCGTCGCCACCGCAAAGCCGGTCAGAGCGAAGGCAACGCCGAAGGCGCTGCCCGGTTCGGCGAAATAAAGCAGCAGACAGCCCAAGACCAACGGCACGGAAAACGCGCCGATCCAGGGCTTGCGCGCGCCGGTCTTGTCGGCGATAGCGCCCAGAACCGGCGCGAGCAGCGCAATCATCAGCCCGGCCGCCGCGGTGGCGTAGCCCCACAGCGCCTGGCCCTCCGCCGGGCTCGGCGCCACGGCGGAGGCGAAATAGGGCGCGAACACGAAGGTGGTGACCAATGTGAAGAACGGCTGTGCCGCCCAGTCGAACAGCACCCAGCTGGCGACCGCGATGCGGCCGCCAGAGGGCATACAATGCGCTTCGCTCACCGGGCCAGTTCGGCCAGCAAGCTTGCCGCGACGGAGAACTTCGACACCGTCAGGTCACCCTCGACGATCTCGTTGGCTGCCCGGGCGGTGCGCTCCACCCGAATTTCATTGGCCTCCAGCCAGTTCTCGAACCCGTCCGCGCCCATCGCCTGAGCGGTGATCTGGCGGTGGGCGTCGGCAAGCAGCGCCCGCGCCCGGTCGAGCGCCAGCCCGTCATAGTAGTCGTGGATCGACAGGCCGCGCGCCTTGGCCTCCATGGCACCGAGGCGGAAATGCCCCGCCGCCTTGAAGAACACCTCGGCGACATCGGCAAGCGGCCGCTCGACCTGCTCGGCGACAAGGACGATATCCGGGATCTCGGTCTCCACCGGCAGCCGGGCGATACGGGCGGCGAGCGCCTCCGGCACGCCGCCTTCGACCAGCCGCGCGGTTTCCGCCGCCAGCCCCTCGCGCATGGCCTCGTTGACGATGCCCGTCAGCGTCGGCGCCACCGCATCGATGCCGTCCCGGAACCGGCCGATCACCGCTTCCAGCCCGTCCTCGAAGTCCACGTTGCGCAGGAACCAGACCGTCTGATCGAGCACCAGATCCTGCACCGCGCGGTAGAGCGACAACTGCAGTGCGCCATCGATATGGGTGTCCAGCCTGTCGATCTCGGTGTTCAGGTCGGTCAGCCCATAGGCATCGCGCACCGCCGCGAAGGCCTGGGCGATCCGGGCGAAATCGGCTCCGGTCTGATCGGCGATCCGGGTCGGGAAGGTCGGCCCGCCCCGGTTGATCATCGAGTTCGCCAGCATGGTGGCAATGATCTCGCGCCGCAGCCGGTGCCCCTCGATTTCCTCCGCATAGGTCTCCTGCATGGCGACCGGGAAGTAGCGGAACAGCTCCTTGGCCAGATAGCTGTCATCCGGCACCGGGCTTTCCAGCAGCCGGTCGTAAAGGGTGATCTTGGCATAGGCCAGAAGCACCCCAATCTCCGCCCGGGTCAGGAAGTTCTCGGCAAGCTGCAGCTCATCCAGCGCCGCCTCGTCCGGCAGCTGCTCCACCGCACGATCGAGCAGGCCGGCCTGTTCCAGTTGGCGCATCATCCGCCGTTGATAGCCGAAGTCCTCCATGCCCCGCGCCTCGGCAAGGCTGATCGCCAGGGTCTGCAGGTAGTTGTTGCGCAGCACCAGCGCCGCCACCTCGTCCGTCATTTCCGACAAGAGATGGTTGCGCGCCGTCACGGTCAGCTTGTTGGCCCGCACCGCCGCGCCCAGCGCGATCTTGATGTTGACCTCCACATCCGACGAGTTGACGCCGGCCGAGTTGTCAATCGCATCGGAGTTGCAGCGGCCGCCGCGCCGGTTGAAGGCGATGCGCGCAAGCTGGGTCATGCCCAGGTTCGCCCCCTCGCCGATCACCTTGGCGCCCACCTCGGCGGCGGTCACGCGGATGGCGTCGTTGGCCCGATCGCCCACATCCGCATCGCTCTCGCTGGCGGCGCGGATATAGGTGCCGATGCCGCCGAACCAGAACAGATCCACCGACATGCGCAGGATCGCGTTCATCACCTCATGCGGCGTCGCCGAAGCCCTGGCGATGCCCAGCATCGCCTGCACTTCCGCCGAGAGCGGGATCGATTTCGCCTGCCGCGAGAACACCCCGCCGCCCTTGGAAATCAGCGCCGCATTGTAGTCGTTCCAAGATGAGCGCCCCAGATCGAACACCCGCTTGCGCTCCTCCCAACTCGCCTCCGGATCCGGATCCGGATCGAGGAAGATGTCGCGGTGGTCGAACGCCGCCACCAGCCGGATCGCCCGCGACAACAACATGCCGTTGCCGAACACGTCGCCGGACATGTCGCCGACACCGGCAACGGTGAAGGGCTCGCACTGGATATCCTTGTTCATCTCCCGGAAATGCCGCTTGACCGCTTCCCAGGCACCGCGCGCGGTGATGCCCATCTTCTTATGGTCATAGCCTGCCGACCCGCCGGAGGCGAAAGCATCGCCGAGCCAGAAGTTGCGGCTTTCGGAAATGGCGTTCGCCGTGTCGGAGAAGCTTGCCGTGCCCTTGTCGGCGGCAACCACCAGATACGGATCGTCCTCATCATGGCGCACCACCCGCTCGGGCGGCCAGATCTTGTCGCCGCTGAGGTTGTCGGTGACATCCAGCAGCGAGGAAATGAAGATCTTGTAGGCTTTGGTGCCCTCGGCGAAGATCTCCTCGCGCGACCCGCCGACCGGCAGATGCTTGGGCACGAACCCGCCCTTGGCACCAACCGGCACGATCACCGCGTTCTTCACCTGCTGTGCCTTGACCAGGCCCAGCACCTCAGTGCGGAAATCCTGCGATCGGTCGGACCAGCGCAGGCCACCGCGCGCCACCTTGCCGAAACGCAGATGCACGCCTTCCACCCGCGGGCTGTAGACGAAGATCTCGCGGAACGGACGCGGCCGGGGCAACTCGTCGATACGCTGCGGATCGAGCTTGAAGGCAAAGGTCGGCTTCGGCTGACCGTGCACATCGAGCTGGAAGAAGTTGGTCCTCAACACCGCATCGATGACATTTTCGAACCGGCGCAGGATCCGGTCGTCGTCGAGGCTGTCCACCCCGTCGAAGACATCAGCCAGTTCCTGCTCCAACTGCGCCGCCACAAGCGCGCGATCCTCATCGCCCGGTTCGGGATTGCAGCGCAGGTGGAAGAGCTCCACCAGCTTGCTCGCCACATCGCAATAGCGGTTCAGGGTCCGCCACATGTAGTCTTCCGAGTACCGGATGCCGGCCTGACGCAGATAGCGCGACAGCGCCCGCAACATGGCGACATCGCGCCAGGCGAGCCCGGCGTTGAGCACCAGGGCGTTGTAGCCGTCCGATTCCGACTGCCCGCGCCAGATCGCCATGAACAGCGCTTCAAGACGGCCCTTCAGATCGTCATCGAGCAGAAGATCGCCGCCGCTGGTCGCCTCCAGCGTCAGCTCATGCAGATAGGCCAGCGGCCGGTCCGCCGGAGTGATCCGGTAGGTCCGCTCGTTGATGACACGGAAGCCCATGTTCTCCAGGATCGGCACCCGGGCCGACAGCGGGATCGGCACCAGATGGTGATAGACCTTGAGCGTCACCCGGCGCGGCGCGTCCTCCGGGCGCTGGGAGAAGGTCAGCGCCGTGTCCGCTTCATCGGACAGCTTTTCCACGATGCCGATATCGGACAGCGCCGCCTCGCCGCCATAGGTTTCCTTGTAGCCGGCCTGGAAGGCGTCGGCATAGCGCTTGGCCTGCTCCACCGCCCGATTGCCGCCATAGGCAGCCCGCAGCACGTCGCGGAAATCATCCGCCCAGGTCCGCACGATGCCGGTGACCGCCTGCTCCAGGTCCTCCTGGCTGGGGTCCGGGGTCTCGCCTTCGTCACGGCCGATGATGAAATGCACCCGCGCCAGCGGGCCTTCCGGGTAGGACACGTACCAGGCCGACAGGCGGCCATCGTAAACCCGTGCGAAATAGTCGCCCACCTTCAGCCGGACCTCGGTGGTGTAGCGGTCGCGCGGCACGTAGCACAGGATCGACACGAACCGGTCGAACTTGTCCCGCCGCGCCAGCACGCGGATGCGCGGACGCTCGTCCAATTGCAGGATCGAGGTGGCGAAGTAGTAGAGCAGGTCCGCATCGACCTGGAACAGCTCGTCACGCGGATAGCTTTCCAGAACGTTCAGCAGAGCCCGGCCGGAGTGGCTTTCCGGATCGTACCCGGCCTGGTTCAGCACCGCGTCGATCTTCCGGCGCACGAACGGAATGTTCTTGGTCGACAGGGTGTAGGCGGTCGCCGTCAACAGGCCGACGATGCGCAACTCGCCCGCCAGCTCGCCATTCTCGTCGAACAGCTTGACGCCCACATAATCCATATGCACCCGGCGGTGCACCCGGCTCTTCACATTCGCCTTGGCGATGATCAGGGGCTCGGGCTTGATCAGGAAGTCGCGGATTTCCGGGGTCATCACCACGAATTCCGACCCGCGCCGCAGAACGCGCACCTCCGGATCGGCCAGCAGGCCGAGACCCGTGCCCTTCTTCAGCGACAGCTCACCCTCGGCGGCGCCGCCCTCGAAATAGTATTCGCGCATGCCCAGCAGGATGAAATTGTCCGCAGCCAGCCATTCCAGAAACTGGACCGCCTCGCCGAGCTCATCGACCGGAACCGGCGGCGGCGTTTCCTTGAAGGTGGCGATCGCCTTGTCCAATCGCTCGCGCATCGGCACCCAGTCGTCGACGGCGGAGCGCACATCGCGCATCACCGCCTCCAGCCGCCCCTGCAGCTCCGTACGTTCCGCATCCGCGTCGATCCGCGCCACATGCATGTGGATGAGGCTTTCGCGCCGGTATCCGGCCTTTTTGCTGCGGGTAATGCCGTGGCAGGCGATCAGCCCGCCCTTGTCGTCGCGTTCTACCGTCAGAATCGGGTGCAGCACCAGCCGCACCTCCAGGCCGCTCGCCTGCAACTCGCCCATCACGGAATCGACCAGGAACGGCATGTTGTCGTTGACGACCTCGATCACGGTGACGTCGCCGGTGCGCCCGCCCTCGATCTTGAAGTCCGGATTGTAGATGTTGATCCGATGCGTTCCGATCGGATGGGTCGCCATACCGGCCCAGGCGACCTCGGCGATGGCGACAAGCTCCTCCGGTGTGTAGCTGACGAGATCCTCGGCGGCACCGCGTGCGAACAAATCGCGCGCAAAGGCCGCCAGATCGGGCGCGAGACCCGCGACCACCGCCTCTATGAGCCGGACCTTTGCTTGCTCTTGTCCTTCGGGCATTTTTCCCCCTAGAGCCATTTCTGGCATTCACTGCTGTTTGAGATTTCGACACCGGAGCGGCCACCTGGCCGCCGGAACTGATTCGCCGGTCGCTATCTCCGGCAAACGGCCCCATGCTAGGCCGAGTTGTCGTCCGATGTAATCACTTCATCCGCCACGATCCACCGATCACGTCGGACAAACGAACCATTGGGTAAATGGCGGCGCATTTGCCGCCTGTTTTCGGGAGGAAAACTGCATGAACGACGCGACCAGCCCCATTGCCTTGTCCCTGGAGCAGGAAACCGGGCTTGGCCCCGAGACCGAGGCCTATTTCGCCAAATGCGAGGAAAAGCTCGGCATGGTACCCAACGTGCTGCGCGCCTATGCCTTCAACGAGGACAAGCTGCGGGCCTTCACCGCCATGTACAATGACCTGATGCTGGCCGACAGCGGGCTGAGCAAGCTGGAGCGGGAGATGATCGCCGTTGCGGTTTCCTCGGTGAACCGCTGCTTCTACTGCCTCACCGCTCATGGCGCGGCCGTGCGCCAGTATTCCGGCGATCCGGAACTGGGCGAGCTGATGGTGATGAACTACCGGGTCGCCGACCTCGACCCGCGCCAGCGGGCCATGCTCGATTTTTCCGTAAAACTGACCGAGCAACCGCACGCCATCGTCGAGGCGGATCGCGAGGCCCTGCGCGCCGTCGGCTTTTCCGACCGGGATATCTGGGACATCGCGGCGGTGGCCGCCTTCTTCAACATGTCCAACCGGGTCGCCTCCGCCACCGACATGCGGCCCAATCCGGAGTATCATGGCCAAGCCCGCTGACACGCTCACGAACAGGCCAGCCGGCAGCTCTCGGGCAGGAGAAGAATGACAAACCGGTCACCGGTGGTGTAGAAGTCCGCCGAACCGGGCGCGGCATCGCCGCCGCACCCGGTAAAATCAGTTACGCCTGCCAGGAGCTGTGCCTGGAAGTCTGAGGCGTCCACCAACGGAGAGAAGGACATGGTCGCGAAAGTGTTCATCGACGGCGAAGCCGGCACGACGGGTCTCCAGATCCGCGAGCGGCTGGCACGTCGCCGCGACCTCGACCTCCTGTCAATTGCCCCGGAGCGGCGCAAGGATCTTGCCGCCCGCGCCGAGCTTTTGCGCGAGGCAGACATCGCCATCCTCTGCCTGCCGGACGACGCGGCGCGAGAGAGCGTGTCGCTGATCGGCGATGCCGGCACTCGGGTGATCGACGCCTCCACCGCCCATCGCACGGCGGAAGGCTGGGACTATGGCTTCGCCGAGATGGCCACTGACCAGGGCGCGAAGATCGGCGCCTCGGCCCGGGTCGCCAACCCGGGCTGCTATCCGCAAGGGGTGATTGCCTGCCTGCGGCCGCTGATTTCCGCCGGCCTGCTGCCGGCCGAGTTCCCGGTGACGGTCAATGCGATCTCCGGCTACAGCGGCGGCGGCCGCACGATGATCGAGGCCTATGAGGCCAAGGGCAATGCTGCGGCACCCTACATGCCCTATGCGCTGACCCTCGACCACAAGCACCTTCCGGAAATGGGGCTGTACTCCGGCCTTGCCACCACGCCCTTGTTCGTGCCGGCCGTCGGCAACTTCGCCCAAGGCATGGTAACCATGGTGCCGCTGCAGCTTGGCGGCCTCGCCCACGTCCCGACCGGGGCAGAGCTGCATGCAGCGCTCACGGCGCATTACGGCAGCCTTGCGGGCAGCTTCGTCGATGTGGCGCCGCTCTCCCAGAGCGCCCGGCTCGACGAACTGGATCCGGAAACCTTCAACGGCACCAACCGCATGCGGCTGCATGTCTTCGCCAATGACGCGCGCGCCCAGGCGGTGCTGGTCGCCGTATTCGACAACCTCGGCAAGGGCGCGTCCGGCGCCGCCGTACAGAACCTCAACCTGATGCTGGGTTGCGACAGCGCCACAAGCCTTGCCGCCTGACCCGCGACTGACCTGCAGGAGACCTTGCGAAATGGACAAGTTCGAGACCTTGACCGGCGTGGCCGCGCCGCTGCCGATCATCAACATCGACACGGACATGATCATCCCGAAGCAGTTCCTCAAGACCATCAAGCGGACCGGGCTCGGCAGCGCCCTGTTCCACGAGATGCGCACCCTTGACGATGGCTCGGAGAACCCGGATTTCGTGCTCAACACGCCGGCCTACCGCAAGGCCAGCATTCTGGTCGCCGGCGACAACTTCGGCTGCGGCTCCTCGCGTGAGCATGCGCCCTGGGCGCTGCTGGACTTCGGCATCCGCTGCGTGATCTCCACCAGCTTCGCCGACATCTTCTACAACAACTGCTTCAAGAACGGCATCCTGCCGATCGTCGTCTCGCCGGAAGAGCTGGACAAGCTGATGGACGACGCCCAGCGCGGCGCCAACGCCACCCTGACGGTGGATCTGGAAGCCCAGGAAATCCGCGGCCCCGATGGCGGCGTGGTGACGTTCGACATCGACCCGTTCCGCAAGCACTGCCTGCTGAACGGTCTCGACGATATCGGCCTGACCATGGAAAAGGCGCCGGCCATCGACCGGTTCGAGAAGAGCGCATCGGAAAGCCGCCCCTGGGCCTGAGCCCTGACGGGCGACCAGTCAGTCTGGCAGCCTGAGAGCAGACGCTTTGCAGATTCCCCCGGTGCTGGCGGCGCCGGGGGATTTTGTCTTTTATGTATCCGGTTTAGGCGCCCGCTTCGCCGGTCAACCCATCCCGCAGCGCTTCCAGCTCCCCCTTCAGCCGCTGAAGATCGACGCCGGACGTGTCGCAGGCCGCCATCACCTGATGCGGGATCGGTCGGGCCGCCTGACGCAACGCCTCCCCCGCCTCCGTCAGCGTGACGATCAACCGCCGCTCATCGGCCGGATCACGCCGACGCGTCACCAGACCCGTCGCCTCCAGCCGTTTCAGCACCGGGGTCAGCGTGCCGGAGTCCAGCATCAAGGCCACCCCCAGCGCCTTCACCGGACGGCTGCGGTACTGCCACAGCACCAGCATCACAAGATATTGCGTGTAGGTCAGCCCCAGCGGCGCCAGCAGCCGGGCATAGAGCCGGCCAAGTGCCAGCGTGGTGGAATGCAGGCTGAAACAGAGTTGATGCGACAGCAGCAGCGCCGCATCCTCCTCACTCACCTGCGCCGAAGTCGTCTCGGTCATCCGTCTTGTCGCTTGCCCCGTGCGCCGCGCGCGCATCACCGGCGGCGGTCGTGTACAGCCGCACCGCGCGTTGTCCATCTTCTTTCAAATCTCCCGCTGCGCCCAACCTGTCAAGTTTACTTGCATCACGTTGAATTTGACAAAATTAAATTTTGCGCAATAGTTTTTCTCGAAACGTATCGCCTTTCGGGAAAGGACCCACAGATGAGCATCCTCTACACCGCCCGCACGAGCGCCACCGGCGGCCGCACCGGCACCGCGAAATCCGACGATGGTCGGCTGGAGATCACCCTGTCGACGCCGAAGGAACTGGGCGGGGACGGCGGTGCTGGCACCAACCCGGAGCAGCTCTTTGCTGCGGGCTATTCCGCCTGTTTCATCGGCGCTCTGGGCTTCGTCGCCGGGCGCGATAACATCGAACTGCCGGCCGACACCTCGATTGATGCGGAAGTGGGCATTGGCCCGCGCGAGGACGGCGGCGGCTTCGGCATCGCGATGACCCTCAACATCGCCCTTCCCGGGCTCGACAAACCCACCGCCGAGGCGCTGATCGCCAAGGCCGACGTGGTCTGCCCCTATTCGCACGCGACCCGCGGCAACGTGCCCGTCACCCTGAACCTGGTGTGATGCTGCGCTGACGTGCGCAGGTCCGTATTTCAAGGAAAACAGGATCTGGCGACGCGCTACTCGGCGTCGCCGCTGGCCTTGGCCCGGGCAGCGCGGAAGGCGCTGTGCTCCCGTTCGAGCTGTTCCAGCAGGGTCCCCACCCGGCCAAGCGCCGCGGCAGTGTCGCGGAACCGTGCCGCCCGGCTGTCGAACAGCCGCTGTGCGATATCGGGAAACTCCTGCAGCATGCGCTTGAACAGGGCGCGGCGAATGCGGATGACATCGGTGGCACCGCTGGCGACGGCCCGTGCCGGGCGCCGGGTCTCCACCAAAAGGGCGGTTTCGCCGATCAGGCTGCCGGGGCCATAGCGGTCCCCCTGCCCATTCGCCTCGTTTTCGCTCTCCAGCATAACCGCACCGGAAGCAACCACCAGACCACCATCGGCCCGTTCGCCTTCCACGAACAGCACCTCGCCGTCGCGATAGGAGACGTTTTCCGCTGAAAAGGCGAGCAGGCGCAA
The DNA here is from genome assembly GCF_014635285.1 of Stappia taiwanensis. Taxonomy (GTDB): domain Bacteria; phylum Pseudomonadota; class Alphaproteobacteria; order Rhizobiales; family Stappiaceae; genus Stappia; species Stappia taiwanensis. The sequence goes on along the minus strand of NZ_BMCR01000006.1, from coordinate 81,542 downwards.
TTGCTCATCCGGAAAATCGGCGAGCAGGGGCACCTTGCGCAGGAGATCCATATCACGGGCGAGACTCATGACTTGAGGAGTACGCCGAAGCCCTTGGCCAGCACAAGACCAGAATTGCACCCCGTCCCCGGTCTCAGGGCACCAGCTTGTAGCCGCCCGCTTCCGTCACCAGCAGTTCCGCGTTCGACGGATCCCGTTCGATCTTCTGCCGCAGGCGATAGATATGGGTTTCCAGCGTATGAGTGGTCACCCCGGAGTTGTAGCCCCACACCTTGTGCAAAAGCACATCGCGGGTCACCGGCTTTTCCCCGGCCCGGTAGAGGAACTTCAGGATCGAGGTTTCCTTCTCCGTCAGCCGGACCTTGCTGCCCTTGTCATCGCTCATCAGCTTCTGCGCCGGCCGGAAGGCGAAGCGGCCGATGGTGAACACCGCGTCCTCGCTCTGCTCATGCTGGCGCAGATGCGCCCGAACCCGCGCCAGCAGCACGGCGAACTTGAACGGCTTGGCCACATAATCGTTGGCGCCGGCTTCCAGCCCAAGGATCGTGTCGGAATCCGTGTCATGGCCCGTCAGCATGATGATCGGTGCCTTGAAGCCGTTTTTGCGCAGGAGCTTGACCGCCTCGCGCCCGTCGATGTCCGGCAAGCCCACATCCATCAGCAACAGATCCACATGCTCCGTCTTGGCCATGTTGATCCCCCCCGCCGCCGTCTCCGCCTCCAGCGTCTCGAACTCGTCGTAAAGCGAAAGCTGCTCGACCAGCGCCTCACGCAGATCGCTGTCATCGTCGACAATCAGGATTTTGCGGGCGCTCATTCTCTGTCCTCCCTTTTGGGGCTCTCAATCAATTCAATCCCTTGATCATCACTTATGCAACAACAACACGCGTCGCGAGCGGGAATTGACCGAAAATGGTGCACCCGGAAACAAATCTGCTTCACGTGGATTTGATCGAAAGGGTATCACGGTACCCATGTCGATCGACCTTCTCGCCCCAGACTGCACGCCAAGCGCCCTTCCCTCCGCCGGACCAGCGGAGATCCTGCGGGTACGGGCGCTGTCCGCGCACGCCACCACCGGCCGGCTCAGCCTTGGTCCGATCACGCGCCCTTGCGCGCTCGGCCGGGGCGGCATCACCCGGATGAAGCGCGAAGGCGATGGCGCCACCCCGGCGGGCGCCTTCCTGCTCAAGACGGTCTACTATCGGCCGGACCGACTACCCCGACCGCGCAGTCGCCTGCCGGTGGTGCCGCTGTCGCCGGACATGGGCTGGTGCGACGATCCCACCCACCCGCGCTATAACCGGATGGTGACCCGCCCCTTCCCCGCCTCTCATGAGGTGATGTGGCGCGAGGATGGGCTTTACGACATCGTCGTCGTGCTGGATTGCAATCTGGCGCCAGCGGTGCGCGGACGGGGCAGCGCCATTTTCTTCCATCTCGCCCGCCCCGGCCTGACGCCAACCGAGGGCTGTGTCGCCCTCCACCGCGCCGACATGCTGAAGGTGCTTCAGGCCTGCGGCCCGGCAACGCGCATGATCATCGATTGATGCGCCTGCGGTGAACGGTGTGTCGCCGCGCCGGGGCTTTATCCTGTGCGGGCACCGCCCCAGATGGGAGACAACACCCTCTGGCGAAAGGAACCGTCATGTCCGTCAGACCCGTCACCCACACCGGCGCCGCCCAGCCGACCCTTGAGGGCGCCGGCGTCAAGCTGCACCGCGCCTTCGGCTTCAACGATCCGACCCGGCACGACCCCTTCCTGCTGTTCGATGATTTCCGCAACGAGCGCCCGGAGGATTACCAGGCCGGCTTTCCCTGGCATCCGCACCGGGGGATCGAGACCATCACCTATGTGCTGGCCGGCACGGTCGATCACGGCGACAGCCTCGGCAACAGCGGTACGCTCGGAGCCGGCGACATCCAGTGGATGACCGCCGGGCGCGGCATCATGCATCAGGAAATGCCCAAGGGCGACGCCCGGGGCCGCATGCATGGCTTCCAGCTCTGGGCCAACCTGCCCTCGTCGCTGAAGATGACCGATCCGCGTTACCAGGATGTGCCGGCGGCGGAGATCCCCGAGATCATCGACGACGACGGCACCACCGTGCGCGTCATCTGCGGCAGCTTCTGGGGCAAGCGCGGCCCGGTCGACGGCATTGCCGCCGATCCGGCCTATCTCGATGTGTTTGTACCGGCCGGCCGCACCCGGCGCCTGCCGGTCGACACCTACCGGCAGGCCTTTGCCTATATCTTCGAGGGCTCGGGCAGCTTTCGCGATGCCTCCAGCCCGGTGGGGATCCTCACCGAAAAATCGGTCGGCGGCGAGGAACTGCACATTCGCGATCAAAGCGGCGACCGCACGCTGGTGCAGTTCGGCACCGGCGACGAGATCACCGTCACCGCCGGACCGCTCGGCATCCGTTTCCTGCTGGTCTCCGGCAAGCCGATCCGAGAGCCGGTGGCCTGGCACGGGCCGATCGTCATGAACACGCGGCGGGAACTGATCGACGCGGTCACCGAATTGCGGAACGGCACCTTCATCAAGGAAAGGATCGGGGGCTAGCCCCTCCCCCGCCACATGGTGCCGCCCACGCACATCCGTCCCTCACTCATTCGGTGAGGGGCGGAGATAAAGGCAACACTGGAATATTGCCCCGCTTTCGGCCATATAGACGGATGCGCGGCGATCCCGCAGGCCCCGGGACAGGGGCCCGGCGTCCGCCAGGATCCCAGACATCAGGCCTCTCAGTCACACAGGCATTACCGGCGATGAGCGACGGCAGCACCCCTTTCCTGAAGATGAACGGGCTCGGCAATGACTTCGTTGTCTGGGACGCCCGGACCACGCCACTTGCCTTGCCGGTGGAGACAATCCGCCTGATCGGCGACCGGACGACCGGCATCGGCTTCGATCAGATGATCACCGTCGAGCGCTCGCCCAGCGGCGCCGATGCCTTCATGCGCATCCACAACCGGGATGGCTCGGAGGTGTCCGCCTGCGGCAATGCCACCCGCTGCATTGGTCGCCTGCTGATGGAAGAAAGCGGCCGTCCTGCCGCCACCATCGAAACCCGGGCCGGCCTGCTCAACGCCACCGGCACCGACGATCCGCGCCGCGTAACCGTCGACATGGGCCAGCCGAAACTCGCCTGGGACGAGATCCCGCTGGCCGAGCCCTTCGCCGACACCCGGGCGATCGAATTGCAGATCGGCCCGATCGACGCGCCGGTGCTGCACACCCCGTCCGTCGTCAACATGGGCAATCCCCACGCCATCTTCTGGGTGCCGGCGCTCGACGCGGTCGACCTTCAACAGGTCGGGCCGATGCTGGAGAACCACCCGATGTTCCCCGAGCGGGCCAACATCACCCTAGCCCACGTGCTGTCGGATACGGAGATCGAGATCAAGGTGTGGGAACGTGGCGTCGGCCTGACACAGGCCTGCGGCACCGCCGCCTGCGCCACTGCGGTCGCGGCGATCCGCGACGGGCGCACCGAACGCCGCGTCACCATCCACCTGCCGGGCGGCCCCTTGCTGCTGGAATGGCGCGAAAGCGATGGGCATGTGCTGATGACCGGCGACACGGAAATCGAGTTTGAAGGGCGTGTCGACCTCGCCACCGGCCGCTTCCGCAAGACCGCGCCGGGCGACGCCGCCGCCCTGGCAACGCCGGAGGCGAGCCGATGAGTGTTGATGTCGTCACCTTCGGCTGCCGGCTCAATGCCTATGAATCGGAGGTCATGAAGCATGAGGCGGAAGCCGCCGGCCTCAAGGACGCGGTTCTGGTCAACACCTGCGCGGTGACTGGCGAGGCAGTGCGCCAGGCGCGCCAGACCATCCGCCGCCTGCGCCGGGAAAACCCTGAGGCGCGGATCATCGTCACCGGTTGTGCCGCCCAGACCGAAAGCGACAGCTTCGCCGGCATGGAGGAGGTCGACCTCGTCCTCGGCAACAGCGAGAAGCTGGAACGGGCCTCCTATGGCCGGGTCGCCCAGTTCGGCATCGACGAGACCGAAAAGGTGCGCGTCAACGACATCATGAGCGTCACGGAGACCGCCGGCCACCTGATCGACGGGCTGGAGGGCCGCGCCCGCGCCTTCGTCCAGGTACAGAACGGCTGCGATCATCGCTGCACCTTTTGCATCATTCCCTTTGGCCGTGGCAATTCCCGGTCCGTGCCCATGGGCGTGGTCGTCGACCAGATCGCCCGGCTCGTCGACAACGGCTACCGCGAGGTGGTGTTGACCGGCGTCGATATCACCAGCTATGGCGCTGACCTGCCGGGCACCCCGACCCTCGGCACCCTGTCGGAGAAGATCCTGAAGAAGGTCCCGAGCCTCGACCGGTTGCGGCTCTCCTCGATCGACTCGATCGAGGCCGACCCGGCCTTGATGCGGGTGATCGCCGAGGAAGACCGTCTGATGCCGCACCTGCATCTGTCGCTGCAGGCCGGCGACGACCTGATCCTCAAGCGCATGAAGCGCCGGCACCTGCGCGCCGACACCATCCGCTTCTGCCAGGAGGTCCGCGCCGCCCGTCCGGACGTGGTATTCGGCGCCGATATCATCGCCGGTTTTCCGACGGAGACGGAGGAGATGTTCCAAAACACCCTGCGCATCGTCGATGAATGCGGCCTGACCCATCTGCACGTCTTCCCCTTCTCGCCCCGGCCCGGCACCCCGGCCGCGCGCATGCCCCAGGTGGAGCGTACCGCCGTCAAGGAGCGGGCGGCGCGGCTGCGGGAAAAGGGCGCGGCGGCCCTGCGCGCCCATCTCGATGCCGAGGTCGGTCGCACCCGCCAGGTTCTGATCGAACGCGAGGGCCTGGGCCGCAGCGAACAGTTCACCCAGGTCGAGTTCGACGCGGATGCCTGCGCCGGTGCCGGACCGGGGGATCTTGTCAGCCTGCGCATCAGCGGGCATACCGGGCGACATCTCCTCGGGCAGCGGGCGGCATGACAGCATGAGTGACGAAAAACGCGGTTTCCTCGGACGTCTGTTCGGCCGCAAGGACAACAAGACGCAGACGGACGCGCGCGAGACGGTCGAGACGGTCGAAACCGCCGACGCCGCTCTCTCCGGCACGGACGACGCCGCGCAAGCCCCCCTTGCACCCGAGGCGCCGGCGACAGAGGCCCCGACCGAGGTCGCGCCAAGGGTCGAGCCTGCGGAGGCCGGCGCTCCCAAAACAGAAGCGCCCAACAGCGAAAGCTCGGACCTCGCCACGCCGGAAACCCCGGTGGAACCGGCCCCCGCCGCGACCGCCGACGAGGAACGGCCTGCACCCGAGGCCGTTGAGGAGCCTGCGCAAGAGACCGAACCGCCAGCTTCTGTGGAGCCTGAGGCCAGCGAAGCGGCGCCGGAACCTGCCGCCCCGCGTCTGTCCTGGTTCGCGCGGCTGAAGGCTGGCCTGTCCCGCTCCTCTGCCAGCCTGACCGGCGGCATCACCGCGCTCTTCACAAAGCGCAAGCTCGATGCGGAAACGCTGGAAGAGCTGGAAGACCTGCTGATCCAGGCCGATCTCGGCGTCGAGACGGCAATGACGATCACCGAGCGGATTTCCGACGGCCGGTTCGACAAGGAGATCGCCCCGGAGGAGGTGCGTCGCATCCTTGCCGAGGAAGTGGCCAAGGTGCTGGAACCGGTTGCCCAGCCCCTGGAGCTCGACCCGGCCAACGCCCCGCATGTGGTGCTGATGGTTGGCGTCAACGGCACCGGCAAGACCACCACCATCGGCAAGCTGGCCGCCAAGCTCCGGGCCGAAGGCAAATCGGTGATGCTGGCTGCCGGCGACACCTTCCGCGCCGCTGCCGTCGAACAGCTCAAGATCTGGGGCGAGCGGACCGGCGCCCCGGTGGTCGCCCGCGACACCGGCGCCGATGCCGCCGGCCTCGTCTTCGACGCCATGCGCGAGGCCAGGGAAAAGGGCGTCGATGTGCTGCTGATCGACACCGCCGGACGGCTGCAGAACCGCGCCGAGCTGATGGCCGAGCTGGAAAAGGTCGTGCGCGTCATCCGCAAGCACGATCCGAACGCCCCGCACAGCGTGCTGCTGACTCTCGATGCCACCACCGGTCAGAACGCGATGAACCAAGTCGAGATCTTCGGCAAGACCGCCGGCGTCACCGGCCTCGTCATGACCAAGCTGGACGGCACCGCGCGCGGCGGTATCCTTGTCGCTATTGCCGCCCGGCACAAGCTGCCGGTCCATTTCATCGGCGTTGGCGAGGGCATCGACGACCTCGAACCCTTCACCGCCGGCGATTTCGCCGCCGCCATCGCCGCAAGCGAGAGTTGATCCCTGATGGAATTCGAACACAGCCCCAATGCCGCCGACCGCAAGGAGGTGGCGCCGCTCCTGAAGATCGCGCTGGAGCTTGGCCCGCTGCTGCTGTTCTTCCTCGCCAACTCACGCGGCGAGATGCTCGCCGAGCGTTTTCCGGTGATCACCGATCTCGGCGGACCGATCTTCTTCGCCACCGCCGTCTTCATGGTGGCGATCGCGGTGTCGCTGGCCGTGTCCTACGTGCTGACCCGGCGGCTGCCGGTGATGCCGGTGGTCTCCGGCGTTGTGGTGCTGGTGTTCGGCGCCCTGACCTTGTGGCTACAGGATGAGCTTTTCATCAAGCTGAAGCCGACCATCGTCAACGTCCTGTTCGGGGCGGTGCTCTTGGGCGGCCTTCTCTTCGGCAAATCGCTGCTGGGCTATGTGTTCGACAGCGTTTTCCGGCTCGATGACGCCGGCTGGCGCAAGCTGACCTTCCGCTGGGGGGTGTTCTTCTTCTTCCTCGCCATCCTCAACGAGGTCATCTGGCGCAGCTTCTCGACCGATTTCTGGGTGTCGTTCAAGGTGTTCGGCATGATGCCGATCACCGTGGTCTTCACCCTGCTGCAGCTGCCGATGATCCAGCGTCACACGCTGGATCACGACGAGGACTGAGCTTCTGACGCCGCGCGGACCTCAAAAATCCGACAGCTTGATCTCCGGCGAATAGCTTTCACCGCTGACATCCTTGGTCACCGCCTGGCCGCAGACGACGATGCCCTTGGCCGCATCGAAGGTGAGGCTCGGGGCGCCATGCAGATCCCAGCCGGCATTGAGCGCCGCCGTCACCCGGTGGCAGAAGGCGCTGTCGTCCGGGCCGGTGATGAAGCGATAGAGTTTCATGAAGAGCGTCTCCAGGAGGAACCCGGCCGGGTCGCGCCCGGCCGGTGAAAGATGCGTCAGCCGGCGGCGACCGAGCTGCGGGCGGCAATCGCATCGGCGATCCGCACCACCCGCTCGCCCATCTCCGCGTGCAGCCGCTCGACCATCCGGCCATCCACCTGCAAGGCGCCCTTGGAAGCGTTTTCCGGCTTCTCGAATTCGGCGATGATCTTGCGCGCCTGCGCCACCTCGGCCGCATCCGGCGAGAAGGCCGCGTTGCATGCCTCGACCTGCTTGGGGTGGATTAGCGTCTTGCCGTCCATGCCCATCTCCGCGCCCTCGCGGCATTCGGCGGCAAAGCCTTCCGCGTCCGACAGGTCATTGTAAACGCCATCGATGATGTCGAGCCCATGGGCCCGGGCAGCGGCAACGCAAGCCATCAGCCAGGGACGCATCGGCGCCCGCCCCGGCACCAGCCGCGCCCGGGTCTCCTTGGCCAGATCGTTGGTGCCCATGATGAAGCAGGAAAGCCGGGTTTCCGGATTGGCCGCCGCCGCCGCGATTTCCCGCGCGTTCAGCATCGCAAGCGGCGTTTCCATCATCGCCCAGAGCGTCAGCCCGGCCGGTGCCTTGGCCGCGTTGACCTTGTGGGCCGCCCGCTCCAGATCCGCCGGCGTCGAAACCTTCGGCAGAAGGATCGCATCGGGACCGGCGGCAATCGCCGCCTCAAGATCCGCTTCGCCCCAGGGCGTGCCGGCGCCATTGACGCGAATCACCACTTCCCTGTGCCCGTAACCGCCGGCGGCCACCGCCTCGGCCACCTGCCGGCGGGCCAGATCCTTGGCGTCGGGCGCCACGGCATCCTCAAGATCGAGGATCAGCGCATCCACATCGAGGCTGCGCGCCTTTTCCAGTGCCCGTGCGTTGGAGCCGGGCATGTAAAGGACGCTGCGGCGAGGTCTGATGGCGGCGGGTGTCGTCATGGGCGAACCTGTCCCTTTTGGTTGGTTACGAGAAATTTGCCTGCGGCGCTGGAAAGCCGAACCTTGGGATCTGGACCCTAAAGCGCGGAACGATCCTCCGCCACCGGTCTTTCGGCCGAGGGGCTGGCGGACGCGCCTGCGGCGGGACGAAACAGCATGTCCCGGGCCGCCACCAGCGCACCGAGGGTCACCAGTGCGCAGGCCAGTGCAACGCTGACAGTGAACGTGCCGAAGCCGAAGAGGATCAGGAGCAGGGTCGACAGCACCGGCGCCGCATAGGCCCCCGCCCCCAACACCTGGATGTCACCGCGCTTCACCCCGATATCCCAAACGAAGAACGCCAGACCGACCGGAAAGGCGGCAAGACCGAGCACCGCCAGCCACTCGCCCGCCCCCGCCGGCCAGACGGTCTGCTCCACCGCCAGATGGGCGGCCAGCGACAGCACCGAGGTGCCAAGGCAGAACCCCGCCACCGCCTCGGTCGGCACCCGGCCGAGCCGCCGCGACAGAACCGAATAGCTCGACCAGAACAGCGCCGAGGCAACCGCCGAAAGATAGCCGATCAGATAGGCGGGATCGAGCGCCAGGCTCTGCCCCCGCGTGACCAAAAGCGCCGCACCGGCAAGCCCCAGCCCGGCGCCGATCAGATGATGCGCCCGCAGCCGTTCGCCCGGCAGCAGCGCTGAGAAAACGACGATCAACAACGGCCAGGTGTAGTTGATCAAGTTGGCCTCCACCGGCGGCGCATTGCGGATCGCCGTGAAGTAGAAGAAATGAAAGCCGAACAGGCCCAGCGTTCCGAACGCCCAGACGCCAACCGGCTGGCGCATCAGCCGCAAGCGACCGCGCAGGGCCAGCCACAGCGTCGCGGCCAGCCCTGAGAACCCGAAACACAGGGCGTTCAGCAGGAACGGCGGCACATCGCCCGAAGCGGCGCCGAACACACCGAGCATCGACCACATCAGCACCGCGGTCAGGCCAATCATTGTCGCACGGCGACGGTGCGAATCCTGGGTCATGGCATGGCTTTCCGGAAAAGAAACGGCAGGGCACCCCACAACTATGCGGCGATCTTTCCACGGCGGTCAATGGGCCAGCGACGGACAGGTCGACAGAGGCGGTTGCAAAACCGTCACGGTTCGGGACAAGGTGAGCGCCGCGTTCCGGTCCCCCGGGTCGCTGACCACCGATCCAACGCGGAGCTTCCATGAACACCATCGACATCAAGACGCTTGGCCCTGACGACGCACTTGCTCTCGCGCCCCTGATCGCGGAATACGCCCAGGCCCTGAAGCGCGGCGCGCCGCGCCGTCCCGACCAGTTCTACGCCGAGCGCATTCTCGGCGACCGCACCGCCGAGGTCATCGGCGCGGAGCTTGATGGCCGTCTTGTCGGCTTTGCCATCTTCTTCGACCTGCCGGAGATCATCAGCGGCCTGCGCGCGGGACAACTCGACGAACTCTATGTGCATCCGGACGCCCGCAACAAGGGTGTTGCCCGGCGGATGATCGAGACCCTGGTGCAGGAAGGCACCCGCCGCGACTGGTCCGAGCTGCGCTGGATCGTCCCCGGCAAGAACGTGCCCGCCGTCACCCTTTACGACCAGATCGCCGAACCGGCCAACTGGAAGGGCTACACCCTGGCAATCGACCGGCCGGCAACCGACTGATCCCGGTCCCAGTCCGAGCTATCGCATCGCGCCGCGCCTGACATGCGGCGCGATGCCGGCCGAAACCGCCTGGCTACATCAACGGTCCGAGCCGACCGATCGGGATAAGGCCGACACGGGCGACACCGCCCTCGAAACGGAGCGGCACGGTGACCGCCGGCACACCATCGAGCTCAACCGGGCTACCGAAGCCCATCAACGCCCCTTGCAAGGTTGCCGGCACGGTGGATTCCGGCGGGAAGAACGGCGCCAGCGCCTGGGCAAGCTGGTCCACCCCGGCCACCGTCAACGGCAGGCTGCCGCTCAGCCGGCCCGCTTCATCGAGCCACAGCGCCCCGCTGGCCTGCAGGGAAAGCTTGCCTGACGACAGCACCAGCCGCTCGATCGCCAGCGCCTCGCGTGACGCTAGAAGCGCCCGCCAGTCGCCATCGGAGCGGCCCAGAAGCGGCGCGGCGCCGGCAACCGTCATATCGGCGAACAGATCGACCGCCGGCACGGACGGCAGGGTCGAAACGGCCGCAAGCCGCACGGCCAGATCAACATCCTCCGCCACCTCCGGCGATTGCCTCAGATGCAGTTCCGCCCTATCGGCAGCGACCCGGAAGGGTATATCCGCGCCGGCCCCATCCAGCGCGATATCGACCGCCGGCGCCTCGACAACGAGATCCATTCGCGCCACCGTCTCATCGCCGAGCCGGGCGCTGGATCGCGCCGTGCGCCAGGTCGCATCGACCGCCAGACCGGCGGGACCGGCAGAGCGAACAAGCCGCGCCGGCGCGTCCGCCTCGACGATCAACTGGCGCGGGTTATAGGCGAGCGCCACCGCCCGCAAGCCTCCAAGGCTCAGGCTGTCGCCGGTCGCCGCCGCAACGTCCAGCGGCGTGCAGCGCAGCTCGAAGCGGAACGGATACCCCCCCAGCGACTGATCGCCGCAAGCAAGCCGGCCGCCTTCGGTTTTCGCCACTTCGACCGTGTTGCGCAGGATATCGACGGCCATTCCCCGGCCAATCGCCCAATAGGTGCTCCAAAGGGCAACGACGAGCAGGACGAGGCTCACCAGCAAACGGTACTTCCAACGGGAGGGCGAGCGCCCTTTCGGCGTCCCGGTGGCTGTCGGCGTCTCGGTCATCTGGTCCTCACGGCTGAAAATCGACCCTCCGCCTCTACGCCCGGATCGCGACGGTTTCAAGGAGGATCGGCGCGCGGCTCCCGCGTCACATCCGCGCCCGTGGGCGGAAAATCCGTCCAAGCCGGCCGGAAACAAACGGCGGAGGGTTGATCCTCCCCCCGGTTCTGACGCACCCTGCCGGCCGCCTTGCCTGGCTCGGACCGAGCAAGGGCACGGCCGGAAGCGATGAGAGGATCAACGGCGCATGAGCGATCTTTGGGTGTTCGGATACGGCTCGCTGATGTGGCGGCCGGGCTTTGCCTATGAGGCCGCGGTGCCCGGCGTTCTGCATGGCGCTCACCGCTCGCTTTGCGTCTATTCCTGGGTGCATCGCGGCACCGAGCAGCGGCCCGGCCTCGTGCTTGGCCTCGATCGCGGCGGCGCCTGCCGGGGCATCGCCTTTCGCGTCGCCAGCCGCAACCGGGATGAGGTGATTGCCTATCTGCGCGAACGCGAGCAGGTCACCGCCGTCTATCTTGAAGCGGAAAGGCGGGTGCGGCTCGATGGCGAGGAAGGCGGCACGGTCTCCGCCCTGACCTACCTGGTCAACCGCGACCACCATCAATATGCCGGCGTGCTAAGCACCGAACGCCAGTTCGAGCTGGTGCAAGGGGCCCACGGCCAATCCGGCCCCAACCCCGAATATGTGCTCAACACCGCCGCGCATCTGGAAGAGCTGAAGATCCACGATCCGGCGCTGTCGTCGCTGGCGAAGCGGCTGAAGGCCCACGTGGCGGCCGTCTGAGGCAGCGCCTCGCGCGTTCTCTTTCCTGAAAAGGTTAATCCTGCCCGGCCACGGGCCGAACCGCCTCCGCACCCGCCGCATCGGCGGCGAAGATACAACTCGCCCGGGACAGGTCGTCGGCCACGGCCCGGCGTTCGTCGGGCCGACCGGCGAGCAGATGCACATAGGCGATCCGTCGGCCAAGATCGCGGCTGGCGATGGGCGCGCCGCGCCGCTGGCCGTAGCGGTCGACCTCGCCGATCCAGACAGCCCCGCCGCTGCGGCGCGGCAAGAGGACGACCACCGCCCCGCAATAGTCCTCCAGCGCCTCCACCGGTACGGCGGAGAAAAGATACCGCCGGCCCGAACCTCCGAAGAAATAGCGGTAGCGATCATCCAGCCCCAACGCCTCGGCCGCACGCGGGGCCGCGGCTGCGCCGCTCTTCCCCTCGCCCGTCCTGGAAACAGCCCCGGCGTCCATCCCGGAAACAGCCCGATCCACATTGGTCAGCGATGACGTCATGCTGACGACAATAGAACAAACCAGAAACCTTGTCAGCAGACAATCGACACGGGCAACGCCGCGTCTTGCGCGCCCTGTCAGGCGCGCGGGAACACGCGCCCGCGCGCGCGCCAGCGCTCTTCCACCAGCGCCAGCACCGGGCTGTCCGGATCGCGCCGCGCCGCCTCCCGCAACAACTCGTCCGATGCACCTTCCACCGCCGAGACCAGATGCTCATAGCAGGCATGAAGCTCCAGCCCGGGTTGGATCGGCGGCAGGATCTCCACCAGCACCGTACCCGGGTAAAGGGTCCAGCCACGCCGGGGCCAGTATACTCCCGAATTCAGCGCGATCGGCAGCACCGGACATTCGAGCGAACGGTAAAGATGGGCCACGCCATGCTTGTAGCGCGGTTCCGCTCCGGCCGGCCGGCGGGTGCCTTCGGGAAAGATCAGGATCTGCCGTCCCTCGGCCACCGCTTCGCCGGCCTTTTCCGTCATCCGCGCAAGCGCCACCGACCGCTTGCCGCGGTCGACCGGGATCTGCCGGTATTTGGCGGTGTACCAGCCGAACAGCGGAATGTAGCGCAGCTCCCGCTTCAGCACATAGGTCGGCGAGGCGAACAGCGGCAAGAGGGCAAAGGTTTCCCAGGCCGACTGGTGTTTGGCGGCGACGATATAACCGCCCTCGGGGATGTTCTCCAGACCGCGCACCTCGACCTTGAGGCCCACGATCCAGCGCAACAGCGCCAGGCAGGTCCGCGCCCAGAACGGCACCACCGGCCAGCCCCAGCGACGTGGTAGGATCAGCACCGGCGAAAACAGGATCATCAGACCCAGGGTCACCAGATAAAACAGTGCGTGAAACAGGAGGGAGCGAAGAAGAAGCATCGAATGGCCAACCGGATGAATTGCGTGTCGCGGCCAATCGACGGGAGGTACAGAGCCGGCAAGGCCCCTCAGGACAAGGCGCCGTCGACCATCCCTATTCTCAGCCAGGTGAGCATATACTTCACATATTCGCGCAGGAGAAGCCGCGTCGTCTGCGGATCCGCATACCAGCGCTCAAGCGGCAGGTCGGCACTCTGCACCTTGGCCGGGATCAGTTGCAGGTCTGGCGCCACCGAACGCAATTCCAGCATGGCGCGAGGCATGTGATAGGCGCTGGTGACCACCAGCAGGCTGTCGAAATGCCGGCTGCGCGCCCATTTCGCGGTTTCCGCTGCGTTTTCCAAGGTGTTGTTGGCAATCCGGTCAAGATCGACACAGCAGCGAAAGAGCGCAGGGTTGCTGGAGGTCAGGGCAACGATCTGCTCCGGCCGGGTGTCCGGATGCACGCCGGAGATCAGCAGGCGATTGGCCCGCCCCTCCTCCAGAAGCATCAGCGCCTTCTTGACCCGCTCGCGTCCACCGGTCAGCACCACGATCGCATCGGCGCCGGTCAGCGTTGCCGGCTCCGCCGCCGTCACCATGCCGGCAAAGCGGAAAAATCCGCCGACAAGAAACCCGCCACCGATCACGACGACCGCCAGGGCAAGCACCAGCAGCCAGCGGACAAACTTCCGGCGACGCGGTTTCGGCGGGCGGGCATTCCTCCGCGCGCTCTCAGGCACGTCTTGCGCCTCCCGGGCCGCCCCGTCCTTCGGCAGCGAAGTTGCTCGATCCATCATCATCATCGGCTGCCAGACCAGCAGGTTCCACGACTAGCGGTTTTCATGCGAACGTCCGCCCCCGGCGCCGTTCCTGTCCCTCGCCCCGGGCTCTCGAAGAGAGCACCCTCTATTGAGGCCAACTCGCACGATCCTCCGCCCCGGAGTTGACCGTTTTTGGGCACCAAATTCAACCGGCCTATCGGAACCGGTGCAAAAACGCCCGGGTGCGCCTCACGATCCCGCAGGCCAACCGGCGCACGCCCCGGCGCAGCCAGCCTCCAACCCGGGCAAGCCCGGAGCGCAGCGATGCCTCCTGCAGCATCGCCGGCGGCGCGACATAGAACAGCCGGTACATGGCGAGGATCACCAGCAGGGTCAGGCCCCAGGACAGCAAGGTGTCGGACAGGAAATGACCGCCGAAGGCCACCCGGTTGATGGACAGCGCCACACAGAGCGGCCCGATCACCACCAGCATCCCCAGGCGCCAGCGGGCAGGCGCGAGAAACACCAGGCTCACCAGCCAGAGACTGGCCGATGCCTCGCCGGACACGAAGGAACAATTGGTGTCGCAATGGTCGGTGACCTTCCAGACCGGCACATAGGGAGCATCACCGCCAAAAGCCGTCACGTCACGCGGACGCGGCCGGCCCCAGTTGTTCTTGAAAAGCGCATTGACCACCAGCCCCGGGCCCAGCGCCAGTGTCGACAGCAGGAACAGCGAGGCCCGCAACCGCACCCACTCCGGCAATCGCGGCAGAAGCAGTGCCGCCACCAGAGGCAGAGCCGCCAGAACGGCGACCACCTTGACCAGAAAAGGGCCGAGCGCGCGCAGTCGCACGAAGAACGGCACCTCAGCGAGCCAGAACCCCGCCTCGGCATCGTAAAACAGCCCGGTTGCCATCAGGTCCAGCGCGGGAACCGCCAGGAACAACAGCGACACCAGCAAGAGATAGGCGCTCGTGGCAACAAACGGATGGGCGGCGCACCACTCACACAGCTTGCGCGAAAAGGAGGCTTGATGCGGCACGGGTGTCATCTCGGGCGGAAATCCTTGGATCGGGCGTGGCGGTTCAAATCAACGCAAGATAACGGCGGAGCCGCAACGACATCTGAAGCCCAACACGCCGGGCCGTTTCAGGTTCGCCGGTTATAAAGTGCTGCGAGCGCCTGTCCAGCATCGCCCTGCGCGCAGCGCAGCCCGGCGCGGCAAAACGGCCATCGACCGGGCGTTGACACCCATGATAGATTGCACCTCGCCGATCGCCCAGTGGCGCGCTCGTCACTTGAACCAAAGCCCTTGCAGAGCCGGCCCGGACGACCGGTCAGGATGGTCCAATGGGGAATTCATGAGCTTCATTCCCGATCTCGCCACGCTGGCGACCTTCACAGCCGCCTGCCTCGTTCTGGTGCTGACCCCCGGTCCGGACATGACGCTGTTCGTCAGCCGCTCCCTGTCCGAAGGACGCGCGGCCGGCATGGCCTCGATGCTCGGCGCCGCAACCGGCAATCTGGTGCATACCCTGCTGGTCGCCTTCGGCCTGTCGGCGCTGATCGCCGCCTCCGCCGAGGCGTTCCTGGTGGTCAAGGTGGGCGGCGCCCTCTACCTGCTGTGGCTGGCCTATCAGAGCATCCGCCATGGCTCGGCGCTGACGGTACGCACCGGCGCGCCGGCGCAGCCCAAGCCCCTGTCCCGGGTGTTCGCCACCGGTCTGCTGGTGAACCTGCTCAATCCGAAAATCATCTTGTTCTTCCTCACCTTCCTGCCGCAATTCGTGACGGCGGGCGATCCGGAAGCGGCGGCCAAGCTGGTCTTTCTCGGCCTTTACATGATTGCCTTTTCCCTGCCCTTCTGCGCCGCCATGGTCCTGGCCGCCGAAGGCTTTTCCTCCTCCTTGCGCAAATCGCCGCGCGTCATGCGCCTGGTCGACTGGCTGTTCGCCAGCGTCATCGGCGGTTTCGCGGTCAAGATCCTTCTGACCAACCGGACCTGAGCGTCCTTTTCACGATCGAACCGACATCATGACCCATATTTTTCCCAGACATACCGCCATGCGCCTGCCGCGCGCCGTCTCCGGCGACGGCTGCTACATCATAGACGACAGCGGCAAGCGCTATCTGGATGCCTCCGGCGGCGCCGCCGTGTCCTGCCTCGGCCATTCCGACAAGACCATCACCGAGGCGATCAAGCGCCAACTCGATGCCATCCCCTTCGCCCACACCGGCTTTTTCACCTCCGAAGCCGCCGAGGATCTGGCCGATCTTCTGATCGCTCATGCCCCGGGCGACCTCGACCGGGTCTATCTGGTCTCCGGCGGATCGGAGGCGGTGGAAGCGGCAATCAAGCTTGCCCGCCAGTACCATCTTGAACGCGGAGAGCCGAGCCGGGCCCGCATCATCGCCCGCCGCCAGAGCTACCACGGCAACACCATCGGCGCCCTGTCCGCCGGCGGCAACATGTGGCGACGCGAGCCCTTCGGGCCGCTGCTGGTCGACATGTCGCACATCGCGCCCTGCTACGCCTATCGCGACCAGCGGGACGACGAGAGCGCGGAGGAGTACGGCCGGCGGGTTGCCGACGAGCTGGAGACGGAAATCCTCGCCCGCGGACCGGAAACCATCGCCGCCTTCATCGCCGAACCGGTGGTCGGCGCCACCCTTGGCGCCGTGCCCGCCGTGCCAGGCTATTTCGCCCGGGTCCGCGAAATCTGCGCCCGCTACGGCGTCCTGCTCATTCTCGATGAGGTGATGTGCGGCATGGGCCGCACCGGCCACCTGTTCGCTTGCGAGGCCGATGGCGTCGAGCCGGACATCCTGTGCATCGCCAAGGGCCTTGGCGCCGGCTACCAGCCGATCGGCGCGACCTTGTGCAGCGCGGCGATCTATTCGGCCATCGAGACCGGCTCCGGCCTGTTCCAGCACGGCCATACCTATCTGGGGCACCCGGCCGCCGCCGCCGCCGGCCGGGCGGTGGTCAGCGCCCTGGTGGAGCGTGATCTCGTCGCCCGCTCGCGCGATATGGGCGCAAAGCTCGACGCGGCCCTGCGCGACCGCTTCGGCCAGCACCCCCATGTGGGCGACATTCGCGGCCGAGGCCTGTTCCTCGGTCTGGAACTGGTCGCCGACCGGGACAGCAAGGCCACGTTCGATCCGGCCCGCAAGCTCAACGCCACCATCAAGAAGGCGGCCTTCGCACGCGGCCTGATCTGCTACCCGATGGGCGGCACCATCGACGGTCGGCATGGCGACCACATCCTGCTCGCCCCGCCCTTCATCCTTGAGGAGGCGCAGATCGGCGAGCTGGTCGACAAGCTTGCTGGGGCGATCGAAGACGGATTGGCAAGCTGACGCTGCGGCCTGCCCCAGTCCCGTCACCATTCGCCGCCACAACAGGCAGCGACGCAACGGGACCGGAGGCGGCTGTTTTCTCATCATGCGCGGGGACGGGCACATGCGACGCGAACGACCATGCCGGCCCCTGCCGCTGGCAGGAACGGCGCTCGCCGCCGGAGCGGTCCTGGCATCGCTTGCCGGCGTCCGCATGGCAAAAGCGATGGAGGCAGTCCCCGCTCCCTGCCTTGCCGGCTCCATTGCGCGCGAGGTCGTCATCGCCGACACGGGGATGACCGGTGACCTGGTCACCGCCGACGGCGCCCTGTTCCGGCAATCCGACCTTGTCTTTCCGGCAGACGGTCCTCCCGTCCTGCCGGGCAACCGCTTGCCGCTTTCCCTGAAGTTTGCCGATGCAGCCGAAAAACCGGATCGCTGGAACCGGCACCTGGGGCATTTTTCCGGCGACCGGACCGGCGGCTGGCTTGCCCATGCACTTGTTTCCTCCGGTCAGGCGATGGTTGCCCCCGCGCTGAGCCCCGCCGACTGCCTGGCTCCGCTCCTCAGCGCCGAACGGCAGGCGCGTAAGGAACGGCGCGGCCTCTGGGCGACAGAACGGGTCTGGTCGGCGCATCGGCCGGAGGACCTTGGCCCCCGTACCGGCCGCTACACGCTGGTCAGCGGCCAGGTGTTGTCGGTGGGCGAAACCCGCTCGACGCTCTATCTTAATTTCGGTCACCGCTGGAGCCGGGATTTCACGGTTACCGTCCCGGCGGCCGACGCTCCGGCTTTCGCCCAGGCCGGTCTCGACCTTCGTTCCCTGAAAGGCACCAGGGTGCGTGTCCGTGGGGTCATTCAATTTTCCGGCGGTCCGGGTATAAGAGTATTCCATCCCGCGCAGATCGAGCGGCTCGACAAGGACAACATGCGGCAGTGATGACGCCCTCGCTCTTCAAACGGTTCGTTGCAACGGGGACCCGCCTCGCGCTCGTGAGCGTGGCCGCGGCCCTGCTTTCCGCCTGCCAGTTCTCCGGCTCCTCGCCGATCGACATCGGCACGCCGGCGCCGGGCAAGTTGCGCCCGGGCCTCTCCTCCGATCTTGGCGCCCGCGAACATCCGAAGGTGGTCGCGACCTACGGCGGCGTCTACGAGGACCGGGGCGCGGAACGGGCGGTCGCCCAGGTGGTCGGACGGCTGGTCGAGGCCTCGGACGATCCCTCGCAGAGCTACCGCATCACCATCCTGAACTCGCCGGCGGTCAATGCCTTCGCCCTGCCGGGGGGCTATCTCTATGTCACCCGGGGCCTTCTGGCACTGGCCACCGACACCTCGGAAGTGGCCGCCGTTCTCGCCCACGAAATGGCCCATGTCACCGCCAGCCACGCGATCAAGCGTCAGCAGCGGGCGGAGGCGACCGAACTGGCCGGCAAGGTGCTCGGCAATGTCGTCCGCGATCCGGATCAGGCCCGCGCGGCGATCATTTCCTCCCAGCTCTCCTTCGCCCGTTTCTCCCAGATCCAGGAGCTGGAGGCGGACGGGGTTGGCGTGCGCACCCTGTCGCGTGCCCGCTACGATCCCTTCGCCGCCGCCCGTTTCCTCAACGCCATGGGCCTTTACGCCGCCTATCAGAGCGCTCAAGGCACCACCTCCAGCGCACCCGACTTCCTGTCATCCCACCCGACCACGCCGGAGCGGGTGCAGACCGCCGTGCGCGCGGCCCGGCAGATCGGCGCGCCCGGTGTCGGCGAGCGCGACCGCGACGCCTATCTGACCAAGATCGACGGCATGCTCTATGGCGACGATCCGCTTGAAGGCTTTGTGCGCGGCCGCTCCTTCCTGCACAAGGCGCTCGGCATCAGCTTCACCGTCCCGCGTGGCTATGTGCTGGAAAATTCGCCCGAAGCAGTGCTGGCCAGCAACTCCGCCGGCACGGCCCTGCGCTTCGATGGCGCCGACCTGACGGATTTCGAATCGCTCACCGCCTATATGACCAGTGGCTGGATCAATGGCCTGATCCGCGACAGCGTGCGCGAAACCACGGTCAACGGCCTGCCGGCGGTCACCGCCTCGGCCATCACCGATGGCTGGACCTTCCGCATCGCCGTGGTGCGCATCGGCCGTACCGGTTACCGCTTCATCTTCGCCTCGCGCAAGGGCGGCAATGCCTTCGCTGCGGACTACCAGAAGACCCTGGAAAGCTTCCGTCAGCTCACGCCGACGGAACGGGCACGGCTGCGTCCCTTGCGGATCAAGGTGATCCGCGCCGATGCCGGCGACACCCCGGAAAAGCTGGCGGTCGGCATGAGCGGTATCGAGCCGGCACGCCGGCTTGAGCTGTTCACGATCCTCAATCAAACACCCGCCGGCAAGCCGATCCCCGCCGGCACCGCCCTGAAGCTGGTCGTCGACTGACACCCCTTCCGCCCGCTTGAGGAAAATCAAGGCGCGCGCACCTTCCTTCCGATATTCATATATTGGAATGTGACGTTCACGCGCCTGGGCGGGATGGCGGGAGGCAGGAAATGGATCTGACCGGCTGGTTCGAGATATTCGGCGAAGAGGGAACCTCGGCCATCGGCGGCCTGTTGATCGGCATCGCCTTTGGCGCCTTTGCCCAGCGCAGCCGCTTCTGCCTGCGTGCCGCCGTGGTGGAATTCGCGCGCGGCGCCATTCAGTTGAAGGTCGCCGTCTGGCTGATTGCCTTCGCCTCCGCCGTTTTCCTCACCCAGGCGCTGATCAGCCTGGACATGCTGGACGTGTCCGAGGCTCGGCAATTCGCCGCGCGCGGCTCCATCTCCGGCGCGCTGATCGGCGGGGCGCTCTTCGGCTGCGGCATGGTGCTGGCTCGGGGCTGCGCCAGCCGGCTGCTCGTCCTGTCCGCCACCGGCAATCTGCGCGCGCTGCTCTCCGGTCTGATCTTCGCCGTCGCCGCCGAAGCCTCCATCCATGGCCTTCTGTCGCCCTTGCGCGACTGGCTCGCCGGCTTGTGGACCGTGGGCGGGCGCGACCGCCTCGACCTTTTGCAACTGCTGGGACCGGGGCCTGAAGCCGGGCTGGTGATCGGCCTCCTGTTCCTGTCCGGCGCGGTGTTCTTCGCCGTCCGTGCCCGTCTCGGTCCCTGGGGCTGGCTTGGCGCCGCCGGCGTCGGCGCCACCGTTGCCGCCGGCTGGTGGTTCACCTATCAGCTGTCGTTCCAGGCGTTCGAGCCCATGACGGTGAAGAGCATGACCTTCACCGGCCCTTCCGCCGACACCCTGATGACCGTCCTCACCCCGCCGGGCACCAACATCGATTTCGACATCGGTCTTGTCCCCGGCGTCTTCATCGGCGCGGCCATCGCCGCGCTTGCCGCCCGCGAGTGGACGCTGGAAGGCTTCCGGGACGGGCACAGTATGCGCCGCTACATCGCCGGCGCGGTGCTGATGGGCTTCGGCGGAATGCTGGCCGGCGGCTGCGCCGTCGGTGCCGGCGTCACCGGCGGTTCGATCTTCGCCCTCACCGCCTGGCTGACCCTCAGCGCCATGTGGGCCGCCGCCGGGCTGACCGATCTGCTGATCGACCGCCGTGGCGCAGGCGCAGGCGGCACGGCGGAAGCGCCCGCCCTGCCCTGATCCGATCCACTCTGGCTTGATCTGGTCCGGACGTCCGCCTCAATAGCGCCGCTGGCGCCGGCGCAAGGCGACCTGCCGGTTGGAGACCTCGATCGCATCGCTCAAGGTCACGACACCAAGCGGTGTCAACAGGGCGATCAGCTTGCGCAGGACCTCCGCTGTCGCCAGCGCGTCCCCCAACGCCGTATGCCGATCCTCGACGGGGATGACGATGCCAAACCGCTCGGCCAGCGCATCGAGGGTGAGGCTTTCGCTGGCGCCGAAAATGTGACCGGCCAGCAGCACCGTATCCAG
Source organism: Stappia taiwanensis (assembly GCF_014635285.1). Taxonomy (GTDB): domain Bacteria; phylum Pseudomonadota; class Alphaproteobacteria; order Rhizobiales; family Stappiaceae; genus Stappia; species Stappia taiwanensis. The sequence goes on along the minus strand of NZ_BMCR01000006.1, from coordinate 60,464 downwards.
CACCGGCTGTTCGAAGCGCAGACCGGTGCGCTCCTGGTATTTCGACAGGAAGGTCATGTCAAAGGCCGCGTTATGCGCCACCAGCACACTGTCGCCGATGAAGGCATAAAAGCGCGGCAACACCTGCTCCACCGGATCCGCCTCCGCCACCATGTCATCGGTGATGCCGTGAATCCGGCTCGAGGCCGGCGGGATCGGGCGGCCCGGGTTGACCAGACCGTCGAAGATCTCGCCGCGCAGCACCCGGTCATTGACAATCCGCACCCCGGCCACCGACACGAGGTCGTCGCCGCGCGACGGTTCCAGCCCGGTGGTTTCCGTGTCGAACACCACATAGGACAGATTGCGCAAAAGCGTCTCGCCGATGGTGCTCGGTGTCGGCCGGGCAAACAGGTCGAAATCGTAGAACTCCGGTCGCGGCGCCAGCGGCGCGGTGGACTTCATCGGCCGGTCCTGATGCTCCACCGCCACGGCCAGCGGCAGCCGAAGCCGAGCCTGCCCGCCGCCAAGGATGTCGCTCCACATATCGGTCTTGTGCCGGCTAAGCACATCCCGACCGGTCATTGCCCCCAGCGCCTCTTCCAGCGGCTCATCGAGCCAGCCTTCCAGCACCGGTTCGGGCACCGGCTCTCCCGCCCAGAGCAGATCGAGATAGGCGGTACCCTCCCGCCGGCTGGTCGACAGGCGGAAGTCACGCACCTGGGCCCAGACGCTGATGCGATTCATCATCCTGTCGACCAGATCGACCACGGTCGCACTGTCGCAAGACAGCCACAGCGGGTCGCCCATCACGACGGCGGACAGCTCCCGCCCCTCGGAGCGGCGCGCGGCGATACAGTCCATCAGCGTGGACGAATAAACCTCCGTCATCGGCCAGGCGCCGGCCAGAAGATCTCCCGCCACCTGGTCGAGCCGATCGAGCCGCTCCCCCAGAGCCCGGGTTTCCACGTCGACCGTCTCGCGCAGCCGCTCCCGCGCCGCATCGTCCATCGGCGCCTTGCGCAACAGCACCTCGCCCGACAGGGACAGCGTCGCCACCCGCTGACGCATGTCGCGGGTCACATCCTGAAGCAGACGGTCGCGCCAGATCCCGGCGGCCAGTTCGTCGGTCACCTTGTCGAAGGTCACCACATAGCCGATCGCCTCGCGCTCTTCCTCGCCGAGGATCAGCGACATGCGCCCGCGCAGGCTTTCGTGGCCGCAAGCCGTGGTGCCGATGAACTGGGCCGCCAGCCCGTCCTTGTGGCTGCGGTACCGGCCGGAGGAAAAGCGCCGCGTCAGCCGCTCCAGACTGTGCCGCAGCGGCTGACCGGCGACCAGACCTGTCAATCGCCGCTCCAGCCCAAGCGGACCACTGCGTCCCTGGTCGAGCAGGTGATGGGCAAACCGATTGTACAGAAGAACCTTGTGATCGAGGGTGCAGATCACCACCCCCTGCTGCAGATCGCGCAGCACCGCTTCCAGTTGCCCCTTCTGCCGATCCGCTTCGGCGGTGGCAACGGCGACCATCTCTTCCACGTCGGCCCGCGCCTCAAGCAGCGCCACCGCCGCCTCCCGCACGGCCGGCGCGAGCAGCCCGAGATAGCGTCCGGTGTCCTGAGGGATTTCGCGCGGGGTGCCGGCATGAACACTGGCGCGCAATTCCGCGCCCAGTTTCATCAGGGGCTGGGCGACATGGTCGTCGAACTTCAGCCAGACCCACAAGGTCAGCCCGGCGCTGGCGAACAGCGCCACACCGCCACCCAGCACCAGGGCATTGACCGGCACCTGCGGCGCCGCTGCCGCAAGATAGATCATGGCACCGGCAATGCTGGCCGAGGTACCGAGCAGGATCAAGGCGAAGAACAGAAAAAACCGCAGCCGCAGGTTCCAGCGCTCGGCCCAGCCATCAGGCATTCGCGCGTCCCGCCAGCCCTGGCGTCTCCGTCAGCAGCCGCGCCACCACGGACATCAGCTCCGAGGCGGTGAAAGGCTTGGCCAGATGAGCATCCGCACCAAGGGCTTGCCCCTTCTCGATGTCGACGGCGCGCGAACAGGCGCTCATCATCACCACCGGAATTTCCCGGGACAGCGGATCGCCGCGCATCGACTGGCACAGGGCATAGCCGGTGCCGTCCGGCAGTTCCGCATCCAGCAGGACAATATCCGGCGGATGCGCACTCAGCGCCGCACGCGCCGTCCCGGCGGTATCGGCAGTGTCCACCAGATAGCCGTCTTGCTCGATCAGATCCTTGAGAAACCCGGTCAGGGTTATCGCATCATCGACAATCAGAACCCGTGCCGTCATGCGCTTTCCTCCTCCACGCATTACTATGCCCGCCGGGCCGGGCCAGCACTAGAACGCCATTCGTCTAGGGTCCCGGTTCCCCAAGGCCATGACATCGCCGGCGAAGCACGCTAAAGCAGGACCCCATCGCCGCGCGGCCTCACGACCGCGCGGCCGCACGCATGAACGAAGGCGCATGATGACCGATCAGATCGCACCGTTTCTGGGCACCTGGCTGCTCGACCTTGACGAAAGCGAGTTCGACCAGAGCGATCTTCCCCGCTCCGGCCAGTGCCGGATCGAGGAAGAATTTGGCCTGGTCACCATCCGCATGATGCTGGTCACCGCCGAGGGAGAAACCGTGGAAGGCGAGATGGCGGCGATCCCCGGCGGTCCCGGCCAGCGCCTGTCACAGAGCGGCCTTGCCGACCGTCTGCTGCTCTTCTTCGAAGGCGACCGCACCCTGACCTCGGAGGCCAAGCGCGGCAACGAGGTGCTGATGACCGCGCGCCGGCGCCTGTCGGAGGATGGCCGCACTCTGGAAATCGAACAGTCGGTGAATGTCCCGGGTCAGGGCGAGGTGGTCAACACGGCCATCTACCGCCGGGCGCAATAGCCAGGGTCCCGGTCACCTTACCACGGCGCCGGCCAGGACGAGGGCCAGCCCGCCTGCCAGCGCCCCGCCGCCAGCACGCCAAGCCACAGGACCAGAGAAAGCAGGCCCGCGGTGCGGAACCGGGAGATCGTCCCGCGCGAATCCACCTGCGCCAGCAGGCGCCAGGCCGGGACGACCCGCAGCATCAGCGCATTCAGCCCGGCCAGAGCGATCAGCCCCATCTTGAGCTGGAACCCGGGCAGCGCCGCCAGCGCATGCGGGCGTAGCGACATCATCGCCAAACCCGTGGCAAGCGCCAGCAGAAACCCGACAGCGGAGACCGGGACCAGAACTCGGGCAAGCTCGGACAGCGGCACCGACGGCCACAGCCCGAGCATCCTGAGGTCGAACGGCAGAATGGCGCCAAACAGCATCGCCGCGCCAATGACATGGGCAAAGGCGGTCAGATCGCGCGCGAGCGCGGATCCGGCCAGGAAGGCCGCCACCGGCGAGCCTTGCAGAAAATCGAAAAACGCCCCGAGTTCCGTGATCATGGTCTGGCTTGTCCGCTCGCCTTTTGTTGATCCTTGATAGCGTGATTCTCCCATTTCACGACCTGCGTCCAGCGACGGATGCCCCCCGGCGTCGCTTTTCGCGCCCGACCGCCGCGCCAAGGACTTGTCATTGCATTCGTAGACCGCCACAAGAATAAGGCGAACCCGGAGCGACCGATCATGACACTCGACATCCTCCCCTTCGTACGCGCCGGCGACGAAACTGCCGCCACCCGGCTCTTTACCGAGGCGCTGTTTCAAAAGCTGCGCCCGTTCTTCGGCCGGGAGGACAGTGCCGTGGCGTTTCTCACCCCACATTTATGCCGAGAGCGCGCCGTCACCGCCCTTGTTGATGGCCGGATTGCCGGCATCGCCGGGTTCAGACTGGATGGGCGGGAGCTGTTCAATCCACAATGGTCCGACCTCCAACGGCACTACGGGTTGTTAGGTGCGAGCTGGCGGGCCGCCGGGTTGTCCTTACTGGAAAAGGACAAGGAGGCAGGCGTTCTGTCCATGGACGGCATCGCGGTGAGCCCTGAGGCCCGGGGCCGGGGCATCGGCACCGCGCTGCTCGACGCCATCTGCAGCATCGCCCGGCAAGCCGGGCGGCACAGCGTGCGGCTCGATGTCATCGACAGCAATCCGCGCGCCCGCGCGCTTTATGAGCGCAATGGCTTCGTTGCCGGCGAGACCAGACACCTCGGCCTCTTCAAACTGCTGTTCGGCTTCTCTTGCGCCACGGCGATGCGCCGGACAGTCGGCCCTGCCGCAGGGCACAGGCCGCGCACACCGACTACCGGGTCATGACCGGCACTGCCACAACCTCCCCGCAAACCCTCGACCGGCTGGCGATCTCGGTGGTGCTGGGCATGGTCGCGGTGTTCGGTCTCGCCCAGGGACTGACCTATCCGCTGCTTGCCTTCATCCTGGAACGGCAGAGCGTACCGGCCTGGCTGATCGGCGCCAATGCGGCGATGATGGCGATTGGCCTGATTGTCTCCGCCCCGCTGATCCCGCAACTCGCCCTGCGCTTCGGTGCCGCGCGAATGGCCGTCGCCAGCGCGCTGCTGCTCGCCGCCCTCTTCGCCCTGATCGGCCTGTTCCAGTCGCTCATTGTCTGGTTCCCCGCGCGCCTCTTGCTCGGCTTCGCCATCAACGGGCTCTACATCGCCAGCGAAACCTGGGTGAACCAGCTTGCGCCCGATCGGATGCGTGGGCGCCTCCTCGGCCTCTACTCCACCGCCCTTGCCGGCGGGTTCGCTCTCGGCCCGGCGAGCCTCGTGCTCACCGGCACGGACACGCTCGCCCCCTTCCTGATCTGCATTGCCGTCTGTCTGGTCTGCGGCGGGTTGATCCTGTCGATCCGCCATCGGTTACCGCAATTCTCCGCCGGCGACACCGGATCGATCCGCCAAGTCGCGCCGCTCATTCCCTTCCTGCTCGTCATCACCGGCACCGCCGCAGCCTTCGATCAGGCGATCCTGACCCTGTTCCCGGTCTACGGGCTCGGCCACGGGTTGACCGCCAGCGCGGTTGCCTCGGCCCTCGCGATCCTGATCGTTGGCAACATCCTGTTTCAAGTGCCGATCGGCATCATTGCCGACCGCTGGGGGCCGGAACGCATGATGACGCTGCTCTGTGCCCTGACCATCCTCGGCGCCGTGTTGCTGCCGCTGGTGATCGCCGCACCGCTGCCCCTGTGGGCCATGCTGTTCGTCTGGGGATCGGCGGCCTATGGGATCTACACCATCGCCCTGATGGAGCTTGGCCGCCGGTTTTCCGGCGCCATGCTGATCGCCGGCAACGCCGGTTTCGCGGTGATGTGGGGTGTGGGCGGCGCGCTCGGTCCGGCGCTTGCCGGCAGCGCCATGGATCTCTTCGGCCTGAACGGCCTGCCGCTTCTGCTCGGCGGCGTCTATACGCTGCTGCTGATCATTGCCCTTTACCGGCAACTCGTGCCAGAGCGGCAAGCAGCGCGATCAGCCACAAGCGACTGACCGCGCCTTGTTCGCCAGGGTCCTAGTTGTGACCGGCGGCCAGCGCGCCCTGTCGGCGCGGATCGGCGGCACCGGCCAGTCCACCCTCCACGCTCATCACCGATTGGGTCGAACCCATGGTCGGCTTCAGCGCGATGGTGTGCCCCTTGGCCCGCAGCAACGCCAGTGTATCGGGGGAAAACCCCTCCTCCACCCGCAGCTCATCGGGCAGCCACTGGTGATGCACCCGCGGTGCCGCGCTCGCCTCGGCGACATTCATGCCATGATCGACCACATTGAGGATCACCTGCAGCACGGTGGTGATGATCCGGCTGCCGCCCGGCGATCCGGTCGCCATCAACAATTCCCCATCCTTGAACACCAGGGTCGGGCTCATGGACGACAGCGGACGCTTGCGCGGCGCCACCGCATTGGCGTCGCCGCCGATCAACCCATAGGCATTCGGCACCCCCGGCTTGGCGGAAAAATCGTCCAGCTCATTGTTGAGGAGAACACCCGTGTCCCCGGCCATCAGGCCCGCGCCATAGGAAAAGTTCAGCGTGTAGGTGTTGGCGACCGCGTTGCCGTCGTCATCGACGATGGAATAATGGGTCGTCTGGTCGCTCTCATAGGGCACCGGGGCACCCGGCTTGATCTCCGTCGCCAGCGCCGCCCGGTCGGGCGAGAAATCGGCCATCCGCTCGCGGGCATAGGCCTTCGAGGTCAGGCCCTTGACCGGTACATCGACGAAATCCGGATCGCCGAGATACTCGGACCGATCCGCATAAGCCCGCTTCATCGCCTCGGCCATCACGTGCAGGGTCGCCGCCGAACCGGCGCCGGAGCCGGCAAGGTCATGATCCTCCAGCATGTTGAGGATCTCCACGATATGCACCCCACCGGAGGACGGCGGCGGCATCGAGGCGATGGTGTAGCCGCGATAGGTGCCGGTGACCGGCGCGCGCCAAACTGCCTTGTACTCGGCCAGATCGGCTAGGGTCATCGGACCGCCGGCCTCCTCAACCCGCGCGACGATCGCCTCGGCCACCGGCCCGCTGTAGAACCCCGAAGGCCCCTCGCTGGCGATCTTCTCCAGGGTCGCCGCCAGATGTGGCAGCTTCAACGTGTCCCCGGCTTCATAGAAGCTTCCGTCCGGCTTGTAATAGGCGGCAAGGCTCGCCGGATCCTTCGACAGGCGCGGATGCACCTGCTTGAGCGAGCCGGCCAGGTCGTCGGAAACGATGAACCCGTCGCGGGCCAGCGCGATCGCCGGGGCGATCAGCTCGGCGAAGGTGAAGGTACCGCTGCCGTATTTCTCATGGGCAGCGAACATGCCGGCGACGGTGCCCGGCACACCAACGGCAAAGCCGGAATAGCGCGACTTGTTGCTGTCCGCATTGCCATCGGCATCAAGGAACATGTCGCGGAACGCGCCTGCGGGTGCCAACTCGCGGTAGTCGAGCGCATGGGTTTCGCCGCTTTCGGCCAGATGCACCATCATGAAGCCACCGCCGCCGAGATTGCCTGCCCGGGGCAGCGTCACCGCCAGGGCGAAACCGACCGCAACCGCCGCATCGACCGCATTGCCGCCCCGGGCGAGAATGTCGCGACCGACCCCGCTGGCCAGCGCTTCCTGGCTCGACACCATGCCACCGCGCGCCACCACCGGATGGAACCGGTCGTCGCCGGACAGGATCGGCCCTGTCTGAACGCTCGCGCTCTGGGCCGCGACCGGCCCCATCGCCAGTCCGCAGACAAGCCCCGCCGCGAGCATGATGCGGGATATTCGCCGAAACGCCATCGAACAACCTCCTGAATGAAAACCTCTTCCCGAACGAGAAGGCCCTGTTGCCACGCGGGTTGAAACGCTACCATCTGACCCACGCGCAGACACGGAACGCTGGGAGCATAGCATCATGAAGCGCATGCGAAAGCAGGTTGCAACGATCACGGCACTTCTCGCTCTGGCAGGTCTTGCGGCGCAAACGGGCACGGCCCTGGCCGATGCCAAAGACGGCGCGCGCCTTGCCCGCCTCTGGTGCGCCGCCTGCCACGTGGTCGCCGATGACCAGGCTTCCGGCAGCGAGGCGGTGCCGCCCTTCGCCGAGATCGCCAACCGGCCGAATTTCGACCGCGACGGGCTGGCCGCCACCCTCTCCGGCCAGCATCCGATCATGCCCGACATGACCCTGTCGCGGCAGGAGATCGCTGATTTGTCCGCCTATATCGCCTCCCTCGCCCGCTAAGTGCCTTCCCTCCCGCAGCGAGAGGACGCGCACGAAAAAGGGGACCATGGCCGTGCCATGATCCCCTTCCACAACGTTACGGTTTGCGAACCGGTGATCGGCCCCGATCAGGCAGCCGCCTTCTTCGGCGCGATCAGCTGGCGATTGACCAGCACCTCGGCGATCTGCACCGTGTTCAGCGCCGCCCCCTTGCGCAGGTTGTCGGCCACGACCCAAAGGTTCAGGCCGTTTTCCACCGTGGCATCCTCACGGATACGGCTGACATAGGTCGCATCCTCACCAGCGCATTCATACGGGGTGACGTAACCGCCATCCTCGGTCTTGTCGACGACGAGAATGCCCGGCGCCTCGCGCAGGATGTCGCGGGCCTCATCGGCGGACAGCGGCTGGTCGAACTCGATGTTGACCGCTTCCGCATGACCGATGAACACCGGCACGCGCACGGCGGTGCAGGTGACCTTGATCGCCGGATCCAGCATCTTCTTGGTCTCGGCAAGCACCTTCCATTCTTCCTTGGTGTAGCCGTCTTCCATGAAGACATCGATATGCGGAATGACGTTGAAGGCGATCCGCTTGGTGAACTTCTCCGGCACAATCGGATCGTTGACGAACACCGAGCGCGTCTGGTTGAACAGCTCGTCCATCGCATCCTTGCCGCCGCCGGAGACCGACTGATAGGTCGAAACGACGATGCGCTTGATCTTCGCCGCATCATGCAGCGGCTTCAGCGCCACGACGAGCTGCGCGGTCGAGCAGTTCGGATTGGCGATGATGTTCTTCTTGGTGAAGCCGGCAATCGCATCCGCATTCACTTCCGGCACGATCAGCGGCACATCCGCGTCGTAGCGCCAGGCGGAGGAGTTGTCGATGACAACGCAGCCCTGCGCGGCGATCTTCGGCGACCACTCCTTCGACACTTCGCCGCCCGCCGACATCAGGCAGATATCGACATCGGAAAAGTCGTAGTGGTCGATCGCCTGACAGGCCAGCGTCTTGTCGCCGAAGGACACATCGACACCCTGGGATCGGCGCGAGGCAACCGCAACCACTTCCGAAGCGGGAAATCCGCGCTCGGCAAGAATATCGAGCATTTCGCGACCCACGTTGCCCGTGGCGCCGACAACAGCGACCTTGTAAGCCATAGAGTTCTTCCTCTCGTTCCGCTCCCCGCGAGCCGTGAGGAGCGCCTGTCGCGGTCCATCGGCTCTTCCGGACCCCCGTCGAACCGGGGGAGCGCGGTACGAGAGAGGCCGTCAGACGGTTTTGGTGGTCGTCGTGGTTTTGGTGGTCGTCGTGTCTTCGCCCGCGGTGGTCCCGGCCCAGGCGCATGCGAACAGGGCCGCGCGCGGCGCAGTCATGCAGGCACTGGAACCAAGGGTACGGCGATCAATCATCGCTCTTTCCGCGATTGAAGGGACACTAGGCGCCTTTCATGCGGGCAGCGACGATCAAAGTCAACAAATTCGATCACAAAAACAGCCGGCAGGCGCCCCGCGTCAATCGTCCTCCAAACGAAACCGCAACAAAAGGGTTCGCTGCAGGATCGACCGATTGTCATCCGAGACAAGTGTCACAACCGTATCGCCGGATGGCGAGCGGTGCACCGAAAGCCCTTCCATGTTGTCGATCTGCTCGTTGAACCCCGCCTCCAGCAGCACGGTTCCCACCACTTGCGCCCCGGGCACCAGCTCGGCGGCCGGCAACAGTCTGAACCGCATGCCGATGCCATGGCGCAGGGTGAACCGACGCTCCAGCAGCAAGAGATCGCCATCGGGCAGGAAGGCCGCGTCAGTGGCGTCGTAATCGTCCTGCCGCGTCAGGGTGAAGGTGCCGGGCCGGGGACCGCCGATAAGGAACCCGGGCATGTCGTCGGCGAAGGTCGGACCACGCTCGGCAATCACCACCAGCGTGCCCGTCAACGGGCCGGAATTGGCCGCGGCGACCGCTTCCATCCCCTTGTTGTGGCGCAGGGACTTGATGGCGGCCGGCAGCGGGATCTCCCGCCCGTGGTCCGCAAAATCGAGCGGATAGGGAAAGGCGAAGATCCCATGCCGACGCTCGGTCGACACCAGAAGCTCCGCCCCGGCATTGGTGCGGCGCAGGGTCAGCGCCTCGCTGTCGCCGCGCCCCAGCTCCATCAGGGTCTCGCCATCCGGCCCCAGCAGCGGGGCGACCCGCGCACCTTCCAGCGCCAGCAGCCGACCCGTGTCGTCCTGCTTCACGCGCGCCGACAGCCAAAGCCCGTTATCGGCCACCGCGATCAGGTCGCGCCCTTCGTCGGTGACGAGCAGACCGGACAGCCCGCCCATGTGCCGGTTCGGAGAAAGCAGTTCCAGCCCGCCGAGGAAGGTGAGTCGCCCGAACCGTGTCGCCTCCGGTCGGCCAATGCGGAAATGCTCGATGGGACGTGCGGTGACCGGCACCGCCTCGCCCTCCGGCCCGATGCCGGCCGCCGCCGCGCACCCCGCCGTCGCAAGCACCGCAAGGCAGGCAAGAACAGCGGCAAGCCGGCGCGCGAAGGGCATCTTCGCCACCGTCCGCTAGCCCCGGGACCGCATCCGGCCGCGACCGGTGGCCCGCGGCATCAGGGTCTGATCGTCGAACAGATTGGCAAGCTGATCGGTCATCGCGCCGGCCAGTTCCTCCGCGTCGATGATTGTCACCGCCCGCTGGTAGTAGCGTGTCACGTCATGGCCGATGCCGATGGCGATCAGTTCGACCGGCGACCGGGTCTCGATCTCCTCGATCACATAGCGCAGATGCCGCTCCAGATAATTGCCCGGATTGACCGACAGGGTGCAGTCATCCACCGGCGCGCCATCGGAGATCATCATCAGGATCTTGCGCTGTTCGGGCCGGCCGAGCAGACGCTTGTGCGCCCAGTCGAGCGCCTCGCCGTCGATGTTTTCCTTCAGCAGCCCCTCGCGCATCATCAAGCCGAGATTGCGCCGTGCCCGGCGCCAGGGCGCATCCGCCGACTTGTAGATAATATGGCGCAGATCGTTGAGCCGGCCCGGCTGGGCTGGTTTGCCGGCGGCAAGCCATGCCTCACGCGACTGACCGCCCTTCCACGCCCGGGTGGTGAAGCCGAGGATCTCCACCTTGACGCCGCACCGTTCCAGCGTGCGTGCCAGAATATCGGCACAGGTGGCGGCGACGGTGATCGGCCGGCCGCGCATCGAGCCGGAATTGTCGAGCAGCAAGGTAACCACGGTGTCGCGGAAATTGGTGTCGCTTTCCTGCTTGAAGGCCAGCGGCTGCATCGGGTCGGTCACCACCCGGGTCAGCCGGGCGGTGTCGAGCATCCCCTCTTCCAGATCAAAGCTCCAGGAGCGGTTCTGCTGAGCCAGAAGCTTGCGCTGCAGCCGGTTGGCGAGCCGCGCCACCGCCCCTTGCAGGTTCACCAACTGCTTGTCGAGATGTCCGCGCAACCGGTCCAGCTCCGCCGTGTCGCACAGCTCCTCGGCCGGAATCATCTCGTCGAACTGGGTGGTGAAGACCTTGTAGTCGGACACCGGCGGCTGATTGGAGAACGGCAACTCGCGGCGCTGGCTCTCGCCCGGCTCCTGCGCATCCGCCGCGTCATCTTCCTCGGCCATCTCCTGCAGATCGCCATCGAGCGCTTCGGTCTCGCCGGCCTCGGTTTCCTCGCCGGACAGCTCCACGTCCTGCGGCGCGCCTTCCTCCTCGCCGGTGTTTTCCTCACCTTCCGAAGCGGTTTCGCCGCGCTCGCCGTTGCCGTCCTGCTCGTTTTCCTCGCCCTCGGTATCCTCGCCTTCCTGGCCGAAATCCTCGTCCATTTCCAGCGAGGACAGCAGGTGACGGATCTGGCGCGCGAAACCGCCCTGGTTCTCCATCTGCCCGGACAGAAGATCGAGATCCTCGCCGGCCTTCTCCTCGATCCAGTCACGCCACTGGGCGATCATCGGCTCGGCGCTCTTGGGCGGCGCAAGGCCGGTCAGACGCTCGCGCACCATATGCGCGACCGCCTCTTCCAGCGGGGCATCCTCGCGGCTGGCCACATCCGCATAGGCCGCCTTGTGACACCGGTCCTCCAGCATCGCCGTGAGGTTGTCCGCCACACCGGGCATCCGGTTGGCGCCGACCGCCTCGCAGCGCGCCTGCTCCACCGCCTCGAAGATCGACCGCGCCATCTCGCCCTGGGGCGCCAGCTTGCGATGCACGGCCGGATCGTGACAGGCGAGCTTGAGCGCCATGGCGTCGCCAAGCCCGCGCGTCACCGCCACGTCTCCCTCGCTCAACCGCCGGGCCGGTTCCGGCATCCTGGCAGTGTGCCCGGACAGCGACGGCCGGTCGGAGGAGAACAGAACCTCAAGCTCCGGGTCGCCTGCAATGGCCCGCATGGTGTCGCCGACCGCCCGCTTCAGGGGTTCCACGGTCGGTTTGGTCTTTTCCGAAGGCGGATTGCGCATGGAAAGATGCCCCGTCAGCTCATCACCACGTTGGCGGCCGATTCAGGAAGATCCACCCCGAAGCAGCGCTGATAGAACTCGGCCACCAGGGTCCGCTCCATCTCGTCGCACTTGTTGAGGAAGGTCACGCGGAAGGCGAAGCCCAGATCGTCGAAGATCTCGGCATTCTCCGCCCAGGTGATCACCGTGCGCGGGCTCATCACCGTCGACAAATCGCCGTTGATGAAGGCATTGCGGGTCATGTCGGCAAGGCGCACCATGCGCGAGACCGTCTGCCGGCCTTCCTCGTTCTGGTAGTGCTTGGCCTTGGCCAGAACGATTTCCACCTCATTGTCATGGGGCAGATAGTTCAGCGTGGTGACGATCGACCAGCGGTCCATCTGGCCCTGGTTGATCTGCTGGGTGCCGTGATAGAGGCCGGAGGTATCGCCGAGACCGACGGTATTGGCCGTGGCGAACAGGCGGAAGGCGGGATGCGGACGGATCACCCGGTTCTGGTCGAGCAGCGTCAGCCGGCCGGACACTTCAAGCACGCGCTGGATCACGAACATCACGTCCGGACGGCCGGCATCATACTCGTCGAACACCAGCGCCACGTTGTTCTGCAGCGCCCAGGGCAGGATGCCATCGCGGAATTCGGTCACCTGATGGCCGTCGCGAATGACGATCGCGTCCTTGCCGACCAGATCGATCCGCGAGATGTGGCTGTCCAAGTTGATGCGCACGCACGGCCAGTTGAGGCGCGCGGCCACCTGCTCGATATGGGTCGACTTGCCGGTGCCGTGGTAGCCCGTCACCATCACGCGGCGGTTATGGGCGAAGCCAGCGAGGATCGCCAGGGTCGTCGGCCGGTCGAACAGATAGTCCGGGTCGAGATCCGGGGTCTGCTCGGTCGGCGCCGAATAGGCCGGAACGGTCAGGTCGGTATCGATGCCAAACACATCCCGGACGGAAACGCTGGTATCAGGCAGGGATTCGGCAGGCAGCATCATGTCAGTCATTTGTCCTCCGACGGCCCGTGCAGTCCGGGCTTCGGGCTTTGCGTTGACAGCAGGGCGCGCGGGCGCGCGGGGTGTGGATCGGCAAGAGACCCTAGAGCAAGATCCAGCCAAGTGAAAATGGTTTGTCGCCTTGGCGAAACAGCCAGCGCGCCCGATCCTTAGCGCCGCCACCCTCCCAGGCAGAAGCGGCAAGGCCACCACGCGCATGCGGTGTCATAGCGCATTCGCACAGCCGTGCAAATCGGCGTTTCGCCGCGCCCCCCGCGACCCTTTTCGACCGATCAGCAGAAATCGGCCTTCTTCAGCAGGGTGTAGGCCTGGATAATCTCCCGCAGCCGCTCCTCCGAAGACCGATCGCCGCCATTGGCATCCGGGTGATGCCGCTTGACCAGCAGCTTGTAGCGGGCCTTGATTTCCGCGCCGCGCACCTCATGCGCCAGCCCCAGCGTATCGAACGCCCGCGCCTCCAGCGCCTTCAGCTTGGGCCGGCGAGCGGCCGGCTTGCCGCGCCGGGCCTCGGCCCGGGCACGGGCTGCCGCGCGCGGGTCGATATCCGACCACGCCGCCTGCTGGCCGGCGGCCTTGGCGTTCACCCCCATCTTCCAGGTCGGCCGGTGGCCGGTCAGCGCATCGCGCTGGTAGGCGCGCGTCTCGTTGTCGTCCATCCCTGAGAAGTAATTATAGGACTTGTTGTAGGCGCGCACATGCTCAAGGCAGAAATAGTGGTAATCGCCATCGCGGTGCCGCCCCTTGGGTGCGCGATGGGTGCCGGCCTCCACGCACCCCTCCCACTCGCACACGCGATCGGTCACCGCCTCCTCCTCGGCGCGACCACGCTTCTTTTTGATGCGGATCCGGTCGAAAATGTCGGATGTCACGGTCATTCAGTCCATTGCAAAGGCACCAAACCGCCGGAGGCCAGGAGGGCCCTCCGTCGAGGCGGTCTGCATAAATAGGGGGTCCGCGCCCGTTTCGGCAAGGTCTTGACGCGCGCCAATTGCCTGGCGCATGAAGGACGCATGACCATGCGCGCACAGATCGAGACCCTGCTCGCCCAGAGCTTTTCGCCCGAACACCTTGAGGTGATCGACGAATCGGAAAAGCACCACGGCCACGCCGGCTGGCGCGAGGGTGGGGAAACCCATTTCCGGGTCCGCATCGTTGCCGATGCCTTCGCCGGAAAAAACCGCCTTGCCCGTCATCGCGCGGTCAACGCCTGCCTGAAAGGCCCGCTTGACGCGGGCGTGCACGCCCTGGCGATCGAGGCCCGCGCCCCGGGCGAAGCCGACCCGCGCGATGCCGCGCGCAGGGTCAACGGCCCCACCTGAGGCAAAACTCCTCCGAAGCCTGGCTCCTAGCCGGTCGCAGCGGCACTCGCCGCTACCGGACCTTTCGCCGCACCCGCGCCCTGCTGCGCTAGAGGCATGATGCGCAGCCGGGTGATGCGGTTCTTCTGCCGTCCGAGCACGGTGAAGCGGAAGCCATGGAAGGTGAAGGCCTGCCGCTCTTCCGGGATCATCCGCGCCTCGTGAATCACCAGGCCGGCGATGGTCGTTGCCTCGTCATCCGGCAGGCGCCAGTCGACCGCCCGGTTGAGATCGCGGATCGGCACCGACCCGTCGACGATGATCGAGCCATCGGGCTGCGGCTTGACGCCAGCCAGTTCCAGATCGTGCTCGTCGGAAATCTCGCCGACGATTTCCTCCAGAATATCCTCCAGCGTCACCAGCCCCATCACCTCGCCATACTCGTCGACGACCAGCGCGAAATGGGCCTTACGCTTGAGGAAGGCGTTGAGCTGGTCCTGCAGGCTGGTGGTGTCGGGCACGAACCAGGGCGGCGACACGATCTCGTCGATATCCAGACTGTCCGCATCGCCGCCGGCACTGGCCAGCGCCCGCAGCAGGTCCTTGGCATGCAGAACGCCGATGTAATTGTCGGTCTCCCGGCGCCACAGCGGCAACCGGGTATGCGGGCTCTGCAGCGCCTCGCTGACGATCTTCGCCGGCGGATCGTCCGCATTGAGCGCGTTCATGTCGGTGCGGTGCACCATCACATCCGAGACCTCAAGATCGGCCAGATCCAAGAGGCCGCCGATGCGGTCGCGTTCCGCCTTTACCAGCCCACCCTCCATGTGCTGGAGATCGACCGTGCCGCGCAACTCCTCATGCGCCGAGAGCGCATTAGCCCCGTCGCTGGCATTGACGCCGAACAGACGCAGCAGCGACCGCACGATCACCTCGACGCCCATCACCACCGGTCCGAACAGCACCACCACCGGCCGCACCAGCGGTGAGACGGCGATGGCGAAACGGTCGGGATCGGCGATCGCCCAGGTCTTCGGCAGCACTTCGGAAAAGATCAGGACCAGCATGGTCATCACCAGGGTGGCATAGACCACGCCGGCATCGCCAAACAGATTGAGCAGCACATTGGTCGCCAGGGCCGAGGCAAGAATATTGACCAGATTGTTGCCCAGCAGCAGCGCACCAATCAGCCGCTCACGCGCCTGGATCAGCGACGACACAACGCCGGCGCGCCTGTCGCCGTTCTTCTCGTAGTGCAGCATCCGCGCCCGCGACGCCGCCGTCAGCGCTGTCTCCGAGCCGGAAAAGAACCCGGACAAGGCCAAGAGCACGAGGATTGCCAGTATATAGAGCCAGAGGTTTGCATCACTCATCGGGCAGCACTCTCACGTTCCAGCTCCCGCGCCAGGAACTCCCGCACCCGCGCCGGATCGACACCGCGCTCCACGAAGGCCTCGCCGATGCCGCGCACGAGAACGAAGGTCAGCGCCCCACGGGACACTTTCTTGTCCTGGGCCATTATGTCGAGAAACGTCTCCGCCGGCGGCATCTGCCCGGGAATGTCGGCAAGGGTGGTCGGCAAGCCGACCGCCGTCAGATGGGTCTCCACCCGCGCCCCGTCCTCCGGCGAACACAACCCCAGCTCCACCGAGAAATCAAAGGCCATGCGCATGCCGATGGCCACGCCCTCGCCATGCACCAGCCGCGCGCCGTCATAGGCGACCACCGCCTCCATCGCATGGCCAAAGGTATGCCCGAGATTGAGCAGCGCCCGCCGTCCCGCCTCGCGCTCGTCATCGGCGACCACCGCCGCCTTTGCCCAGCAGGAGGCGGCCACCGCCTCTTCCCGCTCCGGACCGCCGGCGAACACCGCCGCGTGGTTGGCCTCCAGCCAGGAGAAGAACCCGGCATCGCCAAGCAGGCCGTATTTCGCCACCTCCGCATAGCCGGCACGGAATTCCCGCGGCGACAGGGTGTCGAGCACCGCGGTATCGGCAATGACCAGGCTGGGCTGATGAAACGCGCCGATCAGGTTCTTGCCGTGGCGCACGTTGATGCCGGTCTTGCCGCCGACGGAGGAATCCACCTGGGCCAGCAGGCTGGTGGGCAGTTGAACGAAGGGCATGCCCCGCCGCACGCTGGCGGCAACGAAACCGGCAAGGTCGCCGACGACACCGCCGCCGAGCGCGATCACCGCATCGCCGCGTTCCAGCTTGGCGTCGAGCACCCGCTCGCACACGGTCTGGAACATGGAAAAGCACTTGCTGGCCTCACCGGCGGGAATGGTGATCACCTCATGGCCGACCTCCGCCGCATCGAGGGACGCGCGCAGGGCCTCCAGATGCAGCCCCGCCACGGTCTCGTCGGTGACGATCGCCGCCCGGCTACCCGGCAGAACCTCGGCAATCCTGGCTCCCGCCTCGGCAAGCGCGCCCCGGCCAATGACGATCTCATAGCTGCGCGCGCCGAGATCGACCGGCACCCGCGTCAGGCCGCAGGCTTCAGCATCGGCGGCGTCGAGGGGAACATTGGCGACCATTGGAACTACCGATCCTTTCAAGAGTTTCAATCCTGTGCCGGCGGAAGGCCCAGATGCCCCTCCAGCGCGGCGACAATATCATTCATCACCGTCTCATGCGGCACATCGCGGGACCAGACCGCAAGATCGGCGAGCGCATAAACCGGTTCGCGCTCCTCCAAAAGCCGGCGCAGCACCCCTTCCGGGTCCGGATCCTGCAGCAAGGGACGGGTGCCCCTGCGGCGCACCCGCTGCATCACCACCTGCAACTCGGCACGCAGCCAGACGGAAATTCCCGCCTTGCGCACCTCCTCGCGGGTCTCCGCGTTCATGAAGGCGCCGCCCCCGGTGGCCAGCACCTGCGGCCCGCTCTTCAACAGCCGGGCGATCACCCGCTGCTCGCCCGCCCGGAAGTAAGCCTCGCCATGCTGGGCGAAAATCTCCGAGATGGTCTGGTTGGCGGCCGCCTCGATTTCGGTATCGGCATCGACGAACGGCAGGTCGATCGCCTGCGCCAGCCGGCGGCCGACACTCGACTTGCCACACCCCATGATACCGACCAGCACGATGGAGCGCGTGCCCAGCGCCGCCGTCAGACGCGCAACCCGATCCCGGTCCAGGACTTTCCTCACTGCGGACGTTTGCACCGCGCCTCTCCCTGAAACATCTGCCCCGCTTTGACCGTGTCGCGCCGGTGCTGTCAAGGTCAGCCCCCGGCCATCCCCCGTGGACATGGTGCTTGCCAGGGCGGATCGCCCTGTTTTTCTTGCATCGCCCGCCCGGTTTCGCCACATACTTGGGCAGCGACCGTGCGCCCCTCTGTCAGGCGGCGATACCGGACCACCATGGATCCTGAATGCCCACACTGTCCCGATTGCTGTTCGTTCTTGTGCTGCTTGGCGGCCTTGCCGTTGCCGCCGTCTATGGCCTGGCGACCTTTGTTGAGCCGTCCCAGCGCGATATCACCGTTCGCGTGCAGATGGATGGGTTCGGCCGCTAACATCGCTTGAGGGGAAAACCGGTGAGCGAACGGGAACAGGAGACCCGACGTGGCCGATAACAGCCGCCATCTGGAAACCTTTCTGGAAATGCTCTCCGCCGAACGGGGCGCGGCGGTGAACACGCTGGAAAGCTACCGGCGCGATCTTGAGGATTTCGCCGAGTTCGCCGGCGCCAATGGCACGACCCTCCTTGGCGCGAACACGGAGACGATCACCGCCTATCTCGGCGATCTGACCGCGCGCGGCTTTGCCGCCAGCTCGCAGGCCCGGCGCCTGTCGGCGCTGCGCCAGTTCTACAAGCACCTTTACGCCGATGGCCTGCGCGGGGACGATCCGACCCGCGCCGTGCTGGCGCCGAAAAAGCGCGCCACCCTGCCCAAGGTGCTCAGCGTTGAGGACGTGGACCTGTTGCTCAAGACCGCCGAGGCAGAGGCGCAAACTGGCGGAGAAACCCCGGCGGCGGCGCTGCGGACGCGACGCCTGCACACGCTGCTCGAAGTGCTTTATGCCACCGGCCTGCGCGTATCGGAACTCGTTTCCCTGCCCCTGTCGGCTGCCCTGCGCGACGAGCGCCTGATCACCGTCAGCGGCAAGGGCGGCAAGGAACGTGCGGTGCCGCTGAGCCCGGCCGCCCGCACGGCGATGCGCGCCTATGTGGCCGAACGCCAGGCTCTCGAGGGGGCGAAGTCGAAGGGCCAGATGGGCAGCCGCTGGCTGTTTCCCTCCCATGGCGAGAGCGGCCATTTCACCCGTCAGGCCTTCGCCCGCGACCTGAAGGCGCTGGCGGCGCGCGCCGGCCTCGACCCGAGCCTTCTCAGCCCGCATGTGCTGCGGCACGCCTTCGCCTCGCACCTCTTGCAGAACGGCGCCGATCTCAGGGTGGTGCAACAATTGCTGGGCCATGCGGATATTTCCACCACCCAGATCTACACCCATGTGCTCGATGAACGCCTGCGCGCGCTGGTCGAGGCGCATCACCCGCTGGCCGGCGGCACCTGACCGGCGCCGCCCGCCCTCAAGCTGATCATTTCGGCATCAGCGCCCAGTAATCGAAGTCGAGGATCACCGCCGGGTCATAGGCGCCATCCGCGCCGTTGCCGGGGAAATCGGCGCAGGGGCGATCCTTGGTGGCCAGAGTGCGCAGGCGCACTGCCCCCACATCGTCGCGCCCGGAAATATTGGAGGTTTCCAGCACCTCCGACCAGGCAAAGACCGTATCGCCGGCGAACAGCGGCGCCACATGGCGGCCTGCGTTGATGCCCGCGACATGGAAGGCATTGGCCAAACCGTTGAAGGATAGCGCCCGGGCCAGCGAAATCACATGGCCGCCATAGATCAGCCGGCGGCCGAACCGTCCCTGGCCTTCCGAATGCTGGTTGAAATGCACCTTCGCCGTGTTCTGGTAGAGCCGGGTGGCGATCTGGTGTTCCGCCTCCTCCACGGTCATGCCGTCCACATGGTCGATCCGCTCGCCGGCCACATAGTCGCCGAACCGGTGCGGCGCGCCCGACAGATCCGTGTCCCAGGCCGCATGGTCGATCAACGGGCAGGCATCGCCCAGGGCATCGGGTGAGATCGCATCCGGCAGGTCCGGCACCACCGGCATCGGCGCCGGCGCCGACGGGTCGCGCTTGCGCACCATCACCCAGCGCACATAGTCGAGCACCTCCGTGCCATCGTCCTTGTAGCCGGTGGAGCGCACATAGACGACACCGGTCTTGCCGTTGGAGTTTTCCTTCAGGCCAATGACCTCCGAAACAGCCGACAGGCTGTCGCCGGGATAGACAGGGGCCAGAAAGCGTCCGCCGGCATAGCCCAGATTGGCCACCGCGTTCAGCGAGATATCCGGCACCGTCTTGCCGAAAACGATGTGGAACACCAGAAGGTCGTCCACTGGCGCCGCCGGATAGTTCAGCGCGCGCGCGAACGCCGCGGAGGACTGAACGGCGAAACGCGATCCATAAAGCGCGGTGTAGAGCGCGCAGTCTCCCTCCGTGATCGTGCGCGGCGTCGCATGCCGGATCACCTGCCCAACGTAGAAATCCTCAAAGAAATTGCCCGGATTGGTCTTGCTCAACGCCTGTTCCTTCCCTCGCCAACGCCCGCCTGTTGGGGCCGGCCTTGCTTTCGCCGTGCCGCATTTGACCGTCTGTTTCACCGCAGCGCAATACGAACTTGGAACAATTCCGTGGCCCCCATCTGGACGTTGGCCTACCTTGACCTTACGTTCCGGCCATCAGCCACGGGGCCCAGGAGCCGGGCCCAGAATGGGGATTTCGCATGGCCAACGAACACTCCACCGACACCGAAACACCTTCGGACGGCGTCGATCCTTCCGGTTTTCCCGATCTCCTTCTGGACGGATACCGCAACTATCTGAACCAGGCGCACGCCCCGCACCGCCACAACTACGAAAAGCTCGCCCTTTACGGCCAGCAGCCTGAGGTGATGGTGGTGTCCTGCTGTGACAGCCGGGTCACCCCGGAGGGCATCTTCGGCGCCGGCCCCGGCGAATTGTTCGTGGTCCGCAATGTCGCCAATCTGGTACCGCCCTACGCGCCCGACGATGACTACCATTCCACCAGTGCGGCTCTCGAATTCGCCGTCCAAGCGCTGCGGGTCAAACATATCGTCGTGATGGGCCATGGCCAGTGCGGTGGCGTGAAAGCCTTCCTCAACCAGAACTCCGTTCCGCTTTCGCCGGGCGATTTCATCGGCAAGTGGATGACCCTGCTGGAGCCGGCAGCCAAGTTCCAATGCATTCCGCTGGAGCGGGAAGAGGATCCGCAGCTCGCCCTGGAATACGCAGGCGTGCGCCAGTCTTTGGAGAACCTGCGCTCCTTCCCGTGCGTCCGGATCCTTGAGGAAAAAGGCAAGCTTGCCCTGCATGGCTCCTGGTTCGACATCGGGTCGGGCGAATTGCGCCTGCTCGATCCGGCCACCGGTCGCTTCGAACCCGCCTTCGGCTCGCCGGTCGCCCCCTGACGCCTAGGGGCGGCATCTCCACCGTCCGGACCGAGGTAGCGCACGGAAAATTAAGGCTCTCGGCCTAGATTTTGTCGACGCCACCCTGGAATGGAGCCGCTGCTGTTGCGCCTGTCCCTGCTGACATGGTCCGAACGTGTCCTCCCCGCGGCCCTCTTACGACGCCTTCGGCCCCTGCTTGCGCATGCCGATGCGATCCTGACCGGCGAGCCGGACACCTTCCGCGCCCAGCGCATGGCACTGATCATCTTTGCCGTGCGCGTATTCGGCGCCATTGTCGCCTACGCCTCTCAAGTCATTCTGGCACGGCTGATGGGCGGTCACGAATACGGCATCTATGTCGTCGTCTGGACCCTTGTGGTGGTGCTCGGCATCTTCGCGCCGCTCGGCTTTTCCTCCTCCGTCCTGCGCCTCATCCCCGAATACCGGACCCACAGCACCCCGGCCCGGCTCAACGCCCTGCTGCTCGGCAGCCGCATGGTCGGCGGGCTTGCCGCGACAGCGATCGCCGCCACCGGCATGCTGGCCGTCTGGCTTCTCGGCGATCTGGTCACCTCCTACTACGTCCTGCCGCTGTTCCTGGGCGCGATCTGCCTGCCGCTGTTCACCATCGGCAGCATTCAGGATGGCATTGCTCGCGCCTATGACTGGCCGCTTCTGGCCATGTTGCCGACCTTCATCTGGCGGCCCCTTCTGCTCCTCGGCGGGCTTTCCCTGGCGATCTGGGCCGGGGCGCCGGCCAGCGCCGAAACCGCCTGCCTGCTCGCCATTCTCGTCACATGGTCGGTCGCCCTTCTGCAAATGCTTGTTCTCCAGCGGGCCTTGAAGCCGCAGCCGCCGCGCCTGCCCGCCCGCGACAACTGGACCATTCGCCTCTGGCTGAAGATTTCCCTGCCGATCCTGTTGGTCGAAGGCTTCTTCCAGTTGATCACCAGCGCCGATGTGGTGCTGGTCAGCCTGTGGCGCCCGCCTGACGAGGTGGCGATCTATTTTGCCGCCTCGAAAACCCCGGCCATTGCCCATTTCGTCTATTTCGCAGTCCGCTCCGCGACCGCGCACCGCTTTTCCGACCTGTTTCACAAGGGCGACCACGCAGCGCTCGCGGGCCTTGTCGGCAAGACCGCCCGCTGGACCTTCTGGCCGACCCTCGGGCTTTGCCTGCTGCTGGCGGCCGTCGGCCCGTTCCTGCTTGCCCTGTTCGGCCCGGGCTTTGAAAGCGGCTATCCGGTGATGCTGATCCTGCTGGGCGGCGTGCTCGCGCGTGCCTCCGTCGGGCCGGTCGACGCGCTGCTGACCATGGCCGATCAACAGAACCGCTGCGCCATCGTCTATGCGCTGACCTTCGCCCTCAACATTACCCTGAATATCCTGCTCATCCCCCGGTTCGGCATTCTGGGTGCGGCCATCGCCACCAGCATCGCCATGTGTTTCGAAGCGGCCGCACTGTGCCATCAGGCCCGTACCCGACTCGGTCTGCGCACCTTCGTCTGGACCGTTTCCCGCAGGACCACACCGTACGAGCCTCGCGAGCAGGATTAACCACCGCCAACCAAAAACCGCCAGAAACCGATGAAGAGTGTGGCATGATCGCCTCTGCAATCACCCCGCGTTGTTTGTCCCTTTCCCCGGGGCGGCCGGAAGGATCGGTCCAATGGCAGTTGCCGAGCACACGCAAGCCCCGTCGACATCGCGCCCCGGACCGGGGGCGGACGGCATGACCGGCCTGTGCTTCGCCCCGGAGGAGGCCGAAACGCATACCGCCGACTGGACCCGGCTGGCGGACCGGGCCATCGAGCCCAACCCGTTCTTCCGGCCGGAATTCCTGTTGCCGTATCTGGACCGGATGGCCCCCGGGCGCGGCGGGATCTGCGTCGTTCGCCGCCCCGGCGACGGCGCCTTTCTGGCCTTGATGCCCTTTTGCCGTCGCCGCCCGGGCCTTTTCCTGCCGGCCAGCAGCGCCCTTGTCGAGGAATACGGACCGCTCGGCACGCCGCTGGTCGCGCCCGAGGCAGATACGGCGACGCTGAAGACACTCTTCGCCGCCGTGAGCGAGACCTTCGGCTCCGGTCCGGTGGTCCTGCCCTATCAACGCACCGACGGTCCGGTGTTCGACCTGCTTCAGGACCTCGCCGCCCAGGATGGCGGACATCTGGAGATCGACAATGAGCAGGTGCGCGCAGGACATGCGACCGGCCCCACCGGCCAGGAACAGTACGACCTGGTCGGCACCAGCCGCCGGCGGGAAATCAGACGGCAGTTGCGGCGGCTGAAGGATCTGGGTGCCGTCCAACTGACCAGCGTCGATGCGCGGCAGGAGGTGCTGGTTGCCTTTGAGGACTTCCTTCAGCTTGAAGCGAGCGGCTGGAAGGGGAAGAACGGCACCGCCCTTGCCAGCCAGCCCGACAGCCTCGCCTTCGCCCGCGACTTCATCAACGCCCAGGCGAAGGCCGGCCGGGTGCGGATCGATCGTCTCACCCTCGACGGAACACCAATCGCCACCATGGTGATGCTGCGCGACGGCCACCGCATCTGGTCGTGGAAGATCGCCTATGACGAGCGCTATGCGCGCTACTCTCCCGGCGCGCAGATCACGCGCTATTCCATGCGGCAGGATCTGGCCGAACCGGGGCTGGCGGAAGCGGATTCCCTGGCGGTGCCGCATCATCCGATGATCACGCCGCTTTGGCGCGGCACCGTGCCCTACGCCACTGTGCTACTGGCACGCGGCGCCCTTGCCTCCACGCGCTGCCGCCTGCTTCGCTTCGATCTTGCGATGACCCGCTCCTTGCGCCACCTGGCGAAGGCCGGCCTTCGCCGTCTGCGCGCCCGGCGCGGAAAAGCGTGACGACAGAGCGACCTGAGCCCCGGCGTCCCGCCTCTACGCCTATTCTTGCGAGATCCCGCCAGCGGCAGAAATTTCGTCCCGCAACAGCCGGCGGATCACCTTGCCGGTCGTCGTCAGCGGCAACGCATCCACGAACGCCACCTCGCGCGGGTACTCATGGGCGGAAAGGCGCGTGCGCACATAGCCGCGAATGCTCTCTTCCAGAGTCTGACCTGCCGCCGCCCCATCCCTTGGCACGATGAACGCCTTGACGATCTCCGTGCGCAGCGCATCGGGCTTGCCGACGACGGCGGCGAGCGCCACGTCAGGATGGGAGAGCAGGCAATCCTCGATCTCGCCCGGGCCAATCCGGTACCCCGCCGAGGTGATGATGTCATCGTCCCGCCCGACGAAATGCACATAGCCATCGCCATCGACGACGCCCTGGTCGCCGGTGACCATCCAGTCGCCGATGAATTTCGCCCGAGTCCCTCCCGGATCGCCCCAGTATTCCAGGAACATCACCGGATCGGGCCGGCGTACCGCGATCTGTCCCTGCACCTCCGGCGCGCAGACCTCGCCCGACGGATCGATGATCGCCACCTCATGTCCCGGCACCGGCTTGCCGATCGCCCCGGCCCGGCTGACGCCAATGGCCGCGCAGGAGGCCAGCACCGCGTTGCATTCGGTCTGGCCGTAGAATTCATTGACGGCAAGGCCGAGCCCCTCGCGAACCCAGTCGTAGGTTTCCCGGCCCAGCGCCTCCCCGGCCGATCCGATGCTGCGCAAACGCAAATCGAACCTTTCCCGTGGTCGCGCCACCGTGCGCAGCATCTTCAGGGCGGTGGGCGGGATAAAGGCGTTGCGCACCCCGGCCCCGGCCATCAACGCAAACGCCTGCTCCGGATCGAACTTCTCGAACCGATGAGCGACCACCGGGACACCGAGCGAGAGCGCCGGCAAGAGCGCATTCAACAGCCCGCCGGCCCAGGCCCAGTCCGCCGGCGTCCAGAACAAATCCCCTGCACAGGGCATGAACTCATGGGCCATCTGGATGCCCGGCAGATGCCCCGGCAGCACCTTGTGACCATGCAGCGCCCCCTTCGGCGGCCCGGTGGTCCCGGAGGTGTAGATCATCATCGCCGGGTCATCCGGCGTGGTCGAAACCGGATCGAAGGCATCGCGTCCGGCGGCCACCAGCGTCTCGAAACAGGCCGCACCGTCGGCGGCACCATCGACCGAGACCAGCAAGGACAGGTTCGGCAGATCGGCACGGATCTCATCGATCTTCGCCACCCCCGCCGCATCGGTGATCACCGCCCGAGTGCCGGAATTGGCCAGCCGATAGCGCAGCGCCTCGACGCCAAACAGATTGGCCAGCGGCACCGCGATCGCCCCGAGCTTGTAGACCGCCAGATGAGACAAGAGCGTCTGAGGCGATTGCGGCAGAAGCAGCGCCACCCGCATGCCCCGACCGATCCCTTGCGCGCGCAAGGCGTTGGCCAGACGGTTGGACTGACGCGCCAACGCGCCGTAGCTCCACGGCTCGACCGCGCCGCCAAGCTCCCGATGATAGAGCAGCGCCACCCGGTCTGGCTCCCGCGCCGCCCAGCGATCGCAGGCGGCAACGGCAATGTTGTAGCGCGCCGGGATCTGCCAGCGGAAGCGACCGCGCAAGTCCCGGTAGGTCTCGGTCCGTTGCAGCATCGTCAGGCCCTCACGGCGCCGGCGCCGCCAGCACCAGCGACCAGAACACCTTGTGCTTCGAACCGGAGGAATAGGCAGTGGCGATCCCCATGCGGGTCGCCTTGGCATCGCGCATCACCGCGTCATGCGCCGGGGAGTCGCGCCAGCCGGAGAACGCCTCGGCCAGAGTGCGGTAGCCGGCGCTGACATTTTCCACCGCATAGGTCTGCGGTTCGCCAGCGGCGGCCATGCGCGCGGCCAGCCGGTTGTCGCCCTCCAGCGAAGCGCGAACGGTGCCGGCAGCGGCCATCGCCTGGGCCTGCTGGCGCGCGGCCCGCATCAGGGCCGGATCGATCGTCAGCGGCGCCAGCCCCCGGGTTTGCCGATAGCTGCCGATCATTTGCGCCGCCGACGCGGCGTCGACCGTCGCATCGACCCGGGCCATGCTCTTGTAATAGGGAGGGACCGTGTCCCGATCGGGCAGACAGCCGGCGGTCAGTGTCCCTGCGAGAAGGGCCAGAACCGGCATCAAGCGTGTGAAGGTCATTCCGCCCTCATACAGCGCCGGCGCGGCCGGTGCGAGAATTTTCTGCCGCCGGGGCAGGCCATATGGCGCTCCGGCGGCAGGGGGGAGTGGCTCGGCCCGTTGCGGCTCAGCCGCGACCGACCGCCAGCGCGTCTTCCAGGGTACGCAGCCCCGTGGTCGGCGCGTTGACCAGCACCGCCATGTTGCCCGGCGCATGCTGGTTCTTCCACATCTTGGTGTGCGCCTGCGGGATTTCCTCCCAGGGGAACACCTCGCTCATGCACGGGTCGATGCGCCGGTCGATGACGAACTGGTTCGCCTCGGACGCCTGCTTCAGATGGGCGAAATGGGAGCCCTGCACCCGCTTCTGCCGCATCCAGACATAGCGCGCGTCGAAGGTCAGGTTGAAACCGGACGTGCCGGCGCAGAACACCACCATGCCGCCACGCTTGGCCACCAGGCAGGACACCGGGAAGGTCGCCTCGCCCGGGTGCTCGAACACCATGTCGACGTCATTGCCCTTGCCGGTGATGTCCCAGATCGCCTTGCCGAACCGCCGCGCTTCCTTGAGCCAGGTGTTGTATTCGGGCGAGTTGACCTTCGGCATCTGCCCCCAGCAGTCGAAGTCCTTGCGGTTGATCACGCCGCGCGCACCCAGTGACAGGACGTAATCCCGCTTGTCCTCGTCCGAGATGACACCGATGGCATTGGCGCCGGCCGCGGCCGCAAGCTGCACCCCGAACACGCCAAGACCGCCCGAGGCCCCCCAGATCAGGACGTTCTGCCCCGGACGAAGCTGGTGCGGCGCATGACCGAACAGCATCCGGTAGGCGGTGGCGAGGGTCAGCGTGTAACAGGCGCTTTCCTCCCAGGTCAGATGCTTCGGCCGCGGCATCAACTGCTGCGACTGCACCCGGCAGAACTGGGAGAACGACCCATCCGGCGTCTCATAGCCCCAGATCCGTTGGGAAGCGGAGAACATCGGATCGCCGCCGTTGCACTCCTCGTCATCACCATCGTCCTGATTGCAATGGATGATGACCTCGTCGCCGACCTTCCAGCGCTTCACCTTGGAGCCGACCGCCCAGACGATGCCCGAGGCATCGGAGCCGGCAATGTGATACGGCAGGTCATGCACCTTGAACACCGAGATCGGTTCGCCAAGCCCCGCCCAGATGCCGTTGTAGTTGACACCCGCGGCCATCACCAGAACCAGCACCTCGTTGCTGTCCAGCTCCCAGGTCGGGACCACTTCCAGCTTCATCGAGGTTTCCGGCGGACCATGCCGGTCCGGGCGGATCGCCCAGGCGTACATGTTCTTCGGCACGTGGCCGAGCGGCGGGATCTCGCCAATTTCGTACAGATCCTTCAACGGCTTCTCCTCCGCTGCCCGGTTGTCATTCGCTAGTGCCCCGGAACTCATGCCAATCACATCCTCCCTGTTCCCGGTTTCCCGTCAACCCGTTTCCGGCGCCGTCCGCATGACAGCACCACACATCCGTCCGTTCCCAGCGCGTCAACTGTCGAAAATCGACCGGCGGACGGCGCTCAACACATCGGATCCGCTTCGCCGAAACCCAATGTTGCGCCGCCACATCAGCCTTTCGACAAAGCCGTCCTGACGCGGTTTCCCGCTTTCACCACGAAACTATCGTGCTAAAAACAGGGGGTACGCTATTGGACTATTGCTTAATTTACGCATTTGCCCAAGACTGTTTTTGCATCGCACATAGAAATTGTGCACATGCACCAGCCTGGGCCCCGGCCTTGGCACCATCAATCGGACCGTCCGGATGCCCGCCAAACCTTGGCGGATCGGGCGAAAATCAGCAAAATGCCCGTTCGGCTGGAGCGCGGGCGCGGGAGTGAGGAGACCCCATGAGCAAGACCCCTTCGGACACGCCGCATCGGGACCGCCCGTGGATTTTCCGCACCTATGCCGGACACTCGACCGCGCGGGATTCCAACCGGCTTTACCGGACGAACCTTGCCAAGGGCCAGACCGGCCTGTCCGTCGCCTTCGATCTGCCGACCCAGACCGGCTACGATCCCGATCATGCGCTGTCGCGCGGCGAGGTGGGCAAGGTCGGCGTGCCGATTGCCCATCTTGGCGACATGCGCGCGCTCTTCTCCGAGATTCCGCTGGAGAAGATGAACACCTCCATGACGATCAACGCCACCGCGCCGTGGCTGCTGGCGCTTTACGTGGCCGCAGCCGACGAGCAGGGCGCGGATCGCAAGCTTCTCGCCGGCACCACCCAAAACGATCTCATCAAGGAATATCTGTCGCGCGGCACCTATGTGTTCCCGCCGGCCCCGTCGCTGCGCCTGACCCGCGACGTGATCGCATGGACCTACACCGAGATGCCCAAGTGGAACCCGATGAACGTGTGTTCCTATCACCTTCAGGAGGCGGGTGCGACGCCGGTGCAGGAGCTGTCCTTCGCCCTGGCCACCGCGATCGCCATCCTCGATGAGGTGCGCGGCAGCGGCGCCATCCCGCCGGCGGATTTCTCCAAGGCGGTCGGCCGCATCTCCTTCTTCGTCAACGCCGGCATGCGCTTCATCACCGAGGTGTGCAAGATGCGCGCCTTCGCCGAGCTGTGGGACGAGATCTGCCGCGAGCGCTATGACGTCGCCGACGAGCGGCACCGGCGCTTCCGCTATGGCGTGCAGGTCAACTCGCTCGGCCTGACCGAGCAGCAGCCGGAAAACAACGTCTACCGCATCCTGATCGAGGCGCTGGCCGTCGTACTGTCGAAGAACGCCCGCGCCCGCGCGGTGCAGCTTCCCGCCTGGAACGAGGCCCTCGGCCTGCCCCGGCCGTTCGACCAGCAATGGTCGCTGCGGGTGCAACAGATCCTCGCCTACGAGACCGACCTCCTCGAATACGCCGACATCTTCGACGGGTCGACGGTGATTACCGCCAAGGTCGATGCGCTGAAAGAGGAAGCGCGCGCCGAACTCGCCCGCATCGAGGAGATGGGCGGGGCCATTGCCGCCGTGGAATCGAGCTACATGAAACAGGCGCTGGTTGCCTCCAACGCCCAGCGCCTCGCTGCCATCGAGGCGGGCGAGCAGATCGTCGTCGGTGTGAACAAGTTCACCGAAAGCGAGCCCTCGCCGCTGGCCACCGGCGAGGATGGCGGCATCCTCACCGTGCCCGAACATGTGGAGGCGGAAGCCATCGAGACCCTGCAGGCCTGGCGGGCGGAACGGAACGACGATGGCGCAGCAAGAGCCCTGGCCGCGCTGAAGGAAGCGGCCCAGGAGGGGCGCAATATCATGGAGCCGTCGATTGCCGCGGCCAAGGCCGGCGTCACCACCGGCGAATGGGGCGCGGCGCTGCGCGAGGTGTTCGGCGAATACCGGGCCCCCACCGGGGTCGGCAAGGCGGCGCGCAGCGACGGCGGCGATCTGGACGAGGTGCGCAGTGCCGTCGACACGGTCTCGGCCAAGCTCGGCCGCCGGCTCAAGTTCCTGGTTGGCAAGCCTGGCCTTGACGGCCATTCCAACGGTGCGGAACAGATTGCCGTGCGCGCCCGCGACTGCGGCATGGAGGTGGTCTATGAGGGCATCCGCCTGACCCCGGCGCAGATCGTCAACGCCGCGCTGGAAGAAGATGTCCACATCATCGGCCTGTCGATCCTCTCCGGCTCCCACCTGGCGCTGGTGCGCGACGTGATGGAACGGCTGCGGGCCAGCGGCATTGATGACATTCCGCTTATCGTCGGCGGCATCATCCCCGATGAGGACGCGGAAGCGCTGCGGGCCATGGGGGTTGCGGCGGTCTACACGCCCAAGAACTTCCAGCTCACCGATATCATGCGGGAAGTGGTGGAGATCGTCGGCGCCCGCGCCGAGCTGGCCGCCTGAGGCCAGGCATTCAGAACGCCCCCGCCAGCGCCCGAACAGGCGCCGGCGGCGGGCAGGCATCAGGTACGAACCGGCAGCCGCCGCTATCGCTCCAACTCGCCCTTCAGCCAGTCGCGCCACTGCGAACGGGTGCCGAAGAAGACGTTGCGGTCGACATTGCCGTCGACGCCATCGACCCGGCCTTCGGCGGTATATTGCCAGAACACCCAGTTGCCGCGCTTCTCGTACTTGCGGTTGGGATGGCTCGCCACCGAGCGCAGCCAGAAATCATATTCATGCTTGGCGCCGACCAGCCGGTCGCGATGGAAATCGACGGAGGAATAGATCACCGGGCTCTTGCCGTAGTGGTCTTCCATCGCCTCCAGGAAGACCCGCATGTCGCGCAAGAGCTGCGCCCGCGGCGGCCGCTTGCGGCAGGTCTTGGAATGGGCATTCCACTCCATGTCCAGCACCGGCGGCAGTGCATCCGGGTCGACCGGCACATTGGCGATAAACCAGGAAATCTGCTCCTCGACCGGACGGCAGAAGTAGTAGAAATGATAGGCGCCACGCGGCACCCCGGCGGCCTTGGCCTTGACCCAGTTCTCCATGAATTTCGGGTCGACATAGTCCCCACCCTCGGTCGCCTTGATCCAGGCGAACTCGGTGCCCGCGCGCTTGACCCGGTGCCAATCGATATCGCCCTGATAGCGCGACACGTCGATGCCATGGATGGCGAAATCCTCCGGTGTCGGGTCCGGAAAATCAAAGGCCGCACAGGCGGCCAGCGAGACTGCACAGATCAAGGACAACACGCGCGCCAGCATCACTCTCTCTCGGTCCTCTCAGGCCTAAAAGCCTCACCCCTCCAACCGGAGAGGACCGTATTGGCAAAACCGTTAAGGATTGGCTTACCAAGCGAACGGCGCGGAAATGCGATGCGCTGGAACGCAAATGAGATCTCACAAAAATGTGATCGGATGCGCTTCGGGCGCATTCGGCTTTCTCCCACCAGCGCTTAGCCGAGCGTGGGAATTCGCAGCACCTGACCGGGGTAAATCTTGTCCGGATTGGACAGCATCGGTGTGTTGGCCTCGAAGATCACCATATATTTGGAGCCGTCCCCATAGACCGCCGCAGCCACCGCCCACAGGGTATCGCCCTTGGCAACCGTATGGAACCGCGCCTCCGGCGCCACCTCGGCCACGGCAATCTCCTCCTCCACCTTGGCGATGCCGAGCACATTGCCTGCGGCCAGGATCAGCTTCTCCCGCGCCTCCTGCGTCGGCGCTGCCCCGGCGATCTTCACCGTATCGCCGGCGACCTCGACCTTGACGACACCATCAAGTCCCAGATCGGCGACCTCCTTCTCGATGGCCGCCGCCGCCTCCGCGTCCGGCTTGTCGCCACCGAACAAGGATTTGCCGGCATCCTTCACGAAATCGAAAAAGCCCATGTCAGCCTCCCGTTTCCGCCGGTGCACCGACCGGCAATTCTCGAAGCACCAGACCCTTTGGGTCCCGACCTGGTAATTTAACCCGGAGAAGAACAGAGGGTGCAAGCCCGGAAGCCGGACGCCGGCAGGCGCCGCCCCTTGAAACCGCCGCACGGGACTGGCATGTCATCGGGAGCGATCCGGCTCGCCCCGAGCGGTTCCGGAGCGCCCTCGCCCTTGATCCCCGCGCGAAAGTGACGACACCGCATGACCGACAGCCTGACGATCGCCACCTGGAACATCAATTCGGTGCGCCTGCGCCTGCCGATCGTCGAAAAGTTCCTGCTGGAGTACGCCCCGGACGTTCTCTGCCTGCAGGAAACCAAATGCCCGGATGGCAACTTCCCGCTCGCCGCCCTGCGCAAGCTTGGTTTTGAACACATCGCCATCAATGGCCAGAAGGGCTACAACGGCGTCGCCACCCTCTCGCGCCGGCCATTCCTCGCCGAAGAACGCCGCGGCTTCTGCGACAAGGGCGACAGCCGCCACGTGGCCACCGACATTCCCTTTGCCGGTGACAAACTTAGCCTGCACAATTTTTATGTTCCGGCCGGCGGCGACGAGCCGAACCCGGAGGTCAACGACAAGTTCGCCCACAAGCTGGCGTTCCTCGATGAGATGGGCGACTGGTTTGCCAGCTTTTCATCCCCGTCCGTGGTGGTCGGCGATCTCAACATCGCGCCTTACGAACAGGACGTCTGGTCGCACAAGGCGCTTTTGAAGGTGGTCAGCCATACCCCGGGCGAATGCGACAAGCTGGAGGCGGTGCGCGAGGCCGGCAACTTCCAGGACATCATGCGCCGTTTCGTGCCCGTGGAGGAAAAACTCTACACCTGGTGGAGCTACCGGGCGCGCGACTGGTCGGCAGCCGACAAGGGACGCCGCCTCGACCACATCTGGGCCACACCCGATCTTGCCGCCACCGCAACCGGGATGGAGGTGCTGCGCGAGGCCCGGGGCTGGGAAAAGCCCTCCGACCACGCGCCCGTGCTGATGCACCTCAAAGCCTGAGCCCCCCACGCCTGGGCAGGTTGCGCCTGCGCTACATGCGGATGATCACCTTGCCCTGCGCCTTGCGGTCGGCCAGTTCGCGCAAGGCACGGGGCGTTTCCTCCAGCGGGAAAACCCCGTGCACATGCGGGGTGATCTGGCCATCGAGAACCCAGCCGAGAAGTTGTTCCATGTTCTGCCGATGCGCCTGTGGCTCGCGCACCAGCGCCTCGCCCCAGAACACCCCGAGCACGTCGCAGCCCTTCAGCATCACCAGATTGAGCGGCAGCTTCGGAATCTCGCCAGCGGCGAAGCCGATCACCAGATAGCGGCCGCGCCAGCCGGTCGCCCTGAGCGCCGGTTCCGCGTAAGTCCCGCCAACCGGGTCATAGACCACATCGACACCGCAGCCGTCGGTCAGCTCCTTCAGACGGATCTTCAGATCCTCCTCGCCATAATTGACGAGATCATCCGCCCCATGCGCCCGGGCCAGCGCCAGCTTTTCCGCGCTTGAGGCACAGGCGATCACCCGGGCGCCCATGGTCTTTGCAAGCTCCACCGCCGCAAGGCCAACCCCGCCGGAGGCACCCAGCACGGCGACCGTCTCGCCCGACCGGAGCCCGGCGCGGTCCTTGAAGGCGTGCAACGTGGTGCCGTAGGTGACGGTCAACCCGGCCGCCTGTTCAAAGCCCACCCCGTCGGGCAGGGCCACCAACTCTTCCTCGGTCGCGACGACCTCCTCGCGCACCGCGCCCCAGCGGACATAGCCCATCACCCGGTCGCCCGGCTCGAACAGCTCCACCCCCTCGCCGACGGCGCTCACCGTGCCGGCGAACTCCGCCCCGGGAGAAAACGGCGGCTCGGGGCGAAACTGGTATTTGCCCCGGATCAACAGCGTGTCGAAGAAATTCAGCGCCGCCGCCCGCACCCGGACGACCACCTCGCCCGGACCGGGCGCGGCGGTTGCCAGATCGCGAACAACAAGATCCTCAGGCGCGCCAAGGCGCTCGCACAACACCGCTTTCACGGAACACCCCCTCCGTTAACCTTTTGCCCTTCCCGCCTAGCATGGACACGGGCAGGGGAAAAGCCGGCGCAAGGCATGGCTTGCCTTGCGCGCGCCCGGCCGCTATGTCCGGACACCCCAAAACAACGATCCAGGCAGGTCCCATGCGCGGTTATTTCGCCGTTGGCGCGGAAGGCATTTCCAAACCAATGAATCTCGGCAACCTGATGCGCTCGGCCCATGCCTTCGGCGCCAGCTTCTTCTTCACCGTCGATGCCGACACGCGGATCCGCAAGGCGCCGCCCTCCGACACCTCCAAGAGTACCGGCCATCTGCCGCTGTTTCACTGGCCGGCGATCGACGACATGGACCTGCCGAGCGGCTGCCAGCTCGTCGGGGTGGAACTGACCGACGACGCGGTCGACCTGCCCAGCTTCATGCATCCGCTGCAGGCGGCCTATGTGCTTGGGCCGGAACGGGGATCGCTGTCGCCAGAGATGCAGGCGCGCTGCGCCCACATCATCAAGATCCCGACCAAGTTCTGCATCAACATCGCCGTGGCCGGCGCGATCGTCCTTTACGACCGGCACCGGGTGCATGGCCAGTATGCCGACCGGCCGCTGACCGCTGGCGGTCCGAAGACACCGCGCGCCGCGCACAAGCACGGCGGCCCGATCATGCGCACAGGGCGCAAGATCCCCGGCTGACGCCGTATCGCCATATCGCTCAATTTGGAAGAGCGGTCCCTAGCGCCGGGCGCGCTGACGCGCCACCCGGGCGAGGATCAGCAGCACATCGCTGACCAGCGCCGCGCCAAGGGTCGGCACCTTTCGCGCCTCGGCCACCACCGCCGCCAGGCGTTCGCCGGCGCGGGACAGATCGCTCGCGCGCCACAGCATCACCTGCCGCGACACAGCCGGCTGCCGCTTGAAGAACACCGGCGGACGCGATTGGGAAATCACCTGGTTGGCGGGAACGCCCCGATCGACCTCGGCGCGGGCGCGGGCCAGGAACTGGAAATGGCGCAAGGCCATGTTGGCCAAGACGTCCGGTCGCATGCCCGCCGCCTCCAGCCGTTCCAGCCCGTGATCGAGGGTCTTCAGATCGCCCAGCGCCGCCGCGTCGATCAGCTCATCGACGGCAAAGGCCGAGGCATCGCCGATGATCGCCTCCACATCCGCCACCTCGATGCGCTCGCGGCCATGGGCATAAAGGCAGAGCTTCTGCACCTCGCCCCGGCTGGCCAGCCGGTCCGCGCCCAGAAGACTCATCAGCGCCATGCGCGCCTCGCGGGAGATCGACAGTTCGGCGGCGCGCAATTCACCATCGATCAGCTTTTCCAGATCGCGCTCGGCATCCACATAGCAAGGGATCGCCACCGCGCCGCGATCCGCCTCGACCTTCTTGCGCAGGCCGACGCCCTTTTTCAGATCGCCTGCCTCGATCACCACCAGCGCATTGGCCGGGTCGAGCTGGCCGAGCAGTGGCTCCACCGCCGGCACCAGGTTCTTGCCCGCGCCGTCGCGCACCCAGACCACCCGGCGCCCGCCGAACAGCGGAATGGTCAGCGCCTCGTCGATCAGGCGCGAGGGGTCGGACACCACCTCGCCCGCATCGAGCTTCACCAGGGAAAACGGATCGTCGGTTCCGCCCGAGGCGGCCTGTACCAGGGCGGAGGCCCGCTCCGACACCAGCCCCACATCCGGCCCATAGACCAGGATGAGCGGAACATCCGCCGGCGGACGGGCCAGAAACCGGTCGACATCGCCGGCCTTGAGCGCGACCATTTCCCGCCTCCTCAGCCGCGCGTGGCGAAGAAGCCCGCGATCCGCGTCTGGATATCGGCCGCCACGGCCTTGGCCGCCCGGTTCTCCGCGTCCCGCTCGGCCCGAAGGTTGGCGAAACGCTGGCTGGAGAAGTCGAAGGACGCCGAGCCGAAGGCGCGCCCGGTGGTCAGAGTGCGGTCCCCTTCGATCTCGCTCAGCACATAGCTGGCGTTGACGGTGACCGTGTAGGCGGAGGGCACGTCCGCCAGCCGCTCCACACCGACCTCGCTCAAGGGGCGGTTAATGATGATCTTCAACCGGTACTGCGCCGGGGCGGCCTCCCGCCCCCGGCGGAAGCCGAAGACCAGTTCATTGCGCAGCACCTGCCCGACCCGGGCAAGGTCCAGCGTGGAACCGCTGGTGACCTCGGCGATGTCGATCGCCGCCAGATCGTCGGCAACGCCCGGCACGCCGGGGGCGCTGTCGAGGCTGCCATAAAGCGGGCGCACCTGACAGCCGCCGAGCGCCAGGGCGCCGACGGCGCCAAGCCCGAGACCGAGAAAGACGCGGCGGCCCGGCGCCGCCGGGCGGTTGCGATCAGACGACGACATTGACGATCCTTTGCGGCACCACGATGATCTTGCGCGCCGTTTTGCCCGCAAGGGCGCGCACGACCGCGTCCAGCTCCAGAGTAGCCGCTTCGACCTCCTCCTTGGAAGCCTCGCGCGCAATCGTCAGGTCCGCACGCTTCTTGCCATTGACCTGAACCGGCAGGGTGATGGTGTTTTCCACCAGGAGGTCCTGCTCCACCTCGGGCCAGCTTGCCATGGCCAGGATGCCGTCATGGCCAAGCGCGCGCCAGCACTCCTCGGCAAGATGCGGCGCCATCGGCGCCATCAGCTGCACCAGGAAGTCCGCCGCCTCCCGCAAGGCGAAGGCCATGTCCGCACCGGATACCCCACCCTGATGGGCCTTGGACAGCGTGTTGACCAGCTCATAGACCCGGGCGACGGCCCGGTTGAACGCCAACCCCTCGAAATCGCCGGAGACGGCGACGCAGATCTTGTGCGTTGCCCGGCGCAAGGTTGTGGCCGCCTCGCCGAACGCCTCGGGACGCGGCCCCGCCGGCACCGTCTCGGCGATATCGCCGATCAGCCGCCAGACCCGCTGCATGAACCGCCAGGCGCCCTGGACGCCATCCTCGGTCCACTGCACGTCCCGCTCCGGAGGGCTGTCGGACAGCATGAACCAGCGCGCGGTGTCCGCCCCGTAGGTCTCGATGATGTCCGAAGGGTCGACGGTGTTCTTCTTCGACTTGGACATCTTCTCGATCGAGCCGATGGTCACATCCGCGCCGCCGTCGATCAGCACCGCCTTGCGCGCCTCGCCGTCGCCGTCGATCCGCACCTCGGCCGGCGACGCCCAGGCGCCATCGGGCTTGCGGTAGGTCTCGTGGGTGACCATGCCTTGCGTGAACAGGCCCTTGAAGGGCTCCTTTACGCCGAGATGGCCGGTCGCGCACATGGCCCGGGCGAAGAACCGCGAATAGAGGAGATGCAGGATCGCGTGCTCGATGCCGCCGATATACTGGTCCACCGGCAGCCAGGCGTCAGCCACCGCCTTGTCCGTCGGCGTCGCCGCCTTGGAATCGGTGAAGCGGGCGAAATACCAGGAAGAATCGACGAAGGTGTCCATCGTGTCGGTTTCGCGCCGCGCATCCTTGCCGCAGCACGGGCAGGCGACGTTCCGCCAGGTCGGATGCCGGTCGAGCGGGTTGCCCGGCTTGTCGAAATCGATGTCGTCCGGCAGCTTGACCGGCAGATCCTCGACCGGAACCGGCACCACGCCACAAGCCTCGCAATGGATCACCGGGATCGGGCAGCCCCAGTAGCGCTGACGCGAAATACCCCAGTCGCGCAGGCGATAGTTGACCTGACGCGCGCCCTGCGGCGCCCCGTCGATCTCGCGCGCTTCGAGCGTGCGGGCGGCCGCTTCCTTCGCCTCGGCGATCGTCATCCCGTCCATGAAGCCGGAATTGAAGATCTTCCCCTCATCGGTGAAGGCCTCGGTGCCAATCTCGAAAGTGGCCGGATCGGCCCCCTCCGGCAGCACCACCGGCTTCACCGGCAGGCCGTACTTGCGCGCGAAATCAAGGTCACGCTGGTCATGGGCCGGACAGGCGAAGATCGCCCCGGTGCCGTAATCCATCAGGATGAAATTGGCGATGTAGACCGGCAGCGTCAGCGACGGATCGAGCGGGTGCTCCACCGTCAGACCCGTGTCGATGCCGACCTTCTCCGCCGTCTCGATCGCCTCGGCCGAGGTGCCGGTCTTGCGGCATTCGGCGATGAAGTCGGCGATCTTCGGATCGTTCTCCGCCAGCTTGGCCGAAATCGGATGGTCGGGCGACAGCCCCATGAAGGAGGCGCCGAACAGGGTATCGGGACGGGTGGTGAAGATCTCCAGCGCGGTATCGCCGGTCGGCGCCGGCGTGGTGAAGGCGAAGCGCACGCGCAGGCCCTCGGACCGGCCGATCCAGTTCTTCTGCATCAGCCGGACCTTTTCCGGCCAGCGGTCGAGCGTATCGAGCGCCGACAGCAGCTCCTCCGACCAGTCGGAGATCTTGAAGAACCACTGAGTCAGCTCGCGCTGCTCCACCAGCGCGCCGGAGCGCCAGCCGCGCCCGTCGATCACCTGTTCGTTGGCCAGCACGGTCATGTCGACCGGGTCCCAGTTGACCTTCGAATTCTTACGATAGGCGAGCCCCGCCTTCAGGAAATCGAGGAACAGGCGCTGCTGCTGCGCGTAATAGTCCACATCGCAGGTCGCGAATTCCCGCGCCCAGTCGAGCGACAGACCCATGATCTTGAGCTGACTACGCATCGCCGCGATGTTTTCGTAGGTCCAGTCGCGCGGATGCACCTTGTTCTGCATCGCCGCGTTTTCCGCCGGCATGCCGAAGGCGTCCCAGCCCATCGGATGCAGCACGTTGAACCCGCGCGCCCGCTTGTAGCGCGCCACCACATCGCCCATGGCGTAGTTGCGCACATGCCCCATGTGGATGCGTCCCGAGGGGTAGGGGAACATCTCCAGCACGTAGTATTTCGGCCGGGGATCGTCATTCACCGTGGTGAACACGTTGTTTTCGTCCCAGACCCGTTGCCAGCGGCTTTCCGCTTCGCGGGCGTTGTAGCGCTCCGTCGCCATGATATTGATTGCTTCGCTCGTTTTCCGTGAATGGGGTCGCGTGGCGCGACTGTCACCAGATATCGCGCCCGTGGTCAACCGGCAACAGCTTCCGCGCCCGCGATCGTTCGAAACCGCCGGGGTTGCAATCCGCCGCCAATCGCCGCATCACCGCCAGACAGTCAATCGTTTACCCGAAGGCCAGCCGCGCGCCACCATCGGCCAGGCCATCAATCGGATCAAGCACCGCCGCAAAGCACAGGGACCCTTCCATGTCAGAAAGCGCCGCCACCCGCCTCCTTGCCGTCCGCGAGGACATCGCCAGCGCCGAACGTGAAACCGGCCGTGCGGAGGGATCGGTTCAGTTGATCGCCGTCTCCAAGACCTTCGGCGCCGAGGAGATCCGCCCGGTGATCGAGGCCGGCCAGCGGGTGTTCGGCGAAAACCGGGTGCAGGAGAGCCAGCAGAAATGGCCCGGCCTGCGCGAGGAGTATTCCGATCTCGAGCTGCACCTGATCGGGCCGCTGCAGTCCAACAAGGCGCGCGAGGCGGTCGCCCTGTTCGATGTCATCCATACGGTCGACCGGGAAAAGATCGCCCGCGCGCTGAAGACGGAAATGGATCGGCAGGACCGCCCCCTACCCTGCTTCATCCAGGTCAACACCGGGGAGGAAGCGCAAAAGGCCGGCGTCGCTCCCGGGAAGGCCGATGCCTTCATCGCCCTGTGCCGCGACGAAATCGGGCTCAATGTCGTCGGCCTGATGTGCATCCCGCCGGCCGACGAGGCGCCCGGGCCACATTTCGCATTGCTGCAGAAGATCGCCGCGCGCAACGGCCTTGAGCGGCTGTCCATGGGCATGTCCGGCGACTATCCGATTGCCGTCGGCTTCGGCGCGACCCATGTGCG
The DNA here is from genome assembly GCF_014635285.1 of Stappia taiwanensis. Taxonomy (GTDB): domain Bacteria; phylum Pseudomonadota; class Alphaproteobacteria; order Rhizobiales; family Stappiaceae; genus Stappia; species Stappia taiwanensis. Next base: position 21,341 of record NZ_BMCR01000006.1, on the reverse strand, counting down.
GGTCGGCTCGGCGATCTTCGGCGCCCGCTGAGCGGACGACGCGGCAGATCAGCGTTCGGTCCAGAAATCCGGCGTCAGGATGACGATGCCGGAGATGATTTCCAGCCGGCCGAGGATCATCTGCAACGTCAGCATCCATTTGACCGGATCGGGCAGGCTCTGAAACGTGCCCGACGGTCCGATGATCGCCCCCACCCCCGGGCCGACATTGGCCAGCGCCGTGATCGAGGCACTGAGCGCGGTTTCCAGATCGAGCCCGAAGCCGGCGTAGATCAGCGCGAAGATGGCGAAGGTGCCCGCATAAAGCAGGCCGAAGATCAGCACACCCTCGCGCACGCCGACGCTCAGCGGCTTGCCGGCGAACTGCGGCTCGGCGATCCGGTGCGGACGCAGCATGCCCTTGACCATGGCGCGGATCAGATGAATCAGCACCAGGATGCGGAAGGACTTGAACCCGCCCGAGGTCGAGCCCGAACAGCCGCCGACGAATGTCAGCAGGAAGAACAGCGCCGTGGCGAAACTGCCCCATTGCAGGTAGTCCGCCGCCGCATAGCCGGTGGTGGTCATCACCGAGACCACATGAAAGACCGACAAGGTCAACTCGCGGAACGGGGTTGCCGTTGCGCCCAGGTGCAGCACGGTAAAGGCAGCGACGCTGGCCACCGCGGCCAGCCCCAGAAAGAACAGCACCTGCTGGTTCTCGCGAAAATCGCGATGCTCCACCGCCCGGATCACGAACAGGAACGGCAGACCGGAAAACACCATGAAGACAATGGCGATCCACTGGATCGCGACGCTGTCGAACTGTCCCATCGACTGGTCGGAGGTGGAAAAGCCGCCTGAGGACACGGTGGTGAGCGCGTGATTGACCGCCTGGAACCAGGTCATCCCGGCAAAATGGTAGAGCAACAGGCAGGAGAGGGTCAGGCCGAAGTAGAGCAGCAACAGACGAACCATGAAAGGCTCGAACCGGCCATAGGGCTTGGCGGACATCTCCGAGGATTCGATGGCGAAGAGCTGGGAGCCACCGACCCGCAGCCCCGGCAACAGCCAGATGCCGAGAACGACAATGCCGATGCCACCGATCCATTGCATCAGCGAGCGCCACAGCAAAATGCCCGGGGGCAGGTGGTCGAGCCCGGTCAGCACCGTCGCCCCGGTGGTCGTCAGGCCGGAGGCCGCCTCGAACAGCGCATCGGTGGCGGAAATATCGAGACCGCTGAGATAGAGCGGCATGGCCCCGGCAAGACTGAAGGTCAGCCAGGCGGCGTTGACGAAAATCAGCGTCTCGCGAATGTTGAAGCCGCCGCCCCGGCGCAGGAAGGCCGCGGTGGCCACGCCGCCGGTACAGCCGACCACCAGCGCGGACACGGTGAAGACAACCCAGTCCGGATTGCCGACCATCAGATCTGCCCCTGCCGGAATGAGCATGAAGGCAGCGATCAGGATCATCAGGCGGCCGATTGGCAGCGCGACGGCTCTGTAGTCCATAACTCCGGCACCCAGATATCCGGCGGAGCGGCCGCGCGGGAGGGAGGGCGGACCTGCCGGAAACAATGTGGATCCGGGTCGCTGGCGGCGGCCCGACGACCACCGGCGATACTCCTGCCGGGAGCAGGCAACCGGTGACGGGTCGCACATCTGCGCCTTTTTTCGGTCGGGTTCAACCGTCAAGCGTCGAACGCGCGGCCACGTCCTCGGCCACCGGGAGGAAGAGGCGCGGTTTTCCTTGACTCCGATGGCGGTTTTCGCCTATCTCCGCGACACTCATACGAGTGACGACAGTTCGATCCGCCGACCGGGACCCGAAAAGGTCTAAAGAGATCCCGGAGGTTCCCACCCGACAGCGCGATGCGCCCTCGGGTGTCGTTCCGCTTTGCGAATTGCACCGTCCGATCCCGCAAACGCTGAAGGGCGGTCCGCTTGGGCACCCGGCGGCCAACCCGAAAGGACACGCAGGCATGTTCGAAAGTCTGTCCGATCGCCTCGGCGGCATTCTCGACAAGCTGACCCGACGCGGCGCGCTGACCGACGCCGACGTGTCGGAAGCCTTGCGGGAAGTGCGGCGGGCCCTGATCGAGGCCGACGTCGCCCTGCCGGTGGTCAAGTCCTTCACCGACAAGGTGCGCCAGCGCGCCATCGGCCATGAGGTGGTCAAGTCGGTCACGCCGGGTCAGCAGGTCGTCAAGATCGTCCATGACCAACTCGTGGAGATGCTCGGCTCGGACGCCGAGCCGATCGACCTCAACGCCCCGGCACCGCTCGCCATCATGATGGTCGGCCTGCAAGGCTCGGGCAAGACCACCTCCACCGCCAAGATCGCGCTGCGGCTGACCAGCCAGGAAAAGCGCAAGGTGCTGATGGCTTCGCTCGACACCCGCCGCCCGGCGGCGCAGGAGCAGCTCAAGGTTCTTGGCGAACAGACCGGCATCGACACCCTGCCGATCGTCGCCGGCCAGACCCCGGTGCAGATCGCAGGACGGGCGATGACCGCCGCCCGGCTCGGCGGCTACGACGTGGTGATGCTCGACACCGCCGGCCGCACCCATATCGACGAAGCGCTGATGGCCGAGATGGCGGAGATCAAATCCTCCGCCGAGCCGCATGAAATCCTGCTGGTGGCCGATTCGCTCACCGGTCAGGATGCGGTCAATCTCGCCACCTCCTTCGATGAGCGCGTGGGCATCACCGGCATCGTGCTGACCCGGATGGATGGCGACGGGCGCGGCGGCGCCGCCCTGTCCATGCGCGCGGTCACCGGCAAGCCGGTCAAGCTGATCGGCACCGGCGAGAAGTCCGACGCACTGGAGGATTTCCACCCCTCGCGGATCGCCGACCGCATCCTTGGCATGGGCGATATCGTCTCGCTGGTGGAAAAGGCCGCGCGCGAGATCGACCAGGAAAAGTCGGCCAAGATGGCCGCCCGGATGCAAAAGGGCGTCTTCGACCTGGAAGACCTCGCCGAGCAACTCAAGCAGATGGAAAAGCTGGGCGGCATGTCGGGCATCATGGGAATGATGCCCGGAGTCGGCAAGATCAAGAAGCAGATGGAAGGCGCCAACATCGATGACCGGATGATCAAGCGCCAGGTGGCGATCATCCAGTCGATGACCCCGCAGGAGCGGCGCAAGCCCGACCTTCTCAAGGCAAGCCGCAAGAAGCGGATCGCCGCCGGCTCCGGCGTCGCTGTCGCCGACGTCAACAAGCTTCTGAAGATGCATCGGCAGATGGCCGACATGATGAAGAAGATGGGCAAGGGCAAGGGTCTGCTCGGCAAGATGATGGGCGGCATGGGCATGCCGGCCGGCGACATGCCGGAGATGGACCCGAAGGAGCTGGAGAAGCTGGCCAAGTCCGGCAAGCTCCCCGGCGGCGGCTTGCCTGGCGGTCTTCCGGGCGGATTGCCCGGAGGCATGGGCGGGCCTGGCGGCCTTCCCGGACTTGGCGGGGCGAAGATGCCCGGCCTTGGCGGCCTTCCGGGCCTGGGACGGGGGAAGAAGAAATGAGCGACAGCGCGGAACACCTGCTCGGCGCCGAAGCCGCGCCGCTGGAAGAGCTGCAGCGCCTGCGCGGATCGATCGACAACATCGACGCAGCGCTCGTGCATCTTCTCGCCGAACGTTTCAAATGCACGCAGAAAGTCGGCGTGCTGAAAGCCACACATGATCTTCCGCCCGCCGATCCGGCGCGCGAGGAACGGCAGATCGCGCGCCTGCGCGCCCTCGCCAGGGATGCGAATCTCGATCCCGATTTCGCCGAGAAATTCCTGAACTTCATCGTTCGGGAAGTGATCCGGCACCACGAAGCCATTCGCCGCTGAGCGGCGACAACGACCCCTACAGGAGAAACCTCAATGGCTCTGAAAATCCGTCTCGCCCGTGGTGGCGCCAAGAAGCGTCCCTACTACCGTATCGTCATCGCCGATGTGCGCTCGCCGCGCGACGGTCGCTTCATCGAGAAGGTCGGCAGCTACAACCCGATGCTGCCGAAGGACCACGCCGAGCGCATCGTCCTCAACCAGGAGCGGATCCAGTACTGGATCGGCCATGGCGCCAAGCCGACCGACCGCGTCCTGCGCTTCCTCGATGCCGCCGGCATGCTGAAGCGCGAAGCGCGCAACAACCCGAAGAAGGCCGAGCCGGGCCAGAAGGCCAAGGAGCGCGCCGAGGCAAAGCAGCAGGCCGCTGAAGACGCAGCCGCTGCCGCCGCCGAGGAAACGGCGGCCGAGTGAGCCAGAAAAACATGCGAAACGCCGCGCATGACGCTGCGATCGTGAACGGTCTGGCGGGAGCCTTGCAATGAGCGCCCCCGCCGACCGCATCATGATCGCCCGTATCGGCGCGCCGCATGGCGTTCGCGGGGAGGTGCGGGTCAAGCCCTATGGCGACGACCCGCTTTCCTTTGCCGACTACGGCCTGCTGGAGACGCGGGACGGGTCACGCCGACTTGAGGTGATAAGTGCCCGGGTGCAGAAATCCGTGGTGGTCACCCGCTTCAAGGGGGTCGACGACCGCAACGCGGCCGAAGCGCTCAATGGCGAGGATCTGTTCGTTGCCCGTGACGCGCTGCCGGATCTGGACGAGGACGACACCTTCTACCACGCCGACCTGCTCGGGCTGACTGCGGTCGATGTGGACGGCACCGTGCTGGGCACGGTAATCGCCCTGCCCGATTTCGGTGCCGGCACGCTGGTGGAAATCAAGCCGGAGACGGCGGCGTCCTACTTCGTCCCCTTCACCCAGGCTTGCGTTCCCGACATCGATCTCGGCGCCGGGCGGATCACCATCGTTCCGCCGCCGGCCTACGAGGACGAGGATGGCGAGACGGACGAGGATGAGACAAGCACCCCGGCGGCGGACTGACCCGGCGCCGGGCCACCTTCCGAAGCGACAGCTTCCTCTTCGGCGATCCGCGTCTCGGCGCGGACCAGCATGATCGCCGCGACCACGATCGCGACGCCAACCGAATTGGCGGCGACATCGAGCAAGGAGGCCTGGTGATGCGGCGTCAGCGCCTGCACCCCTTCGCCGGCGAGACCGGCGAGCATCGCCTCCCCTGCCGAGATCCGCAACCGACAACAGAAGAGCGCGTGGATCGCCAGCGTCAGCAGACCGAAGAACACCAGATGCTGGAGCTTGTCATAAGGGTGGTCGATACCAGTGTTGAACACCAGCCCCACCGCCACCCCATAGACAAGCAGGACCGCCATCGGCAAAACCCGGCTCGGCGACAGATCGAGATAGTCCCGATCGACATACCGCCGGATCCAGCGGGGATAGGCTATGCTGATATGGGGCAAGGACATGGGCAGGGCTCCAGCGGCGGGCTCCCATCTTGCGCCGACACCTGTTAATCAAACGTGTCACCGGCCAGTGGCCGGCAGCATCGCCGGGGGACCGCTCCCCGGCAGGGTTTCGCGAAAGACAGACATGACCTTCAAGGCTTCGATCCTCACCCTTTACCCGGACATGTTTCCCGGTCCGCTCGGCGCCAGCCTCGCCGGCCGGGCGCTGGAACGGGGCGACTGGGAACTGGAGGCCCGACAGATCCGCGACCACGCCACCGACCGCCACCGCTCGGTCGATGACACCCCGGCCGGCGGCGGCGCCGGCATGGTGCTGCGCGCGGACGTGCTGGCCCGGGCGATCGACGCGACAAGCCCACCGGAGGATCCCCGCCCGCGCCTCTTGATGAGCCCGCGCGGCCGCCCCTTGACCCAGTCGCTGGTGCGCGACATCGGCGCCGGCCCGGGTGTGGTCATCGTCTGCGGCCGCTTCGAGGGCGTCGATGAGCGCGTCATCACCGGCCGAGGCCTTACCGAGGTCTCGATTGGCGACTACATTCTCTCCGGCGGCGAAATCGCCGCCATGGTGCTGCTGGATGCGGTGGTGCGGCTGATCCCCGGGGTCATGGGCAATGCCGAGAGCGGCGCGCTGGAGAGCTTCGAGACCGGCCTGCTGGAGCATCCCCACTACACCCGCCCGCGCAGCTTCGAGGGGCAGGACATTCCCCCGATCCTCGCCTCTGGCGATCACGCCCGGATCGACGCCTGGCGGCGCGAAGAGGCCGAACGGCTGACCCGGGAACGGCGCCCGGACCTGTGGCAGGCCCATACCCGCACGCAGCCGCCGGCCGACGGCCCCGGAAAGGCAGAAAACAGATGACAAACGCTGCGGGCTGCGGTATCACCCGCGCCACACGGGTTCCGCAATGCGGTGCCGCGTGCGATCCATGGTGGTCGCAACGCCGCGCGGAAGCCTGATCTCAATTCCCGGGCGCACCGCCCGGTCTGGCCAAAACTACGGTGAATTCGTCCCGGCGGCTCGATCGTTTGCGGACGCTCTGACCGAGCGAACATCCAAAGGTAGTGCCATGAACATCATCGAGCAGCTCAACGCCGAGGAAATGGCGAAGATCGAAGCCGCCCGCAAGCTCCCGGAGTTTTCCGCAGGCGACACGATCCGCGTCAACGTCAAGGTCACGGAAGGCAACCGCACCCGTGTCCAGGCCTATGAAGGCGTTTGCATCGCCCGGTCCGGCGGCGGCATCAACGAGAGCTTCACCGTCCGCAAGATCTCCTACGGCGAAGGTGTGGAGCGTGTGTTCCCGATCTTCTCGCCGATGATCGAGGGCGTCGAGGTGGTTCGTCGCGGTAAGGTGCGTCGCGCCAAGCTCTACTACCTGCGCGGCCGTCGCGGTAAGTCCGCCCGTATCGTCGAGGCGACCAACACCCGCGCCCGCAAGCTCAACGACGCTGCCAAGGCCGAGCTGGCCAGCGCCAAGGCGGCCAAGGAAGCCGAGCGCAAGGCTGCTGCCGCGGAAGCTGCCGCCGAATAAATCGGCCTGCGCGCCCGCGCTGTTGCCGCGGCATAAAAACGGAAAAAGCGACCTTCGGGTCGCTTTTTTTGTGTCTTGCCTCCGGAAGAAGGGCTCGGGCCTCGGAAGGATCGTCCACGCGGACGGCCGGGGCGCCGCCCGCATCAACGCTGCAAGGGCAGGTTCACTCGATGCGGCGCAGATGCGCGTGCACCGCGACCCGTGAGGTCGCCGCCGTCAGCACGGTCACCAGGAAGATCACCGCCAGAACGCCGAGATAGCCGGCGAGCCCGACGGAGACCCCGCCGAACAGCACCACCGCCTGTTCCATGCCGGCAAGGCCGGTGCTGCCGTCGGCAAGGACGCCGAGCACAAGGAACACGGCGCAGGCGGCCAGACCGCCGGCGAGACCGCCCTTCAGCCCAAGCAGCAGGAAATGGCGCTGAAACTCCCGCGCCACGAAGCCATCCTCGGCGCCGACGAAATGCAGCACCTCGACCACATCCCGGTTGCCGGCCATTGCCGCCCGGGTCGCGAATACCACCGAGAGCACCATCGATCCGAGCACCAGCGCCAGGATTGCCACCCCGCCGAACACCACCGCATTGGCCATTGCCGCGAGCCGATCGGTCCACAGGGAATGATCATCCAGGCTGGCGCCATTGACCTGCTCGACCACGGCCTGGCGCAGGCCGGCAAGATCTAGGATTGACGCATCGGCGATATTCACCTGGATCAGGCGCGGCACCGGCAGGCTTTCCAGATCGAGACCGGCCCCAAGCCAGGGCTGCAACAGATCCTTGGTTTCCTCATCGGACAGGGCGCGCACCGCCCCCACCCCGGGAAACTCACGCGCGACGGCAATCGCCTTTTCGATCTCGCGCAGCATGTCGACCCCATCCGCCGGGCGGATCTGGATCGTCACCTCGCGCACCAGATCGTTCGACCAGGCATTGGCCGCCTCGTGGATGATGGTCACCGCGCCCACCGTCAGGCAGGCGAGAAAGCTCATGATCGCCACCACCAGCGTCAACGCCCGACCAGCGACCGCCTGGGAGGGAACGATCGGCGCGGAGGGGCGCAGCTCGCCCCGGGCACCGGGCCGGGCCATGCGTCGCTTCAGGCTGGAGCGCAGCTTCTCCACCCCGGACGGACCGGATCGCTTCGCCGGTCTTGCAGGCTTCCCCGGACGGGGCGGCATCCGATGCGGCGCGGCTCCCCCAGGGGCTTTCTTCGCGGGTGTATCAGTCATGGATCACAAGCCGTCCTTCGCCCAGTTCCATCCTGCGCGCATCGACCTGCTCCATCAACGCCAGATCGTGGGTGGCGATGACCACGGAGGTGCCAAGCCGGTTCAGTTCGATGAAGAGGCGCAAGAGCCGGCGGGCGAGCGGCGGATCGACGTTGCCGGTCGGCTCATCCGCCAGCAGCAGCTCCGGCCGGGTGATCAGCGCCCGGGCGATGGCCGCACGCTGCTTTTCTCCGCCTGACAGCACCGGCGGCAGCACGTGCATCCGCTCGCCCAACCCGACCCATTTGAGCAGCTCCACCACATCGGAACGGTACTGGCTCTCCTCCTGCCCCACCACCCGCAGCGGCAGGGCGACATTTTCATAGGTCGTCAGATGATCGAGCAGACGGAAATCCTGAAAGACGATGCCGATCCGCCGGCGAAGTGCCGGGATCTGGCTTGTCTTCAGGGCCGACGTGTCCTTGCCAAACGCCTTGATCAAGCCGCGGGTCGGCGTCAGCGACAGGAACAAGAGCCGCATCAGGCTCGTCTTGCCGGCGCCGGACGGACCGGTCAGGAACTGGAACGACTGCGGCTTGATCTCGAAGGACAGATCGCGCAACACCTCCGGCCCCATACCGTAGCGTAGCCCGACATTTTCGAAACGGATCACGGAATACCCTCTCCTGCACGCGTGCCCGCAGGCTACCCGCATGCCTTTAACGCTTCATTAACGATATGCGGGCGTCATGGGCAACCGGCAGCTTTCGACCATCGCGCGCCAGCGCAAGGTCGGAGGCCGGGCGTATGCGGCCAGCGGTTCAGGCTGGTTCGGGGGCGACGACTGGCCGAAACGCCTGTAAACAGGCAGATTAACCGCCTGTGGGATAGCCAGGGGAATGCGCGACCGGCGGCATGGGACCGCCCCGTGCGAGAACGTGACAGGTTTGTGGATATGACGAGGTTTCGTCCACAATGAAAATCACATGCCCGGACTGTGGCACCTCCTATGAGGTGACCGCCGAAGCATTGGGACCGGCCGGACGCAGCGTGAAATGCACCCGCTGCGGCTCCCGTTGGCATGCCGATCCGACGCCGGCGGCCGAAACCGATGCACATGAGGAAACCGACTGGCCGTCGGAGATGTCCGCGCAGGAAGCCATCGATCCGGACCAGACCGCCACCGCCGCACAGGACAACAGCCTCTCCGGGGAGAGTGACAGCTCTTTCGACCCTGCGCCCAACACCGCATCCGACCAGGCGCCTCCCGCCGACATGGAGGACGCGTTCAGCCGGCCGGCGGACAGCGCCGCCCTCGACACACTGGACACGTTCGACAGCGTCCCTCAAGACAGCGGCAAGGATGAAGAGACGCCGGCGGCGCCGGTGGATATCGAGACCCTGGCCCGCAAGCCCAAGATCAACGTGAAGCCCAAGAAGCGCCGGTCGCCCGTTGCCGCCCTTGCCGGAGCCCTGGGCCGGCGGCTGCGCCAGATCAAGCCCCGCCGGGTGCTCGGTGCCGGCCTCTTCGCCGGAGCGCTGGCGCTATGCGCTCTGTTTATCGCCTTCCGCACGCCGATTGTCGCACGCATGCCCGATCTTGCCGGGTTGTTCGCTCTTGCCGGTTTCGAGGTTAATCTGCGCGGATTGGAATTCCGCGACCTCCGGACCTTCCGCGAACTGGAAAAAGGGACCATTGTGCTGGTGGTGGAGGGCACCATCGAGAACATTACCCAGGAGCCCTCCCGGGTACCGGCGCTGCGGTTTGCCTTGCGCAGCGAGGACGCACAGGAGATCTATGCCTGGGTGGTCGAGCCCAGGCTTCAGCGCCTCGACCCCGGGGCCACCACACGTTTCCGCACCCGCTTGTCAGCCCCCCCGGAACTGGCTGCGGACATTCAGGTTCGTTTTGTCGAACGCAAACAGAAACAGGCGAAATCATAATGGGGCGCAAGCCTGACATTCACACCCTTTACGACGAGACCGAAATCGCCAGCCGGGTCGAGGACCTGGCGCGGCACATTGCCGCCGACGTCCCGTCCGGGCTGTTGGTCATCGCCGTTCTGAAGGGCAGTTTCATGTTCGCCGCCGATCTGGTGCGGGCGTTGCACAGGATCGGTCTTGAACCGGAGATGGAGTTCATCCATCTCTCAAGCTATGGCGCCGGCACGGAATCCTCGGGCGAGATCAAGGTCCTGCGCGATGTCGAAAGCGACGTGGCGGGACGGGACATCGTTCTGGTGGACGACATTCTGGAAAGTGGGCGGACACTTGCCTTCGCCAAGGAACGGCTCAGCGGGCGCGGCGCCGGATCGGTCCGCATCGCCGCGCTGCTCGACAAGCCGATGCGCCGCAAAACCGCCATTTCCGCGGATTACGTCGGCTTTACCTGTCCCGACAAATTCGTCGTCGGCTATGGAATGGACATGGGCCACAAATGGCGCCAGCTCCCCTTCATCGGCTACGTGGTTCAGGACACCGAAGGGCAGGCGGAAGAGCAAACGGGAGAGTGACATGAGCCACATCCTACTCGCCGAGGACGACGAAGCGGTCCGCAGCTTCGTCAAGCGCGCGCTTGAGCTGGACGGCCATACGGTGATCGCCGAGGAGGACGGCGCCGCCGCCGCCGCCAGCCTCGCCCGGGCGGACGGGGCGTTCGACCTCATCCTGTCGGACATCAAGATGCCGGTGATGGATGGCATCGCCTTCGCGCTGGTGGCTGGTCGCGACTATCCCGACGTGCCGATCCTGCTGATGACCGGCTTCGCCGATCAGCGCGAACGGGCCAGCGGCCTTGACGCCCTGGTCCACGACGTGGTGGTGAAGCCCTTCTCCCTCGCCGAGATCCGCCGCGCCGTTCATGATGCGGTGCATGGGATCGTCCGCGAGGAAGAGCGGCGCCTCTACGCCTGACGCTGCCGCTCTCGCGTCCCCGTCCCTCGGACAACCGGGGACGGCCTGCGCCGCCCCCTCAGTAGCGCCGCAGCAACCGCTCCAGATAGTCCAGCTCCAGCGTCGGGCGCCCCGGATCGGAGAACCGCCGGCGCAACTCCTCCAGGATCCGGCGCGCCCGCTGCACGTCGATCTCATCCGGCACCCGCACCTGACCACCGAAATCCGGCCCCTCGGACCGCCGAGGCCGGCCCAGCGGATCCTCATCGCGCGGGCCGCTCTGACGGGCCATGCCTGGTCCGCTCTGCCCCTGACCGAACATCTGCTCGGCGAGCCCTTGCGCCCCTCGCCGCAACGCATCAAGCGCATTGCCCTGCTGCCCGAGCGCACTGCCTGAATCCCCCTCGCCGAGGCTGTCGCGCGCCTTGCCCATCTCCTCGCCGGCCCGGCCCAACTCGCCGTTTTGCGGAATGCCGTTCTCACCCATCTGATCGAGAAGCTGCTGCAACCGGTCGCTCAAATCCCCCTGTCCCTGCTGCAACTGGCGCAGCGCCTCGGCCATTTGCTCCGGCGTCATCTGCCCCTGTTCGCCATCCTGGCCCCGTTGCCCCTGCTGCGGATCGCCATCCGGCTTGCCCTGGTCGAACCGGTGGGTCTGATCCATCAATTCCTGTTGCCGCTGGATCATCTGGCCGAGCTCGTTGAGCGCTTCCATCATCTCCTGGCTCATGCCGCCAGGCATCTGTTGCGGCCGTCCGGTCTGAAGGTTCTCCAGCATCCGCTGCATCTCGGCCAGCAACTCGCGGGCCGCATCGCGCGAGCCGGTGCGCGCCAGTTCCTCGATCCGGGCAAGCATGTCCTCAAGATCCTGCGGCCGCATCGAGCGCATGTTCGGATCCATCGGCTGCATCGCCTGCGGGTTCTGGCGCATATGCTCCGCCAGTGCTTGTAGATAGGTGTCCAGCGCCTCGCGCAGCTCATCGGTGAGCCGGGCGATCTCCTCATCGGACGCCCCCTCCTCCAGCGCCTTGCGCAGCGCCTCCTGCGCATCGCGCAGGGCCTGTTCGGCCAGCGACAGATTGCCGTCCTCAATCGACAGCGCCAGCTCCCACATCAGCTCGACCGTTTCGCGCAAGGCGTCGTCAGTCTGCGCCTCGGCGATGCGCTGCCGCACGAAACGCATGCCCAGATAGGTGCGCGGCCTCTCGATGAACCGGTCCGGCGCGAGCAACAAACCATCAAAGGCATCGAGCACCCGCACCTGCGCGTTGGCATCGAGCGCCAACTCCCGGCGCTGTTCGACTATCGCCCGGGCGAGCGGCTTGGCGAAGCGGCGCTGCGGCAGCGTGAAGTCATGCGGCAGAGAGCGCCCCTCCTGCCCGGCATGATCGCGCGCGCCCAGCACCAGACTGACGGGCGACCCGGCCCAGGGATGGCTCGTCAGATCGCGGATCGTCTCCCCCGCGCCGCGGCCGCTTTCACCGCCGGGCAGCGACAGCGGGAAATGCGGCGCCTCCACCAAAGGCCGCGCCGGCCTGCTTCCCTCACGCCGGTTCGAGCGCACCGGGTCGATATCGGCCCAAGCCTCGACGATCCCGTAGTCATCGCCCAAAAGATAGGAGAAACGCACACTGCCACTGAACTGTTCTTCCGGGTCATCCAGCAGCCGCACGGTCGGCGCCGCATCCGGCTCGACAGAAATCGGCCAGGCATCGATCAGCCGGTCGCCATCGCGGATCTGCAAGTCACCGGACCGATCCAGCACGCCGCGATAGTTGCCCGGCCCTGTGCCGCCGCCCGGAGCGCCATCCGATGCCGCCAACACCTGCGGTTCGGCCCTGCCGGTCAGGAGCACGGACAGCCCCTCGATCCCTTGCGCCCGGACCGTGACCTCGCTGCCCTCCGGCACGGAAACCGGCTGACCCGGATCGCGCAGCCGCGCGCTTGCTCCGGTCAGGAACACCGGCGCCCGCCGCGTGTGCACCGGCGGGGTGATCCAGGCATCAATCCTGAGGGCCGGCGCGGCTTGGGCCGCCTCATCGGCCACGAAGGGCGACAGCCGCCGCCAGCGCTCATCGCCAGCCACATGAAAGCCGACGATCAAAAGCAGCACTGCGAGAACCCGCAAGGCGAGCGGATCGGCCCGAAACGCCTCCGGATGTGGGGCCGCCGCCCGCACGCTTTTCAGGGCTTCGGCCATCCGGGCCTGATGCGCAGCCCATAAAACGCCTGTTTCGGCCCCCTCGCCTTGCCCGAACAGACGATCATCAAGCGCCGACAACGGCCGGTGCCGCAGCCCGGTGTCCAGTTCGACCCGGTGCACCGCGTCCGCACGTGAAGGCCAGCGGAGGACGCGCAGGCGATAGACGCTGCCCAGCAGCAGTGCGCCAAACACAAGGAGACAAAGGATCGCCAGCCAGCGCGGGACCAGCGCCCAAAGCCCCAGCCAGGACAGACCAACGTAAAAGACGAGCAGGATCAGGACGCCCTGCAGGCGGGGCCAGGCGGCCTCCCACCAGATCGCCGCCCGTGCGATCCAGATGGCGCGCCCCAGTCGCCCGGTATCCTTGGCCGGACCCGCACCAGGGCGGGCGCTCTTCGGTGCGCCGTGTTCACTCACCGTCATGCCTCCGTGCCCGCCAGCCCGGCCGGACGAACGGATACCGCGATCCGGCTATGTGAGTAGGGTGGGGCGTTTCCCCCGCTTTGGCAAGCGCCGCCTTGGAACGTGCCGACCTGGCAGGCGCGGATGTCCGTCGCGCGGCTCAGTCCTCTGTCAGCCAGTCCGGCAACCGGTCGAGGCCGATGAGGTCCTCGTAGCTCGGCCGGGGCCGCACCACGCTGTAGCTGTCACCCTTGACCAGAACTTCCGGCACCAGGAGACGGCTGTTGTAGCTGCTGGCAAGCACCGCGCCATAGGCACCGGCGGAATGAACAGCCAGCAATTCCCCGGCTTCCACGGCCGGCAGATCCCGGTCATGCGCCAGGTAATCGCCGGTCTCGCAGACCGGGCCGACCACATCGGCGCGAATGCGCGGATGATCCGGCCCCTTGGTCACAACCGGCCGGACCTCGTGATAGGCATCGTAAAGCGTCGGCCGGATCAGGTCGTTCATCGCCGCATCGACGATGACGAAGGCCTTGTCCGCCCCTTCCTTCACATAGACCACCTCGGTGACGAGGATGCCGGCGTTGCCGGCGATCATCCGCCCCGGCTCGAAGATCACCTTGCAGTCGAGATCTTCCACATGCCGGCGCACGATCCGCGCATAGGCCTCCGGATTGGGCGGCGGCTCGTTGTTGTCCCGATAGGGAATGCCAAGACCGCCGCCAAGATCCACATGATCGATGGTGTGGCCATCGGCGCGCAGCTCGCCGATCAGGGTGCCAAGGCGGGAGAAGGCGGCATCGAACGGCTCAAGCTCGACGATCTGCGAGCCGATATGCATGTCGATACCGGTCACCTCGATCCCCGGCAGCTTGCCGGCGGCCGCATAGGCCTCCCGCGCCCTGCGCCAGGGGATGCCGAACTTGTTTTCCGACTTGCCGGTGGAAATCTTGGCGTGGGTGCGCGCATCCACATCCGGATTGATGCGCAGCGACACCCGCGCGGTCTTTCCCTTTTCCGTGGCCACCCGGGAAAGCTGCTGCAGCTCCGGCTCGCTTTCCACGTTGAAGCACAGGATGCCCTCGTCAAGGCCTAGGGCCTGTTCCTCCGCCGTCTTTGCGACACCGGAGAACAGGATCTTCTCGCCGGGCACGCCCGCAGCCCGAGCACGCCGCAATTCGCCGCCCGAGACCACATCCATGCCCGCGCCCATGCGGGCCAGCGTGGTCAGAACCGCCTGGTTCGAATTCGCCTTCACCGCGTAGCAGACCAGCGCATCGATATTGGCAAAGGCTTCGCTGAACACCTGGTAGTGCCGCTCCAGCGTTGCCGTCGAGTAGCAGTAAAATGGCGTTCCCACCGCCGCCGCGATCTCCGCAACCGGCACGTCCTCGGCATGAAGCCGGTCATTCACGTAGGAAAAGTGATGCATGAGGGAGACCCTGGATATGAGACCCTGGCGAAGAACCGCTTGCCACCGCACGGGAAGGCGGCGACCACCGGATCGCAAACGTCAGATGATGGCGTCGAGGATGAAGGGCGTGTCGTTGACCGGCTCATTGGCCGGCTGCTGAACCACCGGGGCGCCCATCGGGTCACTGACGGCGGACGACCCGGCGGCGGAAGGCGTGTCGAGCGCCCCGCGCCGGCCGCAACCGGCAAGGGTGCCGGCGGCCAGCAGCGCGACGAGCAACAAGACGGCGCGCGCTGGCACCGAGGCAAGACCGGACGTCATCTGTGGCAGAACTCCGCTGTGGTTCCCGCTGAACTCATTCTCGTTCCTCGCACAGGACCCGATCCCTCGCAAGCCCTCCACATGGGTGGGTCAGCCCTTCTTGGCTTCGCGTTCCAACCGTTGCAACCAGCGCCGGGCCTGCTTGCGCACATTGGCCGGGGCGGTGCCGCCATAGCTGGTACGGCTGCGCACGGACTTGTCCACCGTCAGCACGGTGAAGATGTCGGCGGTGATGCGCGGTTCCACCGCCTGCATGTCCTCCAGCGGGATCCGGTGCAGGGCAACGCCGCGCTCCACCGCCAGGGCGACGATGCGTCCGGTCACGTGGTGAGCCTCGCGGAACGGAATGCCCAGCACCCGCACCAGCCAGTCGGCCAGGTCCGTGGCGGTGGAATAGCCGGAACCGGCCGCCTTCTTCATCTCGCGGGTATTGGGCACCAGATCGCGTACCATGCCTGTCATCGCGGCCAGCGCCAGCGACAGGCTGGGCAGCGCGTCGAACGCCTGTTCCTTGTCTTCCTGCATGTCCTTGGAATAGGCCAGCGGCAGCCCCTTCATCATCACCAGCAGCGCGGTCAGGCCACCGTAGATGCGGCCGGTCTTGGCGCGCACCAGTTCCGCCGCATCCGGGTTTTTCTTCTGCGGCATGATCGACGAGCCGGTGGAGAACCGGTCGGACAGGGTGACGAAGCCGAACTGGGCGGAGCACCAGATGACGATTTCCTCGGCGAGCCGCGACAGATGCATCGACGAGATCGCCGCCGCCGACAGGGCTTCCAGCACGAAATCGCGGTCCGACACCGCATCGAGCGAATTGGCCGTCGGCCTGTCGAAGCCGAGGCTTTCCGCCGTCATCTCCCGGTCGATCGGGAAGGAGGTGCCGGCCAGCGCCGCCGCGCCCAAGGGGCATTCGTTCATCCGCGCGCGCGCATCGCGCATCCGTCCGCGATCGCGGGCAAACATCTCCACATAGGCCATCAGGTGATGCCCGAAGGTCACCGGCTGCGCCGACTGCAGATGGGTGAAGCCCGGCATCACGTCGCCGGCATGTTCCAGCGCCCGCTCGGCCAGTGCCTGGATCAGCGCCGTCACCTGCTCATCGAGCGTGTCCAGCGTGTCGCGCACCCAGATGCGGAAATCCGTCGCCACCTGGTCGTTGCGCGAACGCGCCGTATGCAGCCGCCCAGCGGTCGGGCCGATCAGCTCCGCCAACCGCGCCTCAATGTTCATGTGGATGTCTTCCAGCGCCCGGGAGAACTCGAAGGCGCCGGCCTCGATTTCCGCCTGGATCGTGTCCAGACCCTTGGCAATCGTCTCCGCGTCCTCACCGGCGACAATATTTCGCGCCGCCAACATGCGGACATGAGCCTTGGAGCCCGCTATATCCTGCTGGTAAAGCTTGCGGTCGTAGTCGATGGAGGCATTAATCTCCTCCATGATGGCGTCGGGACCCTCGGCGAACCGGCCGCCCCACATACGATTGCTCATGAACGTGCCCTTCTGGTGCCCTTCGGACGGAAAACGGATAGATGACAAACGGACCACAGCCCCGACGCAACCGCCTTCCCGTCTTTGCCGCACTCGGCGCCGCAGTGGTGGTGGCCGGAATGACCGGGGTATACGTGATGGGCGGGGCCGATGGCAACCGGGAGGCGGCAGCAAGTTGCCCCGCCGCGCTCGATCTGGCCAGCGCCATCGCGCCGCTGGCAAGCGGCGAGGTCGCCGCCTTCCTGCCCGCCAGCAAGCCCCTGTCGGTGGCCGACCTCAGCTTCACCGACGACAGCGGCGCCACGCGGACCCTCGGCGATTTCGCCGGCCGGACGGTGCTGCTCAACCTCTGGGCCACCTGGTGTGCCCCTTGCCGCAAGGAAATGCCGGCGCTCGGCACCCTTCAGGCGGAAATGGGCAGCGATGAATTCGAAGTGGTTGCGGTTAATGTGGATCTGGGCAGCGCCGACAAGCCCAAGGCGTTCCTTGCCGATATCGGCGTCACCGACTTGGCCTTCTACGCCGACTCCTCAATGAAGATCTTCAAGGATATGCGTTCGCGCGGACGCGCCCCCGGCCTGCCGGCCACCATGCTGATCGGCCATGATGGCTGTGAGATCGGCACCTTGATGGGGCCGGCGGAATGGGCGTCGGACGATGCCAAGGCGCTGATTCGCAAGGCGCTGGAGGCGCCCGGAACGTAGCGGTCAGCGAACAGGAGCGCGGCGCAGGATCAGACGCTGATATCGACCTTGCCGCCGACACCATTGGCGACCGGGGCCTTGGCCGCGGCAGCCGTCGCCTCGACGTTCTGCTCCAAAAGGGCGACAATCCCGGCCTCGGCGCTGGCGTTCATCTTCATGAACTTGGCCGCGAGCACCGTCTGCATCTGCGCCTGCTGTGCGCCGGCCATTGCGGCTGCGACATTCGACATCGAAAAAGCTCCTTGAACCGAGCCCGAGCATCCGCCCTCGGCCTTAACCGGCCGTTAAGATCGGGGAAACTCGCGCTACGCGGATTTCAACGCCTTGCGCCGCACCTTGCCCGAAGGCGTGCGTGGCAGAGCGGCAATGCTCTTGTAGAGCTTCGGCCGCTTGTATTCGGCCAGATGCGCCGCCACATGTTCGGCCAGCGCCGTCTCATCGACGCCGCCGGCCTCGCGCGGCACGATGAACGCGGTGATCAGCGACACCCCCTCGCGCAAGGAAAGATCGGTGACCGCGACTTCCAGCACATCCGGATGGGTCTGCAGCACCTTTTCCACCTCCTGCGGCGCCACGCGGTAGCCGAAGGCATTCATCACATCGTCGTCGCGCCCACCGTACCAGACATAGCCGTCCGCATCGATCGACGCTTGGTCCCCGGTCAGGAACCAGTCGCCGCGAAACGCCGCGGCGGTGTCCTCCGGCCTGCCCCAGTAGCCGAGCATCAGCCCCGGATCCTCGCGGTGCACCGCGAGAAGGCCGGTCTGGCCCGCCGGCAGCGGATCGGTCGATGCGCTCTCCGGTGGCAGAATGGCGATGCGCCGACCGGCCTGTGCCCGGCCCGGACTGCCCGGACGGGTCGGCGTCTGCGGCCCGGAGGAAATGTAAGTGGAAATCTCGCTCATCCCGAGCGCTTCAAAAAGCGGCCGCCCGGTGGCTTCCATCCACTCCGCATGCAGCACCGGGGCCAGAGCCTCGCCGGCGGTCAGCCCGTGCCGCAGCTTCGGGAACGACGCCCGCGTCGGCTTGCCGTATTTCAGAATGCGCCGGTAGAGGCTCGGAACGGCGGCAAACAGCGTCGCACCGGACCGCTCGATCAGCTCCGGCCAGAGCTGCGGGTCGTGCGGACCGTCATAGACGAGGCTGGTGGCGCCGCTCGCCCACGGGTCCATCAAGCCAACGCCAAGCGTATAGGTCCAGTTGAAGGCACCGGCGTGCAGCAGCCGGTCGCCGGGGCCTAGCCCGGACCAGCCCGCCACCATCGGCGCCCGTCCCCGGGCAGACCGCTGCGCGTGCAGCACCCCTTTCGGCGTGCCACTGGTACCCGAGGTATAAACGAGGAAGGCCGGCGCATCGTCATCCAGCTCAGCGAAGGTGGCTGCCGGCGCGCGCTTCAGCGCCGCCAGATCCTGCGGCCCCAGCACCCGCGCCGTACCGGCATCCGGCGGCAGCACCGTGTCCCCGTCATGCAGGATCAGCGCCGCGCCGCTGTCGGCCAGGATCACCGCGCATTCATCGCCGGTGAGCATCGCCGAGGTCGGAACCGGCACCAGCCCGGCGGCAATCGCCCCGAAGAACATCAGCGGAAAGTCGCTGGAATGCCCGAGCCGCAACAGCACCCGCGCGCCCGGCGCAAGACCAAGCGCATTCAGCCCGCCGGCGACGGCAAGCACCGCGTCCGTCAGCGCACCATAGGTCCAGCGTTCCAGCACCTGGCCACCCGGGCCAAGCACCAAAAGCGCTTCACGCTCCCGCTCCGGCGCCGCATTGGTCAGGCAGTAACGGGCAAGATTGCTCATCGGCTGGTCATCTCGATGGGCGTCATGGCCGGAGGCAAGGCCCGCCGGCCATGACGCTGGCACGTCGCTCAGCGGGTCGGAACCGGCGTTTCGCCGCGATAGTCGTAGAACCCGCGCTGGGTCTTGCGACCGAGCCAGCCGGCCTCAACGTATTTGACCAGGAGCGGACAAGGCCGGTACTTGCTGTCGGCCAGCCCTTCATACAGCACCTGCATGATCGACAGGCAGGTGTCGAGACCGATGAAATCGGCCAGTTGCAGCGGCCCCATCGGATGATTGGCGCCAAGCTTCATCGCCGTATCGATCGCCTCGACCGAACCGACACCCTCGTAAAGGGTGTAGATCGCCTCGTTGATCATCGGCAGCAGAATGCGGTTGACCATGAAGGCCGGGAAATCCTCGGCCACCGCAATGGTCTTGCCGAGCTTGCGCGTGAACACCTTGGATGCCTCGAAGGTCTCGTCCTCGGTGGCGATGCCGCGCACCAGCTCCACCAGCTCCATCAGCGGAACCGGGTTCATGAAGTGAATGCCGATGAACCGCTCTGGGCGGTCGGTGGTTGCCGCCAGCCGGGTGATCGAGATCGACGAGGTGTTGGTCGCCAGGATCGCTTCGGGCTTCAGCAGCGGGCAAAGCTGGGTGAAGATCTTGCGCTTGATCTGCTCGTTCTCGACGGCGGATTCGATCACCAGATCGACATCGGCGAGCTGGTCCATGCTATCGGCCGGCGTGATGCGGTCGAGCGCTGCGGTCCGGCTCTCCTCGTCAAGCTGCCCCTTGCTGACCTGACGCGCCATGTTGCCGTTGATCGAGGCGAGACCGGACTGGATCCGATCCTTGGAGATGTCGTTGAGCGCGACGTCAAACCCGGCGACCGCGCACACATGCGCGATGCCACTGCCCATCTGGCCAGCGCCGATCACGCCGACTTTCTTGATTTCGACCACCATCACTCGTTCCGATTTCGTTGTCGCGCCAAGGTGCGCCTGAAAAATAAGAGGCGCTATTCATCGCAACTTCCCGGCCCCTCCGCAAGAACCCGGCGGCGCTTTTTCGCAATGCGGCATGGATCCGTGCCGGCTTTGCAACGCGAAAGACAAAAAGGGCCCGCGTGGTGCGGGCCCTTTGGTGTCTTGCTGGCTGCCTTGCGGCGTCTTGCCGCTAAGGGAGCGGCTCAGGACGTCAGCCCTTGGCCGCCTCGACGGCTGCCTTGAACTCGGGCAGGACGTCGAACAGATCGGCCACAAGCCCGTAGTCGGCCACCTGGAAAATCGGTGCCTCCTCGTCCTTGTTGATCGCCACGATCACCTTCGAATCCTTCATCCCCGCAAGATGCTGGATCGCCCCGGAGATCCCGCAGGCAATGTAAAGATCCGGCGCGACCACCTTGCCCGTCTGGCCAACCTGCCAGTCGTTCGGCGCATAGCCCGCATCCACCGCCGCCCGCGAGGCGCCAACAGCCGCCCCCAGAGCATCGGCCACCGGAAGCATCACCTCCTCGAACTTCTCCTTCGAGCCGAGCGCACGCCCGCCGGAGATGATCACCTTCGCCGAGGCAAGCTCCGGACGGTCCGACTTCGACAGCTCCTGGCCGACGAAGCTCGACAGCTCCGAAGCGACCGCGCCGATCTCCTCGATCGCCGCCGAGCCGGTCTCCCCGGCCGCCGAAAAGCTCGCCGTGCGCACCGTGATCACCTTCTTCGCATCCGACGACTTCACCGTCTGGATCGCGTTGCCCGCGTAGATCGGACGCTCGAACGTGTCCGCATCGACCACCGCGGTGATGTCGGAAAGCTGCATTACGTCGAGCAGCGCCGCGACCCGCGGCAGGATGTTCTTGCCGTTCGCCGTCGCCGGCGCCACGATCGCGTCATAGCCCTCGGCAAGCGACAGCACCAGATCGGCCATCGGCTCGGCCAACTGCTCGGCAAGCCCGTCGCCATCGGCGAGCAGAACCTTGGCCGCCCCGGAAAGCTTCGCAGCCTGTTCGGCCGCCGGCCGGCAGTCCTTGCCCGCCACCAGCACATGCACATCCCCGCCCAGCGCGGCGGCCGCCGTCATCGCCTTG
>NZ_BMCR01000005.1 GCF_014635285.1 Stappia taiwanensis | reverse complement strand
CTTCGTTGAGGAACAGGCTAACCCAAAATCGGGAACATCTCAGGGGAGCAGGTCAATCTCAGCGGTCTAGGTATCTTTGCCACTCTCCGGGGCATCAATCACGCTATTGATCGCCATCGAGAAGGCATCGACAAGGCCGAGGCGATTGAGGAAGGTATCGGCGTCGCTGTGACCGGCACTATGAAGGCGACCGTGGACTTAGCCGAGATGGGTTACAAAGTCGCGACGTCGCGTCCGAGCCGCTTCTTGGGACGTCAGGTTGTTAAGGTCGGACAGGGGATCGGCCGACGGATCGATGCGGCAGAAGAACGTGCGCGTCAGAAAGAAGAAGCCGAGAAGAAGCAATCTTGACTGCCAGCGGAGGGCATCGCCACGGAATGTCGCGGCCCGCAGAACCCAGATTGAAAGCGCCAAGAGTTGATCGGCATCGCGGTTACTAAGAAGAAGGCTGTTTCCCAGCCCGTTGGAATTGAGCCAGTTGGCTTTCCTGATCGTCAGGGCCATTCATTGAAAAAAACAATGACTTAGCGGCTGGAGAACGTTGAATCCCGGTCTCGTTCCCTCCGCCATTCCCGCCGATTGTGCGACATTCTACTCTCCCGGTCTGATGGTCGCTTTGTGGGTGGAGTTGCCATTCGGCTAATCGCGCAGCCACGGCGTTTCACTCACCGCAAGCAGTAAGCCTTCTGGACTGAGAAAGCGCGTCACGCTCTGGCCCCAAGGCTCTTGCCTGTTGGAAATCAGCAGATCATAGCCACGTGCCAGCAGCCCTTCGGTGGCGACAGCGATATTCTCCACATCGAACTCCAGCCATGCCTGTGGTGTTGGCAGGTCTGTCGGCCATTCATCACGACCAAAGCAGGATTGCGCGGCCTGCGAGAGCGGCCAAAGTGCAAAATGCCTGCAGCCCTTTAACTCGCCGTCCTCGGTCGAAAGATAGTCAGTGTTGTCGCCGTATGGTTTGAGTGGCAGGCCAAGTATATCTGCATAAAGCCCCCGACTTTGAGTCGCGTCTGTGGTTATAGGGCCAAAACCAGCCACAAAGAGCACACCAATTTCTGACAACCCCTGCTCCATAGCTGCTGGCTCAATCATGCACTAACCCCCTGCGGTATTTTATCGCGAACTCGGGCCGACATTAGCTTTTAAAGCACTGAGGTCCAAGGCCCATTCAGGGCTCCAAGCCGTTGTAGGCGGCAAGGCGTTCGGAAGGAACACGGATTGAGCGTACCTGTAGCGCGCAAGATCAAATGGCAACAGAAATTACGTGGCAAAGCGGTGCAATCGGCCCCCTGCGAGCGCGTGACGGCCGCTAGTCGATAATCCCCTCGGCCCGCATGATATGTTCAGCCAGGCCCGCAGTGCGAACTGCCCGGCTTATGCCGGATAAAAGCGCCTTTGCTTACCGCCCTCTCAATTGCCTCCCACGTGATCGGTTCGAGCGCATCGTGTTTCAGGCAGTATGCTTCCAAGCGGTCGGTCTCGATATCGATCTGACAGTGCTCTGCCGCGCCGATATAGAACGCCACCGTCTCCAGGCGCTTCATGGTGGTGGCGTCCGGCATGACGGATGCGACACCCACACTCAGGACGGTGGCGCTGACGGCGCCGGCAATCGCTTATCCAAAGCTCATGGCTTTCAAGCCCCTTTTCCGGGTGCACTAAGGGCATGTGGATGGGCGGGGTGTCGCCCTACAGCTAGCGCGTCGAGAACAGGAAGCTCGTGGTCGAGGAGGAGCACGCCGAGCATGTCCGCTGGATCTTCGCCCGCTTCCTCGAGATCGGGTCGGGGACGGAACTGGCGCGCGGGGTCGCGCAACGCGGCATCCGCACGCCGCGCGGCGAGCACGACACGATCATAGACCGTGACATGTGGGGTAAGGTCCACGTCATACTTCAGGGGAGCCCCCGCAAGCGCTCTGCGGACCCGCGCCGAGACGCCCGCGCTCCTGAGGGGCTGCTATTCGGGCCTGATGGCGCCGCCTTCTCGCCGCCACATACCCGCAAGGGTGACAGGCTCTACCGCTACGATGTCAGCCAGACGGTGCCGAAGCATGGTGCCGGTTCGTGTCCGGTCGGCCGTGTGCCAGCAGGTGAAGTCGAGACCGCCGTCATGACCAGCTGCGCGCCGTGTTCCGCCAGCCAGAGATCGTCGCGGGGACGTGGAAGGCGGCACGCGGCCACGCCGATGACCTCACCGAGGCCGACGCTAGCGTGGCCCTGCAGCAACTCGACCCGTTGTGGGATGAGCTGTTCCCCGCCGAGCAGGCGCGCATCGTGGCGCTGCTGGTTGACGCGTGGAAATTGGCACGGACAGCACTTTGGTCACGGCGT
This sequence comes from Stappia taiwanensis, assembly GCF_014635285.1. GTDB lineage: Bacteria > Pseudomonadota > Alphaproteobacteria > Rhizobiales > Stappiaceae > Stappia > Stappia taiwanensis. The sequence continues at coordinate 307,425 of NZ_BMCR01000005.1, read as the reverse complement.
TGGCGCGCGCGTTTCGGTGGAAGCGGCTGCTGGAGTCGGGCCAGTTCTCCACCATTGCCGAACTGGCCGAGCGCGAGGGGATCGCGCCGTCCTACATGACCCGCGTTCTTCGTCTGACGCTACTTGCGCCCGACATCGTCGAGGCGATCCTGGACGGGAAGCAGCCGTCGCAGGTGACGATGGCGCGGGTGCTGGAGCCGTTCCCGATGGAGTGGCAGCAGCAAGCACTTCACTTCTAACAGTGCGCGTCATTGCCGGTCGAGCCAGAGTAGAGGCTCGCTCGGCTGAAGCGAGAGCCCTGGGCATGGTGAAAGCGCAGGTCGGTTCGCAAGTAACACGGGCTGCATGAAATGACGGCCACACCGAGGCCTAAAGGCTTCATTGCGAATGATGCGACCTCACGGAAGCGATACCTTTTTCGATTGCGTCGATAACTTCGGGATCAAGCCTGCGAGGCTCGAGCCATGCTCTGGGATCCTCGGCCAGAAGCGGGCTGCGGCCGGCGACGTAGTCGTAGGCGTCGCGCGCGGCCTGCTCATTCGAAAGGCCCGCATGGGCGATGGCAAGCAGCGCGTGGCTCAGCGCCGATCCGTCCGCGACGGCACGTTCGGCGTTGACGAGCATGTCGTCCCATTCCTCCTTCATCATGTGGTCCATCGCAATCATGTGGAAATAGAAAGGGGCCGGCGCCAGGGACAGGTCGATCGCGCGTTCGAGGAGGGGGACGGCCTTATCGAAGCTGCCGACCATTCCGTAGCGGTAGCCCAGGTTGGCCAGCACGGCCGGATCGTTGGGGTTTTCCTCGACGGCCCGCTGCGCGAAGGCGATGGATCGGTCGAGATCCCCGGCGTATTGCTCTATATGCGACATCGCCTGCAGGGCATCGGTGTCGCTGGGGTTGATGTCCAGTGCACGCAGAGCCGCCGCGCGCGCATGGGCGAAGGCTTCGTCCCGCGTGCGCTCGCTGTCGTGGCCGAACCGCGCCGCATCGTTACGCAGATAGGCGAGCATGGCCCAGGCCCGTCCGTAATTCGGCTCGTCCAGAACCGTTTGCTCGAGGCAGTCGCGCGCCGCCTGATACGCCTCGCTGCGATAGGTGCGCCGGTAGATCTGCGCGCTGGCGACGCAGGCGAAGCCGCGCAGGCTGGGGTCGCTGCCGTCAGCCGCAAGCGTTTGGCGTATGTCGCGCATGGCATGGCCGTATTGCTGGCCGACAACCGCGGCAATCTCGCCCGCTATCGCGTCCTGGATATCGGTAAGGCTACGACCTTCTGCCCCTTCGATGAAGCGGTCGCTCCAGAGGACCTGGCCGTCGCGGCGCCGGACGAGTTCGGCGCGAACGAGCACCTCATCCGTTTCGCGCCAGACGGTCCCCGATACCGTGAAGTCCGTGTTCGGCGCTTCCTCCGCGCCTGTCGCAATCGCCGGGTCGGCGTCACCAGAGGCGGCCATCAGGTGGACCCGCAGATCCGGGAACCTGAGCAAGGATGCGGCCAGCTCATGGGAAAGGCCGGAGGCGAGCAGTGTCGAGAGGTCATCGGCGCTGCGGGTATCGAAGCCTTCCATAAGGATCTTCACCCCGCCCACTGGCACGGCCGCTGCGTCTTGCGACGGAATGCTCACAGGGCGTTTCGCCATGACGATGGCAAGAAGCGCGAGGACGAGTATGCCTGCGCCCGCCGTCGCGTGCAGGGGGCGCCAGCGGCGGGATGCCGGGGTTGCCGGCATCGGCGGGGCCTCTGTGTCAGCTGACGGGGGCGTATCCGGCCTTGCCGGGCGGGTGACGGCCTCGGGGCGGGCGAGCGCTGCGTTCCCGGTCGCCTGCGCGGCAAACTTCGGCACGTATGCCCCCTTGGGGATGCTGATGCGGATCGGGTCGTTCTGTCCGGCGTCAGCGTAGTAGTTGTCGAGATCGCGGCGCAGCTTGCGAGCCTCGAGGCGCACCACGGGGTCGGCTTGCTGGTCGAAATCCGCGCCCCTGTCGAAGACAGCCATGGCGATCGTCGTCGCCTTGATCCCGGACGCACGCCCGGCCAGCGCCTCGTCCACCACGAAGGCGAGCATGTCGCGCCGGCGATCGCTTGCCTGGAACTCGGGGAAGGCAAGGATTCGCGCGAGTTGCTTGCGTATCTCACCTTCGGAAAACGCCGTGCGAGCGAATGAGTCGGATATCGACATCGAGCGAGGTTTCTCCGGACACGCTTCGGAACATGCGATCTTAATGATATTTGACAGGAAGTTAACAGCCGCTCGCCCCGCGTGACCACAAGTTGCAACATGTTCCAACGTGTCGCCGCCCGCCGCGACCATGCTGAGTGGTCGGCGGGAGTGCTCCGATGGCCGACGCGTATCTGCAAAAACTGATCTGGCGGTTTCCGCGACTGGAACATTCCATCCTCGCGCTGCACCGCGACGATCCGGATTTCCGCTCGATCTGCGAGGAACTGGCGATCGCGGACACAGCGCGTGAGCGGTGGAAGGACCTGCCCGAGCGCGCCGACGAATACGAGAAGATCTTCGAGAGGCTGCAGGACGAGTTCCTCGATCATCTGGACAGGAAAATGCGCGCGGCCTTCGTGGAGCCGTTCAAGCAAAGGATGAAAGACGATGGCCGGAATACTTGACGGGATCAAAGTGGTCGAGGTCGCCTCGATGGCGGCCGCGCCGAACGCGACGGTAATCCTGGCGGATCTCGGAGCCGAGGTGATCAAGGTGGAACCCCTGGGCGGCGACCCTTGGCGGTTCGGGCACATGACGCCGGGCCTGCCGCCATCGAAAGTGGCCTGGACCACCTACATCCAGAACCGAACCAAGAAATCGGTCGCGCTCAACCTCAAGAAGCCCGAGGCGCAGGATGCGCTCAACAAACTCGTGGCGACCGCGGACGTGTTTCTGACGAACTCGCCGCGACCGGTGCAGAAAGCGCTGAACCACACCTACGAGGACATCAAGGCGGTCAACCCGAAAATCGTCTATGCCTCGATCAACGGCTTCGGCCTCAAAGGGCCCGACAAGAACGCGCCGGGCTTCGACGCGACCGCCTGGTATGCGCGCACCGGCGTGATGGAGGAGTTGCGCCCCAAGGAGGGCGACCCCGTCGCCCTGCCAGTGGGGCTCGGCGATCTCGGCACGGCGTCGACGCTCGCCGGCGCGGTGCTTGGCGGCCTTTTCCACCGGGAGCGGACGGGGCAGGGCTCGGAAGTGTTCACCTCGCTCATGCATAACGGGCTCTGGGCCAATGGCTGCATGATGCAGGCCGCCCTCGTCGGCACGCCGCCGATGCCGAAGTTTTACATCGACGAGTGGCCCAACCCGGTCACCGGCGGGCGCTTCAAGACGAAGGACGGCCGCTACGTGATCATCGTGGAGCTCAATCCCGACAATATCGGAAACCTGCGCGATGCCTTTGGGGCCGATCACCTGAAGGGCGACGAACGCTTCGCCACGCCGCAAGCCCGTCTGAAGAACGCGAAGGCCTTATACGACGAGATGCAGGGCATCGTGGCGCAACACGACCTCGAAACTGTGCGAAAGCGCCTGTCGGAGTTCGGCGCGAACTTCAGCGTCGTGCAGACGACCGAGGAATGCACCCGCGACGAACACATGATCGCCAATGGCTGCTTCCCGGAGGTGGCAGGGGCCGACGGCATCCGGACGGTCGACAGCCCGATGCACATCATGGCCGAGGGCGTGGAGCGGGTCGCCCCGCAGGCGCCGCCTGCCGTGGGCGAACACACGGTGTCGGTACTGACCGCCGCAGGCTTCAGCGAAGACGAGATCAAGGCGATGGCCGAGGCGAAGGCGGTCGGTTTGCCGAAGTAGTCGGCCCGAAGCGCACATTGCCCGATGCCATCGAGAAATCGAAAGGGCGAAACATGAACGATGAGAGCAAGTTTTTCGAAGACTTTGAAATTGGCGACTCATATATGACCGCCGGCCGCACGATCACCGAGACCGACATTGTGATGCACGCGATGCATTCCGGCGACTTCATGCCCCACCACACCGACGAGGAATTCGCAAGTTCGCAGCCGATCAAACACCGGATCGCGCACGGCAATCTGACCTTCGTGATCAGTACCGGGTTGATCTTTCAATCGCAGGGAATGAACCCCAACGTGATGAACTATGGCTACGGCAAAATCCGCTATCCCGGCCTTGTCTACATCGGCGACACGATCAAGACCGAGGTCACGGTCGCTGACAAGAAGGACGCCAAGCAGCCGACCCACGGTGTGCTGACGCAGACCGAGACCACCACCAACCAGAGTGGTGAGACGGTGTGCTTCGTCGAGCACCTGCTCTACGTCAGGAAGAAGAATGCTTGACCATCGCAAGACGCCGAGGACAAAGCATTGACCCTGCCCTCCGACCGCAGGACCGCCTCGAAGGGGGACGCGTTTCGTGGCATGAGCGTGACGTGGCTGCTCGATCAATGGGTGGCACGCCAGCCCGACAAGCCCTTCGTCGTCTGGGCCCCGTTCGAGGGCGACGTACGCCGCTGGAGCTACGCCGAGATGGCGCGCGAGGCACGGCGCTTCGCGGCGGGGCTCCACGCCCGGGGCGTGCGTGCGGGCGATTTCGTGTTGATGCATCTCGATAACGGGCCGGAATTCCTCGGTGCCTGGCTGGGCTGTGCTTATCTCGGCGCGGTGCCGGTGACGACGAACACGCGGTCGGTGGCGGAAAACGTCCATTACTTCGCCGAGCTGATGCAGCCCGCCTGCGCCATCACCCAGCCCTCGCTGGCGCCGCTCGTCCGGGAGGCCTGCGGGGCCGGCACGGCGATGATCGTGACGGGCGATCCCAACACCGCCTATGATGCGGCCGCCCTGGGCGCGACCTCGCTGGCAGAGGTCTTTTCCGACGGCCCGCTCCCGGACCTGCCCGCCGATCATCTCCGCAATTTCGCCGTGCAGTTCACATCCGGCACGACCTCGCGACCAAAGCCCACGGTCTGGACCCACGCGAACGCGCTTTGGGGCGCCCGGACGATCGCCATGAACCTGCGGCTACGGCGCGAGGACGTGACGCTGCTTTATTTGCCGCTCTTTCATGCCAATGCGCAGGTGACGTTCTTCTCTGCCCTCTGGGCGGGCAACACCATCGTCGTGCATCCGCGCTTTTCCGCCTCGCGGTTCTGGGACACCTGCGCCGCCCATGGTGTGACCTGGGTATCGAGGATCCCGTTTGCGTTCAAGGCGCTCAAGGGGCGGCCGGTGCCCGAGCACAAGGTACACACGCTGATCGGGCTTGCGCGCCTGCCGGAGGCGGAGGCCGAGTTCGGTGCCCGCACCATGGCGCTCTGGGGGATGACGGAAACGGGGACAGCCGCGATCATGACCGATGCCGATCATCCGGGGCCGCCCGGAACGATGGGCCGGGCGCTGCCGCAATACGATGTCGAGATCCGCAAGCCCGATGGCACCATGGCGGGGCCGGGCGAGGAAGGCCTGCTTTACATTCGCGGCGAGCGGGGCGTGTCGCTCTTCAGGGAATATTACCGGCAGCCCGACAAGACCGAGGATGCCTTCGACGCCAGCGGCGCGCTGGATACCGGCGATATCGTCCGGATCGACGCCGAGGGCTGGCTCTACTTCGTCAACCGCGACAAGGACATGCTGCGCGTCGGCGGCGAGAACGTCGCGGCGCTCGAGATCGAGACCGTGATCGCGGGCACCGGGCTCGTGCTTGAATGCGCCGTGGTGGCTCAGAAGCATCACATGCTGGGCGACGTACCGGTGGCCTTCGTTTCGGCGAACGCCGACGGCCAAGCGCTGGCGAAGGACGAACTGCGCGACCGTATCCTCAGCGGCTGCCGAGAAAACCTTGCCGACTTCAAGATGCCGCGCGCGGTGCATGTGGTCGATGACTTTCCCCGCTCCACGCTGGACCGGATTTCGAAGAAAGAGCTGCGCGATCGCCTCGACCCGGTCGAGGCCGAGTGACCGCGGGACGGTGACCATAGCAGCGCCCAAGACGCTGCAAGACAGGAGGTGCCCCGATGGGTTGGGGTGACATTTTCGTACTTCTCTTCGTGACCATCGGCCCGGTGCGAGCGTCGCTCGTCTATCTCGGACTGACCAAGTCCGCCGACGCGGACCTCAAGCGCGTCATCGCCTTTCGCACGGTGACCGTCTCCACGGTCATCTGCATCATTTTCGCGCTGGTCGGCGCCGCCATTCTCGCGGGTCTCAAGGTCAGCACGGAGGCGCTGCTGATCGCGGGCGGCATCATCCTTCTGCTCTTCGCACTGAACCTGATCCTGGGTGAGGACAAGGAGCAGACCTCGGACGGGCCGCCGCCGGCGCCTTCGATCGATGTGGCCACCTTTCCGCTTGCCGTGCCGCTCATGGCGTCGCCGCAGGGCCTTGTCGCCATCGTGGCCATTGAGGGCACTCTGGCCGGCGCAGCGGACGGCGGGATCTTCCTGGCGATGATCCTCGCGATGATGGCGATCAACCTCGGCTTCCTTCTCGCCGCCGACAAGATCTTCGCCAAGATCCCGCCCGCGATCCTCAAGATTTTCTTGCGCATCGTCGGGCTGCTGCTCTGCGCGCTTGCGGTGCAACTGGTGATCTTCGGCCTCGACGGGCTTGGCCTGATCCCGAACCCGGATGTCGATCTGAACGCCTGAGACAAACCTGCTGCCCCCAACCGCCAAAAGGAGGAAGAAGATGGCCGAGTATGAGTACGTTTTGACGGAAACGCGCGGGAATGTGGGCATCGTGACCTTCAACCGCCCCGATGCGCTGAACGCGCTCAACGAACAGGTGGCGCAGGAGGTGACCGATGCGCTTCTGGCCTTCGATGCCGACCACAGCATCGGCTGCATGGTGCTCGCGGGCGGCGACAAGGCGTTCTGCGCCGGTGCCGACCTGAAATGGATCGCCAGCCAGGATTTCGAGAGCGCCTACCTGACCGACCTCGCGGCCTACATGGACAAGGTCACGGCGTGCCGCAAACCGGTCATCGCCGCCGTGCGCGGCTTTGCCTTCGGTGGCGGGACCGAGATATCGCTGATGTGCGACATGATCATCGCCGACACGACCGCACAGTTTGGCCTGACAGAGGTCACGCTGGGCGTGATCCCCGGGGCCGGCGGCCCCGCGCGTATCACCCGTGCCGTCGGCAAGGCCAAGGCCATGTACTACGTGCTGACCGGTAAGACGTTCGGCGCGGAAGAGGCGGAACGGATCGGCATGATCACGGCGGTGGTCGAGGATGGCACGCATCTCGACGAAGCGCTCAAGATCGCCTCGAGAATCGCGGCGAATCCGCGCCTGGCAGTCCTTGCGGGCAAGGAGTCTGTGAATCAGCAGGCGGAAACCCCGCTGATCCCCGGCCTGAAGCTCGAGCGCCGTCTCTTCCACGGGCTTTTCAGCACGCCGGACCAGAAGGAAGGCATGGCCGCCTTCGCCGAAAAGCGAAAGCCGGATTACCGGAAATACTGAAACTGGAGCGAAGGGACATGGGGGACGTCTTCGTCGATGCATCTGAGGGGGGCGGACCGGTCCTGGTCAATCGTTCGCTTGCCCCGATCGCTTCCGATGGCGGCATGCGCGTTGCGATTGCGGACGGCCGGATCGGGGCGAGAGGTGACACCGGGACGCAAGGAAGCATCTCCAGCCAAGCAAAGTGCCTGGTCGGAGCGGGCACCGATGTTGCCTGGTGGAAATTGTCCCGCAGCGCGGGCTACCTCGGCAGCCGGGCTTCGGCTGGGACGGTGTCGCGCGGGATGCACGGCGTGACGACAAAACGCGCGATCGGGGTGCTGTCGATCATTGGCCTTCTGTTCGGTTCCGTCCCGGCTCTGGCGGACACCATCGGCCGTCCGGAAGCGAGGACCACGGATCTGAGTGCCGAGCCGTTGCAAGGCCCGGATTCCGCGGATGCGATCCTGCGCAGGGACCGGCAGGAGAAGGCGGACGTGCTGGACCAGAATCTCCTTGAGAACTGGGAGGAGTGGAAAGCCGGGATCCGCGACCGCACGGGATTGAGCTTTGGCGCCGATTACACCGCGGCCGGCTTCGTCGCCACGGAAAGCCTGGGCGACGATTACGCGGCGGGCGGGATCGCCCGCTTTTTCGGCTCCTTCGACCTCGTGAACCGGGACGGACCGAATACGGGGCGCCTGGAGTTCAAGATCGAGCATCGGCATTCCTACACCGACACGCCGCCCATCCTATTCGGCGCGGCGCTCGGCTATGCCGGCACGCCGCAGCCCGTCTTCAACGAGGACGGCTTTCGCACCACCACGCTTTACTGGCGTCAGGACGCCTTTGACGACCGCGCGGTGTTCCGGATCGGCTTTCTCGATGTGAAGGAATACTTCAACGTCTACGCGCTCGCGAGCCCCTGGACGGGCTTTCAGAACCTTGCATTCTCGACCGGCTCGAACACCATGAGCGTATTGCCCGACGGCGCCTTCGGCGTCATGGCCGGCGGCTACCTGACGGACAGCGTCTACCTTGCCGCCGGGATCGTGGACCGGAACACCGATCCATCCGCGGTTTTCGACGGTTTTGATACGTTCTTTAACGATTTCGAGACGTTCCGGACGGCGGAAATCGGATTTACATCGGGCGGGCAGCGGCTTTTCGTCGACAACGCGCACATCGCCTTCTGGGAGATGGACGCGAGCAATGCGACGGGCGCGCAAGGAGGGCGCGGTGTGAACGTTTCGATGTCATCGCTCGTGGGGGCGAACTGGCTCCCCTTCCTCCGAGGCGCGTGGGCCGAGGGGGGCGGCGGGGTGTTTGAGGCGTCCGTCAGCGCGGGTTTCGGCTATCTGGACCAGCCGGGCGGCAATCTGCTTGGCATAGGGCTGAACTGGGGGCGGCCCAACTCCGACACTTTCCCCGTCGATCTATCGGACCAGTGGACCGCCGAGGGCTTCTACCGGGTCCAGTTCGCCGAAAACATCCAGATCACCCCCAGCTTGCAACTGCTTGTCGACCCCGCTCTAAATCCGAAGGACGATTTCATTGCCGTGTTCGGTCTGCGCGCGCGGGCGACCTTCTGAGCTCTTGTGCGTCCGAGGAACGAGCGGACCGCGCGGCATCGACCGAAGTGAAACCACAGGCCGTGTGCCGCACTTTTATGTGCGACTGCTCACCGGAACGCACGCGCGTGAATTGTGCGGGCGCGAGGTTTGGGCGTCTTTTGCAAAGACTTAACATTGTCAGCATTTCTGCTTGAAACACTTTTTTCATAAAGATCATGATGGGTCGTTTGATTGTTCTATTTGTGTTCGTTCTGATGAAGTATAATAATTCGAATTGCTCATATAGTGTTACTAAAAGTCATTTATTTTAAATTTCTTGTGGTCAAATAAAAAGATCTTGCGAATTCATGGGGTTTGGAGAATGTCGGCCCTAGGATTCAGATCCATAAAGTGCCTATGCAAGTCATTTGATTCCTGATTCCAACTCCTGAACAGGAGTTTGGTGACGTCTGGTGGTCGTTGGGTCGATGCGCCGGATCGTGGACTTGTCGCGAGGAGGTTCTGACAACCGGATCGCCAGATCACAATCTTCGGCGACGACATCCACGAGGCTGTCGGTGAGCATGACTGAGAGTTCGATGCTTGGATACGCAAGCCTGAAGCTGCTCAATAGTTTCGGCAAGAGTCGCAGTCCGAAAGACGTGGGGGCATTGATCGACAGCCTTCCGCGATGCGGCTGCATGTCCGGTCCAACTCGTCCCTGACATTGTCGAACGCTTCGACAACCGGCCGATAGCGCGCCGCAACGAGAGCGCCCGCGGAGGTCAGCGAGACTTGCCGCGTCGTGCGGACAAGCAGCTGCTGACCGAGATCCTGTTCTAGCCGGGCGATGACGCGTGTGATGGAAGCCGGCGTCATGCGAAGGGACTTGGCTGCCGCAGTAAAGCTCTTTTGGATGTTCTCGAGCCAGCCTCAGCCTGACCTCTCCACACAAACAACGGAGGAGCCAATGTCCATGCTTGAAGTTCTTACCCCTCAGAACAGCCAGCGGATCTTCATCGATCACCAGCCGCAGACGCCGACGCGCTGGTGATGCTGCGCCGCCACGCCACTTCCGCCGGCGAGCCCTGGCTGGTCCGTCAATGCGATGTTCGCCAGCCCGGGAGAGCGTCAGGGAGCGCTGGTGCCCGCCAAAACCGAAATGCGCGCCTGCCACGACGGCTGTTCGAACGGCTGCGGCCTGCATGGATACCCATCCAGGGAACTCCGAGACCCGCCTTGGTCCGCTCGTAAACCTCCGCCAGGTCCCCCGTTGCGGCGTATTCCGGCACCGGATGGATGGCCGGGATCGCGTCCGGTTTCACGCGCCGCAGGTCAGGCATCGGCCAGGCCTTGCGGCAGGCTCTCGCTCCACTTCCGAAGCTCATCGAGAAACCCCAGCGCCGTGCGGCCCAGATCGGTGATCTGGTACTGTACCGAAACCGGGGCCGTATCCATGACCTCCCGCTGCACAAGCCCTTGCGCTTCGAGTTGGCGCAGCCGTTCGGCAATCATCTTCTTCGATGCCCCGCCGACCATCCGGGCAAGATCGTTGAACCGCACCGGCCCGTCCTTCAGGTGCCACAGGATCGAGCCCGTCCACTTGCCGCCGATGATCCGCATGCCGCGTTCGATGGCGCAGGGTTCAATGCAGGGGTCATGAACGTGCCGGCGCCCTTTCGCGTCCTCCACCACTTTGGCTTCCACCGCAAGCCTCTCCTGTAAGGTTACTAAAAGTATACTGGTTGATTTCCGTTCCCGGAGTGAGCAACTTCGCCTCGAGATGACCGGGAGTCAACCGGCCGAGAACTCGAAAACAAGGACAGACACCATGAGCAACATCCTGATCCTGAACGGCGCCCAGCCCTATCCCTTCGCTCCCGGCCGGCTGAACGCCACGCTGGCGGTCCGCGCGAAAGACCGACTGGAGGCGCAAGGTCACGCCGTGCGCCTGACCACGGTGGCCGAAGGTTATGACGTCGAGGCGGAGGTGGAGAACCACCGCTGGGCCGACACCGTCATCATGCAGTTCCCGGTGAACTGGATGGGCGTGCCATGGTCGTTCAAGAAGTACATGGATGAGGTCTATACCGTCGGGATGGACGGTCGGCTGACTGTGGGCGACGGGCGCATCGCTGAAGCGCCCAAGGCGAACTACGGCATGGGCGGCGCGCTCGCCGGCACGCGCTACATGCTTTCGGCGACGCTCAACGCCCCCGCCGAGGCGTTCGACGACCCTGCGGAGCCGTTCTTCGCGGGCCTGTCTCTAGACGACCTGCTGCGGCCGGCGCATCTCAACGCAAAGTTTTTCGGCATGTCGCCGCTGCCCACTTTCGGCGCTTTCGACGTGATGAAGAACCCCGAAATCGAATCCGATCTCGCCCGCTTCGACGCGCATCTGGCCGCTGTGTTCCCCGACGCGCGGACCGAAGCCGCCGCCTGAGCGCATGCCGGATTGCCGCAAAGAAACCTGACGGAGCGACGCAGATGACCCAGCCGGACATCCACCTCTACACCGCCGCGACGATGAACGGCTACAAGCCGGTGATCTTCCTCGAGGAGGCCGGGGTCCCCTACGGCCTGACCTTCATCGACTTATCGAAGCAGGAGCAGAAGGCGCCTGACTATCTGAAGCTGAACCCGAACGGGAAGATCCCGACCATCGTCGATCGCGACGAGGGTCGGCCGATCTTCGAGTCCGGTGCAATCCTCTGGCACCTTGCGAACAAGTACGGGAAGTTCCTTTCGGACGACCCCGTGGCGCGGTCCGAGACACTTCAGTGGCTGTTTTTCCAGGTAGGACATGTCGGGCCGATGATGGGTCAGGCGATGTATTTCCAGCGCATCGCCGCGCCCAACGGCCATGAGGAGCCGTTCTCGATCAAGCGCTACGTGGACGAAAGTCGCCGCCTGCTGGAGGTGCTCGACACGCGGCTCGCGGGTCGGGACTTCCTGGTGGATGACTACTCGATCGCCGACATGGCGGTTTATCCTTGGGCAAGGGCCTATCCATGGGCGCGGGTCGGGATCGACGGTCTAGCCAACCTCAAGGGCTGGTTCGACCGGATCGACGCCCGGCCGGCGGTGCGGAAGGCGCTGACCATTCCCAAGGCGCAGCCCGCCTTCTGGGGCGACGCCGACGAGTCGGAGTTCCTGAAGGAGAACGCGGCCCGCTTCGCGTCCGACGTGAAGACGGCCTGACCGCCCGGTGCGAACCGGCGGCTCGCGCAGGCGGGGGGGGGCGCAGCTGCCGAAGCCCCGCTCCGCCGTGTTCGGCGGGGGCGACGTGGAGGCGGTGGCCGCTGCCAACGCCGCGAACTACAAGGAGTGACGACATGACCGACAAGTCGCCGATCCGCGTGGACATCGTCTCGGACGTTGTCTGCCCCTGGTGCGTCATCGGCTACCACCAGCTCGCGAAGGCCGTGGAGGAGACGGGTATCGCCGTGGAGATCCACTGGCACCCGTTCGAGCTGAACCCGCGCATGGCCGAGGAGGGCGAGAACCTTCGCGAGCACCTCGCCGCGAAATACGGCACCACGCCGGAGGGCTCGCGCAAGGCGCGTGCGCGGCTGACCGAGATGGGCGCCGTGCTCGGCTTCGAGTTCAACTACGCCGACGACATGCGCATGTGGAACACCTTCCGCGCGCACCAGCTCATCGACTGGGCCGAGGAGCAGGGCAGGGCGCACGCGGCGGAGCTCGCCCTGTTCGCGGCCTTCTTCACCCGCCGCGAGAACCTCGCGGATCCGACGGTCCTGGCGGACGTGGCGGCCGAGATCGGCCTCGACCGGGACGCCGCGCGGGCGATGCTGGAGGGGGGCGAGCGCGCCGAGCGCGTGCGGGAGCGGGAGACCTTCTGGCTCGAGCGCGGCGTGCAGGGCGTGCCGGCGATGATCTTCGAGCAGCGGCACCTCGTCACCGGCGCGCAGGGAGAGGAGACCTACGCCCGCATCCTGAACCAGCTCAGCGCCGTGAAGGCGGCCTGATCCACGGTGCCGACGAAGGAGAAGGCCAATGGACGACGCATTCGAAATCCGTCGCGAGGAAGGCGAGAGCAAGGGGCGCTACGTGCTGCTCCTCGACGGCCATGAGGCCGAGATGACATACTCCCGCGCAGGCGCGACGACCATCATCATCGACCATACCGGCGTGCCGGACGCCCTGCGCGGCCGCGGCGCGGGCAAGGCGCTGGTCCAGCGCGGCGTGGAGGACGCCCGCGCCGAAGGGCGCAGGATCGTCCCGCTCTGCCCTTTCGCGAAGGCCGAGATCGCCCGTCACCCCGAGTGGAGGGACGTGCTGCAGGGCGGGTGACCCCCGTTCCAAGAACCAGACAAGAAAGGGAGGAGACGATGCCCAAGGCGCAGGTGATCCACGAGATGGGCCCGCCCGACGTGATGAAGTGGGAGGAGTGGCCGGTGCCCGACCCGCCCACGAGCATCGGCTTCGAGGGGGGCGGCGTCGCCGAGGACGTTGGCGAGGGCGTGACCTACTTCAGGCCCGGCGACCGCGTCGCCTACGGCCACGTCTCGGGCCCGCCGGATCCGGTGGACGTCATCAAGGATCTGGGCCGGCATGGCTCGCTGTTCATCACGCGGCCCGCGATCATGCACTGCCTCGCCAAGCGCTCAGACCTCGAATGGACCGCGCGCGACCTGTTCAAGGCGATCAGCGACGGCATCCTCGACGTCAACATCAACTACGAATATCCGCTCAAGGACGCGGTGAAGGCGCATGAGGGCATCGAGCCTGGCAAGACGCTCGGCGCGACGGTGCTGATCCCGTGAGCCTCGCGGGCGTCAAGGCGCTGACCTTCGACACCGGCGGCACGGTGCTCGACTGGCATTCCGGCTTCCGCGACGCCTTCGCGGAAGCTGGACGCCGGCACGGGATCGACAGCGACTGGGCGGCGCTGGCAAACGATCTGCGCCGCCGCTCGATGCAGGCGATGCTGAACCTCGGCGAGAACGGGCCGCCGGGCCACAACTTCGACGAGGCGCATCGCTTCTGTCTCGACACGCTGCTGGCCGACGAGGGGCTGGAGGGGGTCGACGAGACGGACCGCCGGGCCATCGCCTGGGACGCGCCGCATTCCTTCGAGGCCTGGCCGGACGTCCGCGAGGGCCTCGCGGCGCTGCGCGGGCACTTCATTGTCGTGTCCTTCACTCTCCTGTCCTATCGGCTGGTGATCGACACGTCGCGCCGCAATGGGCTGACCTGGGACGCGGTGCTCTCATGCGAGGGGCTTGGCGTCTGCAAGCTGCTGCCCGAAGCCTACCGCCGCGCCGCGCGGCGGCTGCAGCTGGCGCCGGAAGAGTGCCTGATGGTGGCTTGCCACCCCTACGATCTCGACGCGGCGCGCGGCGTGGGCTTCCGCACCGCGCTGGTGCGCCGACCGCGCGAGTGGGGCCCGGAACCAGTCGACCGGCCACATGTGCCCGAGCCTGGCACCTATGATATTGAAGTCGACAACATCATTGACCTTGCCAAGGTGCTTGCAGATTAGCCGCGCGAGGCCGAGGCTCAACCTGAGCAGCCCGTATATAGGCTTGTCTGTCCCAGCATCTCCGCGCACTCGCTCAGCATCTCGGCGATACCCCACGCATACGGCGCCGTGAGACAGGAAGTGCGTGACAATTGCTCAGCATTGCTGAATATAGATTCATGCCCGGCAGTACAATTCAGTCGATAGAACGCGCCACGGCGATCCTCGAGGTCATCGCCCGACAGGGGGGCAGCGCCCAGCTCGCCGTGATATCCGACATCACCGGCTTGAAAAAGACCACGGTGCACAACATCGTGCGCACGCTTGCGGACCTCGGTTACCTGCACCGTCGCCCGGGCGATAGCGCCTACTACCTCGGAGCGCGGATCCTGAACCTTGCACGGATCGCGGGCGACGACGACCGCTTGCGGGCATCCCTGCGGCCCGCGCTGACCCGGATCACCGAAGCCACGGGATTTGCTTCCTTTCTCGCGGTCCCCAGCGGGGACCAGACGCTCTACCTCGATGCGTTCGACCCGGACGGCGACGGTGCCAATTCCTTGGTGGGCCGACGCGAGCCGCTTGAGGGAACGGCCGTGGGTCTCGTCTTCCTCGCATTCATGCCCGCGCTCGAAACACGCGTGCGGCTGCGTCGTGACCTGTCGAACGATGGCGTGACCGACGCGCGCCTGTCGGAGGTCCGCCGCCTCGGCTTCGCGCTCGACCTCGAATACTTCATCCGGGGCCTTCATTGCGTCTCGGTCCCGGTCAGGGAGCAGGGCGAGGTGCGCGCCGCGCTCGCCATCGCCGGCACCAAAACCGAACTTACCGAAGCCCGGATGCGCGATGCGGCATGGAAAATGTTGAAAATCTCGGTCGAGGTTCAGCAATACTGAATATCTTGCGCTCTCGCATGGGCGCCCCTTTCCAAAGCGGCTGTCACGTCCGAAGTGGACCGGCAGAGATGGGCACGACGCCCTACAGGACAAGGAGAGGATCCCATGCAACAGAACATCATCCGCACCGTCATCGATACCGCCCGCGCCAGGGCAGCCAAGGCCGGCTTTGCCGTCAACATCGCTGTCGTTGATGCCAGCGCCCAACTTGCCGGGTTCGAGCGCATGGAGGGCGCGGTTCTCGGCGCCATCGACGTGTCGCAGAAGAAGGCCCGCACCGCCGCGTTGTTCCAGACCGACAGCATCGCGCTCGGCGCAGAGGCTCGCCCCTCGGGTGCGATCTACACGATCGAGAACAGCAATGGCGGGCTGATCAGCTTCGGTGGCGGGGTCGTACTTCGTGACGCGGAAGGCGCCTTCCTTGGCGCAGTCGGCGTGGCCGGTGCCACAGTCGAGGACGATGAAGACATCGCGCAAGCCGCCGCCGCGGTTCTCCGGTAGGAGGAGGTTATCATGCCCATCGCAGTCCTTGCCCTGGCCATCGCGGCCTTCGCGATCGGCACGACCGAGTTCGTCATCGTCGGCCTCATCCCCGAGATTGCCGGCGAGCTCGACGTGAGCGTGCCTTCGGCTGGCCTTCTGGTCAGCATGTACGCGCTGGCGATCACGCTCGGCGCACCCACGATCACTGCCCTGACCCAGCGCCTGCCCCGCAAGGCGCTGGCGCTCGGCCTCATGACGCTCTTCACCGCAGGCAATCTCGCGGCGGCGCTGGCGCCGAGTTTCGGCACCCTTCTGGCCGGCCGCATGGTGACCGGTGTCGCCCACGGCGTGTTCTTCTCGATCGGCGCGGCAATCGCCACCTCTCTGGTCGACCGTTCGCGGGCCTCCCGTGCGGTGTCGCTGATGTTCGCGGGTCTCACCGTGGCCATGGTCGTCGGCGTGCCGCTCGGCTCCTTCATCGGCCAGACCTTTGGTTGGCGCGCGCCCTTCCTGCTTGTCGGTGCGCTTGGGGTTCTCAGCTTTGCTAGTCTCGCTCTGTTCCTGCCGGGCAACCTGCGCATTGGCGAGGCGCTGCCGCTCAAGCGTCAGTTCGCACTTGTCGCCACCCCGCGGCTCCTGTCGCTTTATCTCATCACGGTCTTCGGCTTCGGCGGCTCCTTCGTCGTCTTCACCTACCTCACGCCGCTCTTGACCGACGTGACCGGCATCGCGCCCGCATCGGTGAGCCTGGCACTGATGCTCTTCGGTCTGGCGACCGTGGTGGGTAACCTTGCGGGCGGCGCGGCCTCCGACCGGCTTGGCGCGACGACTGCGCTGGGCATCGTACTGATCGGCCTTGTGGCATCGCTCGCCATGCTGCTGGTGACGCAGGGCAGCGTCTGGGCGATTTCGGTCAACCTCGCCGTCTGGGGGGGCTTTGCCTTCGCCATCTCGCCGATCGTGCAATCGGCCGTGGTCGAAACGGCCGAGGCGGGGAGCCCCGGTGCAGGGGCCGTCGCCTCGGGCTTCAACATCGCGGCCTTCAACCTCGGGATCTCCGGCGCGTCGGCGGTGGGCGGTGCGATCGTGGCCGGCCCGGGCGTCGGGATGACCCCGGTAGTCGCGGCCCTTTCAGGCATGATCGCCCTCGGCCTCGTGTCACTGACCGCGGCGAAAGCGCAGGAAAACCGCGCCTGACGCGCAATCATGCACTGCCCGGCCCTGTCGCCGGGCAGTGCATCATCACAATTGCAGAGCGCCAAAGTTGTTGCCGATTTCCGCCTTCAAGCGCACCGCTTTCACTGGCCGACCGCCTTTGCCTGGTTGACCCGTCGGGACAGCTCTGCGCGACTTTCGACCCGTTCGGAGTATCGATCAACCAGATGATCCTTGATATCTCGGGTCAACAGGGTGAACTTCACCAACTCTTCCATCACGTCGACGATGCGATTGTAATATGGTGATGGCCTCATCCGACCGCATTCGTCGAACTCGTCCCATGCCTTGGCGACCGAGGACTGGTTGGGGATAGTCAGCAGCCGCATCCAGCGGCCGAGGATGCGCAGCTGGTTGACCGTGTTGAATGATTGCGACCCGCCGCAGACCTGCATCACCGCCAGGGTTTTTCCCTGCGTCGGGCGCACGCCGCCGAGCGACAAGGGAATCCAGTCGATCTGCGATTTCATGATCCCGGTCATGGCGCCATGGCGTTCCGGCGAGCACCAAACCATGCCTTCACACCACGTCACGAGATTTCGCAGCTCGGCCACCTTGGGATGCTCGGCCGGCGCGCCATCGGGTTGCGGTAGATTGCGCGGATCGAATAGCTTCACCTCGGCGCCGAGCCTTTCGAGAATCCGCGCGGCCTCCTCAGCGGCAAAGCGGGAGTAGCTGCGTTCGCGCAACGACCCGTAGAGGATCAGGATACGCGGTGCGTGGCTGCTGCGGATCGCGGGGAAAAGTTGCGTCTCGTCGATGTTGAGAAGACTGGCGTCGTGAAGTTGGGGCGTGTCGCTCATGGGCGGTCTCCGTTCTCGTTGATGACCATCTGGCCGTCTTCCTTGTAGAGCGGCCCCGCTGGCAACTGGTCGAGCAAGTCGAGCACGGCCTCGGACGGACGGCACAGGCGCACGCCTTTCGGACTGCAGACGATGGGGCGGTTCACCAGGATCGGGTGGTCGAGCATAGCGTCCAGTAGGGCGTCGTCCGAGATGCGTTCATCCAGAAGGCCCAGTTCGGCGGCGGGTGACTTCGTGGTGCGCAGCGCCTCGCGCGGGGTGATGTCCGCGGCGGCGAAGAGCGCGAGCAACTGCGGGCGCGTCCAGCCCTCCGTCAGGTACTCAACGACCACCGGCTCAACCCCGGATTTCCGGATGAAGGCCAGCACGTTGCGCGAGGTGCCGCAATCGGGGTTGTGGTGAATGACGATCATGGCTCAGGCTCCGGGAAAGCGGGCACGGGTACGGTTGGCGAAGGCCACCAGCGACAGCATGACCGGCACTTCGACCAGCACGCCGACCACGGTAGCAAGCGCCGCGCCCGAGTTCAGACCAAAAAGGCTGATGGCCACGGCGACGGCCAGCTCGAAAAAATTTGAGGTGCCGATCATGGCGCAGGGCGCGGCGATCCGGTGGGGCACGCGCAGGGCAAAGGCGGCTCCGTAGGCGATTGCGAAAATGCCGTAGCTCTGGATCAGGATCGGCACGGCGATGAGAAGGATGACGCCCGGACGGCTGAGGATCGTATCGCCTTGCAGACCGAAGAGGATGGCAACCGTGGCGATGAGGCCCAGCATCGACAGAGGCTTGATCCGAGCGGTAAAGGCGTCGATGGCCTCCGACGATCGCAACAGTCTGCGGGTGATCAGCCCGGCGATCAGCGGAAGCACAACGTAGAGCACGGTCGCCAGCGCCAGCGTGTCCCAGGGCACCACGATCTCGGTGACGCCCAGGAGCAGCGCCACGATGGGGGCAAAGGCCACGACCATGATCAGGTCATTCACCGAGACCTGCACCAGCGTATAGGTGGCATCGCCCCGCGTCAGCTGGCTCCAGACGAAGACCATGGCGGTACAGGGAGCCGCGCCCAGAAGGATAAGGCCCGCAATATATTGGGCCGCGTCCTCGGGTGCGATCCAGGGCGCGAAGATGTGGTCGAAGAACAGCACCGCGAGAAAGGCCATGGTGAAAGGCTTGATCAGCCAGTTCACCACCAGCGTGACCAGCAGCCCCTTGGGCTGGCGCGCCACGCCAGCCACGGCGCCGAAGTCGACACTGACCATCATCGGGTAGACCATGGCCCAGATCAGGACGGCGACCACGAGGTTGATCGAGGCAAACTCTGTCACGGCAACGGCATCAACCAGACCAGGGGCCACGGTCCCGATACCAATCCCGGCCACCATGGCCAGCGCCACCCAGAGGGTCAACAAACGTTCAAAGGTGCCCATGGGGGCAGCAGCGGAGGTATAGTCCATGAATGACTCCGATGGGTGGCAGGTCATAAGTCCGTCATTTCGCGAATTGGCGAATTGATACCTCTGTTGAGCGCTTTCGCCCGCCTTGTCAACCTCCTTTATTTCGCGTAATTACGAAATATGAACCAACCCGATGCCATCGACGCATTCAGCGCACTTGCCCACGACACCCGGCTGGCCATCTTCCGCCTGCTCGTGCAGCGGGGCCCCGCCGGCACACCCGCCATGGAGGTCGGGCGCCTTCTTGATTTGAAGCCGTCCACCTTGTCGGGTCATCTCGCCACGCTGAAACGGGCAGGGCTGGTGACCGCCGAGCGTCAGCACCGCGAAATTCTCTACGCGCCCAGCTTCGACGCGGTGAACGGGTTGGTGCGATTTCTGTTGCAGGATTGCTGTGGCGGCGACAAGTCCGCCTGCGCCGGGGTTGTCCCGCCGGACGTGTAAGGTCGGCCCTCTCGCCGTAGTCGGTTTCAAGGCCAGCTTCCGATGGGAAAGCAGATATTGCCCTTCCGGCCTAGAACGACAGTTTCGTCCCGCGTCTCGTCTATCCAACCTGATTGCACCGAAAAATCAGTTTGAGCTCCGCCGATTTCCGGGGGGCGAAGGACCTTAAACGGGAAGTTCTCCGCGCTGCCGAAGGTTTCGCGCCGCAAGAGAGAGGGTTTTCTGCGGCAGCAACAAATGCAAGCGCAAAAGGCGGCTTTGTCCGCAACTCGTTCATTTGGGCCTGTCGCAGCGAATACCGCATTGACGAACGTTCGATCTCTGTTCCATTTCGTCGAAAGCGGCCGGTTCAGTTGCGACCAGAGGCGAACCGGGCCTTTTGCGGTCGAGGCAGCCTGTTGTGGAACTGGGCTGGCCCGTACACTGCGGCGCCGAATACCTGAGCTTCCTCCTTCGCGAGACCGACGCCGATGATGATGGCTTCTCCCGTGTTTTTTGTGTTGGCACCGTAAGCCCGGCACATAACGATGCCGTCAAGTGGAAGCGGCTTCCACTCCATTTCCGCTCGCGATGACCGGCAAACGAGGGCGCATACTGCTGCCGCGGGCGCGGTCGGACTATCCGCCAGACGCGACCAGGGTCTCGGCACCAATGGCAGTTTCGCGCATTGCGTTTCGCTCTGACGGGGCATGGAGGAAGGTGGCGATGAACAGGCCGGCACCGAGAACAAGCACGCAGGATGCGCCTGCAAGGCGCGCGCCGTGTTCGAAACGCAGGCGTCTGCGATCGTCGGATGCGAACCGCCGCTCCGCCCAGCCGCGGCCCCAGATTGCGGCGATACCGATCCCAGCCATGGCGACCGCCATGCCGGCGGAGATCGCGACCACCATGACGATGGCTGGCCAGATCAGATCGTTCGCCAGCCCGAAGAGCATCACGATGAGCGCCCCGGTGCAGGGCACGACCCCGACGGCGGCCGCGATCCAGCCACCGCTGCGACCATCCCCATACGCCCTGCAGGCGGAGCAGGTTCCCTGGCCGTCGCCGGCGTGGTCGTGGACATGCGTGTCCGCCGCCCCCGTCGTTGGCCGCCAGATCGCGCGCACGGCCTGCCAGAGCATGACGGCGCCGATGGCGACGATCAGGGCGTAGCTAAAAAGACGGATCATGCGGTAGTCGGATGGTGCAGCGCCGGTTGCCTGGCGCACGGCAAGGTCGAGCAGGAACACCACGACGATGGCGGACAGAACGTGGAACACCGCGATGCGCGTGCCCATGGTGAGACCACGTCGAAGGCTCCCACCGGTGCCAGCGAAGTACGAGATCACCACCGCCTTGCCATGGCCCGGCCCCAGTGTGTGCAGCGCGCCATAGCCGAAGGCCAAAAGAACCGCGAGCACGGTCGCTTTTGCCGCCCCCTCCCGGCCGATCTCGGCCATACCGGACGTGAATAGACTGTTGACCCAGATCTGGGCTCTCGCCAGCGCCGGTATGTCGGACGCGGATGCGGCCACTATGTCGCCCGGCTGGCCGGCTATTGCGGCACTGTCCAACCCGTAGGAGGCGGGAATCTGCCGGCTGCCGTCGATCAGGAAAAGCGTGTGCTGCGCTGGCTCATGGCGCAGGGTCCCTGCCAGCCGGACCGCCTGGAACCGTCGCTCCAGCACCAGCCCCTCAGGATAGGAGACATGCACGATCTGGTTGGGGGGTGGCGGCGGCGTATGGATGCATGCGCCGACCCAGGGAACGAGCAGGAACTCGACGACGCGCTCGCCCTCCCAGGCCAGCGGCAGAACATATCCGTCGATGAGGATCGGGCTTTCGAGGAATGTCGATGTGACGCCGGTCGCCTCTTCGCGACGCCGTTCCATCACGACCAGTCGCTGTTCGAGAAGATAATCCGCGTCCAGTCCGACGGCGTCGAGCCTGACGCGGGCCGCCTGCGCCGCGTCCTTCAGCGCCGGCGCGGCGGCTCCTGCGCCGGCGGCCTCGTTTGCGCGCAGCACGTCGCGCAGGTCCCGCTTCTGTTCGAGCGTCATATCGAGAAATGGATCGTCGTAGGGCTCCACGGCGGGAGCGAGCGCATCCCACGCTGCGAGCCTCGGGGCCGCTTCGGCCACGGCCGTGGGGGAGAGCGATTGAGCCAGGATGAAAGTGAGAACTGCAAGACCGTGCAGCAGGCGAAGAGACCGGACCACGGGCGTCACCCTACAGTTCGCTTTTGTAGATGGTGCCACCCTTCATGATCAGGTCGATGACCGTCTCATGGTCTTCGAGGATTGTGATGTCCTCGAGCGGATTGCCGTCGATGAGCAGCAGGTCGGCATGGGCGCCTTCGATGATCCGGCCGACAATGCCGGGATAGGGGCTGCGGTCGCCGGAGAGCTGCAACAGCTCGCCCGAATTCGCCGTGGCCTGCGTGAGGATCTCGGCTGGCGTGAACCAGTCGAGCCGGGCGGCAAACTCCTTGTTCTGTTCCGCACAGGCCTCGGGGTTCACGACGACGTCGGTGCCGAACACGGTCTTGATCCCGTATTCCTTCGCGAGACGGAACATGCTGTCCAGACCGGCTTCGACCATTTGCCCTTTCGCAAGCCGGACAGGGCCAAGATCGGGCGAGAAGGTGCGGTAGACGAGCACCTGCGGGCTGAGCCACACGTCGTTCTCGGCCATCATCTGGGCAATTTCCTCGTCGATGAGGTTGCCGTGCTCGATGCACTTCACGCCGGCCTCGATGGCCTGCCGGATGCCGTCCGTCGTGTAGACATGGGCGGTGACGTAGGTGCCGAAACCTTCGGCCACCTCGACGGCGGCCTCGATCTCGTCGCGGACGAACTGCCGTCCGTCGATCGGGTCGAACTCGGTGCCGACACCGCCGGCGAGGTGCATCTTGATCTGGCTGGCTCCGCGCTTGAGGTTTTCGCGGGTGGCCGTGAGAACGTCGTCCACGCCATTGGCGATGCGGCTGTAGCCGAGACGTTCAAGATTGTTCTGCGGACCGCCAAATTCGCGGGGGTTCATGTAGCGGGGATTGGCGTCGCCATGCCCGCCGAATTGCGACAGCGTGCGCAAGGACGGCCAGACGCGCGGTCCGGCGATCTGACCGCGGTCGGCCGCGAGCTTGGCACCCCAGGACGCGCCCCCCACGTCCCTCACGCTGGTGAAACCGCGCATGAGAACCCGTTCCGCCTCCTGCGACGCGAGGATGCCGATATAGTCGAGATCGGGCGCATAGGCGCCCTGCTGGTCGCTGATCGGGACCGAGCACAGGCTGAGATGATAATGCATGTCGATGAACCCGGGACTCATCACGCGGCCCTCGGCGTCGATGATCGTCGCGCCCTCGGGGGCGTCGAGCCCTGCACCGATTTCGGCGATAAGGCCGTCCTGCACCAGCACGTCCTGCCCTTCGATCAGATCCGGCCCGATCCCGTCGAAGATGCGCGCACCCGTGATTAGGGTGCCGGGGTCGGTCGCCTCCTGCGCGCAGACCGGGGCGCTGACAGCCAGTGCAAGAATGGTCGCAAGGAAATTCTTTCTCATCGTCATGGCCTCGTCTGCGCGTTTATGTGCGTTCGAGCGGGCAAAGCCGCCCGACGTGTACTCAATTCGCGTTCAGTCTCGAGCGTACGGTCACCCTCAATCCCGGGCGCAGGGAGCGCTCCGGATTCGGAAACGCGCGCCAGACGGTGATCTTCTGCGTCTGTTCCTCGAAGGTGCATCCACCCGAGACCAGCTTGCCCTCGTGCGGGTATTCGGTCCCATCCGGCAACACGAGCGAGAGCACGATCCCCTCGATCAGGGCTTCGTCCGAGGCGAACGTGGCCTGGCGCGCATACACGTCGTAGGGCACCTTGCCGACAACGTGGATTGGATCGAGCTGCGTGATGATGGCCATGGTGATGTCGCCGTCTCCGGCATCCTGCCATCCGTTCTCGCGCACCAGCGGCGTGCTCATGACGCCGGAAAACGGGGCCCTCTGCGTCATCTGCATGACGCCGAGTTCGGCAAGACCTACATTTGCTTCGGCCTGCGCCACGTTGGCTGCTGCGATCTCGCGCAGGGCCACCGTCTTTTCGAGATCGACGGCCGAGACCACGTCGCGGTCCGCGAGGATCTTTGCCCGCTTCACATTCGCTATGGCTTCCAGCAACTGCGCGCGCGCGGCATCGAACTGCGCCTGAGCAAGATGCAATCGATATTCCGCAGGCGGCTTGGCGAACTCGAAGAGCGGATCGCCTTCCTCCACCATCTGGCCGGGCTGGAACGTGATGGTCCTCAACCAGGCGCTGACGATCGGGGTGATCTCGACCTCGCGCGCAGGAACGACAGTGCCCTTGAACTCGGCCAGGTCGAGGCTCTCTTCCTGCGCCGCGACATCTGTTGCGTACGTCGTCGCGAAGAGAGCCATGGCGACGAAAAGCCAGGCCGGTGGGCAAAGGTATTGGCAAACGGAGGTACGCGAAGGCCGTGTGTCACAGACGAGTCTCATGGCGATCCGTCCTTCCGAAAGAGCCCGAGCGCCGCGATCAGGTTCAGGATCGTTCCGAAGGCGTTGATGCCCACGGCGATCACGAAGGCAGTGACGCTCGCATAGCTTTCCAGTCCGTTTTCGGCGTAGCGGAGAACGTTCGCGATCACGCCACCGCCGCCGAAGAACACGAGCGCCGGGATCATGGCGAGGCGATACCAGCCGAGGCGCCCGGCACGGGGCAGGAACAGGCTGGCGGCGTAGAGGACGAAGAGACCTATGGATGCCGGGATATTGGCCGCACTGAGCGGCGCGCCCACAATCGCCGCCCGCGCCGCGCTCGCGATGAGGAAACCCACGGCGAGTGCGGCGAAGACCCATTGCAGGCGCACGAGCACCCGCAGATGGAGCGGCCACGACATCCGATGCGCCCGCGTCACTGCCGGCCGCGCGATTCACTTGCCGATCTCGTTCTTGTAGATCACGCCGTCCTTCATGATCAGGTCGAAATTCGTGTGCGGATCGGCGACGAGATCGATGTCCTCCAGAGGATTTCCGTCAACGAGGATCAAGTCGGCATAGGCGCCGGGTTTGATGACCCCGAGGGCACCGTCCTGGTAGGGATGGCGCGGCCCTGCCAATTCCAGAAGCTCGGCATTCTCGGATGTCGCCATTTTCAGCACTTCATAGGGCGTGAACCAGCGTTTGAGCTTGGCCAAGAACGCGCCTTGCCTTTCAGCCAGGGCCGGATCAAATAAAATGTCCGTACCAAAGGCGATTTTCACGCCGACTTTCTTGGCGAGCGGATAAATCGTATCTGTTCCGTTGGTGACCTCAATCCATTTCTGCTGGCTACCGGGGTCGTCAAAAGAAAAGCCGTCTTCATCGTCGAGCAACGGCTGTATGGAGAGCCAGGTGCCCTTTTCCTTCATGAGCTGAAGCGTTTCTTCCGTGAGCAGGAATCCGTGCTCGATCGTCTTCACCCCGGCCTCGACGGCAATGCGTGCGGCATCGTCGGTGAAGATATGAGAAGCTACGTAGGTGTTGTATGTGTCTGCCACCTCAACGAAAGCCTCTACCTCTTCCCTGGTGAATTGGCGGACATCCAGCGGGTCGTAAACGGAAGAAACGCCACCCCCGCCGGATATTTTGATCTGGCTGGCTCCCATGCGCATCACCTCGCGGGCGCGTTTGGTCACTTCCGGAACACCATCGGCCATGGACATCAGCCCGACGGCGTACCAATACCACTGGGAATCAGCCGGGTTTGTCGGCACGGACTGGTAGGGGCGATAATCAAAGTGACCACCCGTCTGCCCGATGGGAGGTCCGGACGGCAGGATGCGTGGGCCGATGAGTTCCCCTTTATCGATCATTTTTTTGGTCGCGAAAGGATTCCCGCCGACGTCGCGCACCGTTGTGAAGCCGCGCATTAATGTACTTTCCGACCCAAGCGCGCCCCGTATGGCGACTTCCAGAATGTCGCCAGTGACGACGGTCGACTGGGCCGCACAGCAATAGGACGTATGCCAGTGAACGTCGATCAGGCCCGGAATTATCGTGCGGCCTCCGCCATCGATTACCGTTGCGCCTTCAGCCGATATTGGGTCGGAGGAGACCGACTTGATGAGGTTCCCCTCGATCAGAACGCTTGCGTTTTCGATCAGGTCGGCGTTTTCTCCGTCAAACACCTGTACATTGTTGATCAGGGTCTGGGATACTTCCTGCGCAAGGGCCGTGGTCGTGCTGAAGATCAGGGCAGCCGCGAAGAGATTTTTACCTAAAGTCATATTCACTCCGGAAACCGCAATTAGCTCGAAATTTGAGCCTTCATCCGAGTAATTTTCGTAACGATAATTCTAAATTCTGGTTCTGATTAAAGTCAATCAATGGATCTGAAACCATTCCGATGCGTGATGCCACGTCGGAAAATATGTCGGTCTTTTAACGAGATCTCGCGGATTTTTCTGGCGCCCAGGCAGTTCGTGCCTCTAAAAATGTGAAGCCTTTTAGATGAATAGGCACGCAGATGTGGTGCCGTTGGTTTTTGATTATTCTGTCAGCGCATGCCGTTGAAGAAATCTATCAATTAGCCTTCGGGCTCGGACTGAACATGATCGAATTCATCGGCCCGGAGAGGACATTGGATCAGTCTCAACCAATGTCCTCTTCCGGTTATGAAATAGTGGGCAAGTTCAGCCTTCCGCTTTGACGAGCGGGGGCCAGCTCCACTGGAATGCCTAGGGGCCGGGGCCTAGGCTTCAGACTTATAACCAGTAGCAGACTGTTGCCGCGAGGCAGATGGCCGACAGAAAGTTGTTGGCGTTGCGATCCTCCGAAACTCCTTGAGCCTGCCGAACATCCGTTCGATGACGTTTCGCCCCTTGTAAAGGTATGGCGAGAAACAGTTTTTCCATTTCCCTGTTTCCCGCAGTGGGATGTTTGGCAGAGAACCTCGCGCCTCTATGGTCCTGCGGATACGGTCACTGTCATAGCCCTTGTCGCCATGCAGTACTCCTGTTGCCGGAACCAGTGGCAAGAGAGCCTCTGCTCCGGTGAAGTCGGAGATATTGGCACCGGTGAGATGACAGGCGATTGGCCGGCCTTTGTTGTCGCTCAGGGCGTGGATTGTCGTTCCCGGACCACCACGAGTTCGGCCCAGGGCATGGGTTGAGCCCCTTGCCACTATGGGCAACCCGATGCGCCCGAACAGCCGTGCTGTCGCCACCAGCGACCTCTTCCAACACTACGGTCGCCCCAGACACCCTTCTCGGACCAGCGCACGAAGCGGTTGCAAAGGGCGGCTGGGGCCATAGACGCCTGGCGCATCGACCCAACGACCGCCAGACGTCAAGACATGAACGATGCCGCTGATCACCCGCCGGTCATCGACACGGGCCTTGCCCCGCGTATTGGCCGGCAACAACGGTCGCAACCTCAAAAACGGCTCTTCGCTGAGCCAGAAATACCCATCAGACCGTCAGCAAACTCCTGTTCAGGAGTTGGAATCAGAAATCAAATGACTTGCATAGGTACTATTTGGGTCTGAAGCTTGGAAGCAGGAGCGCGCCACGCCCGTTTAAGCCTCAAAGCCACGCGCTCATTTGGTTTATAAATTTAAAGTGGTATATTATAAGTTTATGACTATTTTTGGTTGTTATAGTCAAGCCGTCCCGGCAGGCCAGCGGTGCGTACCGGTCCGACCTGCGCGGGGATCAGCGTGGGTCGTGGGAGTGGACCTCCAGCGCCTCCAGAAAACGGGAGACCATGTTGTAGGCGCCGATGGTTGCCGTCAGTTCCACCAGGGCGCGATCGTCGAACGCGGCGCGGACTTCCGCGAACACATCCGCCGGAACCTGAACCTGCCGCGTCATGGCTTCGGCATAGGCGAGGGCCACGCGTTGTTCGGCGGTAAACAGCGGGCTGTCCTGCCAATTGGCAAGAGCGTCGATTTGCGCCTGACTTGCCCCTTCCGCTAGGGCGATGGGGATGTGTTGATCCGCCTCGTAGGGGGCCTTGTTGAACTGTGCGATACGCACGATCAGCAGCTCGCGCAAACAGCCGTCCAGTCCGCTTTTCTGCCGGATCGCGGTCAGAAAGGCGAGCCACCCTTCGGCGACGGGAGGGCTGTGAATCAGCATCTGGTAAAGATGTAAAAGGCTGCCGCGCTCGGCGACAATGCGCTCCACCAGAGCGCGGGCTTCGGGCGCTTCCGGGTCGCCATAGGGGATACGGGCCATCAGGGTTTCCTCGGGGACTTGTCGGGGGATGAGGGCAGCCTTACCGGGTCGCGGCGGTCAGTCCGCCGTCCACCAGAAGCTCGGTGCCGGTGACATAGCGGCTTTCGTCCGCGGCGAGGAAAAGCGCCGCGTGGGCAACATCCCAGGCGCTGCCCATGCGTCCCATGGGCACCTGCTGGTTCCGCGTGGCGACAAAGGCGTCATACTGTCCGGCGGCATATTTGTCGGCGAGCTGGGTTACCAGAGGCGTATGCATCAGCCCGGGCACCACGCAGTTCAGGCGTATGCCCTTGGAGGCATAGAGAACCGCCGTGGTCTTGGTCATCTGCATCAGCCCGGCCTTGCTTGCCGCGTAGGCAACCTGCGGCTTGCCGATATAGCGCAAACCCGCGACAGAGGAGACGTTGACGATGGAGCCGCTGCCCTGCTTCTCCATCACCGGCAGGGCTGACTTGCAGGTCAGGTAGGCGCTCTTCAGGTTGACGTCCAGTTGGGCGTCCCAGGTCTCTTCATCCATGGTGGCGGGCTCGCCGGGCTCCGAGCGGCCGACATTGTTGACCAGAACGTCGATCCGGCCGAACCGCGCCAGGCAGGACTCGATCAGTGCGGCGGTTTCCCCGGCGCGGGTCACATCGCAGGTGCCCACGTGCATGGTGCCGTTTTCCTCGGCAACAATACGGGCCGTTTCGGCGGCCGCGTCCGCATTGAGGTCCACGCCGTAGACCTGCGCGCCCTGCCGGGCAAACAGAACGGAGATGGCCTTGCCATTGCCCCAGCCCGGGCCGCTCGACCCACAGCCGGTAACCAGGGCGACCTTGCCGTCGAGGCGGAAAGGGGAGGTGGCGATGTCGGTTTCGGATTTGTCCATGTGTCGTTCCTCGTCTCACGGCTCTTCCGTGAGAGATTGCGCATATGTGCGCGGGGTCGGCGGGAAGGGTGAGGGGGCAGGTGGAGAGGGCGCCTGTTCAGGCGTCGGGCAACTCCAGGTCCAGCACGGCGGCGCCGATGCATTTGCCGTGGGCATCCAGCGCCAGCGACTGGGTGACGCCGCCGGCCAGCGCATCGTGCAGAACGAAGTTCAGGGCCCCCAGAGCGGGGAGCTCGTACCGCTCGATCTCGCCGATGGACAGGCCGGGAAAGCAGGCGCGGATCCGCTCTGCGCTGACGTGCCGGGCCAGATGCGGATAGTCCGCCAGCTTGTAGGCAATGACCGAGATGTTGGAGGTGTTCCCCTTATCGCCGGTGCGGCTGTGGGCAAGTTCGCGCAGGCGCATCTAGGCCTCCATCATGTGAATTCGAGGCGAAACAAGCTGCTCCGGAATGAGGGTGGACACGACGCCGATGACACGGCGTGTCGAGCGCCACGCTCCTCCGCCACCGGAGGGGCCATTGAGATAAAGAGCCTCGACCTCCCGGCCGATGCGTTCGGCATCCGCCCGGCTGTCCGTGCGGGCCGCGAAGCGCATGCGCACCTCGCGCGGGGCGGGCGTGTCAGGCTCCGGGCCGAGAATGGCATTGACGCCAATCAGTTCGCCGCGCGTTTCCCGGCAGGGAACGCCAAGCAGGCGCAGGCGTTCGGCGACGATATCGGCGGCAAGCTGTCCGCGCTCTCGGGCTCCTGGGCCGGCGTAGGAAATCTGCCCCTCGCCAATCCATCCCTCCTGAATGCCAAGGGAGACCTTCAGCAGTCCGGTGCGCGGGTGGCCGGAGCCGCCGGCAAGGCGAATGCGGTCGGGCCCATCCTCCATCATGGTCACGCCGGAAAAGTCGGCCACCACATCCGGCTGAAGGTAGCGGGCGGGGTCGTGCACCTCATAGAGCAGTTGTTCGGTGCAGGTCGCGCGTGTCACCTCGCCGCCGGTGTCCGGCAGCTTGGTGACGACGAGTGTGCCGTCCTCGTCGATTTCGCCGATGGGCATGCCCACGCGGGCCAGATGAGGCGGGTCCTTGTACCCGGGATCGGCAAAATAGCCGCCGGTGACCTGAGCGCCGCATTCCAGCAGATGCCCGGCAACGATGCCCCGGCCAAGGCGCGGCCAATCGTCCAGTTGCCAGCCAAAGGCGTGAAGCGCCGGCCCCAGAAACAGGGCCGGATCCGACGCGCGCCCGACGATGACGATATCGGCTCCTTGCGCCAGGGCCTCGGCAATGGGAGCGGCGCCCATGTAGGCGTTCGCGGAAACCAGCTTGTCCCGCACACTGGCCACCGGCGCGCCCGTTTCCTCTATGAGGAAGTCGCCGTTGCAGACGGCGTCAAACACATCATCGCCGGTGATGGCTGCAATCCTGAGGCCGGAGATGCCGCAGGACCGGGCCACGCGGGCCGTGGCTTTGGCCGCCGCCAGGGGATTGGCGGCGCCCATGTTGGTGACGATCTTTACCTCGTTCCGTTTGCAGGCCGGCAACACCGCCTGCATGCGCGCTTCCAGCAAGGGCTCGTAGCCGTGGTCCGGATTGTCGAGCCGGGTGAGCTGGGCCAGCGCAATGGTGCGTTCGCCAAGGCACTCGAAGACCAGGTAGTCCAGTTGGCCGCGTTCCGCGAGATCAACGGCGGGGTCGATCCGGTCACCGGAATAGCCGGCGCCCGTGCCTATACGAATGCTCTTCATGGCCGACGCTCCAGTGCCTGCTCGGCGGTTTCCTTCGGGGCCGGTTGCTTGCGCAGGAATGCCCAGGCAAGGATGGCAATGGCGATCAGCGGTGTGAGGGTGAAGGGCAGAACCGCCAGCACGATCACCGCGAGATAGATCACGCCATCCAGCACGCGCTTCCCGAACAGGGGCATGCCGCTCAGCAGGGCCGGGATGGCCAGCACAAGAGCGCCGCCGGTCAGAACGGCATCCAGCACCGCCAGTGTTCCCCCGTTTCCGGTCATGCCCGGATAGATGAGAAACAGGAACGGAACCAGATAGACCACGGCGGCAAGCCGGACGGCCTCAAGGGCGGCCGGAAGCCAGTTGGTCTGTGCAATGCCGGCGCCGACGAACACCGCGATGCAGACAGGCGGCGTTACCACCGAAAGGGTGGCGAAGTAGAACACGAACATCTGCGCGGAGAGCGCATCCACCCCCACGGTCGTCATGGCCGGCGCCAGGACGGCTGCCACCAGCACATAAGCGGCGGTGGTGGGTAGCCCCATGCCCATGATGAGACAGACCAGCGCCACGATGATGGCGATGATGCCGACATTGTCTCCGGCAAGCTGCACGATGAGCGAGGAGATCACGACGCCCACGCCCGTGAGGTTGATCATCGACACGAGGATCTGGGCGCCGGTCAGCAGCACGCCGATGATGACGAGGCCGCGTCCGGCATCGGCAAGCCCGGCGACCACATGGCTGGCCATCTCGCGCGGCGAGGTGCGGCCGATATTGGTGGCCACATAGGCCAGCAATAGCCCGAGAACGCCCCAGAAGGCGGCGGTGGTGACAGAGCGGCCCGTCAGAATGGCCAGCAGAAGTGCACCAAGGGCCGCCACCACGGGAAGCGCGCGACGCGGGGCAAAGATGGCGCTCCAGGCCGGCAAATCCTCTTCCGGTGCAGCCCGGAGGCCGCGTCGCAGCGAGACGATATGCACGGTGATGAAGACGGACAGGTAGAAGAGCAGGGCGGGAATGACCGCAGCGGCCATGACCGTGAAGTAAGAGACCCCGAGAATCTCGGCCATCACGAAGGCGGCCGCGCCCATGATGGGGGGAGCGAGCTGCCCGCCGGTGGAGGCAACGGCTTCCACCGCGGCGGCGAAGGGCGCGGGGTAGCCAAGGCGGCGCATCATGGGAATGGTGAAATTGCCCGTGGTTGCGACATTGGCCACGGCGCTTCCGGAGATCATGCCGAACAGGCCGGAGGCGATGGTCGCGACCTTGGCCGCGCCGCCGGGGCTGCGCCCGCCAAGACGCATGGCCAGATCCATGAAGGCCTGACCGCCGCCAGTGTGCAGCAGAAGGGCGCCAAACAGCACGAAGGCCGCGATCACCGTGGCCGCCACGCCCGTAAGCATTCCCCAGATGCCAAGGTCGCCGAGGAAGAGGGTTTCGGTGACGAAGGCGACATCGAAGCCGCGATGCTCGAACGGGGCCGGCAGCAGGTGGCCGAACAGGGCATAGGCCAGTCCCATCGCCACCATGGCGGGAAAGACGATGCCCACGGCGCGTCGGCTAAGCTCCAGAACGGACAGGGTCAGCCCGGCGGTAAGGGCCATGTCGAGCGAACTGGCCCAGGGAAGTTCGGTCATGATGCGATCGTAATGCATCACGACATAGGTGCAGGCGGCCAGTGTGGCGGCGGCCAGTGCCAGATCGAGCACCAGCCCCAGCGGACGCCAGCGGGTGCCGGCGCCAAGGGGGTAAAGGGTGAGTCCGAGGCAGGTGACCAGCGCGAGAAAGATCGCGCGCTGGATCAGGCTTTCAAAGGGCCCCGCGCCCGCGGTCCAGAATACGAACACGCCAACGAGGACCGCGAGCGCGGCTGAGAGCTTCTTGAACATTGGCGGTTCCCGTCATTTCTTGGGCTGAAGCTTCTCGGGAAGTTCGATGCCGTTTTCGCTGAACCAGCGCGCGGCGCCGGGGTGCAGCGAAACCGTGCCGTAGGTGGTGGTCAGCTCGGCGAGGTTCTCGCCCTTCAGGGAGGCCAGGGCGGCGACCTGGACGGTCTTGTCGGCCATCGCGGCCTTCACGATCTGATAGGCGGTTTCTTCGTTCAGGTTGGGGCTGGCGGCCACGGCCAGACCAAAGCTCCAGGTCGAATATTCGGGAATATCCTGATCGGGGTTGGCCGGCACCTTCACCACGGAAATGTCCGGCATTTCCTGCTCCAGCTTGCTCGCCTGATCGTCGGTGAGGGAGAGCACGTTGATCGGGGTCATGGTGGAGATGTCGAGCGACGAGCTGTCGAGTTTTTTGCCCGCGCCGGATTTGACATAGCCGGTCACCCGGTTGTCCTTGACCATGTTGACGACGTCAGTGGTCGAGCCGCGCACATAGTCGGGCTGGATGCCGAGGGTCTTGAGGACCGCTTCGGCGGTGGCTTCGGTGGCGGACCCCTTCAGACCCGGGTTGAAGCGGCGTCCGTTCAGCTTGTCCATCGTGTCGATGCCGCTGTCCTTGCGCACGACAACGTTCTGCGGCGCCGGAGCATAGACCCACAGAAGCTGAATGTCGGTCGGGCGGCCCTTGAAGCCCTGCGTGCCGCTCACCGCATGTTGGACCACATTGGTGGTGACAAGGCCGAAGTCGATCTGATTGCGCTCCATGCGGCGGATGTTGTCGAGCGTTGCGCCCGTTTCCACCACCGAGGCTTCGACGCCCTCAATCTGGTCGTTGATGATTTTTGCCAGAGCGACAAAGTATCCGTACTGGCTGGACGACGCGGACGTCGAGCCAATCAGGAGCTTCTCATTGGCGTGAGCTGCTGGAGCGGCTAGCAAAATGGCGCCAGCCGCGAACAATGCGCGGATATTCATCCCGTATTCCTCCCTAGGGTGAAGCGTAAGCTTCGGTCGCGGTTTCGTGACCTTCGTTTCCTTCCTGCGGGCCGATGTTTCCCGGCCCGGAGAAACTGTTGCACAAGGCGGCTGGTGTTTTAATTGAAAAGAAGTCATTTTTCATTGCATGAAACGCATCAATCCAGACCTTAAAGACCTGCGCCTGTTCGTGACCCTGGCCGAAGCTGGAGGGTTTCGGGCCGCGAGCGAGATTGTCGGCCTCAGCAGCCCCGCCCTCAGCCGCCAGATTGCCCAGCTCGAAGGGCGCCTGAAGACGCGGCTGTTTGACAGGGACACGCGCAACGTCGAACTCACGCCGTCCGGCCGGGAACTGCTTGGACTGGCCCGCCGGGTTCTCAATGAAGCGGCGAAGGCGCGGGACGAGTTCGATACGTTTCTTGCCGCGCGCCGGGGCAGCATTTCACTTGCCTGTCTGCCGTCCGTGACGGCCGGGCTCATGCCGCCGATTCTGTCCCGCTTCGTTGTCGACCGGCCCGATATCGATGTCCGCTTTCTGGATGCGGTGTGGGATGGCGGCGCCAGCGCGGTGCTCGACGGGCGGGCGGACCTTGGCTTGACCACGAATACGGCGGATGGCTCCGGTCGCCTGACCTTTCGCAAGCTGATCGAAGATCCGGTCTATGCCGTTGCCGCACCGGGAGGGCCGCTGGATGAACCCCGCGCCTTTCTGTGGGAAGAAATCCTGGCCATGCCGTTTGTGACCATGGCGCCGGGCACGACGGTGCGCGATCACATCGGCGCGGCCGTGACCCAGATCGGGGCGGTGTTTCGCCCGCGCTTTGAGGTGTCGCATCTGGCGTCCGTGGGGGCGCTGGTGCGGCAGGGGCTGGGGGTGACGGCCTTGCCACGGCTGACCTTGCCGGTGATTGGCGGATCGTCTCTGGTGGTGCGTCCCCTCAAGGCGCCGACCATCGTGCGGCAGATCGGCCTTCTGCATCTGCCAGGGCGAAGCCTGTCGCCCGCGGCGCAGGCGCTAACGGATGTGATCGTGGAGTATTGCAGTCAGTACACGCAGGAGGACCTTCTGGAGCTGCCGGATCCGGCATAAAGACGGCAGGGAGCTTCCTGTCCACGCCGCCTCCTTGTGCCGAAAGTCGACCATGCGCATCGGTTATCATGCCGCAGGCTGCTTTGCAGGTGGCAGGACGGGCGCTGACAGGAAAGCCGCCGCCAAGCCTTTTCGCCAGTTTATTCTGCCTTGATGAATGCTGCCGACAGCAGGTCCTCGCAGCCATGGTCCTTGAGGGAGGCGGCAAGTGCCGCCTCGTAGTCGGGTTGCGCGCTTTCGAGACAGGTGCGTCCCTTGTCGGTGAGCACCGTATAGACACCGCGCTTGTCGTTCGGGCAAAGGTCGCGGACCGTAAACCCGCTCCGCTCCAGCCGTTCGACCATGCGCGAAACCGAGCTCTGGTTAAGCCCCAGATGCGCGGCCAGTTCCTGCATCCGAAGTTCAAGGTCCGGGGAAAGGGAGAGCCTGTGGAGCGCGCGGTAGTCGGACAGGCCAAGCCCATGCTTGCGTTGAAGCGTCTTGCTCAAGTCCGCCTCAATGCTGGCGACGACATGAGTCAGCCTGAGCCAGGAATCGCTTCTCTTCGACATGACCGGCGCGCTCCTCTTGAGCAATCAATGGGACGATGTGCATATGTATGCCCATGCAATGACTGGCACAAGGGAGCGCGCCGCCATCAGGCGCGTCGCCTTGAGCGGAATTCCAGGAATGGGTGCAAGCCCTCCGGGACGGCGAGTTTGCGCACGGCAGGCGATTGCCAGGTTCGCGGGTCCTGGGCAAACAGGCGATAGGTGCCGCGATAGTCGAAGCCGTGTCGGGCGGCCTCGTCCCGATCGACAGCGTAGAACACCTGCGAGATGCCGGCATGGAGCGCGCTCATGTAGCACAGGGCGCAGGGTTCGCCTGAGGCCAGAAGCGTTGTTCCCGGCAACTGCGCGGTGCCGTGCGTCCGGCAGGCATCGCGTATCGCCTCGACTTCGGCATGGGCCGTCGGGTCGTGGTGCTGCCGGACGCGGTTGACGCCGCGCCCGAGAATGGCGCCCTCGCGGTCGATGACGAGGGCGGTGAAGGGGATGCCGCCAGCGCGGACATGATCCATGGAGACGGCGACGGCCGCCTCCATGATCTGCCTGTGGCGAGCCAGGGGATCGGAGGCCATCAGGCGTTCCCCGTGAGCCGTGGGCTGTCGGCCAGCTTCAACCAGACGACGCCTGCGATGATCATCGCCAGCCAGAAGGTTTGAATGAGGGTCAGCGGCTGGTCGAGCAGGACACTGCCAAAGCCTGCCGCGCCGACCGAACCAATACCGGCCCAGACCGCGTAGCCAATGCCGACGTCGATGGTCCGCAGGGCGGCGCTGAGGAAGTAAAGCGTCAGCAGAAAGAAGACCAGGGCGGCTGCTGACCAGCTTGGAATGGTGAACGCCTGGCTGCCGCCAACGCTGAGGGCGTAGCCAATTTCGAAGGCGCTGGCGAGCATCAGCATGGCCCAGGCGCGCCCGTTGCTTTGGACGGGGCTTTCCATCGTCGTCATGTTCGTTTCCTTTCAGATCAAGTGGGATGTGTATGAAGAAGGCGGGTGTCTAGGCCGCGCCGCTGAGGCGCAGGCCGACGACGCCGCCGATGACGAGGGCGATCCCGAGAAGCTTTTTGGGGCTCAGTCGCTGGCCGAAGAACAGTGCGCCCAGGATGACGATCCCGACACCCGCGACCGACGTCCAGATCGCGTAGCCGACGCCGACGTCAAAGGTGAGAAGTGCAAGGCTGAGGAAGAAGGTGGCGATTGCGCCGCTGACAAGGGTGGCGATGGTCCACCCGATGCGGGTGAACCCCTCGGCCTTGCCCGCACTGATCGCGACCGCGATCTCAAAGATCACGGCGATCCCAAGATAGAGCCAGTTCATGATGTTCTCCTTTCGTGACGGGTTGGGTCTCAGGCTCGCGCCTGGGGGGGGACGGGGGGCGCGGCGATCGGGGGGCTGCTGCCGTCTCCGCCGCTCTCGACCAGCCGGTCGATTGCCTGCCGCAATTCACCGAGCGGCGGGGTTCCGCGGAAAAACCGCTCGCCGACAACAATCGTCGGGACCGAGGTGATGCCCATGTGTTCGCTGGCGTGGCGCTGTGCTGCGCGATGGCGCTCGGCGTAGGTACCGGTTTTGAGCGCCTTCCGCGCCGCCACAGGGCTGAGCCCGGCATCCGCCGCCAGCTCGATCAGTGTTTCCGGATCGCCGATGTCGCGATCTTCCTGAAAGAAGGCGCGCAGCACCCGCATGGAATAGGGATGGTCAAGCCCCGCGTCCTGCGCCATCGCCAGCAGTTCGAACGCCTTGGCCGTTCGGGGCTGGGGTGAGGTCGAGGGCAGGCGGATCGCAACGCCCAGTCTTGCGGCGAGGGGATAGACCGACCTGTTCCAGACGGTTGGCAGGTAAGGGTCTTGCGGACGTAATGTCGGTTCGGGGGCGGGGCGCAACTCGAAGGCGCGCCAGGATAGGGAGACGGTCCGGTCGCCAATTGCCTCGGACAAAACCCGTTCCGCCAGAAGACAAAAGGGACAAACGTAGTCGGAATAGATGGTTATGGCGCTCATGGTGCTCGCTCCATGTAATTGCATGTGCATGCATTATATGGGTGGTGCGCGCGAGTCAAATAAAATGCATGCGCATGCAAATTTATTTGCGAGTGAGTCTGATCGGCCACAAAGGGGGCAATCTGGGCCGGCCGTCGCCACGGCGCGTTTCAGCTATTCGGAGCGGGGAGGCGTCTGAGGCCGGGGGCCGGCCGCGCGCAGGCACGTCTCGACGAGCGCGCGCACAAGCGCTTCTTCCTCTTCCGTGCCCTGCGTGCAGCCAGAGCGCTCGCTTAGCGGGCCCAGCAGGGTTTCGACAATCGCGCCGACGATGCAGATGGAGGTGATGCGCGGGTCTTGCGGGACCAGCTCTGCGGCCGCCATGCCCTCGCTGAGCACCTCCTCGATGAGCGCCTGATAGGGCGCGCGAAACCGGCGCCGGTCGGCGTCAAGCTCCGGCCCGACAGGCTCGACCAGCAGCGCACGCGCCAGCGTGCGGCCCCGAAGCGCGCGCCGGGCAAAGGTTTCGACCATGCCGGCCAATCGCTCGGGAGCGGTGCCCGGAACCTGCGCCGCTTGAGCAAACGCGGCGATTTCATGCCGGGACGCTTTTTGAAAGACCTCCTGGAACAGCGCAGCCTTGGACGGGAAGTGCCGGTAGATGCTGCCGGTCGAAATTCCGGCGGCGCGGGCAATCTCGGGGATGCCGGTGCCGGCATAGCCGGAGGCGGCGACAAGGCGCCTTGCGGCGTCGGCGATCTGGGCGCGTGTCGCGTCGATGCGCTGCTGCATCCTGGGCGTGCGTCGGTAGGCCATAACAATTGAACCGTGTTTCATTTCTTTGTAGCGTCTCCCTTATAGCAGGCCCTGCCCGGGGCGAGGGCGCCGGGCTGATGCGTGCGGCGGGAGGTGGACATGCGACATCGCGGCGCGCGGCTGGTGACGCAAGACGCGGGGACACGGTGGCGTTTCCGGCCGGCGATACCTGGCGCCAGGCTGTGTGAGGCAGGGAAGGGGAATGAGATGAACAAGCCCATGGATGCGGAGGCTCTCAAGGCTTTTGCGCATCAGGTGTTCGATGCGCAGCCGTTCAGCCGCTACATCGGTGCCCGCCTGATCGGGGCGGCGCCGGGATATGCGGAGCTGAGCCTTGAGGTGACGGACAATCTGAAACAGCAGCACGGGTTCGTGCATGGCGGTGTCATCAGCTACCTGGCGGACAATGCAATCACCTTCGCCGGCGGACTGGCGATGGGCGGCAACGCGCTGACCTCGGAATTCAAGATCAACTATCTGAAGCCGGGACGCGGGCATGAACTGATCGCGCGGGCGCGCGCCCGGAGTACGGGCCGGCGGCAGGCGGTCTGCCAGTGCGAGATCTTCTCGCAAGTCGACGGCGAGGAGATCCTCTGTGCCCTGGCCCAGGGGACGATCGTCGCCGCCTCGGACTGAGCCTCCACACCGGGGGAAATGCAGGGGGCGGCGGCGCGCGGCCCCCTGATGATTGGCTATTGTAATAAAAATTTCACTGAAACGTATCCTGCAATTCAAATTGCAGGCCTAGGGTTCAGCCTCATAAATGAGCTCGAAATGGTTTGAGGCGGATTGCTCCTGATCAAGAAGCGAAAGCGCAGGAAATGTGGTTCATTTTCAAGCCTTTCGCGACGCATGAGCAGGTGCAATCCGGTCAAATCCTTCAGGACATGGAAATGGCTTCACCCTGCATCGTCAGCGCGTTTGACCGGGCAACAGCCCGCTCCGCACGCCCTTCCTCGCGAGGCTTTGCCATTTCCCATGCCATGTCAGTCTCATTTGTGGGGCTGGCCCCTGGAGCGGCGGCATGACAAAGTCACAGTCCCCCTCCGGGTTCCTCTCCGACCTCATTACCCAGAACGCCGCGCGGCTGACCGGGTCGGACACCCGTCTTCTCGACGTTCTGGTCAAGGATCCGCTGCGCGCCGCCCTTGAGAACGGCAAGGAGGTTTCGAACCGGGCCGGGGTGCATCCGGCGGCCGCCGTCCGACTGGCCAAGCGCCTCGGTTTCGAGGGGTATCCGGAGTTCAGGGCGTATCTTCAGGCGAGCCTCGTTGAAGAAGGGAACGACTTCGAGAACCCGGCGGCGCGCATGGCGGCGCGGCTGGTGTGCGCCGAGGAGGGACGCGTCCTGGCCTCGGTTCTCGACAGCGAAATCGCCGCGCTCGAAGCCTTGCGGAACGCGGTCTCTGACGGCGATATCCGGAATTTCTCCGAAACCCTGCGCGGCGCGCGGAAGGTCTTCATCTTCGGCCGAGGGCACGCGGCCAGCCTGTCCGCGCTCATTGCGCTGCGTCTGCAGCGCTCCGGCTATGACGCGGCGGACCTTGGCGACCGGACCCATCACTTCGCAGAAATGCTGAACATGCTTTCGCCCGACGATGTGGTCTGGCTGCTCGCCTTCCGCAGCCCTTCCCAGCAGATCCGCGATGCCAATGATATCGCATTCCAGCGCGGGGCAAAGAGGCTCGCCCTGACGGATCTGCAGGCGGCGCGGCTCGACCCCATGCCCGACCATCAGATCTGCGCCGCGCGCGGCGAGGCGGGGGAATCCCAGTCCCTGGTCGTGCCGATGACCATCGCCAATGCGGTCATTCTCGATCTGGCGGGCATCGACGACGGCAAGTCGCTGAAGTCCCTGGAGGCGTTCAAGGCGTTTCGGCAATCGCTGCCGGCACGATGGCAGCGATGACAAGCCCACCCGCCCGCGCCGGCGCCGGGCAATCGGACACTGCGGAATAACCAAGAACGACCGTCGTTCGAACCGGCGGCAGACCCTCACGCGCAACCGGAAAACAGCCACTCTGGCAAGGATGAAAACATGTTGAAGAACGTGAAGAAACTGCTGCTGGCGAGCCTCTTGGGGCTTTCAGCCGGCATCAGTGCCGCACAGGCCGATGTCACGGTCAAGTTCTGGCACAGCTTCGACGGCAATGGCGGCGAAGCGCTCGGCAAGATCATCGACAACTTCGAAGCGGCCAACCCGGGCATCACCATCGACGCCCAGCATATCGGCAACTACAACGACATCGTCGCCAAGCTTCAGGCCGCCATCCCGGCCCGCCGGGCGCCCGATGCGGTCATTATGGAAGTCACGCGCTACGGCCTCTTTGCGGATCGCGGCGTGCTCATGGATCTGACCGAGAAGGTCAACAACGATCCGCTGAAGGACGACCTGTTCGCCTTCGCCCGCGAGGTCGGGGTGTTCGAGGGCAAGAACTACATCGTTCCGTTCAACTCCTCGACGCCGGTTCTCTACTACAACAAGGAGATCTTCGAGCGTGCGGGCTTTGCCGAAGAACCGGCTCTGAAGACCTATGACGACCTCCTGGCCGTGGCCAAGCAGATCACCGAGAAGCTCGGCGGTGAGGGCATCACCGGCATCGCGGCGCCGGGGCAGTTCGCCCGCTGGGGCCTGATTATGGCCAATGACAGCGACCTGATCGACAGCAAGACCGGCGAAATTCTGATCGACAGCCCGAACACAATCGAAGCCTATGAATGGATGGCGTCGCTGGTGCACGAGCACAAGGTTGCGTCCGCCGATGGCGTGACCAAGGAAAACAACGGGCGGGACGCCTTCCTGGCCGGCAAGGTCGGCATGATGCTGAATTCCACCGGCAACTACGGGCGTTCCCGCAAGGCGCTTGGCGAGAACCTGGCCGTTCGTCCGATGCCCTGCAACAAGGTCTGTGCCGTGCCGATTGGCGGCGCCGGGATCGGTATCCTGTCCTCTGCCGACAAGGAAACCCAGGACGCCGCCTACAAGTTCATCAGCTTCGCGGCATCTCCTGAATCCAACGCCATCTGGTTCTCTGGCACCGGCTACATGCCGATCAACCGGCACACGGCGAAGCAGCCGCTGGCGGCGGCCGCCGTTGAGGACAAGCCGGGCATCACCGTCGCCATCGAGCAGCTCGACTTCGCCCGTGGCCGTCCGCGTCCGCCGGTGGTGACCTGGATGCGCGCCTCCGAATACGACATGTGGCAGGCCATGGCGCTGGGCCAGCGCGATGTGGCGGAGACGCTCAAGGGCTTCGCCGAGCGGACTCGCAACGAAGCCAAGCGGACCAACTAAGCGCCCGCCTCCTTCCCGATGACAGCGCAGGGCTTCCTTCATGGAGCCCTGCGCCTCCGGAGCCCTGTTCCCGATGCTGTCTCGTCTGACACCCTACCTACTGGTGTTGCCACTGATCTCCTTCATCGTGGTGTTCACCTATATTCCCATCGCCGCCAGTCTTAATCTCAGTTTTCGGGAATGGGACTTCCTGTCGCCGACGATGCCCTTCGTCGGCCTGGAGAATTACCGGCTCCTGTTCTCTTCGCACGAATTCTGGAACGCGCTGCGCGTGACCGTCATCTTCGCGGTCATTTCCGTGCCGATCCGATTGGGTCTGGCCCTTCTCATCGCGAGCTATCTGGTGCGGGAGGCCCTGCCGGCCCGGGTTCTGCGCGGTGCATTGTTTCTGCCCTCGGTGACCTCCACCGTGTCCATCGCCGTGGTGTTTTCGTGGCTGTTCGCCACCGACTACGGGATGGTGAACGCGTTCCTGCAGACGCTCGGGCTCGGCAAGGTGCCCTGGCTGCAGGATCCGCAACTGGCCCTTTGGGTGCTGGTCATCGTCAACACCTGGAAGCAGCTCGGCTACGACATCGTCATCTACATTGCCGGGCTGCAGGCGATCCCCCAGGAGCTTTACGATGCCGCTGCCGTTGATGGCGGTGGGAAGGCCCGGGTGTTCCGGCGCGTGACGGTGCCTCTGGTCATGCCGACGACCTATTTCCTGCTGGTCGTCTCGGTCATCGAGGCCTTCCAGATCTTCACCGTTGTCGACGTCATGACCCAGGGCGGACCGGCGGGGGCGACGGACATGCTGGTCAACATGCTCTACCGGGTCGGTTTCACCCTGTTTGACATCGGCCAGGGGTCGGCGCTGGCGGTTGTCCTCTTTGCGCTGCTGATCGCGCTAGCCCTGTTCAAGGCGCGCGTTCTGGGACGGAGGGTGCATTATGAAGCCTGACAGCCGGATCCTTACGGCCCTTGCGCTGATCGCGGGCCTTTTGTTTCTGTCGCCCGCGCTCTATTCGATCTTCATGTCGTTCCAGACGGTGGACGCCTACTACACTGGCAAGTTCGAGTTCACCTTCGAGAACTACGCGCTGGCAATCGGGCAATACAATTTTGCCCGCTACCTCTTGAACAGCATCATCGTGGCGGGTCTGGTCACGCTCATTGCCCTGACGGTGTCCACCCTGGCGGCTTTCGCCTTTGCCCGGTTCCGCTTTCCAGGGGGCAATCTGCTCTTTGCCGCCGTGGTCGCCACCTTGATGATCCCGAGCCATATCTCGCTGATCCCGAACTACCTGACCCTCGCGAAGGTTGGCCTGCTCGATACCTATGCGGGGCTTATCCTGCCGGCGATTTCCAACGGCTTCGCGGCCTTCTTCCTCAGGCAGTACATTCGCGGCATTCCGGTGGCGCTGGACGAGGCGGCCTATATGGACGGCGCCACACCGCTGAAGGTGCTGTGGCGGGTCATCGTGCCGATCGCCCGTCCGGCGATCTTCGCCATGGGCCTCTTCATCTTCATTTCCGAATGGAACAGCTACATCTGGCCATTGGTCGCCGTTGGCGAGGAAGAGCTCTACACGCTGCAGATCGGCCTCGCCCGTCTTTACCGGGTCAACCCGGGCGAGGACGTTATCAACTGGCCGCTCGTCATGGCGGCATCCACCATCACCATTCTTCCCGTTCTGCTCGGCTTCGTCTTCGTCGAGCGGCATCTCGTGCGCGGCATCACCATGGGTGCCGTGAAGTAAATGGATCACCCAATGACACGTATCGCATCCCATCGTGGCGGCACCCTGGAATTCGGCGACAGCACGCCGGTCGGCTTCAAGGCCACCGCGCAGATGGCGCTGGAGGAAGTCGAGTTCGATGTGCACCCGACCGCCGATGGCGCCATCATGGTTCACCACGACCCCACGCTTGACCGGACCACGGACCGGACCGGCGCGATCCGCGATCTGAGCGAAGCGGAGGTGAGGGCGGCAACCATCAACTATGGCGCCGGCGGTCATCCTCTTTCCCTGGAGGAGCTTTGCGCGATCTACCGGGGAAGTGCCGTCGATTTCCGCTGTGAGATCAAGCCCGGACCGGACGGCCGGCCCTATGCCGATTTCGTTCACAGGGTGATCGCCACACTTGAGCGGGAAGGCATGTTGGCGCGCACGGTGTTTTCGTCCTTTCTGATCGAGACCCAGGACGAATTGGCCCGGGCGACGGAGCGCCCGCGGCTCTGGCTGGTCAGTCCGCCCGTTCTCAACCAGCTCGGTGTGGCCGCCACGCTGGAGCTGGCACGGTCCCATGCCATTCCCGAAATCGGCGTTCATGTCGACTGCGCGGACCGCGACCTGATGGACGCCGTTCAGGCGGCCGGCTGCCAGTTCGGCTGCTGGGCGGCGCACACGCAGCAGCAGATCGAAAAAACGCTGCGGCTCGGGGTGAAGGTGTTCACGACCGACCGGCCGAGCCTTGCCATTGCGGTTCGTGATCGATTTGTGAAGGGTGAGCAGCCATGAGCGGCATCCAGCTTCAGGATATCCGTAAATCCTATACGGGCGGCCCCCAGGTGCTGCGAGGGGTGTCGATGGACATTCGCGCAGGGGAGTTCATCGTCATCGTCGGTCCTTCCGGTTGCGGGAAATCCACGCTTCTGCGCCTCATCGCCGGGCTGGAAAAGTGCAACGAGGGCGACATCCGGATCGGCGGCAGGCGCGTCAACGACGTGGCGCCGCAGGACCGGGACATCGCCATGATCTTCCAGAACTACGCGCTGTATCCGCATATGAACGTGCGCGAGAACATTGCCTTCGGGCTGGAGTTGCGCGGCATGGCCAAGGCCGAACGCCACGCCCGGGCGGAGGAGGTGGCCCGGACCCTGAAGCTCGATGCCTTTCTGGACCGCAAGCCGGGCGCGCTGTCGGGCGGCCAGCGCCAGCGGGTCGCCATGGGCCGGGCCATGGCCCGCAACAGTTCGATCTTTCTGATGGACGAGCCGTTGTCCAATCTGGACAACGCGCTGCGGGTCGCCATGCGCTCGGAGATCAAGGAGCTTCACAGGCAACTGGGCGCGACCATCATCTATGTGACCCACGATCAGAGCGAGGCGCTTTCCCTGGCGGACCGGATCGCGGTGATGAAGGATGGGAACCTGCTTCAGTTCGATACCCCCGGCACGATCTACGACCGGCCGGCGAACCGTTTCGTGGCCGGCTTCCTCGGCATGCACCCGACGAACTTCCTGCCCATCGAGACCTTGCCCTTCTGGCAGGGCAAGGCGGGGCTCACCGTGGGGATGCGGCCGGAGCACATGACGGTGCACACAGCCGCTCCCGAGGCGCCGGCGATCCCCGCGCGGATCGTTTTCTCGGAGATGACCGGCGCAAACCTGATGCTCCACTGCGAGAGCGATGTCGGCCGGCTGCTCGTCACCGCGCCGCGGCAGGAGATGGTCGGCGCGCAGGAGACCGTCTGGATCGGATATGACGCCAGCCAGGCCGTCTTCTTTGATGCCGGTAGCGAGAACCGGGTCGAGCACGGCTGAGGCCGCCATGGCTCCC
The DNA here is from genome assembly GCF_014635285.1 of Stappia taiwanensis. GTDB lineage: Bacteria > Pseudomonadota > Alphaproteobacteria > Rhizobiales > Stappiaceae > Stappia > Stappia taiwanensis. Next base: position 262,712 of record NZ_BMCR01000005.1, on the reverse strand, counting down.
ATGCGGGGGCTTCACTCGGGAACGGGGGCGGTTTGTTCAGGGCGCAGATTGCGCAAGCTGGCGAATTCGCTCTCCGTTTGCGGCAGATAGCGCGCGACGTCGGCCACCGAGGCCTCGATGTGCTGTTCGACCAGCGCCGCGCAGTGGTCGATCTCGCCCTTGATGGCGCTGTCGAAAATCTCGGCGTGTTCCTTGCGCACGTCGCGTTGCTTCAGGTTCTTCATCAGGGCCAGCCGCAGATAGCGGTTGCTGTGCTCGTGCAACTGGTGCCGGAACCCGGTGAGCCAGGCGTTGTCGCAGTTGCGCACCAGGCAGTCGTGAAAATCTGAATTGCGGCGATGCCATTCGGCGGCAAGCGTCATGTCGCCCTGGGTGAAGATCCGGTCCTCGACCAGTTTCAGCTTGTGATAGGCGGCGAAGAGATCGCCCTCCCAATCGTCGTCGCGGTTGGACAGCGAGACGCGCAAGGCGCCGGTCTCGACGATCTTGCGTGCCTCGCTGATGTTGCGGAAATCCTCGTGGCTGAGTTCGCGGACCTGGAAGCCGCGTTGGCGCTCGGATGTGACCAGCGTGTCGGTCATGAGGCGCGACAGGGCCTCGCGCATGGTCGCGGTGGACACGTCGAATTCGCGGCGCAGGTTGTCCACGTGCAGGCGGTCGCCGGGCATCAGCTCGAAATTCAGGATCCGCCGCTTCAGTTCCTCCTGAACCGACTCGATTGCGGTGCGTTTTGTCGTCCTCGGCGTGTCCGTGCTCACTTCGCTCATCGTCCGCCCCTTTGCGTCCTGTGATGGTGTATCGGCTTTTCAGCGGTATATCAACGGCTTGCATGATATATAAACGACTATAAAAACAAAAAACGTTTTTAGATTTGACAAAACGGTTATGTGGCGGCAGCGTTTGGGCAAGCGGGCGAGGGATGCCTGCGCATGGGAGAAAACAATGCTGCAAGCTACGGCTCTGGCGGAGCATCGTCTGTTCATCGACGGTGCCTATGTCCCCGCCACGACAGGCCGCATGTTCGACAAGAGGTCGCCGGTCACGGGCGAGGTGATCGGCCGGGTCCATGAGGCCGGGCGCGAGGATGTGGACCGTGCGGTCCGCGCCGCGAAGGCAGCCCTGAACGGCCCCTGGGGCACGATGACCGTGCAGGAACGGGCGACATTGCTTCAGGACCTGTCGCGGGCGATTGCCGAACGATCCGAGGAGTTTCTGGAAGCGGAGGTTGCCGATACCGGCAAGCCGAAAAGCCTGGCGCGGGTGATCGACATCCCGCGCGGCGCGGCGAATTTCGCGACCTTCGCCGATATGATCAAGAACCTGGGGGGCGAGTTCTTCCGCACCGATACGCCGGACGGCTCGCACGCGATCAACTACGGGCTCTATCGTCCGAAGGGCGTGATCGGCGTCATCTCTCCGTGGAACCTGCCCTTGCTGCTGATGACCTGGAAGGTCGGCCCGGCGCTGGCCTGCGGCAATACGGTGGTGGTCAAGCCGTCGGAGGAAACCCCGCACACCACGACGCTGCTGGGCGAGGTGATGAACGCCGTGGGCATTCCGAAGGGGGTCTACAACGTCGTTCATGGCTTTGGTCCGGACAGTGCCGGCGAATTCCTGACCCAGCATCCGCTGGTGGATGGCATCACCTTCACCGGCGAGACCCGTACGGGTGAGGCGATCATGCGCCAGGCCGCCAAGGGCCTGCGCGATGTCTCCTTCGAGCTGGGCGGCAAGAACGCCGGCATCGTCTTTGCCGATGCGGATCTCGACAAGGCGGTCGAAGGGACGATGCGGTCGGCCTTCGCCAATTGCGGTCAGGTTTGCCTTGGCACCGAGCGGGTCTATGTCGAGCGGCCGGTGTTTGACGAGTTCGTCGCACGGCTGAAGGCGGGGGCGGAAAGCCTCGTTCTCGGCGGCCCGGACGATGCAAATGTTGGAATGGGGCCGCTGATCTCCGCGGAGCATCGCGACAAGGTGCTGTCCTACTACAAGCTGGCGGAAGATGAGGGCGCGACGGTGGTGACCGGCGGCGGCGTGCCGACCTTTGGCGACGCGCGGGACAATGGCTGTTTCGTACAGCCGACGATCTGGACCGGTTTGCCGGACACCAGCCGCGTGGTGCGCGAGGAGGTGTTCGGCCCTTGCTGCCACATCGCCCCGTTCGACACGGAAGACGAGGCCATCGCGCTCGCCAATGACACGGACTACGGGCTTGCTTCGGCGATCTGGACGGAAAACGTCTCGCGCGCGCATCGCGTCGCGCCACGGATCGAGGTCGGTCTGGTCTGGGTGAATTCCTGGTTCCTGCGTGACCTGCGAACCGCCTTTGGCGGCTCCAAGCAGTCGGGCATTGGCCGGGAAGGCGGCGAGCACTCGCTCGAGTTCTACACCGAGCGCTCCAACATCTGCGTGAAAATCTGACGGGATCCCCATGCTGACGGAAACACAAGAAACCGTGGCCAGCGCCCTGCTGGCCGCCGCGCGGGACTGCGCGCCCATCGACCCCGTTGCCCCGGCGCTTGGGCCGGGTGCCACGCTCGATGATGCCTATGCGGTGCAGGATCGCATCACCGAGACGGGACTGTCCGCAGGCCGCCGACTGGTGGGGCGCAAGATCGGTCTCACCTCGACGGCGGTTCAGGCGCAACTGGGTGTCGATCAGCCGGATTACGGAATGCTGTTCGCCGACATGGAATATGTCGATGGCCAGGACATTCCGATGACGGGGCTGATCCAGCCGAAGGTCGAAGCGGAAATCGCCTTCGTTCTCGACCGCGATCTTGCCGCGCCCGACACGACGATCAGCGAGCTGACGCGGGCAATCGACCACGCGGTTCCCGCGCTGGAGATCGTCGACAGCCGCATCCGCGACTGGAAGATCGGCATTCTCGACACGGTGGCGGACAACGCCTCTTCCGGGCTGTTCGTTCTGGGCACGCGCCCGGTGCGTCTTGCCGATCTCGATCTTGAGCTGTGCGGCATGGTGCTGGAGCGGGCCGGTCAGCCGGTGAGCTTCGGCGCGGGTGCCGCCTGCATGGGCAATCCGCTGGTCGCCGCGCTCTGGCTGGTGCGCAAGATGGCGGCGGTCGGCCGCCCGCTGAAGGCGGGCGAAGTGATCCTGTCTGGCGCCCTCGGACCGATGGTTCCGGCACGCCCGGGCGATGCCTTCCGTGCCTCCATTGCCGGCCTTGGCAGCGTGGCGACCCGTTTCACTCCTCCGGAGACAGTCTGATGAAGCACAAGGTTGCGATCATCGGCTCGGGCAATATCGGCACCGACCTGATGATGAAGATCCTCAAGGGATCGGACGAGTTGGAAATGGCGGCGATGGTCGGCATCGACGCCGACAGCGACGGGCTGAAGCGCGCCCGCGATCTCGGTGTCGCCACCACCCACGAGGGGCTTGAGGGCCTGCGGGCCTTGCCGGGCTACGCCGATATCTCGGTGGTCATGGATGCCACCTCGGCCAAGGCGCATCAGGCGCATCACCCGGTGCTCGTGGCCGACGGCAAGCAGGTGATCGACCTCACGCCGGCAGCCATCGGTCCCTTCGTGGTGCCGCCGGTGAACCTTGAGGACCACCGCGAGGCAACGGCCCTCAACATGGTGACCTGCGGCGGGCAGGCGACCATTCCGATGGTTCATGCGGTCGCGCGGGCCTGCGACCGGCTGATCTATGCCGAAATCGTGGCTTCGGTCTCCTCGCGTTCGGCAGGCCCCGGCACCCGGGCGAACATCGACGAGTTCACCCAGACCACGGCGCGCGCCATCGAGCAGGTCGGCGGCGCGGAGCGCGGCAAGGCGATCATCATTCTCAATCCGGCCGAGCCGCCGATGCTGATGCGCGACAGCGTCTTCACCCTGAGCGAAGGCGGCGACGAAGCGGCGATCCGCGACAGCGTGCAGCGCATGGCCGAGGCGGTCCGCAGCTACGTGCCCGGCTATCGGCTGAAACAGGACGTGCAGTTCGAGCGCATCTCCGACACCGCACCGCTCAACGTGCCGGGCATCGGCAAGGTCTCCGGGCTCAAGACGTCGATCTTCATCGAGGTCGAAGGCGCGGCGGACTATTTCCCCGCCTATGCCGGCAATCTCGACATCATGACCTCGGCGGCCAAGGCGGCGGCCGAAAGCTGGGCACGCGCCCGGCAAGGGGAGGCTGCCTGACATGGCCATCACCAACAAGGACCGGCTCTACATCCAGGATGTGAGCTTGCGCGACGGAATGCACGCGCTGCGCCATCAGGCAAGCCTGGAGGATGTGCGGAAGATCGCGGGCGCACTCGATGCCGCCGGGGTGGATGCGCTGGAAGTCACCCACGGGGACGGGCTGTCCGGCTCCTCCTTCACCTACGGGTTTGGCAGCCATTCCGATCTGGACTGGATCTCTGCGGCCGCGGATGTGGTTAAGAGCGCCCGCATCACCGTTCTTCTGGTTCCGGGCATTGGCCTTGCCGACGATCTGAAGGCTGCCTATGCGGCGGGGGCACGCTCGGTGCGGGTTGCGACCCATTGCACCGAGGCGGATGTGTCACGCCAGCATATCCGGGTCGCGCGCGACCTTGGCTATGACACGGCCTGCTTCCTGATGATGGCGCATATGACCGATCCCGCGTCGCTGCTGGAGCAGGCGAAGCTGATGGAAAGCTACGGCGCGGAATGCGTCTATGTGGTCGACAGTTCCGGCGCGATGCTGCCGGAGGATGTGATCGCGCGGGTGACGGCGCTGCGTGAGGGCCTGCGCCCGGAGACGGAAGTCGGCATTCACACCCATGAGAACCTGCATCATGGCGTCGCCAATGCCGTGGCCGGCATCCGCGCCGGTGCGGTGCGGGTGGATGGCTCGCTCGCCGGTCTGGGCGCCGGCGCCGGCAATGCCCCCATCGAAGCGCTGGTCGCGGTGCTCGACCGGCTGGGCTTTGCAACCGGGTGCGATTTCGCCCGGCTGTCGGCCGCGGCGGACGATCTCGTCCGGCCGTTGATGGACCGCCCGGTGCGCGTCGACCGGGAGAGCCTGATGCTCGGCTATGCCGGTGTCTATTCCTCCTTCCTGCGCCATGCGGAGAAGACCTCGGCGGATTACGGCATCCCCACCTCGGACATTCTCGTCGAACTGGGCAAACGCAAGATGATTGGCGGACAGGAGGACATGATCGTCGATGTGGCGCTCGACCTTGCCGCCGGAAAGGTCACCCAATGAGCAACGATCTCGTTTCCATCGCCGAACGGCTGGATCAGGCCATTCTGACAGCCACGGCAACCCCGCAACTGCCGAAAGGCTCGGAAATTGAGGCGGCCACGGGCTACGCGGTCCAGGCCCATGGCATCGAATTGCGCAAGGCGCGGGGCGAGCGTGTCATCGGCGTGAAGATGGGGCTGACCAGCCGCGCCAAGATGGAGCAGGTCGGCGTTGATGAGGTGACCTGGGGGCGGCTGACCGACACCATGCGCCGGGAGGAGGGGGGCACGCTTGCCCGTGCCGACTTCATCCATCCGCGCGCCGAGCCCGAGGTGGCCTTCATCCTGGGGCGCCGGCTAACGGGCGAGGTGAGCCTGGCCGAGGCCGCGCTGGCGGTGGAGGCTCTTGCGCCGGCGGTTGAGATCATCGACTCGCGCTACGAGAATTTCCGCTTCGCGCTCGGCGATGTCGTTGCCGACAACTCCTCGTCGGCGGCCTTCTTCCTTGGCCCCCGCGCCAAGCCGGACACCGACATCGCCAATCTGGGGATCGTGCTGAGCATCAACGGCGCCCCGCGCGAAATCGGCTCCTCCGCCGCCATTCTCGGCCACCCGCTGCGGGCGCTCGTCGCCGCCGCGCGGATGACGGCGCGGGCCGGCCATGTGCTGGAACCCGGCGACATCGTGCTGGCGGGAGCAGCGACGGCGGCGGTGCCGTTGCAGGTCGGAATGCAGGTCGAAGCGCGTATCCAGCATCTGGGGCGCGTCGGCTTCTCAGTCGTCTGACGCAACAGAGGGAGGAAGATCGTGCCACTTGTCGAAGTCACGATGATCGAGGGGCGTACGCCGGAACAGAAATCCGCGCTCATCACCGAAGTCACGGATGCGGTGGAGCGGACGGTGTCGGCACCGCGCCACACCATTCGCGTCGCAATCCGGGAGTTGCCGGCCGAGAACTGGGCGATTGGCGGACGGTCCATCGCCGAAATCCGCGCGGAACGCCAGGACACGGACCGGGGTTGACCTTATCCAAGGGAGGAAAGTCACAATGAAACGCATTCTGCTCGGCGCGCTTGGCGCCATGGCCCTCATGGGCGGCACGGTTGCCGGGGCGCAGGAGAAGGTCGAGTTCAACTTCTCGCACGATCTGCCGATGCAGCACCCGCTGCATTCCAGGGGGTTCAAGGTCTGGGGAGACTCCATCACCGCGGCGACGGATGGGGCGCTGACCTTCAATTTCTATCCCGCCGGCCAGCTTGGCAAGGCGAAGGACGAGTATGACATCGCCCGCTTCGGCATCGCCGATTTCGTCTGGGCCAATCCCGGCCACACGCCGGGCCGCTTCCCCATCGCGGCGCTGGGCGAGTTGCCCTTCTTCATCAGCGATGGCGCCGGTGGCACCCGGGCCATCAACGAGTGGTACCAGGCCTATGCCGACAAGGAGATGCGCGACGTCAAGCTGTGCATGATCCACCTGCACGATCCCGGCACGCTGCACACCACGCGGGAAGTGCGTCAGCCGTCGGATCTGGAGGGGCTGGCCATCCGCCCGCCCAACGGCACCATCGGCCGGCTGATGCAGGCCAATGGAGCGTCCTCGATCCAGGTCGGTCCGTCGGAGGCGCGCGAGGTGCTGGAGCGTGGGGCCGCCGATGGCATCGCCTTCCCCTGGCGCTCGATCTACATCTTCGGCATGGATGACGTGACCACGTATCACGCGGACATGCCGCTTTACGTCACCAACTTCATCATCGCGATGAACAAGGACCGGTACGAGCACCTGTCGGAGGCGCATCGTGCGGTCATCGACGCGCATTGCACCCCGGAATGGGCGGAAAAGCTGGCCACCGGCTGGTTCGAATTCGACCGCGAGGGGCGTCAGATGTTCGTGGACGATCCCAAGCACACGGTGACCGAACTGAGCGAGGCGGATGTGCAGCAGTGGCGCGAGGCGTCCGCCTTCCTGCTGGATGAGTGGCGTGCGGCCGTGACCAAGGCCGGTCATGACGCCGATGAGATCTACAACGCGCTCGTCGAACGGCTTGATGCATATGACGCCCGTTTCTGAGCGCAACACCCCCTTGAGCGGAGCCCTCGGGCTCCGCTTGTTCGCCGCGCGCATCGAGGCGGCGGCCGCCATTATTATGGGGCTGGTGACGTTGCTGATCTTCGTCTCCGCCTTCATGCGCTACATCGCCGGCGCGCCGATCCCCGATGCCCATGACTTCGGGCGGTTGGCGCTCGGCATCGCCATCTTCTGGGGCGCGTCCATCGTCAACTTCAGCGGGGCGCATATCAGCGTCGACCTGCTGCATGCGGCGGTCGGCCCCAGAGTGCGCCGGGCCATGGACATCTTCGCCACCGCGATTGTTCTCATCGCCTTCGGCACGCTGACGGTGATGATGGGAACCAATGCCGCCGATGTCTTTGCCACCGGCGAATACAGCTACGACCTGCGTCTGCCAATCTGGCCGGCCTACTGGCTGATGGTCGCCGGCTGTGCGCTCGCCACGCTGGTGACCGCGCTTCGTCTCCTCATGCTGTCGACCGGCACCGAGGCCGAGAGGCTGGAAACCAGCCCGCAGCTTCCCGATGCCGAGGTCTGAAGATGGATAGAGAATTCGTTACGATTGCGGGCTTTTCCGCGCTGTTCCTGATGATGGCGCTGCGCGTGCCGGTCGGCATCGCCATGGCGGTCGTCGGCATCGGTGGCTTCGGCGCCGTCGTCGGGATGGAGCAGGCGCTGCGGCTGGTGGCGCTGTCGCCGCTGTCCACCGCGACCACCTATCACCTGGCGATGATCCCCATGTTCATCCTGATGGGCGCGTTCGCCACCCGGTCCGGCATGAGCCGGGAGCTGTTCCGCGCGGCGGAAGCCTGGCTGGGGCATCGCCGGGGCGGGCTGGCCCTGTCCACCATTGCCTCCTGCGCCGGTTTCGCCGCCATTTCAGGTTCGTCCATCGCCACCGCCGCGACGCTGACCAAGGTGGCCCTGCCGGAAATGCGGCGCGTCGGCTACTGCGATTCCGTCTCCTCCGGCGTGATCGCGGCGGGCGGAACCGTTGGCATTCTGATCCCGCCCTCCATCGTGCTTGCCGTCTACGGCATCATCACCGAGCAGAACATCGGCACGCTGTTCATTGCCGGTCTCGTTCCGGGGCTCCTGGCGGTCGCGCTCTACATGCTGACCGTGACGCTGATCGCGCATTTGCGTCCGGCCTCGATGCCGGTCGGCACGCGCCACAGCTGGGGCGAAGCCTTCGCCGCGCTGCGCAGCGTTTGGGCCATCGGGCTCTTGTTCGTGCTGGTCGTCGGCGGCATCTATCTCGGTGTCGTGACACCGACGGAAGCGGCCGCGCTTGGCGCCTGCGGCGCCTTGGCCATCGGTCTTGCCCGGCGCCGGCTTGACCGCAAGGCGATCATGGAGTGCCTCATCGACAGCCTGCGGGTGTCGGTGTCGATCTTCGTCGTCTTCATGGGGGCGCTGCTGTTCAGCTACTTCCTGGCGATCACCCAGACGCCGCAGAACGTCGCCGATTACCTGACGTCGCTGCCGGTCAACCGCTATGTGATCATGCTTTTGATCCTGCTGCTCTACCTGCTGCTGGGCTGCGTGCTCGACAGCATGGCGATGGTGGTGCTGACCGTGCCGATCCTGTTTCCGGTTGTGACCCAGCTCGGGTTCGATCCGATCTGGTTCGGCGTCATGGTGGTCGTCGCCATCGAGCTCGGCTTGATCACGCCGCCGATCGGAATGAACGTCTTCGTGATCAATTCTGCGCAAAAGGACATCAAACTTACGACAATTTATCGCGGAGTGATGCCTTTTATCGCCATCGACGTGGTGCGCATGGGCCTGCTGCTGGCCTTCCCCGCGATCACCCTGTTCCTGCCAAGTCTGATGTAGGGGAAAGCCGACATGCTCACACTTTACAGCCACCCCATGTCGCCCTGTGCCCAGAAGGTGAGGCTCACGCTGGCGGAAAAGGGGCTTGCCCATGAGATCCGGCAGATCGACCTGCCGGGCAAGGAGAACCTTCAGCCCTGGTATCTGAAGCTCAACCCGGCAGGCGTCGTGCCGACCCTCGCCGATGGCGATCATGTGATCCGCGAAAGCTCGCTGATCTGCGAGTATCTCGATGAAGCCTATCCGGAGGCCGGGCGGGTATTGCGCTCGCCGGCAGCGCATCTGCGCGCCGACATGCGGCTCTGGATGAAGCATGTGGACACCGCGCTGCATCCCTCCTGCGGGGCGTTGCAATGGCCGCTGGTGATGCGTCCGCGCCTGCTTGCCATGCCGGAGGAGAAGGCGCGGGCCCTGATCGAGCAGGTGGTGGAGGCCCCCCGGCGGGAGCGCCAGAAGCGCCTGTACGCGCAAGGGCTCGACGCGCCGGATGTGGCGGCGGCGGTCGCCACCTATCGGGCAACCATCTTGCGCATGGAGGCGATGCTGGCGGCCGGTGACTGGCTTCAGGGCGACGATTTCGGGCTGTCCGATATCGTTGTCGCGCCGTATTTCCAGACGCTCGTGCAGTTCTGCTGGACCGACCTTTTCCGCCGGGATTGTCCGCGCGTCACCGACTGGCTGGGGCGCATGCAGGCACGCGAAAGCTGGCGGCAGGGAATTGACGCGGAAATCGATGGCGAGAAACGTGCCGAGCTTGCGCGGATCGGCACCGAGGCCTGGCCTTCGCTCACCCGCCACCTGGCGCGGTGATTTCAAGCATGCGGCGGGCGGCGGCAGGGGGGGCATGTCCGCGCTGCTCGCCGGCAAGGTCTTGTCCGTGCGGCTAGAGACCGAGGGCGAGCACATCCATCGCCAGAATCCCGTAATTCGTGCTGGCATGCCAGCGGGTGCCGGTGAGCGGAGTGCCGGCGGCACCGAGCGCAAACGGCAGGGGCAGGATGTGGTCGTCGGTTGGGTGGTTCTCGCGGCCGAGCGGCCAGTCCTCGGGGGGCGTCAGCAGCGTCTCCAGATCGCCCGCAGCGACCCGCTCGGCAACCCAGTCGGCGAATTGCCGGGCGAAGGGCTCTTCCGGACTGGTCAGACCGTAACTGCCACCGAAAAACCGGCGCAGATTGTGGGTCATGCTGCCGGAGCCGATCAGCAGAACCCCTTCGTCGCGCAAGGGCGCCAGAGCCGCGCCGATCCGGTAGTGGGTGCGCCCATCCTCTTGCGGCAGGATCGAGAGGGGGACCACCGGAATGTCGGCCTGCGGGTAAATGAGCGTGAGCGGGTTCCAGATGCCATGGTCGAGGCCGCGTCCGGGCTCTTCGGATGCCTTGATCCCGGCATCGCGCAGCAGGGCGGCGATGCGGGTGGCCAGGGCCGGATCGCCGGGCGCGGGATAGGTCATCTCATAGAGCTGCGCGGGAAAGCCGCGAAAATCATGCACCGTTTCCGGGCGGGCGGAGGCGCCGACGTGTACGCTGGCCGCCTCGTAATGGGCCGACATGACGACGATGGCGCGCGGACGGGGGAGCCGCCCGGCAAGCGTCGACAGGAAGTCACGGGCCGGGCAGTCCTCAAGCGGCAGGCTCGGGGCACCGTGCGAAATGAACAGGGCGGGCAGGCGGTCGGTCATCCTCATGTCTCTGTCATCTTGAGGCTTCGGGTGTGTCGACCCCCAGGCGGCGGGAGACCCGCAAGGCGATGTCGACGAAATTCTTGATGTGCACGGACGGGTCGTCGATGCGGGTATTGACCGAAACGGCGGTGGTCGCTTCCGGGTTGGCCAGCGGCACGAAGCGCACGCCCTTGCGGCGCGCCTCGCCGACGGAGGAGGGGACAATGGCGCAGCCGACCTCGACGGAGACGAGCGAGATTGCCGTCTGGAAATCCATGGTGAACACCCGCGAGGTCGGTTCCAGCCCTTCGGCCTGGAAGAGGCCAAGCACATGGTCGGCGAAGCTGGGACGCGGTTTTTCCGGATAGAGGATCAGGGTTTCATTGCCGATCTCCTCCAGCGAGACCGCACGCTGGTCGGCCAGCGGATGGGAATCCGGGGTGGCGAGAACCAGCGGCTCGACGATGAGCTGGCGCGACAGGATTTCAGGATCGTCGAGGCGGGGGCGGGCAATGGCGATGTCGATCTCCCGGCGCACCAGCGCCGTTCGCAATCCGGCGTTGTTCATCGGGAACAGGCCAAGGGTCACGGCGGGATAGTGGCGGCGGAAGGACTTCAGCACATTGGGCACGACGCCATAGGTGGACGAACCGACGAAGCCGATGCGCAGCCGGCCTTCCGCGCCCTGGCCGATGCGGCGGGCTTCCAGCTTGGCTTCTTCGAGATTGGCGAGGATTTCCTGGGCGCGCTCATAAAGCTTGGCGCCGGCCTGGGTGAGGGTGACCTGACTGCGTCCGCGGTTGAACAGCAGCGCGCCAAGGTCTTCCTCGATCTGCTTGATCTGGCGGCTGAGCGGCGGCTGGGCAATGCCAAGCCGTTCGGCGGCGCGGCCGAAATGCAGCTCCTCCGCCACGGCGACGAAATATTCCAGCCACCTGATTTTCACTCCGGGTCCTCACGCTGCAGGGCGACGGATCGCCGGCGGGTGCGTCAGGCGGCGGCCGTGCGCCAGTCCCCGTCCGACAGCTCCTGAATGTAGGCTTCGTCGACGGTTACGCCAAGGCCGGGGCCGGTCGGGCACGCGATGTGGAAATCGGCGAAGCGGATGCCGGCACAGGTCAGGTCGCGGGTAAGGATCCTCGGCCCGAAATGCTCCGTGCCCCAATGCAGTTGCGGCAGGGTGGAGAACACGGCCAGATGCGCCGCCGTGCCGATGCCGCTTTCCAGCAGACATCCGCCGTAAAGCTCCATGCCATGCGCCGTGGCGATGCCGGCAGCGCGCTTCAGCTCCTGCAGGCCGCCGCTCTTGACCAGCTTCAGCGACAGGACGTTGCCGGCGGCGCGGGCGCCGGCTTCCGCCACCTCGGCAAGGGAAAAGGCGCCCTCGTCGATCATCACCGGGATGCGGCTGCGGGCGGTGACGCGGGCGAGATTGGCGCGCTCCTGTGCCGGGACCGGCTGTTCCACCAGGACAACGCCAAGCTCTTCCAGCGCGGGCATCCACCTGTTGCAGCGGGCCGCCGTCCAGCCCTGGTTCACGTCCACGATCAGATCGCAATCGGGCAGCGCCTCCGTGAGGCGGCGCAGGCGGGCAAGGTCGGCTTCGGGCGCGGCGAAGCCGATCTTCACCTTGAAGCGGCGGTGCTCGCGCGCGGCGTATTTGGCGCGGGCCTCGTCGATCTCCTGATCGGTGTCGCCGGAGGCCAGCGCCCAGATCACCTCGAAGCGGTCATGCATCCGGCCGCCGAGCAACTGTGCCGCCGGCAGGCCCAGGGAATGGCCGACCGCATCGTAGAGCGCACTTTCCACGGCGGCCTTGGCGGAGGTGTTGCGGGCAGCAGCGCGGGCCATGGCGTGTGCCGCCGCCTCGAAGCGGTTGGCGGGCAGGCCGAGGATCGCCGGAGCAAGGTAGCGGTCGATAGAGGCGCGGATCGATTCCGGCGATTCCTCCGCCCAACGCGGCCCGCCGAGGGTGGAGCCCTCGCCATGGCCGATGCTGCCATCGGACAGGATCACCCGCACCAGGATGATCGCCTTGTGGCTGATTTCCGTGTTCGACAGCTTGTGCGCGCGGATCGTCGGGGCGTTCACGGCCCGGGTCTCGACCCGGACGATCGTCAGGCCGGTCTCGTCGAAAAGAGGGGCGCGCGGGGCCTTGACGGGATTGACGAGGTTCATGGGTCTCTCTCTTCCGGGCGCTGGTGGCAGCGCGTGGGCGTTTGATGCGTTACAGGAGCGCGCCTTGCGAGGAAGGGGGCCGGGCCGGCACAGGGCCGGCCCGGAACGCATGCGGTTTACTCGGCCGCCATGCGGGCATCCGCTGCTTCGCGCAGGACGAAGTCGAAGCGCAGGGTCAGATCGGTGTCGGCGCCGTCAGGGGCCTTCTCGAAGTTGCCGATCAGGCTTTCCTTGACGGCGAAGACGCTGTCGGTATCGAGCCAGGCACTGTCGGCGTCGTAGATCTGGGTGATCAGCGGGCGGTACCCCTCTCGCGACAGGATGAAATGCAGGTGCCCCGGCCGGTTGGGGTGGTGGCCCATGTAGCGGATCAGCTCACCGGCGGTTTCGTCCTCGGGGATCGGATAGGGCACGGGCCGCACCGCGATGAGGGCGTAGTGGCCGTTCGCGTCGGTCTCGAACCGGCCACGCAGATTGTAGTCCGGCTGGTTCGGGTCGTGGTTCTCGTAGAGCCCGTTTGGGGCGTCTTCCCAGATGTCGAGCGTGACACCGGCAAGCGGGTTGCCGGCGGCATCGCGCACATAGCCTTCGACCCAGACCGTTTCCTGGCCCTCGAAGTTCTTCTGGATGGTGGAGGCGCCCTTCGGCAGGACCGGCGGGTTCTCGCGGTAGAACGGGCCGAGCACGGTGGATTCGCTTTCGCCATTCGCCACCGGGTTGGACAGCATGTCGACCAGCACCTCGACGCCGAGAATGTCGCCCAGAAGAATGAACTCCTGACGTTTGTCGTCGGTGATCTGGCCGGCGCGGGCGAGAAAGTCGCAAGCCGCCAGGAACTCGCCGTGCGACAGCTTCACATCCTTGACGAAGCCGTGCAGGTGCTTGAGCAGCGAGGTCATGATCTCGCGCTGGCGCGCGTCGATCTCTCCGAACTTGCCGAGCGAGCCGATCACGGCATCGGTAACGTTGTCGATGGTGACATTCCGCATTTTCAAAGTCCTCCCTTGGGTGGGTCGCGTTTCGACCGTCCTCCCGCGATCCGGTTTTCCGAATGACACTTGAAGGTTAGTGCAGCGGCGGGATCCTCCCAATGCCGCGAAGGGTATCGGCCGATACTTCGGCCGCAGCATTGGGGGTCACAAGCTGTCGTCCTGTGGTGTGAGCGCACCGAAGCGGCCCTTGTGAAAGGTGAGAGGGCGTCCCTCCGGCGCGATGTCGAGCGCCGTGACCCGGCCGATGAAAATCACGTGATCGCCGGCCTTCACGCTCTGGTGGACATGGGCGGCGAACACGGCAAGGGCGTCCCGGGCGACGGGCAGGCCGTCAAGCTCGCGCAAGGGGCTGCCGATATCGTCCCTGGGCCGTCCGGCGAAATGCATTGCCACATCTTCGGTTCCCGCTGCCAGGATCGACACGGCGAAGCGTCCGGACTGCTCGATCAGCGGCAACATGCGCGCGGTGTCGGCGATGGACACCGCGACCAGCGGCGGATCGAGGGAGATCGACATGAAGGCATTGGCGGTCATGCCATGGTCGCGCGCATCCGCGCGGGTGGTGATGATGGTGACACCGGTGGCAAACGCCCCGCAGGCGTTGCGAAAGGCGAGCGGGTCGATGGGGGCGGCCTGCGGTGTCATGCGCGGTACGGCGTTCATGGGGTCTCCTCCTGTGACGGCGAAATCAGTCGACGGTGCCGGGCAGGCAGCCGAGCGAGGGCCAGCCGTGCAGGCGGCGGGCCTCCTCGCGGCGCCCCTCGCCGAACAGCGCGCGCAACCTGGAACTGGAAATGCGTTCGCCGGTCGTGCAGCCGACATCCTTCAGAACGCGGACGTCGAAATAGCGCGACAGCAGCGCCACGTCGCCCTTGCGGCCCTGGCCAAAGCGAAAGTCCCGGCCGAGCCAGAGTTCGCGCGGATTGAGGCGGCCAAGCTCGGCGATGAAGGCCTCGGCCGGCCGGGCGGCGTAGTCGGCATCGAAGCGAGCGACCACGATGTGATCCACGCCGAAATGGGACAGGCGCCGCAGCTTCTCCTCCAGCGGGGTCAGTTGCAGCACCTTGGCGAACACCGTCTTGGGCGGCGGATCGAAGGTGTAGACGAGCGAGGGCACGCCGCGGCGGCGGGCGCGGGTCACCAGATTGGACAAAAGCGCCTGATGACCGCGATGCACGCCGTCGAAGGTGCCGACGGTGACGAGCGAGGAGGACAGCGCCAGCGCGGCGTGCGGATGCACCTTGGCCGTGCCGCCTGTCGACATGAGGGTTTCCCGATCGGCGATCATGTGCGCTCCTCCCCGAGCAGTCCGGATGGGTTCTCCGTGACCGTCAGAATTCGGCAAAACTGCGGAGGGATCACGGTATCGGTCGATACCTTTCGTTCGGCGGGAATTCGCGGCAGCCTCCTTGCATCTTGCCGGCGGGAGGCTGGCGGGACCGGTGATCGTGCCGAGCGGATTGGGAGGAAAAGACCATGGACGGGATGCGGCCCACCAACACGCCCTACACGGGCAAGAGCTATCTTGAAAGCATTCGGGATGACCGCGAGATCTATCTGCACGGCGAGCGGGTGAAGGATGTCACCACCCATCCCGCCTTCCGCAATTCCACGCGTATGGTGGCGCGCTGGTACGATCGCTTTCACGAAAAGGCCGACCAGATCGGCGTGGCTTGCGACAATGGCAGCGGCGGCGTCACCCATCCGTTCTTTCTCGGGCCGAAATCGGCCGGGGATCTGGTGAAGTCCCGCGATGCGATCGCGGAGTTGCAACGGGTCTCCTTCGGCTGGATGGGCCGCTCTCCCGACTACAAGGCGTCCTTCCTGGGCACGCTCGGCGCCAACTCCGGCTTCTATGGCGAATATGCGGAGAACGCCAAGGCCTGGTACAGCAAGACCCAGGAGCGGCTCGATTACTGGAACCACGCCATCGTCAATCCGCCGATCGACCGGGACAAGGCCATCGAGGAGGTGCGCGACGTCTTCATCCATGTGGAGAAGGAGACCGACGCGGGCCTGGTGGTTTCCGGTGCCAAGGTGGTGGCGACCGGTTCGGCGCTGACCCATTACAATTTCATTGCCCACTATGGCATTCCGATCAAGGACAAGTCCTTCGCGGTGCTGTTCACCGTGCCGATGTCGGCGCAAGGGGTGAAGCTGATCTCGCGCACCTCCTATGAGCTGAACGCGGCGGTTGCCGGCACGCCGTTCGATTATCCGCTGTCCTCGCGTTTTGACGAAAACGACTCCATCCTCGTCTTCGACAAGGTCCTGGTCCCCTGGGAAAACGTGTTCGTCTATGGCGATGTGGCCAAGATCAATACCTTCTTCCCCGCCTCCGGCTTCGTGCCGCGCTTCACGCTGCATGGCTGCACGCGGCTTGCGGTCAAGCTGGAGTTCATCTCCGGCCTGTTCGCCAAGGCGGTGGAGGCAACGGGATCGAAGGACTTCCGGGGCGTGCAGACCGCCGTTGGCGAAGTGCTGGCCTGGGCCAACCTGTTCAAGGGCATGACCGATGCGATGGTGCACAATCCGCTGCCCTGGGACGGCACGGATGGCTATGTGCTGCCCAACACCTACACCGGGCTTGCCTACCGGGTGTTCGCGCCGATGGCCTATGGCCGCATCAAGGAGCTGATCGAGCGTCATGTCGCCTCCGGCCTGATCTACCTGCCGGGCTCGGCGCTCGACTTCGAAAGCCCGGCGGTGCGCCCCTACATCGACCGCTTCGTGCGCGGCTCGAACGGCTATGCGGCCATCGACCGGGTGAAGCTGCTCAAGCTCCTGTGGGATGCCATCGGCTCCGAATTCGGCGGGCGGCATGAGCTCTATGAGCGCAACTACGCCGGTAACTACGAAAACATCCGCATCGAAACGCTGCTGACCGCACAGGCCACCGGCCAGCTCGATGCGATGAAGGCCTTCGCCGAGGAATGCATGAGCGAATACGATCTGAACGGCTGGACCGCCTCCGATCTGGTCAACCCGGCGGATGTCAACGTTCTCAAACAGGTCGCGGCCCTGTGAGCTTCGCGCGGGCGGCGGAGCATGCTGCCGCCCGCGTCCCCCTTGGGCCGGATCACCAACAAGGAGACGCCATGCGCGATACGCTGGAAACCATGCGGGGGCGCCTTGCCGAGACGCCCCATCTCATGCGGCTGGGCCGGCTCTTTACCGAGACGGTGCAGCTTCGCGTCGATGATGCGGAATATTACCTCGACTTCGAGAAGGGCGCGCTTGTCGCCATCACCGAAGGTCCGAGCCGCAAGACGCCCTATCGCTTCGCGCTGGTCACCGATGGCGAGGCGCTCGCCCGTTTCTGGGAGCCGCTTCCCGCCCCGGGCTTTCACGACATCTTCGGGCTGGTGAAGCTTGGGCGCGCGCGGATCGAGGGCGATATTCTCACCCTCGTCAAGAACCTGCGTTTCTTCAAGGAATTCATGGCGCTGGCGCGCCGGGAGGCCGTTCAATGACTGCCATCGAACCGATCACCGGGCGCTATCTCACGGTCACCGTCGAGGGCGCGCCGCGCCGCATCTATTTCGAGGAAGCGGGCGCGGGGCGCCCGGTGCTGTGCCTGCACACCGCCGGCGCCGACACCCGCCAGTGGCGGCATCTGATGAACGATGCGGAGGTGACCGCCTCTCACCGGATGATCGCCTTCGACATGCCCTGGCATGGCAAATCGCTGCCGCCGGAAGGTTTCGAGACGCAGGAATATCTGCTGACCACCGACGCCTACATCGAGACGATCCTGGCCGTGATTGATGGGCTCGGTCTGGAGCGTCCGGTGCTGGCCGGCTGTTCGATGGGCGGGCGGATTGCGTTGCAACTGGCGGCTCTTCACCCGGAGCGGTTTTCCGGCTTCATCGCCATCGAGGCCTCGGATTTCCAGCCCGCCTGGTACGACATCGACTGGTTCCACCGGCCGGATGCCCATGGCGGCGAGATGGGGGCGGCGCTTGTCTCCGCCAACATTTCCCCCCACGCGCCAGACGAAGAGCGCTGGAACACGCTGTGGATGTTCATGCAGTCGGGCCCGGGCGTCTTTCGCGGCGATCTGAGTTTTTATACCCGCGACGACAGCCTGATCGCCCGGCTCGGCCAGATCGACTGTACCCGCACGCCGGTGCATATCCTCGTTGGGGCTTATGACCTCACCTGCACGCCGGAAGACGCGGAACGGACCGCCCGGGCGATTCCCGGAGCGACACTGACGGTGATGGACGAGCTGGGCCATTTCCCGATGAGCGAACACCCGCAAGGCTTCCGCCCGTTCTTCCTCGATGCGCTGGCGCGCATGCGGCAACCGGCGGAGGCCGCCTGAACACATCCCGCCAGTCCACCGGTCTTCGGTGGGAAAGGCTTGATATCAAACGGCGGATGCCCGGCCTGACCATGGCCCGGCGTCCGCCGTTTGTGTTTGACCTGCGCTCTCATCGCCGCAAGGCGCCAACCTGTCAGGCATGTGGCCTGCACTTTGTCGATCCGAAAACATACTCATAGGTATTGACACGAAGGAGGCGAGGTGGTTTCTGGGCGCAGAAAGAGGAGGGACGCGGATGACCGTGGCGAGTTTTCTGCCCTGGCGCCGGGAGGCGCATATCGGCAATCTCATTGATGTCCTGGTAAAGGCGGAACGGGAAAATCCCGAGAGACTCTTTGCCAAAGACCCGACTATCAGCCTGACCTATGCCGAGGCGCTGGCGGCCGTACGTGGCTTTCGTGCCCTGTATGGTGATGTGGTCGAGCGGCGGGATATCGCCTTGTCGATGGCCAATGGTGTCAATTTCCTCGTAACATACCTTGGAGTCTTGTATTCAGGTGGAGTTCCGGCGCTGCTGAATGCGGGGTTGCCACCGAAGACCGGTGAGACTCTGATTGGTGAGCTGTCGCCCGCTGCGGTTTTCACCGATGCGCCGCTGTCGTTCTGCGCGGATGCGGTGACCGTCGATGCGGATCGCCTGCGTATCTGGCTTGCTGCGGATAATGGCGCGGCCAGCGCGTGCGGTTCAGGCGACGACACGGCGACCTATTTCTACTCCGGTGGTACCACCGGTGTGCCGAAGCGGGTGCGCTATACCCATCGCAAGGTACTGGCGGCCGGCGAGCGGATGCAGTGGGGCTGGCCGGTTGCCGACGGCGAGGTCTTCCTGCCGATCGCGCCCTTCAGTCACATCTATGGCTACCTCATGGGGGTCTGCGTGGCGCTGCAATGTGCCGGCTCGTCGATCATGCTTGAGCGGTTCCGGCCGGGCGACGCGCTGGATGCCATCGAGCGGGAAGGGGTGACGGTGCTCGGCGGCGGTCCGCCGGCGATCTACCAGGCCCTGATGTCGGATCCGGACCTGGCGTCGCGCAACCTGTCGACGCTCCGGTTGTGTCCGGGCGGCGGGGCGCCGTTTCCGCTGCATGTCCACGAGACCTGGAAGGAACTGACCGGCCTGACGATCTTCGAGGGCTACGGTATGACCGAGATGGCGCCGATCACCGTCAACACGCTTGAGGCGGGGCACCGCGCTGGCGCGGCGGGAAAACCTGCGCCCGATGTCGAGGTGAGCATCGTCGATCTGGAAACCGGCAAGCGGGAGATGCCGGTTGGCGAAGCCGGTGAGATCCGGGTGCGCGGGCCGCATCTGATGGGCGGGTATTGCAACAATCCGGAAGAGACCGCGCTGGTGCTGCGCGACGGTTGGCTGCACACCGGCGATGTTGGTGTGGTCGACGGGGAGGGGTTCCTCACGATCACGGACAGGAAAAAGAACGTCATTATTCACAAGGGGTTCAACGTCTTCCCCCGCGAAGTGGAAGAGGCGATCCTGACCCATCCCGACATTTCCGGGGCCTGTGTGGTCGGCGCGCCGGATGCGCGCAGCGGCGAGGCGGTGGTGGCCTTCGTCGCGCCGCGCGGCGACGCGCCTCTCGACGTGGATGGGCTGATCGCCCACTGCCGCGACTATCTGCTCGCCTATCGGATGCCGACCCGCATCGAGTGCCTGGAGGAACTGCCGCTGACGCCGGCCGGCAAGCTCGACCGGATCGCATTGAGCCAGCGCGCCTGCCAGGGCGCGCCCGAAGACAGCGTCTGAAGAAAACACAATCGAGGGAGGAAACGGGATGGTCGATTGGACAGATCTGCGCATGCGGGGCCGCGCGACGCTGCTCGCCGGCACGGTGGCGGTTCTTGGAATGGGGCTGTTCTCCGCCGGGGAGGCTGCGGCCGAAAGTGTGACGCTGCGTTACAATCAATGGTTCCCGAGCGGGCATTGGAGTCAGGCCGAAGGGCTCTATCCCTGGTTCGAGGACATCGCCCGGGTCACGGAGGGGCGGGTGACGGTGGAGCCCTCGGCCAAGCCGCTGGCGCCGCCGAACCGCAACTATCAGGCCGTGGTCGATGGCGTGGCGGATATCGCCTGGGGTCCGCATGGCTACACGCCGGGCGTCTTTCCGCTGACGGAGATGGTCGAGTTCCCGTTTATCACCGAGAATGCGGGGCTCTCCTCGCGCGCCTACTGGCGGCTGTGGAAGGCGCATTTCGAGCCGACCGGCATGCAGAGTGACGTCGTGACGCTCGGAATGCATGTGACGGCAGGCGGCAACATTTCCATGCGCGAGGCGCAGGTAACACGGCTCGCCGACCTCAAGGGCAAGAAACTGCGCGTACCCACGCCGGTCGTTGGCCGGGTTCTGGGCAAGATCGGCGCGGTTCCGGTCTCCGGATCGCTTGGCGAACTTCGCGAGATGCTGTCGCGTGGCATCATCGACGGCACGGTGATTTCCGACGAACTGGTCACCGGTTTCCATGTCGACGACGATGTACACGCGGTCACGCGCATTCCCGGCGGCATCTTCTCCAACTCCGCCTTCATCATCGTCAACAAGGCGAAGTGGGAACAGATCAGCGAACAGGACCGCGAAGCGATCCGCGCGTTGTCGGGTGAGCGGCTCAGCGAGATCATGGGCCGGCTGTGGCATGAGAACGACCTCAAGGCGCGCGCCGCGTTCCAGGAGCGCCTCGGAACAGCCTATCAGACGGCGTCGGATGCCTTTCAGGACGAGTTGCGCGCCGCCTATTCCGACGAGTTGGAGGCCTGGAAGGCGCGCGCCCGCGATGCCGGCATCGATCCGGAGGCTGCCCTGGCCTTTTATCGGCAGCAGATCGCGGAGGCCGGTGAATGATCCGGCTTCTGCGGCGCTTGCATGGCGTCCTGCAAGAAGCGCTTCTCCTGCTGACGCGGCTGGCGCTGTTCGGTCTGGTCGGGATCACCGCGGTGGATGTGGTCGGGCGCGTTGCCTTTGGCGCTCCGCTGGGCTTTGCCTATGAGTTGGTCGGTGTTCTGCTTGGTGTTGCGGTCTATGGCGGGCTGGTGCGCGCGGCCTGGCGGCGCGACCACATCCGCATCGACCTGCTGCAACCCTGGCTGAGCCGCCTGCCGGCGTTCGACCGGGCGCGCGAAGCGGCGGTGTGGCTGCTGGAACTGAGCTTCTTCACGCTGCTCGCCATCTACATCTTCCGCCAGATGGGCGCCTTGATGCGCTGGCGCGAGACCTTCCTGTTCCTGCCGCTGGAAAAGTGGTTGCCGCTGGCGGTCTTCGGCGGACTGGCGAGCCTTGCCGTTGTCGCCACGCTGGCGGCCGTGGTGCCGGGTCTGCGCCCGGGCGATGGGGAGCGCGCATCATGATCCTGACGATCAGCGTTGTCACCCTGCTCGTGTTGCTGCTGCTGCGGGTGCCCATTGCCGTGGCGACGGGGCTGGTGGGCCTGTGCGGGCTTGCCGCCTTCCAGGGTTGGCCGGCGGCCTTCGCCCAGGTCGGGATCATCGCCACCGAAACGGTGCTGACCTACGAATTCGCCGTCATTCCGCTGTTCATCGTCATGGGCGCGTTCATTGCGCGCTCGGGCATCGCGGAGGAGCTGTTTCAGGCGTGCTATGCCTTCGTCGGCCATTGGCGGGGCGGGCTGGCCCTGTCGACGGTGGCGGCCTGCGGCGGCTTCGGCGCCGTGTCCGGCTCGTCATTCGCCACTGCCGCCACCATGTCGCGCATTGCCTATCCGCAAATGAAACGGTTCGGCTATCGCGACGACCTGGCGACCGGTTCGATCGCCGCCGGCGGCACGCTCGGCATTCTCATTCCGCCGTCCATCGCGCTGGTCTTCTTCGGCATCATCACCGAAAGCGACATTGGCGCGTTGTTCATGGCCGGCATTCTGCCGGGGATCCTCGGGATCGTGCTCTATGCAGCGGCGGTGCTGTTTGTCGTGGCGCGCAACCCGGAGGCCGGACCGGCGGGCGCGCGCTCCAACTGGCAGCAACGCATCGCGGCGCTGCGCGGCATCTGGGCGGTGCTTCTGCTGTTCGGCCTTGTCATGGGCGGCATCTATGGCGGACTGTTCTCGCCGACGGAAAGTGCCGGAATCGGCGCGGCCGGGGCGCTTCTCATCGCCGTTCTGCGTGGCCGCGCGTCGCTGGAGATGGTGCGCACGGCGCTGGCCGACGGGATCGCGACGACAGTGGCGTTGATGGCCATTCTGATCGGCAGCTTCCTGTTTGCCAATCTGGTCAATGTGGCACGCCTGCCCCAGGACCTGACCGCCGCCATCGAGAGCCTCGGCGTTGCGCCGCTGGCGGTCATCTTCCTGATCATCCTGATCTATCTCGTTCTGGGCTGCATTCTGGAAAGCATCTCCATGATGCTGCTGACCGTACCGGTGTTCTATCCGCTGGTCGTCAGCCTTGGATACGACCTCGTCTGGTTCGGCGTGCTGGTCGTGGTGGTGGTTGAAATCAGCCTGATCACCCCGCCCGTCGGGCTCAATGTCTTCGTCTTGCGCTCCGTGCTGCAGGAGGTCCCGCTGTCGCGGATCTTCCGGGGCGTCGTTCCCTTCGTTGTCGCGGATGTGGCGCGCGTGCTGCTGGTGGTCTTCGTACCCTGGCTGTCACTCGCGCTGCCCGCCTATCTCAAGTGAGGATGTCTGCCATGCTGGATTACAACGCCACCCGGCTTTCGGTGACGGCGGCCGGTCATGACACCAACGTTCACCGCGCGGGCGAGGGCGCACCTGTCGCCCTGCTGCACGGCTCGGGCGCTGGCGTGTCGGCCTGGGCAAACTGGCGCAAGGTGATCGCGCCGCTGTCCGCGCAGTTCGACATCGTGGCGCCGGACATTGCCGGTTTCGGCGCGACCGAGATGAAACCCGATACCCAGTACAACATCATGTTGTGGGTAGAGCATTTCGTCGGTGTGCTCGATGCGCTGGGGCTGGAAAAGGTGTCGGTCGTCGGCAATTCCTTCGGCGGCGCGCTCGGCCTGATGACCGCGATCAATCACCCGGAACGGATCGACCGGCTGGTGCTGCTCGGAACGCCCTGCGGTCGTTTCCCGCTGACCGACGGCCTGCGCGCGCAAGGCGAATTCGACGGCACGATGGACAGCCTGCGCCGCGCGATGAGCTTCTTTCCCCATGATCCCTCCTTCGTCACCGAGGATCTGATCCAGGCGCGTTTCGAGGCTGCAACGCGGGACGGGGCGCTGGAAGCTTTTCGCAAGCTGATGCCTCCGCCGGAAGGCGAGGCCCCGATCGTGCGGGGCATTCCCGAAAAGATGCTGCGCACGGTGAAACATCCCGCCCTGATCCTGCATGGCCGCGAGGACCGGCTGGTTCCCTACGAGCGGGCGCTGGACATGCATCAGTGGCTGGAGAATTCGCAGCTCCACAGCTTTGGCAAGTGCGGCCACTGGGTGCAGATCGAACGGGAAGCCGCCTTCCTGAAGCTGGTCACCGACTTTCTGGGAGAAGACGCATGAGCCGCAACAGTCTCGAAAAGGTGCTCTACGACCTGTCCACCTCGGGCGCGAACAAGAAACTCTTTGCAGCCGATCCAGACAAGTTCCTCGGACGTTATCAGCTCGACGTCGAGGAAAAGACGCTCGTCCGGGATTATCGGGTGCGCGACCTCGCCGACCGGGGCGTGAACACGATGCTGACCTGGGGCTTCTGGCTCCAGGCGGGCAAATCCAATTCCGATTACATGAAAATCATGAAACGAGAGGAGGCCTGACCCATGGCCACGATCGTCGGCGGTTTCGTCGTTCCGCACAATCCGGTGATGTATTTCAACCCCAAGGGCGCCTCTGCCGAACAAAGCGCCACCGTCTATGCCGCCTATGCGCGCATGGCCGAGCGCATTCGGGAGCTGCGCGCCGACACGGCCATCATCATTGGCTGTGACCACTACATACTCTTTGGTACTGAAGCGCTGCCGCCCTATGTCATCTCCACCGGAGAGATCGAGGGGCCGGTCGATCAGCTTCCCGGCATCAAGCGCGCGCCGATTGCCTCCAACGCCGCGCTTGGCGCGCATATCGCGGCGGTCGGTCGGCAGACCGGGTTCGACTGGACGGTCGGGCGCGCCATGCAGGTCGATCACTCCATCGGCATTCCGCATCATCTGATGATCAAGCCCAACGAGGGCATGACCACGGTGGCGGTGATGCTGGCCTGCGGCGTCGATCCTTATCTGCCGATGGCGCGGGCCTGGCAGATCGGCGAGCACATCGCGGCCGCCGTGGAAAGCGACGGCACTGACCAGCGTGTCGTGGTGATCGGCTCGGGCGGCATTTCCCATCATGTCGGCAACGAGCGCATGGGCGAGGTCAACCCGACGTTCGATCGCAAGGTGCTCGACATCGTCGCGCGCGGCGACCGGGAGGCGATGCTGGCACTCACCGACGAGGAAATCCTGCAAGAGGGCGGCAATGGCGCCATGGAAATCCGCACCTATGCCTGCGCGATGGCGGCGACGCGCGCGGCCGGCGGCGAGGTGGTTGCCTATGAACCGATCGAAGGCTGGGTCACCGGCATGGGCTTTGCGGAACTGAAGGTGGCGGCATGATCGAGCTTTGCAACAGCACCGACGTGGTGGAAGGCGAAATCCTGCGCCGCGATGTCGAAGGGTTTCCCGCCGTGGCGTTGACCCGGCACGAGGGGCAGATCTTCGTCTTTCCCGACACCTGTCCGCATGCGGAGGAAAGCCTGTCGGAAGGCTGGGTCGAGGATGGCCGCGTCGTGTGCGGCGTTCATTTCGCCGAATTCGAACTGGGTTCGGGGGAGGTTCACAACCGCCCGGCCGGTTGTCCCAATCTGACGTTTTTCACCTGCGAGGACCGTGACGGCAAGGTCTTCGCCCGCCTGAAGGAGGAGGCATGACCATGTGCAGAGGTTCGTGCCAGGGCGCGGGGCGCCCGGATATGACGCCGGTCTATCCGACGGCTGGCAGCTACCCCGATTTCGCGCGGCTGGTGGATCGCGACACCGCCCAGGTCGATCGCCGGGTGTTTTCCGACGAGGCGGTCTATCAGGCGGAATTGCGCCAGATCTTCGCCCGGGCGTGGCTGTTTCTGGCGCATGAAAGCCAGATTCCAGGGCCCGGCGATTTCATCCGCACCTCGATGGGCGAGGATGACGTGATCGTCGTGCGTCAGCGCGACGGCTCGGTGAAGGCACTGCTCAACTCCTGCCCACATCGCGGCAACCGGGTTTGCATGGTCGATGCCGGCAGCAAGGCGCGCGGCTTCATCTGCAATTATCACGGCTGGTCCTTCGGCCTCGACGGCGGCTTGCGGGGCACCGACGGCAAGGTTTACGAAAAGGACGAAAGCTTCGAGAAGGCGCAGATCGGCCTGACGCCCGTGGCCCAGGTCGCCAGCTACAAGGGGCTGATCTTCGGCACTTTCGACCCCGAAGCGCCAAGCCTTGAAGAGTTTCTCGGCGACTTCACCTTCTATCTCGACATCATGCTCGACAACGAGGAAGGCGGCACCGAATTCATCGGCGGAGCAATCCGTTCCGAAATCGACTGCAACTGGAAATTCCCGGCGGAAAATTTCGTTGGCGACATTCTCCATGCCTTCTGGACGCATCAGTCGGGGGCTCAGGCGATCCTCGGTGGCGGTGTCGACCTGGGCAAGCGGTACGACGAACTGGCCTTTCAGGCGTCGGTCTATGGGCATGGCATTGAATCCAACCTCGACAAGGTCGGCAATACCCGCACGCTCGGCTATCCGGAACTGGTCGACTATATGTTCGACCTGTCGGAGCGCGCCAAGGCGCGGCTGGGCGAGGTGCGCGCACGAGCCATCGGCGCAGTTTCCTCGGCCACGGTCTTCCCCAACATGTCGTTCCTGCCGGGACAGAACACCTTCCGCGTCTGGCATCCGCGCGGGCCGGGCAAGATTGAACTGGTGTCCTGGACCATCGTCAACAAGAACGCTCCGGAACGCATCAAGGATCTCTACCGCAAGGGCGTGATGATGACCTTCTCGCCCGGCGGCGTCTTCGAGATGGATGACGGCGAGAACTGGGAATATTCGACCCGCGTCAATCAGGGCTTCGTCACCCGCCAGCAGCCGCTGCACTACGCACTGGGCCTGGGCTCCGAGGATCTGGAACGCGACCTGCCGGGCATCGTGCACAAGGGCTCGATGAACGACGCCAATCAACGGCTGTTCTACACCCGCTGGGCGGAATTCATGGAGCATGACAACTGGGCGGATTTGCAAAACGGCGCCACGGCGGCGCCAGCACGTCCCAAGGCTGCGGCGGAGTGAGCGCGATGACGGATATTCTCGACATCTCACGGCCCTTCGCCGCCTATGATCGGCCAGCCGACGCGGAGACGGAACGGGCGGTGACCCGGTTCCTCAATGCCGAGGCCCGAACCCTCGACCGCGAGGCCTATCAGGAGTGGCTCGATCATTTCGTGGACGAGGACATCCACTATTGGATGCCCGATATGGAAACGCGCAACCGCTCGGATGCGCGCGGCCCCTATCGCCACGGCGACAGCGCCTATTTCGACGACACCTTGTCCGAACTCAAGGTCCGGGTCGCGCGCTTCGTCGAGCCCTCCGCGTGGGCCGACAACCCCGCCACGCGGCACCTGCACCTGATCTCCAACATCGAGGTTTATGAGACCGGCGACCCATCGCTGCTGGCCGTGTGCTCGGTCTTCACCAATGTGCGCAACCGCAACGAGACGGACCAGGACGTGATCCACGGTCGCCGGGAAGACGTGCTGCGCCGCCACGGCGAGGGGTTTCGCCTGGCGCGCCGACGCATCCTGATCGTGCAGAACGTGCTTCTGTCGAAGAACCTCAACACGTTCCTGTGAGGGGAGGAGGGACCATGAGCGAGACCTTGCGGGAAACGCCGCCGCGGGAGGCGGCCAATGGCCGACTGGCGGGACAGGTCGCCCTTGTCACCGGCGGCGGCAAGGGCATCGGTCGGGCCGTTGTCGAGCGGTTTATTGCCGAAGGCGCGCGCGTCGGCGTCCTGGTGCGCTCGGAGACCGACGTGGACAACTTGCGCGCCGCTCATGGCGCGTCGGTCTGCCCGGTGCTGGGCGATGTGCGCGACTGGGAGGCGAACCGGCAAGCGGTCGAGACGGTGGTTACCACCTATGGCAAGCTCGACACGCTGGTGCCCAATGCCGGTGTCTACGACTTCGGCGACCGGTTCGAGGACATTGCCGGCGAGGATCTGGCACAGCGGTATCGGCAGTTGTTCGATGTCAATGTGCTCGGCTATCTGCTGGCCGTCCGCGCAGGGCTGGACGCCCTGCGCGAGACGCGCGGCTCGATCGTCTTCACCCTGTCGTCCTCGTCCTTCTTTTCCGGCGGCGGCGGGACGCTCTATGTCGGCTCCAAGCACGGACTTGTCGGGGTCGTGCGCCAGCTTGCCTTCGAGCTGGCGCCGGACATCCGGGTCAACGCCGTGGCCCCCGGTGGCACCCGCACCAACCTTGGCGGGCTGCCGGGCGACGAACGCCAGCTTGCCGGGCTCGACGGCTTCGACGCGATGGTGGCGAAGACGGTGCCGCTCGGGTTCCTATCCGAACCGGAAGATCACGCCGGACTTTACGTGACATTGGCCAGCAGAGCCGAAAGCGGCTTCGTCACGGCGGAAATCATCCGCTCCGACGGCGGGCTGGAGGTGCGCGGCGGAGGCCGGCGCAAGCGGGGGGCATCCTCATGAAAAAGGAAACGAGCGATGCGCGGGCGCGCGTCGCGGCCCTGAAAGCACGGTTGCGCCTGCCGGTGATCGTCGCGCCGATGTTTCTGGTGTCGGGGCCGGAGATGGTCATTGCCGCCTGCAAGGCCGGGGTGATGGGCGCCTTGCCCGGCCCGAACGCCCGCACGGTGGACGACCTGAAAGCTATCTTCGAGACGATCCACGCACGGGTCGGACCGCAGGACGCGCCCTGGGCCTTCAACATGATCACCCATTCAAGCTATGGCCGTTTCGAGGAAGAGCTTGCTCTGGTCGCCGCCTATCGGCCGGAACTGGTGATCACCGCCCTTGGCGGACCGCATCGGGTCACCGACACCGTGCATGGCTATGGCGGTCTTGTGTTCGCGGATGTGAACAGCCCCACCTACGCCCGCAAGGCCGTGGACAAGGGGGCCGACGGCCTCG
Source organism: Stappia taiwanensis (assembly GCF_014635285.1). Taxonomy (GTDB): domain Bacteria; phylum Pseudomonadota; class Alphaproteobacteria; order Rhizobiales; family Stappiaceae; genus Stappia; species Stappia taiwanensis. Next base: position 234,321 of record NZ_BMCR01000005.1, on the reverse strand, counting down.
TTCTGGTGTGCTCCGGAGCCGGCGGACATACCGGCGAATATGCAATGCTTCCCTTTATCGAGGAGGTCCGGCGTTTCTTCGATGGGCCGATCGCCGTTGGTGGCGGGATCGGGACCGGCCGGGCCGTGCGGGCGGTCGAGCTTCTGGGCGCGGATTTCGCCTATGTCGGCACGCGCTTTCTCGCCGCGCGCGAAACCCTGATTTCCGATGCCTACCGGCAAATGGTGATCGACAGCGCGATGGAGGATCTGATCGCCTCGCGGGCGATCACCGGTGCGCTGGGCAACTGGATGCGCGCCAGCGTCGAGGCGGCAGGCATCTCCCCTGACGCCATGCGTGCGGATGCGAAGATCGACTTTTCCGGAGACATGCACTCCGGCGCCAAGGCCTGGAAACACGTGTGGAGTGCGGGCCAGGGCGTTGGCGGCATCGCCAGGACCGAGCCGCTGGCCGACATCGTCGAAGGGCTCGCCGCCGACTATGCGGCGGTGCAGCCGGGTGAAGCGGGCGTTGCCATGCGGCGCGCAGAACGGGAACTGACAGCATGACCCTTGATGACATCGCCCGTGCGCTGCGGGAGGCGGACGCCACCGGCGCGCCGATCCTGCCGGTGCGCGATGAGCTTGCCACGGCGGAAGACGCCTATGCCGTGCAGGAAATCAACACCGCCGCGCGGCTGGCCGCCGGCGGGCGCCTGGTCGGCCGCAAGATCGGCCTGACCAATCCGGCGGTGCAGCGCCAACTCGGCGTCGATCAGCCCGATTACGGCATGCTGTTTGCCGACATGGACGTGCCCCACGACGGCGAGATCCCCTTCGTCGCCGGCGCGCAGATGAAGGCGGAGGCGGAGCTGGCCTTCATCCTCGGCCGGCCGCTCACCGCGCCCGACTGCACCATGGCCGAGGTGATCCGCGCGGTGGAGTACGTGGTGCCGAGCCTTGAGATCGTCGGCTCGCGCATCGCCAACTGGGACATCCGCTTCGTCGATACGGTCGCCGACAACGCTTCTTCCGCCTTCTTCACCCTCGGCCCCTCGGCCCGGCGGCTCGACGGCGCCGACCTGCTCGATTGCCGGATGCAAATGCGCTGCGGCGATCAGGTGGTCAGCGAAGGCAGCGGCCGCGCCTGCCTCGGCTCGCCGCTCAACGCGCTTCTATGGCTCGCCCGGGTGATGGCCCGGGCCGGCCGGCCGCTCGGCGAAGGCGACGTGGTGCTGTCCGGCGCGCTCGGGCCGATGGTCGCCGCCACCCCCGGCGCCCGGTTCGTTGCCGAGATCGAAGGCTTTGGCGAGACCGCCGTCACATTCGGAGAAGCAGAATGAACAGGATCAAGGCCGCGATCATCGGCTCGGGCAACATCGGCACCGACCTGATGATCAAGATCATGCGCCTGTCGAAGGTGCTGGAGATGGGCGCCATGGTCGGCATCGACCCGGCCAGCGACGGGCTGGCCCGGGCGACCCGCCTTGGCGTCGCCACCACCCACAAAGGGCTCGACGGCCTGCGCGCGCTGCCGGAATATGACGCCATTCGCATCGTCTTCGATGCCACCTCTGCCGGCGCCCACAAGCGCCATTCCGAGGCGCTGATCGCCGATGGCAAGCAGGTGATCGACCTGACGCCGGCGGCCCTTGGCCCCTTCACCGTGCCCTCGGTCAATCTCGATGCCAATCTGGCCGAGCCGAATGTCAACATGGTGACCTGCGGCGGCCAGGCGACCATCCCGATGGTGGCGGCGGTCAACCGGGTGGCGAAGGTGCATTACGGCGAGATCGTCGCCTCCATCTCGTCGAAATCCGCCGGGCCCGGCACCCGCGCCAACATCGACGAGTTCACCGAGACCACCGCCCATGCGATCGAGGCGGTGGGCGGCGCCACCCGCGGCAAGGCGATCATCATCCTCAATCCGGCCGAACCGCCGCTGATCATGCGCGACACGGTGTTCTGCCTGTGCGACGACGCCGACGAGGCGGATATCCGCGCCTCGGTTGCGGCAATGGTGGCCGAGGTGCAGTCCTATGTGCCGGGCTACCGGCTGAAGCAGGAGGTGCAGTTCGAGCGGATCGGCGACAACGCCCCGCTCACCATCCCGGAGATGGACCGGAGCTTCACCGGGCTCAAGGTCTCGATCTTCCTGGAGGTGGAGGGCGCGGCCCATTACCTGCCGGCCTACGCGGGCAATCTCGACATCATGACCTCCGCCGCGCTGCGCACCGCCGAGCGCCTGGCGGTGAAGCGCAACTGGGTGGAGGTCGCCTGACATGACCAAGCTTTATCTTCAGGACGTCACCTTGCGCGATGGCATGCACGCCCTGCGTCACCAGTATGATCTTGGTCATGTCCGCGCCATCGCCGAGGCGCTGGAAGAAGCGGGGGTCGATGCCATCGAGGTGGCCCATGGCGACGGGCTGACCGGCTCCACCTTCACCTATGGCTTCGGCAAATGCACCGATGCGGCCTGGATCGCGGAAGCGGCGAAGGTGTGCAAACGCGCCCGGCTGACGACGCTGCTGATCCCCGGCATCGGCACTATTGAGGACCTGCGCCGTGCCCGGGACGTGGGCGTTACCTCCGTGCGCGTCGCCACCCATTCCACCGAAGCGGATGTGTCGGCGCAGCATATCGCCGCCGCCGTCGAGATGGGGATGGATGTCAGCGGCTTTCTGATGATGTCGCATATGACGCCGCCGGAGGTGCTGGCCGGCGAAGCGGCCAAGATGGAAAGCTATGGCGCGGCCTGTGTCTATGTGACCGATTCGGGCGGCGGCATGGTGATGCGCGATGTGGCGGCCCGGTTCGAGGCCTATGACACGGTGCTGAAGCCGGAGACGGTACGCGGCGCGCATATGCATGAGAACCTGTCGCTGGCGGTGGCGAACTCGGTGGTGGCGGTGGAGCATGGCGCGACCCGGGTCGATGCCTCGCTCGCCGGCATGGGGGCCGGGGCCGGCAACACGCCGCTGGAAGCCTTCATCGCGGTGGCCAACCTGATGGGCTGGGAGCATGGCTGCGACCTGTTCAAGCTGCAGGACGCGGCCGAAGAGCTGGTGCGGCCGCTGCAGGACCGGCCGGTGCGGGTCGACCGGGAGACCATGACGCTCGGCTATGCCGGGGTCTACTCCAGCTTCCTGCGCCACGCGGAACAGGCGTCGGACCGCTTCGGCATCGACACCCGCGACATTCTGGTGGAACTGGGCAAGCGCCGCATGGTCGGCGGACAGGAAGACATGATCACCGACGTCGCCCTCGATCTGGTGAAGGAAAGGTGAGGGGCGACGGGGCTAGCTTTCCGGGCGGTCCCCGTCCGCCGGAGGGGGCGCGGGCGGGGCCAGCATCGCCAGCGCGGTCTCCAGAAACTCCTCCTGCGACACCCGGTCGAGGGTCCGGTGCAAGGTGGCGTCGCCGATCATCAGGCAATAGGTGACGTAGCCGCGCCGGCGGGCCTCCTCCGGTCCATAGCCGAGGTCGCGGAACAGCCGTTCGAAATAGTCCTGGCGGATTTCATCGACCTCTTCCACCACCTCGCGCGGCATGTCCACCCGGCGGGCCCAGTCGCGAATGCTCGATTCGATCTGGGCGAAAGCCGGCGATTTTGGCTGGCGGGGCAGAGCCATCAGGTTGCGCAGCCGCTCCAGCGCCTTCTCGCCCGAGCGGGTGATGGAGCGGATGACATTGAGCGTCATGCGCCGGCGCCAGTTCGACAGGAGTGCGATCAGCAATTCGTTCCGCGTGGCGAAGTGCCAGTAGAAGCTGCCTTTCGTCACGCCGAGCATCTTGCACAGGGTGTCGATCTTGATGCCGCGCACGTTCTCGCGAACGAGGATTGTCGTGGCGGCGTCGATCCAGTCCTGCTCGTTGAGCGGCGCGTCCTTGTGGCGGCGGGTGGGGCTGCGTTTGCGGCGCTGCGGCGTCGCCGGCGCTTCGGTCTCGTCGGCTTCGCCGGTCAAGAGGGCAATCCTTTGCAGGAGGCAAGAGCTTGAATCAGGATGCAGTTTATCAGAAGAGGGCAGTGGGATGGAACATGTGATCATCGCCGGCGCGGGACAGGCCGGGGCCGGGGCGGCGCTCAAGCTGCGCGAGTTGGGCTTCGCCGGACGCATCACGCTTCTGGGGGCGGAAACCGTGCCGCCCTACGAGCGGCCGGAACTGTCGAAGGGCTATGCGCAAGGAGCGGTTCCGTTCGAAAAGCTGGTGGTGCTGACGCAAGAGGCCGCGCGCGCCGCCGATATCGACCTGCGGCTTGGCACGCACGTCGGGAGCCTGGATCGGGCGGCCCGGATCGTGCGCGCTGGCGGGGAAACGCTCGCCTACACCCATCTGGTGCTGGCCACGGGCGGACGGGCGCGCCGGCTGACACCTCCGGAGGGATGGCAGGCACCGCTTCTTGCCATCCGCGATGTGAGCGATGCGAACGCGCTTGCCACGGAACTGACCCGGGTCAGCGCGGGCCGGCGCCGGGCCGTCGTCATCGGCGGCGGCTGGCTCGGTCTTGAAGCTGCTGCAACCTGCCGGGCGGCCGGGTTCGAGGTGCATGTCGCGGAGATGTCGGAGCGGCTGTGTGCCCGGGTCGCCCCGCGCTGGTTGTCCGAACGACTTGCCACGATGCATCTGGACGCGGGAAACACGCTTCATCTTGGAGTGTCGCCGGCTTTGGCAGACGGGCGAAGCGTGCGCCTCGGCACGGATCTGGTTGAGGCGGATCTGGTGATCGCCGCCATCGGCATGCAGGCGAATGATGAGGTGGCGCGCGGCGCTGGCCTGGATTGCGAGGATGGTATTTTGGTGGATGCGCAGGGGCGCACCGCCGATCCCGCCGTTTTTGCTATTGGCGACTGCGCGCGTTATCGCCATCGCGGCAACATGCGGCGGGAATCCTGGCAAAATGCCAACCAGTCGGCGGCGGCTGTCGCCCACCTGATCCTTGGGCAGGAACCGCCGCAGGATGAGCCCGACTGGTTCTGGTCGACCCAATTCGGCCATGCCATCCAGATGCTGGGCGCTTGCGACGACGCCTTCGAGCAGGTGGAGCGGGCTGAGCCATCGGGCGCCGGCGTAACGCGCTTCTTTCTCGATCAGGGATGCCTGCGCGGGGTCATCGCCATCAATGCCAAGCGAACGCTCGGCATGGCCCGGCGGTTTGTCGCCTCGGGCGCGGCGATGGAGGCCGCTGACCTTGCCAATCCCGAAACGCCACTGAAGGACTGTATGGCCCGTCCGGCCGCCTGAGCGGAGCCTACCCCTACACCTTCTCCGCTGGGGTGTAGATACAGTCGGCGAGGGTGCTTTCGTCGAGCTCGGCGAGAAAAGCTGCCTCGGCTTTGGCCAGCCGCGCCTTCAGCCGGCAGCGCGGGGTGAGGGTGCAGAGGTTTCCCGCCGGGGCGAAACATTCCACCAGCACCTGATCCGCTTCCAGCAGGCGCACCACCTCGCCGAGGCGGATCTGATCGGCGGGCCGGGCCAGCATCGCCCCGCCGCCGCCGCCGCGCCGCGTGGCGATCAGCCCCGCGCCGGCCAGCACCGAGATCACCTTGGCCAGATGATGCCGGGACACGGCGAACTCCTCCGCCAGCTCTGCGGTGGAAAAGGCGCGGGTTGGTTCGCCGGCCAGGCGCATCAAGGCCCGGAGCCCAAAATCGGTGAAAGTGGTGAGACGCATCGCCACGGCCCTGAATTGGTATTTGCAATGCGCATTACATCGGTTTACAGCAAAAGGCAAATGTCGGGTGTCGGCAGGGCGTGTGGAATGTCCCTGATCGCGGCGCCCGGAAGTCGCTTTGGCAAGAGGTGGAACCATGGCCTCGACTGCGGAACAGATGCGTGCCTGGACCGGTCCGGCGCTGCTGACGTATGGCTTTCGTCCGTTTTTTCTGTTTGCCGGGCTGTGGGCGGGCCTGGCGATGGCGCTCTGGGTGCCGATGCTCGCCGGGCATCTTGAGCTGCCGACCGCCTTCGACCCGGTCTCCTGGCACGCCCATGAGCTGCTGTTCGGGTATCTTGGGGCGGTTGTCGCTGGCTTCCTGCTGACGGCGGTGCCCAACTGGACCGGGCGGCTGCCGATCGTCGGCTGGCCGCTGGCCGGGCTTGCGGGCCTGTGGCTGGCCGGCCGTCTTGCGGTGTTCTTCTCCGCCGCCCTGCCACCGCTCGCCGTGGCGCTCATTGATCTCTCCTGCCTGATCGTGCTGGCGGTGGTGATCGCGCGGGAGATCGTTGCCGGGCGCAACTGGCGCAACCTGATTGTTCTGGCGATGCTCTTGGTGCTGACCATCGGCAATGCCGTGTTTCACTGGGAGGCGGCAAACGGCGCCTATGCGGCGCAGGGGCTCGGCCTGCGCATTGGCCTGGCGGCGGGCATCATGATGATCACCGTGATCGGCGGGCGGATCGTTCCGTCCTTCACCCGCAACTGGCTGGTGCGGGAGGGCGACCCGGCGCGCCCCTCCGCGGTCGGACCGTTCGACAAGGCGGCGATCCTGTTGACCCTGTTCGTGCTCTGCGCCTGGGTGTTCATGCCGGAACGGGCGCTGACCGGCGGCGGGCTGATCCTGGCCGGGCTGGTGCAGGCCGTACGGCTCGGACGCTGGGCCGGGTGGCGCACCGGTACCGAACCGCTGGTGTGGATCCTGCACGTTGGCTACGGTTTCGTGCCGCTCGGCAGTCTGGCCATCGGCGTCTCGATCCTCCTTCCCGATTTGCTGCAATTGGCCGCCGCGCAGCATCTGTGGATGGCCGGTGCCATCGGCGTGATGACCGTCGCGGTGATGACGCGGGCGACCCTTGGCCACACCGGCCGCGCCCTGACCGCAGGCAAGGGGACGGGCGCGGTCTATCTGGCGCTGATCCTGTCGGTTTTCGGCCGGATGCTGGCTGGGTTTCTGCCCGATATGGCCTCCGGGCTCTATTCTCTCGCCGGCGGCTTGTGGCTTCTGGCCTTCCTCGGGTTTGTCGTCCTCTACGGGCCGCTTCTGCTGCTGCCCAAGCCGGTGCGCTGAGCCATGGGGTGGAGCGAATATACACTCGCCTTCGCGGCGTTCTTCCTGACCCACTCGGTGCCGCTGCGCCCGCCGGTCAAGCAGCGTCTCGTTGGCGTTCTGGGCGCGCGCGGTTTCACGCTCGCCTATTCGGCGCTGTCGCTCTTCGTGCTGGGCTGGTTGATCGAGGCGTCAAACCGCGCCCCTTACGTGGGGCTCTGGGACTGGGCGCCCTGGCAAAACCATGTGCCGCTGACCGTGATGGGCGCGGTCTGCCTGTTGCTGGCCCTGTCGCTCGGTCGGCCCAATCCGTTCTCCTTCGGCGGGGCGGGCAACGACAGGTTCGATCCGGCGCATCCCGGGCTGGTGCGCTGGATGCGCCATCCCCTGCTCGTGGCGTTGGCGCTCTGGGCGGGGGCGCATCTGGTGCCGAATGGCGATCTGGCGCATGTGCTGTTGTTCGGCACCTTTGCCGGCTTCGCGCTGCTGGGCATGTGGATCGTCGACCGGCGCCGGCGCCGGGAGATGGGCGCGCGGTGGGAGGCGTTGCTGGCCGAGGTTCGTGCCGGCCCCGTGGTGCCGGTGCCGCAGTCGGCCGCCGGACTGGCCTTGCGCTGCGGGCTGGCGCTCGGCGTCTATCTGCTGCTGCTGGCGGCCCATCCCTATCTGTTCGGTGTTTCGCCATTGCCGGTGTAGGAGCGCGCAGTCTGGGCATTTCTGCCGCCGCGCGAATGTGATACCCCGGGAGGGGAAGAGGTGACGAGATGACGATAGCCTATATCATGGCGCCCGGACGGGGAGACACCGATCAGGTGCTCGCGCGCTTTGCCGCCGCGCTTGTCGCGCGCGGCCTGAACTGCCACGGGGTGGTGCAGATCAACACCGACCGGGGCGAGGAACATCCCTGCGATATGGACGTGCAGGTGCTGCCCGATGGGGCGGTGTTTCGCATATCCCAGTCGCTGGGGCCGGAGGCGCGAGGTTGCCGGCTCGATCCGGATGCGCTGGAATGCGCCGTTGCCGAGGTCGCGTCGGGCTTCGACACGTCCGCCGATATCCTGGTTCTCAACAAGTTCGGCAAGCATGAGGCGGATGGGCGCGGCTTTCGCGATCTGATCGGCGAAGCGGTGTCCCACGACATTCCCGTCGCCGTCGCCGTCAACAGCATGAACGAGGCGGCCTTCCTGGAGTTCGCCAGTGGGCTTGCGGTCAAGGTTGCTCCGACCGTGGAGGCACTGGCCGCCTGGTTCCAGACCCTTGGCAAGGGGGCGGCGCACGACGCGCCAGCGGGGGGTACGCTCGCCCTTTGAGCGATCTGCCTGTTGGAAGGTTTCCGGTTCTTTCAGAGCCCGACCCGGGCGTCGCCGACGCAAATCGGCGTGCCGGCACCGTCGCGCACCATCAGCCGGACGATCAGCCGGAGTGGCGCCTCGGTCTCGATCTTGGCGACCCGCCCTTCGATGCGCAGGCCGCCGCCAACCGCCAGCGGCCTCAGGAAGCGGGTCTGCATCGTCTCGATCCGGCACTCGGGCCGCCAGCCGCGCAAGGCCGCTTCGAACTGTCCCATGATCAGCATGCCGTGAACAATGGTGCCCGGCAGTCCCGCCGCGCGGGCGGCATCCTCATCGAGATGGATCGGATTGCGGTCGCCGGAGGCGGCGGCATAGGCCGCCACCTGCTCGCCATCCAGCGCCGTCACCAGATATGTGGGCAGGGGGGCGCCAATGGCCGGCACGGGGAGAGGGGCGGAGGTTGCGGTCATGCGGACGGGGCCCCCTCGTGATCACGGCGATTTTCGAACAGGACGATTTCCGCCCGCAGCCGCTGGACTTCGGCGCCGTCCGTGTCCTGAAGGCGTGCCCGCACGACGATCCGGTCGGCGCGCTCCGGCACCTGGTGCCAGTCGATCACGGCCCGGTAGCGGCTGTCGGGCAAAAGCGGCGCGAAATACTCGAACTGCTGCGCCTGATGGACAAGCACGGCATCGCGATCCGCCGCGAGCCCCTCCAGCACGCGCAGCACTTCCGGCCGCGACAGCACGGTGAAGGCAAAGGTCGCCGGCACCCGCTGCGCGGGCTCGCTCGCCACCGCAGCGGGCTTGCCCGCCAGCGCCGCCGCGAAAGCGGCGACACTCTCGGACCGCGTCTCGAAATCGACGTCGGCGACGGGCTGCCAGTCGGTCATGTCCTCCACCTGAGCCATGGTGTCAGGCGTAGGCCTTCACCGCCAGGGTGGCATTGATGCCGCCAAAGGCGAAGGAGTTGCTGATCGCCGCGTTGATCGGATGCGGCCGGGCGGTGTTGGGCACCGGATCCAGCGTGCATTTCGGATCCGGCTCGAGCCAGTTGATGGTCGGCGGGGCCACGCCCGCGCGCAACGCGGAGATGGTGATCACCATTTCGATGGCACCGGCCGCACCAAGCGCGTGGCCGTGGATCGGCTTTGTCGAGGAAACGGGCAGGGCGTCGAGATGGTCGCCGAACACCTGACGCAGGGCCTGGGTCTCGGAAATGTCGTTGAGAACCGTGCCGGTGCCATGGGCGTTGACATAGCCGATGTCTTCCGGCGCAAGGTCGGCATCGGCCAGCGCGGCCTCCATCGAGGCGGCCGGACCCTCAACGGTCGGGCGCAGCAGGTCGCTGGCATCGCTGGTGGTGCCATAGCCGGCGATTTCCGCCAGCGGCGTTGCCCCGCGCGCTAGCGCGTGCTCCAGCTCCTCGATCATCAGGACGGCGGAGCCTTCGCCCAGCACCATGCCGTTGCGCTTTGCCGAGAACGGGCGGCAGGCTTCCGGCGCCATCACCCGCAGCACTTCCCAGGCGCGGAAGGTGGCGGGGGTGAGCAGCGCTTCGCTGCCGCCGACCAGCGCGGCATCGATGATGCCGGCACGAATCATCTGCAGGCCATAGCCGATCGACTGGGTGCCGGAGGCGCAGGCGCTGGAAATCGCCAGCGAGGGACCACGCGCGCCATAGCGCATGCTGACCTGGGAGGCGGCCGCGTTCGGCATCACCTTGGCGATGGTCATCAGGTCCGTGCGGCCCTTGCTGACATAAAAGCCGTAATGGCCATCGTCGTTGGTATTGGCACCACCAATGCCCGAGCCGATGATGACGCCGGTGCGCAGGCCGCGCGGCTCGTCAATATCGAGGCCGGCCTGTTCCAGCGCCTGGCGTGCGGCCAGAATGGCGAATTGCGCGAACCGGTCCGTGGTCTTCAGTTCCTGGGCGTTGAGAAACCCGGTCGGATCGAAATCGGGAATATGCGCGGCGCATTTGATACGCTGGGTGGGGAAGCGCTCAAGCTGCAGCTGCGAGACGCCGGAGCGACCTTCGCGGGCCGCCTCCCACAGGTCGTCGCAAGTCTTGCCCGCAGCCGTGATCGCACCCATGCCGGTCACGACAATGCGTCGATTGTGTTGTGTCACGCCGCATTGTCCTTCATGCGTTCCGCGAGGACCTTCAGGAAGTCCCCAACCGTTTGGGCGTCGGCAAGATCGCCATCTACCGGAATGTAGATGCCAAATTCCTCTTCGATCGCCATCAGGATGACGACCATATCTGCCGATTGGATGCCCAGTTCTTCGAACGTGGCTTCCAGTGTCAGCTTGTCACGCTCGACCATGCCTTCCGTTGCAACGAGGTCAAGGAGGCGGTCAAGCGTCTCGGGTTCAATCCCGTCGACCTTAAGTTTCATGTGGCTTGTCTGTCCCTATTGTCCTGACGTCATTCGGGCTGTCATAAGTCCTTGTCGGCATAGTATCCAGCAGGAAATGCACCGATAGCGCGCGCGAGGGGCTTCCTGCGTGCCTTCCTGACCTGCCGGTCTGCCGGGGGTGGCTTGTCACGCGGGGCGGCAATCCGGTAAGGACTGGCGATGCTGCCTGGTCCTCGGGTCTGATGACCTTTGTCGTCGATCTGGTGGGGCATGTGCGCGACGGGCATGGTCAAGGCAACCGGGGAAGGTCGAATGGGCTGGGAAACATGATGTCGCGCAGAGGGCTTGTTCTCGGCTTGGTGTTTAGTGCGCCGATCGTCGCCATTCCCCTTGTTCAGATACCGATGATGGTTTGGGCTCGTTGGGCTTTCTACCAGCGTCACCCCGACTACGTCCAGCATAGCGCTCCAACGATCAGCCGGGCAATTTCCGATCCGGTGATCGGCACGCCCTTTGCCGCGATGATCCTGGCGGTAACGACGATCATTGCGCTGGCGCTGGTGCCGATCGTCAACGGCTACCGGCTGGGAATCATGGCGCGCTACGGGGCGGGCGAGGAGCGTCGGCGCCGGTCGCTGATGCGCCTGCTGGTCATCGTTCTCATGGCTCAGCTCATCGGTAGTGGCGGCATGGTGCTGTGCACCCAGTACACCTTTGCCAACAATCACGATCTGCACATGCTGGGCAGCTATCTGTTCTTCCTCGGTCAGGGCACGGCAATCTTCCTGAGCGGGTATCTCGGCTCCCGGCTGGTCGATATGCCGGACGATGGCCTTCGGCCCCGGCTGGCGCTGCTACCCAGGATGAATGCGCTCAGGGTCCGGGCGGCGAAGATCATCACCCTGACCACGGTCCTTTATCTGGCGATGTTCGTGCTGAAGGGGCTGGTGCCCGATACGATCGAGTACACAGTCTACTACATCTACACGCTGCAGGAGATCGTCGCGATCTCGGCCTTCATCGTCTATTTCGCGCTGTTCGCGCCGGATCTTTTCGGGATCGGCCGCAGTCTTGGCGCGGCACGGTCGCCGCTGCCGGCGGGAGCCACCGGCTGAGACGGCGTCAGCGCTGCCGGTTCGTTTCGGCGTCTTCCACCAGGGCGCGCGTTCGGTCCTCGATCTCCTCCTGCAGGCGGGCGCGGAAGCTGTCCTGATCGAGGCCGGGCGGAATAGGGGGCAAGATGTCGATGACGATGCGTCCGGGAAAGCGCCACAGGCTGCGCCGGGGCCAGAACACGCCGGAATTGAGCGCGATCGGTACGCAGGGAACCTTGAGGCTGCGATAGAGCGCGGACAGCCCGGCCTTGTAGTTGGGCGGCGCCAGCGGCGCGCTGCGGGTGCCTTCGGGAAAGATCACCACCTGGCGACCGTCGGCCAGCCGCTCGCGCGCATCGCGCACCATGGTCATCAGGGCGGAGGCGCCGGCGGCACGGTTGATGCTGATATGTCCAAGCCGCCACATGGTCCAGCCAGCGAGAGGGATGAGCGTCAGCTCCCGTTTGAGGACAATGGCCGGATCGTCGAGGATGACCTGCAGCGCCAGCGTCTCGAAGGCCGACTGGTGCTTGGAGGCAACCAGACAGCCGCCCTGAGGCAGGTTCTCAAGGCCGCGCACCTCATAGCCCAGACCGGTGATGACGCGCAGCAGCCACAGCCAGAAGCGAAGTACCTGACGGACGATCGCCAGGCAGGCACGCCGTGGCATGACCAGGAGTGGGGTCAGCACCGACAGCAGCACCAGCGAGGCGAGCACGAGCAAAAGGAACGCCAGAGACCGCAGAACCACCAGCGGTCCGGCGCGCAACGGGCGGAACGGCCTCGGGGGCATGTGATTAGATCCGGCGGGCGTCACGCGCGCCCCTTCCGCAGGAGGAGAGGGATCATGCGCGCGGACCGATGGTCAGGGAAATGTCGGTGATGCCCTCGATGCCGCCTTCGATCTTGTCGCCGGGCTGCAGCGGACCGACGCCAGCCGGCGTGCCGGTGAGGATCAGATCGCCCGGTTCGAGGCGCACCGCGCGGCTGCAGATGGCGACGATATCGGCGACCGGCCAGATCTGGTCGGCCAGATCCCCCTCCTGGCGCAGCTCGCCATTGACCTTGAGCCAGATGCGCCCCGAAACCGGATGTCCGATCCGGCTGGCGGGGATCAGCGGTGCGCAAGGGGCGGACTGGTCGAACCCCTTGGCCCAGTCCCAGGGGCGACCGAGTTTCTTGGCTTGGGCCTGCAAATCGCGGCGGGTGAGGTCGAGGCCGGCGCCATAGCCCCAGATATGATCGGTGGCCGCAGCCGGGTCGATGTCACTGCCGCCGACGCCGATGGCGACGACAAGCTCCATCTCGTGATGCAGATCTTCCGTCAGCGGCGGATAGGGCACCGTGCCGCCGGCGTCGCAGACCGCATCCGCCGGCTTTGAAAAGAAGAACGGAGGTTCGCGATCCGGGTCGTTCCCCATTTCCCGGGCATGGGCCGCATAGTTGCGGCCAACGCAATACACCCGGCGCAGGGGGAAACGTTCGGTGCTTCCCTCAATGGCAAGGCTCGGCTGGCGGGGGGGAGCGATCACGAACTGAGCCATGGGAGATGTCCTTGTTTCAAGGGGGCGGGGGGCGCGACGGGACCGGGCCCGAGTCGTGCGGAAATAGGATCGGTTGCATTACTAGGGGAAGCCCGCGCGCCGGTCCAGCGGCGGCGGTTGGCCTGTCCGCAGGGCGTCTTGCCGCCTTTCGGGTATTTTGTTGCGGCGTCGGGCGAATTCAGCGTTGTCCGGCGCCTTTCGCAGTGCAACACTGTCACCGGAGGCGATGACATGAGTGGCAGAATTCTTTCGGTGGCGCAGCAGAAGGGCGGGTCGGGCAAGACCACGCTGGCCGCGCATCTGGCTGTGGCCCTGGCGCAGAGCGGCGCCTTTCCGGTGGCGCTCGTCGATGTGGATCCGCAAGGCTCGCTCGGCACCTGGTTTGAAGCGCGTGAGCAGGCGTTTGGCGAGCGCGAAACCGGTCTGACCTTCCGCACCTCCAGCGGTTGGGGCGCGCGGCGCGAGGCGCGGTCGCTGGCGCGTGATCATGGGCTGGTGATCATCGACACGCCTCCGAAGACCGACTCGGATGTGCGCCCGGCCATCGAGGCGGCCGATCTGGTGATGATCCCGGTGCAGCCGACCCAGGTGGACCTGTGGGCCACCGGTCAGACGGTCGAGATCGCCGCGCGCGAGAGAACCGCGTCGATGGTGGTGCTCAACCGGGTGCCGCCCCGCGCCGCGCTGACGGCGGAAATCCTGGAGGAGATCGCCGGAAACGGCTTCCAGGTCTGTGACGCGCGGCTGGGCAACCGTACCGCCTTCGCCGCCTCCATGGGGATGGGCAAGACGGTGCTTGAGACCGACGCGCGCGGCAAGGGAGCGGAGGAAGCCCGCCATCTGGCGGCGGAAATCGCCAAGGCACTGAACCTCGGCTGACCGGCCGCAAGGCCGCGCCCGCTGCGTGGGAAGCCCGGCCCGTCGTTACGCCAGCCCCAGCACTTCCAGCACATCGGCGCCAGTGGCATTGCGCGGCAGCGCAAAGAAGTCGCCGCTATGGGTCAGACTGGCTTCCAGCATCCGGTCGTAGCGCGGCTTGGGCACCTCGATGACGCCGAACTGGGCAAGATGCTCGGTGACGAACTGGGTGTCGAGCAGGGTGAAATGACCGGCAACCAGCCGGGCGATGAGGTGGGCCAGCGCCACCTTGGAGGCATCCCGCTCAAAGGCGAACATGCTTTCGCCGAAAAACGCCGCGCCGAGGCAGACGCCGTAGAGCCCGCCGACGAGCCGGCCCTCGCGCCAGGCTTCCACCGTGTGGCAATAGCCCATGTCGAACAGCGCGCCATAGAGCCGGCGGATCTCGCTGTTGATCCAGGTCTTGCGCCGCCCCGGCATGGGGGCGGCACAGCCGTCGATGATGCCCTCGAAATCGGTGTTGATCCGGATCTCGAACGCGTCCTGGCGGAGGGTGCGGCGCAGCCGCTTGGGGATGTGCCAGCTATCCAGTGGCAACACCCCCCGATGCTCCGGCTCGATCCAGAACAGATTGGGATCATCCGCCGATTCCGCCATGGGGAAGATCCCGCAGGCATAGGCCTTCAGCAAAACCTGCGGGGTGATCTCCAGAGCGTCGTTCTTGTTAGCCGCCATGTGCTTTCGTCCCGGAGTGCAGCGTCTCCGGTCCGCAACCGATCAGGATCGTCGATCCGGATCAGTCCTCGCCGGCCGCTGCCAGGTATTTTTCCAGCCAATGGATATCATACATGCCATTGGCGATATCCTGATTGTCGACCAGATCGCGGAACAACGGAATGGTCGATTCGATTCCGTCGACCACGAATTCATCGAGGCAACGGCGCAGCCGCATCAGGCATTCCACCCGATTGCGGCCATGGACAATCAGCTTGCCGATCAGGCTGTCATAATACGGCGGGATCCGGTAGCCCTGATAGACACCGGAATCGACCCGCACACCGAGCCCACCCGGCGGGTGGTAATAGGTGATCTGTCCCGGCGAGGGCACGAAGCTGCGCGGGTTTTCCGCGTTGATGCGGCATTCGATGGCATGGCCCTCGAACAGCACATCTTCCTGACGTATGGTCAGCTTGGCACCGGAGGCGATGCGGATCTGCTCGTTGACGAGATCGATGCCGGTGATCATCTCCGTCACCGGATGTTCCACCTGAAGGCGGGTGTTCATCTCGATGAAGTAGAACTCGCCGTTCTCATAGAGGAACTCGATGGTGCCGACGCCCCGGTACTTGAGCTTGCGCATGGCATCGGCGACGATCTCGCCGATTTCGGTGCGCTGGCTGGCATTGAGGGCCGGGGAGGGTGCCTCTTCCCACACCTTCTGGTGCCGGCGCTGCAAGGAGCAGTCGCGCTCGCCCAGATGGATGGCGTTGCCCTGGCCGTCGCCCAGCACCTGAATTTCGATGTGGCGCGGCTTGCCCAGGTACTTTTCCATGTAAAGGGCGTCGTCGCCGAAGGCGGCCTTGGCTTCGGCCCGGGCGGTCGACAGAGCCCGGTCGAGGTCCTTTTCGGTCTCGGCGACCTTCATGCCGCGCCCGCCGCCACCGGCAGCGGCCTTGACCAGCACCGGATAGCCGATTTCGCGGGCGATGGCATGGGCGTCGTCCGAGGGAGTGACGGCGCCGTCGGAGCCGGGAACCACCGGAATGCCGAGCCGCTGGGCGGTCAGCTTCGCCTCGATCTTGTCGCCCATGATGCGGATATGATCGGCGGTGGGGCCGATGAAGGCGATGTTATGCGCCTCCAGGATGTCCGCGAACCGGGCATTCTCCGACAGGAAGCCATAGCCGGGATGGACCGCGTCGGCACCGGTGATCTCACAGGCCGCCAGAAGTTGCGGGATGTTGAGATAGCTGTCGGTGGCCGAGGCCGGGCCGATGCACACGCTTTCGTCGGCAAGGCGCACATGCATGGCATTGGCGTCGGCGGTGGAGTGCACCGCCACGGTCTGGATGCCCAGTTCCTTGCACGCGCGCAGAACCCGCAGGGCGATTTCGCCACGATTCGCGATCAGGATCTTGGAAAACATCGATTCAACCCCCGTCATTCAAGAATGACGAGGGGCTCGCCATACTCCACCGGCTGCCCGTCCTCGACGAGCACAGCGGTCACCCGGCCGGCCTGCGGCGCCGGGATGTGGTTCATGGTCTTCATCGCCTCGATGATCATCAGCGTGTCACCGGCTGCGACCGTGTCGCCGACCTCGACGAAATTGCGCGCGCCCGGCTCCGGAGCCCGGTAGGCGGTGCCGACCATCGGCGAGGGGACCGCGCCGGGGTGACCGGACGGGTCGGCCGCAGCCGCTGCGGCCGCCGGCTGGGCGGGAGCTGCCGCCTCGGCGCGCGGTGCGGCGTGCACCGGGGCTTCGATGGTGATCTGACGGGCGACCCGGACGCGGAAATCGTCGCGCTCCAGTTCGATCTCGGTCAGCTTGGTTTCGTCGAGCAGCTCCGCGAGCTGGCGGATCAGATCCTGATCGAGCTTCTGCTTCTTGTCTGACATTGTCTTTTCTTGTTGGGCTCCGGTCGCGGATCAGGGCCTGATAACGGTGGAAAGGGCTTCGAGCGCGAGCCGATATCCGGTCGCGCCGAAGCCGCAGATCACACCGAGGGCCACCGGCGACACATAGGAATGGTGCCGAAATGCTTCCCTGGCGAACACGTTCGACAGGTGCACCTCGACGGTGGGAATTTCGACGGCACGAATGGCATCGTGGATCGCCACGGAGGTATGGGTGAAAGCCGCCGGGTTGAGCACCAGGCCCTGGGCCAGGTCGCCGGCTTCCTGAATCCAGTCCACCAGCAGCCCTTCATGATTGGACTGCCGGAACTCGATCTCCAGATTGAGATCCTCGCCGACATCACGGCACAGTCCCTCGATGTCGCCAAGCGTCGTGCTGCCGTAGGTTTCCGGTTCACGGGTGCCGAGGCGATTGAGGTTGGGACCATTGAGGATATAGATGGAGGCGGACATTCATTCCCCGCTAAGGGCGGCGCGACATCGATCATGCGCGCTCATCACACCGCCCCTTATATGCATTTGCCCCGGGGAGGAAAAGGGGAAACCGGACCGGGAGCATCAACAACTCCCGATCGGCTCTTCAGGCGACATGGGGCTCAGCAGGTGCTCTCGTCGCAGTTGCGCGCGGCCGAGATCTTTTCCTTCAGCTCGTCATAGCCGACGGCGCCCATGATGACGTCCTTGCCGACCACATAGGATGGGGTGCCGGTCAGGCCGAGCCGGTTGGCCAGCATGTAGACCTCTTCCACCGTGGCGCCGACTTCCTTGTTGTTCATCGCCGCTTCCACCTTGGCGATGTCGAGGCCGGCCTTCTTGGCCGCGTCGAGGGCGCGGGCGCGGTTGGCCTGGCCCCGGCCGCCCATCAGCACCTTGTGGAAGTCCAGATACTTGGAGGAATCGACCGCCGCCACCGCGATGGCGACCTGTGCCGCTTCCACCGAGCCCTGTCCGAGCACCGGGAATTCCTTCAGCACGATGCGCAGGTTCTTGTCCTCATCGAGGAGGCGCAGCATGTCGTCCATGGCCCGCTTGCAGTAGCCGCAGTTGTAGTCGAAGAACTCCACCAAGGTGACGTCGCCGTCCGGATTGCCGATTTCCACCTGGCGGGTGGAGTTGAACAAGACGTCGGAAACGGTGTTGAGGGCATCGGCCCGGGCCTTGTTCGCCGCCGCGACCTCGCGCCGCTCCAGTTCCTTGATCGCATCGCGGATCACTTCCGGATTGGCGAGAAGGTATTCGCGCACGATGGTTTCCACATCGGTGCGGGCGAGCGGCTCCTCCGCGAGCGCCGGGGCCGGCAGGGCGGGGAGGGTGACGGCCAGCGCCAGCGTGGCGGTCTGCAGCAGTTTCTTCATCTTTGTCTCCAGGCGGGTGGGAGCACCCGTATGCGCCAACAGGCGCGGAATTGCGAGAGGACTTCTTTGGTGTGCCGGGCGGGGTCAGGACCGTCCCGGCAGTTTCGGTGGTTTGTAGGACACGATATCGTCGGCTTGCAGCCAGGCGGGCGTGCCGCGCTTCAACTTTTTCCGGGCGCGAGTGGCGTAGCGCTTGGCGCCGCGGAAGTCACCCCGGGCCATCAGGCCGCGGGCGGTGGCAAGGTCGGCCTCGGCGGTTTCGCCCTGTCGCCCGTGGGCGATGGCGAGCTGGGAATAGCCGATCGGCGAATTCGGGTCGATCCGCAGACCTGCCTTCAGGATCTTTTCCGCCTCGCCCAGGCGGGCCTTGTCGTTGGAAGCGACCAGGGCAAAGCCGAGCCAGATCATGAACTGGGCCTCGCGTGGGCGCAGCGACAGTGCCTTGCGGAAGGGGGCGATCGCGGCCTTCGGATTGCCGGATTCCAGCAGCGCCTGCCCCTTCAGCTCATAAAAATAAGGATTGTCCGGCTGCCGCGAGATCAGCGCGTCGATCATCTTGACGCTGGTGCGGCGGCTCCTGGTGCGCATCGACACCACCGCCCGGGCGTACTCGGCCGCCAGCGACCGGTCGGACGAGGGGTAGGCGCGGGCCACCACATTCGGGTGGCTGGTGAAGGCCAGCAGCTTGGCGCGGACCATGTCGTGACGCGCCTGAAGGGCGGTGGGCGCCGGCTTGTTGTAGTAGCGGCTGCGTTTGGCGAGGGTTTCCAGCGCGTTGAGGCGCTCGCGCGGCATCGGGTGGCTCTGGGCGTAGGGGTCGGTGTATTTCGCCGAGAAAAGCGCCTGGTCGGCGAAGCGGGAGAAGGTCTTCAGCATCCCCTTGGCCGATTGGCCGGTCTTTTCCAGGAAGGTGATGGCGGCCCGGTCGGCCACCGATTCCTCGCCGCGCCGGTAGGCAAGCAGCGTCCGCTGGGCAAGGCCGGCTCCGGCGGTCAGCGCGCCGGCGCCCCCTTGCACGGCGCTGCTGGAGCCGGCCGAGGCGCCGGCCGCGACCGCGCCGGCCCCGAGCAGGATACCGAGGGCGGCCATCAATTGGGCGTTGGCCAGCGCCTGACGCATGCGCACCAGATGATTGCCGGTGATGTGCCCGGTCTCATGCGCCAGCACGCCGATCACCTCGCCCGGGGTTTCCGCGTCGAGGATCACGCCGATGTTGATGAAGATGCGCCGGGCGTCGGCGACAAAGGCGTTGAAGTCGGTCTTGTTGACCAGGATGATATCGACCTGCGAGCGGGCGATGCCGGCAACATCGAAGATCGGCGCGGCATAGTCGCGCATCAACGCCTCGGTCTCCGCATCGCGGACCAGCGGCAGGGAGCGCTGCGCGGCTGCGGGGGGAATGGTGGCTGTGAGCGCCATCACGCCTGCCGTGGCAAGAGCGAGGAGCCGCCGCGCTCGGGTGCGCCGGGGGTGCGTTTCGGCCGCCGATGCGGCTGGGCGATGGGTCATGGCAGCGCCTTGTCGTCTCGATCGTTTTGATAGGCGGCTCTCGACAGAGCTTCGGCTGGAGGGTAGGGAGCAGCCTGACGGCGGTCAACCTGTGCTGGCACGACTTTGACAGGGCGAATGCGGCATCAGCTTGACCGGCACCGGCCCAAGGGGCCGCCGATTGAAAAGGACAGATTTCATGCCTCACCCTTCAAAGCGCTCCGAGGTCGAGCCGTTTCGTGCCATGGATGTTCTGGCCAGGGCGAATGCGCTGGAGGCATCCGGCCGGCATATCCTGCATATGGAGGTCGGCCAGCCGGGCGCGGCGGCGCCCAAGCCGGTGCTGGATGCCGCCCGCGCGGCGCTCGATGGCGGGCGGCTCGGCTACACCGAAGCGCGCGGCCTGCCGGTGCTGCGCGATGCGATTGCCGGGTATTATCGCGACAGCTTCGGCGCCGAGGTGCCGACCGAGCGGATCATCGCCACGACGGGCTCCTCCGCCGGCTTCAATCTGACCTTCCTCGCCGCCTTCGATCCGGGCGACCGGATCGCCATCGCCGCGCCCGGTTACCCGGCTTATCGCAACATCCTGCGTGCGCTCGGCATCGAGCCGGTGGAGATCGAGGTCGGCCCCGAGACCCGCTGGGCCCTGACGCCGGAGCTGATCGAGGCGGCCCATCGCGAGGCGCCGCTGAAGGGTGTGCTGGTGGCGAGCCCGGCCAATCCGACCGGCACGATGATGACGCCAGAGGCGCTGCGCACGCTGATCGCCGCCTGCGAGGACATGGGCCTGTGGTTCATTTCCGATGAGATCTACCACGGGCTGGTGTTCGCCGGTCAGCAGGAAACCGCGCTGACGTTTTCCGATCAGACCATCGTCATCAACAGCTTCTCCAAATACTACTGCATGACCGGCTGGCGGATTGGCTGGATGGTTGTGCCGGACGTGCTGGTGCGGCCGATCGAGCGGCTGGCGCAGAGCCTTTACATCTCCCCGCCGGAGCTGTCGCAGCGCGCCGCTGCCGCCGCGTTCTCCGCGACCGAGGAGCTGGAAGCGGTGAAGGCGGTCTACGCCCGGAACCGGGCGCTGTTGGTGGAGCGGATGCCCGCGCTCGGCTTTGACGAGATGCTGCCGGTGGATGGTGCCTTCTACCTTTATGCCAGCGTGCGCCCCTTCGCCAATGACAGCACCGCCTTCGCGCGGTCAATGCTGGAGGAGGCCGGGATCGCCGCGACACCCGGCGCGGATTTCGACCCGTTCCAGGGCACGCGCTTCATCCGCTTTTCCTTCGCCGGCACCCATGAGGACATGCGCGAGGCGATGGACCGGCTCGGCGACTGGCTGCCCCGTCAGGGATAGCAGGAGGCGGGCGGGACCCTACGGGGCTCGCCCGGCGCGCCTTGCCAGTTCCTCGCCTGCGCCCTAGCCTGAAACCGAGCGGCGAAGGTGGGCTGGCGATGACGAAGTACATCATTCGGGCGGCCATGCAGGACGAGGCCAACGACGGCTGGATCTGGGCCAAGGGGTTTCCCTCCCGCTGCCTCGTGCGCATCGTCAATCCGGACAATGGCTACAACGTCGTCTGCCAGGTCCGGGAGATGGATTCCGGCTTCACCCGGAAATACAACCAGCCGGGCGCGGGCCGTGTTCGCATCCGGCCCGGCACCGATGTGCTTGTCATGTCCTCCTGGTATCGCGACGGGCTCGGCGGTTTCGAGCCCACCGACCGGGACGACCAGCGCGGCTGCAAGAGGCTGCAGATCCTGCCTTTCGACGGATTCCAGTTCTGGGCGCAGATCCGGGCTGCGTCGCATCATCCGGACGTGGCGGTGCGGCTGAGTGCGCGCCTTGGGTTATCGGGGGTCTGGCTCGGCTGTCTCGGCGGCACTCTCGGCCTTTATTCCGCCATTCGCACCGAAGCACTGGAACCGGCGCTGCTGCCGGCCATGCTCACCGCCGTTCTGGGTATTGGCGCGGTCTTCATCGGTGCGTGCCGAGGGCCGAGGCCGCCAGTTCCCCGTAAGGATGATCGGCGGCACCCGGCCCAGGACTGAGGCGGCGCGACGTCCAATTCGTCCTTGGCAAAACAAACCCCGCCGCGTGTGCGACGGGGTTTGCGAAGAGGTGGAAGGCCGGCGGGGCCGGCATTCCCTGTCTGTGGTGATCTTGCGATCAGAAGAAGCTGCGGCGTTGCCACCAGCCGGAGCGCTTGGGACCGGTCTCCTCGGTCTCCTCGGCGGTGCCGTCGCCCTTGATCTTCTCGCTGACGACGACCGGCTCCTTGGGAGCGGCCGGCGCGACCGGCTCCGGCTTGGCCTCGGCGGTAACCGCCGGTTCGGCCTCGGCTGCAACTTCCGGCTCCGCCTCGGGCGTCACCGTCTCGCTCTCGCCAGCTTCGGTCTGCCCGGCCTCGGGCTCAGCTTCGGTCTGGGGCTCGGCCTCGGTCTCGGCCGCGACGAGCGGTGCCGGTTCGTCCGCCGGCGTTTCAATCGCTTCCGCCGTTCCCGTTTCCACGGTCTCGGCCGGTGCGCTGTCGTCTGTTGCGCTCACCGGTGCCGGTACTGTCTCTTCCGCAGAGGCGGCTTCGGCCGGCTCGTTCTCGGAGGCTGCGACGGGTTCCGCGCTCTCGGCAACAGCGGTTTCCGTAAGCGCGGGGGCGGCGGGAGCCGTTTCGCCTTCACCGGCCTCCACAGGTGCCGTTTCCGCGGTCTCGGAAGCTACCTCCGGCGCGGTCTGCGCAGCAGCGTCGGACGCAGGGCCTTCGCCGGAAGCGCCGTCCGACGTCTCAGCCGACGTGTCTGACGCCTCGGCGGTCGCCTCGTTCGTCTCCTCGGTGCCTTCGCCATCGCGCCGACCACGCCGACCGCCGCGCCGGCCACGCCGCCGCTTGCGCCGGGCCCGGTCTTCTTCGCCATCCTCGTCGGAGGCACTCTTGTCCGCAGCGGCTTCGCCCTGGCTGTCGTCGCTCTCGCCTTCGCCGGAGGTCTCGTCGCGCGCGGCGTCCTGCCGGCTCTCCTCGTCCCCACCGCCGCTCTTGCGCCGACGCCGGCGCCGGCGGCGCTTGCGTCCCGAGCCATCGTCCTCGCTGGAGGTGCTGTCGTCACGGCTACGTTCGGTCTCGGTCGCCTCGGCGCTCTCGTCCTCGTCCTGATCGTCAGCCGTGATCGGCGTGACCATATGCGGCTGCACCAGCGGCTGGGCCTCGATCTCGCGCGGTTCGACCGGCTCGCCGCGCTCCATCAGGTAATGGTGCCCGTTCTCCATCGCCGCCGCCTCGATGGCGATCTCCAGGCCGAAGCGGGCTTCCAGATCGGACAGGTGCGCGCGCTTCTGGTTGAGGATATAGAGCGCCGCCTCGGTGGTGGTGCGCACGATCAGATTGTGCGTGACGCCCTTCAGCAGCATGTCCTCGATCGACCGCAGCACATGCAGGGCCACCGATTCGACCGAGCGGATCATGCCGGTGCCATGGCAATGCGGGCAGGGCGTCATGGAGCTTTCCAGGACGCCGGTGCGAATGCGCTGGCGCGACATTTCCAAGAGGCCGAAATGGGAGATCCGGCCAACCTGGATGCGTGCCCGGTCGTTCTTCAGGCACTCCTTGACCTTGCGCTCGACCGCCCGGTTGTTCTTGTTCTCCTCCATATCGATGAAGTCGATCACGATCAGGCCGGCGAGGTCGCGCAGGCGAAGCTGGCGCGCCACTTCCTCCGCCGCTTCCAGATTGGTCTGGACGGCGGTGTCCTCGATGTTGTGCTCGCGGGTGGACTTGCCCGAGTTGACGTCGATCGCCACCAGCGCTTCGGTCTGGTTGATGACGAGATAGCCACCGGACTTCAGGGTGACCTGCGGCGAGAACATGGCGTCAAGCTGCGACTCGACCATGAACCGGGAGAAAATCGGCGTCGCTTCCTTGTAGGGCTGGACGTTCTTCGCGTGGCTCGGCATGAGCATCCGCATGAAGTCCTTGGCCTCGCGGTAGCCCTCGTCGCCGGCAACCAGAACCTGTTCGATGTCCTTGTTGTAAAGGTCGCGGATCGAGCGCTTGATCAGCGACCCTTCCTCATAGACCAGATAGGGGGCGGAGGATTGCAGCGTCAGGTCGCGCACATTCTCCCACAGCCGCATCAGGTATTCGAAGTCGCGCTTGATCTCCGCCTTGGTGCGGCTGGCGCCGGCGGTGCGCAGAATCACCCCCATGCCCTCCGGCACCTCCAGCTCCGAGGCGATCTTCTTGAGACGCTTGCGGTCGGTCGGGTTGGTGATCTTGCGGGAAATGCCACCGCCACGGGCGGTGTTCGGCATCAGCACCGAATAACGGCCGGCCAGGGACAGGTAGGTGGTGAGCGCCGCGCCCTTGTTGCCGCGCTCTTCCTTGACGACCTGAACCAGCAGCACCTGGCGGCGCTTGATCACTTCCTGGATCTTGTACTGCTTGCGATGACGGCGGACGCGCTGCGGCACCTCTTCCATCGCATCTTCAGCGCCGACCGATTCCACATCGTCGTCGTCACCGTTGCCGTCGCTGTCGTCATTGTCGTCGGTGGCGGTTTCGGCGCCATTGTCGTCACTGGCGCTTTCCGCACCAGCGTTGGCACCGTTGCTCTCGTCGTCGCCATTGTCCGAGGCTTCCGAGGCGACGGTGTCTTCCTCGGTTTCGGCCTTGGCCGCGGCCGCCTTGCCGCGACGGCGGCGGGGCTTTTCGGTCACTTCCTCGGCGCTGGCCTCGTCGGCCTCCTCCTCGTCGAGGAGGGCCTGCCGGTCGGCCATCGGGATCTGGTAATAGTCCGGATGGATCTCGCTGAAGGCAAGGAACCCGTGGCGGTTGCCACCGTAGTCGACGAAAGCCGCCTGCAGCGACGGTTCGACGCGGGTTACCTTGGCAAGATAGATGTTGCCGCGAAGCTGTTTGCGGTTTGCGGCCTCGAAATCAAATTCTTCGACCCTGTTGCCACGCACGACGACGACCCGGGTCTCTTCCGGATGCGTGGCGTCGATCAGCATTTTGTTTGCCATTGATGGGGATCTCCACGACCGCCGCCCCGGCTCGGCATCGGGATCTTGCCCAATGCAGCCGTGACGTGGCGGACGTTCTGTTCTTCGATGAGAAGGTTGAAGGGGTGGCGCACTGCGCGGCGATCCCAAAGGGGGCGGCGACCTGGAAGTCGCCAGCCTCAGTCCCCTGTCGGAACGTCATCGCGCATGTGGTCATTGCAGCGCCTGTCTGAACTATATTTCGCAGCGGTGAACCGGTTTGGCACACCTCGAGAACAACACGCAGGAGCAACCTGCGAACGGGCCTGGTCCGAGAGCGCCTGGCCGTCCCTAAATCGGTTTATCCCGGCTTCGGCCGAACGCCCTGCGGGTATGCGCAGGCTGATACCGTTCGAGCGAGCCAGTGACGCACGCGGGATTTGCCCACCCCGGGTTCAAGCTGTCACGTAATCTATTACGGATGACGCGAGGACAGTTGGCCAGGCCGGGCGCCGGTCAATGGCAACAGAACGTCCCGATTCGACACATGTCCGAAACCGAGACCCGTTGCCTATCTTTTACGGGCGCGAACGTGTGTTGGCAAGCAAACTCGATCTTTTCCCGTTCGCAGTCCGCTCGCCCTATTGTCAATGAAAGGTTAACTTGCCTAAGGGTATCCCTTGGGATAGGGGCGGCGGCGCCATCGGGCGAAAGACGAATTGCAGGTGCCTTGGTGACCATTTTTACGCGAACACTGTGCGGTGTGGCCTTGATCGCGGCGGTTTTCGCCGGAACGGTCGGCTTGCGCGCCGAAGAGGCCGCACGGCCGGCGGTGCCGGTCGCCCGCGAGGCGCGCGTTGCCGGGGATGACACCCGGACCCGGTTCGTGATGGATCTGTCGCAGGCGGTGCCATTCACCGTGTCGGTGCTGGCTGATCCGCACCGGCTGGTGATCGATTTTCCCGAGGTGCGATTCGATTTGCCGGAAGGTGCGGGCGCCGAGGCGCGGGGGCTCGTCGGCGCCTGGCGCTTCGGTCTGTTCGCCAAGGGCAAGTCGCGGATCGTGCTGGACCTGCGCGCGCCGGTGGCGGTCGACAAGGTGTTCGTTCTGCCCTCAGTCTCGGAGCAGCCGGCGCGGTTCGTGCTCGATCTGGTGAAGACCTCGCGGTCCGCCTTCCTTGCCAAGGCCGGGGAGGCAACCGCCGCCGCGCCGGTGGCATCGGCGACGACACCCGGCAACAAGGGAGACCGGCTCGCCGGCGGCAAGGTCAAGCACCGGCCGGTGATCGTCATCGACCCGGGGCATGGCGGCATCGACACGGGCGCCGCCGGGACGGGTGGCACGCTGGAAAAGGCGGTGGTCCTGCAGTTCTCACGGCTCCTGAAGAAGAAGCTCGACGCGCTCGACCGCTACGATGTGCATATGACGCGGGACACGGATATCTTCATCCCGCTGCGCGAGCGGGTGGAGATCGCCCGCTCGCTGGAGGCGGATCTGCTGGTGTCGATCCATGCCGATTCGGTGCGCATCGGCCGCGATCAGGTGCGCGGCGCCGGTGTCTATACCCTGTCGGAGACCGCCAGTGACGAGATCGCCGCCGCGCTTGCGGAGCGGGAAAACCGCTCCGATATCATCGCGGGTATCGACCTTGCCGACGAACCGGATGTGGTGACCGACATTCTGATCGACCTGGCGCGGCAGGAGACCAAGACCTTCTCCCATCTGTTCGCGCGGACCCTGGTGGGCGAGCTCAGCGGCGCGGCGAAGATGGTGAAGAATCCGCATCGTTCCGCCGGTTTCCGGGTGTTGACCGCCCATGACGTGCCTTCGACGCTGGTGGAGCTTGGCTACCTGTCCAACCGGCTCGATGAAAAGCTGATGACCACCCGCGAGTGGCGTGAGCGGATGTCCTCGGCGATCAGCGGGGCGATCGACCGGTATTTCGCCAAGCGTCGGGGCAAGAGCGCGGCCCTGCGGCTCTCCGTGACACCGGGTGCCAAGGCGGACTGAATTTTGCCTTTCCGCATGGGTTAAGGTGGGGCAAGTGGTTGCGCACGCCTCAGCATCGCCATATTGGTCGCTGATGGAATGGGGCATGCTGACACCCTGCGAGCCGCAGTGGTGCGGTGAGCATGCCGCGACCCCGAGGGGCGGCGGCCCGGTGAGGGGCCGGGTAACGGGACCTTTTCGATCGTACCGAGGTCGCTGTGCCAGGGGCACGGGGCCAAGGCGACGGGGCGAGACTGGCGTGGCAGACGTTTTCGGAAACAACGAGCCGGATATATGAGATTTCTGATCAAGTTCTTTGGCTATCTGTTCGGCATTGGCGCGGTCTTCGCGCTGATCGGTGCGATCGGCGTGTGGCTCTATCTCCAGGAGATGAGCAAGGACCTGCCGGACTATACCGCGCTGAAGAACTACGAGCCGCCGGTGATGAGCCGCGTGCATGCCGCCGACGGCCAGTTGATGGCCGAATACGCCCGTGAGCGCCGGATGTTCCTGCCGATCCAGGCCATTCCGGACCTGCTGAAGCAGGCGTATCTGTCCGCCGAGGACAAGAATTTCTACGAGCATTTCGGCATCGATCCGGAAGGCATCGCCCGCGCCGCGCTGACCTACGCGCGCAACTACGGTACCGGCCGCCGGCCGCAGGGCGCCTCGACGATCACCCAGCAGGTCGCCAAGAACTTCCTGTTGACCAACGAAGTGTCGATCGAGCGCAAGGTCAAGGAAGCCATTCTGGCGCTCAGAATCGAGCAGGCCTACACCAAGGACGAGATCCTCGAGCTCTATCTGAACGAGATCTATCTCGGCATCGGTGCCTATGGCGTCGCCGCCGCGTCGCTGCTTTACTTCGACAAGTCGGTGCATGAGCTGACGCTTGAGGAGATGGCCTATCTGGCCGCGCTGCCCAAGGGGCCGAGCAACTACCATCCCTTCCGCCAGCGCGAGCAGGCGATCATTCGCCGTAACTGGGTGATCGACCGCATGGTGCAGAACGGCTATGTCGACAGTGCCGCCGGCGAGGAAGCCAAGGCCAAGCCGCTGGACGTCAAGCCGCGGACGCGCGGTTCGCAGCTGTTCGCCTCGGAGTATTTCGCCGAGGAAGTGCGCCGCAAGGTGGTCGCCATCTACGGCGAGGAACGGCTCTATGAAGGCGGGCTGTCGGTGCGTTCCACGCTCGACCCCAGGCTTCAGGTGATCGCGCGCAAGGCGCTGATGGACGGCCTGATCAATTTCGACCGCCGTCGCGGCGGCTGGCGCGGCCCGGTGGAAACGCTGGAGCTCGGAGCAGGCGACTGGGGCGAGGCGCTGGCCAAGGCCAAGTCCTACTCCGATCTTCCCGAATGGCAGCTTGGCGTCGTTCTGTCCGTGTCCGACAAGGCGGCGGAAGTCGGCTTGCAGCCGGAGAAGCTGGTCAGCGGTGCCCTGTCGACCGAACGCGTCCGGGTAACCCTGCCGTTCGAGGGCGTGAAATGGGCCAGGGTCAAGGGCCGCGCGCCCAAGAAGGTGACCGATGTGCTCACCCCCGGCGATGTCATCTATGTGGAGAAGCTGGGCGAGCGCTACGAACTGCGCCAGTTCCCCAAGGTGTCCGGCGCGCTGGTGGCGATGGATCCGTTCACCGGTCGCGTGCTGGCCATGGTCGGCGGGTTCAGCTTCGCCCAGAGTGAGTTCAACCGCGCCACCCAAGCCTATCGCCAGCCCGGCTCGGCCTTCAAGCCGTTCATCTATGCCGCCGCGCTCGACAATGGCTACACCCCGTCCAGCGTGGTGATGGACGCGGAACTGGAGCTGAGCCAGGGGCCGGGCCTGCCGGTCTGGCGGCCGCAGAACTATGGCGGCAAGTATTATGGTCCCTCGACCCTGCGTCTTGGCATCGAGCTGTCGCGAAACGTGATGACCGTGCGGCTGGCGCAGGACATGGGCATGCCGCTGGTGTCCGAATATGCCAAGCGGTTCGGCATTTACGACGACATGATGCCGGTGCTGTCCATGTCGCTGGGCGCGGGCGAGACGACTGTCCTGCGCATGGTCACCGCCTATGCGATGTTGGCCAATGGCGGGCGCAAGGTGACGCCGACGCTGATCGACCGCATTCAGGATCGGTACGGCAAGACCGTCTACCGGCATGAAGAACGGATCTGCGATGCCTGTATCGCCGATCACTGGGCGGAGCAGAGCGAACCGGAGTTGATCGACAATCGCGAGCAGGTGCTCGATCCGATGACCGCCTACCAGATCACCTCGATGATGGAAGGCGTGGTGCTGCGCGGCACCGCGACCCGGGTGAAGAAGCTGGGCCGTCCGGTCGCCGGCAAGACCGGCACCACCAATGACGAGAAGGACGCCTGGTTCGTCGGCTATACGCCCGATCTGACGGTCGGTGTGTTCGTCGGCTACGACACGCCCAAGCCGATGGGCCGTGGTGCCACCGGTGGTCAGATCGCCGCGCCGATCTTCATCGACTTCATGAAGGAAGCGCTGGCGGACACCCCGCCGGTCGAGTTCCGGGTGCCGCGTGGGCTGCAGTTGATCCCGATCAACCGGCGCACGGGCCTGCGCGCTTCGGCGGGCGCTCCGGGGACGATCCTGGAGGCCTTCAAGCCGGGCACGGCACCGCCGGACGAGTATTCAATCATCGGCTTCCAGAACGACGTGGGCATCCCGCGCACGGTCTCGCCGGAAGCGGGCGAAGCGGTGATGACGGGAACTGGCGGGCTCTACTGAGCCCCGGTCAACGCCTTGCCCGTCAAGGCGGTTTACAGCGCTGCGGACCTTCCACTATGGTCCGCAGCCGGGCCGCGCTTCGCGTCGGCCGATGATTTGCCATTCCATTCCCGCACCAACCAACAAGGGGAGTTGCGATGCGCGCCGAAACCGAGGCCGTTGTCGACGAAATCAAGCAGGCCATAAGCCTGCTGAGGAGGCATCTTTGACTGGGATACCGCAATTTCCCGTCTGGATGAACTGAACGCCGCCTCCGAGGATCCTACCCTTTGGGACGATCCCGCGCGGGCACAGAAGCTGATGCGCGAGCGCCAGCAGCTCGATGACGGGCTGAACGGCGTGCGTGCGCTGGAAGCCGATCTGAGCGACAATCTGGAGCTGATCGAGCTCGGTGAAATGGAGGGCGACAAGGACGTCATCCAGGAAGCCGAGACGGCGCTGAAGGCGTTGCGCGGCGATGTCCAGAAGCGTCAGATCGCTTCGCTGTTGTCCGGCGAGGCCGATGGCAACGACGCCTATCTGGAAATCAACGCCGGTGCCGGCGGCACGGAAAGCCAGGACTGGGCGAGCATGCTTTTGCGCATGTACACCCGCTGGGCCGAGCAGCATGGCCACAAGGTCGAGGTGCTTGAAATCCACGATGGCGAAGAGGCCGGGATCAAGTCGGTGACGCTGAAGGTCAAGGGCGAGAACGCCTATGGCTGGCTGAAGACCGAATCCGGTGTCCATCGTCTGGTGCGCATCTCGCCGTATGACAGCCAGGCGCGGCGACACACCAGCTTTGCCTCCGCCTGGGTCTATCCGGTGATCGACGATTCCATCGAGATCGACGTCAACGAGAGCGACTGCCGCATCGACACCTACCGCGCCTCGGGCGCCGGCGGGCAGCACGTCAACACCACCGATTCGGCCGTGCGCATCACGCACCAACCGACCGGCATTGTCGTGCAGTGTCAGAGCGAACGGTCGCAGCACAAGAACCGGGCTACCGCCTGGTCGATGCTAAAGGCCCGGCTCTACGAGCTGGAGCTGCAAAAGCGCGAGGAGCAGGCGAACGCGGAAGCCTCGTCCAAGACCTCGATCGGCTGGGGGCACCAGATCCGCTCCTATGTGCTGCAGCCCTACCAGTTGGTGAAGGACCTGCGGACCGGGGTCGAAAGCACCAGCCCGCAAGACGTTCTGAACGGCGATCTCGACAAGTTCATGGAAGCGACCCTTGCCCAGCGGGCCTTCGGCGGCGCGCCGGAGGAGGTCGAGGACGTCGAGTAGGGCGACCCGACCAGGCGACGGAAACGAAAACGGCGGCCCCCGCAAGGAGGCCGCCGTTTTTTGCGTTTGTGGGCCGGGGCGTCGCTGCCTCCGGCCCGTGGGTTCGGTGCGTGCCGTCCCAGTGCGATCGGTGCTAGATCAGCATCTTGCGCAGGCGGCTGGAGATCATGTCGATCACCGTCACCGTCAGCACCATGACGATGATGATGGCGCTGGCTTCCTCGAAGCGGAAACCCTTGAACGCCTCGTTGAAGGTGAAGCCGATGCCGCCGGCACCGACGATGCCGAGCACGGTGGCGGAGCGCACATTGGTCTCGAAGCGGTAGAGCGAGAAGCTCGACCACAGGGGAATGACCTGCGGGATCACGCCGTAGAGGATTTCCTGGATGCGGCTGGCGCCGGTGGTGCGGATGCCCTCCACCGGGCGTTCGTCGATGGCCTCGACCGCCTCGGAGAACAGTTTGGAGATGATGCCCAGATTGTGCACGAAGATGGCCATCACGCCGGGCAGCGGGCCCAGGCCGACGACGGCGACGAACAGCACTGCGAACACCAGGTCGTTGATGGCGCGGCTTGCGTCCATCAGCCGGCGCATGGGGAAGACGACCCAGGCCGGGGCGATGTTGCTGGAGGCGAGAAGGGCGAGCGGGGCGCCGAAGATCACCGACAGCACGGTGCCCCAAAGGGCGATTTGAACCGTCTCCAGCATCTTGCTCAGATAAAGATCGAGATCGGCGAAATCCGGATTGAGAAACTGGGCGACCATCCCGTCGAGGAAGTCGTTGCCCTTGAGCAGTCGGGTCCAGTTGTTGATTTCCGCCGGATAGTACGACAGGGCCAGCAGGACGACGATCACGCCGGTGATGGCGGCAAGGCGCAGTATGTTCGACCAGCGCGGCTGCATCTGCGCGCGCACGGCGTCCGAAAGAGCGGCTTCGGCGGTCATTCGGCCCGTATCCGCAATCATGTTCGTTTCCTTCCCCTTGGCAGACGGGCCGCAGGGGTGCCTGCGGCCCGGATATTCCGGTATCAGGTGCCGGCCCCAATGCGGGGCCGGTCTCCCGTCAGGCTGGCTCAGTAGCCGCCCTTGCCGACGATCTCGGCCTGCTCGGCCAGATCGGCGAGCAGCGCATCGGCGGCCTTGATCGCCTCGGCATCTCCGGAGGCCTCGGCCTTCAGCTTGGCCTTGAACGCCTCGATCTGGCGCACGTCGAGCAGCTGGGCGTTGGAGGAGGCGAGGAACGGACCCCAGCCATCGGACAGACCGGCGAGGATCTTGCGCTCACGGGCGACCTTCTCCATGTCGCCGAAGCGGCCGTACTGCATGAAGAAGTAGTAGAGCTTCTCCTTGGCAGCGGGCGAGAGGTCGGCGCGCCAGACCATCGGGTCGGACGGGATCAGCGGCGAGCGCCAGATTTCCTTGATCTTCGCGGCGGCTTCCGGCTTGGACTTGGCGAAGCGGGCGTAGATGCTTTCGGTGTTATTGGTGGCGACATCGACCTGGCCGGAGGCAACGGCAAGCGCATTGCCTTCATGGTTGGCGGAGGTCACGCGGGCGAAGCACTCTTCCGGGGTCTTGCCGTTCAGTGCCCAGACGTAATAGCCGGGGATGGCGAAGCCGGAGGTGGAGTTGGGATCGCCATTGCCGAAGGTCAGCGTCTTGTCGCACTTCAGAACGTCGTCGAGCGAGTTCAGCGGGCTGTCCTTCTGGGTGATCAGCAGCGAGTAGTAGCCGCGCGACCCGTCGTCCTTGATGGTCTGGGCGAAGACTTCGCCGCCGGCCTTGTCGACGGCCTGAATGGCCGACTTGTTGCCGAACCAGGCAAGGTCCACCTGCTTGGCGCCCATGCCGGCGATCACGCCAGCGTAGTCGGAGGCGAAGAACGGCTTGACCTTGACGCCGAGCGCCTTGGACATGTCGTCGAGGAAGGGCTGGAAGTTCTTCTCCAGCACCGAGGCGCTTTCGGTGGAAATGATGCCGAAGTTGATGGTCTCGGGCAGGGCGCCCTTTTCCTCAGCCTGGGCGATGCCGGTCGCGGACAGCGCGAAAGCCGCTGCCACAAGGACTTTCTTCAACATGGGTTTTCTCCTGATTGAATCTTTTGACGCGCGCCGTCCGGGCTCACGCGTTCGCGACCGCAAGGGCGGCCACCTTCGGCGCGGCTTCGGGTGCCGCACCGCCATGCCCGACCAATCTCGGGCCTGTGGGCATGTCAGCGGTCGACAGCGTGTCGCTGTCGTAAAGGGCTGCAAGGTCGGCGCGGCTGATGCCGCTGACCGGGCCGTCGTAGACCAGCGTGCCGCGTTTCAGGGCGATGATCCGCTGGCAATGACGGAAGGCATGGTCGATCTGGTGCAGCGACACCACCACGGTCACGCCGTCCTCGCGATTGATGCGGGCGAGGGTGCCCATCACCTTGTCGGCCGAAGCCGGATCGAGCGAGGCGATCGGCTCATCGGCGAGGATCAGCCGCGCTTCCTGGGTCAGGGCACGGGCAATCGCCGCGCGCTGCTGCTGGCCGCCGGACAGGCGCGAGGCGCGGCGGTGGGCGAAGTCGATGATGCCGACCCGCTCCAGTGCCTGCAGGGCGCGAATGCGGTCGGCGCGGGTGAAGAGGCCGAGGGTGCCGCGCCAGAAGGGCGTCTTGCCCAGGCGTCCGGCGAGCACGTTGCGCAGCACGCTGAGGCGATTGACGAGATTGAATTGCTGAAAGATGACACCGACATCGCGGCGGATGCGGCGGGCCTCGGTGGTGCGGCCACCGCTTGCCTGGACGGTGCGATCAAACACGGAAATCGTGCTGACGCTGCCACGGTCGATGGTTTCCAGACCCGAGATCAACCGGAGAAGCGTGGATTTCCCCGAGCCGGAGGCACCGATGAGGGCCACCATCTCGCCATCCTCGATCGACAGCGAGACATCGTTGAGGACCGGCTTGTTGCGCTCGAACGCTTTTGAAACGGAGCGGGCTTCGATTGCTGGCATGTGCTGTGTTCTCCCTTGCGCCGCCGACGTAAGGGAGGAGTGTTGCAGCCAGATGACAGAGGCCGCTGAACCGGGAGCGCAAGGGACCCGGAGGCGTGCGATTGCGTCGTCAAGCGCTGGAAATGCCAACGGCGCCCATGGGGCGCCGTCTGGTCGTCAGCCTGCAAGCGGCGGGCTCAATTCTCGATGATCGGGGTGATCGTCTCGCCGGCCGTCAGGAAACGGGCGGGATTGAGCGGCTTGTCGCCGATGCGGATTTCGTAATGCAGGTGCGGACCGGTGGAGCGTCCGGTGGAGCCGACATAACCGATCGTGTCCCGGGCGGTGACGGTCTGGCCCTTGGTGACGGCGATCCGACTCATATGGGCAAAGCGGGAGACGACCCCGCTGGGATGCTCGATTTCCACCGATTTGCCATAGCCGCCATTGCGGCCGGCGAAAACCACCTTGCCCATGCCCGGGGCCTGGATGGGGGTGCCGCGGGTCGCCTTGAAATCGGTGCCGGTGTGCATCGCCATCCGTCCCATGAACGGGTCGAGGCGCGGACCGAAGGAGGAGGAGATTGGGGCGCCGGCGATCGGACTGCGTACGGGAATGCCGCGCGCGGCCTGCTTGACCTTCTCCAGTGCGAGAAGGGCGCGTTCCGCACGCTCGAACCGGGCGTCGAAGCCGTTTTCGGCGGTCAACGCAACAAAGGGGCCACCGGTGCCTTCCGTTGCCGTGCGGGCGGGCATGCCGGCAAGGCGCAGACCGAGCCGATCCGCCGCGCCGACGATGGCCGCGTGATCGCGTTCGGCAGAGGTGGCAATCACCTCGAGGGCCAGATTCGCTTCCGTGTCCATGCGTGCAAGGGAACCGGACACGTCCTCGATCAGGCTGGCGCGTTTGTCCTCGGCGGTTGCGGTCGAAGGGGCGGCTGGAGCGTTGACCGGTGTGGCGGGTGGCTGCGCGCCCTGACTGCCGCGCAATTGCAGGTCCGGCATCAGGTCGATGGGCTCGGGCATGCCACCGATTCCGGTGTCGCCGGTGTCAGTACCTGCGCCAAAGGCGAGGAGACCCTCGGGTCGGTCCGGCTTGCTTTGCGGCATGGGGTTGCCGATGGCAACGCGGATGCCGGTCTTTGCCGCTTTTTCGATCAGCGAGGCGACGCGGGACTGGCGGCTGTCCAGATCCTGCTGTCGGCTGAGCACGGCGGTGAGCCGCTCGTCGATGGACTGGGCCTCGAGCACCCGGCGGCTGGTCAGCCGGTCGACCTTGGCGCGCAACTGGGCGATGCGGTCCTCATAGGAAAGCTGCATCTGAGCCTGGCGTTCGGCGGAGGACTGGATGATGTCGTCGCGCAGGACCAGATAGGCGGTGGCGCCGATATACCCGACGGCGAATAACAGGCCGACGCCAGTGGCAAGGCCGGCGAACCAGGGGGAAATGGTGAAGGAGCGAACCGTCTCGCCGCGTGCGATGATGACCCGATGCGGTTCCTTGCGTTTGCCGAACACCCTGTCTGATCGTGCACCGTGTTCCGTCATACTCTTCAGCCCCATTCCGGATGATGCCTAGCGCGAAAGGTCACGCGATCCATCCAGCGGGATTAGAGTTGATTAAGGTTAACAAATGCTAAGGAATTGGCATCTCAGCCGATCAGGCGGGCGAGGGGGCGGTAGAATCCCGGGGTCAATCCGGCCTCGGCGCGGGCCCGGTCGTTGAAGGGGGGCTTCAATCCGCCCTTGAAATGGCGCCGGACCAGATCCTGAAAGCGCTTTTCCGGGTCCTGGCGGTCGCGGTCGCAGATAAAGCGGAACCACTTGGCTCCGAAGGCCACATGGCGCTTTTCATCCCGGTAGATGATTTCCAGGATTGCCGCCGTCTCCCGGTCGCCGGCGGCCAGCGTTTTCTCGATCATCGGCGGCGTGATGTCGAGGCCGCGTGCCTCCAGCACCAATGGGATTACCGCCAGCCGGGCGGCGAGATCGTCGCCGGTGCTCTCCGCCGCTTCCCATAGGCCGTGATGGGCCGGCAATGCACCATAATGCGAATCAAGCTCGATAAGCCTCTGCCGCAAAAGGGAAAAGTGCTTGGCTTCCTCCAGCCCCACGCGCACCCAGTCGTCAAAGAACGAGCGCGGCATCTGACGGTCGGCGAAGCGTCCGACCAGGTCCCAGGTGAGGTCGACCGCGTTCAGCTCGATATGGGCCAGAGAGTGGATCAGCGCGATCTTGCCCTGCCGGCCGCCGGCGGCGCGCTTGGGCATGTCGCGCGGCGGCAGGAGGACGGGACGCTCCGGACGCCCGGGCTGATCGGGCATTGCCGCAGCGCCGGTGCGGCGGCGCACCGACAGGGTGCGGGCGAACCACGCCCGGGCCGTGGCATGGGACAGTCGTATCTTCTCATCGAGATCGGCGGCGGCAACGATCCGCCGGGCGCCGCAGGCCAGCGAGGCCGGTGCGTGGCCTTCAAGATCCATTCGGGTGGGGGAAATCGACATGTCGGCCGGCGGCTTTCCTTCGAGAGGCTGCACAGAAGCGGTTTGCCTTGCGGGGTTACCCTTGCGCGCGCACTGCGTCCAGTACGGCTTCTGCATGGCCAGCGACCTTGACCTTGCGCCAGATCTTCAGGAGCGTGCCATCGGCGCCGATCAGGAAGGTGGAGCGCTCGATGCCCATGTATTTGCGGCCATACATGGATTTTTCGACCCACACGCGATAGGCGTTGGCGGTGGCTTGGTCGGTGTCGGCCGCCAGATGCACGCTCAGTTCATGCTTGGCCTTGAATTTGTCGTGTTTGGCCGGGGTATCGGGGGAGACCCCAATCACCACGGCGCCGGCTTTTTCGAACTCATCTCGCAGAGCGCTGAAGGCAATCGCCTCCTTGGTGCAGCCGGGCGTGTCATCCTTGGGATAGAAGTACAGCACCACCATCTTGCCGGTGAGGTCGGCCAGGGCAAGCCGCCCATCGCCATCCGTCGGCAGATCGAAATCCGGAGCGGGATTTCCTTCTTCGAGTTTCGTCATTCCGCCTTCCTTTCGTCACATGCTGCTTCGACTAGTAACCGATTCCCAAGGTGCCAGTCCTTGCGACCCGTGCCCACGCAGATATCGCGAGGTGCGGCGGCAACCGCTGGTATCATCGGGTTGATTCGGCTTTGTATCGATTGTTGGCAGCCAAGGAACGAGAGTCTGTATAAGCGACTGATCCGCCGCAATATTCCGCTTCGCGATACATTGCGTCACTCGCGCCGGCGCTGGCCGAGACGCGTGGCGGGGGCTTGTCTTGCGCTGCTGGTGCTGGCTATCGGCCTTGGTGTGATCCGGGCGATGCAGGGGCCGATCCCGATCGGCTTCGCCGCGCGCATGATCGAGCGCGAGGTGTCGTTCAGCGGCGTGGCTCTGACCATCGGTGCCGCGACGGTGGATCTTTCCGAGGGGTTGCCGGCGCGGCTGGAGCTTGAAAACGCCGCTGTCGAGCTGGAGGGCGCGCGCCCGCTCTCGCTGTTCCTGCCGCGTATTTCCGCGCCGCTCGATCTGACCGCATTGCTGATGGGCCGTCTTTCCATCTCCGAAATCGTGCTGGAGCAACCGCGGCTGGAGCTGGAAACCGAACCGGCGGAAACCACCTCCGTACCGAAGATGTCCGGCATTGCCGAGGCGATGGATCAGATCGGTATCCTCGCGGGGCAGCAGCTCTCCCGCCGGGGCATTTCCCGCATCGAGATCGTGTCCGGCGAGGTGCTGGCCGAGGCGGAGGAGACCTATCGGATCTCC
Organism: Stappia taiwanensis; assembly: GCF_014635285.1. Classification (GTDB taxonomy): domain Bacteria; phylum Pseudomonadota; class Alphaproteobacteria; order Rhizobiales; family Stappiaceae; genus Stappia; species Stappia taiwanensis. The sequence goes on along the minus strand of NZ_BMCR01000005.1, from coordinate 197,001 downwards.
GGGATCGACGCCGAACTGACCCATGACGAAGACCTGACCTTGCGCATGGAGGCCGAGGTCGCCGGGCGCCTCGGTCGGTGGCGGGCGCAGGCATTGCGGCGGGTCGATCCGGAGACAGGCCAGCGGACCATTACCCTGGCCTTGCGCGATGTCACCATTGGCGAGTTCATGCCCATTGACGCGGAACTGGCGACCGGCAAGGGGCTCGGGGTGCCGATCCAGCCGACCATCGAGGTGTCACTGGACGCCGCGGGCGCATTTCAAACCACCCGGGCGAGCCTGATCGTCACACCGGGCTGGATCAACACCGGTCGGGCCATTGTCGGCTTCGACCGGATCGACGTGCAGCTTCTCTGGGAAGAGGGGAGGCCCGGGTTCCTGATCGCGCCCTCGGTCTACATGCGCGGCAACACGGTGTTTCCCTTCGAAGGGGTGGTTGAACCTCCCAGGCAGCCGGGAGCCCTGTGGTCTTACCGGATCGAGTCCCGCAACGGCCGCATCGGGCCGAGCGATGTGCCTGGACCGCCGTTCCTGCTGGAAAGTTTCACCGCCAAGGGGCGGGCGGACCTGCGCCGCCGGGAGGTGTTTTTCGACACGCTGGTGCTGCAATCGGGCACGGCGTCGATGGATGGGGCCGGCTCGCTGCGCCTTGCCGAGGATGGTCCCTATCTGGCGCTTGCGGTGCAAAGCGGGCCGATGCCGGTGGCAACCATGAAGCGGCTCTGGCCGGTGACAATGGTCCCGCCGGCGCGGGCCTGGATCATCGAACACATGATCGACGGGCGGATCCTCAAGGGGCGGGCCACGGTGGCACTGCAGCCGCCGGCCTTCGATTCCCAGGATCCGGATCCGGGCTGGTCCGGCAATGACGTTCGCGTCGATATCGCCTTTGCCGATGTCAGCCTGAAGACCATCGGCACGATCCCGGTGGCGCAGCGGCTGACTGGCACCATCAACGTGGCGGACGCGATGCTCACCGTTTCCGCCGACAGCGGCGTGATGGTGGCCGGCGAGACCGATCCGCTCGATCTGGGACAAACCGTGTTCCGCATCCCGGATCTGCGCAAACCCGGCATCAAGACCGGAGAGCTGGAGCTGGCGGTCAGCGGACCGGCGGAAGGTCTGGCAAGTCTGATCGACGCGGAGCCTTTCCAGGTTCTGTCGAAGCGGGATATCGCGCCGGCGGATGTTTCGGGCGAAGGCAATCTCGACGTTCGGGCGCGGTTCCCGCTGGCAAAGGACGTGGCGATGGAGGAGGTCGACTGGTCGGTGACCGGCGCCTTGCGCAAGTTCGCCAATGCCGAGCCGATCAACGGGCACAAGCTCGCTGGGGCCAAACTGACATTCGATGCCAATGCCAACCGTCTGGAGCTGAAGGGCTCGGGGCGACTTGACGGTTTGGCGGCCAATCTGGATCTGGTCGTGCCGTTCGAGGGGCCGGGCGGCGATGCGGTGGCTTCGCGGCAGGGGGTGGTGCTGAATGTCACCGCCAAGGAGCTGGCCGCCCGTGGCTTCGACCTGCGCGAGTTCATCACCGGCAAGCTGCAATTGGCGACGGAGGATACCTCCGACGGGATGGCCTATGACGTCGATCTGACGCGGGCGCGGGTGCATCTGCCGCAGGTCGGCTGGATCAAGAGCCAGGGCGTGCCGGCGCGCGCGCGCTTCACGATGCACCAGGGGGAGGGGCGCCGGCAGGTCCGCAACTTCCAACTGACCTCGGAAGGGGTCGATATCGCCGGGTCGATCGATCTCAGCGAGGCCGGCGGGTTCACCGGCGCACGGTTCGACCGGTTCGCCTTGCGTCCCAGCGATGACGCCAGCCTGCGGATCTCGCGCAAGGGCAAGGGATTTGTCGCCGACTTCAGAGCTCGCCGTTTCGATGGGCGCGGGCTTGTCGCCAGTTTCACGGAGGGCGGCAAGAGCAGTTCCGGGAAGGGCGGGGCCAGCGTTCAGGTCAATGCGGAAATTGATCGGCTGACCGGTTTCAACGGTGTGGTGGCCAATGACGTCCGCCTCCGGCTTGCCAGCAGCGGAAGCACGTTGCGCAGTCTGTCGCTGTCGGGCAAGACCGGGGCCCGTGCCGGCTTCGAGATTGCCCTGGCGCCGGGCTCCGGCGGACGGACCCTGAGCGGCGAGATCGCCGATACCGGGGCGCTGCTGCGCTTCACCGATCTTTACAAGCGCATGCGCGGCGGGCGCGGTGTGCTCGTGCTGCAGATGCCGGGCGACAAGACCTGGCACGGCACCTTCAAGGTGCGGCGGCTGTCGATCACCGAAGATCCGGCGATCCGCAAGCTGGCCGAGGTTCCGCAGGTGGCCAACCCGGAAGGCAGCCAGCGAGGCTTGCGCGGGGCTGCCCGGAAGGGCGAAGCCTCGTTCAGCGCGCTCGACATCGTCTTCCGGCGCGAGGGCGATCTGTTGCGGGTGGTGGAGGGAACCCTTGCCGGGGCTACGGTCGGCGGCAACATTTCCGGGACGGTCAATCTGGCCAGCCGGACCCTCGACATGACCGGCACTTTCGTGCCGATCTTCGCGCTCAACAATCTCTTCGCCAAGATCCCGATCCTCGGCTTTGCCCTTGGCGGCGGCTCGGATGAGGGGCTGATCGGTGTTACCTATCGCCTGTCCGGACCGGTCAGCGATCCGGTGCTGACGGTCAACCCGGCCTCGATAATGGCGCCGGGGATCTTCCGCAAGATCTTCGAATACCAGTAACAAAAACGGGAGGCGGTTTCCCGCCCCCCGTCTGTAGTCGGATCCTGGTGCATTCTGGTGCCGGTCAGACCGGCTTCAGCAAAACGTGCCGCTTCTTGCCGAGCGAGAGCTTGATCACCCCGTCATCCACCAGATCGGCTTCCGTCAGGCTGCGGCGCTCGTCGCCTTCCGACTGGTCGTTGATGCGCACGCCGCCGCTCTTGACCTGACGGCGCACCTCGCCGTTGGAGGCGCACAGGCCGGCGGTGACGAAGGCCGCCAGCACGCCGAGACCGGCGGAAAGATCGGCCCGGGGGATTTCCACCGTGGGCAGACCGGCGGCCAGCGCGCCTTCCTCGAAGGCCTGGCGCGCGGTCGCGGCGGCAGCCTCCGCCGCCTCCCGGCCATGGGCCATGGCGGTCGCCTCGGTGGCCAGCACCTTCTTCGCCTCGTTGATTTCCGACCCGCCAAGGGCGGCAAGGCGGGCGATCTCGTCCAGGGGCAGGGTGGTGAACAGCTTGAGGAAACGCTCCACGTCGCTGTCCTCGGTGTTGCGCCAGAACTGCCAGTAGTCGTAAGGGGCGAGCATGTCCGGGTTGAGCCAGACGGCGCCGGCGGCGGTCTTGCCCATCTTCGCGCCGGACGCGGTGGTGAGAAGCGGCGTCGTCAGGGCGAACAGCTCCACCTCTTCCATGCGCCGGCCAAGGTCGACGCCGGACAAGATGTTGCCCCACTGGTCGGAACCGCCCATCTGCACCCGGCAGCCGGTGCGCCGGTACAGCTCGACGAAGTCGTAGCCCTGCAGCAGCATGTAGTTGAATTCGAGGAAGGACATGTGCTGCTCGCGCTCAAGGCGCAGGCGCACGGCGTCCCGCTGGATCATCTGATTGACGGAGAAATGCCGGCCGACCTCGCGCAGGAAGTCGATGTACTGCAGGCCGAGCAGCCAGTCGGCGTTGTCCAGCATCAACGCGTCCTTCGGTCCCTCGCCGAAGGTCAGGAAATTGGAGAACACCTTGCGGATGCCGGCCTTGTTGTCCTCGATCTGCTCGCCGGTGAGGAGCGGGCGCGCGTCATCGCGGAAGGTCGGGTCGCCGATCCGGGTGGTTCCGCCGCCCATCAGGGTGATCGGCCGGTGACCGGTCTTCTGCATCCAGTGCAGCATCATGATCTGGACGAGCGAACCGACATGCAGGCTTTTCGCCGTGCAGTCGAAGCCGATATAGGCGGTGACCGTTCCGGACGCATACAGATCGTCGAGCCCGTCCGGGTTCGAGATCTGATGGATGAAGCCTCGCTCTTGGAGGGTCTTCAAGAACTCCGATTTGAAAGCGGTCATGATATTCACTGTCCGTGATGGTGAAGGTCGTCATGTGAGACGGCCCGGGCGGTGCCTTTGTGGGGCCTTGCCGCGCGAGCCACGTCCCTCATAGCCGAACTGGCGGGAAAGGGGCAAAAAAAAGCCGCCGATCAGCTATGCGCTACCTCAGGAAATGGTCTTGCGCCGCATTGCGGTGCTGGCGGCAAGAAGAAACGCGCCGACGACCAGAAGCCCGGCGAGCCCGAAGGTGACCTGCATTCCCCCTGCGACAGCGTCAGGCGTGGCCTGGGATATGTCGCTGGCGCCTGCGGCGGCGGCGAACACCGCGCCCATCAGCGAGGCGCCGGTGATCAGCCCGAGATTGCGCGACAGGTTGAGCAGGCCGGAAATCACGCCACGGCGGGCCTTGTCGACCCCTTGCATGAGGGATGTGTTGTTGGCCGCCTGAAACAACTGGTAGCCGGGCGTCAGCAGGGCGATGGCGGCGATGTAGCCGGCAAGGCCGAACAGGGCCGGCAGGATGGCCAGGCCGAAGGATCCGGCCGCCATGACGCCAAGGCCAAGGCGGACGGTTGTCGGCGCGCCGAGCCGGTCGACCAGCCGTCCGGCGGGGACGCCGCTGAGGGCGGCGATGATCGGGCCGACCGACATGGCAAGGCCAACCATCGCCGCGTTGAGCCCCAGCGCTTGCGCCAGGTAGAACGGCCCGACGATCAGGGTTGCCATCATCACCGTTGCCACCACCGCGTTGACAGCAAGACTGCTGCTGAAGGTGCCATCGCGGAAGGCGGACAGCCGGATCAAGGGCGCGGATACGCGGGTTTGCGACAGCACGAACAGCAGGGTGCCAAGTGCGGCTCCGGCGAGAAGGGCGATGTTCAAAGTGCCGAAATCGCCCCGCCCGAGCGTCATGGCAAGTGCATAGGCGGCGAGCGTCGCCGCGAGCAGTGCGGTTCCGACCATGTCGAGGCGTGGCCGCTCCGCGCTGGCCTTGCGCGCGTCCGCCGGCAAGGTGCGCCAGGCCAGACCCAGTGTCAGCAGGGCCAGCGGCACGGTGACCAGAAAGATGGCGCGCCAGCCGGCGCCGGCGATCAGAACGCCGCCGAGCGTCGGGCCGAGCGCGGTGCCGACCGCCGACATGGTTCCCAAAAGCCCCATGGCGCTGCCGGTTCTCTCGCTGGACACCGTGCCGCCGACAAGGGCCATGGCAAGGGCCATCATGACCGCCGCGCCAAGGCCCTGCACCGCGCGGGCGGCGATCAGCGACGGGAGGCCGGGGGCAAGGCCGCTGGCGGCGGAGCCGGCGGCGAACAGCACCAGCCCAATGAGCAGCAGCCGGCGATGACCGATGAGGTCGCCAAGCCGTCCGGCGCTGACGATCAAGGTGGTGATGGCCAGCAGATAGGCCAGCACGACCCACTGGATCTGGCCGAAGGGAGCCTGGAACACCTCCGCAAGCCTCGGCAGGGCGACATTGGCGATGCTGGTGCCCAGGGACGACAGCAGCACCGACAGGGACAGGCTGGCGAGTGCCCAACGGGCGGCGGGCGATCCGGTCTCGCTTGCCGCGCTCACGTTGTTTCTTGCCGTCGTCATCGGGAATTTTCCTGGTCGGATCGCACTAGCCGGCGCACGGCGCGGCGGGCAATGGGGGCTATGGCCAGAACGAGCGGGAAGGCGACAAGCCAGGAGGCAAGCCATGCCCCGAGCCAGAGCCTGGGAAAGCCTTCGGCCAACCCGGCGCTGCGCCAGGTGGAGATCGCCGAGACCACCAGCGACATCAGGCCGGAGAGGAGGAGGGCGAAGAGAGCGGGTTCAAATCTGGCCGGGATCATCGGGTGACTTTCTGCGGGTGGAACTCATCCACAGGTAGCCGGTCCCCAGTCATGGCGGAACGCGCATCATTTGCAGCTTATTCATGCATGAAACGCCTCATATGGCTGGAATCATGCTAGGGTTCGGCCCATGTCGCGGCCCGATCTCAACCTGCTCGTCACCCTGGAGGTGCTGCTGGCCGAAGGCAGCGTGGCTCGCGCCGCCGCGCGGCTGCACCTCAGCCCCTCGGCCATGAGCCGGGCACTGAAACGCCTGCGCGAGACGACCGGCGATCCGCTGCTGGTACGCGCCGGGCGCGGGCTGGTTCCCACCCCCCGGGCGCTTGAGCTGCGGGAGCGGGTCGCTGGGCTGGTCGCGGAGGCGGAAGCGGCTTTGCGCCCGGCGGCGGCGCTCGATCTCGCCCGGCTGCAGCGGGTCTTTACCCTGAGGACCAGCGAAGGTTTCGTGGAGAGTTACGGCGCGGATCTGATGGCCCGTCTCATGCGTCAGGCCCCTGGCGTGCGTCTGCGCTTCGTGCAAAAGCCGGACCGGGACAGCACGCCGCTGCGCGAAGGCACCGTTGATCTGGAAACCGGGGTCGTCGGCGAGGAGATGGGGCCGGAGTTGCGGGCGCAGGCGCTGTTTCGCGACCGGTTCATCGGCGTCGTGCGGTCCGGGCATGCCTTGTGCCGGGGCGAGATCACACCGGCGCGCTATGCGGCCGGGCGGCATGTGCTCGTCTCCCGTCAGGGTCGGGATGCGGGGCCGGTCGATCAAGCGCTGCAGGCGCTTGGGCTGGCGCGGAAGATTGCGGCAATCGTCGGCGGGTTTTCCTCGGCGCTGGCGCTGGTGCGGGGCTCGGATCTGATCACTGCTGTTCCCGAACGGCACACCGTATCCTTGCGCGATGATCTTTTCAGTTTTCCCCTGCCGGTTTTGGTGCCGGAGGTCACCGTGTCGCTGCTCTGGCACCCGAGGCTGGACGCCGATCCGGCCCATCGCTGGCTGCGTGAGTGCGTGCGCGAGGTCTGTGCGGGGGCGCCGCGATCCGTCGCGGACGGTTGAGCCGCACGGTCCGATTGGCTATCGGTCTTTGCGTATTTTGCAGTTTTTTCCGGAGATTTTCATGGCGTCTTCCCCGCACGTTTCCGCATCCGATCCGACCGGCTCGCTGGTCGAGCGCTTGTCGATCCCGCCCTATCGCGGCGGGGTGCTCGATGGTTTGCGCTTCACGGTGAAGGACAACATCGATCTGGCCGGCCGAAAAACCTCCTATGGCAGCCCGGCTTGGCGCGATGCCCATGCGGCGCCGCAGCAGAACGCGCTTTGCGTCGATCAGCTGCTGGCGGCGGGCGGAACTTGCATCGGTAAGGTGGTCGCCGATGAGTTCACCTACAGCCTTGACGGCGAGAGCCAGTTCTTTGGCACGCCGGTGAACGCGCGGGCGCCGGAGCGCGTCCCGGGCGGCTCGTCCAGCGGTTCCGCCGCCTCGGTCGCCGGCGGGCTCGCCGACTTCTCCCTGGGCACCGATTCCGGAGGCTCGATCCGGGTTCCGGCGAGCCTGTGCGGCCTTTGGGGCATGCGCCCGTCGCTGCACCGGATTTCCGAAGCCGGGGTGCTGCCGTTCATGCCGGGCGTCAGCACGGTCGGGGCGGCGGCGGACCGGTTCGCCGTGCTCGACAAGGCGATGCGGGTGCTGCTGCGCAGCGCGCCGGAAGGGGATGCGACGGCTGACGGGGAGCCGGCGGTTGAGCGGCTGCTGATTCTGGAGGATGCGTTTGAGCTTTGCGACGGCGCGGTCGCCCGCGCGGCGGAGGAAGCGCTGGGGACGATCTGCGACCGGGCCGGCATCGTCCCGGAGCGGGTGCGTTTTGCCGATCTGGTCGGCCGCGACATGGGGCTTGCCGACTGCAACGCAAAGGCCTTGCGCAATTTGCAGACGGCGGAGTTTCAAAACACCGGCGGCAACTGGATCGAGACGCAAAAGCCGGAGCTCGGCTTCGTCTTCTCCATGGCCTATGGCAATGTGCGGGCATTCGACCGGATCGCCGCGCTCGACAGTCTTGCCTTGTGCGAGCGGCTGTTCGAGGCGATCAACGCGGCGCTGCCGCAAGGCACGGTGATCTGTTTTCCGACCACACCGGTAATCGCCCCGTTGAAGGGGTCGCTGACCAGTCTGGAGGCGGTGCTGGCGTTCTACGATCCGACCATGGCGATCACGTCGTTTTCCGGTGTGGGCCGGCTGCCGGAAATCACTGCGCCGCTGCTGACTGTCGACGACGCGCCGGTCGGGCTCTCCTTCGCCGCTCGGCACTACGGCGATGAAGCCCTGCTCGCCGCCACCCGCGCCCTGCTGCAGCCGGAGTAGGGACCGGGAGAAGCGGACGCGCGGCGGCTGCGCCTAAGCGCTCGGGGGCTTGAGTGTTCTCAGCTTTCCTGCCTGCCCCGGCCGGTTGCGGTCTACCGGGCGAGCTGTCTGGCACGCGCGGCCATTGCCAGAAAATGGTAACGCTCGTCAGCGGTCCCGGCTTCATCGGCGGCGATCTCCAGACGATCCGCCAGCTTTGGCAACATGTCCCGCGCCCAGCCCGGAAAGACCGTCTCGGCGCTTGAGGATGTGATGCTCGCCGCGAATGCGGCTGTCAGCCCCTGGGCCATGGCGCTTCTTGCTTTCAGCCGGTCGGCCCGGTTCGAGGTCCTTTCTTCCTTCAGGATCGCAGCAATGTTGTCCAGATAGGCGCGTTGCAAGACGCGCCGCCAGGTCGGCGCGGACGACAGGTTGCTCCAGAGCGCCTCATAGGTGTCATCCGCGAAGTCCAGCGGCCCATAGGCAGCGGCGTTGCCGGCTTTCTGGGCCTCCAGTAATGGAAGTTTTTTGATGCCGGACGGAAACCCCGGATTTGGCAGAACTTCGAACAGATCGTCGACCAGCGAGGCCTGCAGGCCGGCGATTGCCTCCGCTCCACCAAAAACTGAGATGCGCTCGACCAGACCCGGTTCCAGATAGGCATTCAGGCTGCGGGCACCTTCTCCGAGGAGGTAGTGGATCGCGGCGCGCTGCTGTTCAGCGGGAACCAGTCGTCTGTAGGGGCTGGGCGCCCAGGGATAGGCCTCCACGCCGGCAATCAGCTTCGTCACCGATTTCAGGAACCGCATGTGGAAGGTCTGGATTGCGCCATAGGCGGCTGCCAGCTCCGTCTCGTCGCCCTTCGTTGCCGCCGACAGCTTCTCAATCGCCCGGACGATGTTGGTGACGCCGAGCCGTGTGGCTTCAACTCGCTCGATCCCTGTGCTTTCCATCAGAACGCGAGGGTCGGCATTCCAGATCTCCATTTCGCCGGCCAGTTCCCCCGCAGCCCATTGCAACCGGCGATCGGCTTGCGCCGCCTCGACGAGACTGGCGAGCGCCTTGTTTTCCTCATCCGGCGTCTTTCCGAAATCGCCATAGCCCCATTTGATCGCGAAGAAATCATAAGGCCCGGGATCCGGTATGAACTTGGTGACGCCGTCTCCGGGTTGCGCTGCCTGGTTCCAGCGTCCGTAGGACATGATCGAGGTGGTCGCACCGGATGCGCTGTTGGCGAACTCCGGATTGCGCATCTGGGCGATGGAATAGGCGGTGGATGCCAGGTGATTGTGCCGCAAGCCAATGCCATGGCCGACTTCATGGGCAACGGCATATTGCAGCAACCGTCCCTGCAATTCTTCGCTCAAGGGGAGAGAGGTGACCCTCGGGTCGAGCGCGGCATGGATGCCGAAATAGTATTGGCTGAATATCGTGATGACCCCTGGCCAGACCTCCACGTGCGACGACAGGATCTCGCCCGATCGCGGATCGACGATATGCGGTCCGGTCGCGTTTTGCGTCGGCCGGGCAAGCCACCTGATGGTGCTGTGGCGCGCATCCTCCGGTGTCCAGTTCGGATCGTCCGCGAAAGACGGAGCATCGCGCGCGACAATTGCGTTGGAAAAGCCCGCAGCCTCGAAGGCAGGCTGCCAGCTCTCCACTGCGCGTTTCAGATAGGGCCGCCACCGGTCCGGCACCTCGCGGCCGATGTAGAAGACGATCGGCTCGACAGGGTCGCTGACTGGAGCGTCCGGGGTCTTCTTCTCCAGCCTGTACCGCATGATCAAACCTTGCGTTTGCGCCAGGCGGCCGGCGTCTTCATAGACGGTGAAATCGGAATCCTGTTCGGTCACACCGGACCCGGTGCGAAAATACCCGACTCTGGGATCGAACTGCCGTGCGGCCATCGGTTTTTCGGGCAGCATGACCAGCGAATGACCGACCCGCATCGAGATGTTCCGTGGCGGCGCAATCGGGTCCTTGGCCTTGGCAAGGAAGGTCAGATGCGTCCTGACATTGAAGTTCTCGGGGAACACGCGCACGCTGGTGATGTAGGAGGCTGCCGGATTCACCTTGAGTGGCGTTAATCCGGTCTTGGCGATCAGCGCACGCGCCGACATGAAGTCGATGTCGTTGGAAAAGAGCGCCGTGATATCGACCAGAACACGCCCGTCCTCGGCCGAGGCGACAACTGGCAAAATCGCCGCGATCGGCGGCTCGTTGGACCGGCGCACGGCAATCGCAATCGGATTGATCGTCGCTCCCGTTTGCTGGCCGAGCTCTGGCGCCTGGGTGTCGCCGATGCGAGTGCCGAAGGTCGCCGTCAGGTCGCGGACAAAGACCTTGTCGCCGCGATGCTGGAACTGGACGACAGAGCCGCCCAACCATAGATGGTCATCTGCGCCGGATGGCACGGTGACCGTTTCAGAGTACCACAGGAACAGCCGCTCGAAGGCTGCTGTGGGAAGGACAACCAGAGCCTTTTCGTTTTTCGAATAGGCCTCGATGGTTCCCTTGCCGAGAAGTTTGGCATCGGAGAGAGCAGTTTCGATTGAAACCGCCTCGGGGGCGTTTTTCTGATCCTGAGCGCTGACGGAAAAGCAACTTGCCAGCAAGCCGAGAACACTTGCGACGACAGCGACAATCACATCCTGTTTCATGACATGCTCCCAATCCTGAGTGCTCCCTCCGGGACCTCACGCCGTCGAAGGCATGCGCCTGCCATCAGGGTGGCCGAGACGCTGCACCATTGGCCGGCGTCGATCTCAAGCGACGGGTTGCGGTACGGATGGACGGGTGCCGCACGCCATCCCCGCCGGGACGCAAGGTTCCCGCTGGCGAGGAGGGGGCGGGCTGCGCCAATCCGTTGCCATGGTCACATATTTTCTTTGAAATATTACACGATTTTTCGAATAAATCAGAACATATCGCAGGGTAAATTATTTTGCATTGCAGCATTTTGTTTTGGATGGATTTAGGTGAATTTTGGGGCTTATGCTTTCATTGATGTTTTCTTTTTTAATTCTCGAAATTATTTTGGCGATGCTATCTTCCAAGACACAAAAGTCCCGCCGGCGTTGGCGGGGCTTGTCTCGTCGTTTGCAATCCCCGCCCGGAGTGCGGGCGGGGGCGCTGCCGGTCTGGGGCTCCTAGATGAAGCTGACCTTGCCGGTGGCGATGTCGTAGACGCCGGCCATGGACTTCAGCTTCCCGGCAGCGGCCTGCTCCGACAGGATCGGCGCGGCGCCCTGCGCCTTTGCCGCGTTCAGCCGGGCGTTCTCGGCGGTGGCGGCCGCCAGAAGGTCGCCCGGATCGCTGGCCATGGCGCTTTCCACCGCCGGACGGATGGCATCTGTCAGGCTCGGCAGGTGGCCGGGCAGGGTGGTCTTCTCCTTGACCACCTTGATGGTGGCGTCGACCGCACCGCAGGCACTGTGGCCGAGAACGACGATCAGCTTGATGCCGAGAACGGCGGCGCCGTATTCAAGGCTCGCCAGCCCGTCTTCATTGATGAAGTTGCCAGCCACCCGGATCACGAACAACTCACCCGGCCCCTGGTCGAAGATCAGTTCCGGTGAAACACGGGAATCGGCGCAGCTGACGATGGCGGCAAAGGGCTGCTGCCCGAGCGCCCGGTTGGCGCGGCCGACCGAATGGTCGGTGTTGACCGGGGTGTTCGCCACATAGCGTGCATTGCCCTCGATCAGCCGCTGCATTGCTTCATCTGGCGAGACCGGCATGGCGGCGGTTTCCGCTGAAGCGCGCGAGGCGACCAGCGGCGCGGCCATGGAAAGTGCCAGGCCGCCGGCGAGCAGGCCACGCCGGGTTACGAATGTCGTCGCACATTTCTCACACATGAAACTCTCCTCCTGACTGCGTCTCGCAGGATGTTACTAAGAGGAAGGTTAAATCAACCTGTCGTTTCGCTCGGAGGTTGTCGCAATGTCCGATTTCATCGACTCCAGCAAGCCATACCCCGGGAGGGGTTTCGTTGCATCGCGCTGCGTTACCCGCTTTCAGAAGGACTTGTCCGCCGCAGCGGAAGGAGGTGAAGGCATGACAAAGAAAAAGGCCCCGCCGTTGCCGGCGAGGCCTTGTTTTTTTCAATCAGGGGCAGAGCCCGGGCTGAGCCTTGCTCAGAGAGCTTCTTCGGAGGTCTCGTCCTCGGCGGAAGCCTCTTCGCCTTCGCCTTCGCCCTCGGTGCCTTCCTCGTCCTCTTCTTCCTCGAACTCGAACGTGTCGTGGTCGCGGCTGGTGAGGTCTTCACCACGCGCCTGACGCTCGGCCTCGTCGGCGGAACGGGCGATGTTGACAGTCACGCTGACCTCGACTTCCGGGTGCAGCACGATGGCAACCGTGTGCAGACCGATGGTCTTGATCGGACGGTCGAGGCGGACCTGGGAGCGGGCAACGGAGAAGCCGTTCTCGGTCATTGCCTCGGCGATGTCGCGCGGGGAGGCCGAGCCGTAGAGCTGACCGGTCTCGCCGGCCTGGCGCACGATCACGAAGGACTGTCCGTCCAGGGTGCTCGCGACCTGTTCGGCCTCGGTCTTGCGCTCCAGGTTGCGAGCCTCAAGCTGCGCGCGCTCGTTCTCGAAGCGCTGCAGGTTGGCCTTGTTGGCGCGTAGCGCCTTGCCCTGCGGCAGAAGGTAGTTACGGGCGTAGCCGTCGCGAACCTTCACCGTGTCGCCCATCTGGCCGAGCTTGGCAACGCGTTCCAGCAGAATGATCTTCATTGGTCTATGTCCTTTAGGTCTGTCCCACGCGAGGAGAGAAGTCCGCCGCGTGGTTAGGGGCGGCGCCGTGGCGCCAGACCCCAGCCGAATGTGATCCGGGCCGGCACGAGGCCGGCCGCACCAGTTCAGGTGCTTACTTGATCACGAAGGGAAGCAGGCCAAGGAAGCGGGCGCGCTTGATCGCACGGGCCAGCTCACGCTGCTTCTTGGCGGACACCGCGGTGATGCGGCTCGGGACGATCTTGCCGCGCTCGGAAACGTAGCGCTGCAGCAGACGGACGTCCTTGTAGTCGATCTTCGGCGAGTTGGCGCCGGAGAACGGGCAGGTCTTGCGACGGCGGAAGAACGGGCGGCGCGTCGGAAGTTGAGCGATATCAACCATCGTTTCTCTCCTTACGAGTCTTCGCCGCGGCGGCCGCCGCGATCACCACGGTCACGGTCGCCGCCACGTTCCGGGCGGTCGCCACGGCCACGGCGACGGTCATCCCGATCGCGCTTCTGCATCATTGCGGAGGGCTCTTCCTCGTGCTCGGCGACCTTGAGGGTCATGAAGCGCAGGATGTCCTCGTTGAGGCGCATCTGACGTTCCATCTCCGCGATCGCCGCCGGCGATGCGTCGAGGTTCATCAGCGTGTAATGCGCCTTGCGGTTCTTGTTGATCCGGTAGGCGAGGGTGCGAAGACCCCAGGATTCCACCTTGCCGACGGATCCTTCGTTCTCGGTGATCAGCGTCTTGTACTGCTCGACCATCTGCTCGACCTGCTGGGCCGAGACGTCCTGGCGAGCCAGGAACACATGCTCGTAAAGCGGCATATCAGTGCCTTCCTTTTCGTTCGGTTCACGGAACCCGGCGCTAAGCCTCTTCGAGCCTTCTAGAAGGCGGACGAAGCAACTTCGAAGGCGGAGACACGGGAAGACGGATGGGAATCGGGCCATCCTGCCAAGGCGAAACCGCTTGCGCGGTCCGGCCATCGACCTTCCGTTCAGCCCCCGGCCAGAGTTCCGAACGACGCGCGGCTTATACAGCAATTGGCGTGTTTCGCAAGGGTGGCGGCTTCTTCTGCCCGCTTTTTTATAGCGAACGGCTTGACAGGCAAGCGTTGGCCCGTGTCTTTGCGGCAACTTCATTTGTGCGCTCGCTGGGGCGGCGCGGCAGAAAGACGGAGCCACGAGATGAGCATTGCATTCACCTTTCCCGGCCAGGGCAGCCAGGGCGTCGGCATGGGCAAGGAGCTGGCCGATCGCTTTCCCGAGGCGCGCGCGGTCTTTGAGGAAGTGGACGCAGCGCTCGGCCAGCGCCTGTCGGATGTGATGTGGAACGGGCCGGCGGACGAGCTGACCCTGACGGCCAATGCCCAGCCGGCGCTGATGGCGGTCAGCCTGGCGACGATCCGGGTGGCGGAAGCGCGCGGTCTGGACCTTGCCGGCTCGGTGGCTTTCGTCGCCGGCCATTCGCTGGGTGAGTATTCCGCGCTGGCCGCCGCCGGTGCGCTGAGCATCGGCGATGCGGCGCGGCTGTTGCGCACGCGCGGCACGGCGATGCAGCAGGCGGTGCCGGTGGGCGAGGGCGCCATGGCGGCGCTTCTCGGGCTCGATTTCGAGACGGCGGAAAAGGTGGCGGCGGAAGCGGCCGGAGACGAGGTCTGCCAGGCGGCCAATGACAATGCGCCGGGGCAGGTTGTGGTGTCGGGCCACAAGGGCGCGGTGGAGCGGGCCATCGCGATTGCCCAGGAGCATGGGGCCCGCCGCGCGGTGCTCCTGCCGGTCAGCGCGCCGTTCCACTGTTCGCTGATGGCGCCGGCCGCCGATGTGATGGCCGAGGCGCTCGCCGCCGTCGAGCTCAAGGCGCCGGTGGTGCCGCTGGTGGCCAATGTGCTGGCCGGCCCGGTCTCCGACCCGGACGAGATTCGCAAGCTCCTGGTGCAGCAGGTGACCGGAACCGTGCGCTGGCGCGAGTCTGTGAGCTTCATGGCGGCCGAGGGCGTGGACACCGCCTTCGAGATCGGCACGGGCAAGGTGCTGACCGGGATGGTCAAGCGCATCGCTCGCGGGGTGACCGGCATTGCCGTGAACACGCCGGAGGATGTCGATCTGCTGATGGACCGGCTGGGCAACCCCTGATAGGCATACTGGGACAACAACAGGAAGTATCTGTGCATGTTTGATCTGACGTCAAAAACGGCTCTCGTTACCGGTGCGACCGGTGGGATCGGCGAGGCAATCGCGCGGGCCCTGCACGCGCGCGGCGCGACCGTGGCCCTGTCGGGCACTCGGGCGGAGAAGCTGGAGGCGCTGGCCGCCGATCTCGGCGAACGGGCACACGTGCTCCCGGCGAACCTGTCCGATCGCGAGGCGGTCGAGGGGCTGGTGCCGGCGGCCGAGGCGGCAATGGGCGGCCTCGACATTCTCGTCAACAACGCAGGCATCACCCGCGACAACATCTTCATGCGCATGAAGGACGAGGAGTGGGAGCAGGTGCTGGAGGTCAATCTGACCGCCGGTTTTCGGCTGTGCCGCTCCGCCGTCAAGGGCATGATGCGGCGCCGCTCCGGCCGGATCATCGGCATCGGCTCCGTCGTCGGCACCACGGGCAACCCGGGGCAGGCGAACTATGCCGCCGCCAAGGCCGGCATGATCGGCATGGCCAAGGCGCTGGCGCGTGAGGTTGCCAGCCGCAATGTCACCGTCAACACCATCTCGCCGGGGTTCATCGAAACGGCGATGACCGATGTGCTGAATGACAAGCAAAAAGAATCGATCCTCGGCACGGTGCCGGCAGGTCGGCTCGGCACGGCGGCTGAAATCGCCGCCGCCGCTGTCTATCTCGCCAGCGACGAGGCAGCCTATGTCACGGGACAGACGCTGCACGTCAATGGCGGTATGGCAATGATTTAAAAGAGGAATTGGCGCCGGGGGCATGGTGCTCCCGGATGCCTGTCGTGCCCGATCCGGGCGGCTGGTCAATGCTGGGAAAGTGTGTTACGAACCCGCCGGCCAGCAGACGCGAACATGGACGATTGGCGCTCGGGCGCGGCCGACCAGACGGACGAGGTCCACAGGATTTGGTGTCGGTTCGGGCTGGTACCCAATTCACCGAGTTCCGAAGATCGGGTACAAGGTACGGCGCTGGGCGCTGGATATGCGGAAACCGTTGGAAACATTAAGGATCATAAAATGAGCGATATCGCGGATCGGGTTAAGAAGATCGTCATCGAGCACCTCGGCGTGGACGCCGAGAAGGTGACGGTGGAAGCCAGCTTCATCGACGATCTTGGCGCTGACAGCCTTGACACCGTGGAACTGGTCATGGCCTTCGAGGAAGAGTTCGGGGTCGAGATTCCCGATGACGCTGCCGAGACGATCCTGACCGTCGGCGATGCGGTCAAGTTCCTTGAAAAGGCTGCCGCTTGATTTGAACTTCTTCACATCGGGCGGCATGCGTCGCCCGATGTGAGCAGAGATGGATTTGTGATGAGGCGAGTTGTCGTTACCGGCCTTGGTATGGTCACGCCGTTGGCGTGCGGTGTCGAGGAGAGCTGGTCCAGGATTCTCAAGGGCGAGAGCGGTGCAAGCCGGGTCTCCAGTTTCGAGGTCGAAGACCTGGCGTGTCAGATCGCCTGTCAGATCCCCCGTGGCGACGGGTCGAACGGGACCTTCAATCCAGATGACTGGATGGACCCGAAAGAGCAACGCAAGGTCGACGATTTCATTGTCTTCGCCATGGCGGCGGCCGAGCAGGCCATTGCCGACTGCGGCTGGAAGCCCGAGACCTATGAGGAGCAGATCCGTGCCGGCGTGTTGATCGGTTCCGGGATCGGCGGCCTGCAGGGCATCGAGGCAACGGCCCATGTGCTGCGCGACAAGGGGCCGCGGCGGGTCTCTCCGTTCTTTATTCCCGGTCGCCTGATCAATCTGGCGGGTGGCTATGTTTCGATCCGTCATGGATTGAAGGGGCCGAACCACGCGGTGGTGACGGCTTGCTCCACCGGTGCGCATGCCATTGGCGACGCGGCGCGGCTGATCGCGCTCGACGATGCCGATGTGATGGTCGCCGGCGGTACGGAATCGCCGGTTTGTCGGCTGGCGCTGGCCGGGTTCGCCTCGGCGCGGGCGCTGTCCACCGGTTTCAACGATCGGGCGAGCGAGGCCTCGCGCCCCTATGACAAGGACCGGGACGGGTTCGTCATGGGTGAGGGCGCTGGTGTGGTCGTGCTTGAGGAATACGAGCGGGCCAAGGCACGCGGCGCGACCATCTATGGCGAGGTGGTCGGCTACGGGATGTCGGGCGATGCCTATCACATCACCGCGCCGTCCTCCGATGGCGATGGCGCCTACCGCTGCATGCAGGCGGCGCTGAAGCGGGCCGGAATGTCGGCTGGCGAGATCGACTACGTCAATGCTCATGGTACCTCGACGCCGCTTGGCGACGAGATCGAGCTTGGCGCGATCCAGCGTCTGGCCGGCGATGCGGCAAGCCGGATGACCATGTCCTCGACCAAGTCCTCGACCGGGCACCTGCTCGGCGCGGCGGGTGCGATCGAGGCAATCTTCTCGCTTTTGGCGATGCGCGACGGCATGGCGCCGCCGACGATCAATCTGGTCAATCCCTCCGTGGAGACCGAGATCGATCTGGTGCCGAACAAGGCCAAGCCGATGACCATCGATTCCGCTTTGTCGAATTCCTTCGGCTTTGGCGGCACGAACGCCTCTTTGGTGTTCCGTAAGGTCGCTTGATACAAGCGACCTCCTTCGCGGTTTGGCCATAATTTCGCTTCATGTGGCGAACCCATTCACTCGTTCAACCTGACCGGATGGGATCATGACCGAGACGCCCAACAATGGATCCACAGGCTGCACGGAGGACACCGCGTCCTCCCTGCGCGTGCATCCGAAAAGTCCGCGTGAAGCGATCCAGCCGGATCAGGCACCGCCGCCGCCCTCGCGGTCGCGGCACGCGCGCAACCCGATCGTCATCTTCATCAATTTCCTGCTGAGCGTCGCCGTGATCGGCGTGGTCGCCGCCGGCGGTCTGCTCTATTGGGGCAAGACCGAGTTCGACGCGCCCGGTCCGATGACCGAGGACAAGACCGTTGTGATTCCTTCCGGTTCCGGCCTGTCGGTGATCGCCGATACGCTGGAGAACCAGGGGGTGATCGACAATGCCCAGATTTTCTGGGCCGGGGTGCTCGCCTACAAGAACGCGCAAAAGCTGAAAGCCGGCGAATACGCCTTCACCGCCGGCAGCTCGATGCGGCAGGTGATGGAAGACCTGGTGGAGGGCAAGGCGGTCTACCACACGGTGACCGTGCCGGAGGGCTGGACCAGTGCGCAGATCGTGGCGCGGGTGCGCGAGCATCCGGTGTTGACGGGCACGCTCGACAAGATCCCGCCGGAAGGGTCGCTGCTGCCGGAAACCTATACCTTCACCCGTGGCACCAGCCGGGCGCAGATCATCAAGCAGATGATGGAGGCGCAGAAGAATGCTCTGGCCAGCATCTGGGAGCGGCGTAACAAGGACATCCCGCTGGAAAGCCCGGAAGAGCTGGTGATCCTGGCATCGATCGTCGAGAAGGAAACCGCCCGGTCGGACGAGCGGACCCGGGTGGCCGGCGTGTTCATCAACCGGCTGCGCAAGTCGATGCGGCTGCAGTCGGATCCGACGATCCTTTACGGGCTGCATGGCGGCTCCGCCTGGCAGCAGGACCGCTCGGCGATCACCCGGTCCGATCTGGATGCGCGCAACCCCTACAACACCTATCAGATCGACGGGTTGCCGCCGGGGCCGATCGGCAATCCGGGCCGGGCGGCGATGGAGGCGGTGGCCAATCCGTCACGCACCAAGGATCTTTATTTCGTTGCCGATGGCACCGGTGGGCATGTGTTCGCCGAGACCTATGAGCAGCATCGTCGCAATGTCGCCAACTGGCGCAAGGTGGAGCGGGAGGCGCGCCGCAAGGCAGCCGAGGCCGCCAAGGCGGAAAAGGCCAAGGACGGTGATGCGAAAGAGCCCGCCGCAAACGGCGACGTGTCGCAATGAGCGGCGGCGGTCGGGAAACCGCTCCGGTTTCCAGCATGACCGGCTTCGGCCGGGCCGATGGCCGGGAAGGCACGGCGCGCTGGAGCTGGGAGTTGCGCTCGGTCAATGGCAAGGGGCTCGATGTGCGCCTGCGCCTGCCGGTGGGCTTCGATGCGCTTGAGGCACCCTGCCGTGAGGCGGTGACGCGCCGGCTTGCCCGGGGCAATGTAACCGTCGGGCTCAGCTTGCAGCGGGACCAGAGCGAGGCGACGCCGCAGGTCAATGAAGCGGCCCTGAGCGCCGTTCTTTCGGCGCTGGAGGCGCTGCGCCGCAGGCTGCCGGAGGCGGCGCCCGTGTCGCTCGACGGGATTCTGAACCAGCGCGGTGTGGTGGAGTGGAAGGAACCGGAAGAGGACGAGGCGGAGCGCGCGGCCTTGCTGGCGGCGATGAAGGCCTCGCTGGAAACCGGTCTCGACGCGCTTGAGGGCATGCGCCGCTCCGAAGGCAAGGCCATCGAGGCCGTGCTGCGCGGGCAGCTGGCGAAGATCGCGGAGTTGCGCGAGGCGGCCGAAGCCGCGCCCTGCCGCTCGCTGGAGGCGATCCGGGCGCGGTTGACCGCGCAGGTGGAAGCCTTGATGGAAACCGGAACGGGGCTCGATGCGGCGCGGCTGCATCAGGAGGCCGCGCTTCTGGCCACCAAGGCGGATGTGCGCGAGGAGCTGGACCGGCTGAAGGCGCATGTGGATGCGGCGCTGGAGCTCCTGGACGGCGGCGGGGCGATTGGCCGGCGGCTGGATTTCCTGGCGCAGGAGTTCAACCGCGAGGCCAACACCCTGTGCTCCAAGTCCAACGGAACGGAATTGACGGCCATCGGGCTTGAGCTGAAGGCGGTGATCGACCAGATGCGTGAGCAGATTCAGAACCTGGAGTAGATGATGAGCGAGTTTCCGAGCGGAACCGTGGTGACCTCGGACGAGGCGGATGCACGGCGCCGGGGCGTCATGCTGGTGCTGTCCTCGCCATCGGGGGCGGGCAAGTCGACCATTGCCCGCCAGTTGCTTGATCATGAAACCAACCTGAAACTGTCGATCTCGGTGACGACCCGGCCGCGCCGGTCGAGCGAGATCGACGGTGTGCACTATCATTTCATCACGCTGGAGCGGTTCGAGCAGATGCGTGCCCGCGATGAGCTGCTGGAATGGGCTGAAGTGCATGGCAATTTCTACGGCACGCCGCGTGACCCTGTGGAGAGGGCGCTGGAGAGCGGTCAGGACGTGCTGTTCGACATCGATATCCAGGGCACCTTCCAGCTCTACGAGACGGTGCGTCCGGATGTGGTGTCGCTGTTCATTCTGCCGCCGTCGATCGCCGAGATGAAGTCGCGGCTGCACCGGCGGGCGGAGGATACCCCCGAGGTGATCCAGCGCCGGCTGAAGACCGCCGTTGGCGAGATGAAACACTGGTCAAAATACGACTACGTGATCGTCAACGACGACCTGCAGCGCGCTTTCGACGGCGCCCGGTCGATCCTCAAGGCCGAGCGCCTGCGGCGCGAGCGCAGCCCGGCCATCGGCCGGTTCATCGACGGTATGGTCGAAGACCTGAAGCGGGAAACCGGCGAGGCGGCGGCGGACGACTGAGCCGCCCGTTTCCCCTGAATTGGCTCGCAAGGCGGCCCTTGGCTGCTAGCTGAAGGTCGCCTCGGCGCCGGCAAAGGCGTTGGCAAGGGCGACGAATTCCTCGATCGACAGTTGCTCGGCCCGTTCGGTCGGCGTGATGCCCGCCGCCACGATCCGCTCTTCCGCATCGGTGGCCAGCGGCTTCAGGCTGGCGCGCAGCATCTTGCGCCGCTGGCCGAAGGCGGCGGCGGTGACCCGCTCCAGCGCCTTCAGATCGCAGGCGAGCGGCTCGGCGCGCGGGGTCAGGTGGACGATTGCCGAAGTCACCTTGGGCGGCGGCGTGAATGCTTTGGGGCTGACATCGAAGGCAAGGCTTGCATGGCAGCGCCAGCCGGCCAGCACCCCGAGCCGGCCATAGGCTTTCGAGCCGGGGCGGGCGACGATGCGCTCGGCCACTTCCTTCTGGAACATCAGCGTCAGCGATTGCCACGCCGGTGGCCACTCGGCGCAGGCGATCCAGTTGATCAGCAACTGGGTGCCGACATTGTAGGGCAGGTTGGCAACGATCTTCAGCGGTCCACCGCCGGCGATGTCCGCAAGACGGATCTGCAGCGCATCGCCGGAAATCACCTCAAGGCGGCCCGGATAGTGGGCGGCGATTTCCGCCAGCGCCGGCAGGCAGCGCTCGTCCTTTTCCACCGCGACAACGCGCCGGGCACCAGCCACCAGCAGCGCCCGGGTGAGGCCTCCGGGGCCGGGGCCGACCTCCAGCACCGTGGCGTCTTCCAGCGGCGCGGCGGTGCGGGCGATGCGCAGCGTCAGATTGAGATCGAGCAGGAAATTCTGCCCGAGGGTCTTCTTGGCGCGCAGATCGTGGGTCTGGATCACCTCGCGCAAGGGCGGCAGCGTGTCGATCTGGCTCATGCAGTCGGGCTCATTCGATCAGGCCCGGATCCGACATCACCGCGGCCAGGCGCACGGCGGCGGCGAAACTGTCCGGCCGGGCCTCGCCGGTCCCGGCAATGGAAAGCGCCGTGCCGTGGTCGGGGGAGGTGCGCACGAAGGGCAGGCCGAGGGTGGCGTTGACCGCCTCATGGAAGGCGAGGGT
Organism: Stappia taiwanensis; assembly: GCF_014635285.1. Classification (GTDB taxonomy): domain Bacteria; phylum Pseudomonadota; class Alphaproteobacteria; order Rhizobiales; family Stappiaceae; genus Stappia; species Stappia taiwanensis. The sequence continues at coordinate 175,342 of NZ_BMCR01000005.1, read as the reverse complement.
CTTGGCCGGGATCAGCGCCTGGTCGTGGTACATCGCCAGGGCACAGTCATAGCCGGCGCGCGCTTCCGCGTGGAACATGGTGTCGGCCGGCAGGGGGCCTGTGGCGTCGATGCCCTCGGCCTGTAGCCGGGCGATGGCCGGGGCGATCACCTGATCGTCTTCCTGCCCCAACGCGCCGCCTTCGCCGGCATGCGGGTTGAGCCCGGCAATGGCAAGGCGCGGCTTGGCGATGCCGAAGCGGGTGATCAGGTCGTGATGGACGATCCGGGCGGTGGCAAGGATGCGCTCGCCGGTCAGTTCGGTCGGCACCGCGCTCAGCGGAATATGCACGGTGACGGGCACGACCAGGAGGTCCGGGCCGGCCAGCAGCATCACCGGCTGGTGCCGCTCCGCGCCGGACTGGCGGGCGAGGGCGCCGAGGAACTCGGTGTGCCCGGGATGCTGGAAGCCGGCGTCATAAAGCGCCTTCTTGTGGATCGGATTGGTAACGACCGCTGCGGCCTTGCCGGCCAGGGTGTCGGCGACCGCGCGCTCGATGGAGGCGATGACCTTCGCGCCGGTGGTCGGATCGGCCGTGCCGGGAGTATCTGCTACCGGTCCGTCCAATGGCACCACCGGCAGCGCATCGGGAAAGGTCTCCAGCGCCTCTTCCGGTGCGCATTCGCGCAGCTTCACCCGCAGGCCCAGACGCTCCGCCCGGGCGGTCAGAAAGGCGGGGTCGGCGATCACATAGAAGGGCGGGAGATCGTTTTCCAGCCGGTCGCGGTAGGCGCGCAAGGTAACATCCGGGCCAATGCCACCCGGTTCACCCATTGTCACGGCGAGGGGACGCAGGCTGGGGCGCATCATCCGCTCAGCGATAGTCGATCAGCGCCTTGCGGCGCAGTTCGCGGAGATAACGACGGCTGAGCTGCTGGCCTTCCTTGTTGCGCAGCTCATCCTCCACCTCGGCCCGGGCGGCGGCATCGCTGGCGATCTCGCGCTTGTCGCAGACGGCGATCATCTCATAGCCGTTCTGGGAGCTCTCCGGTGCGGTCAGCTTGCCGACAGCGGTTTTCGCCACGGCCTTGCGCAGGTTGTCCGGCAATTCCGATTCCAGCCGAAGCTGGGTCGGCATGACCACCACCTCGCGAAACTGCTTGGCCAAGGTTGCGGCCTGGTCGCAGGAGGAGACCTTGGAGCGGAAGCGTTGCGCCTCGCCCTTGCGCTTGGACTTCTGCCCCGAGGAGGCCTTTGCCGGCACCACGAAGATGACCGACTGGAGGCGGTACTCCATGCTCTTCTCGGCATCCTTGTCATTGTCGCGCTGCAGGGCAGCAATGACATCGGCTTCCTCAATGCGCACTTCGGCCTGGAACCGGCCGCGGATGATCTGCCCCCAGGCGATCTCCGCCCGAAGACGGTCGCGCAGGGTCTCCGGGTTGACACCGGACTGGCGCAACACGCCGGAGAGCTTCTTCGGTGACAGCTTGACGCGGGAGGCGAGGGTGGCGAAGGCGGCGTCGACCTCGGCCTTGGACACCGAAACACCGCGGCGGCTGGCTTCCAGCAGCTTCAGTTCATCGTTGATGAGCTCTTCGGTCGCCTGACGGCGTGCAGTCGAGCCGCCCACCCGGGTGGTCAGGCGGATCAGACCTGCCCGCTGGGCAATGTCATAGCTTGTGATCGGGCGATCATTGACGAGGACCTTGATCGACGTTTTCGCCATGGCCGGTGCGCTGAGCAGTCCCGCCGTCAACAGCGCCATTGCCGCAACACGCAGCCTTCGCATCATCGTCATCCCGTACCCCCTTCCTGTTTCGTCTCGCTGGCCGCCATGCCGGCCGCACGGAAGGTTGCCGCGTGCGGGGGGCGAATACCAATTTTTGTTCGGACAGTCTGCTGACACCAGAAAACGGCCAAATTCCGAACGTCCGCCGCCAATGCGAGGGCCTTGCCCCTACAGCCCACCGCCCGGTTAGCTGCCGCCGCCGGTGGAGAGTTGCGTATCGCCGAGCGTGCGCAGCCCCAGTCTCAGGAATAACAGCCGGTCGGTGGTCTGTCCGTTGTTGCGGCTGCGATCTTCCGAATAGGCCAGCGAGAGGGAAAACCCTTCGTCGTCATAACCGAAGCCGAGGCTGTCGCGAACCGTGTTGTTGCTCTCCAGATCGTAGCGCACCGAGCCAAACAGGCGCCAGTTCTCCTGAAGCCGCAGGCTGGCGGAGCCGATCACCTCCTGGCGCAGGGTCTCGATGCCGATGCTCGGCTGCGGCGAGAGATAGGCATAGGCAAGGTTGCCGGTGAGCGGACCATAGATTCCGGTCGCCTCGATCTGTCCGCGCTGGACGGCGAAGCTCTCACCGTCGAAGCGCGCCTGTGCGCCGATGCGGAAGCCTTGCCGGCTGTCGAAATACAGGCTGCCGACATAGTCGCTGGCGCCGGTTTCCAGGCCCGAGCTGCTGGTGGCGTCGAGAATGTCGGCCTGGCTGAAGGAGTTGGTGCCGGCCAGGTGGAAGGAGCGGCCGATCAGGGCGCTCACATTGATGCCATTGTCGAGCTGCAGGCTGTATTTCAGGCCGAGGTTGGCGCGGGTGCCGCCCTCGCTGCGGTCGAAGCCGGAGAACTTGTCGTATTCGAACAAGGTGGTGGAATCGAAGACAATGCTTTGTGCGTCCTCGTTCGGCAACTCGCCGATCCGGCCTTCGTTCGGGCGGACGATGATCTGGGCCATCGGCTCGAAGATCTGATTGCCGCCCTCGAAGGTGGCAAGGATCGGGAAGCGGTACTCCAGGCCCACGGCGGGCATGATCCGACCGACCACGCTCTCGTCGGTGAGGGCGGCAACGTTCTTGTCCGCCGAGGCGAGGAAGAACAGGTCGCCCTTCACATAGGCAAACGGCGTGAACATCTGGCCGAGCGGGTCGATCACCGTGGTGCGCCAGTCCGCCTGCAGGCTGGTGCGGGTGAAGGTGCCTTCGACGCCGCGGAAACGGGTGACGCCGCCGATCTGCACCGCATCGGTCTGGTCGCGGGTGAGGCTGGTCCAGTTGCCGGTGAGGGAAAGTTCACCGCCGGCGATCGGATCCTCGAAGATGTAGTTGTAGTCCAGCACCGGGTGGACGAGAGGCTGCTTGTCCTGGAGCCCCGAGCCAACCGGCAGGAAGCCCGGTGCATTCAGCGAAGCGGGCGTCGCCGCATAGTCTTCCTGGGAGATGCGGAAGGCATAGGCGCGCAGGTCGAAGCGGTTGCGTTCGCTCTGCCCGGTCAGGAAGATCTTGGATACGTCGCTGGCGTTGCCGAAGCGGGTGAACTTGTAGTCCTGAAGAAAGGCCCGGTCGGAGCGGAACGAGGCATCCCAGCCCCATTGCCAGCGGTCATTGATGTCGAAGGTGCCGGTCGAGGCGATGACACCGCGGAAGCGCCGGTTGCCGCTCGATGTGCCGAACTCGCCGGGTTGGGCCTGCATCAGACCGCCCAGATGCACCGAATACTCGCCGTTGGCGAGCTTCTGCCGCCAATCTGCCTGCGCCAGCACGCCCTGCTTGCTCAGCGGGGTCGCCGAGAGCAGCAGATCGTAGGTGGGGTCAAGGGCAATGTAATACGGAATGCGCACGCCGGCGCCGATCCGGTCACCAATCGCGAGGGTCGGGATCAGAAAGCCGGTCTTGCGCTTGACCGTGGGGTCCGGCATCGTCAGATATGGCAGGTAAACCAAGGGCTTGCCGAAGAACTCAAGCGCCGCATCGGAGAACTCGATGCTTTTTTCCTGCTGGTCGTGGACAATGGTCGTCGCGCGCACGTTCCACAGCGGAGGCTTGCCCGGCGGGTTCGTCGGCCGGGTGTAGACCGTGTAGACGCCGTTTTCGAACGTGGTCCGGTTGCCGTCCTCGCGCTTGGCGCTTTCGGCGATGAAACGGGTGCGCTCAGGCGTGTCGAGCTGCAGCGCACTGGCGAAGCCGTCGCGCAGGTCTTCCGACAGGTCCAGCTCCTGCGCGTAAAGCACATTGCCGTCCGGCTCGGTCATGCGGACGTCGCCTTCGGCGCGCAGACGGTTGTTGCGGCGGTCGAACACGACCCGCTTCGCTTCGACGGTGTTGCCGCCGTAGTAGATCTGCACATTGCCGAGCGCGGAAATCCGGTCGCGCTTGAAGTCGTAGCGCAGCTCGTCCGCTTCCAGCAGCAGCGGTTCCTTCTCGTCGACCCGGGCGCCGAGCGAATCGACCAGATCCGACTGGGCCGCGACTCCTTGCGGAAGAAGCAGGGGGGCGGTGACGGTGCCGAGCACGAGACCGGCAAGGGCGGTGCTGCGCAGAAGCCGGGCGGCAAGCGACACGCCGCGCAGGGCCGCGCCACGGCACATACGAGCCATCTGCGGAAGGACGGTGGCCGATGACATCAGCCGTCCTCCAGATGCAAGAGGATCGTAAAACCCATCAGAACTCCAAACACTCCAGGCGCCCAAGCAGCAACGATCGGCGGCACGATTCCCGCGCCTCCGAGATCCTTTCCCAACTCCGAGAGAACGTAAAGCACGAACCCGGCAAGGATGCCACCCAGAATCAGCCGTCCGATGCCCCCCATCCTCGTTACCCTCAGGGAGACGCAGGCGGCAATCAGCACCATCGCGGCCAGGAGCACGGGCCGCGCCAGAAGTGTCTGATACTGAAGTGAATACCGATAGGCCGGCAAACCGGCGCGTTGCGACAGCTCGATCACCCTCGGCAGGTCCCAGAAGCCGATGGATTCGGGCGCGGCAATGCTCTCGCGCACCTCGGTCGGCGTCAGGTAGGTGCTGATGGTGTAGGCCGCATATTTCCGGGGATCGGCCTCGGTGGTGTAGACTGTGACATCGCTCAGTTTCCAGACCTTGTCGCCGAGCCGGGCCTCGCGCGCCTCGATTCGCTCGGAAAAGAAGCCGTCCCGATCGAAACTGAAGATGGTGACGCCATAGAGTCGGGCGCCGCCGGCCAGGATCTGGTTGGCATGCAGCACCGATTCCCCGTCCAGCCCATCCTGGCGTAGCCAGGTCGCGCCGGTGGTCTGCATCAGAAAGTTCTGCTCCCGGCCAAACAGCCCGGCGGCGATTTCATCGGACTGGGCGCGCAGCACCACCGCCAGCGGATTGTAGACTGTCACCGCGAATACGCCGAGGCCGATGCCGACGATCAGCGCCGGGGCAATGAATTGCCAGACGGACACGCCGGCGGCGCGGGCGACCACCAGCTCCAGCTTGCGGCTGAGGGCGAGAAAGGCGGCGATGGACCCGAACAGCACGGCAAAGGGCAGCACCTGCTCCATCAGTTGCGGCGTGCGCAGCAGGGAAATCAGACTGATGCGGATCAGTCCGGCATCGTCCTCGCCGCCGCTCCGGCGCAGCAGCTCCAGAAGGTCGAAGATGAAGATCAGGACGGCGGCGAGTGCGAACAGGCCGAGGATGGCGCCAAGAAAGCGCCAGGAGAAATAGGTGGCGAGGGTTCGCCGCGTGATGCTCATGCCCATGATCATGCTACGCCGTGCCATCCTGACGGTTGCGGGTCAAGCGGGCGGCGAGCCCGGAGAGCCAATCGCCAAGCTGATCGCCGAGATGGGTCAGGAAAAGCACCCAGCGCGGGGTGCGTCCATGGATGATCGCCCAGCCGGCCAGCGCAATGGCGGCCAGCGGCAGCAGATAGAGCCCGAATCGAATGGCCGGGAGGGCCGGCACCAGGGTCAGCATGCCGAAGCCGGCGGTCCGCAACAGGATCGACAGGCCAAGGGCGGCGAGGATGGCCGTATGGCGGTTCTGCCGCGTGGTGCTGGGCTGGCCGAGAAACAGGAAGACGATGGCGGCAAAGGCCAGCGGATAGAGCGGCTGCGACAGGCGGTCATGCAATTCCGCCTGGAGGCGCTGCGGATAGGCGGCGGCATATTCATCGTCCGGCGACGGCGACAAGAGGTCGGCGAGCGAGCGCTCGCTCGCCTTGTAGGTGGCGGTGGTCGCCGTTGGAATCATGCTCGACAGATCGAAGGCATAGGACTGGAAGCGGACGATGGAGATGTTGTCGTCCTCGCCGGTGCGCCGCTGGATCGTGCCGTTCTGCATCACCAGCAAGGTGCGGTCGGCGGCTTCGACGATCCGGCCATGGGCGGCCTCATAGGTGAGTACCTTGTCGGCGGCGCGCTGATCATGCATCAGCAGGCCGTCGAGCTGACCCTCGCCGCTGCGGTTGCGAATGTGGAATGTCAGGCCGTCCTCGATGCTGATGAACCGCCCGGGGCGGACGATATTGGCCACCAGATCGACACGCACCCGGGTGATCTCATCGCGCAGCGCTGCAAGGCCCAGCGGCGCAATGGTGGTGGACAGCAGCGCGCAGAGCACGGAAACCAGCACGGCGGCGACCAGCACCGGGCGCAGCAGCACCGTACGCGAAGCGCCGGAGGCGTTGATGACGATCAGCTCGCTGTCGTTCGACAGGGTGTTGAGCACGACGATCAATGCGATCAGGAAGGCAAAGGGGGCGATGGCCAGGGCCAGGAACGGCATGGCCAGCAGCGTCATGCCGACGAACTGGACAATGGTCTGTCCCTTGGACGTGACCAGATCGAGCTGGCGCAAGGCCTGGGTGGCCCAGACAACACCGGCAAGGGCGGCGAGCGTTACCAGAAAGGCCGCGGAAAGGCGTCGCAGAACATAGCGTTCAAAGGTCGTCATCGGGCGCCGCGGTCTGATCGGTCAAAGGCGGCCGAGATGCCTCGCGGCCGGTCGCTGGGTTTCGGGATCCTGAGATATAGGACCGAATTTAGGTAAATACTCCCAAAATAAAAAGGGTTAACGCGACATGAAGACGCTGGCGCTTGCCGGGAAGCGGTTCCCGGACCATTGTAGGCGCCAAGGTCGCCAGTTCGCGTGCAACCGATCCGTGTCGCGGATCCGGCGTTGCGCCAGCCTGATGCGGCCCGCCACTGTTCAATCACGAGGTCATTGTCTTGTTGCCGAAACTCTCCTTTTCCAAATTGTCCGTCCCCGGCAAGGGTGTGGCGGTCGTTTTCGCGAACGACAAGCTGGCCGCCGGCGCGGTTACTTCGGACCTGCTCGGCGGGGCTGGGGGCTTGCTCGCCCGTGCCGCGGAGACGGCTGGCTTTTCCGGCAAGGCGCGTACGGTGCTCGACCTCATCGCGCCGGCTGGTCTCGACCTCGACCGGCTGATCGTCATCGGCCTCGGCGATGCGTCGCAGATCTCCGAAGCGGACTGGATGGCGCTTGGCGGCGTGGCGATGGGTGCGATCGGTTCGGCCAAGGCCGCCACCGTCTGCCTGGAAATCCCCGGCGGCGAGGTCCCGGCGGAGATGGCCGCGGCCTTTGCCATGGGCATGAAGCTGCGCGGGTACAGCTTCGACCGCTACAAGTCGCGCAAGGATGACGATGCGCCGGCAGTGTCGGCGGCGGTGGAGATCGGCACCTCGGACGCAAAGGCCGCAAAGAAGGCCTGGGCGGAGGCGGATGGCGTCAGCGATGGCGTGGTTCTTGCCCGCGATCTCGTCAACGAGCCGGCCAACGTGCTGACCACGCTGGAATTCGCCAAGCGGGCGCAGGCGCTCGCCGATCTCGGGGTCGAGGTCGAGGTGCTTGACGAAAAGGCGATGAAGAAGCTGAAGATGAACGCGCTTCTGGGCGTGGCCCAGGGCTCGGAAAGCCCGCCACGGCTGGTGGTGATGCGCTGGAACGGCGGCAAGAAGGACGCGCAGCCAGTGGCCTTCGTCGGCAAGGGCGTCGTCTTCGACACCGGCGGCATTTCCATCAAGCCGGCCGCCAGCATGGAAGACATGAAGGGCGACATGGGCGGGGCGGCGGCCGTCACCGGCCTGATGCACGCCCTGGCCGCGCGCAAGGCCAAGGTCAATGTGGTCGGCGTCATCGGTCTTGTGGAAAACATGCCCGACGGCAAGGCGCAGCGGCCGGGTGATATCGTCACCGCCATGTCGGGTGCAACCATCGAGGTGATCAACACTGACGCGGAAGGCCGGCTCGTGCTCGCCGATGCGCTCTGGTACACGCAGGATCGCTTCAAGCCGGCGTTCATGATCAACCTGGCCACCTTGACCGGTGCGGTTCTGGTGGCGCTCGGCAGCCATCATGCCGGTGTCTTTTCCAACGATGACACGCTGGTGGGACGGCTCGCCGAGGCCGGTACGGCGACCGATGAAAAGGTCTGGCGCCTGCCGCTGTCCAAGGACTACGACAAGCTGATCGACACGCCGAACGCCGACATGAAGAACACTGGCGGACGGATGGCCGGCTCGATCACCGCCGCCCAGTTCCTGCAGCGTTTCGTCAACGATGTGCCCTGGGTGCATATCGATGTGGCCGGCACGGCGATGGCAAGCCCGAAGACCGAGACCAGCAAGGGCTGGGCCTCCGGCTATGGCGTGCGCCTGCTCGACCGGCTGGTACGCGAGCATTACGAGGGCTGATGCCGATTGTGGCAACGGGCGCGGGGTTTCCCGCGCCCGTTGGTGCTCCTTCAGACAAAAAAAACGCCGTCAGACAACAAAAAACCCGCCGTCAAGCGGCGGGTCGGTCTCGTGTCTTTGCTCTGTTGGCGGCCCTGAAACGGGTGGGCCGAGCCTCAGCAGGTCTTGTAGGCGGCGCAGGAGCCGGAAGGTTCGCTGACGACCACGCCCATTGCCGTGGTGGCGCCGGCAAGGCCGAGGACAAGGCCAAAGAACAAAGCAATCCGCACAGCCATTCAATCGTTCTCCGTTGCCCTGACGAGGGAAGGGCGAGTACCGTCCTTCGCAAGGGGATAGGTCGCCGGTCAGGGGGCAGTCCGTTCAGGGAATCTCCGACGCAATGGTGCCGCGCCGGCCGTTGGCATTTGGTTAATCGTGAATCGGCTTGAAGGCAAAGCCGCTTTGCGCCATCCACATGCTTCCGCTGGGCGGTGTTGCGCAACTGCCGCAGTTTTCGCCGCCCGACAAGATGAGGTGCCGTGTTGGCCGATGTGCTGTTCTATCATCTGACCCGTCAGCCGCTGGAAGAGGTGCTGCCGGGCCTGTTGGAAACCTGCCTCAAGCGGGAGTGGCGGGTTGTTGTCCAGACCGGCACGCCGGAGCGGTGCCAGGCGCTCGACGCGCTGTTGTGGACCTATCGCGACGACAGTTTCCTGCCGCATGGCACCTCCGCCGACGGACACGAGGCGGCTCAGCCGGTGTTTCTCACCTGCGGCGAGGACAATCCCAATGGGGCGCACGTGCGCTTTCTCGTCGACCGCGCGGTACCGCCGGACCTTTCCCCCTATCAGCGCGGTGTCTTCCTGTTCGATGGCGGCGATCCGGAAGCGGTGATGGATGCGCGCGGCCAGTGGAAGGCGGCGAAGGCCGCCGGCCATGCCATCACCTATTGGCAGCAGGGGGAAAGCGGACGTTGGGAGAAAAAGGCATGAACGCTTCGCCCAAGGATCCGGATTTCGCCGGGCGGCGCAATGCGGCACGCGACCGGCTCGACGGGCTGTTCGGCGCCAAGGGCGGCGACCGGGCCGACCGCAGTGCGTGGTTCCATGCGGTCTATGAGACGGCTGGCGGCGACCCGGCCGCCGTGCCCTGGGCGGACCTTGCCGCCAAGCCGGAGCTTCTTGCCTGGCTGGCGGACAATCCGGGAGGCGGGGCGGACGCCCCGCTGCGGGCGCTCGATGTCGGTTGCGGTCTGGGGGACAATGCCGAGGCGCTGGCCGCCGCCGGCTATGCCACCACCGCCTTCGATCTGGCGTCAGCGGCCATCGACTGGGCGCGTCAGCGGTTTCCGCAAAGCACGGTGGACTATTGCGCCGCCGATCTGTTCGATCCGCCGGCGGCATGGATCGGTGCCTTCGATCTCGTGCATGAATGCTACACGCTGCAGGCGCTGGACGGTGCGCTGCGCGCCGCCGCCTTTCCCGCCACCGCCCGGCTGCTCGCCCCCGGTGGACGGCTCCTGATCCTCACTCGGTCGCGGGCGGAGGGAACGGAGGCGGACGGCCCGCCCTGGCCGTTGATGCCGTCGGAGCTCACCCGGTTCGAGGAACTGGGACTGGAGAAGGTCGAGAAGACGCCCTATGAGCTGCGCAAGGGTGAGCGGGTCATTCCGCATATAAGGGCGGTTTTCCGCCGCCCGGATTAAATTCAGGGCTGCTACAGGATGGGTGGGCGTTCGCTGGATACGCCCAGAACCTTCAGACTGGGGTCGGGCGCGCTGGAGGGCATGGCGGTTTCCACGGTCCAGAACTCAGGCGCCATTTGACAGAGCTCCGGTGTGGTGCGGGTCTCGGCTGCAACCTCGGTCTTGTTGTCGGGGGAAACGCCAAAACGGGCGAGTGCGTTCTGAGAGCCGGCGACTGTGCTGCTGCCATCAAGCGCGGTTTGCGCGGTGATCAGCAGAGCTGGAGGCAGCTTTGTGCAGTCCACGGACGCCAGTCGAATGCCATCGCTCGATGCACTGACTTGGAAGTGGTTGGTTGCGGGGTCCAGTTTCCAGCGCTTGGCGGCGGTTCTGGGAAAACTCGGGAGTGGAAGCCCCGGAACGGAGCCGCAGATTTCGCTCGTTTTCAACACGAGTTCTGCGGGGATTATATCAGGCGTATCTGAACCGCATTTCTTGAACGCGACGTTGCTGGTGCCTTCGATGGGGGCGAACTCCCCGAGCGGATTTTGCCCATCCGTCCTGACGCCGTTGCTCCAACTTCCCACCGTTGCGAACACCTTGTCGTCGCGCGGCGCGGTGTTTTCCGTGAGGCTGAGAATCAGCCGTTTGGCATCCTGGCTTGGAGAAGCGGCTTCCTGAGCGGAGGCAAATGAACCGAAAATGCTTGCCAGAAGAGCAAGCCAATATGCGTTATTCATTGTTGGCGCTCCTCTTGTTTCATCGCTCCGGCTTCGTGCAGAATGGCAGTTTGCGCCACTCTCTTGCCACGCAGGGCTGAAGACGTCTTACCGGCAGATATCGATCCGAGGCGCTCAGATGGATGACGAGAAACCCCTCGCTGTTGATGACGCAAAGGGAATACGAGCGCTGCGGTGTTGAGATCAGGTGCTTGATTTCGGCGCCGGCGAGGCATTTGCTGAAGCGGAGCCTTTGCGCGACACCCAAGCGGTTCTCGAAAACAGAGAGCGTCGTACGCGGTATCACAATCGCATTGGCTTCATTCCAAATTCGATGTGCGGCGATGCGGGCGGTTTCATCGGCGCTCGCCTTGATGCTCATGAAGGTAAGGAATGCCGCGATTGGCAAGCTTATTAGGAAAAAGTACCGCCATCTCATTGTTTTTAGGGCGGCATCGGATTGTCGCAGTTGCGCGAAAATCCAGGCGAGAACCGCGATGACCGCGCCGATGCCGAGAAGCTTCCATATGAAGGCTGCGTGGGTGAAGACGTTGTAGGAATGGGCGACGATGGTCGCCAATGGGGCATCGACCTCATGGATCGAGATCGAAAACGCGGTAAGGAATGCGTCAAGGTAAGCGATGCCGGCAAAATATCCCAAGGCAAGCGGCGCGACGACAAGCGCAACATCGGTGAGCGACTGAGCTACGCTTCGTCCGGTGTCGCCTGATTGTTGCTCTTCCTGCTCAGGGGGCGGTACGATCACAATCGTGTTGTATGTCGCACCGGCCTCTGGGCACTGTTCGCCCGGCGCCGACATATCATTTCACCGCATCAATAATGATATGTAATATTTAAGTGTATCTTTCAGGTTGCGTCAATGGGTTCTTCTTTTAAACAGGGGGCGTCGGCGACGCATCGGATGATGAGGGCATAGCAACGCCCCGTGCTCTCAGAAGCTATAGTCTCCCGGATTTTTCTCAGGTGCCTTCCAGCTCGGCGGACAGTTCCAGCCAGAGTTCCTCGGTCTTCGCCAGCTTCTTTTCCATGAAGGCACGCTCCTTGGCGAACTTTGTCGCCCGTTCCGGATCTCTTGTGAAAAAGTCCGGATCGGCGAGCGTTTCGTCGATGCGGGCGAGCTTTTCGGTGATCCGCGCCATTTCCTTCTCGGCGGCGGCGATGTCCTTGCGCAAGGGGGCGAGTTGCGCCCGGCGCTCGGCGGCGTTGCGCCGTTTGGTCGAGCGTTCCTCTTCGCCGGCATCCGCTGCCGTCTCGCGTTCGGACTTCTCCTTCCGATCTCCCCGGTCGCGCTGCAGGATCAGCCGGCGGTAGTCCTCCATGTCGCCATCGAAGCTGCGCACCCCGCCATCGGCAACCAGCCACAGCCGGTCGGCGCAGGCCTCCACCAGATGCCGGTCGTGCGAGATCAGCACCACGGCGCCCTCATAGTCGTTGATTGCCTGGATCAGCGCCTCGCGGCTTTCGATGTCGAGGTGGTTGGTCGGCTCGTCGAGGATGAGCAGATGCGGCCCCTCGAAGGTGGCAAGGCCGAGCAGCAGGCGCGCCTTCTCGCCGCCAGAGAGGTCCTTGGCGGGGGTGTCCATGCGGCTCGTCGGCAGGCCGAAACGGTCGACCCGGGCGCGCACCTTGGATTCGGCTGCATCTGGCATCAGCTTGCGCACATGGGCGACCGGGCTGTCTGCGGGAATGAGATCGTCGAGCTGGTGCTGGGCGAAGAAGGCGACCTTCAGCTTTCGTGCCCGGGTGATCTTGCCGCTCATCGCTTCCAGTCGGCCGGCAATCAGCTTGGCGAAGGTCGACTTGCCGTTGCCGTTGGCGCCAAGCAGGGCAATCCGGTCGTCATTGTCGATGTTGAGCGCCAGCGACGACAGGATGGTGGTTTCGCCGTAGCCGACGGCGACATCGTCCAGCCGGATGATCGGCGGAGCAAGGCTGCCATCGGGATCGGGGAAGGAGATCGGCAGCGCTTCCTCGCCGCGAATGGCGGCGATGGGCTCCATCTTCTCCAGCATCTTCAGCCGTGACTGGGCCTGACGGGCCTTGGTGGCCTTGGCGCGGAAGCGGTCGACGAAGGCCTGCATGTGCTTGCGCTGGGCCTCCTGCTTCTCGCGGCTCTTTTCCTGAAGCGCCATCGTTTCGCGCCGCTGCCGGTCGAAGCTGTCGAAGCCGCCGCGATAGAAGGTCAGGCCGAGTTGATCGAGATGGACGATGGAATCCACCGCCTTGTTCAGGAGGTCGCGGTCGTGGCTGATCAGCAGCACCTGATGCGGGTAGCGGGAGACGTAGTTCTCCAGCCAGAGCGTGCCTTCCAGATCGAGGTAGTTGGTCGGCTCGTCGAGCAGCAGCAGGTCCGGCTCGGAAAACAGCACGGCGGCAAGGGCCACCCGCATGCGCCAGCCGCCGGAGAAGGACGAGCAGGGGCGCGCCTGCGCCTCCGCGTCGAAGCCGAGGCCGGCGAGAATGCGGGCCGCGCGGGCCTCCGCCGTGTGACTGTCGATGTCGGCCAGACGGGTGTGGATCTCGGCGATCCGGTGCGGGTCCTCGGCCGTTTCCGCTTCCGCCAGAAGAGCGGTGCGTTCCGTGTCCGCGGCCAGCACGATCTCCAGCAGGGTCTCTTCCGTTCCGGGAGCCTCCTGCGCCACCTGGCCGATCCGCAGGCCCTTGGGCATGCGGATCTCGCCGCTCTCTGGTGAGGCATCGCCGGTGATCAGGCGGAAGAGTGTGGACTTGCCGGCACCGTTGCGACCGACGAAGCCGGTCTTGGCGCCGCTGGGCAGGGTGACGCTGGCCCGCTCCAGAAGCGTGCGGCCGGCGATGCGGAAGGTGAGGTCGGTGATCTGTAACATGGTCGGATCAATGGCGGGAAAACACGCGCCGTGCAAGGGGAAGGCGCGGTGGCAGGGGTGATTGCCGCCGCGAAAGGTGCATCCTACCATGGTGCTCTTGTCAGACGTGCAAGGGAGGATCGATATGTGTGTTCCAGGATGCCAGGACGTGGTGGCACGCCGTCTCAGCCGGCGCGGATTGTTCAAGGGAGTGGCGGGCACGCTCGCCGGCGCCGCCGTCTTCACCGCCTTTCCGCCGCCGCGTGCGGCCCGTGCGGCCACCAACGGATTTTCCAGGGTGGTCGACCTGACCCACACCCTGATGGAGGACTTTCCCACCTATTTCGGTGTGCCCGGACTGGAGATGGAACGTACCGCCGCCTTCGATGAAAACGGCTTCAACATGTACAAGTGGCACCTGGTGGAGCACACGGGCACCCATCTCGATGCGCCGATCCATTTCGCCAAGGACGCTTCCACCGCCGACGAGATCGCCATCGACCAGCTGGTGGTGCCGCTGGCGGTGGTGGATGTGAAGGAGAAGGCGGCCGCCGATCCGGACTACCTGGTCTCGGTGGAGGATCTGAAGGCCTATGAGGCCGGCGTCGGGCCGCTGCCGCAAGGGGGCTGCGTGGCGATGAACTCCGGCTGGGCCGAGAAGGTCGGCGGCGAGGAGTTCCGCAATGCCGATGGCGACGGGATGATGCATTTCCCGGGCTTTTCCAAGGACGCGGCGCTCTACATGATGGAGCAGGGCGTGGTCGGCATGGCGGTCGACACCCTCTCGCTCGACCATGGGGCGTCCAAGACCTTCGATACCCACTACAGCTGGCTGCCGAGCGGGCGCTGGGGGCTGGAGTGCGTTGCCGCGCTTGACGAAGTTCCGGCCAGCGGGGCGACGCTGGTGGTCGGCGCGCCGAAGATCAAGGGTGCGACCGGCGGGCCGAGCCGGATCATGGCGCTGGTATAGAGACTTGGGGCATTTGAATTTTAGATGCGGGATTTTGAAGATTGAAGGTCATATACAAGATTACTTGGCCGAACGGAAAGATATATATTGGGAGTGATATGACTGACTCGATATCGTATTTTGGAAGCGCTGACTCAGAATATGTGGGTCGTGATTTTCCAACTCGTGAATCGCGTTCTGATATTACGATTCGGAAGGAAGTGCTCTGGGAGTCTGATGTGGCTACCAAGGGTGAGGTGCTGGCAAAGGAGCGAAGTCTCATCGTTCAGTATCGCTCTAACGATCCCAATATCGGCTATAATAAATTTCCCAAGAAAAAGGAAAGCCCCGGCGGATAACCGCCGGGGCTTTCTTATTGCGCAAGGTCGCCCTTTATCGCGGCGTGGATCAGACCGAGAAGTAGAGGTCGTACTCGACCGGATGCGGCGTCATTTCGTACCGCATGTTCTCTTCCATCTTCAGCTCGATGTAGGAGTCGATCTGGTCGTCGTCCATCACGCCGCCGGCCTTCAGGAAGTCGCGGTCGGCGTCGAGGGATTCCAGTGCCTCACGCAGCGAGGCGCAGACGGTCGGAATGTCCTTCAGCTCTTCCGGCGGCAGGTCGTAGAGGTTCTTGTCCATCGCATCGCCCGGATGGATCTTGTTCTTGATGCCGTCGAGGCCGGCCATCAGGATGGCCGCGAAGCACAGGTACGGGTTCGCGGACGGATCCGGGAACCGCACCTCGACGCGCTTTGCCTTTGGCGAGGAGGTGAAGGGGATGCGGCAAGAGGCCGAGCGGTTGCGCGAGGAGTAGGCCAGGAGTACCGGCGCCTCGTAACCCGGGACCAGACGCTTGTAGGAGTTGGTCGAGGGGTTGGTGAAGGCGTTCAGCGCCTTGGCGTGCTTCAGGATGCCGCCGATGTAGTAGAGGCAGGTCTCCGACAGGTCGGCATACTGGTTGCCGGCGAAGGTCGGCTTGCCGTCCTTCCAGATCGACAGGTGCACATGCATGCCCGTGCCGTTGTCGCCGAACACCGGCTTGGGCATGAAGGTCGCGGTCTTGCCATAGGCGTGGGCGACCTGATGCACAGCGTACTTGTAGATCTGCATCTTGTCGGCGTTGCGGGTCAGCGTGTCGAACATGATGCCGAGCTCATGCTGGGCCGCGGCCACCTCGTGGTGGTGCTTCTCGACGGTGACGCCCATTTCCTTGAGCACGGTCAGCATCTCGGAGCGGATGTCCTGGCAGCTGTCGATCGGCGGAACCGGGAAGTAGCCGCCCTTGGTGCGCGGACGGTGGCCGAGGTTGCCCGTGTCGTATTCCGAACCCATGTTGGACGGCAGCTCGGAGGAATCCACCTGGAAGCCGGTGTTGTAGGGGTCGGCGGAGAAGCGCACGTCGTCGAAGATGAAGAACTCGGCTTCCGGACCGACATACACGGTGTCGCCGATGCCCAGCGACTTCACGTAGGCCTCGGCCTTCTTGGCCGTGGTGCGCGGGTCGCGGTTGTAGGCCTCGCCGGAGATCGGGTCGATGACATCGCAGATGATCGACAGGGTCGACTGGGCGAAGAACGGGTCGATATGCGCGGTCTCGGGATCGAGCACCAGCATCATGTCGGACTCGTTGATCGCCTTCCAGCCGGCAATGGAGGAGCCGTCGAAGGCGACGCCTTCGGCGAACATGTCCTCGTCCACCAGGCCGGCGTCCATGGTCACATGCTGCATCTTGCCGCGCGGATCGGAGAAGCGAAGGTCAACGAACTTGATGTCCTTGTCCTTGATCTCCTTGAGAACTTCAGTGGCGGTCGTCATGGAAAACTTCCCTGTCATTCGTGGTGGTCACTGGCGCCGCCTCTGGAACACCGGATCTCCGGTTGTCTTGCGCGAAGCGGCCTGAAAGCTCATGGATCGAGCGGTTCTGCGACTGCGGGAAACCGCTCTGGATGTCGGGAGGCTAGATCGCGTCCGTTCCCGTCTCGCCGGTGCGGATGCGCACCGCATCCTCGATGGAGGAAACGAAGATCTTGCCATCGCCGATCCGTCCGGTCTGGGCCGCATTGCGGATGGCCTCGACCGCCTTGTCGACCAGATCGTCGGTCAGGACGATCTCGACCTTCACCTTGGGCAGGAAGTCGACGACGTATTCGGCGCCGCGATAAAGTTCGGTATGGCCCTTCTGGCGACCGAAGCCCTTGGCTTCTGTCACCGTGATGCCCTGGAGGCCGACTTCCTGAAGCGCCTCCTTGACCTCGTCGAGCTTGAACGGCTTGATAATCGCTTCGATCTTTTTCATCGTCTCCGCCACTTCACGTCGCCCGGGTTCAAAAAGCGGGTCCCCGTGTTTCGGGGCCGTGTCCCTTGATTAGCATGGGCCGTGCCAGTCCCGCCTGCCGAAAAAAACAGCCTGCTATTCGGGCAGTTGCGCGCGCAAACCCGCAGCCGGCCGCAATCGCTCCTTGGTGCCTGTTTATTTTCTGCCCACTCTGCACAATAAATATGCAGAAAAACAAGGCGGGTGGAACGATGGCCGGTGCGGCCGATTGCATCGGCGCGCGGCAGGCTGCGCAATCGCTGGGCAACGGCAGGGCCGTTCGGGACGTTCGCGGCAAGGCGGTTGCGTTTGGCCGTCATTCCCGGCGAAATGCGATGAGCCTGTCTGGAGAGGCCGTCTGGCGTAGCGGCGGAAAGGGCAGGGCAAAAAGGAGGTCACGATGCGGATCACGGCACTCGATCACATCGTCCTGACGGTCACGGACATGGATGCCGCCGTCAGATTCTATTCTGAGGTTCTCGGCATGGAGGAGGTGGTATTCGGCGGTGGCCGCCGGGCGCTGCGCTTCGGCAGCCAGAAGATCAACCTGCATCCGCCCGGGCATGATTATGCCCCGGTGGCTGAGCGGCCCGCGCCGGGGTCGGCGGATCTGTGCTTCCTCGTCGCCTCGCTGGATGCGGCCATCGTCGCGCTGGAGGCGGCCGGGGTCGGGATCGAGGAGGGGCCGGTGTCGCGCACCGGTGCGCTCTCGCCGCTGCGCTCGATCTACATCCGCGATCCGGACGGCAATCTGGTGGAGTTGTCCGAACCTCAGAACGTGGTGCTGGCCGGTAGCGGGGACCGTGGATGACAGGCGAATTGCTGACACCGGTGCAGATGGGCGAGGCGGACCGGCTGACCATTGAGGGCGGGGTGCCCGGCATCGAACTGATGGAGGTCGCCGGACGGGCGGTCGCCGATGCGGCCTGCCGTATGGCCGGATATGACGCGGGCATTCTCGTGCTGGCCGGACCGGGGAACAATGGCGGCGATGGGTTCGTTGCCGCCCGTCTCTTGAAACGGCGCGGGTATAAGGTGCGGGTCGTCCTGCTGCCGCGGGGCTGGGAGGCGCGCGGCGATGCGGCGCTGGCGCTCGCGGCGATGAAAGAGGCTGGCGTTTCGCCTGAGACGCTGCCGCAGGCGCAGGAAGAAGAGGCGCTGGGCGCGTATCTCGCTGCCGCTGGGCTGGTGATCGACGCGCTGTTCGGGGCCGGGCTCGACCGGTCGTTGACCGGGCCGATCGCGGCGGCGGTACGCCAGGTCAACGCGGCGCGGGAGGCTGCGGGGCTTTTGGTTCTGGCCGTCGATCTGCCCTCGGGGGTGAGCGGCGAAAGCGGCGCCATCCTGGGTACGGCGGTGGCGGCCGATCGCACGGTCACCTTTTTTCGCGCCAAGCCGGGACATCTGCTTTATCCCGGACGCGGTCTGTGCGGCGCGTTGGAGATTGCCGATATCGGCATCAAGGACGCGGTGCTGGAGACGGTGCGGCCGGCGCTGTTCCGCAATGCGCCGGAGCTGTGGCGGTGTGTGTGGCGCCCGCCGGGGCCGGAGGGGCACAAGTACAGCCGGGGCCATGCGGTGGTGATCTCCGGTCCCGCGCTTGCCACCGGCGCGGCGCGGCTCGCGGCGGGGGCGGCACTGCGCTGCGGCGCCGGGCTGGTGACGGTGGCGACCCCGCCATCGGCGGCGCTGGTCAATGCGGCGCATCTGACGGCGGTGATGGTGCGCTCCTTTCGCGGCGAGAAGGGACTGTCGGAGCTGCTCGCCGATCCCCGGCTCAACGCGGTGCTTCTGGGACCAGGCGCCGGAGTGGGCGAGGGAACACGGGCGCTGGCGCGGGCCTGTCTCGCCGGGCCGCGCGCGGTGGTGCTCGATGCCGATGCCCTGACCAGCCATGCGGATGCGCCCGAGGAGTTGTTCGCGCTGATTGCCGCTTTGAACCGGTCGGGCGCGGGAGAGGGCGCGGCTCCAGTCGTGCTGACGCCGCATGAGGGGGAGTTCACCCGGCTGTTTCCGGATCTGTCTGCTGCCGGGCTGCCGTCCAAGGTGGAGCGGGCGCGGGCGGCGGCGCGGCGCAGCGGAGCGGTGGTGCTCTTGAAAGGCGGCGACACGGTGATCGCCGAACCCGGCGGCCGGGCGGCGATCAACGATTGCGCGCCGCCCTGGCTGGCGACCGCCGGCTCCGGCGATGTGCTGGCGGGGATCGTCACCGGATTGCTGGCGCAAGGAATGCCGGGATTCGAGGCCGCCTGCATGGCGGTCTGGCTACACGGCCAGGCCGGCGCCGAGGCGGGGGCGGCGCTGACGGCGGAGGATCTTGAGCCGGCTTTGCGGGCGGTCTTGCGCCAAATGGTGGAGGAAAAGCGGTAAATGAAGGGTGGGCGGGACGGTGCGAAGCCCGGATTTTCCTTTGACCCTGTCATATGCGGTGCTATAGAGGCCGCGCCTCGGTTCAAGGCGCTGCGCAAGTTGCGGGTGTGGTGGAATTGGTATACACGCCAGATTTAGGTTCTGGTGGCGCAAGCCGTGGGGGTTCAAGTCCCTCCGCCCGCACCACGTATGGCCTGAACCCGAAGCAGACCCGGTACAGGGCATCAATTTCAAACGAGCTGTCGGAAAGACGTTCTCGATCAAGGACGAAGCACACGACCATGCAGGTAACAGAGACCCTGGCCGAGGGGCTGAAACGCGAACTGAAAGTCGTCATTCCGGCGTCTGAGCTTGCAAGCCGCCTCGATACGTATCTTGAAGATCTCAAGGGCAAGGTTCAGATCAAGGGCTTCCGCCCGGGCAAGGTTCCGGCTGCCCATCTGAAGCGCCTTTACGGGCGTCAGGCAACCGCCGAGTTGCTCAACGAGATGATCACCGAGACCACGCGCTCGGCGGTTCAGGAGCGCAACGAGAAGCCTGCGCTCCAGCCGGAAATCGATCTGGCTGACGACGACGCCGAGGCGATTCTCACCGGCGGCGCCGATATCGCCTTCACGATGAGCTACGACATCCTGCCGGAGTTCGAGATCATCGATTTCAAGACGATCTCGATCGAGCGCCCGGTGGTGGAGATCGACGATTCGGAAATCGACGAGCAGATCGCGCAGATCGCCAACAACAACAAGCCGTTCGAGACCAAGGACGGTGCGGCGGAAGATGGCGACCGGGTGCTGATGAGCTACCTGGGCAAGCTCGACGGCGAGCCCTTCGAGGGCGGTGCCGACGAGAACGGCCAGTTGGTGATCGGCTCCAAGCAGTTCATTCCGGGCTTCGAGGAGCAGCTTGTCGGCCTGAAGGCCGGTGACGAGAAGACCATCGAGGTCAGCTTCCCCGAGGATTATCCGGCGAAGCACCTGGCCGGCAAGCCGGTGACCTTCGATATCGTCGTCAAGGAAGTGCAGTCGGCCGGTGAGGTGACCATCGATGATGAGTTCGCCAAGGGGCTGGGTCTGGACTCGCTCGACAAGCTGAAGGAGATCGTCCGCGGTCAGATCGAGAGCCAGTACGGCGCGATGACCCGCCAGAAGATCAAGCGGCAGCTTCTCGACAAGCTCGACGAGCATTACCAGTTCGATCTTCCGGAGCGTCTGGTCGCGTCCGAGTTCGACGGCGTATGGCGCCAGGTCGAGGCGGACATGCAGAACGCCGGCAAGTCCTTCGAGGACGAGGGGTCCTCCGAGGAAGAGACCCGTGCGGAGTACCGCAAGATCGCCGAACGCCGCGTACGGCTCGGCCTGGTCCTGTCGGAAGTCGGCGACCAGAACGAGATCAAGGTCAGCGACGAGGAAGTGCAGCGCGCGCTGTACGATCGGGTGCGTCAGTTCCCGGGCCAGGAAAAGGAAGTGTTCGAGTTCTACAAGAGCAATCCGACCGCTCTGGCCAGTCTCCAGGCTCCGATCTACGAAGAGAAGGTGGTGGACTACATCCTCGAACTTGCCACGGTGACCGACAAGACCGTGTCCAAGGAAGAGCTGATGGCCGAGGACGAGGAAGAGGGCGCGTCGTCGTAATCGGCGGCACGCACTTTTAACCCTTGCCTGTGTGCAATTAGCACCTACCTTTCGAAATGAAGCGACATCCCCTATGTATGGGTGTCGCTTTTTTCGACTCAAGAAGACCGAGGCCGAGACCGTCCCTCCCGAAGGCCTGCCGACCCGCTGACACGAATGCGGTTCCCAGGCAGGGGCGTTCCTCCAAAACATGGACGAGGCATGAAGGATCCAGTTGATTTCGCCATGAGTTCACTCGTTCCGATGGTCGTCGAACAGACGAACCGGGGTGAACGCGCATTCGATATCTATTCGCGGCTGCTCAAGGAGCGGATCATTTTCCTGACCGGCCCGGTCGAGGACCATCTGGCGACGCTGGTCTGCGCCCAGCTTCTTTATCTGGAAGCGGAAAACCCGACCAAGGAAATCGCGATCTACATCAATTCCCCGGGCGGTCTGGTGACCTCGGGCCTGGCGATCTACGACACGATGCAGTTCATTCGGCCGGCCGTGTCGACCCTGTGCATCGGTCAGGCCGCCTCCATGGGCTCGCTGCTTCTGGCGGCTGGCGCCAAGGGGATGCGGTTCTCGCTGCCGAACGCGCGGGTGATGGTGCATCAGCCGTCGGGCGGCTTCCGCGGCCAGGCGGCGGACATCATGCTTCATGCTCAGGAAATCCTGAAGATGAAGCAGCGCCTGAACGAGATCTACGTCACGCACACCGGGCAGTCGCTCGATGCCGTCGAAGAGGCGCTCGACCGCGACAACTTCATGTCGGCGGATACGGCCAAGGCTTTCGGCATCGTCGATGAAGTGATCCTTGATCGCGCGGCGGTGCTTGGCGGTGCCGAGGAAACGTCTAAATAACACTTGGATGGCGAGGTTTTCGCCATTCAGCGGGACTTGGGCGATCCGTCGCCATGCCCCTGCCTTAAACGAATATTGATTTTTGAGGTGGAAGCATGGTGAGATTCCGGGACACTGACCGGTGGGCGGTGTACCCGGAGCCCGGAGGAAGACGCGCCGCGCGCTTCTTTCACCAATAAACACCGGGGGGACAAGGTCCTTCCGAACCACGCGGGGTTTACCTGATGACTAAGGCCAGCGGCGGCGATTCGAAAAACACGCTCTATTGCTCCTTCTGCGGCAAGAGCCAGCATGAAGTGCGCAAACTGATCGCCGGCCCGACCGTCTTTATCTGCGATGAATGCGTTGAGCTGTGTATGGACATCATCCGTGAGGAAAACAAATCCTCGCTGGTCAAGTCCCGTGACGGCATTCCGACGCCGCAGGAAATCCGCGATGTTCTCGATGACTATGTGATCGGCCAGAGCAGCGCGAAAAAGGTACTGTCGGTCGCGGTCCACAATCACTACAAGCGTCTGAACCACGCGTCGAAGAACAACGATGTGGAATTGGCCAAGTCCAACATCCTGCTTGTCGGTCCGACCGGCTGCGGCAAGACGTTGCTGGCACAGACGCTGGCGCGCATCCTTGATGTGCCCTTCACCATGGCCGATGCGACGACGCTCACCGAAGCCGGGTATGTCGGTGAGGATGTGGAGAACATCATCCTCAAGCTGCTGCAATCGGCCGATTACAACGTGGAGCGGGCGCAGCGCGGCATCGTCTACATCGACGAGGTCGACAAGATCAGCCGCAAGGCGGACAACCCCTCGATCACACGTGATGTGTCGGGCGAGGGCGTCCAGCAGGCGCTGCTGAAGATCATGGAAGGTACGGTCGCCAGCGTGCCGCCGCAGGGCGGGCGCAAGCATCCGCAGCAGGAATTCCTGCAGGTGGACACGACCAACATCCTGTTCATCTGTGGCGGCGCCTTCGCCGGGCTGGAGAAGATCATTTCCGAGCGCGGCCGCAAGACCTCGATCGGCTTCAAGGCCAATGTGGAGGCCCCTGAAGACCGGCGTGCGGGCGAGCTGTTCGGGGAACTGGAGCCGGAGGATCTGCTGAAATTCGGCCTGATCCCGGAGTTCGTCGGCCGTTTGCCGGTGATTGCCACCCTGATCGACCTCGACGAGGCGGCGCTGGTGCAGATCCTGACCGAGCCGAAGAACGCGCTGGTCAAGCAGTACCAGCGGCTGTTCGAGATGGAAAACGTCGAGCTGACCTACCACGAGGAAGCCCTGAAGGCGATTGCCCGCAAGGCGATCGAGCGCAAGACTGGCGCGCGTGGCCTGCGGTCGATCCTGGAATCGATCCTGCTCGACACCATGTACGAGCTGCCGGGGCTGAAGGGGGTCAAGGAGGTGGTGATTTCCGCCGAGGTGGTCACCGGCGAGGCCCGTCCGCTGTACATCTACGAGGACCGGGCGGAAAACTCGGCGACCAGCGCCTGACGCCGATCGCGGACCGGCCCAAGGCCGGTTCCAGCCCTATCTGACGAATTTCGGCCCCGATCCTTTCCCAGGATCGGGGCCGATTTGCGTTCGCGCCGGGATGGCGGGTTTGCGTAAGCGCCAGGGCGGTGCGGGGGCGGAGAACGCGGCGGCGGATTTCCACCGATTGCTTGTGCGAAAGCGTTGTTTTTACGCGAATCAGCGGCTTTTCCGCCTAATGTTGAGATCAAAGTTCCGGTTGGTCTGGCCCCTTGCCTTGACACTGCCCGGGGTGGGAGCCACCTAATGAGGCAACTGGCAGCGGGGCGGATGCCACCCGTGCCCATTCGGGGCGGTGGCGACCGGCCAGGTGGTGTGATCGGTGTGTGCCGTTTCGATCCATCGCCGCTGCCGCCAATGCGCCCGTCCGTATCTGCCACTTTCTGGGGCGGCGGGTTCGCAAGGAAAGGACGACCTATGACTGAGTTCGAAACGCGGCCCATGGGCGAGGGAGACGGCGAGGGCACGCTGTACCCGGTTTTGCCGCTGCGGGATATCGTCGTGTTCCCGCACATGATCGTGCCCCTGTTCGTTGGCCGTGAGAAGTCCATTCGCGCCCTTGAGGAGGTGATGAACGCGGACAAGCAGATCCTGCTTGCCACGCAGGTCAACGCTTCCGACGATGAGCCGGCGCCGGAGGATATCTACAAGGTCGGAACGCTGGCCACTGTTCTCCAACTGCTGAAACTGCCGGACAACACCGTCAAGGTGCTGGTCGAGGGCGGAGCGCGTGCGTCGATTTCCGACTATACCGACCGCAGCGACCTGTTCGAGGCCCGCGCGGTGGTGCTGGAAGAGGAAGAGGCGGACACCGTCGAGGTGGAAGCCCTGTCGCGCTCGGTGGTCTCGGAGTTCGAGAATTACGTCAAGCTGAACAAGAAGGTCTCGCCGGAGGTGCTGGGCGCCATCGGGCAGATCGACGACAACTCCAAGCTGGCGGATACCATCGCCTCGCATCTGGCGGTCAAGATTCCGGAAAAGCAGGAGATCCTGGGGATCACCTCCGTCGCCGCGCGGCTGGAACGGGTGCTGGGCCTGATGGAGAGCGAGATTTCCGTTCTCCAGGTGGAAAAGCGTATCCGCTCGCGGGTCAAGCGGCAGATGGAGAAGACCCAGCGCGAGTATTATCTCAACGAGCAGATGAAGGCGATCCAGAAGGAACTCGGCGACGGCGAGGACGGCCGCGACGAGGTTGCCGAGCTCGAGGAGCGGATCACCAAGACCAAGCTGTCGAAGGAAGCGCGCGAAAAGGCCACGGCGGAGCTCAGGAAGCTCAAGCAGATGAGCCCGATGTCCGCCGAGGCGACGGTGGTGCGCAACTACCTCGACTGGCTGCTGGGCATTCCCTGGGGCAAGCGGGGCAAGGTCAAGCATGATCTGAAACATGCGCAGACCGTGCTCGACACCGACCATTATGGCCTGGAGAAGGTCAAGGAGCGGATCGTCGAGTATCTGGCGGTGCAGAAGCGCGCCAACAAGCTGAAGGGGCCGATCCTGTGCCTCGTCGGCCCTCCGGGCGTCGGCAAGACCTCGCTGGGCAAGTCGATTGCCAAGGCGACGGGCCGCGAGTTCGTGCGCATGTCGCTGGGCGGCGTGCGGGACGAGGCGGAGATCCGTGGTCACCGGCGCACCTACATCGGCTCGATGCCCGGCAAGGTCATCCAGTCGATGAAGAAGGCGAAGAAGTCCAACCCTCTGTTCCTGCTCGACGAGATCGACAAGATGGGCATGGACTTCCGGGGCGATCCGTCCTCGGCGCTGCTTGAGGTGCTGGATCCGGAGCAGAACAGCTCGTTCATGGATCACTATCTGGAGGTCGAATATGACCTCTCCGATGTGATGTTCGTGACCACTGCCAACACGCTCAACATCCCTGCACCGCTGATGGACCGGATGGAGATCATCCGCATCGCCGGTTACACCGAGGATGAGAAGGTCGAGATCGCGCGCCGGCACCTGCTGCCGAAGGCGGAGAAGGACCATGGCCTGAAGGCCGGCGAGTTCGAAGTTGGCGATGCGGCGCTGCGCATGGTGATCCGGCGTTACACCCGGGAAGCGGGCGTGCGTAACCTTGAGCGGGAGCTGGCGACCCTCGCCCGCAAGGCGGTCAAGGACATCCTGATGAACGACAAGGAGGCCATCGTCGTCGACGAGGCGGTTGTCGAGGAATTCCTCGGGGTGCCGCGCTACCGCTTCGGCGAGGCCGAGCTGGAGGATCAGGTCGGTGTCGTCACCGGGCTGGCCTGGACCGAGGTGGGCGGCGAGCTGCTGACCATCGAAGGGGTGATGATGCCCGGCAAGGGCAAGATGACCGTCACCGGCAACCTGCGCGACGTGATGAAGGAATCGATTTCGGCGGCGGCGTCCTATGTGCGCTCGCGGGCGGTCGATTTCGGCATCGAGCCGCCGCTGTTCGACCGGCGCGACATCCACGTGCACGTGCCGGAGGGCGCGACGCCCAAGGACGGACCGTCGGCGGGCATCGCCATGGCGACGGCGGTGATTTCGGCCATGACCGGCATTCCGGTGCGCCGCCATGTGGCGATGACCGGCGAGATCACCCTGCGTGGCCGGGTGCTGCCGATCGGCGGGCTGAAGGAGAAGCTGCTGGCCGCGCTGCGGGGCGGGATCAAGACCGTTCTCATTCCGGAAGACAACGCCAAGGACCTGGCGGATATCCCGGATAACGTGAAGAACGACCTCGACATCATCCCGGTTTCGCGGATGGAGGATGTCCTGAAGACCGCGCTGTTGCGTCAGCCCGAGCCGATCGAATGGGACGAGGCGGCGGCCGATGCGGCCCGCAAGGCCGTGGTTTCGGACGAGGATGGGCCCAACGTCCTGGCCCATTGAGCCAACGGCTTTCCACAGAAATAGGGGCTCCGGTGCCAGCCGGGGCCCTTTCTTTTGCCAAAATGACGGAAAAATCGCGGAATTCCGCCACTTTCAGCTTGCCAAGGCCGGGAAATCGCAAGAGTGTCCTGCCCCGAGGCCTGTCACGAATCGACGGGCTTGCTGTTTCCAGGAAAGGGACTGCCATGAACAAGAATGATCTGATCGCTGCGGTCGCGGACAAGACCGGTCTCACCAAGGCGCAGGCCGGTGAAGCTGTTGACGCTGCTCTCGAAGCCGTCACCAACACCCTGAAGAGCGGCGACGAAGTCCGGATCATCGGCTTCGGCAACTTCAGCGTTTCCGAGCGCGCTGCCTCCGAGGGCCGCAACCCGCGCACCGGCGAGACGATCCAGATCCCGGCGTCGAAGACGCCGAAGTTCAAGGCCGGCAAGGGCCTGAAGGACGCAGTCAACGCCTGATCAGGCGGACGGCTCCTGGAAGCTCCCGCATTCTGATCTCAGAATGCGGGCGCGCCAGGCGGACGGCTCCCCGGGCTTCCGGGCCGAGTGGTCCGGTCAGTCAAAAAGACCCCGGTGGCGTTCGGCCGCGGGGTCTTTTTTTATGTCCGCTTGCCTGCCTGAAGCCGCGCCGGGCGTTCAAGCGCTCCGGCTATATCGACATCTTCGAAGGCGGCCACGGGGTGTTGGTGCGGCCGGAGTGGTTTGCGCCGGAGGATTGCGACATTCCGCCGGTGATCTGGTCGGTGGATGATGTCTGGCTGTCCGGGATGGTCGCCCGCAAGGGCATCCCGATCTGGCTCGACGCCAATGTGCTCGACCCCATCGAGACGATGTCCTCGCCGGTGGCCTCGCTCAATGCCGCGGTGCTGGATGGGGTGGGGCGGGAAGACGCCGATGCCGCCGCCGTCACCTACATGCGCAACACCCACGGCCTGTGGTTGTAGCGTGGCCAGCGCCCGAGGGAGGGCGTCAAAACGGGAAATTGGTGGGCGGTGAGAGACTCGAATTCGCCAAATCCGCTCACGGCGCATTGATTTATAAACGTTTTTCCGACCGGCGCCGGGATTTTGTATACTACCTCGGTGAACGACCGAAGCAAGACAAGCCTAGCCGAACGTGAAGGTGAATGCACGTCCATTCAGCATCCCTGTGCCGGTCCGTCGGGTGCCGGTTGAAACGAACTCGAATGGACCGCTAGCCCCGTCGTTGCACGTGAAGGTTCCGCTTCCTTGCCGTCCGTTCACTTGCAAGAACGTGCAGGTGCAATTCCGACCGCCGGGATTGACCCCTGTTGCCAGTTCAGTAGTATTGTGGCGTCGGCTCAACTCTCTAATTTGCGCTGGTGAATCCCCGGCGGCTCGCTGAAAAGTTAGTCCAAAATCGCGGCGGTCTGGCGGTTTCTCAACGTTGGACCCTGAACTAGGTAGAGAACGAGGGTTGAGCCTTCCAAAAGATTTCGATGCTGCCAGCGCCCATCTCTTGATCGGCATTGCGCATTCCGTCAAGGATATAGCGGGGGCATTGATGATGCGCCCCGATGGCCTGTTTCATGTTCTCCAGAACACAGAGACAGGCAAGTATTACAAAACCTTCGAAATTCCAAAGAAACGCGGCGGAACAAGAACCATAGACAAACCTCTGCGAGGGCTGGCAATGGCGCAGGAACGATTTGCAGCCGTTTTGTTGGAGGTTTACAATCCAAAACCCTTTGTTCATGGATACATCCGCGGACGATCATTTCTTTCGAATGCAGAATACCATAAAAAGCAAAGATGGATACTGAACATTGATATTGAAGACTTCTTTGGATCTATCGGCTTCGCACGGGTCCGAGGTCTCTTCATGTCAAAGCTATTCGGATACAATGCACGCGTTGCAACGAGTCTGGCTCGTATTTGCACCTGTCAAGATCGTCTACCACAGGGAGCCAAAACCTCACCGATTTTGGCCAACCTCATTGCTCACAACCTAGACAAAGAGCTCATTTCATTGGCCGCGAAGGAGAAGCTCCGCTTCTCACGGTATGCCGATGACATCACGTTCTCTTCCAGTTCGAAGAAGATACCAAGGTCCTTGATCAAGGAATGGGAGCCAGAATACGGCGACCGTGAAATTGAACTAGGCGAGCGCCTTCAAGAAGCGTTTCGCGCTTCGTCGCTTCAGATCAATAAGGACAAGACCCGGATTCAGCTCTTCGGTGAGAGGCAAGTCGTGACCGGCCTCATCGTAAATCAGTATCCAAATGTTTGGCGAAGAGACATCAAGCGTCTGCGAATGAAGCTCTACTCAGCCAAGAAGTACGGCTTGGAGCAAGCGGCAGCTATCTGGATTAGGCCCGGTGCCGAGCCCAAGGCCTTCTGGTCTCACGTTGAAGGCTGGCTGGGCTACATCAAGCAAGTTCGAGGAGAAGGTGACCCTGTACTTTCCAAGCTCTGTAAGCAAGCTATTGAGGTGAACCCAGACTCCTCAGGCTGGATCAAGGAACACGCCCACATGATTCATGAATTCGACCTATTCCTTTCTCATGCATCCGAAGATAAAACAAGAGTCAGAAAGCTTCATGACAAGCTTATCAGACTTGACTTGAAGGTATTCTTTGATGAGAGCAGCATTTCTTGGGGCGAATCAATAGTGGAGCAGATCAACATTGGATTGATGAAATCCACCTTCTTCGTTCCATTCCTCTCTAACACGTTTGCGGAAAAAGGCTGGACGAACAAAGAGTTAAACTCTGCGATTTCGATTAACATAAACCGGAAGGGGAGAATTCTTCCCATCTGCGATCACGACTTCCATGTCGGACAGAACTACCCGCTACTGGCTGACATCTTGTATGAGAGTTGGCCCAGTCCCGACGCAGATGAGGAAGCCAAGCTGGGCGAGATTGCCGACAAGCTTCTTGCAGCCGCAGAGAAGGCGAGGCACTCTCAATGAGCCGCTTGACCGCAGCAAATCGCCCGGAATATCTGACAAGAATTTCCGAGCTCCCAATCTGATTACAGGATTGCGCGAGCTTCCCCCGTGCCGGGGGCTCAATGCCACCCAGCGCCCCGGCGCTTGCCCAGGAATGCATGGTCTTCGCGGGGTTGCCGTGCCGCCCTGCTGTCCGGCGCAGTCCTGTCGTCGTCCTCGTTTTCCCTTCAGCTGGTAGGGAGTGGGAGGGCTTGCGCGGTCTGTGCTCGAGGTGTGCTCGCCTACGGGAACACGGATCGACCTGCCCTTGATCCGCTCCACGAGATCGTGGGGAACGCGGCTGCGCAGATAGTAGGTTCCGAACTTGGGATGTTGTGTTGGGCGTGTCATCGGAAGGGGCATCGTGTACCAGCCATGTGTACAAGTCGGCTGGCCGGAAACCCTTCTAAATCAATTCGTTCCACCAAATCAACAGGATAAGGTGGTGGGCGGTGAGAGACTCGAACTCCCGACATCCTCGGTGTAAACGAGGCGCTCTACCAACTGAGCTAACCGCCCGTTCCGGGCCGCCTTTGGCGACCTTGCTGCTCTCCGTCCGGCCGGTAACCCGGCGGGGAAGGGAGAAGGCGCGGCAATCCGGCGCCGGATGGCCGGCCAGATCGCGCGACCGCTTGTCTAAGGCGCCTTGCCGGGGATTGCAAGACGCTTTGCGCCTTGTTCGGCCTGTGGCGGCTGGCCAAGGGGGCTCCTCAGCGGTTAAGTGGGGCGGGGCTTGGCGAAAACACGATTGCATCTCCTGTGGGAAACGGCAGGCGGTGGTGAAGGACCGGAAACACCCATGACGATCACCTATTTCGGCTACGGCTCGCTGGTGAATGTGCGCACGCTGGACCCGGCCGCGCGGGCAACGCCCGGAACCCTTGCCGGCTGGCGCCGGGAATGGCGGGCCTGGTGGACGGAGCACGAGGGGCCGCGCGTGTGCACCTTGACGGTGGTGCCCGACCCGGATTGTGCCATTGACGGGGTGATGGTCAGCGAACCGGCGGAGGGGCTGGCGGTGCTGCAGCAGCGCGAGCGCCGCTATGAGCGGATCGATGGCATCGGTTCGCAGTTTCGCGGGGCCGCCGATGGCGCGCCGGCCGGCGCCGATGCCTTCCTGTTCCAGGCCGATACGGCAATCCGCAAATGGGGCGATGAGAGCCATCCGATCCTGCAAAGCTATGTGGATTGCGTGCTGGCCGGCTTTCACGCCTTCTGGGGCGAGGAGGGGGTGGCGCGCTTCATCGCCTCCACCCATGGCTGGCACGCGCCGATCCTCGCCGACCGCGCCGTGCCGCGCTACCCGCGCGCGCAGGAGATCGACGAAGGGCTGCTCGCCCGGTTCGATGAGATGCTGGCCGGCGAAGGGGTGCGGTATCTGGCGCCCTGAGCTGCCCTGGCGCGGGTGCTTGCGCTGGCGGGGGGCCATAAACGGTGGCCTCGACCGGGCAAGATGTGTATAACCGCGCACACCCGGCCTGCGACGAAGTCGCGGCTGGACATTGTTGCGTGCAACACGATGTAAACACGCAATGCAGACAAAGGCCGATGGGCAGAAGACGCTCATCGGCGGATCGGGTTTTTGGGAGTTGAGGTGATGGCGCAGAACTGGACACCGGAAAGCTGGCGGTCGAAGCCGATCGTGCAGGTGCCGGAGTATCGCGACGCGGAAGCGCTCGCGGAAGTGGAGCGCCGCCTGGCAGACTTTCCGCCGCTGGTTTTTGCAGGTGAGGCGCGCAAGCTGAAGGCCCAGCTCGCCGAAGTGGCCGAAGGACGTGGGTTCCTGTTGCAGGGCGGCGATTGCGCCGAGAGCTTCGCCGAGCATCACGCCGATCATATCCGCGACTTCTTCAGCGTTTTCCTGCAGATGTCCGTGGTGCTGACCTACGCTTCGGCGCAGCCGGTGGTGAAGGTTGGCCGGATTGCCGGCCAGTTCGCCAAGCCGCGTTCCGCGCCGACGGAAACCAAGGATGGTGTCGAGCTGCCGAGCTACCGCGGTGACATCATCAACGACATCAACTTCGATGCGGTCAATCGCGAGCCCAATCCGCAGCGCCAGATCATGGCCTACCGCCAGGCGGCGGCGACGCTGAACCTGCTGCGCGCCTTCGCGCAAGGCGGTTTCGCCAATCTCGACCACGTGCATCGCTGGATGCTGTCCTTCGTCAAGGACAGCCCGCAGAGCCACCGCTATCAGGTGCTGGCCGACCGGATTTCCGAAAGCCTCGACTTCATGCGGGCTTGCGGCATTGATCCGGATACGGCGCCGCAGCTGCGCTCGACCGAGTTCTTCACCAGTCACGAGGCGCTGCTTCTGGGCTATGAGCAGGCGCTGACCCGCGTCGACAGCACCTCCGGCGACTGGTACGCCACCTCCGGCCATATGCTGTGGATCGGTGACCGCACCCGCCAGCCGGATCATGCCCATGTGGAGTACTTCCGCGGCGTGAAGAACCCGATCGGTCTGAAGTGCGGTCCGAGCCTTTCCGCCGACGGGCTGCTGGAGCTGATCGACACGCTCAACCCGGAGAATGAGGCCGGCCGGCTGACGCTGATCTGCCGCTTCGGCGCGGACAAGGTGTTCGAGCATCTGCCGGCGCTGGTGCGCGCGGTGGAGCGGGAAGGGCGCAAGGTGGTGTGGTCCTGCGATCCGATGCATGGCAACACCATCACCGCCAATGGCTACAAGACCCGGCCGTTCGACCGGATCCTGCGTGAGGTGGAGGCGTTCTTCGCCGTGCATCGCGCCGAAGGCAGTTATGCCGGCGGCATCCATGTGGAGATGACCGGCAAGAACGTGACCGAGTGCACCGGCGGTGCCCGGGCCGTGACCGCCGAGGATCTGGCCGACCGCTACCACACCTATTGCGATCCGCGCCTCAACGCCGAGCAGGCGATTGAACTGGCGTTCCTTGTTGCCGAGAATGTGCGCAAGGAGCGGGACCTGCGCAGCTCCGCCCCGCAGGCCGCCGCAAGCTGACCCCTCAGGCCCCGTTGCATCGGTGATGCAGCGGGGCTTTTTGCATCACGATTTTCTTTTCCCGCGATTTTCGAGACCGGCGCCTTGTCGCGCCGCCGCCGTCGTTCGCTCACGTAACGGAATTTTTCGAATTCAGGGATATGACTTGGTTGGGCCGAACGGGAAGGGGGACCGTGGCGCCATGAAGCTGGATCTTTCAGGTATTTCCGTCCTTGTCGTTGACGACAATGCGCATATGCGCTCGCTTTTCCGCGCCATTCTCGGTGGGTTCGGCATTCGCCGGGTGTTCGAGGCGGCCGATGGCGCCGATGGTCTTGCACTCATTCTCGACAGGCAGCCGGATGTGGTGATCTGCGACTGGCTGATGGCACCGGTCAGCGGCGCCGATTTCCTGTCGCTCTTGCGGCGGGATACCGACGAGGCGCTGGCGATGACGCCGGTGATCATGGTCAGCGCCGATGCGCGCAAACCGGTGATCCTGCGCGCGGTCAAGCTCGGCATTCATGAATTCCTGGCCAAGCCGATCTCGCCGGCGCTGCTTTACCAGCGGCTGCAACGGGTGGTGACCGAGAATCGCCCTTTCCTGCGCTGTGGCGCGGCGGTGCATCCGGTGCCGCGCGCGGCGATGCCAGCACCGGGCGCAGTGTCCCCGGCCGGGCAGGGTGCGGCCGTCTTTATCTGATCAGAAGAAGCTTCGCTCTCCGGCATGCCGCGCGGCAGCGGAGGATGATTGCGCTCGGACAACCTGCGGGCTAAACGGGGAACATGATCGACACGACCACACCCCGTTCCAACGACCGCCTGCGCCTGGCGGTTGCCCAGTTGAATCCGACCGTTGGCGATATCGCCGGAAACCTTGCGCTGGTGCGCGAGGCCCGGGCCGAGGCCGCCG
Source organism: Stappia taiwanensis (assembly GCF_014635285.1). Taxonomy (GTDB): domain Bacteria; phylum Pseudomonadota; class Alphaproteobacteria; order Rhizobiales; family Stappiaceae; genus Stappia; species Stappia taiwanensis. Next base: position 142,360 of record NZ_BMCR01000005.1, on the reverse strand, counting down.
CCGCCGGGGCGGATCTGGTGCTGTTTTCCGAGCTGTTCCTGTCCGGCTATCCGCCGGAGGATCTGGTGCTGAAGCCGGCCTTCTTGCGGGCCTGCCGGCATGCGCTCGACGATCTAGCGGCCGATACGGCAGATGGCGGGCCGGGGGTGCTGGTGGGTCTGCCCTGGCGCGAGGGCGACAAGCTGCACAATGCGGTGGCGCTGGTCGATGGCGGGCGGATCGAGGGGGTGCGCTTCAAGGTCGATCTGCCGAACTACGGCGAGTTCGACGAAAAGCGCGTGTTTCAGGCCGGACCGCTGCCCGGGCCGATCGGCTTTCGCGGCATTCGGCTCGGTGTTCCGGTTTGCGAGGACACCTGGACCGACGAGGTCTGCGAGTGTCTGCAGGAGACCGGGGCGGAGCTTTTGCTGGTGCCCAACGGCTCGCCCTTCCATGCGGGCAAGCCGGACATCCGCCTGCAGGTGATGCTGCAACGGGTGGTGGAGACCGGATTGCCGCTGGTCTATTGCAACCAGGTTGGCGGCCAGGACGAGCTTGTGTTCGACGGGGCCTCCTTCGGGCTGCAAGCGGATCGCCGGCTGGCGTTCCAGATGCCGGAGTTCGAGGCGGCGGTGACGGTCACCGAGTGGCGGCGGCGGCCGGACGGGGGCTGGGTCTGTGACGGCGGGCCGGTCGCGTCGCTGCCGGATCTGGATGCGGCGCGCTGGTCGGCCTGCGTGCTGGGCCTGCGCGACTATGTGGAGAAGAACCGGTTCCCCGGCGTCGTTCTCGGGCTGTCGGGGGGCATCGACAGCGCCATCGTCGCGGCGATGGCGGTGGATGCGCTCGGGCCGGAGCGGGTGCATTGCGTGATGCTGCCCTATCGCTACACCTCCGAGGAGAGCCACGCGGATGCGCGGGGCTGCGCCGAGGCGCTGGGGCTGCGCTATGACACGGTGCCGATCGCGCCGGCGGTGGAGGGTTTCACCGAGGCGCTTTCCGGTCTGTTCAGCGGCACGGAGACAGGGGTCACCGAGGAGAACATCCAGTCGCGTGCGCGCGGTGTCATCCTGATGGCGATTTCCAACAAGTTCGGCTACATGGTCGCCACCACCGGCAACAAGTCGGAGATGTCGGTGGGCTACGCGACCCTTTACGGCGACATGAACGGCGGGTTCAACCCGATCAAGGACCTCTACAAGATGCAGGTCTATCGGCTGGCCGCCTGGCGCAACGCGAACCGGCCGGCGGGCATGCTTGGGCCGGAGGGTGAGGTCATCCCCGCCAATATTCTCGTCAAGGTGCCCTCCGCCGAGCTCCGGGAAGGGCAGAGCGATCAGGATTCCCTGCCCGAATACGACGTGCTCGACGATATTCTCGAATGCCTGGTGGAGAACGAGATGTCGGTGCGTGAGATCGAGGCGCGCGGTCATGACCGGGCGCTGATTCACCGGATCGAGCATCTGCTTTACATCGCCGAGTACAAGCGCCGGCAGTCGGCGCCGGGGGTGAAGATCACCCGCAAGAATTTCGGCCGCGACCGTCGCTACCCGATCACCAACCGGTTTCGCGACCGCCACTGACGGGGGACTGTGAGGGGCAGGGCCGGGCTGGTCAGCCCGGCTGCGGCGCGGTGCGCGCGCCCGTGTCTCCCACGCTGCCACGGTCGGTCAGGGCGATCAGCCGGTCGATCACGGCAAGGGTTTCCGCGTCGGACATCTCATCGACGTCGAACAGGCGCGCATGGCGAATGCCTTCCAAAGTCAGGAAGGTCATCATGGCGAAGCCCGGGTCCTTGCAGCCCTCGCGAATGGTCTGCATGAGCTTCGCATTCTGTTCGCGAACCGGGTCGAGCAGTTCCGGAGCTTCGGCAATTGCCGCGAGAAAGCCTGAGGGAGGTCTGCTCTTGCGGCAGAGGTGAAACCGGAAGGTTTCCAGATAACCGCGCATCAGCGGATCCGGGTGGCCTTCGCTGGCAAAGCGCTCCCGTTCTTCCTGAAAGTGCCGGGAAAATCCGTCCACATGCCGGGCGACCATGGCGGTCATCAGCGCGGCCTTGGTGGGGAAATTGTACAGCAGGCCGCCCTTGGAAATGCCGGCTTTCTGGGCCACTGCATCAAGAGAGAACTTGCGCGCGCCCTGTTCCGCCACCACTTCTATGGCCGCCTCCACGATCCGCGTGCGTGTTTCAGCGCCGCGTTTGGTGGCGCCCTGTTTCTTCTGTGTTGTCCGTGCCACAGTTGCTCCCTCGTCTGTCGCCCTGTCCCCGGTGGCAGGGACAGGGTGTTGACTTTACCGTCTGGACGGTAAAGAAACAACCTGCGTAGGAATAACCATGACATACGGCAGGCTCCGGTTTTTTCGGGCGGCGCGTCGGTGAAGAGCCGCGTGACGCCATGGCGGTCCAGCCGTTCCCACTCACATTTTCGCACCGAGCCCGTCCGAGAGCCCCATGCTGAAGCGCATTCTTGCTTTCCTTTTCGTCCTCGTCATTCTCGCCGCCTGTGCCGGCCTGATCTGGTTCAATGTCTTCCGGGACAAGATGATCGGTCAGTTCTTCGCCAACATGCAGCGCCCGACCGTCACGGTCTCGACCCTGGTGGTGGAGCCGCAGGACTGGCACCCGGGCATTGAGGCGATCGGCACGATCGTTGCCCGGCAGGGTGTCGACGTCGCCTCGCGCGCGCCCGGTCTGGTGCGGGAAATCCACTTCAAGGCCAATGACAAGGTCGAGGCCGGGGCGCTCCTGGTCCAACTCGACGATGCGGTCGAGCAGGCCGACCTGATCGCTGCCAAGGCCAATCTGGCGCGTGACCAGCAGGCGCTCAACCGCGCCGAGGCGCTGGCCGGGCGCGGGGTCAGCTCCGCCTCCGTCCTGGACAATGCACGGGCGGCGCTCGATGCCTCCCGCTCGCTGCTGGAGCGCGTCAAGGCGCAGCTCGACCTGAAGCAGATCAGGGCGCCGTTCTCCGGCACCATCGGCATCCCGCGCATCGATCTGGGCCAGTATCTCGGCGCCGGGGCGGTGATCGCCACCCTGCAGGATCTCGACACCATGAAGGTCGACTTCAACGTGCCGGAAGGGCAGATCAAGTCGATCGGCCTTGGCCAGACGATCCGCCTCGGGCTCGATGCGGACCATCTGGACCACACCGGCGAGATCATCGGTATCGACCCGAAGGCCGACCCGAATTCGCGACTGGTGGCGGTGCAGGCCGAGGTGGACAACGCCGATTATGCCTTGCGCCCGGGTCAGTTCGCGGCCGTCCGCATCGAACTGCCGGTTGAAAAGGACTTGATCGCGCTGCCGCAGACCGCCGTGGTGATGAGCCTTTACGGCTCCTATGTCTATGCGGTGCGTGAGGTCGAGGACGAAGCGGGCGCGGCGGCTGACGCGGCCAAGCCGGAGACGGGCACGGACGACGAGGCGGGCGAGAAGAAGCTCGTGGCCCGCCAGGTGTTCGTCAAGACCGGCCGCCGCTATCTCGGCATGATCGAGGTCACCGAGGGGCTGAAGCCGGGCGACGTGATTGTCACCGCCGGCCAGAACAAGCTGTCCATCGGCACGCCGGTGCGGATCGACAACACCATCGACCCGTCCACCACGTCGGGCCTTGGCGGAGGTGAATCGTGAATTTTTCCGAAATCTTCATTCGCCGGCCGGTGCTGTCCACGGTCGTCAGTCTGATCATCCTGCTGGTCGGTGTGCAGGGGATCCTCAACATGACCATCCGGCAGTATCCGGAGGTCGAGGAAACCGTCATCACCGTGTCGACGGTCTATCCGGGCGCCAGTGCGGATCTGATCCAGGGCTTCATCACCACGCCGGTCGCCAAGGCGGTGGCGACGGCCGAGGGCGTCGATTACGTCTCCTCCAAGAGCACCCTCGGCATGTCGACGGTGACCGTGCAGATGCGCCTCAACACCAGCCCGGATGCGGCGCTGACGGAGGTGATCTCCAAGGTGCAGCAGATCCGGGGCCAGTTGCCGCGCGAGGCGGAGGATCCGGTGATCCAGAAGGGGACCGGCAACACCTTCGCCCTGATGTATCTGTCGGTGCTGTCCGACATCATGTCGCCGCAGCAGATGACCGAGTTCATCTCGCGGGTGATCGAGCCGCAGCTCTCCACCGTGGAGGGTGTTGCCGATGCGCAGGTGCTGGGCGGCCAGACCTTCGCCATGCGGATCTGGATCGACCCGATCAAGCTGGCCGCGCGCGGCGTGACGGCGACCGATATCCAGAAGGCGGTGCAGAGCGCCAACTTCCTGTCGGCGCCGGGCAAGACTGAGAACGAGTACGTCGCCTACCAGATCGAGATGCAGACGACGCTGCAGACGCCGGAAGCCTTCGGCCTCTTGCCGATCCGCTCCGATGGTGACGAAATCGTGCGGCTGCGCGATGTGGCGCGCATCGAGCTGGGCAGCGAGAACACCGATACCAAGGTCTCGTTCAACGGCCAGCAGGGTGTGTTCATCGGCATCATGCCGAGCCCTTCGGCCAACCCGCTGGACACCGCCGACGGGGTGCGGGCGGAACTGGAACGGATTTCCGCCAACCTGCCGGATGGGGTGTCGATCACGGTGCTCTACGACAGCACCAGCTTCATCAAGGCGTCGATTGGCGAGGTGTTCACGACGATTGCCGAGGCGGTGGTCATCGTCATTCTGGTGATCCTTCTGTTCCTTGGCTCGTTCCGGGCGGTGCTGGTGCCCATCGTGACGATCCCGCTGTCGCTGGTCGGTGTCTGTTTCTTCCTCTGGGGGCTCGACTACTCGCTCAACACGCTGACGCTGCTGGCGATGGTGCTGGCCATTGGCCTCGTCGTCGATGACGCCATCGTCGTGGTGGAGAACATTCACCGGCACCTGGAAAACGGCATGAAACCCTTGCCGGCGGCCATCGTCGGCATGAAGGAAATCTTCGGCCCGGTGGTGGCGATGACCATCACCCTGGCTGCCGTTTACGCGCCGATCGGCTTCGCGCAAGGGCTGACGGGCTCGCTGTTCCGGGAGTTCGCCTTCACGCTGGCCGGTGCGGTGGTGATCTCCGGCTTTGTCGCCGTCACCTTGTCGCCGATGATGTCGGCGCGGCTGCTCTCCAGCAAGCCGAGCCGGTTCCAGCATTTCGTCGACCGGATCTTCACCCGGCTGGCGGACTGGTACGGGCGGCGGCTCGACGGCTCGCTGAACTACAAGCCGGCGACGCTGGCAATCGTCGCCATTCTGCTCGCCACCACCGGCTATCTGTTCGTCAACACCAAGACGGAACTGGCGCCGGAGGAGGATCAGGGGGCGTTGTTCGCGCTGATCACGGCGCCGCGCTACGCCACCTCCGACTACACCAAGCTCTACACCGATCAGTTCTACGACCTGACCGATGACGTGCCGGGTGTGGAGGCGCGGTTTCAGGTGGTTGGCACCGGTTCGACCAATTCGGCCTTCGCCATCTGGGCGCTGAAGCCGTGGGACGAGCGCGAAGAGAGCCAGAAGGCGATCCAGGAGATGATCCAGCCGCGCCTGAAGCAGTCGGCCGGCGTCGAGGCCTTCGTGTTCGCGCCACCCTCTCTGCCGGGCGCCGGTGGCGGGTTGCCGATCCAGTTCGTGTTGCAGTCCACCGGTGCGGCCGAGCAGGTGTATGAGATTGCCGAGGAAATCCGCCAGAAGGCGATGGCCTCGGGCAAGTTCATCGTCGTCCAGAACTCCCTGTCCTATGACAGCCCGCGGGTGCGGGTGGTGATCGACCGGGACCGGGCGGCGACCCTTGGCGTGCCGATTTCCAGCATTGGCCAGACGCTCAACATCCTCGTCGGCGAGGCGGAGGTGTCGAAGTTCGACCGGGAGAGCCGGTCCTACAAGATCATCCCGCAGGTCGACCGGGCCTTCCGCCTGAACCCCGAACGGCTCGACTATTTCTACGTGCGTTCGGCCAATGGGGCGATGGTGCCGTTGTCGGCGGTGGTGAAGATCGACGCGACCGCAGCGCCTGCGGCGATCGAGCAGTTCAACCAGCTCAACTCGGCGACGATTGCCGCCCTGCCGCTGCCCACCGTGACCTCCGGCGAGGGGCTTGCCACCTTGCAGGAGATTGCCCGGGACGCGATGCCCGATGGCTTCTTTGAGGATTACGCCGGTCAGTCGCGGCTGGAGATCAAGCAGGGGTCGACGATCCTGTTCGTCTTCGCCATGGCGGTGGTGGTGATCTATCTGGTGCTGGCGGCGCAGTTCGAGAGCTTCCGCGATCCGTTCATCATCATGATGTCGGTGCCACTGTCGATCTTCGGAGCGATCGTGCCGCTGAACCTCGGTCTGGGCACGCTGAACATCTACACCCAGGTCGGGTTGATCACCCTTGTGGGGCTGATCACCAAGCATGGCATCCTGATGGTGGAGTTCGCCAATGCCCAGCGGGACGAACATGGCCTGAGCAAGCGCGAGGGCATCGTCGAGGCGGCGCGCGAGCGTTTGCGGCCGATCCTGATGACCACCGGTGCGATGGTGCTTGGCGTCATTCCGCTGGTGCTGGCCGAGGGCGCGGGCGCGGCCGCGCGCTACTCCATTGGCCTGGTCATCGCGTCGGGCATGTCGGTGGGCACCATCTTCACCCTGTTCGTGGTGCCGATGTTCTACATGTATGTGGGGCATCCGGACCGCAAGCCGGTCACTGACGACGATGCGGGCGAGCCGGTGACGGCGAGCCCGGCGCCCGCCGAGTAGGCACGCCGCCGGGCAGGGCGGCACCGCCGCTTTCAGTGAAGCTTCCCCGCAAAAAAGACCCCGTCGCCGGCCTCCGGCGGCGGGGTTTTTCGTGCGCTGAAAGGACGCCTGGGGAAGGGGGCACGCTGCGGCCCGTTGCCACAAAAAGGCCCACCGATGCTGGGCATCGGTGGGCTTTTTTGTTTTGGTGGCGCCAGCCCCGGTTGGGCTGGCGTCAGCCCCTCGCGATCAGGCAGCGCGCACGTCGGCGAGGAACTGCTCCACCTCGGCCTTCAGGCGTTCGGCCTTGCTGCTGAGGTCGGCGGCGACGCCGGTCACCTGGGTGGCCGCCGCACCGGTTTCGGTCGCCCCGTGAGTGACCTCGACGATGTTGCTGGACACTTCCTGGGTGCCAATCGACGCCTGTTCCACGTTGCGGGCGATTTCGCCGGTGGCGGCGCTCTGTTCCTCAACGGCGGAGGCGATGCCGGCGGCGATCTCGTTGATCTCGGTGATGGTGCGGCCGATCACCTGGATTGCGGAGACCGCCTCGTCCGTCTCGGTCTGGATCGAGCCGATCTGCTGGCTGATATCCTCGGTTGCCTTGGCGGTCTGGTTGGCCAGTTCCTTGACCTCGGCGGCGACGACCGCAAAGCCCTTGCCCGCTTCTCCGGCGCGGGCGGCCTCGATGGTCGCGTTGAGGGCCAGAAGGTTGGTCTGTTCGGCGATTGCCGAGATCAGGCTCACCACCTCGCCGATGCGCTGGGCCGCCAGGGCGAGCCCCTGGACCTGACCGTTGGTCTTTTCCGCCTGTTCCACCGCGCGGCCGGCGATGTCGGAGGACTGGGCCACCTGACGGGAAATCTCCTGGATCGAACTCGACAGCTCATCGGTCGCCGAGGCCACCGTCTGCACATTGGTGGAGGCTTCCTCGGCGGCGCTGGCCACGGTGGTTGCCCGGTGGTTGGTGTCGTTGGCAATGGTCGACATGGAGCTGGCCGTTCCCTCCATTTCAGTGGAGGCGCTGGCCACGGCATTGAGCAGTTCGGAGATGCTGGCGTCGAAGTTCTGGGTCAGCTCCTCGATCCGCCGGGCCCGTGCCTGACGCGCCCGGGTTTCTTCGGCCTCGCGCGCCGACAGGGTGTCGGCCTTGATCATGTTCTCCTTGAAGATGTTGACGGCGGCAGCCATGTCGCCAATCTCGTCGCGATGGTCCTGACCGGGGATCTCGGTGGTCTTGTCGCCGGCGGCCAGGGACTTCATTGCCTCGGTGATCGCGCGGATCGGGTTGGCAATACCGCGGCCGATGAACCAGGCGGCCCAAAGGCCAAGGGCGATGGCGATCAGTGCGACGGTCACCGTCAGCACGACGGCCTGGCTCATGGCGGCGGTGGCCTGCGGACCGAGGCTCTCCTGTTCGGCCTTGATGGCCAGCTTCAGTTGCTCCATCTCCTGGGCGATCTTCGGGCCATAGACGTCGAGAGCCTGGGCGGTGATGGCGTTGCGCTCGGTCGTGGCATCGTGAATGCGGGTGGCGCCGGTGATATAGGCCTCGCGCAGGGTGCCCACCTCCTTGGCGAGGGCGCGTCGGGTGGGGTCCTGAAGCTCGATGACCAGAGCCTTGTGCAGCTCCGCCATCTCGGTCGCTTCCTGGAGGACACGGTCGAAGTCGGCGTCGCTGCTGGTGACCAGGAACTTGGCCATGTAAAGCCGCATCAGCAGCAGGCTGCGCTGGACATTGGCGGCGCGGTAGGCAGCGCCCACGTCCCGATCACCATAGGCGCTGTGCATGATTTCCGTCAGCTTGCGCTCGATTTCCACACCGGCAGTGTCGAGGACGTCGGCGATCAGCCCGTCGCGTTCCGCCTGCAGGCGGACCACCTGTGCAAAGCCGTCGGTATAGGCGGTGATTTCCTCGCCTGCATTGGCGATGATCTTGCCAATCTCCGATCCGGCGAGCCCTTCGTTCAGCTCTCGGCCAAGCTCACGGGTCCGCTGGATGCGGCTTTCGACGGTTGCCACATCCTCCTGGGAAGAGCGCTGGATGAAGTTCTTCACCGCCAGGCGCGCTTCAAGAAGATTGGACTGCACCTCGCCGGCAAGGTTGGTTTGGATGGCAATGGCTCTGTAGCGGGCGAAACTGTCGCTTCCGCTGCTGAGATTGAACGATGAGACGGCGCTGATGACAAGAAGAAGGAGGAGGATCGTGCCGAATCCTCCGAATATCTTCTTTGAAATCTTTATGTGATTTAGCAAGGGACTTCACCTTTTTAGTGAGTGTGCTTTGTTGTATTTTGTTTGATTTCGCTTCGCGATTTTTGATTTATTTTGTTATTTTTCATGGGGTTTTTTAGTAAATTCTGGTTAATGAATTGTTATGAGGGTAATTTATTTTTCTGGAATTGCCTTCGTATTTGCTGCGATTTGAGCAAAATAAATTTGTTTATTTGTTATAAAAATGACTTCTACGAATTTATTTTATTTTTGCTGGGGCGGAAATTTCGGTTTCTTTCAGGTGCAGTTCGTTTAATAATTTTGAATGTCTTTTTCAATTTGATTGATCCGTTGCGGAAATAGGATGTCGGTGTTGTCTCGCTCGAAAAACGAGCGGGGGCGGACTCAACGTCCGCTGCAGGAAATGACTTGCGATTGCTGGTGACGTCAGGCGCGCGACTGCGCGCGGGCGGCTCCGGCGCAACGGGGGAGGGCGGTGCGATCGGGATTGCCGCACGTGCTGCTTCTGGGTAAGAGAGCGTCATGACCGTTACCGTTCGATTTGCTCCCTCGCCCACCGGATTTCTCCATATCGGCAATGCCCGGCCGGCGCTGTTCAACTGGCTCTATGCGCTGAAGACCGGCGGCAGCTTCGTGCTGCGCTACGATGACACCGATCTGGAGCGCTCGACCGCCGAGTTCGCGGCGGCGATTGCCGAGGATCTTGGCTGGCTCGGCATTGCGCCGGACCGGGTCTATCGCCAGTCGGAGCGGATCGCCGCCTATGACGCGGCGGCGGAGCGGCTGAAGGCCGCCGGGCTGCTTTATCCCTGTTATGAGACTGCGGAGGAGCTGGAGCGCCGCCGGGCGCGGGCGCGGGCGCTTGGCCGTCCGCCGGTCTATGACCGCGCCGGGCTTCGGCTTACCCCGGAGGAACGGGCGGCGCTGGAGGCCGAGGGGCGTAAGCCGCACTGGCGCTTCCTGCTACCCAATCACGCGGGCGATCCGTTCTCCACCGTGCGCACGGAGGAAAGCTGGCAGGACCTGTGCCGTGGTGAGCAGGCGGTGGATCTGGCCTCCTTGTCCGATCCGGTGCTGATCCGCGCCGACGGGACTTACCTTTATACGCTGCCGTCGATTGTCGATGATATCGAGATGGGCATCACCCATGTCATTCGCGGCGAAGATCATGTGGCCAACACCGCCGTGCAACTGGCGATCTTTGCCGCGCTCGGCGCCAAACCGCCGGTATTCGCCCATCACAACCTTCTGACCACCGTGTCCGGCGAAGGGCTGTCGAAGCGAAAAGGGGCCTTGTCGCTAAGGTCGCTGCGCGAGGCGGGCTACGAGCCGCTGGCGGTGGCGTCTCTGGCGGTACTCACCGGCACCCGCCATGCCATCGAGCCGGCGGAAAGCCTTGCGGCGCTGGCCGGGCAGGTGGAGCTGACCGATATCTCCCGCTCCGCCGCCAAGTTCAATCCGGACGACCTGCGCCCGCTCAATGCCCGGCTGGTTCACGGGCTGCCGTTTGCGGCGGTGTCGGAGCGGCTTGCGGCGCTTGGCATCGGCGGCGGTGCGCCGTTCTGGGATGCGGTGCGGGCCAATTGCGAGACGGTGGCGGATGCGCAGCGCTGGTGGCAGGTGGTCGCGGGTGGCGAGGACATGCCGGTCGATGCGGCGCCGTCGCCCGAGGATGCGGAGTATCTGAAGCTGGCGGCGGAGCTGCTGCCGGCCGAGCCGTGGGACGAGACCACCTGGGGCGCCTGGACAGGCGCGCTGAAGGCGCAGACCGGGCGCAAGGGCAAGGCCCTGTTCCTGCCGCTGCGGCTGGCCCTGACCGGTGCCGCGCATGGGCCGGACATGAAGACCTTCCTGCCGGTTATTGGGCGACGTAGTACCGTGGGCCGACTACCCTGACCGGGCGCTTGCCCTCCTCGGCGGGTTTTGTCATGGCAGGCGTGGCAGGCTCTTCCTGCGGCTTTGCCTCGGTGGGTGTCGGGGCCGTTTCTGCCTGAGGGCGCCCGAGCACCGGCAGGCGGGTCGGGGCACGCGCCGGCGCAAAGCCGAGGCGCAGGTTAAGGGCAGTGTCCGGATCGGCGCCTCTTGGGACACTTGGCTGCGGCACTTTCGGTTCGGCCTTGCCTGCAATGCTGTCGCGCAGATACCCGGCGGCGGTTGCGTCATCGCCGCTGGTGATCAGGCGGGCCATGGTCTGGCGTTCGCTGTTCTCCGACTGACAACTGCATCCGGCGACGAACTGGGTGCGGAACCGGTTGGCATTGGGCAGCATCTCATAGGGGGTGCCGTCGAGGGCCACCAGATCGTTTAGGGTTTCGCCGGGGTTGCGATGCAGGAACAGGCGGGTTTCCGCCGAGGGGCACATGGAGCGGCAGACGGCGGCATCGCGGCTCAGGCCGTTTTCGGTCACCGCATAGCTGACGGGGAAGAAAAAGCCATCGCAGGTGCGCACGCACATGGTGCGGTAGGTCTGGCCCATGGCCCGGCGGGGCGCTCTGCGGGTGCTGGAGGAGGTGACGCGGACGCTGGAACGGCGCCGGTCCGGCGTGCGCGTCGTGGATGTGGTACGCACGGCGCTGCCCCTGTCCCTGTCGTTTGCCCTGTCCGTGTCCCGGCCAATGCCGAACAGTGCGAGGAAGCCGCCACCGCGCTCTGACGACCGGGCGCTGCGGGTGGTGCCGCAGCCCTGGCTTTTCATGGCGCGCCTGAGCTGCGCCGTGCGCGCCTTGGCGCCGCCGCCACCCCGGGTGAGCCGGTCGCGCTTGCGCTCCAGCTTTGCCAGATTGGCGCGCATCTTCTTGATCTTGGCAGTGAGGGCGGCGCAGGAGGCATCGCCGCCGCCCGCGTTGCAGCCGAGATGGCGTGCATCCCGCTCGGCGAGCGACAGGGATTTGGCCTGTTGCCGTGCGGCCCGGGCCCATTTGCGCTGCTCCGCCGATTGCGGCGTGCGCGCGGCAGCGCGGTTCAGTTCGGCGGCAAGAGCCTGACAGGTGGCGGCGGATGCGCCTTGCGTGCCCGTGATCAGCAGCGCAGCCGTCAGCAGCACGCCCGCCAAGAGGGCGCGCGCCACAGGCGCGACGGCGCGTTGCCGTTTGGCGTTTCTCATCACGTCTTGCCGTCCCTGGCTCGTTCGCACGTTTCCCTTGTGGGAAATCTCTTGCCCAACTATCGCCGCCGGGCGGCTTCGACACAACAAAAGCCGGGGAGTTTAGTAAATTGCGCGCTAACCTCCCCCGCCGTCTGGCCGCTCGCCCATTCGGTCGTTCAGCTCGAAGGCGCGCTCGGTCAGGCGCTGCAGCAGCGGCTCCAGCGCGGTCCGTTCTTCCTCCGACAGCGGGGCGAGCAGCCGGTCGACAAAGCCAAGGGCTTCCGGCACGAGCTCGTTGTAGATGCGGCGGCCCGCGCTGGTCAGTTCCAGAAAACTCTCGCGCATGTCGCGGTTGTTGGTGTGGCGACGTACCAGTCGGCGCTCTTCCAACGTGGCCACGGCGCGCGACACCTTGGTCTTGTGCATGCGCGAGTGCAGGCCGATTTCCTTGGCGGTCATGCTGTCGAACTGGCCGAGCGTGGCCAGCACCCGCCATTCGGGGATGGCAATGCCGTAGCGGCGCCGATAGACGCCGGCCAGCGACTGGCTGACAGCCTCGGCCAGGATGCTCAGTCGGTAGGGGAGAAAGGCCTCCAGCTTCAGCATGGGCGGCGTGGCGGTCATGATGGCGATACGGCCCTTGATTTCAATTGTCTTTTTTGTGATTGCACGCAAAAGGGGTAAAGATGCGAGCGCAACGAGTTTAGGCCAGTTTGGTGGGAGCCGTCATCGCTTTCTTGCGAAAACCGCCTCTCTTTCAAGCTTCTCTATGATGCTGTGCCCCGGCGTCGGTCTGAAGAGGTGCGGAAACCGGTTGCCAGCGGTGCGCGGGGCATGTCACCTCGACATAGTGCAACAGGGCTCACGCGAATCGCATGAAACGACCGGCCAACACACCCCCTCCGCCACAGAGTGTGGCCCTTGTCTGGACCGTGCTGGTGCATGTGCTGGCGCTGCCGCTGGCCGGTGCCTTCCTGCCGGCGCTGGTGATCCGCCCCGTCGCGGCCGGTGGAAGCGGGCCGTGGGCCGGGTATCTTTTGGCCGGCGTCTTCCTGGTTCTGATCGTCGGATTGCACCTTGCGCTCTGGCGGCAGGCGCGCGGCAAGGGGGAGCGGCGGCTGGCCGTGGCCATTCTGGTGCTGGGAGCGCTCAGCCTGGCCTCCCTGGCATTGCTGGCGACCCCATCCCCGCTGGTGGGGTTGGTGCATCTGGGCGCGCTTTTGGTGTGAGGCGCCGCGCTGTCTCTAGCTGGGGCGTGGCCTTCTTCTCTCGCAATTTACCGTCTCCGCCCCCATATCGGGGCCGGCGGACTTTCGGCGCCAACAACCTTTCGGGGAGACAGACCGGATGACCTTGACGACACGGCTGGCCGGTGCGGCCTTTGTGACCTTGCTCGCACTTGGGCTCGGACTGGGGCTCGGGCTCGGGCTTGCCAGCGGCGCGCAGGCTGAGGACGAGCCGGACCTGATTTTCAAGAAATCGACGGTCTGGAAGCTGCTGACGCCGGATCACAAGCTGGCTACCTACGCGATCGACGATCCGATCGTGCAGGGGGTGGCCTGTCATTTCACCGTTCCGGAAAAAGGCGGCGTGTCCGGCTGGCTGGGGGTGGCCGAGGAGGTCTCGGACGTGTCGCTCGCCTGCCGTCAGGTCGGGCCGGTGAGCTTCAAGGAGAAATTCGAGCAGGGCGAGGAGATGTTCCGCCAACGCCGCTCGTTCATGTTCAAGAAGATGCGGATCGTGCGTGGCTGCGATGCCAAGCGCAATGTGCTGGTCTATCTGGTCTATTCGGACAAGATTATCGAGGGCAGCCCGAAGAACTCCACCTCGACCGTGCCGATCATGCCCTGGGGCGGGGCCGAAGCGCCGGCCTGTGCCGATTGGCTCGACGAATAATCGCGGGCGTCGATGCGGGGAGGCGGGCAGCGCCTGTCAGGGAGCGCTGGCACGGGGGCGACGCTTATTGCGCGGCCGCGCGCTCCTTTGTTGCCTGGATCTCTTCGGGCGGACAGAAGTGCTTTTGCAGCAGCGCCAGCACGTCGATGGCGATCTCGCTGTCGAGGCTGTAGTAGATGGTGGTGCCATCCCGCCGTGTGCGCACCAGCCCTTGCGCCCGCAACAGGGCCAGTTGCTGCGACACCGTCGGCATGCGCATGCCGGTCTGTTCGGCCAGATGACCGACGCTGGTTTCCCCGCCTGCCATGTTGCACAGGAGCATCAGCCGTGGGGCCGAAGCCAGCATCTTGAGAAAGCTTGCTGCGTCCTCTGCCTTGTTCTGCAGCGCGTCGATCATCCGTTTCTTCCTGTCGAGCCCTTGGCTTGTGCCGCCGTCTCCCAGAAAGTGTGGTGCGGGAATATGGCGTCTTGACGATAGCGCCGCTTTGCCACCCTCTGGCGCAAATCGGCGCAGAGACTATCGTCGCGACTTTCCCTTTCGTCAACGTGTGGAATGCATGTGGTATGCCCTGGCGCTGCAGCCAAAGGCATCGGGAATGCAATCCGAAACGCGGGAAAGCCGGATTTCAGAACGGTTTCCAGCCTCTGGGGCGGAGACCATCAGGACAACCGGCGAGAGAAGAACGGCGGACAGAACCACTGCGGTGAGCACCTGACGAAACATCTGGGACATGAGAAACCACCCGATACGCGAGACCTGATCGATGTGTGATCGTCGCATTTGGGCCGTGAACCGCCCCTGAGGGGGGCGTTTATCCACCGTTCAGTTTCCTTGCCGCCGCAGTGTGGGGCACCGAAAGGTCGCCCCAGCCGCGACCGTGTCTCAAAGGTCGGTGCGACGATTCGTCGTCAGCGCGGTTTTCAGCACCTTGTCCCGGCCATAGACGTCCCGGCGGAAATGGGTCGAGCCATCCTTGTTTACCCAGGCGGTCAGATAGGTGAGGTGGACCGGAATGGGTTCCTTCAGCTTGACGATGCGGCGCTTCTTCGTGTCCCGGGCGGCGATCAGCCGATCCTTGCTCCAGCCATCACGGGCGAGCAGCACCTCGCCGAGATCGAACGGGTTTTCCGCGCGAATGCAGCCATGGCTGAACGAGCGCTGGGCACGGGAGAACAGCGCCTTCGACGGAGTGTCGTGGATGTAGATGCTGTACTTGTTCGGGAACATGAACTTGATGCGCCCCAGGGCATTGCGCGGGCCCGGATCCTGGCGCAGCGTGTAGGAAAAGTTGCGCCGGCTGACCCCGTTCCAGTCCACCGAATAGGGGCTGATCTCGCGGTTGCCGGAAAAGATGCGGATGTTCTTGGCGGCCAGCGCGCCGGGATTGCGCTGAAGCTGCGGCAGGTATTCCTTGGTCGCGATGGAGAAGGGCACCGTCCAGAACGGATTGATTTCCGCATAGGTGATCTGGTCGGAAAACACCGGGGTGGCATGATAGGGCTTGCCCACCACCACCCGGGTGGTGTGCACGGTCTTGTCGTTATCCACCACCTTCAGGTTCTGGTCGGCGAGGTTGATGAAGACATAGCGCTCGCCCAGATCGTCCGGCATCCAGCGCCGCCGCTCCATGTTGAGCGCCATCTGTTCGATCCGCGCGGCGATCGGCACATTGATCTCGACCAGGGTGTTCTTGCCGATGATGCCATCGACCTCCAGCCCGTGCCGCTCCTGAAACAGCTTCACCGCCGCGAGCAGGGCGCCGTCATAGACATCGCCGGAATGACTGCCGGGGGCCAGAAGATCTTCCTCGATCATCCGGGCGCGCAGGGCCTCCAGCCGGTCGTCGGTCATGCCGGGTTTCAGCACCGGACCACTCGGCACGGCGGTGAAGCCGCCGGCCGCCTGCTTGGCGCGGTAGTCGGCGAGGCGGTCCTTCAGCCGGTCGTAGTTGGGGGTATTCGGCGACAGACCTTCGAGAACCTCGGTGAAGCTCTCGCTGGAGTCGACCAGATCCAGCAGGGTGACCGGATCGGGTGCCAGCGGGAAGAGCTTCAGGGACTTGTTGACCCGGTTCGGCTTGACCCGGCCGGCGGCCAGATGGCTCGCATAGGTTACATAGGTGCTCGACAGGGCGACGTCGAGCGCGGCCAGATCCGCAAGGCCGGCGGCGTTGAAGGCGAGCTGGGCGAGCCGGTCCGGGTCGTAATCCTCCGGGTCGAGCGCATGTTCGCCCGCGTTCTCAAGGGCGACGAGCAGCTCCTTGGCGAACGGGTTAAGCCCATCCTCCGAGAGCCAGAGCGGCTGGAACAGGCGCTGCTGGTAGAAATCGCGGACGCTGAGTTCGGTTTCCTCCTCGCTGCCGGCATTGAGCGCGGCGTCCAGCATCATGCTGTCGGCACTGTCGAGCTGGGCGGCGATGGCAAAGGCCAGCGGATCGGTCGGAAGCTGTTCAGCCGGGGCGAATTCCGTGAGCGTCGTTTCATCCACCTCCGGCTGCGCGGTAGGCTGGGCCGCCGACTGGGCAAGCGCCGGTGCCGCCAGGGGCAACGGGCCGACAAGAGGCAGTCCCGCCGCAAGCGAGGCGGCCAGGATGGTGGTGGCAAGACGCATGAAATTCTCCCTTTTCCGGCGCATGTGGCGCCATCCTACACAACCGGAGGGAAAACGGGGAGGGCGGATCGGCCAGGCGTCCGGAGCGAACCACAAGGAACTGGCGCATTGAAATGCTTGACCCGCTGCGGCAATCGGGCCAAAACGCTCCCCATGACAACGGCCACGCGGAACCGAATCTCGATTCTCATTATTTGCAGCTAGCGACACCGCTGGCTGTGGCCGTTCTCCTCATGCGTGATGCCTCCCGACGGGAGATGAGACGGACGCCCCGGCCAGCCGGCCAGGAGATGTTCGACCATGAGCTTTGACCATGCGTTCAAGCTGACCAATACCCTGACCCGGACCAAGGACGTATTCGTCCCCGAGGATCGGAACAATGTGCGCATGTATGTCTGCGGGCCGACGGTCTATGACTATGCGCATATCGGCAATGCGCGCCCGGTGGTCGTGTTCGACATGCTGTTCCGCCTGCTGCGCCATCTCTACGGCGCGGAGCACGTCACCTATGTGCGCAACATCACCGACGTGGATGATAAGATCAACGCACGGGCGGCGGCCGAAGGGGTGTCGATTGGCGAACTGACCGAACGCACGGCGGCGCAGTATCATGCGGACATGCGGGCGCTGGGCGCGCTCGATCCGACCATCGAGCCGCGCGCGACTGAGCATATCGCCGAGATGAAGGCGATGATCGAGCAACTGGTGGCCAAGGGCCATGCCTATGTGGCCGAAGGCCATGTGCTGTTCGACGTGGGCTCGATGGCCGACTACGGCAAACTCTCGGGCCGGTCGCTGGAGGACATGCAGGCCGGTGCGCGGGTCGAGGTCGCGCCTTACAAGAAGGATCCGATGGACTTCGTCCTGTGGAAGCCGTCGAAGGAGGGCGAGCCGGGCTGGCCGGGGCCGTGCGGCATCGAGGAGCCGGGGCGGCCGGGCTGGCATATCGAATGCTCGGCGATGGCGCGGCGGCACCTTGGTGAGACCTTCGATATTCACGGTGGCGGCGCCGATCTCGTGTTCCCGCATCACGAGAACGAGGTGGCCCAGTCGCGTTGCAGCCACGATACGGAGGTGATGGCGCGGTACTGGCTGCACAACGGCTTCCTTCAGGTCGAAGGCGAGAAGATGTCGAAATCGCTCGGCAACTTCATCACCGTGCATGACCTTCTGGACACGGACAAGCTCGGCGGGCGGGTCTGGCCCGGGGCGGCGATCCGGCTTGCCCTCTTGATGACCCACTACCGCCAGCCGCTCGACTTTACCGAAAAGAGCCTGTCGGAGGCCGAGGGGCTGTTGCAGAAGTGGGATGGGCTTTTGTCCTCCCTGCCGGCAGATCAGGCCGATACCAAGGTGCCGGATGCGCTGGTGGAGGCCCTGTGCGACGATCTCAACACCCCGCGCGCCATTGCCGTGTTGCATGGGCTGGCGCGGGAGGCCCGTGGCGGTGAGGTGCAGGCGAAAGCGGCGCTGGCCGCCTCGCTGAACTTCCTCGGCATCGACCTTGCCGGCATCCGGGCGGCGGCGGAGGAGGCCACGGCCCGGGCGGCGGATCCGGAGCTGGCGGCACGGGTCGATGGCCTGATCGCGGAGCGCAACGCGGCCCGCGCGGCGAAGAACTGGGGCGAGGCGGACCGGATCCGCGACCTTCTCGCCGCCGAGGGCGTCGTCCTGAAGGACACGCGCAATGCGGACACCGGCACGGTGGAAACCACATGGGAACTGGCACGATGACTGCGCCGGAAGGCCAGGAGCTCAAGGACACGTCAATGACACGCGATCGCCTCTACCTGTTCGACACCACCTTGCGCGATGGGGCGCAGACGGCTGGCATCGACTTCTCGGTGGAGGAGAAGATCGTCATTGCCGAACTGCTCGACCGGCTCGGTATCGACTATGTGGAGGGCGGCTATCCGGGCGCCAATCCCACCGACACGGCGTTCTTTTCCGAAAAGCGCACCCGGAAGGCCACCTTCACCGCCTTTGGCATGACCAAGCGGGCCGGACGGTCGCTGGCCAACGATCCGGGCGTGCAACTGCTGCTCGATTCCGCCGCCGAGGCGATCTGTTTCGTCGCCAAGAGCTGGGACTACCACGTCAAGGTGGCGCTGGGCTGCAGCAACGAGGAAAACGTCGCCTCGATCCGCGAGAGCGTTGAGGCGGCGGTGGCCGCCGGCCGGGAAGCGATGGTCGATTGCGAGCATTTCTTCGATGGGTACAAGGCCAATCCGGAGTATGCGCTGGAGTGTGCCCGCACCGCCTATGAGGCGGGCGCGCGCTGGGTGGTCTTGTGCGACACCAATGGCGGCACCCTGCCGGGTGAGCTGCGCGAGATTGTCGGTGCGGTGACCAAGGTCGTGCCGGGCACCCACCTGGGCATTCACGCTCATGACGACACCGGCCATGCGGTCGCCAATTCGCTGGCGGCGGTGGAAGCGGGCGTGCGCCAGATTCAGGGCACGCTGAACGGCATCGGCGAGCGCTGCGGCAATGCCAATCTGATCACCCTGATCCCGACCTTGATGCTGAAGCCGGCCTATCGCGCGCAGCTGGAGCTGGGGGTGAGCGGTGAGGCGCTGGCGGAGATCACCTCCATCTCCCGCGCCTTTGACGAGATCATCAACCGGTCGCCGGACCGGCACGCGCCTTACGTTGGCGAGAATGCCTTTGCCACCAAGGCCGGCATTCATGCCTCGGCGATCCTCAAGGAGCCGCAGACCTATGAGCATGTGCCGCCGGAGACGGTCGGAAACCGGCGCCGGGTACTTGTTTCCGATCAGGCGGGCAAGTCGAACCTGCTTGGCGAATTGCAGCGGCTCGGCATCGCCGTCGACAAGGCCGATCCCCGGCTCGATGCGCTTCTGGCGGATGTGAAGGAGCGGGAGGCGCAGGGCTATGCTTATGAGGCGGCGGATGCCTCCTTCGAGCTTCTGGCCCGGCGCCGGCTCGGCGAGGTGCCGCAGTTCTTCGACGTCAAGTCGTTCCGGGTGATGGTCGAGCGGCGGCACAACGCGCTTGGCGAGCTGGTGACCGTCTCCGAGGCGGTGGTGAAGCTGGAGGTCGATGGCGAAACGCTGATGTCGGTGGCGGAGGGCAACGGTCCGGTCAACGCGCTGGACAAGGCGCTGCGCAAGGATCTCGGCCGCTATCAGGAGGCCATCGACGCCATGGAGCTGATCGACTTCAAGGTGCGGATCCTCAATGGCGGCACGGATGCGGTGACACGCGTTCTGGTGGAGAGCCAGGACCGGCGCACGCATAAACGCTGGTTCACCATCGGCGTTTCCGGCAATATCGTCGATGCGTCGTTTCAGGCGCTGATCGATTCCCACACCTACACGCTGCTGAAGGCGACCCGCTAGCGGGTCGGCCCTTCGGGGCTGAAAGCGCATCCGCGATGACTTCACTTGCGTCCGACGAGGCGGCCCGAGCCGAATGGCGGCTCGGCATGATCTTCATGGTGTCGGCCTACCTGCTTTGGGGGTTCCTGCCGGTCTATTACAAATGGACCGGGGACATTGACGCCGACATCATCGTCGCGCACCGGATCCTGTGGTCGGTGCTGTTCCTGGCGATCTTCCTGGGGCTGCGCGGCCGGCTTTCGGAGGTGCGCGCCATCCTCGCCAACCCGCGGATCCGGGGCAAGCTGACCCTGTCGGCGCTGATCATCTCAGTCAACTGGCTGGTGTTCATCTGGGCGATCGACAATGCGCGGATCCTGGAGATCAGCTTCGGCTATTTCGCCAATCCGCTGGTCTCCGTGGCGATCGGCATGATCGTGCTGAAGGAGCAGGTCAGCGGCACGCAGAAGATCGCGCTCACCATCGCCGCGCTGGCGGTGGGCGCGCAAGGCATGGCGCTCGGCACCTTTCCCTGGGTGGCCATGCTGCTGGCGGTGACCTTCGCGATCTATGGCTATATCCGCAAGATGGTGCCGGTGGGCGCCTCGCCCGGGCTGATGGTCGAGGCATTGCTGCTGTCGCCGCTGGCGCTGGGCTATCTGCTTTATGCCGGCGTCACGGGAACGGCGGATGTGCTGCCGCTCGACCGGCCGGGGCTGTTCCTGCTGCTCGCCGGCACGGGCATCGTCACGGCGGTGCCGCTGGCGCTGTTTGCCGGGGGCGCGCGGCGCTTGCCGCTGACCACCACCGGGCTGCTGCAGTATCTGGCGCCCAGCCTGCATCTCTTGATGGCGGTCTACATTTATCACGAACCGATCAGCTCGCTTCGGCTCGGCACCTTCGTGCTGATCTGGCTTTCGCTGGCGCTGTTCACCGCCGACGCCTGGCGGCGGCGGGACCGGGTGCGGCCGCAAAAGGTGATGTAGGTCAGATCAGCCGGCGCGCGGCGTCGCGCGCCGGCCCTTTTGAGGCGGTTCGGGTGCGGGCAGGTGCGCCGCTCAGAACCGGTTCAAATCGGCGAGCTGGGCGCCCTGAGTGGCGCGCTTGCAGGCTTCGCGAAGGGTGGGAACGATGTCGGCGGCCCGGCCGACCGCATGGTAGTCGATCTCGAAGCCGGGGCGGATGAAGGCTTCGCTCTTCATGTGCTCCAAGAGGTCGACGAGCGGGCGCCAGAAGCCGTTGATGTCGGCAAGCACCACCGGCTTGCGGTGGCGGCCGAGTTGGCCCCAGGTCAGCACCTCGACCAGCTCTTCCAGGGTGCCGATGCCGCCGGGCAGGGCGACGAAGCCGTCGGCCCGTTCGAACATCGCCCGTTTGCGCTCGTGCATGTCCTCGGTGACGATCAGCTCGGTGACGGATTGCATCATCACCTCCCGTTCCTGCAGGAAGCGGGGTATAATGCCGGTGACCTTGCCGCCGGCTTCCAGCGTCGCGCGGGCGACGGCGCCCATCAGGCCGATGGAGCCTCCGCCATAGACGAGGGACAGACCAGCCTCGGCGATGTTCCGGCCGAGGGTGGTGGCGGCTGCCACATAGGCAGGGTCGGTGCCCTCGCCGGTGCCGCAGTAAACGCAGATGGATTTGAGTTCGCTCATGCGATCTGTTTGACATCGCCGCGCGATGCCGGTCAAGCGGCCAATTCATCCGGCGACGGAGCGGGTGCGCTTGCCGCTCCCGGCAAAGCGGTATAACCATGCCTGCCGGTCTCGGGTCGGTCGAAATCGGCACGTTTCGGGCGTGGTTTTCCGCTGTTGATGCGTGGAAGCGTTGCGCCGACCCTTGAAAGACGATCAACTGGTGATCCTTGGCCGATTCCGGTCGCGGCACAGGGGATCGGGGAGTAGGTTTCTTCATGTCGCGAAAAGTCCTGGTTCAACTGCTCGTGGTCGCTGGCATCGTTGCCGCCGGCGCGCTTGGCTTTGGCTGGTGGAAGACGCAGCAGCAGGACGAGGCGGGCAAGCCGGCGCCCGAGGTCTCGGCGCAAGCCCCGCAAACGGGCGAGAGCGCTGTCACACCGGACGCTGACGAGGCTGCATCCGGCGACGCCGCACAGCAGACCGCCGATGCGGACGAGACGGGCACGGACGAGGCTGGGACCGAGGCTTCGGTTCCCACCTTCGATGTGATGCGCGTGGAGCGGGATGGCTCAGCGGTGGTGGCCGGCCGGTCGGAGCCGGGCGCGATCGTCGCGCTCCTGTCCAATGGCAAGGTGGTCGGCAAGGGCATTGCCAATGCCACCGGCGAATTCGCCATCGTGCTTGAGGAGCCGCTGGCGCCGGGTGCCCATTCGGTGACGCTGGAAGTCCGGAATGCCGAGGGTGAGACGACCGCGCAGTCGGTCCAGAGCCTGGCGGTGTCGGTGCCGCAGGATCCGGCAAGCGGCGAGGTGCTGGTGATGCTCAACGCGCCGGGCACCGCCTCGAAGATCCTGCAGAAACCGGAAGTCCTGGAAGCGGCAGCGGAGACCGCTGGCGGCGAGGCGCCGACGGACGAGGTTGCGCCGGGCGAGGTGGCGGCGACGGGCGCACCCGACACGGCGGCCCGCCCGGAGGATGCGGCACCGGCCGAGAGCGCCGCCGAGGATGCGACCGGCGCGCCTGCTGCCGCGCCGACGGTCACGGTCGATGCGGTGGAGACCGAAGACAGCAAGGTCTATGTGGCCGGGGCGGGCGAGCCGAACAGCGATGTGCGGGTCTATCTCGACAACAAGCTGGTGGGCGAGGCGCGCACCGACAGCAAGGGCCGTTGGCTCCTGGAAGCGGACAGCGCGGTGGCGCCGGGCGAGGTGGATGTACGCGCCGACCAGGTGGCGCCGAAGACCGGGGCGGTGACCGCCCGGGCCGAGGTGACCTTCAACCGGGCGGACGAGGACGACATCGTGCTGCGGCCGGTGGCGGCCTCCGGCAGTGTGGGCGGCGGCGAAGGGGCGAGCGGCGATGCCGCCAAGCGCCAGATCGCCAACATCATCATTCGCTCTGGCGACAATCTGTGGACCATCTCGCAGCGGCGCTATGGCGAGGGACTGCGCTACACCACCATCTATCAGGCCAACAAGGATCAGATTCGCGATCCGGACCTGATCTATCCTGGGCAGGTATTCATGATGCCCGAGGGCGACCGCAACTGGCCGTCGCGGAACTGATCGGCTCGCCGGACCACCGGCGGGCGCGCCATCGGCGTGGCGGATTGACAAAATATCGTAATAAACGGATATTATCGTCATCTAACGATGATTTGATATCGCCATGCCTGCGTTCGAAACATGACCGTTTCCAAAAAAACAGACGCAGCCGGGGCGCCGGGCGACTGCCGGGCGCTTGCCGAGTTGTTTCGCGCCTTGTCGCACCCTGCACGGATCGAGATCGTGCGGACCTTGGCCAGCTGTGAAGCGGCCTGCTGCGGCGAGATCGTGGAGTGCCTGCCGCTGGCCCAGTCGACGGTGTCCCAGCACCTTTCGGTGTTGCGGGAGGCGGGGCTGGTGGAGCGGCGGGACGATGGCCGCTGCTGCCATTATTCCCTGCGTGCGGAGGTTATCGAACGGTTTTCACGGGAGGTGGGGGATTTGTTCGCGCTCTTGCGCGCGGCCACCACCGGCGCTCCGCGCGCCCCTGGCGATTGATCCGGCTCAGCCCGCGGCCCATCAAGGCGCCGCGATAAGGAGAATACATGACAAGTCGCCGTTCCGGCGTGGCCCCGCGCGTGTCCGCCGACGAGGCCTCGACCCTGTCCACTCTGCGCGGGCTCTGGCCCTTCATCTGGCCTCATGACCGCGCCGACCTGAAGGTTCGGGTCGGCCTTGCGTTGATCGCGCTGGTCATCGCCAAGATCGTCACTGTGATCTCGCCCTATTTCTTCAAATGGGCGACCGATGCGCTGGCCGGCGAGGGCGGGCTTTCCGGGGATGGCCTGGTGCCCGGCTGGTTGCTGGCGCCGGTGATGCTGGTGATTGCCTATAATGTCGCCCGGGTGCTGTTCGTCGGCTTCAACCAGTTGCGCGATGCGCTGTTCGCCCGGGTCGGACAGCATGCGGTACGGCAACTGGCGTTCCTCACCTTTCGCCACCTGCATCTTCTGTCGCTGCGGTTTCACCTGCAGCGCAAGACCGGCGGTCTGTCCCGGGTGATCGAGCGCGGTGTGAAGGGGATCGAGAACATCGTCCGCTTCACCATCCTCAACGGCATTCCGACGATCTTCGAATTCGCCATCATGGCCGGGGTGATCTGGTACCAGTTCGGCTTTTCCTATGTGGTGGTCGTGGCGGTGATGATCGTCGCCTATACCTGGTTCACGGTGCAGACCTCGAACTGGCGCATCGGCATTCGGCGGGAGATGAATGCCAGCGACACCGACGCCAATTCCAAGGCGATCGACAGCCTGCTGAATTTCGAGACGGTCAAGTATTTCGGCAACGAGGAGATGGAGGCGCGGCGGTTCGACCGGTCGATGGCCGATTACGAGGTCGCCGCGACCCGTACCTGGACCTCGCTCGCCTGGCTCAACTTCGGGCAGGCGTTCATTCTCGCCATTGGCACGGGCATCTGCATGGTGTTCTCGGCACAGGCGGTGATGGCCGGCACCCAGACCCTCGGCGATTTCGTGCTGATCAACGCGCTGTTGCTGCAGCTCTCGATCCCGCTCAACTTCATCGGTTTCCTCTACCGGGAAATTCGTCAGGGGCTGACCGATCTGGAGGCGATGTTCGACCTTCTGGCCGAGCCGGCGGAAATCACCGATGCGCCGGATGCCGCGCCGCTGGCGGTCAAGGGCGGGACCCTTCGCTTTGAGGATGTGCATTTCCACTACGATGCCGACCGGCCGATCCTGAAGGGCATTTCCTTCGAGGTGCCGGCGGGAGAGACGGTGGCGATCGTCGGCCCGTCGGGGGCCGGCAAGTCGACCATTTCGCGCCTGTTGTTCCGCTTCTACGACGTCACCGGCGGGCGCGTGACCATCGACGGGCAGGACCTGCGCTCCGTGACCCAGCACAGCCTGCGCCAAGCCACGGGCATGGTGCCGCAGGACACGGTGCTGTTCAACGACACCATTGCCTACAACATCCGCTATGGCCGGCCCACGGCGAGCGATGAAGAGGTGCGCGAGGCCGCGCGCATGGCGCAGATCGCCGATTTCATCGAGACCCTGCCGGAGGGATTCGATACGGAAGTGGGGGAGCGCGGGTTGAAGCTGTCGGGCGGCGAGAAGCAGCGTGTGGCAATTGCCCGCACCATTCTCAAGGCGCCGCCGATCCTCATTCTCGATGAGGCGACCTCGGCGCTCGATACCCACACGGAGCGGGAGATCCAGACCGCGCTCGATCAGGTGTCGCGCAACCGCACCACCGTGGTGATCGCGCACCGGCTGTCCACCGTGGTCAACGCCGAGACGATCCTGGTGCTCGAAAAGGGCGAGATCGTCGAGCGCGGCCGGCATCAGGAGCTGCTTGCGGCCGGGGGGCTCTACGCCTCCATGTGGGCGCGGCAGCAGGAAGCCACGGAAGCGGAGGAGCGCCTGCGGGCGGTTACCGAAGCCGACGATGGCTATATCGTTCGCGGTCCGCGTGCCGGCGAGGAAGTGCCGGCGGAGTGAGCGGATTGCCGCTGCGGATTGATTTTCCTGCCCGCTCCGGTGCAAATGGGGCCCTGCGCGCCGGACGGCCGGCGCGCCATCGCTCTTTTGACTGGATGGCTTGATGTCGCTGACGGATACGATCTCGAAAACCCTTGTCCCCATTCATCGCGAGGGTTGGCCCTTCATCGCCATCGCCGGTGTCGCCACCCTGGTGCTCGGCTGGTTCTTCGATCCGCTGTTCTGGATCGGTCTGATCCTGACCGGCTGGGTCTGCTACTTCTTCCGCGACCCGGCGCGGGTGACGCCACTGGATGACGCGCTGGTGGTGTCGCCGGCCGATGGCACGGTCTGTCAGATCGGCATGGCCCGGCCGCCGGTGGAGCTGGAGCTGGGCGACGCGCCGATGATGCGCGTCTGCATCTTCATGAATGTGTTCAACTGCCACGTGAACCGGGCGCCGATCGGCGGGCGGGTCACCCGCATTGCCTATCGCGCCGGCAAGTTCGTCAATGCCGAGAGCGACAAGGCGAGCGAGGAGAACGAACGCAACGGTCTCGTCATCGAAAATGGCGATACCCGCATCGGCGTGGTGCAGATCGCCGGCCTGGTGGCGCGGCGGATCGTCTGCTTCGTGAACGAGGGTGAGAACATCGGCGCCGGCGAGCGGTTCGGCCTGATCCGCTTCGGCTCCCGTCTCGATGTCTATCTGCCGGAGGGGGCGTCGGTGAAGGTGGCCATCGGCCAGACCATGGTGGCGGGCGAGAGCGTCGTCGCGGATCTGTCCGGCGCGGGGCGGGACAGCGTTCTGACCCGGGTAAGCTGAGCCCATCCGGGTTCGCCGGTTCGGCGCATCGCCCCCATGCAACGCATACAAAGGTAACTCGCGCCATGTCCGCTCCCTTTGCTCCCTACGATCCGGGCCCGACGCGCCGCCGGCGCGGCCGGGCGCCGCGCTTTCGCCGGGTGCCGCTTCGTCTCGTTCTGCCCAATCTGGTGACCCTGCTGGCGCTGTGCTCCGGGCTCACCGCCATCCGCATGGCGCTGGAGGCGCGCTGGGACTACGCCATCGGCGCCATCGTCCTGGCCGCCGTGCTCGATGCGCTGGACGGCCGCGTCGCGCGCTTTCTGAAGGGCACCTCGCGCTTCGGCGCGGAGCTGGATTCGCTGGCGGATTTCGTCAACTTCGGCGTCGCGCCGGCGTTGATCCTCTATTCCTGGCTGCTCAACGAGGTGCGCTCGATCGGTTGGATCGCCGCGCTGGTGTTCTCCATTTCCGCCGCCTTGCGCCTTGCCCGGTTCAACGTCTCGATCGACGATCCGGACAAGCCCGCCTGGGCGGTCAATTTCTTCACCGGGGTGCCGGCGCCGGCCGGCGCCTTGAGCGTGCTCCTGCCGGTCTATCTGGAGTTCGTCGGCCTGTTGCCGCATTGGCCGGCGCTGGCGCCGGTGGTGGCGGTCTATGTGGTGCTGATCGCGCTCTTGATGGTCAGCCGGTTGCCGACCTTCTCCGGCAAGAAGCTGGGCTCGCGCATTCGCCGCGATCTGGTGTTGCCGCTGTTCGTCGCGGCGGTGCTGGTGGTGGCGCTTTTGGTCAGCTACCCGTTCCAGATGCTGGCGGTGGGGGCCACCGGGTATCTCATCTCCATCCCCTTCGCCCTGCACTGGCACGCAAAATACCGCGATGGCCGGATCGGCGGCGCGAGCGCGGCGGAGGCCGGCGAGGATGAGAGCGAGGACGACACCGATCTCGACCACCTCGGCGACAACGACAAGGACGACACCGGCTGACGGGTTGGTGCTGATCCGTTCGGGATACACCTGAATGAACGAAAGGCGGCGCGGGGGTTCCCACGCCGCCTTTCTTTTTTGTCGGATCGTTCGTGCCGCGCCGGCCGGTTATTCCGCCGCGTGCGGCAGGGTGTCCGGGGCGCTGCGCGGCGTCTCCTTCGTGGTGGCCGGCCGTGCGGTCAGCGCCGTGACATTGGAGGGGCCGGGCAGGGGCGCGGCCTGCGTCCCGCGTTCCTCCTGCGCCCCCTTGGCGTCATCCGTGGCCGCGTCACCCTTCTTCCGCAGCAGCCTGGCGAAGGCCCGGCTCCAGACCGTCGGTAGCGCCAGCATGGTGGGGATCAGGATCAACGTCAGGATGGTGGCAAAGGACAGGCCGGCGATGATCGCCGTCGACAGCTGCACCCACCAGACCGCCGTGATCGAGCCCTTGGTGATCACCCGCTCGGCGAAGTCGAAGTTGATCTGGGTGGCCATCGGCACCAGACCGGCGACGGTGGTGGCGGTGGTCAGGAGCACCGGCCGGATGCGCTGGGCCGCCGTCTTCAGCACCGCCTCCACCGGTTCGATGCCGTCATGGCGGAACCGATTGTAGGTGTCGATCAGCACGATGGCGTTGTTGACGACGATGCCCGCGAGCGCGACGACGCCGGTGCCGGTCATGATGATGGAGAACTTCTGCCCCGTCAGCGCCATGCCGAGCAGGACGCCGAAGATCGACATCACCACCGTGGAGAGGGTCAGGACCGTCTGGTAGAAGCTGTTGTACTGGGTCACCAGAATGAGGAACATCAGGAACAGCGAACCGACCATCGCCTTTTGCAGGAACTCGCCGGATTCCTTCTGGTCCTCGTCGGCGCCGCGGAAGCGGAAATAGACGTTGTCGCCGAAGTTCTGGGTCTTCAGCCAGGCGCCAAGCTCGGCCACCTTGTCATCCGGGGTCAGCGGTCGGGAGACGCCCTCCGCCGTGGTGACCGTCTCCGTTTCAATGATGTTGGCCTTCACCTCCATGGAATAAAGCCCATCGCGGCGGGTGATCGACGACACCTTCTGCTGCGGTGCCCGGTCGATGAAGTTCGACAGGGGCACCTGTCCGAGCGGGGTCTGCAGGCGCAGGCTGTCGAACCGGTCAAGGGTGCGTTCCGCCTCCGGCAGGCGGACGCGGATATCCACCTCGTCCTCGCTGTCATCTGGGCGGTACTTGCCGATCAGCACGCCATTGGTGACGAGCTGCACCATGGAGCCGACCGAGCCGATGCCGGCCTGGAAGCGGCCCGCCTGTTCCCGGTCGATGCTGATCTGCCACTCGATGCCCGGCAGCGGCCGGCTGTCCTCGCGGTCGCGCAGGCCCTCCATCTCGTCCACATGGTCGCGCACCCGGGCCACCGCCGCCGTCAGGGTGTCGTAGTCGGTGGAGGTGACCTGCAGGCGCACATCCTTGCCGGTGGGCGGACCGCCCTCGATCTTGCGCACCTCCACCTTGATGCCGGGAAGCATGGCGGTGCGCTGCCGGATCTCGGTGAAGATCTCCTCGGCCTTGCGGCGGCAGCAATAATCGGCCAGCTCGATGTTCAACTCGCCGATCACGTCGGCGGGCTTGTCCTGGCCGCCGCCGATCAGACCACCGCCGGTCGAGCCGCCGGCGGAGGTGACGGCCATCACCACGTTCTCGATGCCGGGGACGGCGAGCACCTCCCGCTCCACCGCGCCGACGATCCCCAGTGCCTCATGCACGGAGAAATTGCCGCGTCCGGAGACAAGGACGATGGCCGCTTCCGGTTCGTCCTCGATGAAGAACTCTCTGCCCTGATTGTGCTGCAGAAAATAAACGGTGATGCCGGCGGCGATGATGGCGACGCTGGCCAGCGTGATCACGTTGCCGAGCGGCGTGCCAGCGCAGAAGCTGAGCATCCGCACATAGGCGCCGGTTGCGCCCTTGACCTTGGCGGGCTCGAAATGCTCGCCGGCGGACAGCAGTTGCGCCGCCTTGCGTTCCTCCTCCGCCATCTGGCGGGAGCGGGCGCGCAAGCGGGCGACCAGCGGGCGCAAGGGACGGTGAACCGCCGCGCCGATGAGCACAGCGGCCAGGAGCAACAGTGGCAGCTTCGCGATGATGGGCAGCGCGGCCAGTACCGGCAGAGCCGAGAGGGCGAGTGCGGCGCCGATGCCGACCAGGGCGCTCGTCACAAGACTGGCGTGACGCCCGAGCACGGTGATCAGGCTGGAGAGGGCGGCACCGGTCGCCGGCAGGAACACCAGCGCGGTCAAGAGCGAGGCGCTGAGCACGATGATCACCATGATCGGCAGGTAGCTCATGAACTCCCCGGCGACACCGGGCCACAACAGCATCGGCAGGAAGGCGGCGAGCGTCGTCGCCGTGGAGGAGACGATCGGCCAGAACATCAGCTTGGAGGCCCGGATATAGGCCTCCTGCGTGGGCATGCCCTCGGCGATCTTGCGGTCGGCGTATTCCACCATGACGATGGCGCCATCGACCAGCATGCCGACGGTCAGCACCAGGCCGAACATCACCATGGTGTTCACGGTCATGCCGATGGTCGAAAGGATCAGGAAGCCGACCATGAAGGAGGTGGGAATGGCGATGCCGACGAGCAGCGCCGACTTCGGTCCCAGTGCCCAGATGACAAGGATCATCACCAGGAAGATCGCCGTCATGATTGAGGATTGCAGCGAGCCGAGGATCTCGAAGATGCTGCGCGACTTGTCGAGCAGGTAGTCGATGCGGATCGGCGCCGGCCAGTTTGCGGTTGCCTCCTCGACCACCTGGCGCACCGCCGCGTTGTTCTCGACGATGTTGGTGCCCTTGCGCTTAACCACGTTGATGGTGATCGCCGGCTGGCCGTTGACTCGGGTGAAGGTCTCCGGGTCCTTGAAGGTGCGGCGGATCTCGGCGATGTCGCCGAGGGTGACCACCCCTTCGCCGCTCTGCTTGACCGGCAGGTTGTAGACATCCACCGCGTTTTCGACGAGGCCGGGCACCTTGACGTTGAACCGGCCCTGGCCGTTGTCGAGGAAGCCGGCGGGCACCAGCTGGTTGTTCTGGGTCAGCGAGGTCAGGAGTTCCTGCTGGGTCACCTGATAGGATTCCAGCTTCATGGAATCGATGATGACTTCGAGCATCTCCTCCCGGTGGCCGGAGAGATTGGCCTCCAGCACGGTCGGGATCGCCTCGATCTGGTCCTTCAGCCGCCGCGCATGGCGGTAGAGCGTGCGTTCGGGCACCGCGCCGGACAGAGCGACATAGATGGTCGGCTGCAGGGATAAGTTGGTCTCGATGATGGTCGGTTCCTCGGCTTCGTCCGGCAGTTTCGCCTTGGCCTGGTCGACCTTGTCGCGCACATCGGCGAGCGCCTTGTCCTTGTCGAAGCTGATGTCGAATTCCAGCAAGACGCTGACATGGCTTTCCGCCGAGATGGTGGTGATTTCCTTCAGCCCGTCGAGACCGCGCAGGGCGGTTTCCATCGGCCGGGCGAGCAGCCGTTCCGCGTCTTCCGGCGAAATGCCCTGCTGGGTGATGGAGACGTAGAACACCGGAATGTCGATGTCCGGGTCGGCCTCCTTGGGGATGGCGATGTAGGACAGCACCCCGGCCACCACCATCACCAGCATCAATGTGAGGACGGTGCGCGGCCGGCGCAGCGCGGATTCAAGCATGGAGATCATTGGGTGGCCTCCGCCATCTTCACGACCGGTTCGACGGTCTGCCCCTCAATCACATAGTCCTGACCGACGACAATCACGCGAAGGGTCTCGGGCAGACCGCCCACCCAGATGCCGTCCGTGTCGCCGCCGAGAATTTGGGTCGGATAGAAGCTGACCGTGTTGTCCGGCCCGACCGCGCGCACGCCGACGGTGCCCGCGTCGTTGAGGGTCAGGATGCCGGAGCTGATGCGGTGGGCGCGCTGTTCGAGCAGCGGCACGCGGGCGGTGGCGGTGATGCCGTCACGCACGCGGCCGTCAGTGTTCGGGACCTCGATCTCCACCCGGAAGGTGCGGGTCGCCGGATCGGCCGCCGGGGCGATATAGCGGACCTTGCCGGACACGCTGCCGCCGGTGGCCAGCTCCACCTCGGCCTGCTGACCGATGCGCAGGGCGTTGATGTCGCGTTCTGACACCTGGCCGATGGCGAGGATCGGGTCGGCGTCGATCAGGGTGGCGCAGACTTGCCCGGTGGCGAGGATCGTGCCGGTTTCCGCCATTGGGCTTTCGACGACGCCGGTGATCGGCGCGTGGATGATCGTGCGCGACAGCTCCAGCTCCTGCTCCTCCAGCTTGGCGGCGGCGGCATCCATCGCCGCCTTGAGCGCGGCAACCCGGGTCTGGGCGGCAAAGCCCTTTTCGTTGAGCTGGGTGACGGCGGTGTGATCGAGCCGGGCCTGGGCGAGCAGGGCTCTTGCCTCGGCCACCTTGGCCTCGCGCGCGCCTTTGTCGAGCACGCAGAGCACATCGCCGGCCTTGGCCAACTGGCCTTCGCTGACGCGCCGTTCGGCAACCCGGCCGCTGGTCTCCGCGCGCACGGGAACCCGGGCTTCCGCCTCGGTCCGGCCGCGAATGATCAGCACCGAGCGGCGCGGCTCGGCGGAAATCTCGCGCACCTCGACGCGAAACAAGGCGGCATCGGCCGCCTGGCTGCGTTCGGCCGGGGGCGGGGTGCTGCCCTCGTTCTCGCCCAGTCCGCCCTCGATATAGGTTCCGGTCCACATCCAGCCGGCGACACCGGCGAGGATGCCGATGGCGAGGAAGTAGGAAAAGCGCAGTTTCATCGTGTCGGTGCTCCGGATTGAGCGCTGCCTGGGGCGTTGGCCGGTGGGTTGCGCATCTGGCTACTCGGCTGCCTGGGGCAGATCTCTGGTCGGGCTGGCGGCAATTTCCTCCAGCCGCGCCCTGTTGCTTTCGAGAAAGGCAATGTCATGGGCGACACAGGTGCGCCCATAGTCGAGGGTGAAGCGGGTCGCCTCGTTCGGGCAGTCCCCTTGCATGCTCTCCATCAGGTCGAGTTCCTCGCGCAGGTACCCGAGCCGCGCGTCTATGGCATTGCGGATGACGTCCACGCCGACCTGATCGGCGCACATGGCCACCAGCAGAAAGGGGGAACGAAAGGTGTCGCGCGCCACCGGTTCGCCGAGGGCGGCAATGAAGGCGGCCCGGCCCGCCGGCGTGATCGAATAGACCTTGCGGGAGGGTTTGCCGCTTTGCGCTTCCTCGCGCACGGTGACCAGCCCTTCCGCTTCCAGCCGCGCCAGCGTCGGGTAGATCGAGCCGTAGCTGGCGTCGAAAAAATAACGATACTTGCCCTCCGTCGACTGTTTGCGGATCTCGTATCCGGTCGCGTCCTCGAAGTTGAGAATGGCGAGGCACAGGGTTCTGACGCTCATGATCGCTCTTGTCTCCGCCACTTGACCGCCACCCCTGCCGGGCGCGGGTGCTGGCTTTGATTTGTATGTTCGTAAATCTCTATATATCGGTTTGATATATTGCTGGCCAATATAAGCGCGCCATATGTCATCTGCAAGACTTGACGTTGGGGAATTTCAAGTTTGCAACCGGCTGGGGTCCTGGCTGGGCGCTGGCCTGCGCCGATCCGACGCGTGGACAAGAGCCGCCGGAGCGGTCATTCTGGAGGAGGTCGCGGCCCTGGTCCGTGGCCCCCGGCAAAAATGGGCGGAGAGCGCATGAGCATTGATAATTCGCGCAAGGACGACACGGTGTTCGAGGCAGGCTCTGGAGTGCGGGGCCTGTGGCGCCTGCCGTTGTTCCGCATGCTGGCGATCAACTGGCTGATCGGCGCCTTCGTCTCGGTAATGGTGCTGGGCGGCCTGCTGTGGTTCGACACCGGCAACCTGCGCAGCCTGATTCTCAATTCCCAGGAGCCGCTGGTGCCGATTCTCGTTCTGCTGTTCGGGCTGATGATCACCTTGTGTTCGGCGGCAATGGGCGCGGCGGTCATGGCGCTGCCGACTGCCAAGGATGACGATGCAGGCGGGTCGAAGCGCCGGCAGGGGTCGCTGCGCTGGCTGATGCCGCGTCAGGCGCTGGTTCCGGCGCGGGTTGCCGCCGGTGGCCGCAAGCCGGATGGGGACAGGTAGCGGCGTTCCGGATCGAGGGGCGTTTTTGCTGTTTCAAGGCTTGTGTCAATCTGCTTAATGGGCCGGAGATCCTTTTGCCGGCAACGGGAAGCAGTGGCATGAGCGAGAGCCAGTCGGGCGAGGCGGCCGCGCCCTCTTGCGCGGAGCGGGGTAGCGACCACGGGGCGGCGGAAGCTGCGCTCGCGGTGCTGCTCGACCGGCTGCATGACGCCCAGCCGCTGCGGGTCTGGTCGCTCATCATCACCTTCTTCGGAGATGCTATCGCCCCGCGCGGCGGCGAGGTCTGGGCCGGCACGGTCTCGGAACTGCTCGGCGCCATGGGGGTCGACGCGGCCGCCGTGCGGGCGGCGCTGTCGCGGCTGGCGCGCGATGGCTGGCTGGAGCGCACTCGGGTCGGGCGGCTCAGCTACTACGCGCTGTCGGGGGCCGGGCGCGAGGCGTTCGGCCCGGCGATTGCCCGGGTCTATGCCACTCCGAGGCAGTCCTCGGCCTCGCGGCTGCGCATCGTCTGCCTGCCCGATGGCGATCCGCGCGGGGGCTTGCGCGATGCGGCGCTCAAATCCGGCTATGGCCAGCTTGCGCCCGGCGTGCTGCTGGGAACCGATGTCAGCCCGCCGCTTGCCGGGGAGGGGGCGGCGCGCTGCACGGTGCTGGCCGCCGATATCCTCAGCGGGCCGCGCCGGGAGCTGGTGGAGCGGGCCTTCGATCTGGCGCCGCTGGCCCGGCGCTATCATCAGTTCATCGAGGGCTTCACACCGCTGGCCGAGGCGCTGGAAAGCGCGCCGCCGGTGGTGGGCGAACAGGCGATGGTGGCGCGGCTTCTCCTGATCCATGCCTATCGGCGGCTGATCCTGCGCGATCCCGCGCTGTCGCCGGAGCTTCTGCCGGGGGACTGGCCGGGGCTGGCCGCCAATGCGCTGTGTGCCCGGCTCTACCGGCTGCTGTTGCCGGCCTCCGATGAGTGGCTGTCCCAGCGGGCACTGTGCCGCGATGGCGCCCTGCCGGCGCCGGACGCCAGCTACTTCGACCGATTTCCCGACTGAAGCTCCTTTTGTCTTCAAGCGCTTGCCGCATTGCGGCGCAATGTGTGACAAAAAATGCTTGAAGAATAAAATTATCGTCACTTATAATCATTCCAGACACCGCCCGGCAGGCGGGGAGCGACCGTGGTGAGGCGGGGTCGAGGAGGAAGAGCCAAGATGTACACCCAGGCACTCAATGCGCGTGAGACCGAGACATCCGCACCGGAGGATGCGGAGCGTCTTGCCGCGTTTCAGGCGCGGATCGATGCGGAAGAGAAGATCGAGCCGAACGACTGGATGCCGGCGGCCTATCGCAAGACATTGGTGCGGCAGATTTCCCAGCATGCCCATTCGGAGATCGTCGGCATGTTGCCGGAGGGTAACTGGATCACCCGCGCACCGACCCTGAAGCGCAAGGCGGCGCTGCTGGCCAAGGTGCAGGACGAGGGCGGGCACGGGCTCTATCTCTATTCGGCGGCCGAAACCCTTGGCGTCTCGCGCGAGGAGCTGACCGAGCAGCTCCTGTCGGGGCGGGCGAAATACTCCTCCATCTTCAACTATCCGACCCTGACCTGGGCCGATATCGGGGCCATTGGCTGGCTGGTCGACGGCGCGGCGATCATGAACCAGATCCCTCTGTGCCGCTGTTCCTTCGGGCCGTATGCGCGGGCGATGATCCGGGTGTGCAAGGAGGAGAGCTTCCACCAGCGCCAGGGCTACGAGCTGCTTTTGGAGATGTGCCGCTCCTCCGAGGAGCAGAAGGCGATGGTGCAGGACGCGCTTGACCGCTGGTGGTGGCCGTCGCTGATGATGTTCGGTCCCTCCGACACCCACTCCACCCATTCCGCGCAGTCGATGGCCTGGAAGATCAAGCGCTTCACCAATGACGAGCTGCGGCAGAAATTCGTCGATGCCACCGTGCCGCAGGCGCATTTCCTCGGGCTGACGATCCCGGACGACAAGCTCGCCTTCGATGCGGAGAGCGGCCACTGGACCTTCGGCGAGATCGACTGGGACGAGTTCTCCCGGGTGATCGCCGGCGATGGCCCGTGCAACCGGGAACGGCTGAGCGCGCGGCAGAAGGCGCATGAGGCCGGGGCCTGGGTGCGCGAGGCGGCGCTGGCCCATGCGGAAAAGCGGGCCGCCCGGCGCGCGGCGGCGCAGGTCGCCGCCGAATAGGTTCGTCCGGCGCCAGAGGCAATTCAGCAATTCCGGCGCGGAGGGCGCCGCAGGTGAATTTACGGCGCGGAGGCGCCGCAGGGAGAGCAACATGACCGAGAAAACCACCCCGCTTTGGGAAGTCTTCATTCGTTCGCGTACGGGCATGGCCCACCGCCATTGCGGCTCTGTGCATGCGGCGGATGCGGAAATGGCGCTGCAGGCGGCGCGCGATGTCTACACCCGGCGCGGCGAGGGGCTGTCGATCTGGGTCGTGCCCTCGGCGGAGATCATCGCCTCCGACCCGTCCGAGAAGGGGATGCTGTTCGAGCCGACCGCCTCGAAGATCTACCGGCATCCGACCTTCTACGAGATCCCCGAAGACGTCGGCAACATGTGAGGACGGGCCATGACGGATGCGCTTTTCACCTATGTGCTGCGGCTCGCCGATGACGCGGCGATCCTCGGCCAGCGCCTTGGCGAGTGGTGCGGCCACGCGCCGACGCTGGAGGAGGATATCGGCCTTGCCAATGTGGCGCTCGACCATGTGGGCCAGGCGCGGGCGCTCTACAGCTACGCCGCCGAGGTGGAAGGCAAGGGCCGGGACGAGGATCAGCTCTGCTTCCTGCGGGTCGAGCGGGCCTTCCGCAACTGCCTGCTGGTGGAACAGCCCAATGGCGATTTCGCCCAGACCATCGCCCGCCAGTTGTTCTTCTCCGCCTTCATGCTGCCCTTCTGGGAGAAGCTGACCGGCTCCAGCGACGCGACCCTGTCGGCGATTGCCGCCAAGGCGGAAAAGGAGGCGGCCTATCACCTGCGCCATGCCAGCGAATGGACGATCCGGCTCGGTGATGGCACGGCGGAAAGCCACCGGCGGATGCAGGAGGCGATCGACCTTCTGTGGCCCTATACCGGCGAGCTGTTTGAGGCGGATGACACGGTTTCGGAGCTGGTGGCGGCCGGCATTGCGGTCGATCCGCAGGGCTTGCGCGCGGGCTGGCTTGCGACCCTCAGCCGGGTGCTGGAGGAAGCGACGTTGACCCTGCCGGCACAAGGCTGGATGCAGACCGGCGGCCGCGACGGGCGCCATTCGGAGAGCTTCGGCCACCTTTTGTCGGAGATGCAATACATGCAGCGGGCCTATCCCGGGCATACGTGGTGAGAGCATGAGCGCGGCAGGGGATACCGACACGGTGCAGGCGCTGCCGCTGGGGGAGCAGCGGCGGCGGGCGCTGGAGGTGGCCGGCCGGGTACCCGATCCGGAGGTGCCGGTGCTGACCATCGCCGACCTTGGCGTCCTGCGCGATGTGCGAGTGCAGGAAGGCGGCGTTGTCGAGGTCGACATCACCCCGACCTACACCGGCTGTCCGGCGATGGCGGTGTTCACCATGGACATCGAGACGGCGCTCTTGGCGGCCGGGTTCTCCTCTGTGCGCATCAATACGGTGCTGTCGCCGGCCTGGACCACCGACTGGCTGAGCGCGGAGGCGCGCGAGAAGCTGAGGGCCTATGGCATCGCCCCACCGGCGGGCAAGGCCTCGCGCCGGGCGCTGTTCGGCGACGATCAGGTCGCCTGTCCGCGCTGCGGTTCGCTGGAGACGGAGAAGGTCTCCGAATTCGGCTCGACCGCCTGCAAGGCGCTGTGGCGCTGCCGCGCCTGCGCCGAACCGTTCGATTATTTCAAGTGTCACTGATATCGGCCCGGACCGCCCGTGTCCGCCGACCGAGGGAGGAGCCTCAGCATGTCGCCGCGATTTCATGCGTTGAAGGTCAGGGAAGTGAAGCGGGAGACCGCCGATGCCGTCTCGATTTCGTTCGAGGTGCCGGAGAGTTTGCGCGAAAGCTACCGCTTTTCCGCCGGCCAGTATCTGACCCTGCGCGCCACCATCGATGGGGCCGACGTGCGCCGCTCCTATTCGATCTGTGCGGGCGAGGATGATGGCGAGTTGCGGGTTGCGGTGAAGAAGGTGGAGGGCGGCGCGTTTTCCGCCTATGCCAACGAGAACATCCGCGCGGGCGACGAGATCGACGTGATGACCCCGTCGGGCCGCTTCCTGCTGCCGGCGTATGAGGGCGGCGGGCGCATGCTGGTGGCGATTGCCGCCGGCTCCGGCATCACCCCGGTGCTCGGGATGATCCGCACGGTGCTGGCCCGCGAGCCGGAGAGCGAGTTTTTCCTGCTCTATGGCAACAAGACGGCGCAAAGCATTATCTTCAAAGAGGAAATCGAGGATCTGAAGGACCTGTTCCCGGGCCGTTTTGGCATCTTCCATGTGCTGTCGCGCGAGACCCAGGATGTGGAGATGTTGTCCGGCCGGCTCGATGCGGACAAGCTCACGCCGCTGCTGACCCACGTGGTTCCGGCGGTGGAGGCCGATGGGGTGTTCCTGTGCGGCCCGGGCGAGATGATCGAGACCGCCGGCGCGGTGCTTGCCGGGCTCGGGGTCGATCCGGCCCGCATTCACCGGGAGTTCTTCACCCCCGCCGACGGGTCGCCGGCCCATGCCCCCAAGCCCGCTCACGCGGATGCGGATATCGACCATGCGGCCAGCGCCGAACTGGTGATCGACGGGGCGCGGGTCAGCGTGCCGGTGGCCGCCGGCGAGACCATCGTCGATGCGGCGATCCGCGCTGGGGTGGAGGCGCCGTTTTCCTGCAAGGGCGGCATGTGCTGCACCTGCCGGGCCAAGGTCGTCACCGGCGAGGTGGACATGGCGGTGAACTATTCGCTGGAGCCCTGGGAGGTGGAGGCCGGTTTCGTGCTGACCTGCCAGTCGCGCCCGGTCACCGACAAGGTGGTGCTCGACTACGACGCCATGTAAGGCGAGGGGCGGGCGTTTCCAAACCGGGCACCCTTGCCCCACACCTGTTCCTCTGCAGGGGGCGTCCTCCCGGACGGAGCGTCAGCGCGACCCGGGAGGCACCGCCTGTCGGCTTATCCTCCGCCGGAGCTGTTCATTCTTCGGTGCACGCGTGACCGGAACCGGAGTCGCATCAATGGCTTCGACCGGTTTGTTCGTAAGGTGATTCAGACCCCGAGATAGGCCTCGCGTACCCGCTCATCGGTGAGGAGCTCACGGCCGCTGCCGGTCATGGCGATCTCACCGGTCTCGATGACATAGCCCCGGTCGGCAATCGACAGGGCGGCAAAGGCGTTCTGTTCCACCAGGAACACCGTCACCGCCTCTTCCTCGCGCAGGCGGGCGATGATGGCGAACACCTGATCGACCAGCACCGGCGCCAGCCCCATGGAGGGCTCGTCGAGCAACAGGAGCTTCGGCCGGCTCATCATGGCCCGGCCGATGGCCAGCATCTGTTGCTGGCCGCCGGAGAGGCCGCCGGCCGGGTTCCTGCGCCGCTCCTTCAGCACCGGGAACAGGTCGTAGACCCGCTCAAGATCGGCGGCGATTTCCGCATCCTTGCGCAGGTAGGCACCGAGCCGCAGATTGTCCTCGATCGACAGCGGCGAGAAGATCTGCCGCCCCTCCGGCACCTGGGCGATGCCGGCCTTGACCCGGGCATGGGCGCTGGCGCGGGTGAGATCCGTGCCGGAGAACCGGACCCCGCCGGCGGTGACCGGCTGCACGCCGGAGATGGCGCGCAGCAAGGTGGTCTTGCCGGCGCCATTGCCGCCGACCAGCGCCACCACCTCGCCGGGGCGCACCTCCAGCGAGACCCCGTGCAGGGCTTCGATCCGGCCATAGCCAGAGCGCAGCCCCTCGATTTTCAAAAGGGGATCATCCGAGCGCAAGGGAGGCCTCCCGGGTGCCATGGGTGCCGAGATAGGCCTCGATCACCTTGGGGTTGGCGCGAACCTCGTCCGCGCGTCCTTCCGTCAGGGTCTGGCCCTGTTCGAGCACATGCACCCGGTCGGAAATCCGCATCACCAGCTTCATGTCATGTTCCACCAGCACCACCGTCATGCCTTCATCGGCAATCCTGCGGATCAGGGTTTCGATCTCTTCCGTCTCCACCGGGTTGCAGCCGGCGGCCGGCTCATCGAGCAGCAGCACCTGCGGCTCGGCGGCCAGGGCGCGGGCGATCTCCAGCCGTTTCAGCGCGCCATAGGGCATGGCGCTGGCCGGGGTCTCTGCATACTCGGCGAGCCCGACACGCTCCAGTAACTGCCGGGCGATCTCCGCGCTTTCCCGGTTCTGCCGGGCGGTGGAGGGCAGCGCCAGAAGATGTGCCAGCAGCCCGCGCCGTTCCTTCAGGTGGCGGCCGACCATGACGTTTTCCAGCGCAGTCATGCGGAAGAACACCTGCAGGTTCTGGAAGGTGCGCGACAGGCCGCAGCGGGCGAGCCGGTTCGGCTCCAGGCCGGTGACGTCCTCGCCTTGCAGGATCACCCGGCCCCGCCGAGGGCGGTAGACGCCGGAGACGAGGTTGAACAGGGTGGTCTTGCCGGCACCGTTCGGGCCGATGATCGAGAACACCGTGCCGGCCTCGACCGAAAAGGAGACATTGTCGACCGCCTTGACGCCGCCGAAGGCAATGCCGATCTCCTCGACCTTGAGAATGCTCATGGCCGGGTCCTCCGGATCAGGGCGGCAAGGCTGGGCACGATGCCGCTGCGCAGCACGATCATGATGACCATCATCATCAGGCCGAGCAGCAGGTGTTCATAGTCGTGGAAGGTGGTGAGCACCTGCGGCAGCACGACGAGGATCGCCGCGCCAACCAGCGAGCCGAACACCGAGCCCATGCCGCCGAGCACCACCATGGTCACCAGCTCGATGGAGTGGATGAAATTGGCACTGTCCGGGGTGACGAAGCCGTTGACCAGCGCCAGCGCCGAGCCGGCGACCGAGGCGTAGACGGCGGAAATGACGAAGACGATCAGCTTGTAATGGGCGACGTCGACGCCGGCGACCCGGGCCGCCACTTCGGAATCGTGCAGTGCCCGCAGCGCCCGCCCGGTCGGGCTGGCCACCAGATTGACTGCCAGCCAGGCGCCGAGCACCAGCAGCGCGCCGGTGATCCAGTACCAGGTGCTTGCCCCGCGCACGCGCCAGCCGAACAGGGTCAGGCGCGACACCGGCATGCCGTCGGGGCCGCCGGTGAGCCAGCTTTCATTGGCAATCGCCATGGCGATCAGGATGCCGAAACCGAGGGTGGCGACCGCGAGGTAATGGCCCTTGAGGCGCAGGATCGGCCGGCCGACGACAAAGGCGATCAGGCCGCAAACCAGCGCCCCGGCCAAGAGCGCCAGCAGAGGATGCAGCGAAAACTGCGCCGGCAGCACGGCGACCGCATAGGCGCCGAGACCGAAGAACCCGGCATGGCCGAGGCTGACCTGGCCGGCGAAGCCCATCAAAAGGTTGAGACCGATCACCGCCAGGGCGGAGATCCACACCAGCGCGGCGACCCGCAGGTAGAAGTTGGAGGGCAGGACGAAGGCGAGGGCGACGACGATCAGCGCGATGGCGACCGGCGCGGCGAGACGGTGGGCAAGAAGCGCGCGCATGGTCAGACCCGCTCCGTGCTGGCGCGGCCGAAGAAGCCGCCGGGCAGGACGAACAGCACCGCGAGAATGACGATGAAGGCGATTGCATCCTTGTAGGTGGAGGAGATGTAGCCGGCGCCGAGCGCTTCCAGCAGGCCGACGGCAAGACCGCCGACGATGGCGCCGAGCGGGTTGCCCATGCCGCCGAGCATCGCCGCAGCGAAGCCCTTGAGCGCCAGCAGGGCGCCGATGTCGTAGCTGGTCAGGGTGATCGGCGCGACGAGAATGCCGGCAATGGCGCCGATGGCCGCCGAGAGCACGAAGGAAAAGCCGACGACGAAGGAGGTGTTGATGCCGACCAGCCGGGCCGCCAGCCGGTTGGCGGCGGTGGCCAGCACCGCCTTGCCGAGGAGAGTGCGGTTGAAGAAGAACCACAACAGGGCGACGATCACCGCCGCGCCGCCCAGCACCCAGAAGCTTTGCGGCAGCACCGCCGCGCCGCCGATCATCACCGGCGTGTCACCGGAGAAGGCGGGCAGCGAATGGAACTGCTTGTCGAAGACGATCTGGGCACCGCCGCGCAGGAAGATCGAGGCGCCGATGGTGATGATGATCAAGGTGACGGCGGAGGCGCCGCGCGCCGGCTCGATGGCCAGCCGGTGCAGCAACAGGCCGATCACCATGGCGGCGAGGATCGCCGCTGGAATGGCGAAGTGCAGCGGCACGCCGGCGGCGGTGATGAACACCGTGGTCATGCCGCCGATCATGACGAACTCGCCTTGGGCGAAATTCACCACGTCCGAGGCGTTGTAGATGATGGTGAAGCCGAGCGCGACCAGCGCGTAGACCGCGCCGACGGTCAGGCCGGAGACACAAAACTGCAGAAAATCGGGCATGGGTTTCTTCGCCGATCATGCGGCGGCGGCGATAGCGCGCCGGTGCCGCGAAAGGGACCATCCAGGAGGGCGGCTCCCGCACCCGGCGCCGCCCGGATCAGCTCCGGACGGCGTCGGCAATGCGCGGAGGAAGCCCCGGGAGCTTAGTCGGCCAGGACCCAGTCGCCGTCGCGGATTTCCAGCATCCGGAAGGCGGTGAGGTCGAGACCGAGATGGTCGCTCGGCGACATGTTGACCACGCCGGCGGTGCCCATGAAGCCGCTGGTCTTCTCCAGCTCATCACGGATCGCCTGAGGATCCTCCGAGCCGGCGCGCTGCATCGCTTCCACCAGCATCATCAGCCCGTCATAGGCATGGCCGCCGAAGGTGGAGACCGGCTGGCCGGTGGCTTCCTCATAGGCCGCCTTGTAGCCGGTCACGACCGCCTTCTGCGGGTCGCTGTCCGGCAGCTTTTCGGCAACCAGCAGGGCGGAGGCGGGCAGACGCACCCCCTCGGCCGCATCGCCGGCCAGCTCGATGAAGGACTTCGAGGCCACGCCATGGCTCTGGTAGAGCGGCACGTCAAAGCCGAGCTGCTTGAAGTTGCGGGTGACGATGGCCGGCCCCTGGCCGAAGCCCGGGTTGACCACCGCCTGCAGGCCCGGCGCGCTCTTGATGTTGGTGAGCTGCGGCGTCATGTCCGAATCCTTCGGACCATAGGTCTCGTCGGCGACGATCTCGATGCCGTAGTTGCCGGCAACGCCAAGGCACTGACCGTGCATGGACTTGCCGAAGCCGCCGGTGCCGGAAATCATGCCGACCTTGGCAATGCCCTTGGCCTTCATGTCCTCGAAGATCTTCTCGCAGGCCATCTTGTCGGTATGCGGGGTCTTGAACACGAAGGGCTTGACCGGGTCGACGATCACCACCGCGCCGGCGAGCGAGATGAACGGAATGCCCGCGTCCTCGAACACCGGGATCATCGCCATGGTCGCGCCGGTGCTCGATCCGCCGATCATCGCCACGATGCCGTCGTCCTCCACGAGGCGGGTGGCGAAGGTCCGGGCCTTGTTGGCGTTGGCACCGTCGTCATAGACGACGAGTTCAAGCTGCTTGCCGTTGACGCCGCCGGCCTCGTTGATCTTCTTGACGTAAAGCTCCAGCGTCTTGGCTTCCGGATCGCCCAGGAACGAGGCGGGGCCGGTGATCGCCAGCGAAGAGCCGATCTTGATCGTGTCGGCGGCGCTCGCCGGGCTCGCCATCGCGGCGGCGCCGGCGACCAGCGCCGCCAGTCCCATCCGTTTCATCAGGGTCGTCATGGTTTCTCCTCCCATTTTCCCAGTCTTGTTGCCTGTTTTGTTGCCAGTCCCGTTGTAAGTCTCGTTGCAAGTCTTGCCCGCCGGCTCCGAGTCAGGCCGCCGCCGGGCGGCGCACGGTGGCCACCCGGAAGCGATTGGCGACAAAGGCGCTGTCGCACAGGCAGGCGTTGCCCGCCGGATTGGCGCCGGTCACGTGGTAGTCGGAAAAGGCCGCGCTCTGGTTGACGAAGACGCCGCCGGTCAGGTTGACCGAGAGGCTGACACCGGCCTCGGCGAAGGCATCCGCCGCCCGATCGATCACCGCTTCGTCGGTGGCATAGAGCGCGGCGGTGATGGCGCCCCGGTTGCGGGCCGAGGCAGCGGCACGGGTAATCGCGTCCTCCGCCCCATCGGTGGCTATGACGAAGCTCACCGGGCCGAAGCGCTCCTCCAGATAGGCGCTTTCGTCGGCGGCATCGACGGCCAGGATCAGCGGCGTGGCGGAGCGGGCATCCTCCATGCCCTCCACCGGTCCGCTGTCGCGCAGCACCTTGCCGAGC
This sequence comes from Stappia taiwanensis, assembly GCF_014635285.1. Taxonomy (GTDB): domain Bacteria; phylum Pseudomonadota; class Alphaproteobacteria; order Rhizobiales; family Stappiaceae; genus Stappia; species Stappia taiwanensis. The sequence continues at coordinate 98,641 of NZ_BMCR01000005.1, read as the reverse complement.
CCGCGCGCATTGGCGACACGGGCCAGGGTTGCCTCGTTCTGCACCGCGCCGAGCACGCCGGCGGCGCGCTGCGGGTCGGACAGCAGCTTGTCGACGGCACTGGCCAGCGCGCCGGCGATCTCGTCGAAGGACTTGTGGCCCTCATCGGTGTCGATGCCGCCGCGCGGCACGTAGATGTTCTGCGGCGCGGTGCACATCTGCCCGGAATAGAGCGACAGGGAAAAGGCGATGTTGCCGACCATGCCGCGCAAGGAATCCGTGCCGGTGACGACGATGGAGTTGACCCCGGCCTCCTCGGTATAGACCGGCCGGCCGCTGGCGTTTTCCCGGATCCAGGAGCCGAAGGCGGGCGAGCCGGTGTAGTCGATGATGGCGATGCCGGAATGGGTGACCAGCTCCTTGGTGATCGGTGCTTCGACCGTGTCGGCGGCGAGCAGCAGCACGTTCGGATCGAACCCGGCCTCAAGCAGCACCTCACGGCCGATCCGTACGGTCAGCGCCAGCGGCAGGATCGCGCCGGGATGCGGCTTGACGATCACCGGATTGCCGGTGGCGAGGCTGGCGAACAGGCCCGGATAGCTGTTCCAGGTCGGGAAGGTGGCGCAGCCGATCACCAGCGCCGGTCCGCGCGGAATGATGCGGAAGCGCTTGTCGAGAACGATCGGGTCCTTCGGGCCTTGCGGCTTTTCCCAGCGCACCGCGCCCGGCACCCGGCTCATCTCGTCATAGGCATAGGCAATGGCCTCAAGGCCCCGGTCCTGGGCGTGCGGGCCGCCGGCCTGGAAGGCCATCATGAAGGCCTGGCCGGAGGTGTGCATCACCGCATTGGCAAAGAGGAAGCTCTGGGCGTTGATGCGGGCAAGGATCTCCAGGCAGAGGCCGACCCGCTCCTCGGGGCTGGCCGCGCTCCAGCCGGTCATTGCCGTGCGGGCGGCCTCCACCAGCATGTCCGGAGTTGCCTCGGGATAGGTGATGGCGAGATCGGGGCCGAAGGGGCTGATCTCATGACCGACGCGCCCGCCGGTGGAGGGCTGGTCCAGCTCGAACGGCTTGCCGAGCAGCGCCTTGAAGGCTGCCTCGCCATCGGCCTTTGCGGTCTCGCCATAGATCTTGCCCGACGGCATTTCCGGATAGGCCGACCAGAAGCCCCGTTCCCGGATCGCCGCCACGGCCTTGTCGAGGGTTCCCCTGTGCTTGTCGAAAAAGCCGGTCATATCGTTCTCCCCGCGCTGCCGCGCCATCCGCCGGTCCCGGTTGGGCCGGGTGATTTGTGTGTCGCGCCGCGATTGACAGCGCCTGATTGACGATCATAATAATTAACCGACCGGTTGGTCAGTCAAGTAAAAAATGCAGCCGGCACTGGCCGGATGCGCCGGCCGCAGGCGGAGGGCGAGGAGGCTTTCCGGCGTGGCCGTGGAAAAAAGGGGCCGGCGTGGCCGAGGCAAAAGGGGAGTGGGTATGAGTGATGGGAACGCGGGCGCCATGGCGGCGCCGGTGCTGGTGGAGCGCGATGGCGGGGTTCTGGTCATCACCCTCAACCGGCCGGACAAGCTGAATTCCTTCAACGACGCGATGCAGGAGGCGCTGCGCGGTGCGCTGACCATCGCCGAGACCGAAGCGGAGATCCGTGCGGTGCTCCTGACCGGCGCCGGGCGCGGCTTTTGCGCCGGCCAGGATCTTGGCGACCGGAACATGTCCGGCGACGGTCCGCCGCCCGATCTGCGCGAGACCATCGGCACCCACTACAATCCGCTGATCCGGCGTCTGAAGGCGCTGCCCAAGCCGGTGATCGCCGCCGTCAACGGGGTTGCCGCCGGGGCGGGCGCCAATATCGCCCTGGCCTGCGACATCGTGCTGGCAGCGGAAAGCGCGAAGTTCATTCAGGCGTTTTCCAAGATCGGGCTCGTGCCGGATTGCGGCGGCACCTGGAGCCTGCCGCATCTGGTCGGCCTTGCCCGGGCCAAGGCGCTGGCGATGCTCGCCGTTCCGGTGCCGGCGGCGCAGGCCGAGGAATGGGGCATGATCTGGAAGGCGGTGCCGGATGCGGAGCTGATGGATCAGGCGCGCACGCTCGCCGCCGAGATGGCGGCGGCGCCGACCTTCGGCCTCGGGCTGATCAAGCAGGCGATTGAGGCGGCCGGCGACAACACGCTGGATCAGCAGCTCGACCTTGAGCGGGAGATGCAGGGGCGGGCCGGGCGTTCGCCCGACTATGCGGAAGGGGTTTCGGCCTTCATGGCCAAGCGTCGGCCAGCGTTCAGCGGACTTCCGCCGCAAGAGGAGACGCGGCAAGGGGAGACGACGCAAGGGGATGAGGCGTGAGCGGGCCCGGAGCCGCCGGCGATCCGGCGGCACTCGCCCGGGCCTGCGCCAATGCCATGTGGGCGGAGGACAAGGCGAGCCAGGGGCTTGGCATGGAGATTGTCGAGGTCGGCCCCGGCCATGCAGTGCTGGCGATGACGGTGACCGACACCATGGTCAACGGTCATGGCATCTGCCACGGCGGCTTCGTCTTCACGCTGGCCGACAGCGCCTTCGCCTTTGCCTGCAACAGCCACAACCAGAACACCGTGGCCAGTCATTGCGCCGTCTCGTTCCTGCGGCCGGCGCGGTTGGGCGACCGGCTGACCGCGACCGCGCATGAACGCTGGCGGGAGGGGCGCTCCGGGATCACCGACGTGACCGTGGCCAACCGAGAGGGCGAGACCATCGCCGAGTTTCGCGGCAATTCGCGCACCATCGCCGGCACCCTGGTGCCGGAGGCGGCGATGGCAGCGGCCGTTCAGGATTCGAAATAGGCCGCTCAGGCCAAGTTTTTTACCGGGAGGATACCTATGCTCAACCTGTCGCCGCGTCCGGGCGATCTCGACCCGATCGAAACCGCCTCGCGCGAGGAAATCGCCGATCTGCAGCTCGCCCGGCTGAAATGGTCGCTGCGCCATGCCTATGACAATGTCGCCCACTACCGCCAGAGCTTCGATGCGGCGGGCGTTCATCCGGACGACCTCAAGACGCTTTCGGATCTGTCGAAGTTCCCCTTCGCCACCAAGCAGACCCTGCGCGACAACTATCCCTTCGGCCTGTTCGCCGTGCCGCAGGAGCAGGTGGCGCGGGTTCACGCCTCTTCCGGCACCACCGGCAAGCCGACGGTGGTGGGGTATACCCGCAGCGACATCAAGGTCTGGGCGAGTGTGGTGGCCCGCTCGATCCGCGCCGCCGGCGGGCGTCCGGGTATGAAATGCCATGTGGCCTATGGCTATGGCCTGTTCACCGGCGGTCTCGGCGCCCATTACGGCGCGGAGGAACTCGGGCTGACGGTCATCCCCATGTCCGGCGGCATGACCGAGCGGCAGGTCACGCTGATTGAGGATTTCCGCCCGGACATCATCATGGTGACCCCGTCCTACATGCTGGCGATTCTCGATGAATACCGCTCGCGCGGTCTCGATCCGCGCAAGTCGCCGCTAAAGGTGGGGGTCTTCGGCGCCGAGCCCTGGACCAACTCCATGCGCGAGGAGATCGAGGAAGCGTTCGACATGCACGCCGTCGATATCTACGGCCTGTCGGAGGTGATGGGGCCGGGGGTCGCCAGCGAATGCGTGGAGACCAAGGACGGCTTGCATATCTGGGAGGATCATTTCTACCCGGAGATCATCGATCCGGACACCGGCGAGGTGCTGCCCGATGGCGAGGTGGGCGAGCTGGTCTTTACCTCGCTGACCAAGGAGGCCATGCCGGTTATCCGCTACCGCACCCGCGACCTGACCCGGCTGCTGCCGGGCACCGCGCGCAGCATGCGCCGCATGGAAAAGGTGACCGGCCGGTCGGACGACATGATGATCCTGCGCGGCGTCAATGTGTTCCCGACGCAGATCGAGGAACAACTTCTGCGGGTTCCGGCGCTGGCGCCCCATTATCTCGTGGAATTGACACGCGAGGGGCGGATGGACGAAATGACCGTCCACGTCGAAGCGCTTCCCTCCCATGCCGATGAGGCGCACCGGGCCGCCGCCGCCGCCGAGCTGCGGGCGCATCTGAAAAACGTGATCGGCATCAGCGCCCGCGTGCATGTCGCCGATCCGGGCGGAGTGGAACGGTCGATGGGCAAGGCGCGGCGCGTGATCGACAACCGGCCGAAGAGCTAGGCCGGTCCGGCCCTCATCCGTGCGCGTCGTGGCACGAGACTGACCCAGGGCGGGTGCGGCGCTGTCCGTTCCCGCTTTCCTTGACGGAGACGAACATGGCGCGACCGCGCGCGGACGACTACGACGACAAGCGCAAGGCGATCCTGAAGACCTCGGCGGCGCTGTTCGCCGAGCATGGGTTCGATCGCGCGTCGATGAACCAGATCGCGCAAGGGTGCGGTGTTTCCAAGGCGTTGCTGTACCACTACTACGCCAACAAGGACGCCCTGCTGTTCGACATCATCCGCGATCATCTCGACGAGCTGAACGCGGCGGTGGAGGAGGCGTCCGCGCCGGCGGCGCCCGGTGAGGCGCGGCTGGAAGCCTGCGTCGGCGCGCTGCTCGACGCCTATCGCGACGCCAATGCCGAACACAAGATCCAGATCAACGAGATGAAGCGGCTGCCGCCGGAGCAGCAGGAAGAGCTGAAGGAGCGCGAGCGGCAACTGGTCAAGGTATTTGCCGCCGCGCTGGCCGATGCGGTGCCGGCGCTGGGCGGCGGATCGGAGCTGTTGAAGCCGGTGACCATGAGCCTCTTCGGCATGGTCAACTGGCATTACATGTGGTTCCGCGAGGGCGGTCCGGTCAGCCGCGAGGACTATGCGCGCATCGCCACCCGGCTGATTCTCGACGGCGCCCGCAGCCTCGCCGGGTAAGGCGAGGGCCCACGGATCGGGTGCGCAAACGGTTTTCCGCCAAAAAATCCGGATCGCGCCCTGCGCCGGGTGCCTCTCGCCAGAGTTGAGGCCGACTGGGCTGGGTGACCGGACTGGATGACTGGGCTGCGTGACTGGACCGGGGCGGTGCCTGCGGTCATGATCGCTGCCGCCTTCCGATCCCGAATCCCTTGAAAGGACATGTCATGCTGCAACTCGACAAGGATGCCACGCGAGACGCGCTCGATTGGCCGCCGCTGATCGAGGCCCTGCGGACCATGTTTCGCGATGGCTGCGAAATGCCCGTGCGCCATCACCATGACTTCGAGGTGCCGGGGGAGGCGGACGGAACCCTTCTCCTGATGCCGGCCTGGGTGCCGGGGCGCTATCTCGGCGTCAAGCTCGCCACCGTCGTTCCCGGCAATGGGGGCCGCGATCTGCCGGCGGTGATGGCGAGCTACTGCCTGTCCGATGCCCGCACCGGGCAGATGCTGGCGCTGGTCGACGGCGGCGAGCTGACCGCCCGGCGCACCGCCGCCGCCTCGGCGCTGGCCGCCGACTATTTGGCGCGGGCGGACGCGCGGCATCTGGTGATCGTCGGCACCGGCCGGCTCTCGGCCAATCTGGCGGCGGCCCATGCGGCGGTGCGGCCCTTGTCGCGGATCTCGGTCTGGGGCCGGGACCTGGAAAAGGCCAAGGCGGCGGCCGCGGAGATTTCCGAAGCCCTCGACATCTATTGCGTGGCCGCGCCGGATCTTGAGGCGGCGGTGCGCGAGGCCGATATCGTCAGCGCCGCGACCTTGTCGGAAACGCCGCTGATTCATGGCGACTGGCTGCCCGACGGCTGCCACGTGGATCTGGTCGGGGCGTTCAAGCCGAGCATGCGCGAGAGCGACGATGCCGCTGTTGCCCGCGCCCGCGTCTTTGTCGACACAAGGGCCGGGGCGATGAAGGAGGGCGGGGATATCGTCCAGGCGCTGATGTCCGGGACGTTGCACGAGAGTGACATTCAGGCCGACCTTTTCGACCTGTGCCAGAACACCGCGCCGGGACGGCAGAGCGACAGCGAAATCACCCTGTTCAAGTCGGTCGGCGCCGCGCTGGAGGATCTTGCCGGGGCGATCCTGGCCTATGAGACCGCTTCAGCAAAGAACGCCGCCGAGATCACCCCGGTGATGCCGGTGATGTAACCGGCGGCAGCGCTGTCGCCTCATTCATTCATCGTTCCATGCGAATGAATTGAGCGAAATAATCCGTTTGTTCGAACGTTTCCTGCCTGCCATGTTGCCTTTCGGTACAACGAGAGGTCGACATGAGCAGGACGGATTCGATCGCCGAACGCGGGCGGATGGCGCAAATCTTCGAAAAATTGTTCGCGTTATTGCCCGGATTGTCGCTGGTTGCGGCAATTTCCGCCGCTGCCTATGCAGCCCGGCATCTGCCCGGTTTATCCTCCTTCAGTCCCATGATCATCGCCATTGCCCTGGCCATGGTCATCCGCAACACCGTCGGCCTTCCGGCACGGGCCGGACCGGGGGTGGTGTTCGCCATGCGCCGGGTGCTGCGCTTCGCGGTTATCCTCCTGGGGCTGCAGTTGACCCTGGCCGATGTGCTCGGTCTCGGCGGTGCCGGCTTTCTGGTGGTGGCGCTGTCGCTGGTCGCGACTTTCGCCTTCACTGTTTGGCTCGGTGCCCGCATCGGCGTCGACCGGAGCCTGGCCGAACTGATTGCCAGCGGCACCTCGATCTGCGGCGCCTCGGCGGTGGTGGCGGCCAATTCGGTCAGCCGCGCATCCCAGGCGGATGTTGCCTATGCCATTGCCTGCGTGACGGTTTTCGGCTCCATCGCGATGTTCGTCTATCCCTTGCTGCCGGTCGTTCTCGGCCTTGACGCGGACGGCTATGGCATCTGGGCCGGTGCCTCGATCCATGAAATCGCGCAAGTGGCCGCCGCCGGGTTCCAGGTGGGGCCGGAGGCGGGCGAGGCGGCAACGGTGGCCAAGCTGTCGCGGGTGATGCTGCTGGCGCCGATGGTGCTCGGGCTGGGGCTGATGGTTCGCCGTCGCGCGCGGAAAAACGGCGGCAGCGCGGAAACCGGCGGTGTGCCGATCCCGTGGTTCGTCGCCGGGTTCGTGGCGATGGTGGTGGTGGCGAGTATCATCGATATCCCCGTTCTCGTCCGCGAGGGCGCCAATCTGGTCACCACGGCCTTGCTGACGCTGGCGCTGGCGGCGATGGGGCTGGAAACGGATATCGCCAGCCTGCGGGCCCGGGGACCAAGGCCCTTTATCCTCGGCGCGGCGGCTTCCCTGTTCATTGCCGTGGTTAGCCTGTTGCTGGTCCATCTGGTGGCGGGCTAGGGTCCGGGCCAAACGGGGACAGGCCATGACACTGGAGCAGTTGCGGATCTTCGTCGCGGTCGCCGAACGGGAGCATGTCACCCGGGCGGCGGAGGCGCTCAACCTGACCCAGTCGACCATCTCGGCGGCGGTGTCGGCACTGGAGGCGCGCCACGATGTGGCCCTGTTCGACCGGGTCGGCCGGGGCATTCGCCTCACCGAGGCGGGCACGGTATTCCTCGATGAGGCGCGGGCGGTGCTCGCCCGTGCCGGGGCGGCGGAGGAGGCGCTGGCCGATCTCGCCGGGCTGAAGCGCGGGACCTTGCAGCTCGCCGCCAGTCAGACGGTTGCCAACTACTGGCTGCCGCAGCGGCTTTGCCGGTTCCGCGCCGCCTATCCCCGCATCGACATCGGTCTGACCATCGGCAACACCGAGCAGGTGCGCGGTTGGGTTTCGGAGGGGCGGGCGGCGCTCGGCTTCGTCGAGGGGCCGGTGGCCGATCCCCGGCTTTTGCCCGAACGGGTCGGCGAGGATCGGCTCGTGCTGGTGATGGCGCCGGATCATCCGCTCGCCCGGATGCCGGCCGTCGATGCAGCGGCGCTGATGTCTCTGACCTTCGTCACCCGGGAGCCTGGCTCCGGCACAAGGGTGATGCTCGACCGGCTGGCGGCCAGCGTCGGACTGGCGCTCGCCGACCTTCAGATCGCCCTGGAATTGCCGTCGAACGAGGCGGTGCGTGCCGCCGTCGAAGCTGGCGCGGGGGCTGCGGTTCTGTCGCGGCTGGTGGCCGATGCGGCGATCCGGCTCGGCACGCTGGCGGCAATCGAATTGCCGCTGGCGCCGCGGCCGTTCTTCCTTCTGCGCCATGCCACCCGCCGCCCCAGCCACACCGTCCGGGCCTTCATGGAGGGGATTGACGCGCCGCTTCCCTAGGGTTTTCTAGGCGTAGGTGCGCTCGGCGATGGGGGTTTCGTCGATCCGCCGCAGCAGTTCCTCCAGAAGCGCGGCCTCTGCCCGGTTCATCACCGCCTTCGGGTTCCAGACCACATGCACGTCAATGGCCGGCATGGCGTCATAGGGCGGCAGTGGCCACAACAGGCCGTCCTCGATGTCGCGCCGGACCACATGCACCGGCAGCGGGCCGATGCCGAGACCGGCGATGATCATCCGGCGCACCTCCTCAAGATGGGCGGAGGTGCCCACCACCTGATCCTCCAACTGGGCGTCGGCGCGCATCAGGGTGACCGGCCGCAAGGCATCGCTCATCTGGTCGGTGACGAAACTGACCGAGGAATGGCCGACAAGATCGGCTTTGGTCAGCCCTTCGCGGCCGAACAGCGGATGACTCGGGCCGCAGAACAGGCCGAAGAACTCCCGGTAAAGCCGGCGGTATTCCAGCTTCGGGCTCTTGTCATGAACAAGGCAGACGCCGATGGACGCGCGCCGGGCAAGCACTGCAGCTATCCCCTCCCGGCTGGCGGAAATGTCAATCGACAGGGTCGCGTGCGGGTGGGCGGTGTGAAAGGCGTTCAGCGCCGCGTCGAACAGCGGGCAGATCACATGGCTGGCCATGGCGATGCGCACATGGCCGCGCACCTCGTCGGCTACATCGCGGATCAGGGTGCCGAGCCGCAGCACCGCGCCGTGAATGTCGACCACCTCCTTGTGCAGCAGCTGGCCGGCCCGGGTGAGCTGGAAATGCCCGGGAGAGCGGTCGATCAGCCGCTTGCCGAGCCGGTCTTCCAGCCGCTTCAGCGCGCTGGAGACGGTCGGCTGCTTCAGCCCCAGCCGGTCGGCGGCATCGGTGATGCTGGCCGCCTCGGCGAGGACCAGAAAGGTGCGCAGCAGGTTCCAGTCGAGATCGCGGGCCAGCCGCTCCGGCGGCTGCTCGGCGATGCGGCGGGTGGCGGCGGGCGAAAGGGGCGGGGATGATTGAGTCATTGATGAAAACGATATCCATGATTGGGATTATCTATTTGAACAATGGTAGCGCGGGTGTCACCTTCCTTTCAAGAAACGGGGAGGTTGTATGTCACTGGAGGAACGCGAGGCGCGGCAGCCGGTTCTGCTGCTCACGCCGGCGATCACGGCGGTGGCGCTGCTGTTGGTGGTGCCGCTGGGCTTTATCCTGGTCTATTCCTTCTGGCTGCGCACCGCGACCGGCGCCGACCAGGCCGGCTTCTTCCTCGATAACTGGCGCGAAGCGCTGTTCGATCCGTTCTACCGGGACATTCTGCTCAACACGCTGAAGATCGCGGCGGTGACCACCATCGTCTGCGCGCTGACCGGCTATCCGGCGGCCTATTTCATCGCCCGCTCGCGCGGCAACAAGGCGCTTCTGCTCCTGTTGCTGATGCTGCCGTTCTGGATCAGTTACATCATCCGCACCATGTCGTGGATCAACATTCTCGGCGCGTCCGGGGCGGTCAATTCCGGCCTGATGGCGCTCGGGCTGATCAGCGAGCCGCTGCCGATGCTCTACAATGAGGCGACTGTCGTCCTCGGGCTGGTGCATTTCCTGCTGCCCTTCATGGTGCTGAACGTGTTCGTCAGCCTCGATGGTATCGACGCGACGCTGGAGGACGCGGCCTGTTCGCTCGGGGCGACGCGCTGGCGCTCGTTCCTGGAGGTGACCTTGCCGCTGTCACTGCCGGGGCTGGCCGCCGGCGGGCTGCTGTGCTTCGTGCTGGCGGCGGGCACCTACATCACGCCGATCGTTCTTGGCGGGCCGAGCGATGCCATGTTCGCCAATCTGGTGTTCGAGGCGATCATCACCCAGCTCGACTGGCCGATGGGCTCCGCCCTTTCGCTGATGCTGCTGGCGGTGCTCGGTGCGCTGGTGCTGCTCTACAACCATTTCCTTGGCATGGCGCAACTGATGAAAGGCTTGAGCTGATGGGCTGGGCACTGATCCGCGGCTGGACCGTGCTGGTCTATCTGTTCATGTTCCTGCCGATTGCGGTGGTCGTGCTTCTGAGCTTCAACGCCAGTCAGTTCGGCAGCTTTCCGATGACGGGCCTGTCGCTGCGCTGGTTCGCGGAACTGGCCGGCAACGAGGCGATCCTGCGTGCCTTTCGCACCTCCATCGTGCTGGGGCTGCTGACGGCGGTGATCTCCACCACCATCGGCGTTCTGGCGAGTCTTGCGCTGGTGCGCTACCGGGTGCCGGGCCGCAACATGATCTCCACGCTGCTGATCGCGCCGATCCTGGTGCCGGAGGTGGTGCTGGCGGTGGCGCTGCTGTTGTTCCTCAATGCACTCGCCGTCAACAAGAGCTTTGCGCTGCTCTTGGCCGGTCATGTGATCTTCACGCTGCCCTTCGTCATCCTGGTGGTGCAGGCCCGCCTCGTCGGCATCCGCCGGGATGTGGAGGAAGCGGCAATGAGCCTTGGCGCCAGCCCGGTGCAGACTTTCTTCCAGATCACGCTGCCGCTGCTGTCGCCGGCGGTGCTCGCCGGCATGTTGTTCGCCTTCACCATCAGTTTCGACGACATCACCGGAACGCTGTTCTGGAAGCCTGGTGGCGTGGAAACCGTGCCCACCCAGATTTTCGCGATGCTGCGCAACTCGATCTCGCCGGAGATCAACGCGCTCGGCACCGTGATGATCGTGCTGACCGCCGGCCTGCCGCTTCTCGGTATTGCCATTGCCCGGCGGATGGCCATGAAGCGCGGCGGATAGAACCGCGCCGGTCAAAGGGGCAACCGCCGAGAAGCGATCCCATTCCAGAGAGGGAAAAACCATGGACAATACAAAACGCTACGAACGCTTGCGCGAAAGGTACATGAACGGCGGCATCGACCGGCGTTCCTTCCTGGGGCTGATCGGCGCCGCCGGTCTGGCCTATGGCGTGCAGACGCCCTTCGCCCGCCATGCGCTGGCGGCCACCGAGCAGGTGCGCTTCGACGGCTGGGGCGGGGTGGTCTCCGAGGCGTTCCGCAAGCACGCCTTCGACCCCTACACCAAGGCCAGCGGCATCAAGGTGGTGGATGGCACCTTCGGCGGCGGCGATGAGTTCCTGTCGCGGGTCAAGGCGAGCCAGCCGGGCGAATACAACATCGCCCATCTGTCCGGGGTGTTCGACTATGCCCGCTACCACGGGCTCGGCCTCAGCTCGACGCTGAACGAAAAGAATATCCCGAACCTTGCCAATGTGATCCCCAAGCTGGTGGATGTGTTCCGCAAGGTGACCGACGGCTCGCTCTCCTGCGTGCCCTATGACTATGGCACCACCGGGCTTGCCTATAACCGCAAGTACATCTCCGACGACGAGATGAAGGAGAAGGGCGTGAAGATCCTGCTCGACGAGCGCTTCAAGGGCAAGATCGCCGGCTGGAGCGACTGGCGCACGCGCATCTGGTACGCCTCGCTGCAGACCGGGCAGGACCCGAACGGGGCCACCGACATGGATGCGATCTGGGACGCGCTGCGCGCCCACCGCGATCTCCTGTTGAAATACTGGAGCTCCGGTGCGGAGCTGATGAGCCTTCTGGCGGAAGAGGAAATCTACGTTACCGAAGCCTGGTCCGGCCGGGTGCATGCCCTGCAGCAGCAGGGGCATGACATTGGCTACATGGACCCGCCGAACGGCTTTGGCTGGCAGGAATGCCTGTTCGTCATCAAGGGCTCGCCGATGGAGCCCTGCGAAGAACTGCTCAACTTCATGCTGGCGAAGGAGACCTCGATCGCCGTTGCCGAGGGGCAAAGCTATCCGCCGGCGCTCGATCCCAACAAGGTCGAGCTGGGCAAGATCATCCCGACCCTGCCGGCCTTCGATCCGACCGGTACGCTCGACGGGCTGACCTTCGCCGATCCGGCTTACTGGAACGGCAACGAACAGAAATGGTCGAAGGCCTTCAGCCGCATCCAGAAGGGCTACTGACGCCATCGCATCACCAACGGTGTTCCCGCGTGCCGCTGCGCACGTGGGGACACCGGCTGACCTCAAGGACCGGATCGGAGATCGCCCGTGGGCGCCGTCAGTCTCACCAATATCGTCAAGAATTTCGGAAGTTTCACCGCGGTTCAGCGCATGTCGCTGGACATCCCGGAAGGAGCGTTCGTCAGCCTGCTCGGCCCTTCGGGCTGCGGCAAGACCACCACCTTGCGGATGATCGCCGGCCTGCTCGATCCGAGCGAGGGGGATATCACCATCGCCGGCCGGCGCGTCAACGATGTGCCGATCCACAAGCGCAATCTCGGGCTGGTGTTCCAGAACTATGCGCTGTTTCCGCACAAGACCATCGCCGAGAACGTTGCCTTCGGCCTGAAGTTTCGCGGGGTCTCCCGCGACGACCGGGAGAGGCGGGTGCGCGAGGCGCTGGAGCTGGTGCAGCTTCCCGATGTCGGGTCGCGTTATCCGGGCCAGCTTTCCGGCGGCCAGCAACAGCGCATCGCACTGGCGCGGGCGATTGTCATCGAACCGGACGTGCTTCTGCTCGATGAGCCGCTGTCGGCGCTGGATGCGAACCTGCGTGAGGATATGCGGGTGGAGCTGAAGCGGATCCAGCAGCGGGTCGGCATCACCACCGTGTTCGTCACCCACGACCAGTCCGAGGCGCTGGCCCTGTCCGACCATATCGTGGTGATGAGCAAGGGGCGGGTGGAGCAGACCGGCGCGCCGGAAGACGTTTACACGACGCCGGCGACCGAGTTCGTTGCCCGCTTTCTCGGCGCCTCGAACATTGTCGAGGCCCGTTGCCTCGCCGTCGATGGCGACGGGGTGACGGTGGAAGGGCCCGGTGTCGGCCGTCTGACCCTGCCGCGCGAGCGGGCGCCGCAGGTTGCGGGGCCGGGGCCGGTGAAGCTCGCCGTGCGGGCGGAAAAGCTGAAGCTGGAGCCTGCCGGAACGGCGGGCACGGCTCCGGATGACGCCGACGATCTGATCCTCGACGGGCTGGTCGAGACGGTCGACTATCAGGGGCTCGCGGCCCGCTATTTCCTGCGCGTCGGCGACGTGCAGCTTCAGGCGATCAACATGATCGACAGCCATCCATTCGCGGAAGGGGAGCGGGTCTCGCTCCGCCTGCGCCCGCGTGATTGCACCCTCCTTGCCGGATCCACGCAATGACGACCCAAGCCAAGAGCCATCTGTTCTACCAGAGCCGCAACCGCCGACCGGTGCTTGATCGCGCCCGGGGTATCTACATGTGGGATGTGGAGGGCCGGCGCTACATCGACGGCTCCTCCGGCGCCATGGTCTGCAACATCGGTCATTCCAATCCGCGGGTGCTGGAGGCGATGCGCCGGCAGATGGAAAAATCCACCTTCGGCTACCGGCTGCATTTCGAAACCGAACCGGCGGAGCGGCTGGCCGCGCGCACGGCGATGCTGGCGCCGGAGGGGCTGGAGAAGGTGTTCTTCGTCTCCGGCGGCTCGGAGGCGGTGGAAAGCGCCATCAAGCTGGCGCGGCAATACGCGGTGGCGATCGGCCAGGCGCAGCGCAGCAAGGTGATCTCGCGCGAGCCGAGCTACCATGGCTGTACCCTCGGGGCGCTGGCGCTCACCGGCTATGCGCCGCTGGTCGCACCCTTCGAGCCGATGATGCGGCCGATGCCGAAGATCCCGGCGCCGCGCGCCTATCTCGACGGGCTCGATCCGGACAGTGAGGCGACCGGCCATCACTATGCGGACATGCTGGAAGCGCGGATTCTGGCGGAAGGGCCGGAAACCGTGCTGGCCTTCCTCGTCGAGCCGGTGGGCGGGGCCTCGACCGGTGCCTTGGTGCCGCCGGCCGGCTACATGCGGCGTATCCGCGAGATCTGCGACCGCTATGGCGTGCTTCTGATCCATGATGAGGTGATGTCCGGCGGCGGGCGCACCGGACGGTTCTTCGCCGGTGAGCATTTCGGCGCGGATCCGGACATTCTGGTCGTCTCCAAGGGGTTTGCCGCCGGCTATGCGCCGCTCGGGGCGATGATCGCCCATGACCGGATCGTCGAGCCGGTGCTGGATGGCGGCGGCTTCCTGCACGGTTTCACCTACGCGGGGAATCCGCTGGCCTGCGCCGCCGGGCTCGCGGTGCTGGAGGAAATCGAGACGGAGCAGCTTTCCGGTAACGCGGCCGTGGTTGGCGAACTGCTGAAAAGCCGTCTGGAGGAGCTGGCCGCCCGCTATCCGATCATCGGCGATGTGCGCGGCAAGGGGCTGCTGCTCGCCTTCGAACTGGTGGCCGACCGGGGCACCATGGCGCCATTGCCGCCGGAGCTGAAAGCCTATGACCGGCTGGTGGAGCTGGCCTACGAAAACGGGCTGATCATCTATTCCCGGCGCACCCGGGGCGGGTACTCGGGCGATCATTTCCTCGTCTGTCCGCCGATGATCACCACCCCGGCGCAGGTGGAAGAGATCGTCGCGGTGCTGACCCTGACGCTCGACCAGTTCGTCGCCGAGGTGGCGCCGCACCTGACCGATGCGGCCTGAAGGACCTGAGCCCCATGAGCAAGACAATCATCACCTGCGCGGTGACCGGGTCGATCCACACGCCGACCATGTCGCCGCATCTGCCGGTGACCGGCACGGAGATTGCCGATCAGGCGATTGCTGCCGCCGAGGCCGGGGCGGCGATCCTGCACCTGCATGCCCGCGATCCGCAAACCGGGGCCCCGTCCGCCCGGACGGAGGATTTCATGGGCTTCCTGCCCCGCATCCACCGGGAGAGCGCGGCGGTGATCAACCTGAGCACCGGCGGCAGCGCGGTGATGACGCTGGATGACCGGCTGGCGGCGCCGCGTGCGGTGGCGCCGGAAATGTGTTCGCTGAACATGGGCACGATGAATTTCGCGCTCTATCCGATGGCCGCCCGTTACACGGAGTGGAAGCACGACTGGGAACAACCGTTCCTGGAGGGCTCGGACGATCTGGTGTTCAAGAACACGCCGCGCGACATCGCCCGGGTGCTCGACGAGCTGGGCGCGCAGCGCGGTGCCCGGTTCGAGTTCGAGTGCTACGACGTGGGGCATCTTTACATGCTGCGCCACTTCGCCGACCGGGGGCTGGTCAAGCCACCGTTCTTCATCCAGTTCGTGTTCGGCGTTCTCGGCGGCATCGGCGCGGATCCGGACAATCTGGCGCATATGAAGAAGATGGCGGACAAGTTGTTCGGCGACAGCTACATCTTCTCCGTGCTTGCCGCCGGTCGCCAGCAGATGCCCTTCGCGGCCATGTCGGCGGCCATGGGCGGGCATGTGCGGGTCGGACTGGAGGACAGCCTGTTCATCGGTCGCGGCGAGCTGGCGCGGGAAAACGCCGATCAGGTTCGCAAGATCCGCACAATCGTGGAGGAACTCGGCCGGACGGTGGCGAGCCCTGCGGAGGCGCGCGCCATGCTCGGCCTGAAAGGTGCGGACAAGATTTCCCTATGACATGCAATGGCATTTCCATCCGGCTGGCGGCCAAGGCCGATGCCGGCCGGTTCAACGACGCGCTGGCGCAGCTCTCGCACGACCTTGGCGACCCGCATGGAACCCGGCCGGAGGACCTTGTGCGCCACGGCTTCGGCACCTCGCCGATCCTGCGCGGCCTCCTGGCGGAAACGGAGGCGGGCGCCGTGGTCGGGGCGCTGCTGTGCTCGCCGATGTTCTCCACCGTGTCGGGCGGGGCGGGGCTCTATGTGTCCGATCTCTGGGTGTCCGACGCGGCGCGCGGTGCGGGGCTCGGGCCGCGCCTTCTCGCCGCTGCCATCAAGACGGCGCCGGCGGACTGGAACGTGAAGTTCCTGAAACTGTCGGTCTATGACAACAGTCCGCGTGCCCGGGCGTTCTACGACCGGCTCGGCTTCGCGCCGACGACCGGCGAGACGGTGATGCGTCTCGATCATCTTCACTTCGACGGACTGACGGGGGAGCCATGAAAGCGATATTCGACCAGCGCCAGGAACAGCACGATCCCAAGCACTTCATGGCCAATGGCGCGCTGCTCGCCAATCCGGAGCAGCCGGCGCGGATCTCCGCGCTTCTTTCGGGCGCGCAGGCGGCCGGCTGCGACATCGCCGCGCCGGCGGATCACGGGATGGGGCCGATTGCCGCCATCCATTCGCCAGAATACCTGGTGTTCCTGCAAACGATCCACACCCGCTGGAGCCGCATTGCGGGCGCGTCGGAGGAGGTGATCCCCAACATCCATCCGGACCGGCGCACCGCCAGCTACCCGCGCTCGGCGGCGGGCCAGGCAGGCTTCCATCAGGCCGATACTTCCTGTCCGATTTCCGCCGGAACCTGGGAGGCAGCCTACTGGTCGGCGCAAACCGCGATCACCGGCGCCGATCTGATGCGCGGCGGCGCCCGCTCCGCCTATGCCCTGTGCCGGCCACCGGGGCACCATGCCTTTGCCGATCTGGCCGGCGGGTTCTGCTTTCTCAACAATTCAGCGATTGCCGCCGAACGGCTGCGCGCCCATGGGCTGCGGCCGGCGATCCTCGATATCGACGTGCATCACGGCAACGGCACGCAAGGCATCTTCTATGAGCGCGGCGATGTGCTGACCGTGTCGATCCATGCCGATCCGGTGCGGTTCTACCCGTTCTTCTGGGGCCATGCCTCGGAGCGGGGCGAAGGCGCCGGGCGCGGCGCCAACCTCAACCTGCCTTTGGTGCGCGGCACCGGTGATGACGCCTATCTGGAGACGCTGGAAACGGCGTTCGCGCATATTCGCGCTTTCGGCACGGACGTTCTGATTGTCGCGCTGGGCCTTGATGCCTATGAGAATGATCCGCTGAAGGGGCTGGCGATCACCACCGGGGGATTCGGGCGGATCGGCGCAGCCATTGGCGGGCTTGGATTGCCGACGCTGCTGGTGCAGGAAGGCGGTTATCTTGCGCCGGAGCTTGGCGACAACCTGGCGAGTTTCCTGAAGGGGTTCGAAGCGGAATGACGACGACAGCGGATATCCTGGTGATTGGTGGCGGGATCGCCGGAATCGGCGTGGCGGCGCGCCTGTCCGGATCGGCCAGCGTGGTGGTGCTGGAGAGCGAGGACGTGATCGGCCGGCATGCGACCGGCCGTTCGGCGGCGATCTTCATCAAGAACTACGGAAACGCCACATTGCGGGCGCTGAACGCGGCCTCCGAACCGCTGCTGGCGACCGGTGGAGACCTCTCCGACACGCCCTTCCTGACCCCGCGCGGGGAACTGGTGGTCGCCACCGCCGGCGAGGAAGGTGATCTGGAGAGCTACCTTGATGGCTCCGACGGGCTGGAGCGGCTGACCCCCGCCGAGGCGGTGGCGATGTTCCCGATCCTGAACCCTGAGTATGTGGTGGCTGCCGCGCTGGAGCGGGCGGCGCAGGATATCGACGTCGACCGGCTGTTGCAGGCCTACGCGCGGATGGCGCGGCACAACGGCGCGCGGGTCGTCGCTTCCGCTCCGGCCATGAACATCACCCGCACCGGCGGTGTCTGGCAGGTGGAGGCGGGCGGGGAGACCTATGCCGCGCCGATCCTCGTCAACGCGGCGGGTGCCTGGGCGGACACCGTCGCCGAACGTGCCGGGGTGCGCCCGGCCGGGCTGGTGCCGCTGCGCCGCTCTGCAGCGATCCTGCCGGCGCCGGAAGGCTGCGACGTGACCGGCTGGCCGGCGCTCGTCAGTGCCAGCGAGACCTGGTACGCCAAGCCGGAGGCGGGCAAGCTGATGGTCTCGCCGGCGGATGAGGATCCGGTGGAGCCGCATGACGCCTGGCCGGAAGACATGGTGCTGGCCGAGGGGCTGCACCGCTACGAACAGGCGATGACCGTGCCGGTAACCCGGGTGGAGCGGAGCTGGGCCGGCCTTCGTACCTTCACCGCCGACCGCACGCCCGTGGTCGGCTTCGACCCGGAGGCGGACGGCTTCTTCTGGCTTGCCGGGCAAGGGGGGTACGGTATCCAGACCTCGCCGGTGCTGTCGGAACTGGCCGCCGCGCTGTGCCTGTCGCAAACCCCTGATCTGCCAGCGTCCTTGCTGGCGGCGCTTTCCCCTGCACGTCTTGCACGTGCCTGACCTCAAGAAGGATTGAAACTGATGTCCGATATCACCCGCATCGAACCGGGCGCCCGTATGAGCCAGGCCGTGGTTCACAATGGTGTCGCGTGGCTGGCCGGTCAGGTCGGCAAGCCCGGCGCCAGCGTGACCGAGCAGACCGAGGCCATTCTGGCGCGGATCGATGCGCTGCTGGCGGAGGTGAACTCCGACAAGTCGCGGCTGCTGCAGGCAACCATCTGGCTGGCGTCGATGGATGATTTCGCCGAGATGAACGCGGTCTGGGATGCCTGGGTCGACCCGGCCAATCCGCCGGCCCGCGCTTGCGGCGAATCCCGGCTGGCAACGCCGGATTACAAGGTGGAGATCCTGATCACCGCCGCCGTGAAGGGCTGACGCCCTCCGGCGCGCTATCAGGCCTCTAGATGACAGAGGGCCCGCCCGTCGGCTGTGACGGTGCGGGCCTTTCGCTTTTTGAGGTGGCGGCGGCTTATTCGGCCGCGGCCATATGCACCGGTGCGGCGTTGGCGTTGAGAT
This sequence comes from Stappia taiwanensis, assembly GCF_014635285.1. Lineage (GTDB taxonomy): Bacteria > Pseudomonadota > Alphaproteobacteria > Rhizobiales > Stappiaceae > Stappia > Stappia taiwanensis. Next base: position 79,973 of record NZ_BMCR01000005.1, on the reverse strand, counting down.
GGTGCTGGTGGCGCATCTGATTGAAGATGTTGATGCGCTGGATGTCGCTGGTGCCGCCGGCAATGCGCATGCCCACCGCGTCGCGCAATTGGCGGCTGAGGTGGTTGTTCATGAAACCGAGATGGCCGTGCAACTGCACCAGGTGCTCGGCGGCCTCCAGCAGCTTTTCGCCCGCCAGGAACTTGCCGACCGAGCAGACGATGGACGCATCCTCGGTGTTGGCGGCCAGTTTCTCCAGCCCGGCATAGGTCATCAGCCGGCAGACCACCGAGGCGATCTTCATGTCGCTCATCCGGCCCTGAACATACTGATAATCGGCCAGCGGGCGGCGGAAGGCCTTGCGGCTTTCCACCCGCTGCATCGACTTTTCGAGCATGTTCTCGATCAGGCCGGAGGCCATGATGCCATAGAGAGCCCGTTCCGGCGCTGCCTTCCTCCCTAAGTGGCGCGTTCGAAGTTGCCGTCCGTGTCGTGACGCTGTGCGTTGGCGGCGGCCTGTTGGCCGATCCCGGCGTCGCGGGTGAACAGGTTCTGCTCGTATTCGCTGAGTTCGAAATCAATGCAGCTTGCCGCTGCGGAGCGCGGCCAGTCTACATCCTAGTCCGGATGATCGCCCAGTCCTGCAACGGTGGCATCTCCCTGCAGCGCTGGCGGTGTGGAAACCCCGACCTGAAAGGCGTGGGACAGGAAGGTCGCCAGCCGGACGATGCTGGCCGGGGCCTGCTGATTGACCTTCACCAGCAGCTCGGAGCTGTGCAGGTTGGGCAGGCCGTATTCCGGGCCGATGCGGATCAGGTCCTTGGGCACCGCCCGGTCGGGCAGGACACCGATGGCCTGGCGTTCCAGGATTGCCGTCTTCAGCGAGGAGAAGTTGTTGGAGCAATAGGCGATATGCCAGCGCTTGCCGATGGCGTTCAGCGCCTCGATGGCATTGCGCCGTACGCCGCACCCTTCGGGGAACAGGGCGAGGGGCAGGGGCGTGTCCATCGCCACCCGGGAATCCGGGACAGTGACCCAGCTCAGCCGCTCATCCAGCAGCTTCAGCCCGTCGATCCCCTCGTGCCGGGTCACGAAGGCGATATCGAGATCGCCCTGATCGATCATCTTCGACAGGGTGGTCGACAGATCGGTGACGATCTGCATCTCCGTCATTTCGTTGCGCTTGGAGAACTCGTTGATCACCCGGGGCAGCAGCAACTGGGCGTAATCGTCCGGCATGCCGATCCGCAGGGCCGTGACCGCGCTGGAGGTCTGGATTTCCTGAATCAGCGCATCGTTGAGACGCAAGATCTCGTTCGCATAGCTCTTGATCATCTCACCGTATTTCGTGAGACGAATTTCCTTCCCGTTGCCGCGGTCGAAAATTTTTTCCCCAACGATACTTTCAAGTCGTTTGATCTGAAGGCTGATGGCGGATTGGGTTCTGTGAATTTTCTCGCCCGCCGCCGTGAAATTCTTCATCTCCGAGACGACAACAAGCGTCCTCAGCAGGTCGACATCTACATTGATCAATCCCATGACGTTTCCTCATGCGATCTATTTTTCGAACTCATTTCAAAGGTCCGGTCAGGCTCGATAGGGTGAAATCAATCTGAAAGAGAAGCGGACGAACGTGCAACCATTAATTCAGGATTTTCGGGCCCTGGCCCGGCCAAATTTGCGCTGATCGGGAGGTTTGTCATGAACCCTGCGCTGCGTGTGATTTCGACAGGGGGATGCCTTCCTGAGCGGATCGTCGCAAATGACGAGATCCACTGCGAACGGAACGCGGCCACCGCCGCGACGATGGGGCGAGAATACCCCTGGGTATCTGCCAGCGCGTTCTTCGGCGATCGGATGCTGTTCGCAACCGCCGGTGCTCCTCTGGCTGGCGGAACTGGCCTGCATGCGGGCCATCGAGGGCACGCTGGAGGAAGGTCGGATGACCCTGGGCTTTGCCCATGACGTTCAGCATCTGGCGCCGACCCCGCTTGGCTGGACGATCCGTCTTGAGGCGGCGCTGGAGAAGATCGATGGCAAGTTGTTGACGTTCCTGATCGAGGGCAATGACGGGTCCGAGCGGATCCTGGCCGGGCGACATACCCGGGCCATCGTCGATCGGGACCGGTTCCTGAGCCGGTTCGAGGAAAAGAGTTGCAGCCATGTCTGAGCCCCTCGCATCCGCCGCACCCACTCACACACCGGCCCGGAGCAGCGGTTCGCTCCGGGCCATACGGGACCGGTTCGCCATGTTGACATCGCACCAGAACTTTCGCGCCTATGCCATGCTCGTCACCGGCGGGGTGTGCCTTGGCATGTCGCCGGTGGTGGTCAAGGCCCTGCCGATCTCCGCCGATCTCTCCGCGTTCTACCGGGTGGCCTTTTCCGCGCCGCTGTTCATGCTGTGGGCGCTCTGGGACCGGCCCAATGCCGCGCGCTGCGCCGAAGCGGGCGAGGGGGAGCCAGCGGCGCCTGCGGCGGCAAAGCGCATGCTTTACATGCTCTACGGGCTGGCGGCGCTGCTGTTCGCGGCGGATCTGGTGGCCATGCATGTGGCCATTCGCCTGACCAATGCCTCGATTGCCACCCTCTTCACCAATTGTGCGCCGTTCTTCGTCGGGGTCTACGGTATTCTCGGGCTCACCGACCGGCCGAAGCGCGCCTTCTGGCAGGCGCTGCCGGTGGCGCTTGTGGGCGCGACGCTGCTGGTTGGGGTGTCGGCCCTGACCTCCGGCGGCGATCTTTGGGGCGATGCCATTGCCTTGCTCGCCGGGGCCTTCTACGCCGCCTATCTGGTGACCGTTCGGCAACTGAAGCTGGCGGGGGCCTCCTCCGTCTCGATCATGGTGATCGTCACCGCCGGCAGCGCCCTGTGCCTTCTGCCGCTGGTGTTCCTCGGTGGCGGTTTCGTCTCCGCCTCGCTGCCGACCTGGGGACTGATCGCCGTTCTGGTGCTGATCGGGCAGGTGGCCGGACAGGGACTGGTGACCGGGGCGCTGAAGCATCTGCCGGTGACCTCCAGTTCCATCGTGCTCCTGATCCAGCCGGTGGTGGCGGCACCGCTGTCCTGGATCTTCCTGTCGGAGACCCTGAGCCTTTTGCAGATCACCGGTATGGGGCTGGTGCTGTTTTCCATCGCCGTGGTGGTGCGGCCGCAGCGACGCGAGGTGGCGGCGGAGGCGGCCAGCTAGCTGTGGCGGTCTGAACGTTGCCCATTCGGACCGAACCGAGGAGACTGGGGTTGCCAAGCTTCAGCAGTCATTGGACGGCCCGAATGGACATCCGCAGGAAAGTCGGGCTGACGCCTTTTCGTCGAGTGTACGGATCGCTGTCGGGTGTCGAAGGCCGGCTTTCCCAAGCCCATGCGGCGGGGCCTGGGCGGCGCTCGGCGCGTCTTCGCTGCTGACCCTTGCCGGGCTTGCTCTCTACCTGTGGATGCGGCCGGCTCCGCTGGAGGACGGCTGAGGTCCTTGCCGGATGGGTGGAAAGCGGGTCAGCGGACGCTCGGCGTGATGCTGTTGGCGGTGTCGAGCAGGAAGGGCACGATGTCCTGTTCGACCTTCTCCCGGGTCCAGTGATAGGCGGAGACCGAGCAATGCACGGCGGCCACCGGCCGGCCATCCGCGCCGATGATCGGTGCGGCAACGCCGATTTCCTTGAGAATCAGCTCATTGCGGGAAAATGAGTAGCCCAGGTGGGCCGCTTCCTCGACAAGCTCGGAGATCCTGTCGCGATCCTGGGTCGTTTCCGGGGTGAAGCGGGTCAGGGGCCAGTTTTCAATGCAGGCACGGCGCTCGGTTTCTGGCAGTGTCGCCAGGATCGCGCGCCCCCCCGAGGTGTTGAGGGCGGGTACCCGGCGGCCGACCAGCGTGGCCGCGAAAGTGGTCCGCTGGCAGGGGATTCGCGCGACATAGACAATGTCGGAGCCGGAGAGTTCCGCCATGTTGATCGTCTCGCCAAGTCGGCCGGACAGTTCGATCAGCTTGGGCATCGCCAGTTGCACCACCGGGTCGGACCACAGGTAGGCATAGGCCATTTCCGCGAATTTATGCGAGGGGCGAAAGCGCCGGGTTGCCTCATCCTTCATCAGATAGCCGGTCTGGTGAAGGGTGTTGGCGAAGCGCTGGGTCGCGCTTTTGTCCAGGCCGGTACGCTTTGCCAGCTCACTCAGGCCGAGGCTGTGATGCTCTTCGTCAAAAGCTTCCAGAAGCCGGAGTCCCTTGGCCAAGGAATTGACAAATAAGGTGTCTTGCTTCCGATCCGCCGTGGACATCGTGCTTCTCCCTCACGCTGAACCGTTTTTCTACCTGGCGGCTCTTGACGAATTTATCTGAAGTAATGTGAAATACCACTATCAAATACATTGTATCGCAATATGATACAATGAAAATGATCACGCCGGCGTTCGGGAGCGCCGCGGCAGCCCAAGTGGAGGATTCATGAAATCGCTTTCCCTGAAATGCGGCGTAGCCGCTCTTGCGTTGATGGTCGCGGGTGCGGCTCATGCGGGCAAGTCGGACGACACGCTGAATGTCGCCTTCACCAAGGAGCTGGAAAACGTCGACAGCTACTTCAACTCCTCGCGTGAGGGTGTGGTGATGCAGCGCGCGGTCTGGGACGGGCTCGTCTACCGCGATCCGGTGACCAACGAGTACAAGGGCAACCTGGCCACCTCCTGGGAGTGGATCGACGACCTGACGCTGGAGTTCAAGCTGCGCGAGGGCGTCAAGTTCCACAATGGCGAGGAATTCGACGCCGACGATGTGGTCTACACCGTCAACTACGTCGCCGACGAAAAGAATGGCGCGAAGACCCAGCGTAACGTCAACTGGATGAAGTCGGCGGAGAAGGTCGATAAGTACACGGTGCGGATCTCGCTCAAGAAGCCGTTCCCGGCGGCGATCGAGTTCCTGTCCGGCCCGGTGTCCATGTACCCGAACGAGTATTATGCCGAGGCCGGCCCGACGGGCATGGGTCTGAAGCCGGTGGGCACCGGTCCCTACAAGGTGACCGAGGTGGAGCCGGGCAAGCATTTCGTGCTGGAAAAGTATGAGGGCTATCACGACAGCCCGAAGGGCCAGCCGGAGATCGGCAAGATCGACATTCGCACGATCCCCGATGTCAACACGCAGATGGCGGAGCTGTTCAGCGGTTCGCTCGATCTGATCTGGCAGGTGCCGGCCGACCAGGCGGGCAAGCTGGCGACCATGGACCAGTTCACCGTCGCCAATGAAAGCACCATGCGCATCGGCTACCTGACGCTCGACGCGGCGGGTCGAACCGGAGAGAAGAACCCCTTCACCGACGTGCGGGTTCGCCGGGCGGTCGCCCATGCGGTTAACCGGGAAGCGCTGGTCGCGGCTCTCCTGAAGGGCAAGTCCAAGGTCATCAGCACGGCTTGTTTCCCCAGCCAGTTCGGCTGCTTCCAGGACGTTGCGAGCTATGACTACGATCCGGAAAAGGCCAAGGCGCTGCTCGCCGAGGCCGGCTATCCGGACGGCTTCGAGACGGACTTCTACGCCTATCGGGACCGGGAGTATGCCGAGGCGATCTCCAGCTTCCTGAATGCGGTCGGCATCAAGACCAACTTCCACATGCTGCAATACTCCGCCTTGCGCGAGTTGCGGATGAAGGGTGGCACGCCGGTGTCGTTCCAGACCTGGGGCTCCTACTCGATCAACGATGCCTCGGCGATCACCAGCCAGTTCTTCAAGTTCGGCTCGCTGGACGATTCTCGCGACGAGGAGGTGCGCGACTGGCTCGACGTGGCCGACAGCGCCACCGATCCGGAGAAGCGCAAGGAGTACTACGCCAAGGCTCTGACCAAGATCGCGGATCAGGCCTACTGGGTGCCGATGTTCTCCTACAACACCAACTACGTGTTCACCAACGAGGTGTCCTACACCCCGACGCCGGACGAGGTCCTGCGTTTCGTGGACATGTCCTGGAACTAGGCTGAACGGCTCTTCCGGCCGGGATCTGAAGGAAAGGTCCCGGCCGGTCGTCGTTCCTGGCCACGGATGGCGCCGGCCTCGGGTGGGTCGGTGCGGCCGTTGGCGTGCCCAACCCGCGGGATACTCCCTTGCTAAACTTCATCCTGAAACGGCTCGGCCTTGCCGTGCTCGTCGCGCTGACCGTATCGGCGATCAGCTTCAGCCTGCTGTTCATGGCGGGTGATCCGGCCGCGGCGCTCGCCGGCGAACAGGCCACCGATGTCGATATCGAAGCCATCCGCCGGCTCTACGGCTTCGACCGGCCCATGATCGTCCAGTATTGGGAATGGCTGTCGCGGGCGCTGCAGGGCGACTTCGGCGAAAGCTACTATTTCCGTCTGCCGGTCTCCGATCTGATCATGGAGCGGCTGTCGATCACCATGACGCTCGGCGTGTGCGGCATTTCCTTCGCGCTCTTGACGGCGGTGCCGCTGGGTGTCGTCGCCGCGATCCGTCCGAACTCGCTGATCGACCGTTTCGCGCTGTTCCTGTCGGTGATGGGCCAGGCGATGCCGAGCTTCTGGTTCGGCCTGATGATGATCGTCGTCTTCTCGATTCAGCTCAACTGGCTGCCGCCGTCCGGCACCAAGACCTGGGTGCACTTCATCATGCCGACCATCGTGCTGGGCTACTACGCCATGCCGGCGATCATGCGGCTGACGCGCGCGGGCATGCTCGATGTGCTCGGCTCGGACTATATCCGGACCGCGCGGGCCAAGGGCGCGGGCGAGGGGCGGGTGCTGTTCAAGCATGCCCTGCGCAACGCGATCATCCCGGTGGTGTCGTTGGCGGCGGTGCAGATGGGCTTCATGCTCGGTGGTTCCATCGTGGTGGAATCGATCTTCGCCCTGCACGGGGCGGGGTATCTGGCCTGGGAGTCCATCGGCCGCAACGACCTGCCGACAGTGCAGGCGCTGATCCTGATCTTCTCGATGTTCTACATCGTCTTCACATTCCTGTCGGACGTGCTGAATGCCTGGCTCGATCCGCGTATTCGGGTGGCTTGAGATGGCGCGCACAGCCGATACCCTCCTGGAGGACATCCAGGGCCCAACGCCCGGCCAGATGCTGCGCAAGCGGATCTTCGGTCATCAGGGACTCCTGTTCGGCGTGGCCGTTCTCGGCCTGCTGCTCTTGGTGGCGATCTTCGCCCCGCTGCTGGCGCCGCATGACCCTTACGCCCAGGACCTGCTCGCCCGGATGCAGCCGCCGGTGTTTCTCGGCGGTAGCTGGGAGCATCCGCTGGGCACCGACCATCTTGGCCGCGACTATCTCTCGCGGCTGATCTACGGCGCGCGGATTTCGCTGCTGATCGGCGGCTTCGCGGCGCTGATTTCCGGCTTGATCGGCACGGCCATGGGCGTTGCCGCCGGCTATTTCGGTGGCCGGGTCGACATGGCGGTGACCTTCCTCATCAACGTGCGGCTGGCCATGCCGGTGGTGCTGGTGGCGCTGGCCATCGTCGCCGTCTTCGGCGGCTCGCTGCAGGTGGTGATCCTGGTGCTCGGCTTCCTGCTGTGGGACCGGTTCGCCGTGGTGATGCGCTCCTCCACCTTGCAGGTGCGCTCGCGCGAATACGTCACCGCCGCCCAGGCGATTGGCTGTTCGACCTCGCGGGTGATCCTCAGCGAGATCATGCCGAACATCGTCAACAACCTGATCGTCGTGGTCACGCTGGAGATGGCTCACGCGATCTTGCTCGAAGCGGCGCTGTCGTTCCTTGGGCTGGGCGTCCAGCCGCCGACGCCCTCCTGGGGCCTGATGGTCTCGGAAGGCAAGCAGATGATGCTGTTCGAGCCCTGGCTGGTGGCCATTCCCGGCATCACCCTGTTCGTCCTGGTGCTGGCGATCAACCTGCTCGGCGACGGGCTGCGCGATGTCACCGCTCCCGAAAACCGCAGCTAAGGAGGAAAGCCCCATGAGTGAGCCTGTCCTCAGCGTCCGCAACCTGCGTCTCGACATCCCCACCGGAGCGGGCACGCTGCACGCGGTGCGCGGCATCGACTTCGATCTGGAACGCGGCGAAACCCTGTGCATCGTCGGCGAAAGCGGGTCGGGCAAGTCCCTGACCTCGCTGGCGATCATGGATCTGCTCAGCAAGCGCATCGAGCGCAAGGCCGACAAGCTGGTGTTCGACGGCACCGACCTCACCAAGGCCGGTGCCAAGAAGATGCGGGCGCTGCGCGGCGACCGCATGGCGATGATCTTCCAGGAGCCGATGACCTCGCTGAACCCGGCCTACACCATTGGCGATCAGTTGATGGAAGCCCTGCTGTTGCATCGCAAGGTCGGCAAGGCGGAGGCCCGCCGGCGTGCGGTGGAGCTTCTGGAAAAGGTCGGTATCACCGGTGCGGAGCGGCGTCTGTCGCAGTATCCGCACCAGCTCTCCGGCGGCCTGCGCCAGCGGGTGATGATCGCCATGGCGCTGATGTGCGAGCCGGAGCTCATCATCGCCGACGAGCCGACCACCGCGCTCGACGTGACCATTCAGGCGCAGATCCTGCGGCTTCTGGTCGATCTCACCCGGGAAATGAACGTGGCGATGATCCTGATCACCCACGATCTCGGCGTGGTGGCCCGTGTCGCCGACAAGGTGGCGGTGATGTATGCGGGCGAGCTGGTGGAGACCGGCACGGCGAAGAAGGTGTTCGACGCGCCGATGCATCCCTACACCCGTGGTCTGCTGCGCTGCATTCCGGTGCCGGGCAAGACCGAGCGCGGATCGGAGCTGGGCTCAATCCCGGGCATCGTTCCCTCCCTCGTGGGCAAGGTCAGCGGCTGCGTCTTCCGCACCCGCTGCGAGGAGGCCACCGAGGCGTGCCGTGGCGAGATTCCCTACCGGGAAAGCGCCGAGGGTCGTCACAATTTCCGCTGCGTGCATGAAACCGGCCGCCGGGCCGGTGTGGAGGAGCCGGCATGAGCGAAGGCAACGCATCCCCCCCGGTCCTGGAGCTGAGGAACGTCTCCAAGACCTATCAGATCAAGCAGGGCATGTTCGGCGAGCGCAAGCCGCTCAAGGCCGTCAATGACGTGTCCCTGTCCCTGCAGCGCGGCGACGTGCTCGGTCTTGTCGGTGAAAGCGGTTGCGGCAAGTCGACCCTTGCCAAGATCCTGCTCGGCCTTGAGGCGCCGACCAGCGGCGAGGTGCTGGTGGATGGCGAGCCGATCGGCGCCCAGAACCGGCGGTTGCTGGCCCGCCGGATCCAGCCGATCTTCCAGGATCCCTATTCCTCGCTGAACCCGCGCAAGTCGATCCGCGACATCATCTCGCTGCCCTTGCGGGTGCACGGGATCGGCGACAGCGCCTCGCAGGACAAGGCGGTGCGCGAGATCCTCGATGTGGTCGGTCTGCCATCGCGGGTGATGAACTCCTACCCGAGCCAGATGTCCGGCGGTCAGCGTCAGCGTGTGGCGATTGCCCGGGCGCTGATCATGAAGCCGGAGGTGGTCGTTTGCGACGAGCCGACCTCGGCGCTCGATGTGTCGGTGCAGTCGCAGATCCTCAACCTTCTGGGTGAGCTGCGCCGCGAGTTCGGCCTGACCTACCTGTTCATCAGCCACAATCTGGCGGTGGTGGAACATCTCGCGACCCGGGTGGCGGTGATGTATCTCGGCCGCATCGTCGAGGAGGCCCCGGTCGGGGCGCTGTTCGACGAGCCGCGCCATCCCTACACCGAGGCGCTGCTTGCTTCGGTGCTGACGCCGGAGCCGGACCTGGGTGTGCCGGATACCCATCTGGGCGCGACCTATCCGAACCCGATCGAGCCGCCCACCGGATGCCACTTCCATCCGCGCTGCGCCCGGGTGATGGAGCGTTGCAAGGGCGTTGCCCCGCAGATCACCTGCGATGGCGAGCACAGCGTCGAGTGCCATCTCTATGGCCGGGAGAGCGGTCAGGCGGTGGCCTGATCCGGGGCCTCCGAGATTGGGGGCAGTGGAACAAGAAAGACCCATTGTGAGCAGCAGTAATTTTTCGAAAACGCAGAGCGTGCGCAAATCCGTCCTGCGCACGCGGCATGGAGTGGTGGCCGCCCAGCATCGGCGCGCGGCGGAGGTTGGCGCCGAGGTGTTGGCCGCCGGCGGCGATGCGGTGGATGCGGCGGTGGCCGTGTCCTTCGCCATCGGTGTTGTGGAGCCGTGGATGAGCGGCCCGGGCGGCGGCGGCGCGATGATGCTGTGGCGCCAGGACGAGGGCCGGGCCTATGCGGTCAACTACGGCATGCGGGCGCCGAAGGCGCTCGATCCGGCGGACTATCCGCTTGAGGAAAACGGCACGGCGGGTGACCTCTTCCCGTGGAAGGCGGTGACCGGCAACCGCAACGTGGAAGGCGCAACGGCGATTGCCGTGCCGGGCACGGTCGAGGGGGCGGGCCAGGTGCATGAGCGGTTCGGCAAGCTGCCCTGGGCGGACCTGCTGCAACCGGCGGTCGGGCTCGCCAATGAGGGATTGCTGGTCGACTGGTACGCGGCGCTGATCATCGCCTCGGCGACCCGTTCGCTCGCTCGTGACCCTGATGCCGCCGCCCAGTATCTGGAGGATGGTCAGTGGCCGACCATCGCCGGCTGGACGGCGCTGGCGACCAAGCGCATCGACATGAGCGGCATGGCCGCGACCCTCGACCGGCTGGCCACGGCCGGCTACCGCGATTTCTATGATGGCGATATCGCCGCGATGCTGGTCAAGGACGTTCAGGCCAAGGGCAGCTCCCTTGGCCGCGATGACCTTGCCGCGTATCGGGCGGTGATCGAGGCGCCGCTGAAGCTGGCCTATCGCGATGCCCATATCCATGCGCTGCCGGGGCTGACGGCCGGACCGACGCTGGCGGAGGTGCTGGCCTCCCTGCAAGCGGAGCTTGCGCCGGGCGACCAGCCCGATGGCGCGGCGTTCGCCGCCTATGCACGGGCGCTGAAGGGCGCCTATCGCAGCCGGCTTGCGGGGATGGGCGATGGCGAGGCGCCGAGCGCGCCAGGGTGCACCACGCATTTTTCCATCGTCGACCGGCACGGCAACATGGTGGCGATGACCCAGACGCTGCTGTCGATCTTCGGCTCGCGGGTGGTATCGCCCTCGACCGGGTTGATGATGAACAATGGCATCATGTGGTTCGATCCAGAACCGGGCAAGCCCAACTCGCTGGGGGCAGGCAAGCGCTGCCTGATGAATGTCTGCCCGGTGATCGGCGAGAAGGGCGCGCGGCGTTTCGCGCTCGGCGCATCGGGAGGGCGCAAGATCGTCTCCGCCGTCAGCCAGCTTTCGTCGTTCCTCACCGATTTCGACATGAGCCTGGAAGAGGCGTTCCACGCGCCGCGCATCGATGTGTCCGGCGGCGAGACGGTGATTGCCGACGAGACGCTGCCGGGCGCGGTGATCGAGGCGCTGGCCGCCGATCAGCCAGTGACCACGACAAAACGCACCACGTTTCCCTATGCCTTCGCCTGCCCGACGGCGGTCTTGCGCGAGGGGGGCGAGAACATGGGCGCCACCGAGATCATGTCGCCCTGGGGCGATGCAGCACTTGAAAGGGAGGAAAGCTGATCATGGCATCGAGAGAGGGGGCGATTGCCCGGGCCGGAGCCTATTTCGATGAGGGCACGTTTCAGGAGGACCTTACCCGCCTCGTCGCCTTCGAGACGGAAAGCCAGAATCCGGACCAGAAGCCGGAGCTGCGCCGCTACCTGGACGAGGCGATGCTGCCTTGGCTGACCGAGCTGGGCTTCACCTGCCGGATCTTCGACAATCCGGATCCGCGCGGCGGGCCGCTGCTGGTTGGCGAGCGCATCGAGGATCCGGCTTTCGAGACGGTGCTGACCTATGGCCATGGCGATGTGATCCGCGCCCAGAGCGATCAGTGGCGCGAGGGCCTCGCGCCCTTCGCGCTGGTGGAGGAGGGCGATCGACTCTATGGGCGCGGCACCGCCGACAACAAGGGGCAGCATCTCATCAACATCGCCGCGCTGGCCCATGTGCTGGCCGAGCGCGGCAGCCTTGGCTTCAACGTCAAGGTGCTGATCGAGATGTCGGAAGAGACCGGCTCCGCCGGGCTCGCGGCGTTCTGTGCCGCCGAGCGCGAGTTGCTTTCCGCCGATGTGTTGATCGCCTCCGACGGCCCCCGGCTGCAGCCGGACACGCCGACCATGTTCATGGGCTCGCGGGGCGGGGTCAATTTCGACCTGATCGTCAATTTCCGCGAGGGCGCGCATCACTCGGGCAACTGGGGCGGGCTCCTGGCCGATCCGGCAACGGTGCTGGCCCATGCGATTGCCTCGATCGTCGACGCGCGCGGTCAGATCCGGATCCCGGAGTGGCGGCCGACCAGCCTGACGCCGGACATCCGCGCCGCGCTGCGCGACCTGCCGATCCTCAGCGAGGAGGGCAGCGGGCCTGACATCGACGAGGATTGGGGCGAGGAAGAGCTGTCGCCGGCCGAGCGGGTGTTCGGATGGAATTCCTTTGCCGTTCTGGCCATGAAGAGCGGTGTGCCGGAAGCACCGGTCAATGCCATCTCCGGCTGGGCGAAGGCGCATTGCCAGTTGCGCTATGTGGTGGGGACCGACACCGACGACATCCTGCCGGCCTTGCGCCGTCATCTCGATGCCCATGGCTTCCAGATGGTCGAGATCACCCCGGCGGACCGGGTGTTCTTCCGCGCCACCCGGCTCGATCCGAGCGACCCCTGGGTGACTTTCGTCGCCACCTCGCTTGAGGAGAGCGCCGGCAAGCCGCCGCATATCCTGCCGAACCTGGCCGGCTCGCTGCCCAACGACACGTTCAGCGAGATCCTCGGCCTGCCGACCGTGTGGGTGCCGCATTCCTATCGCGGCTGTTCGCAGCATGCGCCCAACGAGCATGTGGTGAAATCCACCTGCCGCGAGGCCTTGAGCCTGATGGCTGGCCTGTTCTGGGATATCGGCGCGCGCAAACCCGCCTGACGGGTCCAGACGCATCAATGGTGATATCGGAAAGGCGGTGGGGTCTCCCTGCCGCCTTTTTCGCTTTTTCTTCGATGCCCTGAAGGGGCTGGTTGTTGCCGCCGGTGTCATGAGGCGAGCCGGAATCCTTGAGTCATGCGAGGGGGTTTCGGGATTCCTTTGATGAAGTGATTCAATTGCCCCTCAGGCTTTGGATGAAGAAGGGGAAGGCGTGCTACCTCTTTTGGTCGGGTACTCCCGGTTGGACAGGTCATGGAAAATGTCCCGTTCCGTGCAACGACCGCGTCAGCGGGCCAGGAGGGGTGGAGGATCCGCGTGAGGGTTGAGACGATCGGGCCAGACCTGGCGGCCAATCCAGGTGTATGCGTGATCGGGGCAGGGCCGGTGGGCATCGCGCTCGCCATCCGTCTGGGGCAATCGCGGGGAAGGGTGCTGTTGATTGACGCGGGTCCGGCGGTGCCGAGAGCCGACGTCAGTGGCGCCTTTGACCTTGAGCTTGCGGACACGCTCACCCATGCCACTGCCGAGGAGGCAACGCGGCAGGGCTTTGGCGGAACGTCCAGCGCATGGGGTGCGCGCTGCTCTCCCTACGAGGCGGTGGATTTCAAGACGCGGGCTCACGTGCCTCATTCGGGCGCGCCGGTGGGGGCGGAGGACCTTGCCCCCTATGTCACGCCGACCGCGCGGTTTTTCGGGGTGGATGATCGCTTCGACAGCGGAGAGGGGGACGCGGCGGAGACACCGGTGCGGATCGACCGCTACATGCGCGTCAGCCCTTGCGCGGATATGGGGCGACGCTACGGCACTGATCTGGATGCGTCGGAGCGGGTCCTGTTGCTGCTGGAGACCCGGGTTCTGAAGCTTCACTTCGATCCCGCTTGCGGGGCCGTGACCCGGATTGACGCGCTGCGGCGCGGCGAACGCTACACCCTGACGCCCCGGGCCATCGTGCTGTGTTGCGGCGGTATCCAGAATGCCCGGTTGCTGCTCGACATGCAGCGCGCCCATCCGCGTTTTCTGGGCGGTGATGCAGGCCCGGTCGGGCGCTACTACATGGGGCACCTCTCCGGGAGCGTGGCGCGGATCGCCTTCCATCCGCCGGCCGCCGCGCGCCCGTTTCAGTTCAGCGCCAATCCGGACGGCAGTTTCGTCCGGCGCATCTTCACTTTTTCGCCCGCCCTTCTGGAGCAGGAAAAGCTGCTGAACATTTATTTCGCGCCGGTCAGCTATCCGCTGGGGGACCCGGGCTATCGCAGTTCCACGCTGTCGGCGCTTCATCTGGGGCTGTCGCTAAGGTTTCTCTCCACCGGGTACATGGGAAAGTTCCGCCCCGGTCACAAAGCGACGCCGTTCGATTTCCGGCTGGGCGTGCGTGCGCATGCGGGAAACATCCTGCGGCAGCCGGTCGCCGCCGTGACGGGGCTCTACCGGATTGGCCGGGAACGTCTGGGCTATACGCAGAGATTACCGCTGTTCCAATACGAGAACCCGGCCGGCATCTACGCCTTGCGCTATCATGCCGAACATGCGCCGAACCCGGAGAGCCGGGTAACGCTCTCAAACCGCTCGGACAGCGCGGGCATGCCGCTCCCGCGTGTGGATTTTCGCTATGCACCGATGGACATGGTGTCCGTGGAACGGGCGCATGAGGTGTTCGGGCGCTGGCTGGCCCAGTGCGGGGTGGCCCGGGTGCACTGGCTCCAGCCGGAAGACGACCGGCTGGCGCATATCCAGGTTCAGGCCAGCGACGGGTTTCACCAGATCGGTCTGACGCGCATGTCGGCGAGCCCGCGAAGCGGTGTGGTCGATGGCGACCTGAAGGTGCATGGGACGACCAATCTGTTCGTCTCCGGGGCCAGCGTTCTGCCCACCAGCAGCTATGCGCATCCCACCTTCACGGCGGTCAGTCTGGCCTTGCGGCTGGCGGATTTCCTGGCCGCCGGCTTTGTCTGAACGGTGAGGCCCGCCTGGGATCGGGTCAGAGGCTCAGGCGGGCATCGAGCACGAACCGTCCGCCGGCCGCATCGAAATGGTGGCAGCCGAGCAGCTCCGGTTGGAAGTCCGGCAAGATGGTGCGCACACAGCGCTCCCGGTAGGTCAGAAGGTCGAGCTGTTCGATCTCCATGATGTTCAGCCCGTAGCCGTAGATCCCGTGCGAATTCTGTTGCGAGGGGCGGTAGATCCGGCCGCCGATGTCGAAGATCCGGCCGGCATTGCGCGCGAACAGGCTGCCCATCACCACCGGATTGCGCCGGTGCGGCACGAGACGGCCGAGCCGGGGGCCGTCGACCTGGAACACATGCAACTCGCAGCAATGGTCCTCATAGGCGTGGAAGGTCGACAGGTTGGTGAACAGCCACCACTTTTCCTGCAACCGCACCAGCACGCTGTCAGCGGCCGACTGGCCTTCCAGGGCGGTCGCATAAAGCTCCCACTTATGTGGGAAATCGGTACACCGCCAGATCTCGATCCGCCGCGCGGCATGGGTCTCGGGCATCATGAAGATGTCCTGGCCATCCCGGAAGACGAAGGGATAGGACAGGTGGTAGGGGCAGCGCAGCGCCTCGCCCAGCGGCGTCAGCCCATCCGCATCCAACCGGCCGACAGCAATGTGCGCCCTGGTGTCGCCATGGCTGTAGGTCTCGTAGAACAGGTAGCAGGCGCCATCGTGCTCGAACAGGAACGGATCGGCCTTGATGCTGGTCTCCGTCGCCGTGGGGGTCGGGGGAACCTGTCGGGCTTGTTGCGGGTCGAAGGTGTCGATCGCGCCTTGGCCGAGATAGAGTGTCCACATGGCCGGGTCGCGCCCCATTCGTTCAAGGACCGCTTTTCGGGCGCGGCTCCCCAGGTGTCGGGCGAGAGTGGCGGCATAGCGGGGCAGGGCGGCCGTTGGCGGCGGTGCGGCGGCGCTTGCCAAATCCGCTGGCGCGGTCGGGGCCTCCACCTGATCGGCGACGCGCCGCAATTCGCGCAGGAACAGCGCAGCGGCGCGCTCCTTGATGTAGGCGTTGTTGCGCGCGCCGCTGAACTTGGTGTTGAAGGCGGTGCTGACGATACAGCGCGGCTCCTCGCCTTCGTGGCGGACGTATAGTGCGAGCGGTGTGGTCGGCTCCTGCCGCATCGCCGGGGCGTAGCCATACCAGTCCGCGTTGGCGCCCCATTCGTCGGAAAAGTTGAAGGCCCATTCCCCGTGCGGCAGAGCGGTGAGGGCAAGGTTGGGCAGGCCTTCCGGCGTGGTGCGCAAAACGAGATCCGCTCCGGTCTCCTCGATCAGCCGCCGGGCGGCCTCCGGATCGATGTGCCCGGTTTCGCGGTCGAGCGGCATTGGGTCATGCCGCAACTTCCTGAGATCGAATGCCCGGGGCTGGAACCGGGGGGAGCGGGCGAGCATGCGGCGTTCCAGCCGGCTGACCGTGCTGAAGCCGAAGCTCGCCCGTCTGCTGCCGAAAGGGGTCGGATGGACAAGCACGGCGGCAAGCGTCAGCCGGGGGTCCCGACTGATCTCCTCCATGGCCATCAGGTGCCAGTTTTCGAACCGGTCCGATCCCGCGATGAGGATAGCGATCTTCAGCGGAGGCCTGTCGCGGCCGGCCCCGAATGGTTCGCCATCGGAGCCGGAATGGGGTTGGCCGTTATGGGCGGTCGGCATCGAGGGTCTCGCGCAATATGGTTGCAAGCCGGCGAATGCCGCTGTCGGTCAGCGCATATTCATGCCAACCTTCCAGATTGTGAACGGTGCCTTTGACACCGTCTTCCAGCATATAGCCGAAGTGGACCTTCGCGGCGAGCGGATGCACCGCCTGGCTGCGGAAGAGGTGGACGGAGGCATCGAGCGGCGGCGCGGTGCCGTGGTCGCGGGCAGCGTCCACCAGCAGGTTCGTTACGTCACGGTTCGCGCGTTCCTCTGGCGTCAGTTCACCGGTCTTGATGCCGAGCTTGCTCATCAGGGCCAGCGTCAGCCGGAAGTGCTTCAGGAAGGCGATGAGCGGGATCTCTCCTGTGAGCAGGCGGGTTGCGAAATAGCTGACGCGGCGGAAACGCTTGCCGGAGCGCACCCGTGCGCGCACATCCAGCGGCACCGTGCTGCCGTAGTTCGGCGCCCAGCTATCGACGACGCCGACGAAGGAAACCTCATGTCCTCGCTCGCGCAGGATCCGGGCCATCTCGACGGCAAGGGTTCCGTTCACGCAGAGCCCGAGCAGGGCAATCGGCCCGGTGGTCTCGGTGATCCGCATGGCGTCGACCGCACTCGACGCGATGTCGAGGAAGGAGCGCGCGCGCAATTCGTCGTCGATCTCGGTCTCGAACATGTTGAGATTATAGACCGAGGCTTCCGCCGGCAGGTCGTGGGTCATTCGATAGTAGATGAAGGGATGATTGATGGTGTAGATCGCGGCGGGACCGGTGCCGCTCCGATAGGTTGTCAGTTTCCAGGGATTGGTCCTTGTGGTCTCCTGCGGCGCGCTGGGTACGCTGGGGGTGGACGTGGGGGCGAAGGCTGCGGCCGCAAAGCTTTGCAGTTGCGGCGCCTGAAACAGCATCGCCAGATCCGGCTTGATGTCGAACCGCTGACGGACACGGGCGAGCATCCGCAGGGCCAGCAGGGAATGGCCGCCGAGGGCGAAGAAATCATCCTCCGGGGTCACCGTGCCGACCTCCAGCACGTCCCGCCAGATCTCTGCCAGGGCATCGATATGTGCCGGGTCGGGCGTGAAGGAGGCGGGCGCTCGCGGCGTTGTTCCCGCGTCTTCCGTCGGTTCAGCGAGGGGGGGAGGAGCGGCGGCGACCGCCGTCAGGCCCTTGCGGTCGACGGCGCCTGACGCGAGGCGTGGCAGGTTCAGAAGAACGCTGATGTCCGGCATCCGGCCAATGGCGGCGATCTGCCCCCGCAAGTCCCGCTGCAGGGTCTGCGGCAGTTGGTCGATCGGTTCGGGGTAGTCGCCCCGGGGAACGACGAAGGCGCGCGGCGGTCCGGCCTCGGCCTCGATCACGCAGGCTTCCGATACGCCGGGGTGCGCTTCCAGCAGTCGTTTCAGCCCTGCATCGGTGCCAGCTTGCGTGGCGGCCTGGCGGCTCGCGGTGGGCAGGGACGCGAGCGGGGCTGCCGGTTCGGACAGGACGCGGTCATAGGTCTGTTGCCAGAGATCGAGAAGGGTTTCGACGGTCTGCCGCTCAAACAGATCGGTGTTGTACTCAAGCGACATGCGCCAGCCATCCGGACGGCCGACCATGAAGAAGTTCAGGTCGTAGATGGCGCCGGGAGAGAGCGATGGGGCGCCGGTAAGGTCGAACGTGCCATAGGTCCGGTCTTCCAGAAATGCCTTCTGCAGGTTGAAATTGACCGACACCAGCGGATTGCGAGAGGCATCGCGCGGCGGATTGAGGGTTTCGACCAGCTTGTTGAAGGGCATCTTCTGGTGATCGATCGCTGCCGCGACGGTCTCGTGGACCGCGGCGACATGATCGCTGAAGGCGCCTTGTACCGGCGGCTCGATGCGCAGGATCAGATTGTTGATGAACACGCCGATGAGGTTTTCCAGGTCGACGTCGTCACGCCCGGCGATCTGGGCACCAACAAGGATGGTCTCCTCGCCGGTGAAGCGATGCAGAAGGGCGCTGAGAACGGCGATGCCGAGAACGAACTGGGAGACCTGAAGATCGCGCGCGGCGGCCTCCATGCGGGTGCCGAAGTCCAGCGGCTTGCGGATGGAGACCACCTCGCCGTGGTTGGTCCTGAGAGCCGGACGCGGCTTGTCGGGGGGCACTTCGAAATAATGGCCATCGCCCAGTTTGTCGCGCCAAAACGCGGTCTCGGCGTGAAACTTCCGGCTTTTGAGATACTCCTCCTGCCACAGGGTGTAGTCGCCGTATTGCAATGGCAGTTCGGGCAGCTCCGGTTCCCGCCCGGCATCGAGGGCGGAGGCGATTTCGCCGATTTCCCGGCCCAGAACCCGGATTGACCAGCCGTCGAAGACGATATGATGCACGGTGGTCAGGAGCACCGCATGGTCATTGTCGAGCAGGAGCAGCGAGGCGCGGATCAGCCCCGGCAGGTTCAGATCGAACGGGGCCTTGGCCATGAAGGCGCTGATGGATTTCATCCGCTTGTCGCGCTGTTCTTCCGTGACCCGCCTGAGGTCGATCACCGACATCTTGAAGGGGACCTTGTCGACCACCTCCTGCATCGGCCGGCCATTGGCATCGGTGAACCGGGTTCGCAGGATTTCGTGGCGTTCGATCACCCAGGCGAAGGCGGCCTCGATGGAGCCGGCGTTGAAGGCCCCCCTCAGCGTCCAGCAAATGGCGATGTTATAGGCCGGGTTTCCTGGTTCCAGCTGATCGAGGATCCACCAGCGCAACTGCGACTGCGAGCAGGGGAAACGGGCGACGACCTTGTGCGGGGTCCCGGTGCGGGACGGGGAGACGAGCATCGTTGTCATCATGCGGCTCCGAGGCTGGTGTTGCGCCGGCGCTGCCCTCGGAAGTCCCGCAAGGACGGGGCTGGCGCGTCGGTATCGTTCGAACCTTGAAGGTCATGGGTTTCAGCGAAGGCGGCGAGCTCGGCGATGGAGGGGTGGCGCAGGATATGCTTGGCCTCCAGGCCGAGGCCGGCCTCCAAAAGGCGCGCGGCGATCCGGAAGATGCTCAAGGAGTCCGCGCCAAGGCTGTAGATGTTGTCGTCCACGCCGATCTCGGGAACCGCCAGTATTTCCTGCCAGATTTTCGCGATCTGCCCCTCCAGCGGCGTGCGCGGCGCGGTTCGCTCCACGGCGACCTTTGAGTGGGGCAGTCCGCGCTTTGACAGCGCCTTGCGGTCGAGTTTGCCATTGCCGGTCTGCGGCAGCGCCTCCACGATGGTCCAGAAGGCCGGCACCATATGAGCCGGAAGCCGTTCCCTGGCATGGGCGGCAAGATCGTCGGAGGCGGGAGGTGTTGCCGGGCTCTCCGGCACCACGTAGCCGACCAGTTGGGTGTCGCCCTTCGGGCTGCGGGCGGTGACCACCGCGCAGTGGCGCACTCCCGGGGCGCTTGCCATCACGGCTTCGATTTCTCCCGGTTCGATCCGGAAGCCGCGCAGCTTGATCTGGGCGTCGATGCGCCCCTGCAAGAGCAGTGCGCCATCGGCAAGGCGCTTGCCCACATCTCCGGTGCGGTAGAGCCGTTCGCGTTGACCTGTGCCCAGGTCGAGGTGAACGAAAGCCTTTTCCGTCAGGTCCGGCCGGTCGAAATAGCCGTTGGCGAGGCCATCGCCACCGATCAACAGCTCGCCGGGCACACCGATCGGGGCAATCCGGTTGGCACGATCAACGATGTAGAGCCGGGTGTTGGCGATCGGCTGGCCGATGGTCACCGGTGCCTGGGCATCGTCGATCCGTTTTGCCGACGACCAGATGGTGGTCTCGGTCGGGCCGTACATGTTCCACAACTCGCTGCCGAGGCCGAAGAGCGTCATGGCCAGGTCCTGGGGGAGCGGTTCGCCGCCGCACAGGATCTTCAGCCCGGGCCGGGCCGGCATGCCCGCCTCGACCAGCATGCGCCACAGGGTCGGCGTCGCCTGCATCACGGTCGCGCCGCAGGCCTCGGCCAGATCCACCAGGGCGAAGCCGTCCTGCACCTGCTCACGGTCGGCGAGGACGACCGTTCCCCCGGCGATGAGCGGCAGGTAGAGCTCCAGCGCGGCGATGTCGAAGGACACGGTGGTCACTGCCAGAAGGATGTCCGAGGCGGAAAAGCCGGGCTCGCGCGCCATGGACTGCATGAAGTTGGTCAGTGCCCGGTGCGAGACCTCCACCCCCTTGGGGGTGCCTGTCGAGCCGGAGGTGAAGATGATGTACGCCGGGGCGGCGGAGGAGGCCTCCGTCGCGGCCAGCGCGGCGCGGTTCTGCCGGTCGATGGCCGGCCGGTCGGTATCGAGGCGGATCACCGTTGTCTCTGCCCCGGCCAGTGCTGCGCCCTTCTCGCTGTCGCAGAGAAGGCAGGCAACGCGGGCCGCCTCCAGCGTCTGCGCCAGTCTGGGTTTCGGGTGCTCCGGGTCGAGCGGTACATAGGTATGACCGGCCTTCATCACCGCCAGCAGCGCAATCAGCATCGCCGGCGAGCGGTCGAGCAGAAGGGCGATGCGTGCCGGCCGGCCGGGGAGTGCCTCCTTGAGGTGGCGGGCGAGCTGGTTCGAGCGGGCCTCCAGATCGCCATAGGTCAGCGCGTCGCCGTCATGGACGACCGCCGGCTTGCCGGGATGCGCCGCCGCCTGGCGCGAGACCAGCGTGTGGACGAAGGCGTCCTCCTCATAAGTGTGGTCGCTCTGGTTCAGATCCTCGCGCAGCCATTGCAGTTCGGCCGGACGGATCAGGGCGAGGTCGTTGATCGGGGTTTCGATATTCGCGGCGATTTCCGAGACCAGTGCGGCGAAATGGCCGATCCAGCGGTCGACGGTGGCCGGGTCGAGAACGTCGGCATTGTAGTCGACGTCGATGCGGATGCCCTCGGCGCTCTCGATCATGTTGAAGAACATGTCGAAATTCGAGAAGGCCTTGCCATTGGGCTCGATGGTCGCGCGCAAGCCGGTGAATTCGGTCATGCCGCTGAGGCGCTCCAGGTTGAACTGGATCTCCGTCAGCGGCAGCCGGCTGGGATCGCGCTCGACACCGAGTTTCCGCACCAGCGTGCCATAGGTGTAGTCCTGATGCTCGAACGCCTGAAGGACGATCTGCTGGGTCTCCTTCAGATGGGCCGCGAAGGAGGTTTCTCCGGCCACCGACTGGCGCAGCGGCAACAGGTTCACGCAATGGCCGACGAGGGTCTGGTCGCCGACGAGGCTCTGGCCGGCGGAAGGAACGGCGATGACGATATCGTCGCTGCCGGAAAGGCGCGCCACCATGACCTGCAAGGTGGCCAGCAGGGTGGAAAACAAGGTGGCGCCGGAGCGTCCGCCCGCCTTTTTCAGTGCCTTGTAGCTGTCCTTGTCGATGAAGCCGGTGCGGGTGCCGCCGGCGAAGCTGCGCCGTTCGGGGTGATCCCGGTCGAGCGGCAGGTCGGGCAGCGGCGGAACGGTGCGGTACTGGTCGAGCCAGAAGGTCTCTGTTGCTGCGCTGGGCTGGGCGCCGGGGGCAAGTTCGCGGGCGTAGGTGGCGTAGGACAGGGCGGCGGGCAGCTCGGTGGCCTCACCGCTCATCAGGCCGCTGTAGACCGCCGCCAACTCCTCGATGATCACGTTGATCGACCAGCCGTCGCAGATGATGTGATGGGCGGTCATCACCAGCACATGGCGGTCCGCCGCCAGCCGCAACAGGGCGCCGCGCACCAGCGGCCCATTGGTCAGGTCGAACGGAATGTGTGCTTCCCGGGCGACCAGATCGAGCCGGGCGACCTCCGGATCCTCTTCGCCGGACAGATCGACCAGCGGCAGCTCCAGCGTAAACTCCGGAATGAACTCGAACCGGCTGCCGTCGCGAGTAAAGCGGATATGCAGGGCGTCATGCCGGGCAACTATGGTTGCGAGCGCCTTGCGGAAGGCGGTCTCGTCAAGCGTGCCGTCGAGGGTGAGCGAGAAGGATTCATTGAAGGCGCAGGAGGCTTCGTCGCCGGCCTGGGCCGACAGCCAGACCTCCTGCTGTGCTTCGGTAAGGGGCGTGGATGCCGGCAGCGAGGGGGAGCTGCCGGCATCCGTCCCGCGCCAGCCGGGCGCGGCGGCGCCTCCGGCCGGAGCAAGAATGCCGACTGCTTGAAGCGAGTCGGCACTGTCGCGGAAGGCGGCGGCGATCGCCTGGAAGTCATCCTCGCTGTGAGCCGTCGTCAGGAAGCAAGGATAGCCCTCCAACGCATGAATGCCGCGCATCCGCAACTCCGGGAACATCAGGGCACCGAGCGGGTCGGCGTCCGCAAAGCGGGGGGTGAACCAGCTGGTGTAGCCAGGCAGCGTGCTCTGGATACCGCGGGCGGCCAGATCGTCCTCGATCTCCGTCACCAGCCGTCCGGTCCGTTCGGCAACCCGGCCATAGAGCGCGGCGCCTTCGCCCTGAATGTGCTGCAACACGGCGCGGCAGGCTGCCAGCACCACCGGATGGCGCACGAAAGTGCCGGCGAAGAAGGTCGGGGCGGTCATCGGCGCGCTGTCGTCGCCGTAGCGCCAGCAGCCGCCATCAAGCGCGTCCATATAGCGGCTGTCGCCGGCCAGGATGCCGATGGGCATGCCCCCGCCGACGACCTTGCCGTAGGTGGCCATGTCGCCCTTGATGCCCCAGATCGCCTGCATGCCGCCGGGGTGGACGCGGAAGCCGGTCACCACTTCGTCGAAGACCAGGGCATAGTCCCCTTCGGTAGCCAGGGTCCGCAACTCGCACACGAACTCCACCGGGCGCAGGTCCGGATGCCGGCTTTGCACCGGTTCGATGATCACGGCGGCCAGGTCGTCGGCGTTTGCGCGTACCCAGTCGAGGCTCTCCGGCGCGCCGTATTTCAGCACGATCATGTTGCCGACCGAGGTTGCGGGAATGCCCGGAGCAATCGGCAGCGCCACCGGTTTGTCGAGCCGGTTGCGGCCCTTGACCAGCACCTCGTCGAACTGGCCGTGGTAGTCGTTGGCGAAGACCACGATCTTGTCGCGCCCGGTGACGGCACGGGCAACGCGCATGGCCGCCATCACCGCTTCGGAGCCGGTATTGCAGAAGGTGACGCGCTCCAGACCGACCATCTGTGAGATCAGCTTTGCGACCTCGCCGGCCAGCGGCGTTTGCGGACCGATGGCAAAGCCGTCATCGAGCTGGGCCTTGATCGCCTCGACGACAAAATCGGGAGCGTGACCGAAGGCGGTCTGGCCCATGCCGTTGACCAGATCGATGTATTCGTTGCCGTCGATGTCCCAGATACGCGATCCCTTGGAGCGGTCGGAGACGACCGGGAACACCATTTCCTTCCAGTCGGGACGGAACCCGGATGCGGTGCGCGGGTCGGCCAGATGCGGCCGATTGGCGTCGGTAAAGGCCTTCGATCCGGCATTGCGGGCTGAGTAGGCGGAAATCAAACCCTCAATGTAGCGGATCTTCTCCGGCGTCATTTCCGGCGCGCCCGACCGGGTGCCGGGGCGGTAGATCTTGATGCGGTCGGCGCCGATCTCGGTGTCGTCGCCCGCTGTCGTCGTGGCCGGGGCGGGGGTGGCGTCTGCCGCTGCGGCCGAGGTGGGCGCGACGGGCACCGGGCTTGTCGGCTGCGCGAGTTGGGGGGTGGCCGACGGCTGAGTAGCGGTGCCCTGCAGCGCCTGCAACTGCTGGGCAAAGACGGCCTGCATCATCTGCATCTGCATGTGCATCACTGTTTCGACGCCGTTTGCCGAGCCGTTGGCAGCGGGAGCCGGACCGGACGGGGAGGTCATTGCCGGCTGGGCCGGAGCCATTGTCGCAGCGGCAGCCGGTGCTGCGGCAGGAGCGGGCTGCGCCACCTCCGGCGGCAGCTCGTGATCGAGATGGGCGGCAAGATCGGCGACACTGGGAATGTCGCTCAACAGCTCCCGGAACGAGAGCTTCACCTTGAACTGCTTTTCCAGCTTCTGGGCAAACTGGCCGATGAACAGGGAATCAAAGCCGAGTTCGAGAAAGCTTGCGGTCCGGTCCTCGGGTCCGAGGTCCTCGCCGGACATGTCCGTCAGCAATTCCAGCAGGGTCGTCTCAAGGCCGGGAATGCGGTCGGCGGCTGAAGTATCGATTCCACTCATGAAGGCAACTCCCTGATCGGGCAGTATGTTTACCGATGCGGTCGCAGCCGCATCCGCTGCGCCGTCCGGCATGGTCGGGGCCGGGATGGCGGTGGCAGTGGCAGACCCATCGCCGGCCCGCCGGGTCGGGGCGGGGGCGTCGATCCAGTGACGCTGGCGCTGGAACGGGTAGGTCGGCAGCCAGGTCTTGCCGGTGCCGGCCGGCAGCTCCGGAAAGGGCAGGGTGCAGCCGGCCGCCCAGAGCTTGCCGTGGGCCTGGGCGAGGGTTTCGGCGGCCTCTGCCGCCCGGTCATGCTCGGGCAGCGACTGGACAACGGCGGCCAGATCCGTGCGGGCAACGGTCTGGGCGGCGAAGACCGACAGGGTCCGTCCGGGACCGACCTCGATCAGCACCGGCTTGCGGTCGGCGCACAAGGTGGAAAGCCCGTCGGCGAACCGCACCGCGTCGCGGCAATGGCGCGCCCAGTAGTCGGGCGAGGCGCCCTGTTCGTCCGTCTGCCAGGTGCCGGTGACGCAGGAAATGTAGGGGATCGTCGCGGTGCCGTAGGTGACCTTGGCGGTTTCCGCGCGCAGGGCCTCGGCGGCGCCGTCCATCATCGCCGAATGGAAGGCATGGGAGGTGTGCAGGCGGCTGAAGGCGATCTCCGCCTTTTCCAGCGCGGCGCAGGTGGCGTCGATTGCTTCGAAGGTGCCGGAGATGACGTTGAGCGTTGGGGCGTTGATTGCCGCGATTTCCACACCGTCCCGCAGATGCGGGGCGATGACATCGGCAGCGGCGCGCACCGACACCATGGCGCCCTGGGGCAGGTCCTGCATCAGACGGCCGCGTGCGGCGACAAGGGCCAGCCCGTCCTCGAAGCCGATCACATTGGCGAGGGTCGCGGCGACGAACTCGCCGACGCTATGGCCGATCATCGCATCGGGCCGACACTTCCGGCTCATCCAGAGCTGTGCCAGCGCATGCTCGATGATGTAGAGGCAGGGCTGGGCGATGCGGGTTTCCCGCTGGGTCTCGGCCATCGCTTCGGGCACGGGGCCGGTGTGGCAGAGGTAATCGCGCAGATCGAGCCCGAGCGAGGGCTTCAAGAGCTCCGCGCCCCGGTCGATCCAAAGAGCGAACACCGGTTCGCAGGCATAAAGGGCGGCGGCCATGCCCACATATTGGGCGCCCTGGCCGGGGAACATGAAAACGACCGGAGGCGGGCTGTCCTCGGCGGCGGTGACCTCCACCCGGGCGGCGGAGAGGCGCTCGACCGCCTGTTCGGTGGAGGAGGCGACGATGGCGGTGCGCCGGGCGAAGGCGCGGCGGCCGCTCTGGAGGGTGCGGGCGACCTGCGAGAGAGGCAACTCAGGCTGGGCGCGCAGATGCTCCGCCAGCCGGTGGCGCATCGCCTCAAGCGCTTCCGGGGTGCGAGCGGACAGCGGCAGGATCAGCGGACGGGAACCGTCCTCGTCAAGGGCCGGTGCGGAGACCGCCGGCGCTTCTTCCAGCACCACATGGGCGTTGGTGCCGCCGACGCCAAAGGAGCTGACGCCGGCCCGGCGTGGGCAGCCGCTGTCCGGCCAGGGTTCCGCTTCGGTCAGGATGCGGAACGGGCTGTCATCTAGAGCAATGCGCGGATTGGGGGCCGCGTAGTTGGCCATGGGCGGCAGGGTGCGGTGATGGAGGGCGAGTGCCGCCTTGATCAGGCTGGAGACGCCGGCGGCGCAGTCCATGTGCCCGGTATTGCTCTTGAGCGAGCCGAGGGCGCAGTTTCCGCGTGGCAGCTCAGGGTCGGAAAAGACCGTGTTGAGGCCGTTGAATTCGATGGGGTCGCCCAAGGGGGTCGCGGTGCCGTGGCATTCCACATAGGCGACCGAGGCCGGGTCGCACTCCGCCTCCGCGAGCGCCATGGCGATGGCATCCGCTTGGCCCTGGATGCTGGGCGCGGTGAAGCCAATCTTGTCGGCGCCGTCGTTGTTGAGGCCGCAGCCGCGAATGACCGCGAAGATCCGGTCGCCCTCGGCCACCGCATCGTCATAGCGCTTGAGCAGCACCACGCCGGCGCCGCTGGCGAAGACCGTGCCGGAGGCATCGGCGTCGAACGGCCGACAGACGCCGTCGGCGGAGGCCATGCCGCCTTCCTGATAGATGTAGCCGCGCCGCTGGGGGATGGTGATCGACACGCCGCCGGCAAGCGCCATGTCACAGCCATAGGCCTGCAACTGCCGACAGGCCTGGGTGACCGCGACCAGCGAGGTGGAGCAGGCCGACAACATGGTGACGGCGGGGCCGCGCAGGTCGAGCTTGTAGGCGACCCGGGTGGCGAGTGCGTCCGGCAGGCCGCCCATCGACTGATTGAAACAGCCGATCTGATAGTTGGATGTGAAGTCTTCGACCTTTGCCCGGTCGGACAACACATTGTTCAACAGGTAGGTGGGCATCGAGGCACCGGCGAAAACCCCGATCAGGCCGGGATAGGTCTTGGGATCGCAGCCGGCCCCCTCCAGAGCTTCCCAGCAGATCTCCAGAAAGATGCGGTGCTGAGGATCGGTAAAGGAGGCCTCGCGGGGAAACATGCCGAAGAACTCGGCGTCGAACTCCTCGATTCCCTCAAGATGCGGTCGGGCTGCCACATAGTCGGGCGATGCCCGCTCCTCATCGGTAAAGGCGTCCTCGATCTCTGCCGGGGTGAGGGGCGCGAAGGCGTGGCGTCCGTCGCGGACCATCCGCCACAGATCATCGACCGAAGGCGCATCGGGGAAGCGCCCCGACATGCCGACGATGGCGATGGCGCCTGTTCCTGCAAGCGCATCGCCGACTTGCGGGGACCTGTCCCGTCCGGTGGTTTCGGTCATGACCTGTTCCTGCTGATCTGCGAAAGGGACTGGCGGCGGATGGCGGCGCGGTGCGTTGCGGTCATGGCCGAACGGGCGACCGGTCCCCTGCCTTCAAGAAAATTCGCGAGGCCGCGAATGGTCGGATGCGTGAACAGGGCCATCACATCGACGCTGCGCTGAAGCGCGCCCTCCAGCCCGACATGCACCCGCATCAACTGCAGCGAGGTGCCGCCAAGATCGAAGAAATTACGATCCAACGGGATCGCGTCACGGCCAAGGACATCGGACCAGAGGCGGGCAATCGTTGCCTCGATGGGGCTGCGGGAGGACGCCCTCGGCGAGGCCGGTGCATCATCCTGCAAGGAAATGGGGGCAAGCCTTGCCCGATCGACCTTGCCCGCCTGGGTCATGGGAAAGGCGTCAACGGCGACTGCGGCGCTGGGCACCATGAAGGCGGGCACCGCTGCGCGCAGCCGGGTCAGGGCCGCGCTGGCGAATGCCGGATGCGACGTGCCGGCGTCCCGTGGCTTCAGATAGGCGACGATCCGTTTCGAGGTCGGCGTCGCCTGGCAGGAGACGATGGCATCGTCGATCTCCGGATCCCGCCGCAGGGCCGCTTCGATCTCGTCCAGTTCGATCCGCTTGCCGTCGATCTTGACCTGGCGGTCGGCACGCCCCTTGAACGTGATCGTGCCATCGGGTTCGACCCGGGCGAGGTCGCCGGTCAGATAGCAGCGGCGCGGCCCCTGCCGGGTCTCGACCGTCCTGAACTTCTCATCGGTCAGGTCGGGTCGTTTGAAATAGCCGAGAGCGAGACAGTCGCCGGAAATGGCAAGCTCACCGACCTCGCCATCGGACAGTTCCCGGTTGCCTTCGCCAATGATGTGAATTCCGGTGCGGGCAATAGCCTTGCCGATCGGCACATCCGTGCCGGCGAAGTCGGGCGGCGGCGAAAAGCAGGTGACCATGGTGGTGGCTTCGGTCGGGCCGTAGCCGTTGGTGACGCGGCAGTGCGGATAGATCCGGTGGAACTTGCGGATATGGGTCGCCGAGGCGACCTCGCCGCCAAACAGAACGTGCGTCAGGCTCGGCATCGACCCGTCGACGGAATCGGCGAACAGGTTGAAAAGACCTGTCGTCAGGACGACGAAGTTCACGTTTTCCCGGCGGATGACGTCGCACAGCCGGGAAACGGAGAAGGTGGGGTCGGGCAAGCCTGCGAGGGTGCTGCCGTTCAGCAGCGCGCACCAGATCTCCATGGTGGCGCCGTCGAAGGAGATGGTCGCCGCATTGAGGACGACATCGCCCGGACCGACATTGACGTAGCTTTGCTCAAGCGCCAGGTCGGCAATGGCCCGGTGCGGGATCATCACCCCCTTGGGCCGGCCGGTGGAGCCGGAGGTGTACATGACGTAGGCCATGTCGCCGCCGCCGACGGGCACAGAGGGTGGTTCAATGTCGCGGTCCTCGATCTGGCGCAGCGCGTTGCCGAGTTCGACGATCTTGCCGCGAACACTGGCAATGGCCGCAAGCTTCGCGTGATCCGTGGCGGTGGTGAAGATCACCTTCGGCGCGCAATCGCCGATCACATAGTCCAGATGCTCAGCCGGATAGACCGGGTCGATCGGGGTGTAGGCGGCTCCGGCCTTCAGGATCGCCAGCATGGCGATCACCGTTTCCGCGGACCGGGGAAGGAACAGGCCGACCACGTCGCCCTTGCGCACCCCGAGCTCCAGCAGCCGGTGGGCGAGGGCGGAGGAGAGACGGTCGGCCTCGTGGTAACCGTAGGGCCGGTCGCCGAAGGTCAGGGCGACGCGGTCGGGCTGCGCGCGGGCGTGTTGGTGAAAGACGTCCTGAAGACTGCGGTTGCGGTCATACGCAACCATGTGATTTGAACGCGGTACGCAAAACGGATCGTGCTGCGCCGTGAGGGGATCCTTGCGGTTCATATCCATGCTCCGGGCCCGGTTTCCCCGCACCGGTCGGTGCGGGCCAAGGGAGAGAGCGAGATGGCCGCTCACCCTCTACACTTGCGGTTTTCCTCTCCGACAATTTTTCACGTGGGCCAAAAATGGATAGATGATCAAAGGGATGTACCGTGGGTAGGCGGCGTTGATCGATGGCTGGACGAAGGGCGGGAAATGACCGAAAGGCCGAGTTTGGCTAATCCGTCGTTCGACCAAAAGGATTAGCGGCCTGTAGGATGTCCTGCCGATGGGAGGGCGTGTCCCGACGCTTCGGGACGACCTGCGGCCACCGCTCGAACCGCGTTGGTATGGTTGCAAAGAGGGAGACGTGCGGAACGCCCCTTCGCCGACCTCCGCCCTTGCATGGCCGGATCGCGACCTTATATTGGCGCGGCAAGTGAGGACGACCTCCCCCGGCTCGGGACAATTCGTTCGGGACGACCCGAAGCAACACAGGGGAACCCATATGCGAACCACCGGGGATCGGATCCGTCACGCCCTCAGCTTCGAGATCATCGGACTGTTTACCATCGCGCCACTGGGTGGCTGGGTCTTCGGTGTCCCGCTGGAGGCCATCGGCCTTGTCGCTCTTGTCAGCGCGACCATCGCGA
The DNA here is from genome assembly GCF_014635285.1 of Stappia taiwanensis. Classification (GTDB taxonomy): domain Bacteria; phylum Pseudomonadota; class Alphaproteobacteria; order Rhizobiales; family Stappiaceae; genus Stappia; species Stappia taiwanensis. The sequence goes on along the minus strand of NZ_BMCR01000005.1, from coordinate 49,966 downwards.
CGCTGTGGAACTACGTCTACAATTTCCTGTTCGACCACGCGATGCTGCGGATTGCAGGCGATGTGCGCAAGTCGTTGGCGGTACGGGTGGGCCACGCCATCCTGTTCGAAGCGGGGCTGCTGGCACTGCTGATGCCGTTCATTGCCTGGTATCTGGACATCAGCCTGCTTCAGGCCTTCAAGATGGATCTGTTCTTCGCGCTGTTCTATCTGGTCTACGCCTTCATCTTCAATTGGGCCTATGACCTGATCTTCCCCATCCCCGATCCTCGACGCGCGGAAAGCCCGGCAGCCTGAGGCAGGCAGCCGGGCAGACTGCCTCCCGGCAATGCGGGAGGCATCGCTGGTGACGCTGAGGCGGCGCTACTTCTTGACCTGCAACGGGGCGGTCTGGTCATCAAGGCGGAAGGCCTTGACGTAGTCCACGTACATGAAGGACGGGTTGGGCACCGGGAAGGTTCGGGTGTTTTCCTTCAGCGCCAGATTCAGCAGCATGAACATCGGCTGGCGGGCTTCCGGCGGCGTCTTGGTCTTCCACATCAGCTTGCGATTGAAATACATGCGGATGAACTGGGCATCGACCTTGACGCCGTAGGTGTTGAACTCCTCCGGATCGTTCTCGGGAAAGACCTTGATGCGGTCGAAGTCCGAGTGGTGCCGCCCGTCCCGGTGCCAGACATGCACGGAGGCGGAATAGCCGTCCGGCTTGTAACCGTAATACTCCAGGACATCGATCTCGGCGGTGTATTTCGACCGGTCGATGCCGATCAGCCAGAACGCCGGCCAGACACCATCGCCCAGGGGCAGGCGCGCCCGCATCTCGAAGTAACCGTATTGCTGCTTGAAGCCGCGCCCCTTGGTGTCGACCGAGGCGAGCAGGCCGGAGGCCCAGACGCCGGTCGAGGTCCGCCGCGCCTCGATCCGCAAGACACCGTTCAGCAGGGTGAACGGGAACCCTTCCTTGGGGTTGGAAAACCGGGCGCCGCCGAAGTCTCCGGACCAGGGCGTGTGTGCGATCCAGCGCGTGCCCGGCCCCCAGGCCGAGACATCCAGCGTGTCGAAGGGCTCATCGAAACTGAGGGTCATGCGCTCGAAATCGAGCGCGTCGCCGGTGTCTGGTCCCGCCTCATTGGCGGAAGCCGACAGGGTGGCCAGCAGGAGTGTGGCGCCGGCAATCGCATCGCGAATGCAGGCGGTGGGGGAAGGGGGGAGGTTGTGCATGGTGACGGCTTCCATGTCAGTGGAAAATCAAGCCAAATTCTATTCCTCCGTGTAAATCTCAGCATATTCGTGAATTCGGGTATGCCGCTACTTCAAAATGCTTATGGGGCGATGGAATTACACCTGTAGGTGGCCATGCTACGATCCTGAAAGTCCATCGGGGAGCATCATGGCATGAGCCTGCAAGTCATGGGAATCCTGACATTTGCACTCGGTCTGCTTCTGATGGGCCGGCGGCCACACTGGATGTTCCTGTTCATGGCTGTGTCGACGGTGTTCGGGACGGCGGCGGCCATCAGCCTGCCGGCGCTGGGCGGCGCGTCCATCCTGGTGCCGAACTTGTTTCTCGTCTTCTTCTTTCTGCGCATGTACACGGGCTACGGGGAGGGGCCGATCTTCTCCGCCTTCGCGCCGCCGGGGCCGGGCTTCTGGCTCTTGCTTCTCACCGTCTTCGGCGTATTGAGCGGGATCTTCCTGCCGCGTTTGTTCGCCGGCATGACCGAGACCATATCGGTCACGCGCATGTTCGGCTCACGCAATTTCATATCCATGGTGCCCTTGCGGCCGACCGCGAGCAATATCACCCAATCGGTCTATGCCATCGGCGGTCTTTTGTGTTTTGCCGCCAGCTACACCTTCTTTCGGCAGACACGTTCGGTCACCGCGCTGATCAATGCCATGCTGGTGCTTGCCGCCATCGATCTGGCCTTCGCTCTGGCCGATATCCTCACCTACTTCTCCGGAACCGCGTGGCTGATGGATTTCTTCCGGACGGCGAACTACGGGATGCTGACCGATTCCGTGAAAGGCGGGCTGAAGCGGATCTCCGGCACCTTTTCCGAAGCCTCCGCCTTTGCGTCCTATACCCTTGCCCTGTTCGCGGTGGTCGCCAGCCTGTGGCTCGACCGGCTGCGGAACGCCTATGTGGGGCTTCTTGCCGGCGCCCTGTTCCTGGCGGTGCTCTTGTCCACCTCGGCAACGGGACTTGCCGGGCTTGTGGTTGTCGTCGGCTTCCTGGGCGTCCGGTCCCTTGGCGCCTCGCTGACCAACCCGCGCAACGGGCGTCCGAGCTTTCTTGTGATGGGGGGCATCGTCGCGCTGTTGGCCGTGCTCGTTGTCATGGTCGCGATGCCGCAGTTCGTCGATCGGATCGAGGCGTATCTGGACGAGATCCTGTTCTCCAAGGCCAACAGCCAGTCGGGGCGGGAACGGTTCCAGTGGAACGCGGCGGCCTTCCAGACGTTTCTCGATACCTCCTGGATCGGAGCCGGTCTCGGCAGCTCGCGGGCATCAAGTTTTCTGCTGGTGCTGCTGTCCAACATCGGGGTTGCCGGGGCATTGCTGTTCGCGGTGTTCGCTGGTTCCGTTCTGATGGCCCCGACAGGTGTCCTTGGTGCCGATCAGGGAGCGGGGGACGCGATCCGCGCGGTGCGGGCGGCGAAGGCCGGGTTCGCCGCGAGCCTGACGACCGCGATGATTTCCGGCACCGTCTACGATCTGGGGTTGCTTCCCTACCTCCTGGCCGGCGGGGCGGCGGCGTTGTCCCGCTCGGCGACCGAACGACAGCAAACTGATGCACGGGTGCCGCCTCTGGTGCCCTTGAACGGCGCGGCCTGGGCAAGCGGTGGCGGAACGGAGGGGCGCGGCGAATGAAGCTCGTTCTGTTCAACGTCAAGCATAGCGAGAACCTTGGCGACGGATTGCTTGCCAGCTGTCTGGAGGCGGCCTTGCGCCAGTGCGGCGACGATGTGGAGGTGGAGACGGTCGATCTGGCGGGGCGCAGCGAGGTCGGAACCGCCGTCCGGGCGAGGGGGTACGTTCTGGCGCTGCTCGGCTGGATGCCGGCGCCGGTGCGCCGTTTCGTGGTGCGCAAGGTGCTGGACCGCAGGCTTCAAGCCGTGTTGCCCGAGTGGAGCGCCCGGATCGCATCGGCGGACGTGGTGGTGGTCGGTGGCGGCAATCTGTTTCAGGATGACGATCTGAATTTTCCGCTCAAGGTCGGTGCGGTGCTGGGCTGTGTCCAGCGACAAAACCGCCCCCTGGCGATCTATGCGGTGGGGGTGAGCCGGACCTGGTCGTCGGAGGCCGCTGCGCTGTTCGGACGGCTGCGAAACCTGGATCTGGTGCATGTTTCGGTCCGCGACGAGATCGCGCGGGAAAACTGGATGCGCCACTTCCCCGAAGGCGAGCGTCCCCACCTGGTGCCCGACCCGGGGTTGCTGGCGGGTTCCCTGGACCTGCCGCGCCCGCTGGAGCGCTGTGTCGGCAACAATGCGGGGCTGTGCGTGACCAGCCCGGCGATCCTGCGGCGGCACGCGGACAAGCCGGCGCGCGACATTCCGATGCTGCGTATTCGCGATTATTGCGAGGTGATGCAGGTTCTGGAGACCCGGGGCTGGTGCATCACCCTGTTTTGCAATGGTGCACGCGAGGACGCGGCCTTTCTTGAGGCGATCCTGGCGGTGCCGTCCGTTCGCAAGATGATGGCCTCGGGGGTAGTTCAGGTCGCGCCTCGCCCGCAAACCGCCCGGGAGCTGATTTCGACAATCGACAGCTTCGATGCGATGGCCGCGCATCGCCTGCATGCCTGTATCGCCGCTTATGCGCTGGGCGTCCCCGTCGTCGGTCTGGGGTGGGACAGCAAGGTGGAGGGGTTCTTTCGCTCCACCCATCGGGAGGCGTTTCTTGTCTCCGACCGGCGTACGTCACCTGAGGAGATTGCCGGGCTGATCGATCAGGTCGCGACCAATGCGGTCGATCCGACGGAGTTGCGCGCGACAGTGGCCAGAGCCCGGGAAGGGGTGGCTCGGCTCCATGCCGATCTCAGGGCATTCCTTGATGCGGGAAGCTTCGTTTCTTAACCATGTCACTATATTCCTCTAGGGAAGTTTCCGTCGCTGCGGTGGCGCCTCCGAGCGGCTTCCGGTGCCCTGGAGGGCGGCCAGCGCCAGCCTCATGGCGGCGGATTCTGACCAATTGCAGCGGATGTCAGATCCGCTGACAAGAGTTTTGTCTTTGTTTCTTCGAGAGATTTTGCAAGGAGATGTGGCGGGTGCCAGAGATCTTGAGCATGCTCACGCGCGTGTGAATGGAGTTCACGGTTCGGTGAGAGAACGAATCGCCAATACCTGATTCTGCGTCGAAAACAAGAGTCTTTTTATATATATTCACCATTTATTAACCCATGTTAATGGGCGTTTTCGGCGAAGGCTGTAAAAAATACTGAAGTGGCGGTGGGCGGATGATCTCTCACGAACCGTGATTTTCGGTCCTGCGCCTCCTGGTCGAGGCGGGGTTTCCACGTTGGTGGCCTCGGTTTTAGAAGAAAATGACTGTGCAAAATAAAACAATCCAGGAGTATTCTCTATGGATGCGCAATACTTGAACCAAAATCAGAAAGATGTCGAAGCTCAACTGGAGGCGGTCTCCAGTTTTTGCAGTGCCTCCGCTGAGGAGCAGGCGGCTCCGATTTCAGGCGGTGAGGCGCGTGATTGCGCGCTCCTGATCGACCGGCGTGCGCTGGATCGGGATTGTCTGGCGAGGAGCCTTTCGGAACACGACCCATCACTCAATATTGTTCCGGTATCCTCGGTGGATCATTGGGAGGGGCTGGACAGTGACGATACGCCGTCGGTGATCGTGCTCGCCATTGGCGGCGGGTCGACCTATGACGCGACGGTGCGGGCGCATATCACCTCCGTGGTCGAGCGATTTTCCGACTGTCCGGTGGTGGTGATCGCCGATACCGAAGACCTGTGCCAGATGCTCAAGGCAATCGAATGCGGTGCGCGCGGGTTCATCCCGTCAAGCGTGGGCATCGGGGTTGCGGCGGAAGCCATCGCACTGGCCCGGGCCGGCGGTGTGTTCCTGCCGGCAAGCAACGTGTTGCCGATGCTGGAGATGATCGAATCCGCGGCGAAAAGCGCCAGTGGGCCGGGGGATATCTTCACCCCGCGCGAGGCCGAGGTGGCCGAGGCTCTGCGGCGCGGCAAGGCCAACAAGATCATTGCCTATGAGCTGCATCTTTGCCAGAGCACCGTGAAGGTGCATGTGCGCAACATCATGAAGAAGCTCAACGCCACCAACCGGACGGAAGTGGCCTACAAGCTGCTGGAGCTCATGCAGTAGCGAACGGCCTGGCTCCCGCTCACGCGAGCCGAGCGGCAATGGGGGGCGATGCCGGTGACGCGGCATGCCCCCTGTCTTCCGCTCAAGCCCTTGTCTCTCTCCGATGACGTCTCTCTCTGACGAAGGGAGGCGCCCATCTCATTTGCCCAGACCTGTGGTCGTAGTGATGTCTGGCCCCGCGCTGCGGGGCTGTCTCGTCTGCGCCGGTCTTTCAGAGCCCGGAAGGCGCGATCAGTGGATGGCGCCGAGGTTCTTCAGCCGGGGTGGCGGCGGGGTGATGATCCTGGGGTTGGGTTGACCAACCCGCCCCATATCCTGCGCACTCAGCTCTTCCTCGACGATGGCGCGGAAGCCTTCGCTGAAATTCTGTTCGCTGAAACGGGTGGCATGGGTGCGGATGCTTCCGGGCTGGAAGGTGCCCTCGCAGGTTTCGAATTCGATGATGGCATTGATCAGGGCGTCGACCGACTGTTCGGGGAAAAGAAGGCCGGTGCGGTTGTGAACGACCGTTTCAAGCGCGCCGCCGACCCCATAGGCAACAACCGGCCGGCCGCTGGCCATGGTTTCCACCGGGACGATGCCGAAGTCCTCCTCGCCTGGGAACACCAGTGCGCGGCATCGCGCCATATGCGATTTGAGCACCTGGAACGGTGCATGGCCGAGAAACTCGACCGTCGGCCCGGCCATGGCCTTGAGCCGCGCCAGCTCTGGCCCTTCGCCAATGACCACCAGCTTCTTCTTCATGCGGGTGAAGGCTTCGACCGCAAGATCCACCCGCTTGTAGGGCACCAACTGGCCGGCACAGAGATAGAAATCCTCGATCCGGTCCACGGGCCGGAACGCGCCGACCGCGACAGGCGGGTACAGCACGGTGGCGCCCCGGCGGTAGTATTTGCCGATCCGGGCGGCCACGTGGTGGGAATTGGCGACGAACCGGTCGACCCGTGCGCTGGTGGTCACGTCCCAGGCCCTGAGGGCCGGGGCAAGCAGCGGCATTGCGGTGCGTTGCAGGAAGCCGGCATTCGCCCGGTAGAAATGATAGTGGTCCCACAGATAGCGCATGGGCGAATGGCAGTAGCAGATATGGGCTGCCTGTGGCGGCGGGATGACCCCCTTGGCCGGACCGGACTCGCTGGAAATGACGAGATCGTAGCCGCGCAGGTCGAAGCTCTCCAGGGCAAACGGCATCAAGGGCAGCAGCGCCTGATAGTGGCGGGTGGCGCCGGGGAGCCTCTGCAGGAACGAGGGGGTGACCTTGTGTTCGCGGATCTTCTGCGACACGGCGGCAGGGTCGTAGACGAGGGTGAAGATGTCGGCCTGCGGATACAGATCGCAGAGCGCCTCCAGGACCTTCTCGCCCCCGCGCATCGACACGAGCCAGTAATGTACGATCGCAACGCGCATCGGTAACACTCCGGTTTTTCTCGCCGATAGTGTCTTTGAACCGCTCCCGGGTGAAAGAGGCAATGGGGGCGAAACGCCTATCCATTGGAGTGACCGTATTCCCCGAGTGGGGGAGGTGGCTGTCAAGGTTTTCAAAGGGGGAAGAGCAAGCCGTTCCCGGCCTGTCCTTTTGGGGAAGCCGATTAGAACGTTGCAGCCATTTGGATGAAGACGACTTGCACGGGTGGGGATTTACCCGCTGGCGGCAAAGTCAATGATGGAACCTGTCAGGTTCTGTTGTTGGCTTTGGGGGGATCTCGTGACCGCAGTGGATATGAACCGGAATTTCTCGGCAGGGGCCTTCTGGCTGCGCCAGGGGGGAGCGTGCGGCCGGGTCCGCCGGCTTGCCGGTGTTGTTCTCGCAGTCCTTGCAGGCCTTGCGTTGGCGCTGCCCTCTCGGGCCGCGAGCGGGCCGGAAGACTTCCGCCTGCTCCCTGAAACCCAGGTCAAGATTTCCGTGGTCGAATGGGTCGTTGCCCAGGGGGAATACCGGGAATGGACCGCACTGACCGGTGAATACGGCGTCTCGGTCAGTGGAACGGTGTCCGTTCCGCTGGTCGGCGAGATCGCGGCGGCCGGGATGGTGCCGGGAGAATTGGCAAAGGCCATCGGCACGGCGTTGCAGCGGCGCACCGGTCTGCAGGAGGTGCCGGCGGTCACGGTGCAGATCTTGCGCTACCCACCGGTTTACGTCACCGGCAACGTCGATCGTCCGGGGATGATTGAATACACGCCGGGGCTGACGATCCTGAAGGCGGTGTCGCTGGCCGGCGGGCGCGAGCGGCGCACAGGGATTGCCGACCGGTATTCGGATGTCGACCAGATCCGCTATGCGGGCGATCTGCAGCGCACCAACTATCAGATCAAGCAACAGATGGCCCGCCGGGCGCGGTTGCAGGCGGAGTTCCGCGATCAGGACCGCATCGTTTTCCCATCCGAATTCGAACAGGCAGCCCCCGGATCGGTTCTCGGGCTGCTGCGGGAAACGGAAAAGATCCAGTTCCGTACCCGGATCGATGCCCTGGCACGTCAGATGGCCTCGCTGCGCGATCTGGGGACGTTGCTGCGGAATGAGATTTCGGTCCTCGACGAGAAGCTCAAGACCCAGGACGAGCAGATCCGCATTGCCCGGGAGGAGTTGGAGGACATCACCCGGCTGGTGAGCCAGAAGACCGTCGTTCGCTCGCGGCAAACCTCGCTGGAGCGGGTGGTCGCCGACCTGCAAAGCAACCGGCTCGACATGGTGATCGCCTCGACACGGGCCAAGCAGAAGCTCAGCGAGACCGAGCGCGACGCGGTTCATCTCAAGGGGCAGCGGAAGATCGAGGTCAGTGCCAGCCTGCAGGATGCGGAAAGTCAGCTGGAAGACCTCAGGATCCGGCGCCTGACGACCCTTCAGCTCATGCAGGCGAACGGCATGCAGATGGCCGACGACAGCGCGCTCGATCTGCTGGAATACCGCATCGTTTCCGCGCCCGGAGCCGAGCCGGTGCAGGCCTCCGCCGGTACCCTTCTGTCCCCGGGGGACGTGGTGCAGGTGCGGTTCAAGCCGGTTGTCGAGGATGAGGGGAACCGGATCGCGGCGGCGGTCCAGAACTGAAGCCAGGGGTTTTTCAGACGAAAGCGGCGGTCAGTGCAATGGTCATTCACAGTATCAGCAATATCGTCAGCGGCGACCAGTTCGACGGTCTTCGGTCGGGTGAGGGGGAGTATGTGACGTTCCAGGACATCTGGGCGTTCTTCAAACGGCACCTCCGGCTGCTCGCGCTGACGACGGTTGTTTCGGCAACGCTCGGCCTTGTCTATCTCCACTACACGCCACCGCTTTATTCGGCGGTGGCGCAGTTGGTGATGGATCCGCAGCAGGCGAAGATTGCCTCGCAGGATGTTTCCACCGGAACGATCATCATCGAATCCGCCGAAATCGCCAGCCAGGTGCAGATCGTCAAATCGGAAGCCATCGCCCGATCGGTGATCGAAGAACTCGACCTTTTGAACGATCCGGAGGTGCGCACCAGCACCTCCTTGCGCGCCACCGTCCGCCGTTGGCTGCGGATGGGCCTGGCGGCGGTCGGTCTGTCCGGGAGCCGATCAGGGCAGGGCGAGGCCTCCGACACCGGAATGGGTCTCGCCGAGGCGGAAGCCCAGCGGGCCAGCGCCGAAGACGATCTGATGCGCCAGACAATGGCGGGTTTCCTCAGCCGGGTCGAGGTGCGACGGGTCGGCCAGTCCTATGTTCTGGAGATTTCCTACCGTTCGACCGATCCGCGCAAGGCGGCGAAGATCGCCAACACCATCGCCCACACCTACATTCGCAGCGGCATGGACGATCGTGCCAATTCGGCCCGGCGCGGTGCGTCCTGGCTGCAGGAGCGGCTTGTCGAAATTGGCCAGAATGCGCGCGAAGCGCAGACCGCGGTTGAGGAATTCCGTGCGCGCAATGGCATCACGCAGATCGGCACCGCCTCGCCGCTCGATCAGCAGCAGATCCTTGAGACCAACAGTCAGTTGCTGGCCGCGCATGCGGAAACGGCGATGGCGGAGGCCCGCTACGAGACCTTGTCGCGGCTGGTGTCCGGGGAAAGCGCGGATGAGCCCATCGAGGATCCGGGAACCAACGCCCAGGTCCAGAAACTGCGCGATGAGATCCGCCTGGCGACGTCCCGCCGGGAGATGCTGAAGGCCCGCTACACCGACGACAGCCCGGCGGTTGTCGCGGTGGAGGCGGAAATCGCCCGTCTTGAGCGTGAGATCCGTGCCGAATTCGTGCGGATGCAGAATGTCTATCGCTCGGAACTGGAGATCGCGCGGGCACGGGAGGCGTCCATCCGGGCCGATTTGATGGCCTCCAAGTCCCAGAATGTGGAGAAGAACCTTGCCCGGATCGAACTGGCGGAGCTGGAGAGCCGCGCCGCCACCTACCGGCGGATGTATGAAAGTTTCCTGCAGCAACTGATCGGTGCCTTGCAAAACCAGTCATTCCCGCTGGGGACCGCGCGGATCGTGACAGCGGCGGCAACACCGCTGATGGCGGAGTCTCCCAAGACCTCGGTCATCATGGCCCTGTCGGTGATGCTTGGGTTTGCCGGCGGCATCTTCATCGCCGCCTGGCGGGAGACCATGGACCGCAGGCTCAGCGCCGGTTCGGCATCGCGCCGGGAACTGGGGCTGGTGCCGCTCGGCTTCGTGCCGGAATTGCCGACGCGGACCTTTGTCATTCCCGCCCTGCAGCGGTTGCCGCTGCGGCGGCGGGGGCGGGTGTTCGACCCCTGGTGCGCGGTGCTCAATGCGCCTTATTCCGAATTCGCCGAGGCCCTGCGTAGCATCAAGGCGCCGATCGGGGTTGGCACGGCGACCTCCTCCGACAAGGGCAAGGCGATCGGCATCACCTCAGTGGATCAGGCGGAGGGCAAGACGACAATCGCGCTCAATCTGGCGCAGGTCTATCTCAACGAAGGGGTTTCGACGGTCATCGTCGATGCGGACTTCCTGACCGGAACGCTCAGCCTGCTGGCGACCAAGCATGGGGCCGACTATGGGCTGGAAGCCCGGGTTTCCTCGCCCCTGGGCGAGCGGGGGGAGCGTCCGAAGCTTGTTCTGGCGCAATCCCATGGAAATGCCGCTGCGGCCGCGTCTGAAATGGCGTCGTCGTCGGCGCCGGAGCCGGACATCGTCGGCAGCCCGGTGCTGCCGGTGTTGACCAGCAGCCGGATCCGCGGCGAGCGCCCGGTCCGCTACTCCTACGGCCATCTGGTCAGCCTGCGCCAGTGGCTCGACGACCTGCGCAAGACCTATCAGGTGGTGATCGTCGACATGGACGCTTTCGGCCAGTCGGCGGATGCCCGTTCGATCTGCACCATGGTGGATGGGGTGGCCGTGGTGGTGGATGACGCGCGCAAGATGACGATCGACCGGCTGTCCGAAGCCCTGTCCCTGTTCGGCAAAACCCAGATCAGCCTGATCGGCATTGTTTTCAACCGCAGCCGCAAGGAGCGCCGCCCGGTACGGGCGCGCCGATCGAACCGGCGGGAGAAAGGCCTATGACCTCGACACTCGATCTGCCTCGGAGCAGGGCTTCGCAGGCACGCGGTGGGCTCACCCTTTGCGTGGCGATCCCCAGTTCCAATCGCCGGGTCATTCTGGAAGAGACCTTGCCTGAACTGGCCCGGCAGGTCCGCCTGCCCGATGAAGTGGTGCTCTGCGCACCTTCGCGGCAGGACATGCCCGCCCAGGCACTGCGAAGTCTCCCCTGCCGCACCCGGCAACTGCTGTCGGAGCGGGGGCTGTGCCGCCAGCGGAATCATATTCTCGATCATCTGGATGGCGCCGATGTGGTGCTGTTTCTCGATGATGATTTTCTGATGTCACGGACCTTCCTGCACGAGCTTGAGCGGATCTTTCTGGAGGAGCCGGACATCGTGATGTGCACCGGAACGGTACACGCTGACGGGGCCACCAGCGCGGGGCTCTCCGTCGCCGAAGGCCGGACCATCGTGGCCGAGAGCGAATGCGACTGGGAAGGGCGCGGCCGGGCCTTGCATCCGGTTTATTCCGGCTACGGCTGCAACATGGCCTTTCGCGTTTCGGCGATTGCCCAGAGCGGTGCCCGGTTCGATGAGCGGCTGCCGCTCTACGGCTGGCTGGAGGACGTTGATTTCAGCCGACAGGTCGCCCATGCGGGGCGCTCGGTGCGGGCGGACGGGCTAAACGGGGTGCATCTGGGCACCAAGACCGGCCGCACCTCGGGGGTGAAGCTCGGCTACTCGCAAATCGCCAACCCGGTCTATCTGATGCGCAAGAAAACCATGGGCACCCGTCAGGCGGGCATGCAGATGGCGCGCAACATCGTGGCCAATACTACCCGGGTGCTGCGTCCCGAGCCCTGGGTCGACCGGCGGGGGCGGCTGAAAGGCAATCTGCGCGCCGTGGCCGATCTGGTGCGCGGAAAGCTGTCTCCGGAAAAAATCATGGCGATGGATTAGGGACGATGACCCGCACACCCGACAGGATCGTCATCCTCAACGACCGCTCCATCATGACGGGAGGGGCCTCCAATCTTGCTTGCCTGTCGGCGCAACTGCTGGAGGCGGCGGGCTGTGCGGTCACCTTCTTTGCCGGCGATGGCGAGGGGGCTTTCACCCCGGCCAGGCAGACGATCTGGGTCGGCGGGCGGCCGCTGACGGAGCAAAGCCGGCTGTCGGCCCTGTCGCGGGGGCTCTACAACCCGCGCGCTGCGGAGAAACTGAACAGGTTCATCACCCAGCATGATACGCCGGCGACCATCTATCATGTGCATGGCTGGTCGAAGATCCTGTCGCCGTCGATTTTCCGGGTCCTGGCCCGGGTGCGCGAGCGCACGGTGCTGCATGCGCATGACTATTTTCTCGCCTGTCCGAATGGCGGGTTCGTCAATTTCCGGTCCCAGACGGTCTGCGGCCTCGCGCCGCTGTCCGTGCGGTGCCTGGCCAGCCGTTGTGACAAACGGGGGCAGCACGAAAAGGCCTGGCGGCTGGCGCGGCACGAGTTGCGGGAGCGGTTCTTTCCGGTCCGGCGGCAGGCGGCGAACATCGTGCTGATCCATGAGGGCATGAGCGACTACTTCCTACGGGCGGGGGTCCGTGGCGGTCTGATGCGGGCGATCCGCAATCCAGTCGAGCCGTTTCTCTGGCCGACGGCGCGGCCCTGGGCAGGCGATGCGGTTTATTTCATTGGCCGGCTGGAGCCGGAAAAAGGGTTCGAGGACGCGGCCATCGCGGCGCGCCTGGCCGGAGCAAGGCTGCATGTGATTGGCGATGGCGCGGGACGAAGCCTGTTGCAGCGCAAGTATCCCGAGGTGGTGATCCATGGCTGGAAAGCCCGGTCGGAGATCGGGCCGCTGCTCAACAAGGCGCGCGCGGTGGTGGTTGCCTCGCGGGTGCCCGAACCCTTCGGGCTGGTCGCTGTCGAGGCCGTCGGCAGCGGTATTCCGGTGATCCTGCCGGATGCGGCCCTGCTTGCGCCGGAAATCGTCGATCACGGGTGCGGGTTGACGTTCAAGAGCGGGAATCCGGCGTCGCTGGCGGCGGCCATCGGTGAGATTCTTCGCGATGACGGCAAGGTTCGGCATATGAGCGCCAGTGCTCTTCTGGCGGCGCCTGGCATGGCGCTGACATCACGGTCGTGGGGCGAGGCGCTGACGAGTCTTTATGCGGAGGTGCTGGAGCGGACCCGCCCGGTTGCGGCGCAATCTGCCCCGCGCGCCGTGCCGATCCCCCCGTTCGAGACGGCGGGTCTGCCGGGGGGGCGATAGCCTACTTCCTATTCGGTAGCCGTTGTCAAACTGGGTGAATTGTTTTTGCCAGGGGCTGCTGGCAGCCTCGAAGGAGAACAAGCGAGGTCCGGTATGCCAGAGACAATCGCAATGCACGGCAGGTCCTCCCGACGGGCCGCAAAAGGCCGGATCGGGCAGGTGCACGGCACGCCGGGCCGGGGCAAACGTCTGATGGATATCGTTCTGTCGGCCTCGGCGCTTCTGTTTCTCGCCCCCGCCTTTCTGGTGATCGTGGCCGTTCTCTATCTGGCCGATGGGCGCCCCTTCATCTTCAGCCACAAGCGCATCGGCCGCGATGGCCGGTCGTTCTCCTGTCTCAAGTTTCGCACCATGCGGCGCGATGCGGATCAACGGCTGGCGGAGCTGCTCGCCAACGATCCGGAGTGCCGCAAGGAGTGGGAAGAAAAGCACAAGCTCCTGAACGATCCGCGCATTCATCGGGTGGGCAAGTTTCTGCGCGTCAGCAGCCTCGATGAGCTGCCCCAGTTCATCAATGTGCTGCGCGGCGAGATGAGTCTCGTCGGGCCGCGGCCCGTGGTGGCCAGCGAACTCGAACGCTACGGACGGGATGCGGACTATTACCTGGCGCTGACGCCGGGGATCACCGGCCTTTGGCAGATTTCCGGTCGCAACGACACATCGTACAGGGAGCGGGTCAAATATGATGTCGAATATTATGAAACGCAGTCGGTGTGGAAAGACATCGTCATTCTCTGGAAGACCGTCGGTGTGGTCCTGTTTGCCCGCAATGGATGCTGACCTTCTGAAAGGTCAGTTCAGGATCAGCCATCCGACGATGATCCAGATTGCAAGACAAAACAGGATTGTGACCCAACGGATGACGTATTTTTCGTTGTCTGCCGGCATGTATCTGTCCAAGAACCTGTCCACCGTTGTCCAGTCCGACCGTCGCCTTGACCGGCCCGAAAGCGCCTACCGCAAGCCGGCGACTCCCATGCCGTCACGGCAGTATCGCGAAATCGTGAGAGAAACAGAACCCCAATCTTTACGCCTTCTATCTCGGGGATGCGGCGAGAATGTGAGCGGCTTTGCGGAGGCCGCTCGTTCGGTCTTCGTTCACGGCGTCCTGTTGGCGTGCCGGAGCGGCTCGGCAGATCCGGGCAGAGGCCGATGAGGGGCGGGGGGGCATTGAAAGGCGCCGATTGGCGCAAGTGGCCGGTGATGCGTGCTCTGAGCCGCATTCGGGTTTCCGCATTGGTGGGGGGCGGTGCGTGGACGCTGTGCAGCAAGCTGGTGTCGCAAGCCTTGCAACTGGCGATGTTTATCGTCGCCGCCCATATTCTCGTGCCGGCAGAGTTCGGCTTCTATGCCTTTGCCTCCGCTTTCGCGGTGATTCTGGTGGTGTTTTCCGAATGCGGCTGGCGAGAGTTTCTGCTCAAGTCGGCCAAGTGCGAGCAGCGCAAGAACGAGGTGGCGACCATGTCGGCCGTCAGTGCGCTGTTGTTCACCCTGGTTGCGCTTGTTGCGGCCTGGGGGGTGGCGCATGTCCTCGGGCGCGTCTGGGAGGCCTGGCTGATTGCCCTTTATTCCCTATGGATAATGCCGGCGGCGCTCTCGGGTGTTTATGAAGGCGTTCTGATCTCGCGGGGACAGTTGCGTCGTCAGGCACAGATCCGGCTGCTTGCCGAGGGCTGCGGTTTTCTGTTCGCCATCGGCGGGTTGTGGAACGGTTGGGGAGCCTATGCGCTGGTGGCCGGGCGGCTGGTGATGCAGGGCGTATATCTGCTCGGTGCGGCGGTGACCGTTCGCTGGTGGTTCATCCCCCGCTTCGATCGCGGCTTTACCGCCGAACTGCTGGAGTATTCCCGGCATATCCTGCTCTTGCGGGTCATGCTGCAGATGCGCTCCTACGCCGGCACGCTGGCGATTGGCAGTTTTCTCGGACTGACCGACGCGGGCTTCTATCGTGCGGCCGAGCGCATCGTCGCTGCGGTCTCCGAACTCATCGCCGAACCGGCCCGCCTGCTCGCCTGGACGCTTTTCCGCAAGGCCGGGGGCAGGTCCGCGGGCGAAGAGGAGCCGCCAGCCGCCTTGGGGGTTATGGCGACCCGTTTCATGTTGATTCTTATGGCGGTGTCGCTGCCGGTCTATTTTGGCCTGGCGTTGGTGGCGGAGCGTTTCGTGCCCTTCCTGCTCGGCGACAAGTGGCAGCCGGCGGCGGTGCTGGTGGTGGTGCTGTCGTTCAAGCAGGTTTTTCTCGTTCCCAGTTTCGTCACTGAACCGCTGCTCTCGATCGCCGGCACCATTCGCAAGGCGCCGGGGGTGGCGCTGTTCAACGGGTGTGTATCCATCGTCATGATCGTCCTATGCGCGCCGTTTGGAGTGCTCGCCGCCGCGTTGGGGCAGATCGTGGCGGCGCTGATTGCGCTGGGCACCTCGATGTATCTGCAAGGCCGTTATGGCGGCCTGCATCTGCGGCCCGCGATCATGGGATGCGGTTCCATCTTCGTTGCTTGCGTGCCGATGGCCATCGGCGTTTCAGTGATTGGTTATCTGGCTGACGGAGCGGCAATGGCGCCAGTTTGGGGATTGGTCTTGCAGGTGCTTGGCGGTGCGGTGATCTATCCCGTGGTTCTCTACCTTTTGCGGAAAACGGCGATTGAAGCACCGTTGCCGGCGACGGTGCTGAAGGATGGCGGTGTCACGGGTGCGAAAGCCTGACCGGGCTTCGCCGGGAGGAAGGATGATGGCGACAGTGCATACGACAAGGCCGATCACGCCGCTGCTGCGCAGTGCGGTGGGGCGATTGCGGTTCTCGTTGCGCCCCTTGCAGGCGTTTGGCGGACGGTTGCGCTACCTGTTGCCGCGTCCCCGGCGCTTTTCCGGATGCTATCCCGATTATCAAACGGCGCTGGCGGCGGCGCGGGCGGCGGGCGCCATGCCGGGCTACGACCATGCGGAAGTGGCGCCGGTATCCTTCGACAGGATGTGCCGGGTCGCTCCCTGGGATTATCCTGTGCTCTTTTGGCTGCAACGGCTTTCAGGCGATATCCGGACACTGGTCGATGCCGGTGGGCATATGGGGACCAAATACCTGGCCTTTCGCGCGCAGCTGGCGACAAGCTGGCCGGACCGATGGATTGTCTATGACGTGCCGGCAATCGTCGAAGCCGGCCGCCAGCGGGCCGCAGCCGAGGGGCTGACGGGGCTCCACTTCGTCACGGATCTGCGCGAGGCCGGGCCGGCGGATCTGCTGCTCGGCTCCGGGCTGTTGCAGTATCTCGACATTCCCGTGTCGCAGTTGCTGCTGCGGATGGTAGCCCTGCCGCCGCATCTGATCCTCAACAAGGTGGCGTTTCGGAAAGGCGCGCCGCATGTGACGCTGGAGCGGATCGGGCCGGCGCTGGTGCCGTATCAGATGCGCAATGAGGAGGCGTTTCTCGACGAGATCACGGCGCTGGGCTATGAGCTGGTCGATCGATGGTCGATCCCGAGCCTGTCCCATGTCATCGACACGCATCCGGAAATGGGCGCAAGCGAAAGTGCGGGGTTTTATTTTCGCCTGCGCGAGGCACGGGGTCGGGGAGATGCGCCAGATTGAGAAACGGCCAGAGGCGCGCCGTCACCGGCACGGCCTATTTCATCAGCGGGCCGCCCTGATCGAGGTAGGCCGGATCGAAGGCGGCCAGTTCCACCAGGCGGTCGTGGTCATCGAAGGTGACATGCCCGCTGCGGAAGGTGACGAGCCCGTCCTCCCGCAACTGGCGCAGGACACGGTTGACATGCACCGCGCTCATGCCGAGCGCATCGGCCAGCAAGTACTGGGTGAGTGGGCAGGTGTAGCCGCCGCTGCCTCCCATGCCCACCAGGGACAGCCGGGCGCCCAGCTCCAGCAGGAAATGCGCCATCCGCTGGGAGGCGTCGCGCCGACCGAGATTGACCAGGTGTTCGACGATCATCGCCTCGTCGCGGGAGGCGGCCCAAAGGACGGCGGTTGCCAGGCGTGGGGTTCTGGAAAATACCTCAAGCAGGTCGCTGATCAGGACCTCGGAAACCTCGATCTGGGTGATCGGCTCGATGTTGTGGTCGGAGGCATGCAGCAGGACGTTGCGCAGCCCGAGAAAATCGCCGGGGATCTGGAAGTTGACGATCTGCCGGGAGCCGTCCGGCAGCAGCTTGTGGGAGCAGACCCAGCCGTCGATCAGAATGTATGCGGTCTGGTCGACCTGTCCCTGGCGCATCAGGTCGTGTCCGGCGGCGAAGGTCCGGCGGCGTTGCAACAGACTTGTCAGAACGGAAAGCTCGTCTTCGGAAAATGTGACGAAGGCTCCAAGCTTACGGACCAGAGGGAGTTTAAGACTTCCGGTCAACAAATCCTCCCTTGTATTTTTTATAGAGAAAAGGGGAAGACGCGAAAAGAAAGCGGTTTGGATCAAGCTCGATCAGTGCAGCATAATTTAAATTGTGCGAATATGGCTAGATAAATGAACTGGTCTGGTGAACGCCGTCGTCGCTCTTGCCAGGAGTATGGTTCGTGATGCCCCAACAGAACGAAATTTCCGGGATGGCGGCGCTGGCGATCTGCGAATCCCTGTTGCTTGCCATGAGCGATCACAAGCTGCTGCCTGAGAGCGAGATCGTCGGCATCCTCAAGGATGCGGCGGCCACCCATGAAAATGCGGCCGCGCTCGGGGAAGACCCCGAAACCCACCGGGCTGTGGCCGCGCTCATCCGGGGGATTATCGCCGGCGAACATTCGGTCCGCCGGTCGTGACCGACGGACCTTTCATTTTTCGAAACGATCTCTACCGGCCGACGGCGTAGGCCTGCATCAGGCGCGGGGTGGCGGCGGCCCGCAACAGCCCGTTGGCGTCACGCTGGGCAGCGGTCAGTCGGCCGATGGTCCAGGGTTCGGCCACCTCGACCGAATGCCCTTTGGCCCGTAAGGCGGCAAGGGCTGCTTCGCCAATGGTTTCCTCCACCATGACATGGCCGGGCTGGCGCTGGCGCGGGTAGAACGAACTGGGGAAATGGGTGGTGTGGAACAGCGGCAGGTCGATGGCCTCCTGAAGGTTCAGGCCATGGTGCACCAGGCGCAGGAACAGCGACAGTTGCCACTGGTCCTGCTGGTCGCCGCCGGGCGTTCCGAAGGCAAGGGTCGGGCGGCATTCGTGGAAGGCGAGGCTGGGAGTGAGGGTCGTGCGCGGGCGTTTGCCCGGCGCCAGCGATGAGGGAAGCCCTTCCTCAAGCCAGAACATCTGCGCGCGCGAATTCAGGCAGAAGCCAAGGCCGGGGACGATCGGTGAGGATTGTAGCCAGCCGCCTGAGGGGGTGGCGGAGACCATGTTGCCCCAGCGGTCGATGATGTCGAGATGCACCGTGTCGCCGCGTTTTTCCGACAGATGCGCCATGGTCGGCTCATAGACACCGGTGGAAGAAATTCCGGCGGCCTCGACCTGTGCCATGGTCTTTTGCACCTGCGCTTCGAAGCCCGGCAGCACGCCCGGCCGCAGGTCGAAGGAGGCGGTGTCGGTGATCAGGGCGCGGCGGGCGGCGTTGTAGTCCTCTGACAGGAGCTGGTCCATCGGCACCTGCGCAAACAGCGGGTCACCGTAATAGGCCTCGCGGTCGGCATAGGCGAGCTTCATGGCCTCGGTCACCAGATGCACGAATTCGGGCCCGGCCGGGTCGAGGCTGGTGATGTCGAAGCCGCGCAGCAGGGCGAGGGCCTGGAGCAGGACCGGCCCCTGGCCCCAGGGCTGGGTCTTGGCGACGGTCCAGCCGTGGTAGTCATCGGTCAGCGGGTCTTCGTAGCTTGCGCTCCAGCCGGCCATGTCCTCGGCGGTCAGCACCCCCTTGTGACGGGCACCGGAGGCGTCCATCACCTCCGCGCTCTCCAGATAGCGGCCAATGGTTTCGGCGATGAAGCCGCGATAGAAGCAATCCCGCGCCGCCTCGATCTGGTTTTCCCGGCCCGACTTCGTCTCCGCCTCATTGAGCAGACGGGTCCAGGTGGCGGCAAGCGCGGGGTTCTTGAACAGGCTGTCCGCCTCCGGCAGCACGCCGCCGGGCACCCAAGTCTCGTGGGAGGTGGGCCACTCGGTTTCGAAGAAGTCCTTCAGCCCGGCAATGGTGGCGCTGACCCGAGGCAATATCGGATGACCATGCTCGGCATAGTGAATGGCCGGCTCCAGCACGTCGCGCAAGGAGAGGGTGCCATGGTCGCGCAGCATCAGCATCCAGCCGTCAAAGGCGCCGGGAATGACCGTTGCCAACAGGCCATTGCCGGGGATCTGGTCGAGGCCTTCGGAGCGGTAATGTGCAATGGTGGCGCCCGCCGGGGCAGGGCCCTGGCCACAAACGACCCTGGTTTCGTTTCGCTCGGCGTTATGGAAAATGACCGGGAGGTCGCCGCCCGGGCCATTCAGGTGCGGCTCCAGAACCTGAAGCGCGAAGCCGGTGGCGACCGCCGCGTCAAAGGCGTTACCGCCTTTTTCCAGAATGCTCATGCCGACGGCGCTGGCGATCCAATGGGTGGAGGTGACGACGCCGAAGGTGCCCTTGATCTCCGGGCGGGTGGTGAACATGGTCATGGTGATCTCTTCGTTTGCAGCTGAGTGAAAAGGGCTGTCTTGGGCGGGGAGCGCGCCGGCGGATCTATCCGCTCTCTGGCAGATGGGCGGAGGATTGGAACAGGAGGCGCTCCTGCAACGCCAGAAGGTGTTGGCGCATGGCCAGCTCCGCCGTGATCGGATCGCGGCGTTCGATCGCGTCGATCACCTCCGTGTGCTGCGCCATGTAGAGGGTGAAGGTCTCCCGGGAGCGCAAGGCTTCACGCACATGACGCCAGTTGGTGTCCTGGCGCACCCGGTCGACCACGTCGAACAGGGTCAGGAACAGGGCATTGCCGGCAGCGCTGGCAATGGCCCGGTGCAGGGCGCTGTCCCAGAGCTCGCGGCTGTCCATATCTTCTGCCTGGGCCACGCGGGCGGCCAGTTCGCGCATGGCCGCCACGTCGGCGGGGCTCGCCCGCAGCGCGGCGAACTGGGCGAGGATCGGCTCGATGCGCAGGCGCACCTCCATCACCTCAAGCATGTTGCTCATCTGCGGGAGCTTGGCAATCTGACGCTCTGGATGGCCCGGCTCCGGCCCGATGAAGGTGCCCGCGCCCTGTCGCCGCCAGATGCGGCCTTCGGTTTCCAGCACGTCCAGTGCCCGGCGCACGGCCCGGCGGCCGACGCCGATCTCCTCGGCAAGCTCGCGCTCGGTCGCCAGTTGCTCGCGTCCCTCCCGCCGAGCCTCGTCAATGAGAACCCGCAATCGCTCCAGAGCGAGGCTCGAATTGCGCTGCGCCGGCCTGTCGGTTCCTGTCATCGGCTTCCTTTACGGTACCAATTTGAAATTGGTTCCATTATTGGGCCGTAACTTCAGCAAGGGCAAGCCCGGGTTTTTTGCAAAAAAATTTCGCATTTTGGGGAAAGGCAGATCTTTTCGACAAAAAGCCGGTCTGCGGAAGGCGGCTCATGCGGGGCAGGGCTTCATTTCCAGCCCGTCGCGCCTCCTGATGGCATTAAAATATATTCATATTATTCAATTTGTTATTCTGTTCTCTTCAAGTTTTGTCCGTGTGCTCATGTCCGGCAGGGGCAGGGAGCGTGACGCTGACTGAGGGCTGTGGATTTGGGAGACCACTTGGGCAAGGGCCGCGTGATCGCTTGGCGGCGAGCAGCGGTGCCGGCCTTGTCAGTTTTATCATTGATTTTATTTCGCTTTCGCCATCCGAACGCCTTTTCGGTGGGAATGTTTGGTGCCATGAGGATCTGTGTGCTCAAAAAATAGGCGGGCCGGAAAGCTGAGCAGGTCGCATTGACAAGCGATATCCGATCGCTCAGCATTACTTTCAAATAGCGGCAAGAGGTTCGCCGCACGGCAAATGCGCCCCGATCTTTCGCAGTCTTCTCGCAAGGCTGCGGGTCGGGGTTTTTTTATGTTTTGGCCAGCGATCCCGATTAGGGGGCTGGCCAGTGACAACAGGGCGCCCGGGCGCCACGAGACAGGGAGGGCAGGGGCAAGCAATGACGCGGCAGGAGATCCCGGTGGGCGTGCTGTTTTCCAGCGTCGGCCCTTATGCGGAGATCGGGCGGGAAGCGCGTGAAGGCGCGCGCGCGGCCATCGACGAGATCAATGCCAGTGGGGATTTCGGCTTCCGCTTCACCTGTGTGGAGGCGGACCCGCAGGGCGAGGCCGACCGCTACGCGGTGCTGGCGGAACGGTTGATGCGCGAAGAGGGCTGCCGGCACATCATCGGCTGCCAGACGTCGTGGAGCCGGAAGGAGGTGCTGCCGGTTCTGGAGCGCCATCAGGGGGTCCTCTGGTACACCGCGCCCTACGAGGGGTTCGAAAGCCACGACCGGGTTCTTTATACCGGCGCTTGCCCGAACCAGAACGTGGTGCCGCTGTTTCAGTATGCGGTTCCGGCCTTTGGCAATCGGGCCTATCTGCTTGGCTCCAACTATATCTGGGGCTGGGAGGTCAACCGGATCGCCCGGGAGTTGCTTGGGGCCGATGGCGGCTGCGTCCTCGGTGAGCGCTACATTCCCATTGGCGATGAACAGGTGGCCCATCTGATCGAGGAGATCCGGGAAAAGCGCCCCGACTTCATCCTCAACAATCTGATCGGCACCAGCAGCTATGCCTTTCTCAGAGCCTATCGCGCGCTGGGGCGGGAAGACCCGTTCTTCCTCCCCTCCCGCTGTCCGGTGATCAGTTGCAACCTGACGGAAGCGGAGCTGCCGGTGCTGGGCGCCGCGGCCGAGGGGGTGATCTCCACCTCCACCTATTTCGAAACGCTCGATACGGCGGACAACCGGGCCTTCCTGGCGCGCATGCGGCTGCTACGGGGCGCGGACGCGCAGATTTCGGCTATGTTCACCGGCCCGTATCTGGCCGCCTG
The DNA here is from genome assembly GCF_014635285.1 of Stappia taiwanensis. GTDB lineage: Bacteria > Pseudomonadota > Alphaproteobacteria > Rhizobiales > Stappiaceae > Stappia > Stappia taiwanensis. Next base: position 27,951 of record NZ_BMCR01000005.1, on the reverse strand, counting down.
GCTGCTTGCCCGGGCGATTGCCGAGACGGGCAAGGCCGATCCGCAAGGGATCATCGCCCGGCTGCCGGACCGTCCCAGGCCGACGCCGCTCGGGCCGGTGGTCATCGACCGTCAGACCCAGCACGCCCATCTGACGCCGCATATCGGTGTGGTCGAAGGGGCCGCGAGCGTGCGGGACCGCGCTCGCTTCCGGCTGGTGGGGACCAGGCCCGCACCGCTCGCCCCCGACCCTTATCTCGTTGACTACGATCCACATGCGGGCTTTGCCCGCGCGCCGTCGGGAGCCGCTAGCCTTGATCGGGAGACGGGGCCGCAATTGAGGCTGGTGACCTGATGGCCGCTGCGTTCCGCACCCCCAGTTTCCGTGGTTGGAAGGCCGTCGTGCTGCACCGGCCGCATACGGACCGGGACAATATCTGCCGGCAGCTCGAACGCCTCGGCATCGAGGTGGAATGCGTCTGGCCGGACCTTCGCAAGGAGCATTCCGAGGCGAACGTGGTCGTGTTCGATGCGGATATGGCGCATGAGGGGCAGTTCCCCTGGAAGCCCGATATCCAGCCGATGCCGATGATCGCGCTGATGGGCACGGAGGCGCCGGGACGGGTGGAATGGGCCATCCGGCGCGGGGCGGGCGCCCATCTCAACAAACCGATCGGGTCGAGCGGTGTTTATGGCGCGCTGGTGGTGGCGCAGCGCTCGTTCGAGGCCCGGTTTGCCTATGAAAACAAGATTGCGGACCTTGAGCAGCGCCTTGCCCGGCGTCCGCAGGTGGTCGAGGCCATTCTTACCCTGATGTTGCAACGAAACTGTGACGCCCACACGGCCTATCGCGGCTTGCGCGATCTGGCGATGGCCGGCCGGATCTCGATCGAGGATGCGGCCGATGAACTCAACGCACGACCTGGAGGGGCGGATGACGACAGACGCAAAGCCTGACGCCGTGGCGCTCCCGGCCGCCGGCCAGACGAGCCGCCAGACAGGCAACCAGACACGCCGCCAGGGCGCCCTGGAGCGGCTGCTGCGCCGCAAGCTGGCGATCATCGCTTTGGTGGTGATTACCATCATCGTCGGCGCGGCGCTGTTCGCGCCGCTGGTCGCCCCGTTCGACCCGTCGGAGCAGTTCTTCGAAGGGCTGACCCTGGAGGGCGCGCCGCTGCCCCCGGGCGAACGCTTCTGGCTCGGCACCGATCTTCTCGGCCGCGATGTGCTGTCCCGGCTGATCTACGGTGCGCAGACCTCGCTGATCATCGGCCTTGTGGCCAATGGCATCGCCGTTGCCGTCGGCGCGCTGGTAGGCATTCTCGCCGGTTTCTTTCGCGGCTGGGTCGAAACCGTGCTGATGCGCTTCACCGATCTGATGATGGCGTTTCCGGCGCTTTTGCTGGCGATCACGCTCGCGGCGTTGTTCCGCCCGAGTCTCTGGATCGTCGCCATGGTGATCGCCATGGTCAACTGGGTGCAGATGGCCCGTGTGGTCTACACCGAGACGCGCTCGCTCTCCGAACGGGAGTTCATCGTCGCCGAACGGGCAATGGGCGCCGGTCTGGGGCGGGTCCTGTTCCGCCACATCCTGCCGCACCTGCTGTCGTCGATTGTCGTCTTCGGAACGCTCGGGATCTCGACCACGGTGCTGCTGGAGGCCACGCTCAGCTATCTGGGCATCGGCGTTCAGCCGCCGACGCCGTCCTGGGGCAACATCATCTACGAGAACCAGACCTATTTCACCTCCGCGCCGTGGCTGGTGTTCTTTCCCGGCGTGGCGATCATCGCGCTGGCGCTGGCGTTCAATCTGCTCGGCGATGCGCTGCGCGAGGTGCTCGACCCGACCCAGAAGGGGAGGCACTGATGGTTTCCTACGTTATCCGGCGGCTGCTGCAATCGGCGCTGATCCTGCTCGGCGTCTCGCTGGTCACCTTCATCCTGCTCTATCTCATTCCCGCCGATCCGGCCCGGCAGATCGCCGGCCGCAGCGCCACCGCGCAGACGGTGGAGAACATCCGCGAGCAGCTCGGCCTCAACCTGCCGTTCTACGAGCAGTACGTCCGCTATCTGCTGAACCTGCTTCAGGGCGATCTGGGCCGGTCCTATCTGCAGAAGACCGAGGTGTCCGAGCTGATCGCCGCCCGCCTGCCGGCAACCTTGCTGCTGATGGCCGGGGCGATCTTCTGCGAATTGCTGATCGGCCTCACCATGGGGCTGGTCGCGGCCCTGAAGCGCAACACACCGACCGACACCACGCTGATGGTGCTGTCCTTCACCGGCGTTTCCTCGCCGCAATTCGTGATCGGCATCCTGCTGCTTTACGTCTTCGCGGTGCAGCTCGGCTGGTTCCCGATCGGCGGCTACGGCACCTTCATGCATCTGGTTCTGCCCTCGCTGACCCTGGGGCTTCTGGGGGCGGGCTGGTACGCGCGGATGATGCGCTCGGCCATGCTCGACGTGCTGCGTCAGGACTTCATCCGCACCGCCCGGGCCAAGGGGCTGAAGCGGGTACAGGTGCTGTTCGGCCATGCGGTGCCCAACGCGCTCTTGCCGATCATCGCCATGATCGGCATCGACATCGGCCTGTTCATGAGCGGCATCGTCGTGGTGGAGAGCGTGTTCGGCTGGCCGGGCATCGGTCAGCTCGCCTGGCAGGCGATCCAGCGGGTGGACATCCCGATCATCATGGGCGTCACGCTGGTTTCGGCCTGCGCCATCGTCCTTGGCAATTTCCTCGCGGACATGGTCGCTCCCCTGATCGATCCGCGCATCAAGCTGCGCTGAGGCCAGAGCCCCGGCGCGTGCCCAAGGCTGCCAGCAGAGCGGCCACATCGAACCGTGAAACCGAAGAACCGGAGGTTGGAGCATGAAAGTCAGATATCTTACGGGAGTGGCAAGCGCCGCTCTTCTCGCCGCCACCCTTGCCGTCCCGGCCAGTGCCGAGGACATCAAGCAGGGCGGCTCGATGATCGTCACCTACAAGGATGACGTCTCGACCCTCGATCCGGCGATCGGTTACGACTGGCAGAACTGGTCGATGATCAAGAGCCTGTTCGACGGGCTGATGGATTATGAGCCGGGCACCACCGATCTGACGACGGATCTGGCCGAAAGCTACACGATCTCCGAGGACGGCAAGACCTTCACCTTCAAGCTGCGCGACGGGGTGACGTTCCACAACGGCCGCAAGCTCACCGCCGAGGACGTGAAATACTCCCTCGACCGGGTGGTGAACCCGAAAACCCAGAGCCCGGGTGCCGGGTTCTTCGGCTCCATCAAGGGCTATGACGCGGTTGCCGCCGGCGAGGCGGAGAGCCTTGATGGCGTGACCGTGGTCGATCCGCTGACGGTGAAGATCGAGCTGTCGCGGCCCGATGCGACCTTCCTGCATGTGATGGCGCTCAACTTCTCCTTTGTCGTGCCCAAGGAGGAAGTGGAAAAGTGGGGGGCCGATTTCGGCAAGCACCCGGTCGGCTCCGGCGCGTTCTCGCTTGAGGAATGGACGCTCGGCCAGCGCCTTGTGTTCAAGCGCAACGCGGACTACTGGCGGGCCGGCACGCCGAAGCTCGACCAGATCACCTTCGAGGTCGGCCAGGAGCCGGTGGTTGCCCTGCTGCGCATGCAGCGCGGCGAGGCCGACATTCCCGGCGACGGCATTCCGCCGGCAAAGTTCCTCGAAGTCATGAAGGATCCGCAGTCCAAGGATCTGATCATCGAGGGTGGTCAGCTTCAGACCGGCTACGTGTCGATGAACGTCAAGATGCCGCCGTTCGACAAGCTCGAGGTGCGCAAGGCCGTCAACATGGCGATCAACAAGGAGCGGATCGTCAGGATCATCAACGGCCGTGCCGTTGTCGCCAACCAGCCGCTGCCGCCGTCGATGCCCGGCTACGACAAGGACTACAAGGGTTATCCGTTCGATCCGGAAGCGGCGAAGAAGCTTCTGGCCGAGGCCGGCTATCCGGACGGTTTTGAGACCGAGCTCTACGTCTACAACACCGATCCGAACCCGCGCATCGCCCAGTCGATCCAGGCGGATCTTGCCGCCATCGGCATCAAGGCGGAGCTGAAGGCGCTGGCGCAGGCCAACGTGATCGCCGCCGGCGGTGAAGCCGATCAGGCGCCGATGATCTGGTCCGGCGGCATGGCCTGGATCGCCGACTTCCCGGATCCGTCCAACTTCTACGGCCCGATCCTTGGTTGCGCGGGTGCGGTCAAGGGCGGCTGGAACTGGTCCTGGTACTGCAACGAGGAACTGGACAAGCTCGCGGCGGAAGCCGACAGCATCACCGATCCGGCCCGCAAGGAGGAACGGGAGAAGCTGTGGGGCAAGATCTTCACATCCATCATGGATGACGCGCCCTGGGTTCCGGTCTTCAACGAGCTGCGTTTCACCATGCGCTCGGATCGCCTGGGTGGCCCGGACGCCATCTTCGTCGATCCGGTCCATATTCCCGTCAACTACGATTATGTGTGGGCGAAAGATGTGCAGTAACTGCAAGGCCGCGAGCTATACGATCCACGCGGCGCAACATCACTTTGGCTGGGACAATTCGATTGCCCCGGTCAAGACCGTGGCACCGGGAACGGTGCTGGAATTCGAGTGCATCGACAGTTCCGCCGGCCAGTTGACGCCGGAAAGCACGGTCAAGGATGTTACCGAGATGGATTTCGGCAAGATCAATCCGGTCAACGGTCCCATCCATGTGGATGGGGCCGAGCCGGGGGATGCGCTGGTGGTGCGGATCCATCAGTTCAAGCCTTCCGACTTCGGCTGGACGGCCAACATCCCGGGCTTCGGGCTTCTGGCCGACCAGTTCAAGGATCCGGCGCTGCACGTCTGGTCCTATGACAAGGACAAGCCGACGGTTTCGGCCTTCTCCCCCTTTGGCAAGGTGCCGCTCAAGCCCTTCGCCGGAACGATTGGCGTGGCGCCGGCGGAAACCGGCCTGCATTCCATCGTTCCGCCGCGCCGGGTCGGTGGCAATCTCGACATCCGCGATCTGGCGGCGGGAACGACGCTTTATCTCCCCGTCGAGGTGGCCGGTGCGCTGTTTTCCATCGGCGACACCCATGCCGCCCAGGGTGACGGCGAGGTGTGCGGCACGGCCATCGAAAGCCCGATGAACGTGGTGGTCGAGCTTGACCTTCTGAAGGGCGAGAACCTCAAGATGCCGCGCTTCGAGACGCCGGGTCCGGTGACCCGTCATCTCGACGAGAAGGGCTATGAGGTGACCACCGGCATTGGCGAGAACCTTTACGAAGGGGCTCAGGCGGCGCTGTCGAACATGATCGACCTGCTCTGCGCCCGGCACGGCTACAACCCTGTCGATGCCTATATGCTGTGTTCGGTCTGCGGCGATCTGCGGATCTCCGAGATCGTCGATGCCCCGAACTGGGTGGTCTCGTTCTACTTCCCGAAAGTCGTTCTCGACTGACTGCCCGCGGCCCGGCGCTCCCTGAGAGGGTGCCGGGTCGTATCCCGTTTCCACCGACAGTGCGACCCGAGATGACCCAGACACCTGACCTTGCCGCCGAGATTGTCCTTTCCGTCCAGGACCTGAAGACGGAGGTCGCCACGCCCGATGGCGCGAAGACCGTGGTCGACGGGCTGTCCTTCGATCTCCGGCGCGGGGAGACCCTGTGCATTGCCGGGGAATCCGGCTCCGGCAAATCCATGACGGCGCTGTCGATCATGCGGCTTCTGCCCGAGCCGATGGCCCGCGTCGCCAGCGGGTCGGTGCGCCTGGGCGGGCGCGATCTCTGCCAGCTTGGCGAAACGGAGATGTGCGCCATTCGCGGTGGCGACATCGCCATGATCTTTCAGGAGCCGATGACCTCGCTCAACCCGGTGCTGACCATCGGCCGGCAATTGCGCGAGGCGATTTTCGTTCACCAGGATGTCTCGCGGCGGGAAGCGGAAAAACGGGCGCTGGAAACCCTTGAGGCGGTGCGCCTGTCCGAGCCGAAGCGGCGGCTGAAGCAATATCCGCACGAGCTTTCCGGCGGCATGCGCCAGCGGGTGATGATCGCCATGGCGCTCGCCTGCAATCCGAAGGTGCTGATCGCTGACGAACCCACCACCGCGCTGGATGTCACCATTCAGGCGCAGATCCTCCAGCTCATCCGCGATTTGCAGCGCGACTTCGGCACGGCGGTCATTCTGATCACCCATGACATGGGGGTCGTCGCGGAGATGGCCGACCGGGTGGTGGTGATGAACCAGGGCAAGATCGTCGAACATGGTGCGGTGTCCGAGGTTTTCGAACGGCCGAAGGATGCCTACACCCGCGAGCTGCTGGATGCGGTGCCGAAGCTGGGTGCCATGACCGGCCAGGACGCCGTGATCTCCGCTGCTGGCGCCGGCCCGGAACCGGTGCTGGAGGTGAAGGACCTGACCGTGCGGTTCGATCTGCGCGGCGGCATTCTCGACCGGGTGGTGTCGCGGGTGCATGCGGTCGAGGGCGTGTCCTTCTCCTTGCGCGCCGGCGAAACCCTTGGGCTCGTTGGCGAAAGCGGCTGCGGCAAGTCGACCATCGGCAAGGCACTGATGAACCTGGTGCCCTGGGAGGGCAGCATCCGCGTGGCGGGCCGTCCGATCCCGCACGGGCGCGGCGAGGCGGACCGTCTGTTCCGCCGCGATCTGCAGATGATCTTCCAGGACCCTTATGCCTCCCTCGATCCGCGCATGCGGGTGGGGGATCTTGTGGGCGAGCCGCTGGTCATTCACGGGCTGGCCAAGGGGCGGGAGCTTCGCGACCGGGTCGCATCGCTGTTCGAACGGGTCGGGCTCACCCCCGACCAGATGGACCGTCATCCGCATGAGTTTTCCGGAGGGCAGCGCCAGCGCATCTGCATTGCCCGGGCACTGGCGCTATCGCCGAAGGCCATCATCGCCGATGAAAGCGTTTCGGCACTGGATGTCTCGGTGCAGGCACAGGTGCTGGACCTGTTGCAGGAGCTGCAGAAAGAGCTGGATCTGTCCTTCCTGTTCATCTCCCATGACATGGCGGTGGTGGAGCAGGTGTCCCACCGGGTGGCGGTGATGTATCTCGGCCAGATCGTCGAGGTGGGCACCCGCCGCCAGGTGTTCGAGAACCCGCGCCATCCCTATACCCAGCGGCTGATGGAGGCAGTGCCGATCCCCGATCCGGCCCGGCGGCGCGATGTGTTCAAGGTGCCGATCGGCGATATTCCCTCGCCCGTCCGGGCCCTTGGCGAAAGCGTCGAGCGGGTCCGCTACGTGGATGTCGGGGATCGCCATCTGGTCGCCGAACCGGCCTGAAGCGACTTGCGGGGGATGGAAGCCTTGTCCGTTCTCGAAGGTGGTCAGACGCAATGCCCGGTGATGAACAAAGCTCTGAAGGCTCACAGCGAGAGGAGCTGATCAGCGGGCAATTAGCGCGACGTCATGGCCAGAGAGCGCAGTTCACGCCCTCGATGTTTTGTGGCAAACTACAACCCTCTTTTGAGCTTTTGAGCCATGGATGAGGCGCAGCGGCACCGACAGCGCGCGTCGCGCGTCTCTGGGTGCCCGTACGCGGAATGCGTACCGCTTCACGGCGGGGGCGGCTATCAGGCGTAGGGACCAGTTCATATGTTAGGTTCCCGGGAGCCTCCCGGGAACGATCGTTCGAGCGACATGTCGCGTCGACGCGGCTCCAGTCGATGGAGGCCCCTGATGTTCGCGCTGGGTAGATCGGTTCATTCAGTCTTGCTTGGTATCGCTCTCATCGGATTCCCGGCGAGTTTGTCGTTGCCGGCCTTCGCCCAGAAGGCAGATCGGGCAGGGGTGTGGGGAAGCAAGACTGGCACCAGGGTTCCAGCCGCCAAGCCTGTTGGCGGGATTGCCTCCTCAAGCGCAGATGAGGCGGTGTCCGGCACGGACGGAAAGAGCCTCATCGGCGAGTGGGCGGGCTCCGGCGAAGGCCGCGTTACAGCCAATGTTCGCGCAGATCCGAACCGGCCCGGGCATTTCCTGGCCGAGATCAATACCCAGGCCGGCGCATGTACGGGGAGCGTCGAGGTCGCTGGCGAGTTGGGGAACGTCGCGGTCGCTACGGCGGAGCTTCCGTACGAGCAGGGAGCGGTCTGCAGGATCGAACTCAGGCTCATCGGGGCGGATCGTCTGCGCGTTAGCGAAGTGGATAATTGCCTGAATTTTCACGGAGCGGCGTGTGGCTTCACTGCAGAGTTGACGCGGCGCGGGATGGAAGCAGCGGCGGCCGCACCGCGCACAGCCGGGCGGCCGCCGCCTCCTGCGGGCGGGCGAGGCGGGCAGGTGCCCTGGGCGCCGGAGTGCGAGTTTCTCAGACTTGATCCTGCGTTCGCCCCGGTCGAAGTCGCCGCGACCGCTTCCCCTGAGGGGATTGACTGCTACGCCATCAAGCCCATCGCCGGGACGGATGTTACGATCGAGATTGCGGAGGGACGAAACGTTGTTCTCTCGATCAGCGGCCTTGTTGATGCTGTCGACCGGCATCGCTTTCGGGCGAGCGGCTTCGGCTATCGGGTGACGGTCGGCCAGTTAATGCGCTCGATGACGCAAGAACCCTACCGTATTACGTTTTCCAGCGGAGCAATCCTGCCTCTGTCCGAAGCTGCAAGCGCCAGCAAGGGCTGGAGCGTGTACGGCAACGCTGGCGAGGGTAGGCTTGGTGCACAAGGGCTTGCCAAAGATGGTGTGACGACCGTGTCGATCGGGTGCAATCGCTTGCTCGGAAAGACGCTGGGCGGATCCCTTGATGGCTACACAGGCAATGGACTGACACGTGTTGACGACGAAACTGATACGCTGGTGTTCGAATTCTTGGACGCAAGGGGGAGACGGGCTTCCTTCGAAAGCAAGGTAAATTATTTCGCCCCGGACAAGGCTTGGGCTTTCAGAGATTTTCCAGAAAAGATGTTGGCTCCCTTCGCCCGTGGCAGCAAACTTAGTTTGCGCAACGGGAGGGGGATGCTCATCGCCGAGTTCGGGCTCAAAGGCACCGCGCGCGCTGTGGCCGCCATGCGAACGGAATGCGGGTTCTAGCCGCGGCTCGTGATCAGACTTTAAACGGAACGGCCTGATCAGAAACCACAGTCGATACCAGTCGCCAGCAAAGTCACTTGCCTGACTGAGGCTTTCACGGCGCGAATTGACCCGCCAGCCTTGCCTGCCAATTAGGCCGGGCAGTGCCACGCGGGTACTTTTCGAGTCCAAATTTGTCACTTGGAGTCGAAGGCACGTCCAGAATTTGCGCAGCCCCTCGCCAAGGTGTGCGGAGAGTGCAAGAGCGTCTTGACGAGATCAAGACCGGATAGATGCCTTGAGAAAAAATGGCTGGGGAACCTGGATTCGAACCAGGACTAACGGAGTCAGAGTCCGCGGGTCTACCGTTAACCTATTCCCCAAAGCCGTGACCGCTGTTTCGAAAGTGGCAGAGTCTGCCGGGAAACGCGGGTCGTCGCCGCCGGAGCAGCGAATGTGAGGGGTTTTTATGAAGCTGATGGCTTGCTGTCAACCCTCGCAAAAGAGAATTCCGGCACGGGCTGTGGACGAGCGCCAGGGGGCAAGCTCATAAAAGGGCGCAGACTCATAAATGAGTTCGAAATGGTTTGAGACGGATTGCTCCTGATCGAGGTGCGGAAGCGCAGGAAATGTGGTGCATTTTCAAGCCTTTCGCGACGCATGAGCAGGCGCAATCCGGTCAAATCCTTCAGGACATGGCAATGGCTTTACCCTCGCATCGTCAGCGCGGTTGACCGGGCAACAAGCCCGCTCCACACGCCCTTCCTCGCAGTCTCTCGTCATTTCCCGCGCCATGTCAGCCTCATTCATGGGCGAGGACCCTGGAGCCGCACGGATTGCGGCTGGCCGTCAAGCTGCTAAACTGCGGGCAACAGCCATAGCCGCAGCGCCGCCCGGTAGGGGTAAGGAGGCTGCGCAGCAGAATCAGGCGCGCCAGGCGTGCCGGCAAGGGATAAAGGTGAGCGAATCGGGACAGTTCGGTTCGGGCAAGGACCGACCGGATCCCGACGCGGCAACGGAGGGCACGCCGCAGCGCAAGGGCGCACGGCGTCGCTCCCGCAGAAGGCGCAAGCAGCGGTCCGAACAGGATCCGGTGTTTGGTGCGGCGGGCTCCGCGGATCGTCAGGCGACATCCGCGCCGGGTCGGGAAACGCGAATGACCGGTCCACCGAAAGATGGGCCGCAACGAAAGGAAACGCTTGAGCGCCGGGACTTGCGGGAGACGCAGGGTCACCGGGCCGGCGAGGGGAAATCCGCGACAAACTGCAAGAAGCGACGGCGGCCGAATCGCGCCGAACGCCGGGCCGGGAAGTTTTCCCCCGCAGGTGCTGCCGAGGGCAGCGCAGGCCGGGAGACCGGGCGGGGCGCCGGCGACGCGCAGGAGGGCGCCAACCGGTCCGGGCGACGCCGGTCCTCGGAAAAGCTCTCCCGGGCGGCCAGACCGTCCCGGGGAGAAAGAGCCGGCCGGGCGGAGCGCACCGGGCGCGGGGGCAAGGCGTCCGGAGGCCCGCAAGGCGCGGTGCCGGCCGGTGCGGCTCCCTCGCAGGGCAGTGGTCCGCATGGAGAGGCTTCGCGCGGCGCTGTGCCAAAGGGCGGCCGTGCGCCGCGTGAGGGCCGCGAGAGTGGTGGGGCGGGCGCCTCCGGGAGTGCCGAGCGTACGCGCGGACGGTCTCCGACCCGCTTTGTCTCGCCGCAGCGGCTTTATGCGGCGCTGGATCTGGGCACCAACAATTGCCGCCTGCTGGTGGCCCGGCCGGAGAGCCGGGGCTTCCGGGTGGTCGATGCCTTTTCGCGGATCGTCCGGCTGGGCGAGGGGCTGGGGCACAACAACCGGCTCGGCGACGCGGCGATGGACCGGGCGATCGAGGCGCTGGCCAGTTGCCGCGACAAGATGCAGGACCGGGGGGTGGCCCGGGCGCGGCTGATCGCCACCGAGGCCTGCCGGGCGGCGGAAAACGGGCCGCTGTTCATCGAGCGGGTGCGCGAGGAAACCGGGCTGGCGCTGGAAATCGCCTCGCGCGAGACAGAGGCCCGGCTGGCGGTGGCCGGCTGTGCGTCGCTGGTCGATCCGGATGCCAACGGGGTGGTGCTGTTTGACATCGGCGGCGGGTCTTCGGAGATCGTCTGGCTGGATCTGCGCAATCGCTGCGGCGCGCGCGGGTTCGCCTTGACCCGCTTTATCCGGTCGTGGATCTCCCTGCCGGTCGGCGTGGTCAATCTGGCGGAGCGGCACGGCGGGCGGCATGTGTCGCCCGATGCCTTTGAGGCGATGGTGGATGACGCCCGCCAGCATCTGGAGGCGTTCTCGCTCGGACGGGAGCTGACCGAGGCGATTTGCGGCGGCAAGGTGCATATGCTCGGCACCTCCGGCACGGTCACCACCCTGGCCGGCGTGCATTTCGGCCTGAAGCGCTACGACCGGCGCCGGGTGGATGGGGCGTGGATGGAAACGGCGGATGTGGCCGCGATGATTGAGCGGTTGCGCGCCATGCCCTATGAGGAGCGGGTCGGTAACCCTTGTATTGGCGCTGATCGTGCCGATCTTGTGCTTGCCGGCTGCGCGATTCTGGAGGCAATTCGCCGGCGCTGGCCCTGCCAGCGGCTGCGTGTGGCCGACCGGGGATTGCGCGAGGGAATCTTGATGGAACTGATGGCGGCCGATCAGGTCTGGCGCCGGGATGGTCCGGCGCGCCAGTCGCGGCGTGGAAGGAAGAACGGATGAGCGGATCGGGGCGCGGCCACGGTGACCGCGGAATGTTCGAGCGGGTGAAGACCGCGAAGCGGCGCAAGACCTCGTCGACGCGCTGGCTGCAGCGGCAATTGAACGACCCTTATGTGCGTCGCTCCAAGATCGACGGCTATCGCTCGCGCGCGGCCTACAAGCTGTTGGAAATCAACGACAAGCACAAGCTGCTGAAGCCGGGTATGCGCATTGTCGACCTGGGCGCGGCCCCTGGTGGCTGGTGTCAGGTCGCCGCGACGATCACCGGATCCACCGACACCGATCCGCGCATTGTCGGCATCGACTATCTGGAAATGGAGCCGCTGCCGGGTGTGCGGCTGCTGCTCAAGGATTTCCTCGACGAGGATGCGCCGCAGATGCTGATGGAGGCGCTTGGCGGTGAGTTGCCAGATCTGGTGATGTCGGACATGGCGGCGCCCACCACGGGCCATCGCCAGACCGATCACCTGCGCACGACTCACCTGTTCGAGGTGGCGGCGGAATTTGCCCGGGAGAACCTGGCGCCGGGCGGTGCATTCCTGTCCAAGGTGTTTCGCGGCGGTACGGAAGGCGGGCTGCTCGCCGAGCTGAAGCGGGACTACCAGAGCATTGCCCATGTGAAGCCGCCGGCAAGCCGCAAGGAAAGCCCCGAGCTCTACGTTCTGGCGAAGGGATTTCGCGGACGGGACAGCGAGGGCGAATAGCCCTGAGGCCAGCAATTCCGTGGCTGGCGGGGGCCGTTCCTGCCTCCCTGAAGGGCGCGTCTTCCACAGCAGGTGGCGGGCTCGCGCCGCTCCTGATGCAGCAAGGCGGCACCTGAAATCGCCCGCGCGCCGCGCCCCTGGGATGCGGCGCGCGTGCTTTCCTTTTCCCATGCATCCGGGCGAGGTGCGCCGGTTGCATGGCTGCCCCGCATCAAGCTGCTTTCCTTCCTGTCACCGGCGTGTTAATGACCCGCGCCAACTTCTCCGAACCGTGACCGCCTCCTGTCTGACCGTTCAGGTTCGACACCGGGAGGCCTTTCCTGAAAAGGGAATTGGCCCATGCCCTCATTTTTCCAGCCTTCCCACGGCGCCGAAGCCTTGACCTTCGACGACGTTCTTCTGTTGCCCGGACACTCGCAGGTGCTTCCCGGTCAGACCGAGTTGCGCTCTCGGGTGACGCGCGGGATCGAGTTGAACCTGCCGATCCTGTCCAGCGCGATGGACACGGTCACCGAGGCGCGTCTGGCGATTGCCATGGCTCAGGCTGGCGGCATTGGCGTTGTCCACCGCAATCTCAGCATCGACCAGCAGGCCGAAGAGGTCCGGCAGGTCAAGAAATTCGAATCCGGCATGGTGGTGAACCCGCTGGTGATCGGTCCCGACGCGACCTTGAAGGACGCGCTCGACCTGATGCAGCGCTACGGCATTTCCGGCGTTCCGGTGGTGGAAAACGGCGGCCTGGGCGGCCAGTTCGTCGGGCGGCTGGTGGGCATCCTCACCAACCGCGATGTGCGGTTCGCGTCCGAGCCGGAGCAGCCGGTGCGGGAGTTGATGACCCATGAGGGGCTGATCACCGTGCGCGACACGGTCAGCCAGGCCGAGGCCAAGCGGTTGCTGCACCAGCATCGCATCGAGAAGTTGCTGGTGGTCGACGAGAGCGGCAATTGCGTTGGCCTGGTGACGGTCAAGGACATGGAGAAGGCGCAGCTCAACCCGAACGCCTCCAAGGACGATCAGGGCCGGTTGCGCGTCGCCGCCGCCACCACGGTCGGTCCGGAAGGCTTCGAGCGCGCCGAGCGGCTGCTCGACGCCGGCGTTGACCTGCTCGTCGTCGATACCGCCCATGGCCATTCCGAGCGGGTTCTGGAGATGGTGCGACAGGTCAAGAAGCAGTGGAGCGGTGCTCAGGTGCTGGCCGGCAACGTGGCGACCGTCGACGGCACCAAGGCGCTGATCGACGCGGGTGCGGATGCGGTCAAGGTCGGCATTGGCCCGGGCTCGATCTGCACCACCCGTATCGTTGCCGGTGTCGGCGTGCCGCAACTCACGGCAATCATGGAGGCCTGCGAGGCGGCGACCAAGCTGGATATTCCGGTGGTGGCCGACGGCGGCATCAAGTACTCCGGCGACCTGGCCAAGGCGCTGGCCGGCGGGGCATCCTGCGCCATGGTCGGCTCGCTGCTGGCCGGCACCGAGGAGAGCCCCGGCGAGGTCTATCTGCACCAGGGCCGGTCCTACAAGTCGTATCGCGGCATGGGCTCGGTCGGCGCGATGGCGCGCGGATCGGCGGACCGGTATTTCCAGGCCGAAGTTCGCGATGAGCTGAAGCTGGTTCCGGAGGGGATCGAAGGGCAGGTGCCCTACAAGGGGCCGCTCGCCAGCGTGCTGCATCAGCTTGCCGGCGGCCTGCGCGCGGCCATGGGCTATGTCGGCGCGGCGTCGATCACCGATTTCCAGGAAAAGGCGCGGTTCATCCGCATTTCCGGCGCGGCCCTGCGCGAGAGCCATGCCCATGATGTGACGATCACCCGGGAGAGCCCGAACTATCCGTCGAACATCTGAGCGGACCAATCTCCGGCGCATTGAAAGAACGGGCGCGGGTCTCATGACCCGCGCCCGTTCTTTATGTCGGCCCTTTGTTGATGATTGCGCCCGGCGCGCCGTCTCAGGTCGAGGGGGAGGCGGCAAGGTTCGTTTTGGACGCTACTGCCAGCGACGGGGTGCCGCCCTCCGCCGCACTTTTTTCATGCGCCATCTCAAGAAGGCGATGGGCGCAGGCGACAAGCAGTTCCGGTGAGTTCCCCCGCAAGTCCTCGGCGGCATAGGCGAAAAAAGCTTTCCAGGCCCGAATTTCCTTGTCCGGGTCAAGTGTTGCACTGGTGTCGATTGTGCCTTGAGTAAGATCCTGCATGGCTACGGCCTCCGGTTTCATGCAGGAAACGTCATTTGTCGTTATGTGATCGTTATTTTGTAGTAACGGCATAACACGCTATGGTTGAGTTCTTGGTGTGCATTGGTATTATTTGCGATTTCATATCGACCCTGAGTTGTTTTCTCTTTTTCTCTTCGTGCGGCTTCCGTGCGGTTGGGGGGCGTGTGGTGCGCGCGGGCGTTGGCAAGGGCGCGCGGATGGGATAGGTCAGGTCCTGTATTCCGGATCGAAAACATAAGAGACCCGACCGGACGCCCGCTGGCGGTTTGCTGTCATGGGGCGGGCCGCCCTTTCGACTGCCCGGGTGCCGGGTGGAACGGGATGTCGGGTGATCAAGCAAGGGCCGCGCCCGGAGCGCGGCGGTGCTGACTGAAGGAACGAGTGCGACATGAAGGATGGAGGCCGGCTGGCCGCGGCGATTGATGTCCTGACCGAGGTCGATACCTACCGGCGGCCCGTACAGGATGGGCTGAAGGAATGGGGGCGCCGCAACCGCTTCGCCGGTTCGGGCGACCGGTTGGTGATCGGCAACCTGGTGTTCGACGCGCTGCGGCACAAACTGTCGCTGAGCCACATCATGGGCAGCACCGGGGCGCGGGCGCATATCCTTGCAACCTATGCGCTGACCTGGGAGTTCGGCGTCGACGGTCTCGTCGCTGCCCTTGCGGACGACCGTTTCGCACCGGAGCCGGCAACGGCGGAGGAACGGGCACGGCTCGAATCTGCCGATCTGGACGGTGCGGCGGATCATGTTCGCGCCGATGTTCCCGAGTGGCTCTGGTCACAATTCGCGGCCGCCTATGGCGCGGATGCGGTTGCCGAGGGGCAGGCGCTGGCCCGGCGGGCACCGATCGACCTGCGGGTCAATCGGCTCAAGGGCGACCGCGACCGGGTGATCCGGCGCATGGGGCATCTGCCGCTGGAGCCGACGCCGATCTCGCCGGTGGGCTTGCGCCTGCCGCCGGCACGGGCCAAGGACAAGGCCCCGCATGTGCAGGCCGAGGAAGGGTTTCGCAAGGGCTGGTTCGAGCTTCAGGACGAGGCAAGCCAGCTCGCCGCCCTGGTGGCGACGTCGCTGGCGCCGACCCAGGTGCTGGATTATTGCGCCGGTGGCGGCGGCAAGACGCTGGCGCTGGCCGGAGAGCTGGGCAACCGCGGGCAGATCTACGCGCATGACGCGCTGAAGCTGCGGCTGGCGCCGATCTATGAGCGGCTGCAGCGGTCCGGCGCGCGCAATGTGCAGGTTCGCGATCCGCAGGCCGCGACACTCGACGATCTGAAGGACCGGATGGATCTGGTGTTCCTCGATGTGCCCTGCTCGGGCACCGGGGTGTGGCGCCGGCGTCCCGATTCCAAGTGGCGGGTGACGGAAAACGCCTTGCAAGGCCGGCTCAGGGAACAGAGCCAGGTGCTCGATGCCGCTTGCGGTTTCGTCCGTCCCGGCGGGCATCTTCTCTATGCCACCTGTTCGCTTCTGCCTTGCGAGAATCAGCAGCAGCTTGGCGCCTTCCTGGCTCGCAACGCGGCGTTCGAGCCGGTATCGCTGGGGGAGCGCTGGGGCGCGCTGTTCGGCGAGGATGCGGCCCGGCCGCGCTTTTCCGAAGAGGGCTATGCCACGCTCAGCCCGGCAACGACCGGCACCGATGGCTTCTTCATCGGCCTGTTGCGCCGGCGCGAGGAGGGGTAACGGTCGCGCGGCCGATTGCGCCTCGGCGCTGATCCGCAGAGCATCAACAGGCGGGCCGGTCTCCGGCCCGTGAGTGTGATGACAAAGCTCTTTCAGGGCGTCATCCGGCCCCCGAGCCGGGATCGGAGAGGCACGGCCTTTCGGTTTCAGTCTATTGAAAACGCGCGTCTTTCGGCTCTCCGATCCCGGGTCGCGCCAAGGCTTGCCCGGGATGACGCGGAAAGTGCCGTAGCCTTTTGTCAGCAGTCTGGCGGGCCGTTTTCCGGCCCGTCATGCTTTTTAGGGGCGCCGCTCAGTCTTCGGGAAAGAGCGGCAAGGTCTCCGGCTCACCAGTGGTCTCCCAGGGGGTCTGCCGCCGGCCATCCTCTTCGGCCTGAACTGGCTCCGCGGCGGGGATATCCTGGTCGCCTTGCTCCGGCGCACGGTACTCTGGAGCGGCGTCGTCCGCTTCGAAGGTGGCGGCTGCAGTGGCTTGCAAGGCTTCCTCGCGCGCCTTGGCCTCGTCCTCGAGTAATCGCGCCTGCAGGGCACCAAGCCCCGACCACAGGTGCGCGGGCAGCTTGCTCCGGTCCCCGCCCGCCATCAGGACTTCCCGAGCGCCCTTGGCTTCGCCGGCGGCAGCAAGGGCGGCGCCGAGCGCGTTGCCGGCGGTCTTGTCCATCGGCGCCAGCGTCCAGGCGCGCTGCGCGTGGTGGATGGCGCCGGCCAGATCGCCCGAGCGGCGGCAGGCAAGGCTCATCTGCACCAGCGGCGCGGGATTGTTGCTGTCGCGGTCGAAGGCGGCGCCAAGCGCCTCGACGGCGGCCGGCCAGTCTTCGCGCGCCATCAGGATTGCGCCAAGCAGGGCGAGCAGCTCCGGGTCGTCCTTCTGCCGCTCGATTGCGCGGCGGGCGTAGCTTTCGGCCTCCTGCAGCCGGTTCTGGTGATAGAGCGTGTCGGCGAGCCCCTTCAGGGCCGGCAGGTATTGTGGGTCGACGCGCAGGGCATGCCGGTACTGGGCGATGGCCCCGGCGGTGTCGCCATGGGGCGCGCGGGCGTCGGCGTCCAGGGTCAGGGCCGCCGCGCTGTCGGGCAGAACCTGCAGCAGCCGGGCGGTGAGGGGAAGGGCGCGGCCAGGATCGCCGAGCCGGATCAGGATCGTTGCAAGGCCGAACAGCGCGTTGCGATTGCCCGGATCGAGATCGAGAACGGCGACGAAGGCGTCGCGCGCCGGTTCCGACTGGCCGAGCAGCAAGAGGGCATTGCCGAGATTGGTGCGGGCGGGCAGGTGATCGGGGGCGGCGAACACCACCTGACGCAACAGAGTGACCGCATCCTCCAGATCGCCCCGGCGCATCAGGGCGGTGCCGGCGCGGTACTTGCTATCGATGGCCTCCGGATCGTTCTGGGCAAGGGTCAGATAGATCTTGAGTGCCGCATCGAAATCGCCGTTGCGTTCATGCGCGGCCGCCTGTTCCAGGGCATCGCTCTCGGACGTGTAGGGAAGCGGAGAAGACATGTCGGGGTCTGGTCCTGTGCCGGGGAGGGGCTGGGGTCGCCCGGCTCGCCGGCGAGTCGGCGCGGTCGGGGAATCCGACTCGTCGCATGGCAAAGGGTAGGCGGCGCGTGTCGCCCGGTCAAAGGTCTTGGCACCCGGCTTCGGCGAATCTGTGGCCAGTTCCCCGCGTTGCACAACAATCATGGCGGGACCGCGCAAATTTCGGTTCAAAACGGTGTGGGCATTGGGTAGAAGCAGCACATGACAGACAGCGTCCTCATCATCGATTTCGGCTCCCAGGTGACCCAGCTGATCGCGCGCCGCGTGCGCGAGGCGGGCGTCTATTCGGAGATCGTTCCGTTCCAGTCGGCGGAGGAGGCGTTCGGGCGTCTTTCGCCGAAGGCCGTCATTCTTTCCGGCGGTCCCGCGTCCACCACGGAAATGGGCAGTCCGCGCGCGCCGCAGGCGGTGTTCGAATCCGGCTTGCCGGTGCTTGGCATCTGCTATGGCGAGCAGACCATGTGCGCCCAGCTTGGCGGCAAGGTCGAAGGCAGCGACCATCGCGAGTTCGGTCGCGCCTTCCTCGAAATCGCGGATGAATGCCCGCTGTTCGAGGGGGTCTGGGGCAAGGGTACGCGCCATCAGGTGTGGATGAGCCATGGCGATCGGGTGACGGCGCTTCCGCCGGGCTTCCGCGCGGTGGCGACCTCGACGGGCGCGCCCTTCGCGGCCATCGCTGACGAGGCGCGCAATTACTACGGCGTGCAGTTCCACCCGGAGGTGGTGCACACGCCGGACGGCGCGAAGCTCTTGTCCAATTTCGTGCACAAGATCGCCGGCCTCAAGGGCGACTGGACCATGGCCGCCTATCGCGAGCAGGCTATCGAGGCGATCCGTGGCCAGGTGGGCGATGGCAAGGTCATCTGCGCGCTGTCCGGCGGCGTCGATTCCTCCGTCGCCGCGCTGCTGGCGCATGAGGCGGTTGGCGATCAGCTGACCTGCATCCTCGTCGACCATGGCTTGATGCGCAAGGACGAGGCGGCCGAGGTGGTCGCCATGTTCCGCGAGCATTACAATCTGCCGCTCATTCTGGTGGATGCCGCCGATCGGTTCGTCGGTGAGCTGGAAGGCGAGAGCGACCCGGAAAAGAAGCGCAAGACCATCGGCCGTCTGTTCATCGAGGTGTTCGAGGAAGAGGCGAAGAAGTTGGGTGGCGCGGATTTCCTGGTGCAGGGAACGCTTTATCCGGACGTGATCGAGAGCGTCTCCTTCACCGGCGGCCCGTCGGTGACGATCAAGTCCCATCACAATGTCGGCGGCCTGCCCGAGCGCATGAACATGCAGCTCGTCGAGCCCTTGCGCGAATTGTTCAAGGACGAGGTGCGGGTGCTCGGCAAGGAACTCGGCCTGCCGGATCACTTCATCGGCCGGCATCCGTTCCCGGGACCTGGGCTTGCTATCCGCTGTCCGGGCGGGGTCACCCGCGAGAAGCTCGACATCCTGCGGGCCGCGGATGCGATCTATCTGGACGAGATTCGCAAGGCCGGCCTCTACGATGCCATCTGGCAGGCCTTTGCCGTGCTCTTGCCGGTGCAGACGGTCGGCGTGATGGGGGACGGGCGCACCTATGAGTTCGTCTGTGCGCTGCGTGCGGTGACCTCCATCGACGGCATGACGGCGGATTTCTACCACTACGACATGGAATTCCTCGGCCGCGCCGCGACCCGCATCATCAACGAGGTCAAGGGCATCAACCGCGTCGTCTATGACGTGACCTCCAAGCCGCCGGGAACCATCGAGTGGGAATGAGGTTTCGCGCTGAGGGCGCTGGTTTGCAGCGCCCGGCCTGAAACGTCTGTCGGTTCGCGGGGCTGCCGTCCGGTTGCCCCGCGTTTTTTACGCGCCTCGCACCCTGTCTCTCATGCCCGGCGCGCGGTTCGCTCTGCTGGTGTGCCGTTCAGACGCGAACTGAGCCGCAAGCCGGATGGCGGCCCTACCAATTCACCGAAGGCCCCTTACTTCCGGTTGCAACCTCCGGCGTGCTGGGACAGTGTCTGCTTGGTGTCGTTCCAAAGTTAAAAAACCAGGAACTGCAACAAGGGGAAACGTCCATGCTGAACTTTCTTGCCCGGCCGCTGGTGCGGCTGGTCGACCGGTATTTGCCGGATCCATTCATTTTCGTGATTTTTCTGACAATTATCGCGGCGCTCGCGGCGATGCTCCTGCAAGGTCAGGGGCCGCTCGTCATCGTGAGCATGTGGGGCGACGGGTTCTGGAAGCTCCTGACCTTCTCGATGCAGATGCTGCTGGTGCTGGTCACCGGTTTCATGCTGGCCAGCACGCCATTGGTGCGGCGCGCGCTGGAACTCCTGGCAAGCTGGGTGTCGAGCGCCGGCGGTGCGATCATCCTCGTCAGCGTGGTCTCGCTGCTGGCAAGCTGGATCAACTGGGGTTTCGGCCTGGTGGTCGGCGCCTTCTTCGCCAAGGAACTGGCCCGTCAGGTGCGGGTTGACTATCGCCTTCTGGTCGCCAGCGCCTATTCAGGCTTTCTGATCTGGCACGGGGGGCTCGCCGGGTCGGTGCCGCTGTCCATCGCCACGGAAGGCCATCCGTTCGTGGATGTCACCGGGGTGATCGGCACCGGGCAGAGCATCTTCGCCCCCTTCAACATTGCCATCGTGGCTGCGCTGTTCATTGCGGTGCCGCTCCTCAACTGGTTGATGTTGCCGGCGGAAAAAGACAGCGTGCATGTGGATCCGGCCTTGCTCGACCCGCCCGCCGCGGAGGTCGATCTGGACCCCACGACGCCCGCGCAGCGCATGGAAAACAGCCGGATCCTCTCCGGCTTCATCGGGCTTGCCGGTCTGTTGTACCTTGCCAATTACTTCCTGACCTCGGGCGGGCTGTCGCTCAACTCGATCAACATGACCTTCCTGATGTTCGCGATCGTGCTGCACGGCACGCCGCGCCACCTGCTGGACAGCTTGCAGGAAGCGATGAAGGGCGGCGCAGGCATTGTCCTCCAGTTTCCCTTCTACGCCGGCATCATGGCGATCATGGTGCAGTCGGGCTTGGCCACGACCATCTCCAACGGTCTGATTTCGCTGGCCACGACCGAGACCCTGCCGTTCTGGACCTTCCTGTCCGCCGGCCTGGTCAACATGTTCGTGCCGTCGGGCGGCGGCCAGTGGGCGGTGCAGGCGCCAGTGGTCATGCCGGCGGCGCAGGAGCTGGGCACCGACATGGCCCGGGCGGCCATGGCCGTTGCCTGGGGCGATGCCTGGACCAACATGATCCAGCCGTTCTGGGCCCTGCCGCTGCTGGGCATTGCCGGCCTGCGTGCCAAGGACATCATGGGCTATTGCCTGATGCACCTGATTGTCTCCGGTGTCATCATCTCAGCCCTCTTGACCTACTTCTAAGGCTCGGGCGCGGGGGCATCCCCCGCGCCTCCCTTTCCGTATTTCTTGCCTGACTTCTCTGCCCGCTGGTGAAGGGCGTCTCGCAGGCTTCCGACCTTGGAAGCCGTATCCGAACGCACCGCAGCGCCTCTTTCCTCCGATCATTCCTGCCTGCCGAGACCCGTTCGCCCTGCGCTTCGGTGCCCGATCTGTCATGCGGATCGGGAGCTGGAACAGAGGGCTTCGGTTTGGCTTCTGTTTCCTTGCGAAAGAGCCGAGTGGTGCATTTCGCAGTAACGGTCGGCCTGTCCGGAATATTGCGCATTTTTTCCTGATACTAGGTGCCTATGCGTCACATATGATTCCTCAATCCATTAGAAAAGGAGCGTGAACCTTAGACATTTGTGGGGGTGAAATGACAAATGTACCTAATTCAACTGCGATAAGTGGCGCGTCAGGTCGGATTTTACCGCTTGCGCCCCTGTCATTCTTTGCAATGACACTTGGTTTCGCCGAGACGGGAAACGCTTGGAGATGGGCGACGGAGTCGCTGCAGCTCAGCGCCATCCCCGGCGAAATCCTGCAAGGACTGGCCGTCGTTTCCTGTGCCTGGTGGCTCCTGCTTTATCTGAACAAATGGATCAGCTATCGCGCGCAGGCGGTCGCCGAGCTGCGTGACCCGGTGCAGGCCTCCTTCTTCGCGCTGCTGCCGGAATCGCTGTTGCTGACCGCCCTGTCGCTGGCCCCGTATGTTCCGGAGTTCGCTCTGATCACCTTCTGGGTCGGGTCGCTCCTCAACATTCTTTACGCCTCGATCCGCTTGTCCCGGTTCTGGGTCAGCGATCGCAGCAAGGAGCATACAACGCCGTCGATGCATCTGGTGTACACCGCAAGCGTGCTGGTCAACTCCCTTGCCGCGGCGCATTTCGGCTACATGGAATTTGCGTGGATCCTGTTCGGCATGGGCGCGATTTCCTGGCTCATTCTGGACTCGGTCATCACCGATCGCCTGTTCACCGCCGGCCTGGATGTCCGTTTCAGGAATTTCATGGGCATCTACATGGCCCCGTCGGCGGTCGCCTTCGTCGCCTATCAGGAAATTGCCAAGGCGGATCTCAACCTGATCGTCGTCTATGCGCTGCTCGGCTATGCGGTGTTCACGGCCGTCACGGTGGTGTTCTCGCTCGCCTGGCTGCGGCAGCAGGCCTTTGCTCCGGGCTACTGGGCTTACACCTTCGGGATGTCGACGCTGACGCAAGGGTTTCTGATGCTCTACCGCACGGCGCCCAACCCCTGGCTCTACTATTCGTCGATTGTCCTTCTGACGCTTTCCACCGTTCTGCTGCTTTATGTGCTGATCGGAACTATCTCCATGTTGGTTCAGCGAAAGTACTACCCGGTGCCCAGCTAATTTTCTGAATTTCACATATGCGACGAAAGTAAATTCTTCGGAGGTCTGGAATGAAGACACTCACGCATATCAACGGCGCGCCCGTCATTGACAACGCCAATGTGCAAACTGCGGGGCCTCGCGGGCCGGCTCTGATCCAGGATGTCTGGTTTCAGGAAAAGCTGGCGCATTTCACCCGCGAGATCATCCCGGAGCGGCGGATGCATGCCAAGGGCAGCGGCGCCTATGGCACCTTCACCGTCACCCATGACATCACCAAATACACCAACGCCAAGCTGTTCAGCGAGTTGGGCAAGGAAACGGAGGTGTTCGTTCGTTTCTCCACGGTGGTAGGCGAGCGCGGCGCGGCCGATGCGGAGCGGGATGTGCGCGGCTACGCGGCCCGCTTTTACACAGAGGAGGGGAACTGGGATTTCGTCGGGCTGAACACGCCTGTGTTCTTCCTCCGGGATCCGATCAAGTTTCCCGATCTCGGCCATTCGCAGAAGCGGGACCCGCGCACGGGCCTGAGGTGCCTGAACAGCACCTGGGACTTCTGGACACAGAGCCCGGAAGCCCTGCATCAGATCACGATCCTGATGAGCGATCGCGGAATTCCGCGCACCTATCGCCACATGCATGGCTTTGCCAATCACGCCTTCAGCTTCATCAATGCGGACAACGAGCGCGTCTGGGTGAAGATCGTCCTGAAGACCAACCAGGGCATCGAGAACCTGACCGATGAGGAAGCCGGCGAGCTGATCGGGCGCGATCGGGAAAGCCATGGCAGGGATCTGTTCGACGCGATCGAAACCGGCGATTTCCCCTCCTGGACCATGTACATCCAGGTGATGACCGAGGAGCAGGCGGCGGCGAGCAAGCAGAATCCGTTCGATGCGACCAAGGTCTGGAGCCAGAAGACATACCCGCTGATCGAGGTCGGGCAACTGGTGCTTAACCGCAATCCGGAGAACTATTTCTCCGAGGTGGAGCAAGCCGGTTTCACGCCGGCGAACATCGTGCCGGGGATTGGCTATTCCCCCGACAAGCTGTTGCAGGGGCGGCTCTTCGTCTACGGCGATGCGCTGCGGTATCGCATCGGCACCAATCTGCATCAGATCCCCGTCAACCGGCCACGCTGTCCGTTCGCGAGCTTCCACCGGGACGGCGCCATGCGGGTGGACGACAATTTCGGCGGTGAGGTCGGTTACGCACCGAACAGCGACGGCGTCTGGGGGGACCACCGGGACCGGATGCCGCCGCCGATGTCCGTGGGCGCCGAGGCCACCCATTGGGCCTTCGCCGAGGATGACAGCGACTACTACTCCCAGCCGCGGGCGCTGTTCAATCTGATGACCGCCGAACAGCGTGCCGAGTTGTTTTCCAACACGGCACGAAGCCTGAGCGGTGCGTCCAGGGATATTCAGAAGCGCCATATCGAAAATTGCGCGAAGGCGAGCCCCGACTACGCCAAGGGGGTCGAAGAGGCCCTGAACGCAATGTGACGCCAGACAGGTGCCGCCCGCTCCAGCCGGTTGGCGGCAGGGGCGGGCGTGACCGGAGGGAGTGCCTTTCAAGACTTCATCGATCCTGGGGAGGATGACATGACCAAGCTTTATCATACCCGTGAGAGTGCAGAAGCGAGCTTTCCGACCGGGAGCTGGCAGTCCGTCGTGTACAAGGAACTTGTCAGCCAGTTGACGAGCGACCTTCGGCCTTTTCCGTGCACCTTCGCCATCAACGGCTATCGCAATGACGACCTGCGGTTCCTGTTTCAGGAGACGCCGAATATCCCCGAGTTCGGGGAGCAGCTTGCCATGTTCCTCGATGAGGCGCGGTCCATCGGCCAGAACGCGGCGCTGCTCTATCTGACCGGCATGGAAACCGTCGAGCCGCTGGAGGACTACTCGGCGCGGTTCTGGACCATTCTCAACGAGTTGGCCAAGGTCGACCGCAAGCCCTGGCCCGAGGATATTCCGCAGGATCTCGACAGTCCGGAGTGGGAGTTCTGCTTCAACGGTGAGCCGATTTTCGTGGTGTGCACCAACCCGGCGCATGTGAAACGCCAGAGCCGCCGCTCCTCGACCTTCGCGATGTCCCTGCAGCCGCGATGGGTGTTCGACCGGATCCTCTTTTCCGATCGCGCCGCCAACATCGTCTTCAACAACATCCGCAAGCGCATGCAGCCCTATGACGCGCTTCCGCCATCGCCGGCACTCGGGCGCTACAAGGACCCGAATGTTCGCGAAGCCCAGCAGTATGTGTTGTCTGAGGACGACAGCATTTTGCGGTGCCCCTTTCATCAGCTTGAAAGCAGACAGGCTGAGGATGCGTAATGTCCGCCTGTAGAGCGGGCGCCCGTTGATAGCTGAAAAGGTAGGATGCTAGATGAAACTGATTGGCATGCTGGATTCCCCCTATGTCAGGCGAACGGCGATTTCGCTGAAGAAGATGGGGGTGCCGTTCGCTCTGGACCAACTGTCGGTGTTTGGCGGCTTCGATGCCTTTGAGGCGGTCAATCCCGCCGTCAAGGCGCCGACGCTGGTGACCGATGAGGGCGAGGTTCTCATGGATTCGTCGTTGATCATCGACTTTGCGAAGCGGCGCCTGGCAACGACGGAAGAACCCGACGGCACGACCAGCGCGCTGGCGCACCATCATCGGGTGCTGGCGCTTGCGCTCGTTGCCAGCGAGAAATCCATTCAAGTGGTCTACGAGCGGAGCCTGCGTCCGGCGGAAAGGATGCACCTGCCATGGCTGGAGCGGGTGGAGCGGCAGTTGGCGTCCACCTACAAGCTGCTTGAAACGGAATATGGGAACGGCGCGTCCGAGAAGGCCCCGGAGGACCTGTCCCAGCCGAACATCATGAGCGCCGTTGCCTGGCGGTTCAGCCGGGAGATGATTCCCGACCTCGTCCGGGAGCAGGATCATCCTGCGCTGGCGGCGCATTCGGCCCGCTGCGAAGCGACGCCGGAGTTCAAGGCGTATCCCTATCCCACCGGGTAGGTGCGCCTCGGCCACGCAGGAGTTCCCTCAGCTCCTGCGTGGCTGGCTTGGTCTGCTCCGGTTGACCGTGAACAGCTGGCGATAATTGCTCGGGGCAATCGAAATCCGCCGCATGAAGGCCAGCCGCATGTTCTCCGTCGAGCCGAAGCCGCATTCATAGGCGATTTCCTTCATCGACCTGCTTGTGGTTTCCAGCTTCATTTTCGCGATTTCGATGCGGTGAAGCTCCAGGTATTCCAGCGGGGTGACCTTCATCTCCTTCGAGAAATAGCGGCTGAAGGTGCGGATCGTCATGCCGGCGACAGTTGCCAATTCCGCGTTCTGGATACGCCGGTGGGTGTTCTGATGAATGTATTCGATCACCTTTTGCATGGGCGAGCCATCGGCGGGGGCCGGGGTCAGCAAGGGGCTGAACTGGGATTGCCCGCCTTGTCGCTGTGCGACCACCAGCAGCCTCTTGGCCACCTGAAGGGCGATGTCGGCGCCATGATCTTCGCGTACAAGGGCCAGGGACAGGTCGATCCCGGCTGTCACTCCGGCGGAGGTCAGGATGTTGCCGCTGCGCACATAGATCTTCTCCGGCTCCAGCAGGGTGTCCGAGAAAAACTCGCGAAAGCGGTCCGTATGCAGCCAGTGGGTGGTCGCCTTCTTGCCGTCCAAGAGCCCGGCGTAGCCGAGAATGAAAGCGCCAGTGCATATGGAGCAGCAGCGCTCGCAGCGCGGCTGAATCTGGCGCAACCAGTCGAGGGCGACGGTATCGTCAAAGCCGAACGGGATCTCGGGGCCGCCCGCAATGATCACCATGTCGAAGGGTTTGTGATCCTGGCCGATGACCACGTCCGGCACCAGCGTCATGCCATTGGAGGCAACGACCGGGTCTGGCCGCGAGGCAATGGTCAGGAGTTCATACCCTTTTTCGGGACCGAGCAGGGTGTTGACCTCCGAGAAGACGTCCAACGGGCCGGACACGTCCAGGCTCTGGAAATTGGGGAAGATCATGCAGGCAATGGTTTTCATACGGTCTGAACTCCGGTCGTTGACGGCGCAGTTCCGACATCAAGTGCAAGGCCGAACGCCGTTGCCTGCGGCGATCTGTGTGAAGCGTTGTCTCCCTCTGCTTGTCAAACAGACAGGCGGGAGCGCTCTTCGCCAAGGCGCGGCGGGTTATATATCACCCTCGTAAAGTTGATAAGGTTATTTTTTGAACTTATGCGTGTGGGTGTGGGTGGCCCCGGCGGCAAAAGGGGGCGAATTCGCGCAGCGGAGGCGGCTGGCAAGGCACAGATCTGATGCAGAAATCTTGAAGGATCGAAGCAGGAATTACTCTTATCAAGGGGCGGGTTTCTCCAGAGACTCAGTCTGACCTTACGTCATGTTTTGTTGCCGAGGCGTCGCGCCCTCAGGCGCGAGATGCCAATGCGTGGCGCACCAGGTTCGCGGCGGCGAGGCCGGCAGTCTCCATGTAGGAGGGATCGCGGTTGAGCAGCACCGTGGAGAAGGCGCCATCGAGAAGCAGGAGGATCTGGCGGGCGAGGGTTTCGCTCTCCGCTGCCAGTCCGCCGGCGGTTAGCTCGACAGCCAGCCAGTCTTCCACGCGTTTCTTGTGCGCCCGCGCAATCTCCATCGCCGGATGGCCGGGCGTCTTCACCAGTTCCACCGTCGTGCGCAGAAAGCCGCAGCCCTTCCATTTGGGGTGATGGGCGGCAACGGCGAGGTGACGGAAGATACCTTCCACCTTGTCGGCCAACGTGCCTTCGGTCGCATCGAACCATTGCTTGAAGGTCTCAAGGTTCGGCATGTCGCGCGCCTCCAGATAGGCGGCGATGATCTCGTCCTTGCTGCGGAAGTGGTAGTAGATCGTTCGCTTGGTCAGGCCCGCTTCGGCGGCAACCATGTCCAGACTGACATCGCGAATGCCGATCCCGCGAAACAGCTTTGCGGCCGCATGGACGATCACGTCCCTGGTGGGGCGCTTGTTGGCTTGCGTGGGGCGTTTGTTCGGTTGCATGCGACCATTGTATACTCACTAGTGAATGTACTCAAGGGGCGCGTGGGCGTAGCCTGACGGACATGCACGACAATGTCCTTCACCTGAAACCGATTGGCTGCGAAGAGATCACGATTCCCTGCAAGGACGGGGTCGTTCTCGGCGGCCATCTCTGGCGGGGCGCCGACAACGGCCGCTGCGGCCAGGTGATCATCAACCCGGCCACCGGGGTTCTGGCGCGCTACTATCATCGCTATGCCCAGTTCCTGGCCGGGCGGGGCTTCGATGTGCTGACCTATGACTATCGGGGGATTGGCGCGTCGCGGCCGGCCGATCTGAAGGCCTGCGATTACCTGTGGCGCGACTGGGGCGA
>NZ_BMCR01000004.1 GCF_014635285.1 Stappia taiwanensis | reverse complement strand
ATGGACCACAACGTGAACGGCGCTAGCCTATGAACGGGTACATTCAGGGGAGCAGGTCACAGTGTACCCTGCCGTTCTCCAACGATGGCCGGTCCGGTGAGGCTCCCGAGGACGCCACTACTGGATGCGGGCGCGGAGCTTGTCGGTGATCAATTCCATGGCCAGCACGATGACGAAGATCACGAGAATGATCGTCGACGCATTGCGATACTGAAAGAGGTCGAACGCGACCTTCAGCTCCTGGCCGATGCCGCCAGCACCCACGAGCCCGAGGACGACCGAGGACCGCACGGCTTTTTCGAGCGCGAACAGCGATGAGTTGGTCAGCGACGGGGCGATGTCGGGCAACACGGCGCCAGCGAGAATGGAACTGCGCCGGGCGCCGATGGCCGTCAGGGCGTCCTGCGGATCCTTTTCGGCATCTTCCATCGCTTCGGCGAAGAACCGGCCGCAAAAGCCGATGGTGTCGACCATGATGGTCATGGTGCCGGCGACAGCGCCAAGGCCCACGGTGGCGACGAACAGAAGCGCCCAGACCAGGTCGGGCACGGTCCGCAGAAACGAGACGAACGCCTTGAAGAGATAGTGTCCGCGCCCCAGCGGCGAGACGCCGCGCGCGGCGAGCCAGGCGATCGGCAGGCTGAGGATGATGCCGATGGCCGCGCCGACGAGGGCGATCTGGAAGGTTTCCAGAATGCGCACGCCGACACGCCAGAGAAAGGCCGGCTCGGTGTTGGGCGGCAGCATCCGGCCGACAAGATCGACCATTCCGGGGAGGCCGGTAGCGAGTTGCTGCGGAGACGGGGCAACCTGCCCCATGGAGGTCAGGATCAAGGCGCCCAACGTCACGATGGCAACGAAATGCGTGGGTGTGAGGCCGGAAAGGCGGCTGGGTGCCGCACGCCTGATGTCAGTCATTGAAGGTATCTTTCAGATCGTCTTGCGAGACCTTGTCGCTCGCCTTGTCGAACAGGATCCGCCCGTTCTTGAGCGCCACCACACGGTTGGCGTAGGTGAGGGCGTGGTCCATGTCGTGCGAGGTGAACAGCAGCGTGATGCCATGGTCGGCGCACAGGCGCGCGAACAGGTCCATCACGTTTTTCCCCGAAAGAGGATCGAGGCTGGCCGCCGGCTCATCGGCGATCACAAGGCGCGGGCGGCGTACCAGGGCCCTTGCAATGGCCACGCGCTGCTGTTGCCCGCCCGAGAGCGTGTCGGCGCGAGCGAGGGCGCGGTCGGCAAGGCGCACATCGTCGAGCGCTTCCATGGCGCGCGTGCGCCAGGCCGTCGGAGCCAGGTGGTGCGAATGGGCGCGCCAACTTCCCGGCGTGCCGAAGAACCCGTGCACGACGTTTGACAGGACGGTCCGGCGGCGCACCAGGCAATGCTTCTGGAAAATGAAGCCGGTTTTCAGGCGAATGCTGTTTTGCACGGCCCGATGGTTTCTGGCGGAAAGGGGCTGGTTCATGGTCGCCAGAGAGCCGCCGGAGATGCCATGCAGCCCGATCAGGCATCTGAGAAGGGTGGACTTGCCGGAGCCGTTCGAGCCGATCAGGGCCACGCGCTCGCCGGCGGCAATGCTGAGATCGACCCCCTTGAGGACGTCTCGCTGCCTGTCATAGGACTTCATCAAGCCCTGGGCGTCGATGATCGGCGTTCCGCTGGCAGCCCGGGCCGCCATTGCGCCGGTCGCCCGCGCCCGCGCGGGAAGCCGCTGGGGCTCCCGCGCGGGCCGGTCGAGAAGGGCCTCACTCGCCGACGAAAGCATTGCTGTCGACGCCAATGGTTGCATACATGGAGCGGACGTAGTCGTAGTCGCTGTCGTTCACCTCGTTGAGGAAGAAGCCGCCCTTGTATTTCTGATTGTCATCGCCCTTGAGGATCGCGGCCATCAGCTTGTCGGCCTGTTCGACAAAGGCCTTCTTGATCGCGGCGATGGCTTCGGGGTCGGCATCCTTGCGCGCCACCAGAATGTCGTTGGGCAGATCGCGACCGCGCGCGATAACGGTGAAGGACTGGTCGGGGAACGCCTTGCGGATCGACGCCAGATGCCCTTCGTTCATGCCGATGGCCTGCACATCGCCGCGAATAAGCGCTTCCGTCGCCACATTGCGCGAGATGATCTGGGGCTTGTAGTCGGAGCCATAGGCCAGGCCGAAATCGGCGAGAACCTGTGCCGGGCCGAGGTGCTGCGAGGTCGAGCCGACCGACCCGAAGGTGACGGTCTTGCCCTTGAGATCGTCAACCGACTTGATCGGTCCCGAAGACATGGCGACGATCTGGGCGTAGTAGTTCGGCCGCTGCCAGGCGGTGACGATCTTCGCGTCCGTCAGCCCGTTGATGACGACGTATTCGGCCGGCCCGGTCAGCACCAGGTCCACCAGTCCCTGCTTTAGCGCTTCGACCGCGGCCGTGCGGGAATTGACCGGCAGAAGCTCGATGTCCTGGCCGGACGCTTCCTCAAGAGCTTTCTCGAAGGGCGCAAACTCCTGCTGAAGTGCTTCCAGACCTTCGATGTCGGTCACGGCGAATTTGATTGGCTCTGCCTGAGCGGCCCCGGCGAGGACCAGAGCGGCGGCGGTGACGAGTGAGCGGATCATCTTTTCTCCAACGAGTTGCTGTATACACAGGGATGTCACACACCGCGGTCATAGAGGATCCGCATAACATCTTCGTGACGAATGGAGCGGTGTCGGAAATGGTGGGTGAATGGGCGATCTATGGCGGTGAGGTGCTGACGGAGGATGGGCTTGCAGCGCAGGTGCTGCATCTGGGCGATGGCGTCATTCAGGAGGAGGGCACGGCCGGCGCGCAACGGTTCGACGCATCCGGCGCCTGGGTTTTGCCCGGCATCGTCGATCTTCACGGCGATGCGTTCGAACGCATTCTCGAGCCGCGACCGGGTGTCCGGTTTCCGCCCGAGGTTGCCTTTGCCGAAGCGGGCGCCCAGCTTCTCGCCAACGGGATCACCACGGCCTATCATGGGCTCACGGTTTCCTGGGAGCCGGGCTTGCGCAGCATTGACCACGCGCGCGACCTCGTCGCCGCCCATCGCGCGATTGCGCCGCGTCTCGGCGTCGACACCCGTCTGAACATCCGTTGGGAAACCTTCGCCATCGACCATGTCGATCAGGTCCTTGCCTGGCTGGACAATGGGTCCGGTGACATTCTGTCGATCAACGACCACACCAGCGCCAATCGCACCCTGGAGGCGGGCGCGCCGAAGCTTGAGCGCATGGCGGCGCGCATGGGTGTTTCGGCGGTGCAGGCAAAGCGGCTGATCGACGAGATCTGGGCGCGCCGCGATGAGGTTCCGGAGGCCATGGCGCGGCTATGCGAAGGCGCGCGCCACCGCAACGTGCCGCTCCTGGCACATGACGAGGTGACCCCGGAGGGCAGGGCGGAAGGCCGGCGCCATGGCGTGACGGTTTCGGAGTTCCCGATGACCGAACAGATGGCCGTGGCCGCGCGCGAAGCGGGCGAGCATGTGATCATGGGGGCGCCAAATGTGGTGCGCGGCGGCAGTCACAATGGCGCGCTATGCGCGGGCGGGGCGGTCCGGGCCGGCCAGTGCTCCGTGCTGGCATCCGACTACTACTATCCCGCGCCGCGCCATGCGGTGTTCCGTCTTCTGGATGATGGCGCGCTGCCGCTGGAAGAGGCGTGGCCGATCGTTTCCGCGAACCCCGCCGAGGCTGCCGGGTTGACGGATCGGGGACGTATCGCCCCGGGCCTGCGCGGCGACCTTCTTGTCATGGACCGCGCGACGCGCGACATTCGGGCCGTGTTCGTCGCGGGAAGGAAGGTGTTCGAGCGTGGCTGATGTGCCCCCGGGAAGTGCGGATCAGGAAGGGCTTTCCGAGCTGGCGACGCTTGCCGCCGCGCCTTACGAGGCAAGGTCGGTTCGCCCCATCTGGCTGCAGATCTACGACCGGCTTGCGGATGTCATCCGCCGGGAGGTCGTGGCACCCGGGGCGAAATTGCCGGGTGAGGTGTATCTGGCGGATCTGTTCGGCGTGAGCCGCATCACCATGCGGCGCGCGCTTGCCTTGCACCAGAATGAGGGGCTGTTGCAGGCGCGCAAGGGGGTCGGCATCTTTGTCCGGTCGCGGCCGCGCCGGTTTCTCATCCGCAATGACATGCAGTTCGCCGAGTCGCTTGCGGTCGATGGGGGCGACATCACCTCCAGGACCTTGTGGCTCGGCAGGCAGAAGCCCAGTCCCGAAGCGGCAGAGCTTTTCGGCATCGCGCCGGATGACGAGGTGATCTGCCTGCACCGGCTGCGCCAACTGGATGGTGCGCCGATCTATGTGTCGCGCAAGGAGTTTCCGGCCGCCCGGTTCCCTGAGTTCGAGGCGCGCTATCGCCAGAGCGGCTCGGTTCGGGATGTGTTTCAGAGTGCCGGCATCGACAGTTTCTACCGGTCCGAAACGCGGGTTCTCGGCGGGCTTGCAAGCCGGAGCGAGGCCGAGGTTCTCGAAATCTCGCCGAAGACACCGGTGCAGTATGTGACGGCGATCAACTGTGATGCGTCCGGCGCGGCGATCGAGTTCAACCGGGGCTGCTGGCCCATGGCGAGCGTGGAACTGGTGTTCGCGGTTCCGCACTGACCGGCGTAGGCCTGTCCGCGCTTCGCTCCGCGCGGACAGGGGGATGTGCGTTCGGCTGCCCGGGACGGGGGCTCTCTTAGCTCCCCACCTTGGCCAGCACGTCGGCTTTCAGGAAGCGTTCGATGAACAGCATGAAGCCGACCGATGGCACCAGCAGGATGAGCGCGGTGATCGAGGCGATCTGATAGTTGCCCTCCATCGACGCGGTGAACAGCAAGAGCGGCATGGTGGTGACATCGGGAACGCCGACGAAGAACGTGCCGGTGAATTCATCGAGCGAGATGAGAAAGACGAAGATCGCGCTTGCCATCAGTCCGGGCAGCGCCAGCGGCAGGGTGACGGTGCGGAACACGGTAAAGGGCGAGGCGCCCATATTGGCCGCTGCTTCCTCCAACTCCCGGTCCACGGCCGAAAAGGCGGCAGTGGCGATCCAGACCGAGAAGACGAGCCCCTGGATGGTATGCACCAGCACGACGCCGGTATAGGTGCCGTTGAGCCCGAGGCTGTAGAAGATCCGGGCGATGTTCATGTGCACGGCAAGCGAGGGGAACGCCTGAGGCAGCAGGAACAGAAGCAGGAAGGCGGAGCGCCACGGCAGCTTTCCGCGCCCGAGGGCAAGCCCGGCCGGAATGGCGACGGCAAG
Source organism: Stappia taiwanensis (assembly GCF_014635285.1). GTDB lineage: Bacteria > Pseudomonadota > Alphaproteobacteria > Rhizobiales > Stappiaceae > Stappia > Stappia taiwanensis. The sequence goes on along the minus strand of NZ_BMCR01000004.1, from coordinate 442,707 downwards.
GGAGGCGATCACGGTGAACACTGCGATCAGCACCGAGTTCCCGAGAGATTCCATCGCGTTGCCCTGAGGGCGGAAGACCCGCTCCCAGAAGGCGAAGCCGTAGCTTTGCGGCAGCTTGGCGGGGAAGTACCAGGTTTCGGCCACCGACCAGATCAGGAGATTGGTGATCGGGCCGAAAATGGCGAAGGCGAGCAGCGCCAGAAGGACGGCGATGACGATGGTGCGCAGGATGTTCATTGCGGCCGTCCCCCTTCGCGCACGCCCTGGCGCAGATAGATCCAGGCAATCACCGCGGTCATTGCATAGGTGATGAAGCCAAGCGCATTGGCCACGCCATAGTCGCTGTAGGCATTGATGCGCCAGGCCATGTCGACCGTGATCATGGTCGGCGTCTGGGCGTTGATCATCAGCGGCACGGACAGCACCGACATCATCACCACATAGGACAGGATCAGCCCGACCATCAGCGTGGTTCCGACCTGGGGCACGACGATGCCGAGGAGAATGCGCAACCGGCGGGCCCCCAGATTGCGCGCGGCCTCAATGGTCGACCGGTCAAGCGCGGCCATGGCGCCGGCGACCAGCAGCGCCACGAAAGGCGTCTGTTTCCACACGAAGGTGATGACGATGCCGCGCCAGTCGAGAAAGCTGGTGGCGGCGAGCGGGTCCATCAGCCCGGTGGAGGTGATGATGTTGTTCATCATGCCGTTCTTGGCCAGAAAGGTGCGCATGAGCTGGGCCGAGACCACGAAGGGGATGAACAGCGGCCAGCGATAGAGCGTGCGCAACACGGCCAGAGCCACCCGGTTCTCGCCAAGGGTCAGGTAGCCGCCAATGGCCACCGACACGGCGCCGATGATCAGGGTCGACAAGGTGACGATGATCAGAGTGAACAGAACGTCCCGGGAATAAAGGCCCCAGGCCTTGATGAAGTTCTGCAGACCCCAGCCACCCAGTTCCTCGTCGCTGAAGGCCCAGATCAGCGAATAGCTGAGCGGGTAGAGGAAGAGCAGGCCGAGCAGCACGACGGCTGGGGCGATCAGGATCAGAGAGGCGCGACGTGAGAGCATCGGTGAGCCTTCGCAAGAGAAAAAGCGCGAGCCTTTCGGGGGCTCGCGCGTCGATGCCGTGTGGCGATCAGTTGGAAACCTTCACTTCATAGGCTTCGCGGATGTCGTCGAAGAACGGGCCGAGCGGGAACGGCTTGCCCTTGGCGGCCAGATCGGCCGGGGTCACGTCGGTGAACAGCTTGTCCCAGGTGGCCTTGTCCAGCGCGCTCTCCACATGCTGGGCGTCGATGCCCGGATACCAGTTGAACCGCTTGACGATGCCTTCGGCCTGCACCTCGGGGCTGGTGGCCAGCTCGATGAACTTGCGCGCGGCTTCGGCATTGGCGGCCTTGGCCGGGATCGCGTAGTAGTAGGGCTGGCCCGGCATGCCCGGCTCCGGCAACAGCAGCTTGAGGTTCGGGTTCAGGCGGCCGTCGGCCTGCCAGGTGTAGAACATGTCGACCCAGACCGGACCCATGACGATCTCGCCCCGGTTCATCATGTCGAGCGTGCCGGCATTGCCAGGGGTGAAGGTCACGTTCTCGTTGAAGGCCTTCAGATCGGCCAGGGCCTTGTCCCAGTTCGCCTTCAGCTCCGGATCGTAGGGGCCGTTCATCAGCTGGTCGGCGTTGCCCGCATAGGCGTACATCCAGCCGGTGGTGAAGGCGACGCCGGACATGCCGTTCTTGATGCCGTTGTAACCGAATGCGCCGGGATGCTCGGCCGTCCACGCCTTCAGCTCGTCAAAGCTCTTGGGCGGATTGGCAACGACGTCCGGGTTGTAGGCAATCGCGGTCTGGCTGTGGAACATCGGCATCACATAGCCCTCGACATTGGTGCCGAGTGCGACCTTGGCCGTGTCGCGGGTCGCCAGCTTGCCGGTGGCGATATCGCCGACATAGGCCTGCAACAGGCCGTCGGTGACCATTTCACCGGCCTTGAGCTGGGTGACGACGACCACGTCGGTATCCCAGGCATCGTTGCCGGACTGGGCGACCAGCTTTTCCATGATCGTCTGCGAGCCGGCATCGCCAGCGCCGGTGCCGACGACCTTCACCGTCCAGCCCGGGTTCTGTTCCTCAAAGAGGGGGCCGAGATAGTCGGTGACATAGTCGACCATGTTCTCCGAGCCGCCCGAGACGACGTTCAGCACGTTCTGTGCCTGCGCGGCGCTGGTGCCGGCGAGGACAATGGCCGCCGAGGCCAGAAGGTTCGTAATCTTGAGTGCCATGGAGTTTCTCCATTCAGGGGGTGAGGCGGGTCAGGGGCCGCCCATTTCCGGTCACGGGTGTCTGGGGCTATGCAGGAAACAGACTGAGGGCCGTGGCCGGTATGCTCACATCGATCGCACTGCCGATGGGCACCTTCGCGGGATCGTCCGCCAGAATACGGGTGCTGCCGATGCGCACCTCGTGACGGTAGACCGATCCCAGATAGGAATGCTGGATGACCGTGCCCCTGAGGGCCAGGCTCTCGCCCGGCTTCCGCGCCGGGCCGAGCTCTACGGCATCGCTGTGAAACATCACTTCCACCGGGCCGTCCTGGGGCTCGGGGAAATGCACCCCGGCCTCGGGTCCGCTTGCTCGGGGAAGCTGGCAGGTGTCGCCGTCCAGGTTCAGCTCCACGGTGCCTTCGTTGAGGCGGGCGGTGGCGTTGAGCGCGTTGCCCGCGCCCATGAACCGCGCCACATAGGCATTGGCCGGCGTGTGAAACACCTCCTCCGGCGTGCCGACCTGGGCGATCCGGCCCGCGTTCAGGATCACCACCCGGTCGGCCATCGACATGGCCTCTTCCCGGTCATGGGTGACGAGAATGGTGGTCAGGCCGAGCCGTTGCTGAAGGTCGCGGATCTCGTGGCGCATGGTGGCGCGGATGCCGGCGTCGAGGTTCGACAGGGGTTCGTCGAGCAGCAGGACGGGCGGGTCAATCGCCAGCGCGCGCGCCAGTGCCACTCGCTGGCGCTGACCGCCGGACAGGGCGGCGATCCGGCGATGCAGCAGATCCTGCAGCCCCACCAGTTGGGCCATTTCCTTGACCCGCGTCTCGATCTCGGCGCGCGACTTGCGCCGGAGCTTCAGGCCGTAGCCGATGTTCTGCGCCACGTTCATGTGCGGCCACAGCGCGTAGGACTGAAACATCATCGCCATGCCGCGCTTGTCCGGTCCGACCCCGGTCATGTCGTGCCCGTCCACATGCATGGCGCCGCCCCGCACAGGAACGAACCCCGCGAGCGCCCGCAGCAGCGTGGTCTTGCCGCAGCCCGAGGCGCCGAGCAGGGCGACAAACTCGCCTGCGGCGACGTCCAGATTAATGCCCGACAGAACGTCCTGCTCGGAATAGCCCACGCGCAGGTCGCTGAGGCTGATACCTGCGCCGAGCTTGACGGGAGCGTTTGCGAGAGCGGGCTGATCCAGGGGCATTCGGTGCCTTCCACAAAATCTGGGTGAATGCTATGAACACGTGTTCACATAACTGCGTGAAGTAACAAGTTTGTGACGTGACCAATAATTTTGCAAATTGCGGCAGGGTGCCGGCAATCAGCGGAGGCGGGATTCTTAAGCGATGCAGAACTCAGGCCGGCAGTCCCGCCGGATCACGGCAGCCCAGGTGGCGGAAGCGGCAGGCGTCTCGCGTTCCGCCGTGTCACGCGCCTTCACCGCGGGCGCCTATCTCGACCGTGCCAAACGCGAGAAGATCCTGAAGGTCGCGCAGGAACTTGGCTATCGGCCCAATGCGCTCGCCGCCGGGCTGCAAGCCGCCGGCCGTTCCGACCTTGTGGCCATCGTGACCGGCGATCTGGTCAACCACTATGACGCGGAAATTCTGGCGCGGTTGGTCCAGTCCCTGCGCGGCCTGGGCAAGTGGCCGGTGGTGCTGGGCGGGCATGAGGACCTGCGGGAGGAGGATGTGCTCGGCGTGCTGGGCTATCCGCTCGACGCGCTGGTTCTGCGCGGCGGCAGTGTCGCCGAATCCGTGGCGCTGCATTGCGCCAAGCTGAACATCCCGATGATCCTGTCAGGCCGGGTGATGAGCGCGCCGGGCGTTGACTGTGTCTGTTGTGACAATGCGCGCGGTGCGGCTATGGCGGTGCGCGCGCTTGTGGCGCGGGGGCGCCGAAAGCTGGGCTACCTCGGCGGGGTGCCCCATCTGTCGTCCGATCAGGACCGGCGCACCGGATTTGAAACCGCGCTCGCCGAGGAAGGCCTCTCGCCGGCCGTGTTGGCGCATGCGGACTACAGTTTCGAGGGCGGCTATGCGGCGGCACGGGATCTGCTGGCCGGGGGGGCAGAGATCGACGGGCTGTTCTGTGCCAATGACGCAATGGCGCTCGGCGTGATGGCGGCGGCCAGGCAGGAAGGCGGCCTCAGCATCCCTGAGGATCTGTCGATCATCGGCTTCGACGATATTTCCATGGCGGCCTGGCCGGGGTTCGACCTTACCACCGTGCGAAACGACATGGACGAGACCGTTTCGCAGATCCTGCGCCTGTTGAGCGCGCGGCTTGAAGCTCCCGGCAAGGACAATGAGGTCGCCTGGATCGAACCGGAGCTGATCCTGCGCGGAACGCATTGAGCGGGAGAGGGGCGGCACAACGGCCGTCGCGCCGGGTGCTCCGCGCTGGCAAAGACTTGGGGGACTGTGCTAGCAGCGGGTCTTGACTTCCCTCTGGCCCCCGAGCGCTGTCCGATGTCAACGCAGAAACAGATCCGCACCTGCTCCATCTGGCGCGCGCTGGAGGTGATCGGCGATGCCTCCATTGTCATGATCATCGAGGCCTCGTGGCTCGGGGCCAAGCGGTTCGACCAGTTTCTGGAGATGACCGGCCTGCGCAAGGCGCTGATCAGCGCCCGGCTCAAGCGCCTGGTCGAGGCCGGCGTGATGGTGAAGGTGCCCTATTCGCAGCGGCCGCCGCGCTATGAATACCGGCTCTCGCAGATGGGGCTCGATCTTTACTGGGTGTCGCTGATGATGCTGCGCTGGGAGCGCAAATGGGGCTCCGGCAAGGCGCGCGATGCGGTGCGGCTGACCCATGTCTCCTGCGGCGGGGAGTTCGAGCCGGTGCCGCAGTGCCTGACCTGCGGCGAAGAGTTCAGCGCCTTTGACGTGAGCTGGCGCGAAGGGCCGGGGGTGGGGCTGATGCCCGAGGCCTATGCGCGAAGGCGCCAGCACCGGGAAGCGGTGGCGGCACGCCCGGACGGTCCGGTGCTGATGGTCGAAGCCGCGCAGATCATCGGCGATCGCTGGGCAAGCCTCGTGCTGCGGGCGCTCTTCACCGGGATCACCAGCTTCGAGAAGATCCGGGCCGACAGCGGGATGGCCACCAACATCCTGTCCGAGAGGCTGGGTTGGCTGCAAAGCCAGGGGCTCGTTGCCAGCCGCGAGGGCGATGAGGCATCCGGTCGCGGCGGCTACCGGCTCACCCGCAAATCCATCGACTACTACCCGGTGCTGGTCATGCTGCTGCGCTGGGGCGACAGCTATTTCGCGGCCGCCGAAGGATCGCCGCTGCTTCTGTTCCACGGCGATAATGCCCATCCGCTCGATGCCGCAGTGGTCTGTTCCTGCTGTAGAAAACCGCTTCATCCGCACGATGTGCGCTTTGATTTCACGCCAGGCTGAGCGCGCATTTTAGCCGCTCCGTTTCAGCGCTGGCTGTGTCGTGATGGCGTGACGTGACAAAGTTACTTGCATTACCGAACTTACGTGCTACCGTCGCCGATGAGTTCGATTATGCAAGTGGAGGGGTGTTCATGGATGCTGCGACGAAACGGATCGAGACCGGCGAGCTGACCGGGATCAATACGCTGAACCCGTATCTGCAAGGGGTCTACGAGCCGGTGAAGCGCGAAGTGACCGCGCTTGAGCTGGAGGTGATCGGCGAGATTCCGCAGGATCTTTTTGGCGGCTACTACCGCAACGGCCCCAATCCGGTGCATGCCCCGACCGCGCTGCATCACTGGTTCGATGGCGATGGCATGCTGCACGCGATCTATTTCGAGAACGGCAAGGCGGAGTATCGCAACCGCTACCTCCAGACCGACGACCACAGGGCGGAAGTCGCCGGCACGCTCGACGCGGGCGGTATCTTGTTGCCGGCCAACCGTGAGCGGTCCGGCACCGTCTACAAGGACACCGCCAACACCGACGTGGTGCTGCACAATGGCGAGCTGATGGCGCTGTGGTATGTCTCCGGCACTCCGGTGCGGGTGAACCCGCGCACGCTGGAGACCATCGGCAACGAAACCTTCGGCGGCAAGCTGCCGCGCCATGTCTCGGCGCATTCGAAGGTCGACGGGCGCACGGGCGAGTTCGTCTTCTTCGACTATTCCCTGACCGAACCGTGGATGAGCTTCGGTGTGGTGTCGGCGAACAATGAGCTGGTGAACTTCGACCGGGTGGAGCTGCCCGGGCCGCGCCTTCCCCATGACATGGGGCTGACCGAGAATTATCTGATCCTGCATGATCTGCCGGTGCTGATGACCGAGACCGGGCTGCGCCGGGGCACCTGGAACATCCGCCACGCCGATCAGCCGGCGCGCTTTGGCGTGGTGCCGCGCAACGGGCGCGGCGATCAGGTCAAGTGGTTCGAGACCGACAGCTGCTACATCTATCATGTGGTGAATTGCTGGGAGGAAGGCGACGAGGTGGTGATGGTGGCCTGCAAGATGCAGCCGCATGGCCACCGTGCCGGCAGCGAATTCGGTGCCTATGGGCCGATGGTCGAGGTGTTGAGCCTGCACGCGGTCCCGGTGGAATGGCGCATGAACATGCGTACCGGCGCCTGCACCCAGCGCCAGCTCGACGACCGTATCGGCGAGTTCCCGGTGGTGAACCTTGAGCATACCGGCTACCACAGCCGCTGGTCCTACCATGTCTCGATCAAGTCCGACGAGATCCGCCTCCTGTTCGATGGCCTTTACAAATACGACCTTTTGTCCGGCAAGGCCGAGGAACACATGTTCGAGCCCGGGGTCTATGGCTCCGAGCCGGCCTTCGCCCCGCGTGTCGGCGCCACGGCCGAGGATGATGGCTATGTCATCACCTTCGTCACCGACGAGGCGACGGGACGTTCCGAGGTGCGGATCCTCGATGCCCGGAACTTCTCCGATGCGCCGGTGGCCCGGGTGATTCTGCCGCAGCGCATGCCGGCCGGGTTCCACGGCACCTGGGCGCCGGGCGAGGCGTTCGTTCGCTGACATGACCGCATTTATCTATGATGCGGTGCGTACCGCACGCGGCAAGGCAAGGCCGGATGGCGGCCTTGCCGCGCAAAAGCCCCATGATCTCGTCGCCGCTCTTGCGGCGGCGATCAAAGACCGCGCCGGTGCGGCTCCCTCGCCCGAAGCGCTGATCCTTGGCTGTGTCGGTCAGATCGGTGCCCAGGGCGGCAATCTCGCGCTGGTCTCGAAACTGGCTGCCGGGATCGATGAGGGCGCCAGCGCCTTCACCGTGAACAACTATTGCGTCTCCGGGCTCACCGCCATCGGCCAGGCCGCGGCGATGGTCGCCAGTGGTCAGGCCGGAAGCGCGCTCGCCGGCGGTGTGGAGATGATGTCGGCGGTGCCGTTCCTTGCCGACAAGGCAAGCTACTACACCGATGCCAGCTTCCCGCCGCGCACGCGGTTTCTCCCCGTGGCGCTGGCCGCCGACCGGCTGGCCGAGGAGGAAGGCATCACCCGCGAGGAGATGGATGCGCTGGCGCTCCTGTCCCAGCGCCGCGCCGCCGAGGCCGAGGGCACGGCGCTGACCGCCTCGCGCATTCCTGTCGCCGGGCTCGACCGGGAGGAAAGCGTCCGGGCGACTTCCGCCGAGGCGCTGGCGGCACTGGCGCCCGCCTTTTCCGAACTGGCCGGTGCCTATGCCGAGGCGCTGCAGGGCCGGCGGCTCGACCACCGGCACACCATCGCCCATGCCCCGCCCATGTGCGACGGCGCGGCGCTCGCCCTTATCGGCGCCGAAGGCGCGGCTTCGGCCGCCCCCCGGGCCCGCATCCTTGCCTGGGCCGAGGTCGGGGGCGACCCCGCCGCCTCGCTTACCGCCGGTTTCGCGGCGATGGATCGGGCGCTCGACCGGGCCGGGTTGCGACTGGAGCAGATGGACCGGATCGAGTTCATGGAGGCCTTCGGCGTCGCAATCGCGAAATTCATGCGCGACCGTGCGCCGGACCCGGACAAGGTGAATGTCGGTGGCGGGCACATGGCCAAGGGTCATCCGCTGGGCGCATCCGGTGCGATCCTGCTCTCCACATTGCTGGATACGCTCGACGCAGCGGGTGGCCGCTACGGGCTGGTGGTGGCGACCGGCGCTTCCGGCACCGGCTCCGCGATGATCGTCGAACGGCAGGGGGCTTGATCCATGGACCTGATCGATAAACGCGCCGCGCTGGTGGCCGCGCATGCTCCGCTTGTCGCCCGGGCTATCGCGGCGGTCGGCAGCCGCGAGAGCTGGAGCCCGTTTCACGATACGCCATCGACGAAGGTGCATGGGCCGGAAAAGCCCCGCGCCGGCAAGGCCGCGTTCGAGGGACGGCTCGGTCGCCCTTACGAGCTGGGCCAGCCCGGCGTGCAGGGATGGAGCGGGGAAGAGGTCTCGCCCTATACCGGTGAGCCATTGGGCATCACCTATCCGGTCAGCGAGCCGGAGGCACTGATCGCCGCTGCGCAGGCGGCGCAAGGGGAATGGGCCGCCGCCGTGCCGGCGTTGCGTGTGGCGCTCTGCGCGGAAATCGCGATGCGGCTCTATGACCGCAATTTCGAGATGACCCATCTCATCATGCACACCACCGGGCAGAGCTACACCCAGGCGTTCTCCGGTTCCGGTCCGAATGCGCTCGACCGGGGGCTGGAAGCCCTTGCCCATGCTGCAAGGGCGATGGAGGCGGTGGTGCCGGAGGCGGAGTATCGCCGCCCCTTCGGGCGAGAGGACGTGGCGCTGGCCAAGCGTTACACGCTGGTGCCGCGCGGCATTGGCCTCGTGATCTGCTGTGCCTCGTTCCCGACCTGGAATGCCTATCCGGCCATGTTCGCCAGCCTGGCCACCGGCAACCCGGTGATCGTCAAGCCGCATCCCATCGCGGTGGCGCCGATGGCGCTGGCGGTGGAGACCGCCCGCGCGGTGCTGACGGAGCATGGCTTCGACCCCAATCTGGTGACGCTGGCCGTCGACACCCGGGCGGAGCCGGTCGCCGGCCGGATCATGGCCCACCGTTCCGTGCAGATCATCGACTTCACCGGCAGCCCGCGCTATGGCCGCGAGCTGGAAACCACGATCACCGGCAAGCTGCTTTACACCGAGACCGCCGGGGTCAATTCGGTGGTGGTGGAGAGTGTCGAGGATCTGACCGCCGCCATGCGGGCCATTGCCCGGGCCAGTTCGCTGTTCTCGGCGCAGATGTGCACCAGCCCGCAGGTGATCTATGTGCCGAAGGACGGCATCGATACCGCCGCCGGACATGTCAGCTTCGATGCGGTCGCCCAGACGCTGGTCGATGAGATTGATGCCATTGCCCGGGATCCGGCCATGGCCGCCGGTATCATGGGGGCGGTACAAGGGCAGGTGAGTCTCGATGTGGTGGCCGATCTGGTGGCGACCGCCGCGCGCGAGGGCTTGCGCGTCCTGCGCGAGGCCGGTCCCTACGTCCATCCGCAGTATCCGAATGCGCGTACCCTCACGCCGCTGGTGCTGGCGGTCGAGCCGAAGCATATCGAGCTTTACGCCGAGGAGCGGTTCGGCCCGGTGCTCTTCATCGTCGCCGCTGAAAGCGGACGAGCAGCGGTGGAGGAGGCCACGGAGTTGGCCCGGACCCGGGGTACGATCTCCTGTTATCTCTATTCCACCGACGAGGCGTTCATCGACCAGGCGCTGCCGCTCTATGAGCGGGCCGGCGCGAACCTGACCATCAACCTCACCGGCGCGATGTGGATCAACTTCGCCGCCGCCTACAGCGATTATCACGTCACCGGGCTGAACCCGGCGGGCAATGCCTGTCTGACTGACGCCGCCTTTGTCGCCTCGCGCTTTCGCATCGTGCAGAGCCGGCGTCCGATGAGGCCAGGCGCATGAGCGGCGTTTATATCCTTGGCACGGCGATGACGCGTTTCGGCAAGCATCCCGCCGAGAGCGTGAAGAGCCTCACCGCCACGGCGGTGGCGGCGGCGCTCAGCGATGCAGGGCTCGGCACCGGCGATATCGAGGCGGCCTGGTTCGCCAACACCCGCCAGCCGATGCTGGAGGGGCAGAACACCATTCGCGGGCAGATTGCCCTGCGGGCGGTCGGCATCACCGGCATTCCCATATCCACGGTGGAAAACGCCTGTGCCTCGGGCTCGACCGCCTTGTGGCAGGCAATGGCGGCGATCCGTGCCGGAATGGTCGAGGTGGCGCTGATCGTCGGCACCGAGAAGATGGTCTATCCCGACCGACCCGAAAAGGTCGCGGCGGCCTTTGCCGGCGGCACGGATGTTCACGATCGCGACGGGGTGCTCGACTATATCGCGGCGATCGGCGGCGAGCGTCCGGGGCCGGGCCGCAGCCTGTTCATGGACCTTTACGCGGCGCAGGCGCGCAGTCACATGGCACGCTTCGGAACGCTCCAGGAGGATTTCGCCCGCATCGCCGCCAAGAACCACTGCGCCGGCGCGCTGAACGCCAACGCGCAATACCGCACCCCCTTCACGGTCGACGAGGTGCTGGCCGACAAGCCCATCGTCTTTCCCTTCACCCGCGCCATGTGCGCGCCGGTGAGCGATGGGGCCGCTGCCGCCGTGGTGGTGAGCGAGCGGGCGCTGCGGCGCTTGGGGACGGCGCGCGGCGTGCGTGTGCGCGGCTGTGCACTTAGAAGCGCGACCGAGCGGGCCAGGGACGACTATGCAAGCCACGTGGGCCGGCGCGCGGCCCGGGCCGCTTATGAGATGGCCGGCATTTCCCCTTCGGATGTGGATGTCGCCGAGGTGCATGATGCAACCGCCTACGCCGAGGTGCAGCAGATCGAGAACCTCGGTCTGGCCGAGCCGGGCACCGTCGGGGCGCGGCTGCGGGCAGGGGATTTCGCGCTGGGTGGCAAGAGCCCGGTGAACCCCTCCGGCGGATTGCTGGCCAAGGGGCACCCGATCGGCGCGACCGGCATCGCCCAGCTTTATGAACTCGTCACGCAACTGCGCGGCGAAGCGGGGGCGCGGCAAGTTGCGGGCGCACGCATTGCCGTTGCCGAGAATGGCGGCGGCTTCCTTGGCGTCGAAGAGGGGGTAACCGCCGTCACCGTGCTGGAGGGGCCGGCATGAGCCCGCATCCGATCTCGGCGCTGTATCGCGATCTTGACACGAAGCGGGACCGGGTGGCGATCCACGACGGCGCGACCGTGCTGCGCTATGGCGCGCTGGTCGATCTGGTCGAGCGGGCGGCCGCGGCCCTCTTGCGGCAGGTCGCACCGGGCGCGCGGATCGGCCTGTGCGCGGAAAACTCCTGGGGTAACATCGTCGCCTATCTGGCGATCCTGCGTGCCGGTGCAGTCTGGGTGCCGATCAACCCCAACAACGGTGCGGGGCTGAACAGCGCACTGATGGCGCGGGCGGGGCTGGCGCTTGCCCTGTGCGATGACGCCTCGCGCGCCAGCCTCGGCGATCCCGGCGCGCCGGTGATCGGGCTCGATGGCTGGCTTGCCGGCCCGCTGCCCGCAGGCGAGCTTCCGGCCATTTCCGGCCGGCCTGAGGCAGCCTTCGCGATCAAGTTCACCGGCGGGTCCACGGGCGTGCCCAAGGGGGTGGTGCAGACCACGCGCAGCGCTGGCGCGGCCCTTGCCTCGCTGGAGGCGTTCTACCGGTTCGGGCCGGAGGATGTGCACCTTGCCGTTGCGCCGCTCTCGCACGGGGCTTCGCACTACATCCTGCCGGTGCTGGCCGCCGGTGCGGCCCATGTGGTGCTTGCCCGACCCGACAGATCGGCGATCCTTGCGGAGCTGAAGCGACGGGTTTCGGTGGTGTTTCTGCCGCCGACCCTGATCCGGATGCTGATGGATGAGGCGGATTTCGGCCCGGCCGATTTCCCGGCCCTGCGCCACATCACCTATTCGGCGGCGCCGATGGCCCCTGCGGTCATCGAGGAGGCGATCTCCCGCTTCGGCCCGGTGCTGTCCACCCTCTATGGCCAGACCGAGGCGCCCATGGCGATCACCGGGCTCACCCCGGATCAACTCGCCCGGCCGGAGCTGCGCGCCACCGTCGGCTTCCCTTTTCCGGGCATCGACGTGGCGGTGCTGACCGAGGCGGGGGAGATCGTTGCCCGGAAGGTGACCGGCGAGGTGCTGGTGCGCGGCGACCTGACCGAGACCTTCTATCTCGACGCCCCTGATCTCACCGCCGAGGCCCGTTTCAAAGGCTGGCTCAGGACCGGCGACATCGGCCGGATCGGGGCGGATGGCGCGCTTGCCATTGTCGGGCGGGCGAAGGAGATGATCATCACCGGTGGCTATAACGTCTATTTCGCGGAGGTTGAACAGGCGCTGGTGGCCCATCCGGGGGTGCGCGAAGCCTGCGCCTTCGGGGTGGAGGATCCGGTCTGGGGGGAACGGCTGGAGGTGGCCGTGGTGACGGGGGCGCCGGTCGAGGAGCTGCACGCGTTCATGCGCGAGCGGGTCGGCCCGGTGCGTACGCCAAAACAGTTTCACCGGGTCGCGGGGTTGCCGCGCAATCCGGTGGGCAAGGTGGTCCGCACCGATGTCCGGACCCTTGTGTCACAAGAACAAGCGTAGATTTCAGGGAGGAAACGCGCGCAATGATCATCATACCGCAGGACAAGATCGCGAGTTACAAGGCCAGGGGCTGGTGGGGGGAGACCCGTCTTCAGGACCTTTTTGCCCGCAATCTCGCCCGTGATCCGGGCGCCGAGGCGGCGGTCGATCCGCTCAATTGCGAGGATCTGATCGGCCGGGCACCGCAGCGCCTGAGCTGGGAAGCGCTTGACGATCTGGCCGAGCGCTATGCGGCGGTGCTGACCGCCCATGGCATCGGCAAGGACGATGCGCTGGTGGTGCAACTGCCCAATCTGGTCGACTTGCCGGCGATCTACCTCGCGTGCTGCCGGCTTGGCGTCATCGTCAGCCCGACACCGGTGCAGTACCGGGAAAATGAGCTGGCCTTCATCGCCGCAAGCATTCGGGCCAAGGGCATGGTCAGCGCGGCGCGGATCGCCGGCTATGCCGGCACCGCCGCTGCCTTGCAGGTCAAGGAGGAGGTGGCGAGCCTTGAGGTGGTGTTCTCGCTTGGCGAGACGGTCGCGGGCAGCGTCGGGCTCGATGCGGCGCTGACTGAGGTGACGCCGCAGATGCGGGATGCGGCGACAGCGGCCATCGAGGCCGCCGCGATCACCGCCGACGATATCGTCACCATCTGCTGGACCTCCGGCACCGAGGCGCGGCCCAAGGGCGTGCCGCGCAACCACAATGAGTGGCTGGTGATGGGCGAGGTGGTGGCCGATGCCGCCGAGCTGGAAACCGGCGACCGCATGCTGAACCCTTTCCCGATGGTCAACATGGCCGGGATTTCGACAGGCTTTGTCGCCTGGCTGATGACCAGTGGCACGCTCGTCCAGCATCACCCGTTCGATCTGGGGTTGTTTCTGCGGCAGATCCAGGAGGAGAAGGTGGCCTATACCGTCGCGCCGCCGGCGATCCTCAACATGCTGCTTCAGAACGAGGCGCTGGTGGACGGGGTCGATTTCAGCCACTTGCGCAACATCGGCTCCGGATCCGCGCCCTTGTCGGAATGGATGGTTCGGGGCTTCAAGGAAAAGTTCGGCATCGAGATCGCCAACTACTTCGGCTCCAACGAGGGCGCGGCCTTTCCCAGCACCTACCACGACTTTCCCGATCCGGCGCAGCGCGCGGCGTTCTTCCCCCGCTTCGATCCGCGCTTTACCTGGAAGGCGGTGCTGCATGATCGGTGCGAGACCCGACTGGTCGACCCGGCGACCGAGCAGCCCGTGACCGAACCCGGTGTTCCCGGGGAATTGCGCATGAAGGGGCCGTCGGTCTTCGCCGGCTACTGGGAAAACCCGGAAGCCACCGCACGCGTGTTCGATGCCGAAGGATGGTTCCGCACCGGCGACATGTTCGAGATCGCCGGCGACAAGGATCAGTTCTACCGCTTCGTCGGGCGCTGCAAGGACATCATCATTCGCGGCGGCCAGAACATCTCCTCGGAGGAGATCGAAGGCTATTTGTTGGCCCATCCGGCGGTGGCGGATGTGGCGATTGTCGGCGAGCCCGATGAAAAGCTTGGCGAGCGGCTTTGCGCCTTCGTGGTCTTCAAGCCCGGCCAATGCGCGAGCAAGGACGAGCTCAACGGGTTCCTGCGCGAGGAAAAGCATGTCGCCGTCTTCAAGCAGATCGAGCGGCTGGAAGAGAAGGAGCAACTGCCGCGCAACCCGGTCGGCAAGCTGCTCAAGCGCGAGCTGCGGGCGGAGTTCGCCTGATGACCGAGCCGCTTCTTGCTTCCATGCGCCTGCCGGTGATCTGCGCGCCGATGTTCCTTGTCTCGGGGCCCGAGCTGGTGATCGCGGCGGCCAAGGCCGGGATCGGCGGTGCCTTTCCGACCACCAACCTGCGCACCCCCGCCGAGCTTGATGAATGGATGGGCACGATCACCCAGGCGCTTGAGCCGGGTGACGGGCCCTGGGCGGCCAATCTCATCACCCATTCCAGCAATACCCGGCTGGCCGACGATCTGGCGCTGGTGGCGGAATACAAGCCGCCGCTGGTCATCACCGCGCTGGGCAGCCCGAAGCCGGTGATGGAAACCATCAAGGGCTACGGGGGCAAGGTGTTTGCGGATGTGGTCAACCTCAAGCTGGCGCGCAAGGCCGCCGAGGCGGGGGTGGATGGCATGGCCTGCATCAGCACCGGTGCCGGCGGTCACACCGGGCACCTCTCGCCCTTCGCCTTCATCTCCGCCGTACGGAGTTTCTTCGATGGAATGATCGCGGTGGGCGGCGGGATCTCCGATGGCGCGGGGATCGCCGGTGCCATCGCCGCCGGCGCCGATCTGGTCTACATGGGCACCCGCTTCCTGCCCGCCACCGAAAGCCGCGCCGCACCGGCCTACAAGGCCATGGTGCTCGATGCCGGGATCGACGATCTGACCGTTACGTCGGCGGTGACCGGCACACCTGCGTCTTGGCTGAACGCCAGCTTGGAGGCGGCGGGCTATGATCCGGCGCGCCCGGGCGCCCCGGCCAAGCGGGAATACTCCGGCGATGTCGCCAAGCGCTGGCGCGATATCTGGGCGGCGGGTCAGGGGGTCGGGAAGAGCCGTGCCATCGAGCCGGTGTCCGAGATCGTTGCCAAGCTGGAGGCCGAATATCGCGCGGCGGTTGCGCAGCTCTCAGAGAAGGTCCCGGCATGACGGTACGGGCCGTGGATTTCTCGCTCGACCCGGACAAGACCGGCTACGAACTGGCGCAGCGGTGGCTTGAGCAGCGCCAGCCGGGCGGGTTCTTCGAGCGGCTGCGGGTCGAACCGACAGAGGTGTCAACCGGACGGATGGTGCTGCGCTGCGAGATCGACGAAGGCCACGCCAACCTCGCCGGCCTCGTCCATGGCGGCGTGACCGCTTCGCTGATCGACATGGGCGGTGGCGGTGCGGCGATGACCCTGATCGGTGCGGACGAGACCATTCTGACCTCGGATCTTGCCGTTCGCTATCTCGCGCCGGGCAGGCTCGACCGCGGCCCCTTCATCGCCACTGGTCATGTTAGCCACCGGAGCGGACGGCGTATGGTGGCACAGGTCGAGGTGCTGGACGCCGCCGGAACGGTTCTCGCCGAGGGCAGCATCGGCGTGGCCATTCGCGCCCGGTCCGCGCAGCCTGGAGAAGACAAAGCCGGAGACCGCCGCTAAGGTGCATTTGCATCTTTTGATTGTGCGTCCTGCGATTTGCTCGCTCGTGGGCGTGCCTTGCGGGCGGAGGCGTCGATGGCGGTGGAGGAGAGGTCGCAATCCCTGGCGGTCGGAACGGCATTGCTGGAGCGGGCCCGGGCCGTGGATGCGTCGTTTCAGGGGCGTGCCGGCGTGCTCTCCGCCGGATATGGCCCGGGCGATGCCTATCCGGTCTTCGTCCGCCGTGCCTCTGGAGCGCATGTCGAGGACGTCGACGGCAACCGCTATCTCGACTTCCTGCAAGGCTTCGGCTCGGTGGTGCTCGGCCATGCCGATCCGCAGGTTTCTGGCGCCGTCACGGCGGCGCTGGCCGATGGCATCGCGCCATCCCTGCATCTTGAAAGCCAGGTGACGCTGGCCGAACGGCTGGTGCGAACCGTTCCCGGGGCAGAGATGGCCGCCTTCCTGAAAACAGGGTCCGACGCCACCTCGCTGGCCGTGCGCCTGTGCCGGGCCTACCGGAAACGCGATCTGGTGCTGCGCTGGGGCTATCATGGCTGGCACGACTGGTGCGCGCCGCGTCCCGCCGGCATACCCGCTGAAGTGCGCGCCCGAACCGCTGTGTTCACCTACAATGATGCCGAGGGTCTGGTGGCCCGCTTGCAGCGCGATGGCGATGCGGTCGCCTGTGTCATCATGATGCCGGTCGAAATCGACCCGCCGGAACCGGGGTTTCTGGAGGCGGTTCGGGCGGCCTGCGATCATCATGGCATTCCGCTGGTGTTTGACGAGGTGCGCACCGGTTTCCGGCTGGCGCTAGGCGGTGCGCAGAGCCACTTCGGAATTGCCGCCGATCTTGTCTGCCTCAGCAAGGCGATGGCGAACGGACACGCGATTTCCGCCGTTGCCGGTCGGCGCGCGATCATGCAGGGCATGGCGGATGTGTCCGCCTCCTCGGTGTTCTTTCGTGGTGCCGATGGCTTCGCCGCAGCCCATGCGACCCTCGACCGGCTGGAGGGGGGCGCCCCCTACCGGCGGCTCTGGTCGCTGGGGCAGGCGCTGTCCGATGGTCTTGCCCGGGCCGCAAGCGAGGCCAAGGTGCCGGCCCGCCCGGCCGGATTGCCCGTCATGCCCTTCCTGCGCTTCGACCACGGCGATCCGGCGCTCGATCAGGCAGCGATGCGGACCTTCTGCAAGGCCATGCTGAAACGCGGCGTGTTGCTGCATCCGGCCCATCACTGGTTCACCTGCCTGGCGATGACCGAAGAGGACATCGCCGGGGCGGTCGCCGCCGCGCGGGACGCCTTCGCGGAGGTGGCTAGCGCCTGCGTGGCCTGATCGCCCTACCAGGAGCGGGCAAGGGTCGCCGCCAGGTCGCGGCTCGCCCGCGCGTCGCAGCAAAGATTGCGCCCGCGAAAGACCGAGACGGCGACCAGACCGCGCCTCAAGGCGTCGACATCGCCATCAAGGCCCGATCCGTCGCCCGGATGCGGCGTCGCGGCCTGAAAGCGGGCGCCGTCCGAGGATATCGAATTGGGAATGTTGGCGTTCACAAGAAGTGGCGCTGGCGCGTCAAGCAGAGAGCCAAGCGCCAGAGCCGCGACGCGGGCCGCCAGATCGTATCGCAGCGGTCCGGGGTTGCGCTCGTCGACCGAATGAACATCGTCGAGACTGACGGCGATGGCCGGAAGGCCAAGCCACATGGCGGTGAGGGCCGCGCCGAAGGTTCCCGAATGAATGAGGTCGCGGCCGACGTTCGGTCCCGCATTGACCCCGGCGATCAGGAGGCGCGGTGCCGGGGCGTCCTCGCTCGCGCCGGCAAGCAGGCACCGGGCGACAAAGGCGGGCGCGGCGTCATGGACCTGGCACCTGACCCCGGCCACTTCCGCCAGATCGAAGGGGGCGGCGTCAAGGTCTTCCGGTGCGGCAAAGCCCGTGGCCGTGCCGTTGCTCGGCCAGGAGCGGGTCGTCGCCCCGGCCCGGAGCGGCCAGCCTCCCTTGCGCAGAGCGCCGATCAGTGCGGCGAAGCCCGCTGCGCCAAAGCCGTCGTCGCAGGTCACGGCGATGGGCGCAGCCGTTATGCCCGGTTCTGTCATCCTTGATTCCGCCATGGCGCGGCCCCCTCAAGCACGTTCAGGGTTTCGGCCAGAAAGGCCTCCAGCCGGGAGCGGGTTTCCACGGGCGGTGGCGGCAGGTCGGGCAGGGCGCCGACGAGCGCGTAGAGGTCCCACTTCCGGTGGTAGGGCGCGGTGGCGCTGTCTTCGCAATAAAGCGCGGTGAAACGCTCAGCGGCGTCAAAGCCGAGATCATGCACCAGATTCCAGCGCATGTGGCCGATATCGGCCTGCGGGTCGCCGATGCAGGAGGTGACCCAGTCGACGATGCCGCACAGCGCCTCGCCCTCGAACAGAAGGTTGCCGAAGTGAAAGTCCCTGTGCACCAGTCGGGGGGCGATGCCGCCCTGCCCGAGATCCTCTGGCCAGCGAAAGTAGAGCTCGATGGCGCGGCGCCAGATCTCCGGCCGATGGCTCCAGTCCGGGGCACGGATGGGCAGCGTTCCGGTGATGTAATGCGGTGCATAGCGCGGGAGCGTCGCCCGCTGTTCTTGCGGGATCGGCACCTGATGCAGGCGCCGGGCAACCCGTGCGGCGCAGTCCAGATGCGCCGCTGTAAGATGGCGCGGCGGGATCGTCCGCCCGGGCAGGGCGGTCATGGCGAGCATTGGCGAGGGGGCGGATATCTGCCCGACAAGGCGCGGTGCGGGCAGGCCGCTTGCCGCCGCGAAACTCAGCATCCGGGCTTCCCGCTCGGGCAGGTCGGGTTCTCGCGCAAGCCATTTCCGGTCCCCATGGCGGCGGATCACAAGGGGTGGGTGCTGTGTGGGCTGGTCGGGCCAGTCGGCGCGGAACACATCCGACCCTGAGCCTTGACCGCCGGCCAGGCGGGTCAGGCGGCATGGGGGGCCGCCGGCAAGCCGCGTCACCCAGCGTCGCACCTCCTCCGTGGCGGCCGCGTCAGCACGCATGATGCACGTCGATGAAACGTTGCCGCCAGAGCGTTGCCACGGCCTCGGCAAGCGCGTGCGGGTGTGCCTGTCCGGAGCGCTGCGACCCGCGCGCGCCATTTTCCGCCGGTTCAAGCAGCATGGCGAACAGTGGGGCGGGCAGGGTGGTGCGATACCGCCCGGCCCGGATCAGCGTCACCTGCTCCGTGTCTTCCTTGGCGATCTCCACCCAGGGATCGAGGCGCCAGCGCAGGGCCGCGAGATGATCCTCCGGCGCGCCGGCCTTGCGGACCTCGAAGCCACCGACGAACAGGCAATCCAGTTCGGTGGTGAGAAAGGTGCGCAGTGCATCCCTGGCACTCTGGACGATGGGCTCGTGACTGTTGTTGAAGGAGGTGTTGAGGAGAACCGGGCAGCCGGTCCGCGCCTTGAAGGCGCTGATGAGACTGTAAAGTGCGGGGTTGGACGAAGTCGCCACGGTCTGCAGCCGGGCGCTGCCATCCACATGGGTGACTGCGCCGAGCCGGGCCTGATGAGCCGGGCGGACGCGGCTGACGAAGGTCATGTGGCCCAGGTTCAGCGCTGCATCGGGCATCTCGAACAGCGCTGCCGCGTCTTCCGCCAGTGCCGCCGGGGCGAAGGGGCGAAAGCTTTCCCGCTGCTTGATGGCAAGGTTGATCCGCTGCCAGTTTTCCTTGGGGCGGGGATCGGCGAGAATGGACCGTGCCCCGAGCGCCCGGGGGCCGAACTCCGAACGCCCGGCGGCAAAGCCGATGATCTCCCCTTGCGCCAGGCACTCGGCGGCCCGCTCATCGGGCGCGGCGATGGGGCGTGTCTCGATCAGCGGGCCGAACCGCTCCAGCTCCGCCGCGATCTTCGCATCGCGTTCCAGCTCCGGCCCGAGAAAGGCGCAGTAGGTGGCGCCGGTTGCCGTTGCTGCTGGGCGGGGCGCAGGGCGAGGCGGCGGCGAGACGGCAAGTGCCGCGCCGATTGCCGCGCCCGCGTCATAGGCGGCGGGGTAGGCGAACACCGTGTCGAAGTCTCCGGTGCGGGCAAGGCGCGCGTTCATGACACAGTTCTGGGCAACCCCGCCGGCAAGGCAGAGTGCGCGGGCGTCCGTTCGCCCCACCCAGGGGGCAAGGAGATGTTGAACCGCCCGTTCCAGCAGCGCCTGTGCGGCGGCGGCGAAATCGGCGGTCACCCGGTCCGGCTGCCCCGCGCTGGTGCCGCCAACGCCATGGCGTGCCGCCAGTGCTGTCAACCCGTCCATGTCCAGCTCATAGCCGCCGTCGGCGAGCGGGGTGAACAGCCCCATCATCCCGGTCTGCAATGCCGCCGCATCGCCATAGGGGGCAAGCCCCATGAACTTGTATTCCTCGAAGTCGCGAAACCCGGCCAGCTTGGTCGCCAGGCGAAAGAAATGCCCGAGCGAATAGGCGACGCCATGGTTGGTCAGAAGGCGCAAGGCGTCCCCCCGGGCATCGAAGAGGCTGGAGGACACATCCTCGCCATTGCCGTCGATCACCAGTACGAGCGCGTGATCGAGACCCGAGGCGCGGTAGGCGGAAAGGGCGTGCGCCTTGTGATGGTTGACGAAAAACAGCCGGTCGTCGGGGATTTCCGCCTCGAAGGTCGCCGACAGCCGGTCGCGCAGCAGCTTGCGCACGGGCGGCGGCGCTGGAAGGCCGAGCTTGCGGCAATCGTCCTGCAGGGACCGGTCGTAATAGGCCTCCTCGAAGAAGAAAGCGAAGGCGTCGATTTCCTGCGGGGCAAGGCTGCCAAAGGTGGTGCAGGCACGCAAGGCCTCCACCGGAAAGGCGTTTGTATGCTTTTGCCGTGACAGCCGCTCCTGCTCGACTGCGAACAGCACCTCACCATCAATCGCCAGCGCCGCCGCAGCGTCATGGAAGAACAGCGGCGACAGGCCCGGCGCGACGGCGGGAAAGGCGATGTGATCCGGTCCGCCGCTGAAGCCGATTGCCTTCACCGGAACTGGCCCTTTGCGGCGGTGGCGAACAGGCCGTCCTCATCGGTCGGGCCGACGCGCCGGCGTCCGTCCATCCAGGCGGTCGGCAGGCCGTTGACCGCGCCAAGCCCCTGCCAGATATCGAAGCCGAGCAACGCCCGCTGGGTATCGGACAACCCGGCGAGCAGGTCGCGCCGCAGGGAGCGGCTGAAGTTCTCCTGCTGGCGGATATAGGGCCGGCAGTAATAGGCGAAGATGCCCCGGCGCGGCGTGTCCTGGGTGAGATTGCTGCCGGTCCCGTGCCAGACCCGGCCATCCATGCACACGAGCGCGCCCTGCGGAGCGCAGAGAGGCAGGGTCTCGGCGTCCGGGGCAGGCGGTGTCATGCATTTGTGAGACCCCGGGATGATCCGGGTTGCCCCGTTCCGCTCGGTAAACGGGTCGACCACCCAGATGAAGTTGACCACTTCCGCCCGTGGCCAGGGCAGGGGGATGTAGCCCTGATCCGCGTGGAGATGCTGGGCGGTATTGCCCGGATTGGCGATGTTGGCGGTGATGCTCGACAGCAGGCAGTCCGGATCCAGAACCGCGCGGGCGAGCGCCAGAACAAGCGGGTGCTCGATCAGGTCGAGAAAGGCCTTACCCTTGTTGGCAAGCATGAAGATGCGTTGATTGCCATGGGAGTACCAGCAGGTTTCGTCTGCGCGCTCGCGCGCGGCGACCGCGTCGATCTCCGCCTTGAGCGCGGCGATGGTATCGGGCGGCAACGCTCCTTCGATCACGCAGAAGCCCGTGTCTGCCAGGCGGTCGAGCGCATCGCTCACTGTCTCATCCATGATCATGCACCACCCATTTGTCGTCGAAGACCAGAAAATCGAGCCGCATGGCACGAAAGGCATCGATCGCCGTCGCCGGATCGTCGACGATCGGCTCCCCACGCCGGTTGAACGAGGTGTTGATGAGAAGCCCGGGAGCGCCGGCGCCCTCCATCGCCCGCAGGATCCGGGCGACCGGTTCGCCGTCGTCCTCCACCCGCTGCGGCCGCGCGGTGCCGTCCACGTGAACAACGCCCGGCGCCACCTGCCGGCAGGTCTCGCTGACCGTGGCCGCGCCCACCATGTAGCGATGAAGGTTTGGCGCATCCTGCCAGTAGGCGCCGCAGTCACTGGCAAGAGCGACCGGGCTGAGCGGCCGCCACAATTCGCGGGACTTGCGGCGGTTGACCGCATCGCGCGCCTCAGCGCTTTGGGGGCGGGCGAGGATCGAGCGGTGGCACAGGGCGCGGGGCCCGGCTTCGGAGCGGCCGGTGAAGAGCGCGCCGATGCGCCCGTCCGCGAGGTCCGTGGCAAGGCGCGCGGCGTCAAACGGTGTGCGCGACAGGCCGCTGGCGCGGATCGCGCGGTCGATCTCCGCCTCGCTGGCGCTGCGTCCGAGATAGGGAGAAAGGGGCGCGGCGGCCTTTGGCGGGGCCACGAACCACGCCGCGCCAAGGGCGACACCGGCGTCATGCGGCACCGGCGGCACATAGACAGGCTCGGGCAGCAGGCCGTTGGCGGAGCAGTTCAGCGCCACCCCGCCGGCAAGGCAGAGGCGGGTCTCTCCGGTCAGCGCGCGCGCCCAGTCCGCCAGTTGCCCCATCAGCGTCTCAAGTCCGGACTGCGCCGCCCAGGACAGCGATACCGCATCCGCGCAAGTGTGAAGCTCCGCCACCGGTCGGGAGGATTTGCGAAAGCCTGAGCGTTCGAAGTGACCGTTCCATTCGGCCACCACCGCATCGTATTCGCTGTCGCGCGGCAGGTCGAAGGGCGGCGCGATGCCGTCCTCGCGGATGCGGAACATCGCGCCGGCGGTCTCAGTACCGCGTCCATAGGCGGCAAGTCCCATGGTCTTGCCCGCCTCCAGGAAGCTGAGGCCGATCCAGTTGCTCACCGTATCGTACATGGTGCCGATGGAATGGCTGAACGGCAGCCGCGCCTTGCGCACCGGAAAGGCGCCGCGCTTGGCGTGATAGACGGAGATGGCCTCGTCGTCGCCATTGCCATCGACGATGAGAACGGCGGCGGAAGGCCAGCCCGAGCCGTGGAAGCTGCTAAGCGCATGGGCGGTGTGATGGGGCACGAAAACGAGGTCCGGCCGATTGCGGCAACTGGTGCCCAGGCAGGCATCGAGATAGGCCGCCCAGTCGTCGAAACTCCAGAGCCGCCCGGGAAGCGGCGGGTCGAGCGCATCCCGGTCGCGCCTTGGCCATTGGCGCGGCAGATCCCAGCCGATGGCGACCGTGGCGATGTCTTCCACCCCGATCCCGGCGATGTCGAGGCAGGCCCTGATGGCCCCTGTGGGGTACTGGTGCAGGCCGTGCTTGCGGCGCGAGACCCGCTCTTCCTCCACCAGCGCCAGAACGGTGCCGTCGGGGGCGATCAGCGCCGCGCTCGGGTCGTGCCAGCCAAGGGGAGGCGCATTGAGGCCGAGAATATACATTGCCTGTCAGTCCCCTGATTGCACGGCCGGATGCCGTGCCGGCGAAGAAGGAGGCGCCGTGGCCGCCGCAAGGCCGGGTGTGAGCGCGCCGAGCCAGACATCGGCCAGCCCGTCGGCCACCTGGTCCCAGCCGGGCAGTTCGCGGGCAGCAAGGAGGGAGGCGCGGGCCATGTTGCGGCAAACCTCGGGCGAGGTGAGAAGGGCGGCGGTGAGGGCGGCAAAGGCGGTCGGATTGGCGGTCGCCGCCACCGCCCGCTGCACGTCTTCGCCGAAACCGCGCAGGGAAAGCGGCGTTGCCACGATCGGTAGCCCGGCGCACAGGGCTTCGACGATCTTCATCTTGTGTCCACCGCCAAACCGCAATGGGCTGACGAGGAGCGCGCAGCGGGACGCGACCTCGGAAAAGGTGCCGAAGGGGCTTTCGATCTCCACCCCTTCCGCCAGCGCGGCCCGGTGCCGCAGCCCGGCATCCATTTCCGCCCCGGCAAGGAGGAGCCCGGCACCTGGGTTCATCTGCCGGACGCGCGGCCAGATCTCCTCAAGCAGGTAGCAGCAGGCATCCCGGCTGGGCGCCCATTTGAAATTGGCGACATAGAGCGCCCGGCCGCTTTCCGGTGCCGCCAGCGGCTCAGGCGCGGTTTCTCCGCCATTGACCAGACAGACCGTCGGCACATTCGGCGCCCGCGCCCGCAGGATATCCGCATCCTCGCGGGTAACTGCGATGCACGCGCTGGCCCGGCGCCAGCAGGCAACCTCGATCTCTTCAGCCTGGGAATGCACCCCCGCGCCGGTCTGGCCGTCGCCCTGAACCCGGGTCCGGTCGCGGTCGAGTTCGAATTCAATGTTTTCCTCTTGCAGAACGATGGGCAGGCCGAGGTTCTCGGGAAGGTGCTGCATCAGGAAGTAGCCTTCGCAATGCACCAGGCGGGGGGCGAAGCTGCGGGCCAGCCAGGCGATCACCTCCCGTCCGATTGGAGCCGCATGGGACGAGATGCGTTCGGGCAGGGAAGGTCCGGAGGCAGGGGGGACGGCATCGCCGGCGGCAACCACGGTGGTGGAGGCAAAGGCCAACGGCGACGCCGCCACCGCGCCGGCCTCTTCCGAATAATCCGGTGTGAAAGCGACATAGTGAATGTCGAACCGGGCGACGAGGCGGCGCAGCAACTCATGCTCCCGCCGGGCGCCGCCGGAATCGGGATGCCGGCGCAGCTTGTTGGTGAGGTAGAGCACGGCAGGCCGATCCGGCCTCGGATCGGTGCCGCGCCGAAAGACGGCTTGGGAGGGGCGGAACGGAAACCGGATCTCAGCCATGGGGCTTCTCGACAAGGAAATCTCCCAGCGCCAGCGCATCGATCTCGGTGGACTGAAACAGGCGGATGGTTTCCGCCGGTCGGAGGCAGATCGGCTCCTCCGGGCCGTTGAGCGAGGTGTTGATCGCGATGGGTGTGCCGGTCTTGCGATGAAGATGGGTCAGAAGGTCGTGAAAGCGGGGATTGGCGCTGCGGGTGACCACCTGCGGCCTGGCGGTGCCATCGACATGGGTGACGGCGGGAATGCGGCGGCGCATCTGAGGTCTGACCAGGGCGGAGACAATCATGAACGGGTTGGGCGTTCCGTCGAAATAGGCATCGAACTGCGTGTCCAGAACGCTCGGCGCCAGCGGCCGCCAGACCTCGCGCTGCTTGATCCGGTTGATGCGGGCAAGGGTCGCCCGCCGTGCCGGGTTGCCCAGAAGACTGCGTGCGCCAAGCGCGCGGGGGCCGATTTCCGCCCGTCCCTGATGCCAGGCAACGATACCATCGCGGGCGATCACCTCGGCCGCCGCCTCGCACAGGGCAGGCGCGGCCAGTTCCCGGTAGGGCAGGCCGGAGGCATCGAGCGCCGCGCGGATTTCCGTGCGCGTGCTCTCAAGCCCCCAATAGGCGTGACGCATCTCGCCGGGATGGAAGGAGGTGCCGTAAAGCTCCCGTGCCTTGACCAGCGCCGCGCCATAGGCAACGCCGGAATCTGTCGAGGCCGGCTGCACGAAGAGCCTGTCGCACAGGCCGGAACGGGACAGGACGCCATTGGCCGAGCAATTCAGCGCCACACCGCCGGACAGCGTCAGATCGCGCGAGCCCGCCACGGTGACAGCCCGTTCGGCGAGCGTCAGGATGGCGTCTTCAAGGGCGGCCTGGGCGGAGGCGGCGAAGTCCTGATACGCCATCACCTCTTCCGTCTCCCGCCGGCAATGCGGAAAGACTTGTTCGCCGAAGAACGCCAGAAGGTCGTCTTCCCGGGCGTCGATGCCGGCCCGCCCGGGCGTTCGCGCATTGTGCCGCAGGGTCCAGAGCCGGCCGCTCTGGTTGCGGTCGGCCTCAAGCGGCATTGGCTCGCCGGGGGTGCCGTAGGAGGCAAGTCCCATCAGCTTGCCGGTCTGGAGCCGGGAGAACCCGGCATAGAGCGCGGCGGCTTCATAAAAGAACCCCAGGGACTCCTCCACGCCGTAGGACACGGGAAGCGAGAGGTCGTTCCCCTGACAGACCGCAAGGCTTGTCGAGGCATCCTCGCCCATCGCATCCATGACGAGGCCGGCCGCCCGGTCGAACCCGCTCGGGTAGAAGGCGCTGGCCGCATGGGCGAGATGATGCCGCACGGTGACCGTGGGAGGAGGTGGGGCGCCGTCAAGAAGATCGGCGGGGAGAATGCGCGCGGGCCGGTCGAAGGGCAGCACCTTTCGCCTTTGCTCCGCGTCGAGGCAGAGCCAGCGCGCGAGCGAGTCGTGATCCGATCCTAGGGCAATGCAGTCGAGGTCCGCCGGGCCGATGCCGGCAAACTCCAGACAGGCCCGCAACGCCTCCGCGGGCGGCTCGTCGATCGCGTGCTTGGTGCGGGAGAGCCGCTCTTGTTCGACCCAGACGACAAGTCGGCCTTCGTGAAGCAGCACTGCGGACGCGTCGTGGGCACCATGGTTTATTCCCGCGATCCAGCCCGTCCGTCCTGTTGCCACCTTGGATCCTCATCTAAGACACTATGCACGCGATACTATCAGTGGTTTTCGGTTGTTCAAGTTCGGAAAATCTCTTTTTGATTGAACTGGTGAGACGCTGGGACAATCCGTTTCCGGCGCTGGGCTGCCTCTCGGGCAGATGAGATTGACTTTCAGGATTAGTTGTTTCTTGATTGAATATGTCTTTTTGGTTGTGCGTGGAGGGAATGATGTCCGGAACGAGGGAATACGAGCAGGCCCGCCGGTTGGCCGATGATCTGGTCGACAAGCTGCCGAAGGCGATCGAGGCGTTGTCGGCCATTGCGAACAGCGTCGAGGCCGACGCGAAAGCGGTGCCTGCCGGGATTGAGGCCATGCCCGGCGTGGCCAATCTGGAAACCGAGCCGGCGGCGCTGGGCCTTGAAACCGCCCCGGGGCAGATGGCGGCGCTGGAAACCGGGCCGGTGCCCTCCGTCGGAGCTGTCCGTTCTGCCGAGGCCTTGATGGAGAATATGGAAGGCATCCTGCATTCGGTGGAATCCGGTCCGATTGCCAATGCCCTGCGGGATCTCGCGCTCTCCGCCGAACCGATGGCCCCAACGCTTGAGGGGGCACCGCAGATCGCCGAGAATATCGAGGGCGCGGCTCACGCGCTGGGCGCGCTGGCGCAGTCGTTCGAAACGCTCCCCGCCGCTGGCGCCGAACTGGCCAGGACCCTTGAACAGGTGTCGAGCTATGCCGAGCTGATGGCGGATAGCGTCGAAGGCCGTTGACCCGCGCCTCGCAGGTCTCTGCCGATTCCGGCGCGGTCTCGCCGGAGCGCGTGCCATCCATGAGCGAACGGTTTCAGCCGGTTGAAACCGCGCGCGTCGTGCTATTCGACGCGCCGGCTCTGGCCATGGATCTGGATGTGGATCTGGCAAGGCTGGCGCCACCGGATCGTGCTCGGTTCGCGGAAGCGATGCAGGGCTGGCTGTTGCGGGAAGCCGCGATTGTTTCGCAGGCGCAGCTTGCGCATGACACGGTCAATGCCGCCATCACCGTCGGCGACCGGGAACTTGAGGGTTTCCGGCCGCCGCGCTATGGCCGCGCCTGCTTTCGCCTTGTCGATGATCCGGTGCCCGGCTGGGCGCGGTCGGGCCTGTCGCATCTGGCGGGCGCGAGCGTGGTCGAGCCGCGACCGAACAAGGTCTGGCTCGATATCAAGGGCGTCGGCGTGGGGCCGGGCTGCACGCCGCAGCGCCGTGCCTATTCCAACGGGCTGATGAGCCTGTCCGAGGCCTTCGAGGAGTATCTGTGGTCGCGCCTTGTCGGCGCGGTGTTCCGCCACTGCGAGGCGCCCTGCGCCAGCCTGCCGATCTACGCCATCATCGATCTTGGCTTTGCGATCCTGGACGAAACGGGCGCACGCTTGCCGGCGGCGGTCTGCGTGCGGCGCGGGCATCTGCGCTCCTGGGTCTCGGATCTGCCGATTGCCCGGTCCGAGGAGCAACGCGCTTGTCTGAGCGTGGAGCTGATGCTGCGCCGCTTCGGCCTGACCAGCTCGGCGGATGACCCGATCCGCCTCGACAGGCGGCCCGATGGTGTCTGGCTGAGCGACTGCCCGGGCCTGAAGGCGCCGGCGCAGGTGCCGGAGGCGCTGCTCGCCGGTTTCGAAGGGCGCCGCTTTCCCATCGAGGTGGAGGGGGTGAATATCCAGATTGCCCGGTCGGGACGCAGCAGCGGTCTGGAAGTGGTTGACTTCGGCCATTTCAAGACCCGCAAACGGTTCGAGCGGCCGCTGGTCAGCACGGTGGCGAACTGGCCGGGGGCTTTCGGCGGCGTGATCTGGCCGGAGGATGCAGGCTTTCCGCAGCCTGACCCGCGGCTTGTGCCGGTGGGAGACTGCTGGGGATGGAGCCGGCATCCGGAACGCGGAGAGGTGCGGGGCACCGCGCTTCTGGCCGACCGGCTGGCGGAAAAGGCGCAATCGACGGCAGGGGGCGGCGATGCGTTGAAGGCGGAGGTCGATGCCCTGATCGACCGGGCCGCTTCTGGCTGGAAGGAGGAGGGCGGGCGGTGAAGGCCGGCTTTCAGGACAAGGCCGGGACGTCCCCTGATATCCTGAAAGCCGACATCATCCGTTTGGCGCTGGATCAGAACGCGAAGCCGAGCTTGGCGTTGAGGCTGTGGCTCTGCGCATCACCGGCGATTTGGCCATTGTAGGACAGGCCCAACACCGCGCCGGCCTCAAGGCCGAGGTTCAGCCCGGCTTCGATGATGGCCGCGTCGGTGGCGAGTGGAACCCCGGTCACGGTGAAGGCACTGCCGCCGACAAGTGCGTGGGTTGCGTCGGGGGTGATGTCGCCGAAGGCGTGTTGCCAGCCGCCCATGCCGTGCAGGACGCCGCTCAGGTCGCCAAGGCGAATGTCCCGTCTGGCACGCAGGCCGAGCGTGGTGAAGGTGACATCGCTGGTCTGACGCCCTGCCACCAGCGCTGCCGCGCCGCCCTTTTCGGTATAGCTGCCGGTCGAATGGCTGACATGCGCCAGGCCGATGAACGGATCGAGGGTCGCGGCTTTCGTTTCGACCCGGTAGCCCAATTCACCGAAGGCTTGCGCGGTGCCTGCGTGATACTTGCCTGAAAGCGTGTCGCGGAAGCCGCTGAAGGCAACGGTGCGGGTGGTTCCGATGTCATGCCAGGAGTAGGCCACACCGGCGCTCAGGCCGACCGCGCCCCATTGCCGCCCGCCGTAAAAACCGAGGTGGAAGTTGTCGCTGCTGCCGGAGGAGGCGCGTTCGTCCACCTGGAAAGACGAGTGGCTGTAGCCGGCCATCAGGCCGAGGCGCCAGTCGCCGGCCATCGCATCGGCACCCACGAGCAGGCCGCCGCTGGAGTGCGTGCTGCCGGCCGCGTTGCCGTTGCCGGAAGTGTTGTTCCAGGAGCCGAAGCCGGCGCCCCAGAGCGCCACCGGCGTGGAGCGGTCGGCCTCAGCGGGCGCCGCGACCGCGGCTTCCTCGAAGGCAACGCGCACCCGATTGGTGGCCAGATCGCGGATCAGGCGGCTGTCGGCGATGAAGCCGGTCTTCGCCGAGGCGTGGATCTCGCCGGAGATTGCATCGAAGGCCCGGGGGGCTTCGGTGGTGCTCAGCCCGATGATCGCCTTGACGAGGTCGTTGGTCGGGTCGAGGCTTTCTGCGCCCAGGGCCGCCTGCCGCTGATTGGGCGTGTTGGCGAGGCTGGCGAAATCCGTGTCGTTGCGCACAAGGGTCAGATGAACCGCGTTGGGGTCGTAGGAAAGCGAAGCGTTGAGGAAGGCGAAGTTGTCCGTCACCGTGTCGAAGGTGCCAGTGACGCCGCCGGCGCCGGTCAGGATGGTGTAGGTGGTGCTTGGATCGTAGGTCGATCCGTCATCCAGGCCGTTTTCGGCACGGACATTGACCGTGCCGCCATTGATCGTTACCTGGCCGGTCGCGGCGATCAGGTCGCTGTGTCCGGCGCTGTCGACCTCCACTTCATAGGCCGAGCCGCTCTGGAACGTCAGGTCGCCGGCCACGTTCTGTGTGCCGATGGAATTGCCCGGCCGCAAGATGCCGCCGGAGCCAACGGTGACCGTGCCCACCGTGCCCGAGCCGCCCAGTGCGCCGCCGTTCAGAATATCCAGCGTGCCACCCAGCGCGCCGCTGCCGCCAGCCCCGACGATTAGCGTGCCGCCGGAAACTTCAGTGGTTCCGTTGAAGCCGGAGTTGTCTCCGGTCAGGGTCAGCGTGCCGGCGCCGGTCTTGTGAAACCCGCCGGGGCCGGTGAAGGTGCCCGCCAGCGTGGTGTTGGCACCATTGCCACCAGCCGTCAGCGTGTTGCCCTGAAGGTCGATGCTGGTCCCGGCAAGACCACTCAGGGAGCCGATGGTCTCATCATCCTTGAGTTGCAGCACGCCGCCCTGGAGGACCACGGCGCCGGTGTCGGCGATCGCCTGGCCATTGGCTAGTACCAGCGTGCCGTCTTCAACCACCGTAGCCCCGGTGTAGGTGTTGGCGCCACTCAGCGTCAGCTTGCCGCTGCCTTGCTTGGTCAAGCCGCCGACGCCGTCAAGAACCGCGCCGCTGTAGACCGAAAAGCCCTGGGTGTCGATGAACCCGCCACCGGCGGCAAGGGTGATGTCGCCGGCGTCAAAGGCGGCGAACAGATTGGTCTGATTGTCGGTCAGGCGCAGAATCCCGCCGTCGAAGATGAAGTTTCCGTCGCCGGAGCGTTCGGAAACCTGTTTGGTTTCCAGCACGCCGCGCGCGCCCGGCGTGCCGCCGAGCGTCACCGTGCCGGTGG
This sequence comes from Stappia taiwanensis, assembly GCF_014635285.1. Classification (GTDB taxonomy): domain Bacteria; phylum Pseudomonadota; class Alphaproteobacteria; order Rhizobiales; family Stappiaceae; genus Stappia; species Stappia taiwanensis. Next base: position 412,070 of record NZ_BMCR01000004.1, on the reverse strand, counting down.
CGGCGCTGAAGGCGCCGACAAGTGTGGTGTCCGACGACACCCGGGCACCATTGGCGATGGTGAGAGCGCCTTGCCCGGCATTGCCGACGGCGAGTTCGCCAGCGACCTCCCAGCTCGATCCCGAGCCCGTCACCAGGACGGTGCCGGTGCCGGTTCCTTGATCGCCGAGCATGGCGCGGGTGCTACTGACGGTACCTCCGTCCTGAATGGTCAGGGTGCCGCTGCCCATGCGGCCGACCTGCAAATCGCCCGTGACGGTCCAGCGCGACCCGCTGCCGAACACGAATACCTGGCCGAAGCCCGTGCTGGAATAGCCGATGTGGCTGTTCTGGCTCTCGACCAGACCGCCATTCTGGAGGAACAGCGCGCCCGCGCCGAAGCCGCCGACGTTCAGGACGCCGCCGCTGCTCCAGCGCGAGCCGGCATCCGTCACCAGAACAGCGCCGGTTGCTCCCGTGCCCCAGCCGATCTGACCGTTGTAGGCGTCGACGGTGCCACCATTGCGGATAATGAGAGAGGCATTGTCGCCGCCGCTTACTCCGACGAAGACGTGTCCGGAGGCGTGGTCGATACTGCCGCCGTCGACCTCCAGGGTGCCGTCGTACACCGTGGTGCCCCCAGAATAGCCGTTGTCGCCGGTCAGGGTCAGCGTGCCGGACCCTGATTTGAGCAAGCCACCCGGCCCCTGGAGGCCGTGGGAGGTTTTGACCGAATACCCTTGCGTGTCGATATACGCGTTGTTGTAGCCGATCGTGATGTCGCCGGCGTCGAAACCGGCGAACAGATCCGCCTGATCGTCAGTGAGGCGAAGGATACCGCCGTCGAAGTGGAGCGTGCCGCTGCCCGCGCCCACGCTGACCTGACCGGTTTCCAAGGCGCCGCGCTGGGAAACCATGCCTGTCAGCCGAAGTGCGCCATCTCCGCCCGGGTTCGCGCCGAGCACAACCTCGCTGGCGCTGACGACGCCGCCATTCTGGATGTACAATCCGCTGGTCAGGGTCTCGCTGACGGTCAGGCTGCCCGGGATGACCCAGGGACTTGGCCGGGTGCCGGTGCCGCCGCCATCGATGGTTTCATAGGTTCCGTTGATGACCTCCTGAGCCCATCCGGAAGAGGCGGGACACATCAATGCCGCGGCCAACAACGCGGTGCTGGCACGCAGCCGGGTCTTTCTCGCCTCAATCGTCTTCCGTGCGGTGCAGGGTCTCGACGGCATCACTGATTTCATGGGGGACGTCTCTGGCTATTCAAATGATCAAGGGTCCGGAGATCCGCGGATCCGGAGATTGGCCGAACGGTAAAAGTCCGCTATTGGAATAGCCATCTGATTTTTTTATCATTTTGACGGGGAGTTATCATTTGTCATGACGCGCGGTGGCGAGGTGTGCAAAACAGCGGTTCAGGGGGGCGACAAGGCAGAGCGCATGGATCAAGGCGTTGACGCGCCGGAATGGCGCATGGTCGGCGGCAATGCCATTGCCATTCCCGGCGCCCAGGGGCGGGTCGAACGGCTCGTCTTCGACAAGGGCGTTGCCGTCTACCGGTCGGAGATCGAAGCGGTCGCCGATTGCCGCTTCACCGTCCCCAACCAATTGCCGCAGCCCTGGATCGGCTTTTCGGTGCAGCTGGCCGGGTCCGCCGCGCTGAGCACCCTTGGTGGCAAGACCTGCGCCATGGCGGAAGACACCCTGGCGCTGATGCGGGTCGGCCCGTCCGGGTTCGTGCTGGACCTGCCTGCCGGAATGTTGATCCGGCATACCGGCGTGGCGGTGTCCTTGCGTATTCTGAAGCAGCAGCTGAACGGAACCATGCCGCTGCGGCTCGCCCCCTTCATGGAGCGCGGCAAGACGCTGGAGCGGTTCGAGACCTTGCCGTTGCCGGCCAGCGTCAAGACACTGGCGACGGACCTTTTTGGCCCCAGCCTCGACGGGCCTCTGCGGGCGATGACCATCGAGGGGCTGGGCAAGCAACTGTTCAGCCAGGCGCTTCGCGCGTTTTGCGAGCACAATCCGGTCGGGCAGCCCTTCACCGCTTGGGAGCTGATGCGCTTCGACGAGATGCTGGCGCATATCCGCGACCATCTCGACGACACTCTCGCCGGTCGCACCTTCGCCGCCCAGGCGGGGTTGAAGCTGGCGCGGGTGGAGCAGATGTTCAAGGCGCTGCGCGGCGTGAGCCTGGCGGCCTTCGTGCGCAGCGAGCGGCTGCGGGCCGCCCGGCGCCTGTTGCATGAGGAAAAGCTGCCCGTCAGCGAAGTGGCGATCCGGCTCGGCTACCGGCATGTGGCCAATTTCTCACGCGCCTATCGCGCCCAGTTCGGCGAGGCGCCCGCCACCACCTTGCATCGGCCGAGAAACAGGGCGCCGCAACGGCGATAGGTATGCGTGCCGATGGCGCGGGGTCTGGCGCCACCGGTACCTGTGATGCCCGCCTAGAACTCCCGCACGAAATGATCCTCGGACACGGCGTGCATCCGGGTGGCCGGATGGGTCCAGTCGAGGGCGCGCACCGGGCTCATCAGCTCGTCGGTGATCAGGCCGCCGCGCTCGCGCCGCGTCTCCGGATTGGGGATCGGCACGGCGTCGATCAGCTTCCGGGTGTAGGGGTGCTGCGGAGCGCACAGGATCTTGTCTCTGGGGCCGGTCTCGACGATTTCGCCGAGCAGCATCACGGCGATGCGGTGGCTGACCCGCTCCACCACGGCGATGTCATGGCTGATGAACAGATAGGCCAGATCCAGCTCCCGCTGGAGGTCGAGCATCAGGTTCACCACCTGCGCCTTGATCGAGGCATCAAGGGCGGAAACCGATTCATCGGCAACGATCAGGCTGGGGTTGAGGGCAAGGCTGCGGGCGATGCAGATACGCTGGCGCTGGCCGCCGGAAAACTCGTGCGGGAAGCGGAGGGCGTGCTCCTCGTCCAGCCCGACCAGACGCAGAAGCTCGGTGACGCGCTCGCCGATCCGCGCGCTGTCCATCAGCCCATGCACATGCATCGGTTCGGCGATGGCGGCGCCGACCGCCTTGCGCGGGTTGAGCGAGCCGTAAGGGTCCTGAAAGATCATCTGCATCCGCCGGCGTGCCTGACGCAGCTCGGCGTGGCTCGCCGCCATCAGATCCTGCCCCTCGAACCGGATTTCCCCGGCCACCGGTTCGATCAGCCGCAGGATCGAACGGCCGGTGGTCGACTTGCCGCAGCCGGATTCGCCGACCAGCGCCAGGGTCTCGCCGGCGGCGAGCGACAGGGACACATTCTCCACCGCATGGACATTGCCGACCGGGCGGTTCAGGAGCCCGCCGCGTACGGCAAAGCGCGTGGTCAGGTTGCGAACCTCCAGAATGGTCTTGCCACGGTGATCGGCCTCGTTGTCCGGTTCCGGGCCGGTGCCGTTGCTGTCGAGCGTGGGGAAGCGCCGCGGCGTTTGCGTGTCGCCCAGCCCGCCGAGCTTCGGCACGGCGCCGAGCAGCATCCTGGTGTAATTGTGCTTCGGCGCGGCGAAGAGCTCGCGCACCGGCGCTTCCTCGACCTTGTCCCCGCGCAGCATGACCACCACCCGGTCGGAAATCTCGGCGACGACCCCCATGTCATGCGTGATGAACATCACCGCCATGCCGATGTCCTTTTGCAGCTCGCGGATCAACTCCAGGATCTGCGCCTGGATCGTCACGTCGAGCGCGGTGGTCGGCTCGTCGGCGATCAGAAGCTTGGGCTGGCAGGCAAGGGCCATGGCGATCATCGCCCGCTGGCGCATGCCGCCGGAAAAGCTGTGCGGGTATTCGTCGATCCGCCGCCGCGCGTCGGGAATGCGGACAAGGTCGAACAGCCGCAGAACCTCCCGGTCTGCTTCGGCCGCCCCCATGCCGCGATGCCGGCGCAGCACCTCGCCGACCTGAAAGCCGATCTTCAGCACCGGGTTGAGGCTGGTCATCGGCTCCTGAAAGATCATGCCGATATCGCCGCCGCGCACATCGCGCATCGCCGCTTCGTCAAGGCCGAGCAGATCCACCCCATCAAGGGTGATTGCCCCTTCGATCCGGCCGTGGCTCTGCTGCACCAGCCGCATGATCGACAGGGCGGTGACCGATTTGCCGGACCCGGATTCGCCGACGATGGCGACGGTCTCGCCCCGGTCGACGGTGAAGCTGACGTCCCGCACCACCGGAACCCAGTCGCCATCGACCCGGAAGGAGGTGGTCAGATTGTCTACCGAAAGGATGGGATGGGTCATTGTTCCCCCTTCAGCCGGGGATCGACCGCATCGCGCAGGCCATCGCCCAGGAGGTTCAAGGAAAAGACGACGATCAGGATCGCGAGCGAGGGGAAAAGGGCCAGCCAGAAACTGTCGAGAATGTTCTCGAAGCCCTCGCGGATCATGCCGCCCCATGTGGCGGTCGGCGGGTTGACGCCAAGGCCGATGAAGGCGAGCGAGGCCTCCACGCGGATGGCGGTCGCCAGCCACAGCGAGCCCATCACCAAAACCTCCGGTGCGATATTGGGCAGGATGTGTCCGAACATCAGCCGCGGATGCGAGTAGCCAAGCGCATGCCCCGCCTCGATGAACTCGCGGTTCTTGACGGCAATGGTCGGCGCCCGGGCGATCCGCGAAAACGGAGGAATGGCGGTCAGGGCGATGGCGATCACCAGATTGGCGACCGACGGGCCGAGCATGGCAACGACGATCAGACCAAGGATCAGCGACGGGAAGGCGAGCAGCACATCCATCACCTGCATGATGAGCAGATCCGTCCGGCCGCCGAAATAGCCGGCGATCATGCCGATCAACGTGCCGATCACCATGGCCGAGCCAATCGCCATCAGGCCGATGGTGAGCGAGATCCGCGCGCCCCAGAGAATGCGCGAGAGCGTGTCGCGGCCGTAATAATCGGTGCCGAGCCAATGCGCCGCCGAGGGCGCTTTGAGGCGGTTGAGGATGTTCTGGTCGAGCGGGTCATAGGGAGCGATGACCGGCGCCAGCAGGGCGAGCAGCGCGACGATCACGAACACGGCCAGACCGATCCAGGAGGTCTTGTTGGCGTTGAACGCCTTGAACAGGCCTGCGGCGAGGGAAGCGAGTGCGATCCGCAGATAGGCCGACCGCGACAGGCGGGGAGAGTGCGAGGGCGACGTCATGAGTATTTGATCCTCGGGTCGATCAGGCCGTAGGTCAGGTCGGTGACAAGGTTCACCATGACGACGATCAGCGTGTAGATCACCATCATGCCCTGCAGCATGGTGTAGTCGCGCTGGTTGAGCGCGCCGACGATCAGCTTGCCGAGGCCGGGACGGTTGAAGACGATTTCGGTCAGCACCGAATTGCCGATCAGGATGCCGAGGTAGAGGCCGACGACGGTGACCACCGGGATCAGCGCGTTGCGCAAGCAGTGGCGCCAGACGATGATGGCGAAGGCCAGCCCCTTGGCATGGGCGGTGCGCACATAGTCCTGGTTAAGCACCTCCAGCATGGCCGAGCGGGTGACCCGGGTGATGTAGGCGGCCATGATCAGCCCCAGATTGATCGCCGGCAGGGCCAGGTCGCGCAGCCGGTCGGCAAGGCTGCCGCCCTGGCCGGAGCTGATCACTGGGAACCAGCGGAGCTGGATGGAGAAGAACAGCAGCAGCAACACCGCCGAGACGAAGGCGGGGAAGGACAGGCCGAGCAGCGAGCCAATGCGGGCGAGGTAGTCCGGCAGCTTGTTGCGCCGCACCGCCGACCAGACGCCGATGGGAATGCCGACCACGACACCGAGGATCAGCGAGGCGATGGTCAGCTCCAGCGTCGCCGGAAGAACCTTGATGATTTCCTCGATCACCGGCCTGCCCGACACCATGGAGATGCCCCAGTCGCCGACCAGAACCCCGCCGAGAAACTCCACATATTGCTGGTAGAGCGGAACATCCAGCCCCAGCCGGACCCGGAGGGCCTCCAGCGCGGCCTGGCTGGCCTGGTCGCCCAGGATGGCCAGCGCCGGATCGCCGGGCAGTACCCGGACGATGAAGAAGACGATGGTCAGAACGGCAAAGAGCGTGATCGCGGCAAAGCCGAGCCGCTTCAGGATAAATGCTGTCATGGGTAAGCGCGCCCCTGTCGCGTGCGGCGGACCCTGTCACAAGGACCAAAGGTCCGCCGCACGGCGGATGAGTGCAGCCCCCGGAAGGGCGATGCGTCGTCACATGCCGGGGCCAACGTGTCGCGACCCCGGCGCCGGTCATGCGCGGTCCGATTACTCGGAGAAGGCGGCCTGCTCGGTGACGGGCGGGCTGAGGTTCAGCGATCCGTTGACGGTGACGCCAAGGTCGAGCGTGTCCTTCCAGGCCCAGAGCTGCATGCTCTGCACCACCGGCACCGCGCAGACCTCGTCCATGATCTTCTGCTGGGCGGTGGCCCACAGGGCGAGCTGCTTCTCCGGATCGGTTTCGACACGGGCCGCCGCGATTTCCGCATCGGCAACGGCGCAATGGGAGAAGTTGGCGATGGCCGTCTCGGTGCCGACAGTGGCATCCGAATGGAAGAACTGGGAGAGGTAGACGTCGGCCACCGGGAACCGGGCCGCCGCGTAATGGGTCACCTGGCTCATGTCCTTGCGGATCTGCTCATGGAAGGTGGCGTGTTCGACGGTCTCGATTTCCAGGGTGATGCCGGCTTCGCGCAGCAAGGCCTGCACCGCTTCCATGGTCGAGAGCATGCCGGGCAAGGTGGTATGGATTGCCTTGATCGTCACCCCGTCCGGATGACCGGCTTCGGCCAGCAGCGCCTTGGCCTTGTCGATGGAATATTCGTAGGTCGGCACGTCGGCGGTGAAGCCAAGATGGCCCTCCGGCACCGGCGAGAGCGCGGCCAGCGTGACGTCCGGTCCCTTGAACTGCACCATCGCATCCCGGTTGATGGCATGGGCGACGGCCCGGCGCACCCGCACATCGTCCAGCGGCGGCATGGTCATGTTGAGATGGATGACGGACATTTCGCCCGGCTTCATCACCGTGACCTTGGTGCCGGGGACCTTCTGGATCCGCTCGACCCAGGTCTGTTCCTGCTTGCCGTAGATCATGTCGATCTCGCCTGCCTGGAAGGCCAGATCACGTGAGGAATCGGAGGGAATGTAGCGGTAGTAGATTTCCTTGATCTTCGGCTCGCCGCGATAATACTCCGGATTGGCGACCAGCTTGACGTATTGCTGCGGCTGATACTCGGCGAACATGAAGGGACCGGTGCCGATCGGCGTGCGCTGATACTCCTCGCCAAGCGCTTCGACCGCATCCTTGCAGACGATGTTGCCGCCATGATAGGGCACCAGCAGGCCCAGCAGGCTCGGCACGGTGTTCTTCAGCTTGATCGTCACCTCCAGCGGACCGGTCGCCTCGACGCTGTCAAAGGCGGTGTAATCCTTGGCGAAGGCGGAGACCTCCGGATTGGCCGACCGCTTCAGCGAATAGACCACATCCTCCGCGTCGATCTTGCCGTAGTCACCGTGGCATTCCACGTCGTCGCGCAGGGAGAAGGTCCAGGTCAGCCCGTCGTCGGAGGTGGCCCAGCTCTTGGCGATATCCGGCTCGATGAACTCCGGGCTGGCCTCGCCCGGCTTGATCCGCACCAGGCCGCTGAACATCCAGTGCAACAGCCCCTTGTCCGGGGTCGAGGTGGCGACATGCGGGTCGAGCTTGCCGGCATCGGCGCTGCCCATGCCCACATTCAGCGTGGTGCCGGCGGCAAAGGCATTGCCCGCCACCAGCAGTCCCGCCAGCGCAATTCCCATCCGTGCTTTCATGTTTTTGTCCTCTGGTCGGTTGGTTCTTTTTATGGATGGCCCAGGTTCACGCGAGTCCTAGGGTCCGGGCCCTAAAGCGTGTCCTCCAGCCGGCAATTCACCAGCATTTCCGCCATGGCTGCCGTATTCGGCAGGGCCATTGCCAGGGCGGTTATTTCCGCGAAATCCTCCGGGTCGATCATCTCCTCCCGAGTGATCTTGGTGACCCCGTCGGTCAGGTCGGTGGCAACGAAGCTCGGGCAGATCGCCGTGGCGCGCACGCCATGATCCCAGCCGATGCGGCGGGTGCCATGGGTCAGCGCCATCACCGCGTGCTTGGTCATGTTGTAGGCGATGTTCTCGTTGCGCACTCGTTTGCCCGAGAGCGAGGCGACATTGATCACCCGGCCATTGCCGGCGGCCTTCAGATGCGGCAGGCATATCCGGGTCAGGAACAGCGGTCCCTTGACGTTGATCGCCCAGAGCGCATCCAGCTCCGCTTCCTCGCCTTCCTCGATCGAGAATGTGTTGGAGGTGCCGGCATTGTTGACCAGCCCGTCGAGCCGGCCGAACCGGTCGAGTGTGGCGCCGAGCCAGGCCTCATGGCTGGTCCGGTCCGCCGCGTCATAGCGTGCGCACAGAAGCTTGTCCCCCCCGGGTGCCCCCTTCAGGCCGGCTTTCGCCCGTTCCGGGTCTCGCGCGCCGGCGCTGACTGAATAGCCCTTGGCAAGAAGCGTTCGGGCAATGGCGAGACCGATCCCCCGGCTCGCTCCGGAAACCATGATGACGCGACCTTCGGGGTTGAGCAATGGGCTCTCCTTATCCGTGCAGGGTGAGGGGGGCAGTGGCGACGGCGCCATCGGCGAACCGGTCGAAGCGGAAGGAGGCAAGCCGGTCGTCCGGTTCCTCCCCAATGGCGAGCCGCGCGGCCATCGGCCCCGTCACCGGGCCGATGCCGAAGCCGTGCCCGGAAAAGCCGGCGGCGACGACGAGATTTTCAAACTCCGGCACCCGGTCGATGACCGGAAGGGCGTCGGGCGTCAGGTCGAGCGCGCCGGCCCAGACGTCTTCCAGCTCCGCCTCGGCAAAGGCCGGAAGCACGCGCCGCACCTTGTCGATGGTCGCCTGCACCGAACGTATGCGGGGGCGGATGGCGGGCGCGCCGGCGCGCTCGACCAGGCCACCGGCCCAGTCCTCCGCGCCGCTTGTCACCCGCAATCGCCCGGTGAGTTCCTGCCGGGCCGCCATATCCGCATTGGCAACGCCGAGCACCGGGGCGAGAAGGGGAGCGATGGGCGCGCTTCTGAGCACCGTGACCATCGGTCGGCGCAAGGGGAGCGTGGTACCGAGCGGGGCGAGCAACTCATTGGCCAGAAAGCCGGCGGCGAGCAGCACCGCGCCGGGGGCAAGGGCGCGCCGGTCGGTGATTACACGGCTGATGCGCCCGCCTCGGGTCTCAAGATGCCGAACGGTCTCGCCAAAGGCGAGCGTGGCACCTTGCTCGCTGGCCCGCCGGGCAAAGGCGGAGACGGTGGCGACCGGGTCCGCATGCCCATCGGTTGGACAGAAGGAGGCGGCGACCACCTCGTCGGACAGGGGCGGGGCGATCTCGCGGATCGCGGCAAGGTCCGCAAGATAGCGCAGATCGAGGCCGGCGGCAGACTGGTCGGCGACCAGCGCCCGGATGGTCTCGGCCTCTGCCGCATTGCGTGCCAGCCGCAGATTGCCGGAGCGGCGATAGCCGGTCTCCGCGCCGAGTCGTTCGTCGAGCTCCGGCCACAGGGCGACGGCGCTGCGTGCCAGCGGCAGTTCCGCCGGGTGGCGCCCGGACTGGCGCACCCCGGCCAGTGTCCAGCCGGAGGCCATCGCCGCCGGGCCATAGCGGTCGATCAGCTCCACGCTTGCGCCCATCTCGGCAAGCTGCAGGGCGGCGGAGGCTCCGGTGATCCCGGCGCCGATGACGAGCACATCCGGTGTGGCAAGGGGCGCGCCGGTCATGCGGCCGCCTTTTTGCCAAAGCGGGCGAGAGCGAAAGGCGTCATGTCGACCAGCGGCTGCTGACCCTCGATATGCTGGACAACGAGCTTGGCCACCCCGGGGCCAATGCCGAAGCCATGACCGGAGAGCCCGGTGGCGATCACCAGTCCTTGCCAGCCGGCCGGCTCGTCGATCACCGGGATCTCGTCGGGCATCACGTCGATGAAGCTGCCCCAGGTCTCCTCGATCTCGATCCCCTCAAGCCGGGGATGTAGCGCCTTGGCCGAGGCCAGCACGGATCTGAGCAAGGCCTGATCCGGTGCCGGATCGAGAACCCGGACCTGTTCGAACGGGGTGACCTCGTCCGCCTTCCAGCGATGCCGTCCGAGCGGACCGAAGAACTCACCGCCCAGTCGGATCTTGAGGATGCGCCAGCGATCGGCGATCACCGGCAGGAAGGCGCGCAGATGGGTGAAGGCGGCGGGAATGATCTGGAATTCCGCCGCGCCCGAGCGGGCGATGGTGTAGCCGCCATCGGCCCGCCGCCGCAGCGAAGCCCGGGTTGCGCCCACCGTCCCGGCGATGATCTCCGGCGCCGGCCCGGTGCGCAGCACCGAGGCCTTGATCGCCAGTTGCGGCAGGGAAAGGTCGAGATTTTCCAGAAAGGTCCGCGACCAGGCGCCGCCGGCGAGAACCACGGTCTCGCAGGCGATTTCGCCCCGCTCGGTGACGACGCCGCTGATCCGTCCGCCGCTGCGCGTCACCGACCGCACCGCGCAGCCTTCAAGGATCACCGCGCCGCAGCGCTCCGCCAGCCGCGCCATCGCCGGAACCGCAAGGGCCGGTTCGGCGGTCGCATCGGAGGGGGTATGCAGGGCGCCGGCGAAGCGGTGGTCGTCGCGTTTCAGAAGCTCATCCGTTTCCCGGGGCGAGAGCAGTCGCGCGCCATGATCGAAGGCGGCGTTTTCCCTCAGCCAGGCCTCGTGCCGGGCAAGCTCGGCCGCGTTGCCGGCGAGATAGGTGGTGCCGCGAATGCCGTAGCCGATGTCCTCGCCGAGCCGGGGAGCGATCTCGCGCCACAGCCTGGCGCTGTCGATCATCAGTTGCAATTCGCGGGCGTCGCGCCCGGCCTTGCGGATCCAGCCCCAGTTGCGCGAGGACTGCTCGGCCGCAATCCGGCCCTTCTCGCACAGGACGACGGGAATGCCCTTTTCGGCAAGAAACAGCGCCGTGCAGACGCCAACGATTCCGCCGCCAATGATGACGACCTGGCTCTTTTCCGGCAGCGCCGACCGCTCTTCCATCCCGCTCACAGTGCCCTCCCGACATGTGTCAGCTTGTCACAGTGAGCAGGCTGTGGATATAACGCAAATACTGTTTCCTTCGTTACACATGCGGAAATGTTATAGCGAAAATGCTGTCGCAGCGTTCACTCGAGGCGTTTCAGGCCGTCATGCGCACCGGCACGGTCTCCGCTGCCGCCGAGGAATTGGCGGTCTCCCAGCCAGCGGTCAGCCGGTTGATCCGCGACCTTGAGGAGCGGCTTGAGTTGTCGTTGTTTCGCCGCTATGGCGGCCGTGTCGTCGCCACCCGCGAGGCGCACGAACTCTGGACCGAGGTCGAGCGCAGCTTCGTCGGCCTGACCCAGATCGAACGGGCGGCGGCACAGATCAAGCAGGGCCACCGGGCGACCCTGACGATTGCCGCGGCACCGGCCATCGCCCAGTCCGCGCTTCCCGGCGTGGTGGCGCTCCTGCTGGCGGAACGGCCGGAGTTTCGCGCCGAATTCCTGTCGATGACGACACTGCCGGTGGTGCGACAGGTGGCGCTGCGCCAGTGCCAGATCGGCTTTGGCATTCCGAGCCAGCACAAGTTCGAGATCGACGTGATCCGCAGCGGATCCGTGCCCTTCCGCTTCGTTGCTCCGGCCGATCATCCGCTGGGCGCACGGCAGGTGATCCGCCTGCGCGATCTGTCAGGGCTCGATTTCGTCGGCTTCGTCGATTCCACCATGTCCGGGCGCACCTTCGACCGGCTGTTCGCCAAGATGCGCCACCCGCCGCTGCCGAAGATGAAATCCTACCTGTCGCATATCGTCTCCGCGCTGGTGCTGCGCGGTATTGGCGTTGGCATCATCGATGCCTTCACTGCCGAAGATCACGCGCGCATGGGCGGCATTGTCCGGCCGATCGAGGTCATCGAGCGCTTCGAGTATTCGATCATCAAGCCCCTTGGCGACAAGCTGAGCGGAGAATGCGACGCGCTGGTCGAGACCTTCGAACGCTATGTGGAGCGCTATCAGGACGCATAGGCGGGTAAGGGCGGAGGGGCGCCAGACACCAAAAAAGCCAGTGCCGGAGCACTGACCTTATCTGGTGCATATCTCAGCTTGTTAACGGCTGGACTGCGTTTTCTGAACGCAACCACTATTGTGCATCATGTTTGTTTCGTCAATCCTGCCGGGAGCAATCTGGGGGATGGGATGACGAAACTTACCACTCTGGGCCTCGACCTTGGAACCAACTCGCTCGGCTGGTGCCTGATCGAAACCACGGGCGAGCCCGGCGCGCGGGAGGAGGGGCGCATTGTCGACATCGGCGTGCGGATCTTCTCGCAGGCGGAAATGGCCGGCCGCGACCCGCAGTCGAAGGCCTCGCTGGCGGTGGCCCGGCGCGAGGCGCGCGGCATGCGCCGTCGCCGAGACCGCTATCTGAAGCGCCGCGCCCGGCTGCTCGACCTTCTGACCGAAAGCGGCCTGATGCCGGCGGAGGCCGAGGCGCGAGCCCGGCTGTTGAAGGAGACCTCTGACGGCAAGGGCGGTGATCTTGACACCTCCGTCTATGCCTTGCGCGCCCGCGCGCTCGATCATGCCCTGACCCCGCATGAGCTGGGACGGGTGCTGTTTCAGCTCAATCAGCGGCGCGGCTTCAAGTCCAACCGCAAGACCGACAGCAACGACGCGGAGCAGGGCAAGATCGCTGCCGCCGTGACCCGTCTGGAAGAGCGGATGCTGGAGGACCAGGCCCGCAGTTTTGGCGAATGGCTCGACATGCGCCGCCGCGCCGGTCTGTCCGTGCGCGCCCGCATGACCGCCGATGGCAAGGGCTATGATTTCTACCCTTCGCGCGCCGTTCTGGAGCGGGAGTTTGACCGCATCTGCGACCGGCAACGGCTGTTTCATGCCGATCTTCTCACCGAAGGACTGGTGGCGGAGCTGCGGGAGGTGATCTTCCACCAGCGCCCCTTGCGGCCGGTGCTCCCGGGCAAATGCTCCTACAACCCGGCGGAGAGCCGCTTGCCGAAGGCGCATCCGCTGTTTCAGGCCTTCCGGCTGATGAAGGAGGTCAATGAGCTGGAAATCGTCGGCGAGGACCAGAAGCACCAGAAGCTGACCCCTGAGCAGCGCGATGTGCTGGTCCTGCTGCTGCGCACTGGCCTCAACAAACAGGGCAATGCGCCCTTCTCCAAGCTGCGGGGTAAGTTGAAGCTCGGCAAGGAGGTCCGCTTCAACAAGGAAAGCGACAATCGCAAGGGCCTCGATGGGGATGTGGTGCATTTCCGCCTGTCGCGGCCGGAGTGTTTCGGCAATGACTGGAGCGCCTTGCCGCTGGCCCGCCAAGCGGAGATCACCGAACGGCTGCGCACCGCGAGCGACCGGGACGAGCTGATCGTCTGGCTGCGCACCGACTGCGGTCTTGCCGCTGAAAACGCCCGCGCTGTTGCCGATACCGCCATGCCGGAGGGCTTCGGCCGGTTGGGCGAGACCGCGCTGTCCTCGCTGCTCGAAGAAATGACCCGAGGCGTGGACGAGAACGGTTTCGTCATCACCGAGGCGGAGGCGGCGATCCGGGTCTATGGCCGCACCAATTCCCAAGGCGATCCCAACCGCGAAGCGCTCGACCGGTTGCCGAAGTATCAGCAGATCCTGGAGCGGCACATTCCCCCCGGCACCGGCGGCAAGGCCGATCCCAAGGCGCCGGAATGGGACGAGGTGATGGGCCGCATCACCAATCCGACGGTGCATATCGCTCTCAACCAGTTGCGCCGGGTGGTCAATGGCGTCATCGCCAAGCATGGCCGCCCGAACCGCATCGCCATCGAACTGGGTCGCGAGCTGAAGCTGAACGAGCAGAAGCGGCAGGAGGTCAACAAGCGGATCGGCGCGAACACCCGGGCGGCCAAGGAGCGGTCCGCAAAGCTGACCGAAACCCACAAGCAGCCCGATACCGGCTACAACCGCTTGCGGCTGAAGCTCTGGGAAGAACTCAACCCCCAGCCGGTCAACCGGGTTTGCATCTATTGCGGCAAGCCGATCAGCGGCAACATGCTGTTCAACGGCGAAGCGGATGTGGACCACATCTTGCCCTATTCGAAGACGCTGGATGATGGCGAGGGCAACAAGCTGCTCTGCTGCCAGGCCTGCAACCGGGAAAAGCGTAACCGCGCGCCGGCGGAAGTGCCGCAGTGGCGGGGGCGCTATGACGAGATCCTTGCCCGCGCCACCACCTTGCCGAAAAACAAGCAGTGGCGCTTTGCTGAGGATGCGATGACACGCCATGGCGAGGAGGAAGGCTTCCTCGCCCGGCAGGTGACCGACATGCAGTACATGTCGCGGTTGGCGCTCACCTATCTGGCGGCGCTCTACCCGGCGGAGGAAGCGGGCATCGACGGCGTGTTCCGCCAGCACAGCCGGGTTCGGGCGCTGCCTGGGCGCATGACCGAGATGCTGCGCCGCAACTGGGGCCTCAACGACCTTCTCTATGACCACAATCACGCCGAGGTGGTGAAATCCAAGAACCGGCTCGACCATCGCCACCATGCCATCGACGCGGCGGTGATCGCTTGCACCTCGCGGGCGTTGATCCAGAAGCTGGCAACGGCCTCCGCCCGGGCAGAGAGCGAGGGGGTGGAGCGGGTTGCCCGTGAGGTCCGGCCGCCCTGGCCGACGTTCCGCGACGAGCTGCGCGAGAAGGTGCGCGCCACCGTTGTCAGCCACAAGCCCGATCACGGCACCGTGTCGCGTACCGGCTATGCCAACGGGCGCGGCCAGACCGCCGGCAAGCTGCACAATGACACCGCCTATGGCTACACCGGCGAAAAGGACGCCAAGGGCAACGATCTGGTGGTGCGGCGGGTGCCGCTGTCGCATTTCAAGAAACCGGCTGACCTGATGGCGATCCGCGGCAATGTGCATGGTCATTCGGAATTGCGCGACCGGCTGTGGGAGGCAACGCGCGGCACCGAAGGCAAGGCTTTTGAGGCTGCGGTGCAGCGCTTCATCGAAAGCGATGAAAAGTTCGCCGGCATTCGCCATGTGCGGGTGGTCGAGCCGCTGCGGACCATCCCGATCCGCGATGCCAATGGCCGCGCCTACAAGGGCTACAAGGGCGACAGCAATCACCGCTACGACGTCTGGCAGTTGCCGGGCGGCAAATGGAAGGCGGAGGTGGTCTCCACCTTCGATGCGCATCAGCCGGGGTGGTGTTCGCCCGTGCGTGCCGAGCATCCGACGGCGAAAAAGGTCTTCAGCCTGCAGCAGGGCGACTGCGTGGCGCTGGAGGGCGAGGATGGGCGCCGGCTCTGCCGCGTGGTGAAATTCGCCGAGAGCGGAAAGCTGACTTTGTGCGATCATCATGAGGCCGGCACCCTCAAAAGCCGGGATGCCGACAAGCAGGATCCGTTCAAGTACATCTACCGCAGTGCTTCGAGCCTGCGCCGGGACCGGGCGCGCCAGGTGCGTATCGATGAAATCGGCCAGGTGTTCGACCCCGGCGCATGGTGGGAGAAGACGCCCGATTAACCACGGATTAACCTTGCGTGCGCGGCAGACTGCATCTTCTGGTAGTATATCCGCATGCAACGCGTGGTCGATCTGTCATCCGACGGCCTGCATGTGGCCGTCCACCGGGGCTTCCTCACGGTTTCGAAGGACCGTGAGGAACAGGGGCGTGTGGCGCTCGATGACATTGGCGCGGTCATTGCCCATGCGCATGGGCTGAGCTGGTCGAACACTGTGTTTACCCGTCTGGCCGAACGGTCGGTGCCGGTGGTTCTGTGTGCGGCGCAATCATGCGCCCATTGCCTGTGTCTGGCCGCTGGAGGGGCATCACGCGCAAGGGGCGAGGTTGAATGCGCAGGTCGGCGCGGCGCGGCCCCTGTCCAAGCGGCTGTGGCGCGATATCGTCGTCGCCAAGATCCGGATGCAAGGGGCGGTGCTCGCCTCCGCAGGCGGTGAAGCGGGGGCCTTCGACCTCTTGGCGCGTAAAGTGCGCTCGGGCGATCCGGAAAATGTGGAGGCGCAGGCCGCGCGTCGCTACTGGCAGGCGTTGATGGGGCCGGAGTTCCGCCGCGACACCGACGGCGATGGGGTGAATGCGCTGCTGAACTATGGCTACACGGTGCTGCGGGCGACGGTGGCCCGGGCCATCTGCGCCGCCGGATTGCACCCCACCATCGGGCTGCATCACAGCAATCGCGGCAATGCCTTCGCGCTGGCCGATGATCTGATGGAGCCTTACCGGCCGCTGGTCGACCGTCTGGTCTTCAACCTTGGCCGCGACGGCATCGCGACGGTGACGCCCGAGGCCAAGCGGGGTCTGGCGGCTCTGACCGGGTTCGACCTTGCCAGTGCCCAGGGCATGACGCCGCTGCATCTTCATGCGACCCGGTTGGCGCAGCAGCTCGGCGCGGTGTTTCAGGCGGGAAAGGGGGAGCTCGACCTACCGCGTGCGCCCGAACCGCTCGTTCTCGCCGGTTTGGGCCGGGAAGGGGAGGCGCTGTCATGACCACCCTTTACACGCAGAAACGGGGAGAGCGGACAGCGCCGACATACCTGTCCGCTTACAGGCTGATGTGGATGCTCGTGACCTTTGACTTGCCGGTGGAGACGAAGAAACAGCGTGCCGCCGCGACCAAATTCCGGCAATATCTGCTGGATCAGGGTTTTGAAATGAGCCAGTTGTCGAACTATCTGCGGCTGGTCAATGGCCTGGAACAGTTCGAGGCGCATGTGCGCCGGATCGAAGCCAATCTGCCGGAGCGGGGCGATGTCTTCATCTTTCAATTCACCGATCGGCAATACGAAAACATCGTCCGCTTCAGCGATCAGTCGCGCCGCGCGCGGAAAAAGAATCCCGAACAGATCGCGCTTTTCTAGCAAAGGCTGGGCGAATTTGCCGCCGAGAAAGGCCCAATCCGCTTGGGTTTTCAAGGGATTGGGCCCTTATCTACGGTAGCAGTTCAGAAAACGCAGGCCAACCGCAACGCGCGGTTCTACGATCAGTTGGTGCATGGAACGGTAGCAGTTCAGAAAACGCAGGCCAACCGCAACTGGTCGGCCGTCTGGATGCTCAGGCGATCCACGGTAGCAGTTCAGAAAACGCAGGCCAACCGCAACTAGTCGAAGGTCACCAGATCGACCCCTTTACGGTAGCAGTTCAGAAAACGCAGGCCAACCGCAACGGCATGAGATGCGGAATCTTCACGCCGTCGACGGTAGCAGTTCAGAAAACGCAGGCCAACCGCAACGCGCCCGCCTGTGGCCGTTCGTGCCCAACTACGGTAGCAGTTCAGAAAACGCAGGCCAACCGCAACCGCGCACAGGCCGCGCCCTCCATTCTCGACGACGGTAGCAGTTCAGAAAACGCAGGCCAACCGCAACAGCTGGAGGCGGACAACAAGCGGCTGACCGACGGTAGCAGTTCAGAAAACGCAGGCCAACCGCAACTACCCTAACTACGTCCCCTTTGTGGCGGCGACGGTAGCAGTTCAGAAAACGCAGGCCAACCGCAACACGGGTGGTCGCGATTGCCAATCGACCGGGACGGTAGCAGTTCAGAAAACGCAGGCCAACCGCAACAGGCTCTTGGCGTAGTCGTCTTCGGACATACGGTAGCAGTTCAGAAAACGCGGGGCCAAACGGAAAACGCCGGAGCGTTGGGCCTTCCGACCCAAACACCCCGGCGCTCCAGAGCAAGGCTACCGATTACTTTTCGGCGCAGGCGCGGATCTTCTCCAGATCCGGACCGTTCGGCGTGCGGCCGAGATTGAACGGTGCGGAGGCATCGCGCCAGCCGCTGTAATCCTGCAGGTAGCTGAGCTGGCTGAGGTAGACCTTGGCCGAGGACGGGTTCTCGCAGGCGGTGTCCTCGATCACCTTGTTCGCCATCTGCTGGACCTTCTCCAGCGTCTCGTCGTCATAGCGGGTGATCTCGACGCCTGCTTCCTGGAACTGGCGATAGGCTTCCGAGGCGCGCTTTTCGGTGAAGGCGAGCGACCACAGCAAGGTGGCGTCGGCTGCGATCTTCAGCTTCTCCTGGGTCTCCGGAGACAAGGCATCCCAGGCCTGCTTGTTGATCATCACCCCGAACACCGAGGCGGACTGGTGCCAGCCCGGGGTCGCCCAGTGCGAGGTGACCTGATGGAAGCCGCCGGAATAGTCCACATTCGGGGTGGAGAATTCGGCGCCGTCGATCACGCCGCGCTCAAGCGACTGATAGATCTCACCGCCGGCCATCGACACCTGGTTGCCGCCAAGCTGCTCCAGCAGCCGGCCCTGCTCCAGACCGGACAGACGCAGGCGCTTGCCCTTGAGGTCTTCCAGCGAACGGATCGGTGAGTTGGTGCGGAAGCCGGATTCGTTGTTGGTCACGCCATAAGGCAGGTAGACCATGCCGAACTTGCCATAGACCTCGTCATAGATCTTGGCGCCGCCCCACTGCTGGATCCAGTTGACGTAGTCGACGGCGTTGAACAGGCTCGCGGTGGTGGCGAGCGGCGAGAAGGCGGGGTCGCGCCCGGCCCAGTAGCCCGGCCAGTCGGCACCGGCCTGGATGGTGCCGGATTCGACCGCCCCGAACACCTCGCCAGCGGGCACCAGGCTGCCGCCTTCGTAGAAGTCGATCTTGAGGTCGTCGCCGGTCAGCTTGTTGGCCAGCTCCACGAAGTGCTGATCGGTGGCGATCAGCTCCAGCGAGGAGGGCCAGGTCGTGGTCATGGTCCACGTGTCGCCGGCATTGGCCGGGCCGCCGACCAGTGCCAGCAGGGCCACACCGGCCATCAGCTTCGTTGCTTTAAGCATATAAGATTCTCCCACTCTTATTTGGTCGCGTAAAGAACGTCCGGCAGCCATGTCACCAATGCGGGGAACAGGGCCACGACGATGCACATCATGATGATCAGCCCGATGAAGGGCAGAACCCCCATGATGATATCGGCCGTTTTGACCTCCCTTGGGGCTATGGCGCGCAAGTAGAACAGCGCATAGCCGAAGGGCGGGGTCAGGAACGATGTCTGAAGAACCACCGCCATCAAAACGACGAACCACAACAGGTTGATGTTCATCTCCTGCACGATCGGCAGGAAGATCGGGAAGGACAGCAGCACGATGCCGGTCCAGTCGAGGAAGGCGCCCAGCAAGAAGACGATGAACATCATCATCGTGATCAGCAGCCAAGGCTCCATGTCCAGCGCGCGGATGATCTCCTGCACCGCGCGCAAGCCGCCGGTGATGTTGAAGACACCGGTGAAGGCGGTGGCGCCGATGACGATGAACAGGATCATCGCCGAGGTGCGGCCGGTTTCCTTCAGCGCGCCATAAAAGGTATCGAGCCGGAACTTGCCGCGCAGGATGACGATCCCCAGCGCCAGCGCCGCACCGATCGCAGAGGCCTCGGTCGCCGTGGCGATGCCCGCCAGCAGGCTGCCGAGAATGCCGAGGATCAGGACTAGCGGCGGGGCCGCCTCAAGGGCGAGAAGGCGTAGAAGCTGAGCCCGGCTCACCTTCTCGTCCGGCTCCACCGAGGGGGCCATGTCGGGCCGCAGCACGGCAACGACGGCGACCCAGCCGGCATAAAGCAGGCCGAGCAACACGCCCGGCACCATCGAACCGGCGAACAGCTCGCCGACCGAAAGCGGCGAGTAGCTGGCCATCAGGATCAGCATGATTGATGGCGGGATCAGGATGCCGAGGCAGCCGGAAGAGGCGATCACGCCGGTCGTCAGCCGCGGGCTGTAGCCGTATTGCAGCATCGGTCGCAGCGCCATCACGCCCATCACGGTGATCGAGGCGCCGATGATGCCGGTCGTCGCCGCCAGCAGGATCGAGATGAAGACCACGGCAAGGGCGAGGCCGCCGCGCACGTTGGACATCAGCAGCCGCAGGGTTTCGAACATGCGGTCGGTAACGCCGGAATCGGACAGGAACCGCGCCATCAGCACGAACAGCGGAATGGCGATCAGGGTGTAGTTGTCCAGAACATCGCCGAAGATACGGTTGATGACGATGCCCAGAACCAGCGGCTTGCCGGCGATCAGCGCGCCGAGAACCGCTGTGCCGCCAAGGACGAAGGCCAGCGGATGTCCCATGAACAGGCCCAGCAGCAACAGGCCGAACATGGAAGCTGCAATGAGATCAGGCGTCATGTCGGTTGTACTCTTCCCTGTTCAGGACCAGCTTGAGGAACTCGGAAATTCCCTGCAGCAGCAAGAGCCCGGCGGCCACGCACATGGCGATCTTCAGCGGATAGACCGGCAATTGCACGGAGCCGTAGGTTGTCTCGCCTTGCGCCCAGGAGCGCTGGGCGAACTCCCAGGAGCGGGTGAAGAACACCCAGGCGAAGGGGAAGAAGAAGATCGGATAGCCGGCGGCCTCGATCCAGCGGCGCGGCGTCGGCCGGAGCGCACCGGTGATGAGATCGACCTTCACATGTGCCTGATAGCGCAGCGCATAGCCGCCGAGAAGGACAAAGTAGAACCCGAACATCTGTTTGGAAACGTCAAACGCCCAGCGGGTTGGCGCGTTGAATGCGTAGCGCATGATGACGTCATAGATGATGATACCCGCAAAAATGATGGCAATGACACAGATAACCCGTCCCACAACCTCATTTATGCCGTCGATAAAGCGGAACAGCATTAATCCTCCCTGCATTAAGACCGTTCACGCCTGAGCGGTTCTTCTTATCGAATTCTTGAATCAGCTCCCATGCTGACCAAGTTGTGCGACAATAATATGTAACCTCAATATCCTTTGGGGCGCGTCCTGAAAAACCGTCGTCAGAACCGAAGCCCCTCCTCCACGGGGGATTCTGACGAGAGCGGTCTGTGTTCGGGCGGCCCGAGTTCGACCTTATGGGCAGTGAGAATGAGTGGGAAACATTCAGGCGTGTGTCGGTTTGATCTGAAAGGTCAGCGATATGGTCACATATCGGGGTGGTTGCCGCTCATGATAGCCAGATGGCCGTATGTCGCAAGACGTTCGTGCCCGATCCAGACAGCTTTCCCGCAGCTGTGCACCGGCGAATAGGCGCGCGCGTTCGAAAAGGGGACGGCGGCGCCCGATCCGCCGATCGGCCGTTTGTGGATTTGCCTTTGGCGGCGGCGGATGGCATTACGTGTTTTTTCTTACGCGAACAATTGTGCCCGGGTGGGGGCAAGCATCGGCGGGCAGAGGCAAGCCGGCGGTGTTGGAGGAAAGTATTTCAGGGTTTGTCAATTGCCCCGGGCTATTGCTGGCCTGTCAAGGAAAGGCTCCAAAGTCGATGCATGGTAGTCCGGAAAATGAGGCTGAACGTCTTGAGGCATTGCGTGCGATCGCGATCCTGAACACGGAACGGACCCCGGAATTCGATGCCATCGTCGAGGCCGTCGCCGAGATTTTCGACTGTCCGATCGCGCTGGTATCGCTGGTGGATGATGACTACCAGTGGTTCAAGGCCCGCTGTGGCATCGAACTCGACGGTACGCCGATGGACGTTGCCTTCTGCAACTGGACCATCCGCAGCGCGCGCCCGTTGATCGTGCCGGATGCCACCAAGGACCCCCGTTTTTGCGACAATCCACTGGTCACCGGCGAGCCGCATGTCCGCTTTTATGCCGGCTGCCCGGTTTCGATCGATGGCGTGCATCGTCTCGGTGCTCTGTGCGTGGTTGATACCGTGCCGCGCCAGCCGAGCGAGGCGCAGGTCCGTCAACTTTGCCGGCTGGCCACGGCTGTGGAAGGGTTGATCCGCTCCCATGCACATGCGCTGGAGGTGACGCGCGCCCGGTCCGAGGCCGACCTCCTGAACCGGAAACACCGGGAACGACTGGCGCTGCTGGAGGATGTTGTCGGCGTGGCCGGTGTCGGCGGCTGGCAACTGGATATGAAAACGCGCCAGGTGACGTGGACCCGGCAGACGCGGCAGATCCACGAAGTCGCCGAGGATTATCAGCCCACGCTTGAAACTGCGTTGGCGTTCTATCCTCCCGAAGCGCGGAGGAAGGTCGAGGAGGCCATCGGGCGCTGCCAGACCGATGGCTCCGGTTGGGACCTTGAAGTGCCGTTCCGCACCGCCACCGGTCGCTCGCGCTGGGTCCATGCGGTCGGTCGGGTTATCGTGGAAAATGGCGAGGTCCGCCGCCTTGTGGGGGCCATTCGTGACGTCACACCGCAAAAAGCCGCGGATCTGCACATTCGCCGCTCCGAAACCCTTTACAAATCGACGCTTGAGGCCCTGACGGAGGGGATTCTCGTCTTGGGGCGGGATGGGCAGATCTGCTCCTTCAACCCGGCCGCCTGCCGGATCCTCGGGCTGCCGGCGGAGCAGTTGGCCACGGCGCATATCGGCGAAATCGCCCGGCTGTTTCATCCGGCTTCGAGTGCGGAGGACGGGAAGGGCAATCCGTTCCTGCGTGTTCTGGACGCGGAAGAAGGAAAAACCACGACCCTGAGCCTGTGCGGCGATGCGGAAACCGGCCAGCGCTGGTTGACGATCAACGTGGTGCGGATCGCCGAACGGTATGAGGATGGCGAGGCGACGATGGTCGTCTCGTTGACCGATATCACCGAGGTGAAGCGTCAGGCGGACATGCTGGCCGGGGTGTTCGAGAACTTTCCCGGCGGCGTCGTCTTCTTCGATCGGGACATGTGCCTGCAGGCCTACAACGAGGCGTTCAAGAAACTGCTTGATATGCCGGAGGAATTCCTGGCGCAGAAGCCGGATCTGGAAGCCTATTTCCGCTTCAACGTGAACCGCAGCGAGTATGGCGAGGGCGAGGCCGATACGATTATCCGTGAGCGGGTGGAGCGCCTGTGCAGCGGCGAGGCGCACAGCTACGAGCGGGTGCGCCCGGATGGAACGGTTCTTGAGATCAAGGGCACGCCGGTCCCCGGTGGCGGCCTTGTGCTGACTTTCGCGGACATCACCGAACGCAAGCAGACCGAGCGTCGCTATATCGAGAATGAACGGATCGCGCGGGAGAAATCGACTGAGCTTGAAATCACCCTGGCGAACATGAACCAGGGGGTGAGTGTGTTCGACGGCGAAGCTCGTCTGGTGCTCTGGAACCGCCAGTATATCGATCTGTTCGAGATGACCCCCGAGGAAGCATGGACCGGTGCCCCCCTGACCGAGTTGGTCGAGGCCAGGAAGGCGCGGGGGGATTTCGACGGGGATGTGACGGATTACGTGGCGGACCTGCGGGCTCGGCTGCAGGCTGGCGAGGTGGTGCGGGTGCGGTTCCATCTGGGCTGTGGCCGTACCGTTCTCACGGTCCACGCTCCGCTACCCGATGGCGGCTGGATCGGCACCCACGAGGATGTGACGGAGCAGGACAAGGCGTCCGAACGGATCCTGCATGCGGCGCATCATGACACGCTGACCGGTCTCGCCAATCGCTCGCTGTTCAACCGGCGTCTTGAAGAGGCAGTTGCCGACGCGGCCGGCGGGACCGCAGGCTATGTGCTGATGCTGCTGGACCTCGACCGGTTCAAGGCAGTGAACGATACCTATGGCCATGGGGCCGGCGATGCGCTGCTTGAGGAGGTGGCGCGGCGTCTTCGCAAGTCCGTTCGCGATACGGATCTGGTCGCCCGTTTCGGCGGCGACGAATTCGCCGTCATTCTGGAAAAGGTCGAGGACCGCGAGCTGGCGGGCATTGCCGCGCGGATCATCGAGACCCTGGGGCAGGCGGTCGATGTCGGCGAGAACCTGGCATCGGTCGGTGTCAGTCTGGGCATTGCCCGCATGCCGATTGGAGCAAGCGATATCCGTGCGGTCATGAGAAATGCCGATGCCGCCCTTTATCAGGTCAAGCAAGAGGGCGGCAACGGCTATCGGCTCTTTCGGCCGCAGGAGACCAAGGCGCTGTAGCGCCGATGTCATGGCCCGGCGCGAGGCGCACTCCCGGGCGGGGCAAGCGGCCGTTTAGTCGAGGTCGACCCGCACCGGCCAATGGTCCGACCCGGTCGCCGTATCGTCGATGCTCACCGCGCGGACCCGATGGCGCAGGGAGGCGGAGACAAAGCAATGGTCGATGCGGCTGCCGGTCGGATTGCTGCTGCCGCCGTTTTCGTCGTTGCCGGCCGCCACATAGGCATCGACCAGCCCGTCGGTGTTGCACAGCCGGCCGTAGCGACCGGTCATCGGGCCGGTGAGGGCGGCATATTCCGGGCTGGTGTTGGTGCAGTTCATGTCGCCGACCAGCACCAAATCACGCGGCATCGGCGGCATCTCGCCCTCGGTCCAGCCTGCCGCCGGGTCCGGGTGACCGCCGCACCAGGCGCCGCCCTCCGCCGGGGCCCGGCGCAGGATGTCGAGGATTGCCTCGATCTGCGGCATGCGGGTTTCAGAGCACAGGTGGCTGAGGTGCACGCTGTAGAAGCGGATCGGCCCGGTGCCGGGATCGATCACCGTTTCCAGCAGCCCCTGCTGGATCGAATGCTGGTCGAGGGTGCCGAATTTCGGCAGCGGAAAGTTGCGCGAGGAGATGATCGGGAAGCGCGACAGCACCATGGTGCCGAACTGGCGCCGCCGGTTCACCAGCCTGCCGCCCTCGTCGCGGTAGCTGGCATCCATGTCGAGATTGGCGCCATAGACCCAATGATGGTCCGGCAGCAGCGCGGCCAGCGCCTCCGCCTCATCGACCATGCCCGAACGCTGCCAGTAGCGCTCAACCTCCTGCAGGCCGATGATATCGCCATCGCGGATCTCGTCGGCGATGCGCGCAAGGTCGTAGCGACCATCGATGCCAAGGCCGTACTGGATGTTGTAGCTGATGATCCTCATGCTGAAAGCTCCGCCTCGGCCGCGGCATAGAGCGCGGGCTGGTCGAGATTGACATAGTCGACGCCGGCCTCGGCGATCTGCCGGAACACCGCCGGATCCTCACCGGGGTAGTAGATCATGGTCTCGTGATCGAGCTCGCGGCAGGATGCGAGCACCGCCGGCGTTGCCTCATCCACCTCCATTTCGACCATCGCCGCGCCAAACAGCGGCCGGGCGAGGGAAGGGGTGCGGGCAATGTCGAGGGTGATCATCGCCCGCATGTCGGGGGCGGCCGCGCGCATGGCCGCGCGCATCTCCGGCTTGAAGGAGAACCAGAAGATATCCTTGGCCATGCCGAGGTCGCGGATCATCCGCGCCAGCTTGGCCGGGTCGCACCACTTCAGTTCCACATAGGCGCCGGCGCGGCCCTTGAGGTTTTCCAGGAAGGCGTCGAGACGGGGCACCCGTTCGCCGGCAAACCGGGGATCGAACCAGCTTCCCGCATCGAGCGCGTCGATCTCCGCCGAGCTCATCCGGGCGATTGCGCCGGAGCCGTTGGTGGTGCGGTCGACGGTCTGGTCGTGCATCACGTAGAGCACGCCATCGGCGCTTTCGCGCACATCCAGTTCGATATAGGCACCTCCCAGCTCCAGCGCCTTTTCCGCCGAGGCGAAGGTGTTTTCAGGTGCGAGCCGGCAGGCGCCGCGATGACAGACCATTTTCGTGCGGGTCAAAACGAAATCTCCACGCGGATTGCTTCGTGATCGGAAAGGTTTTCACCATCGGGGCCGGTGGCGGCGACGACGGCGGGGGCGGAACAGGCAAGGCCACGGGCGAAGAACCAGTCGATCTTCTTCAGCCTGCGGTCATCGGTCGCCGTCCAGGGATGGTTGCGGGTGGTCGGCTCGGCGGTGTTGCAGGCATGCCAGTCGAAGCCAGCCTCGGCAAGCCGGGCGAACATCGGTTCTGCCTCCTGCGGGCGCTCCAGCAGTGCCGTGCCTTCCAGCCCCGCGTGCATCAGCCCGATCGTGTTGAAGTCGCCGCCGATCAGCACCGGGGCCTCGCCGCAAAGCCGTTCCACATGCGCCAGCAGGGCCGCCATTTCCCGGCCGCGCTCCGCCGGGCCGAGGCGGCTTTCGAAATGCACCGCCACCACCCAGAACGGGCGGGGTGCCGTGTGGCGCACGGCGATCGCCATACGGCTGCCGATGCGGCGCTGATCGCGCTGCGCCGCGTCGATGTACCAGAAGCCGTCATCGTCGAGCGGCAACAGCGCCGCCCGGTCGATGGCAAGACGGCTGAGAACCCCATTGCCATGCAAGCCCCCCAGGTTGCGTTCGCCCGCATGTTCGCCTTGCTCGCGCAGATCGCCAAGACCCAGTTCGATGAATTCGGTGCCGAAGGCCGCGCCCATGGCCAAGCGTTCGGCGAGTTCCGCCGAGGTGTCCCGGTTGCCGGCACGGGCCATGCCAAGGTCGAGCTCCGTCAACAGGCAGATATCGGCCTGCTCGCGAGCAAGAACGGCGGCACTTTCCGCCACATGCTTGCAGCGTTCCAGATTCCAGGAGACCACCGTCAGCCGGGAGCCTGGTGCGGCGGCGATAGCGGGCTGGCTGAGGCGCACATGGTCGAAACAGCCGGAGGTGCGGCGCAGCTCCGCATGCCGTTCCGGCGTGGCGGTGCCGCTATTGGCGGCGGTGCGCCAGTCTTCGGACGGCGGTGTCAGGGTGGCGGAGGTCGCGGTGACGACCGGCCAGGTGGAGCGCTCAGACATGGGCGCAAACTCCATGCATCAGCCGCGTGGTTGCGGCGTCGAACACCAGACTGTCGTCCCCGTCGAAGGTGAGGGAGAGCTTCGCGCCGGGCGCAAGGCGCGGCATCGAGGTGGCTTCGAGGAAGTGCAGGGAGCCAATCGGGGTATCGGCGGTGTAGAGCGTTTCCCGGCCCATCGGCTCGCTGGCTGTGATCGTCGCGGCCAGTCCCGCCGTAGCCGATCCGGCCTCCGCCTCGCGGATATGCTCCGGCCGCAGTCCCAGCTTGACAGGACCGCCGTGGTCCGCACCGGCACCGGTTGCGCGCAGACGCTTGTCACCGATCTCCAGCGTGTCGCCGGCAAGCCGGGCGTCGATCAGGTTGATCGGCGGCGAGCCGATGAAGGCGGCGACGAAGGTGGTCTCCGGCGCCCGGTAAAGATCGGTTGGCGTGCCGATCTGCTCGACCCGGCCCGCATTCATGCAGATGATCCGGTCGGCCATGGTGGTCGCCTCGATCTGGTCGTGGGTGACGAGGATGGTCGTCACCCCGAGTTCGCGCTGGATTCTGCGGATTTCCGCGCGCATGGACAGGCGCAAGGTGGCGTCGAGATTGGACAGCGGCTCATCGAGCAAGAGCAGGTTCGGCTTTTTGACCAGCGCGCGGGCCAGCGCCACGCGCTGCTGCTGGCCGCCGGAGAGCTGCCCGGGGCGCCGGTCGAGCAGGTTTTCGATCTGCACCAGCCGGGCGATCTCCCGTGCCTCCCGTTCCGCGTCAGTCCGGGGGACCTTCTTGAAGCGCAGCGGAAACAGGATGTTCTGCAACACGGTCATGTTCGGATAGAGCGCGTAGGACTGGAACACGATGCCGACATTGCGGTCGCGCGCCTCCACATCGTTGACGCGCGCGCCGTCGAAGCGGATGTCGCCGCTGCTCGGCGCATAGATGCCGGCCAGCATGAACAGCGTGGTGGACTTGCCGCAGCCAGAGGGGCCGAGAACGGCGACGAATTCGCC
The DNA here is from genome assembly GCF_014635285.1 of Stappia taiwanensis. GTDB lineage: Bacteria > Pseudomonadota > Alphaproteobacteria > Rhizobiales > Stappiaceae > Stappia > Stappia taiwanensis. The sequence continues at coordinate 384,557 of NZ_BMCR01000004.1, read as the reverse complement.
ATCCTTCAGGTCAAGGCTGATGTCATCGACGGCAACGGCCGTCCCCCAGTCCTTGGTGACGTTTTGAAGATCGACGCGGGCCATGATTTATCCTTTGACGCCGCCAAGCGTCAGTTGCGTGAGGTATTTCTGGAGGAAGAGGTAGAGCAGGAGGCTCGGCAGCATGTAGAACACGCTGACGGCGGCGACGAGGCCATAGTCGACGCCCATGACATCTTCCGCGACATAGTAGAGATAGGTGGACATCACCCAGTAGGAATTGCCGGTCCTGAGGGCGGTGACGAAGACATACTCCTCCCAGCCCTTGATGAAACCGAGCACGGAGATGGCGATGATGCCGCCACGCACCTGCGGCAGGACCACATGGCGGAACGCCTGGCGGCGGGTGGCGCCATCGGTCATCGCGCTCATCTCGATGTCCCAGGGGACAGCATCGAAGAAGCCCTTCATGATGAAGATGTAGAAGGGCAGGTCGATCACCGTGAGAACCAGGATCGGGCCGCTGAGGGTGTTGAGCAGGCCGACCCAGAAGATCACCAGGAAGATCGGGATCGTCAGCATCCACGGGTGGAACACTTCCAGCAGCAAAAGGCTTTGCAGGAAGAAGGACCGGCCGCGAAAGGCAAAGCGCGAAAGGTAGTAGCCGGCCAGCGTGGCAACGATCACCTTCAGGGTCATGGAGGTTATGGCGACCAGCAGCGAATTGCCGAACGCCTCCCACACCCAGGGGAACTGGCCGCCGATGGTCGCCGCCCCGCGAATGTCCTCGATCAGGTTGGGATTGACGAGAAAGCGGTAGTTGTTGAGGTGAAGGTCCGCGCCGATCAGCACGTAGAGCCCGATGAGGCAAAGGCCGCCGAGCAACAGGCCGGCGATGATCCGCGCGCGGACGGACGCGATGAAGGTATGCACGCCTGCATAGGCGAGCACGCAAGGCACCAGCACGGCGCAGGCCTTCCACAGGACGGCGGCCTCGACCCCGCCGGTGCGGGCGGAGACGGAGATCACCACCACCCAGAAGAACGGCAGGATCACCGGCAGGGACACCAGCGTCAGGAAGGCGAGCAGCAGGCCGCTGCGCACGCGCCGGCCGCGCCGGGCTCGCGTCGCGAGCCGGTTCCAGTCAATGGCGGTCATCACTGCACCTCGATTTTCGGCTTGGCGAGCAACGCCTTCATGTTGGACATGCGCCACATGAACATGGCCGTTGCCATGCCGATGACGATCAGGATCAGGGTGATCGCCGCGCCATAGGCGTATTGGCCCGAGCCGATATCCGGCGCGAGGGTCTTGGTATAGGCCAGCATCGCCATGGTCATGGTCGAGCGCGAGGCGCCCATGATCAGGAAGATGTATTCAAAGCTCACCAGCAGGGAGAGGGTCTGGAACACGGTGATGTAGCTGAGCGGCCAGCGCAGCGCCGGCAGGACGATGTGCCAGGTGATGGCCATCGGCCCGGCTCCGTCGGCCCGGGCGGCGTGGAACAGATGCTTGGGGATCGAGCGGATGGCGCTGGTCAGGATCAGCATGCCGATGGAGGCGCCGATGAAGCCGTTGGCCATCACGATCAGCACCATCGGGTGATCCAGCATCATGTTGATCGGCTCCAGGCCGAAGACATTGATCAGCACCTGGTTGAGCAGGCCGCGTTCGGTCGGATCGACCACCCAGATCCACAGCAGGCCGTAGACCACGGAAGGGGACATGCGCGGCAACAGCCAGACCGCGCGGAAGAACGCGCCGAGCCTGTCGCTCAAGGCGGTTGTCGTCAGCGCCAGGATCAGGCCGAAGGTGATGTTGAAGATGGTCAGGGTGCAGAAGACGTAGATCGCGGTCAGCGACAGCGCGCGGTAGAAGGAGCCGCGCAGCTCGAAGCCGAACCAGGCATCATCGCTGGGCCGGACCAGCTTGTTGAATTGCCGTGTTGTGAATTCGCCGATGGTCACCGTCTGGGCCATGTCGGTGAAGGCGACTACCAGATCGACGACGATCGGTACGACGAGCAGGGCAAACAGGAGAATGATCGCCGGGCCGAGAAAGATGAGCGCGTTGCTGGCCTGGCGCGCGGAAGCTGAGGAGGGCATGGGCTGGAAACCGGGTGGCGGGGGGCACGGCGACGCCGTGCCCCCCGGATGAAAGGGATCAGTCGAGAATGATGACGTCTTCGCCAAGCTCGGTCTCGAGCTCTTCGATGACCATCTCGACCGCCTCATCCACGGTCATTTCACCGGTTTCCACCGCCTGTACGCCCTGGAAGGTGATGGCGTTGTACTGGCCGACGCGCGGATGGTTCGGCATGAACTCGGCGTATTCCAGCAGCGGCACGCCGGCAACCAGGCCCCAGCCTTCCTTCTGGAAGGCGGGCATGGCCATCTGGCCGTAGTTGATCGGCGTGTGGTTGGTGGTGACCGCGTGGCGGGTGTTCGGCACGTGCTGGGAGGCAAGGGCCACGAGCATCGCCGCCAGGTCCTTGTTCGGCGTGTCGCCGACCACATAGACGATCGGGTGCGACAGGTTCTTCGGCGTGCCGCCCTTTTCGCCGGCCGGTGCGTTGATCCAGGTGATCTTCTTGAAATAGGCGTCCTTGTCGAGCGGATCGATGCCGAAGGCCTCGAGCTGGGCGCCGAGGTTCCAGATGCCGTGGAACTTGGCCACTGCCTTCTCGCCGCGGAAGGCGGCATGGACGCTATCCCAGGAGTAGCTGGTCATGTCGGCGGGAATCGCGCCCTGATCGACGCAGGTCTTCAGCCAGCCGTAGTATTTTGTCAGGCCGGATTTGGAGACCTGCAGGCGAGCTTCCTCGTCGTTGTACATGTCGATGCCGAAGGCGGCCATCGCCATCTGGAAGTCCGGGCCGACGTTCGGGCGATGCACCAGACCGAGCTCGGAGGCGCCCGCATCCTTCACCTCGGCGGCGAGGGTGCACATGTCGGCCATGGTGAACTCACCGGCATTGACCTTGGCCGGCAGGCTGGCAATGAACTCCTCGGACTTGCCCGCCTTGCGCAGCATGTCGTTGTTGAGGAAGAACATCCGCACTTCGCCGTCCTGCGGCACGCCGTAGCGCGCGCCCTTGTAGCTGACCGCGTTCCAAAGGGTGGGGATGATGTCGTCGTAAAGGTTCGGATTGGCGGCGATGTGCTCTTCCAGATTGGCGGCAAGGCCGGCCTGGACGAAGGAGCCGATCCACTCATGGGCGGCGACGATGATGTCCGGCGTGTCGCCGACCGAATGCGCCTTAAGCACATCAAGGGCGTCGGCATCGAAGCCCTTGGCGTTGGTCTCGATCAGCTCGACCTTGACGCTTTTGTCGGAGCCGCTGGCCGCGAGCATCTGGTTGAGGGTCTTGGCCGCTTCGACGACATTGCCGGCGCGCAGCGGGCCCGAGCGGTCGGCGCGCGACCAGAGAGTGAGGGTGATTTCCTCGGCGAAGGCGGGGGAGGCGGCACCCGTCAGGGTCGCCGCGGCCATGCCGGCCGCGATAAGGCTGCGAAAAGTCATCCGATGGCTCCATGAGTTGGCGCGGGGCGGCGTGGAAGGAGGAGCTTCCAGCGCGCCCCGATCCGGGCCTTGGAACACATCGGTGCGACAGTGCAGTTTCAGTTTCTTGGCAGTTTTGTGAATGGCAATCGGAAGGCCCGCGCCGCCTCAGGGCGTTTCCGGATCTTCGCTGTCGGCGGTCAGGGACTGTTCCGCTTCCTCGGTCGGCTGGCGGGTAAAGCCGCTGACGCCGGCGGTTTCCTGATAGTCCCGCTTGATGTCCACCGGGCTCACCACGTAGCAGGTGATCAGCTCCGCCAGCGAGCGCAGCGCATGCATGTGGATGCGCTCATAGCCGTGTGAGCTGTCGACACCGAAGGTGATCAGCGCGGTGCGCACATCCGCGCCCGCCTCCAGGGCGCTGGCCGAATCCGACCGGTAGTAGCGGAACACATCCTTCTGGTAGCGGATGTCGTTCTCCTGACACAGTTCCACCAGCTTCTTGGTCAGGTGGTAGTCGAACGGGCCGGTCTGATCGGCCATGGAGAAGGTGACGCCGAACTCGCTGGAGTTCTGCCCCGGGGCGGTGGTCCCATTGTCCACCGTCAGCATGGAGGCGACCTCCGGCATCAGGATCGACGAGGCGCCGACCCCCACCTCCTCGGCAATGGTGAACAGCCAGTGGATGTCCACCGGGGTTTCGGCTCCGGCCTCGTTCAACGCCTTCAGCGCCGCCAGCGTGACCGCGACCCCGGCCTTGTTGTCCAGGTGGCGGGAGATGATGAAACCGTTGTCGAGGAACTCCGACTGCGGGTCGATGGAGACGATGTCGCCGACCTCGATACCGAGCCGGTCCAGATCGTCCTTGCTGTAGGCCAACGCGTCGACGCGCATCTCCACATGGTCCCAGCCGACCGGCAGGGTGTCGATCTCGTCGTTGAACGTGTGGCCGGAGGATTTCAGTGGCAGGATGGTGCCGCGATAGGCGCCGGAGCCGGTGAAGATCGTGGTGCGCGCGCCTTCCGCAAAGCGCGCCGACCAGTGGCCGATCGGCACCAGCGACAGCCGGCCGTTGTCCTTGAGGAACTTGACCTGCGCGCCGAGGGTGTCGAGATGGGAGACGATGGCGCGGGCGCCGCTGTCCCGGGCGCCTTTGCGGACGGCCCGGATCGCGCCGCGCCGGGTCAGTTCCACCTGGAGCCCGAGTCGTTCCAGCTCCACGGAGACGAAGTGGACCACCGTGTCGGTGTATCCGGTCGGGCTGGGGATGTTCAACAGCGCCTGAAGTGTTTCGGACAGGTAGTCGGTGTCGATTGTCAGGCGCATCATGCCTCGCTTGCCGTCTGGGGTGTCTCCGAGGCAGCCTGCCGCACTGGCGCGGGAATGGACAGGGGAAACAACAGGTCGATGAACCGTTCCGCCGTCGGCTGCGGCTCGTGGTTGGCCAGGCCCGGGCGTTCGTTGGCCTCGATGAAACGGTACTCCGGCAGGGTGGGCGCCTTGACCATCAGGTCGATGCCGGTGACCGGAATGTCGATGGCCCGCGCCGCCGCCACCGCCGCCTCCACCAGAACCGGATGAACGATGTCGGTCACATCGTGGATCGTGCCGCCGGTGTGAAGGTTCGCGGTCCGGCGCACCTGCAACTCGGTGCCTGCCTCCAGAACGCTGTCCATGTCGTAGCCGACCTGGCGGATGGTGCGTTCGGTCTCCGCATCGATGGGAATGTGCGATTCCCCGCCCGTGGCGGCGAGGCGCCGCCGGCTTTGCGCGGCGATCAACTCGCCGATCGGCTGCTGGCCGTTTCCGACAATCACCGGCGGACGGCGGACGGCGGCGGCCACCAGCTTGTAGTTGATGACGATCAGGCGCAGGTCCTCGCCGGTCACGCATTCCTCGATCAGCACCGTGTCGCAAATCTTGCCTGCGGTCTCGACCGCCGCCGCGATCTCGGTCATGTCGGTGAGGCCGACGGCGACGCCGCGCCCTTGTTCGCCGCGCGCCGGCTTGACCACCACCTTGCCGTGGGCGGCGAGAAACGCTTCCAACTCCGCCCGGGGCGCATCGGCCAGGATCTGCTGCGGGACGGCAACGCCGGCCGCCTCGACGACGGCGCGGGTGGCGGTCTTGTCGTCGCAGACCGACATGGCGACGGCGCTGGTCATGTCCGACAGGCTTTCGCGGCAGCGGATCGTCCGTCCGCCTTGCGACAGGGAGAAAAAGCCGCGCTCCGCGTCGCTGACCTCCACATGAATGCCGCGTCGCCTGGCTTCCTTGACGATGATCGTCGCATAAGGGTTCAGCTCGGCGTCCACTTCCGGCCCGGTGTAAAGGGTCTCGTTGATCGGGTTCTTGCGCTTGACGGTGAAATAGGGAACTCGCTCGAAGCCGAGTTTTTCGTAAAGGGCGATGGCCTGCTCGTTGTCATGCATCACCGACAAATCGAGATGGGCAAGGCCGCGGGCGGAAAAATACTCCGCCAGATGCCGCACAAGCGCCTGGCCGACGCCCGGATGGCGCGCTTGCGGATCGACTGCGAGGCACCACAGCGAGCCGCCCCGTTCCGGATCGTTGAAGGCGCGGGCGTGATCGACACCGGTCACGGTGCCGAGGATGTCGCCGGTGACCTCGTCTTCGGCAACGAAATAGCAGATCGAGCGGGCGTCGCGCTTGGCCCAGAAGAAATCCGGCGGCACCGCCACCATGCCGCGCGCCGCATAGATCCGGTTGATGGCATTGGCGTCGGCCTGGGCGGTCAGCCGGCGCAGGAAGAAGCCCTTGGGCGCCCGGCGCGAGGGGCGATAGGTCGACAGGTTGAGGCGGAACGTGTGAGAGGGGTCGAGAAACAGCTCCTGCGGCGCGTTCGCCAGAAGCACATGCGGATCGCGCACATAGACCGCGATGTCGCGCCGGTCGGGAAGCTCGCCCTGCAGCTTGGCCAGCAGCGGCTCCGGATCGGCGAAGGTCTGGCCGAAGATCAGCCGCCCCCAGCCAAGGTCCAGCGCGCAGTTCTCAACGAGTGTCGGCCCGTCCTGATCCTGTACTCCGATCGGTGGTTTCAGTCCGTGTTCACGCATCCGCTTCAGCCGATGCGTGTAGGCATCGCGGCCGCGCGCCTCTCGGGGCGGGCGCCCCGAGCCCTCGCCAGCGGGTTTCTTGCCGGTCATGTCGCGCCTCAGATGTTGTTGGTCTGCAACCACATTTCCAGCAGCGCCACCTGCCAGAGCTCGGAGCCGCGCAAGGGCGTGATATGCGCGGTCGGATCGGCGAACAGGGTATCGAGATATTCCTGCTGGAACAGGCCGCGCTCGCGGGCCGCCTGCGAGGACAGTGCGTCGCGCACCATGTCGAGATAGGGACCCTGGATGTATTTGAGCTGGGGAACGGGGAAGTAGCCCTTCTTGCGGTCGATCACCGCGCTGGGCACCACCTGCCGCGCCGCTTCCTTCAGAACGCCCTTGCCGCCCTGAGCCAGCTTGTGCTCCGGCGGGATCGTGGCGGCCAGTTCCACCAGCTCATGGTCGAGGAACGGCACCCGGGCCTCCAGCCCCCAGGCCATGGTCATGTTGTCGACCCGCTTGACCGGATCGTCGACCAGCATGATTTCCGAATCCAGCCGCAAGGCCCGGTCGACCGGCGTTTCCGCGCCAGCCTGCATCAGATGGGCGGCGACGAATTCCCGGGAGGCATCGGTCTGCGCCAGCCACTCCGGCGAAAGCTGGCGGGCGAGCGTTTCATGGCTCCGGTCGAAGAAGACGCGGGCATAATCCGACACCACGTCATTGGAGCCGGCAAGCGGCGGGTACCAGTGATAGCCGCCGAACACCTCATCCGCGCCCTGGCCCGATTGCACCACCTTGATGTGCTTGGAGACCTCGCGGCTCAACAGATAGAAGCCGATGTTGTCGTAGGAGACCATCGGCTCGGACATGGCGGCGATGGTGTCGGGCAGGGCCCCCATCAGATCGGCCGAGGGCACGAAGATCTGATGATGGTCGGTGGCGAAATGCTTGGCGATCAGGTCCGAATAGACAAATTCGTCGCCCTTCTCGCCATTGGCTCCTTCAAAGCCGATGGAGAAGGTCATCAGCTCCTTCTGCCCTTGCTCGGCCAGAAGCCCGACGATCATGCTGGAATCGACGCCGCCGGACAGGAGCACGCCGACCGGAACGTCGGACACCATGCGCCGGCGCACGGCCAGGCGCAGCGCTTCCAGTACCCGGTCGCGCCAATCCTCCGCGGTAAGTTCGGCATGCGCCTCGCGCCTTGCATATTCCGCCGACCAGTAGCGGGTTTCCCGGCTGGTGCCATCGGCCTCGATGCGCCGGACCGTTGCCGGCGGCAGCTTGCGCACACCTGAAAGAATGGTGCGCGGCGCCGGCACCACAGCATGAAAGCTCATGTAGTTGTGCAGGGCCGCCGGGTCGATGCCGGTGTCCACGTCACCGGCTTCGAGGAGTGCCGGCAGCGAGGAGGCGAAGCGCAGGCGCTGGCCCGTCTCCGTCAGGTAGAGCGGCTTGATGCCGAACCGGTCGCGCGCCAGCGTCACCGAGCCGTCGCGGCGGTCGAGAATGGCGAAGGCGAACATGCCATGGAACCGTTTGACGCAATCCGCGCCCCAGGCGTGGAAGGCCTTGAGGATGACTTCGGTGTCGCCGTGGGAGAAAAAGGAATAGCCCTTTTCCTCCAGTTCCTTGCGCAGTTCCGGATAGTTGTAGATGCAGCCGTTGAAGACGAGCGACAGATCGAGATGCGGGTCGGCCATCGGCTGGGCCGCCTTGTCCGACAGGTCGATGATCTTCAACCGGCGATGGCCGAGCGCCACCGGTCCTTGCGCCAGGATGCCGGAACTGTCGGGGCCGCGTGGCGCCAGTCGCTCGGTCATCCGGGCCACGGCCCGGGCATCGGCAAACTGTCCGTCGAAGCGAATTTCACCGGCAATTCCACACATATCTGGTTGGCACCTTTTCGTTTTCCGTCATGTCTTCAGATCCAGCAGCCTCACATGGTCAGGTGACCGTTTTGTGTGCGCTGCAGGATAAGTCGGCGAATAGTTAGTACACGAATGATTTGAAATCAAATATTTCGTGGTGTAACGAGCGAGGGGGAGGCATCTGGAGAAAAACATGTCGCGACAGAATGAGACCGCGCCGGCGGATCCGGTAACCGTCGTGCGGTCGATCCGCCGGATCGTGCGGGCGATGGATGTGCGCTCCAAGCGCGTGGCGCGGGAGACCGGTCTGACCATCCCGCAGATCGTCGTGCTTCAGGCGGTGCGGGATTTCGAGGCGGCGACCACGGCGGCGATCTCGCGGCACGCCAACATCAGCGCGGCGACCACGGTGACCATTCTGGAAAAGCTGGAAGCGCGCGGCATCGTCGAGCGGCACCGCAGCACGGTCGACCGGCGGATTGTCCATTCGCGGCTGACCGAGCGGGGGCGGGCGCTTCTCGCCGAAGCGCCGCCATTGTTTCACGAAGCGTTCTTCGCCCGTTTTGGCGAGTTGCCGCCGGAGGAGCAGGCGACCATCGTCCGCGCCTTTTGCACCGTGGCCGATATTCTCGACCCGGATAAGGTGCCTGTCGGCACCGAGGCGGGGATTTCCGTGTAAGACGGCAACGCGCCCCCGGCCGGAAAGGGCGGAGGCGCGTCAGGCAGGCAGAGCCAATAAACGTGGGGTTGAACCTCAGCCAAGAACCTCGGTGACCGCATCGCGGGTTGCCGCGACGATCGTGTCGGCTTCCTCAAGGGTCAGGCAGAGCGGCGGGGCGAAACCGAGGATATCGCCTTGCGGCATCGCCCGGGCGATCACGCCGCGGCGCAGCATGGCCGCGGACAGCGCCGCGCCGACCTTCTTGCCTGGATCGAAGAAGCGGCGGCTGGCCTTGTCCTCGACCACCTCCACGGCACACAGCAAACCTTCACCGCGCACGTCGCCCACATGGGCGTGGTCGCCAAGTGCCGTGCGCATTTCGGCGTTGAAATAGGCACCGGTTTCCGCCGCATTGGCCACGAGCCCGAGCTCGTCGATCAGCTTGAGATTGGCAACCCCCGCTGCCGCGCCGATCGGGTGGGCGGAATAGGTCCAGCCATGGCCGATCGGCCCGTTCTCGTCGGTGCCCTGTTCCAGCACCTTCCACACCCTGTCGGCAATGATCGAGCCGGACAGCGGCGCATAGGCCGAGGTCAACCCCTTGGCGATGGTGATAATATCCGCCTCGATGGCGTAGTGGTCGGCGCCGAACATACTGCCCAGACGCCCGAAGCCGGTGACCACCTCGTCGGCGATCAGCAGGATGTCGTGCCGCTTGAGCACCGCCTGGATCGCCGGCCAGTAACCGGCGGGCGGGGGTACGATGCCGCCGGTGCCGAGCATCGGCTCGCCGATGAAGGCGGCGATGGTGTCGGCGCCTTCGCGGTCGATCAGCGCTTCAAGCTCGGCGACGCAATGGGCGACGAAATCCGCCTCGCTCATGTCGAGGTCGGCCCGGCGGAAATAATCCGGCGCCTCGGTGTGCAGCACCTGCGCCAGCGGCAGGTCGAACTTCTTGTGAAACAGCTCAAGCCCGGTCAGGGAGCCGGTCATCAGCCCGGAACCGTGATAGCCGCGCCAGCGGGAGATGATCTTCTTCTTCTCCGGCCGGCCGAGGATGTTGTTGTAATACCAGACCAGCTTGACGTTGGTCTCGTTGGCATCGGATCCGCCGAGGCCGAAATAGACCTTGGACATGTTGGCCGGAGCCCGGTCCAGCACCATCTTTGCCAGGGTGATGGAGGCTTCCGTGCCGTGGCCCACATAGGCGTGATAATAGGCCAGTTCCCGCGCCTGGGCGGCAATCGCCTCGGCGATCTCGCTGCGGCCATAGCCGACATTGACGCAGTAAAGCCCGGCAAAGGCATCCAGAAGGCGCGTTCCGTCCCGGTCGGAGATGTAGACGCCTTCGCCGCTGGAGATGACCCGGCCGGGAGCCTCACCCCGCGCATGTTGGGCCAGATGGGTCGAGGGGTGGAAGAAATTCTCCCGGTCCCATTGCGCGAGTTGGTCGTTGGTCAGCATTTCTCTCTCCCTCAAATGACCTTATGGCTGGGCCGTTTTGGCGCCGGCGAACCTGAAAAGATGGCCGGTCCGTCGCGGTTGTCCGTGAGCATAGCCCTGTCGCAAGGCGTGCGACAGCCGATGGAATCACCGCGCACCCGGCGGCGTGCCGGAGCCGCTGCCTGCATCGGTCGGAGGATGGGCCGGAACGGGCCGAACATGCATCTGAAGAGGGGCCGGGCGGCCAGACGATCCGTCTTTTTTGAGGGGCGTTGCCGGTCCGTTCAGTCTGCGGCCGAAAGCAGGGTATCGAAGGGCAGAACGTGGCCGGTCTTGATCGGCTTGGTGACGATATAGGTGTAGTAGCGGGCAAGCCCCAGCCCCTGATCGAGCAGCCGGTCGATCAGCGCCTGATAGCTCTCCACATCGCGCGTCACCACCTGAAGCAGGTAGTCGAAGCCACCGCCAAGCGCCCAGCACTGGACGATTTCCGGATAGGTGGTCACTGCCCGTTCGAATGCCTGGAACGCAGCGGAATTGTGGGTTTCCAGCTCCAGGGTGACGAAGACGGTGACATGCGGGGCGGTTTTGCGCAGTGAAATTTCGGCGCGGTAGCCCTCGATGATACCGGCTTTTTCAAGCCGCTTCAGTCGCTCCCAACAGGGCGTCGGGCTGAGGTTGATACGCTTGGCCAGCGCCGCCTTGGACAGGCGGCCCTCTTCACTCAGAACCTTCAGGATGGCGATATCGCGGTCGTCGAGGCGGATCATACCGGGCGTCATAGCGGGCATCGGCGGGCCCTGTCCATCGCCGCGTCTAGCTGTTGTGGGGGAGGGGCGCGTAAAAAACCGTCTGTCCAACCGCCGGTGGGCCTGTGTAACAATTCGCGCCGGGAGAAATGGCAGGCTTTTGGGGAGGCGATATGCCGGCGAGTGAACTTCCATTCACAGATGGGGAATATGGGCGGCGCCTTGCAAAGGTGCGCGCGGCGATGGCGGATGCGGGGCTGGACCTCCTGTTCATCGAGGATCCGTCGAACATCGCCTGGCTGACCGGCTACGACGGTTGGTCGTTCTATGTCCATCAGGGGGTGTTGGTCTTCCATGACGAGGACCCGATCTGGTGGGGGCGGAGCCAGGACGCCAATGGCGCGGTGCGCACCGTGTGGATGGCGGATGACCGGGTGGCGGCCTATCCGGACCAGTACGTCCAGTCGACCGTGCGCCATCCGATGGAGACGCTGGCCGCCATCATCCGCGACAAGGGGTATGGAGGGCGCCGCATCGGCCTTGAACTGGAGAATTACTATTTCTCGGCAAAGGCCTATCTGACCCTCAAGGCGGAATTGCCGGAAGCGGAACTGGCGGACGCCACCGCCCTGGTCAACTGGCAGCGGGCGGTGAAATCCGACGAGGAAATCGTCTTCATGCGCCGCGCGGCGCGCATCTCCGAAAAAATCATCGACGGGATCGTCTCGCGCATTCGTCCGGGCATGAAGAAGACCGATCTCGTTGCCGATATCTATGCCGATGCCATTCGCGGAACCGATGATGCCTGGGGCGACTATCCGGCCATCGTGCCGCTGTTGCCGAGCGGATCGGACGCCGCCGCGCCGCATCTGACCTGGGATGGACGGCTGATCGAACGCGACATGGCGACTTTCTTCGAAATCGCCGGTTGCTACCGCCGCTATCACGCCCCGTTCTGCCGGACGGTGTTCATCGGAACGCCGCCGCAATACCTGCGCGACGCGGAAGCGGCGCTGGTGGAGGGGCTGGAAGCCGGGCTCGATGCCGCTCGTGCCGGCAACACCGCGGCCGACATCGCCCGTGCCCTTGCCGCGCCGCTGGAGCGCGCCGGCATCGAGCGGAGCGCCCGGTGCGGTTATCCCATCGGCATCTCTTATCCGCCCGACTGGGGGGAGCGCACCGTTTCGCTGCGGCCGGAGGATGACACGGTGCTGGAGCCGGGCATGACCTTTCATTTCATGCCCGGTCTTTGGATGCAGGATTGGGGGCTGGAGATCACCGAAAGCATCCTGATCACCCCCGAGGGACCGGCGGAATGCTTGTGCCAGCGCCCGCGTGCGCTTTACGTCCAGGATTGAGACGGGATGACGCTGCTTGACGACACGCGGGCGATCCTCGCCGACCTGATTGCCTTTCCGACCATCTCTTCGGAAAGCAATCTGGAGCTGATCGCCTACGCCGCCGACCGGTTGGGGGCGCTGGGCGCACGGATCTCCGTGATGCGCGATGACAGCGGCCGCAAGGCCAATCTGTTCGCCACCCTCGGACCGGACACCGGCGGCGGCATCGTTCTGTCCGGCCACAGCGATGTGGTGCCGGTGGCCGATCAGAACTGGTCCTCCGATCCGTTCACACTGCGCGAGGCGGAAGGGCGGCTCTACGGTCGGGGCAGCTGCGATATGAAGGGCTTCATCGCCGCCTGTCTTGCGGTGGCGCCGCGCTATGCGGCGGCGGAGCTGCGCCGACCGGTGCATATCTGCCTGACCTATGACGAGGAGGTCGGGTGCCTCGGTGCCCGGCATCTGGTCGATGAGCTCGCCGTCCAGGATCTGAGGCCAGCGGTCGCCATCATCGGCGAGCCGACCGGGATGAAGATCATCGAGGGGCACAAGGGCTGCTGTGAATACACCACCGTGTTCACCGGCGTTGAAGGGCATGGCTCGCTGCCGCACCGGGGAGTGAATGCGGTGGAATACGCGGTGCGCTACGTCGCGCGGCTGATGGAGCTGCGTGAGGAGTTGAAGCGCGGGGCGCCGTCGGACAGCCGGTTCGATCCGCCCTTTACCACCGTTCAGGTCGGCCGGCTGATCGGCGGTGTCGCCCACAATGTGATCCCCGGCCATTGCGTGCTCGATTGGGAGATGCGTCCCGTTCGGCCGCAGGACCGTGCGCGGGTTCTGGAGGACATTGAGGCTTTTGCCCGGGACAGCCTGCTGCCGGAGATGCGCGCGGTGGCACCGGATGCGGCCATCGTCACCCATGTGGTCGGCGAGGTGGAGGGGTTGCTGCCGACGAGCGACAACGAGGCCCGGGCGATTCTGTCCGAACTGACTGGCGCCAATGATGCCGGTGTCGTGTCCTTCGGCACCGAGGCGGGGTTGTTCCAGTCGCTCGGCATGTCGGTGGTGGTTTGCGGTCCCGGCTCGATTGAACAGGCGCACAAGCCCGACGAGTTTGTCAGTCTCGACCAGCTCGATGCCTGTCTTGCCATGCTTCTTGGGCTGGAGCGCAAGCTGGCGGGGTAGAGACGGCGGGTTCCGGCATGTGCGGGCGAAGTGCCTTCGGACCATTCCGATGTTGCTTTGAGCGGCGAAATCATTACGTCTAGGCGCAACGGCCGCGCCGGATGCGCGCGGCGATCTATCGACCGGGGCCATTCGTCAATGGAGCAGCTGAAACTCGCCGCACTCGACGCGGAGGATCTTGCCGTGATTTCCGCGCAGGTGCAGGACGCCGTTCTGAAGGTGGGCGACATCCGCTATTATCCGGCGGACCGGCAACTGGTGCTGGTGATGAACCGTTTCGCCTGGGACATGGAAGACGGGCGCGCGCGCAAGAGCCATGAACGGCGCCGCGCCGCATTGTCCTTCGCCCGCGTCAGCGCGCTCAAGGCGCAGAACATCCGTCAGGACGCCAAGGACGCGGTGCTGTCGCTGCTGGCGGTTGAGTTCGAGGAAGGCGAGGCGCCGGCCGGCCATCTGCGATTGGTCTTTGCCGGCGGCGGCACGCTCTCCGCCGAGGCCGAATGCATCGAGGCGCGGCTGACCGATCTTGGAGCGGCCTGGGAAACCGAACATCGTCCAAGCCACGATATCGGCTGATCGCCGGGCGCGCGGGGCGGCAATTTGCCTCGCGGGGATTGCGCGACGCCGCATCCTGCCCTATCCGCCCTTGGTGAAAAGGGCAGGGAAGAGCGAGCCCGGCCACCCTGGACATGGCGCGCTGCTCTTCCTGTTTTCCTGAAATCTCCGTCCGGAAGCCGGAGCGGACCCCAACTGGAGAGACGATCTTGGCCCAGCGGCTTGCGACCTCGGATGACACCTTTAGCCAGGATTTCGCGGCGCTGCTCGCCGGCAAGCGCGAAGCGTCGGTCGATGTCGATGCGGCGGTGCGCGACATTCTGGAGGATGTGCGCAGCCATGGCGATGCGGCGGTGCTGCGCTACACCGAGCGCTTCGACCGGTTGGCCGCGACCAGCATGGCGGAGTTGACGGTCTCGGCCGATGAGATCGCGGCTGCGGTCGCGGCGGTGCCGGCAGAAACGCTGGCCGCGCTGACGCTGGCCCGTGATCGGATCGCCTCCCACCACCGCCGGCAGATGCCGGAGGATGACCGCTACACCGACGCGATCGGCGTCGAACTCGGCTCGCGCTGGACGGCGATTGAGTCGGTCGGGCTCTACGTGCCGGGCGGAACGGCGAGCTACCCGTCCTCGGTGCTGATGAACGCGGTTCCGGCCAAGGTCGCCGGTGTGGAGCGTATCGCCATGGTGGTGCCGAGCCCCGATGGCGTGCTCAACCCGCTGGTGCTTGCCGCCGCTCATCTGGCCGGCGTTGAGGAGATCTACCGCATCGGCGGCGCGCAGGCGGTGGCCGCGCTTGCCTTCGGCACCGAGACCATTCCCGCCGTGTCCAAGATCGTCGGCCCGGGCAATGCCTTCGTGGCGGCGGCCAAGCGGCGGGTGTTCGGCACGGTCGGCATCGACATGATCGCCGGGCCGTCGGAAATCCTCGTGGTGGCCGATGGCGAGAACGATCCGGACTGGATCGCAGCCGACCTTCTGTCCCAGGCCGAGCACGATGAGAGCGCCCAGTCGATCCTGATCACCGACGATGCCGGTTTCGCCACGGCGGTGGAAGGCGCGCTCGAGCGCCAGCTTGCCCGGTTGCCCCGGGTGGAGGTCGCCGGTGCGAGCTGGCGCGATTTCGGCGCGGTGATTCTGGTGGACGACATGGCCGAGGCGCCGGCGCTGGTCGATGCCATCGCGCCGGAGCATCTGGAACTGGCCGTGGCCGATCCGGAAGCCCTGTTCGTTCGAATCCGCAATGCAGGTGCCGCGTTCCTGGGGCGCTACACCCCCGAGGCCATCGGCGATTATATCGGCGGGTCGAACCACGTGTTGCCGACGGCGCGCTCCGCGCGCTTCTCCTCCGGCCTGTCGGTGCTGGATTTCGTCAAACGCACCTCGGTGCTGCGCTGCACGGCGGAAAGCCTGCGCGAGCTCGGTCCGGCGGCGATTGCCCTGGCCGAGGCGGAGGGGCTGTCGGCCCATGGCCGGTCGGTGGCCCAGCGGCTCAATCTCTAGGTTGGCTTGGATGGAAGGTGGATCTCCGGCTTGTCGGGAGGGCCTCCGGCACGCTAGGTGTGGGAAATGGGCGTGACGGGGGACGGGAACCATCCATGACTTCATCGCAGCAAGCGGTCAGGACCAATGCGGCCCGGCTGGTCGCGGTCGAGCTTGACGAGGATTCCATTGTTCGCTCGACGCCCGATATCGAGCACGAGCGGGCGGTGGCGATCTATGACCTGATCGACGAGAATGAGTTCGCCCCCGAAGGTGTTGGCGAGGGGCCGTTCCGCCTGCGCCTGTCGCTGGTGGAAAAACGTCTGGTCTTCGCTATTTCCCAGGAAAATGGCGAGCCGGTCGTCACCCATGTTCTGTCCCTGACGCCGCTGCGCAAGGTGGTGAAGGACTATTTCATGATCTGCGAAAGCTATTTCGAGGCGATCAAGAGCGCCACGCCGAGCCAGATCGAGGCCATCGACATGGGCCGGCGGGGGGTTCACAACGAGGGGTCGCAGATCCTGATGGAGCGCCTTGAGGGGAAGGTTCGCGTCGACATGCAGACGGCGCGGCGCCTGTTTACCCTGGTCTGCGCGCTGCACTGGAAGGGGTGAGAGCGGTGACGCGGCCGGGACAGGTGCCCGGTGCCGTCCTGTTCGCCTGCGGCATGAACGCGGTGCGATCCCCGATGGCTGCGGCGCTGACCCGCCTGCTTTTCCCGCAGCGGATCTATGTCAAATCCTGCGGCGTGCGCGAGGGCGAGCCCGATCCGTTTGTCGACGCGGTGATGCAGGAAGTGGGCTGCGATCTGTCGCGGCACCGACCCAAGACCTTCGAGCAACTTGATGAATCCGGTTTTGATCTGGTGATTTCCCTGGCGCCGGAAGCCCATCACAAGGCGCTGGAGATGACGCGGACGGAGGCCGTGGAGGTTGAATACTGGCCGACCCCCGACCCGACCCTTGCCACCGGCTCGCGCGAGCAGATTCTTTCCAGTTACCGCGAGGTGCGAGATCTGCTACAGACGCGGATCAAGAAGCGGTTTGGCTGGACGCCGACCCCCGGCGGTTGATGATCCGGGTACGGATGCCGTTGCGGAGAAAACGCCGCGATTTCGCGTAAACCTGCCTGTTCCCTTTCTTGTTGCGATCCGTTAGGTTCGCCGCCACATCTAGCATGACAATCAGGAATCCATATGGCTAAGGAAGAAGTCCTCGAGTTTCCGGGGGTGGTTTCGGAACTGCTCCCCAATGCGACCTTTCGAGTGAAGCTGGAAAACGACCACGAGATTATTGCCCATACCGCTGGCCGGATGCGCAAGAACCGGATTCGCGTGCTCGCCGGTGACCGCGTTCTGGTGGAAATGACGCCCTACGACCTGACCAAGGGCCGCATCACCTATCGTTTCAAGTGATCCTGCCTGTCGTCGCCGCCCCGGTGGCCACGCGGCGGACCGAGAGGCCGCGCCTGACATGACCGACCGTCCCCAGCTTGTCCTGGCGTCCGCCTCGCCGCGGCGTCTTGCGCTGTTGCAGCAGATCGGGATCGACCCGGACACGCTCATGCCGGCGGATATCGACGAGACCCCGCGCAAGGGCGAGACCCCGCGCGCGCTGGCTCAGCGGTTGGCACGCACCAAGGCCGAGGTGGCGCGCCGCGCCGCCGATCGGGTTGAGGAGAACATCGACGGGCTGGTGCTGGCCGCCGATACGGTTGTCGCCGTCGGTCGGCGCATTCTGCCAAAGGCGGAAACCCGCGACGAGGCGGAAGCTTGCCTGCAATTGCTGTCCGGGCGTGGACATCGGGTCTACACGGGGCTGTGCGTCAGCGCGCCGAAGGATGTCGTCCGTCAGCGTCTCGTGGAGACGCGGGTGCGCTTCAAGCGCCTGTCGCGCGCCGAGATCGATGCCTATCTGGCGAGCGGTGAATGGCGGGGCAAGGCGGGCGGCTATGCCATTCAGGGGCTCGCTGGTGCCTTCGTGGTCAAGCTGACCGGCTCCTACTCCAATGTGGTCGGCCTGCCGCTACAGGAAACCTCGGCCCTGCTCGGCGGTTTGAAGTATCCGGTTCTGGGGTCCTGGCACGATCCGGCGCGGGTCCGCGCCTGATCGTCTGCGCGCCAGTGCCGGGGTCCTTGGCATTGCAGGCGGTCGACGGCCGCGCCACACTGACATAAAGTTGAGCCAGGCATGGCTCGGTCCATACGGGAAATGGCATGACGGATTCTGAGGACAAGAAGACCGCACAGCGGCCCGTGCGGCCCTGTCCGCAATGCGGAAAGCTGTCGCTGGAGGCCTTCTACCCCTTCTGCTCCAAGCGCTGCGCCGATGTGGATCTCAATCGCTGGCTCTCGGGCAGCTACAGCGTGCCTGTTGTCGAGCTCGAGCCGGAAGATCTGGAGGAACTCGCGCGTCGGCAGGAGGAAGGCTGACCCTGACCGGGGAGACAGGACGATGCATCGCGGATCACTGTGATCCCGATCACGTCGTCTTGCTGCAACGAGGTTTAGTGTTGGTTCCGCGCATGGTGACATGCGGCGAACGTTCTGGAGGCTGATACGATGCGCCGTCGCTGTTCCCTTCGTCTGTCTCGTGCCGCCATTCTGCTTCTGCCGGCTTTGCTGGTTGCCGGGAGCGCCGCCGGTGCCCGGGCCGAGAACGGGGTGGGGGTCGCCAGCGCTGTCGACCAGAGCGCTCGGAGCCAGCGCGGCGCCGGCCCGCTGAAGACCGTGCGGATCGGCAAGACGCTGTTCCAGAACGAGCGCATTCGCACCGGCGGCAAGGGGCTTGTCCAGATCCTCCTCGCCGATGGGTCGAATTTCCTCATTGGCCGGAATTCCGATCTGGTGATCGATGAGTTCGTCTATCAGCCGGCGGGCAACAGCCGGATGATCGCCACCTTCGGCAAGGGCGTTGCCCGCTATGTTGGCGGCAAGCTGTCGAAGAGGCGTGGCGGTGTGACGATCCGCACCCGGCAAGGCACCATCGGCGTGCGCGGCGGCATGGCCAACCTGCTCGATGACGGCGATCGGTCTATTTATTCGTTCCTGTTCGGCAAGGACCTGACCTTTGTCGGCCGGGATGGCCGCAAGCTGCGTGTCTATCGTCCCGGTTTCGCGATTGAGGCAAGTGGTGGCGCCGGACGTGTGATCCGGACGCCGCCCTCAATGATCCGCGAGGTGGCGCAGTTGCTGACCGGGCGGGGCGGATCTGGCCGGCCGCCCTCCGAAGCCGCATTGCAACACTTTTCCAGCGTCAACTCCGCGATGCCGCCGCAGCCGGGTCAGCCGATCCCGGCGCCGGTGATCCTGTCCAATCCGCGCCGCGCGCCGGATGGCTACGTCGACTACAACCGCGCTAGCCAGGCCTATGCCGGCCCCCGAAAGGTTCTTTGCACCTACGGGTGCTGAGCTGCTTCCGGCGCACCCGGCTCCCCTTCCGCACCTGACCACCACTCCCGATTGCCGGCGGGCCTGCGCACCCGCGGCGTTGTTGGCTGCATGATGCCAGCGGTGAATTGCGAAGAGAACCTGCTCTGTCGCAGTGCTTTCACTGGACCTCTTCAAGCCATGGTGGCACTGTTTGCCTGCCGGTTTCGGGGGGCGCTGCCTTCTTTTTCACGGCGTCCCGGAAGGCCCCGGCATGTCAGTGGGGCCGGCCTGTCAATTGGGAGAGATGGTCTATGAAACGATTGGTTTATGGATTGAGCCTGGCGCTGCTCGGGCTGGGCGCGACACCCTCACAGGCCGACTATGCGCTGACCATCCTGCATATCAACGACCTGCATTCCCGCCTCGAACCGATCACCAAATACGATTCCACTTGCGCCGCCGACGATGATGCCGAGGGCAAGTGCTTTGGTGGGATCGCCCGGGTCAAGGCGAAGGTCGACGAACGCCGCGCCGCGCTGGCTGCGGAGGGCAAGAACGTCATTACCCTCGATGCCGGCGACCAGTTTCAGGGCTCGCTGTTCTACTCCACCTACAAGGGCAAGGCGGCGGCCGAGTTCATGAATGCCATCGGTTTCGACGCCATGGCCGTGGGCAATCATGAGTTCGACGATGGTCCGCAAGGGCTGGCGGATTTTCTTGAAAAGGTCGAGTTCCCGGTTCTGTCGGGCAACATTGGCGTGGAGAACGAGCCGTCGCTGAAGGGGAAGGTGCCGGGGTCGGTTATCCTCGATGTCGGCGGACAGAAGGTCGGCATCGTGTCCGTCCTTGCCGAAGATACGGCCGAGACCTCCTCGCCGGGCAAGAATGTCGGTTTCTTGAAGGCGGAGACCTATCTCAAGGGGGCGGTCGAGGGCATGGAGGCCGCAGGGGTCGACAAGATCATCGCCCTGACCCATGTTGGTCTGCCGCGCGATCTGGAGGTTGCCTCGCGGGTGCCGGGCATCGACCTGATCGTCGGTGGTCACTCGCACACGCTGCTGTCCAATACCGACAAGAAAGCGGCCGGACCCTATCCGGTGCTGGTGCAGAACCCGCGCGGTCGCCAGGTGCCGGTCGTCCAGGCCTATGCCTATGGCAAGTACCTCGGCGAAATCGAGGTGGTGTTCGATGATGATGGCAACGTTGTCTCCGCCGCAGGCAACCCGATCCTGCTGGATGCCTCCGTGCCGGCCGACAAGGAGGTGGCCGCCCGGGTGGCGGAACTTGCCGTGCCGCTGGAGGAGTTGCGCACCAAGGTCATCGGCAGCACCAGTGACACGATCGACGGATCGCGCGACAGCTGCCGCTTGCAGGAATGCACCATGGGTAACCTTGTGGCCGATGCCATGCTGGCCCGGGTCAAGGATCAGGGCGTGCAGATCGCAATTCAGAACGGCGGTGGGTTGCGCGCTTCCATCGACGCCGGGGAGGTGACCATGGGCGAGGTCATCACCGTACTGCCGTTTCAGAACACGCTTTCAACCTTCCAGCTCAAGGGCAGCGATGTGATCGCCGCGCTGGAAAACGGTGTGTCGCTGGTGGAGGAGGCGGCCGGCCGTTTCCCGCAAGTTGCCGGCATTCGCTATTCCTGGACCCGGGCGCGCAAGCCCAAGGAGGGGCGGATCATCTCTGTTGAAGTCGAGGAGGAGGGCAACTGGGTCCCGCTCGACCCGGAGAAGGTCTATGGCGTCGTGTCGAACAACTACATGCGCGGCGGCGGCGATGGCTATCGCATCTTCGCCGATGCCGGTGCCAATGCCTATGACTATGGCCCGGGCCTTGAAGAGGTGGTCGCCGAGTATGTCGGAAACCTGCAAGGCGGCTACACGCCGTATCTGGACGGGCGCGTGCGCGAAGTGAAATAGCGCCGGGCGATCACCCCCGGGGCGGCGCGGTTTAGCGCCGATTTTCTGCGACGCCGCCCGGGGCTCCGGGCGGCGTTTTTCGTTCCCGTCGCTCTGGAGCCAAGGGAGAGCGCTGTGTTGTGTCAGGGCAACAGGTGCCGGTAAACCGGGTTGAGAGCGGCCGCTGAGCAGGACTCATCAGGAGCCTTCACCTAGAGTTATGTTCGGTTTTCTGAAAGCCTCCGGGAGGGTGCGGTGAGCGCAATGCGCGGCCGGTCGAATGTGTGTCTGGTGTCCGGTCTTGCGTTGTTTGTCGCCTGGGGGGCGGCAAGCGCGCCCGCGTGTGCGGAAGCGGACCTGTCCGGAATGGCCGCGCCTGCGACGGAAAATCCGGCGCTGCTTGCCCGTCAGGCGGAGCTTCTTGCCGCGATGCTGCGTGATCCGTCAAATCTCGACATCGCCTTCGAATATGCCGAGCTATCCTCCCGGATCGGGGATCTGGAAGCAGCCGTCGGCACTCTTGAGCGGATGCTGATCTATGCGCCGGGCGAGCCGCGTATTCGGCTGGAGCTGGGGGCGCTCTATTTCCGCCTCGGGTCCTTTGACATGGCCCGGGTGCATTTCGAGGCTGTGGCACAGACGCCCGGCGTTCCCGACGAGGTCGCCGCACGGGCTGAGACCTTTTTGACGGAAATCGACGGGCAAGAGGCGCCGGCGACGCTGTCCGCGACGCTGATGACCGGTGTGCGCTATCAGACCAATGCCAATGCCGGTCCCGGCGGGCGCGTGGTGGTTCTGAACGGACTTCCCTATCTGCTCGACAACACCGCGGCCGGCAAGCCGGACTGGAACGTGTTCGTCGCCGGCAACGTGCATGGTGCCTATGACCTTGGCAATCAGGGCGATCTGCTGGAAGCCGATCTCCTGTTCTATGGCGGGCGCTATCTGGATATCACCCGGCTCAACACCGAATTGGCCGAACTGACCGTTGGCCCATCCTTCAATCTCGCTCGGTTCGACATCGACGATGCGCGCCTTGGTGTCTATGGCATCTTCGGCGGTGTGCGCCTGAACGATGGCAACTACTCTGGCGCGATCGGTGCCGGCACGCGGTTCGCCATCCTGCCGTCATCGCTCTCCAGTGTGACCGGCCGCGTCGAGTTCCGCCGGCGCTGGTTCCGCGACACGGTGACCTATCCTTCAGTCAGCAATCGGGATGGCTATCAACTGCTGGCCCAAATCACCCATACCCGGCAAATAACGGAAAACTGGGCGGTGCGCGGCACGCTGCTGGGCGACTTCGAGGAAGCGAGCGCGAATTTCGAGCAGAGCTGGGAGCTGGGTGCCGCACTCGGCGCGACCTATGCCTTCGCGTCGCCGATCGAGCGGCTGGAACTGCCTTGGCTGCTGGACGCTGATGCGGGCTACATCCGGCGCCAGTTCGCGGCTCCAGATCCATCGGTGAGCCTCACCGAAAACGAATACGACAATGAGTTCTGGCTGCGTGGAGCGGTGACGGTTCCGCTGCGTGCCGATGTCGCCCTAGCGCTGACCGCCGAATTCCGGCGGATGCAGTCCAATTACCAGATCAAGGATTTTTCGAACGTTTCGACGGCGCTGAGTGTGATCAAGACCTTCTGAGGGCGGCCTACGGTCGTGATTCCTCGCCAGAGGGTGGGAGATTTGCACAGGAGAAGCGCTTGTGTGTCGATGGGTGGGACATCTTCATTTGGCGATTTTTCCGCCACTGCGATGGAGGGGGCAGGCGCTGGAAGGCGCTGAAATCAGCCGTTCCCGCAAGGAGTAACCTGGGTGTGCAGTCGGGAGAGGGGGCGGGCAGGAGGCGAAAAAATCCCGGGGTGAAAGTCACTTGTGTAAAACTTGAAGCCGGCAACTGGACAGGTCCGCAAGGGTCGTCTATAAGACCGGCACTTCGAAGCGCTCAGCACCTTTTCGCAGCGCTCGGGCCCAGGTAGCTCAGTTGGTAGAGCAGCGGATTGAAAATCCGCGTGTCGCTGGTTCGATTCCGGCCCTGGGCACCACTTACCCCATTGAAATCGTTAGAAGCTTTTTCGGGTGGCATCGCTTTTGCCCCTCGGTTTGACGGGATTTTCAATCCGGTTTGACAGTTTTTGTTCGCCGGTCGTTCACGGCGGTTTCGAAAATGGCGCCCACATCCCCCATCTTTCGGCGAAGGTCGGCGGCCTTGCTGTAGTGCCGGGCCATGTCCTCGGTCTTCTGCCCGAGCGCATCGGCAATGGTGCGATCATCGCAGCCGGCTTCGCGAAGGATCGTCGCCACGGTGTGGCGCAGGCCGTAGAGCGTGAGACCGGGTTGCACCTTGCCGGCATCCTCCAGGGCTCGGCGCAAGGTCGTCCAGGACGCCCGGAAGCCGGAGACCGTCCAGGGGCGGCCTTTCGAGTTGGCGCACAGCGTCAGGGCGTCGTGTGCCGGTGCCGCGTCCAGAATGTCTTGCAGCGGCTCGATAACCGGCCAATAGACCGGCGCGCCGGTCTTGGAGCGTTCCGTTGCAATGGCGCCGTTCTTGAAGAAGGTGCGGGGCAGGGTGAGCGCGTCTTGCGGTCCCAGGCCGGTGAACATCATCAGCCCGAGCGCCGGCAGCATTTGCGCGGGGGCAGCCTCCAGCACCGCATGCCGTTCGGCATCGCTCCAGGGGCGGTTCGCCATGGGTGCGCCGCGCTTCCGGCGCACACCTCGCACACCAAGCGCCGGGTTGACCTTCACGAACCCGCGTTCCTTGCCCCAGGAGAAGAGAAGGGAAATCACCTGTTTGACATAGGTGCCGAAGCGCGCGCCCCGTTTGGCTTCTGCCCGGTCGCGGATCTTGACCACCAGCGGCGAGGTGAATTTCGCAAGTTCGGTGTCGCGGATCGGGTAGAGGTAATCGAACACCCGTTGATAGTCGGCGCGGGTGCGCGGTGCCTTTTCCATGAAATCAGGGCTGGCGCGGTATTTCTCAATGAGCTTGCCGAGCGTTCCCGGCTTGGGTTCGCCGGCGGTGGCAAGCGCGTCGGTGATCCGCTGGCACTCGGCGAAGAAAGCTGCCGAACCAAGCGGCGCCCGGTCCAGGTCGACTTTCTGCCGCGTCTTGCGGTGGTAGCACCGCCACTTGCCGAAGCGGTCCTTGAAGATCTGGAAGCCGCGCACGCGCACCACGGTCATGGGATCAGCCCAACTTGTCGAGAATGGCGTCGTCGCTGTCGGCGTCTCCCGCCTTGAGACCGTCAAGCCATGCGTCCAGGTCGCGAGCGTCCCACAGGCGCACGCCGTTCGGCATTTCCACTGCCGTGACCGGGCAAAGGCCCTCGAATGCCTTGGCGGCCATTCCGCAGTAGCCCGCCGCATCGGATTTCTTGAGCATCCGGAACGGAGGAACATTCACTTCAATAAGGGCTCTGTTCATCGTCTCACCTCGCTTGAAAAAAGCGGTCTGCCCATGCCCGTCATGAGGTGCCAGCGGCGGCGGGCATGGGCTTCAGGCGGGACCGCGCCGCCCAGGAGGCCCGCCGCTAGATCGCGTGGCCGGTGATCAGGATGCGCCCGGTGGCGTCCGCCAGCGCGGCGGCTTCAAGCGCGGTGCCGATCCGCAGATTGGCGGTTGCGGTGATGGTCACCACCTTGGCGGTGTCGTCCCAATAGATCGGCGCACCGGCGGTCAGGGAGGCGCCGGCATCCTTGTCCAGGTCGAACACGCCATCGGTGGCGATTTCCAACTGTTCGCCTTCCGTGGCGGTCGTGGTCGCCACGCCGAACAAGTGATCGACCAGCACGCCATCCCCGGCGCTGATGCCGCCGGCCGGCGCGGTGACGGTCACGAATTTTCCCTGTTGCACGAAGTTCTTCATGTCATGTGCCTTTCGAGGAATTGATGTAGACGACGCGGGCAGCGGGCTTGCCCGAGTGTGCGGATATCTGCCGCTCCAGGTCGGCAATCGCTGCCGCAAGCTCGCCGTCGCTGCGATACTCGACCTTGCTGCCATCTGAATCGATGGCGCGACGGCCGCCGGCGCGGATTTTGCGCAGCGCCTCCAGCCGTGTTGCCAGCTCGGCGAGCGTTGCCATTACTGCCCCTCGTTCATGTACCAGCCGCGCCAGTCGAGGAACGAAGCGCCGTAGTCGAGCCGAACCTTGACCTCCACGCCATCGACCTCGAAGCCGGCGCGGCTGTCGGTCTGCGGTCCTTCCGACCCCATGAGATAGGCATATTCCAGCCCCTCGACGGTGGCCGGGTCGGCGGCGATGTACCAGCGCTTCACGTCGGTCAGGCGCGGTTCCACCACCAGTTCCAGCTTGCCGCCGAACACGTTCACGTCGGCGGTCTTGGTCGGCTGGATCGCGGCAAGGATTTCCTCCGCCGTGGTTTCCAGCTCCGGCGGCACCACCAGGAATTTCGGGGCAATGGCGATCGGCCGGCCGTTGATGCCCTTCTGCCGGCGCATGGCGAGCCGTGCGGCGGACAGTGCGTCCTTGGAAAGCGCCCCGCCAGCTGCGGCAAGGTTGCCGTGGTCGGCGTGGAACACCGGCTTGCCGTCATCCATCACCGGGCCGATGCCGCCGCCGCCGCCCTTGGTGAGAAGGTCCACCAGAAATTGCGCCTCGAATTCGGAAGACGCGGTGCCGAGCTTGCCGGCCAGATCGGTGAAGGCCCCGAGATCGTCGTTGACCAGCGCTTGCCGGGTCAGGCCGACAATCGTGCCGTAGGTGCCGATTGCATAGGTTTCCTTCGCCTCCACGAAGCCGGAATGCTTGTATTCGCCATGCTCGTTGACCTTCTCCAGCTTGGCGATATCGGCCGCTTGCACCTTGGTCTTGGCGCGAAAGTCCTTGTGGGTGGTCTGCCGTGCCAGCCGCTTCAGCGTGCCCGGTGCCGAGGCATAGGCCGCTCGCAGGGTGCGGTTCGCCGTGTCGGCGAAGATGGTGGCAAAATCGCTGGTGGTGTGCAGCGCCCGGGTGATCGTGTCGGCCGGGTTGAGGCCGGTTGTGGAGACGCCCGAGCGCTGCAGGCAATCGCGCGCCATGTCCAGCGTCGTCATGCCGGCGAAGGCCCGCGCCTGGTCCGACAGCTCATGTGCCGGGTTGACCCGCGTGGCATAGACCGCTTCGCCCATCCGTGTGGCGATGGTCGCCGGGTCGTCATGGTGGTGCATTGCACTGGTGCGGGCGGTCGGTGCGACCGCGCGCTGCGTGCGCAGGCTGTCGAGCGCCGCAGCGCGTGCCTCGGTTTCGCTGGCGCCGCGGTCGATCTGCGCATTTGCCCAATCGGACCCCAGATCGAAGGTATTGGCCAGCGCCCGGATTTCCTGATTTGCCGCCGCGCGGGTTTCCGTGGGGGCGGGCGGCGTGGCCGCCGGCGCCGTATTGGCCGGGGGCGCGTCCGGAGTATGTGTTTCGGGGGGCATGGTGGTTCCTCGAATTTGTGCGGCGGGGTCGGCTCCAACCGCCACAAGGCTGACTTCGCGTAGCTCCCACTGCGTGACGGTGCGGACCCGTGCGCCCGAATTCGGGTCCTTGCCGTCGCGCCATGTCTTCGGGAGATAGCCGACACTCACGTTTCGGATGATCCCGGCGCGGACGTCCTGCCAGACGTCATCGCGGCGGGTGGAAAACTGAACCTTGACGATCAGCCGCCCCGGCTCGAAGCGCACCGCGCGAACCACGCCAAGCACATTGTCGAGGCCGTCTTGCCGGTGGCTGTCCAGCAGCGGCAGGCCTTCCAGGCGGGTCAGGTCCACCGCGCCTTCGCTGACCTCCAGCACCTCCAGAAAGGTTCCGCGCATGTCGTGGCGGGGAACGCCCGCGCCGGTCGAGGCGACCAGCTCGACGGTGCGCGCCTTGTCGTCCACGGTGGCGGGGGTGAAGCCCGCCCGCATCAGGGCCGGAGCGGTCATTGTGCTGCCTCCTGTTGGCCGATGCCGAGCCGGTCGAGCCGCGCCGCATCGGCGGCAATCTCCGCGTCCACATCTTCCGCGTCATAGCCGCGTTCGGCGATGATTTCGGAGCGGCTGCGCAGCCGGTTGTTCAAAGCGACTTCCGCCGCCTTGGCGTCGCTCTCCGGGTCCACCCAGGGCCAGGCCGGGGGAAGCCACTTGGCCGCTTCGAAGGCGGCGGGGTCTGCCTGATAGGCCGTCGCCGGAATGGTGCCGGCAAGCACCTGGTGGCGAATGAAGGATCGCCAGACCGGCCGGCACAGGCCGAACACCATCACGTGGTGCTGGATCGACTGGCAGAAGCGGCGAAACTCCAGCAGCGCCGCCCGTGCGCTGGAATAGTTCACCTGGGAATAGTCCCCGGTCGCCTGTTCGTAGGTGACGCCCATGCCGGCGGCGATCAGGCGGAAGGTGGTGCCCATCAGCGCCCCCGCGCCGCCCTGGTCGGGCACGTCGGGAAACGCAACGTCCTTGCCCGGCGGCAGGGGAATGAGCGCCCCCGGCTCCAGCCCGGCTTGCAGCACGGACCCGCTTTGTTCCCCTTCATAGAGGGGGCTGCCATCCGTCTCGGTGATGAACCCGGCGTGGAGGGCGGCGACCTTGGCGCGCATCAAGAGCGCATCGCAAAGGGCATCCAGCTCCCGCGCCGGCAGGAGGACCGGGGCGAACCAGGACAGGCCGCGCACCTGGCCGGGAACCAGCGGGCGGAACAGGTGAATGATGTCGCTCGCCGGCATCCGCACGGGCGCGCTTGGAAGACCGGCGAGCGTATCGCCCGGCGCTGCCCGGCGAATGTGATAGGCGGTGATCCGCCCGAAGGTATCGAATTCCACGCCCTGATAGACGGCGGCCCCGCTTTCGTGGGTGCGCGTCATGGAGCGGTCGAGCTGTTCCGGGTGCAGCCTGCGCAGTTGCGGCGCGCCCGTGTCCGGATCGGGGGTGAAGGTGAACAGCGCCTCGCCGAAGCTGGCAAGGTCGCGCACCGCCAGTTGCTGGAGGCCGTAGAAATCCGTCAGACCGTCCGCGTCGGCCGCATCGGTCCAGGTCTTGAAGCGCCGATGCAGCGCTTGGCGGGTCGCCTCGTCCTCATGCTCGGAGCGGGGCTTGATCCCGTCGCCGGCAATGTTGGTCGCCAGGCATTCCAGCATCCGCACCCCGGTCGGGTTGTTGAGGCCGTAATGCAAGGCCCGGGCGGCGACCGTGGAGGCAACCCCGTGCAGCGTGCTGGCGCTGGTGACGGTCGGCGCATCCCGCCAGCGGCGGCCGCCGCCGCCCGCGTCGAGCGAGCGTTTCGGGAAGACGGCATCGAAGATGCGGCGGGCGAGGGGGCGCATGGGTCAGGCCTCGCCGCCGGCGTCCGGGGTGAACAGCCGACGGAAGAGCGGTCCCAGGGCAATGACGGTGAAGACCGGTGCGAAGCTATGCCGCAGCTCAGAAGGACCGGTCGCCGAGGCACGCATCATGGAACCGCCATGCACCGTGCCGCGCTCATCGCTGTAGACGCCGAAGCACCAGTCGAAATCCCCCGCCTTGGCCGCGTCCACCACCACCTTGAGGCCGTTGCGTTCGATCTTCCAAGCGCCTCCGATATCGATCTTCGGCGCGTCGTCCTGGCCGATGTTCTTGATCAGCCGCGACACCTTGCCGAGCTGGTCAATATTCCACCCCATCGCGGTGAAGAGGGCGTAGAGGCGCGCGGCCGCAAGGTGCCGGTCATTGTAAAAATAGCTCGCCGTTCGGCTGTCCCCGGACCTCTCAAGGTCTTCGAAGCCAAAAAGACCATGCTGTGCCCAGTGGCGCACCTGCCGAGCATGAAGCGTTTCGCTCTGCCCGGTAGCGACTGCGAGGCGATACGCCATGTCTTTGACGGTCATCTTCTTGGACATAATTGCTTCCCATGACATGTAGAGTGAAGGCATGGTCGCATCTTTTCATGTCATGTCAAGCGTTCTTTTCATGTTGTGTAGAGCTTCGCTCTCCCGCCCTTTCGCACAGGTGGAACGGATGCCATTCGCGGGCCATGAAGTGATCGGCGCCGAGGCTATTGGGGTCCTCGCCGGTGGTTGCGGCGATGGCATCCACGGCGGAATAGAGCGCGCGTGTGAGTGCCCGCAGAAGCGCGGAGACCTCGTAGGCCGGCGCGTCGTCGGGGATGAATTCGTAGAGCTTGTTGGCGAGATCATAGGCGAGCATGGTTTGCACCATGGCGCCGGCCGGGCTGGTCGCCAGCGTGCCGCAGGCTTCCGCCTGCAACAGGTCGATGCGGTCCAGCACCTCACGTTCCATGCGGTCCAGCCGGATCTTGCGAGCGCCCTGCACGGCGCATCCTTCCCCGTCCAGCCGTGCCCATTCACGCGACAGCTCGGCAAGTTCCCGGCCGATGGCCGCAACACGACAGTCAGTCATCGGGAACCTTCCTGGTGGCCATGCGCCCACTGGCGTTGATCGTGCCGCGTGGCGGGGGTGACGCGGCGGGGTTCGTCCGTCCCGTCCGGCTCCAGGTCCGCCGTGTCGTACTCCTGGTCGTAATCCCCGTCGATCTGGTCGAGCAGGGCGACAAGGTTCTCAATCGCCGCTTCGATGCGGGCGCGGGTGGCCGGCTCGATTGTCAGCCAGACAGGGACGCACCTTCCCCGTTCACGAAAATGGATGCCCATCCGTGTCTCCTGTGGTATGAAAAGTGTAACGATGTGACCAATTAGGCATCCTGAAACGGTCACGTCAAGACAAAATAGTCACAGGGTAACACAATGAATGCGGCTCAATGCCGAATGGCGCGTGCAGCTTTGGGCTTGGGAATCAGGGAGGTTGCCGATTTGGCGAAGGTCTCTCCCACGACCGTCACGCGCCTTGAACGCGGGGAAGAGCTGAAGCCGCGCACGGTCGAGGCGATCCGCGCCGCCCTCGAAGCCGCCGGCGTGATCTTCATTGACGAAAATGGCGAAGGGCCGGGCGTGAGGTTGAAGAAGGATTGATAGGTTCAAGCTAGGAAGCAGGGGCGTTGCACCAAAGCGCCTTTCTTGAGCGGGTCATGCTTCTTCGTATTTTTCTGTTTCGACAGAAGATTTAAGCTGAAGTATAAGAAGTTCCTCAAGAAATTTTATCATTGAAGAGATATTTATCTCTCCGTTTGATTCGTAGGCAGTGTCTGCTTCTTTTAGGCAGTTCTGAAAAGTGATCTTGTTGACCATTATTAGGTCAATTATTGTTCTGTTTCCAGGGAGCATAAAGCCATACTTCAGGCAAAGGCAAGTATATGCAAATGCTCGGGCGCATCTTCCATTTCCATTTTTGAATGGATGTATCCAATTGATGCGCCACAAAGCATAAGATGCTAATTCCAATGGCGTTGAGTTGGGCCATAGTTTCCCAAGAGTCTCAAAAAAATCTGTAATATGCATCTGTATTTTTGAGCACGGTGGAGGCTGGTGCACAATTACCTTTTCATTTCCGACATGAACTTCCACATCTCTATAATATCCGGGGTGTTGGAGTAGAAATATTGTTCCGGTCCTATGTAGTTCTTTTAGTGCCATCTCGGATGGGAATACATCTGTCGCTTGCTCTTTCCCTTGGTGGGTAAGGAGTTTAACAATGCACTCTATATTGTTAATTTGATTTGAGTAGTTTAGGACCTCAATTTCATGAGCGATGGGTCCGTTAATCAAATCCCAATTGTCATCTTTCATTGCGCGCCCAAAAAAAATGGCCTGATATCAGGCCATAATCATAGGTCTTTATGCGCTGTTATGGCAATTAGAGATTTAGCCAGCTTCGCGATACCCGTTTCCCTCGTTATCATCGAGTATCTCCTCGATGCGCTCTTTTGTGAGCAAGGACTCGTTACCACGAAGACCAAGAATCAGACTGACACGTTGTGCCCGTCGTTCCGCTGGTGTCATCTTATGATGGCGTGCACGCTCAACGAGCTCGTCTAAGATCTTATTCTTTGACATCGCCACCTCCTTTTCGTTCATTCTTTTAATGATAACGTATAAACTTGGCGTTTATATGTTCGCCCTCTGGTTGTTGTTTTTTGGGCGGGTATAAGTCCGATGGCATTCAAGACGTGGTATGCCATCGATGGATGGAGCCGCATGGCCGTCACGTTAGCTGCGCCCTTCGTGCAATCCTCAAATGAGGCTTTTCCACACTATCACACAATGTGCAAACGCAAATAGAAACTCGAGGGCTCCATATGCGTCCCTTGAGGCGCGTGTGTTGGTTTAGCCACACCACCCCGACCGGATCACGCCCGCCGGCTTTGCGTCTCGCACCTCCGGTCGCGCCAGCGCGTCCCGCCGTTCGTCCCAATTCGGATTGATCAGCTGCCGGGCGGCGAAGGCGTAGACCATGCAGTCGAGCGCTTCCGCCCGTCGCCCGGCGATGCGCTCGAACCGCCGTTGTGGCTGGCCCCGGGCATAGCGCACCACGGCGCGCTCGCTGGCGAGCTGTTCGAACCAGACCGCCGGAAGCTCCCGGGAAAAGCGCACGCTGGTGCCGGACGAAAGCCGGCCGGCCAGGTGGCTCTTGATCCCGTCCACGCCGACAATCCACAGCCGGCCGCCCTTGATCCGGCTCTTGGAACGCTCGATCCACGGCCGCGCGCCGGACGCGCCCTTGATCGCCAGCACCTTGCGCGCCGCACGCGGGAAGGCGAAGGCATAGACCGCTTCCATGGTCTCGCCATCGCCGGAATCAATCGCCACCGCATCGAGCCCCAGCGTGCCGCCAAGGGGATGCGGGAGGCGGGTCTTCAGGAGGCTGTCCAGCTCCGCCCAGGTGGCGCCATCGGCCGGCAGGCCCCAGACCACCGAATGCCCCAGGGCGAAGGCATCGCCCGTCCGGCTCCAGCCGACGAAGGTGATTTCCAGCCGGTCGCGCTGCACGTCCACGCCCGCCGTCACCGCGAGCACGTCTTCCGGCAGCGCCTCGACGGAAAACCCTTCCGCGCGGGCGGCAAGGGCCGCCTCGTCCAGTTCCTCGCCTTCCGCGCGCCAGCCTTGCCCCAGCACCGTGTTGACGAAGGTCTGGAGCAGCTCCGGCGTGTCCTTCGCGGTCAGGAATTCCGCCGCGAGCTTGCCCCAGGAAGCGTTCGCCAGCGGTGACACCAGCGCATTGACTCGGAAGCCGGCATGCCCCTCCACCTCCGGCGCGGTGGCGCGCCAGCGGCCACCGGCGACCATGGCCGGCTTGTGCCGTTCCTCCACCACCGAACCGCAGGCCGGGCAGGCCCAATGCGCGTCCTGCGGCCGTCCCTCCGGCCAGTGGATATCCCGCCAGGTGATTTCCTGAAACGCGCCGCAGCCGGGGCAAGGCACCTCGAACACCCGCATGTCGGAGCGGCCGTAGGCGTTCAGCACATGCGAGGTTTCTTCGAAGATCGGCGTGGAGCCGATGACAATCTTGCGGTCTGGAAACGAAAGTGTGCGCTTTTCCGCCAGCAGGATGGGACTTCCCTCGGCGGTCATTTCCATGGCGTCGGCCTCATCGACGATCAGCACGCGGGTGTTATGGGCGCGCAGGTTGCGCGGCGATTTCGACGCCACCACCTTCAGCGATCCGCCGGGGAACCGGCGCGACAACAGCGTGTTGCGGTTCTCCCCGCCGGCTTCGCCGGTCAGCGCCCCGGCCAGCACCGGCGAGGCTTCGAAGGTGGGTTCCACGTTGGTCACGACGAAGTTTCGGCAATCGTCCTCGGTCGGCAGCACGAACAGCACCGGCGCCGGCTCGTTGACCACATGCGAGGCGAGCGCACCCACCAGCAAGGTGGTGTAGCCGATGCGGGCGGATTTCACGACGGTGACGCGCTCGATCTCCGGATCGCTGATGGCATCGGCGATGCCGCGCTGGAACGGATAGAGGCGGATCGGGCCGGGCAGGGCGGACACATCCGCCGGCAAGCGAATCTCGGTTTCGATCCAGGCGGAAAGCGCCAGGCGCGGCGGCGGCTGGAGCGCCCGCAGCGCGGCGCGGCGAACGCGGGAAAGCGGTTCATTCGGCATTGGCAAGATCCTCCAGCGCGTGGCGTAGTTCGGTGTCGATGGCGCCGACGTCATGGGCGGTCAGGTGCGGCAGCACCTGCCGCAGCCGGGAGGGGACGGCGAGAAGCCGGGAGCGCACGCGCCGCAGCATGTCGGTCCATTCCCGTTCCACATCGGCGGCGGGCAGCAGGTCCTGGCGCAGCAGCGCGTTCTTGAGCGCCGCATGGTCCGCCTGTTCCTTCACCAGCCGCGCCCGTTCGGTCGCCGCGTCGGTGCGGGCGGCAAGCGGCAGGTCGCCCTGGTCGCTTTGGGCGGCGGATCGCTTGGGGTCGATGTTGGACTGGATCCACAGCCGGCCACGTGCAACGTCAATCCGCCCGTCAGGCTCCACCGGCAGGCCGGCGCGGATCATCTGTGACACCCGCCCCGGCGACACGTTGGCGACCTTGGCGAAATCCGACTTCCGCAAGGTCCGGGGTTCCCCGATCATGTCCGACATATGCACCTTCCGCATAGCTAACCCGTTGGCATCATTTGCTTTTAGCTATCAATTTGACTTCAGCGAGAAAAACGCCGGGCTGTGTCTCCCCGCATTGCCCGAGCCTAGGAAGGACCCAAACGCTGGCAGTCCTCCAGGGCGTCGAGAACGTCCACGGGAAACAGCCACCCCTTTTCTCCATGCAACCGCAAAGTCATTGGCGGCTTGCCCTTGCGCTGGTGATAGACCTCCGAAAGGCGATCCCATCGCGGATCAGATTGGGGCACGAATTCGGCGCGCTGGCGTCCCGCCTGTTCTGCCGATGATGGAGGTGAGGACGGGGCGCGCGATGCGTTGTCGGTGCCGCTTTCGCCCTGAGCTGGTGCGGGGCTCTCCGGTCGCGGGTGTTCCTCGCGCGTATGCGCGCGCGTTTTTTTTATTTCTTTCTTTTCTATTTGGGGGTCACCGGTGAACCCTTTTACAGGGTGGTTTTGAACCCCTTTCGGCTCATTGCTGGCCCCCTTTTCAGAACAAAAGGGTTCACTGGTGACCCCCTTTTCGGCTGTGTCCACGAGACGATCAAAGCGCAGTTCGTAGTAGTTGGGGTGCCCACGCCCGCCCTTGCGATGCACGGAAATCAAGCCGACCTTCTCCAGCTTCCGAATAGCGCGCTTGGCGCTGCTGACGCTTGTGCCCGTGGCTTCCGCCAGGGTGGGCACCGTCGGCCATGCTCTACCGGATCGGGCGTTGATGTAGCCGCACAGAACGATGCCGATGCGCATTTCGGCCGGTGTCAGTCTCTGGTCGATACCAAGCGCCATCATCCAGTTGGCCTTGTCGGAATACTGGATGCGGTAGGTGGCGGGTTTGCGCCCGCGATCCTTCAGAGACGTGACCCTGTTCATCGGCTGCACTCCAGCCGGTCGGCGAGCAACAGCAGGCGGTCGGCCGCGTCGTGCTTGTCCTCAAGGTAGCTTTCCGGCGTCGCGTGCCGGCGCATTCCAATGCGCAGGACAAGGCGCGCCAGGTCCCGGATTTCCTCCGAAACCGCGTTTGACAAATCGCCGCTAAGTGCTTGATTTCGTGTCGTCGGTTTGACAGGGGAAAATCGGCTAAAGCGCTGGCGTCCGGAAAGTCCATCGGGATTGAAAATCCGCGTGTCGCTGGTTCGATTCCGGCCCTGGGCACCACTTACCCCATTGAAAGTCGCGATGGAACGGACAGCTCGGGCATCACTGTCCGGAGCGCTCATGTTTTCGGCTGCTCTGATCTGCGTCGGTGATCCGCCAACGCGGCAAGCGCGCCGCCGGTTCAGGCTGTCATCGTTGCGGTCTGTTTGCTCTCCCGCATCATCAGCAGCGCACCAATCAGGAAGCCGACAGCGCCGAGACACAGGTGAAGGTTGGCGACGGTCGCGATCCACCCCGGTTCGGGGCCTCTGGGGATATAGGCCAGAATGCCGGAAATCATGAAAAAGAGGCAGCCCAGAAGGTTTGCAAAGGCGATCTGCCAGTCCAGATCTTTCGGTTTCCACGACCAATAGGCATGACTGATTTCCATGAAGGCGAGCGAGCCGGAAATCAGGAACAGAACGGACCCGATCATGCCGGGGAGCCAGATCGTCAGATCTGCGACGTACCAGTCCGTCGGCGGTACGATGGCATCGAAGGTGTTGAAATTGAACATCACCGTGCCGGCGAACTGGGTGATCGTGCTGAGCCAGCCCAGATTGGATGGCCGCCAGCCGATCAGATGAAGCTCTCCCGCTTTGACTGGGGGAGGAGGCGCGGTCGAGAAATCCGGCGCGTTCGCTGCCTGAAGGTTCTGCAGGAACCCCGCAGTCGTGAAGAAGATCGAGCCCAGAAAGAAGATGAGCCCGATTTTCCAGATGGCCAGCGAGCCGGGGACCAGTGAGAGCGTTGCTGCAAGAATGAAGTGGAGCGAGCCGATGGCGAAGCAAAGGCCGATCCACCAGTTGTAGGCGGGGCGGTGCCAGAAGGGGACCTCGGTCTGCTCCGGATGCCGCAGCAGGCCCTTGCGGCTCTGGCGCGCGCGCCAGATCGCGCCATGACCGTGCAGTCGGAAACGGCGCAGGGTGACGAAGGGCGCCGGTCCGGCCAGCGTCATGCTGGCCGGTTCCTGGGGGGCAAGGGGCCCGCTCATTGCGGGCCCTCTCGGGTCTGGCGAACCAGCGGGGAGGCCATCAGTGGTGGAACCCCGAGGCATCCTCCTCGCCGAGCGGTGTCTTGCGCGGATGGGCTTC
The DNA here is from genome assembly GCF_014635285.1 of Stappia taiwanensis. Taxonomy (GTDB): domain Bacteria; phylum Pseudomonadota; class Alphaproteobacteria; order Rhizobiales; family Stappiaceae; genus Stappia; species Stappia taiwanensis. The sequence goes on along the minus strand of NZ_BMCR01000004.1, from coordinate 348,780 downwards.
GAGATGAGTGAGTGCGGCCTTGATGTCATCGATCAGCAGAGAGCAAAGGTCGCGGCTTACCCCGTTGCGCACCAGAATACGCTGGATCGCCAGACCCTCGCAATGTGCCGGCAGGGTATAGGCCGGCACCTGCCAGCCGCGCACGCGCAGCCGGTCGGCCAGGTCGAACAGGGTGAAGCCGGGATCCGTCCCCTCCTTGAGCTTCCAGGAAACTGCGGGAATTCCACGCTTTCGGTCGCCATCGAACACAATATCGAACGGCCCCAGCGCCGAAATCTCCCGGGCCAGAAAGGCGGCGCTGTCATAGCAGGCCGTATGCACCTTCTTGTATCCTTCGCGACCGAGGCGCAGGAAGTTGTAGTACTGGCAGACGATCTGTCCCCCGGGACGGGAGAAGTTGAGGGCGATATCCTTCATGTCTCCGCCCAGGTAGTTCACCCAGAACACCATGTTCTCAGGCAGATCGCTTTCCTGTCGCCACATCACCCAGCCGACGCCGAGCGGAGCCAAACCGAATTTATGGCCCGAGGTATTGATCGAATGGACCCGGGGCAGGCGGAAATCCCATTCCAGCTCCGGGGCGCAGAAGGGCGCGAGAAAGCCTCCGCTGGCGCCATCCACATGGATCGGAATGTCCAGCCCGGTGTCCTGCTCCAGCTTGTCCAGCGCATCGCTGACCGCCTTCACCGGTTCGAATTCGCCGGTGAAGGTCACGCCGAGCGTGGGAACGACGCCGATGGTGTTTTCGTCGCACAGTTTCAGCACTTCCTCCGGGCTCATCAGGAAGCGGCCGTTCTCCATGGGGATCTCGCGATGCTCGACATCCCAGTAGCGGGTGAACTTGTGCCAGCAGACCTGAACCGGTCCGGTGATGAGGTTCGGCTTGTCGGTCGGCTTGCCCTCGGCGTGGCGCCTGGCCTCCCAACGGCGCTTCATCGCCAGGCCGCCGAGCATGGCCGCCTCGCTCGATCCGGTGGTGGAGCAGCCCGTGGCCGGCCCTTCGGGGGCGTGCCAGAGATCGGCGAGCATGCGCACGCAGCGCGCTTCGATCTCTGCGGTCTGCGGGTACTCGTCCTTGTCGACCATGTTCTTGTCGATGCACAGATCCATCAGGTCGTGGATCTCGGGCTCTTCCCAGGTCTGGCAGAAGGTTGCCAGGTTCTGGCGCGCATTGCCGTCGAGCATCAACTCGTCGCGCACGGCGGAATAGACCCGCCGCGGGTCTTCCTCGCGCGCGGGAAAATCCGATTTCGGCAATGACAGGGACAGTCCCCTTGCGCCATAGACCTCATCATACGGGTTGTCGAATTTGCGGCTCATCGGGATCTCCGTATCTGTGGCGGGAAGGGGGAGGGGGTGGTGTCTGGTAATGATGAGGGAGGTGCGCTGTCGGAGGATGGCTCCACTGTGCGAGTGTGTAGTGATGTTGTACCAGACAGACTGAAAGTCATCGTTGCTTCCCGGGCATTTCCCTTCAGATGCGAGAACTGGCGATTGACTGAACGTACGGTAGAGGAAGCGCGAGGGGCGTGCAAAGAGGATTGGAACCTTCTTTCGGGAGAGTGAATCAAGCAAGAGTTCATGGTGTTGCAAAAATCTGTGTTTGATATGTGCGGCGCAGGGGGCAAGCTCACGACAGGATGACGCGCTCTGTTCCGCCAGATAAGCCTGGGTAAGGTTGCACGCACAGATTGCATTTGCGGAGGGGTAGGTCGGGTCACGCCAGATCTGGTGTATCCGTCAAAATTTACACGTCTGGAAATAAAGCAATAACACCTTCTGTGTTGAATTCCTTCGCTGCCGGGCGCTTACCAGCCCCGGCTGGCGCCGTGGAGGGTGTGCCCGGAGGGTGGCCGGTCACGGTGGAAGACGCAGACTTCTACGGCTTGGGGAGACACCGTTTGACCGACCATAATCATACCGTGATGGCGAACCGTCTTGCGATCGAAGGCGGCGATCCGGTGCGCACCGAGCCGCTGCCCTGGGAGTTGCCGGGGGCGCACTGGATCGGTGAAGAAGAGCGCGCGCTGGTCGAGAAGGTGGTGCTGGCGCAAAGTCCGTTCCGGTTCTACGGGCCCGATCCGCAACATATGGTCGAGACGCTGGAGCGGGAGTGGTGCGAAACCCACGGTCATCGCAACGCATTGGCGGTCTCCTCCGGCACCGCGGCTCTATCTATCGCCCTTTCGGCGCTGGAAATCGGTCCGGGCGACGAGGTTTTGATCGCCGGCTACATGTGGGTCAGTTGCGTTTCGGCCATCGTGCGTAGCGGCGCCATTCCCCGCCTTGTCGATATTGACGAGACCTTCTGTATGGATCCGGAGGATCTGGAGCGGAAGATCAACGAGCGCAGCCGGGCGATCCTTTTGGTGCACATGAGCGGCGCACCGGGGCACGTGGGCCGCATCGCCGCCATTGCCCACGAACATGGAATCAAGCTGATCGAGGATTGCGCCCAGGCGGCGGGTGCCAGCCAGAACGGCACGCCGGTTGGCCGGTTCGGCGATATCGCGACTTTCAGTTTCCAGCTCAACAAGAACATGACGGCCGGCGATGGTGGCATGGTGGTCAGCGATGACGATGCCCTGTTCCGCCGCATCGTCGCGCTGCACGACCTTGGCTATGCCCGAAACGATGCCGGCCGGCTCGATCCTTCGGACGAGACCTGCCAGCTCTGGGGTGTCGGCGCGCGTATGTCCGATCTGGCGGGCGCCATGGCGCTGGCCCAGTCGCGCAAGCTGGCGCGGATCACCGGTGCCATGCGCAGCGCCAAATGGCGGATTCGCGAGGCGCTGTCGGATATCCCGGAACTGACCTTCCGCACCGTGCCGGACCCGGATGGCGACAGCGGTCCGTTCCTGATCGCCAGTTTCCCGGATGGGGACCTCTGCGAACGGTTTGTCGCCGCGCTGCGGGCAGAGGGCATTCACGGCCCGGAGGGCTCGCTTGGGTGTCTCGCCATGCGCGAATGGGGGCTGCACTGGTATTTCAACATTCCCAGCCTGACGGAAAAGCGGTCCAACAGCCGGGACGGTTTCCCCTGGACCCATCCGCTGAACGCCTTTGCCGATGAGATCGACTATCACAAGGGTGCATTGCCGCGCTGCGATGATCTCTGCGGCCGGTCGATGCTGCTGACGATTGCCTCGAAACTGACCGATGCGGATGTGGACGACATCGTCGCGGCCTTCCGCAAAGTCGCCAATGCCTTGTTCCGCCGCTGAAAACGGGAAAAACATGTCTACTCTTTCGTCCATTCTCGCTTCCGATCCCTTTTCCATTTCAAAATCCACCACCAACATCGACGTCCTGATCGTCGGCTCGGGAACGGCTGGCGTGACCAGCGCCATCGAGCTGGCCCGCAAGGGGCTTTCGGTGGTGATCCTGGAGGCGGGGCCCTTTGTCCTGCCGAACCACGTCGGCTCCTCGCCCTTCCGCAGCCGGGGCGAGATCACCCCGCAGATCCACAATCTGGTACGCTACCGCACCGCCTGGAGCGACCGGGCGAACTACCGAGAGGATGTGGCTTCGCCGCTCAACAACGATGCCTGGTCGGCGGTGGGCGGGCGCACCCTGTTCTGGGGCGGCTGCACGCCGCGCTTTTCCGAGTGGGACTTCGGCGACTGGCCTCTGAACTATGAGGAATTCGCTCCCTACTACGATCACGCCGAGGCGTTGATGCATGTCTCCGGGCGTAGCGAGCAGCGGCCGCCGTTCTTTCGCGGCGCGGCGCAGGACACGATCCTGGAGCGTCTGCGCGGCGCCGGTATCGAGGCCGAACATGCCTCGCTTGGTGTCGACACGCAGGAATCGCGCAATGGCTACGTGCCGCGCGGGTTCGACTGCGCCGCCGACCGCCTGCTGCGCAGTGGCCTCCTGAGCCAGACGGTCGCCCGGGGGCGCATCACTCTGGTGCCGGACACGCTGGCCGAACGGGTCGACCACAATGGTCACGCGGTTACCGGCCTGATTGCCCGGGGCACGCAGGATGACCGGCGGTTCCGTCTCGTTGCTCGCCACTATGCCTTTGCGGGCGGTGCGATCCAGTCGACCCGGCTGGCCCTGGCCTCGGGGTTGAAGGACGTGCATCCGCTGGTCGGCAGTCATATCGCCGATCATCTGTTCATTCAGGGCCTGTTCAAGCTGAACGCGCCGGTGAACGAGCCGATCTATACCTTCATTCCGGCGGCGGAGAACCGGCCCTATCATATTCAGGTGCAGGGGCCGTTCGACGAAACCTGGTACTCGCCGTATCACGCGACGGTCTGGCTCGATTGCAATCCGCAAGGGCTTTATCTGCTGGCCTATTGCTTTGGTGTCGGCGAGGCGGCTAAGAGCAATGAAGTGCACATGACCGGACAGGCGGGCGACGGGCCGGGGAGCATGGGCGAATATGTGGTCCTGGCCGACCGGACCGAGAGCGATCTGCGCATTCTCGACGAGATGAACGCCTTCCTGCCGCAGGTGGCCCAAGGCATGGGGGCGGAGCTGGTGCGCAGCCAGATCAACCCGCCGGGCGCCGCGCTGCACGAGATCGGCGGCTTGCGCATGTCGGCGGAGCCGGGCGTCGGCGTGACCGACACCTACGGCCGGTTCTGGTCGCTCGGCAATCTGTCGGTTGCCGATTCCGCCGCATGGCCGTCGCAGGGCTCGGCCAACAGCTATCTCACCATCACGGCCTGGTCCTTGCGCCATGCCGAGGGCGTTGCCGCCCAGCTTGAGGAAAAGGCCTGATCATGCTCATTCGTCTCGTCGCGCTGGCCGCGCTGTTCGGCTTCCTCTTCGGCTTTGACGAAGGGGTGATCGCCGGCGCGCTGCCATTCATCACCAAGCTGTTTGGCATCACCGCGGCGGGCGAGGGCATGGTGACCTCCGCCGTACCGCTCGGCGCGGTCGCCGGTGCAATCCTGGCGGCGATCTGGGCGGATGCGCTCGGTCGCCGCATGGTGCTGATCATCTGTTCGCTGCTGTTCGGCATCGGCGCACTTGCCAGTGGCCTTGCCAGCGGCGAGGTCGTTCTGGTCGTCGCGCGGCTGATGCTGGGCATCGCCATCGGTGCCTCCGCGCTTGCCGCGCCGATGTTCCTGGCGGAACTGGCGCCGGCGCGTCAGCGCGGCGCGGTGGTTTCCGCCTTCCAGTTGATGATTACCATCGGCATTCTGGTGTCCTATCTGATCGACATGATGCTGGAGCCGCTCGGCGCCTGGCGCTGGATGCTGGCGCTCGGGGCGGTGCCGGCCATCGTCACGCTCGGGGGCATCTGGTTCGCGCCGGAAAGCCCGCGCTGGCTGGTGATGCGCGGTCGCAATGAGGAGGCGGAAACGGTCATCGCTGCGGTACAGCCGGAGCTGGGCCGGGAGGCTGCCGCCGAAATCGTCCGTGATATCGCCGCCTCGCAGGCTTCGGCGCCGAAGAGTGCGGACTGGTCCCAGTTCCTGTCGGAGCGGATGCGGCCGATCGCCTCCTTCGCCATCATCGCCTTTTTGCTGCAGCAGGTCAGCGGCATCAATGCGGTGATCTACTACGCACCGACGATCCTCGGTCATGCCGGGTTCGACGGTGCCAGCACTCAGCTTGCCGCGACCGTCGGTATCGGCATCGTCAACGTGCTGATGACCGTGGTGGCGATGTTCATTGTCGACCGGCTCGGCCGCCGGCCCCTGTTCATCATCGGCTTTCTCGGCGCCGCCGCCAGCCTTGCGGTCATTGCCCTGACCATGAACTCGGGCAATCCGGAGATGGCGCCGGTCGCGCTGGTCGGCCTGTTTGTCTACATCGCCTTCTTTGCCGTCAGCCTCGGGCCGCTTCCGTGGATCTACATGTCCGAGCTGTTCCCGCTGTCCATGCGTAGCCGGGGCATGGCCATGGCCTCGGTGGCCAATTGGGGCTGCAACTTCCTGGTGGTGTTCCTCTTCCCGGTCGTGGTGGCTGCTGCCGGGGCTGCCGTCACCTTCGCGATCTTCTGCGGCTTTTGCGTCCTCGGTGCCATCTATGCCTGGGCACGGGCGCCGGAGACCAAGGGCGCGAGCCTTGAAGACCTGGAAAAGCGGGGGCTTGCGGTCACCGCATGAAACCCCTGCCCACCATGGAAGGGCCGATGGCGTTCTCGCTGGCGCGTGTTGCACTGCTGACCGTCGCCAGCGGCCTGTTGTTCGGCTACAGCACCGCCAGCATCGCCGGCTGGCTGGAGCCGATCGCCGGCACCTACGATCTGTCGATCGCTGGGCAGGAGTATTTCACCGTTTCGCTGGTGATCTCCTGCTTCGCCGGAGCTTTGGCGGCCGCGCCATTGGCGCGCGTGTTCGGGCGCCGTCCGGCCCTGCTGGTCGCCTTCGTGCTGGCGCTCGGCGGCTACTCCATCACCGTGCTGGCGCCGGGGCTCGGATGGCTTGTGGTCGCCCGAGTGATGATGGGCCTGGCGGTGGGCGTCTCCTCCACCGTCGCGCCGATGTATGCGGGGGAGGCGACGCCGGCGCACCGGCGGGGCGGCGTGGTGTCGCTGTTCCAGCTTGCCGTGACCCTCGGCATCCTCGCCGCCTATGCGGTTCCGCTGTGGCTGGAGGATCCGGACGCCTGGCCGGCGGCCATCGGCGGCGGGGCGATCATCACTCTGTTGGGCCTTGCGGCGCTGGCGAGCGTACCGGAAAGTCCGCTGTGGCTGGAAAGTGTGGGCCGGAGCGAGCGCGCCCGGCGCGCCGCCGCTGCCCTTGGCGTCGAGCATCAACCGGCGGTGCTGGCGGTGGATACGCTTTCAGAACGGGATCGGCCGGCTCCGTCCTTGAGGGATCGGTTCGGCTCCTTGCGACAGGGGGCCACCGTGGCGGTGTTGGCGCTTTGCTGCGCCATGTTCATTCTGCAAAACCTCAGCGGCATCGACGGCATCCTCTATTATGCGCCGAAGATCTTCATCGAGCTGGGCTTTCCCGCCGGCGTGGCGGCGCTCGGAGCAACCTTTGGCCTTGGGCTCGTCAATGTGGTGGCGACGGTCATCGCGATACTGGTGGTCGACCGGCTGGGCCGCCGTCCTCTGGCGATCTATGGCGCGGCGGTGATGGTGCTTGGCCTGTGTGCCGTGGTGGCCGCCAACCTCTTTGACCTGCCGCTGCTTGGCCTTTCTGGTCTGTGCGTCTATATCGCCGCTTTCGCCATCAGTCTCGGGCCGCTGCCCTACGTGCTGATGGCCGAACTGGTGCCATCGACCTATCGGGAAGCCGGCCTGTCGGCGGCCTCGGCCACCTCCTGGCTGTTCAATGCGCTGGTGGCGGTTTTCTTCCTGACAGGGGTGACGGCGTTCGGTCTGGCGGTGGTCTTCATGCTGTTCGCGGCGGTTTGCGCGCTGGCACTGGTGGTGGCGGTGGTCTGGATCCCGGAAACCCGGGGATGTGCCCTAGAGGAAATCGAGGAAAAGGTCGTTTCTGGTGTGCCGCTGCGGCGTCTGGGGCGGTCGTGACAAGCGGGGAGGGCGGAGGTTCCCGTCCTCACCTGTCTGTCTCCATATCTCGATGCGGGCGATGGCGCGCCCTTGCCATCCCGGCGATTGTCGGTGACAAGAAACCGCTCAAGTTGTTCTCTATTTGGCAGCCTTCATGACCGTTACCATCGTCACCGCCGCGAACGCGGGTTTTGGCAGGACCCTTGCCCAGTTTCTGCTCAGTGTCCGGCGGCGGGGGCTGCACCGGCAACACCGGATTCTTGCCTATGATCTCGGCCTGACGCCGGAGCAGCGCCAGGATCTCAGCGCGCGTTTCCCATGGTGCGAGATCATTCGTTTCCGCTTCGAGGATTATCCCCCGCATGTGGCGGTGGAGGCCAAGACCTTCGCCTGGAAGCCGCTGATCATCGCCGAGGTTGCCGAGCGCTTCGGCGGTATCGTGTTCTGGCTCGACAGCGCCACCCTGTTTCATGGTGACCTTCGTGAGCCGCTGGAGGTGCTGGCCCGCCATCATGTCTATTCGCTGGAAGGGCAGTCGAACATCGACCAGTGCTGCGAGCCGGCCGTGCGCGACTATCTGCGGATCGAGCCGGAATTTCTGCATCGTCAGGTGCGCATCGGCGGAGTTCTGGGCCTTGCGACCGCTACCCCCGCAGCGCGGAAGCTGATCGCCACCTGGCGCGATCTGGCGCTCGATCCGCGCGCCTTTACCGCCGAGCGAAGCGGCCACAATGCGGACCAGACGGTGTTGAGCGTGGTGCTGTTCCGGATGGAGCAAGCCGGTGAGCTGGTGCTCAATCCGGGAGACATCGACATCAGTTCGTTCCGCCCGGTGCGCTGGCTCAGCTCCCGCAACAAGGTGCTGGGCGGCCAGCCCCTCTGGGCCGACCCGCTGGTCCGTCTCGGCTACCGGGCCTACAAGGTGGGCGACCGGATCAATCTGCGCTGGCAGGATTTCTACACCCGGCGCCTTCTCGGCCTGCACCGCTGGCCGAAGGAGCATTTCCAGGTCTTCGTCATGCGGCCCGGCGACGAGGCACCGACCCCGGTGCGCGCGCCGGCGTTGAGCTATTACGCCGATCCGTTCCTGATGCGTCGGGATGGGCGGCTCTGGCTGTTCGTCGAGGAGTTTGAATACGTGGAGCAATGCGGCCGGCTGGTGGCGATGGAGCTGGATGAGGAGCTGCGGCCCGGACCGGTGCATCCGGTGTTGCCGCTGCGCGAGCACGCCTCATTTCCCTATCTGTTCCAGATCGGCGACCGGCTGATGATGGTGCCGGAGACCTGCGCCCTCGGGGCGCTCGATCTCTATGAATGCGTGGGCTTTCCGGGCAGGTGGCGCCGGGTGCGCCGCTTCTTCCACGATGTGGATGCGGTCGACACCAAGGTGTTTCATCGCGACGGCAAGTGGTGGCTGGTGACCTGCATGAGCGCGGACGGCGAAGGCGCGCGGACCCTTCATGTCTTTTCCACCGATGATCTGGAGACCGGCGCGCTGACCGCTCATCCGGTGAACGAGGCGCGGCATTTCGCCGATGGCTCGCATGGCTACGGGCGCGGCGCTGGCAGCCTGTTCCTCGATGCGGACGGGCCGATGCGGGTGATCCAGAAGAACACGGACTATTACGGCCAGGCGGCGGAGGTGCGCCGGATCGCGCCGCTTGCGCCTGAGGCCTATGCGGAAACGCCGGTGGGGCGCGGTCATCCGCTGGCCGATCTGGTGTCACTGGTCTCGCCGCATCATGTTGCCATGTGCGGAGGGGCGGTGGCCTTCGATGTGCGCGACCGGCTCGGCTTCGTCTCCGGCCTGCCGGGCATCGGTCCGCGTCTGGCGCCCATCGATCCGGTGGCAAAGCGGTTTCTGGCCGGCGATGCGTCGGTGACCGCCGCTGTCGCCGATGCGGTCAGCCGTCTTGAGGCCCTTGGGGTGCACGCCGCGCCGGGCCTCCCACACGCCAGCACTCAGCCATGTGACGGATGACGATGGTGTTGTTGCGGCCTTCGTCGCCGCCCTCGCCGCGATTGATCAGCCCGAGGCTGGAGGCGCGATAGAGCGCCCTGTGCGACCAGAGCTGGAAGCCGGCCCGGGCCGCGGGGATCACGTATTTCGGCGCGGCGCAATGGCCGGAGATCCACACATCATCGACAAAGAACGCCGCCTCCGGCGCGCCGTCATGAGACAGCATCGCCGCCATCTGAGGAAAGAAACGCGGGCGCACCAGATAGCCCGAGAACCCTTGCAGGATGTCGATTTCCCGGCGCTGGCGAAGGCGCCGGGCGCGGATCGGCGCCGGCGGCAGCATGTAAAGGTTCGTGCGGATGGTGGTCGGCCGGTCGGTCAGGTCCTCCGGCACCACCCAGCCGGACAGGGCCGGCGCGGCGTCCGGGTCTTCTTCCGCGGCAGCCGTCAACCCGGCGATAAAGCCCGGCGGATAGATCCGGTCATCATCGACAACGATGATGGGTGCGTCGGGCTCGACAGCGGTCAGGGTCGGAAACAGCTTGGTCGCCGGGCCGACATCCTCGCAGCGGACGATCCGCACGGTGGCGAGTCCTTCCAGCTCCGCCGGAATCTCATAGCCGCAATTCTCCCGGCGTGAATGGTCGGGCACGTTGATGCGGATCTCCGCCGGTGGCAAAGATTGATCCATGAGGCTCTTCAGCGTCATGGCGATATGGCCGATCCGGCTCGGGATCGTCGTCAGCGAGACGATGGCCGGGCTGCGGACCGGCGCTGCGGCCACTTTCCGGTCGAGCTCTGTCAGATCGAGCCGGGACAGCCGGCGCGCGCGCCGCAGGTCGGCGATCAGCGTTTCGCCCTCGAAGAAGTCATGCACCGAAATGGCGGTGGCGATCCCGCCTCCGATGGCGGCAAGGGCAAGCGGCAGAACGAAGGACATGGCGACCGAGCGGATTTGAGGATGTGAGGCGCGGAAGGTTGCGGTCCGCGTCGGCGGTGTCAAGGCCCGGCCAGGTTTGATCGGGTTAAAGGTGGCAACCGGAGGTCAAAGGCCCGATTGCCACGCCCGGATGCCGTCGATTGGCCACAGCAGCATGATGATGTTGAGGGTGAGATTGTCGCGGATGACGAGAGCGGCAACCGCCTCCATCGCCAGGGCGAGGCCGAGCGTGACGCGCCAGGGCAGATTGGCCGCGAGCCAGAAGCCGACCAGCATCCACAGGATATCGGCCACGGAGTTGATCACACTGTCTCCGACGTACCCGACGGCAATCGTCGCCTCCCGATAGCGGTCGATGATGATCGGGCTGTTTTCCAGGATCTCCCACGCCGCCTCGATGAGGATGGCGCCAACCGCCCGCCAGCCCAGCGGCACCCGGGGCAGGGTGTAGTGGAACAGGGCGTAGAAGATCATCCCGTGGATGATGTGTGAGGGCGTGTACCAGTCCGACAGGTGCTGGGAGTTGTCGCTGGAGATCACGTCGCCGGTCCACAGCTTGATCTCGCCGCAGGTGCAGATCGGCACCCGGCCCATGGCCAGCAGAATGGCGGCGGTGGCCGCGATCAGCACGAGGGCAACGACAAACGGCAGATGCCGGGAAGGGGAAGCGGTCATTGTCGGATCCGGTATTGCGGGTAAGGACGGGGCGAGCTGGCGATTGATGAATGCCGCTGCGCGTACGCGGCACTGGTATTTTGCGCCGGTCTTGACTAGGGTCCGGCTCCATGACTGAGGCCGACATGGCATGAAACATGGCGAACGCCCGCGAGGAAGGGTGTGCAGGGCGGGCTGGTGGCCCGATCAAGCGCGCTGACGAAACGGGGGAACGTCATTTTCATGTCCTTCGGATTTGACCGGATTGCGCCTCCTCTGCGTCGCGAAAGTCTTGAAAATGAACCACATTTTCTGAGCTTTCGCTCCTTGACGAAGAGCAATCCGCCTCAAACCATTTCGACTTCATTCATGGAGCCGGGCCCCGGGGTCCGGCGCACGAAACAAAGGGTGGCGCGGCGATGAGCCGGCGCGGATGTGGGATCGAACCGGCTGGCAGGTCGGGGAGCCGGTCCCTCCCGGCCGGTTGTAACGGGCAAGGACCGGAGCTTTAGCCCGGTCCGCTGGACCCGCGCAAGCCGCCGCTGTCGATTTCTAAGGAGCAGGCATGAGCCTCAGCGAACTTCCGCAGCCGGCCGAGGCGCCCGGCAAGAGCGCCCCCTATCTGTCGCGGCGCACCTTCGCGATCATTTCCCACCCGGATGCGGGTAAGACGACGCTGACGGAAAAGCTCTTGTTTTCGGGGGGCGCCATTCGCGCCGCCGGTCAGGTGCGTGCGCGCGGCGAGCGCCGCCGGGCCCGCTCGGACTGGATGAAGATCGAGCAGGAGCGCGGCATCTCGGTGTCCTCCTCGGTGATGACCTTCGAGCGCGGCGGCATCACCTTCAACCTGCTCGACACGCCGGGCCACGAGGACTTTTCCGAGGACACCTACCGCACGCTGACCGCCGTTGACGCGGCGATCATGGTGATCGACGCGGCCAAGGGCATCGAGACGCAGACCCGCAAGCTGTTCGAGGTCTGCCGCTTGCGCGATATCCCGATCATCACCTTCGTCAACAAGATCGACCGGGAGGGCCGCCATCCGCTGGAGGCGCTGGACGAGATCCAGGAGGCGCTGGCGCTCGACGTCACGCCGATGACCTGGCCGGTGGGCATGGGCTCGGACTTCTTTGGTGTCTACGACTGGCGCAACAAGCGCTTTCTCACCTCCAGCGAGGGACGTGGCCAGCGCTTCGACAGCGTACGCGAGGTGTCGGGTCTTGAGGATCCGGTGCTGACGGACACGGTCTTCGCCAATGTGATGGCCGAGCTGGAGGAGAACGTCGAACTGGGCGCCGAGGCCTATCCGGAATTCGACCGCGAGGCGTTCCTTGAGGGCCACATGACGCCGGTGTTCTTCGGCTCGGCGCTGCGCGACTACGGCATTGAGGAAATCATCGAGTTCATCGCCGAATTCGGCCCGGCGCCCCATGCCCAGCCGGCCACCGCCCGCGTCATTCGTCCCGATGAGCCGAAGGTGTCCGGCTTCGTCTTCAAGGTGCAGGCCAACATGGATCCCAAGCACCGGGATCGGATCGCCTTCGTCCGGCTGTGCTCTGGCACCTTCAAGCGTGGCATGAAGCTGAAGCACGTACGCGCCGGCAAGACCATCGCCGTATCCGCGCCGATCTTCTTCTTCGCCGAAGAACGCGAGATCGCCGAAACCGCCTATCCCGGCGATGTCATCGGGGTGCCCAACCACGGCCAGTTGCGGGTTGGCGACACCCTGACGGAGGGCGAGGAGATTCACGTTACCGGCCTGCCGGCTTTCGCACCGGAGGTGCTGAGGCGGGTGCGGCTGAGCGACACCATGCGGGTGAAGCAGATGCGCCAGGGCCTGGAGGACCTGGCCGAGGAAGGGCTGGTGCAGATCTTCAAGCCGAGCATCGGTTCCAACTGGATCGTCGGTGTCGTCGGCGTGCTGCAGCTCGATGTGGTGATCGACCGGCTGAAGGTCGAGTACCAGACGGAAATCGGCTTCGATGCCGTGCAATACAACACCGCCCGTTGGATCGAGTGCGACGACGACCAGGTGTTGCGCCGCTTTCTCGATGCCAGCCGGGGCAGTCTTGCCTATGATCGCGACGACCGCCCGGTGTTCCTGTTCAAGAACGCCTGGGAAGTCTCTTATGTAGGTGAAAAGAATCCGGAGATCCGCTTCCGGGAAACGCGAGAAATTGTTCATACGCCGGACTGACAGCAACGTTGGCTCCCGCCTCGGAAAAGAGGCGGGATTGCCACGTTTCTGACGTATTCGCGGAAAAAGGCGTAATTTGTGCGCTTTTTCTTGCAATGCGGGGCGAACGCGACTACTTAGAATGTTCGCCGGCGAATATTTGAGACGCCGCGATTCTGTTTGTCGATCTCTCTTGGAAACCAGAAAGGAGGTCCGGGTATCTTGGCCCTGACGAGCACACCCGTCCCGACTCTGTCCATGCGCTTTGGCCGCGCCATCGAATTGGTGCGCCTGTGGCTTGGTGGCAAGCCGCCGGCCGTGCAGGTGGCGGCGTTGCCCTGGCGACGGATGCCGTCCGGTCAGGTCGAGGTGCTGCTCGCAACGAGCCGTGATACCGGGCGCTGGGTATTGCCCAAGGGATGGCCGCAGAAGCGGCGCACGCTGAGCCAGTCGGCGGCGGAGGAGGCCTGGGAAGAGGTCGGTATGGTCGGCACCATGAGCGAGAAGGCCATGGGCAGCTACGGCTACAACAAGCGCCTCGACAATGGCTTCGACCGCCGTGTGCGCGTGTCGGTCTTTCCGTTGCGGGTGACCTCGCAGGCGGACAACTTCCCGGAGAAGGGGCAGCGGGAGATGCGCTGGTTCTCGCCGGAAGAGGCGGCCCAGCGTGTCCACGAGCCCGAACTTTCCGCGCTGCTGCGCATGATCTCCACGGCCGATCTGTCATCATGATGCCTCGGACGCAGCCCAGACTGACGATGGGCAGTGCTGTGTGGGGAACGTGAGAGGCGGACGGTGATCATGAATGTCTTTCGCCCGCCATCGACCACGACCCTCGACAAGGATCTGGAAAAATTCACCTATGTGGAGGAGGCGACCACCTTCCTGTCGCGTTCGCGCGTGGCGCAGGCGACGGGGTTGGCGTTCCTTCTGGTCTGCGCCGGCGTTGCCGCGCTTGTTTTTCAGAGTAACCCGAACTGGCTGCTGATCGCGGCGGCCATCGCCGTTGGTGGCTACCTGGCGCTGAATATCGGTGCGAACGATGTGGCCAACAATGTCGGCCCGGCGGTGGGCGCGCGGGTGCTCTCCATGGGCAGTGCGCTGCTGCTGGCTGCCCTGTGCGAAAGCGCGGGCGCTCTGATCGCCGGCCGGGAAGTGGTGACCACCATTTCCGCGCGCATCGTCAATCCGTCCATGTTCGCCGATCCGGCGGACTTTCCGCTGGCGATGATGGCGGCGCTGGTCGCTTCGGCGCTCTGGATCAATCTGGCGACCATCCTGCGGGCGCCGGTCTCCACCACCCATGCGGTGGTCGGTGGCGTTTTCGGTGCGGCGTTGGCCACCGCCGGGGCGGTGGCGCTCGACTGGCACACCATCGCCGCGATCGCTGTAAGCTGGATGGCCTCGCCGTTGCTCGGGGCTCTGATCGCCGCCCTGTGCCTGGCGCTGATCAAGGATCGGATCATCTACCGGGAAGACAAGATTGCCGCCGCGAAATGCTGGGTGCCGGTGCTGTTTGGCGTGATGGTTGGGGTGTTCGCGGTCTATCTGCTGGCCATCGGCATTCCGGGAGCGAGCATTCCCCTGCCGGCGGTTGTGGCAACCGGGCTGGCGGCGGCTGGTCTGACGGCGACCCTGACCGCTCCGATGGTGGCGCGGGCGGCGGAAGGGCTGGACAACCGCAATCAGTCGCTGCGCTATCTGTTTCGCTGGCCGCTGATCCTGGCGGCGGCGATCCTCTCCTTTGCCCATGGTGCCAATGATGTGGCCAATGCGGTCGGCCCGGTCGCGGCCATCGTCGGGGCACTTGGCGGCACAAACGGTCTGGCGGGGGCGGCGGCCGGGCAATCCGGCTCCGGCCTCCTGTTTCCGGTGTTGCTCGTCGGCGCGGCGGGGATCTCCTTCGGTCTCCTGCTGTTCGGACCGCGCCTCGTGCGCATGGTCGGTGAGCGCATTACCCGGCTGAACCCGATCCGGGCGTTTTGCGTGGCGCTGGCCACCGGGATCACGGTGCTGATGGCAAGCGGGCTTGGTCTGCCGGTGTCCTCCACCCATATCGCGGTCGGCGCGGTGTTCGGCGTCGGCTTCTATCGCGAATGGTTCATGAACCGGGACCGGTTGCAGAAGGCCGTCCGGCGCCGCGCGCCCTTCGATGAACGCGGTGTGCTCAGGGAGGCGGAGCCGGCGGATCTGCGCCGCCGCAAGCTGGTGCGCCGCGCCCATGTGCTGACCATCGTCACCGCCTGGCTGGTGACGGTTCCCTCGACCGGGGCGCTGGCGGCGTGTATCTGGTACGCTTTGCAGTGGCTTCGCTGATCCTTCGCACGTTTCCCGAAACGTCGAAGCGGAGCGGCACGGCCCCAACGCCGGCAGGCAGGGAAGATGTTTGAAACGAGATATCGGAAGAGGATCGAGACGGATCTGGCACGCTGGACCGGCGAGGGGCTGATCAGCGCCGAGACGGCGGGGCTGCTACGCGCCGATATCGCCGGACGGGCGACCGCCGGAATGCGGGTGCCGATGCTGCTCGGCGCAATCGGCGTCATCTTTCTGGCCCTGTCGATTGCCGCCTTCGTGGCCGCCAACTGGGACGGCATTCCGCGCGTGGCGAAACTGGTCGGCATCTTCGCGGCGATTGCCGCTGCGCATGGCCTCGCCGGAGTGCTGGCGAGCCGGGGGCGCAAATGGGCGGCGGATGTGGCCACCATGTTCGCAACGCTCGTCTTCATTTCGGGCATTGCGCTGATCGGGCAGATCTATCACCTGCCTGCCGACTGGGAAGGCGGTGCCCTGCTGGTGTCGCTGGGGGCGCTCGCTGCCGCCTGGCTGACCGGATCGCGCGGTGCGCTGGTGATTGCCGCCATCGCCGCGCTTGCCGCCATTCCCTGGTGGGAAGATCCGGCGGCGGAGCTCATGTCGATCTTCTGGACCTCGGCGGCGCTGTTTGTCGCCTGCCTTCTGCATGTCCTGCGCTTCTCCTCTTTCGCCGGCCGCGTGGCGGTTCTGGTGCAAGGGGTGGCGGTCTATGGCTGGGTGGCGGCCTGGTGGATCCCGTCGATCCATGACGAGGGGCCATATTTGCTGGCGATTGCTGCTGTTGCCGCCGCGCTCGCCGTCTGGGGCACGCTGCTGCGCGGTGGGCTAGTGCTGGGGCGCCAGCACTCCATGCTGGCTGGCCTGCCGCTGTTCGCCGGGCTGATGCAGAACAGCGGCATCATGCTGTTGTCGATTTCCAGCATCCTGACCATCTCCGCCGTGCTGTTCGACGGCCGGAGCGATCCGCTGGCGCTCGATGCTGCGGTGATCTTCGATCTGCTGCCGGTGCTGCTCATGCTGGCGGCGGCCCTCGTTGGCTGCGGGCTGATGCTGGCCGGTGGCGCCGACACGAAGGCGCGGCGGGCGGTCTGCATCGTTGCCTTGTTGAACCTTGCCGGGCCGCTGCTGTTTCTGGTGTTGCCCACGGCCACGGTGCTGCATGCCGCCATTGCCTGCGCGGCGCTGATCTCCGTCAGCGCCCTTGGCGTCTATCTTTCGGTCGGGGCCTGGACCGTGGCGGGCAATCTCTGGCTCGCCATTTTGCTGCTTTTGCTGCTGCACGAGACCATCGGCTCGCTCCTGGGGCAGTCGGCGTTCTTCCTGGTCGCCGGCCTGGTGATGGTTGCGGTGGCCTTTGTCAGCGCGCGGATGATGATGCGTCGCCGGGCGGCGGCCAAGCTGGAGGAGCGGACATGAGCACCGCCTTGCGCTCTCCCTGGCTTCGCTGGGGGCTTGCCGCGCTGATCCAGCTCCTGCTGGTCGCCCTGCCGCTCGCCGACCGGTTGTCGGTGCATTATTCCGGAGCGGAGGTGACGCTGGCCCTGCGGCCGGTCGATCCGCGCGATCTGCTGCGCGGCGACTATGTGATCCTCAATCCCGCGATTGGTGAGGTGGACGTCTCCGTGGTCGGGAGCCCCGAGAACCTTCAGGCCGGTGACCGCGTTTGGACCGTGGTGGAGCCGGATGCGGACGGCATCTATCGTGCGGTGGACCTGCTCCGCACGCCTCCCGCCGCCGGGCGCATCGCCCTGAACGGAACCGTGCGGCGGATTGCGGCGGGAAACCGCGTTCTCATCGACTATGGGCTCGATGCGTTCTTCGTGCCGGAGGGGCGGGGCCGCGAGATCGAGCAGATTGACAGTAGCACCATGCGGCTGGTGGTGGCCGTCAGCGCGGACGGGCGCTCGGCGCCGCTGCGCCTTCTCGCCGATGGCAAGGTCCTGCTTCAGGACAGTGCCTTCTGATGAATGCCGGACCGCGTGTCAGCGGTCCGGTCGTTTCTTGCTCTGGCCTGTGTTGCAGTCCGGGCGGGCGGTTTTCAGTCGCCGTCGCCTTCGGCCAGCATTTCCAACTCCAGCCAGGTTTCCTCCGCCTCCGCCAGCTTGTCCTGCGCCTTGGAAATCTCGGCCATCAGCTTGTCGAAGCGCTTTGGGTCGCGGGCAAAAAGGTCAGGGTCCTCAAGCTCGCCCTGCATGGTGGCGATGCGGCTGGTGAGCGCGTCGATCTCGCCGGGCAGGGTCTTCAACTGATGCTGTTGGGTGAAGCTGAGGCGGGCCTTCTTCTTCGGCTTTTCTTCTTGCGGGCGCGGTTTCGTGGCCGTTTTCGCCGGCGCGGAGGAGGCTGCCTTGCGGGCGGCGACGCCGGCGCCGCGCTGGGCGACCATGTCGGAATAGCCGCCGGCGTATTCGGTCCAGCGCCCATCGCCCTCGGCGAAGATCACCGACGTCGCCACCCGGTCGAGGAAGTCGCGGTCGTGGCTGACCAGAAGCACGGTGCCGGCGTAATCCGCCAGCATCTCCTGCAACAGGTCGAGGGTTTCCAGATCGAGATCGTTGGTCGGTTCGTCGAGCACCAGAAGGTTCGACGGGTGGGCCAGCGCCCGGGCCAGCATCAGGCGGCCGCGCTCGCCGCCGGAAAGAGCGGCAACCGGCGTGCGCGCCTGTTCGGGCGCGAACAGGAAGTCCTTCATGTAGGACATCACATGGCGGGTGCCAGAGGGCAGGGTGACCATGTCGCCGCCCCCGCCGGTCAGCACGCCGGCGACGGTGTCGTCATCCTTCAGCGACTCCCGCGCCTGATCCATGGTCACCATTTCCAGCGCGGTGCCGAGAATGACGGTGCCTTCGTCGGGCTGGAGCGCGCCGGTCAGCAGTTTCAGCAAGGTGGTCTTGCCGGCGCCATTCGGGCCGACGAGGCCGACCCGGTCGCCGCGCAGGACCCGCGTGGAGAAGTCGCGCACGACCGGTCCGGCGCCGAAGTCCTTGCTGATGCCGCGCGCTTCCATCACCCGCTTGCCGGAGGTCTCCGCTTCGCCGACGGTCAGCGTCACGCTCCCTTGCGGTCCGCGATGGGCCTTCTTCTGGCTCCTGAGATCGGCGAGTTCGCGCACCCGGCGCATGTTGCGCTTGCGCCGGGCGGTGACCCCATAGGTCATCCAGTGTTCCTCGCGCTTGATCTTCTGCGCGAGCTTGGCCTGGTCCCGCTCCTCCTGCTCGAACACCTCGTCGCGCCAGGCCTCGAAATGGGCAAAGCCCTTGTCGAGCCGCCGCGAGGTGCCCCGGTCGAGCCAGACGGTCGCCCGGGTCAGATCGGCGAGGAAGCGGCGGTCATGGCTGATCAGCACCAGTGCCGAGCGCATCGAAGCGATTTCGCCTTCCAGCCATTCGATGGCCGGCAGGTCAAGGTGGTTGGTCGGCTCGTCGAGCAGCAGAATGTCGGGTTCCGGCGCCAGGGTACGGGCGAGCGCCGCCCGGCGCTTCTCGCCGCCTGACAGGGTGCGCGGATCCTCCGCCCCGGTCAGCCCCAGCACCTCCAGCAGGTATTGCGCCCGGTACGGGTCGTCGCCGGGGGCAAGCCCGCCGCTGGCATAGTCGAGGACGCTGTCGTAGCGGCTGAGATCCGGCTCTTGCGGCAGATAGCGGATGGTGCGCCCCGGCTGTACGAAGCGTTCACCGCCGTCGGCCTCGATCAGACCGGCGGCGATTTTCAGCAGAGTGGACTTGCCGCAGCCATTGCGGCCGACAAGGCCGATCCGGTCGCCTTCTCCGACCTGGATTTCTGCGCCTGTAAGCAGCGGCGTGCCGCCGAAGGTGAGGGAGATGTCGCGAAGATGCAGAACGGGAGGCGCCATGAACGAGCCGATTGAAACCCTGAAAGATGACCGAAGCGGGAACCGGCTCCGGCATACGGTGGATGAAACGGACGCAGAGCGTCAGGTGAGTGTGCGGGCGCGCTGCAGCAGCACGCGGGTCATGTCGATCAGTTTGCGCATTTGCGCGCGCGCGCGGTCCGCGTCGCCAGCCTCTACCGCCTCCAGCACCAGCCGATGCTGATCGAGAGCGATCGGGTCGGTGATGCGCGGATCGGAGGTGACGACGATCGAGGCGCGCAAGGCGTTCTCGATGCAGGCGCCAAGACCGGACATCAGCGCATTGCCGCTGGCGGCCAGAAGCAGCCGGTGAAACCGCACATCGGCATCGAGTGTCGCCTGGGTGCGTCCGCCGGCGGCGGAGCTCATGGTCTCCAGCGCCTCGCGCAGATCGGCGAGGTCCTGCGGGCTGGCGTGCTCCGCCGAAAGGGCGGCGGCCTCCGGTTCGACCAGGTCGCGGATGCTGAGAAGCTCGTCCAGGATCTGATGCTGCGGCACCACCTTGCGGCGCCAGTGCAGCATCTGGTCATCGAGATAGTTCCAGTCGACCGCCGGGCGCACACTGGTGCCGTGCTTCGGCCGGGAGGTGATCAGCCCCTTGCCGACCAGCGTCTGCAAGGCTTCGCGCAGGCAGGTGCGGCTGACACCGAGGTCGGCGAGCAGGTCCACTTCGGTGGGGAGCGTGGTGCCCGGCGGATAGGTTCCGTCGAGAATTCGCAGTGCGATGGTTTCCGCTACGGCGGATTTGAGGTTGCCGCGAAGCTGCGGCGCAACATCCTGCATGGCGTCCGTCTTCTGTCTTGCGGCGGATCCGCTGAATTGGTCAGGCAAAGGCATCACGCATTGTCGTCCGCAAATCAAGGGGCGTGTCCGCCTCGCGCATGACAGACGCAGAAAAGTCGCGGTTGGACGTGCGGGGACGCGGAGGGAAGCTGCCTCCTTCGAACGGGAAGATTACGCGGCCGGAATCCTTGAGAGCGGAATGATTTTCCGGAGTTCTCGAAGTTTCGGAAAATCATATGTTTTCAGCGCGGTTCGCCGGATCGAGAGCGGTGGGGCTATTGTCATCCTCGGTGCGGGGTGGAATGTTTGGAAAATACCACCGCTGGTGCGCGCCGGCCAGGCCTGGAGGAGAGGCGGCGGCGCGCGCCCCGGTCGATGCCGACCGGCCCGGGCGGGCCGGTTTGCGGATTTCGGGCAAATCAGATTGCGACTAACAGGGAGAGAAAAATGATCAAGACTGTCGGTTCGGCGTTCCGCGCCACGCTGCTGGCCGGGGCCTTGCTGGCCGCGACCTCGCTGACCGCCGCCGCCGAGGTGGTGTATCACCGCGGCAATGACGGCAATCCGGAAACCCTCGACCAGCACAAGACCTCGACCGTTGCGGAGGGGCATATCCTGCGCGACCTCTATGAGGGGCTGATGGTCTATGACGCCAGGGCGAAGGTGGTGCCGGGTGTGGCCGAAAGCGTGGAGGTGTCGGATGACGGCATGGTCTACACCTTCAAGCTGCGCGATGCGAAATGGTCGAATGGCGACCCGGTGACCGCTGGCGATTTCGTCTACTCCCTGCGCCGGATCATGACGCCGGAAACCGGTGCCAAATACGCCAATATCCTCTATCCGGTGAAGAACGCGGAGAAGATTAACAAGGGGGAGGCGAAGCCGGAGACGCTTGGGGTCGTTGCGCTGGACGACAAGACCCTGGAAATCACTCTGGAACAGGCGACCCCGTATTTCCTGGAGCTGCTGACCCATCAGACCGGCCTTCCGGTGCATCCGGCCAGCGTCGAGGCCCATGGCACGGATTTCGTCAAGCCGGAGAACATCGTCACCAACGGCGCTTACACGCTTGCCGAGTTCACGCCGAACGACAAGCTGGTCGCGGTGAAGAATGCGCATTATCACGGCGCCGACAACGTCGCCATCGACAAGGTGATTTTCTACCCGATTGAGGACCGCGCTTCGTGTGTGCGCCGCTTCGAGGCGGGGGAAATCCATTCCTGCTCGGACCTGCCGACCGATCAGATTGCCGCCTTGCGCACCAAGTTCGGCGATCAGGTGCGCACCCCGCCTTATCTTGGAACGTATTATTATTCGTTCAATATGAAAAAGCCGCCGCTTGACGATGTACGGGTGCGCCGCGCCCTGTCGCTGGTGGTCGACCGGGAATATATTGGCGAGGACATCTGGGGCGGAACCATGGTGCCGGCCTATTCGCTGGTGCCACCGGGGATCAACAATTACGGCGAGCCGGTCGAGGCGGACTACAAGGGCAAGGCGATGCTCGACCGCGAGGACGAGGCGTTGAAGCTTTTGGGCGAGGCCGGTTTCGGCCCGGACAAGCCCCTGAAGCTGGAGATCATGTACAACACCTCGGAGAACCACAAGAACACGGCTATCGCCATTGCCGACATGTGGAAGACCATTGGTGTGGAGACCACCATGGTCAACCGCGACCTGGCCAGCCACTATGCCCATTTGCGTGAAAAGGGCGACTACGACATCGCCCGCGCCGGCTGGATCGGTGATTATTCCGACCCGCAGAATTTCCTGTTCCTGGTGGAATCGGACAACGACGGCTTCAACTACGCGAATTACGCCAACCCCGAGTATGACGCGCTGATGGACAAGGCCGCCGCCGAAACGGACCTGGAAAAGCGGGCGGAGATCCTGCGCCAGGCGGAGACCCTGTTCCTCCGGGATCTGCCGTTCCTGCCGATCCTCTACTACTCCTCGCACAGCCTGGTCTCGCCCAAACTGTCCGGCTGGGAGGACAATCTCCAGAATGTGCATCCGACGCGGCTGATGTCGATCGGCAACTGACGGGCCGGCGGCGGGGTGGTTCCGGCTTTCACGGACTGCCCCGCCGTCTCGTCCTTCGCTCCGCCGGCGTGACATCTGCCGGTGGACGCCCGTTGTCTGCCAAACCTGGAGCCTGCATCTGATGCTTGGCTACGTGCTGCGCCGGCTGTTTACGGCGATCCCGACCCTGTTCTTCATTGTGACCGGGGCGTTCTTCCTGATCCGCGTCGCGCCGGGCGGACCGTTCAATCTGGAACGGCCGCTCGAAGCCAAGGTGATGGAGAACCTGAACAAGATCTACCACCTCGATAAGCCGCTCTGGGAACAGTACCTCTATTATCTCGGCAATCTGATGCGCGGCGACTTCGGCCCGAGTTTCGTCTATCGTGACTTCTCGGTGTCCGAACTGTTCGCCTCGGGCCTGCCGGTCTCGGTGCAGATCGGCGCCTCGGCGCTGGTGCTGGCGCTGGTGTTCGGCACGCTGCTCGGCGTTGCCGCCGCCCTGCGCCAGAACCAGCCGGCGGACTACGGCGTCGTCGGTCTTGCCACCCTTGGCATCACCATTCCCACCTTCGTTATCGCACCGCTCTTGTCGCTGGTCTTCGGCGTCTGGCTGGGGTGGCTGCCGGCCGGCGGCTGGGGCGATGGCGCCTTCGCCAACAAGGTGCTGCCAGTGGTGACGCTGGCCTTGCCGCAAATCGCGGTGGTCACCCGGCTGACGCGCGGAGCGATGATCGAGGCGATGCGTTCGCACCATATCCGCACCGCGCGCGCCTATGGGCTGAAGCCCTGGACCGTTGTCGTCGTGCATGCGCTGCGCTCGGCGATCCTGCCGGTGGTGTCCTACGCAGGGCCCGCGGCGGCGGCGCTGCTGACCGGCTCGGTGGTGGTGGAGACCATCTTCGGCATTCCCGGCATCGGCCGGTATTTCGTCCAGGCGGCGCTCAATCGCGATTACACGCTGGTGATGGGCACGGTGATCGTCATCGCCATCTTCATCATCATTTTCAACCTTGTGGTCGATCTGCTCTATGCGCTGATCGATCCGCGCGTGCGGCTGGGGTAGCGACATGGCGACCATGAAAACAACCGCAGCCGCGCCGGTTCGCGGGCGCTCGCTCTGGGATGACGCGCTGATCCGGCTGAAGCGCAACAGGGCGGCGACCCTGAGCCTGGGCTTTCTCGTGGCGATGGCGCTGGCCTGCATCATCGGCCCGCTGCTGACCGGTCATGGCTATGACCAGGTGTATCGCTCCTATGTGAAGGTCGGGCCGAGCCTGACGCCCTATCCGCGAGCGGAGACGGTGGCGCCGGCGGCGCGGCGGGCGCTGCGCCGCGCCCGGGTCGAGGTCGGCGAGGACATCGTCATCGGCGATGGCATCGTGCGCATTCCGGTCTCCTCCGAAGGCGAACTCGACCAGCGCATCGTGCGCTACATCGACCGGGGAGATATCTTCTCCGGCGCGCGGCTGGAGGATCTTGCCGCCGATGGCCGCTCTGCGGTGATCGTCGCCGATATCGAGCAACTCACCTTCCTGTTCGGCACCGATGCGACCGGCCGCGATCTGCTGACGCGCACGCTGATCGCCGGGCGGATCTCCATGACCATCGGTCTTTTGGCGACGGTGGTGGCGATTGTCATCGGCGTCACCTATGGCTCGCTGTCCGGCTATCTCGGCGGGCGCGCCGACCTGTTGATGATGCGCATCGTTGATGTGCTGTACTCGCTGCCCTTCATCTTTTTCGTGATCCTGCTGGTGGTGTTCTTCGGGCGCAATTTCGTGCTGATGTTCATTGCCGTCGGCGCGGTCGAATGGCTCGATATGGCGCGGATCGTCCGGGGCCAGACCCTGACCCTGAAGCGCCAGGAGTTCGTGCAGGCGGCCGAAGCGCTCGGGGTGGAGAACATCGGCATCCTGCGCCGGCACATCATCCCCAACCTGACCGGGCCGGTGGTGATCTACATGACCTTGCTGGTGCCGAAGGTGATCCTGCTGGAAAGCTTCCTGTCGTTCCTTGGCCTCGGCGTGCAGGAGCCGATGACCAGTTGGGGCGTTCTGATCTCCGAAGGCGCGCGGGACATCGAGGGCAATCCGACCATGCTGCTGTTCCCGGCGCTGTTCCTCACCTCGACGCTGTTCGCCCTCAATTTCATCGGCGATGGCCTGCGCGACGCGCTCGACCCGAAGGACCGATAAAGATGACGGCAATGACGGACGCGGTCGGGGTGGAGCCCGTTCTCGACATTCAGAACCTGCGTGTCACCTTCCAGACCAACGATGGTCCGGTGGCGGCGGTGCGCGGCGTCGATATCAGCGTGAGCAAGGGCGAAACGGTCGCCATCGTCGGCGAGAGCGGATCCGGCAAGAGCCAGACCATGATGGCGGCGATGGGGCTGCTCAGCGACAATGGTCGGGCCGAGGGGCGGGTGCTCTACCGGGGGGAGGACATCCTCGGTCTGCCGCTGAAGCGCCTCAACACGGTGCGCGGCGCCCGCATCACCATGATTTTTCAGGAGCCGATGACCTCGCTCGACCCGCTCTACTCCATCGAGCGGCAGTTGTGCGAACCGATGATCGAGCATGGCGGGCTGGGCCGCAAGGCGGCGGCCGCCCGGGCGCTGGACCTGCTCAAGCTCGTCGGCATTCCCGCGCCGGAAGACAAGATCAAGGCCTATCCGTATGAGCTGTCCGGCGGCCAGCGCCAACGGGTGATGATCGCCATGGCGTTGGCCAATGACCCGGATGTGCTGATTGCCGATGAGCCGACGACGGCGCTCGACGTGACCACCCAGGCGCAGATCCTCGAACTGCTCGCCGATTTGCAGAAACGCATCGGCATTGCCGTGGTCTTCATCACCCATGACCTGGGCATCGTCCGGCGCATCGCCGACCGGGTGGTGGTGATGAAGGATGGTGAGGTGGTGGAAGCCGGGCAGACGGCGAAGATCTTCGATCACCCGGCCCATCCCTATACGCGGATGCTTCTGGATGCGGAGCCGGAGGGCGAGAAGCCGCCGGTCGGCGAGGACAAGCCGATTGTCATCGACGGTCAGAAGGTCGGGGTGTCCTTTGCCATTCCGCGCGGCTTCATGAAACAGCCGGTACTGTTTCACGCGGTGGAGGATGTGTCGCTGGTGGTGCGTGAGGGCCAGACCCTCGGCATTGTCGGCGAAAGCGGATCGGGAAAATCGACCCTCGGGCGGGCGCTCCTGCAATTGCTGCCCCATTCGGGGCGGGTGCATTTCGACGGCCAGGATATTTCCAACGCCGGCAAGCAGGTGATGCGGCCGCTGCGCCGCCAGATGCAACTGGTGTTTCAGGATCCGTTCGGCTCGCTCAGCCCGCGCATGACCGTCGGTCAGGTCGTCACCGAAGGGCTGCTGGTGCACGAACCTGGCCTGTCGGCGGGCGAGCGCGATCGGCGGGCCTGTCAGGTGCTGGAGGAGGTGTCGCTCGATCCGGCAATGCGCAACCGCTACCCGCATGAGTTTTCCGGCGGACAGCGCCAGCGTATCGCCATTGCCCGTACCATGGTGCTGAAGCCGAGACTGGTGGTGCTGGACGAACCGACCTCGGCGCTCGACCGCACCGTGCAGAAGCAGATTGTCGAGCTGTTGCGCGGACTGCAGGCCGAACACCGGCTCACCTATGTCTTCATCAGCCATGATCTGGCGGTGGTGCGGGCGCTGGCCGATACGGTGGTGGTGATGAAGACCGGCAAGGTGGTGGAGGCCGGACCGACGGCGGCGATCTTCGAGGCGCCGCGCGATCCCTATACCCGCGACCTGATCGCGGCGGCCGCGCTGGAGCCGATGCACGGCAGGGTCGTTGGTGCATGAATGCACGCTCGCGCTTTGGCGCGGGATCGGCTACAACACGGACCGTCCGGACAACGGGTATTCGGGAGTGATCGATGGAAATGAAACGGCGCCTTGACGCCAGTGGCGCGCTGACGCGGCGCAGCCTCGTTCTCGGGGCCCCCTTGGTGCTGGCCGCCTGCCAGACCTCGGGCGTTGCGACGAGTGTCGGGTTGCACAATCAGCCTCCGTTGCCGGGGGAAGGGTTCGACTACGCGGCGGCCTATGCGGCGACGACCGATTACGATTTCAAGGTCCCGGCGCTGAACTACAAGAAGTATGACCGCAAGTACTGGCGCCAGGTGGTGGATTACGACACCAGCGAGCGGGCCGGGACGATCATCATCGACCCCTATGCCAAGTTCCTGTACTGGACGCTCGGCGGCGGCAAGGCTCTGCGCTACGGCATTGGCGTTGGCCGGGCCGGCTATGCCTGGAATGGCGATGCCAAGGTGCGGGTGAAGCGCGTGTGGCCGATCTGGCGCCCTCCACGGGAAATGATCGCCCGCAACCCGGCGCTGGAGAAATACTGGAAGGACGGCTACCCGCGCGGCCCAAGGAATCCGCTCGGCGCCCGGGCAATGGACCTGTGGCAGGGCAGTGTCGACACGCTCTACCGCATCCATGGCACCAAGAAGCCGGACAGCATCGGCCGGAGCGTGTCCAGCGGCTGCATCCGCATGTGGCATCAGGACATCATCGATCTGTTCAACCGGGTGCCGCTTCACACCAAGGTGGTGGTGCTCGACAAGGCTCACTCGACCAGCTGATGGCAGTGGGCTGAAACGGTACGGCGCGGCTCAGCTCGCGCCGTCGCGGGGGCGGAGCGAGGCGACGAAGTCGTTGAACCGCTCCCCCTGAATCAGGATATGGGCGCGCAGCGCCTCTTCCGTTCGCGTATCGTCGCCGTCGAGAATGGCCGCGACGATCGCCTCATGCTCCTGAAATGAGTTGCCCACCCGGTTGCGCACATGCAGTTGCAGCCGGCGATAGGGTTTCAGACGGCTTTGCAGTGCGCGCGCCTGCTCGGCGAGAAACTCGTTGCCGCTGCCGCTGTAGATCGCTTCGTGAAACTGGCCGTTCGCCTCGAAATAGGCGCTGGGGTCGCCGCTTTCGGTGGCCCGGGCGCAGGCCTCATGCGCCGCGACAAGCCGGGCGTGCTCGTCCGGCGTCATGCGGCGGGCGGCGAGGCGGCCGCACATGGCCTCCAGCTCCGCCATCACCTCGAACATCTCGATCAGCCGGCGGATGCCGATTTCGCGCACGAAGGCGCCGCGCCGGGGGCGAATCTCGATCAGTCCCGATGCCGCGAGCTCGATCAGCGCCTCGCGGATCGGCGTGCGCGACACGGCAAAACGGCGCGCCAGAGAGGCTTCGTCAAGCCGGGTGCCCGGCGGATAGACGCCGCCGGCAATGTCCTCTTCCAGCACTTCGCGCAGCGCCTTGGCGGTGCGGGTCGCGGTGGGGGCGTGGGGGGCACTCTCTGTGTTCATGGGATCAGGATATGCACATTCTCCTTTCTTGTATACAAAAACCGTTGACTTGAATGCATGGAGCGTGATTGCCTTGCAATCCGGGCGGGAGGAACCGGCCAGGGATCGGTGGCGGTCCGCCACTGGGCGCAAGCCACAAGATGTATTTTCAAAAAAGAACGCCGGGCGTCGGCAAGGCCGTCGTCGGTGATGGGAGGAACAACATGTTGCAGAAATTGGCGAAGGCGGCCCTCGGGCTCACCACGGCGCTGGCGCTTGCCATTCCGGCGGCGCAGGCGGCGGACAAGGTTTTGAAGGCGTCGCACCAATGGCCGGGCGGCAAGGGCGATGTGCGCGACGAGATGGTGCAGATCCTCGCCCGTGAGGTCGCCAAGGCGAATGTCGGCCTTGAGATCAAGGTCTATCCCGGCCAGTCTCTCTTCAAGGCGCGCGAGCAGTGGGGGGCGATGACCAAGGGGCAGCTCGACATCTCTGCCTTCCCGCTCGACTACGCCTCGGGCCGCCACCCGCAGTTCTCCGCGACCCTGATGCCTGGGCTTGTGCGCAACCATGACCGGGCCGCGCGCCTGAATGCCTCGCCGTTCATGGATGACATCAAGAAGATCGTCAACGATGCGGGTGTGGTGGTGCTGGCCGATGCCTGGCTTGCCGGCGGCTTTGCCTCCAAGAAACAGTGCATCACTTCGCCGGAGACGATGAAGGGGCAGGTGACCCGCGCCGCCGGTCCGGCCTTTGAACAGATGCTGGTCGGGGCGGGGGCGTCGATTGCCTCCATGCCGTCTTCGGAGATCTACACCGGGCTTCAGACCGGCGTTCTCGATGCGGCCAACACCTCCTCTGGCTCCTTCGTGTCCTATCGCCTCTACGAGCAGGTGGTGTGCCTGACGGCACCCGGCGCCAATGCGCTGTGGTTCATGTATGAGCCGATCCTCATGTCCAAGCGCAGCTGGGACCGGCTCGACGAGGCCCAGCAGAAGGCGCTGAAGGCCGCCGGAAAGGTGGCGGAAGCCTACTTCCTGGAAGAGGCCAAGGGGCTCGATGGCAAGCTGATCAAGGCCTACAAGGATGCGGGTGTCGAGGTGGTGGAAATGTCCGCCGACGACTATGCCGCCTGGCTCGAGATCGCCAAGAAGACCTCCTACAAGGAGTTTTCCGAGAAGGTCCCGGGCGGCGATGAGCTGATCGCCAAGGCGCTCGCCGTCGAATAAGCCGCGCCCAGCGGGGCGGGCCGTCGGAGCACCCGGCAGCCCACCCTTGCGGGTCCGAACGCCGCGTCGGCCGGCTGAACAACCACCGGTTCCCGCGCGGCGGATCGACACCGAACCGGCATCCGTCGTCCGGTCGCATCAGAAGACTTCCGTCATGCAACTTTATATTTCCGCCATCTCGGCGCTGTCGCGGGCGTTCGGGGTTCTGGCCATGCTCTTGACCGCCTCGGCGGCGCTGGTGGTCACGCAGATGGTGGTGCTGCGCTACTTTCTGAATGAATCCACCATCTGGCAGACCGAATACGTGATCTATGCGCTGGTCGCCGCCACCTTCCTTGGCTCGCCCTATGTGCTGCTGGAAAAGGGCCATGTGAATGTCGATCTGTTGCAACTGCAGGCAAAGCCGCCCCTGCGCCGTCTGATGCAACTGTTGTCGGCTCTCGTCAGCATCGCCTTTTGCGCGCTGCTTGGCTGGTCCGGCTGGACCTTCTTTCACGAGGCGCTGGTCGGCGGCTGGCGGACGGACACGGTCTGGGCGATCCCGCTGTGGATCCCGGTGCTGCCGCTGCCCCTCGGGATCGGGCTGCTGGTCCTTCAGTATGTGGCTGAAATCATGAAGCTTTATGGAGGCGCGCGATGACGCCGATGCTGTGGGGTGCCGGTGTTCTCGTCGCGCTCCTGTTCCTTCTGGGGATCGGAACCCCGATCGCCTTCGCGCTGGGCTTTGTCTCCATCGCCGCGCTGATTCTGGCCGATGGCTGGGGCAGCCTGTCGATCCTCGGTGAGACCTTCTTCGGCGGCCTGGCCTCCTTCGGCCTGGTGTCCATCCCGATGTTCATCCTGATGGGCGCGGCGGTGGCCTCCTCGCCGGCCGGCAAGGATCTTTACGAGGCGCTGGACCGTTGGCTCAACCGGGTCCCCGGCGGGCTGGTGCTGTCCAATCTCGGCGCCTGCTCGATCTTCGCCGCCCTGTCCGGATCCTCGCCGGCCACCTGTGCCGCCATCGGCAAGATGGGCATCCCGGAGATGACCAAGCGCGGCTATCCCAACGAGACCGCCGCCGGTTCGATCGCCGCCGGCGGGACGCTCGGCATTCTGATTCCGCCGTCGATCACCATGATCGTCTATGGCATTGCGACGGAAACCTCGATCGGACGGCTGTTTCTCGCCGGCCTGCTTCCGGGTGCGCTGCTGACCGCGCTGTTCATGGCCTGGACCATCTTCGATTGCCGCCGGCGCGGCATCGGCCTCAACGCTCTGGGGCGGCGGTTTTCCTTCCGCGAGCGCTTCGCCGCCCTGCCGCGGGTGTTGCCGTTCCTTGGCATCATCGCCGCGATCCTGTTCGTGCTCTATGGCGGCATCGCCACCCCCTCCGAGGCGGCCGGTGTCGGCGCGCTGTTCTGCCTGATCTTCGTCGCCGTGATCTATCGCCTGTGGCGCCTGTCGCTCTACAATTCGCTGTTCCGCGACACGCTGAAGGAAAGCGTGATGATCATGATGATCATCGGCGCGTCGGAGCTGTTCTCCTTCGCCCTGTCGTCCCTGTTCATCACCCAGACCATCGCCGAATGGATCGCCGGCCTTGACGTCAACGCCTGGGTGCTGATGGCGATCATCAACGTGTTCCTGCTGTTTGCCGGCTTCTTCCTGCCGCCGGTGGCGGTGATCCTGATGACCGCGCCGATCCTGCTGCCGATCATCATTCAGGCCGGATTCGATCCCTACTGGTTCGCGGTGGTGCTGACCATCAACATGGAAATCGGCCTGATCACCCCGCCTGTCGGGCTGAACCTTTACGTGATCAACGGCATTGCACCGAACATCACTTTGGGGGAGATATTGCGGGGCTCCTTGCCCTATGTCGGCTGCATGGTCGCCGCAATCGTGCTCTTGTGCCTGATGCCGGGGATCGCCCTGTGGCTGCCCAACCTCGTGATGGGAACCGCCTTATGAGCAGTACCAGCTTCTTCAACGACCTCCTGTCCTCCATCGCCGAGCAGGGCCGCAACCTGCTGGATCTTCGCCGGGAACGGGTGCCCAGCGGCAAGGGGCTCGGCGATCTGTGCGAAGCGCTGCTGTCCCAGCGCGGCGAAGCCTCCGGAGTGGCGCTGGCCCGCGATGTGCTGACCAGCTACGCGGGGCTGCCCGACGCCGAGCGCCAGTCCTTCTTCCAGGACCTGAAAACCCGGTTCGGGCCGGACCTCGATGGGGTCGCCGATGTGGCGGCGGCGGTGCTGAAGACGCCGGGCGAGGAGGCGCTGCTGCGCCGCCTGCATGCCCTGTCCGAACCGCGCCGGCAGGAGTTGATCCGCCGGCTGAACCTTGCCCCCGGCGGCACCTCGGCGCTGGTGCGCATGCGCACCGATCTGCTTGCGGCCATGCGGACCGATCCATCCCTGAAGGAGGTCGACCGGGATTTCGAGCACCTGTTCTCCTCCTGGTTCAACCGGGGCTTCCTTGTCATGCAGCGCATGGACTGGTCGACCCCGGCGGCGATCCTGGAGCGGATCATTCGCTATGAGGCGGTGCATGAGATCAATGGTTGGGAGGACCTGCGCCGGCGGATCGATCTGCCCGACCGGCGGATCTATGCCTTCTTCCATCCCGCGCTGGTCGATGATCCTCTGATCTTCGTGGAAGTGGCGCTGACCCGGGCGATCCCCGAGGCGATCCCGCCAATCCTGGCCGAGGAGCGGGCCGAGGTGCCCGCCGGCGAGGCGACCACCGCTGTGTTCTACTCGATTTCCAACTGCCAGGAGGGCTTGCGCGGCATTTCCTTCGGCAACTTCCTGATCAAGCAGGTGGTGGAGGAGTTGCGCCGCGACCTGCCGAACCTGAAGACCTTCGTCACCCTGTCGCCGGTGCCTGGCTTCCGCGCCTGGCTCACCGGCGCGCTTGCCGATCCGGACAGCGCCGCCTGTGCAACCTTGCGCCCGGCGCAGGTCGAGGCGCTCAAGGAGGGCGGGGCCAAGGCGGGGCCGGACGAGGAGTTGCGCGAGCCCCTGCGCGCCCTTTGCGCGCATTACCTGGTGCGCGAGAAGAAAAGCGGCATTCGTCCGCTCGACCCGGTCGCCCGCTTCCATCTGGGCAATGGCGCCCGGCTGGAGCGGATCAACTGGAACGCCGATCCCTCCCGCAATGGCCAGCGCCAGTCCTGCGGGATGATGGTCAATTATCTCTATGACCTTGGGCATATCGAGAAGAACCACGAAGCCTTTGCCGCGACCGGATCGGTGGCGGCGGCCAGCGCGGTCTCCCGTTTGCTCAAGGCTGTCCCTGAAAAGAAGAAGGCTTCGGATCCGGTCGCATGACGCAGAAAAATCATCTCTTTTCCGAAATCCGTGAGGCGGTGCGCGATCCTGCTGCGCCGTTCCTGCAGGCCCCGTCCGGCGAAATCACCAGCTATGCGGACATGCTGGCGCGGTCTGGCGCCTATGCCAATGCGCTGACGGCCCTTGGCGTCGTCCCCGGCGACCGGGTCGCCGTGCAGGTCGACAAATCCGCCGAGGCCCTGATGCTCTATCTCGGCACCGTGCGGGCCGGCGCGGTGTTCCTGCCGCTCAACACCGCCTATACCCCGGCGGAGGTCGCCTATTTCGTTGGCGATGCCGAGCCGGCACTGCTGGTCTGCGACCCGGCACGGACCGAGGCGCTCACCCCCATCGCCGGCAAGGTCGGTTGCCGGCTGGAAACCCTTGATGGAAATGGCAAGGGCTCGCTGGCGACCCTGGCCGGTGAGGCTTCCGGCGATTTCGCCGATGTGCCGCGTGGGCCGGATGATCTGGCGGCGATCCTCTACACCTCCGGCACCACCGGCCGCTCCAAGGGGGCCATGCTCAGCCATGAGAACCTTGCCTCCAACGCGCGGATGCTGGTCGAGTACTGGCGCTTCACCGACAAGGACGTGCTGCTGCATGCCCTGCCGATCTTCCACACCCATGGGCTGT
Source organism: Stappia taiwanensis (assembly GCF_014635285.1). Classification (GTDB taxonomy): domain Bacteria; phylum Pseudomonadota; class Alphaproteobacteria; order Rhizobiales; family Stappiaceae; genus Stappia; species Stappia taiwanensis. Next base: position 316,122 of record NZ_BMCR01000004.1, on the reverse strand, counting down.
TCGTGGCCAGCAATGTGACCCTTCTGGCCGGCGGGTCGATGCTGTTCCTGCCGAAGTTCGATCTGGCGGAAGTCCTGCGGCTGATGCCTCGGGCGACCACCATGATGGGCGTCCCGACCTTCTATGCCCGGCTTCTGGGGTCGGACGCCTTCACTCGCGAGCTGGCCGAGCACATGCGCCTGTTCGTCTCCGGTTCCGCGCCCCTGTCGGCGGAAGTGCACAAGGCGTTCAGCGCCCGCACCGGCCATGCGATCCTGGAACGCTACGGCATGACGGAAACCAACATGAACACCTCCAACCCCTATGACGGCGACCGGCGTCCGGGCACCGTCGGGCTGCCATTGCCGGGCGTGGAGCTGCGCATTGCCGATCCGGAGACCGGCAAGGTGCTGGCCGATGGCGAGGTCGGTGGTATCGAGGTGCGCGGCCCGAATGTCTTCAAGGGCTACTGGCGCATGCCGGAAAAGACCGCGTCGGAATTCCGCGCCGACGGGTTCTTCATCACCGGCGACATGGGGCGGAACGACGAGCGCGGCTATGTGTCGATCGTCGGCAGGGCCAAGGATCTGATCATCAGCGGTGGCTTCAATGTCTACCCGGCTGAGGTCGAGGCGGTGATCGACGAGATCGACGGCGTCGCCGAAAGCGCGGTGATCGGCGTGCCTCATGCGGATTTCGGCGAAGGTGTCGTTGCCGTGGTCGCCGCGCACAAGGGGGCGGCTCTGACCCCGGAACAGGTCATCGCCCCGCTGGCCGACAAGCTGGCGAAATTCAAGCAGCCGAAGCAGGTCTATCTGCTGCCCGAGCTGCCGCGCAACACCATGGGCAAGATTCAGAAGAACGTGCTGCGCGATCAATACAAGGACACGTTCGGCGCCGGCTGACCGGCGTCTTCGCGACCGGTCCCTGCCTGAAAGAAGAACGCCCGTCGGTTTCGGCGGGCGTTTTTGTTTGCGCGCCGCACCCGTGGGGCTGGCGCTCCGGCCGCGTTGACACGGTGGGGTTCAGATCATAGGAGTTGAAATGTAATAACATAACGATTCGTGAGGTTGAGATGAGAGTTTCGATGGCGGCGGTTGCCGCGCTGATGATTTTCGGGGCGGTTCAGACGGCAAGTGCCCACGGAATCTGGTTGGCCGAGCGGTGGGGCGAGCTTGGCCTCGTTTATGGCCATGGCGCATCCGACGACTCCTACGATCCCGCCAAGGTCGCGGCGGTGAAGGCTTTGGATGAGGCCGGAAAACCGGTGGCGGTGCAGGTTGCGAGGCAGAAAACCCACGTTCTGCTCGCCCCGGAAAGCGAGCCGGCGGTGGTTCTGGTCGACTTCGACAACGGCTTTTACACCGAGGGCAGCGATGGCAAATGGGTGAACCGACCGAAGAGTGAGGTGAAGGGCGCGCGCCAGGCGGGGCGCTATCTCAAGCACACCCTGGCGTTCCGGCATCTGCACGGTGACGTGCCGGACTTGCCCGCACAGGATCTACAGATCGTGCCGCTCGGCAATCCGACAGAACTCAGCGCTGGCCAGCCGTTGCGGTTGCGCGTGCTCTACAAGGGAGAGCCGCTTGCAGGGGCGAAGCTCATCCCCGACTACGTCAACATGTCGGAGACGAAACTGGAAGCGACCGACCCTTCAGGTGAGGTCGAGATGACGGTTCGCAACAATGGGCTGAATGTGATCGCCGTGGCGCATGCGGTGCCGCTGGAAAACGATCCGGATGCCGACCGCACCCAGCATTTCGCCACGCTGTCCTTTGAGGCCGGACACGGACACGCGCATTGACTGTCACACGCCTGAAAAGTCGGCGGGTCGCGGCGGTTTGTCCGCGGCCCACTCTTGCTGGGGGTGATCTTGCCGGAGTTGGCCAGAGATACCGCTTCTAGAACATGTCCTCGGCGGTGGTCAGGCCGAGCACCTGCCAGTCCTGCATCCCGCCGCGATAGTAGTAGATCTTGTCGGCCGGGAAGCCTTCGCGGACCATGGCGGCGATCGCCATCGGGCTCTGGGCGCAGGCCGGACCATTGCAGAAGGCGAACACCTTGGTCGCCTTGGCGCAATCCCACGACCCTTGTGCCCCGCTGCATCCCAGTTCGTCGAGACGCATGGCGACCTCGGTATAGGGAATGTGAATGGAGCCGGGAATGGTCGATTTCACCCGCCATTCCATGGTCCGCATGTCGACCACCGCGGCGCTGTCATCCTGAAGCGCTTCCAGGACCTCTAGTTCGCCGACCGGATGGACCCCAGCGACCGGAACCATCGGCTGCAAGACGCCGCCGATCAACTGCATGTCGTTCTTGTGGCGGGTGATCTCCACCGGTCCGTCGTCGGTCTCGATGGTGACGGAGGTGACCTTCGGGCTGATCTGAAGACCGTCGGTGGCATAGCCGGGGGTCGCCAGCAGCGCCAGCACTGCGGCGCCGGCCAGGATTACGGATCGTTTCATGTTTCTTCCTCCCCTTGAGCGAGCCTTGCAGCTTTTGCGTGTCGGCTCGAAAGTCACATAGATGATTTCGAATGTGAACGCATAAGGCAAGAAAAAACGCCGCGCGGGTTGCGCAGCGCCGATCCGTTTCGTCTCAGGGGTGTGACGGGGAGGCAGATGTCAGGCCGCTTCCGTGCGCCGGTCGAGAGTGCGTAGCTCCGTGTCGAAAGCCTCGGCGAAGGCATCGAGCGCGTGCATGAGCTCCTCGCTCGCTTCCTCCAGGGTGCTCAGTTGCTGTGCGGCCTGGGCCGCGTTTCCCGCCGCATGGGTGTCGAGGGCAGCCCGCGCCGCCTCGTGGCAGCGCTGGTGCGGCGCCGCGACGGCCTGATAGGCCGCATGCCGGCGAATGGCCGGTTCGGTGATGCCATCGAGCCAATGCCCAAGCCGGCAACCATGATGGTCGCTAATGGTGACAGGAGTGGTCGAGGGCCTCCCCAGGACCGTATCGACAACCTGCTGCTTGAACAGGATATGGTCGATCTTCACCATCTCGCACATGGAGCGATGGGAGGAGGCGTCGCCCCATGCCGCGGCATGGCTTGAGAAGCGCTCGTTGCTGCTTTCCAGGGTGAGGCTCATGTCCCGCAGACGGTTTTCATTTTCTTCGGCAAGGTCGGCAACGCCGGTGATGCCGGCGGCGATCTCATGGCTTGCTTCCTTCTGCTGCTGAAGGATTGAGGAGATGTCCTGCATGCGTGCCGAAACGGCGCCGATCTGATCGCCGACGGTCTGCATCCGCTCATTGGCACCGGCAATGGTCGCTTGCCCCCGGTCGACCGCTTCGCGCGAGGCGGCGATCGATTGTTGGGTGGTGACCATGCCCGCCTGCAGCGCCTCGATCCGCCGGGCAATGTCCTCGGTGGCCTGCGCCGCCTGGGTGGCCAGGTTCTTGACCTCACTGGCGACAACGGCGAAGCCGCGCCCGGCTTCGCCCGCCCGCGCGGCCTCGATCGTGGCATTGAGGGCAAGAAGGTTGGTCTGGTTGGCGATGTTCTCGATCACCCCGAGGAACTCGCCGATTTGCTCCGATGCCTTGTGCAATTCGCTCAGGTTGGCCGCGCTCTCATCGGAGGCGGCGGCAATGTCGCCGATGCGGGCGGAGACATCCTCCATGGCGCCGAGGCCCGCGTTCACCGTGGCGTTGGTGGCATTGGCTTCCTGTGCCGCGCCGTCGCTGTTTTCGGCGATCTGCTCCACCGAGGCGACAAGCTGTGACGCGGCGGCGGAGATCGCCTGGCCGCTTTCGGTGGCCCGCTGGGTATTCTGCGACAGGGTCGCCATGGCCACGGTCATCCGGTTGATGTCGGCGGCCGTGCCGGCAAGGGTGCGCAGGCTGGTCAGGTCGTTCTCGCGCCGGTTTTCCTCCGCCCTGAGCCGTAGCACGCCGGTTTCGTAGGCGTCATAGGACATGATCATGTCGAGAAAGGCCCGGCTGATCATCACCTGAAGGGTCGCGGCGAGCTTTCCCGGCGACAGCCGGTGACGTCGTGCCAGGGCGGGGATCGCATCCACCAGAAGACGGCCATAGGAGGCCAGATACCATTGCACGTCGAGGCCAATGCGCACATGCGCCTCGCCGATGCGCTTGGCCCGGGCCTCGAACTCGGCATCCGGTGCGTGATTGAAGATATGCTCCCAATGCGCCATCTGCGCGGATTTGAGGCGCGTAACCTTTTCCTGCGATCCGCCCAGCTTGTCGGTCAGCTCCGGGGTCCGGTCGATCGCCTGGTAGAAGCTGTCGAGAATGTCCGGCATGACCGGCATCAGTTCCTTCCAGACGCTTCTGGCCAGGGCTTCGTCGAATTTATCGGGTGCCATGAAGCCGGTGATTGCCTCGGTGAGAGAACGTGCCGCCGTGTCACGCGCGGCGTAGGTCGTGTGATCGCTCATGCAAGGAGTCCCCAGGGTCTGTAACCGGCTTATCGGTGTGTTACGGCCACATTTGGCGATATCCATGAAAAATCCCCTAACCAGGTACCGGCTTCCCTCTACGGGCTTCTACTGATCAAGCGCGTGGGGCAGGGGCTGAAACTGGCGAAACGGCGCGGAAACGCTGGGAAGGCCGAGCAGCTTTTGTCGTGGCGGCGCGAATCGCCGATACTGCCGCGAACGGGGCCGGGTCTGCCGCACGGATGGCGCGGATCGGCAGCCGGATCAACTCGGCCGCAGCCTGCCAGACGCACTCGGCGGAGATGGCGCGCGGCCCCACATCGATATCGACATGACGATCCAGCAGGACACGCGGCAAGCATGACCGTTAGCATTGATATGGGAGAGGTAACCACCGGCGGCGGTCTGGCAGGTGCGGACGGTGCCTGCCTCGATCTTGAGGAACTGCTGGCGACCCGGCTTCTGGTGCAGGGCAATTCTGGCTCCGGCAAGTCCCATCTCCTGCGCCGGCTGCTGGAGCAGAGTGCTGCCTGGGTTCAGCAGGCCGTCATCGATCCGGAGGGCGACTTCGTCACGCTTGCCGACAGGTTCGGCCATGTGGTGATCGACGCGGCGGCGAGCGAGCGCGATCTGGCGGTGATCGCCGCGCGGGTGCGGGCACACCGGGTGTCGGTGGTGCTCAATTTGGAAGGGTTGGAGCCGGACCGGCAGATGAAGGCGGCGGCCACTTTCCTCAATGCCATGTTCGAGGCCGAACGTGACCACTGGTATCCGATGCTGGTGGTGGTGGATGAGGCGCAGCTGTTCGCGCCGGCAGCATCCGGCGATACCGGCGAGGATGCACGCCGGGTGTCGCTGGGCGCCATGACCAATCTGATGTGTCGTGGCCGCAAGCGCGGCCTTGCCGGGGTGATCGCCACCCAGCGTCTGGCGAAGCTGGCCAAGAACGTGGCGGCGGAAGCCTCGAATTTCCTGATGGGGCGCACCTTTCTCGATATCGACATGGCGCGAGCGGCCGATCTGCTTGGCATGGAAAAGCGTCAGGCGGAAGCCTTCCGCAATCTCGATCGCGGCCACTTTGTCGCGCTCGGTCCGGCGATTTCGCGTCGGCCGCTGACGATCCGTATCGGCCAGGTGGAAACGGCGGGACGCGGCGGGGGGCCGAAGCTGACGCCCTTGCCGCAGGCGCGGCCTGAGGAGGTGCGCGACCTTCTGTTCCAACCGGCCAGTCGGGAAGAGCGCACGGCGGTGGAAGAGCCCAAGCCGCAGCCGGTGATGCCGGCCTCGGAGGTGCTCGACCGGTTGACGCGGCAGGCAGCAGCGCGCGAGGTGGTGGAAGCCGAACCGCTCGATCTGGAAGCGCGGGAAAAGGCCATCGATGCGGTGATCGCCGAGCTTCTGTCCGACGGTGAGGCGGCGTTCCAGCCGGTCGCGGCGCTTTATCAGGATTTCCTCGTGCGCTGCCGGATTGCCCGGCTTGCCGGAAAGCCGCCCGAACTCGCCGATTTCCGCCAGCGGGTGGCGATGGTGCGCGCCGGTGTCGAGCAGCATCAGATCGACCCGCAGACCTGGGCGACGGCGGAGACGGTGGCCCAGAATCTGCCGGAGGAAATGCGCGGGGTCTACCTGCTCTTGGCCAAGGCCGCGCTGGAAGGGGGACCGTGCCCGCCGGATGCGGAGATCGCCCGGGCCTATGGCACACGCTCTCCCGGACGGGCGCGCTGGCTGCTGACCCATATGGAAGAGCAGGGTTATATCGTCTGCGTCAACGATCTGCGCGGCAACCGCATTGTCACGCTGACCGACCTGGATTGCCAGACGAGCCCGCCGCCCGCACGCGCGGTGGTTTGAGAGCGCTGGTCATTGAGGCGCGGTCTGATCTTGCGGTGGTCCAGAATCGGGAGGTGGTCCAGAATCGGGAGGTGGTCCAGAATTGGGACGTGCTCCAGAATCGGGGTGAACGACGCGTTCGCAGCGATACCCGACAGCGCATTTCGGATTGTCGCTTGTCGGCCCATAGTTCGGCTTCAGAATCTCGTAGTGCGGGCAGTAGCGCCGGTCGGCAACAAAACGGGAATAGGTGTAGGGGCCCGTTGACATGACGACGGCGCCGTATTGCTGGATGAAGGCTTGCGCCTGGGCGCAGCTCATCGATCGCGTATCGGGACGTGCCTGGGCCGTTGGGCAGGCGAGCGCGAGAGCCGTCAGAGCCGCGCCTGCCGCGAGTGCGGGGACCAGAGTTTGTGAGTGGGGGGTGAAGGTGAACGAGGTCATTGGCATCTCCCTTGTTCAAGGGAGAATCGTGCCTACTGTTTCGGTTGCGATCAAGATCTCCAAAAGGGGGAGGAAGGCCTCCTGATGGACAGGGCAAGCACCCCGATGGACATGCCCCCCGGGGTGCTTGGAGCCTAGGGTCCAGCCCCATAAATGAGGCTGACATGGCATGGGAACGGCAAAGCCTTGCAAGAAAGGGCGTGCGGAGCGGGCTTGTTGCCCGGTCAAACGCGCTGACGACGCAGGGTGAAGCCAATTCCATGTCCTGAAGGATTTGACCGGATTGCTCCTGCTCTCACGTCGCGAAAGGCTTGAAAATGAACCACATTTCCTGCGCTTCCGCTCCTTGACCAGGAGCAATCCGCCTCGAACCATTTCGAGCTCATTTATGAGTCTGGACCCTAGCTGGCCGCGTGGTGCAGCCGGTGGTACAGCATCGGGCTCCTGGCGTAGGGAGCCAGCGTCTTGGCGATGGCCAGAACGGCAAGATCCGCCAGCGGCTCCAGAATGATCACCGTCATGTAGGCGGCGCCGAACGAGCCGACCGCACCGAGGTTCTCCGCGCCGAAGCCGCTGCCATAGAACGCCCAGAAGGCCACCCAGGCGACGATGCCGCCCTGATAGGCGGTGGAGAGCGCCAGAGCCTGCCAATAGGTGACATCGACGTACGGGGTGCGGGCCGGAATGATCTTCCGGGCAAGCAGGCTGACCGCCCAAAGCGGCACCACCAGCGTGGTGATGTTCATGCCGTATTGCGGCAGGTCGAAGGGGGCGAAGAATACGCCCTGAAGGAGGAGGCCCGCTGCCAGGCCGATCGCCGCCGGTCCCGCGCCGAAGACGAGATAGAGCGTTGAGCCGAGGATGAAGTGTACTTCGGACACGCCCACCGGATAATGCGGCATCAACTCGAAGAAGCAGAAGACCAAGGCGGTTGTCGCCAGACTGCGCAGCGCCAGTGCGGACAAGCCGCCGTCGTGGCGGATGGTGTCGGCGGCCATCTTGGCCATCAGCCCAAGCGATGTGACAGCCGTTGCGTAGCTGAGGACGATCTTGGCGCCGTCGACGACGCCGGGTTCGATATGCATGAAACTCTCCTGTGCGCACCCACCGTGCGAGAGGGTTGAAAAACCGTGCGAGACCGCACGCAGTCGATGGCAGGTCTCCTGGCTTGCGGATCGCGCCGTCACCCGCCTTCCCAGCCCTTGGGCCAGTGGCAAATGGGTGTCGCTTGCCGCTCACAGTTGCGGGGGCAGCCACGGTCTTGGCCCCTGATGGGTAGCTCTCACCGTGTTCCCTTTTAATCCGCCGCACGTCGCTTGGCGGAACCATCGCTGGCGACGATGCAGAATTTCGACCGCGAACGCAAGTACGGTGGCCATGCGTTGTAGGCTGCATCAGCAGGTTGTGGCGGCCCTTGAGTGTCGGGCCGCTGGACGAACGTTTCAGAGCAGGACGCGGGGGGCTGGGCGCCCCTGACCGGCGGCGGCGATTTGGAACGTCATGCCGTTTTGTGGGGTCGCTGCAATTTGCTGTGCGCTCAGCTCTGCACGAGCCGAGGTGACATAGAGTGTGGTGTAATCCGGCCCGCCGAAGGCGGGGCAACTGACATGCTGTGCGGGCACGTCAAGGCTTCGCAGCAACTGGCCATCCGGCGAAAAAACCGCAATCTTCGCCGCGCCCCATTGTGCCACGAACAGATTGCCGGCCCTGTCGACCGCAGCGCCATCGGGGGCACCCGGCATCTGTGACCTGCCGATCAGGATCTCCGCGTCGCCTGCGGGAAATCCGGTGTCGGGTGCAAGAGGAACCCGCATGATCTCTGCTTTGGCCGTGTCGGTGAAATAGGCAAAGCGCCGATCGGGAGAAAAGCAAATCGCGTTGGGAATGGTCAGCTCGGCGAACAGCCGGCGGACCTCGCCGCGGTAGAGGCGGTAGAGCGCACCGGCACCCGGTTCCGCGTTCTTGCCCATCGTGCCGACCCAGAACCCGCCCCAGGGATCGGCCTGACCGTCATTGGAGCGGGTGAGCGGATTGTCCGGTTCGAGCGGCACGATCAGGGCCCTTGCACCGCTCTCGACATCGAGACGATAAAGCCCGCTTTCCGTGGCGATCAACAGGGTCACGTCATCGATCCAGCCGGCCGAGGACGCATATTCGCCAAATTCGTGGTGCGTTTGCAGGCCGTCCCCGCTGCGGGCGAGCAATCGCTTGCCCAAGATGTCGAACCAGAACAATTGCTGGCGGCCCGGATGCCACAACGGCCCTTCGCCAAGCTCGCAAATGCGGTCGTCGTAAATCACTTTACAGCCTCGTCATAGGCTTCAACCAGGCGCTTCGCCCGCGCGGCGATGTCGGCAGTGGTCATGCCGGGCTTATAGAGCGCGGTGCCGATACCAAAGCCATCGGCGCCGGCGGCGATCCATTCGGCAAAGTTGTCCGGCCCCGCGCCGCCGACCATGAAGACCTTGGTCGACGCGGGCAGGACCGCACGGATTGCCTTCAGGCCAGCGAGGCCGAGCAGGGACGCGGGGAAGATCTTCACGCCGTCGGCGCCGGCCTCAAGGGCGGTAAAACACTCGCTCGGGGTCAGGACCCCAGGGAAGCTCTGCATCCCGTGCGCCTTGGTGGCGGCAATAACGTCGGGATTGCAATTGGGTGAGACCACCAGCCGGCCTCCAGCCTGATGCACCTGCCGGACCTCCTGCGGCGCCAGCACCGTGCCGGCGCCGATCAGTGCCCGTTCGCCATGACGGCGCGCCATGGTGTCGATGCTGGTCAAGGGCTCGGGGGAGTTCAGCGGCACTTCGATTTGGTCGATGCCGGCCTCGATCAGAACGCTGGCGGCGTCGGCGGCCTCCTGCGGGGTGATGCCGCGCAAGATGGCGATAAGCGGACGGGTCATCCATTTGTCTCCAATGTCTGGTGGATGGCGTGAAGACCGGCCCTGGTCATCTCCGCCGCATCATGGCAGCTGGCGGCGACGGCAAGTTCCGCAAGGCCGATGCGATAGAGCTCGCTCAGATGCGCCGCGCCGATGATCGCCACCGGATGGGCCTGCAACAGGCTGCGCATCGCCGCCAGCTCCCCGCCGATCAACAGGCCGGACAGGCGCGCGCGTGCGGCTGCCGGGTCGGTCTGCCCAAGCAGATGCTGTGCGCGCAGGGAAAACAGGTTGAGGGAGAGGGTTTCCGGTTGGCGGAGCATGGCTCTCAGACCCGGCCGGAAGGCAGCAAGCGCAAAGCCCGTCTCGGCGATCGAGTGGCGCAGCACCGTGTGTCGTGACAGGGCAGCGAACAACTCGCCGGTCATGGAGGTTTGGAAGGAAAGGACCTGATTGTCGCGCACCCGGGCCCATTTGCTGTGACTGCCCGGCAGGCAGATCAGGCCGTCGAAATCCGGATTGCCTGCCAGAAAGCCGGCGATCTGGGTTTCCTCGCCGCGCATCACATCGGCCGGCTCGTCTTGCCGCAGGCCGGGAACGATATCGACCCGCAGCCCGGGGTGTTTGACGGGCGCTCGCACCAGTCGGACCGGGCGAGCCGGGCAGGGGACGGGCTGGTAGGGGGCTTCGATCCAGCCCTGGCGCGAGCCGACCATGCCGCAGGCGATGACGTGCAACACCCGCTCACCCAGCCATGGCGCCAGCAAGGCACGCAGCACCGGTTCATACTCGTCGCGGCCAAGCGCGCCCATGCCCTGGCGCGACGCCAGCGCGGCAAGGTCGCGCCCCTGAGCGTCCATGGCGAGGGCGCGCAGATGCGTGGTGCCCCAGTCGACCGCAACCCAGGCGATGTCGGACAAGCTGGCCGCGCTCATCCTGACACCACGACGCCGCCATCCACCGCCAGGGTCTGGCCGGTGATCATGCGGCTCGCCCGCGATGACAGGAACAACGTCGCATCGACGATATCCTGCGGCTCCAGCGGCTCCTTGAGACATTGCCGCTCAAGATGCGCGGCGAGCCCCTCCGGCGTCACCCAGAGGTCCTTCTGGCGCTCGGTCAGGACCCAGCCCGGGGCAAGCGCGTTGATCCGGATCCGGTCGGGGCCGAATTCCCGTGCCAGCGAGCGGGTGAGGCCGGTGATGCCCGCATTAGCCGTCGTGTAGGCGGGATAGCCGGTGTTGCCCATCATGTAGCTGATGGAGGAGAAGTTGACGATTGCCCCGCCGCCGCTGGCGCGCATGCCGGCGATGACCGCCTGACAGGCAAAGAAATAGGCTTTCAGATTGATCGCCTGCATCCAGTCCCAGAACTCGGGCGTCACCTCCTCGCTGGTGTGGCGCGTGTCATTGGCAGCGTTGTTGACCAGCACCGTCACCGGGCCATGGCGTGCTTCCGCCTCCGCGATGCTGGCCTTGAAGGCTGGCGTGTCGGTGATGTCGCAGCGGATGAACTGCGGGCGGTTGCCGGGATGCTTGTCGGCCATCTCGGCACAGAACGCCGAGGCGTCGGAGCGTCCAACGAAGGTGACGCGCGCGCCCTGCTGCAGGAAACCATCGGTCAGCGCGGCGCCGATGCCCGAGCCACCGCCGGTGATGAACACCGACTGGCCCTCCAGATCGCGAAACAGACTTGTGCCCGACATCAACGGCCCTCCCAGATCGTGGGGCGGGTCTTCATGCCGGTGGAACCGCCGGGATCCGCCTTAGCGTCCAGTTTGTCCTGCCCGGTGCTCGTGTGGCGATGCTTGCTCATGCGGCGCTCTCTCCCCCGAAATCATTTAGTCTCAAATAATGAAACTAAAATCCATATATTGATATTAGTGAGGAATGGCGTTAAAGAAGTCAACATGAACAGTGCGTCGATCATGCCGCCAATGACAGGAGCCTTGCCCGAATGACCGCTGAAAGCCCGTCGCAGAAAGGTGGCACCGTTGGCAAGGCCATGGAGGTGCTGGATTGCGTCGCCCGGTTCGGACAGCCGGTGCGCTTTTCGCAGATCCTGGAAGTTTCACACTTTCCCAAGCCGACTCTCTATCGGCTGGTGAGGACGCTTGCAGACCTCGGCATGCTGGATCATGACGCGGACAAGGACACTTACATGCCCGGCCGGCGGCTCCTGAAGCTGGCGCATGTCGCCTGGGCGCAGTTCTCGCTCGCCTCCATCGCCCGGCCGCATATCGACCGGCTTGGGCAACAGGTGTCCGAGACCATTCATCTGGCGCAGCTTGACCAGGGGCAGGTGCTGTACGTCGACAAGCGCAATGGCCGCGATCCGGTGGAGATGTACTCGCAGGCCGGCAAGGTGGGGCCGACCTACTGCACCGGTGTCGGCAAGGCGATGCTTGCCTTCCTGACACCGGAGGAGCAGGAGCGGGTGATCGCACTGCAAAGCTTTCACCGCTTCACACCGCATACGCTGGTGACGCCGGAGGCCTTGCGCGCCCGTCTCGAAACCATTCGGGCGCAAGGCTATGCGCTGGATGAGGAGGAGCATGAGACGGGCATCATCTGCATCGCCATGCCGGTGCTTAACGGCTCGGGGCGGGTGCTGGGCAGCGTGTCGATCACCGACACGGTGCTGCGCACCACCTGGGCCGCATTGAAGGAAAAACTGCCGTTGTTGCGTGAGACGGTCGAGCGGATCGGTCACGACGCGCAGGATTGGCATTATCCCGGCATCTGACGCCGGAGGTTCAAGCACGGAAGGCCCGGAAAGGGTGCCGGGAAACGGGGGGATCACTCAGGTAATGGCAGGCATAACGCTCAACAAGGCCATCAAGCGATACGGGGCCGTGGACGTCATCCATGGCATCGATCTGGAGATCGAGGACGGGGAGTTCTGCGTGCTGGTCGGGCCGTCCGGCTGCGGCAAGTCCACCTTGCTGCGCATGGTGGCCGGCCTGGAGGAGACCTCCGGGGGCGAGATCCATATCGGCGAGCGCAATGTGACACGGCTCGATCCGGCGGCCCGCGGCGTATCGATGGTGTTCCAGACCTATGCGCTTTACCCGCACATGACGGTTGCGGAAAACATGAGCTTCGGCCTGCGCATGAACGGCCACCCGAAGGCGGAGATCGCCGCCAAGGTCAAGGCGGCGGCCGATATTCTCAAGCTCAACGACTATCTGGAGCGCAAGCCCAAGGCTCTGTCCGGCGGCCAGCGCCAGCGGGTCGCCATCGGCCGCGCCATCGTGCGGGGGCCCGAGGTGTTCCTGTTCGACGAGCCCCTGTCCAATCTCGATGCCGAATTGCGCGTCGAGATGCGGGTGGAGATCGCCCGCCTGCACAAGGAGATCGGCGCCACCATGGTCTATGTGACCCATGATCAGGTCGAGGCGATGACGCTGGCCGACAAGATCGTGGTGCTGCGGTCGGGGCGCATTGAGCAGGTCGGAACCCCGCTCGATCTCTACCATGATCCCGACAACCGGTTCGTGGCCGGCTTCATCGGCAGCCCGGCGATGAATTTCGTCAAGGCGCGTGTTCGCGATGGCCGGGTCCATGCCCCCGGCCTGTCGGACGAGGCCTTCGCCGTCGATATCGCCTTGCCGCCGAATGGCACGGATCTTTTGGTCGGTGTCCGCCCACATCACATCGCCATCGACCCGCAAGGGGCGAGCCACACGCTGATCGTCAAGGAGGCCTTGGGGGCAATGTTCCACGCCTATCTGGAAGCGCCGACCGGCGAGCGGATCGTGGTCGAGGTTCCGGAAGCCGAGGCGGTCGGGCTGCAAGGGGACGTCGGGCTGCGCATGGTGCCGGATCGCCTGCTCCTGTTTGACGCGCGGACCGAGCTGCGCCTGCGCTGAGACCGAAATCCCGCCCGTAGCTACCAAGCTGCGATGGCGAGCGAAGGTGTGAGGCAACGCTCCCGATCACGGGTCGGAGTGAGCGGTCTGACTCGTATGGCCCCATCTGAACTCATTGAAAAAACACAGGAATCGTCTCTTGACAACTTAGAGGTCTCTGGAGAAGATTTCTTATAATAAAACTAAGTTTCATTATTTGAGACAACTGGAAGGAGGGAACGAAATGTCGATCAAATCCGGAATTCGCAAGATCAGATCGTCCATGGTGGCCTTGACCACGTCGGCGCTGATTGCCTTGCCCGCGCTGGCCGGGACGGCAATGGCTGGCGAGTTGGTGATCAACACGGATTCGTCATTTCCCGCGGTGAAGAAGGCGTTCCAGGCAGCCGTCACCGGGTTCGAGCAGGAGAATCCCGACATCGAGGTGACCTGGAACGTCTTTGACAATGAGGCCTACAAATCCGCGATCCGAAATTTCCTGTCGGCGGAATCGCCGGATCTGGCCACATGGTTCGCGGGAAACCGCATGCTGCCTTACGTCAACGCCGGGCTGTTCGCGCCGATTGACGATGTCTGGGCCGAAAACGGCCTCGACAAGACGTTGAAGGCGGCGGAAAGCGCGGTCACCTTCAACGGGACCAAGTGGGCGGTGCCCTACACTTACTATCAGTGGGGTGTCTATTACCGCAAAGACCTCTTCGCGAAATTCGGCATCGAGGTGCCGACCACCTGGGAGGAGTTCAAGGCCGCTGGCGCCAAGCTGCAGGAAAACGGCATCACGCCGGTTGCGATCGGCACCAGGTTCCCCTGGACGGCCGCGGGCTGGTTCGACTATCTCAACCTGCGCACCAACGGGTACGACTTCCACATGGCGGTGACGCGCGGCGAGATTCCGTGGACCGATGACCGCATCCGCAAGACCATGGGGCATTGGGCAGAGCTGCTGAAAGCCGGGTTCTTCCTGGAGAACCACGCCGCCTACAGCTGGCAGGAGGCCTTGCCGGCCCTCGTCAATGGCGATGCCGGCATGTACCTGATGGGCAACTTCATCGTCGCCCCCTTGCAGGAAGCGGGGCTGACCGACGATCAACTGGGTTTCTTCCAGTTCCCGGTCATCGATCCGACGATTGCCATGGCTGAGGACGCGCCGGCCAACACGCTGCATCTGGCGGCGGGCGCCCGCAACGTCGCCGAGGCCAAGAAGTTCCTCGCCTATATCGCTCGCGCCGATGTGCAGACCATGATGAATGAAATCATGGGGCAGTTGCCGGTCAACGCCCAGTCGAGCGTTGCCGACGATCCCTATCTGCAGGCCGGTTTCAAGATGCTGTCGAATGTCGACGGCGGCCTGGCGCAGTTCTTTGACCGGGATGCCCCTGCGGAGATGGCCAAGGCCGGCATGGAAGGGTTCCAGGAGTTCATGGTCAAGCCGGAGCGGCTCGACAAGATCCTGGCGCGTCTTGAAATGGTGCGCAAGCGCCAGACCCAGTAGCACTCAGGGGGCTGCGTGCGCGCAGCCCCGCATCTGGCTCAAGACGGAATTCTGCAATGTCTTATGTGACCCGTGTCTGGCAAGACCATAAAGCCGCGATCACGCCCTGGTTGTTCCTGCTTCCAGGCATCCTCATGTTCGCGATCTACATCGTGATCCCGATCTTTCAGTCGATTGCGATTTCCTTCTATCGTTGGGACGGATTGGGGGAAAAGACCTTCATCGGCTGGGAGAATTACCGGGAGCTGATGCGGGACGATATTTTCTTCACCGCGTTGCAGAACAATGTCATCTGGCTCGTGCTGTATCTTCTTGCCTTGCCTGCCGGGCTGCTGCTGGCGTTGTTTCTCAATCAGACGACCCGTGGCATCCGCATCTACAAGTCCCTGTTCTTCTTTCCGTTCGTCATCAGTCAGGTGGTGGTCGGGCTGGTTTTCTCCTGGTTCTACGATCCCAGCTTCGGCTTGTTCAACACAGCCCTGATGAAGATCGGTCTGTCGCCGATCGCGGTTCTGGCTGACGAGCGCTATGTCACCTATGGGGTGATCATCGCCGGTCTCTGGCCGCAGATCGCCTATTGCATGATCCTCTACCTGACCGGGCTGAACGCCGTTGACGGCGAGCAGATCGAGGCCGCGCGGCTCGACAATGTGCGCGGCTGGCGGATGCTCTGGTACGTGATCCTGCCGCAACTGCGACCGGCCACCTTCATTGCCCTGGTGGTGACGGTGATCGGTGCGCTGCGGTCCTTCGATCTGATCTCGATCATGACCGGCGGCGGGCCCTGGGGCTCCAGCCAGGTGCTGGCCTATTACATGTATGAGCAGGCCTTCTCCGAATACGGCTTCCGCATGGGCTATGGCGCCGCCATCGCCGTGGTGCTGTTCGCCATCATGTTGATCTACATCGGCTTCTTCCTGGCCAAGATGTATCGCGACGAGAAGGGCCGGTAAGATGTTCCCAACGCCGATCGAAAAGACCTCGCCCGT
The DNA here is from genome assembly GCF_014635285.1 of Stappia taiwanensis. GTDB lineage: Bacteria > Pseudomonadota > Alphaproteobacteria > Rhizobiales > Stappiaceae > Stappia > Stappia taiwanensis. The sequence continues at coordinate 300,239 of NZ_BMCR01000004.1, read as the reverse complement.
TATCCGGGGCGCCTACAAGGTTGCGCTGCCTGTTGCGCTCTTGCTGTGGCTCTTGCCGCTTCTGGCGGTGGCGCTGACCTCGGTGCGCTCCGCCGCCGACATCACCTCCGGCAACTACTGGGGCTGGCCGACTTCGTTCAATCTCATCGAGAACTACACGGCCATCTTCACCAATTCGCCGCTCGCCGCCTATCTGCTCAACAGCTTCAAGGTGACGATCCCGGCCGTTCTCGGCGCGATTGCCCTGTCCTCGCTGACCGGATTTGCACTCGGGATCTACAAGTTCCGGTCGAACCTGTTCGTGTTCTTCCTTTTCGTTGCCGGCAACTTCATTCCGTTCCAGATCCTGATGGTGCCGGTGCGCGATCTGTCGATCCAGCTTGGCGTCTACAATTCCATCTATGCGCTGATCCTGTTTCATATCGCCTTCCAGACCGGGTTCTGCACCCTGTTCATGCGCAATTTCATCCGCACCCTGCCGTTCGATCTGATCGAGGCGGCGCGGATCGAAGGGGTCTCGGACCTGCGCATCTTCTGGTACGTGGTGCTGCCGCTGATGCGGCCGGCGCTGGCGGCGCTGTCCGTTCTGGTCTTCACCTTCGTCTGGAACGATTACTTCTGGGCCACGGTGCTGACGCAAGGCGCGCATGCGCAACCGATCACCGCCGGGATCAAATCGCTGAACGGTGAATGGATCGCCGCCTGGCATCTGGTCTCGGCCGGTTCCGTGGTCGCCGCCCTGCCGCCGGTGCTGATGTTCTTTCTGATGCAGAAACATTTCATCGCTGGCCTGACGCTCGGCGCGGTCAAGTAGCGGCAGGTTTGCCGCCGCCCCCAAAACACCTCTCTCCTATCCAAACCTGGGAAAGCCTGACATGCAGCGCGCGCTTGGAGTTTGCTACTACCCTGAACACTGGCCGGAGCAGCAGTGGGCCGACGACGCCCGGCGGATGGTCGAGGCCGGGCTGACCTATGTCCGCATTGCCGAATTCGCCTGGGCGCGGATGGAGCCGAAGCCCGGCGTCTATCAATGGGACTGGCTGGACCGTGCCATCGAGACGCTGGCCGGGGCCGGGCTGAAGGTCATTCTCGGCACGCCGACCACCACGCCGCCACGCTGGATGCTGGACAAGTGGCCGGACATGTTGCCGGTCGGCCGCGATGGCCATGTGCGCAAGTTCGGGTCCCGGCGCCACTACTGCTATTCGCATCGCGGCTATCGGGATGAGTGCGCCACCATCACCCTGAAGATGGCCGAACGCTATGGCCGCGATGGGCGGGTGCATGGCTGGCAGCTCGACAATGAATATGGCAATCACACCACCACCGTGTCCTACAGTGCAGCGGCGCGCGAGGGCTTTTGCCAGTGGCTTGCGGACAAGTATCGGACCATCGATGCGCTCAACGAGGCCTGGGGCAATGTGTTCTGGTCGATGGAGTATGACGGCTTCGAGCAGGTCGACCTGCCCAACCGGACGGTCGCCGAAGCCAACCCCAGCCATTGGCTGGACTTCCTGCGCTACAGCTCCGATCAGGTGGCGGAGTTCAACCGCGTGCAGAGCGCGGTCCTGCGCGCCCACAGCGACGCGCCCCTGATCCATAACTTCATGAGCAAATCGACCGATTTCGATCACTACAAGGTCGCGGCCGATCTCGATATCGCCAGTTGGGACAGCTATCCGCTCGGCTATCTGGAAAAGCATTCGGCGCTCGGCGAGGCGTGGATCGAACGCTATGCACAGCAGGGCGATCCGGACTTCCAGGCCTTTCACCATGACCTTTATCGCGCCGTCGGGCGCGGGCGCTGGTGGATCATGGAGCAGCAGCCGGGGCCGGTGAACTGGGCGGTCTACAACCCTGCGCCCTTGCCCGGAATGCCGCGCCTGTGGGCCTGGGAGGCCTTTGCCCATGGGGCGGAGGCGGTGTGCTTCTTCCGCTGGCGCCAGGCGCCTTTCGCCCAGGAGCAGATGCACGCGGGTCTGTTGCGCCCGGACAGCGCCGACGCGCCGGCCATGGCCGAGGTCCAAAAGGTTGCAGCCGAAATGGCCGCGTTGCCAGAGGCCGGGACCGCCCGTGCCCGCGTTGCGCTGGTGTTCGATTACCAGTCTGTCTGGGCATGGCAGATCCAGCCCCAGGGCAAGGGGTTCGAATACTTCAACCTGGTGTTCGACTTCTACCGCGCCATGCGCCGCCTTGGCCTGTCGATCGATATCATCGCGCCCGATTGTCCGGACCTCAGCCAATATGATCTGGTGGCCATGCCGGGGCTGATGCATGTCTCCGATGCCCTGCAACAGGCGTTGCGGGCCTTCGGCGGAACGGTGATCGCCGGGCCGCGCACCGGCTCCAAGACCGAGGACTTCCAGATCCCCGCCGGCTTGCCGCCGGAAATGCCGGGCCGCATCTGCACCGTCGCCCATGTGGAAAGCCTGCGCCCGGGTGTCAGCCGGCCGCTTAGCGGCGGCGGTGCCATGCGCCATTGGTTCGAAGCGCTGGAGACGCAGGCGGCGGTGATCGACCGCCTTGCCAGCGGCGAGCCGGCCATCGTTGCCGAGGACAAGGTGATCTATCTCGCCGGCTGGCCGGATGACGAGGCGCTGCAGCGGGTGCTGGAAACCGCCTGTGCCGGGGAGGGCATCCCCACGCTGCGGCTCTCGGGGGGCTTGCGTGTGCGCGACAGCCAGACCCATCGCTTTGTTTTCAACTACGGACCGGACCCGGCGCTGTTCGAAGGCCAGACCATCGCGGTCGCCGATGTGATCTGGCAGGACCTGCCCGATACACCAACGAAAGAGGCAAACTGATGCAGCACCTCCATCACTTTTACATCGATGGGGCCTGGACGCCGCCGCATCGGCTGAACGCCATCGAGGTTGTCGATCCCTCGACCGAACAGCCCATCGCCTCGCTGGCGCTTGGCGCTGAAGAGGATGTGGAGCGGGCCGTGACGGCGGCAGCAAGCGCCTTTCCGCGCTGGAGCGGTACCCCGCTCATGGAACGCAAGGCGGCGGTGGCCCGTCTGGCCGAGGTCTATCAGCGGCGCGGGGAGGAGATGGGCGCGGCAATCAGCCGGGAGATGGGGGCGCCCATCGATCTGGCGACAACCGCTCAGGTCGGGTCCGGCAGCGGCCATTTCCAGACTTTCCTCGATCTGATCGACGGTTTCGAATTTGAAGAGTGGCTGGAGGCGGACAGCCACTGCCATCGGATCCTCAAGGAGCCGATTGGCGTGGTGGCGCTGATCACCCCGTGGAACTGGCCGATGAACCAGATCGCGCTGAAGGTGGTGCCGGCGCTGCTCACCGGCTGCACGGTGGTGCTGAAACCCTCGGAAATCGCGCCCCTGTCCGGGCATCTTTTCGCCGAGATGGTTGCCGAGGCGGGGATCCCCGCCGGTGTGTTCAACCTGGTGCATGGCGATGGTGCTGGCGTTGGTTCGGCGCTGACCGCCCATCCCCGCGTCGACATGGTGTCGTTCACCGGCTCCAACCGCGCGGGCGTTGCCATTTCGAAGACTGCGGCCGACACGATCAAGCGGGTCAGCCTGGAGCTCGGCGGTAAGGGCGCCAATATCCTGTTCGACGATGCGGATGAAAAGGCGGTGGCGCGCGGGCTCGCCAGTTGCTTCCTGAACAGCGGGCAGGGCTGCAATGCGCCCTCGCGCATGCTGGTGCAGCGCGGGATCTACGAGGAAACCGTTGCAAAAGCCGCAGAGATCGCGCGGGCGGTTCAGGTGGCGCCGGCCAGCCTTCCCGGCAACCACATCGGCCCGGTGGTCTCCGAGGCGCAGTATGAGCGCATCCAGGGCCTGATCGCTTCGGGGCTGGAACAGGGCGCGCGGCTGGTGGCCGGCGGCCTCGGCCGTCCCGAGGGGCTGGAGACAGGGTATTTCGTCCGGCCCACCGTCCTTGCCGATTGCACCAATGAGATGACGGTGGCGCGGGAGGAGATCTTCGGTCCCGTGCAGGTGATCATTCCCTTCGACAGCGAGGAGGAGGCCATCGCCATTGCCAATGACACGGTGTTTGGCCTGACCAACTATGTGCAGACCGCCGATCTTCACCGGGCAAGGCGGGTGGCGCGGGCGCTGCGCTCCGGCATGGTCGAGATCAACGGTGTGGGGCGCAGCTGGCGCACGCCGTTTGGCGGCTACAAGCAATCGGGCAGCGGCCGCGAAGGCGGGCTCTGGGGCATCGAGGAGTTTTTGGAGGTCAAGGCCGTCAGCGGCTGGGACGGCGCCGGCTGACCGAAGGGCTGGCACTGCAGAAAGGGCGTTTATCGACCTGCCCTTCGGGGGGGGGCATAGATGACGTCGAAATGGCTTGAGGCGGATTGCTCCTTATTAAGAAACGGAAGAAATGTGTTTCATTTTTGGGTCTTGCGTGACGTGAGAGCAGGAGCAACCCGGTCAGATCCGGAGGGCATCCAAGTTGCGTCGTCAGCGCGCTTGACCGGTACGCCAAGCTTATTTCAAACGATCTTCTTCGAAGCCTTTTTCTGGCTCTCATTCCATGTCAGCCTCATTACACGGGCTGCACCCTAGCTGGCTGCTCTTAGGGGTTCATGGTGTGCCCACGGCGGTCGTCTGGAATACACGGCCTCGCTCGGGTTGAAGGAAAACCCAAGGGCAGGCGGCTATGGGCGGCAGCTACGGTGCAAGTGGGTTTGGGGTTGCGCGATCATGCTCGATCGGGATGGAGGCAAGCGCGTCGATGGATGCAGTGAAACCGTTCTTTTGCATGTAGTCGCCGATCAGCAGCAGTGCCTTGTCGATCTCGCCTTCGAACAGGGCGCGATTGATCCTGGTCGAGAACAGGATGAATTGGCGTGTGGGGTGTTCCATGTCTGGCCTCCTCGATCCTGAACCTGGACTTTGATAGCCGCCCGATACGCCAAACCCAACATCGCAAATTGACAGCCACCTGGCGAAGTGCAAGCCTCATCCTCTTGTGGTTGTGTTTTGTGTGAGGGTATATCCATGATCCACGAGACGGGGGCGGGCACCTCTCTCAGCGAGATCGACCGCAGATTGCTTCAGCTTCTCACGGAGAACGCGCGGCGCTCCAATACCGAATTGGCGGCGCTGCTGAAGGTCTCGCGGATGACCGTCAAAAACCGTATCGACAGACTGGTGGATCGCGGGATCATCGAACAGTTCACGATCAAGGTCACAGCCAAGAACCATGAGCGCCGCGATGGCGAAGTGGCCTTCTTCCACATGAAGTTGAAGGGGTCTTTTTGCAAACGTGTCTATGAACGGGTCAAGGGCTGGCCCGAGCTGGTCGGAGCCTGGTCTATCGCCGGGGAAACGGACATGATCGCGCTCGTCCAGTGCCTTGGATATGACCGCCCGGAAGCTTTGCGTGAGCGGTTGGCGAGGTTCCCGGAAGTCGAACAGGTCTGGACCGCAATGGTGCTCCGTCAATGGGCGCACAAGGCCTCGTGCGCACCGGACTACGACCCCCGGAACGGCCTGGATCGTCTCGATCTGCATATGCAGGAACTCGGCGCTGCCGGTGGTGACGCCTTCTCGAGCCGCACACGCCCCTGAGCGCGCTGACCGATACGGCCGGATGCAGAGACGTTGATGCCGTCGACCATCCGGCGGTTGTCAAGAACAACGGCGGGAGGTGAGGCGACGGGCTCTCGGGACAGGTTATAGGAGTGATCGCCTTGAACGCGGACGGCAAGCCGGCGCGGCGAGGAAGACATTTGCGGTATGAAGGGGAGGGGCGCAGGCGGTAGGGTGCCAGGCCGACAATTGAATCGAGACATGATCGATGTTTAACGAACGACTGCTCTTGGGAAGTGCGATTTCGACGCTGAACGACCAAAGTCGGGGAGCCTTGCTACCTGGCTCAGTGCGCCAGGACCCACCTACCAGCTATCGGGCTGGACGTTGACTTTCCGGTCCTCACAACGACGTCGACATTTGAGCGTTCAAATGTGAGGCGGTCTGATGCCCTTCCGCAAAAGAGCTTGAAATCCAAATTGATCAATGCTCTGAATGGGAAAAATACTTACAGAGATTTTAATGCTAAAATGTCTATAACCGGCATCTTCAGATCACCTTATCAGCGTCGTGTGTTCCTTCTTACATGGGCGCTGATCGTCGCGGTTGCCGCGGTGATTATTTGGGCAATCTACTATTTTGCACCTGATAATCGCGGCTGGAACACGCTAAACAGCTTGTTGGTTTCAGTGGTCGCTAGCGCGGTTTTCGCGGTAACTTCCGCTCTCTATTTGTCTTTCTTTTTCGTGGATACGGAGCACGTCGAGGCAAGGGCGAGGCTAATGCCCCAAGATATTGGCGGGGCGCTCCGCAGCATCGCTTCTGAAGCTACGGATTACAAAATTTATGTTCGGACGGGGCGTCACTTCCGAGCAGAAATTCTCCCAATCTTGGCTAAAAACGCAGTCAGGAGACGTCGATCGGTTGATCTCGAGGTAATTCTTCTGGATGTTCGCGATGATAGTTTATGCGAAAAATACGCGACATATCGAAAGACTGCCTCCTTTGACCGTATAGTTTGGGATGCGAACTACGTTCGGAAGGAGGTCATGGCGACTTTCCTAGATCTCGTTGACGCCTCTTCCGATTATCGTGGGTTCTTAAATATTTCGCTGTTTCTCAGTGATCGCCTTTCGTCCTTTCGGATTGAAGGGTCATCACAAGAGATCATAGTGACGCGTGAAGACCCCAAAGATATGGCTATGCGCTATCCGCGATCCGACAGTGACCACGCAGCATATATAACGGAATTCAATTGGGTTAAGGATTCAGCAAGCCCAATGGACATTCGGGCAAATTCGATGTCTCAAAGTCTTGAGGACGCGTTTTGCGGTATGGTTGGGTACGATGAACTAAAAGAGCTGGCCGACAAATCACGTGGATCGAGGTCTCCATATGCGCGCTGAACTCCCCCTTCCTCTTTCGCTGCAGTATGTGCAAGAGACACCCACGGAGAATTTATTGCTCGCGGTTAAAAATTGGCTGTCCAGAAACACCCCTCTTTGCCTAGCGCATCCGCATGGCTTCTTTGTGGTTCCTGTGAAGCGAACGGACTTAGGCGATTGGCGCTTTCATTTCTGGCCGATGGGAGAACGTCCTGTTAGAGGCATGCCCGCCTTCATTCATACTCATGACCGGCACGTCGACAGCCGTATACTCTCTGGCCAACTCACGAACATTACCTATGACGTGGCCCTGACACAAAATGGGGGGCTACCTCTCTACGAAGTGGGATACGGTGGCGACAGGTACGAAAAATCGACGTCGAATTTCCTTTTGAAGACCTCTACCCGAGTTGAAACTCAAACGCTGAAGACAGAGACGCTAATAGCCGGGCAGTCTTACCGCGTTGACCGGCACGCCTACCACGAGGCTCGAGTGCCCAATAATGTTTGTACCGCGACTCTCGTGTGGATGCATGATAAGGTAGCAAGTCCAATCAACGTAGTCGGATTTGACGGTCAACCTGATCGGATTGAGTTCAATAGGATGGAAATCTCAGGCGCAGAGCTAGCAAAACTACTGCCGGTCTAGCTGGCGGTTGGTGGGCGCTGCTTTAGCTGTGAATAAAAACCTCGGTGCGAGGGGGCTAACCGAGACCACATGGTTGGTTCTGAAGATTTTCTCGTTCCAGACTTTCTCAAACTTTCTGTCGAATCGTATTGAATGGCTGCTTTCGGGATTTGGCTGGGAGCAGATAAACGACCGCCCTGAGGGCGCGAAGTCGTCAGTTATTGAGAAAGTACCCAATGGCAGCTACAGGCCGCTCGGAATCTTGTATGCCGCTCCTGTGAATGTCCAGTTCCGCCCTCCTTGCACATTTGCCCGATCCATGGCGAACGGCGGCTGTCAGGGCTGGCCAAGAAGCGGTCATGCACCTGTCGTCGGCCGAAAGCGCGCCAGGAGCGGCGGTTCTCATAGACGTGTTTCTATTGGGGGGGGGGCAGTGGCGCTCGCGATGCCTGGATACCCGCGCAAAGGTTCGCTGATCATGCGGTCGGTGAGGGAGTGAGGCTGCAGCAGGCTGCCTGAGGGGGCGCTAGCCACAAAGGCAGCCGTCAGGTGCCTGTTTGGGCGCTCTGTCATCCGAATTTCTTGATTGAGTAAGTCTTTGGAAAGAATGGTCGGAGTGGCAGGATTTGAACCTGCGACCCCCTCGTCCCGAACGAGGTGCGCTACCAGGCTGCGCTACACTCCGACATCACGGGGAGAACTGCTTGATGCCGTCTCGGGTGGCGGCGTTCTCTCGTCGTGTGGCGGGTACATAACACCCGTTTTCAGGCTTCGCAAGCCTGCTTGTGGCCGGGTATGAAATTGACCTGTTAATAACTGTTCGTGCGCCAGAGGGGTGGCGTTGAAACCGGGCAGGGAGCCTGCCCTCGCGCCTGCCTGCTTGTGTTGGATGTGGATGAGCGGGCTCCTGGCGGCAATGCGGTGCTTGCACGATGCCGGGCGGATCGCTATACAAGCGACCGGTCTGATGGGGCGTCGCCAAGTGGTAAGGCAGCGGCTTTTGGTGCCGCCATTCGCAGGTTCGAATCCTGCCGCCCCAGCCATCCTCTCCGTTCCAGTCTTTTTGCCAGGCAGCCTGATTTGGTCGCGACCCGTCGGGGGCGGACGTCATGGATGCATCTGCCTGATATTTCCGCTTCGCAGAAGTCATGTCGAACGCCACAATGGTGGGGCAAGGCTTCAGGGACCGCGATGCGGAGAAGGCGCAGATGCTTGACCAGATACTGATCGTGGCTGGATTGACCGCTCTGGTGATGATCAGTCCCGGGCCGGATATGATCATCGTCATGCGCAATACGCTGCTTGGCGGACGCCGCGCAGGCCTGGAGACCGCCTTTGGCGTGCTCCTTGGCAATCTGGTCCACATCACCTATTGCGCCATCGGCATCGGCTGGCTGATTTCCCAGAGTTTGCTGGCATTCTCGCTGCTGCGCTATGCCGGTGCGGCCTATCTCATCTATCTCGGGATCATGAGTTTCCGTGCGGCCGCGCGGAAAATCGAGCTGGAGCCCGGCGCCGGCGAGATCCGCCGCGGCCGTGCGTGGGTCCTGCAGGGGCTGTTCAACAACATCCTCAATCCCAAGGGAACGCTGTTTTATCTGGGCGTTTTCACCATGGTCATCACGCCGCAAACCAGTTGGTCGGCGATGGGGCTTCTGATTGCCGTCATGATGGGCATCAGTGCCGGATTCTGGCTGATTTTCGTGCAGACCCTCGATCTCCGCCTTGTTCGCAAATCCCTTGAGAGCAGTCAGCGCGCGGTTGCCCGCGTTTTTGGCGGCCTGTTGATTGCGCTCGGCCTGCGCGTCGCCTTGTCGGGGTCATGACCCCTCATTCCTCGCTGTGATCTGGTCTGGACAGGGCGAAGGCGCCGGCGGGGGCGTTCCGGGCCGTGCCCACGGAGGCGGCAAGCGCTTGTTTTCCGCACAAGATTACTTTCCTTTCGGCTCCTTTCGCACCATCCGCGCCAATTTTGCTCTGAGGCTGGCGTGATGCCTGCGAGTAACGCGCAGGAAAGCCGGCCTGGTAACTTCCGGCCTTGCCGAAGTGGCTGTTTTTCTCGCCAAGCCGCAGGCTTTCCAGATGTAAAAAAACTCTGTCTCGCGGAACCGTTGTTCGCTGAAATGTGACGTAAGGGAGGGTTTTGTATCTCGTATCACATTCGCCCGGTTGAAATTTTTAATGGCACAATTACAGGGAATTTTGATCGATTTTATTTATATTAGGTAATTTTACCTATGTTGATAACCTTGCATCTTTAATCAATCCATAAGGTGTGTCGGCTTATAACTTGAATTGCGGAGGGTGTTTGCTGCAATCTGTCGGAGTGTGTGGAATGTCGGACGTGGCGTCGACGGATATAGAGGGTCGGATCGGCTTTGCTCGGATCGATGCGGATACACGGCGAGCGGTGCAAGAGCTCTGGCCGATGGTTGAGGAGGCGTTGCCGGGCATTCTTGAGCGCTTTTACGCCCATCTCATGAAGGAACCGTCGCTCAAGGCGATGCTGGACGGTCGGCTGGTCGGGTTGCAGTCGGCTCAGAAGTCGCATTGGCAGCGCCTGTTCTCGGGGCGGTTCGATGACGAGTATGTCCGCAGCATCGACCGCATCGGTCGCGCTCATAGCCGCATCGGTCTGGAGCCGCGCTGGTACATCGCCGGCTACCAGTTCGTTCTCAACGAACTGTCCGAGCTGATCATCCGCAAGCATCGGTTCTCCGCGCGCAAGACCTCGGCGGCTGTGGTTGCCCTGAACAAGGTCGTGTTGCTCGACCTCGACTTTGCGATTTCCACCTATCAGCAGATGCTGATCGAGCAGCGCGTTGCCCAGACCAACCGCCTGAATGCGGCGGTCGAGACCTTCAAGGTCAAGGTGGAAAGCGCGCTGCAGAACGTGGAGGTCAGCGCCGACCGGATGCAGGAGCAGGCCGGGACGCTGTCCGGGGTTGCCGGCTCGGCCACGGATGAGGCGGTCTCCGCCTCGGCCGCTTCGGAAGAAACCTCGGTCAGCGTGCAGACGGTGGCCTCGGCAGCGGAAGAACTGTCCAGTTCGATCGAGGAAATCGCCCGGCAGGTCGCTGGGGCATCCGACGTGGCGCGCCGCGCGAACGGCATGGCGGACGCCACCTCCAGGGAAGTGGCCCGTCTGTCCGAGGCCGCGCAGAAGATCGGCGATGTGGTGCGTCTGATTACCGATATTGCCGCGCAGACCAACCTTCTGGCCCTCAACGCGACCATCGAGGCAGCGCGCGCCGGTGAGGCGGGCCGCGGCTTTGCCATTGTTGCCCAAGAGGTGAAGGAGCTTGCCGGGCAGACATCGAAGGCCACGGAAGACATCGCCATGCAGATTTCCGAGGTGCAGTCCTCGACGACCAATGCGGTGGACGCCATTTCGTCCATCGCTTCCACCGTTGGCGAGATCGATGAACTGACCTCGGCGATTGCCGCCGCCATCGAACAGCAGGGCGCGGCGACGCGGGAAATTTCGGAGAATGTGCAGAATGCGGCGCAGGGGACCGTGACGCTGTCCGCCAATGTGACCGGCGTGAATGCGGCGATCGACGCGACCGGCAAGGCGGCGGACGATTTCCTCACCGTTTCCGCGACCCTGCGGTCTCAGTCCTCGGAAATTTCCGAGCAGGTTCGGGCATTTTTCTCCGAGATCCGCGAAGCAGCGGTTGATCAAGGAGCAGGGCGCTCGGCCTGAGGGCGGGTGCCAGGGACCCTACACACAGCAGTTCGGCTCTGGCCGGTCCCGTTCTCACGGGCCGGCCAGAGCTGTTTTCGGCCAGGCGGCGAAGACTACCCGGCCGCGTTTGCCTGGTCCGGCCGGTATTGGCTCACCCGCGCCGCGCAGAACTTGAACTCCGGGATCTTGCCATAGGGGTCGAGCTGCGGGTTGGTCAGCCGGTTCGCCGGCGCTTCGAAGAAGCAGAACGGCACGAACACCATGCCATCGGCAACGTCGCGGTCGGCCCGCAGGGTTGCCGTGATCGCCCCGCGCCGTGTGGTCACGGTCACGCTTTCTCCCGCCGTGAACCCCTGACGGCGGATCTCGAACGGGTTCATCGCCGCGATTGGCTCCGGCTCCAGCGCATCGAGCGCGGCGGAGCGCCGGGTCATGGCGCCGGTATGCCAGTGCTCCAGCATGCGCCCGGTCGTCAGCACGAGCGGGAAGGTGGCGTCGGGCACCTCGTCCGGCGGCAACAGATCCGCCGGCACGATCCGCGCCTTGCCGCTTGGCGTCGGGAAGCCTTGCGCGAAGATGATTTCCGAGCCGGGCGCATCCGGGCTTTCCGCCGGATAGGTGACACAGCCTTCCGTAACGACCCGGTCCCAGGAGATGTTGTCGAGCGAGGGCATCCGCTCGCGCATTTCCTCGTAGACCTCGCCGATATGGCTATAGGACCAGTCAAGGCCGAGCCGGTTGGCGATCTCGGCAATCAGCTCCCAATCCTGCCGCGCGGCGCCGGGCAGCGGGATCGCCGGCCGGCCGAGCTGTACCTGCCGGTTGGTATTGGTGTAGGTGCCGAGTTTTTCCGCATGAGCGGAGGCCGGCAGCACCACATCCGCGTGCCAGGCGGTCTCGGTCAGGAAAATGTCCTGCACCACCAGGTGATCGAGCTTGGCAAGCGCCGCGCGGGCATGGATCTGGTCCGGATCCGACATCGCCGGGTTTTCGCCCATGATGTACATGCCCCGGATCTCGCCCGCATGGATCGCATCCATGATCTCCACCACGGTCAGGCCGCTTTTCGGGTCGAGGGTCCGGCCCCAGGCGTCTTCATAGGCGGCGCGGATCTCCGGATCCTCCACCGACTTGTAGTCGGGAAACACCATGGGGATCAGGCCCGCATCGGAGGCGCCTTGCACGTTGTTCTGGCCGCGCAGCGGGTGAAGGCCCGTACCGGGCCGGCCGATCTGGCCGGTGATCAGCGCCAGCGCGATCAGGCAGCGCGAATTGTCCGTGCCGTGCACATGTTGGGAAACGCCCATCCCCCAGAAGATGATCGAGCGCGGGCTGGTGGCGTAGAGCCGCGCAACTTCGCGCAAGGTGGCTGCGTCGATGCCGCAGACCTCCGCCATCGCCTCGGGCGAGAAGTCGCGCACTTTCTCGCGCAGGGCCTCGAAGCCGTCCACATTGGCCTGGATATACTGCTCGTCGTAAAGCCGCTCCTCGATGATCACATGCAGCATGGCGTTCAGCATCGCCACGTCGGTTCCGGGTTTGAAGCGCAGGCCGTGGGTGGCGTGGCGCATCAGGTTCTGGCCGCGCGGGTCCATCACGATCAGCGCCGCGCCGCGTTTGGCCGCCTGCTTCAGGTAAGTGGCGGCAACCGGGTGGTTCTGGGTCGGCCGCGCACCGATGACGATGATGCAATCGGCGTCGTTGGCCGCCATGAACGGGGCGGAGACCGCGCCGGATCCCACCCCCTCCATCAGGGCCGCCACCGAGGAGGCATGGCACAGCCGGGTGCAGTGGTCGACATTGTTGGTGCCAAAGCCCTGCCGCACCAGTTTCTGGAACAGATAGGCTTCCTCGTTCGAGCCCTTGGCCGAGCCGAAGCCGGCCAGAGCCGAACCGCCCGACTGGTCCAGGATCTGCCGCAGGCCGCCCGCCGCCCGCTCCAACGCTTCCTCCCAGGTGGCTTCGCGAAACACCTCATAAGGATTGGCCGGGTCCATCATCGTCTGGCCGTCTTTCGGCGCGTCGTCGCGGCGCACCAGCGGTTTGGTCAGCCGGTGCGGGTGATGCACATAGTCGAAGCCGAAGCGGCCCTTGACGCACAGCCGGTTCTCGTTGGCCGGACCGTTGCGCCCGTCCACCTTGATGATCTTGTCGTCCTTCACATGCACGGTGGTCTGGCAGCCGACGCCGCAAAACGGGCAGAGCGTATCGACGGTGCGATCGGCGGCCAGGGTCTTGTGCCGGGCAGCACCGTCCATCACCGACTTTTCCAGAAGCGCCCCGGTCGGGCAGGCTTGCACGCATTCGCCGCAGGCAACGCAGGTCGAAGCGCCCATCGGGTCGGACAGGTCGAAGATCGGCCGCGCGCTGCCGCCGCGATAGCCCATGCCGATGACGTCGTTCATCTGCACCTCGCGGCAGGCGCGCTCGCACAGACCGCAGGCGATGCAGGCGTCAAGATTGACGGCGATGGCCGGGTGCGAGGCATCGTACCGGGTGGCGCGGTCGATGCCTTGCGCCGCCGCGTCGTCGCCCGTTTGTGCATAGCGGCTGGCATAGCGCGAACCGGCAACGCCTACCCGGTCGGACCAGATCCAGAAGTCGGCGTCCGCATCCGGAGCCTCCGCCCGCTCCGGCATGTCCGCCGCCAGCAGTTCGAACACCATCTGGCGCGCCTTGACCGCCCGGTCCGACCCGGTCTTGACGACCATGCCCGGCGCCGGCTTGCGGATGCAGGAGGCGGCCAATACCCGCTCGCCGTCGATTTCCACCATGCAGGCGCGGCAGTTGCCATCGGACCGATAGCCCGGCGCATCCTTGTGGCACAGATGCGGGATCGCCGTGCCGCAGCGCTGCGCCACCTGCCAGATCGTCTCGTCGGCCCGTGCCTCGACTTCGGTGCCGTCGAGGGTGAAGGAAAGTGTCTCGCTCATCGGGTTTCCTCCCCGGCAAAGAATGTAAGGACCGACCGGACCGGGTTGCTCGCCGCCTGGCCCAGGCCGCAGATCGAGGCATCCCGCATCACCTGCTCCAGATCCTTAAGGCGTGCATCGTCCCAGTCGCCGGCCTCCAGCATGGCCACCATCTTTTCCGTCCCGGCGCGGCAGGGGGTGCACTGGCCGCAGCTCTCATCCTTGAAAAAGCGCAGAAGGTTGAGCGCCGCGCCGCGCAGATCGTCCTGGTCGGACAGGATCACCACCGCATGGGAGCCAATGAAGCCGCCATGTTTCTCGAAGGTGCCGAAATCCATCGGCAGATCGGCCATGGAGGCCGGGAAGATGCCACCGGAGGCGCCGCCCGGCAGGAAGGCGCGGAAGCTGTGCCCCTCCTGCATCCCGCCGCATTCGGCGATGATCTCGTTGATGGTGCTACCGCAGGCCATCACCTTGACGCCCGGATCGCGGACCCGGCCGGAAACGGAATAGGAGCGCAAGCCGCTGTGCCCCTCCTTGCCCTGTTCGGTGAACCAGTCCGCCCCGCGTTCCAGAATATCGCGAATCCAGTGCAGCGTCTCCACATTGTGGTTGAGGGTGGGGCGCCCGAACAGGCCGACCTCGGCGACATAGGGCGGCCGGTTGCGGGGCAGGCCGCGCTTGCCCTCCACCGACTCGATCATCGCGCTTTCCTCGCCGCAGATATAGGCGCCGGCGCCGCGCCGTAGCTCGATCGGGGCGTGGTCGGAAAGTCCGCTTGCCGCCAGCGCGTCGATTTCCTGCCGCAGGATCTCAAGGATGCCCGGGTATTCGTCGCGCATGTAGAGGTAGATCCGCTCCGCCTCCACCGCCCAGGCGGCGACCAGCGCGCCTTCCAGCATCCGGTGCGGGTCCCGTTCCAGGAAAAACCGGTCCTTGAAGGTGCCGGGCTCGCCCTCGTCGCCATTGATCGTCATCAGTCGCGGGCCGGGCTGGGCGCGCACCAGCTCCCATTTGCGCCCGGTGGGAAAGCCAGCGCCGCCAAGACCGCGCAAGCCCGCACCGGACAAGTCGGCGATCACCTCGTCGCGGCTGCGCCGGCCATCGAGACAGGCGCGCAGCAACTGGTAACCCCCTTCGGCCCGGTAGGCGTCAAGACGCAGGGCGTCCGGCACCCGGACGGTGGTCTCGCCGGCGGCCAGCGCGGCAAGCAGCGTGTCCGCCTGCGCATGGCCGATCTCGTTGCGGCCGATCTGGGCGGCCGGCGCCTCGGCGCAGCGCCCCTGGCACGGCGCGCGCAGGATCCGTACCTCTTCCGGCCGGGTACCCTGTTCCAGCTCCGAAATCAGCGTGTCCGCGCCGGCAAGCATGCAGGAGAGGGAATCGCACACCCGGATCGTCACCGCGGGCGGCGGTGTCTCTCCCTCGGCGACGATATCGAAATGGTGATAGAAGCTGGCAACCTCGAAGACCTCGGCCTCCGAAAGGCGCATCTCGGTCGCAAGTGCCTTCATGTGGGCGGCGGAGAGATGGCCATGGGTATCCTGGATCAGGTGCAGGTACTCGATCAAAAGGTCGCGCCGGCGTGGGCCATTGCCCAAGAGGTCCCGGATCTCTTCCAGTGCCTCATCGTCCAGTGGGCGTCCCTTGACGCGCCCGTGTTTCGCAAATGCTGTTCCTCGGCGTGCTCCTGCCATGATGGCGCTGTTCCCGTCCTGCTCCCGTCATCCTCGCCGCTGTACTGGTGCAAGGACGAAACGTCGATTTCGATCAATGTTCTGGGGCGGAACTCGCCAGACCTTCGGGAAATGACGGTACTGCCCTTGCGGGAAGGAGGCGGAGGTTCGGCGGCAAAATCAAATCGCGAATGCCTATCGGTTGATCAGGCCAGGTTATCGTGCGGCTCGCGTACCTCCCTGGCGACCTGCCAGATGGCTTCGGCAAAGGGCGGGACGGGCTGTCGCTGTGGCACCACCAGGCCGATCCGTGGCCGCGACGGATGCGGCGCGAGGGGCCTGACGGCAAGCGGGGCAACGCCCAGCATGTCGACGATCAGGCGTGGCAGGATGGCGACGGTCTGCGCCCGCTTTGCGCCAACGCCAGCACGGCTGAGGATCGACAGGAAACTGTTCGATTCAAAGGCGATCTTCGGGGTGATCCCCGCCTTGGAAAAGGCAATGTCGAGGATCCGGCGGTTCTGCATGTCCGGGGTCAGGAGGGCAAGCGGCCACTGGTCGAGCGCGTTCCAGGGCACCGGGTCGTCGGCGGTGGCAAGCAGATGGTCCGGGCCGACAAGGCAATAGGTCTCACGCAACAGCGGCAGCGTCTCGACCTGCGAGAGCGGCTCGTTGCCGAGATAGGTGAGCCCCGCGTCGAGGGTGAAGTCGGCAAGACCGTCCTCGATGGCGCGCGAGGTCAGGCTGGCACACATGGTCTGGATACCGGGGTAGCGCTCCGCCAGCATGGCGGCGAGCCGGCCGGCCAGCGGCGTGGCCGTCGGAACCACGCCGAGCCGGAGCCGGCCTGTGAGGCTGGCGCCGCCGGCCACATCCTGACGCAGCCCGTCGAGATCCGCCAGCACGCGGCGCGCGCGGATCAGCACCCGCTCGCCGGCCTCGGTGAAACCGACGAAGCGCTGGCCACGCTCGACCAGCGGGGCGGCGAAGGCTTCCTCCATGCGCCGGATGCGTGCCGAAAGCGCCGGCTGGGACATGTTGCAGGCCCGGGCGGCCTTGGCGAAATGCCGTTCCGCCGCCAGCGAGACCAGAACGCGCAGGTCGGCAAGGTCGATGGGGGGCAAATTGCTCAAAGGGTGTTCCTGTCTCCCACGTGCCGGGCAGTGACCGGCACCTCCTCAAGCGCAAGGATAACCGAAGCGGCCTCCGCCGCGAACCTTTGCGGGAAACCGGCGCTCGCTGCGGTCCCGCCGGCGAAGGGTGGAGAAAGGGCGCGGGAAAACGGCCGAAGAGCCGTAGAGGGCAGGCATGCGAGGGAGGGAACCGTCTGCCCTGTGGCGCCGCAGCCTGCCGCGTGGCGGGCGCTCGGCGTCCAAGGGGGCGTCTTGCTGGCGGTCAGCAGGGCTCCCCCTGCGGCGAAACAGGTGACGCAATAAAAGACCGCCCGCCCTTGTTTGGAGAGGGCGAGCGGTCGATCCAGATTGCAAAGGTCGGACTATGACTTTGTGAAACTTCCTGTGCCGTCAGGCAAATAAACCGCGCGCCGAAGCGCTCTGAAATTCCCCCCAACTTCCCCCGGTCTGTCTTTTTCGTCCGCTATCCGCTTCAATCGCCCTGTTGCCTGCAGGCTGTTTCCAGATCGCGCCGCAGGCCACGTTGGTGCCCGTCGGATGCAATGCCGTGATTTATCGCGGCAGCAGCCCCGGGCATGAAAAATGGTCGGCGGATGCCATGCCGAATCCTCCTCGAAACGACATGGAGGACGAAAGATCTGCCGTCAGGCGCTCATTCCGTCCGGAGACCACACGCAGCAAACAGTAGGCCGCCTGCTTGTGTGCCTCATGTCAGGCCTGCTCCACCTCAGGCACCTTCATCCGCCGGACCGTCCCGACTGCCATCGGGACATCGGATCCAGTTCTGTCCTCACCTGCGCCGGGGCGGTGTGCGTACCGGCTGCTATTCCGTTCTTGCCGGTCCAGAGGCCGACCCGGTCTTTCGGGTCCGTGTTGACGAGATGAAAAACGGGCCGGGTTGAGGTGCAACCCGGCCCAGTTGGGTCACGTGCGATCCGGAGGCTTGAAACAAGTTCAAGGCGGTCCGCATGTGTCTTGAGGTCTGCATTCTACCGGAACGGGGCGAACCATCCCGGCATGCGGCGGAAGGCCGACCGCATCCCTCAAGGGCACTCGTCAAACTGAAAAACCGATATCTTCCAATCCGTGACATCGCTCCGTCTCTGCCACGGCTGCATACAACACCAGCCAGCGTTATCTGTGCGTGATTTTCATATATGCGAATATGTTGGGTCTGTGGCGAGATGAAAACGCCAGTAGGATAAGCGGTTGTGGGGGGGGCGCACCTTTAGGAGGGAGCCGAATGCGCGATGAAACCCGAGAGGCCTTACGGGCCGCAGCCGATCTGGTGGCCGGTCTGCCATTGCCCGAGGCGGCTATGGAGGCTGCCTGGCGCCTTTTGCGCGGCCTGGGAGCGGGGGAGGCGCAGGTTCGAGAGCCCGATGATGATTTTGCGGCACTGCTGCGCGCCGCGGCACGGCTTGACCGGTTGTTTGAACTGCCGGTTCCGGATGCGCCGGGACTCGGCTGTTTCGGAGCGCAGGTTTCCAGCGCGGCCTTTGGCGCGCTGCATGATGCCCGTACCTCCGTTTCCGGCGTTGGCTCAGATCGGCTGACCGCGTTCCGGGCCTGTGTCGCCGAAGCCGTGGAGTTCGTGTCCCAGTTCGAGATCGCGGGGGAAACCCGTGCCCAGCCCGCAGACGAGACCCTGACGTCGATCGAGGAAGAATGCGCGCCCTTGTGGCCGCTGCTGGGGACGGCGGAGCCGCGGACCGGCGACGATATCGCGGCGTTGCGCCTGGCCGACGGGGTTTGGGTGCGCCTTCCCGCTGTCTTGTGCTGGCGTCGCGCGCAGGGACGGTTCGCCAATGGGCTGGGTTTTGCCATGGGGCTCGGTGTTGCCGCCGGTCGGAACGCGCAGGACGCCGATTGCCGGGCGATCCTGGAGTGGATCGAACGGGATGCGGTGGCGCTGTGGTGGCGCGGCGGACGGCGCGGGCGCGCGGTGCCGCTGGAGGAGCTTCTTTCCGGCGAGACGGGCGCCAGGCTGACGCGGTATCGTGCCGGGGTGCAGGGTCGGCGGACGTGGTTTCTCGATCTCACGGGCGAGATTGGCGTTCCCGTTGCCGCCGCTCTGTCGGTGGACCGTCAGGGCCAGGGATTTTGCTATGGTTTTGCCGCGCGTGCGACCCCGGATGCCGCACGTCTTGCCGCGCTGGAGGAACTGATGCAGATCGAGCTTGCCGACCGGGTGGTGGCGGCAAAACGGCAGGAAGGCGGAGAGGAGGCGCTGAACGATATGGATCGGCGGCACCTGCGCCGCAGCACCCAGGTTGCGGGCGATTGGCCGATCCTGCACCCGGGCGGGTTTGCCTTGCCTCAGGCACCGCCCTTGCCGGAAGAGCCGGAAGCGCTGTTGCCGGCCGTCGTGGACCGCTTGGCGGGTCAGGGATTTGCCGTGCATCGGGTGGATCTGACCCGGCAGGACATCGGAATTTATGTATCGCGTATGTTGATCACCGGATTGCAACCTGACCCCTCGGATGTGGTATTGGAGCGTTTGGCAACTCAAAGGCGATCTGGCGGAGATGATGCGGCCGCCGAACGGGTGGCGCTGTACTAGCGCTTCGGACGGCGGGCCGTGAGAGGATGCCAGTGGCGTGGGGCCTCCGTATCGGAAGGGGCCTTGGAAAAAGAAGTGCAAGGAGGGGGCTGCCAGACGGAATAACCTGTCGGCAATCGGGCTCCAGGATGCAGGATGGCAGCGATCGTGGATGACGCTAGGGCGGGTGAGCAGGCGCAAGGGGATGCGGTTCCCGGACCCGATGGTGGCCGGCCGCTCCTGCATGCGTGGCTGTTGGGGACACCGCGCTTCGAGGTGGGCGGGAAGCCGATCGTCTTTCGCTCGCGCAAGGCGGAGGGGCTCTTGGGCTATCTGTGCCTCAGTCCGGACGGGCGGCTGTCGCGGGAATTGGCGGCGAATCTGTTTTGGGGCGATAGCTCAGAGCATCACGCCCGCTCCTCGCTGCGCCAGACCTTGTTGATTCTCCGGCGCAATCTGGAGGCGGTCGGCTTCGATGCGCTGAGCTCCGACAAGCTCTGCATCAGCATCGACCTGTCGCGTGTGCGGACCGATCTCGATCAGGTTCTGGAGGCTCGGAAGACGATCGCTCCCCGGCTGTTGTCGGAAAAGCGACTGTCGGAGCGCTTGTTTGAGGGCGGCGAGATGCTCGCCGATCCGTTCACCGCCTGGCTGCGTGTACGCCGCCAGCAGGTGCATGACCGGCTGCGTGGCATGCTGGAGCCGATGATTGTGGTACGTGAAGGCAACTGGGACCTGGTCGAGGATGCAGCGGTGGCCCTTCTCAACCTCGACCCGACCCACGAGCCGGCGTGCCGCGCCTTCATCACCGCCCGCGCCGCGCGTGGCGACTATACGGCGGCCTTGAGGGCCTATGAGGATCTGTGGAACGTCCTTGAAGAGGAGTTCGACACCCAGCCGGCGCGGGAGACACAGGCGCTGATCGTCGACATCAAGCTCGGCCGCTTCCCCTCCTGGCTGCGTCAGACCCCTGCGGCTGAGGGAGGCGCGGCTCTTGCTGCGGAGCCCGTGAAAAGCGGCGGCGGGGAGGGCGCTGTGCATCCGGCTGATGGCCCGCGCCCGGTGATCATCGTCGACGAGATCCTGCAGGTCGATGAAACCGGGGAGGACGCTCGCCTGGCTCGCGTGTTTCGGCATGACCTGATCTCCCGCCTCGTGCGGTTTCGCGAGTGGTCGGTTGCCGATGGGCTGACGGAAGAACTGTCGGCCTCGTCGGCGCCGCTTTACCGGGTGGCGATCAGTGCCATGCGCTCGCAGCACAGCGTTTCCTATTCGGTAACGGTCAAGAACTGGCGTACGAATGCCTATGTCTGGGGCCGCAACTCCGAGGTCGGTATTGGCGAATTGTTCACGCGCCAGTCCAGCCTTGTCGCGGAGATCGCGCTGGCCATGAACGTCAACATTTCCGCTGAACGGCTCGCCAGCATGTCGCGCATGCCGGAGGCCTCGCTTGATCACTATGACCGGCTGCTGATGGGGCAGCGGCTGCATTTCACCTGGAAGATCGAGGAATCGCGCCGGGCCGAGGCGATGATTTCCGAGATCATCAAGGAAAATCCGGATTTCGGGCCGGCCTATAGCAGCCTGGCACAGATCATCAATTCCCGGCACATCATCTTTCCCGGGGCGCGTCAGTCGCCGGAGACCCTCGATCACGCGGCGGCACTCGCGCGCACCGCGTTGGGGCTGGATCCGTTCGATTCCCGTGCGCATCTGTGCATGGCCTGGACCGCTGCCTTGCAGCGTCGTTTCCAACAGGCGGAGGCACATCACCGCCAGGCGCTCGCACTCAATGATAATGACCCCTGGACGGCGCTTTCGGCAGCGCACGGGCTGGCCTATTACGGGTATCGGGAGGAGGCGGGGCGGATCGCCCGCCAGCAGCGCGAGACCGGTCTACTGACCTCGCCGCTGCATTGGAGTTATTTCGTCGGCATCATGTTCCTTTGCGGCGATTACCACGCCTGCATCAGCGCGTTTCGTTATCTCAGCGGCGGCTACCTCGGCGTCGAGGCCTGGTATGTTGCCGCGCTGGCGCAGATCGGCGATGTCGCCGAGGCCCAGGCGCAGCGCCGTGAGCTTGAACAGCACATCACCGAACGCTGGGTGCGTCCGGAAAAGCCTTCCCGCGAGGAGATTGCCCGCTGGGTTGGCAATTGTTTTCCAATCAGCGACCCGGCGGTCTGGCAAAGCTTGCAGGACGGGCTGTCCCAGGCTGGGTTGACCTTGCCGTCCGATCTGGCACCCCCATCCGTGCCGGGCCGCTCTGGCACCTGACGAGGTGCCGGGCGCGCGCCGCGCAAGGGGACGCCCGGCCACCAGAGCGGATGCCGATCAGGTGCACACGGCGATGGTGTAATCGGCCACCCGGCTAAGGAAGAAGTCCGAATGGGTGAACTGTTCCTCGCCGCAGACCATGTCGGCGTAGAAGGGGGGCAGCGGATAGCGCTCGGCCGAGCCGTCAGCGTCGTGACGGGCGAACCGATCCAGTGACTGGGCGATGATCTTGCGTGGCGGCAGGCGCAGGAAGAAGACCTCCTCCGAGGGCTGTACCACCTGGATCGCCTTCAGACGGTCGGGCACCGAGGCGATGTTGCGCCCCTCGACCTCGGCCTTGAACTCGGCAAGGGTCTCCGGCCAAGGCTTGCGACCAATAGCGTAGTCGGCGATCAGACGCCCGAACGCCTTGTGATCGTGGATCTTGATACGCTCGAATTCCTGTGGTGCGGAAGGGCTTTCCTTACCTGATGTGAGAGTCATGAAAGAGGGAGGGCTCTGTTCCTGAAAGTCTTCTCTCTCATATTCAGATTGCGGTCTGTCCATTTTATCAACTCCGGCATGGTGTTGGGGACGTTCGGGCCGAAAACCACCTTGGCCGCTTCTTCGGCAACCACGGGATTAGACGCCTTGTGGGTATGATCGTCAAGGTGGAGGTAGATATTATTTGCAATAACAACCGATGCGAGTGGTCCTGACCTGTGGCCGTTGTTGGACGCGGCTGCCTCGACCAAGAAATACAATAGCGGTGGCGGATCGGCGATTGCGATGGCCCGGTACGGGGTGATGTCAATGCTTTGCTCCGCATCCAGCCAGGTTGCCATCGCGGCATGTCGCGGGGCAGGGTCGGTCAGCCAGGGGCTGCAGGCGGCCAGCGCGGGCGCCTGGCTTTCGATGTGGCGGCTCAGCGCGGAGATCTTTCGCACGCCGGACAAGGTGCAGCGAACCAGGTCCCGATAGGCAAGGCCGGGTGGGGTTCCTGTCTCCATCGGCGGAAACAGCGTGTCGTCCCACAGCGCGGCTTCGTATTGCGGCGACAGGCGCGCCGATGGCTGTGGCGATCCGGGGCCTGTGTCGAAAAAATTCGACCAGGAAATGATCCAGTCGCTTCCGTGCGGGGTTCGACGCGGATTGCGTTCCGAGGTTCGGCGCAGCACGTCGATCAGCCGGTGTTCGGCGGGTGGGGGGCCGGTGAACGCGTAGCGTTCGCGGACCATGGCATGCCCCACCCGGAACGCGGCATTGGTGAAGTCGGGCTCCGCCAGGGGGGCGTGCGTCGTCTCTCCCCGCACCGGTCCGATGGGACCGTGTGTCTCGAAATGCTGGCGCACGTGCGGGTCGAGCAGGTGCGGTAGCAGATCGTGGCGCAGGATCTGGTGGTAGACGAAGGTGAGAGCGCCGCGTGCGGCCATGAAGTTCAGAAAGCTGGCCTGCGGGGTTGCCGGTTCGCGACCTTGTTCCAGTCGGTCCATGGCCAGATTGTGGGCGATCTGGAACAGGGCGGTGAGTTGCGACAGCACAGCATTGTCGTCGTTGCGGGTGTCCGCGATCAGCGCCGTTCCCCGCGTTACGCCCGCGCGCTGATCGAGGGCGCGGCCGATGTCGCGGCGTGGGCAACGGGCGCTGTCGGCGGGACGCAGACCATTGTCCTCGGCAATGCCATCGAGGCGGAACCGGGTCTTGGGCCATCCGGAGCGAAGCGCCGGCGGCATCCGGGTGACGAGTTCGAAACAGGCCGGTTCCACCGTCGGTCCGTCCCCATAGAGCGTATCCAGGTTGAGCGGACGCGGGCGCTGATGGGTGCTGGCTCCATTCGGCGCGCGACTTTCTTCAACGCCATTGTTGACGGTCAGATCATGGGCAACGAATTGCGCCAGATAGGTATAACCCGCCGGAATATGCGGATTGGTGTGTCCATCACCGTCGGACCAGGGGTACCGGGTTCGTTCCATCTTGCGGGCGAGCAGAGCGAAGAAATGCTCGCTGGTGGGGATGTCGGGACATCCGGGCCGGGCCTGATCCTCAAGGCCGATGTATTCCTCGCCCGCTTGCAGTGACCCGCCGCCGACTTCCGGGGTTTCATCCGCGGGAGAAGAGCGGATGCGTTGCTGGGCCTTGTCGCGCAGACTTGGGCCTCGTAGTCCTCCATGCATGGCTGGCTCTCATCATTTTTTCTGCCGCCTTGCCGCGCTTGCCGGCGAGCGATTGGGGGACTCGACAGAAATACGGATGTTGAACAGAAGCCGTCAAAATACGCTGGCGCTGTGATGTGATCGTTATTCGGCACTGCGGAAGGCTTTGGCGGAAGGTCAGCGCAGCCAGGTGCCGATCCGGCTTCCGATGGCAGGCGTAGAAGGGCCGGCGAGAAGCAAATGGAGGTCCCGCCGGGGAGGAGTGGGCTCTTTGGTGTGTTTGCATCAGCCTTTAACCCGTGATTGTGTATCTGGCCGGTTTCGTGCCGGAGCCCGATGCCCTAAGGTCGCCGTATGGGATGCCGGATAACCTCCCCGGAGTTGGAGGTTTCTGCTGACCGCTGCGGCGTTCCATGGCTTGAACAGGGGTGGGTGATCAGACATGATTCGGAGCGAACCCAAGGTTCTGCTCGTTGAGGATACGTGCGCATTGGCGGAAACCTACAAGGCGTATCTCGCGCCTCAGGGGTGGGACGTCCATGCGGTTTCGACGGGTGCGGAGGCGATGGCCTTCATTGGCCGCGAGGCGCCCGGCGTCGTTGTTCTCGACGTCAATCTGCCGGATGGCAATGGCCTCGATCTGCTCAGGCAGATCAAGGCGCGGGAGATTCCGTGCGAGGTGGTGATCATCACCGGCAAGGCCTCGGTCAGCATGGCGGTGGAGGCCATGCGCGAAGGCGCGTTCGACTTCGTCATGAAGCCGTTCAGCGCCGATCGGCTGCGTGTGACCATCCGCAATGCCTTCGACCGGCTGAACCTGACAAACCGGCTGCAGGAATTGGGCTCGGACCGGTTCGAGGGCATGATCGGCCGATCCTATGCCATGCAGACGGTCTACCGCATCATCGGCAATGCGGCGCCGACCAATGCCACCGTGTTCATCACCGGGGAAAGCGGCACGGGCAAGGAACTCTGTGCCCATGCCCTGCATCAGCTCAGCAAGCGGTCCGGTGGGCCGATGATCTCGATCAACTGCGCTGCGATCCCGCGCGATCTTCTGGAAAGCGAGATCTTCGGACACGTCAAGGGCGCCTTTACCGGTGCCCTCGCGGACCGGCAGGGGGCGGTGCTCTCCGCCGATGGTGGCACGCTGTTTCTCGATGAAGTGTGCGAGATGGACGCGCGGCTGCAATCGAAGATGCTGCGCTTCCTGCAGGAAAAGACCGTGCAGCGGGTGGGCGAGGACAAGGTGCGGCCCGTCGATGTACGCATCGTCTGCGCGACCAATCGGGATCCGATCGGGGAAGTGGCCGCTGGCCGTTTCCGCGAGGACCTTTATTACCGGCTGCATGTGGTGCCGGTGGAACTGCCGGCCCTGCGTGAGCGGGACGATGACGTGATCCTGATCGCCCGTCACTTTCTGGATCGGTTCTCCCGCGAGGACGGCAAGAGCTTCAAGGGGTTCACCCCTGCCTGCGAACAGCGGCTTCTGGCCTACCCCTGGCCGGGCAACATTCGCCAGTTGCAGAACGTGATCCGCAGTGCGGTGGTGCTCAACAACGGCGAGATGATGGATGAAACCATGCTGCCCGTCTTCGCCGGAGGGGCTGAACCTGCGGTGCCGGTGACAGCCGGCGGAGAGGCGCCGACAGGGGCGGGGGGCTCGGGACGCGGCACATCGCGACCGGCGCCGGAGGCAATCGAGCCGCTCGATCAGGTAATCCGGCGGACCATCGAACACGCCATCGAGGCCTGCGGCGGCAACATTCCTCGGGCGGCGAATGCGCTCGGGGTTAGCCCTTCGACGCTCTACCGGCGCATCCAGATCTGGGGACAGGAACGGGAAAGCGCCGGCGAGTGAGCGTTTCCGCGCCCTGCGTGCCACCTAATCCGCAGCTGGGGGGAGCGTCTTGCGGTCCGTATCGGCCTCGTTCTGCGCCTGGTCGTCGTCGGGCGGCGAGGCGTTCATCGCCTGACGCTCGCGGGCGATTTCGGCGATGTGATCGCGCAAGGTGGGGTCCTTGTCCGTCAGCTTGCGGAAATCGCTGCGCGACAGCACCAGCAGGTGACAATAGCCGAGCGCATGCACATCGGCGGTGCGCGGCCCGCCGGTCAGAAGGGCGATCTCACCGAAGCACTCGCCCCGGCCGAGCCGGATGCGCCGGTCGCCGGTTGCGACCTCGACGGCGCCGGAGGAGATGAAATAGGCCGCATCGCCCCGCTCGCCCTTGCGCACCAGATGATCGCCGGGAACGGCGAACCGGGGGCGCATCAGCCGGGAAATCGCGGCGATGCGATCGGCGGGCAGGTCATGGAACAGCGGCAATTTCGCGGTCAGCTCCTCCGTGCGCATGCCAAGATCGAGCTGCGGGCGGCGGTCGGCTTCCGCGCGCGCTTCCTGAACGCTCTGCGACAGGTGCGAATAAAGCTCGGCGCCGATCAGGTTCTGCGAGAACAGCGAGCGATAGTTGTCTTCCTCCAGCCTGAGGGCGGCCTTTTGCAGGAAGCGCTGGTCGAGGCTGTCCGCATAGTCGGGGTATTGCAGGCGCAAGGCCTCCAGCGCGGTGGTGGTTGCCTCGCGCCGGTTGGCGAGGATTTCCGTCAGGATTTCCCCGACCCGGCTGCCGAGCAGCGGGGGGATCTTGTCGCCGGTGAAGGCGATCAACTCGTCAAGGACGATGCGGCTGAGCAGAAGGCTCTCGTAGCGGTCCGCCAGCAGGCGGGCCAGCCAGCGCTCGTATTTCAGCCGCCGCTGGACCCATTGCGCCAGCCGCATGGTGACCGGGAAGTCGAGCGAGGCGCGAGCCGCCCGGTTGTATTCGACACGGCCGCCGGCCCGCGCCCGGTCGCCGATCCGGCCGATCTTGGCCAGAAGGTTCTCGGCGGTGTGGATCGAGGCGGTGCGCTGGCGCAGGTGGCGCAGGACGATTTCCCGCTCCCGGTTGGAAATCGCCACCAGACCGATGGTGACCCGGTCCCGGTCGAGAATATCCTCCGAATGGGCGGCGCCATCGGCAGCTTCCGCCGCGCGGGCCCTATAGGGCGCGTCCACCTGATCCGCCGGGCCGGGGGCGATGTGATACTGGGTCACCGCCCGGGCAACCCCCTCACGCACGTTGTTGAGCGCGAAGGCCAGAACCTGGTTGCGCATTGCCGCGTCGAGCGGCGCCAGACGGTCGAGCTTCAGCAGCTTGATCAGCGACTTCAGCGTCGTGCCGTAGACCAGCAGCGTGAACAGCACGAAGCCGGTGGCCAGAACGGCAACGAAGCGCTGCACCTCCGGGTCGATCGCCGGGTTCTCGGTCACGCCAAGCGCCAGGGTCAGGGTGATGGCGCCGCGCATGCCACCCCAAAGGATCACCGCCATGAAGGGGCGGCTGACCGGCTGTGTCAGTTTCAGCGCGGCAAGCACGGGCAGGAGCGCATAGAGGATCACCGCCCTGGCGGCCAGGGCGGAGACGACGACGATCGCCAGCAGCAGGATATCGTTCCAGCCCACATCGACCAGCAGCTTGGGCACCAGGATCGAGGCCAGCACGAAGATCAGGGAGGAGGCCCAGAAGGCGATCTGCTCCCACACGTCGTTGAGATAGGTCCAGCCATCGGGGGTGACCCGGGAGGGGCCGACCAGATTGATCAGGATACCCGCGCCGACCACGGCAACCACGCCGGACACCCCGGCGAAATGTTCGGCGATGACATAGACCAGATAGGGCAGGGCGACGCTGAGGGTCACCTGTGCCAGCCGGAAGTCGCGCACCAGCGGCAACACGTGGATCAGCAATTGGCCGCCGATATAGCCGATGGCCAGACCGCCGCCGAAACTCTTGAGAAACAGGATCAGGCCGGTTTCCAGATCCGCCGTGGCGGAGCCGGTGAGCACGCCGAGCAGGATCGTGAACAGCGCGATCGCGGCCGCGTCGTTGAGCAGGCTTTCGCCTTCCACCAGCCGCCCCAGCCGGGCCGGGGCGCCGATGTCGCGGAAAATCGCGACGACCGCCACCGGGTCGGTGGTGGCGACGATGGCGCCGAGCAGCAGGCAGGCGATGAGCGAAACGCTGGTAAACGGCGAAAGGGCCAAACCGATGAAGGCGGTGGCAACCAGCACCGCGACCACCGCCATGACGAAGATCACCCCGCCATCCTCGGCCATCCGCCGCACGTCCAGCGTCAGGGTGGTCTGGAACAGCAGCAATGGCAGGAAGACATAGAGGATCGCCTGGGAATCCATCGGGAAGTTGACGAATAGCCCGGCGATTTCGTTGAAGGTGTTGGTCTTCGGCGTATAGAGCAGCCAGGTGGCAAGCAGGCCGATGGCAACGCCGACCACGGCCAGCAGAACGGAAGGGGCAACCCGCAGGCGCCGCGCCAGCGGCTGGATCAGCGAGATGACGACGAGCAGTCCGGCGATGCCGATGGTGACGAGCGGTGCGTTCATACTCTCCCTATCGCCGCTTCATGCGACAGTTGCGAGGCAAAATTGCGAGAATTTGTCGCCCGCTTGCCTGATTTTGGCCATCCTGGTTGTTGTCGGCGCCCGACGCGGATCCGGTTAGCCCATCGCCGGTCGCGGCTTGCGTTCCGACAGCGCGATGCCGAACAGCACCAGCGCCAGTGCCGCCGCATGATAGAGATGGAATGGCTCTCCCAAAAGGGCGACCGCGAGAAACGATGAGAAGATCGGCACCAGGTTGATGAAGACGCCGGCGCGCTCCGGCCCGATCAGCTCCACCCCGCGCATGAAGAAGATCTGCGACAGGAACGAGGGAAACAGCGCGATATAGCCCACCACCAGCCATCCCTTGGCGGTCGGCCATTGCTCGGTACCCTGCACCAGTTCGATGGCGAAAACCGGCAGGGAGACAAGGGCGGCAATCACCGACAGCACCGTGAAGAACACCATTCCGGACACCGCCGGTCGGTTGCGTAAGAGCACCGCGTAAACCGAATAGAACAGGCAGGCGAGAATCATCAGCCCGTCGCCGGGATTGACCTCCAGCGTGGCCAGCCGGGACAGATCGCCCTGGCTGGCGATCAGCGCGACGCCTGCCATGGTCACGAGGACGCCGAGCACCTGCACCGCGCGCACCGGCGCGCGCAGCAAGACCAGAGCGCCGAGCAGAACGAACATCGGCATGGACCCTTGCAGGATGCCGAGATTAAGCGCGGTGGTGCTGTGGGCGGCGACATAGAACAGCGCGTTGAAGGCGGTGAACCCAAGGGTCCCCATCAGCGCCATCACCGGCAGGTGCTGTTTCAGCATTGGCCATTCGGCCTTCACCTGACGCCCGTAAAGCACCACCATCAGGCCCGACACCATCACCCAGCGCAGGAACACCACCGCCAGCGGCGAGACCTCGCCAATGGCAAGGCGGCCGGCGATGGTGTTGCCGGCCCAGAACAGGGTGACCAGCACCAGCAGCAGGATGGGGCGCGCATAAAAGCGGGTCAGAAGGGACGGACCGGTGACGGGCATGGGATCTCATCAAGGTGAGGACGACGGACGACCGGGAGGGGCGTCGCGGCGAACGGCCGGATCGGGAAAGGGCCCGGGCGAAGACGGTGGGCCGAGAGTGCTATCGTATGACGAATGCGCCGCCCGGTTGCAAGCGCCGGCTGTCCCTTCCTCGCTCCTCCGCGTGCTGGATTGTTTCCCTCAGGGAGGAAGTCTTTTCGATTGAGGACAGATTGACGGGGTATGCCCGCTTTTCGATGATGCGGTCCTGATTTCAAACACCATCGCCGCCGTCGTCCGTCACGGAGCTGGCGCCCGAACATTGCTGGAGAGCCCGACACCATGGACAGGATCGAGATTGCTGGCCTCAAGGTTGCGCAGAACCTTTACCGGTTCGTCAATGAAGAGGCGCTTCCGGGCACCGGCGTCGATGCGGAGCGTTTCTGGAGCGGCCTTGCCGGGCTCGTCGAGGAGTTTGGGCCGCGCAATCGCGAGCTTCTCGCCATTCGCGATGACATGCAAAGCCGGATCGACGCCTGGCACCGGGCCCATCCCGGGCCGGTGGATGCTGAGGCCTACAAGGCCTTCCTGACTGAAATTGGCTATCTCTTGCCGGAAGGACCGGATTTCACGGTGACCACCGCCAATGTGGATCCGGAGATTGCCGAGCTTGCCGGGCCGCAGCTTGTGGTGCCGATCACCAATGCCCGCTATGCGCTGAATGCCGCCAATGCCCGCTGGGGCTCGCTCTATGACGCGCTCTATGGCACCGATGCCATGGGCAGCCTGCCGCAGGCCGGCGGCTACGATCCGGCGCGCGGGGCGGAGGTGATCGCCTTCGCCCGGACCCTCTTGAACGAGCGCGTGCCGCTGACCGGCGACTGGACCGCGGCATCGGGCTTGCGTGTCGAGGCGGGCGCCTTGCGGGTCGAGAACGGCACGGGTGGGGCGATGACCCTGGCCGATCCGGCCCAGTTCGTCGGCTATCGCGGCGATGCGGCCTCTCCCGAAGCGGTGCTTTTGCGCAAGAATGGCCTGCATATCGAGATTGTCATCGACCCGACGCACCCGATCGGCGGCGAGGATCCCGCCGGCATCGCCGATGTGGTGCTGGAGTCCGCCGTCTCGACCATCATGGATTGCGAGGATTCGGTCGCGGTGGTGGATGCGGACGACAAGGTCATCGCCTATGGCAACTGGCTCGGCCTCAACAAGGGCGATCTGGTCGCCACCTTCGACAAGGGCGGCCGGTCCGTCGTTCGCAAGATGGCCGGCGACCGCAGCTACACCGCGCCGGGCGGGAGCGAAGAATTTTCCCTGCATGGCCGTTCGCTGATGCTGGTGCGCAACGTCGGGCACCTGATGACCACCCCGGCGGTGCTGGACACTTCAGGAGAGGAAATCCCCGAAGGCATCCTCGATGGGCTGGTGACCGCGGCGATTGCCATGCATGACATCGGCACCGGTGGCCCGGATGGCGGTGGCCTGCGGATGAACTCCCGCGCCGGTTCCTTCTATGTGGTCAAGCCGAAGATGCACGGCCCGGATGAAGTGGCCTTCGCCGATCATCTGTTTGCTCGCATTGAGGAGGTGCTTGGCCTTGCCGCCAACACCCTGAAGATGGGCATCATGGACGAGGAGCGGCGCACCACGGTCAATCTCAAGGAGTGCATCCGCGCCGCTGCCGCTCGGGTCTGCTTCATCAACACCGGGTTCCTCGACCGCACCGGCGACGAGATGCACACCTCGATGGAAGCCGGGCCGATGATCCGCAAGGGCGACATGAAGGGTGCCGCCTGGATCCAGGCTTACGAGAACTGGAACGTGGATATCGGTCTGGAATGCGGACTGCCGGGCCATGCGCAGATCGGCAAGGGCATGTGGGCCATGCCCGATCTGATGCATGCGATGCTGGAGCAGAAGAGTGGCCACCCCATGGCCGGCGCCAACACCGCCTGGGTGCCGTCGCCCACCGCCGCCACGCTGCACGCGCTGCACTACCACGTGGTCGATGTCGCCGCGCGCCAGCAGGAACTGCGCGCGCGGGGACGGGCCAGCCTTGACGATATACTGTCGATCCCGCTGGCCGCGCGCCCCAACTGGACGGCGGACGAGATCCAGGCGGAACTGGACAACAACGCCCAAGGCATTCTCGGCTACGTGGTGCGCTGGGTGGACCAGGGCGTCGGCTGCTCCAAGGTGCCGGATATCAACGACATCGGTCTGATGGAGGACCGGGCAACCTTGCGCATTTCCTCCCAGCACATCGCCAACTGGCTGCGCCATGAGGTTTGCAGCGCCGATCAGGTGATGGAGACGATGAAGCGCATGGCCGCCGTCGTCGATGGCCAGAATGCGAGCGATCCGCTCTACCAGCCGATGGCGGCGGATTTCGATGGCTCGATTGCCTTCAAGGCGGCCTGTGATCTGGTGTTCAAGGGGCGGGAACAGCCCTCCGGCTACACCGAGCCGGTGTTGCACGCGCGCCGGTTGGAAGCCAAGGCGGCGGCCGGCCTTCGGTGATCGGCGCGGCCGCGTTCGATCCGGTCAGGTGATGGCGCGGCCGAAATGCCGGTCCGCCCGGCGCGTCCGGGTCCGGCTGTGCGGAGCGAGGAGGCGGCGCAGGCGCTTCTGCTCCGCATCGCTGTAGACGAAGCGCCAGCCGGACAGGATGCCATCCTTCCAGCGTTGCTCGGCCTGAAGCTCCAGCCCATGCGTGATGATGGCGATGCGGGCGCTGACGGCCACATCCGGCAACAGATGCGAGGAGATGCAGCAGCCGGTGACGCTGATATCGAGCATCCGCGCCGGGACCGGCCCCTTCATGGTGATGACCATCACCTGACAGGCGGCGCGGGCGCGCGGCGCCTGACGCCGCTCGTGGGGCTGCGGCGTGGTTGCCGGACCGGACGGGCGCGGGGCCTCACGTCTGTTATGCGCGGTACCATCTTTCATCTGCCACCGGTCCTCTCGGGTGCTTGCCAATCGTTGATCGGCCCGTGTGTCAGGCAATCGTACCATGGATCGTTGGCCCGAAATGGTGGCCGATCGAGGCGGGCATCGGTCACCACGGGGCCGGATGCGCGCTTGGTCATCACATATCAGGCGAAAATATACAACCTGTATGTTGTATTTAATGGGGTGTGACCGCTACGCAGGGTTGGGTGATGCACACGCGACATTCATGACGCGGCGCAGCGCGGCAGGCTGATCCGGGCAAGGAGACCGCCCTCCTGCCGGTTTCCCAGCGTCAGCGTGCCGCCATGGGCATGGACGATGGAGCGGGCGATCGACAGGCCAAGACCGATGCCCCCGGTTTCCTCCGAGCGGCTTTCCTCGATGCGCACGAACGGGTCGAACACGTCCTTGAGCCGCTCCGGGGGAATGCCTGGCCCGCTGTCCCTGACCGAAAGCACGAGGCTGTCCGGGCGCTCTTCCAGACTGAGATCGGCAGAGCCGCCATACCGGATGGCATTGTCGATGAGGTTGCGCAGGGCCCGCTTCAGGCTGATCGGGCGAATGGTGGTGACGATGCGGGCCGCTGGCCGTTCGAAAGTGACCGGCCGGCCGGTGCTGCGGTAGTCGTCGGCGATGGCATCGACGAATTCGCCGAGGTCCGTCTTCGCCGCCGCTTCGCGCGAGGACTGGTCGCGCGCCAGCGCCAGGGTCGCCTCGACCATGTGCTGCATTTCGTCGAGGGTTTCGATCATCTTCTCCCGGTTTTCGTCGTCTTCGATGAACTCGGCGCGAATGCGCAAGGAGGTGATCGGTGTGCGCAGGTCGTGGCTGATGGCGCCGAGCATGCGGGTGCGGTCGCGGACGAAGCGGGTCAGCCGGTCCTGCATCACGTTGAAGGCCTGGATCGTGCCGCGCACCTCGGCGGGACCGGTCTCCGGCAGCGGGTCCACATCCTCGCCGCGCCCGAGCTTATCGGCGGCGGCGGCCAACTCGCGCAAGGGGCGGGTCAGACGGCGGATGGTGACGGCGATGATCAGCACGATCGCGCCCGCCATCAGGCCGATGGAGACCAGCATCGGCAGATAGGTATGGCGCGGCAGGCGGAAGCGGGTCGCCGCGTTCAGCCATTGGCCGTCCTTGAGGGGGACGCTCATCGCCAGCGCGATGATGCCGGTGCGCCGGCGCCGGTCGCGCCGCTCGCGCGCCTCCGTGTCGCGACGCTGCGCCCGCCTCTCCGTGGCGCGCGGATGGCGGATGGAGCTGGGCGGCTTGGCCATCACATCGATGCGGATGTCCCGGTCGTCTCCCAGTTCCTCGCGGAACATTTCCACCAGACGGCGCTCTGCCGGGCGGGTTCCGCTGGCGGCGAGCGCCGGTTTGCTGTTCACCTGGAACCAGAGGAAGTGGCTGGAGACGGCCTTCAGAATCTCCGGATATTGCGACTGCGGCGCCTCTTCCAGCACCCGTACCAGCGACGCGCCCCGTGCCAGAAAGGTGCTGCGGGCCATCTCCACCAGCGCCACCCGCCGTTCGCCGGCGAAGATCCACAAGGTGAAACACTGCGCCACCACCAGGGCGATCAGCAGCAGGGCGATCAACTGGCCGGCGAGCGACCGGGGCCAGAGGGAGAGGCGCCAGTTCGTCATTCGGTCCCGTCCTCGACATCGGCGGTAAATGTGTAGCCGCCGCCCCAGACGGTCTTGATCAGCTCCGGGGCCTTCGGGTCGGCTTCGATCTTGCGCCGCAAGCGGCTGACCTGATTGTCGACCGAACGGTCGAAGACGCCCGGGCTGCGTCCGGACGTGAGGTCGAGCAACTGATCGCGCGACAGCACCATCTTCGGCCGCTTGAGGAAGGCGACGAGGAGCTGGAACTCGCCGGTCGACAGCGGGATCGCCACCCCGTCATCGCCGGAGAGCAGCCGCTTGGGCACATCGAGGCGCCAGCCGGCAAAGGCGAGGGTTTCCGCTTCCACCGGGTCCCGGTCCTTCGGCACCTGCATCGACCGGCGCAGCACCGCCCGGATGCGGGCCAGCAGCTCTCGCGGATTGAACGGTTTGGTGACATAATCGTCTGCGCCGATCTCAAGCCCGACGATCCGGTCCGTATCCTCGGCCATGGCCGTCAGCAGGATCACCGGGATGGAGCCGCTCTCGACCAGATGCCGGCACAGCGACAACCCGTCCTCGCCCGGCATCATGATATCGAGCACGATCAGGTCGACGGCCGCCGCCTTGAGGAACTTGCGGGCCTGCAGTGCGCTGTCGGCGACCGAGGCACGAAAGCCGTTCTTGCGCAGATACCGCGCCAGCGTCTCGCGAATGTCACGGTGATCGTCGACGACGAGGATATGGGGACTGTGGTCGGTCATGCTCGGTTCGGCTCGGTCTGCGCCTGTTTCGTTGCTCTATAGGTAGTCGGTCGGGGGAGGCGTGGGGAATGGGAATTGTAATCAACTGTATCAGGCCGGTAGGGCAAGACAGATTGTGACACATGCGCGGTCCAACCGGGATAGTTCTGCGACAAACGCTCCCTATCTCAGGGTCATCGCATCGAAACCCGAAAGGATGCCTCGCGATGAGTAAGTTCAGGAAATTCGCCGTTGCCGCTGTTGCCGCCACTGTCGTCGGTAGCCTCGCTGTCCCCGCATTCGCCGACCGTGGCGGCTGCCGTGGAGGCGAGGGCGGCTGGCATCACGGCATGGGCAAGGGCATGGGGCGCGGTCACCACGGCATGGGCATGGGCCACGGACATCAGGGCATGGCACAGTGGTTCGTGATGCGGTTCGACACCGACAAGGACGGCCGCGTTACCCAGGCGGAAATTGACGCGGCGCTGGTGGACATGTTCGCCAAGGCCGACGCGGATACAAGCGGCGGCGTGTCGCTGGAGGAGTTCAAGAAGGCCTATGCGGCCGAATTCGCCAATCGCAAGGTGCGCAGCTTCCAGCGTCATGACGTCGACGGCGATGGCAAGCTCACCAAGGCCGAGTTCGACCGGCGCATGAACCGGATGATGGACAGGATGGAAAAACGCGGCGGCGGCAAGGGCGCCGGCCGGGGTCCGGACGGCATGGGTCGCATGGGCCAGATGCCCGGCTTTGACGCCGATGGCGATGGCAACGTGACCCGGGAAGAAGTCGAGGCGGCCCGCGCCAAGCTGTTCGCCGACGCGGACAAGGACGGCGATGGTGCGCTGACCCTTGAGGAGTACGAGGCGGTCTGGGTGGCGCGGTCTGATAGGCGCATGGTGCGCATGTTCCAGCGTCTCGACCGGGACGGCAACCTTTCGGTGACCCGGGAAGAGGCCACCGAGCCGATGGCAAACATCGTCAAGCGGATGGACCGCAACGGCGACGACGCGCTGTCGATCGAGGATCGCGGCCGGCATGGAAAGGGCATGCGCGGTCATCACGGCAAGCGCGGCGAGGGCATGCGCGGCAAACGCGGCGGCGGCGATTGCGGCAACGGCGGACGTGGCCAGGGCATGAACCGCGGCGGCAACAACTGAGGCGCTTGCGGGCCGTCTGACCGGCGGCTGTGAGGCGAGAGGACGGACAAGGCGCGGAACATGAGGTTTCGCGCCTTTCCCCATGGTCAAAAAAACGGCCCCATGGTCAAAAAAATACGGTGCGTCCCGTGATTTCCGCTTGAATGTGACGCCCCCTTGCCGCATATACCGGCTTGCCCAAATTCGCACGTGCCCGTGGTCGTTCAATCGGTCAACCGATGGCAGTCGCTCAAGGGCCCGGACCCATCCGGAGAGAGCGACAAAACGAACGGCTTAAAGCAACGACGTAAGAGGGCTTTTTTGGTCTCTGCCGGGGTTCCAAGTCCCGGGGTCACTGAAGAGGCACTTATTACATCATTGCCGGCCGTGCGGTGCGGGGATCCCGTTCCAATCCAAGGCAGCTCAATCGCGGGACGGCCACTGACACGAGGTTGTCAGGCGCCCGACCGATCGTGTTTGCAGGAAATGTCTTGCCCGTCTCCATCGCGGTCGAGACCCTTCGTGCATTCGCGCCCTGCGACTTGAACCGAACGGGTGAATGCCATGAGCGAGCGCATCCTCGACTTCCTCCGCCAGCGACGATCCGACGGCCCCTGCGTTGTCGTCGATCTCGATATCGTGCGCGACAATTACCTGACCTTCAGCCATGCGCTGCCGGACACCCGCGTGTTTTATGCGGTCAAGGCCAATCCGGCACCGGAGATCATCCAGCTTCTGGCGGATCTCGGCTCCTGCTTCGACTGCGCCTCGCTCGCCGAGATCGAAATGGTGCTGGCCACCGGCGCCGGGCCGGAACGCATCTCCTTCGGCAACACCATCAAGAAGGAGCGCGACATCGCCCGCGCCCACGCGCTCGGCGTCAGCCTCTTTGCGGTCGATTGCGAGGCGGAGGTCGACAAGATCATCCGCGCCGCACCGGGTGCCCGGGTGTTCTGCCGCATCCTGTGCGACGGCGTCGGGGCCGACTGGCCGCTGTCGCGCAAGTTCGGCTGCGCGCCGGATATGGCGCCGCGCGTGCTGGAACATGCCCATCGCGGCGGCCTTGTCGCCCATGGCGTGTCGTTCCACGTCGGCTCGCAGCAGGCCAATGTCGAGGCCTGGGACGGGGCACTGTCCACCGCCGCCTGGATCTTCCGCGAAATGGCGGAGCGCGGTATCAACCTGGCCATGGTCAATCTCGGGGGCGGCTTTCCGGCCCGTTACCTCAAGGACATGCCCGGCGTGCCCCATTACGGCGAAGCCATTCTCCGGGCGCTCGGCACCCATTTCGGCAACCAGATCCCCGAAACCATCATCGAGCCGGGCCGGGGCATGGTCGGCGATGCCGGGATCATCGAGGCGGAAGTGGTGCTGATTTCGCGCAAGTCCGACCATGAAGACGAGCTGCGCTGGGTCTATCTCGACATCGGCAAGTTCAACGGGCTGGCCGAAACCATGGACGAGGCGATCCGCTATCCAATCCGTACGGAAAAGGATGACGATCGCCGGAGCCCTTGCATTCTTGCCGGGCCGACCTGCGACAGCGTCGATGTCCTTTATGAAAAGACCCCCTACGAGCTGCCGGTCTCCCTGTCGATTGGCGACAAGGTGCTGATCGGGGCCTGCGGAGCCTACACCACCACCTATTCCTCGGTGGCGTTCAATGGCTTCGAGCCGCTCCGCTCCTATGTCATCTGACACGGGCCGCCGGTAGCGCCGGCGGTCCGGGCTGCTCACGCTTCAGAAAAAGGGGAAACCCGCATGACGACCGATCGCACACAGGTGGACGCGGCGGCCGCGCCCGAAGGCGTGGACGAGGCTCCGGCCCCGGCCAAGGCCGGCAAGGCCTATCCCGTGCATGGCACCATTTCCGGCCCGATCGTGATGATCGGCTTCGGC
The DNA here is from genome assembly GCF_014635285.1 of Stappia taiwanensis. Lineage (GTDB taxonomy): Bacteria > Pseudomonadota > Alphaproteobacteria > Rhizobiales > Stappiaceae > Stappia > Stappia taiwanensis. Next base: position 262,553 of record NZ_BMCR01000004.1, on the reverse strand, counting down.
TCCATCGGCAAGGGCACCCTGCCGTTGATCGAGCGCCACTTCCGCTTCGATCCGGCCCGGGTGACGGTGATCGATCCGGTGGATGACGCGCGTGCGCTGGTCGAGGAGCGGGGCTATGCCTTCCGCAAGGTGGCGATCACGCCGGACAACTACCGCGAGGTGCTGGCGCCGCTCTTGACCGAGGGCGCGGGGCAGGGGTTCTGCGTCAACCTGTCGGTCGACACGTCGTCGCTCGATCTGATGAAGCTGTGCCGTGAGCTCGGGGTGCTGTACATCGATACGGTCGTTGAGCCGTGGCTCGGCTTTTATTTCGATGACAGCGCCGGGCCGGAAGCGCGGACCAACTACGCGCTGCGCGAGACCGTGCGCCGCGAGAAGAAGAAGACCCCCGGCGGCACCACCGCCGTTTCCTGCTGCGGGGCCAATCCGGGCATGGTGTCCTGGTTCGTCAAGCAGGCGCTGGTCGATATCGCCCGCGACACCGGCACCGCCTTTGAGGAGCCGACCACGCGCAAGGGCTGGGCCAAGCTGATGCGCAAGGTCGGCGTCAAGGGCATCCACATCGCCGAGCGCGACACCCAGCGCGCCCGCGCGCCCAAGCCGATGAACGTGTTCTGGAATACCTGGTCGGTGGAAGGGTTCGTCTCCGAAGGGTTCCAGCCCTCCGAGCTTGGCTGGGGCACCCATGAGAAATGGGCGCCGAAAAATGCGCGCAAGCACAAGAAGGGCTGCAAGGCGGCGATCTATCTGCTGCAGCCGGGGGCAAACACCCGGGTGCGGAGCTGGTGTCCCACGCCCGGCGCCCAGTACGGCTTCCTCGTCACCCACAATGAATCGATCTCCATCGCCGATTACTTCACGGTGAAGAAGAACAAGAAGGCCGTCTATCGGCCGACCTGCCATTACGCCTATCACCCGGCCAATGACGCGGTGCTGTCGCTGCATGAGCTGTTCGGCGCGGCCGGAAAGGTACAGCCGGAATTCCACGTTCTGGAAGAGGACGAGATCCTCGACGGCGTCGATGAACTCGGCGTCCTGCTCTATGGCCACGCCCGCAATGCCTACTGGTACGGCTCGCAGCTTTCGATCGAGGAAACCCGGGAACTCGCGCCGTATCAGAACGCGACGGGCCTTCAGGTCTCCTCGGCGGTGATTGCCGGCATGGTCTGGGCGCTGGAAAACCCTGAGGCGGGCATCGTCGAGACTGACGAGATGGACTACCGCCGCTGCCTGGAAATCCAGAAGCCCTACCTCGGTCCGGTGAAGGGCTACTACACCGACTGGACCCCGCTTGCCGACCGGCCGGGCCTCTTTCCCGAGGATCTGGACGAAAGCGACCCCTGGCAGTTCCGCAACATTCTGGTGCGCTGACGTCCGGCGGAGCCACGGCAAGGCCAAATTTCGTGAAAGCGGCGTGTCCCGGCGGGGGCGGACAACTTTCGGTTTTTCGGTTAAGATGCCGTCCGCGCCATTCAGCCAGGCTTTTCATCGGCGGAATTCCGCCAATGAGGGAGGGGCGGCGCGGAAAAGCGCTCCCCCTTTCGCGCATCCATGCTCGACGGCGCGATGTTGAATGGCTACATACGCGGCGTCCGTCGCGCGGATCCTCCGGCGACAGGTGAGGGATACATGCCAGCATGAAGCCGACCAATCCGGTGTTCACCGGCCTGCAAACCACCATTTTCGAAACCATGTCCCGGATGGCGAATGCCACGGGCGCGATCAATCTCGGTCAGGGGTTTCCGGATGTGGATGGCCCGGAGGATGTGCGCCGCATCGCCGCCTCCGCGCTGATCGACGGGCCGAACCAGTATCCGCCGATGCTCGGTCTGCCGGAGTTGCGTCAGGCGGTGGCGGAGACCAACAAGCGGTTCTATGACCTCGATGTCGACTGGCAGAGCGAGGTGCTGGTCACCTCCGGTGCCACCGAGGCGCTGGCCGACAGCCTGATGGCCCTGCTGGAGCCGGGCGATGAGGTGATTCTGATTGAGCCGCTGTACGATTGCTACCTGCCGCTGGTGAAGCGGGCGGGCGGCATTCCGGTGCGCCTGCGGGTGACCCCGCCGCACTGGCGGCTCGACCTTGAGGCGCTCGCTGCGGCCTTTACCGAGAACACCAAGGCGATCCTCATCAACAATCCGATGAACCCGGCGGCGAAGGTGTTCAGCGAGGACGAGCTGTCGGAGATCGCAAGGCTGTGCATCGAGTATGGTGTCTATGCGATCTGCGACGAGGTCTACGAGCATCTCTTGTTCGATGGCCGCGCGCACATGCCGCTGATGGCCTTTCCGGGCATGCGCGAGCGCTGCGTGCGGATCGGCTCCGCCGGCAAGACCTTTTCGCTGACCGGCTGGAAGGTTGGCTACATCACCGCCGCGCCGAACCTTCTCGACCCGATCGCCAAGGCGCATCAGTTCGTGACCTTCACCACCCCGCCCAATCTGCAAAAGGCAGTGGCCTACGGGCTGGCGAAGGAGGACGATTATTTCTTCGACCTGCGCGACGACCTGCAGGAAAAGCGTGACCGGATCTCGCGCGGGCTCGCCGCGCTGGGCTTCGGCGTGCTGCCCTGTGCCGGCACCTATTTCGTCACCTGCGATGTCTCCCCGCTCGGGCTGGAAGGCGATGACGTCGCCATCTGCCAGCAACTGGTGGAAGAGGCGGGGGTGGCGGTGGTGCCGGTCTCGGCCTTCTATGTGTCCGATGCCCCGTCCAACTTCGTCCGGTTCTGCTTCTGCAAGCGCGACAGCGTGATTGACGGGGCGCTGGAGCGGCTTGGCGACTGGGTGGCAAGCCGGCGTACCGCTGCTGGCGCCGACCGGGAACGACAGGTCGCGGCGGCGGGAGACATCTGATGGACAATCCGGTGCTGGTGGAGGTGCTGCGCGGCGAAACCGTCGAAAGCCGGCACCGGGGCACCCTTGCGGTGGTCGATGCCGATGGCGCGCTGGTCGCCGGCATCGGCGGTGTCGCGGCGCCGGTGTTTCCCCGCTCCGCCGTCAAGGCGCTGCAGGCGCTGCCGCTGGTGGAATCGGGCGCGGCGGACGCGCTCGACCTGTCGCCGGCGGAGCTGGCGCTTGCCTGCGCCTCGCACAATGGCGAGCAGGTGCATGTCAATGCCGCCCGGGTGATGCTGATGAAGGCCGGGCTCGACGAGAGCGCGCTGGAATGCGGCAGTCACTGGCCGAAGCGCATGCAGGATGTTGCCCACCTGCACCAGATCGACGAAAGCCCCTGTCCGCTGCACAACAATTGCTCGGGCAAGCATGCGGGCTTCCTCGGCCTAGCCCGTACGCTTGGCGTTCCGACGCAAGGCTACGTGGAGCCGGATCATCCGGTGCAGCAGGAGGTGCGGGCGGCGCTGGAGGAAATCAGCGGCGTGTCGCTTACCCATGCCGCCCGGGGCACGGATGGCTGTTCGATCCCCACCTACGCCATGCCGCTCGATGCGCTGGCGCTGGCCTTTGCCCGCTTCGGCACCGGCGCCGGACTGTCTCCCTTGCGCGCGGAAGCGGCGGAGCGGCTTTATGACGCCTGTGTCGAGGCTCCTTTCATGGTCGCCGGCACGGAGCGGTTCTGCACCGATGTGATGGAGCTGTTCGGTGGCCGGGTCTTCGTCAAGACCGGCGCGGAGGGCGTTTTCGCCGCCGCGCTGCCGGAGCTTGGTTTTGGCGTGGCGCTGAAATGCGAGGATGGCGGCACGCGCGCCTCGCAGGTGATGATGGCCGCCGTGCTGGAGGCGCTTCTGGATCTCGATGAGGACGAGCGAAAGGGGCTGGAGCCGTGGCTGCGCCCGCGTCTCGACAATTGGAACGGGCGTGTCGTCGGCGCGGTGCGGCCAGTGGCGGAGGCGTTCGCGCCGCTGCGCGCGCTCGCCTGATCTGCCGCGCCTGATCCCCGCGGCCTGACCGCCCGCGCGGCTGGTTCCTGCCACGGCCGGTCCGGGGTCAACTCACAACGTTGCCCTGGATCGTCAGATGCGGGAAGGCCTCGGTGCCCGCCTGCGTCAGATCCCTGGTCACCGCCTCTTTCCAGCGGTGACCGATGATCGCGCCCTGTTTGGCATCCTGGATGATGTTGCTGGCGATCAGCGCCGGCCCGGCGCCCTCCACCACGGTAACGCCGATCCCGGTCGGGCAGGCGCGGATCACATTTGACGTGGCGTTGACATTGCGCAGGTAGGGCCCCCAGCCCATGTGGATGCCAAAGCGCGGCGCACCCTCGATCACATTGCCGGTAAGCGCGGTGTCGGCCTCCACGGCGATGCCGATGCCGAAGCCCTGCACCTCGGCCGGGTAGGGGCCGTCGACGGTCAAATTGCGCACCACATTGCCGGAGCAGGTGGCCAGTCGGCCGCCATCGAGGAAATTGGCGATGGAAATGCCGATGGTCCCGCCGTCGACCAGATTGTCGGCGATCACCGCGCCCTGGAAGGCGAATTCGGAGTAGATCGCCGTTTCGCCGGAGCGCAGGCAGGAATTCCCGTTGATGACGATGTTCGATCCGGCATTGGCGCGGATCGCGGAAAAGGCGCAATCGGTCACCCGGTTGCCGCTGACGATCACGCCATGGGCGCGAAAGACGTTGATGCCATTGCCATTCTGACCGGTGCCGCCATCCTTCGCGGCGATCCGTTCCACCCGGTTGCCGGAGACCAGCGTGCCGTCCTCGCCCTCGGTCCAGCGGTAGACGAGGATGCCGGCATTGGCGCAGTCGTGCACGTGGCAGTCGGTGATGGAAAGGCCGGTCGCCTCGACCGAGCGCAGGCCCGCCTGCCGGGCGCCGGAGATCGTGCAGGCGGTGACGCGCCCGGAGCATCGGTCGAGCGCCAGCCCGGTCTTGGCGCTGCCCGAAATGGTGCAGCTTTCGAGGGACAGATCGGTCGCGTCTGAGAAATGCAACAGCGCCGGCGTGTAGTCGCCAAGGTGTCTGTTGCCGCCGTCGAAGTGAATGCCTTCAAGGCCGATGGCCGCGCCCTTCTCGCTGTAGATGAGGTGGCCACCGCCCAGATAGTCGAACCATGTCTGGCCGGGAATGCCCACAAGGCGGGCTCCGCCGGGAAGCCTGAGATTGGCCACGGGATAGTGCCCGCCGGGCAGGAACAGCGCGCGGCCGCGCTCCACCGAGGCGTTGATCGCCTTTTGCAGCAAGGCGCTCTGGTCGTCGCCGGCATTGGGGCGCACGCCGAATTCGCTGGCCTCGATCGTACCGCGCAGCCCGGCGATCCGCGTGGCCGCCCGTGCCGTCGCCGGAACCGAGGCCAGGGCGAGGCCGCCGCCGAGCAGCAGGCTGCGGCGCGACAGGCCGCGCGGATGCTTGATTTGCGTGTCTTCAGGCGCGCGGACCCGGGCCTGTCTGTCTCGTATCATGCCATCTGCCTCTTGTTCCCGCCGTGGGGCGCAAGAGGCGTGCCGAACCGGCTGTGCCGATCCGGGACAGACCCGGCAGATGGATCAGGGAGCGGTCCAGATGATGCGCTGGATCATCGCCTTGTTCAGTTGGTCGCTCGGCGGCAGTCGGTCGAACGGGCCGGCGTATTGCGAAATCGCATAGACCAGGGTGACCCGGTCCGCGCCTCTCGACTTGCAGATGGCCATGCCGCGCCAAAGGTTGCGGCCGACCCGGCAGTCACTGCGGCGGCTGCCGACCTCGGAGAAGGTCATGCCGATCCGCTCGCCGTTCGGCCCCTGCAGGTGATGGGTCACCCCATGCACCTCGCGAATTTTTCCGTTTGCGCCCTTGAACACCTGCAGCACCTGGAAACCGTCGGAGTTGAACGCGCCGATGGCCCATTCCGTCCTGTTCTCCGTCGCGGATTGCAGACCCTCGGTGGTGAAACCGGGAAGCGCTGCCTGGATGGCCTTCGAGGAATAGGCGGTCTGCCCGTTCAGGTTGCCCACCCCGGCCTCGGAAATTTGCACCAGCGTAACATCTGAGGTGCGGGCGACGATGACCGGGCCGGTGTCCTCGAAGGTGGGCGAGCAAGCGGCGACGAATGCCGCAAGGACGGAACATATAAGGGGAAGTGCGGAGCGCATGATATCTTTCAAAGAGTTACGCTAGATTGACGGTGCGAATCGACCGATCCTCTCGCGGGAAGGCAATGCGAGGGGGCCTTTTGTGCATCGGGGTGAGCCGGCAAGGCAAGGGCCATGGCGCCAGGGGGGCGGACAAGGGGCGTGGATAACTGGTGCGAAGCGCCGTCAGGGGCGCAATCTTTGGTTGATTGAAATGGTATTGGACACTAATATAGTGCGATGATGTGATTGGGAATCGTTACGGAAGATTGCGTTCCTCATTCGGGCTGAATTGCGAAGAATCTGGATCGTCCGCCAGTTAACGTGTATCTTCCTGTTCTTAGTTTTGACGATGGCAGAGTTGGCATTTGTTCCGCTGAGAAGGTGGCGGTGTGACTCTGTCTGCAGGTTCCGGGTGGCTGTCCGGATCAGAGAAAGCCAGAGAATTGCGGGGGAATCATCAGGGCGAGTTTCTCTCGCGCTGGATAGGCTCCGACGACGTTGCTCACTGAAAGGCAGAACCATGGCCGACCCGACAGAGATTCAGTCAAAGGCTGCGGCGATTGCAGAGGCTCAGACCGGCAAGCACGTTCTGGATGTCATTGAGGCGCAGCTGCGCCGGATGGGTGCCTCTCATATCCTGGTGACCGGCCTGCCGATGCCCAACCGGCCGATCGAAGGGCTGGTACACCGCCTCAGGTGGGCGGATGAGCGGCTCGGTGGGATCGAGCGTTCGGGCATCGACGCGGAAGACAGCGCGCTGATGCTGGGGCTGATGCGCTCGCGGGCGTTCATCTGGGATGTGACGGCCGGAGACACCACCCATTCGGAGCTGTTCGCCTCGATCGGCGCGGACTCCCAGGTGGTGGTGGTACCGATCACGGAGGCCCATCCCTTCCAGGCACTGGTTCTGGGTGGCGGTGCGCGGATCAACGGTGGCAAGCTCGAATTGTCGAACCTGGAGCTGATCTGCAACGCCGCATTCCGGCGGCTGATCGAGTTGGGGGTGATCTCCACCCAGCGGCCGGGCGATTTGTCCGCGCGCGAGCGACGGGTGCTGGAACTGACCGCGCTCGGCAAGACCGCGAATGACATCGCCAGCCTGTTGGAGATCTCCCAGCGCACGGTTCATGCACATCTGCAAAACGCCAGCGCCAAGCTCAATGCGTCCAACAAGACGCATACGGTGGTCGAGGCCCTGCGCTACGGCCAGATCCGCCTCTGAGAACGGCCCTAAGCCTGGCACCGTGCAGCGGTGCCGGTTTTAACAGGGCGTTCTCCGCCATTCTCCCTCACGTCACACGTGCGCTCCCTCAGCCGTTGCATTCGGGTGCCGAAGGCGCTGAACTTGCGCCCATGTCATCGAGTCGCCCGGAACACGCGCCGCGGTCGGGTTGGCGGTGGTTGGTTGACGATGATTGTTGGGGGGCGGTCGGGTGAGCAAAGGAACGATGCAGGAACGATCCTGCCGTTTGTCGGTGTGGCAAAAGTCAGGCGGGTGTTCCGTGTTGGTCTTGCCTGAGGTCCGCACCCCGGCAGGCGAGGGCCGCCTGTGAGCGAGGCGGGGGGCTCGCCGCTGCGCACGGCGCTGGCTGGGCTGTTCGCCATGGCGGCGGCGATGGGTATTGGCCGGTTCGCACTGACGCCGCTGCTTCCCTTCATGATCGAGGGGATCCCGCTCAGCGCCGCCGAAGGCGGGTTGATCGCCTCCGCCAACTATCTCGGCTATCTGGCGGGCGCCTTGGCCGCGATGCGTGGCGGCACCGATCACCTGCGGCGCGGTTTCTTCCTGGCGCTTGCCGCCAGCGCCGTCACCTCGGCGGTGATGGGGCTCGGCGACAGTCTTCTGTTTCTGTCGCTGGTCCGCTTCGCCGGCGGTGTGGCGAGCGCCTATGTGCTGGTGTTTTCCTCGGTGCTTGTGCTCGAACAACTGGCGCGGGAGGGCCGCCCGGGCCTGTCGGCGGTGCATTTCGCCGGCGTGGGTCTCGGCATCGCGCTGTCGGCTGCGGTGGTCGGCACGCTGTCGCGCCTTGGTGTTTCGTGGCCGGGCCTGTGGCTGTCCGCCGGCGCGGTGTCGGCACTTCTCTGCCTGCTTGTCGGGATCAGCCTCGGGGCACATCGCAGAGCTGGCGGCACGCGGCCGCCCGAAGGCGCGGCAAGCGCGGCGCGGAGCGTGGCGACCGGGCAGGGGGGCAACGGCGCGATGGCGGCTCCGGCCCCATCGGCGGCGCTGCTGCGTCTGTCTCTCGCCTATGGGTTGTTCGGCGTCGGCTATGTGGTGACGGCAACCTTCCTGACGACGATCCTCAGGACCAGCGAGGGGCTGGCCGCTCTGGAGGCCCCTATCTGGGCGCTGGTGGGCCTGTGCGCGGCGATCTCGATCCTGGTGTGGAACCGCGTTGCGGCCCGGATCGGCGGCGGGCGGGCCTTCGCGCTTGCCTGCGTGCTGGAGGCCGTGGGGGTGGTGGCCAGTGTCACGGTCAGCGGTGTTGGCGGCTTCGTGCTGGCCGCGATCCTGTTCGGCAGCACCTTCATGGGGATCACCGCCCTTGGCCTGCTGGAGGCGCGGCGCTTGTCCGCCGCCAATCCGCGCAAGGCGCTGGGGGTGATGACCGCCTGTTTCGGCGCCGGGCAAGCGATTGGCCCGGTGCTTGCCGGTGTCGGCGCCGATCTGTCGGGCAGTTTCGTCCTGCCCTCCCTGGCGGCCGCGGCGGCGCTTGTCCTGGCCGCCGGCCTTGTCGGGATCGGGGGGGAGGAGGTCGGCTGATCCGCCCTCGCCAACGTCAGCGCCTGGTCACTGTGCGCTCTTGGCGAATTCCCAGTAGAGCTCCCGGGCTCGGGCGGCCACCGGACCGGGCGTAAGCTCACGGTCCTCGATCCGCTTGACCGGCACCACCTTGAAATAGTTGCCGGTCGAGAAGATTTCGTCCGCATCGAGGAAGTCGCCGTAGCCAAGGGTCCGTTCCTCGACCTGATAGCCATCGGCGCGCAGCAGGCCGATGATCCGCTGCCGGGTGATGCCATTGAGGAAGGTGCCGTTCCAGGCCGGCGTCAGCACCACCCCGTCCTTGACCATGAACACATTGGCCGTGGTCAGCTCCGCGACGTTGCCGAGCATGTCGAGCACGATGGCATTGTCGAATCCGCGCCCCTTGGCCTCGACGATGGCGCGGGCGTTGTTGGGGTAGAGGCAACCGGCCTTGGCGTTGACCGGCATGGTCTCCAGCGTCGGACGGCGGAACGGAGAGAGGGTGAGGGAGATCGCGGTGCCTTCCGGGGCCATCGGCGCTTCGAACAGGCACAGGCAGAAACGGGTGCTCTCCGGGTCCGGTGCGATGGTGCCGATGCCTTCGCCTTCCGCCCAGTAATAGGGCTTGATGTAGACGGCATCCTCGGCGTTGAAGCGCGTCAGCCCTTCACGGGTGAGTTCCATCATCCGCGCGACCGTCATGGTCGGCGTCAGCCCAAGCGCCCGGGCGGAGTCATTCACCCGCTGGCAATGCAGATCCAGGTCCGGGGTGAGCCCTTCGAACGCGCGGGCACCGTCGAACACGCTGGAGCCGAGCCAGGAGGCGTGGCTGCGCGGTCCGATGATCGGCGGATTTCCCGGATGCCATTCGCCGTCAATCCAGTTCCAGGTGGTCGACCTCTCGGTCATGGGCGTCTCCCGTGTTGGCGCCGGCGCTTGGCGGCCGGTCGGTTCATCGCCGGATCGAACGCCCTTCGCGCGACAAGGTCAAGGCCTTGCTACCGCGAAGGGAAAAAACAACCACAATGTTCTGTGGTGGCGTCGAGATCCGGGATTTTTTTCGTGAAGCGCCTGAATTTGAAAGAAATCCAGCGATTGGCGGCGAAGCCGCGAAGCGGGCGAGCGCCGCAGGCGGCGGCGGCATTTTTGCCGCAGGTCGATCGCCAGGAATGGGCATCTTCCGGGAGTTCGGCGCGAATCGGGCCGATCCGCTGCACGGCGCAAGGCAGGTCGCAGGGGGCGTTGCCGGTTCGGAGAACGCGACTTTTTGCGGCGCACAAAAGCATTGACCTTGGTCCGGGATGGCTGTTTTCTTGGCGTCTGAACAAGAAAAAAGCATGCTGCGCAAAGGGTCATCATGTCTCTCTCCCCGCAAAAGCCGATCTCGGCCTATGTGTTCGACGCCTATGGAACGCTGTTCGACGTTCATGCGGCGGTACGCCGTCACGCGAGCGGGATGGGCCCGGAGGCGCTACGCCTGTCGGTGATCTGGCGGGAAAAGCAGCTTGAGTATTCCTGGACCCGGGCGTTGATGGATCGCTATGTCGATTTCTGGTCGCTGACCGAACAGGCGCTCGACACCGCCTTTTCCATCGTCGGCATGGAAAACCCGGAGCTGCGGCGCAAGCTGCTCGACGCCTACTGGAAGCTGGATTGCTATCCGGAGGTGCCGACGGTTCTGAAGCGGTTGAAGGATGAGGGGCACCGGTTGGCGATCCTGTCGAACGGTTCGCCGCAGATGCTGGAAGCGGCGGCGCGGGCCGCCGGCATCGAGGACTTGCTGGACGAGGTGTTCTCCACCGATATCCTGCGAACCTACAAGACCCGCCAGGACGTTTATGAACTGGTCACCAACCAGTTCCGCATCTATCCGGAAACCGTGTCGTTCCAGTCATCGAACCGCTGGGACATCGCCGGCGCGAGCGCCTTCGGCTTCCGCACGGTCTGGGTCAACCGCACGGGCGCGGCCGATGAATATGCCGATCTGCCGCCGGCGGCGGTGCTGACCGATCTGAACGGGCTGCTGGCGCTCGGCTGAAGCGCCGGCGCCAGCAGGCATCTTTTCCGCCTCGCTCAGGTTTGCGAGCGCTCGATCCACTTCGGCGTTGACGGCGGCTGATAGGCGGCGAACGCATCGAGCAGGCCGCCGGCATCGGTGTCGACCATCACCATCGCGCGCATTTCCGGGCGCACGAACTCCTCGTCCCGCTGCAGGTCGAGGAAGCTCAAGAGGCCATCGTAATAGCCGGCGGCATTGAGAAAGCCGCAGGGCTTGCGGTGATAGCCGAGCTGACCCCAGGTCCAGATCTCGAAAATCTCCTCCAGCGTGCCGGCGCCGCCGGGCAGGGCGATGAAACCGTCGGAAAGGTCCGCCATCATCGCCTTGCGTTCATGCATGGAGCTGACCACATGCAACTCGGTCAGCCCCTCATGGGCCAGTTCCTTTTCCTGCAGGGAGACGGGCAGCACGCCAACCACCTCTCCGCCGGCGGCAAGGGCGGCATCGGCGACAACGCCCATCAGCCCGACCTTCGCCCCGCCATAGACGAGACGGCGGCCGCTGCGGGCGATCGCCTGGCCTGCCTGTTCGGCGGCGGCCCGGTAATCCGGGCGTCCGCCCATGCTTGATCCGCAAAAAACGCAAATGGATTTCAACTGCCTGTCCTTTTTTCTCGGGAGGGCGTGCGCCGGCGCGCCGCTGGGCGCGCCGGGCTCAAGGCTGCCCAAAGGCGCTGGTCAATCCTTGGCGAGGGCGTCGAGCACCCGCGCCCAGGAGCGAATGCCCTTGTGGAAGCTGGTCATTTCATACTTCTCGTTCGGCGAATGCACCTGATCGTCCTCAAGGCCGAAGCCGATCAGCATGGAATCCATTCCGAGCATGGTCTTGAAGTCGCCGACGATCGGGATCGACCCGCCGCAGCCGATCAGCGCCGCTTCCCGCCCCCATTCGTCCGCCAGCGCCTTGCGGCCCTTGGCAAGAGCCGGGCTGTCGAAGGGCATGCGCAGCGCCGGGCTGCCGCTCTGGTCGTGGAACGTGACGGTGCAGTCGCTCGGCATCTGCGCCCGCACGTAGCTGCGGAATGACAGACGGACCTGATCGGGATCCTGGTCGCCGGTCAGCCGGAACGAGATCTTGGCGTGAGCGGCGGAGGGAATGACGGTCTTGAAACCGGCGCCGGTATAGCCCCCCCAGATGCCGTTGACCTCGCAGGTCGGACGGGTCCAGATCTGCTCCAGAACCGAGCGGTCCTTCTCTCCCGCCGGCTCCTTCAGGTCGACGCCGCCGAGGAAGGCCTCATGGTCGAAGCCGAGGCTGTCCCAAAGGGCGGTGACGTCTTCCGGCATTTCCACGACGCCCTCGTAGAAATTGGGCAGGGTCACCCGGCCGTTCTCGTCGTGCAGCCCGGAAAGGGCCTTGGTCAGCACATGGATCGGATTGCGCGCCGCCCCGCCGAACATGCCCGAATGCAGGTCCTTGTCGGCGGCGGTGACGGTCACCTCCTCCTTCACCATGCCGCGCAGCATGGTGGTGATCGCCGGCGTCTCCCGGTCCCACATGCCCGTGTCGCAGACCAGCGCCAGATCGCAGGACAGTTCGTCCTTGTTGGCGGTGAGGAAGGGGTGCAGCGAGGGCGAGCCGGATTCCTCCTCGCCCTCCAGCAGCACCGAAACGGAGAGCGGCAGGTCGCCGGTCTCGGCGATAAAGGCTCGTGCCGCTTCCACGAAGGTCATCAACTGGCCCTTGTCGTCGGCGGCGCCGCGGGCAACGATCATCTTGCTGCCGTCCTCGCGGGTAACGATGCGCGGGGCGAAGGGGTCTTGCTCCCACAATTCGATCGGATCGATCGGCTGGACATCGTAATGGCCGTAGAACAGCACGTGCGGTCCGGGCTTTCCCTTGCCCTTGCGGTGACCGACGACCATCGGGTGGCCGGTGGTGTCGCGCACGGTGGCGGGAATGCCGATCTCGGTGAGTTCGCGGGCGAGCCACTCGGCTGCCTGCCGGCAGTCGTCCTTGTAGGCCGGATCGGTCGAGATGCTCTTGATGCGCAGAAGGTCGAACAGACGGTTCAGCGAGGTGTCGAGATCGCTGTCGATCCGCGCGAGGACCCGGTCAAGCTGCGACATGAGATGCTCCAGAAACAATGTGATGAAGGCAGGATTTGAGGCCGTACATGGCCACAGATCACCGGGCGTGGCAAGACGCACGCGGGGCCGTTTTCCGCAGATCGGAAAACGGCCCCGCGCATTTGCTGTCCGGGAGAGGTGGCGTCGTCCCTAGAAGTTGCTCACCTGGGCGCAGGTGCTCGTGAGGTTGGCATTGGTGATCTCCGTGCCGTTCACCGAGAAGGCGTCGCCCGCCGCCTGATTGAGCGCGCTGGCCATGTAGAGGGAGCGGCCGCAATCCGCAGCCGAGTTGGTCACGCTCACATTGCCGTTCATTCCGGAGAAAGTGCCCATCATCCAGAAGCCGGCCTTGGCGGCACGGTCGATGGTGACATCCGCGAAGGTCAGATTGTCAGAGGCGTGCATCATCTGCATCAGCTGGATGCCGATGACATCCACGTTGGAGATTGCGATGTTGCGGAACTCGGAATCTCGGATCTCCTGGATCATCATCCCGCTGTTGCTGGCGTTGGCGATCGTCAGGCCCTCGAAGTGGTAACCCTTGTTCGATTCCGCGCCGACGATGATCGAACCGTCGCCGCTGAAGCCGCTGATGTTGATGCCGCTGCGCTTGCCAAGATTGGTCACCGCGCCGAGATTGGTCAGGGACGAGTTGCGGTAGGCGATGTCGCCGGAGGCGACGAAGGCGAAGCCGTCCGCCCCGGTCCGGTCGATGTTCAGCCGCTCCAGATCAGCGTTGTGCACATAGTGGAAAACGGCGCCTTCCTTGGCGGTCTCGGTGATCGCCATGTCGCGCACGGTGAGGTTCTTCGAGACATTGGCGAAGAAGCCAGTGCCGACCCGGTCGATCGCAACGCCGGAAATATTGGCGCCGTCAACGCGGTCGAGACGCAGGCCCACACCCTTGACCAATGCTGTCGGGTCGAAGTTGCTGAAGCCATCGGCGCCGGAGAAGCTGATGTTTGACATGGCGACGTTCTTCACCGTCAGGTCGGAGCCGTTCTCCACGTTGATGCCGCCGACCGCCTGACCGGCCAGCCGCAGGTCGGCCACGGTGACCCCGTCCGCGCCTTGCGCGGAGATCGCCGTCCGCCCGCCCGTCAGCGTGAAGCCGGTGACGGAGGTGTCATTGGCCATCTGGAAGATATCGGCGCCCGCATCGGTGCCGTTGAGATGGGTGCCGCCCACCCGCACGCTGCGCCCGGTCAGCGGGTTGCGCACGTCGAAGGCGCCGGCCACGCGCTGGTTGTCGGACAAGTTGATGGTGCCGGAGATGTTTACCGGACCGTTGGCGCCATGGACGAAGATCTGGCGGGCGGAGCCGGCGGTCGCGATGTCGCTTTCCAGCGTGGCGCTGCTCGCGTCGAGGATCGTGAGATCGTTCAGCGCAGCGCCGGTTGCCGCGTCGACGCCGGTCACCGCCCGGCCATAGGCGCCGCCCTGGGCGACGATATCGACGTCGCGCACCACCGTCTCGGTCATGCGCTTTTCCAGCGGGCTGAGCTGCGGCCCCTCGTCTCCGCCAAGCACGCGCTGCAGCGGCAGGCGCAGCCGGGCGCCGAAGAAACCCTGGTTGCCGCGCGGTTCGTCATACTGGTACTCGGCGTGGAGGCTGAGCCGTGTGCCTTCGACCAGAACGTCGTCGATGCGGTACTCGGCGCGCAGGCGCGGTCCCCAGATGGTGTCCGCCTTGTCGTCGAAGAAGGCGTAGCCGCCCGCGTGCAGCCAGAGCTGGTCCTTGCCTTCCGGCAGCAGGCTCAGCCCCTTGAGCAGGGCGCCGGCTTCGGCGTCGAAGCCGGTCATCGCCCGTTCCTGCCCCTCGCGCACCGTGATGCCGCTGCCGCCCACGCTGGCCGTGTCGAAGGCCGCGACGGACTGGGTGGTCTTGCCGAAGGGAAGATAGGCGTTCGCCCGCAAGGTGAGCGCCTCGGTCATCAGTTCGCCGCCGAGCGTGAACTGGGTGAAGTGGCTGTTGTGCTCGGTGCGGCGGTAGTCGAAGAAGCCGTAGGCGCCGGCGATCCAGCGCCCGTCGATGATCTGGCGCACGCCAAGGCCTGCGTTCACCTCCTGCGAGCCCTCGCTGCCGAAGGTGCCGCGAATGTCGGTGTAGATCAGCCGGTCGAAGCTCTGGAACAGCGGCACGAACACGGAGGTTTCGCCGATGCTCCGCTTGGTGCCGGCCTTGCCGCCGACCTCGATATGCGGCACCCATTTTCGGGTGTCGGCGTCCCCGGCAAGGGCAGGGGCTCCGAGGAGCGGCACAAGGGCAAGGGAGCCGCACAGGGCGGTGGTGGTCAGTGCCGGCGCCGGCCGGCGGCGAAGGGTCTGGGTCATGGCGTTGCTTTCCCGCGCCCGCAGGGCTGGCGGTCGGGCGCGAACGCGCGCGCCCACTCCGCGCCACCTGACGGCGAACGGGACTTTCCAATTCTGGGATGTGATGGAAACGGCCGCGGGCCTGGCGGGAGGAGCTGGGGGCGGTCCGAAGAGGTCAGGGCCTGACCAGGTGGTCAGAACATGGGCGCCTCGATAGACCGGGATAAAACAGGAGTCAATGACTCAAGAATTATTAGTGAGTTGAAAACGCTTTATCTTTTCTCGCGAAAGGGGAGTTTGGCGCTTCTTTGGCCAAAGACCCGACGGAAGGCGGTGGGCAGAACTTGAGGGAAGCGTCAGGGCAGCAAACTGGCGGCCTTGGTCTCCGGCCCCCGCCGTTCGGTGACGACCACCTCCAGCCGCAGGGAGCCGATGGCCTCGTCAAGGGCGGTGCGGAGCCGGGACTGGAAGGCGTCGATCTCGGCGGCCGTGACCGGGCGCTGCGGATCGAGATAGACCGCCACATAATGGCTGCGACCGGCGCGCAGGACGGCGCAGCGCAGATAGCGGAAGCCGGTCTCCAGCGCCGCCGCGCGTGTGCGGCGGGCGACAGCGGCGACCGTTGCCGGCGGGGCGCTGATGCCAGCAAGATCGGCCAGCGAGCGCAGGAACAGCTTGACCGGCTGCCAGATGATCAGCGCCACCAGGATGACGACGATGAGCGCATCGCCAATCGGGATCAGCGGTTCGAGTGCGGTGCCGGGCAGGAAGGGCAGGGACAGCAGCGCGCCGCCGGCGCCAAGGCTGATGGCCCCGTCGATCAGCGCCGCCTTGCTTTCGGTCTGGAGAATGGCGCTGCGCCGTCCGGTCGCGACATAGGCGCGGTGATAGCTGAAGGCGAGACCGGCGCAGATCAGGACGATGGTGACCGCGTAGATGGCAATCGGCCCGAACACCAGCGTCGGCACGGCGCCACCGGTCAGGTAGGTGGCGATCTTCGACAGGCTGACGAACAGGGCGAAGAGCAGGATGCCGATCAGGATCATGCTGCGGAAGGTGACATAAAGCGCTTCGTCGAAGTCATAACCCCAGGGGCGCCGCCGGTTTGCAGGGCGGGCGATGGACAGGCCAATGCGCGCGGCCACGATGGCGGAAAGGAAGTTGACGGCGGAGTAGAGCCCGTCCACCAGCATCGCATCGGAGCGTGACAGCAGCGCGGTGACGATCCCGGCAACCGCCATGAAGAGATTGGCCCATTTGCCGACCGCAAGGGCCCTGGCCTCGATCTCCATGTCGCTGCGCGGCGGGTGAGAGTCTGCGGACATGCCTGTCTCCTGCGCCTGCGTTCGGGGGCGTCTGGCCTAGAACCCCCGTTTCATCGAGCCGAGAATACCGCGCGCCAGCGCCCGGCCAAGTGCGGAACCGAGCGAGCGGACCACCGATTTGACTGCCGCGTCGGCAACGCTGTCGGAGCGGCGGCTGCGGCTGCGGCTGCGGCGACGGCTACGCGACGGGGCGGGCGTGTCGTCCCGACCGAAATCCGGTACCGAAAAGCCCGACCTTGTGCGGCGCGGTGCCCCCCGGCGCTTGGTTTCCTGCGCCTCCCGGTCGCGCTGGCGCTCTTCCAGCCGGGCGGCTTCCTCGGCACGCCGGCGCAGGACCTCGAAGGCGGAGTCCCGGTCGCGCGCCTCGTCGTAGATCCCGGCGACGGGGCTGAACCGGATCAGGTCGCGGCGCTCGCTGGCGGTCAGCGGGCCAAGGCGGGAGGAGGGCGGGCGGATCAGGGTGCGTTGCACCACCGACGGGATGCCCTTGTCCTCAAGCGTGGAGACCAGCGCCTCGCCGACGCCCAGTTCCATGATCACCTGCTCGGTATCGAGCTCCGGGTTGGGGCGGAAGGTTTCGGCGGCGGCCCGCACCGCCTTTTGCTCGCGCGGGGTATAGGCGCGCAGCGCGTGCTGGATCCGGTTGCCGAGCTGGGCCAGTACGGATTCGGGCACATCCAGCGGGTTCTGGGTGACGAAATAGACGCCCACCCCCTTGGAGCGAATCAGCCGCACCACCTGCTCGATCTTGTCGAGAAGCGCCTTCGGTGCCTCATCGAACAACAGATGCGCCTCGTCGAAGAAGAACACCAGCCGGGGCTTTTCCGGGTCTCCCACCTCGGGCAGTTCCTCGAACAGCTCCGACAACAGCCACAACAGGAAGGTGGCATAAAGCCGGGGGGCGGCCATCAGCTTGTCGGCGGCCAGCACGCTGACGACGCCGCGCCCGTCGCGCGAAACCCGCATCATGTCGCGGATATCGAGTGCCGGCTCGCCGAAAAAGGCCTCTCCGCCCTGGCGGTCGAGCACCAGAAGCTGGCGCTGGATCGCACCGACCGAGGCCTTCGACACGTTGCCATAGAGCTTGGACAGTTCGGAGGACCGCTCGGCCACATGGGCGAGCAGGGCCTGAAGATCCTTGAGGTCGAGCAGCAACAACCCCTCGTCGTCGGCCAGCTCGAAGGCGACGTTCAGAACCCCTTCCTGGGTGGGGTTGAGATCCATCAGCCGGGAAAGCAGCAACGGCCCCATTTCCGATACGGTGGTGCGGATCGGATGGCCCTGTTCGCCAAAAAGGTCCCAGAACACGGTCGGGAAGTCCTCATAGACATAGTCTTCGAGGAAACCGATGTCGGCCGCGCGCTTTTCCAGGAAATCCCTGGGTTCGCCGGCGGCGGCGATGCCGGACAAATCGCCCTTCACATCGGCGCAGAACACCGGCACGCCGGCATTGGAAAAGCTCTCGGCAAGGATTTGCAGGCTGACGGTCTTGCCCGTGCCCGTGGCGCCGGTGATCAGCCCGTGGCGGTTGGCAAGGCGCAACGACAGGTATTCCGGCTTCACCGAGCCGCCGAGGAAAAGTCTGTCGTCTGCGTTCACGTCATGATCTCCGCTTTTGCCGGGGCCGCAGCAGCAGTCCCGCTCGGATAGGGGGCAACCCGTGATGTACCTTGCGGCAGGGACGCTGTACAGCCGTTGTGATCCGCCTCAGTCTGTTGTCAGATACCTCTCGGGTTGACCCGTGATTCTGGAGAAGGCGCATGGACGAACTGATCAGCCGCATCGCCAGCGCCGTTGGCGTGAGCGAGGACGCCGCCGGGCAAGCGGTGAAGATTATCCTCAATTTCCTCAATTCCGACGGTCCCAAGGAGCAGGTGGCCCGTTTGATGGCGGCTCTGCCTGGCGCGGAGACCCTGCTCGATGAGGCCGGCTCGGGCGGCGGCGGTCTGCTCGGCAGTCTCGGCGGCATGATGGGCGGCGGCATGGGGGCGATGGCCGCGCTCAACAAGCTGACCAACGCGGGCCTTGATATGGGGCAGGTGCAGGGCGTGACCCGCGAACTCGTGTCCTTCGCCCGCGAAAAGGCTGGGCCGGAGCTCGTCGACGAGGTGGTCGACGCGATCCCGGGCCTTGGTCAGATCCTGTAACCGGCATTGCAACCCCGGCCGCGTTGAGGCCGGCTTCATTGGTGGAGGGAATTGATGTCGTATCCGATTATCGAAATCGAGGGCATTGGCCCGGTCTATGCGGAAAAACTGACGGCGGTGGGGATCAAGACCACCGACGACTATCTGGAGCGGGCCAAGGACCCAAAGGGACGCAAGGCGTTGGCCGAGGAGACCGGCATTGACGACAAGCGCATTCTGAAATGGGCCAACATGGCCGATCTGATGCGTATCAGCGGCGTCGGTGAGGAGTATTCGGAGCTGCTGGAGGCGGCCGGCGTCGACACGGTCAAGGAACTGAAGCACCGCAACGCGGAAAATCTCGCGGCGAAAATGAAGGAGGTGAACGAGGAGAAGAAACTCGTCCGCCTCGTGCCCAGCGAGAAGAACGTGGTGAAATGGGTCGAGCAGGCCAAGGATCTGCCGCCAATGATGACCTACTGAGGTCCGGCCGGCCCCCACGTACCTGCGGCAATCTGACCATGGGAACCGGTGCCCGGCGCGGTGCCGGTCTTCATGCTGGCGCCAAACGCGGGGGAAGTCTCCGCAGCTAGCGCTGGGTAAATGTCGCACACATCGGGGATTTTCCTGATCGGACATTGCCGAGCGCGGGAGACATGCCTAAGTTGCCTTCCGTGAGCGAAGCCGGACCGGCACACGGTTCGTGGCTTCGGCAAGAGACACGCCCCATTCGGAGGACCTCTTTATGGCATTTGAACTCCCGGACCTTCCCTACGCCTATGATGCTCTGGGGCCCTATATGTCGGCCGAGACGCTGGAGTATCACCACGACAAGCACCATCAGGCCTATGTCACCAATGGCAACAACCTGCTGAAGGACTCTGGCCTGGAAGGCAAGTCGCTGGAGGAGATCGTCAAGGAGAGCTACGGCAAGAACGCCGGCCTCTTCAACAACGCGGGCCAGCACTACAACCACATTCATTTCTGGAAGTGGATGAAGCCGAATGGTGGCGGGTCCTCGCTGCCGGGCGCGCTGGCCGCGAAGATCGACAGCGATCTCGGCGGTTTCGACAAGTTCCGCGCCGATTTCATCGCCGCCGGCACCACCCAGTTCGGTTCCGGCTGGGCCTGGCTCGCCATGAAGGATGGCAAGCTGGTCGTGATGAAGACGCCGAACGGCGAGAACCCGCTGGTGCATGGCGCAACGCCGCTGCTCGGTGTCGACGTGTGGGAGCATTCCTACTACATCGACTACCGCAACGCCCGGCCGAAGTACCTGGAAGCCTTCGTCGACAACATGGTCAACTGGGACTATGTGGACGAGCTGTTCCAGGCAGCCTCTTAAAGGCCCCGGATACGGAAAAAGGCGGCCCCGGTGGCCGCCTTTTTTGTGTGTCCCGGAGAGGTGTTCCCCGGCGCTCAGTAGCCCTTGCGGCACTCGCGGGTGAAGGTTTGTAGCAGGAAGCCGGAAATGTAGGTCACGAATGCACGGCATTCCGCCTCGGTCCGGAAACAGCCTTCCCGCGAATAGGGGCGGGTCTTGAAATCGACCTTCTTGCGCCCGCCAACCAGACCGCGCCAGATGTTGTCGGCACCGTATTGCGCGGCCATCGCGCGGCAGTCATAGCGCGTGCCATAGGTCTGCGGCACATAGGCCTCGTCATAGGTCGGCGCGAACAGGATATCGCCCACCACGCTGCCGGTGGTGGTGCTGGTCGGGCTGCAGGCGGCGAGCGTGAGGCTGGCGGCGAGAACGGTGGCTGTCAGCGGTCTGGACATGAGGCTCCTCTGGGCGGATGGGCGCTCCACCGTGGCACGGGGAGCCGCGACGGTGTAAGCCCTTTGACAGGGCCTGTCGACGCTTTTGGCGTTGGCACGACAGTCACACCGGCACGAGTGTATCTTCAATGAACAATGCGACCAATGCCGCCAGCCTACAAGCCCTGGGGGGCACGGGACTGGACGAGGGCACGGCGAACCGGCTCTGGCAAACCGGGCGGGTCATTGAGCTTCCGGAGGGGCAGCAGGTGTTCGCCCCTGGAGAGGCGTGCCAGGGCTGGCTTCTGGTGCTTTCCGGCTCGGTGCGGGTCTCGTTCACCGCCGACACCGGACGGGAAATGCTGCTCTACCGGGTCGGGAGCGGCGAAACCTGCGTCCTGACCACTGCTTGCCTCTTGGGCGAGGATCTGTATTCGGCGACCGGCGAGACCGAGGCGCCGACCCGTGCCTTCATGCTGCCGGCCCCCGCGGTGAGCCGTTTTCTCGACGAATCGCCCGCATTCCGACGCCTCGTCTTCAATGGCTTCGGCCAGCGCCTTGGCGAGATCCTGAAACGGATGGAGGACGCCGTGTTCCACCGGATCGACGCCCGGCTGGCGCGCCTGCTGCTGGAGAAATCCGGGGACGGGAAGGATATCGTCGCTACTCAGGCCGAACTGGCCGGGGAACTGGGAACCGCGCGGGAAGTGGTGTCGCGCCAGATCGCCCGCTGGGCGCGCGAGGGCATCGTCGAGCGCCGGCGCGGCACCATTGCCGTTCTGCGCCCGGAGGAGTTACGCCGCTTGGGTGAGATATCCTCCGGGGAACTGTGACCTAGTCACCGACAGTCGCCCGGCGTGCCTGCTAATTTCGTGAAATCGAAACAAAGCGGGCGGTGCCGGAGGGGCCGGCAGGCCGCGCGCCTGATGCTGGGAGACATGACATGGCACTGGTAACCACCAATGTGGGCACGGCTGACCGTATCGCGCGGATTATCGTTGGCGTGGCGCTGATCGCCTTCGCGCTGTTCGGTCCGGCGGACATCACCTGGAAGTGGGTTGGCTGGATCGGCGTCATGCCGCTCCTGACGGCCTTCCTGAAATGGTGCCCGGCCTACACGCTGTTCGGCATCCGCACGTGCAAGGCGGATTGACGGGCAAGGCGGATTGGCCGACAGACTGAACCAGGAAAAGGCCGGGTGAGGGAGCAGGACGGGTCTTCCGGAGATCCCGGCTTACCTAGAAATGTAAATGCGGCGCGAGGGGGACCCTCGCGCCGCATTTGGTTCAGGTATCAGGGCGCGCCGGGTATCACGCCTTGCCGGTTACCTTCAGGGCGAAGGCATAGACCAGCGCCACCTCCTTCAGCCGGTCGAAGCGGCCGGAGGCGCCGCCATGGCCGGCATCCATGTTGGTCTTCAGGTAAAGCGGCGCGTCGTTGGTGCGTCGTTCGCGCAGCCGCGCCACCCATTTCGCCGGTTCCCAATAGGTGACGCGCGGGTCGGTCAGGCCGCCAAGCGCGAGGATTGGCGGATAGGCCCTTGCCGCAATGTTGTCATAGGGCGAATAGGCGGCGATTGTCCGGTAATCGGCCTCGCTGGCGATCGGGTTGCCCCACTCCGGCCATTCCGGCGGCGTCAGCGGCAGCGTGTCGTCGAGCATGGTGTTGAGCACATCGACGAAGGGCACCTCGGCGATGATGCCGCCGAAGGCGTCCGGCGCCATGTTGACCACCGCACCCATCAGCATGCCGCCGGCGGAGCCCCCTTGCGCGACGATCCGGTCCGCCGAGGTGAAGCGTTCCGCCGCAAGGTAGCGGGCGGCGGCGATGAAATCGGTGAAGGTGTTGGCCTTCGCCTGCCGGCGTCCGTCCGCGTACCAGCGGAAGCCCTTGTCCTTGCCGCCACGAATATGGGCGATGGCGTAGACGAAGCCCCGGTCGACCAGCGACAGGCAATTGGTGTTGAAGCTCGCCGGGATCGAGATGCCGTAGGAGCCATAGCCGTAGAGCAGGCAGGGGGCGCTGCCGTCGAGCGGCGTATCGGCGCGGTAAAGCAGGGTGACCGGAACGGTCTCGCCGTCCTCGGCGGGCACCTGCAGGCGCCGGGTGACATAGTCCGCCGGGTCGTGGCCGGAGGGCACTTCCTGCGTCTTGCGCAGCACCCGTTCGCGGGTTTCCATGTCGTAGTCGAACACCTGGCTCGGCGTCGTCATCGACGAATAGGAAAAGCGGATACGGTTGGTGTTGAACTCGTATCCGTCCGACAGGCCGAGCGAATAGGCTTCCTCGTCAAAGGCGATGGCATGTTCCAGCCCGTCCGCCAGCCGGCGCACGACGATGCGCGGCAACCCGTCCTCCCGCTCCAGCCGCACCATGTGCTTGGCATAGACGGTGACGGAGAGGATCAGCCGGCCTTCGCGGTGCGGCACCAGATCCTGCCAATTGTCGCGGCCGGGCGCGCCCACCGGCGCGGTGACGATGCGGAAATCCTCCGCGCCATCGGCGTTGGTGAGAATGACGAAGCGTTCGCCGTCATCCTCCACCGAATATTCCACCGCCGTTTCGCGCGGGGCGATCAGGCGGGGTTCGGCGGTCGGATCGTCGGCCGCGATCACCCGCACCTCGGAGGTTTCGTGATCGTGGCTGTCGATCAGGATGAAGCGGGCCGACTGGGTCTGGCCGACGCCCATGAAGAAGCCCGGGTCGGCCTCCTCATAGACCAGCACATCGCCGGCCGGATCGGTGCCGACCTCATGCCGGAACAGCTTCGAGGGCCGGTGATTGTCATCGAGCCGCACATAGAACAGGTAGCGGCCGCAGGCGGACCAGACACCGCCGCCGCCGGTGTCGGGAATGCGGTCGGCAAGATCCGCGCCGGTGGCAAGGTCGCGCACCAGCAGGGTGTAGTACTCCGAACCCTTGTCGTCATAGGCCCAGGCGAGCCGGGAATGATCGGGCGAATGCATCGCCCCGCCGAGACGGAAATAGGCCTTGCCCTCGGCCTCCTTGTCGCCGTCGATCATGACGGTTTCCGCGCCGCCCTCGCGCGGGCAGCGCACCAGCTTCGGGTGCTGGCCGCCGGTCACATAGCGGATGCCATAGGCATAGGGGCCGTCGGGGGCGGGAACGGAGCTGTCATCCTCCTTGATCCGGCCCTTCATCTCGGCGAACAGGGTGTCCTGCAGGCCGGCGGTGTCGGCCATGCCCGCTTCCAGATGGGCGTTTTCCGCTTCCAGATAGGCGCGGATGCCGGCGTCCAGCGTTTCCGGCTGGCGCATCACCTCCTGCCAGTTGTCGGCGCGCAGCCAGGCATAGTCGTCCGTCCGCGCGATCCCGTGGATCTCGTGGGTGACGGGACGCTTCTCGGCGCGCGGGGCTTGGGAAGCAGCGGTGGGGGAAGAGGCGGCGGGGGGAGGGGTCTTGTTCAGCATGATTTCGGAGGTAGGTGCTTTGCCACGCGATGGCAAGAGCTCCCCGAACGCGTGAAGCCCGAACAGATCGTCCCTGAACCGGCAATGTCGCCCCGGCTCTTCGCAAGGTCTGGAAGAGCCGGGGGCGGTCGGTGTGTCGCGGGCTTACTCGGCCGCTTCGCGGAAGGCCGGGTTATGGGTCTTCGGCTTGGCCTTGAGCTTCAGCTCGCGCAGCTCCTCGCGGGCCCTTTCGCCATTGCGCAGAAGCTGGAACTTGCCCGGCTGATACTGCTTCGGCGCGAAGACATCACCCACCCCGTATTCGCCGGCGGCGCGCAGGGTGAAGGCCGGGTCGGCCAGATGCGGCCGGCCGAGCGCGATCAGGTCGGCGCGACCGGCGGTCAGGATCGTGTTCGCCTGATCCGCCGTGGTGATTGCCCCGACCGCCATGGTGGCGATTTCCGCCTCATTGCGGATCTGGTCGGCGAAGGAGGTCTGGAACATGCGGCCATAGACCGGCGAGCTCTCCGGGCTGGTCTGGCCGGTGGAGACGTCGATCAGGTCCGCGCCGGCCTCGGAGAACGCCTTGGCGATGGCCACGCTGTCCTCGCCGGTCAGGCCGCCCTCGATCCAGTCCGTTGCCGACAGGCGCACCGACATGGGTTTGTCCGCCGGCCAGACGGCACGCATCGCCTTGAACACCTCCAGCGGGAAGCGCAGCCGGTTTTCCAGCGAGCCGCCGTATTCATCCTCGCGGATGTTGGTGACCGGCGACAGGAAGCTGGCCAGCAGGTAGCCATGGGCGCAATGCAGCTCGATCATGTCGAAGCCGCAGGCGATGGCGCGCTCGACGCTGGCGACGAAATCCGCCTTGACCGCGTCCATGTCGGCCCGGTCCATCGCCTTCGGCACCTGGCTTTCCGGGTAGTAGGGCAGGGCGGAGGCGGCCAGGATCGGCCAGGCCTCGGCCTCCGGCAGCGGCCGGTCCATGCCCTCCCACATCAGCTTCGAGGCGCCCTTGCGCCCGGCATGGCCGAGCTGCAGGCAGATCTTCGCCTCGGTCTGGCCGTGCACGAAGTCGGTGAGGCGGGTCCAGGCGACCTGCTGGTCGTCGTTCCAAAGGCCGGTGCAGCCCGGGGTGATGCGCGCGGTCGGCGAGACGCAGGTCATCTCGGTGAAGACCAGTCCGGCACCGCCCATGGCGCGCGAGCCGTAGTGGACGAAATGGAAGTCCTGCGGCACGCCCTCCACGGCTGAATACATGCACATCGGCGAGACGACGAAGCGGTTGGCCAGCGTCATGTCGCGCAGGGTGAAGGGCTGGAAGGCCGGCACGGTCGGGTTTTCCGTGTCGATGTCGAAGCCGCTGTCGCGCAGCTTGCGGGCGAAGGTGCGGGTGGCCTCGGCGACGAACTCCGGCGCGCGCAGCTCCAGATTGTCATAGGTGATGGCCTTGGACCGGGTCATCACGCCGAAGGCGAAGGTCACCGGATCCATGTGCCAGTAGCGCTTGACGTGCTCGAACCAGACGAGCGACACATCCGCCGCGTGCTGGGTCTTTTCCACGTCCTCGCGGCGGCTGACCTCGAAATCGGCCAGCGCGGCGCTGATGCCGTCCGTGCGCATCACGCTTTCGTAAAGGGCGATGGCGTCCTCCATCGCCAGCTTGGTGCCCGAGCCGATGGAGAAATGGGCGGTCGATTTGGCATCGCCGAGGAGTACCACATTGCCCATGGTGCTGCGGGCGTTGCGGATCATCGGGAAGTTGCGCCACATGGAGCGGTTGATCAGGAGCGGATGGCCGTCCAGCTCCTCGGCGAAGACGCCCTCCAGATAGGTGGCGGCCTCCTGCTCGCTCATGTCGCCGAGGCCGGAGCGCTCGAAGGTTTCCGGATCGGTCTCCAGCACCCAGGTCGAACGGCCCGGCTCATACTGGTAGGTATGAGCGATGAAGATGCCCGCTGGCGTTTCCTTGAAGTAGAAGGTGAAGGCGTCGAGCGGCTTGGTCGAGCCCATCCAGGTGAACTTGTTGGGGCGCAGGTCGACGCTCGGCTGGAAGTGATCCCGGTGCGCCTCGCGCACCGCCGAGTTGATGCCGTCGGCGGCGACGATCAGGTCGGCGCCCTCGAATTGGGTGAGGTCGGTGATGTCGGTCTCGAACCGCATCTCCACGCCCAGCTCCCGCGCCCGCTCCTGCAACAGCAGCAACAGGGTGCGCCGGGAACAGCCGCAGAAGCCGTTGCCGCCGATCCGGAACGAGGCATCCTTGTAATGGATCGCAATGTCGTCCCAATAGGCGAAGTTCTCGGTGATCGCCCGATAGCTTTCCGCATCATACTGCTCGAAAGTCTCAAGCGTCTGGTCGGAGAAGACGACGCCGAAGCCGAACGTATCATCCGGACGGTTGCGTTCATGGACCGTGATGCTGGCCTCCGGCCGTGCCTTCTTCATCAGGATCGCGAAATAAAGACCTGCGGGTCCGCCTCCGATCACTTCAATACGCATTGACCTGTCCCTTCTCCCTGTTGCCGCCCCGCCTCCCCGGTTTCGGGCAACGACGGCTTGCGTCCATTCGAGAGATATTTTAAGCTTAAAATAATTGAGGATGCAATGCCGATTTGGCAAAGGCCTGGATTGGCGGAAATCCGGCGAAAAGGGCCGGCTCGAAGAGGAGGTGCGACGTGACGAAGGGTCCGTTCGACGGCCGGCATGTTCTGGTGACCGGGGGCACGCGCGGCATTGGCGTGGCGAT
This sequence comes from Stappia taiwanensis, assembly GCF_014635285.1. Taxonomy (GTDB): domain Bacteria; phylum Pseudomonadota; class Alphaproteobacteria; order Rhizobiales; family Stappiaceae; genus Stappia; species Stappia taiwanensis. Next base: position 235,975 of record NZ_BMCR01000004.1, on the reverse strand, counting down.
TGCCCGCAAGATGGTGGCCGAGGGCGGCGCCGTGACCATCCTCGGCCGCAATGCGGTGCGGGCGGAGACCATGGCGCGGGAGATCGGCGCCGCTGGGTTCGCCGCCGCCGACGTCACCGACCGGGCGGGATTGATCGCCGCGATTCGCGAGGCCGAGGAACGTCATGGCGGTGTCGCCGTTCTGGTCAACAACGCCGGCTCGGCGGAAAGCGCGCCGTTCCTGAAGACGCCGCCCGAGCAATTTGCGCGGATGCTGTCGATCAATCTGGAAAGCGTCATCACCGCCTGTCACGCGGTGTTGCCCGGCATGATCGCGGCGAAGGGCGGACGGATCATCAACATCGCCTCCACCGCCGGTCTGAAGGGCTATCGCTATGTCTCCGCCTATGTGGCGGCCAAGCATGCGGTCATCGGTCTGACCCGGTCGCTGGCACTGGAGACGGCGGAGACCGGCGTCACCGTCAATGCGGTCTGCCCCGGCTTCGCCGACACCGATCTGGTGCGCGAGAGCATCGCCAGGATCCGGGAAAAGACCGGTCGCGAGGAGCCCGAGATCATTGCCGAGATGGTGCGCGACAATCCGCAGAAGCGGTTGATCGATCCGGCCGAGGTGGCCGATTGCGTGGCCTGGCTCGCCGGTGATGGCGCTGGTGCGGTCACCGGCCAGTCGATCGCCGTTGCCGGCGGCGAAGTGATGTGAGGTCGTGATGAATGAGACAATGCCGGATACCGGCCCGATGACGATCGATGCGGAAACCCGGATGCAGGGCGGGGAGGATCACCGCGCCGAGTTGCGGCTGTGGCTGCGCCTTCTGACCTGCACTACGCTGATCGAGAGCGAGATCCGTTCGCGCCTGCGGGCGCGGTTCGATGTGACCCTGCCGCGCTTCGATCTGATGGCCCAGCTTGAAAAGGCGCCGGAGGGCATGACCCTCGGCGATCTGTCGCGCCGCATGATGGTCTCGGCCGGCAATGTCACCGGCCTTGTCGAGCGTCTGGTGCAGGACGGGCTGGTTGACCGGCGTCCCGCCCCTGGCGACCGGCGCTCGGCACTGGTCAATCTTACGGAAAAGGGCCGGACGGCGTTCGAAGAGATGGCCCATGATCACGGCGACTGGATCGGCGAGATGTTCGACGGTCTCGACGAGACCGACATCGACACCTTGATGCGCCTTCTTGGCAAGGCAAAAACCTCCGCCCGCGCTGCCCAGGCCCGGGTCTTTCCGAGCTCCACAGACAAGGATGATGCCCATGGCTGACATGGCCCCGCAGATGGCTCCGCTGGAAACCTACGCGATCACGCTGCCGGTCCGCGACTACACGCCCCGGCACTTCCTGCTGGAGGTCGACGGCAAGACCGCGACCATCACGCTCAACCGCCCGGACCGCAAGAACCCGCTGACCTTCCAGTCCTACGCGGAACTGCGCGACCTGTTCCGCGCCCTGCAGTTCGATACGGAAGTGAAGACCATCGTCATCACCGGTGCCGGCGGCAATTTCTGCTCCGGTGGCGATGTGTTCGAGATCATCGAACCTCTGCTGTCGCGTGACATGCCCGGCCTGTTGCAGTTCACCACCATGACCGGGGAACTGGTCAAGGCGATGCGTGCCTGCCCGCAGCCGATCGTTGCCGCCATTGACGGCATCTGCGTCGGCGCCGGGGCGATCATCGCCATGGCCTCGGATCTGCGCGTCGGCACCACCGGCGCCAAGGTGGCCTTCCTGTTCAACCGGGTTGGCCTCGCCGGCTGCGACATGGGCGCCTGCGCCATTCTTCCGCGTATCATCGGTCAGGGCCGGGCCAGCGAACTGCTCTACACCGGCCGGGTGATGAGCGGCGAGGAAGCCGAGCGCTGGGGCTTCTTCAACCGGCTCGCCGACGCCGGCAGCGTTCTTTCCGAGGCGCGCAAGCTGGCCGACAGCCTGTCCGCCGGACCGACCTTCGCCAACGCCATGACCAAGCGGATGCTGCACATGGAGTGGGACATGTCCGTCGATCAGGCGATCGAGGCGGAGGCCATGGCCCAGGCGGTGTGCATGAAGACCGAGGATTACACCCGGGCCTTCAACGCTTTCGCCGCCAAGCAGAAGCCCGTGTTCGAAGGCAATTGAGGAGCTTTGCGATGACCGACATGAGCTTCCTCGACTGGCCGTTCTTCGATGTGGGCCACCGCGCCTTTGCCGCCCGGCTCGATGCCTGGGCCGCCAAGACGGTGCCCGGGCTGGTCGATCACCACGATGTCGACGGCAGTTGCCGCCGGCTGGTGGCCGCGCTCGGCGAGGCCGGCTTCCTGCGTGCCGCCATCCCGGCGGCCGAGGGCGGGATGCATGAGCGGCTCGACGTGCGCACCCTGTGCATCGCCCGTGAGACGCTGGCCCGCCACAACGGCCTTGCCGATTTCGCCTTCGCCATGCAGGGGCTCGGCACCGGCTCCATTTCCCTTTACGGGTCCGAGGAGCTGCGCGCCCGCTATCTGCCGCCGGTGGGGCGCGGCGAGAAGATTGCCGCCTTTGCCCTGTCGGAGCCGGCCGCCGGATCCGATGTGGCGGCGCTTGCCACCATCGCCGAGCCGGATGGGCCCGATCATGTGCGCATCAGCGGCGACAAGACCTGGATCTCCAACGGTGGCATCGCCGATCACTATGTGGTCTTCGCCCGCACCGGCGAGGCGCCGGGCGCGCGCGGCCTGTCCGCTTTCGTCGTCGATGCCGACACGCCGGGGTTTTCCGTGCGCGAGCGGATCGACACGGTGGCACCGCATCCGCTGGCGACCCTTGATTTCGACGCCGTGCGGGTGCCGGTCAGCCAGCGTCTCGGCAAGCCGGGCGAGGGCTTCAAGGTGGCGATGGCAACGCTCGACATCTTCCGCTCCACCGTCGGAGCTGCCGCGCTGGGCTTTGCCCGCCGAGCGCTCGACGACACGCTGGCGCATACCACCACGCGCCAGCTTTTCGGCGCACCGCTCTCCGATCTGCAAATGACCCAAGGCACCCTCGCCGACATGATCGCCGATGTGGATGCGGCGGCGCTGCTGGTCTACCGGGCCGCCTGGACCAAGGACCAGGGCGCGGCGCGCATCACCCGCGAGGCGGCGCTGGCCAAGATGGTGGCCACGGAAAACGCCCAGAAGGTGGTCGACCGCGCGGTACAGCTGCATGGCGGCAACGGCGTGCGCGTCGGTTGCAAGATGGAGGAACTTTACCGCGATGTCCGGGCGCTGCGGATCTACGAGGGCGCCACGGAAATCCAGAAGATCGTGATCGCCCGCCAGGCGATTGCCGACCATGCCGCCCGCACCCAGGCGGCGGCAGCCGAATAACGACAAACACCACCGCCGGAAAACCGGCGGGAAACGCGTCCAGAGGAGAGGCTCATGGCCAAGTCAGCCCATCTCGATACATTCACCGCCGACAACCTGCCGCCGCGCGCGCAGTGGCCGGATCTGATCAATCTCGACCGCCTCGGCTATCCGGAGCGGCTCAACTGCGCCAGTGAGCTCATCGACCGCAACGTGGCCGAGGGGCGCGGTGACAAGCTGGCGCTGGTCTCCCCGGACGAGCGCTGGACCTATGCGGAGCTGGCGGAGAAGGTCAACCGCATCGCCAATGTGCTGGTCGCCGATTTCGGTCTGGTGCCGGGCAACCGGGTGCTGTTGCGGTTCCCCAACACGCCGATGATGACGGCGGTCTATTTCGCTGTGCTGAAGGCGGGCGGGGTGGTGGTTGCCACCATGCCGCTGCTGCGCGCCAAGGAACTGGCGGCCATCACCGACAAGGCCGAGCTGTCGCTGGCGATCTGCGATCATCGGCTGGCGGAGGAAATGGAGCTGACCCGTGGGCGCACCGACCGGCTGAAGACCATCGTCTATGCCGGCGGCGGCACCGAGGAGGCGCTGGAAACCCGCATGGCGTCGGCCTCGGCGGAATTCGCGCCCTGCGACACGGCGGCGGAGGATGTCTGCCTGCTCGGCTTTACCTCCGGCACCACCGGCGAGCCGAAGGCGACCATGCATTTCCACCGGGACATGCTGACCATCTGCGACTGCTATTCGGCAAAGGTGCTCTGCCCGCGCGAGGACGATGTGTTCATCGGCTCGCCGCCGCTTGCCTTCACCTTCGGCCTGGGCGGGCTGGTGCTTTTCCCGTTCCGCGTCGGCGCCACGGCGATCCTCTTGGAGCGGGCCGGGCCGGACGAGTTGCTTGCGGCGATCCCGCAGATGCGCCCGACGGTTCTGTTCACCGCGCCGACCGCCTATCGGGCGATCCTTGCCCGGAAAGGGGATGCGGATCTGTCGTCCTTGCGCAAATGCGTGTCCGCCGGCGAGGCGCTGCCCAAGGCGATCTGGGACGACTGGTTCGCGGCGACCGGCATCAGGATCATGGATGGCATCGGTGCCACCGAGCTGTTGCACATCTTCATCGCCGCCCGCGAGGACGAGCTGCGCCCCGGTGCCACCGGCAAGCCGGTTCCGGGCTACGAGGCCAAGGTGATCGGCCCCGATGGCGCGGAGGTTCCGGACGGAACCCCGGGCCGACTGGCCGTGCGCGGTCCCACCGGCTGCCGCTATCTGGCAGATGACCGGCAGGCGAACTACGTAGTGGATGGCTGGAACGTCACCGGCGACACCTACATTCGCGATGCCGACGGCTATTTCTGGTATCAGGCCCGCTCCGACGACATGATCATTTCCGCCGGCTACAACATCGCCGGCCCGGAGGTGGAAGGCACCATGCTGGCCCATCCGGCGGTGGCCGAATGCGGCGTGGTCGGGGCTCCCGATCCGGAGCGCGGCCGCATCGTCAAGGCCTATGTGGTTCTGAAGCCCGGGGTCACCGGCGATGCCGCGCTCATCAAGGAGCTGCAGGACTACATCAAGGCCGAGCTGGCCCCTTACAAATATCCGCGCGCCGTGGAGTTCGTCGACAAGCTGCCGCGCACCGAGACCGGCAAGCTGCAACGCTTTGCCCTGCGCGAGATTGCCTCCCATGAGGACACGGCCCGTGCCGCGTCCTGACCCGTAACCCTTGTTCCTGATCGACAGCGGAGATCGCGTCTTGACCACGACCCTGAATGCCGGCGCCAAAGCCGCCACCGCAGTTCCCGATACCAGCCCCGCCGGCGCCGGAGTGTCTCCGGTGCAGCCCGAGGGCTGGCCGACCCCGAAGGGCTATGCCAATGGCATGGCCGGGGAGGGGCGGTTCGTCCTCACCGGCGGCCAGATCGGCTGGAACACCGAAGGTGAGTTCTCCGCCGATTTCGTCGAGCAGATCCGCCAGACCCTGGAAAACGTCGTGGCGGTGGTGCGTGCGGGCGGCGGCGGACCGGAGCACATCGCCCGGCTGACCTGGTATGTCACCGACATGGAGGCCTACCGCGCCTGCCTCAAGGACCTCGGCCCGGCCTATCGCTCGGTAATGGGGCGGAACTTCCCGGCGATGGCCGTGGTGCAGGTCCTGTCGCTGGTGGAGCCCGAGGCGATGGTGGAAATCGAGGGCACGGCGATCCTGCCGGCCTGATTGTTTCGGCCCAAGGCCATTGCAACCGCCGGCGCGAAAGGCCTTCGCGCCGGCGGTTTTCGTTTTGCATCAGGCGCTGGCGGCGACCTGCCGTTGACGTGACCGGGCAAGTTTGGTCACCACGTTGCGGATGATCCGGTGCCCGGCTTCCTGATCGAGCGACATGATCGATTCCGGGTGGAACTGCACGGCGGCGATCGGCTCGCGTTCGTGCTCGATTGCCATGATCACCCCATCGGTGCTTTCGGAGGTGATCCGCAGCCCTTCCGGCAGGGTGTCACGCCGGGCATGCAGCGAATGGTAGCGCCCGACGGTGACCGGAGAGGAAAGCCCGGCAAACAGCAGCGAATCCCCGGTGAAGGTCACCGGGGAGGGCTTGCCGTGCATCGGCACCTCAAGCTGAGCCAGCGAGCCGCCGAGCGCCTCGGTCAGCGCCTGCAGGCCGAGGCAGACGCCGAAGATCGGCAGGCCGCGCGCCCGCGCCCGGCCGATGGTGGAGGCGCAGTCGAAATCGCTCGGGCTGCCCGGTCCGGGCGACAGCACCACCAGATCGGGATCGACATCGTGGAACACCGCATCGCTGACCGGCGAGCGGTAGGTGACGACCTCCGCCCCGGTCTGGCGGAAGTAGTTGGCAAGGGTGTGGACGAAACTGTCCTCGTGGTCGACCAGCAGGATGCGCAGGCCCGCGCCTGGCAGGTCGCGCTCCGCGTCGGCGCCGGCGGGGCCGGTCTGGCCGGCCTCGCGCACGGCGGTGCGCATGGCCTCCGCCTTCAATTCGGTCTCCGCTTCCTCGTCCTCCGGCACGCTGTCGTAGAGCAGGGTGGCGCCGGCGCGGATCTGCGCCACGCCATCCTTGATCCGCACGGTGCGCAGGGTAAGGCCGGTGTTCATCTCGCCGTTGAACAGGATTGCGCCAATTGCGCCGCCATACCAGGCGCGCGGGGTGCGTTCGTGCTTTTCGATGAACTCCATCGCCCAACGTTTCGGTGCGCCGGTGACGGTGACTGCCCAGGTGTGCGACAGGAAGGCGTCGAGCGCGTCGAGATCGTCGCGCAAGGTGCCCTCGATATGGTCGACCGTGTGGATCAGCCGGGAGTAGAGCTCGATCTGCCGCCGGCCGATCACCCGCACCGATCCCGGCACGCAGATGCGGCTCTTGTCGTTGCGGTCCACGTCGGAGCACATGGTCAGCTCCGCCTCGTCCTTGGCCGAGTTCAGCAGCTTGCGGATCTGCGCTTCGTCTTCAATGGCGTTGCGGCCACGCCGGATGGTGCCGGAGATCGGGCAGGTCTCCACCCGCCGTCCACCGGTGACGCGCACATACATTTCCGGGCTGGCGCCGACCAGATATTCCGCATTGCCCAGATTGATGAAGAAGCCGAAGGGCGAGGGGTTGATGTCCTGCAGCTTGCGGCTGACCGCCGAGGGGGGCGCCGGGCAGCGTTCGTAGAAGGTCTGGCCGGGCACGGTCTCGAACAAGTCGCCACGCCGGAAATACTCCTTGGCGGCGCGCACCAGCTCAGCGTATTCGCCGGGGGCATGGTCGCCGCGTCCGGGATCCTCGCTCGCCGGATGGTAGGGCACCGCCGCGCCATCGCGGGCAAGCCCCTCAGTGGAACGGCCGCCGACGGTGAAGTCATACTCCAGCACATGCGCCTTGCGGCCGTAGTGGTCGACCAGCAGGATTTCGTCGGGCAGGTAGAGCACCACGTCGCGCTGATCGTCCGGGCGCTCGATCACCAGGTCGATGGGCTCGAACTGGAAGGCAAGGTCATAGCCGAAGGCGCCGTAAAGACCGAGATGCGCGTCGTCGCAGGCAAACAGCGCGGAAATCGCCCGCATCACCGAGAACACCGAAGGCTGGCGCGAGCGTTCTTCCTCGGCAAAGGCCCGGTTCGGCACGGCGATCTCGATGAGGAGCGTGTCGCCGTCGCCGTCCCGGTCGAGCCGGGCAATGTCCGGGTGGCCCTGCAACGCCTGCTCGATGGCCGGCACCAGGACCGCGCCCCGGGCGTTCAGCGCCCGCACATGGGCGCGGCGTCCCTGCGCTTCCAGAACCAGCGGCGGATTGGCCAGCGCCATGTCCCAGCGCGTGTAGCGGCCCGGATACTCATAGGAGGAGGAGAGGACCACGCCGCGTTCGCTGTCGAGCCGGTCGACCCAGCGGGAAATGCCTTCTGCGTAATCGGCTGGCCGCGAGGCGACCGAGACGGTGATGCCGCCCTCTGTCTGGAAGGTCTGTGCGTGTCCCGCTTGCATTTCATTCTCCTGTACCGCTGCCGCTGGAGGTCTCCGCAGGCTGCTGGATACAAAAAAGCCGCCGGCGGGGTCCGCGGCGGTCTGTTCGAAACTGCTTGAGTGACATCAGGTCACGGGCTGTCGATTGCCGCCTTTATGAGAGGCGCCACCACCAACCGCTGGACAGGGTCATCATCGTGTTCATGGCATCGTCAGTAGCGCAATCGGCCGCCGCGCGCAACGGCCGATTGCCAGCGGGCCGGGGAGTTTTCTCCCGGCCGTTTTTGCGGGCCGAGATCAGTCGTCCTCGACGAACCGGCCAAGGCGCACCGCCGTCATGCCCTTTGTCAAGCGGCGGGAGGGCATGATCAGCACCATCCGGTCCTCCGGGGTGGTGACCGGCCGGTCGCCGTCATGGCCGATCACGGTGCCGGCCTTCTCGATGACTTCCTGTCCCTGATAGTCGGCGGCAAAGTGGAAGCTGTCGCTCTCAACGGTCACGGCCGAGACGATCTCGATGAAGCTTTGCGGCTCCGGCAGCAGGCGGGTGGCCAGCACCTCGGCGCCGAAGTCGGTCTCCACCGTGCCGCAGGCGCGCAGGAAGCGGATGCTTGCGTCGATGGCGACCTCGGCGCTCGATTTTTCCCAATGCTGGCCACATTCCACGAGAAGGGCGTTGCGCGGGCTTTGCGGATCGCCGAAGGCGGCATAGTCGCGCAGGCGCTTGCCCGCCGCGTGTCCCTCGTCGCTGACAACCAGTTGCGGCGCGCGCAAGGCCCGGGCCAGATCGCGGCCCTTGCGGTGGGCGCCAGACAGGATCAGCGGCGCGGTGGCGTTCTGCATGGAGTGCAGGTCGAGCAGCAGGTCCACCGTGTCGAAGAACGGGCGCAAGACGGCGGCCCGGCGCCGCTCCGCCGTCTTGCCGCCGGAAAGGGTCTCCGGTTGCCACAGCCGGTTCATGTCCTCATCGGCCCAGCGGGAGGCGAACGGGTCGGCCGGGTCGAACCGATCATAGGCATCGAGATTGACGAACACCAGCGACAGCCGCCCCTTCAGCGGTTTCACGTCCTGACGGAACAGCCAGTCGAGGGCGATGGGGCCGCAGAGTTCATTGCCGTGAACGATGGCGGAGATCGCCACATGTGGCCCCGGCCGGCCGCTGTCGAGGGTGGTGATCCCCTCAAGGCCGATGTTTCCTGCCCGATAGGGAGTGATGTCGACCTTCGGCAGGTCGATGGAAAACGGGGGCGTGCTCGTGGCGTCCATGCGGGCGGGGTCCTTGGAAGTGGCAATGGGTGTTGTCAAAAACGTCGGTGGGTCAGCGGCAGGCTTCCTCGATCAGCCGGTCGAGAAACGCGGTGCAGCTCTCCAGCTCGGCGATGGCGATGAACTCATCGGCCTTGTGCGCCTGCTCGATGGAACCAGGGCCGATGACGATGGTGGGAATAGCGCCGATCTCGACGAATTGCCCGGCCTCGGTGCCATAGGCCACCTTGCTGTGGCCGTTGCGGCCGGCAAGCCGCTTGGTCAGCCGGGTGATCTCCGCCTCCGGATCGGTGGCGAGCCCGGGGAAGGACGAGATTTCCTCGAATGCAATGCCAGTGCCGGCGGCCCGGGCGGTCATTTCCGGCTCCAGCTCCTCGCGGGCGTAGCGCATCACCTCGGAGACCAGTGCGTCCGCGTCCTGATCCGGCAGCACGCGGAATTCGAAGGCGAAGGTGCAAAGCTCGGGCACGATATTGAGCGCCGTGCCGCCGGCGATGGTGCCGGTATGGGCGGTGGTGACGGGAATGTCATAGAGCGCATCGCTCGGCCCTTCGGCCAGCGCGATCCCCATCTCCCGGACCCGGAGCAGCAGCCGCGCGGCATAGTCGATGGCGTTCACCCCATGCGGGGCCAGCGAGGAATGGCAGGGGTAGCCTGTGACGATGGCCCGGTAGGAGCGCTTGGCCTTGTGGCCGATCACCACCTGCATTTCGGTCGGTTCGCCGACGAAACAGGCGCGCGGTTTGGCGACCGTTTCCACCAGCTTGGTGATCAGGCTCGGCACGCCCTTGCAGCCCACTTCCTCATCGTAGGAAAAGGCCAGATGGATCGGCGCCTTGAGATCGCGGGCGGCCATCTCGCCAGCCTTCGACAGACAGCAGGCGAGGAAACCCTTCATGTCGCAGGCCCCGCGTCCATGGAGCCGGCCATCGCGTTCGGTCAGCGAGAAGGGCGCGCTGGTCCACTCCTGACCGTCGACCGGCACCACATCCGTATGACCGGAGAGCACGTAACCGGGCACATCCGCCGGGCCGATGGTGGCCAGCAGATTGGCCTTCTCGCCGGTCTCGTCGTAGATCCGCGTGGAAGGAATGCCACGCGCTTCCAGGAAGGCCTCGACCCAGGCGATCAGCTCCAGGTTGGAATTGCGGCTGGTGGTGTCGAAGCTGACGAGATCCCTGAGGATGTCGGTCGGCGATGGGGTCACGGTCTGCAGCATGAGGGTCCTCTGGTGGCCGGGTCAGGCCGGATGCGAATACGCATCCGCCGGCACGGTGCGGCGCGCGTATTCAATGAAACGCTGGGCGATCGGGGTGACCGGCCCGGCGGGCACGAAGAATTTGGTGACATAGTCCACGCGGGGGGAGAAACGGCGGAAGACGATGCCCTCATAAGGGCGCAGGCACACCGGAAACGGGTTGACGAGGCCGATGCCGACGCCCTCGCGCACCATCTCGCAAATGGCGATGCTGGTGGCCGTCTCCGCCTTGATGTCGCGCTGGATGCCCCGCTCAGTGAAGATCCGGTCGTAGACATTGCGCTGGTGAAAGCGCCGGGTCAGGGCGATGAACGGCTCGTCCGCGAGGTCTTCCGGGGTGATCTCCACCTTGTCCGCCAGCCGGTGCCCGGCCGGGATCGCCGCATGGGCGACCGCGTGGCGGAACGGATGAACGGTCAGCCCGTCATGGCGAATGAAGCCGTCGCTGATTCCGAGGTCCGCATTGTCGTCCGCCACTGCCGCCACGGCGTTGTTCGACATGCCGATTTCCAGATGGATCGTCGTGCCGGGGTTGTGCTTCAGGAAGGAGCCGGACAGCCAGGACATCAGCCGGTGGCTCAGGGTCGGCGGCGCGGCGATGCGCAGCCGCTTCGGGTTGGACTTGTTGATATCGGCGGTGCGCAGCCGCGCCAGGGTGGTGAAGATCGGTTCGATCTCCTCGTTCAGCGCCAGGCCTTCGGAGGTGGGCTGCAACCGGTTGCCGGTGCGGCGGAACAGCGGCTGGCCGAATCGCTCCTCAAGCTGGGCCAGCGCCCGGCTCACCGCCGGTTGGGAAATCCCCAGCCGATGCGCCGCCGCCGTCGTCTTGCCCTCGCTGATGACCGCCCGCAACACTTCCAGCTCGCGCAATGTGAAGCCGTTGCGCCGGGCGGAGCCGGCCTGTTCCCGATCCATCTATTTGCCTTGAGAATATCAGTATGTTGTTTTGTTATCGTTTTCAGATTGTCGATCATATAATCGCATAATAGCCTTCCCGACAAGCTGCCGGGGTTCACCGCGATCCTGCCCCGGCGAAACACAAAAGCGACAAGGGATCGGGAGGGGAGACTACCAAATGACGTCTGTTCGAACGCCGCTGTTGCGCGCGGCCGTGGCCTTTGCCTGTGCGGCTGCCGTGAGCGCCCCGGCGCTGGCATCCGATCTGCGAATCGGTGTGGCCTCGGAAGCCACCTCGATTGATCCGCATTTCCACAATCTGGGACCCAACAATCAGGTCGCGTCGCAGATCTTCGACCGGCTGATCAACCAGGGCGACCGGCAGCAGCTTCAGCCGGGGCTTGCGGTGTCGTGGAAGCCGATCGACAACACCACCTGGGAATTCAAGCTGCGGGAAGGGGTGACCTTCCATGACGGCTCGCCCTTCACCGCCGACGATGTGCTGTGCACCTTCGCGCGGGCGCCGGAGGTGCCGAATTCCCCGGCCAGCTTCTCCACCTACATCAAGGGCAAGACCTTCAAGAAGGTCGATGACTTCACGGTCCATGTGACGACCGACGAGCCCTATCCGACCATGGCCAACGACCTGTCGGTGATCCCGGTGATCTCCGATGAGGTCGGCTGCGGCGCCACCACCGCCGATTTCAACGACGGCAAGGCGGCGATGGGCACCGGCCCGTTCAAGTTCGTGGAATACGTGCCGGGCGACCGTATTGTGCTGGCCGCCAACGAAGACTACTGGGGCGGCCGTCCGGAATGGGACAAGGTGACGATCAAGCCGATCAAGGCCGGTCCGTCGCGGGTGGCCGCGCTCTTGGCCGGCGATGTCGACATGATCAGCGGCGTGCCGACCACCGACATTGGCACGTTGAAGGAAACCAAGGGCATCGTCCTGTCGCAGGGGGTGTCCAACCGGGTGATCTACCTGCATGTGGATCAGTTCCGCGAGGATTCGCCCTTCGTGAAGGCCAACGGCGGCGGCGACATCAAGAACCCGCTGCTCGACCAGAAGGTGCGGCTGGCGATTTCCAAGGCGATCAGCCGCGAGCTGATCCGCGACCGGGTGATGGAGGGGCTGTCGATTCCCGCCGGCCAGCTTCTGCCTGACGGCTTCTTCGGCGTCTCCGACAAGCTGAAGCCGGAAGCCTATGATCCGGAAGGGGCGAAGGCGCTTCTGGCCGAGGCCGGGGTGCCGGACGGGTTCGAGCTGACGATCCATGGCCCGAACGACCGCTACATCAACGACGCCAAGATCGTTGAGGGCATCGCCCAGATGCTGACCCGCGTTGGCATCAAGACCAAGGTCGAGACCATGCCGCGCTCGGTCTATTTCAAGCGCGCTTCCACCGGCGGGGAGGGCGGTCTGCCCGAATTCTCGCTGATCCTCGTCGGCTGGGGTGCCGGGTCGGGCGAAGCCTCTTCGCCGCTGCGCTCGCTGATTGCCACCTATGACAAGGAAAAGGGCATGGGCGCGGCAAATCGTGGCCGGCATTCCGATGCCAAGGTGGATGAGCTGGTCGAGCAGGCGCTGAAGACCGTGGACGATGGCAAGCGAGCGGCGCTGCTCGCCGAGGCGACGGAACGGGCGATGGCCAATCTGGCGATCATCCCGATCCACTACCAGGTCAACACCTGGGCCTCGCGGGAGGGGATCGTCTACACGCCGCGTTCGGACGAGTACACGCTCGCCCATTACGCCCGGTCCCAGTAACGGCTGAAGGTCCGGCGGGACGGGGACAAAAGCCCGTCTTCGCCCCGCCGGACTTCTTGGGGAAGCCCATGTCCCGGTTCGCCCGTTCTCCGCTGTCTTCACGTCTTTCGCGCCCCTCTGCGCTCCCGTGGAAAGATCCCGGCCCATGAGTGTTTTCATCCTGCGCCGCCTCATGCAGAGCGCTTTGGTGATGGTGGCGATGGCCGCCATCGTGTTTTTCGGAATGCATCTGGTCGGCGATCCGGTCGACATGTTCGTCTCGCCCGACATGGATCAGGCGGATATCGAGCAGGTGGTGCGCGCGCTCGGTCTCGACCGTCCGATCCTTGAGCAGTTCTGGGCCTTCGTCACCAGCGCCCTGCAGGGCGATCTCGGCCAGTCCTTCGTCTTCGGCCAGCCGGCGCTGGGCCTGATCCTGGAGCGGATGCCGGCGACCCTGGAGCTGGCCTTCATCGCCCTTCTGATGGCGATCGTTTTCGGCATCCCGCTCGGTCTCTACGCCGGTCTGAAGCCCGACAGCCCGGTGTCGCGCACGATCATGGCCGGGTCCATTCTCGGTTTCTCGCTGCCCACCTTCTGGGTCGGCATCATGCTGATCATGGTCTTTGCCGTCATGCTCGGCTGGCTGCCCTCCACCGGGCGCGGCGAGACCGTCGATGTGCTGGGCGTGCCCGTTTCCTTCCTGACCCTGGATGGCCTGCGCCACCTGATCCTGCCGGCCTTCAATCTGGCGCTTCTGAAGATTTCGCTGGTGATCCGGCTGACCCGCGCCGGTACCCGGGAGGTGATGCTGCAGGACTACATCAAGTTCGCCCGGGCCAAGGGGCTGGGGCGGGGCCGCATCGTCGGCGTTCATGTGATGAAGAACATCCTGATCCCGGTGGTGACGGTGCTCGGGTTGGAGTTCGGCTCGCTGATCGCCTTTTCGGTGGTGACCGAAACCATCTTCGCCTGGCCCGGCATGGGCAAGCTGCTGATCGAATCCATCCAGCAGCTCGACCGTCCGGTCATCGTCGCCTACCTGATGATGATCGTGTTCCTGTTCGTCGTCATCAATCTGGTGGTGGACGTCCTTTATTCGATCCTCGATCCGCGCGTGCGGCTCGGCGATCGCGGCGCGTGAGATCCGGCCATGACCACACCCAACACGCAACCGGGCGCCACGCCTCCCGGCGGTGCCGCGCTGGCGGCGGCGATGCCCGCCGTGCCCCCGGTGGAAAGCCCGCTCCGGCGCTTCCTGACCGACTTTTCCGCAAGCTGGCTGGCGCTGCTGGCGGCGCTGATGCTGGCGGTGATCATCCTGATCGCCCTGTTCGCGCCCTGGATCTCGCCGCAGGACCCGTATGATCTGGCGGTGGTGTCGATCTTCGATGCGCGCTTGCCGCCCGGCAGCACCAGCATGGAGGGCACCACCTTCTGGCTGGGAACCGATGGGGCCGGACGCGATCTCCTGTCGGCGATCTTCTACGGCCTGCGCATCTCGCTTTCCGTCGGCGTGATGTCCGGGATCCTGGCCATCATCGTCGGCATGAGCGTTGGTCTCGCCGCGGCCTATGCCGGCGGGCGCACCGAAACGCTGATCATGCGCGTCGTCGATCTGCAACTGTCCCTGCCGGCGGTGCTGATCGCGCTGATCCTGCTCGCCATTCTCGGCAAGGGCGTCGACAAGATCATCATTGCCCTGGTGATTGCCCAGTGGGCCTACTACGCGCGCACGGTGCGCGCCTCGGCGCTGGTGGAGCGGCGGCGGGAATATGTGGAGGCCGCCGCCTGTCTCGGTCTCGGCCATGCCCGGATCGTCTTTCGCCACATCCTGCCCAATTGCGTCGCGCCGCTGATCGTCGTCGGCACGGTGCAGACCGCCCATGCCATCGCCCTTGAGGCGACGCTCTCCTTCCTCGGCGTCGGCCTGCCGCTCACCGAGCCCTCTCTCGGCCTGCTGATTTCCAACGGCTTCGAATACATGCTGTCCGGCAAATATTGGATCGCCGTGTTCCCCGGGGTGGCACTGTTGCTGACCATCGTTTCCATCAACATCGTTGGCGACCAGTTGCGCGATGTGCTCAATCCGCGCCTGCAGAAGTGAGACGACCATGAGCCAAACCCCACCGGTGCTCCAGGTCGAGGACCTGCGGACCCATTTCTTCACGCGGGCGGGCGTTGCCCGGGCCGTCGACGGCGTTTCCTTCTCCCTTGGCCGGGGCGAGGTGATGGGGCTCGTCGGCGAAAGCGGCTCGGGCAAGACCGTGACCGGCTTTTCCCTGCTCGGCCTCGTCGATCCGCCGGGACGGATCGTCGGCGGGTCGATCCGGCTTGGCGGCGAGGAGCTGATCGGCCGCTCCGAGCGCGATTGGCAGGCGCTGCGCGGCACCCGCATCGCCATGATCTTCCAGGATCCGATGATGACGCTCAATCCGGTGCTGCGCATCGACACGCAGATGATCGAGGCGATCCGCGCCCATGCGCCGGTGTCCGAGGCGGATGCCCGGGAGCGGGCGCGGGCGGCGCTCGCCCGGGTCGGCATTCCCTCGCCGGACGAGCGGCTGGCGGCCTATCCGCACCAGTTCTCCGGCGGCATGCGCCAGCGGGTGGCGATTGCCATTGCCCTTCTCAATGAGCCGGATGTGATCGTCGCCGATGAGCCGACCACCGCGCTCGACGTCACCATTCAGGCGCAGATCCTCTACGAGGTGCGCAAGCTCTGCGCGGAAACGGGAATGGCGATGATCTGGATTACCCATGATCTGGCGGTGGTCGGCGGTCTCGCCGACAAGGTGGCGGTGATGTACGCCGGGCGCATTGTCGAGGAGGGGCCGGTGGATGCGGTGCTCGATGGGCCGCTGCATCCCTACACCCATGGGCTGGTCGGATCCGTGCCAAGCCAGAACCGGCGCGGCCAGAAGCTGACCCAGATCCCGGGCATGGCGCCGTCGCTGTTGTCGCTGCCGCCGGGTTGCAGCTTCGCCCCCAGATGCGCCCGTGCCGATGGCGCCTGCACGGCCATGCCGGATCTGGTGGCAGCCGGCGGCGACCGGGCCATGCGCTGCCATCATCCGCATCAGCCACCCGGTGAAACCGCAGTCCGGGCAACCGGCGAGGTGGCAGGCGAGACGGGGAGGGCGCGCGCATGACCGGCGAACAGCCATTGCTCCGTCTGGAGGGGGTCTCCAAGCGCTTCACCAAGCATCTTGATGCGGCGGAAAAACTGGTCAATCTCGTCGGTGGACGTCGCCGGGAGGAGGTGGTTCACGCGGTGGACGATGTCTCACTCGACGTGCGAGAAGGCGAGGTGGTCGGCCTTGTCGGTGAAAGCGGCTGCGGCAAGTCCACTCTTGGCCGGGTGGTCGCCGGGGTGCATCAGCCCAGCGACGGAAAGGTGATCTGGCGCGGCAAGAATGTCGCCGGCCTCAGCGGCGCGGCGCGGCGCGATGCGCTTCTGAAGATCCAGATGATCTTTCAGGACCCCATGTCCTCGCTCAACCCGCGCATGCGGGTGGCGGATATCATCGGCGAAGCCCCCCGGGTGCATGGCCTCGTCCCGGCCGCCGAGATCCCGGCCTATGTGGATGAGATGCTGCAGCGGGTGGGGCTCGATCCGGCCTACAAGACCCGCTATCCGCACCAGTTCTCCGGCGGCCAGCGGCAGCGCATCGGCATCGCCCGGGCGCTGGCGGTCAAGCCGGACTTCCTTGTCTGCGACGAGAGCATCGCCGCCCTCGATGTGTCGATCCAGGCGCAGGTGCTCAACCTGTTCATGGACCTGCGCACCGATCTCGGCCTGACCTATCTGTTCATCTCCCACGATCTCGGTGTCGTCGAGCATCTCTCCGACAGGGTGGTGATCATGTATCTCGGCCGGGTGGTGGAAAGTGCGCCGACCGAGGCGTTGTTCAGCGGGCCAAACCACCCTTACGCCCGCGCTCTGCTGGACGAGGTGCCGCGCATCGACCGGCGCAAGCGGGAGTTCCAGCCGGTCAAGGGCGAGATTCCGTCACCGCTCTCTCCGCCCTCCGGCTGCCATTTCCATCCGCGCTGCCCACATGCGACGGCGCGCTGCCGTGAAGAAGTGCCGCGCCTGCGCGAGATCGCGCCGGGCTGGACCTCCGCCTGCCATCTCAACGACGCGGGGGCGTGAGGGGATGACGGGTGCCGAGAACGAGGTCTTCACCCTGCGCTATCCGCAAGGGAAGCTGGTGCCGCTGCTGTTCGACAGCCCGCATTCGGGCACCTGGTATCCGGAGGATTTCGAGCCGGCTCAGCCGCCCGAGCGCTACCGCCGGGCGGAGGACATGTATGTGGACGAGCTGTTCGCCGCAGCGCCCGGCCTCGGCATTCCGCTGATGGCCTGCCGCGTCGGCCGGATTTACTGCGACGTTAACCGGGCGGTGGAGGACCTCGACCCGGCGAACGTGCGCGAGGCCGATGGGCTGCGGTTTGCCCCCGGCCCCAAGGCGCGGCTCGGCAAGGGGGTGATCTGGACTGCGACCCCGCCCGATGGTGCGCCGCTGCTCGCCCGGCCGCCGACCGGCGCGATGGTCGCCGCCCGTCTTGCCCGTGTCTGGCAGCCCTATCACGACGGGCTATCGGCGCTGTTGGAGCGGGTGCGCCGGGAGACGGGCGCCGCCGACGTCTATCACCTCGACCTGCATGCGATGCAGCCGATCGCCAATGTCATGCATGAGGATGCCGGCGGCGCGCCTCGGCCGGACATCGTGCTGTCGGACCGGGAGGGGACGAGCTGCGCGGGAGACTTCATTGACGCGGCCCGGGCGATTCTCCTGGACCTCGGGTTTTCCGTGCAGATCAACGATCCGTTCCGGGGGGCGGAGATCCTGCGCCGGCATGGCGATCCGGCCTCCGGGCGCCATTCGCTGCAGATCGAGGTCAACCGGGCGCTCTACATGGATGTGGAAACCTACCGGAAGACGGATGGTTTCGCCCCGCTGTGCGCCCGGCTGGAGCGGTTTTCCGCGCGCCTGCGGGATTGGGTCGCGGCCCGCTGAACGGCTTTTTGCGCAAGGTCCGCTTGATCTTTTCGTCTGGACGGGGCACCTCACTTCGGCACTGTTCGAACTCCCCCCAAGTCCCAAGGACGAGAAAGATCTCATGAACATCGGCTTGTCGCGCCCCAAGGATCAGATCCGCTGGCTGCTCCTGGAAGGCATCAGCCAGACCGCCGTCAATGTGCTTGGCACCGCCGGCTACACCAATGTGCAGCACCTGAAGACCGCGCTCGACAAGAAGGCGTTGATCGACGCGCTGCAGGGTGTCCACATGCTCGGCATCCGCTCGCGCACCCAGGTGGATGAAGAGGTGCTGGCCGCTGCCGGGACGCTGGTCGGCGTCGGTTGCTTCTCCGTGGGCACCAACCAGGTCGATCTGGTGGCCGCCAACCGGCGCGGCATCACCGTGTTCAACGCACCGTTTTCCAACACCCGCAGCGTTGCCGAACTGACCATCGCCGAGATCGTCATGCTGATGCGCGGCGCCTTCACCAAGTCGAGCGCCGCCCACAATGGCCGCTGGCTGAAAAGCGCCGCCGGCAGCAACGAGGTGCGCGGCAAGACCCTTGGCATCATCGGCTATGGCAACATCGGCTCCCAGTTGTCGATGCTGGCCGAGGGAATGGGCATGCGGGTGATCTACTTCGATCAGACCGACAAGCTGCGCCATGGCAATGTCGAGCCGGTGTCGGACCTGAAGGAGCTGCTGGCCGCCTCCGACGTGGTGTCGATCCATCTGCCGCAGACGCCGGAAACCCGTGGCATGATCGGCCGCGACGAGATCCGCGCCATGCGCAAGGGCAGCTACCTGATCAACAACGCGCGCGGCACGGTGCTCGACATTGAGGCGCTGGCCGAGGCGCTGAAGGACGGGCATCTTGCCGGCGCGGCGGTGGATGTCTTCCCGACCGAGCCGAAGTCGAATGACGAGGAGTTCATCAGCCCGCTGCGCGGTCTCGACAACGTGATCCTCACCCCGCATGTGGGCGGCTCGACCGAGGAGGCGCAGGAGCGCATCGGCGAGGAGGTCTCCCGCCGGCTCGTGGAATATTCCGACGTGGGCTCGACCATCGGCGCGGTGAACTTCCCGCAGGTGCAACTGCCCAAGGGCACCAACAACACCCGCTTCATCCAGGTGCAGCGCAACTCGCCGGGCGAGCTGGGCAAGCTGAACGATCTGTTCGCCACCTGGAAGATCAACATCGCTGCCCAGCACTACCAGACCGATGGCGAGATCGGTTATGTGGTGCTCGATGCCGATGGGCCGGTGGACCGGGCGGTCGACCTTCTGGAGGAAATCCGGGGCCTGTCCGGCACGATCCGCGCGCGGCTGCTCAACCGCGTTTGAGCCGCATGCCCTTTTCCCGCGAGGGAAGGTGCCCCACATATCGGAACGCTTCGCCGCGCAAGACGCGGCGGAGCAAGCGCGGCGAGGGATGAGGGCCATGCAACTGAATGCGGATTTTGCGGCGCCGGCGGTGGTTCATGCCGACCGGCTCGACTGGGTCCCCTCGCCAATGGCGGGGGTAAGCCGGCGGATGCTCGACCGGCTCGGCGGCGAAGTCGCCCGCGCCACCTCCATCGTCCGCTACGATCCGGGCAGCCGATTTTCCGCCCATACCCATACCGGCGGCGAGGAGTTCCTCGTGCTGGAAGGCGTGTTTCAGGACGAGCACGGCGACTATCCGGCCGGCACCTATGTGCGCAATCCGCCGGGCTCCTCCCATGCGCCGGCGGCGGCGGGCGGCTGCACCATCTTCGTCAAGCTCTGGCAGTTCGACCCGGACGACCGCACCCATGTGCGTATCGACACGGAGAAGGCGGCGCCAGTGCCCCATCGCGCCCGGCCGGGCGTCTCTGTGTTGCCGCTCTACCGCGACGCCCATGAGGATGTGCGCATCGAGGTCTGGGACGCAGGCAGCGACATTCGCCTGGCCGATGCGGGCGGGTTGGAACTCTTCGTGCTGGACGGCGGCTTCACCCATGACGGCGAGCAGCTTGGCAAGGATGCATGGCTGCGCCTGCCGCCGGGCATGGACCTCACCGCAAAGGTCGGGGCGTCCGGCGCGCGGGTCTATGTCAAATCCGGCCATCTGCGGTCGGTGACCGCGCCCCCTGATGCCTGAGCAGATCGGCTCTTGAGCCGGGCTACTTGAGGCGAGTTACTGGCGGATGGCCTCAAGGTCGAGGTAAATCTCCACCATGTCGCCGACAAGCTGGTTCTCCACCGCATAGACCATGCCGAAGTCGGAGCGTTTCAGCCGGGTTCTCGCGCTGATGCCGACCACATAGGTTCCGCCGAACGGGTAGGGGCCGATCTTGTTCAGGGTCACATCGAGCGTCACCGGCCGGGTCACGCCGCGCAATGTCAGATCGCCGGTCACGGTGCCGGTCCGGTCGCTGACCGGCGTGGCATCGGTCATGACGAATGTCATCAGCGGGAATTGCTTGGCGTCGAGGAAATCGGCACTGCGCAAGTGCTGGTCGCGCTGGGTGTGGTTGCTGAAGACGCTGGTGGTGTCGATGGTGACGCGAAGGTCGCTCAGCGCCCGGGTGTCCTCATCGTAGACGAACTGGCCTTCGCCCTTCAGGAACATGCCCCAGAGCCGCTCGTAGCCAATGTGCTTGGCGTTGAAGACGATGGAAAAATGCTCCGGGTCGATCACGAAGGTCCGGGGCTCGGCACTGGCTGGGGTCAGGGCGAGACAGAGCAGCAGCGCGCCGGCGCCGAGCCGACGGAGCGCCGTTGTCAGCCCGGCCGTTGTCAGCCAGGAGAGGCGGGGGCGTGCGTACGCCATATCCTTTACCTCATCAGTCGTTCCACAGCCATGCCGCGCCGCGAACGCCGGAGCTGTCTCCATGCATCGCCTTGCGGATCGGCACGTCATACTGATCTGAGAAGATATGTGGTTGCATGGCCGCCGGCAATGCGGCGTAAAGCTCCGGGATGTTGGACATGCCGCCGCCCAGCACGAACACATCCGGGTCGAGGATGTTGGCGACCATCGCCATCGCCCGGCCAAGCCGGCCGATATAGCGCTCCAGCGTGGCTTGCGCCGCCCGCTCGCCGGCATGCACCCGCTCCATGATCTGCGCGCCGGTCAGCGCCGCGCCGGTGCTGTCGCGGTAGTCGCGCTGAAAGCCGGTGCCCGAACACAGAAGGTCGATGGTGCCGCGATGGCCGGTCCAGCACATCGGCCCAGGGAATTCGTCCTCGCGCATCCATGGCAGGGAGATGTTGCCCCATTCCCCGCCGATGCCATTGGCGCCGCGATGGGCCTTGCCGTCGATGGCGATGCCGGAGCCGCAGCCGGTGCCGATGATGATGGCGTGGACGATCCGCGCGCCGGCCCCGGCGCCGTCCGTCGCCTCGGAGACGGCCAGGCAATTGGCATCGTTCTGGATCCGCACCGGGCGCCCCAGCGCCTGTTCCAGATCGCGGTCGAGCGGCTTGCCGTTCATCCAGGTGGAATTGGCGTTCTTGACGAGACCGGTGGCCGGCGACAGCGACCCGGGAATGCCGAGCCCGACCGTACCGGTCTGCCCCGTCGCCTGCTCGGCGGCGGCGACCAGATCGGTGACGGTGCGGATGCAGCCCTCATAGTCGCCGCGCGGGGTCGGCAGTCGCTTGCGAAAGCGTTCCTCGCCATCAAGACCAAGCGCGATGATTTCCATCTTGGTGCCGCCCCAGTCGATCCCGAGCCGCATGGGTCGTCCTCCGTCCATTGTCATCTCCGCCCGACTGGTGCTGGCGTGCTGCCCGCCCGTCCCGCCGCTTCGTCCGCCCGCCGCGCCGCCAGGGCCGCGTCGAGGCTGGGGGCGGCGGCCACCAGTTCCCGTGTATAGGGATGGCGCGGGTGGTCGAACACCGCGCCGGTCGGCCCGCGTTCGACGATTTGCCCGCCGCGCATCACCATCACCTCGTCGGTGATCGCCCGCACCACCGACAGGTCATGGGAAATGAACAGATAGGCCAGCCCGAGGCGGGCGCGCAGATCGGCGAACAGGTCGAGGATCTGCGCCCGGATCGATACATCCAGCGCCGAGACCGGTTCATCGGCGATGATCAGACGCGGGCGGGTGACCAATGCCCGGGCGATGGCGATGCGCTGCCGCTGACCGCCGGAAAACTCATGCGGATATTTGCCCGCGTCCGTGGCGGACAGTCCCACCTCGCCGAGCGCGTCGAGCACCCGCTGGCGCTTCTCCGCCGGGGTGATCTCCCGGCGCAGCAGATGCAGCGGCTCGGCGATGATCCGCCCCACCTGATGGCGTGGATTGAAGCTGCCATAGGGGTCCTGAAACACTACCTGCACAGTCCGGTGCACCGCCTCCCGGGTTTCGCCCCGGGCGGAAAACGGATCCTGTCCGAGAACTGAAATGGCGCCGTCATCCGGCGCTTCAAGCCCGAGCAACGCCCGCGCCAGGGTGGACTTGCCGCAGCCGCTTTCGCCGACCAGCCCGACGCTCTGGCCGGGGTGGATGTCAAAGCTGACCCGATCGACCGCCGTCACCGGTGGCGGCCGGCGAAACAGCGACCGCCGCCGTCCGGCATAGCAGCGCACCAGATCGCGCACGCACAGCAGCGGCGTCGGCTGCTGTGGGGATGTTCCCGCCGGGGCCTCTGCCGCTCGCGCCGGTACGTGGGTCGTCGCCTCCAGCAGCGCTTGCGAATAAGGGTGGGTGAGATTGGCGAACAGGTGGGCCGTCGGCCCGGTCTCGACGATTTCGCCGGCCTTCATGATCGCCACCCGGTCGGCCATGCGCGCGACCACCGCCAGATCGTGACTGATCAGCAGGCAGCCCATCTGGCGGGTTTCGACGATATCGCGGATCAGGTCGAGGATCTGCGCCTGAATGGTGACGTCGAGCGCGGTGGTCGGCTCATCGGCGATCAAGAGCTCCGGATCGCAGGCAATGGCAAGGGCGATCACCACCCGCTGCCGCTGCCCGCCGGACAGTTGATGCGGGAACCGCTCCGGTCCCACCCCGGCGGCGGGCAGCCCCACCCGGTCGAGCAGGGCGCGGGCCCGCTCCGCCGCCTCACTGCGGGAGAGCCGCAAATGCCAGATCAGCCCCTCGGCGATCTGCGCGCCAATGGTCTTCACCGGATTGAGCGCGGTCATCGGCTCCTGAAACACCATGCCGATGCGCCGGCCGCGCAAGCCGCACAGCTCTGGCTCGGGCATGGAAAGAAGGTCCGAGCCGGTAAGATGCAGGCTGCCGCGCGCCTCCGCCCCCTCGGGCAGGAGCTGCATTGCCGCAAGCGCCGTCATGGATTTGCCCGATCCGCTTTCGCCGACAAGACCGAGGGTCTCGCCCGGCGCGATGCTCAGATCGACGGACCGGAGGATCGGCGTTCCGTGGATCGACAGCGACAGGCCGCGCGCCTCCAGCAGAGTCATGGCGCCGTCTCCCGCGCCCGGCGGCGCTTCAGGCGCGGATCGAGCGCATCACGCAAGCCGTCGCCCATCAGGTTGAGCCCGAGCACGGTGATGACGATGGCCAGCCCCGGATAGAGCGCCAGCGACGGCGCCATCATCATCATGGTCTGCGCCTCGTTCAGCATGCGCCCCCAGGAGGCAAGCGGCGGCTGCGCGCCGAGCCCGACATAGGAAAGGCCGGCCTCGGCGAGAATGCCGAGGGAAAACTGGATGGTCCCTTGCACGATCAGCAGGTTGGCGATGTTGGGCAGGATGTGTTCGGCGGTGATGCGGAGCTGCCCCTTGCCGGAGACCCGCGCAGCCAGCACGAACTCCCGCGATCCGGTCGCCAGCGCGCCGCCGCGCGCCACCCGGGCGAACACCGGAATGTTGAAGATGCCGATAGCCAGCACCGCATTGACCGCGCCCGGCCCGAGGATCGCGGTGATCATCACCGCTGACAACAGCGCGGGAAAGGCGAACACCAGATCGTTGAGGCGCATCACCGCTTCGTCGAGCCAGCCGCCGCGCGCCGCCGCCAGAAGCCCCAGCGGCACGCCGATGAGCGCGCCGATGCCCACGGCGAGCAGGGCGACGGCGATGGAGGTGCGCGCGCCCACCATCAGCATCGACAGCATGTCGCGGCCATAGTGATCGGTGCCGAAGGGGTGGGCGAGGGACGGGCCTTGCAGCCGGTCGGCGACCGACAGAACGTCGATCGGGTAGGGCGTCCAGACCAGCGACAGCGCGGCGGCGGCGGTGACAAGGGCGACGATGGCACCGCCGATGGCCAGCGCTCGGTGCTGCCGCAGGGGGTGGAGGAACGAGGGGGCGGCCATCGGCTCAGCGGCTCCGCAGGCGCGGATCGGCCAGCGCATAGGCCAGATCCACCAGAAAGGTAACGAGGATGACCGAGGCGACCAGCAGCACCACCACGCTGCGCACCACGATCAGGTCCCGCTGGGTGATGGCCTGGAAGATCAACCGTCCCAGCCCGGGCAGGTAGAACACGTTCTCGATGATGATGGTGCCGGCGATCAGGAAGGAGAATTGCAGTCCGAGAATGGTCAGCACCGGGATCAGCGCGTTGCGAACCGCATGGTGCCACAAGGTGGCGTGCCGGGTCAGCCCCTTGGCCCGGGCGGTGCGGATGTAATCCTCGCCCAGCGTGTCGATCAGCGCCGAGCGCATCACCCGGGCGAGGATCGCCGCCTGCGGCAGGGCCAGGGCGATGGCCGGCAGCAGCAGCGCCTTCAGCGCCGGTAGCAGCCCCGCCTCCCAGCCGGGAAAGCCGCCGGAGGGCAGGAGCCGCAAACTCACCGCGAAGACGAACACCAGCAGCATGGCGAACCAGAAATTCGGCACGGCAATGCCGATTTGGGCCAGGCTCATCAGGCTGCTGTCCTGCCAGCTTCCGCGCCGGCTGGCGGCGATTACCCCGACCGGAATGGCAATCGCGGTGGACAGGACAAGCGCCAAGAGCGCCAGCGGCAGCGAGACCAGCAGGCGCGCGGCGACAAGCTCCGAGACCGGAACCGAATAGGTATGGCTGATGCCGAGATCGCCGGTGACAAAGCCCGCGACCCAGTCGCCGTAGCGCAGCCAGGCCGGGCGGTCGAGGCCGAGCTCGCTGCGCAGTGCGGCGAGCGTGTCCTCACTGGCATTCATGCCCAGCATCAGCTCGGCCGGATCGCCGGGCAGGATTTCCAGGACGAGGAACACCACCAGTGTCGCCAGCAGCAGCGTTGCGGACAGGCTGGCCAGTCGTTTGGCGGCATAGACCAGCATGGGGTCTCACGTCTCCGGAAGATTCTCTGTATCAGTCTGAAGGCTATAGCGGATGTCTTTCCCGGAAAAGGGAGAATGCACCGGAGCTGCAACCGTGAGGCCTTGTGGAGAAAAGGTGAAAAACCGGCGCTCTTGCAGGTGCATCGGGGCGTGGGAGCAAGTAGTCTCTGGCTCCCATTCAACGAGAACAGGATCCCGGGTGCCCTCATGACCTTCTGGAGCAAGTTTGCCCTTGTCGGCCTCGCCGCGCTGCTGCCGCAGATGGCCGCCGCCGAAACGCGCATCACCTACAAAGCCGCCAAGACCGGATCGTCCTACTACCAGATGGCGGTGCAGATTGCCGAGGCGGTCAAGGCCGGCACCGACGGCGAGGTGATCGTCACCGTCGAGGAGAGCCAGGGGTCCGTCCAGAACGTGATGGAAGCGGCGGTGCGCCCGGGGAACTACTTCTTCACCTCGCCGCCGGCGCTGATTTCGCTTGCCCAGAACGGCAAGGCGATGTTCAAGGACAAGGGCAACCCGAAGTTCGACGAGATCCGGGCGCTGTTCCCGATCCCCTCGCTGACCATGCATTTCGTCATGCGCGCCGACAGCGGCGTGACGGATTTCTCCGGCCTTGCCGGCAAGACGATGCTGATCGGCAAGGGCAGCTTCGGCGCCCGCGAAGGCGCCAAGTATCTTGACCTCTTCGGCCTGACCGACAAGGTCAAGCTCGCCGACGCGGAGCTGTCGAACGCCGGTCCTGCCCTGAAGAACGGCCAGATCGACGGCTTCGTCACCTCTGGTTCCTACCCGGCGCCGAACGTGATCGAGGCCGCCGCCGGCACCGGCATCACGCTGCTCTCGCTCTCCGACGAGCAGATTGCCAAGACCAAGCGCACCAAGCTGGTCATTCCCGCCGGTACCTATGCCGGACAGGACGCGCCGGTGACCACCACCTCGCTGCCGGTGATCGCCTACACCACCACGGCGATGGACGACGACACCGCCTATCAGATCACCCGCACCTTCTGGGAAGAGAAGGCGAAGATGGCCGACACGGCACCCTGGTGGAAGGGGGTGACCACCGAGATGCTGGCCAACATCAGCGGCAAGATCCATCCCGGCGCCGCGCGCTACTATGCCGAGGCGGGCATTGCCCTGACCGACGCGCAGAAGTGACGACCCCGCCTTGACCGGTCGCCGCCTTTGGCGGCCGGCAAGGTCTCCGGGCCCGGCTTTCCCGTCCATCGATCAGGACGCGGGGCCGGGCCGGTCTTTCCGGAAAGTTCGCGAATGTCTGTCCCCGCCCGCCTGTTCTGGACGGCGCTTGGCGCGCTGTCGATCGGCTTTCACCTTTACCTGGTGTTCTCCGGTCTGGTGCCCAATCTGGTTTCCCGGCCGCTGCACATGGCGCTGGCGTTGCCCTTCGTCCTCGTCTTGATGGCCGGCAGCACCGCCGCCCGCCGCTCCGGCGCGGTGATCGCCGCCATCGGCATCGGCGTCTGTCTGTGGATCGCGCTGAACGCCTCGGCGCTGGGCGATCAATACGGCTACCTGTCCGGCCCGGGACAGATGGCGCTGGCGCTGGTGTTGCTGGCGGTGGTGCTGGAGATGGCCCGCCGCGCCATCGGCTGGCCGCTGCCGCTGGTGGCCGCCCTGGCGCTGGCCTATGCGGTCTGGGGCGAATACATCCCCGGTGAGTTCGGCCATTCCGGCCTGCCGATGTCCAGCCTGTTTGGCACCCTGACCATCACCGAAGGCGGGGTCTGGGGCTCGCTGACCGGGGTGTCCGTCTCCGTGGTGTCGATCTTCGTGATCTTCGGCGCGGTGCTCAATGCCGGCGAGGCGGGGCAGGGCTTCATGAATGTGGCTGCCGCCGCCGCCGGACGGCTGCGCGGCGGTGCTGCCAAGGTCTCCGTCCTGTCCTCGGCGCTGTTCGGCTCGATTTCCGGCTCCGCCTCGGCCAATGTCGCCTCCACCGGGGCGATCACCCTGCCGGCGATGACCCGGCTCGGCTATCCGCGCGCGCTCGCCGGTGCGGTCGAGGCGGTGGCCTCCTCCGGCGGTCAGATCATGCCGCCGCTGATGGGCGCAGGCGCCTTCGTCATGGTGGAGCTGACCGGCACCCCCTATGTGGGCATCATGGCGGCGGCGGCGCTGCCGGCGCTGCTCTATTTCATCGCCGTCTGGGTCGGCATCGACGCTTTTTCCCTTCGCCATGAGCTGAAGGGGCTGCCGGCCGACGAGCGGCCGTCGCCGCGCCTGGTGCTGATCACCTCGGCGTTTTTCCTCGTTCCCTTCTCGGTTCTGCTTTGGGGCATGTTCGGTGCCGGTGTCACGCCGCAATACGCCGCCTGCCTCGCCATCTTCGCCGGGGTGCTGCTCTTGGCGCTTGATGTGAGGCTCAGCTTCGATCTCCGGCGCACGCTGGGGCGGATCGAAACCGTCTGCATCACCGGTGGCCGGCAGATCGCCACCATCGCCGCCATCATCCTCTGCGCGTCGATCATCATCGGCGTGCTGGGCCTCACCGGGCTCGGCGTCAAGATCACGTCGCTGATCCTGTCCGGGTCGGGCGGCCTGCTCTGGCCGGCGCTGCTGCTGACCGCCATTGCCTGTCTCATCCTGGGCATGGAGGTGCCGACCACGGCGGCCTATGTGATCTGCGTGTCCGTCGCCGGCCCGGCGCTGATCGACCTGGGGCTGTCGCCGCTGCAGGCCCATCTCTTCGTCTTCTGGTATGCGCTGTTATCGACCATCACCCCGCCGGTCTGCGGCGCGGTGTTCATCGCCGCCGGCATGGTCGGGGAAAACTGGCTCAAGGTGGCGATCTCGGCGATGGCGTTGGGGCTCGGCCTCTATCTCGTGCCACTGGGGATGATCGCCAACCCGGCCTTGATCGAGCTGGCCGCCGATCCGGTCACCGCACTGCTGGCGATGGTCAAGGTCGGTGCCGGCCTTGCCGCCATCTCGTTCGGCGTGATCGCCCCGCTCAATCCGCTGCTCAGGGGCGGGCTCGTGCTGCTCGGCGCGGCGCTGCTGTTCCTCGGCGGGTAGGGATCACTTCGGCGGGCAGGCCGCATCGCCGGCTCGGCCCGCCGGCGTACCGCCCATGAGCACATCGGCCGAACCGGTCGCAACGCAGCCCTCCACCGGCGCGGCGAAGCGCACCGCCGGTTGCCCCTCGATCATGATCCCCGGCACGGTTTCGAACATGTCGGGCGGGCAGGTCGCCACATCCGACAGACGCAGTGCGGGCCGGCCATTGATCATCACCGAGGATGCCCCGGTCTGGGCACAGGCCGGCATCTCCTGCGCCGACGCGGAAAGCAGGAAGGGCAGGAGCGCAAGTAGCGCCCCGGCGAGGCCGCACCGCGCAGCTCTGGACGCCCGACGCAGGCGGGCCGACGGATGCGGGGCGGAGAAGGTGATGTCAGGACAGATGCTCATCGCGCGACTGTAAGCCCCGGGCGCTCATCGGAAAAGGGGAGGAGATGGGCAAGGGCGACTGGGCGGGCCACTGCTCCGAAAGCGCGGCATTCGTCCTGTCTGCCGTGCCTCGGCGTTGCAGCGAGCGCCTGCGTCCTTCGCCTTGTCCCGGACATTTCCCCCCGCTCCGCGTCCTCCCGGACGACGCATAAGCGGAGATCCGGGATCGGCGAGCCACGGCCTCTCAGATCCAGCCGATTGAAAACGCTTTCCTTTCGGCTTCCCGATCCCGGGTCGCGCAAAAACTTGCCCGGGATGACACCGGGAGGAGCGGGTTCCCCCTACCGCCCCGGCCTGCCGCTTTTCTTCGGGCGGCCGCGATGGCGTTTCTCCTCTGCCGGGTCCTCGTAGGAGCCGGCGCCGATCTTGCCGCGCACGACCGGGCGGACATCGTCTTCCGCCGTGGGTGCGCCGGGGCGCGGCTTCTGCGGCGCTGGCTTGCCGGATAGCGGCACTTCGGTCCGGCCCACGGTCATCTCGTCGAGGGTATTCTTGCGCACCTTCGAGCCCGTGGGCAAGTTGGCGCTGGCGCCATATTTCTTGTCGCCGCGATAGCCTCCGCTGCGCTCTTCCACCGCCGACTGGCGCGCCAGCGGATCGTCGGCGACCGCCAGTTCCGTTTCCTGCAGCCGCTTGACCTCGTCGCGCAGCCGCGCCGCCGTCTCGAACTCCAGGTTGGCCGCCGCCTCGCGCATCTGCTTTTCCAGATCCTCGATATGGGCCTTGAGATTGTGGCCGACGAGCCCGTCCTCCTCGGCAAAGCCCGAGTCCACCGTCACATGGTCCTGCTCGTAGACGCTCTGCAGGATGTCGCCGATGGTCCGGCGCACGCTTTCCGGCGTGATGCCATGCTCGGTGTTGTAGGCGGTCTGCTTTTCCCGCCGCCGGTTGGTCTCGGCGATGGCTCGCTCCATCGAGCCGGTGGTCCGGTCGGCGTAAAGCACCACCTTGCCGTCGACGTTTCGCGCCGCCCGGCCGATGGTCTGGATCAGTGAGGTCTCCGAGCGCAGGAAGCCTTCCTTGTCCGCATCGAGAATGGCGACCAGCGCGCATTCGGGAATATCCAGGCCTTCGCGCAACAGGTTGATGCCGACCAGCACGTCGAAGGCGCCGAGACGCAGGTCGCGGATGATCTCGATCCGCTCCAGCGTATCGATGTCCGAATGCATGTAGCGCACCCGGACGCCGTTCTCATGCAGGTATTCGGTCAGGTCCTCGGCCATGCGCTTGGTCAGAACGGTGACCAGCGTGCGCAGGCCCTTGGCGGCGACCGCGCGCACCTCGCCCAGCAGGTCGTCGACCTGGGAGGAGGCGGGGCGAATGTCGATCTGCGGGTCGATCAGCCCGGTCGGACGGATCACCTGTTCGGCGAAGACGCCGCCGGCCTGTTCCATCTCCCAGGAGCCCGGGGTGGCGGAGACGCAGATGGTCTGCGGCCGCATCGCGTCCCATTCCTCGAAGCGCAAGGGCCGGTTGTCCATGCAGGAGGGCAGGCGGAAGCCGTATTCGGCCAGCGTCGCCTTGCGGCGGAAGTCGCCCCGGTACATGGCGCCGATCTGCGGGATCGTCACATGGCTTTCGTCGGCGAACACCAGCGCATTGTCCGGCAGGTACTCGAACAGCGTCGGTGGCGGCTCGCCCGGCGCCCGGCCGGTGAGGTAGCGCGAATAGTTCTCGATGCCGGCGCAGGAGCCGGTCGCCTCCATCATCTCCAGATCGAACAGGGTGCGCTGCTCCAGCCGTTGCGCCTCCAGCAGCCGGCCATGGGCAGTGAGTTCTTCCAGCCGCTGTTTCAGCTCCGACTTGATCGACTTGGTGGCCTGGGCCAGGGTCGGTTTGGGCGTCACGTAGTGGGAGTTGGCGTAGATCTTGACGCTCTTCATCTCCGCCGATTTCTGCCCGGTGAGCGGGTCGAATTCGGTGATCGCCTCGATCTCGTCGCCGAACAGCGACACCCGCCAGGCCCGGTCCTCGTAGTGGGCGGGGAAGATCTCGACGGTGTCGCCGCGCACCCGGAAGGTGCCGCGCTGGAAGGCGGCGTCGTTGCGCTTGTATTGCAGGGCGACGAGATCGGCGAGCAACTGGCGTTGGTCTATGCGCTCGCCCACCTCGATGGCGAAGGTCATCGCGGTATAGGTCTCGACCGAACCGATACCGTAGATGCAGGAGACCGAGGCGACGATGATCACGTCATCCCGTTCCAGCAGGGCCCGGGTGGCCGAGTGGCGCATCCGGTCGATCTGCTCGTTGATCGAGCTTTCTTTCTCGATGAACGTGTCCGTGCGCGGGACATAGGCCTCCGGCTGGTAGTAGTCGTAGTAGGAAACGAAATACTCCACCGCGTTGTCCGGGAAGAACGCCTTGAACTCGCCGTAGAGCTGGGCCGCCAGCGTCTTGTTCGGCGCCAGGATCAGCGCCGGGCGCTGGGTGCGGGCGATCACCTGCGCCATGGTGTAGGTCTTGCCCGAGCCGGTGACGCCGAGCAGCACCTGGGTCTTGTCCTCGCCATCGAGCCCCTCGACCAGATCGGCGATGGCTGTCGGCTGGTCACCCTTCGGTTCGTACTCCGAAACCAGCTTGATTGGCACGCCGCCTTCGGATTTCTCCGGTCGGTCCGGACGGTGCGGGGTCCAGGTCTCGCCGTTCTTGTGCAGCGGGTTGCCGCTTTCGATCAGCGCCGACAGGGCGCGCACGGTTTCCGTATGGCCGGTGGTGCCATCGGACATTTCCGGCGGCGAAGCCTTGCTCTTGCGCTTGTTGCGCTTTTTCGTCTCCGCGACCTGTTTCTCCAGCAGCGCCTCGGCATCCTCCAGCGAGATGTCGAGCCCGGCGACCGGATTGAGCCCGCCGGCGGCGCGTTCGCGCGGGTCGTTGCTGGCGCCCATGGAGGTGCCCCGGGCCGACCGGGCCGGCTTGGCCTTGGCGCCCGTCTTGGTCGCGGCCTTGTCGGCCTTCTTCGCCTTGGATGGGGCGGCCGGTTCTTGGGTCTTGTCAGCGGAAGTGGGAGCGCCGTCCTCCTCGGATATCTGCCGCGCCCAATCGGACACCCCGCCGGAGAGGGGCGCGCCCTCGAAAGGAGCCTGAGGCGCTTCGCCGAAACCGGAGGGCGCGTCGTCGCCGGTGGTGGTGGGCAGCGCGTCGGGGTCGGGTGCGCCGGCATTCGGACGGGAGGAGGAGGGTCGCTTGGCCATGGCGGCAATATGGGGCGAAAGCCTCGGCCGGAAAACCCCGCGCTTGCGGCTTGTCCGCGCATTTCCGCTCTCCCCCTCCCGCCTACTGACAGCACGGTGGCAGCAGGCGGGAGGGGAAGAGCCTGGGCGTCCGTTCTCTCCCGCAGGAAATATCATGGCCGGGTCTCCGCTTGACAAAGCCACCGCAAGCGAAGAGGTACGGCCCCGGGTGCCGGGCAGACATGGCGGGATGTGGGGAGAGATTGTGACCTGGTCGAGCGAAATCGGAAAAGTTGCCGAGCTGTGCAAGCAGGCAGGTGATGCGATCCTGCGGTTTCACCGCTTGGGCGTGGACGTCGAACACAAGGCGGATGACAGCCCGGTGACGGAAGCCGACCGGGCGGCGGAAGAAATCATTCTGGCCGGTCTGGGAGAGATCTTCTCCGGTGTTCCCGTTGTCGCGGAAGAGGCCGTCGCCGGCGGAGATGTGCCCCGGATCGGTGGCCGGTTTCTTCTGGTCGATCCTCTTGATGGAACACGCGAATTTATCTCAGGTCGCCGTGATTTCACGGTGAATGTTGCTCTTGTGGAAGACGGCGAGCCTGTGCTTGGCGTGGTGCTCGCACCCGCGCGGCAGGTCCTCTACGCAGGAGAGCGGGAGAGCGGCGCGGCTCTTGCGGAGATTGTGGAGGGCCGGATCGGCGCCTGGAAGCCGATTCAGGTGCGTGAAGCAGCGGAGGTTCCACCGGTCGCGGTCGCCAGCCGGTCCCACGGCGATGCGAAAACAGAAGACCTTTTGACGCGTCTGTCCGTGGGAGAGCGGATCAGCGTGGGGTCGTCGCTGAAGTTCTGCATGGTGGCCTGTGGGGAGGCGGATTTCTACCCGCGTTTCGGGCGAACCATGGAGTGGGATACCGCTGCGGGGCAAGCTGTCCTGAGCGCGGCCGGAGGGCTCGTGACGCATCTGGACGGGACCCCCTTCGGGTATGGCAAAACCGACCAGGCGGACGATGTGGACTTTGCCAATCCCGGGTTCTTTGCCGCAGGCAATCGCGATCTGATCAGCCGAGCGGTGATGCAGGGCTGAATGCCATCGTGAAGGGCACCGATGGCAGGTCGGCAGCCGTTCGATATCAACGGCTGCATCGGGCGGTCGGACGCGCTATGCATGGCGTAGGTGAGGGACTGGTGCGCTTTTCGGGATGCGCGTCTGTCTGGTCGGTGGGCATGATGCGCGAAGACTGCCGGATTGAGATGCCGGATTGAGATGCCGCATGAAAAGGATTGAGGGCTGTATGAGCGACCAACTCGTGAGACAAAGCAATTTGCGCCGGCTCGAAGCTGAAAGCATTCATATCCTTCGCGAAGTGGCGGCGGAATTCCGCAATCCGGTGATGCTGTATTCGATCGGCAAGGATTCCGCGGTGATGCTTCATCTGGCGATGAAGGCGTTTTCTCCTTCCAAGCCGCCGTTCCCGCTTCTGCATGTCGACACGACCTGGAAGTTCCAGGAAATGATCCGCTTTCGCGACGAGACCGCGAAGCGTCTCGGACTTGATCTGATCGTCCATAGCAATCCGGAAGGGTTGGAAAAGGGCATCAATCCCTTTGTGCATGGGTCGGCGGTTCACACGCAGGTCATGAAGACCGAAGCGTTGAAACAGGCTTTGGACAAATACGGGTTCGATGCGGCATTTGGCGGTGCCCGGCGTGATGAGGAGAAAAGTCGCGCGAAGGAGCGGGTCTTCTCCTTCCGGACCGCGACGCATGGATGGGACCCGAAGAATCAGCGGCCGGAGTTGTGGAATCTCTACAATGCCCGGATCGCGATGGGGGAATCCATCCGCGCCTTTCCGCTGTCGAACTGGACCGAGCTGGATATCTGGCAATACATCCTGATGGAGAACATTCCCATCGTGCCATTGTATTTTTCTGCACCGCGACAGGTTGTGCAACGCGATGGTATGCTGATCATGGTTGATGATGACCGGTTTCCGTTGCGCGCTGGCGAGACGGTAGAGACACGGCGTGTCCGTTTCCGCACGCTCGGGTGCTATCCGCTGACCGGAGCCATCGAATCCGATGCCGATACGCTACAGGCGATCGTGCGCGAGATGCTGCTTGCGCGCACTTCGGAACGCCAGGGGCGCCTGATCGACCACGACGAAAGCGGGTCGATGGAGAAGAAGAAGCGCGAGGGGTACTTCTGAGATGAGCACGCAGACACAGGAGCGGGTCTCCGAGGTGACCATCGTCGATCACCTGGCGGAACAGCATGCGAAGGATCAGTTGCGCTTTCTGACCTGCGGATCGGTGGATGATGGCAAGTCGACGCTGATCGGGCGACTTCTTTACGATTCCAAGTTGATTTTCGAGGATCAGCTGTCCGCGCTGGAACGCGACTCCCGCAAACATGGAACGGTTGGCGAGGATCTCGATCTGGCGCTGCTGGTCGACGGCCTGGAGGCGGAGCGCGAGCAGGGCATTACCATCGATGTGGCCTATCGCTTCTTCTCAACGGAAAAGCGGAAGTTCATCGTTGCCGACACACCCGGGCACGAGCAGTACACCCGCAACATGGCGACGGGCGCCTCCACGGCGGATCTTGCTGTGCTTCTGGTCGATGCCCGCAAGGGACTTTTGACCCAGACACGACGGCATGCCTTCATTGCGTCGCTGCTGGGGGTGCGCCATGTGGTGCTTGCGATCAACAAGATCGACCTTGTCGATTTTTCGCAGGAGCGTTTCGAGGACATTCGCGCAGCCTTTGAGGTGTTCGCGACAGGCTTCGACTTCGAGACGCAAGTCGCGGTGCCGATCTCTGCCCGCTTCGGCGACAATGTCTCGGTCCGCAGCGAACGCATGCCCTGGTACGAAGGGCCGACCTTGCTCGAACATCTTGAGACGGTCGACGTTGCCGAGCACTCCCTTGATGCGCCTTTCCGCATGCCTGTGCAGTGGGTCAACCGGCCCAATCTCGATTTTCGCGGCTATAGCGGGACCATCGCCGGGGGGCGGGTTGCCGTGGGCGATGAGATCGTCGTGGCCAATTCGGGGCGAGGGTCGCGGGTGCGCGAGATCGTTGGGGCTACCGGCGAGGTGGCCACGGCAGGCGCCGGAGACGCGGTCACGATCGTCCTGGAGGACGAAATCGACATCTCACGTGGGGATCTTCTGGCGACACCGGCCGCGCGACCTGAGGTGTCCGATCAGTTCGCGGCGCATCTTGTCTGGATGGCGGATGAGGCGCTTTTCCCAGGCCGGACCTATTACCTGAAAATCGGCACGCGGACGGTCTCGGGGACCGTGACGGAGATCAAGCACAAGATCAATATCAACACCTTCGAGCATACGGCAGCCAAGGATTTGGAGCTGAACGAGATTGCGTTCTGCAATCTCGCGCTGGCAGCGCCCGTGGCCTTTGATCCTTATGAGGCAAATCGCGGGACCGGAGCCTTCATCCTGATCGACCGGCTGACCAATGCGACAGTGGCGGCCGGTATGGTGTGGTTCGGGCTGCGGCGCGCCTCCAACATTCATTGGCAGGCGTTGGAGGTCGACAAGGCGGCGCGGGCCGAGCAACTTGGCCAGAAGCCGGCTGTCCTCTGGTTCACGGGTCTGTCGGGGTCGGGCAAGTCGACCATTGCCTCTCTGGTTGAAAAGAAGCTCCATTTGGGCGGGCGGCTGACCTACACCCTGGATGGCGACAACGTGCGCCATGGCCTGAATCGCGATTTGGGCTTTACCGATACCGACCGTGTCGAAAACATCCGACGTGTTGGTGAGGTCGCCAAGCTGTTTACGGAAGCCGGGCTGCTGACTCTGGTCTCCTTTATTTCTCCGTTCCGTGCCGAACGGAGAATGGTGCGGGATCTGCTCGACGAAGGAGAGTTCATCGAGGTGTTTGTCGATACGCCGATTGAGGAGTGTCGTCGGCGTGATCCAAAAGGGCTCTACAAGAAGGCGGATGAAGGGAAGCTTCCAAACTTTACCGGCGTCGATAGTCCCTATGAGGCCCCCGAGGCAGCGGATTTGCATCTCCGGACACTGGGGCGCGATCCGGAAGAGCTCGCAGATGAGGTGCTGGCATTTCTGGAACGGCGGGGACTGGTCTGAACGAGCAACGCCGGGAGGGCGGTGCCGGAACTGGGAGGACGAAAGGAGCGGGCGGCTTCTGGCGCCCCCTCTTCACGGGGGAGGGCGTTTGAGGGTGACCCGGCAAGTGATGGGCAAACGCGGGGACTGCGTTTGCATGCTGGGAAAAGACGCAGCCGAGTTGCAACGTTTCGGTTAACGAATTGCGATAGTACTATACACCTGTTTACCGCGCAGGTTTGGCGGAACCAGTTTGACGAGGGAAGTCCGGCTCATGGCAGACAAGGTTGAAAATACGGCTCAGGTCGCCGCAGAGCCGGACAAGAAAAACGCGCCTGCGCCGAAGGCTCCGGCCGGGAAAACGGAGAAGGCGCCGGTTATTCCCCTTCGGATCAACAAGGCCGCCGCAGCCATTGCCAAGACCGCCGAGCTCGATTTGCGGCCGCGGGCTTTGCGGCACCTGATCGTCAAGCTGTCCTTCGTGGCCTGCGTGCTCCTGCCGACCTTGTTCGGCGCTTTGTATTTCGGGCTGATCGCTTCCGACCGCTATGCCGCCGGGGCAGGTTTTTCGGTCCGGAGTATGGACAGCACGACCGTGGGGAATGACTTCCTGGGCGCTCTGACAGGCTTGTCGAGTGTCGGAACGACCACCACCGATTCCTATATCCTGCTGGAATACCTTAAGAGCCGAGAACTGCTTGAAGAGCTGCGGAAGGATATTGATTTCCTGCAGGCTTACGGATCGGATGAGATAGATTTTCTCTACCGCCTCGATACGGAAGCTCCCATCGAAGAGGTGGTCGAGTATTGGGACTGGATGATATCCACCTCTTACGACAACACCTCATCAATCCTCAATTTCGAGGTGCAGGCCTTCAGTGCGCAAGATGCGCAGCGCGTCGCCGATCTCATCGTGGGGTATAGCCAGAGGCTGATCAATCGGCTCTCCGAGGAAGCGCGCAAGGACGCGGTCGAGTTCGCGAAGAAGGAGGTGGCCTCCGCTGAGCTGCGGCTGAAAATCCTTCGCAAGGAAATGCAGGAGTTTCGCAAGACCTCCAATGCAATCGATCCGACGGCAAGTGCCGCTGCACAGGTTGAACTGGTCGCGGGTATCGAGAAGGAACTGATCGAGCTGCGGTCGCGTCTGGGCTCCATGACGACGACCCTGGATCAGGATGCGCCATCGGTGCGGCAGCTTCGACGGCAGATCGCGGCACTGGAGACGGAGTTGCGGCAGAAGCAATCGGAGGTCGGCCTTTCCGGTCAGGAGCAGGGGACGGTGGGGTCCAACCTGTCGAGCCTGCTCGCCGACTACGAGAGGCTGAAGGTTGAGCAGGAATTCGCGCAGAAGGCCTACGCGGTGGCTCTTTCCTCGCTGGAGCGGGCACGGGTCGAGGCCGATCGTCAGCAGCGCTTTCTGGCGGTGTTTCGCGCGCCAAGTACCCCGGAGGAGGCCATCTATCCGAAACGCCTTCTGAACACGTTTCTGGTCTTTGTCGTTGCTTTGATCGTGTGGGGATTGGGGCTCCTGATCGCCTATTCCGTTCGCGATCATATGCGCTGAGGCGCGGGGAACGTTAAAGGACCGTCATGTCGGACGCCAAAGCGGAAAACCCGTTCCTGGTTCAACTCCGGGTCATTGGGGCATTGGTTCTGCGGGAGACGAAGGTCACCTTCGGTGCGGTGCAGCTCGGCTACATGTGGGCGATCCTGGAGCCGGTGCTGGGGACGGCAATTCTCACTCTGGTCTTTTCGTTCGTCACGCGGCACCCGCCGATTGGCACCAGCTTCCCGCTGTTTTTCGCCACGGGGATTATTACCTTCCAATTCTACCAGAAGCTGTCCAGCTCCCTGATGACCGTTTTTGAGGGAAACAGGGGGTTGATGGCCTATCCTCTGGTCAAGGAAACGGATGTGGTCATTGCACGGTTTACCCTGATTACGGCGACCTATCTGTTCGTCTACATCGTGTTCTTCAGTGCGCTGATCGTGTTTGGCCTGGCGGAGTTCCCGGCGAATCTGGGTGTCGTGCTGCTGGCGGTTGCCTCGGTCGCTCTTCTCGGCTTGGGGGCAGGGCTTACCAATGCGGTGATTTATCTGCTTTGGCCCACATGGGCGCGGGTTGAGGCGATCATCACCAGGCCGATGTTCTTTCTGTCCGGTGTCTTTTTCATTCCGGACGCCTTTCCGCCGCATATTCGCTACATCCTGTCCTGGAATCCGATGCTGCACGGGATCGATTGGTTCAGGACCGGATATTATCCGCATTACAAGAGTGCAACGCTCGATGTACCTTATCTTCTGTTTTATGTCATGATACTTCTTGTGATCGCCTTCAGTTCCGAGCGGTTGTTCCGCAAGCATCAGAAGTAGGAGGCTTCAGGTGATCGGGTTCCGGGGCGTGCGAAAAACCTACAAGATGAGCGGTGTCAGGAAGGTTATCCTTGACGGGCTGAGTCTTGACCTTCCGGGTGACAAGAATATTGCGATACTCGGACAGAATGGCGCCGGCAAGTCCACCCTCATGCGCCTGATTGCGGGGGCGGAGCTGCCCGATGCCGGGCGCATCATGCGCTACGCCAAGGTTTCCTGGCCGCTCGGGTTCGGTGGCGGGTTCAACGGGACCATGTCGGGGGTTGAAAACGCGCGCTTTGTTGCGCGGATGTACGGCGAGGACCCGGATGAGGTGATTTCCTATGTCGAGGAATTTTCCGAACTCGGACCGTCGATGCGTCTGCCGATCAAGACCTATTCAAGTGGTATGCGGGCGCGCCTGGCCTTCGGCGTGAGTATGGCGATTGAGTTCAAGTACTACCTGATTGACGAAATCACGGCGGTTGGTGATGCCCGCTTCAAGAAGAAGTGCAATGAGGTATTTGAAGAGAAGCTGAAAGACTCGAATATCCTTATGATCTCGCACAGCAATGAGATGCTGCGTCGATACTGTCAGAGTGGGTGCGTCTTGCATCAGGGGCATTTGTATTACTACGAGGATATCTCTGACGCGATTGACATGCACAACCATCTGCAGAACCAATGAAATTGCGAGAAAGAGCGACAATTCTGCGCAATTTTGATCGAAAATTCTGCGTCTGACATGCTCCGCTGATGGTGGAGGGGGGGGGCTGGTGCAGGAGATGTGCGCGCCAATCCCCGGTCGTGGGCGTTGCCGTATTCTGTTCTCCGATGAAGGGGAGAACGATGGTGACCATGACGACGCCCAACCTTGCCTTGCCGCTGATCGCGTCTTCGCAGGCGCAAAAACATGTGACCCACAACGAGGCCCTGCGGGCCCTTGATGCGCTGGTCCAGCTGTCGGTGCGAACGCGATCTCTCGGTGCGCCTCCGGCAACGCCACAGGAAGGGGCACGCTATATCGTTGCGCCCGCCGCATCCGGGGCCTGGGCGGGCGCGGAGGGCGCGATCGCGGCCTTTCAGGATGGAAGCTGGAGCGTGTTTGCGCCGGCGGCCGGTTGGCGAGCCTGGGTGGAAGACGAAGCTGGCACCATCGTCTGGGACGGCACCCAGTGGCGGGAGGTGACGGCAAATCCGAACCCGGCGAACCGTGTGGGGGTCAACACCCTGGCGGATGCGGTGAACAAGCTCGCGGTCAAGTCGGATGCGGTGCTGTTCAGCCACGATGATGTCACGCCGGGCAGCGGCGACATTCGGCAGGTGTTGAACAAGCAGGCGCCGGAGCGCACGGCCGCGCTGGTGTTCCAGACGGGGTACGGCGGCCGCGCCGAGATCGGCACGGCTGGCGGGGACGATCTGGCGGTCAAGGTATCGCCGGACGGGGGGACCTGGCATGAGGCGTTGCGTGCCGACCGGCACAGCGGTGCGGTGTCCATTCCGGTCGGCCTGTCCGACATCGGCGGCTTTCCGACCGCAGGCATTCGCAACCTTTGCATCAATGGCGACATGAGCATCTGGCAGCGGGGCGCCACCGGCCTGGACACACGCTCAGGCTACAAGGCCGACCAGTGGCGGGTCTTCGACGTTGGCGCGGATAGCAGCGGCACGATCGAGCGGTCGGACGAGGTGCCCGCCGGGCAGGGGCTGCTGTATTCCATGGCGGTTGATCTGACCGCGCTCGGATCCGCCGACTGGGGCATTCGCCAGTATCTGGAACCGCTCGTGTTCAAGCGGTTCGAGGGAAAACAGGTGACGCTATCGCTCTGGGTGAAGGGGCCGGTCGGGGCGCAGGCAAAATTCGACGTGAAGGACCAGGGGCAGTTTGTCTCCTTCACGGGGGGCTGGCAGCGGATCGTGAACACGCAGACGATCCCGGCCGGTCCGAGCTCGTGGTTCGGTCTGCTGCGGCAACCGGATATGGTGGGGCGCTATCTTGTCACAGGGGTGCAGGTCGAGCTTGGGAAGGTGGCAACGCCGTTCGAGTTCAAGCATCCCGCGCTCGATCTTGCGTTGTGCCGGCGCTATTACCGTGTCTATGCAACATCGCGCGATCCGGCGGATCTTGCGGGGGGCATGCGCGTCACGCCGGTCCAGAGCGGCAGCGGCCCCTATGCCTATTCCGCGGAGATTTAAGGGGCGCAAAGGATGTGGCAGGCTTGCAGCGCACGGCAAACCCAGCTCATCAGAAACAGAGGCAGACAGTGATTTCCTACGCCCAGAATTATGAAGACGTGATGCTGCAGCGCTGCTTCGCGGAGACCGCTACCGGCTTTTATGTCGATGTTGGAGCGTCCAGCCCGGTTGCCGACTCCGTGACCTTTCATTTTTACAGGAAGGGCTGGCGCGGTGTGAATATCGAGCCGCTGACGGACAGGTACCGGGAGCTCGTGCGTTGTCGTCCGCGCGATCACAACCTGAATGTGGCGGTGGGGCGCGAAAGCGGGCAGGCGATGCTGAACGTGTTCGAGGGCACCGGCGGGCTGTCAACCTTGCGGGCGGATATCGCCGAGGACATGCGCCGCCATGCAGGCGTTGCGCGTCAGATTGAGATCGAGGTGCGGCCGCTTTCGGAGATCTGCACAGCATGCGGCGTGCCGGAGCGCTATGCATTCCTGAAAGTGGATGTGGAAGGACTTGAAGCGGACGTCTTGGCGGGCGCTGACTTCGAACGCTTCCGTCCATCAGTGGTTCTTGTCGAGGCGACCTATCCGATGTCGCAACGGGAAAACCATCAGGAGTGGGAGGGGCTGCTTCTCGAGAACGGCTATGCGTCCGTCTATTTTGACGGATTGAACCGGTACTACGTCGATGAAAGGGGCGCGGATCTGAGGCCGTGTTTCCGCACGCCGCCAAATGTTTTCGACGGGCTGGCACGCCATGCGGAGCGTGGACTTGCGTTTGAGGACCGCAAGCATCCGGCTCACACCTTTGCCCAAGCACTGGCGAGGCGGGTTCTCGCCAGCGTTTCTGTGGAGACGGACGAGTCGCTTTTACGCCTGATGACCTGGGATATCGCCCCCTCGGCCTTGGCAGAGCCGGTCACGCGGGAGCGGCTAGAGGAGGCCTATCGCCGGGTGCTGGGACGCGAGGTAGGGCCGGCCGGGCGGGAGCATTATCTGAGGAGTGCTCGAGAGCGAGGACTGAGCCTGGCTGAGGTCTATCGGGCTCTTGTGCAAAGTGATGAATTCGCCCAATTGCGGGCTCTGGCCATGCCACGGTGAAGCCTGCCACTCGACCTCTCTTCGGAGCCTGTATGAAGCTCCGGAGAGAGGTTGTTGCGAGAGCTTACCAGGAGACCTCATGCTCCGGCGTCGAAAAGACCACATTGGTCAATTCGCGGGGAAGATCGGAGGGATAATCGTCGATGGTCTCGCCGATGCGGCCGGGCTCAAGCAACTGGCAGGAATAGCCGAAGCCCTTCATGTATCCGATATACTCAGCGGCCGAGACGCCGGAAACGTTTTGCAGTTGGTCCGGATGCAACTCCGACAGGATCAGCGGTTTATGCGCCGCGATGAGCCGGGCGCCACCCTTGAGCGCGCGCGGTTCGGCGCCCTCGATGTCGATCTTGATGAAGTCGGTCCGGGGCAGGTTCAGAGAGTCGAGCGCGCGCAGGTCAATGTCGATCTTGCTCTGCCCGGAGGTGCCCTCCGCGTCGACATAGCTGCCGCCGGGATTGGTGGTCTTTTCCGTCCAGGCCAGTTGGGCCGAACGGGGTTCGTCCCAGAGGCCGAAGGGGTGAATCGTGACACTGTCCGACAGGTCGTTGTCGGCAAGGGTGCGCTGCAGATAGTCGAGCGTTGGCCGGCGCGGCTCAAACGCCCAGACACTGCCATCCGCGCCGACCGCCTTGCGCAGCCCCAGCATGTGCCAGCCGATATTGGCGCCGATGTCCAGTACATTTTGTCCCGGTTTGACGTTGCGGGCGATGAAGCCGCTTTCCAGTGGCTCGTAATTGTCCATCAGGCAGCCGAAGGAGACGTATTTGTCACCCAGATCGAGCCACATGCGAAAGGCGCCGGCATGAACGTCGGTGCTGACCCACTTCTCCGGAAACTCGATTGTTTTTTGCTTGGACTGGAACTCCTGGGACGCCAGCATGGCGGCGCGCAGGGCCTCCCTGTCGGCAAGGCCCATATGCAGACGAATGACCTCCTCACTCTCAGGCTCGCGCCCGAGGATCATGCGATAGGCCCAAATGACGTCTTCTTTAGTGATTGTCATGATTCTTCCTATTTTTTATTCTTGTTAAACTCGATGAATTCATGGCATGACTTGTAAAGTTTATCGTCTATCAAGGTGTAATCTTTTAATATTTCGCTTTCCTGGCTTGACAATCCTTCCAGTGCCTTTTCGAGAGAGGACTGGCTATTGAGTGCGTTTCTTTGAATCTCTGAGGTCTGCGCTACGTGTCCAAGCTTGTGGAGTCTTTGTAGGTATTCGCCAAAATCTTCCGTCAGTCCGAAATGGACGTTGGGCGCGAAAGAGATGTGACACGCTTTTTTGAGGCAATCGGAGGGACTGAGTTCCTGCTTGTCATAGTCGCCTGCAATTCTGCGTGCTTGCGAATTGTTGATCTCTTTTTGGATCTCGCTACGAGACATCGATTGTCGAAGGAATTTCCCGAAATTCTCAGGCCCTGTTTTTACTTTTCCAAAAAGTGGGTGTTCCTTATTTTTGCCTACGTAGTTGTAATAGCTGTAGATACGGTCAATTGGTTTCCTTAGGACGAAAAGATAGACGTGTTCTCTAGGTATATACTCATGAATACCATAGTCCATGTGCCCAAAGATGAGATCGAGATGTGATCTCTCTTCTGGCGTTAGTTCAAAAAACTTGGTGATGTTCTGATCGTGATAAGACCATTTTGGTCTGCTGGCGTAATTTTCGGCCAGTTTCTCATTCAGGCTTGTCCCGGCAGTTTTCGGGATATGGAGATGAATGACGGTGGGCGAAAGACTTTCGGCGCGTTCGGTTTTCAGGAAATTTTGAGAATTTTCGAGTTCGACCGGGCTGGCAGTGCCGACGAACTCCTTTGAACACAGCAGGGCGCGACGAAGCTCTTTCCGTGATTGGAGGCGTGCGATCTTATGCTCAATCGCAGCTTCGCTCTCAGGCTCGCGCCCGAGGATCATGCGATAGGCCCAGATGACGTCTTCGCGGGTGACTGACATGGTTCGGTTCCTCAGGCAGTGCGTGCGCGCAGGCGGTCGATATAGGTGTGCCATTCGTCGGCAATCACCGAGCGGCGGTAGCGCTGCGCGAGCTTTTCGCCGCGCGTGCGGATGGTTTCCCGTTCCTCGGCATTGGCCGGGTCCAGAAGTCTCTGGATGGCCTGAACGGCCTCGCCGGTGGAGTAGGGGTTGAAGTAGGTGCAGCCATCGCCGTAGACCTCGCGGTGCACGGGAATGTCCGAGGCGGCGACGACGCCGCCAGACAGCATGGCCTCGATGCCGGAAAGGTCGAAGCCTTCCGCGATCGACGGGCAGACCACCGCCCGAGCGCCCTTGTAGAGACGGCGCAGGTCGCCCGCGCTGACGCGGGAGACATTGAACAGAAGGCCACGCTGCTGGAACGTCTTCATCGACTCCAGCGTGCTTTCGACGTGCCAGCCCGGGCGGCCGACGATCAAAAGCTTGGTGTTTTCGTGCCCCAAATGGCGCAGGGCGTTCCAGGCGGCGATCAGCCGGCTGTGGTTCTTGCGCGGCTCGATGGTCGAGAC
Organism: Stappia taiwanensis; assembly: GCF_014635285.1. Lineage (GTDB taxonomy): Bacteria > Pseudomonadota > Alphaproteobacteria > Rhizobiales > Stappiaceae > Stappia > Stappia taiwanensis. The sequence continues at coordinate 191,938 of NZ_BMCR01000004.1, read as the reverse complement.
CATCATGATGTAGTCGAGCGTGTCCGCATTCAGGTGCCGGTCGTAGAAGAGGCGCTCTTCCCGTGTGCTCAGAAATTCCGGTGCGGTTGCCGGCTCGATGCCGCCGCGGATGATGTCGCGCAGGCGCTCGCGGCTCGGAACCTCATCGGTCGCCTTGTAGAGATCGGACACCGCGCAGGGGATGACGTGGGTCAGCTTTTCATGTCCGGGGAAGAGATTCAGAACTTCGTTGCGACTGTTCTCCGAGTTGCAAACGATTTTCGCGCCTTGCTGGATGTTGCTCTTCAGCGGGAAGTAATGCGTGAACTGGTGACGGAACGCATTGTGAATCGTGTGCGGGTAGAACATCGGAATCGCATCGTGATACCGAACCACGAGCTGGGTATTCGGTGAAACGCGCGCGGGCCAGGGCGTTTGCGAAATGAACACGTCGTATTTGCTGGTGTCGAGCCGCGCGTAGGTCTTCCGCAAGGGCTTCTTCATCCCCACGCTCTGCAGCATCTGCCAGGGAAAACGCATGGCGACATAATCGCCCCCCAGGACGTTCGTCATTTCCTTGGGGTCGAGCGTTTTGGAAAAGTACTTGCGCCAGAGAAAGTCGCCGTGGTCCTGCATCGGGACGCCATGCAACCGGACTTTATAGCCCGTGAGCGTGCGGAACTTGAGGGCCTGTGCTGTCAGGAGTTTTTGGATTTCGCGATTGACGACTTCGAAAAACTTCTTGTTGCCGTTTTCGGCGAGTTCCAGCACCACGCGCGCCTGTGCGTAGCGGAGGTCGCGCTTCAGGCGGTCAAGCCGGGCAACGCTGGGGCCAAGTGGAGCGGTATTGCTGTTGAGGAGCCCGTAAGGCTTGATCGTATCGTTTTCCAGAAGGATTGAATGAATGATCCGGGTTTCCTGGGGGATGCCCGCGAACCCTTCGGCCGAGGGGCGCAATTCATTGAGGATTTTCATTTCTGCTCCGCTGAAAAGTCTGAAGCCATGCGCTGCTGAAAGGCCAGGAGTCCGAAAGGCTCCCGAAGCCCAAGGCTATGCCGCAAAAATCTGACAAGGCGGTGTCTGTCTTGCGTCGTTTGCACGTGGCGAATCGCTCAGGTGTTGTCGGGCGGCCGGGCGGCGGGCGGGAGATTTACCGACAAAGGCGCGGGATGCAAGGGCGGCTGGAGGGGGAATTGGTCGATTGCATGCCTGCAAATCCCCGCATCATGCTTGTAACCATTTGAAGGGATAGGACTATAATAATAAAATCAATCAATTCTGCGTTGAATGTTGCCGGTGGAGCTGGTGTTGTCCTGAAGAGACTTGAGTGTATCAGTTTATTGTCTTTTTTCTGCTTGAATTCCGTTCCGCTTCGCTTGTTGTAACGGGGTGTTTTTGGCGGCCAAGCTTCAGGTGCGCGGGGGGGCGTCCCGCCATGCTCGCTTTGTCGCGTCGCTTGTGCCATCACCGGGTGTATGACCACGCAGGCGTGTGGTGGCTGGATGCGCGCGGCGGATGAGAAGCGGATGGTGACTGAAGTCGTTGTTGATATCGGGCGTCTGGTCCGGCGTTTGTCGCGGGCAACCCCGACAGGCATCGACCGGGTCATCCTGGCCTATCTTCTGGAATTGCGGGCACGGCCGGAAATCCGGTTGACCTGTGCCTACGCGGCCGGGGGGCGGTTGTTTCGCTTTCCCGAGACTTTCGGCGATCGGCTGATCGATGCCACGCGCGCGCGCTGGTTCGATGGAGGCGGGGCGGACGCTTCGCTTGGGCCGGGGAGCGGGCGGCTGGCGGCGCTCCGCGCCGCGGCCTTGCGGGTGCTGACCGGGGGCGGCATGGCGATGCGCGGCCTTGCTCCGGGAACGGTTTATCTGTCGCTCGACCATGGTGGCCTGCAGCCAGGCGGGATCGTGCGGCGCCTGGCGCAGCGCGGGGACATTCGGGTTGTCTGCTTTCTGCACGATCTGATCCCGCTCACCCACCCCGAATATGTCGTGGAGCGGTCTATTTCCGAGCACCAGAGACGCGTGGAAACCATCAGCGCCTGTGCCGATCTTGTGATCGCGAATTCTCACTACACGGACGGGGCGCTCAAGGCGTATACGGCCCGGAAGGGCCTGCGTACGCCCAAAACGGTCACGGCCCATCTGGGCGTCGAGGGGCGCCTGTGGGAGGGTGGGCGCCCTGAGCTGCCGGCACCGGCGCCCTCGCAGCGCCCATATTTTGCGTTTGTCAGCACCATTGAGGCGCGCAAGAACCACCTGCTGCTTCTCAATGTCTGGCGACAACTGGCCGAGCGGATGGGGCCGGAAACCCCGCGTCTGGAAATCGTCGGCCGGCGGGGCTGGGAAGCGGAAGCGGTGTTTGACATGCTCGACCGCTGCACGGCGCTGCGCGGTCATGTCAGCGAACGGGCGGATCTGTCCGATGCGGCGATGTCGGAGTTGCTGGGGAATGCACGCGCGCTGCTGTTTCCCTCCTTCGTGGAGGGCTTCGGCCTGCCGCTCGTCGAGGCGCTTGCCAGCGGGGTGCCGGCGCTGGCCTCCGACATCCCGGCATTCCGGGAAATCGGCGCCGGGGTGCCGGAGTATCTGAACCCGGTCGACGGGCTCGGCTGGGCGGAGGCGATTTGCGACTACGCCGACCCCGGGTCCCGGCGCCGCGCCCGGCAGGTGCGCAGGTTGGAGACATTCCGTCCGCCAAGCTGGGACGACCACTTTCAGATCGTGGTGCCGCGGATATTGGAGCTCGGGGCGGAGGGGTGAGCCAAGCGGTGCCGCTGCCTGTCTGACAGGCGAGGGCGGCGCGTCTTCGCGGTTCAGCTCTCGTTGCGATCCGTGGCCGGTTCGAAGGTGAGGGCGGTGCCGTTCATGCAGTAGCGCAGGCCGGTCGGGTGCGGCCCGTCCGGGAAGACATGTCCCAGATGGCCGTCGCAGGCGCCGCAGCGGATCTCCGTGCGCACCATGCCATGGGAGCGATCCTCGATCTCGGTGACCGCGTCCGGCGACACGGTCTGAAAGAAGCTGGGCCAGCCGCAGCCGGCATCGAACTTCGTGTCCGAGTGAAACAGCGGGGCACCGCATCCGGCGCAGGAATAGCGTCCCCTGTGAAATGTGTCCCAGAACGGACCGGTGAACGGGCGCTCCGTACCGGCGCGGCGCAGCACATGAAACTGCTCTGGCGTCAGCGCCGCCTGCCACTCCGCATCCGACTTGCGGACGTATTTGCGGTCCCCGGATTTGATCATGCGGCGCTCCCGTGCGAGGAAGATAGACAACCCGATTAAATAGGGTCCCCTCGGTGCTGCCGCAATGGTTTGCGAACTTTCGTTGAAACTCCAGCGTTTCAAGGCGTAATTCGCTTGCTCGCACGAGAGGGCTGTTTATATGTGGGGCGATTCTTGGGGAACACTCGGTGGTCCGTCATGAGTCGTCCGTTTATCCGGCCGTTTGGCCCGTTTCATCTTCCCAGGGGAGGCACATGTCGCTCATAGGATCCGAGGCGACCTTCATCGCCGTTCTGGCCCCCTTCGCGGCCGCGATCGTTGCCCCGACCCTGACGCGCCTTCTGGCGCATAATGCGGCCTGGCCGCTGGCGCTGGTGCCCGCGGCGATCTTCCTGTTCTTCGCCGGGCTCGTGCCCGAGGTGGCGGGCGGGGCCAGCTTCACGCCGGCGGTGGACTGGGCGCCGGCCTACGGCGTGACCTTCTCCTTCTTCGTCGATGGACTTTCCACCCTGTTTGCCCTGCTGATCTCCGGCATCGGCACCTTCATCATTCTCTATTCGGGCGGGTATCTGAAGGGGCATCCGCAGCAGGGGCGGTTCTTCTCGTTCATGTTCCTGTTCATGGGCGCGATGCTCGGGCTGGTGCTTGGCAACGACCTGATCACCCTGTTCATCTTCTGGGAGCTGACGTCGATCACCTCCTTCCTGCTGATCGGCTTCGATCATCTGCGCGCCGCCTCCCGGCGCGCGGCGATCCAGGCGCTGGTGGTCACAGGCGGCGGCGGCTTGTCGCTGCTGGCCGGCTTCCTGGTGATCATGGCGGTGACGGGCGAGGCGAATATGTCGGCGGTGCTCGCCAGCGGCGACACGCTGCGCGACAGCGGCCTTTATGCGCTGGTACTGGCGCTGGTGCTGGGCGGTGCCTTCACCAAGTCGGCGCAGTTCCCGTTCCATTTCTGGCTGCCGAACGCCATGGAAGCGCCGACGCCGGTGTCGGCGTTCCTGCATTCGGCGACCATGGTCAAGGCTGGCGTCTATCTGTTGATGCGGATGCATCCGGTGCTGGGCGATACCGCGCTGTGGACGACGATCCTGCCGGTCTTCGGCGGCGCTACGCTGCTGGTCGGCACCATTCTGGCGGTGCGTCAGACCGATCTGAAACTGATGCTGGCCTATACCACCGTCGCCTCGCTCGGGCTTTTGGTGATGCTCACCGGCACCAGCTGGGAAAAGGCCATCGAGGGGGCGGCGCTCTATCTCCTGGCTCACTCCCTGTTCAAGGGCGCGCTGTTCATGGTCGCCGGCACCATCGACCACGAAGCCGGCACCCGCGACATCACCCGGCTTGGCGGCTTGCGCAAGGCGATGCCGATCACCTTTGCCGCCGCCTGTCTTGCGGCGCTGTCCATGTCCGGCCTGCCGCCCTTTGTCGGCTTTATCGCCAAGGAATATCTCTACACCGGCATCTGGGGCGGTGCGGGCGCCAACTACGCGCTGACGGCAACCGCGGTTCTGGGCAATGCCTTGATGCTGGTGATTGCGGCTGCCGTAGCCCTGAAGCCGTTCCTCGGGCCGAAGGTGGAAACGCCCAAGCACGCCCACGAGGGGCCGGTGCTGCTTTATGCCGGTCCGGTGGTGCTGTCGCTCGTCGGTCTGGCAAGCGCGCTGCTGGCGCATGACACCGGCGTATTGGTGATCGGTCCGGTGGTGTCGTCGATCCTCGGGGTGCCGAGCGCGGTGGATGTGCATCTGGTGCCGACCCATATCGGCGCGGCGCTCTATCTGTCGCTCGGCACCATTGCCCTTGGCGTGGTGCTGTTCTTGCGCCTCGATGCGCTGCGGGCCGGCACGGCGCGGTTGCTGACGGCCATCGGCTGGGGCCCGGACAAGGGCTTTGACCAGGTGATCGCCGGCATTGTCAGCTTCTCCGCCTGGGTGACCCGCACGGTGCAGGGCGGGCGGATGGAGGTCTACATGACCATGACCTTCCTGATCACCGCCGCCGCCATCCTGGTGCCGATGACCGTGGCCGGCACCTGGCCGACGGGCTTTGCCATGCCCGATTTCCGGTTCTACGAATGGGGCGTCCTGGCGATTGCCGCCGCCGGTCTCGTAGCGGTGCTGATTGCCAGGACGCGGCTCACCGCCATCGTCTCGCTGGGCATCCAGGGTTTTGCCGTGGCGCTGATCTTCATGCTGTTCGGCGCGCCGGACCTGTCCTTCACCCAGTTCATGGTCGAGACCCTGTCGGTGGTGATCCTGGCCCTGGTCATGACCCGGCTCAATCTGCAGCCGCGCGATCATCGGCCAATGGCCGCGCGCCTGTGCCACAGCGTGATCGCGCTGGCGATCGGTGCCGGCTTCGCCGGATTGCTGATCCAGATCACCTCGGCGCCCTTCGACCGGCGGCTGTCGGATTTCTTCGAGGCCTACAGCCGCACCATTGCCCATGGGCGCAACATCGTGAACGTCATCCTCGTCGATTTCCGCGGGTTCGATACGCTTGGCGAGATTGCGGTGGTGATGGTGACAGGGCTATGTGTGCTGGCGCTGATCCGGGTGCGGCCGAAGCGGTCGGCGGAGGAAGCGCTTGATCTTGCCGCCGGTGGCGATGCGCTGCGAAAGCGCGAGGAGGCGCGGGTATGAGAACGGTCATTTTCCGGACCATCGCCCCCTACCTGGCGGCGCTGATGGTGCTGTTTTCGGTCTTTGTGCTGTTGCGCGGCCACAATGAGCCGGGCGGCGGTTTCATCGGCGGGCTGATCGCGGCATCCGCGCTGGCGATCTACGGTATTGCCTGCGGGGTCGCGGCGGTGCGCCGGGCGATCACCCTGCATCCGATGAGCCTGTCCGCCGCCGGTCTCCTGATGGCTGCGCTGTCCGGGCTGGTGTCGCTGTTCACCGGCCAGCCGTTCATGACCAGCCAGTGGTGGTATGTGCGCCTGTTCGGGGTGGAGGTGCCGCTGTCGACGCCGATGATCTTCGATATCGGCGTGTATCTGGTGGTGGTCGGGTCGATCGGCTCGATTGCCCTGGCCCTCGAAGAGCGGGAGAGCGATTGATGGAAGCCACCGTTTCCGTACTGATCGGACTGTTCTTCGCGGTTGCGATCTATCTGCTGATGTCGCGCCAGCTGGTGCGCATCCTCTTGGGCATCGCCATTCTCGGCAATGCGGTCAACCTGTTGATCTTCACCTCCGGTCGGCTGTTGCGCGAGGTGCCTCCGATCATTCCGGAGGCCTTGCAGGTTCCCGCCGAGACGATTGCCAATCCGCTGCCGCAGGCGCTGATCCTGACGGCGATCGTGATTTCCTTCTCCTTCCTTGCCTTCCTTCTGGTGCTGGCCTTCCGCGCCTATCAGGAGCTGGGCACCGATGACACCAACGAAATGCGCGTGGCCGAGCCGACCGGCGACGTGCGGCCGCCGCAGGGATATTGAGCATGGCCGCTGCCGATACAGCCGTGGATCTGTCGCAGGCCATGCGCCTTGAGCCGGTGTTGCCCGGCGACTGGCTGGTGGTGGCACCGCTGCTCCTGACCATTCTGGGCGGCGCGCTCTGCCTGATCACGCGCAAGAACACCGAGGCGCAGCCGAAGGTCGCGATCATCTTCCTGACCCTGCTGGTGCTCAGCTGCGCCGGGTTGCTTGCCCGGGTGCTGGACAAGGGCGTGGTGACCATGGTCGCCGGCTCCTGGTTGCCGCCCTTCGGCATCGCCTTCACCGCGGATGCGCTCGGGGCGACCCTGGCCTTGACCTCGTCGCTGGTGGCGCTGGCGGTGGCGGTCTATGGGGCAAGCGATGTTGACCGGTCCGGCCGGCGCTATGGCTTTTATCCCTTCCTGCTGCTGTTGATGACCGGCGTCTGCGGCGCCTTCCTGACCGGGGATATCTTCAACCTCTATGTCTGGTTCGAGGTATTGCTGATTTCCTCCTTCGGCCTGCTGGTGCTCGGCAACGAGCGCGCGCAGCTCGATGGCGCGGTCAAATACGCGATCCTCAACATCATCGCCACGACCCTGTTCCTGATCGCCACCGGCCTGCTTTATGGCATCGTCGGCACGCTCAACATGGCCGACATCGCCATCAAGGCGCGGGGGATCGGCATGGACGGCCCACTGACGACGGTGGCGGTGCTCTATTTCCTCGCCTTCGCCATGAAGGCGGCGGCCTTCCCTGTCAATTTCTGGCTGCCCGCCTCCTATCACACGCCGCGCATCGTCGTGTCGGCGGTCTTCGCCGGTCTGCTGACCAAGGTGGGCGTCTATGCCTTGCTGCGCATCTTCGTGCTCCTGATGCCCGATGCCCGCGCGGCCCTGGCCGACCTGATCGCGCTGGTGGCCATTCTCACCATGCTGACCGGTGTGTTCGGCGCGCTGGCACAGACCGACATTCGCCGCCTGCTCGGCTATCTGGTGATCTCCGGCATCGGCTCGATGCTGGCTGGCCTTGCCATCGGCACCACGCCGGCGCTGGCCGGCGCGATCTTCTACGCGGTCCATTCGATCCTGGTGATGACCGCGCTCTACATGGCGGCGGGCGTCATGCGGGCGCTTGGCGGCTCGTTCTCCCTGCGGGAGCTGGGAGGGCTCTACGGGGCCAATCCGGCCTTTGCCGCCGTGTTCCTGATGCTCGGCTTCGCAGTCGCAGGCCTGCCGCCGTTTTCCGGTTTCTGGCCGAAGGTGCTCCTGGTGGATGCCGCGCTGGTCGGTGGCCATGGCTGGATCGCCGCCGCGATCCTGATCACCGGCCTTTTGACGACGATCGCCATTGGCCGCGTTTGGGTCTTCGCCTTCTGGCGCGGCGGGGCGGAAGGAACCCCCGATGGCTATGAGAAGGCGCTGGCGGTCCCCGATCCAAAGATCACTGGTGCGGGCATCTGGCTGCCGATCGGCCTGTTGCTCGGGCTTATCGTCCTTCTGGGCATCCAGCCCGAGTTCATGATGCAGGTCGCCGGGCGCGGTGCTGCGTCCCTCGGTGAACCGCTCGGCTACCTTCGGTCCGTATTCGGAGACGCGATCCAATGACCGGCCTGTTTCTGATCAACATTCTGCTGGCCCTGTCCTGGGGGGCGGTGACCGGCAGTTTCGAAGCGGTGAACCTGGCCTTCGGCTTCCTGCTCGGTGCCGGTGCGCTGTACCTCATTCGCGAGCAGGTCGGCACCGCCGGCTACCTCAATCGGGCCTGGCAGATCGTCAGCCTGGCGGTTTTGTTCGTCTATGAGCTGGTGCTGTCGGCCCTGCGGGTCGCCCGGATCGTGCTGATGCCGAAGATCGAGCTGTCGCCGGGCATCATCGCCTATCCGCTGACGGTGGACCGGGATTTCGAGATCACCATGCTGGCCAATCTGATCACCCTGACGCCGGGAACCCTCTCGGTCGATGTGTCGGAGGATCGCAAGGTGCTTTACGTGCATTGCCTGGATGTGCCCGATCCCCAGGCGACGATCGACGACATCAAGAACGGGTTCGAACGCAAGATCCTGGAGGCCTTCCGATGACCCCGGAGTTCTCGTCCTGGTTCCTCGACGTCTGCGTCAATATTTCGCTGGCGATCCTGACCGTGGCGTTCTTCCTGATCGTTGTGCGGATCGTGCGCGGGCCGACCCTTCCGGACCGGGTGGTGGCGCTCGACATGCTCGTCGCGGTCGGCATCGGCTTCATCGCCGCCATCGGCGTTCAGACCGACTATTTCCTTTATCTCGATATCGCCATCGCCCTGGGGCTTGTCGGCTTCCTGGCGACCGTGGCCTTCGCCCGTTTCGTGCTGAACCGGGGGCTGGCCAAGGATGCCACCATTGTCGATGAGGTTCAGGACAGCATCGCCCGGCGGGAGAGCGGACAATGACCCCGATTTATGAAGTGGCCGTTGGTGTTGTTCTGGTGGTCGGATCGATTTTCGCCTTGATCGCCGCCATCGGGTTGCTGCGGCTGCAGGACGTCTACATGCGGATGCATGCCGGCTCCAAGGCCGGAACCCTGGGCTCGGGACTGATGCTGATTGCCCTGGCCATACATGCCCATCAGATCGACGTGATCACCCGTGCGCTGGCCGGGGTGGTGTTTTTCCTGCTGACGGCGCCGGTGTCGGCGCATCTTCTGGCCAAGGCCGCGTTGGAAGTGGGGTATCGCCCCTGTGCGGCGACCAAGGTCGACGAGATGCCGAAGCCGGAGGAGTGAGCCGTTGCCGTCGGGGGATTGGCCCGGCGCAGCGCCTTGCCGGTTTGTATGGTCAGGGGCTACTTGGCGGATTGAGGAAATTTATTGATCGTCTGCTTTGGTTCAGTGTTGCGAAGACTAGGGCAAACTGCTCCGGTTCATAAAAAACCGGATGATTTGCGGTATCAATCTTATGTTTTTTGCTTGTGATTGAAAAAATTGCGCGATATAGAACAGGCACTGAATTTGATTGGCTGAATCGTAGTTCGGCTGGTGGTTACTGGTAGTAACGCCTATCGGTCATAGTTTGCCGAACATGAAATTGCTGATCTGTTACCGAACGTACCGACAAAACTAGCGGGTGGATTATGACGGAAACGGCTGTCGACGCCAATCTCATTGACTTGACTGCCGACATCGTGTCGGCCTATGTCGCCAACAACACGGTGGCATCGACCGATCTGGCAGGCCTGATCAGTGAAGTTTACAATGCCCTGCATCGCACCAGCAATGCAGTGGCCGAGCCTGAGCCGGAGCCGCTGAAGCCGGCTGTGCCGCTCAAGAAATCGGTGACGCCCGACTACATCATCTGCCTGGAAGACGGCAAGAAGTTCAAGTCGCTGAAGCGCCACCTGCGGACCCATTACGACATGTCGCCGGAAGAGTACCGCGAGAAGTGGGGCCTTGCCAGCGACTACCCGATGGTCGCGCCGAACTATGCGGCAGCGCGTTCGGAGCTCGCCAAGAAGATGGGCCTCGGCCAGCAGCGCAAGCGCACCAAGTAAGCGCAGCTTCGGCTCAGATGGAATTCGGAACGCCGCCGTGGGTCTCCACGGTGGCGTTTTTGCGTTTGCCGGGCGTCTCCGATGGTTTTTCGGCCGTGCCGGGGCCGATGGCGTCGAGCAGCGCATGGCACTGGTCCGAGGCCTGACGCAGGGCCAGCAGACGGTTCGCGTCGAAACTCCAGTGGCCGGCGATGCCGCGCCCCGCTTCCGCAGCCAATGCGGCGGCGAGTCGCGCGCGCTGCGCCTGGAGCCCTTCACGGCTGATGCGCTCGCAGCCATCGCGTGTGCCGGGGCGCGGTGCCGCGCGGTCGGGAAACAGCCGGTCCATCATCATCAGATAGCGCTGACGACAGGGCAATGCGGATGCCGCGTCCGGCGCTTGCGGTGACTTGTCCCCGATACCGTTCATTGTTTCCCTCCAACGCCGCCGGGCGGGCGACGCCGGCCCTTGCCGCCCGTCCGGGCCCATCGCTGATTGCGGCGGGGGACTGGGGCGGGCTGTCGCCAGTGTGACATGGCGCCGGGGAGGGGCGGACAACCCGCCGCGCGATGCGCGGAGTTGGTGCATGGCGTGAAAGATTTATCCCCTCGCGGGAAAAATCTCGTAAATCTATAGGAATATAAACCTATGATTGTTTTTGGACGGAGATTGCCATGCTTGTTCACGGGCAGCCGATGCAGGGGCCAGCGAAATTTCACAAGGAAGAGCGGGCGTTTTCGGGCGCGGGCGCGGAACACAGGGGGGCTGAGCTGATCGTCACCGCCTGTGTGATGTCGGCCTTTGGGGTGACGCAGGAGGACATCGACCGTCGCAGCCGGGGGCCGGCCCGCACCGCGCTGGCACGGCAGGTGTCGATGTATCTCCATCATGTGGTTCTTGAGCGGACGTTGACATCGGTGGCGCAGACGTTCGGGCGCGACCGGACAACGGTCGCTCATGCGTGCCGGGTGATCGAGGACCGGCGGGACGACCCGGAGTTCGAGGCAACGCTCTCCGCGCTGGAGGAGGCGATCGCTTCGGGGCTTCGGCTGGTGCGGCTGTGTCCGGTTCGGGCCGGGGGGCAGCGATGAGCGGGCGGGCCGTATCGGCGCGTCTCAGTGAGGAGGGCGGGGCACTAATGCGCCTGCTGAAACGCCTGTCACGGGCCTCCGTCTGGGTGGTGGTGGACCGCAGCGGTGCCGGCGATGGCGATTGGCGGCTGCGCGCCGCGGCCGGGCGGGCGGATGCGCGCACCGGCGCGCCGCCGGTGCTGACCGTGCCGGCCGCGAGCCTGGGGCAGGGGCTGCGGCGGCAGTTGCTGCGGATGACGGAAGCGGGCACCATCGAGCTCACGGATCTTGGCCGGGCGCGCCTGCGCCGGGCGCTTGCCGGGGAGGATGGCTTTCGCGCCCAGCATCAGGCGCGTGGGCTGCGCCGGGATCGCGCGCGGGACGGCACGGTGGAGGTGATGACCGTCAATCACGCGGAAAGCCCGCTTGCCTGGCTGCGCACCCGGCGGACCCGCAACGGCAAGGCCTTTCTGAGCCAGGAGCAGTTCGAGGCGGGCGAGCGGCTGCGGGCCGATCATACCTTCGGTCAGATTGCCCCGGGTCTGGCCGCCCCGGCCTGGCAAACGCTGGCGACGGGGGCGACCGGCGGCGGCTCCCGGCGCGGCGGCATCGGTGAATTGACCGACGCGGTGATGGCGGCGCGGCAGCGGATGGAGCGGGCGCTTGACGCTGTCGGACCGGAGCTCTCCGGCGTGCTGGTCGACGTCTGTTGCCTGCTGAAGGGGCTGGAGGCGGTCGAACGGGAGCGCGGCTGGCCGGCGCGCTCGGCCAAGGTCATTCTGGCCCTCGGCCTCGACCGGCTGGCCCGGCACTATGGGCTCGGCAGTCGCCGGTAGCGGCGACCGGTGGGAGGATCAGGCCTGGGCGAGCACCGACCGGGCGTCCGCCTTGATCGATTCGACCATGGATTTCAGGCCGTTCGAGCGCTGCGGCGTCAGGTGTTCCTTGAGGCCGATCTGCGCGAAGATCGCGTCGACATCGGTCTCGGCGATTTCCTGCGCCGTGCGGCCGGAGAACATGGCAAGCACGATGGCCACCAGTCCCTTGACGATATGCGCATCGCTGTCGCCGGCATAGACCAGCACCGGCGCGCCGCTCGGGTCGCGTTCCACGGATTTGGTCAGCCACACCTGGGAGACGCAGCCGCGGATCTTGTTGGCCTCGGTGCGTTCGTCGTCCGGGAAGGGCGGCAGCATCCGCCCCAGTTCGATGACGTATTTGTAGCGGTCTTCCCAGTCATCGAGAAAGGCGAAATCGTCGAGAATGCTGTCGAGGGTCGTGGTCATGGCCGCCATATGCTGCTCTAGGGGTATTACCCGTGACATATAGACCGGCGAGGCGGCGGGGGAAACCTTGCGTGCGTCGGCGTGGGCAGACCGGGGGCGATGGCGCTGCGGCGTGGTGTCGCGAAAAAAGAAAAAGCCGCAGGCGGTATTGGGCAGCAGCCCGCCTGCGGCTGGCGGGACGGGCCCGCCAAGGTGTTGGCGCGAAAGACAATCGCGTGGTCTGGAAAGGAACCGCCAAACCGTCGGTGTTCGGATGCCGGGTCGGGGTCGCTGCGGGGCGACATCATCCGGCCTGGCGAAAAAGATCAGGCCGGGCCGTTGCCCCGGATCGGCTTCGGCTGGGGCAGGGCCGCCGGTGCGCCGCCGCTGCGGGCACTGAGCCGGGTGGTGAGCTGCGCGCCAGTATCGGCCGCACCAGTATCGGCCGCACCGGTGTCGGTCGCATCGGTGTTGTCGTGGGGCGCGAGGCCTTGCGAGGCCGCCGTCCGCGCATCGCCGGTCCAGGCCGGGGTGCGGTCCGCCGCCGTCAGCGTACCGGTGCGCGCCGCCGTCTCGTCTTCTTCCAGATACTCGTAGAGCATCTGCGCGCTGACCTTGGCCTTGGCGCCAATCCGGGCAATCGCCTGACCGCCGGTCTCGCAGGTCTCCGGGTTGCGCTCGCAGAAACCGGAGAGATCGCTGATCGTCGATTGCGCGGCGAAGAACGCCTGAACCGGCGAGACGCCACTGACCTGCGATTCGTCGCTTCCGGTGTCGATCGGCAGGAGCAGGAGCACCAGCCCGATCCAGAATGCCGTTCTGAGAAGAAAGAACATGACAGCCGCCCTTGTAGATATCGTTCGGTCGGCTCCGGTCGCCGGCCATGCGGTCGCCGGAGCGCGTTATGGGACAAACCTAGCAAGGAGGTTCGAACGCCCGGTTGCGAGGACGAAGGGCATTTTCATCAAGTTCGAGGCGAATTTGATGAAAACTTGCGTCAAATTTTAATCAAATCGGAAAGGTCCCGGGATGCCTCAGGGAAAACGGCCCGGCGCCGCCGTTTCATGGTTCCTTAAACCGTTCCTGTGACGATGAGGAACAGTTTGGCCAACAAGCGGCAGGCGTGCCGGGACATAAGAAAATGATGCCAGAATTGCGGGAAGCCCTCGGGCCGGTGAGCCGATATGTGGATGCCTTGGTGCATCCCTCGGCGGCGGACGCGCGGGCATTCCATCGTCATCGCACCTTCATTCGCGATCATCTTGCCTGCGGCATGCTGGCGCTTGCGCTGCTGCCGCTGATGCTGGCCTTAGGCGGGGCGGTGACGCTGTTCTTCACGCTGATTCTCGCCTGGCTGATCACGCATCTGCCGCTGGCCATGTATGTCTCGCGCACCGGCGCTCATGACCGCGCCCAGGTGATGTCGGCGACCCTGTTTGCGGGGCTGTTCACCGCGCTGGCCGGGCTCACCGGCGGGCTCGCCTCGCCGCTGCTGCCCTTCGTGATTCTCGCGCCCGTGGAGGCGGCCTTCGCCGGATCGCGCAAGGCAATCGCCGCGACCACCGGTCTGGTCGGCGGTCTGGTGGCGCTGCTGGCCGGTCTTGGCGGCCAGGGGTTGGTCGGGCCGCTCTCGGCTGCTCCGATTGCCGGCTGGCTGCCGGTCGAAACCGTCGGCGGCGGGCTGGCGCTGCTGTACGCGGCGATGCTGGCTGTCCGTTTCCAGGCCGATGCCCGCCATCAGGCGACGCTCTTGCGCCGCGAGGAAGAGAAATACGGACTGGTCGCCGCCAGTGTCGCCGATGCGATCTCGGTGCATGACAGCGCCGGCAAGGTGCTGTTCGCGACCCCGCCGGCGCGCGGCATCATCGGTGCCGCGCGGGCGGACATCCTCGGCGATGGCCTGTTTCAGCGCATCCATGTGGCCGACCGGCCGGCCTATCTGAAGGCCCTGTCCGACACCCTTTCCGATGGCGAAACGCGCGTTTTGGAACTGCGGGTGCGTCGCGGCGAGGCCCGTCCCGGCGAAACCGGCATGGCGGAATACGGCTGGCTGGAACTGGTCTGCCGCAGAAAGAAGGCGGCGGAGGAGGGACCCGAGGGCGGGCGGATCGTCTGTGTTTTGCGCGATATCTCCCGGCGCAAGCAGGCGGAGGAAGAACTGACCGCCGCTCGGGCCGAGGCGGAAAGCGCCAATCAGGCGAAGTCGCGCTTTCTGGCGACGGTCAGCCACGAATTGCGCACGCCGCTCAATGCGATCATCGGCTTCTCCGACCTGATGCGCAAACTGCCGGAAACGGCGGCGGATCCGGAGCGGGTGCGGGAATATGCCGGGTTGATCCACCAGTCCGGAGATCACCTGCTTCAGGTGGTCAACGACATGCTCGACATGACGCGGATCGAGACCGGGCAGGCGCAGACGATTGCCGAACCGTTTGACATTCGCTCCTGCCTCGATGGCTGCCGCCGGATGATGGAACCGCAGGCGCAGAAGGCGGGCGTGCGGCTGAGCTGCGATGTGCCGCTGGCAATCGGTAGCTTCACCGCCGATGCAAGGGCCTGCCGGCAGATCGCCCTCAACCTGATTTCCAACGCCCTGAAATTCACGCCCTCTGGCGGGCGGGCGGTGATCTTCGCCCGGCTCGAAGGTGAAGGGCTGGCCTTCGGTTTGCGCGATACCGGATCGGGCATTGCCCCGGAAGACACCCAGCGGGTGCAATTGCCGTTCGTTCAGGCAAGCAGCGGCACGGCCCGCACCCATGAAGGGTCGGGCCTCGGCCTGGCGGTGGTGAAGGGGCTGGCGGAGCTTCAGGGTGGGCGCATGACCCTGGAAAGCCGGCTGGGCGAGGGGACGACGGTCACCGTGTATTTGCCGCGCCGTGCCGCCACGGGCGAACAGGCCGCCGCTGTTCCGTCAAGGGCAGACACCGACGCGGCCGTCTCGCACGTGCCGCGCGGGGAGAGGTCCGAGGACTTGCCCGGCGACAGGAAAACGGGCAAGGACGTAGCGAGGGAAACCGGCACCAACGCCAATCACACCGCCTTGCAGAAGATCGCATGAGCCGGGAGAACCAGCCATGAGCCGCGCGCAGCGAAAGGCGCCACGGCGAAAGACGCCAGCAGCCAAGCCCGAGCCCTCCGGACTGGGCGCGATGGCGCTCGACAATCCGGTGGCCGCCGGCGGCTGGCTGGTGATGGTGCTGACCGGCTGCCTGATCATCGCCAATGCGACCGCGTTTCAGTCGGGGCCGCATCCGGCGCCGCTGTTCGCCACCCGCAAGGCGGCGCCGCCGCCCGCACCGGCACTGACCCCGGCGGAGGAGCGGGCAAGGTCGGCGCAGCGGGTGCTGGTCCGCGATGTTCAGGTCGAGCTGCGCCGCCTCGGCGTCTATGAAGGTTCCCTCGACGGGCTCAAGGGACCGGCGACGGACCGGGCCGTGCGCGCCTATCAGCGCAGTCGCGGCCTGAGAGATACCGGCCAGATCGATGAGGGACTGCTGGCGCGGCTGGCGATGGATACCGGCAGCGGCGCGCCGGAGGCCGGCCTGCCACCTCTGCCGGTGCCCCCGCCCGAGCCGCCCGCAGCGCACCAGCAGACGGGCTCTCAAAGCGAGACGACCCTGTCGGGCGAACGGGCCCGGGTGGCGCGCATCCAGGCGGCGTTGGTCCGGCTGGGCTATGGTCCGCTGAATGTCGATGGGTATTCGGGCGAGCAGACCGCCAATGCCATTCGCCGCTTCGAACTCGACCGCGGCAAGCCGATCACCGGTGCGCTCTCGCCCGCGCTGGTTACGGAAATCGAAAAGGTGACCGGACGTCCGCTCGGCGGATGACCCGGGCGGCCTTGCTTGAAGCCCCGCCACATTCCCTCTGACGAACCGCCGCAGGAGCGCCCATGCGTCTGACCTCCGAATTCTGGGTTTCCGCGCTGATCCGCCGCTGCTTTGCCGAAAACGCCTTTGCCGGTCTGACCGCCCGGGGCGCGACGGAAGCCGGTGCGATCTATATCGTCGTCGACCGGCTCGATGGGCGCTACGACCTTTACGGCCCGGCGCCGCAGTCGTTTTTCGGCGAGGGAAACGGCGGCGAACGGCTGTTCGAGCCGCTGCTGTCGCTGGCCGATCGCGAGGCGGTGGACGCGCGGCTTGCCAGCGACCGGCGCATGGATCCGGATGTGTGGATCGTCGAGGTCGAGGATCGCGAGGGCCGGGTGTTCTGGAACGTGGCCGACAGCGGGGACTGATCCCGCGCTGACCGGGATCGCCGAGCGTCAGCTGGCTTCGCGGCGGGAGGGGGCGAGCGCGCGGTCCTGCGACGAACGGCGGGTGCCGCTCTTGGCAACCGTCGGCCGTTCCGCCTGAGCCAGCCCGTCATAGACCGGGGCATGCACGCCCTGTTGCGCCGGCTGGGCAGCGCTCTCGCGGCCCGACTGCCATTCGTGGATCAGGAACATGGCGGCGCGCGGGGTGATCGAGTTCAGCAGCGCCAGCAGATCGCGCAGCTCGGCAAGCGGCCGGCGCTGACCGAGCAGCCGCACCAGAATACGCCCGCCATCGGCATCGCTGGTGCCGAGCGCGCGCAGGCAGATCACCAGCGGCTCGCCGCCCGGATCGTCGACGATCCGCGCCGCCGTCTCCGCCGGAATGTCCAGCGTGTAGGCCAGATGGGCCGCGAACACCGCCGCCCCGCCATTGAGCGCCGCCTCCACCAGATGCTTCAGCACCTCCGGCTTGAACGCGGCATTGAGCACCCGGGGATCCTGGCGCTTGACCAGTTCCGACAGGGTGCGGGCCTCGGCGGCGGCAATCGCCTCCAGCCGCCCGGCATGGTCGAGATCGAGAAACAGCGCGAACAGTTGCGTCGAGGGCAACGCCTTGCGGCGGGCGAGCAGATCCGCCAGCGCGCGCAAGACCTCCTTGCGCTCGGACAGGGCGGCCAGCGCGTCATCGTCCAGGGCCTCGGGCTCGCGGGTGAGCAGCGCGCGCAAGGTGTCCGCGTCGGCGAAATGAAACAGCGCGGTCACCGCGTCCCGGGGAAGGTCCGGCCGGGCAGCGATGATCGCGCGCAGACGCTCCGGACCGCGGGCGATGCGCCGCACCAGATCCGGACCGGAAAACGGCGCGGCCGCGTTCAGTGCGATGGCGGCGACATCCTCATTGGCGTCGGCCATGAGCTGGGCCAGACAGGCCGGCGGCGTGTGCGGATAGGGCGCGAGCGTTTCGGCGATGCGCAGCCGGTCCGCATCGGGCGTCGCCGGCAGAAGCTGGCGAAACAGCTCGGCGAAGATGTGGGCCTCGGATCCGTCATGGCTGGCGGTGGTGGCGAACAGCTCGCTGGCCGCCAGCAACACGCGATCCTTGCGATTTCGGTCCGTTTCCAGGGACAGATCCACGACACCGTCCAATGACTTGTAAGAGGATTTCGACACGGCCCGACTTGTACGCTACGCAAGGGCGAGAACAGCGCCCAGGGACTCTTCTGACCGCAGCCGCTCTGAACGATGCGGCCCGTTCCATCAAATTGGCAAAAAACCGTTAGCAACTTGTTAACCCAGGCACTGGCCTACTAACCTTACGGCAGATGGTTTCGCGTGACCTGCCAGGGGTCAGGAACGGCAAGGGGCCGCTCCTCGGGGCTCATGGAGGATGCAATGGGTACCGTGCTGAGTTTTTCTACCGCTCCCCGGTCGAAGCGCCGGACGTGCCGGCAGGCGGCCTACACCCGCACCGCGCGGGGGGAGGTGATTATCTTTCCGGGGATCCGGATGGAGCGTCATTCCCTTGATCTTGGCGCGCGAATCGGGCGCAAAGTCGATGGTGGCCTGATCGGGGCCGCCGACCGTGATCACCCGGGCCGTTCGATCTGACGGCAGGGACCCGTTCCGGCTGGTGGCCGGAAGGCCTTTGGCACTGGCAAGGTTCCGGGAACAGGCCGGGTTCGGGCCGGAAACGGGAAAGACGCGGATTGACCATCGAGGGACTTCGACATCGGGCGCCGGCATCGCACGGCCGGCGCGGATCGCTGGTGATCCTGGCGCTGGTTTCCGCGTTGCTGGCCGGATGCAGCCGGCCCACGGGCGATTTCGACCGGGCGGCGCCGTCGGTGGTGCATGACACGCTGATGCCGGCCGTCGGAGCGGAAATGGCCGCCAATCGCGGCGAGCCGGTCTCGCGCTTCAACCTGACCGATGACGAGCAGGAGCTGCGCGACCGGGCCTGGACCTTGATCCGCCCGCCGGCGACGAAGGACTGGATCGAGGGGAGCCGCACCGAATTGATGCGCACGCGCATCCTGCCGGAAACTTCCGGACGGATCGACCCGATGCGCTATTACGACTTCCTGCGCTCCGACCGCTATGCCTCCAGCGAGGTTCGCTACGACCGGGTGGCCGCCGATGCCACCGGCGACGCGGCGCTGGTCGATCCCTTCTGCAAGGTGGCGCTCAGGGTGGCCAAGGCCGATCAGGAGCGCCTGCGCGCGCTTGGCCGGCGCGATATTTCCACCCGGGAGGAGCTGGCCGGTGCCCAGGCCCGGGTCTGGGAGAACAAGCGCATGACCGAATGGGCCGGTCATGCCCTGCGCTTCCGTCTCGTCTCCTACCGAAAGGCGATTGACGCGCTGGAGATCGAGACCCCGTCCAGCGACAAGGTCTGGGATGCCAATGTGGCCTGGAAGCGGCTCGCGGCGGAGGTGGTGCGCCTGGAAAAGGGCTGCGACGTCAGCAACCGCTATGGCCAGGACACGCCGCTGCGCCGGTCTCGGATCTACTCCAACTGGGGCACCGAGCGCCCGCCGCTGCAAAAGTAAGGGCTGCCGATGCCTTGCTTCGGGCTTGGCTGTCAGCGGTAGAGATCGGCGCGGCTGAGCGGCACCGGCGGATGGCCCTTGGCCGATTTGCCGGCCAGCGTCTGGTAGATCCGCGCCGAGCCCCGGTGGAAGGTGAGGGCGCAGCCGCCCAGATAGGCGACCCACAGCCGGTAAAGCTCCGGCCCGACCATCTCCTCCGCCTCCTGGCGCCGGGCGGTCAGCCGGTCGCACCAGATCTGCGTGGTCTTCTCGTAGTGCGGCCGCCAGTTCTCCACGTCATGCACCTCGAACCCGACCCGTTCCATCTGCGCCACCGTGTGGCCGATGTCGTCGAGCTCGCCGCCGGGAAAGATGTATTTCTGCAAGGCGCGCTGTTCCGGCCGCTTGATCAGCCGCCGTTTCTTGCCCTTGGCCCGCCGGGAAATGGCGTGGTTCAGAAACAGCCCGTCCTCGGCGAGCAACCCGCGCACGGTGCCGAAATAGGTGGGAATGTTGGCAAGGCCGATGTGCTCGTACATGCCCACCGAGACGATCTTGTCGAACTGGCCGGAAAGGTCCCGGTAATCGCGCAGCTCGAAGGTGACCCGGTCGGCGATGCCAAGGCGCTCCGCCTTCGCCTGGGCGAAGGCAAGCTGCTCCTCCGACAGGGTGACGCCATGGCCAATGACGCCATGGTTCTGCACCGCATGGCACAACAGCCCGCCCCAGCCACAGCCGATGTCGAGCAGCCTTTCGCCGGGGCGCAGCCGCAGCTTGCGGCAGATCATTTCCAGCTTCGCCGCCTGAGCTGCGTTGAGCGTGGTGTCCTCGGTCGGGAAATAGGCGCAGGAATACTGCATCTGCGGGTCGAGGAAGAGCTGGTAGAAGTCGTTGCCGACATCATAGTGAAAGCCGATGAAGCGCTTGTTGTCGCTCTTCACCCGCTTGTGGCCATCGGCCTTGCCACCAGAAAAGCCCCGGGTTTCGTCCGGTGAGATGCCGCGCGCGGTCAGAAGCGGCCAGATCGTCTTCAGCAGCTCCATCTTGCCGATCCGGCGCAAGCGGCGGCGGGCGGCCTTGTCGATGGCATAGGGCGCGCCGATGTCGATGATGGTGCCGCCCTCAATGTCGATATGCCCATGGGCATAGTGACGGATCAGCCGGTCCAGCGAGGGGCGGCGAAGCAGCGAGGGCAGCACGCCGGGCTCGTTGAGGGCGACGGTCAGCCCGGGTTTGACCGCATTGCCGAGCGGCTCCACCGTGCCATCCCACAGGCGCACCGAGAAATGCGCATCGAGCTGCGGACGCATGAGGGCAATGGCCCGGCGCACCGTTTCGGCAAGGCGCGCCTCGCGCGGGTCCGTCTTGATCGCTTGGGTCACGCCATACCTCATGCTGTCGCGTTGCGCCCGCGGGTGCCGGCTTTCGGCAGCAGTAACCGGGGCGAGTCTGGCGGCAATTTGCACCGCCGGGCGCCGTCCGGCAACCGTGGGTAGTCTACTGTCCGGCGGGTGCCGTGTCGGTCGTGGCCGGAAGGGTGACGATCACGCCGCTTTCCTCAAGGCCGGTGCAGCGGGCCGCCGAAAGGGCTTCCTCGGTGATCGACCGGCGCACCGGATCGCCGCCGAAGGCCCGGAGCAGCGCATAGCCCCGGTCTTCCGCGGTTTCGATGACGATCATGTCTTCAAGGCCGATGGGCGGGTTCTCCCGCACCTGGCTAAGCTGGGCGCTGGTCAGCACCAGAACGTCGAGCGTGCCGCCATTGCCGGAGGTGCGGTCGTTGAGACTGTAGATCGCCTCGCCCTGGGCGTTGAAGAGGGCGAAGGACCAGAATGGCGGGGGCAGGGCGGCCATGATTCGCACCGGCCCGGTGTCGAGATCGAACCGGCAGGCGGCATGCAGCATCTGCGGATCGAGCAGCGGCAGCGGCTCAGCGCCTGGCAGGCTGTCGGGCAGGCGGTTGAAGCTGCCATCGGGACCGAACTCGGCGACGCGCGCATAGGCGGTCTGGTGGACCATCGACGGCACCCGCATCACCACCAGGATGTGAATGATGCCGCCGAGAAACAGGCCGGCGAGGAGAACGAGGCCCCAGCGCGCGAGGGTCAGCCCATCGGGGCGGACAAGGCGCGGCAGGCGCAACGGCCGGCGACTGGGAGAAAACCGCCCGAGCGAAACGCGAGGGAAAGACAGAAGGGGGAGCGACAGGCGCAGGCGCTGTGTCAGGGCTGGAAGCCTCATCGGCAGCCCTCCCGGCGGATCTCCGGCATCGGTACGTTGGCAACGCCTGTGCCGGTGGTCAGCGGCGTATCGTAAAGCCGCAGCGCGAACACCAGCCCGCCGGCATCGCGCGTGGTCGCCAGCCAGTTGCCGGCGCGCGCCTCGGCGGCGGCGGTGATGCGGAAGCTGCCGTCCGGCCGGCGCAGCATCTGCCGGCTGTTGAGGCCGGGGCGCGGCGTCACCGTTTCCACCAGTTTAAGGTCGTCATCGAGGGCGGTCAGCGTCCACAGCCGGGCCGGGGCGGCCTGCCCCTCGATCACGTATTCGCAGCGCGGGCTCAGATCCGCGCCAGTGCTGTCCGTTCTGGCGAGGAAGATCAGCCCCTCGCCATTGGCCAGCGGCACCCGGCCGGTGCGGGCATGCATGGCGGCGGAATAGGGATCGGCCTCGCGGGTGCCCTCGGTCGGCCGGGCTTCCCACACGCCCAGCGTCAGCGCGTCGAACCGCCCGCCCTTGTCGATGGCGAGGAAGGCGCTGCCGAGCCCGGAGACAAGGGCGATGGCGCAGAGGACGGCAAGCCGGGCGGCCATCCGCCGCCGGCGTGGCCGCAGCAGCGGGGGCAGCGGATCGGCGCGCAGACCGTCGGTCTCCGGATTGCTGGGCAGCGTCAGGGTCACTGGGATACCGGTCCTTCGCCAGCCGTCGCCGTCGGGGCCTCGGCGCGTTTGCCGATGGCATCGAGCCGGGCGCCGATGTCCTTCAGCACCGAGATCGACTGTTCGCGCAGGAGCCGGGGGCGGCCGGCGCCCTGGGTGCCGTCGCCGGCGAGCAGCTGTTCCTCAGCCGAGTGCGGCGGCCGGTCGACGCCGGGCAGCGGCTTCAGCTCGACGCCCTGATGGGCGTATTCCATGATCGACTGCCAGGTCATCGCTGGCAGGCTGCCGCCGGTCATCCGGCCGGTGGAGCTGAAATCGTCGTTGCCGAACCAGACGGCGGCAGCATAATTGCCGGTGTAGCCGACGAACCAACCGTCGCGATAGGCCTGGGTGGTGCCGGTCTTGCCGGCGGCGGTGACCCCGTCGATGCGGGCGCGCCGGCCGGTGCCGCGCTCCACCACATTGACCAGCACCTCGTTCATCTCCGCCGCCTTTTCCTCCGGCATCACCCGCTGGCGCGGACCGCGTCCGGCGGCGGTCTCGTAAATGGTCGCGCCGGAGGAGTTCTTGATTTCCAGGATCGCCGTCGGCGTCACCTTGTAGCCGCCAGTGGCGAAGGAGGCATAGGCCGCGCTCATATCGATGATCCGCACCTCGGCGACGCCAAGGGGCAGGGCGCGGGTGATCTTGAGTTCGCTGGTAATGCCCATGGCATGGGCCGCCTCGACGATCTTGTCGCGGCCGATGGCCTGGGCCAGCCGCACCGGAATGGTGTTGATCGACTTGGTCAGCGCGGTCTTCAAGGTCACCGCACCGGCATAACCGCGCGAATAGTTGCGCGGGCTCCAGCCGCCGATGGAGATCGGCGCGTCCGGCACCACCGATTTCGGCGAATAGCCGTTCAGGAAGGCGGCAATATAGACGAAGGGTTTGAACGCGGAGCCGGGCTGGCGCAGCGCGTCGGCGGCGCGGTTGAACTGGCTGGCGCCATAGTCCTTGCCGCCGACCATCGCCCGCACCGCGCCGGTCTCCGGCACCACCACGGCCACCGCAGCTTCCTCTACCCGGTAGCGCTGGCCATGCTGGCGCAGGCTGGACAGGATCGCCCGTTCCGCCTGCCGCTGCAGGCCCGGGTCGAGCGAGGTGCGCACGGTCAGGATGCGGTCGCGGGTCAGGTCCGGCCGGGTCCGGGCCAGCTCCTTGAGCTGTTCGAAGGCGTAGTCGAGGAAATGGTCGGGCGAGCGGTGGTCGCTGCGGTCGATCGCCACCGCCGGATTGCGCCGGGCGCCGATCACCTGGCCCTCGGTCATGAAGCCGGCCTGCACCATGTTGGTCAGCACCTCGTTGGCGCGGGCGCGGGCGGCAGGCAGGTCCACATGGGGCGCGTATTTGCTCGGCGCCTTGAACAGGCCGGCCAGCATCGCCGCTTCGGCGAGGCTCAGCTCGCGCACGTTCTTGCCGAAATAGAACTCCGAGGCCGCCGCCACGCCAAAGGTGCCCCCGCCCATGTAGGCCCGGTCGAGATAGAGCTTGAGGATCTCGCGCTTGGTCAGGTTCATTTCCAGCCACAGCGCCAGGAAGGCCTCGTTGATCTTGCGCTTCAAGGTGCGCTCGTTCGACAGGAACAGGTTCTTGGCAAGCTGCTGGGTCAGCGAGGAGCCACCCTGAACCACGGTGCGCGCCCGCACGTTTTCCACCATGGCGCGGAAGGTGCCGACCACATCGATGCCGAAATGATGGAAGAAGCGCCGGTCCTCGGTCGCCAGCGCCGCCTTGATCAGGTGATCCGGAATCTCGGCCAGCGGTACCGTGTCGTTGAGCAGAATGCCCCGGTGGCCGATCTCGTTGCCGAACCGGTCGAGGAAGGTCACGGAGAAATCGTCGGTGGTGCGCCAGTCGGCCCGGTCGGTCTGCTGAAAGGCGTCCTGGGCAAGGGCCAGCATGAGAATCAGCCCAAGCACGCCGAAGGTTACCGCATCGGACGCCAGCTCGGCGGCGATCCGCCCCGGACCGCGCACCCGGAACCGGCGCAGCCAGGCGGAATAGCGCTCGCCGGCAAGCCGCAGGCCGGAGAAGCTGCGCCACAGCAAGGTGTCGACAAAGGCATCGACCGACAGGAGCCGCGCACGCAAGCCCCGGCGGCCGGAGCCCTCCGGCGTGCCCTTGTCTTCTGGCGGGGTTCCTTCGGGATCGAAGGATCTCTGGTTCACCTTGACCGTCCGTTCTGCTATGGCGCTCAGGCAAGCGCATGAGGAGCGGGCCGGCGCCAACCTTCCCCCGCACCGATCACAAGACTTGTTTTAATCCCGATCGACCACATGATTCAAGAAATCCCGCCAGCGACAGGCCCGACGACGGACCAAGGGCGGGAGAGGACGAGACCATGACCGCCAGCGACGACAGCACGACCCTTCCCGGCGGCAAGACGGCGGAGCCGTCCGCCGAGGCGCTGCCGTTCTGGCGCCGCAAGACCCTGGCCGAACTCACGGGCAGCGAATGGGAATCCCTGTGCGACGGCTGCGGCCGCTGCTGCCTCAACAAGCTGGAGGACTGGGACACCGGCGAAATCGTCTGGACCTCGCTGAGCTGCACCCTGTTCGACGAGGGCAGCTGCCGCTGCCGCGACTACGACAACCGGCTGGAAAAGGTGCCGGACTGCCTGCCGCTGACGCCGGAAACCGTGCCGGGCCTGAGCTGGCTGCCGCCGACCTGTGGCTACCGGCTGATGGCCGAAGGGCGCGATCTCTACTGGTGGCACCCGCTGGTCTCGGGCGATCCGCAGAGCGTCCACGCCGCCGGCATTTCCGTGCGCGGCCGGGTGTTCCCCGAAGACGGGATCCCGCTGGAAGACTACGAGAATTTCCTCGCCGACTGGCCGGGCGAGAACCCGATGGAGGACACCTCCGAGGCGTCAGGATAAAAATCCTAGGAAAATCTCTGGTGGGTGATGCGGTTGACTGCTCTGAGTTGCAGTTTCCGCCAAAACTAGGTCTACTGATAGCGATTGTGGTATCTACATCATCGTCCAAGCGATGTAAGTTGAGGCGAGATTTAATATTCAGGTAAAGGATTTTTGTATGAGGGGATTTTGGATCTCGATAGGTTTTGTCTCGGCAATTGTTGCGCTGGGTTTTACGTTCTATGGCATAAATTTGATGTATGACGACTCCTATTCGAATAGGGTTGTGAGAGGAGGTGCGTATAATTTTATCATTTACGCGGGGCGGGGTGTGGCTTATGTGTGCGCTGGCATTGTATTTTCTGTAATTGCAGTGTTTTTTTCTGTCATTGCATCGTTCTCAGTTCCAGCTGATGCTGAACGCGATCAGAACCGTCATACGGAAAGTCCGTCTGAATAAGGTTGGCTATCTAAATATAGATTTATACCTGAAATATAGGATCAGGTTTTTGGGGGGGTAATCTGTTACGGTGGCTGTAGGAGGAGTTTAATCAGCTCCAAAACCCAAGTCTCGTAGATGTGTTTATTGTGATAAAATATTTATTGTTTTTGAGAGGGCGGCGGAGTGGATAAGAGTTCTGGAAGTTGAGAGGGGAGCACTATTAGTGATGAGGCCAACCATCATGGCTGATGACTGAAATATTATAGGATAAAAATCCTAGGAAAATATTCTTGACAGCGTGACGGTGATCGGCTAGGGTTTGGTCATGGTCGAAGAATTGCGTCCGGCGCCGGTGTTAAGGGCGCCGATGCTGGTCGCGGTGGACGCGGCCTGGAACGGATCATTCAGAGCAGATTTTTCGAACCCGGGCGTTGCACCCCGGGTTTTTTCATGTCGATCCGGCGAGCAAAGGGGCAAAGGCCCGACAAGGACACTGACAGAGACCTGCCCGAACGCGCCGCAGCCCGGCGCGTTTTTTTGTGCCCGTTCGCCAGCGGCACGGCGGGTCGGGCAGGGCGCATGCTGACATGAAATCCGAAACGGAGGGAGCGCGCATGGCTGAGGAAGAGGCCGCTGGCCGCCCTTGCCGGAAGCCCGGGGGCGGAGAGGGCAGGACTGACAGGGGCAGGGAAGCGGAAGCGAAGACCGGAGCGGCATCGAGGCTGCAGCCGTCTGACCCGCCGCCGCCCACCCCGCAGGCAAAAGGAAAGCCGCCGGGGCGCAAGCGGCCGGTGCATCTGACCGCCGAGGGCTGGGCGGCGGCCCGCCGCTTGTTCGAACAGGACCAGCTCCACGTCGCGGTCATCGCCGAGATGATGGAGGTGACACAGGCGACGGTGGCACGCCGCGCCCGGGCCGATGGCTGGGTGCGACACGGCGCGGTGCGGGACCTGATCGAGGCCGGGGACACCCGGGGTGTTGCCCGCATGGTTGCCCGGCTGACCCGGGCGTTCGAAATCCAGATCGCGGCGGTGGAAAGCCAGCTTCGCGGCGAGGCGGCGGCCGGTGCCGCGCTGAAGGGCGGTGAGGCCGCCGGTCATGTGGAACGCAATGCCCGCACCCTCGGCAGTCTCGCCAAGACCCTCGACATCCTGATCGAGCTGCGGGCCGGCATCAAGGACCTGGAACCATCCGGAAAGGACGAGGATGCGCTCAGACAGGAGCTTGCGGACCGGCTTGATCGCCTGTGCCGCCAGGGGCGCGCTGCCGGAGTTTCTGGCCGGGCTTGACCGGGAGGCGCTGACCTTCCTGCGCCATGACTGGGCGCTGTGGGCCCACCCCCATCAGTTGCCGCCGCAGGGCGATTGGCGCTGCTGGCTGCTGATGGGCGGGCGCGGTGCCGGCAAGACCCGGGCCGGCGCCGAGTGGCTGCGGGCGACCGTCGGCAGCGCCCGGCGCGGGGCGAACCCGGACGGCGGCCGCATCGCCCTTGTCGGCGAAACCCATGCCGATGTGCGCGAGGTGATGATCGAGGGGGTGTCCGGCCTGCTGGCGGTGCACCCGACCGGCGAGCGGCCCACCTGGCAACCCTCGCGGCGGCGTCTGGAATGGCCCAACGGGGCGGTGGCGCAGGTGTTCTCCTCCGAGGACCCGGATGCGCTGCGCGGGCCCCAATTCGCGCTTGCCTGGTGCGATGAACTCGCCAAGTGGCGCCACCCGCAGGAGACCTGGGACATGCTGCAATTCAGCCTGAGGCTTGGCGCATCCCCGCGCCAGCTCGTCACCACCACACCGCGCCCGATACCGTTGCTGAAACGGATCATCGCCGACCCGGCCACCCGGGTGGTGGGCGCGGCGACGGAAGCCAATGCCGCTCATCTGGCCGCCGGTTTCGTCGCCGCCATCCGCAAGCGCTACGCCGGCACCCGGCTGGCGCGGCAGGAACTCGACGGCGAACTGGTGGAACAGCGCGAAGGGGCCATGTGGAGCCGCGACGGGCTGGAAGCCTGCCGGGTGGAGGAGGCGCCGGAGCTGGTGCGGGTGGTGGTCGCGCTCGACCCGCCGGCGACCTCGGGCCGCAACTCCGATGCCTGCGGGCTGATCGTCGCCGGCATCGCCGCCACCGGCATCGTCTATGTGCTGGCCGACCGCAGCCTTGCCCGCGCCACCCCCGGCGCCTGGGCCCGGGCGGCGGTGCGCGCCTGGCACGAGGCGGAGGCCGATTGCCTCGTCGCCGAGGTCAACCAGGGCGGCGAGATGGTCACCGGCATGATCGCCGGGGTCGATCCTTCCGTGCCGGTGCGGGCGGTGCGCGCCCGGCGCGGCAAGTGGCTCAGGGCCGAACCGGTGGCGCTGCTCTACGAACAGGGGCGGGTGCGCCACGTGGGCGCCCTGCCGGCGCTGGAAGACGAAATGACCGATTTCACCAGCGACGGCCTGTCCAGCGGCCGCTCGCCGGACCGGCTCGACGCGCTGGTCTACGCCATCAGCGAACTGGCGCTGAAGGACACGCCGATGCCCCGCCTGCGTCGGATCTGATCCACTCTTGCAAGGCGTTGAATCAGCCGCTCAAGCGACTGAATCCGTTTCTCAGATTTCAAGGGAAAGGCCAAGGATATCATGGGCTTGAAATCCATGCTTGAATCACTTTTGCATACGCCCGGCGAGGTCAAGGCCTCGCGCGCCGGGGCGTTGCTGGCCTTCCATGCCGCCGGCCGGCCGGTGTGGACGCCGCGCGATTATGCAGCGCTCGCCCGCGAGGGCTATGCGCGCAATCCGGTGGTGCACCGGGCGGTGCGGATGATCTCCGAGGCCGCCGCCAGCGTGCCGCTGGTGCTCTATGAGGAGGACCGGGAGCTCGACCGGCATCCGCTGCTCGACCTTCTGGCGCGGCCAAGCCCGATGGCCTCCGGCACCGCGCTGCTGGAGGAGGTGTATGGCCACCTGCTGGTGGCCGGCAACGCCTATCTGGAGCGGGTGCTGATCGACGGGGCGGCGCGCGAACTCCACACCCTGCGGCCCGACCGGGTGAAGGTGGTGCTGGGCAGCGATGGTTGGCCGGAGGCGTTCGACTATTCGGTGGCCGGGCGCACGGTGCGGCTTGGCCCCAGCGAGGCCGATGGCCGGCCCACCGTCCTGCATCTCAAGGTGTTTCATCCGCTCAACGATCACTACGGCTTCGCCCCCATCGAGGCGGCGCAGGTGAGTCTTGACCTGCACAACGCCGCCGGCGCCTGGAACAAGGCGCTGCTCGACAATGCGGCAAGGCCCTCCGGCGCGCTGGTCTATGGCGGGGCGGAGGGGGGCAATCTCTCCGACGAGCAGTTCGACCGGCTGAAGAAGGAGCTGGAGGAGGGCTATCAGGGGCCGCGCAATGCCGGCCGGCCGCTGCTTTTGGAAGGCGGGCTCGACTGGAAGCCGATGGGCTTTACCCCGAGGGACATGGATTTCATCGCCGCCAAGAACCAGGCGGCGCGGGAGATCGCGCTCGCCTTTGGCGTGCCGCCGATGCTGCTCGGCATCCCCGGCGACAACACGTACGCCAATTTCCAGGAGGCCAACCGCGCCTTCTGGCGCCAGACCGTGCTGCCGCTTGCCGGCCGGGTGGCCGAGGCGCTGGCGCGCTGGCTCGGCCCGGCGGAGGGGACGGGTTTGCGGCTGAGGCCGGATGCGGACCGGGTCGAGGCCCTGTCGAGCGAGCGCGAGGCGCTGTGGCGCCGGGTCGGCGCGGCGGATTTCCTCAGCGCTTCGGAAAAGCGGGTGGCGGTCGGCTATGGCGCCGACCTGCCGCCCGATCTGCCTCCCGAGGGGAGCGTCGAGGGCGGCGGCGACACCTCAACCCCGGGGGCGGGGTGATGGAGACGCTGACGCCGCTGGCGCAGATGATCGGCGCCCGGGGGGATCTGGCCCATCTGGTGCTGTTCCTCTGGGCCGGCACGGTGAGCAGCCTTCTGGTCTGGACCGTGCGGGAGATGATCCGCTCCAACCGCCGCTTTGACGATTTCGTCCAGGCGATTGCCCGGCTGAACCGCCTGTTCAGCGATTTCGACGACTGAATCCCTTTATCGGGAACACGCTGCAAACCCCTGACGATCAAGCGTGTTTGCCCCGCAATTGAATCAGTTTGCGAACCCGGACGGGCCTGAACTTTTGCCGCCCCGAGGATCGCCCCCACCACCTGACCACCATGAAGGGAGACCCACCATGGCCGATCACCGACCGGCTGCGACCGGACTCGCGCGCCCGCGCGGCCATCGCGCCGTCTTTGCCCGTTTCGCCGTCGCGCTCACCCGGCTCTTGCAGCGGCGGGCGCGGCAGGCCGGGCAGGGCGCGTGAGCGGCGCGCCCCTGGCTGGACCGGACCCGGCACACCCACCGACGGTGCATCCGCCGACCGCGGTCGTCAGCGGCTATGCCAGCCTGTTCGGCAGCCTCGACGATGCCGGCGATCTGGTGATGCGCGGCGCCTTCCACCGCAGCCTGCGCGAGCGCGGCCCGGCCGGTATCCGCTTTCTCTGGCAGCACGATCCGGCCCGGCCGATCGGCGTCTTCGAGGAGATGCGCGAGGACCGCACCGGCCTGTTCGTCAAGGGGCGGCTTCTGACCGGAACCGCCACTGGCCGGGAGGCGGCGGTGCTGATTGCCGCTGGTGCGCTCGACGGGCTGTCCATCGGCTTTCGCGCCAGAAGCGCCCGGCGCGATCCCCATACCGGCATCCGCCGCCTGCATGACATCGACCTTTGGGAGGTGTCGCTCGTCACCTTCCCGCTACACCCGGGCGCCCGTCTCGCCGCGCCCGGGCCCCTTGCCCAGCCGACCCTCAAGCACAGGAGCCTTCGCCCCTCATGACCCATCCTTCGCACATGTCTCATGCCCTGCCGCTGACCGAAACCAAGGCGGCGACCGGCCGCGAGACCGGGCTGTCGCCGCGCGACGAGCTCGACGAGATGCGCACCGCCTTCACCGCCTTTCGCGAGGTCAACGACGAGCGCCTGTCGGAGATCGAGGCGCGCGGCAGCACCGATGTGCTGACGGCGGAGAAACTGGAGCGCATCGACCGCCAGCTCGACCGGCAGCAGCGCCGGCTCGACGATCTGGCGCTGAAGGCGGCGCGTCCGGGCCGCAGCGCCGGTGAGACGGGCCGTGGCAGCGTCGGCAATGCCGCCGGCCGGGAACACAAGGAGGCCTTCGACGCCTATATGCGCAAGGGGCAGGACGAGCGGCTGCGCGATCTGGAGCGCAAGGCGATGTCCACCGGCTCCGATCCCGATGGCGGCTATCTGGTGCCGGAGGAGACGGAAAGCGGCATCCTGCGGGCGCTGACCGCGATTTCGCCGATCCGCGCCATTGCCGGCATTCGCCAGGTGTCCTCCAGCGTCTTCCGCAAGCCGTTCTCCACCAACGGGCCGCAGTCGGGCTGGGTGGCGGAAACGGCGGCCCGGCCGCAGACCGACGCCCCGGTGCTCGCCGAGCTCTCGTTCCCGACCATGGAGCTCTACGCCATGCCGGCGGCGACCCCGTCGCTGCTGGAGGATGCGGCGGTGGATGTGGATGCCTGGATCGCCGAGGAGGTGGAGGCCGCCTTCGCCGCGCAGGAAGGCACCGCCTTCGTCACCGGCGATGGGGTCAACAAGCCGCGCGGGCTGCTCGACTATCCGCGCGTCGCTGAAGCCGCCTGGAGCTGGGGCAATCTGGGCACCGTTTCGACCGGTACCGCCGGTGCGTTCCCGGCGAGCGATGCCGGCGATGTGCTGATCGACCTCGTCTATGCGCTGAAGAGCGGCTACCGCCAGAACGGCCATTTCGTCATGAACCGGCGCACCCAAGCGGCGGTGCGCAAGATGAAGGATGCGGATGGCAACTACCTCTGGCAGCCGCCGGCAAGCGTCGGCGCCCCGGCGACGCTGATGAGCTTCCCGCTGATCGAGGCGGAGGACATGCCGGACATTGCCGCCGACAGCCCGGCCATCGCCTTCGGCGACTTCCGGCGCGGCTATCTGGTGGTCGACCGCACGGGGGTGCGCATCCTGCGCGATCCCTATTCGGCCAAGCCCTACGTGCTGTTCTACACCACCAAGCGGGTCGGCGGCGGCGTTCAGGATTTCGACGCCATCAAGCTGCTGACCTTCTCCGCCTGATCGCTCAGCCGAACCGGAACGAGGTCGATCCGCCGTGCGCGCCCCCGCGTGCGGCGGATCCCAGATCCTTGCGGGGAAAGGACCGACATGACCGCGATCGTGACGACGCAGCCGGCCGCCGAGCCGGTGAGCGTGGAGGAGGCGCGCCAGCACCTGCGGCTGACCTCGACGGCGGAAGACGGGCTGATCGCCCGGCTGATCCGCACGGCAAGGGCGCATGTGGAAAGCGTGACCCGCCGGGCGCTGATCACCCAGGGCTGGCGCTACTATCTGGACGACTGGCCGCCGGGCCGGGTCATTTACCTGCCGGTGGCGCCGGTCGCCTCGGTGGAAAGCGTTTTGGTGTTCGCCGGCGACGGGGCCCCGGTCGCGGTGGCGCCCGCGTCCTTGCGCCTTGACGGCGCCTCGGGCGCGCCGCGTCTCAAGGTGGCCGCCGGTGCGCCGGGCCCGCTCGACGGGTTCAACGGCATCGAGGTGGATTTTACCGCCGGCTATGGCGCGGATGCCAGCGCGGTTCCGCCGGTGCTGGTGCAGGCGGTGCTGCTTCTGACCGCCCATTGGTTCGAGCATCGCGCGCTTGGGGTGGAAACGGCGATGGCCGCCGTTCCCGCCGGGCTCGACGCGCTGCTGGGCCGCTACCGGAGCTTGCGACTGTGAGCGGGCGGATCGGGGCGCTCGACCGGGCAATGCGGTTGGAGCGGCCGGACCGGATCGAGGCGGCGGATGGCGAGGCGGAACTCGTCTTCGCCGACATGGGACCTGTGTTCGTTGCGCTGGCGCCGGCCAGCCTTGCCGAGCGCTGGCAGGCGGAGCGGCTCGACGGCATCGCCACCCACCGGGCGCGGCTGCGTGCCGATGGGCGCATCACCGGCGGTTGGCGGCTGGTGGAGGACGCGCGGGTGTTCCGCATCCTGGCAGTCGACGACAGCGACCGGCGCGCAGGCTACATCACCTGCCTTGTCGAGGAGGACGGCCGATGAGCGGACAAGCGGCCCTGCGCGGGGCCATCGTTGCAGGTCTGGCCGCCGATCCGGCGCTGCTGGCCCTCATTGGCGGGCCGCGCATCCATGACGGCGCGCCGCGCGGCTGTCCCCATCCCTTCGTCGAACTGGGAGCGGTGGAAACCCGGCTGCTGACGGCGGAGCGCGGCGAGGGCGAGCGCCATGCGGTCGACATTCACGTGCTGTCGCGCCGGCCGGCGCGCGGCGAGGTGGCGGCGATCCTCGATGCGATTGAGGCCGCCCTGCCGACGCTGGCGGCGCATCTTGTCGGTCACCGGCTGATCCATATCGCCGATCCGGTGTCGCGCAGCGAGCGGCTGCGCAACGGGCGTACCTGGCGCGGCCGGCTGAGCGTGCGGATCGTCACCGAACCGCTCGCCTGACCGGCGCGGCGGCACCCAACCTCACCATCACAAACCGAGGGAGTGTCTCATGGCTGCCCAGGCAGGCAAGGACTTGTTGTTGAAATGCGACAGCGACGGGATCGGCGGGTTCGTCACCGTCGCGGGTTTGCGCGCCCGGCGCATCGCCCTCAACGCGGCGAGCGTCGATATCACCGATGCGGACAGCGCCGGGCGCTGGCGCGAGCTGCTGGCCGGTGCCGGCACCCGCAGCGCCAGCATCTCCGGCGCGGGGATCTTTCGCGACAGCGCGGCGGACGCCAGCGTGCGGGGCCTCTTCTTCGACGGGCTGATCCGTGACTGGCAGGTGGTGATCCCCGACTTCGGCACCATCGCCGGGCCGTTCCAGATCGTCACGCTGGACTACGCCGGCGATCACGATGGCGAAGTGACCTATGACATCGCGCTGGAATCCGCCGGCGCCCTGACCTTCACCGGGAGCTGAGCCATGGCCAACCGTCATCGCGGCGAAGTGAGCGCAACGCTCGACGGACGCCGCTGGACCCTGGTTCTCACCCTCGGCGCGCTGGCCGAGCTGGAGGACGCCTTCGGGGTGGAGGACCTTGCCGCGCTCGCCGACCGGTTCGGCTCCGGCCGGCTGTCGGCGCGCGATCTCAGCCGGATCATCGGCGCGGGCCTGCGCGGCGCGGGGCATGACGTCACCGACGATGAGGTGGGGCAAATGCGAGCGGAGGGCGGCGTGCAGGCGCTGGCCGGCCTTGTCTCGACCCTGCTTCAGGTGACCTTCGCTGGACCGGATGCGGAAACCGGCGCGCCCACTGAGGCCGCAGGGCAGCAGGAGGCGGCGGACCCGGAGCCTTGCGAAAACCCTTCCGGGCCGCGGGCGGGACACCGGTCGCGGCCTTTCCCTGGAACGATGTGATGCGGCTCTGTCTCGGCGGGCTCAACTGGCCACCGGAGGCGTTCTGGCGGGCCACCCCGCGCGAGGTGGCGCTGGCGCTGGGGGCTGGCGCCTCGGCGGCGATACGGACGGGCGCGCCCAACCGGGCGAGTTTCGAACGCCTGATGCGGCACTATCCCGATGAGCGGGCGCGGAAAGAGGAGGATGGGCAATGAACGAAGATGGAGACAAGGTCGAACTGCCGCTGCGCGGTGCCGACGAGCTGGCGCGGGCCATGGACAAGGTGCGCGACAGCTCGATGGAGGTTTCGGTCAACCTGCGCGGAGCGCTGAAACAGGCGCTGGTCGACGGCAAGCGGCTTGAGACGGTGTTTCGCGCGCTGGCGCTCTCCCTCTCGGAAAAGGCTCTGTCTGCTGCGCTGGCGCCACTGGAAAAGGGGCTGTCGGGCGCGATTGGCGGCCTGCTGGGGGGCTTTGGCAACGTGCTGGGGGGCGGCCTTCTGGGCACGGCAACACCCACGGTGACCCCGTTTGCCAAGGGTGGGGTCGTCGGCACGCCGACCTATTTCCCGATGTCGGGCCAATCGACCGGGCTGATGGGGGAGGCGGGCGCGGAGGCGATCCTGCCGCTGGCGCGCGATGCGAGCGGACGGCTCGGCGTGGCGGCGGGCGCAGGCGGGCCGGCAATGCCGCAGATCGTGTTCAATGTGGAAGCGCGGGACGCGGACAGTTTTGCCCGCTCGGAGGCGCAGATCTCGACAATGGTAGCCCGCGCCGTCGGACGGGGACGGCGCGGGCTTTGACGTCGGGCCTGAACAGGAGGGGCTCAGGCACCGGCGTTTCAGGCTGCGGAGAGCAATTCCGCAATCTGATCCTTCAAGTGAAGACGCTTCTTCTTGAGTTCCTCCAGCGCCTCATCGGAAGCAGGAGCGACCTCGCTCTCGATGCGGTGAATCTCGCGGTTCACGGCGTGATATTCCTCCGCGAGCTTTGCGAAATGCGCGTTGGAAACCTTCAGCGCGTGCAACGCCTCGGCGCTCTCGGGAAACTCTTCGTGCAAATCGTGGGGAACGTGACTCATTCGGGTAATGACCTCCGTTGGTGATGCGACATTGCGCGTTCCCGCTACCCGTTTCCTTGAGCAAGATCAAATGCCGTGAAATTCCGGCGCCCGGCCTGTGCATAAGGGGGCTTTCTGCAAATGACGGTTGAGTTCATCGACGAGCGCTTTCCGCTGTCCGTTGCCTTCGGCGCCAGCGGCGGGCCGGAGCGGCGCACGGATGTGGTGACCCTGGGCTCGGGCGCGGAAACGCGCAACGCCCGCTGGGCGCATTCCCGGCGGCGCTACGATGCGGGAACGGGCGTGCGCTCGCTCGCCGATCTTCAGGCCGTCGCCGCGTTTTTCGAGCGGGTGCGCGGGCGGCTGTGTGGGTTTCGTTTTCGCGACCCGTTCGATCATCTGTCGGCGGCAACCGGACCGGCTCTCGCGCCCACCGACTGCGTGATCGGCACCGGCGACGGTGTGGCCGGCAGTTTTCCGCTGGTGAAGACCTATGGCGCCGGCCCCGAACCCTACAGGCGGCCGATCCTGAAGCCGGTGGCGGGCACCGTGCGGGTGGCGATCGACGGCAGCGAACTGACCGAGGGCGCTGAGTTCACCTGCGACACCGCCACCGGTCTCGTCACCATTTTGCCGGCGCATCTGCCGCCGCCCGGGGCGGTGGTCACCGCCGGGTTTCGCTTCGATGTGCCGGTGCGGTTCGACACCGACCGGCTGGACATGAGCCTGACCCATGTGGAGGCCGGCCGGGTGCCGACCATTCCGTTGGTTGAGATCGACCTGACAGCAGAGGAGGCAGGCTGATGCGGGAGCTGGACCCAAACGTGTTGGCCCGATTCGCCGGTAGCGTGACGACCCGGGCCACCTGCTGGCGGGTGACCCGGCAGGATGGCACCGTGCTTGGCTTCACCGATCATGACCGGACCTTGCGCTTCGACGGGGTGACTTTCGAGCCGCGCCTTGGGTTTGACAGCTCGGCGGCGACGCTGGAGCCGGATCTGGCCGCCGGCACCGCCGAGGTGGCCGGCATCCTGTCGTCGCGGACCATCGGCGAGGCGGAACTGGCCGGTGGCCTGTGGGACGGGGCGCAGGTGGAGATCTTCGCCGTCGATTGGCAGGACCCTTCGGTTCGGCTGCTGTTGCGCCGGGCCATCGTCGGCGAGGTGTCGCGGGCCGGCGGCGTGTTCCGTGCCGAGCTGCGGGCCTTGCCCCATCTGTTCGACCAGCCGCAAGGGCGGGTGTTCTCCCACCTGTGCGATGCGGATCTGGGCGATGGGCGCTGCGGTGTCGATCTGGACCTGCCGGCCTTCCGCAGGGCCGGCACGGTGAGCGGGGGCGGGGAGGCGGAGGTGCGGGTGGACGGCGTTGCCGCCGCCGATGGCTGGTTCGCCGGCGGCCGGCTGGAGGTGATCGACGGCGCGTCCGCCGGTCATGTCGGCGAAATCGTCTCCGATATGCCCGGCGCCGGCACCGTGCGGGACATCGCGTTGCTGGTGCCTCTGCCGCTGCCACTCGATCCCGGTACGGCGGTGCGGCTGACTGCCGGCTGTGACAAGCATTTTTCCACCTGCGGCGCGAAATTCGCCAACAGCGCCGCCTTTCAGGGGTTTCCCCACATGCCGGGGGCCGATTTCGCGCTGACCTATCCAAGTCGCGGCGCGCCGGAAAACGACGGCGGCGCGTTGATGGAGTGAGCGCCGGGAGCAGGCTGGCACGCTCCTTTCTGGCTCCACCGGACAAAGCTGCGAAGGACAAGCGGATGATCGAACGCGAGCGCATCCTCCATGAGGCGCGCCAATGGATCGGCACGCCCTATCGTCATCAGGCAAGCTGCAAGGGGGCAGGGGCCGATTGCCTCGGTCTGGTGCGCGGCGTCTGGCGCGCGGTGCTGGGGTCGGAGCCTGAACCTCTGCCGCCCTACAGCCGCGACTGGGCCGAGACCGGCGGACGCGAGACCTTGCTGGCCGCCGCCCGCCGCCACTTCACCGAGCGTGATCTGGCAGAGGCCGAGCCGGGCGATGTCCTGCTGTTTCGCTGGCGCGACGGCGCCCCGGCCAAGCATGTCGGCATTCTCGCCTCCGCCGACACCATGATCCACGCCTACGAGGGCGTGGCCGTTGCCGAAAGCGCGTTGGTGCCGGCCTGGCGCCGGCGTCTTGTCGCTGTCTTTGCCTTTCCGGGAGTTCTGCCATGGCAACCTTGATCCTCGCTGCCGCCGGCAAGGCGCTGGGCGGTGCCCTTCTGGGCGGTTTTGGCGCGCTGCTCGGCCAGGCCGCCGGCGCGGTCGCCGGCTATGCGTTCGATCAGGCGCTGTTCGGCGGCAGCCGCACCATCGAGGGACGGCGGCTCGACGATCTGTCGGTGCAGTCCTCCACCGAAGGGGCGCCGCTGCCGATGGTCTATGGTCGGGCACGGCTGGCCGGACAGATCATCTGGGCGACCCGGTTCGAGGAGGTGGTGCAAGAGGAAAGCAGCGGCGGCAAAGGTGGCGGTCCGAGTGCCACCGTGCGCAGCTATCGCTATTTCGCCAATTTCGCCGTGGCCCTGTGCGCCGGACCGGTGGCGCGGATCGGCGCGGTCTGGGCCGATGGCAAGCCGCTCGATCTCACCGGCATCACCTGCCGCTTTTACCACGGCGATGCCGATCAACTGCCCGACCCGCTGATCGCCGCTCGGCAGGGTGACACTCCGGCCTATCGCAACACCGCCTATGTGGTGTTCGAGCGCCTGCCGCTGGAGCCATTCGGCGACCGCCTGCCGCAGCTCACCTTCGAGGTCATCCGCACCGTGGAGCCGCTGGAGCAGATGGTGCGGGCGGTGACCCTGATCCCCGGCGCCGGCGAGTTCGTCTACGATCCGGCGGTGGTGACCCACTCGCCGCGCCCGGGGGTCAGCGAGGAGGTCAACCGGGTGGTGCTGCATGCGGCCAGCAACTGGACCGCCTCGCTCGATGAGTTGCAGGCGCTGTGCCCCAATCTGGAGCGGGTGGCGCTGGTGGTCGCCTGGTTCGGCGACGATCTGCGCTGCGGCAGTTGCACGGTGACGCCGCGGGTGGAGGCCAAGGGCGGCACCACCACCGGCGCCACCTGGGGCGTGGGCGGTCTGTCGCGCTATCAGGCGCGCGAGGTCAGCCAGACCGGCGGCCGTCCGGCCTATGGCGGCACCCCAAGCGATGCCAGCGTGATCGCCGCGATCCGCGATCTCAAGGCGCGCGGGCTGAAGGTCTCGCTCTATCCGTTCCTGATGATGGACGTGCCGGCCGGCAACGGGCTGCCCGACCCCTATGGCGGGGCGGAGCAGGCGCCTCACCCCTGGCGCGGGCGAATGACCGCGTCGCTGGCGCCGGGAGAGCCCGGATCGCCGGACGGCAGCGCGGTGGCCGCCGCCGAGGTGGCCGCGTTCGCCGGCAGCGCGGCGCCGGGGCAGTTTTCCAACTGGCCGGCGGGCACCATCCGCTATGTCGGCCCGGCGGAATGGTCCTACCGGCGCTTCATTCTCCACTATGCCCATCTGGCGCTCGCCGCCGGCGGGGTCGATGCCTTCCTCATCGGCTCGGAAATGCGCGGCCTGACCCGTCTGCGCTCCGGCCCGGGTGTCTATCCCTTCGTCACCGCGCTGAAGGCGCTGGCCGGCGATGTGAAGGGGTTGCTCGGCACGGCCAAGGTGACCTACGCCGCCGACTGGACCGAATATGGCGGCGACGTGCCGGAGGCGGGCGAACTGCGCTTTCCGCTCGATCCGCTCTGGGCCGATCCGGCCATCGACGCGGTGGCGATCGACGCCTATTTTCCGCTCGCCGACCAGCGTCACGGCGGCGACCCGGACGGGCGAACGGACCCGTACGATCTCGACGCCTTGCGCGCCCATGTGGCCGGCGGCGAGGATCACGACTGGTACTACGCCAGCCCCGAGGACCGCGCGGCGGGCCTGCGCACACCGATCACCGACGGGGCCCATGCCAAGCCCTGGGTGTTCCGCGCCAAGGACCTGAAGGGCTGGTGGTCGAACCCGCATGTGGAGCGGGTCGGCGGGGTGGAGCTGGGCGCGCCGACCGACTGGGTGCCCATGTCCAAGCCGATCTGGCTGTCGGAACTCGGCGTACCGGCGGTCGATGCCGGAGCCAACCAGCCGAATGTGTTTCACGACGCCAAATCCTCTGAATCGGCCCTGCCGCATTTTTCCAACGGCGGACGCGATGACCTGATCCAGCGCCGGGCGCTGGAGGCGGTGCTGTCCTGGTGGAGCGGCGATCATCCGCGCCTGGGCATCGGCGACAATCCGCTCTCGCCGGTCTATGGCGGGCCGATGGTCGATGCGGACCGGATCTATCTGTGGAGCTGGGACGCGCGGCCCTATCCGGCCTTTCCGGTGAAGACCGACCTTTGGAGCGATGGCGACAACTGGCGCACCGGCCACTGGCTCACCGGCCGACTCGGCGGGGCGACGCTGGAGGGGATGATCCGCTTGCTGGCGGAGGATTTCGGCGTGCCGGCGGATGTGTTCCGCTGCGCCGGGCTCTCCGGCACCCTCGATGGCATGACGGTGGCCGGCCCGGTCGCTTTGCGCTCGGTGCTGATGCCGCTGCTCGATGCGCTGGGCGCGGTGGCTGTCGATCAGGGCGCGGTGATCGCCTTTCGCCCGGCTTGGTCGCCGCCGGTGGCAACCCTTTCAGCGGACGGGATCGCCGAGCCGGAGGCCGGCGCGGCGCTCGTTTCCATCCGCCGGGCGCAGGATGCGGACCTGCCGGCGGAAATCCGCGTTGCCGCCCGCGACAGCGGCCGCGATCACCGCCGCTTTCTGGTGTCCTCGCGCCGCCGCGAAGGCCACAGCCGCCGGGTGGAAGACCTCGATTTGGGCGGGTCGGTCGATCCGGGTCGCGCCCGGGCGCTGGCCGACCGGCTGCTGGCCCGGCGTTGGAGCGAGCGGGAGGAGGTGACCCTTGCCCTGCCGCCGGGGCGGCTCGATATCGAGCCGGGCGACGTGGTCACCCTTGCCGCCGATCCGGTGCTGGGCAGCACGGCGCCGGTCGACATGCGCATCGAGGCGGTGGAGGAGGGGCTGCTTCGACGTTTGCGCGCCCGCCGGGTGATGCCGCCGCCGCGCGCCGACGGCAAGGCCCGGGGCGGGGAGGCGCGGCCGCGCGCCGTGCGCGGCGCCATCGGCGCGGCGGAACTCCTGATCCTCGACCTGCCGCCACTGCCGGACGATCCGGCTCCGCACGCCCCGCGCATGGCCGCCTTTGCCGTGCCCTGGCCCGGCGCGCTCGATGTCTACCGGGCGCAGGCTGGCGCGCCGCCGTCCTTGCATGCGCGCATCGACGCACCGGCGATCCTCGGCACCACCAAGGCCGCGCTGGCTCCCGGGCCGCTCGGCGTGTGGGATCGGGCCGCCCGTCTGGAGGTCGAACTGCATGGCGGTACGCTTTCCAGTCGGGCACGGCTGGATGTGCTGGGCGGGGTCAATTCGCTGGCGGTGCATGCCCCCGGCGGCGGCATCGAAATCATCCAGTTTCAGACCGCCGAGTTGATCGGGCCGCGCCGGTACCTGTTGAAGGGTCTGTTGCGCGGGTTGCTCGGCACCGATGCGGGGGCGGCGGCGGGTGCGCCCGAAGGTGCCGGTGTGCTGCTGCTGAACGAAGCGCTGGTGACCCTGCCACTGTCGCGCGATGAACTGGGGCTGCCGTTCGACTACACCGCCGTGCCGTCGGGGGCGCCGCTCGACAGTCCGGCGCGGGCGGACCTCAGCCACACCGCTTCCGGGTTGGGGCTGATGCCGTTTTCGCCGGTGCATCTCAAGGCGCGTCGTCAGGCCGATGGCGCGGTGAGCTTTTCCTGGATCCGCCGCACCCGGACCGCTGGCGATGGCTGGATCGGCACGGATGTGCCGCTGGGCGAGGAGCGCGAGGCCTACCGGGTCGAATTGCTGGGCTCCGGCGCCGT
The DNA here is from genome assembly GCF_014635285.1 of Stappia taiwanensis. Lineage (GTDB taxonomy): Bacteria > Pseudomonadota > Alphaproteobacteria > Rhizobiales > Stappiaceae > Stappia > Stappia taiwanensis. Next base: position 151,077 of record NZ_BMCR01000004.1, on the reverse strand, counting down.
GCCGCTGGTGAGCCGGGAGGTGGAGACCACCAGCCTGCGCCTCGATCCGGCGGAGGAACTGGCGCTCTTCGGCGCGGTGCAGAGCAGCTTCACCCTGCGGCTGCGCCAGCTCTCCGCCGTGATGGGCAACGGGCTGCCGGCAACGGCAACCTTGCAGCTCTAGCCGTCGATCTCACGGAAAAACTCCGGTCACGTCACAGGGAGAACCAATACGATGCGTCTCAGCGACAGGGGCGCCGCGTTCATCGCGCGGCATGAAGGGCTCGTCACCCGCGCCTACCGGGATCCGGCAGGGGTGGTGACCATCGGCTACGGCTTCACCGAACGCTCCGCCGTGTTCCGCGCGTGGTGGCGCGAACGGCATCGCCGCCCGCTCGCCATCGGCGACCGCATCGCGCGCAAGGACTGCGAAGTGTTGCTGGCCCGCCTCGTGGAGAAAGAGTACGGCGCGGCGGTTCTTGCCCGTTTCGGCGCCTTGCCGCAGCATCGCTTCGATGCCTGTTGCTCTGTTGCCTACAATCTCGGGCCCGGCGCTCTCAAGTGGCGCTGGGCGCGCGCGCTGGCGGCGGGCGATGTGACCGGCGCCGCGCGGATCCTTGCGGACAACTACGCCACCGCCGGCGGTCGCCGCCTGGCCGGACTGGTCCGGCGCCGCCGGGAGGAGGCAAGGCTCCTGCTCACGGGCGACTACAGCGATGGCAAGGATGCTGCCACGTCCGAAACCCAAAACACCGCCCGTCCGGCGGCGGATGCGGGAGAGCGCACAAAAACCGCCGCGCCCCGCCGCCCGGTCCGTCGCCCCCTTTTTCGTCGCAAGGGCCTTGTCGCGCTGCTGCCGGCCGGCGCCGCCGCACTGCTGGCTGCGGGCGGCAATCGCTCCCTCTGGCTGGCCGGTGCGGGGCTCCTCGCGGCGCTCCTTGCCGGTTGGCTGGTCTGGCGCGCGCGTGGGCGTCTGCGTGGATGGCTGTCTGGTCTCTTCTCTCTCTCGTTCCGGAAAGGACCCCTCATGCGTGGCTGGAAAACCCTTGTGCTCAATGGCCTTGCCGCCGGTGCGGCGCTGCTTCTGGAATGCCTGCACTATCTTGCGGGCGTGGACTGGACCAGCCATCTGGGGCCGCAAGCGGCGCTCTGGGTGGTCATCGCCTTTAATCTTGGCAACATCCTCCTGCGGCATGTGACCGATGGCCCGGCGGGTTGGCGCCGGCAGGGGGAGGGGCGATGATCGGACTGCTCCGGCTCGTCGCCGGACCGCTGGCGCGGCTGCTGCTTGCCCATCTGGATCGCCGGGTGGCGGCGCAAAGCGAGGCGAAGCGTCTGTCGGTCGGTCTGGCGGCGGAGGCAATACGCGGCGAGTTGGCCGCGCGGGCGGAGGCGCGCGCGGTGCTCTTGGCCGAACAGGGGCATTTCTTCACCGCCGCCCGGCTCGGCCGGCTGCTGTTCGTGCTGCCGCTTGGGCTGTGGTGGGCGGCGGTGATCGCCGACAGCATCTTCGGTTTTGCCTGGGACGTCGCCGCCTTGCCGGCGCCGCTCGATGACTGGGCCGGCGGCATCCTCGTCAGCCTGTTTTTGGTCGATGGACTGCAAGGGGCGGTGCGGGCGACACGGGCGGGCAAAGGACCGGGCGGCGGTGGCCGGTAGACCAGGGGGAGGCTGCCTGAGAATGTCCAGTTGCGGCTCGAGATGAGCATTCCGTTCATATGCTATTCAGGCAGGAAACGCTAAGGTCGCCCTCATGTTCTGGATCGCCCGCCCCCTTCGCCGCTGCGCCAGCAGCTTTGCCCCGGCCCTTCGCCGGCAGGCTGTCGCGTTTGCGCTGGCCGCCCTTGCCGTTCTGGCCGTGCCGCAGGCCGCCATGGCCGCTTGCCTCAGTCCGTCCCAGGCCCGTGCGGCCGTCGCCAACGGTCAGGCCCAACCCCTTGGCGCCATCGCCGGGGCCGTGCGGGGGGAGATCGTTCGCGCCGAACTGTGCGAGGAAGGGGGGCGGCTGGTGTACCGTCTGTCGGTCTTGAGCGGCGAACGGCTGGTCACACGGGTGGTCGATGCCCGCACCGGCCAGGTGCTGAACTGAGCGGCGGCCACGTCTTGCGGCCGCCACAGTGGCAGTTTCCCAAATGAAGGATTGCGTCAACAATGCGTTTGCTGGTGGTGGAAGACGACCGGGACCTGAACCGGCAACTGGTCGAGGCTCTGACGGAAGCCGGATATGTGGTCGATACCGCACATGATGGCGAGGAAGGGCATTTCCTCGGCGATACCGAGCCCTATGACGCGGTGGTTCTCGATCTCGGCCTGCCGGTGCTGGACGGGCTGAGTGTGCTGGAGCGCTGGCGCCGGGACGGCCGCGCCATGCCGGTGCTGATTCTCACCGCCCGCGACCGCTGGAGCGACAAGGTCGCTGGCATCGACGCCGGCGCCGATGATTATGTCGCCAAGCCGTTCCACATGGAGGAGGTGGTTGCCCGTCTGCGCGCCCTGTTGCGCCGGGCCGCCGGCCACGCCAGCAACGAAATCAGCGTCGGCGCGATCCGCCTCGACATTCGCGCCGGCAAGGTCACCCGCGACGGCATGACGATCAAGCTCACCTCGCACGAGTTCCGTCTGCTCTCCTACCTGATGCACCACAAGGGCCGGATCGTCTCGCGCACCGAGTTGATCGAACATCTGTACGATCAGGACTTCGACCGGGATTCCAACACCATCGAGGTTTTCATCGGCCGGCTGCGCAAGAAGGTCGACGCCGATCTGATCGAGACCGTACGCGGGCTCGGCTACCGGATCGCCGATGGGGATGCCGCCGCCGATGCCTGAGGCGCAGGCCACCAAGCGGCGCCGATCCGGCAAGCGCGCCCTGTCGACCCGGCTGATCACCGTCGCGGCGATCTGGTCGGTGCTGGCCTTGGCGGTGGCCGGGGTCGTGCTCGTCGCGCTCTACCGGGAGGACAGCGAACGGTCCTTCGATGCCCGGCTGGATGTCTATGTGAAGGCGATCGTCGGTGAGATGGCCGCCGGTACGCCGCAAGAGCCGGTGGAGCCGGGCAATCTTGGCGAGCCGCGCTTCGACCTGCCGGCCTCGGGCTGGTACTGGAGCGTCACCAACGCCCGCAGCGGCGAGATGATCTATGCCTCGCAGTCGCTGTTCGGCGACCGGCTGGACCTGCCGCCCCTGTCCGGTCCCGGGGACCTGCGCTCCACCATTTCCGGTCCGCGTGGGGGTGAACTGCGCCTGTTGCAGCGCAAGATCATCTTCGGCGAAGGGGTCGCCTACCTGATTGCCGTCGCCGGAGACGCGGCTGAATTGCAGGCCCGGGTGGCGACCTTCGCCGGGCGGGTGGCGCTGACGCTGTTCGTGCTGGGCCTCGGGCTGGTCGCGGCCATCTTCCTGCAGGTGCGGATCGGCCTCAGACCGCTGGCCGCGCTCAGCGCCTCGCTCGCTGCCGTCCGCCAGGGCGATGCGGAGGCCGTCGATGAGGATTTGCCGCCCGAGCTGGCGCCGCTGGCGGTGGAGCTGAACGCGCTGGTGCGCTCCAACCGGGAGGTGGTGGAACGCTCGCGCACCCATGTGGGCAATCTGGCTCATGCACTGAAGACACCGCTCAGCGTGATCGTCAATGAGGCGCGCGGCCATCCCGGCCCCTTCGCCGACAAGGTGTCCGAACAGGCGGTGCTGATGCGCACCCAGGTTGATCATCACCTGGAGCGGGCGCGCATGGCGGCGCAGCGCCGGGTGATCGGTGCGGCCACCGAGGTGGAACCGGTGCTGGCCCGGCTCATTCGGGCCATGTCGAAGATCTACCGCGACCGGGATCTCGACTTCGCGCTTGAGGTGACCGGCGCCCCGCGCTTTCGCGGCGAGGAGCATGATCTGGAGGAGCTGGCGGGCAATCTGATCGACAACGCCTGCAAATGGGCGCGTGGCCGGGTGCGGGTCGAGGCCGGGCTGGAGCCGGATGGCAACGCACGTCAAACGCTCGTCATCCAGGTCATCGACGATGGCCCCGGCCTTTCCCCCGAAGAGTGCGCCGAGGCGCTGCAGCGGGGACGGCGGCTCGATGAAACGGTGCCGGGAACCGGGCTAGGTCTGTCGATCGTCGTCGATCTGGCGCGGCTCTATGGGGGGAGCTTCACCCTGGAGCCGGCGCCGTCCGGCGGCTTGTGCGCGCGGCTGGTATTGCCCGCCCTCGATGACGCAGTTCGGCCACAAAGGCATGGGTAACCTTGCGCTACGGGATGGCCGATGCGGCCATTCTCCCGCCGCAGGCCGGCGCTGGGCGCCGATCCCGAAATTTGGTGGATGGAGCCACCGGGCCCATTGCTTTAGGGTAGGCCTTGCGTGGGGTGCCGCGCGGATCGCGCGGGTCAGGAACGGAATTGACGTGAGCTGGACAGGAAAAGCGACATGATCTGGGGCAGGCTCGGCGCGGTGGTCGTCGCGGGGGGACTGATGGCGGGATGCACGGGAACGGGTGATCCGTCGGATGGCTCGATTGTCGTCGGCGGGGGCTTCCTCGGCAGCGCCTTTCGTGAACAGCCCTTGCGCCAGAGCGAGGCCGATCTGGCGCTCGCCGATCTCTTGAAGACCGATGCGGGGCAGGCGCTGTCGGACGCGGACCGCCGGGCGGCGGCCACCGCTCTGCGCAATGCGCTTGTTGCCAATCGCACCGGCGAGACCGTCGACTGGAGCAACAGGTCGAGCGGCGTGCGCGGCCGGGTGATTGCCGGTCCGAACTATCAGGTCAACAATATCCTGTGCCGGGATTACACCCATGTGCTGCTTCTGAAGGACGGAGAACGCTCCATGCGCGGCTCCGCCTGTCGCGGTCAGGGCGGCGGTTGGCAGCCGATCACCTGAGCTTACTATCTGACGTTACGTAATTTTTTGTCGCTGGACGGGCGCGTGCAGGCGTTGCCGGCGTTGGTCGGCGTGCGCGCCGGCGCGCTGCCAAGCATTGATTAATCCTTTTCTGCGAAGGTCATACCTCATTTCCAAACCCTGTTGTCGTCGAGCGGAAGCCGATGCCGGACCGGCACCAATTGAGTGTGAAAATCCGATCCTATCTCGACGCGCTGTCGGTGCAGGCGCTGCGCACGCTGATGCGCGGGTTGGAGAATGAACGAGCGCGGGGCACGGACGATCCGCATATCGATCTCATCCTTGATGCCTGTATGGAGGCCTCCCGGCGCGGGGAAGTGGACCGGCTGCCGCGTCAGCCGCGCTGCGACTGGCTGCAGAGGATGTTTTTTGCGCCTGTCGCCGATCTGCTGGTCGATGAGAATTTGCAGCACAAGGAGCGCGGCCGGATCACCCGGGCGAGCCTGCCGCTGATATGGACCTGGCTGCAACGCGATGTGGCGCCGGAGGCCTTTGCCTCGGCCGGCGAGCGGGCGTTGCGGCTGGAAGTGGAGCCGGAAGAGGTGGCGACGCTTGCCGAGGACCTGCGCGATCTGGTGATGCCGCGGATCGACGAGGAACTTGCAGTCGCGCGGGGCGATGACCGGGCGCGCCAGCGGCTGGCCATGCAGGTGGGTGGCGAGCGGGCGCTGCGCGATCTCGTGGACATGATGGAGGCGTTTCACGGTCTCTCCTGGCTCGACCCGCTGCGTGAAAGCCTGCCGGAACGGCTCACCGTCTGGGACTTCAAGCCGGGCAGCCCGTCGCTCCGGCGGATCAAGGCGGTAACCGACCGCAAGCGCGATCACGCGATCATCATCGCGGCGGTGGTACTACGCCGGGCGGAGGCGCCCGAAGCCCTGTTGCTGCTGGCAAGCAATCTGGCGGAGACGCCGAACCTGCGGAAAATCGCGGCCTCGCCCTATGCGGCCTTCGCGGAGATGGCGTTTTCCGAGGCGGAACGGTTCGCGGCGATTGTGTGCGGCGGCTGTTCCAACGCGGTGTTGTTCGAAGCGCTCGGTGGTTATCACGCGCTGGTCAAAACCCTCGATCGGCAATTCGAGCTGGAGGACGCACCGGCGTGGCACCGGCGGATCGCGGCGACCCGCCGCGCGCTGTCCCGTTTCATCACCGGCGAATTGGAGGCGGCGGCCAGCAACATTCGCCGTGCGCTGGCGGTGCCGCCGCTCGATGGCGATGGCCAGCCGCAGCTCGACACGCCAACCATCGAGGAGGCCAAGCGCGGCGTGTTGCTGCTTAGCCGGATGCGCGATGCGGCGGAAAGCCTGGCGGCCAACGAGATCACCGCCCGCACCCGGCAGGCACTGGACCAGACACTGGAGATCAAGACCCGGGCCTTGCTCGGCGCCTTGTCCGATTCGCCTGAGGCCCGGCTTTCGGCTCATCTTGCCGCCGTGGATACGGCGATTTGCCTGTGCGAAACCCATTTCGGCAAGGATTACGCCGACCTTTTGCGTCGCAGCCGCAAGGCCGCCCTGTCTTCGCGGAAACAAGAGACACGGGCCACCGGCTGACCGGTTCGCCCGGGTAAGACCATCTGGCGGTCAACTTCTTTCCCCGCGACCGCCTGTCACAGGGTGCCGGCTCTTGCGAAATGCGCAAATGCGCGGTCTATATGCCGGGTATGACCCTATGGATCGCCTTTGCGCTATTGACCGTCGCCGCTGCGCTTGCGGTGCTGGTCCCGCTGGCCCGCGGACGACGCGGGCATGCGCCCGCCGCAGCCCATGACGCGGAAGTCTACCGCGCCCAGCTCGATGAGATCGAGCGCGACCTCGACCGGGGGCTGGTGTCGGAGGAGGCGGCAACCGCCGCCCGCACCGAGATCGCCCGGCGGCTGCTGGCCGCCAGCCGCGAGGCGGAGGCCTCCGGTGGGGCAGGTGCGCAGACTGGCACGAAAGACAAGGCGGACGCGGCGGCCTCCCTGTCCGGCAGCCCGGCACGGCGCGGGGCGAGCGGCCTGTTGCAGGTGGCGGTGGTCATCGCCATTCCCGCCGCCGCTCTTTTCACCTATCTGGCGCTCGGGTCGCCGGACCTCGCCGACCAGCCGCTGTCCGCGCGGCTTGAGGACACGCAGCAGAACCGCTCGATGGCGGCGCTTGTCGCCAAGGTGGAGCAGCATCTGGCCGACAATCCCAATGATGGACGTGGCTGGGACGTGCTGGCGCCGGTCTATATGCGCCTTGGCCGGACCGGGGATGCGGTTGTTGCCTATCGCAATGCCATCCGGCTCGTGGGCTCGGACGTGCGCCGGGAAACCGATCTTGGCGAAGCGCTGGTGATCCTTTCCGAAGGCATCGTCACGGCGGAGGCGCGGGCCGCGTTCGACCGGGCCGTTGCGCTTGACCCCAAGGCGGTCAAACCCAGATTCTTCCTCGCGCTGGCGCTCGGCCAGGAAAACCGCAAGGACGAGGCCATTGCCGCCTGGAAGGCGCTGCTCGCCGAGGCCAAGGGCGGCGAAGCCTGGGTCGAGGCGGTGCGCATGGAAATGGCGAAGCTCGGCGCCGAAGTGCCGCCGTCGCCGGCGCTGCCGGGACCGGATCGCGAGACCATGGCCGCCGCCGCCGAGATGTCGGCCAGCGACCGCGCCGAGATGATCAAGGGCATGGTTGACCGGCTTGACACCCGTCTCAGCGAGGAGGGCGGCTCCGCCGAGGAATGGATGCGGCTGATGCGGGCGTTGGCGGTGCTGGGCGATGGCCCCCGCTTGCGCGAAGTCAAGGACCGGGCGCTTGTTGCGCTGAAGGATGATCCGGCAGCGCAGGCGAAGCTGCGCGGTCTGGCCGCGGAACTCGGGATCGGCTCCTGAGCCGGATTGGCCAGGACTTCGCCGGAGGGATCCGGCGGCCGGTACAACCAGATGAGATGACGGGGACGAGAACACCATGACCCGCAAGCAAAGACGCCTTTCGATGATCGCGGCGGCCGGCGGCGTGCTCGCCGTGGCGGTCGGGCTGATCCTGTTTGCCCTCAACGATCAGATCGTGTTTTTCCAGAGCCCGAGCGATATTGTCGGCAAGGCGCATCCGGACGGCCAGCGCATCCGCCTCGGCGGGCTTGTCGCCGATGGCACCGTCGAGCGCCGGGACGGGGCGGAGGTTCGCTTCTCCGTGACCGATACGGTGGAAACGGTGCAGGTGGTCTATGTGGGCCTGTTGCCGGACCTGTTCCGCGAGGGGCAGGGGGTGGTTGCCGAAGGCGTGATGAAGCCGGATGGCTGGTTTCATGCCGACAGCGTTCTCGCCAAGCATGACGAGAACTACATGCCGAAGGAAGTCGCCGAGGCGCTCAAGGGCAAGGGCGTCTGGCAGGGCGAGGAATGATCTTCGCTGCAAACGGCGCCACGACCTTGGCGCCAATGACTAAGGTGCGCGCACCACTGGGGAGACGGCCGGGATGATCGTTGAAATCGGACACTACGCGCTGATTCTCGCGCTGATCCTGTCGCTGGTTCAATCGGTGCTGCCGGTCTGGGGCGCGGTGACCGGCAATGATCGGATGATGGCGGTGGCTCCGCCGGTCTCGGGCATGATGTTCCTGTTCGTCGGCATCTCCTTTGCCGCACTGACCATGGCCTATGCGACCTCCGATTTCTCCGTTCTGAACGTCGTTGAGAACTCCCATTCGGCCAAGCCGTTCCTCTACAAGCTGACCGGCGTCTGGGGGAACCACGAAGGCTCCATGCTGCTGTGGGTGTTGATCCTGGTGCTGTTCGGCGCCCTGGTCGCCGCCTTCGGACGCAACATCCCTGCTGAACTGCGGGCCGCGACCCTGGGCGTTCAGGGCATGGTGAGCTTTGCCTTTCTGCTGTTCCTGCTGGTGACCTCCAATCCGTTCCTGCGCCTGTCGCCGGCGCCGATGGAAGGCAACGATCTCAACCCGATCCTGCAGGACGTTGGTCTCGCGATCCATCCGCCGCTGCTCTACGTCGGCTATGTGGGCTTTTCCATCACCTTCTCCTTCGCCGCCGCCGCGCTGATCCTCGGCCGGGTCGATGCGGCCTGGGCACGCTGGGTCCGGCCCTGGACGCTGCTGGCCTGGATGTTCCTGACCCTCGGCATCGCCATGGGCTCCTACTGGGCCTATTACGAGCTGGGCTGGGGCGGTTACTGGTTCTGGGATCCGGTGGAGAACGCCTCGCTGATGCCCTGGCTGGCGGGCACAGCGCTGCTGCATTCGGCCATCGTCATGGAAAAGCGCGGTGCGCTGAAGGTCTGGACCGTGCTGCTGGCGATCCTGGCCTTCTCCCTGTCGCTGCTGGGCACCTTCCTGGTGCGCTCCGGCGTGCTGACCAGCGTTCATGCCTTTGCCACCGATCCGATGCGCGGCACCTTCATCCTCGGCATCCTGACTATCTTCGTCGGCGGTTCGCTGGCGCTCTACGCCTGGCGGGCGCCGCTGCTGAAACAGGGCGGCCTGTTCGCGCCGGTCAGCCGCGAGGGCGCGCTGGTGCTGAACAACCTGTTGCTGACGGTCTCTGCTGTTGCCGTCTTCGTCGGCACCCTCTATCCGCTCGCGCTGGAAGTGGTCGGCGGTGAGAAGATCTCGGTTGGCCCGCCGTTCTTCAACCTGACCTTCGGCCCGCTGATGGTGCCGCTCTTGATCGCCATGCCGTTCGGGCCGCTGCTGGCCTGGAAACGCGGGGATCTTTACGCGGTGTCGCAGCGGCTCTATGCCGCCCTCGGGCTGGCGCTGGCGGCAACGCTGCTGGTGGCCTGGCTGCAAGGGGTCGATCGCATTCTGGCCGCGCTCGGCTTCGGTCTCGGCATCTGGGTGATCGCCGGGGCGGCGGCGGAAATCCTCTCCCGCGCCCGCTTCTCCCAGGTGGGACTGTCGACCGGCCTGCGCCGGCTGGTCGGGCTTCCGGGCGCGGCCTGGGGAACGGCGCTTGGGCATATCGGCATCGGTGTCACCGTGCTCGGCCTCGTGGCCGCCACCGCCTTCCAGGTGGAAAAGGTGGTGACGATCCGGCCGGGCGAGAGCGTGACGGTCGCCGACTACACCCTGACCTTCGGCGGGCTCGCCCGCCGCACGGGCCCCAACTACATCGACGACGTCGGCCATTTCGACATCCTCAAGGGCGGGGTCAAGGTGGCCGAAACGGATCCGGCCAAGCGGCTCTATACCGCCCGCAAGATGCCGACCACCGAGGCGGGCATCGTCACCTTCGGGTTCTCGCAGGTTTATGTGTCGATCGGCGAGGTGCATGGCGACGGCGGCGCGGATATCCGCGTCTACCACAAGCCGCTGGTGACGCTGATCTGGCTCGGCTGTCTGGTGATGGCTTTTGGCGGCGCGTTGTCGCTGTTCGACCGGCGCCTGCGCGTCGGGGCCCCGAAGCCGGCGCGCCAGCGCATGGTTCCGGCAGAATAGGAGGCGATGATGCGCATTCTGTCCGCCTGCCTTCTGGCGATGATGTCGGTTGCCCTGCTCGGTCCGGTCCCGGCCCGGGCGGTGGCGCCCGATGAGGTGCTGGCCGATCCGGTGCTGGAACAGCGGGCCCGCGACCTGTCGGCGAACCTGCGCTGCATGGTGTGCCAGAACCAGTCCATCGACGACAGCGACGCGCCGCTCGCCAAGGATCTGCGCGTTCTCGTCCGTGAACGGCTTGTCGCCGGTGACAGCGATGGCGAGGTGATTGACTTCCTCGTCTCGCGCTATGGCGAATTCGTGCTCCTGAAGCCGCGCTTTTCCATGCACACGCTGCTTTTGTGGACCATCGCGCCGGTGATGCTGCTGATCGGCGCATTCGTGCTGGTGATGAAGGCGCGGCGGCGCACGGTAGCCGGCACGGTGGGTGAGCCCACCGGGCTGAGCGCCGAAGAGCAGGCCGCGCTGGATCGGTTGCTGGACAAGGGCGCCGACGGCAAGTGAGCCGCCGGCCCGCCCCCTTTCCCCCTCCCATGACTGTTTTCAATCGACGATGGCCGCCGGTGCGGGCGGTATACTAATCTGCCCGGCGGAGGGTTGAGCCTCCGGCGCGCGTGAACAGGGAGAGACCGAATTGTCCGCGACCCCCATTCGACTGACCTTCCCGGGCGCACAAGGCGCGGAACTGGCCGCCCGTCTGGACCTTCCGACCGGCCCGGTCCGTGCCTACGCGCTGTTTGCCCATTGCTTCACCTGTTCCAAGGATCTGGTGGCGGCACGGCGGATTTCCGAGGCGCTGACCCGCGAGGGGATCGGTGTCCTGCGGTTCGACTTCACGGGCCTGGGCGGCTCGGGCGGCGACTTTGCCTCCACCAACTTTTCCTCCAATGTCGGCGATCTGCTGAAGGCGGCGGCCTTCCTGCGCGATAACTACGAGGCGCCGCGGCTCCTGATCGGCCATTCGCTCGGCGGGGCGGCGATGCTAGCGGTGGCGAGTGAAATTCCCGAAGCGGTGGCGGTGGCGACCATTGGCGCGCCGGCCGATGCCGAGCATGTGGTGCATAATTTCCGCGGAGATCTGGAGACCATCCGCGCGCAAGGGGAGGCGGACGTCACGCTTGACGGCCGCAGCTTCACCATCCGCCGGCAGTTTCTCGATGACATCGCCGGCCACAGCGTGCGCGGCAAGGTGGAGAATCTGAAGAAGGCCTTGCTCGTCATGCACGCGCCTCGGGACGAGATCGTCGGCATCGACAATGCGACCGCGTTGTTCGTGGCGGCGAAGCACCCGAAAAGCTTCGTCTCGCTCGACACCGCCGATCATCTTCTCAGCAATCCGGCGGATGCGATCTATGCCGCCGGGGTGATCGCCGCATGGGCCGCCCGCTATCTCGCCAGCGAAGCGCCTGAGGCGGAAGAGGAGGCCGGCGCCGGCGTGCTCGTCAGCGAAACCGGACAGGGCAAATTCCAGGCGATGGTCAGGAGCGGTGCGCACCGGATGCTGGCCGATGAGCCGGAGGCGGTGGGCGGTTTCGACAGCGGCCCGTCGCCCTATGACTACCTGTCGACCGCGCTTGGCGCCTGCACGGTGATGACCCTGCGCATGTATGCCGAACGCAAGGGCATTGCCGTCGACCGCATCTCCACGCGGGTGTTTCACGCCAAGGTTCATGCGGATGACTGCATGGAGTGCGACGAGGATCTGAAGGGCAAGGGCGGGCGCATTGACCGCTTCGACCGGGTGTTGCGGATCGAGGGCAGCCTCGACACGGGCACCCGTCAGCGCCTGCAGGAAATTGCCGACAAATGCCCGGTGCACCGGACGTTGGAGGCCGGCGCCCTCGTCGTCACCCGGCTGGAAGAGGCAGATCCGGTATCGGCAACATTACAAAAGCTTAATCCCGCCGACAGGCAGCGGTAAGGCAGCGGTCTCCATATAGGACGGGACAACAGGGACCGGCGGCGCAAGGACACGGCCTCCGGACCTGACGAGTTTCGATCCAAGACGTGGAGAACCGACATGCGTGACATTCGTGAAATCAAGGCGCCCCGCCGCTCCCGCTCGCGCGGTGCCAGCGTGCTGGCCGGTGCGGTCGCGCTGGGTCTGGCTGGCGCCCTGAGCGCGCAGACTCTCGTTCCCGGCCAGTTCGCCCTGGCCGATCCGGTGCGCGTCGATGCCGCCGCGCCGCAGAGCTTTGCCGCGGTGGTGGCCGGTGTGAAGCCAGCGGTGGTCAGCGTGCGGGTGCGCACCGAGGTTCAGCCGAGGATGATGTCGGCCCCGGGCGGCATGCCGGGCTTTGAGAACCTGCCGTCCGACCACCCGCTCTACCGTTTCTTCCGCCGCTTCGGTGAGGACGGGCGCGGCCAGGGCGGCGAGCGCGGTCCCAAGCGCTTTGGCCAGAGCCAGGGTTCGGGCTTCTTCATCACCGATGACGGCTATCTGGTGACCAATGAGCATGTGGTCTCCAACGGCACGGCCTTCACCGTCGTCACCGATGACGGTGAGGAATACGACGCCCGCTTGATCGGCTCGGACGAGCGCACCGATCTGGCGCTGCTGAAGGTGGATGCGGACACCAAGTTCACCTACGTCGAATTCGCCGATGAGGCGCCGGAGGTCGGCGAATGGGTGGTCGCGGTCGGTAATCCGTTCGGTCTGGGCGGTTCGGTGACCGCCGGCATCGTCTCGGCCCGTGGCCGCGACATTGGCGCTGGTCCCTATGACGACTTCATCCAGATCGACGCACCGGTCAACCGGGGCAACTCGGGCGGTCCGGCCTTCAACACCAAGGGTCAGGTGATCGGCGTCAACGCGGCGATCTTCTCGCCCTCCGGCGGCAACGTCGGCATCGCCTTCGCCATTCCCGCGTCCACGGCAACGGATATCGTCGCCGACCTGCGCGACGATGGCACGGTGGTGCGCGGCTGGCTCGGCGTGCAGATCCAGCCGGTGACCGAGGATATCGCCGAGAGTATTGGTCTCACCGAGGCCAAGGGCGCGATCGTCGCCGAGGCCCAGGATGACAGCCCGGCGCTGGCGGCGGGCGTCCAGTCCGGCGACACGATCCTCAAGGTCGATGGCAAGACCGTCGACGGGCCGCGCGATCTGGCGCGCAAGATCGCCAGCTATCCGCCGGAAAGCAAGGTCGACCTGTCGATCTGGCGCGATGGCAAGGAGAAGACCATCGCCGTGACCCTGGGTGAATTGAAGGAGCCAGGCAAGCTGGCGGCACGCGCTGGCAAGTCCGGGGACAAGGGGGCGGCCTTTGTCGAGGAACTCGGGGTTGAACTGGCCTCCGCCAAGGCGGTCGGTGCCGGGGAACGCGGTGTGGTGGTGACCGATGTGGCGCCCGACAGCACCGCCAGCGAGAAGGGCCTGCGTCGCGGTGACGTGATCCTGGAGATCGCCGGCCGCGAGGTGAATGCCCCGCGCGATGTGACCGAGGCGGTGCTTGCCGCCGATGAAAAGGGTCGCAAGGCGGTGCTGATGCGTGTCCAGCGCGGCGATGCCGCCACCCGCTTCGTGGCGGTGCCGGTTGCCCGCGGCTGATCCGGCGACCTGACTTGAAAACAGGGATCATCCCGCCGCCCGGCGGGGTGGTCCGCCGGGCCTTTCACCCGGCTGGAAATTGATCAACCTTTCTGCGTTAAATCGGACAGGATCCGGTGCGCTGGCCGGTCCGGGTGGAGCAAGCCTCCAACGGGCCGGTTTGCGTGCCGTTCATGTCCATCCTGCCAGCGACGGTGATTGCCAGACCATCATGCGTATTCTGATTGTCGAAGACGATGTCGAAGCGGCCAATTATCTGGCCAAGGCCCTGCGCGAAGCGGGGCATGTGGTCGACCATGCCGCCGATGGCGAGGCGGGCTACGAGCTGGCCGCGACCGCACCCTATGACGTTCTGGTGGTCGACCGGATGTTGCCCAAGCGCGATGGCCTGTCGGTGATCTCCACCTTGCGCGGCGAAGGCAATCACACCCCGGTGCTGGTGCTGTCGGCGCTGGCCCAGGTCGATGACCGGGTGACCGGCCTGCGCGCGGGCGGCGACGATTACCTGCCCAAGCCCTATGCCTTCTCCGAGCTGCTCGCCCGGGTGGAGGCGCTTGGCCGCAGGCCGCGCCAGCAGGAGGTGGAAACCCGCTACACCGTCGGCGATCTGGTGCTGGACCGGCTGGGCCACACCGTCTCGCGCGGCGGACGCGACATTCCCTTGCAGCCGCGTGAGTTCAAGCTGCTGGAATACCTGATGCAGAACGCTGGCCAGGTGGTGACCCGGACCATGCTGCTGGAGCATGTGTGGGAGTATCACTTCGACCCGCAAACCAATGTAATCGACGTGCATATCTCGCGGCTGCGGGGCAAGATCGACAAGGACTTCGACAAACCGCTGCTGCACACCATCCGAGGCGCCGGGTACACGATCCGTGACGTCTCTCGGTAAGCTGTTCCGCACCACCGCGTTCAAGCTGGCGCTGATCTATCTGGCGGCGCTGACGCTCGCCTCCGGTGCGGTGATCGTCTACCTCTCCCAGAACACCGCCTCGCTGCTGCATGAGCAGGTGGTGGAAACGGTCGATGCGGAAATCTCCGGTCTGGCCGAGCGCTACCGCACCGGCGGCATTCGCGGTCTCGTCGCCACCATCGACGCGCGCGCCCGTCAGCCCGGTGCAAGCCTCTATCTGGTCACGGATTTCGCCGGCAACGTGCTGGCGGGCAATGTGGAAGGGTTTGGCGAGCGCGTCTTCGCCGGCGAAAGCGGTGAGTTGCAGCGGGTCTCCTATGCGCCGTTCGGCGGCGGTGCCAAGCGTGAGGCCTTCGTCCGCGTATTCCAGCTCAGCGGCGGTTTCCGCCTGCTGGTCGGCCGCGACCTGCGCGAGCATCAGTTCTTTCGCGATCTTCTGTCCGAGGCCATGCGCTTCTGGTTGTTCGTGATCGCCGCGCTTGGGCTGGTGACCTGGGTGTTCGTCAGCCGCCGGGTGCTGAAACGCATAGACGCCATGTCGGCCACCGGCCAGCGGATCATGCAAGGGGATCTGTCGGAGCGGTTGCCGGTCGATGGCAGCGGCGATGAGTTCGACCGGCTGGCGGTCAGCCTCAACGCCATGCTGGAGC
The DNA here is from genome assembly GCF_014635285.1 of Stappia taiwanensis. Classification (GTDB taxonomy): domain Bacteria; phylum Pseudomonadota; class Alphaproteobacteria; order Rhizobiales; family Stappiaceae; genus Stappia; species Stappia taiwanensis. Next base: position 135,685 of record NZ_BMCR01000004.1, on the reverse strand, counting down.
GCATCGAGGCGCTGATGCAGGGGCTGAAGGAAGTCTCCGACAACATCGCCCATGACCTGAAGACGCCGCTGACGCGGATGCGCAACAGGCTGGAGGAGGCGATGCGCCAGGGCGGGGAGGGCGCGCCAAGTGATGATGCCCTGTCCCGCACCATTGAGGATTGCGATGGCCTGATCCGCACCTTCGATGCGCTTCTGCGGATCGCACGGATCGAGGCGGGCTCCTCCGATGCGGCGCTCGTTGATCTCGATGCGGGCGCGCTTGTCGCCGAGGTGGCGGAACTCTACGCCCCCGTGGTGGAGGATGTGGGCGGCAGCCTCACCGTGGAGGCCGCGTCCGGCCTGGCTCTGCATGGAAATCGCGAGCTTCTGGTTCAGGCGGTGATCAATCTGATCGAGAATGCGTTGAAATACGGTACGCCGCAGGGGGCGGATCCGCTAAAGGTGACACTGGCGGTGACGCGGTCTGGCGACGGTGTGCGGCTGTCGGTGCGTGATCACGGCCCGGGGATCGGCGCGGCCGATCGGGCGCGGGCGGTGCAGCGGTTCGTCCGGCTGGAGGCCAGCCGGAACCTGCCAGGGTCCGGACTGGGGCTCAGCCTCGTCAACGCGGTGGCGCGGCTGCACGGTGGACAGCTGGTGTTGGAGGACGCCGCGCCGGGGTTGAGGGCGGTGCTGGAGCTGCCGCTGGGCAAGGCGAAGGCGCGAAAGCAGGGGAATGAAGGTGGCCTTGGAGATGGTGGATGAGACGCAAGGTGCGGGTGCGACGGCGCCCTTGATGGCGGCGCTGACCGTCCTGCCAGAGGCGCGGGACGCGGCGGTGGCCGAGGCGACCCTTGCCGATCTGGAGCCGGCGCTGGCCATGCTGGACGGCGACGAAAGCCGACGGAAAGCGGAAGCCTTCCTCGGGGGCGTGCTGTCGAACGCGCCATACCTGCGCGATCTTGCCTGTTCCGATCCGCAGCGGCTCGGGGAGGTCCTCACCAGCGTGCCGGCCGAGCGCGTCCGGGCACTGATCGCGGCGGCGGACGCGCTGCGCTGCGAGGAGGAAGCGGATCTGATGGCGCGCCTGCGCGCGCTGAAGAAGGATCTGGCGCTGACCCTTGGGCTGGCCGATATCGGCGGGGCGCTCGACCTGACGGCGGTGACCGCCGCGCTCAGCGGCTTCGCCGATGCGGCGCTGACCGCCGCGATCCGCTTTTGCCTGTGGGATCTTGAACGGCGCGGCCGCTTCGCCCCGACCGACCCGGATCGGCCGGAAAAAGGGTGCGGTTTCGTTGCCCTTGCCATGGGCAAATACGGCGCCTTCGAACTGAATTACTCCTCCGACATCGACCTGATCGTGCTCTACGACCCCGAGCATGCGCCGATCACTGGCGGTGCCGAGGCGCCGGTGGAGTTCGTCCGGCTGACCAAGCGCTTGGTCAAGATCATGGGCGACCGCACGGCGGAGGGCTACGTCTTCCGCACCGATCTCAGGCTGCGGCCGGACCCGGGTGCCACGCCGCTGGCCATGTCGATCCCGGCAGCGCTCGTTTACTACGAGAGCCTGGGGCAGAACTGGGAGCGGGCGGCGCTGATCAAGGCGCGGGCCTGCGCCGGCGATGTGCCGGCGGGCGAGGCATTCCTGAAGGAGATTGCCCCGTTCATCTGGCGCAAGTATCTCGACTATGCCTCGATTGCCGATGTGCATTCGATCAAGCGCCAGATCCATGTGCACAAGGGCCATGGCCAGATCGCGGTTGCCGGCCATAACGTCAAGCTCGGGCGCGGCGGTATCCGCGAGGTGGAGTTCTTCGCCCAGACCCAGCAATTGATCGCCGGTGGACGGATCACGGAGCTGCGCGGCAAGCGCACGCTGGAGACACTGGCCACGCTGGCGGAGCTGGAGTGGATTTCCGGCGAAACCCGGGATGAGCTGACGGCCGCCTATGTGTTCCTGCGCCATGTGGAACACCGCATCCAGATGCTGAACGACGAGCAGACCCACATCCTTCCCGCCGACGAGGCCGAGCGGATGCGGGTGGCGCGGCTGATGGGCTTTACCGATCTGGCGAGTTTCGAAACGGCGCTGCGTGCTGAGTTGTCGACGGTGCAGACCCATTATTCGGCCCTGTTCGAGAACGAGCCGGAGCTGGCCTCCGAACTCGGCAATCTGGTGTTCACCGGCGACGACGACGACCCGGACACGCTGGAGACCCTGTCGCGGCTCGGCTACAAGCGCCCGCGCGAGGCGGCGCGGATCATCCGCGCCTGGCATTTCGGCCGCTATCCGGCGGTGCGCTCGTCCAAGGCCCGCGAACGGCTCACCGAGCTGCATCCGGTGCTGCTTGACGCACTGGCAGGCACCGACAATGCCGATCAGGCACTGCTTGCCTTCGATGGCTTCCTGTCGAAACTGCCAGCCGGTGTGCAGCTCTTCTCCCTGCTGCGCTCCAATCCGCAACTCCTGAAGCTGCTGGCGACGGTGATGGGCGCGGCGCCGCGCCTGGCCGAAGTGGTGTCGCGGCGGGTGCATGTGCTCGACGCGGTGCTGGATCCGGCGTTTTTCGGGGCAATGCCGACCTCGCCGGAATTCGCCGCCGGTCTGGAGCGGACCCTGACGCTGGCTCGTTTCTACGAGGATGCGCTCGACCGGGCGCGGATCTTCGCCCAGGAACAACAGTTCCTGATCGGCCTGCGGCTTCTCTCCGATACCCTCACTCCCAATCAGGTGGGCGAGGCGCTGGCCCGGCTGGCCGAGCAGATCGTCGCCGGCCTGTTGCCGCATGTGATCGACCATGTGGCGGAGAACCACGGACGTCTGCCCGGCGCGGACTGGGCGGTGCTGGCCATGGGCAAGCTCGGCGGGCGGGAGATGACCGCCTCCTCCGATCTCGATCTGATCCTGCTTTACGAGCATGACGAGGCGGTGACCGCGACCGACGGCAAGCGGCCGATGGCACCGGGCCAATACTTCATTCGCCTGACCCAGCGGCTAGTGGCGGCGCTCTCCGCGCCCACCGCCGAAGGGCGGCTTTACGAAGTGGATTTCCGGTTGCGCCCCTCCGGCAATGCCGGGCCGCTTGCCACCCGCCTTTCCGCCTTCGAGGCCTACCAGGTCAAGGATGCCTGGACATGGGAGCACATGGCGCTGACCCGCGCCCGGGTGATCTGCGCGTCCACGCCGGCGTTCCAGTCCCGGATCGAGGCCACCATTCGCGAGACGCTGGCCCGACCGCGCGACCGTGCGGCGGTGGCCGGCGAGGTGGCGGCCATGCGTGCCCGGATCGAGGCGGAGAAGGGCAGCAAGGACATCTGGGACCTGAAGCAGGTCGCCGGTGGGCTGGTCGACATTGAGTTCATTGCCCAGTTCCTGCAACTGGTGCACGGCGCCGCGGATCCCGGCATCCTGTCACAGACCACCGAAACCGCGCTGGAGCGCTGCCTGCGGTCCGGGTTCCTCGCGCCGGAGGATGCGGAGGTGCTGCTGCCGGCCGGCCGTACCTATCATGCGTTGACCCAGGTGCAGCGACTGGCGCTGGAAGGCCGGTTCAAGGCTGAAGAGGTGCCCAAGGGCGTGCGCGATCTTCTGGTCCATGCCGGCGAGGCACCGGATTTCGCCCATCAGGAACATCGCCTGGCGGAAATGCAAGGCGATGTCCGCGCCTGTTTCGAGCGGATCGTCGGTCCGGTGAAAGCGGAGAAGGAGGCGACCGGCTGAACTGGCGATTGGCTGGTCTGGAAGTGCGGCTGATTGGCGGGACGCGCGGCCGGACGCCTCAGGCGTCCTGCGGGTGGACCGGCAGGGAGACGGTCACGCGCGTGCCCTTGCCGACTTCCGACTGGATGACCATGTCGCCGCCGTGCATCTTCACCAGCGACTGGGCGATGGCAAGGCCGAGACCCGAGCCCTTGTGGGTCTTGGTGAACTGGTTCTCGACCTGGACGAACGGCTTGGCGAGCCGGGCGATATCGGTCTGGCGGATGCCGATGCCATTGTCGGAGATGGTCACCGTGACCGCCTTGCCGTCAGCATCGCGGCGGGCGTCGAGGGTGACGGAGCCGCCATCCGGAGTGAATTTCACCGCATTGGCGAGCAGGTTCAACAACACCTGCTTGATCGCCCGGCGGTCGCCGACAAGGGCGAGGTCGTCCTCGGTCTGACGCTCCACGGTGATGGTCTTTTCCGCAGCAGCGGCGGAGATGATGCGGGTCGCATCGGCGGCGATGCTGACGAGGTCGACCTCCTCACGCTTCAGCTCCATGCGGCCGGCTTCGATCTTCGACATGTCGAGAATGTCGTTGATCACATTCAGGAGGTAGCGGCCGCTGTCGTGAATGTCGGTGCAGTATTCCCGGTACTTGTCGGAGCCGAGCGGGCCGAACATGCCCTGATCCATGATCTCGGAAAAGCCGATGATGGCGTTCAGCGGCGTGCGCAGTTCGTGTGAGATGTTGGCGAGGAATTCGGACTTCGCCTGATTGGCTTCCTCGGCCTTGGTCTTCTCCTCGGAGTATTTCTCGGCAAGCTCGACCAGTTGCTGTGCCTGAACCTCAAGCTTCTGCCGCGACTGGCGCAGGTCGGCGACCGTCGCCATCAGGCGGCGTTCGCTCTCCATCAGCTTTTCCTCATGCCGCTTCAGGGCGGTGATGTCGGTGCCGACGGAGACAAAGCCGCCATCCTTGGTGCGCCGCTCGGAAATCTGCAGCCAGCGGCCGTCGGCGAGCTGGGCCTCGTAGCTGGAGGAGGGATCGCTGCCGTCGCTGCCGATGGTCGGGCTCGCCGAAACCACGGTCTGGCGGGCGGAGGCCATGACCTGGGCATAGGGCGTTCCGGCGCGGATCGCCGCGTTCGGAAGGTTGTGCAGGGTCTGGTAGTTGGAGTTGCACATCACCAGCCGGTTTTCCGTGTCCCACAGCACGAAGGCCTCGGAAATCGTCTCGATCGCATCGCGCAGGCGCAGGTCCGCGGTGCGGCTCTGCTCGGCGAGCTGCTTCTGCTCGGTCACGTCGATGCAGATACCGATCAGATGCGGCTCGGAAATGCCCGGCTCGCTCTGCACCTCCGCCCGGGCCCGCAGCCAGACCCATTCTCCATTGGCATGGCGCATGCGGAACATCTGGTCGACGGTGGTCTCGCCGGTCTCCAGCAGGCTCTCCGCCAGCTTGTAGAGATCGACGTCATCCGGGTGGGTGAGGGCGGAAATCTCGGCAAACCCGAGAATGTCGTCCCGCGCCGGCATGCCGAGCATTTCATAGAGCGAGGCCGACCAGAAAATGCGGCCGCGCGACAGGTCCCAATCGAACAGGCCGCAGCGTCCCCGGCTCAAGGCCAGGTCGATGCGCGCCCGGGTCGCGGCGTAAATCTGGTCTGCCTGTTCGGCCCGGGTTGCCTGGGCGAAGAAGGCGTAGATCAGCACCAGCAGCACCGAGGCGGTGCCGACGAACAAGGTGACATTGGCCGAGACGTTGGCGCGCCAGTCGGCGAAGATCATGTCCTTGGGCTGGGTCAGTGCCACCATGCCGAGCCGGCCGTTCAGGTGGTGAACGGTGGCATAGGCCTCCTCGTCGGTGTCGGTGGCGACGGTCAAGACGCCGGCGCGGGCGCCGAAGACGGTCAGTGGCTGCCCGGCGCCGAGAATGTCGGCAAGAAGCATGCCTTCCAGATCGGAGCGGATCGGCGCGCTGGCAACCACCTTGCCATCCGGATCGGCGATGAGGATCTGGCGGGCGTCACTGGTGGCGCGCGGCGGCAGGCTGTCGGCAAGCTCGGCCTGCAGCGCGGTGCGGAAGCCTTGTTCGGGCAGCGCGGTTTCGGACAGGCTAAGACGGGCGGCCAGGGTGGTGGCGATCATCGTCAGGTCGTCCTGCGCGCGCCGGTCGGTCTCCTGATGCTCATAGGACAGGATGAGCGCGCGGTAGACGGCAAGAGTGGCGACGAAGACGACGCACAGGATCGGAATGGTGCGGCGGAAGATCGGCTCGGCAAGCAACAGGCGCTGATAGGCGGGCTGGGCCAGCAGACGGATGTGGCCGGTCAGCGACTTACTGTTCCGGTGTTTCCGGATCAAGTCCGCGAATCGACGCGCGGACGCAGTGCCGACAAAGGCGCGCGCCATCGTGGTAGCTCCCGATGTGTCGATTAAGCCGCAAATTAGCCGCAAATGTGAGCGCGGGGCGCCCTCGAATCATTTTCATTTGAATCGTATTCGCCTGATTTGTCTAGAGTCTGCGCGGAAAAATATGGTTAATCAAAGGTAAATCCCACCAGGCCTGGCGCATCGGCGCAAAACCCAGTGGGACGCAGCGTCAAATTGAGCCCGTCAGGCCTATTGCAAGCAACGGTCGACGATGTCGCGCACATCCGGCGACAACTCGGCCATGGCGGCTACATGGCGCAGCGCCGCCTCCGCCCGGGCCTGCCGTTCCGGTTCGAGCGAGCGCCAGGAGCGGAACGCGGACGCAAGGCGCGCGGCCACCTGCGGATTGGTTTTGTCGAGGCTAAGCACAACCTCGGCCAGATAGTCGAAGCCGGCGCCATCGGCCCGGTTGAACTGGCTCTGGTTGCCGGTGGCAAAGGCGCCGATCAGCGCCCGCACCCGGTTCGGATTGCCCATCGAGAAGCCCGCGTGGGTCGTCAGCCGCTTCACCGTGTCCAGCGCATCGCCAAAGGGCGCGGTGGCCTGGATGGTGAACCACTTGTCGAGCGCCAGCGGCGTGTGCCCATGCCGGTCGGCGAAGGCGGCAAGCGCCTCCTCATGTCCCGGCAGGCGGGCATGGACGAGCACGCCGAGCGCGGCCGCCCGGTCGGTCATGTTGTCGGCGGCATCGAAATGGGCCCGCGCCAGCGTGCCATCCTGCCCACCTGTTCCGTGGCTGAGATACTCCAGCAGAACGTTGCGCAGGGCGCGGCGCCCGCTTGCCGCCGCATCGGGGGAGAACGGCCCGGGGCTGGTCATGGCCGTGTAGGTGGCCAGCATGGTCTCCGCCAGTCGGTCGGCGATGGTCGCCCGCACCTGCCGCCGCGCCTGGCAGATTGCCTCCGGATCGACATCCTTGCCGATCTCGCGGGCAAGATCCGTTTCGCCGGGCAACTGCAGGCAGAGCGCGCGGAAGGCCGGGTCGAGGCTGTCATCGGCGATGCTGGCGCCGATCGCGTCCACCAGTTCCGGATCGACCGTGATCGGCCGTTGGCCGGCGGCGGCCTGGGTCGCCTTGATCAGCGCGCTGAGCGCCACCGACTGCAACGCCTGCCAGCGGTTGAACGGGTCGGTGTCCCGGGCTGCGAGGAACAGAAGGTCCGCGTCGGACAGATCCGACTTCAGGTGTACGGGCGCGGAAAACTCGCGCAGCAAGGACGGCACCGGACGGGCCGGCACGTCGGAAAAGACAATCATGTGCGAGGGGTTGCGAATGTGCAGGGTGTCGCCGGTCATTTCCGCGCCGGCGACGCTCAGTCCGGTCATCTCCGTCCCGTCCGGTCCGATCAGCGCCGCCTTGAGCGGGATCGTCATCGGCTTCTTGGCCGATTGCTTCGGGGTCGGCGGCACGCTCTGGCGCACCGTCATGGTGAAGCGCCGGGCCTCGGGCTCGTACTTGCTGTCCACCGTCAGCGTCGGCGTGCCCGCCTGCTCGTACCACAGGGAGAACTGGGCAAGGTCCCGGCCGCTCGCCTCCTGGAAGCAGGCGAGAAACGCTTCCACCGTGGTGGCTTCGCCGTCATGCCGCTCGAAGAACAGATCCATGCCGGCGCGGAAGTCCTCTGGCCCCAGAAGAGCCTTCAGCATCCGCACCACCTCGGCGCCCTTCTCATAGACGGTGGCGGTGTAGAAGTTGTTGATCTCGTGATAGAGCCGCGGGCGCACCGGATGGGCGAGCGGGCCGGCATCCTCGGGGAACTGATGCGACTTCAGAAGCCGCACATCGGCGATGCGCTTGACCGGGCGCGAGCGCATGTCGGAGGAAAATTCCTGATCGCGGAAGACGGTCAGCCCTTCCTTCAGGCAGAGCTGGAACCAGTCGCGGCAGGTGATCCGGTTGCCGGTCCAGTTGTGGAAATACTCATGGGCGATCACCGCCTCGATGCCGGCGTAATCCTGATCGGTGGCGGTGTCCGGGCTGGCGAGAACATACTTGTCGTTGAAGATGTTCAGCCCCTTGTTCTCCATCGCGCCCATGTTGAAGTCGGAAACGGCGACGATGTTGAACACCTCAAGATCGTAGATCCGCCCGAAGACCTCCTCATCCCAGCGCATGGAGCGCTTGAGGCTGTCCATCGCCCAGTCGCAGGCGCCTTCATTGCCGTGCTCCACGTAGATGTTGAGCGCGACATCGCGCCCGTCGGCGGTGGTGAAACGGTTGGACACCCGGGCAAGGTCGCCGGCGACCATGGCGAACAGATAGGCAGGCTTGGGGTGCGGGTCGTGCCAGACCGCATAGTGGCGGTCCGTGCCCTCGATCCGGCCGGCCTCCACCGGGTTGCCGTTGCCCAGCAGCACCGGGGCATCGCTTTCGCGCGCTTCGATGCGGGTGGTGTAGACCGACAGGCAGTCGGGCCGGTCGAGGAAATAGGTGATGCGGCGGAAGCCCTCCGCCTCGCACTGGGTGCAATAGGTGCCGCTTGAGCGGTAAAGCCCCATCAGCTTGGTGTTCGCGTCCGGGTCAAGGCGGGTCTCGATCTCCAGCACGAAGGGGCCGTCGGGCAGAGCCCGGATCTCCAGCCGGTCCGGCGCGGCGGTGTACGCGTCAGCGGCGAGCGGACGGCCGTCGAGCGCCAGGCTGACAAGATCGAGTTCGTCGCCGTCGAGCACCAGCGGGGCGCCTTTCGCGGCGGTGTCGCGGCGGCGGATGGCGAGACGCGCGCGCACCTGGGTCGCCTTCGGGGCGAGGCGAATGTCGAGAGACACGGTGTCGATCGCGAAATCCGTCGGCCGGTAGTCTTCCAGGCGAACCGGTGCGGGAGTGTCGGGACGCATCAAGGGCTCCTTGTTTCGGCGGCGGGGTGCTCCCGGAAGGCTCGGGGCGCCCGCTTGGCAATGGCTTGACCGCCACGATGTCGGCGAGGACGGGGCGGCGCATTGACCGGTGTCATATTTTGCGGCGGGGAATTGGAGGCTCAGCAAACCTTCCGGGCCTGGGCCACCAGCGCGGCGGTCAGGTCGCTGTCCGGATCGGCCAGCGGGGCGATCACGGTGAAATGATTCTCCCCCGGGCGGATGTCGAGGGTGGTGTCGACGCCGCCGCGTCCCCAGATGTCGGCGATGATCCGCGATTGCCGCAGGAATTCGGAGGATTCATCACCGCCCACCGCCGCGATCAGGGCGGTGCCGGCCGGGGCGATCCGGGCGATCGGCGACGCGGCGATTGCCTCCTGCCGGTCGAGCCGGAGATTGGCGTTGAGCGATGTGCTCACCAGCGGCTGAAGGTCGAACAGGCCGGAAATGGCAAGGCCGGCGGGCACGAGCCGCGGCGGCAGGCCACGCTGACGCCAGTCGGTGGCCAGCATTTCGGCGGTGAGATGGCCGCCGGCCGAATGGCCATAGACGATGACCGGCTTGCGGTAGCGCTCCCACAAATGGGCGATCAGCCGGCGGATTTCCTCGGTGATGTCGCCGATGCGCACCTCCGGGCACAGGTCGTAGTTGCCAATCACCGTGGGGATGCCATGGGCCACCGGGCCGCGCGCCATATGCGAGAAGAAGCTGCGGTCGAGCGCCTGCCAGTAGCCGCCATGCAGGAACAGGGCGATGACGCCACGTGACGGCAAACCGCCCGTGGGCAGGAACAGATCATAAGCGGCGCGCGGCGAGAGCTCGTAGGAAATATCCAGTTCCGCGTTCGCTTCACTGCGGTAGGCGGCCGCATCCCGGCGCCATCCTTCGATCAGTGACGGATGCTCGGGCACCAGAGCCCGGTTGTTGTATTCTGCTTCGTAGTCGATCACGGTCATTGTGGCTCCGGCGGCAGGGCATGCTCGTCATGGCTGCTTAACCGCTCGCGGGGATTGAGTACAGCCGGGAGGAGGCGGGGGGCGCCAGGGGCAGCCGCAGTTATGGGGCTGGACCCTAGTGAATCACGTTTGGACTGAAAACCGGAGTATGCTACCGGCAGTGGCGAGGGCGAGCGAAAGGTAATCGGTCAAGCATGTTGAAACGGCTGACGATGTTCGGCACCAAAAGTGTGCGCGGCATTTCGATGACCGCGCTGGTCAGCACGGCCTTCGGCGCGCTGTTGACCGTGTCGATGCTGCTGGTGCTTGGTCTTGCCGTCACCGCGAATATCCGCAACACCTTTTCGCTCTTGAACGACAAGGCGGTGTTGACCACCAATGCCTTGGCGCAGCAGGTCAGCGACCATCTCGATCTTGCCGCCGGCGCGGTGCTGGAACTGAAGAACCTTTTCGACAACCGTGAGATCGGTCTGGATCAATTCGAGGAGTTGAAACCGTCCCTGCTCGCCGCAGTCTACTCCAACATGGTGATCGACGTGCTTGTGATCACCGATGTCAGCGGCGAGGAATTCGGCATCTATCGCGGCGAGACCGGCCGGCTCTGGCCGTTTCAGCGGCAACAGGTGCCGGAAATTTCCGAGCGCTACGTCCTGCCGAAGGTCACAGCCCGATCCGGCGCGACCTGGGGGCCGCTGGTGCAGGCGAGCGGTGAACTCTATGCCAATGTCACCGTGCCACTGGTGAACGAGGGCAAGCTTTCCGGGTATTTGACGGCAGCGGTGTCGACGGAGGAGATCGGCAACGCGGTGCGCCAGCTCGACGGCGGCGACGATGCCACGGTGTTCATCCTGGCCAATGGCGATGAGGTGATCGCCTATTCCGACCTGGCGCTGGTGCGGGCCCTGACCGGCAAGTCGATCGCACTTCCGGCCACCATCTCCGAGTTGGGCGATTCGGTCTTGAGCGGCCTGGCGACCGGCGAGTTGATGGAGACCTTCGAAAAGGCCAGCGCCCTGGGGGTCGACGTGCGCGACATCGAATCCCATGACGACGGCCCCGACCACCTGTCGATGACCAAGCGGCTGGAGGGCTATGGCCCGGATGTGTGGATCGTCGGGCAGTATTACGAGGCCTCGACCATCTCGCGCGAGATCCGGCGCCTGTTCGGGTCGGCGACCGTCGGGCTTCTCTCGATTGTCGTTGCGCTGGTTCTGGCGGTGCTGTTGCTGCGCCGCGCCGCGCGCCCGCTGGCGGAGATTGCCAAGCGCGCGCAATACATCGGGGCGTTGGAATTCGACCGGGTCAAGCCGTTGCCGCAAAGCCGCATTCGCGAGCTGAATCAGGTGTATCAGGCCTTCAACGCCATGGTGGTCGGCTTGCGGGCAATGAACACCTATGTGCCCCGGTCGCTGTTTCGCAAGCTGATGCGCCTTGGCATGGATCAGGCGATGGTGGCGCGGGAGATGGAGATCACCCTCGTGTTCACCGATATTGTCGGCTTCACGTCCCTGTCGGAGAACCTGACGGCCGTGGAGACCGCCGAGGCGCTGAACCAGCATTTCGCCCTGCTGGTGGCGGCGGTGGAGCGGGAAGGGGGAACCGTCGACAAGTTCATTGGCGACGGAATGCTCGCCTTCTGGGGCGCGCCGGATGCGCGGCCCGACCATGCCCGTGCGGCGGTGCGGGCGTGTGTCGGCATGGCCGCCGCGCTTCGGGCCGACAACCGGGCCTGCGCTGAGCGGGGCGAGCCGCCGATGCGGCTGCGGATCGGCATTCACAGCGGCAAGGTGGTGGTCGGCAATGTGGGCGCGCTCGATCGCTGGAACTACACGGTGGTCGGCGACGCGGTGAACCTGTGCGAGCGGCTGCAGTCGCTGGGCCGGGACGTCAGCCCCGACGATGAGGTGGTGATTCTCGCCAGCGAGGACACCATACGCCGGGCAGGTGGGGGCATTGCCTCTTCGCCTGCGGGCACCCATCGCCTGCGCGGGCGCAGCGGTGCGGTGACGGTCTGGCGGGTCGATGACAGGGCCTCGCCGCTCATTGGCGACCTGCCCGCGGCCTCGTCGGTCGGCGCGGCGGAATAGGGTCCGGGCCCAGGTGTTGTTCCCTATCTGGCTGCAGGTCTTCCGGATCCAGCCAGTTTTTTCCCGGTGCCGTGCAGGTTTTTGACACCTTGTTGAAAGACCGTACTTGGCAAGGGCGCTGTCAACTGCAAGACATGGAAGTGTGATCTGCCCTGCGCACTGTCTGGACGGGCATGGGGCCTTTCGATTGGTGCGGCGACACCTATAATGGCCGGAAAAATTCGCCGGGGAGGGTGGTTTACGTGGATGTGCTGACAGTCGACGGCTTGAGCGTCGACTTCGTGACAAGTGAGGGGCGTACGCGCGCGGTCGACACTGTGTCGTTCTCCGTTCCCGAGAACAGGACGGTGGCGCTGGTCGGCGAATCCGGTTCGGGCAAGACGGTGATCTCCCAGGCGATCATGGGATTGCTGCCGCAAAAGGCGGAAATCACTGGCGGTCGGATGCTGTTCAACGACATGGCCGGCGGCACCGCGGTCGACATCGCCGCGCTGAACCGCAAGGGAGAGGAGATGCGGGCCATTCGCGGCAACCGCATCGCCATCATCTTCCAGGAGCCGATGACCTCCCTGTCGCCGCTGCACACCATCGGTGACCAGATCGGCGAGGCAGCCGAGTTGCATCGTAGCGTCAACGCCGCCGAGGCGCGCGAGTTGACCCGGGAAATGCTGCGGCTGGTTCGTTTTCCGGATCCCGCCCGGGCGCTGAATTCCTATCCGTTCGAACTGTCCGGTGGGTTGCGCCAGCGGGCGATGATCGCCATGGCGATGATCTGTCATCCGGCGCTTCTGATCGCCGATGAGCCGACAACCGCGCTCGATGTCACGATCCAGGCGGAAATCCTCAAGCTGATCAAGGACGTGCAGAGCGAACTCAGCATGTCCGTGCTGCTGATCACCCATGATTTCGGTGTCGTCGCCAACATGGCGGATGAGGTGGTGGTGATCTACCACGGCCAGATCATGGAAAAGGGCCCGGCCGATGCCCTGTTTGCCAATCCGCAACACGCCTATCTGAAGGCGCTGCTCAATGCGGTGCCACGCATCGGCATGGAGCCGGGGGAGCGGCTGGTGCCGATCCGTCCGATCGAGCCCCATGCGGAAGGGTTTCTGGCGGGGGGGCGGTCGAACGGAGTGGCCAAGGGGGCGCCGCTCGTGCGCCTCGAACATGTCAGCAAGACCTTTCTGACCCGCAAGGGTGGCTTGTTGGGCTCGCGGGCGCATGAGCTTCTGGCCCTGGACGACATCAACCTGACGGTGCGGCGAGGCGAATGCTTGGGGCTTGTTGGCGAATCCGGGTCGGGCAAGACCACCACCGCCAAGGCGATCCTGCGGGCGATCGACATCGACGGTGGCAAGATCCACTACGACACCGGCGCCGGGCCGATGGATGTGGCCGGGCTGCGCGGGCCGGCGCTACTCGACTATCGCAAGCGGGTGCAACTGATCTTCCAGGATCCGTTCTCCTCGCTGAACCCGCGCATGACGGTCAACGACATCCTGCTGGAGCCGTTGATCATCCACGAGGTGGGAACGCCGGCGGAGCGGGCTGAACGGGTGCGCGAGCTGATGCGGCTGGTCGGCCTCGATCCGCGTTTCCTGCGCCGCTATCCGCATTCCTTCTCCGGCGGCCAGCGTCAGCGCATCGGCATTGCAAGGGCGCTGGCGCTCAATCCGGAGTTCATCCTGTGCGATGAGCCGACCTCGGCGCTCGATGTGTCGGTTCAGGCGCAAATCCTGAACCTTCTCAAGGACCTGAAGTCGGAACTGGGCTTGACGTATCTGTTCGTCAGCCACAATCTGGCGGTGGTTGATTATATCGCCGACCGGGTTGCGGTGATGTGCCGGGGGCGCGTGGTGGAGATCGGGGAAACCCGGAGCGTGGTGCAGGAGCCGCTGCACCCCTACACCCGCGCGCTGCTGCGGTCGGTGCCCGAGCCGGATCTTGACGCGCCGCTCGACTTCGCCGCGCTCGATGAGCAGCGCGCATCCGAGCCGTCATTGTGGCCCGAACCGTTCCGCTTGACCGACGGCACTGTGCCGGTGCTCGTCGAGATGAGGCCCGGCCATTTCGTCTGCGCGCCTGGCGCATCCGCCACACGGCCCGAGCCGGCCAGGGAGGCTATTCTATGAGTTGCCGTTTTTCTCTTTCCGCCGGCGCCCTTGTCGGGGCCGCGCTTGCCTTTGGGGCAGGCTTCGGTCTGTCGCCGGCGTCGGCGCTCGATCTCAAGGAAACGCCCATGCTGGAGGCGCGGGTCGGAAAGGACCTGCCGCCGGTGGGCGAGCGCCTGCCAAGCGAGCCTCTGGTGGTCGATCTGGAGGCCAAGGGCCGGGTCACGGGCCGGCAGGGCGGCGATATCGACACGTTGATCGGTCGCTCCAAGGACGTGCGGCTCATCAATGTATGGGGCTATGCCCGCCTCGTTGGCTATGACGAGGAGCTCAATCTGGTGCCGGATATCCTCAAGGATTTCGAGGTGGAGGAGGGCCGCAGGTTCACGCTGCACCTGCGTGAGGGGCACAAGTGGTCGGACGGCGCGCCGTTCACCTCCGAGGACATCCGCTTCTGGTATGAGGATGTGGCGCTGAATGAAAGGTTGCAGCCCTCGGGTCTGCCGCCCTTCATGCTGGCGGGGGGCAAGCCGCCGAAGTTCGAGGTGCTTGACGAAACGACGGTGCGGTTTACCTGGGACACGCCCAATCCGCTGTTTCAGCCGGAACTGGCCAAGTCGCGCCCGCCGTTCATCTATCGCCCGGCGCATTACCTGAAGCAGTTTCACGCCAAATACGCCGATGAGGCGGAGATCAAGAAGCTGGCCGCCGCCCGCAAACTGCGCGGCTGGGCGCCGCTCTTCAACAAGCAAGACGACATGTACAACGCCCGCAATCCGGACCTGCCGACGCTGCAGCCCTGGGTGCGGTTCGAGGATGCCGGCGAACGGCGCTTCGTGCTGGAGCGCAACCCCTATTACCACCGGGTCGACACCGCCGGACAGCAGCTTCCCTATGCGGACCGGGTGGTGATGACCGTGGCCGACGGCAAGATCATCCCGGCCAAGACCCAGGCGGGCGAGGTCGATCTTCAGGCCCGCAACATCGGCTTTTCCGACATCACCATCCTCAAGCAGGGCGAGAAGACCGGCGGCTACAAGACCTTGCTCTGGCCGATCAGCAAGGGCTCGCAGATTTCCCTGCTGCCCAATCTGACGGTGAAGGATCCGGTGTGGCGGGAAACCTTGCGCGACACCCGATTCCGCCGCGCGCTGTCGCTCGGCATCGACCGGCAGATGATCAACCGGGTGCTCTATCTTGGCTTCGGCACGCCGGGCAACGACACGGTGCTGTCGCGCAGCCCGCTGTTCAAGCCGGAATACCGGGACGCCTATGCCGAGTTCGACCTTGAGGCGGCGAATGCGCTGCTGGACGAGATGGGGCTGACCGAGCGGCGCGGCGACGGCATCCGCCTTTTGCCCGATGGCCGGCCGCTGGAAATCATCGTCGAGGCCAGTGGCGAAAGCCAGGAACAGCTCGACGCGCTGGAACTGGTGGGCGAGACCTGGAAGGAGATCGGCGTCAAGCTGTTCGCCAAGCCCAGCCAGCGCGACACCATGCGCGAGCGGGCGTTGAGCGGTTTTCTCGTCATGTCGGTCTGGGCCGGGTTCGAGAATGGCATTCCGACCTCGGAGATGCCGCCGGAGGATTTCGTGCCGGTACGCGGGGATTTCCTCTCCTGGTCCCTGTGGGGCGATTACTACGAAACCGAGGGCAAGACCGGCGAGAAGCCGGACTGGGCGCCCGCCGCGCGGCTGGTCGAGCTCTACGACCGTTGGCTGGTCTCTTCATCGCCGCAGGAGCGAACTGCGATCTGGCATGAAATCCTGCAGATCCATGCCGATGAGACAATTCACATCGGCCTTGTCTCCGAGGTGCGCCAGCCGGTGGTCGTCAAGGGGCTCGGCAATGTGCCGAAGGAGGGAATCTACGGTTGGGATCCCGGTGCCCATTTCGGCATTCACCGCATGGATGAGTTCTTTGTGAAATAGGCCCGCTGGCGCGGCCTGCCTGCCGCGCTTCCGGCGCCCGCGATTTGACGACAACGACGATGCATCCGCCGGGATGGCGGTCCCGAAGGAAACAAGGACGGGTTGATGCTCTATTACATCCTGCGCCGGGTGGTGACGATGATCCCGACGCTCCTGGTGATCAGCTTCCTGACCTTCATCATCATCGAGCTTCCGGCCGGTGACTACATCTCCAACCAGATCGCCGCCCTGAAAGCGGCGGGCGAAAGCTCCTCCGTGGCCAAGCTGGAGTTCCTGCGGGCGGAATTCGCGCTCGACCGGCCGTTTCTGGAGCGCTACCTGATCTGGGTCGGGCTGTGGCCCGGCCCGCATGGGTTCGACGGTTTGCTTCAGGGCAACTGGGGCTGGTCGTTCGAGTATGAAAAACCGGTCGCGGAGGTGATTGGGCCGACGCTGCCGATGACGATCATCCTCAACATGGCGACCATCCTGTTCGTTTATGTCGTCTCCTTCCCGATCGGGATCTATTCCGCCACCCGGCAGTATTCCTGGGGCGACTACGGCTTCACCTTCATCGGCTATATCGGCCTGGCGACGCCCAACTTCCTGCTCGGGCTGATCATGCTCTATCTGGCCAACCGCTGGTTCGGACTGTCGATCGGCGGGCTGATGGACCCGCAATACATCGGCCAGCCGATGAGCGTCGACAAGATGCTGTCGATCCTGGCTCATCTCATCGTACCGACCATCGTCATCGGCACCGCCGGAACCGCCGCCATGATCCGGCGTCTGCGGGCCAACCTGCTCGATGAGCTGCACCGGCAATATGTGACCACCGCCCGGGCCAAAGGCATGCGTGAAGCCCGGCTCTTGCTGAAATACCCGCTGCGCATGGCGCTGAACCCGTTCATCGCCGACATCGGTAACCTGATACCGTCGCTGGTCTCCGGCTCGGTGATCGTCTCGGTGGTGCTCAACCTGCCGACGGTGGGGCCGGTGCTTTTGAACGCGCTGCAGTCGCAGGATCAGTTCCTGGCCGGCTTTATCCTCTTGTTCGTCGCCATTCTCACGCTGATCGGCATGCTGGTCTCGGATCTGCTGCTGGCGGTGCTCGATCCGCGCATTCGCCTTGGCGGGAGGGCCGTGTCGTGAGCGTGAAGGACGAGGCCGGCGCCCCGGTGGAGCATTACGTCAATCCCGAACCGTTCGACCCGGCCCGTGCCGAGACGCTGACGGCGGAGCAGGAGGCCTATTATCAGGCCTCCCAGTGGAAGATCATGTGGTGGAAGTTCCGCCGCCACAAGGTGGCGGTCTGGTCCGGCGTGATCCTGATGCTGTTCTATCTGTGCGTTCCCTTCGCCGAACTGATCGCCCCCTATACGGCGAATGAACGCTCCAACGATCACCTTTATGCCCCGCCGCAGCAGGTGCGGCTGTTTCATGAAGGGTCCTTCGTCGGCCCCTTCGTCTATGGCATGACCTCCAGCATCGACCTTGAAACCGTGAAATGGGTGTTCGAGGAAGACCGGACCGACGTGCAGCCGCTCCGGTTCTTCTGCAAGGGGCCGGATTACCGGTTCTGGGGGCTGGTCGAAGGCAGTTTCCATCTGGTCTGCCCGGCCAAGGGCGGCACGCTGTTTCTGCTCGGTACCGACCGGCTCGGGCGCGACGTGTTCTCCGGGCTGGTCTATGGCGCACGACTGTCGCTCACGGTCGGCTTGATTGGCGTGACCATCTCGATCGTGCTGGGGCTGTTCTTCGGCGGGCTGGCCGGTTTCTTCGGCGGGGTCATCGACAGCCTGATCCAGCGGCTGATCGAGATCTTGCGCTCCCTGCCGGAACTGCCCCTGTGGATGGCCCTGTCGGCAGCGCTGCCGGTGACCTGGTCGCCGGTGTGGATCTATCTCGGCATCACCGTCATTCTCGGTCTGCTCGACTGGCCGGGGCTCGCCCGGGCAGTGCGCTCCAAGCTTCTGGCCCTGCGCGAGGAGGAATATGCCAAGGCGGCGACGCTGATGGGCGCGCGGCCCTCGCGGGTGATCCGCAAGCATCTTCTGCCCGGCTTCACCAGCCACATCATTGCCTCGGCCACCTTGTCGATCCCGGCGATGATCCTTGGCGAGACCGCATTGTCCTACCTCAATCTCGGCCTGCGCCGGCCAGCGGTCTCCTGGGGGGTGCTGCTCAACGAGGCGCAGGATATCTCCGTGGTGGTGGTCTATCCCTGGCTGATGGCGCCGGTCATCCCCATCATTATCGTTGTTCTGGCGTTCAATTTCCTCGGCGACGGTTTGCGTGACGCCGCGGACCCTTATAAGTGACGGCAACCGCCTGTCGCCGCGCACCGGCGACCTGAGGATCAAGACGCCAACCGGAGAATGCAGATGGCCAAGAACGCGAACACCTCCGCCGGATGGGACGAGGAGTATCGGGCCGGGCGCTGGGCGTTCCTGCGCGATCTGCCTGAGAGCGGACGCTATGGCATCATCGGCATGTGGCTGGCGCTCAACGATGCGATGGGCAGCGTGCTGGACATCGGCTGCGGCGAGGGGCTGTTGTACGAGCGCCTGCAGCCCATGGGCATCAAGCGCTATGTCGGTGTCGACCTGGCCCCGGCGGCGCTGAACATCGCCGAGGTCGATCCGCAGATCGCCTCGTTGCGCGCCGGCGACATGCACACTTTCGCGCCCGCCGAGGGTGAGACCTTCTCCGCCATCGTCTTCAACGAGGTGCTGCATTTCGCTGAGGACCCGGCGGCAGTGGTCGCGCGCTTCGTGCCGTTCCTCGCGCCCGGCGGGGTCATCGCCATTTCGATGTATTCGCCCAAGCGGCTGGAGTCCGGCGCCAACCGGCTGATCGCCCGGCTGTGGGAGGCCACCGACGGCGACGACTGGCAGGTGCTCGACGACTACCGCCTGACCTCGGACAAGAAGAACGTCACCTGGCGCCTGCGGCTCTTGAAGCCGGCGGATTAACCGCCGGTTGTCCCGGCGGCGGTGTCAGAGCTGGCAGAGCGAGGGATCAGCTCGCCGACCCGGGCGAAACGGGCGCCCGGGTGCGCACCCAGAATCTCGAACACCCGGTCGAGGAAGTCGAACGAGGCATCGGTTTGCGCCAGATGGTGCGACAGGATGCCGATCGGCTCATCCGGGTTGGTGCGCCGGCGCGCCAGCTGAAAGTCGAACCGGAGCGCCGCGCTGCGCCAGCCGATGAAGCGCCGCTCCTTCTTCCACTTGATCATGTCGATGTGGGTCTGCACCTGGGCAAAGGCGTGGGGGTGGAACACGGTGAAGGTCGAGAGCGCCCGCACCCCCACCTCTGGCAGGCGCCGGGCGATCTGCGGGGCAATCCGGTTCCACGGCGGCACCAGAACCGGCTGATAGCGCTCTGCGAACAGGGCGAACAGGCGGGCCGCGCCCTCGCGTAATTCGGCAATTGCCTCGTCCGGATCCCTCCGGCTGCCAAGCTCGGCGGCCTTTTCCCCGCGTGCCTTGTTCTGGAAATTCTGGTGGCGATAGCCATGCAGCAGCACGCTGACGAACCGCTCACTGGCCAGCCGGTCGGCCAGCGCCGGCTGCACGTCCCGGGGAATGACCGCCAGCGCCACCTCGATGCCATGGCGGTTGGCGATGGCAAGCAGCCGGTCGAGCGCCGGGGTCGGCTCGATGGCGTCATCGTCGCGCCACCAGACCGGTACGCTGCGTCCACGTGCCGCGAACCAGTCGAGATGGCGGCGGAGGCCATCGCGGAACTGGAGGAAATCGGGATCGGTGGCGGTCATCGCGGCGTCATGGCCTCAAGATCTGCAAGGAGAAGGTCGGCGCTCGCCGCCGCGCCGCCGAACCGGACCTTGACCGGCCGGCGGGGTAGGGACAGCGCATCGTCGGCGGCGGCGGCCAGGCGCTCCGCCGTCAGGCCGGTTTCGCTGGTCACCACCGCGCGGCCATGGCGGGCGAGCGCTTCGGCGCGCTGCTGCTGCTCGGTTTCGCGGATCTGGGCGAAGGGCACGAACACCGCCGGAACCCCCGCATGGAGAATATCGAGCACCGTGTTGTAGCCGGCCTGGCTGACCGAGAGCCGCGCCCGGCCAAGCAGCGCGGGAAAGTCGCTTCTGGCCCGCTCGACAATGACGCCATGACCGGCGCGGGCGGTGAGCTCGGCGAACCGGTCCTCGGCAATGCCGTGCCCGGCCAGGAGCCGCCAGCGGCAATCGCCGGCCCGCCGCGACAGGGCGCGGGCGTCAAGGGCGGCGTCAAGCAGCGCCTCGCCGACGGCGCCACCGCCGCAGGAGACGATCACCTCGTCCGTGCCATCGGCATCTTCGGGATCGGTTAGCAACGACCTCGGAAGGGGAGCGGGCGCCGGCCGGGGGGCGGCCTCGACGAAGCCGGTGTAGCGCACCAACTCACTGATGCGGTCGGCGAAGGGGAAGCTGTCCTCCAGCCGGATGAAGTCCGGATCGGAATGCACCAGCACCCGGTCGTAGAAGGCGAGCGCCTGATCGGCCATCCACTCCTCCTTCCACAGCTCCTGCTTGCGCACGAGTATATCGCGGATCGAGGCGCCGATCAGCGGCGGGCGGGGGCGGGCACGGGCCGCCTCCAGCAGCGGCCCCATCTCGAAGGCGAAGGCGCGCCGGCCAAAGGGCCAGGTTTCGGTCAGGAGCAGGTCGAAGGGGCGGCCCGCGTCGCCGGCGGAAAAGGCCGCGAGCGTGGCATCGCGCCGCGCCGCCTTCCAGGCGTCATCGATCTCCCCCCCCTCCGGCGTCAGGAAACGGTTGAACCGGGCATCGGCCGTGCGCACCGGCGGCAGGGCAATGACGCGCAGACCGGCAAGGTCGAGCGTTGGCGGCGGCGTGTTGCCGGTGGCCAAGGTGACCCGGACGCCCCGCGCGGCGAGCGCCCGGCCGATGGCGGCGGCACGCACCACATGGCCGGTGCCAAGCAGGTGCTGCACATGGATGAATGCGGAAAAGCTCATGACCGGGGAGCGGTAGCGCGGCCCGCCCGGTTGTGCAAGGCCGCCTCGATCAGCGCATCGAGCCGGGCTGTGCCGCTGGCAAGGCCATGATGGGCGGTGACATGGGCCCGGCCGGCGGCGCCAAACCGGGCGATCTGGTCCGGGGCGGTAAGCAGCGTCTCCAGATTGGCGGCAAAGGCGGTGCTGTCGCCCTCCGGTGAGAGCAACCCGCTTTGGCCATCGGGGACCACGTCGGGAACGCCGAAGGCATCGCCGCCGATCACCGCCAGCCCGGCGGCCTGCGCTTCCAGAAAGACAAAGCCGAAGGCTTCGCGGATCGCCGGCCAGACCAGAACGTCGTGACCGGCGTAGAGCGCGGGCATCTCCGTTTCCGGCTGAAGCCCGATGAAGTTGCAGCGGGTCTTGGGGAACAGCGCTTCGATGGCGGCGCGGCGTGGCCCGTCGCCGGCGATCGTCAGTGTCCAGGGCAGGTGTGTGAGCCGGGCGAGGGCCTCGGCGAGCAGGCGATAGGACTGTTCCTTCGCGCCCTCGCGCATCATGCCGACGGCAAGAAGACGCGGCGGCGTGTCGGGCGCGCGCTCGCTCCGGGGATGAGAGGAGAAGGCAGACGTGTCGAGGAACGGCGGCAGGATCGTCAGCCGCTCTTCGGGCAGAACCTCGGCAAGGCAGGCGTGATCGGCCCGGTGCAGTGCGGCCACCATGTCGGCCCGGGCAAGGGCGGCGTCGGCGGCGGCGAAACCATGGGCCCAATCGCCGGTCCGGCGCTTCGGTGCCCGGCTTGCCTCGATCACCACGTAAGGAATGCCGAAGCGCTCCGCGAGCGCCGGGCCGATCCAGTCCGGCGCCTTGTGGTAAAGGTGATAGGTGAGGAACAGGTCCGGCCGATACCCCTCGCGCGTCCACTCATCGCCGATCCGCGCCGCTTCGGCCAGTGCCAGGCGCTCCACCTCCTTTTGTGCGGCAACGCCGCCCTCCGGCCGCCAGGCGCGAAACCGGCTGGCCGTGCGGACTTCATGTCCGCCGGCGGTGAGCGCGGCGACGATCTGCCGTCCGGTGGTCCGGTCGCCGGAAGGCTGCGGATCGTCCAGCGGTTTCATCGGCGCGGTGAAGGCGATGCGCACGGCGCGGGGCTCCTGCTACTGGGCGGCAACCGGTTCGGCGAGCAGCGGACGGAACCGCTCGGCCAGCCGGTCGAGCCCCGGTGCGCTGGAAAAACGGGCGCGCACGTCGTCCGCCGCCGCTCGGCCGAGCCGGTCGCGTTGCGCCGGATCGCGCATCAGCCGCTGAAGCGCCGCACCCAGGGCGGCCGGATCGCCCGGCGGAACCAGAACCCCGGTCTCGCCGTCGCGGATCAGTTCCGGAATGGCCGAGACCTGCGTGGCGAGGCAGCACAGCCCCATGGCCTGCGCCTCCATCAGCACATTGGGGAGCCCGTCCCGGTCTCCCGATTTCGCCACCTTTGAGGCCAGCACGAACAGATCGGCCCGCTGCGCTGCCGCGATCACATCCTCGCGGGGGCGGGCGCCATGCCAGGTGATGCGGGACGACAGCCCGAGCCGGTCCGCCTCAGCCGCCAGCGCGGCGGCCAACTCGCCGCCGCCGATATGGTCGAAGTGCCAGTCGAGCCCGTCGGGCAGGGCGGCCAGCGCCGCCAGCAGGTCGTCATAGCCCTTCTTTTCCACCGCCCGGCCAACGGAGAGGATCCGCACCGGGCCACCGGCACCGCCATCGGCGCTGGCCGGTGTGGGGGAGGGAGCGGGGAAGGGCGAGAAGTCGAGCCCGTGGTAGAGCAGTTCGACCTTGCCCGGCGTTGCCGACAGGGCGTTGAGGTGATCGGCGTTGACCTTGGTGCAGGTCACGCCCCAGGCGGCATCGTCGAGCTTGGTGCGCAGGTCCCATTCCGGGCTGGTCCAGATGTCCTTGGCGTGGGCGGAAAACGACCAGCGCCGGCCCGACAAATGAGCGGCATAGCGCGCCACCGAACAGGGGGTGTGCAGGTAGTGGGTGTGGATCCAGGCAATGTCGTCGGGCAACTCATGGGCGAGAACGCAGGCCTGGCCCCAGCGCCGCTGCCGGCCGGCGTTGCTTTCGCGGGCATAATCCGCCTCGAACAGGGCGCGCGCGGTCGCATAGGTCGGCTGGGCCTTGGCCCATTTGCGCGCCCGCGCCACCCGCGCCGGATCGTCCTTCAGGTACTCGGGCAGATAAAGCACATCGGCGGAGATCTGCCGGTGCACCTCGTGGATGAACGGGTCATAGGGCTTGCGCAGGGCAACGATCAGCGCACGGATGCCGCGCTGCTCAAGACCGAGGATTTCCTGCGCGATGAAGGTTTCCGACAGGCGCGGATACCCCTTCATGATGATGGCCAGACGAGACATGGGAGCAAGGATCTCCGATAAGGCCCGCGCTGCGGGCAGGTCACGTAGGAATGGGGACTGTCTGCCGGGGCTGACGGCAAGGGTAAGAGCATAGCCCGGGCGCGATCAGGCCCAACGACACGGTTCCGGGCGGACAGTTGTTAGACCGTGCTGGTCAGGCGCGCTGGCGGCGTCTCGTCCAGATCGGCCCTGCCCGCAAGGATGTCCGCCACCCGGTTGCCGATCACTTCCAGTCCGCCCAAAAGGTTGTTGACGCCGGCGGCGGAGGGCGGGGCCATGCGCGGCAACTGGACCAGCGCGTCGATCATCTTGTCCACATCCGGATACTCATCGATGGGCAGTACCTTGAGCAGGCCGATGGTCTCCGCGCGCATCGCCCGGATCGACTGCTCGCGCCGGGGAATCACCCGTGGCACCATCAAGGTCGGCTTGTCGAAGGACAGGATCTCGCAAAAGGTGTTGTAGCCGCCCATGCCGACGATCGCCCGCGCGCCGGCCATATAGGGCTCGATGGTCGGCAGGAACCGCAGGATGTGCACGTCGCGCAGATGTTCCGCCCGCTCCAGGAAGTCGGTGGCGGCGGAGGCCGGCATGAACGGTCCGAGCACGATCAGCGCGGGGAAAAGCGGCTGGCTGCGGGCCTCATAGGCGCGCATCACCCAGTCGACCATCTCCACACCGTCGCCGCCACCGCCTGGCGTGACGAGAATATAGGGCTCGTCGTCAAAGGGCAGGGGCTCGGTGATGCGCGCGTCATTGGGCACATGCCGGCGCAGGTAGCCGGTGTTGATCGCCTTGTCATGCACCTCTTGCGGCAGGCCCATGCCGGCAAGCGGGTTGTGCAGGTCCGGCGGACCGTAAACCCAGATTTCGTCGTAGAGATCCTTCAGGGCCGGATCGACATTCTTGCGCGTCCATTCCTCGCGCAGCACCTGCGGATCGTCCATCACGTCGCGCAGGCCGAGAATCAGCCGCGTGTTGCCCCGCTTCTTGAGCATTTCAAGCGTGCCGAGAATCTCCCCGCGCAAGCCCAGCGGCTCCTTGTCGACGATCAGGATAT
The DNA here is from genome assembly GCF_014635285.1 of Stappia taiwanensis. GTDB lineage: Bacteria > Pseudomonadota > Alphaproteobacteria > Rhizobiales > Stappiaceae > Stappia > Stappia taiwanensis. Next base: position 111,226 of record NZ_BMCR01000004.1, on the reverse strand, counting down.
CCGGATCGAACACCTGGGCGGTATGCTCGATGATCGAGGAGCGGATCGCCAGGATCTGCTCGATGTTGAGCGACAGCGACAGCGGCGTGTATTCACCGTTGCGCAGTTTGATGACGCCGGGGATGCGGACGAAATCCACCTGTGTACGAAACTCGAAACTGCCGATGATCGGTGATCCGGAGAGGATCAGGACCGACATGTCGGAGAATCTGCGCGCCAGCGCATGGGAGATCGCGCGGCATCGCCGCAGGTGCCCCAGGCCAAAGGAATCGTGGCTGTAGATCAGTATTTTCGGGGAGGATTTCGTCATGCACGCCCGTTTGAACAGCGTAACCGTTTTCGCCGCACGACCACGCGTCCCCTTATGTTTGTCTTTGTCTACCCCTCGCCGCACATAGACGCAAGGCTGGCCCGCAACCAACTGGTGGCAAGGTGGTGTGACGGTGCATTCTTGCAACGTCGATGGCCCATGCAGGCAAATGCCCAAATTCGGCTTCGTCAGAACTGGCGCATTGAAAACAGCGCGTTATGATACGCCGCCCGGTCCGCGCTGAGGAGCCGGGCTCTGCTGTTTCGCGCCCGGTAGGTCCATGGAAAAAAGTCTTTTCAGTTTTATCTGGCGGTACAGTGCACGCCAGCAGATGGTCATTCTGCTGATCACCGTTGCGGCCTATCCGATCAGCTATATCCTTCTGGAACTGCCGAAGCAGATCGTCAATGACGCTATCCAGGGCGAGGCGTTCCCGCGCGAATTCTACGGCTTCGAATTTGACCAGATCTCGTATCTGGTGCTGTTGTGCATGAGTTTTCTGGGGCTTGTGGTCGTTTCCAATGGCATCAAGCTGATTCTCAACATCTACAAGGGGCGCTTGGGCGAACGCATGTTGCGCCGTTTGCGCTTCGAGCTGTTCCAGCGGGTGCTGCGCTTCCGCCTGCCGCATTTCAAGAAGGTCAGTTCCGGCGAGATCATTCCGATGATCACCTCCGAGGTGGAGGATGTCGGCGGCTTCATCGGTGAGGCGGTGGCCCTGCCGGCCTACCAGGGCGGCATGCTGGTCGTGCAGATCGGCTTCATCTTCATGCAGGATCCGCTTCTGGGCCTTGCGGCGATCTCGTCCTATCCGATGCAGGCCTATATCATCCCCAAGCTTCAGCGCCGGGTGGTGCTGCTGTCGCGCCAGCGGGTGCGCAACGTGCGGGTGATCGCCGACAAGATCGGCGAGAGCATCGGCGGCGTTTCCGAAATCCACGCCAACGATGCCTCGGCCTGGCATTCGGCGGATCTGTCCGATCGCTTCTATGCCAACTACAAGATCCGCTACAAGATCTTCAACTGGAAGTATTTCATAAAGTTCCTCAATAACTTCATGAACCAGTTGACGCCGTTCCTGTTCTACATGATCGGCGGTTGGCTGGTGATCGAAGGTGAATTGTCGATCGGTGCGTTGCTGGCCGTGATCGCCGCTTACAAGGATCTGGCCGGGCCCTGGAAGGAATTGCTTGCCTATTACCAGATGGTGGCCGATGTCGACGTCAAATATCAGACCGTCGTCGAGAACTTCGATCCGCCGGACATCTATCCGGCAAGCCGTCTGACGCTGGACGAGGACGTCACGCTGGCGGGCGATCTGACCATGAAGAAGGTCAGCTTTTCCGGAGGCGCGGCCGGTCAGGAGGTGTTCGAGGTCTCGTTCAAGGTGGAGGAGGGCTCCCATGTGGCCGTTGTCGGCCCGGATGGCTCCGGTCGGGCGGAGGTCATGCAACTGGCCGCCGGTCTTCTGGGGGCGGGCAGCGGGCGGGTGACAATCGGCGAGACCAATCTCGATACCTTGTCGGAATCGGTGCTGGGGCGGCAGATCGCCTATGTGGGCGCCGCCGTGCATGTGTGGACCGGCACGGTGCGTGACAACGTGTTCTATGGTTTGCGCCACCGGCCCTTGCGACCGCCCGAGCGGGGGGCGGAAGCTGAGGCGCATAACACCCGGCGCCTGAACGAGGCGCATCTCACCGCCAATCCCGACTACGATATCGAGGCCGGATGGGAGGATCTGGAGGCGGTGGGCTGTGCCGATCTCGCCGAGCTCGATGTGCGCGCGCTGGCGCTGATCGAAAAGGTTGGGCTCGCCTCGGATGTGTTCCGCATGGGGCTGCAGTCGCCGCTCGACGCGCAGCGCTACCCCGAGTTCGCCGAGCGGATCCTGGCCGTGCGCCGGGCGCTTGCCGATCGGGTCACCGAGGATGCCCATCTGTCGCAACTGGTTGAGCTGTGGCGGATCGACAGCTTCAACAACAGCGCCAGCATCGCGGAAAACCTCCTGTTCGCGGTTCCGGCGGATCCGTCCATGGCGATCGACAGTCTGGTCGATGACGAGGACGTCTACGCCACGCTCAAGGAGAGCGGCCTGGAAACCAGCCTGACCGACATCGGTGCACGGATCGCCGAAACCATGGTCGAGCTGTTCGCCAACATCAGCGACGGGTCGGGCCTCTTGGGCGATTACTCCTTCATCACCCAGGACGAGTTGCCGGAATTCGAGCGGATTTCGCGCCTCGTCAAATCGGGCAGCGGCGCCGCCGCGCTGCAGACTGCCGACCGCAAGCGGTTGATCGGACTGGCGTTCAAACTGATCCCCGCCCGTCATCGTCTCGGTGTTCTCGATGATGAGACCCGGTCGCGGATTGTTTCGGCCCGTGCCGCCTTCCACAAGCGGCTGGCCGGCGACACCAGGCGTTTCGTCACCTTCGACAGCGACTGTTTCATCGCGCCGATGTCGATCGAGGACAATTTGCTGTTCGGCCGGCCCCGGGTCGACCGACGCGATGCGCGCGAGCGGATCGACAAAGTGATCCGCTCTCTTGTCGACGAGATGGATCTGCGCCAGCCGATTACCCGGGCCGGCCTCGATTTCCACGTCGGCGTGTCCGGCTCGCGTCTCTCCGCCGGGCAGCGTCGCCGGGTCGCCCTGGTGCGCGCCTTGATGAAGAACGCGGCGGTGACCATCATCGACGAGACGGCGGCGAGCATGAGTGAGGACGACAAGGCGCTCAGGGCGATCATCCGCGAGGAACTGACGGGCCGGACCTTGTTGTTCGGTGCGACGAACTTGAGTGTGGCGGCGGAGTTCGGCGGGAGTATTGTCATGGATCAGGGGCGGGCGAATCCGCAAGGCGACGGCAACCGTCTGATGGCTGCCGGATCCGCTGGCAACTGAACGGGAGCTCTGGCGTGGGAAACGGCATGGCAGGAACGGCAGGTGACGGGATGACGCACACTGAGGGGGACCGGCGGACAAGCGGTGCCTTGTGTCGGGCGGCGCTGCCGGGCCAAGTGAAGCGAGATCTGGCGTATATGGCGCGGAGCCGCCGAAAGGAGGAAGCGTGACCCTGGATGCGGAAGTCGACGCGCTGCGGCGCGTGCCCTTGTTTCGCGGAATCGATGCGACCAAGCTGCGGCTGCTTGCCTTCATCAGCGAGCGGACCCGCTTTGCCGATGGCGAACGGCTGTGCAGTCAGGGTGAGGAGGGGGACTCGGCCTTCATCATTCTCGATGGGGCCGCGGATATCCGTGTGAACACACCCGATGGCGAAAAAACGGTGGCCCAGCTTGGGCAGTATTCCATTGTCGGCGAGATCGCGATCCTGTGCGATGTGCCGCGCACGGCGACGGTGGTCGCGGCGGGAGAGATGGATGTGCTGACCGTTTCGAAGGACGATTTCCTGCGCTTGTTGAAGGAATTTCCCGACATGTCCCTTGAGGTCATGCGGACGCTTGCCCAACGGCTGGAGCGGACGACGCAGGACCTGGTGGCACTAAAATCTTCCGCAGAGAAGTCCTGATGTGGCATGAGATCCGGATGCGATACGAGATAAGGTGTTTGAGGTCTTGACCTTCTCCCTGAAGTTGTGGGGTGTGCGCGGTTCGACGCCGACACCCGGAGCCGATGCGCTGCGCTATGGTGGCGAAACCACTTGTTTCGAACTGCGCGCGGGCAATGAGATCACGCTGATCGACTGCGGCTCGGGCGCGCGCAATCTTGGCGTCGCGCTGCACGCCGGCTCGCTGAGAACCTTCGATCTGTTCTTTACCCATACCCATCTGGATCACATCTGCGGGCTGCCGTTCTTCACGCCAGCCTATGATGACCGGTTCGAGATCACCGCCTGGGCGGGGCACTTCGCCGACCGCTCCGGTTTGATGGACATCATCTGCCGGATCATGTCGCCGCCGATCTTTCCCGTCGCGGCAAACAAGCTGCGGGCCGTGACCTTTCGCAATTTTCGCGCCGGCGAAACCCTGGAGCGTCCGGGGGGGCTGACCGTTCGCACCGTCGCGCTGAACCATCCGGGCGGGGCGACCGGCTACCGCATGGAGTATCAGGGCCGCTCGATCTGCATCATTACCGACCACGAACACGGCAATCCGGAGATCGATCGGGCAGTGCGCGAGTTCGTCGAAGGCGCGGATGTGATGATCTACGACGCCATGTTCACGGACGAGGAATACCCGCGTTTCGTCGGCTGGGGCCATTCCACCTGGCAAAAAGGGGTGGAGCTGGCACTGGCGGCCAATGTGCGCACGCCGGTTCTGTTTCATCACGATCCGCGCCGCGACGACGATGCGCTCGACCGGATTGGCGAGGCCGCGCGCGCCCGCCATCCCGGCGTCTTGGTCGGTACGGAAGGGATGGTGCTGACACCCTAGCGCCGCGTCGGGACGTGTTTGGCTGCCCGCTCCTTCCGGGGCATCCCCAAGGCGTCATGAGCAAGCCGTGACTTGCCGGTGAGCCGGTCTTGACCGTAAAACGACAGTCGGGGGCACCCGCCCGCCGGGCGTCTGTCCGGCGCGGCACAGCCAAGGAGATGTGCGGGTGGCGGGACGAGCTTCGGCGATACGCGCGGGCCTGGCCTATATCCTGAGGGGCGGTCCGACCGACGAGGGCATTCCCGCCCGGGTGCGGGCGGAGATCGACGCCCGTGAGGCGCGGGCGGAGCGGCTGATCGGCTGGGTGCAGCTGGCGATGGTGCTGTTCTTCGCCGCGCTCTATTCGCTGGCGCCGCGGGCGGAAGGGGCCGGGGGCTTCAACTTCGTTCCCATCGCGCTGGTTGCGTATTTCCTCTTCACCTTGCTGCGCCTGTCGCTGTCCTATCGGATCCAGTTGCCGAACTGGTATCTGCTGGTGTCGATTGGCGTCGACATCGCCTTGCTCTGCGGGCTGATCTTCTCCTTCCACATCCAGTACGGCCAGCATCCGACCTTCTATCTGAAGGCGCCGACGGTGATGTATCTATTCATCTTCATCGCGCTGCGCGCGCTGCGCTTCGATCCGCGCTTCGTGCTGACGACCGGGCTGGCGGGCCTGATCGGCTGGGGCGCGCTCGTCGCCTATGCGCTCCTCTCCGACATGGGGGCGATGCGGATCACCCGCAATTATGTCGAATATCTCACCTCCAATGCCATTCTGCTGGGCGCCGAACTCGACAAGGCGATGATCATACTCGGTGTGACCGGCCTGCTGTCGGTGGCGCTCTACCGGGGGCGGCAGATCCTGTTCGATTCGGTGCGCGACCACGCCGCCGCCGAGGATCTGAAGCGGTTCTTCGCCCCCGAGGTCGCCCGCTCGATCACCGATGCGGATGTGGCGCTGTCCGCTGGTCAGGGCGAGGTACGGGAGGTTGCCGTTCTGATGGTCGACATTCGCGGTTTCACCGGGGTCGCCGCCAGCCTGGCGCCGCAAACGGTGATGCGGGTGCTCGCCCATTATCAGGAGGAGGTGCTGCACGTGATCGACGCCCATGGCGGGCAGGTCGACAAATTTCTGGGTGACGGCATTCTGGCGACCTTCGGCGCGGTGGCGCCAAGCGACCGGGCGGCGGCCGACGGCGTGCGCGCTGCCCGCGCCCTGGTCCCGGTGTTTAAGCGGCTCGGCCCGGAGTTGAAGGAGTTTGGCTGGCCGGAGACCATGCGGTTTGGCGCCGCGCTGGCGTTCGGCGCCGTGACCGTCGGTGTGGTCGGCGCGGATGACCGGCTGGAATTCACCGTGATCGGCGATCCGGTCAATCGGGCGGCGAAGCTGGAAGATGCCAACAAAAAGCAGCACAGCACGGCCCTGACGGATCGGAAAACCTTCGCTGCGGCGCTGCGTCAGGGCTACGAAGGCCCGCCGGCCGAGGAGCGGCCGGGTGTCGAGATTACCGGGGTGGCCAGACCCATCGATCTGGTGGTTCTGGCGTGACCGGCGCTTGACCATCCAGCGCCATCCTGTCACCTGTCTGGGGTGTGGAGCGCCGTGATCGCAGCGGACGCGGGAAATTTCGGGGAGAACACATGAAATTGGGAGAAGGGTACGCCGCCGTTGTCACGGGCGGAGCATCGGGGCTGGGCGCGGCGACCGCGCGGCGACTGGCTGCGGCCGGGGTCAAGGTCACCCTGTTCGACATGAATGTGACGCTGGGCGAAGCGGTGGCCGCGGAGATCGGCGGCGCCTTCGTGGCCGTTGATGTGACCAGTGACGACAGTGTCGCCAAAGGCTTTGCCGCGGCCCGGGAGAAGTTCGGCGTGGAACGGATCCTCGTCAATTGCGCCGGCATCGCACCGGTGGCCAAGACCACCTCGCGCGGCGCGCCGCATCCGATGGACATGTTCGAGAAGGTCATCGCCGTCAATCTGGTCGGTACCTTCCGCTGCATCGCGCATTCCTCGACGGCGATGACGGAGCTGGAGCCGGTGACCGCCGATGGCGAGCGCGGCGTGATCGTCTCCACCGCCTCGGTCGCCGCCTTCGACGGCCAGATCGGTCAGGTGGCCTATGCGGCCTCCAAGGGCGGCGTCGCTGCCGCGACCCTGCCGATTGCCCGTGATCTGTCGAAATCGGGCATCCGCGTGATGACCATCGCGCCGGGCCTGTTCGAAACGCCGATGCTGCTCGGTCTGCCGCAGGAGGTGCAGGATTCGCTCGGCCAGCAGGTGCCGTTCCCCTCGCGCCTTGGCAAGCCGGAGGAATATGCCGATCTGGTTGCCGCGATCTGCGAAAACCCGATGATGAACGGCGAAACCATCCGCCTCGACGGCGCCATCCGCATGGCGCCGCGCTGACGGCGCCTCTCGGAAGTCGAGACCTTTCAAGCTGTTGAGCCTTCCGCCCCGCCTGCGTGCCGGGCGGGAGGCTTTTTTCTTTTCACAACGGTCTGAATTCACTTGTCTGGTTTGAGGTTTGAAAGTACGGATTCCGATAGTTACTTATTTTTCCTGAAAGATCCGAAAGTGAATCAAAGTATCCGATCCTCGGCGCCGGAGGTTGGCGCTGTGGCGATTCCGCTTTCCCGTCTCCCGGTTCTGGATAGCTTGCGCGGGCTGGCAGCTTTGGGGATCCTCTGGCGCAATATCTTCGTGTTCGGCATGCCGGCCGTTGCTTTCGCGCTGCCGGAGGAATGGGGCCTTGAGACCGGCAGGAACATTGCCACCTGGTTGTTCGTCGTCATCTTCGTCGACGGAACCATGCGCGGACTGTTCTCGATGCTGTTTGGCGCCTCGGCGGTGCTGATCGCGGCGAAATATGCTGCCTCGATGGAGGGCATGCGCGGCGCGGATCTTTATTTCCGCCGGCTGCTCTGGCTGATCGCCTTCGGGTTGATCCATGGCTATCTGCTCTTGTGGCCGCATGACGTGCTTTATGTCTATGGCGTCTTGGGCCTGTTCCTCTTCGCCTTCCGCAATCTGTCCGGCGGCCGGCTCATGCTGATCGCCCTTCTGCTGTTTTCCATTTCGTCGGTGAAGGATGGAACCGGCTGGAGCCTGGCTGAATCCACGCTGAATGCGCTGGACAAGATGCGCGTTGCCGAGGTGGCGGACCTGCGTGCGCAGGACGAAGAGGCTCGCTCTGGTGGGGCGCCGGCCGAGGGCGGGGCGCCCGCCGCGCTCAGCGATGCGGAATTGGAGCGCGAGATGCTGGCCGAACTGGAACGTTATGCGCTGGTGGAGATCAGCGAGCGGCTGGCGCCTTATCCGGTGCTGCTGCGCACCACGGCGCTGCAGACCTATGAGGAGCAGACGACGCTGTTCTTTGCCGATCATATTCTCGATATCGGCGCGATGATGTTCTTCGGCATGGCCCTGCTGCGGCTCGGCGCCTTCGGTCCCGGCTGGCCGCTGCGATGGCATGTCGTCCTCGCGCTTGGCGGGCTGGGGCTAGGCACCCTGCTTGGGCTGATGATCCATGGCTCCGTGACGCTGGAGGGGTGGGAGAACTGGTCGCTCGGCGAGGCGGATGCCTATCTCTACAATCTGCGCCGCCTGTCCCTTTGTCTGGGACTGATCGGGCTGCTGACCGTGGCGGTCCGGCTCGACCTTGCCCGCTGGCTCACCGGGGCGCTGGCCGCCGTCGGCCGGATGGCGCTCACCACCTATGTGATGCAGACGGTGATCTGCATCATTCTGTTCTACGGCATGGGCTTTGCGCTATTCGGCAGCCTGGAGCATCATGAGTTGCTGCTGATCGGTTTCGCCATCAACGCGGCGCAGATCGTCTTCGCTCTTGTGTGGCTGCGCCGCTGGCGTCAGGGGCCCTTGGAATGGCTTCTGCGCCGCCTCGTCGAGGGACGCGCGCCCGTCGACGCCACCGGCTGACGTCTAACGGCAATTCTCGCGTGAGGAGGTGCCGATCAGCGGGCCCTGGCCCGCGCCGGTGATGATTGCCGAGGAGCCGCAGCGTTCCTGCCGGGTGGCGGGGCGCGGTTCTCCGGCAAGGCAGGCGTAATAGGCCTTGGCGTAGAGCGCCTGCCAGTCTTGCTCCCGGCTGTTCGACAGGGCATCGAGGGTGGCCAGTCCGCCGCCGAGCCGCGCGCCGCGTGCGGCACCGCGCGCCGACCAGTCGCCCGGACCGCGCCCGGCCAGCCCGCCGACCACCGCGCCATCCATCGCTGCCCCGGCCACATCCTCGCCGGAGACCGAGGCTCGGGCCTCCTGATTGGCGTAAGCCTCCGCCTCTGCGGCGCAGCGCTCGGCTTCTGGACCGGAATCGCCACGTGCCGGCAGCGCCGCCAGCAGCGCGAGCCCGAACGCGGAAAGAAGCGCGGTGGAAAAAAGACGGCCGGATTTCCGTCGCTGCATGATCAGTCTCCGTGTGTGCCTCGGCCTTCGAGTGAGCGCGCCCGCGCGCCGGTTTCGGCGGGGAAGGGCGGTCGCCGTCTGCTCGGGTGACGCAAGGAAAGCGATGCCCGATCCTGTGAACGGTCGGGTCAAACCTATTCGGTTTCCACTTTCCGCATGCTTAACTTGTCCGCGCAACCTGTCGGGGGCTTCACAGACGAAATATTTCAGGTCTAAACTAATTTGGCTGCCGACAGAGCGGCGCGCGACCGAAAAAAGCGGCGCGAACACAACACTGGATCAAACCAGGGACACAAGCCTTGCCCGCCTTCCGGCATGGGAAGCAGTCCTGAGGGGAGAATGACATGAAGCGGAAGATGACTGCGGCGCTCGCCGCCGTGGCTCTGGGAGTTTCGAGCCTTGCAGCCGAGGCGGAGAGCCTGAAAATCGGTTTCCTGGCAACCCTGTCCGGCCCGCCGGCGGTGCTCGGCATCCAGATGCGCGATGGTTTCCTGCTGGGCGTGAAGGAAGCCGGCGGCAAGCTCGGCGGCCTCGATACCGAGGTGCTGGTGGTCGACGATGAGCTGAAGCCCGACGGGGCGCTGACCAAGGTGCGCGGCCTGCTGGAGCGCGACAAGGTCGACATGATGGCCGGCGTCGTCTTCTCCAACGTGATGATGGCGGTCTACAAGCCGATCGTCCGCAGCGAGACCATCTTCGTGGGTGCCAACGCCGGACCCTCGCCGATCGCCGGCAAGGCCTGCTCGCCCTATTTCTTCACCACCTCCTACCAGAACGACCAGAACCACGAGGCGATGGGCAAGCACGCTGAGGACGCGGGCTACAAGCGCATGATCGTGATGGCGCCGAACTACCAGGCCGGCAAGGATTCCATCGCCGGCTTCAAGCGCCACTTCAAGGGTGAGATCGTCGACGAGATCTACACCAAGCTCGGCCAGCTCGATTTTTCCAGCGAATTGACCAAGATCGCCGCCGCCAAGCCGGATGCGGTGTTCGTGTTCATGCCCGGCGGCATGGGCGTCAATCTGGTCAAGCAATATGCCCAGGCCGGTCTCGCCGGCAACGTGCCGTTCCTCTCCGCCTTCACCGTGGACGAGACCACCCTGCCGGCGACCAAGGACACGGCGGTCGGCCTTCTGGCGGGCGCGCAATGGGCGCCGGATCTCGACAATGCGGCGAACAAGGCCTTCGTTGCCTCCTTCGAGGAAGAATACGGCTACGCTCCTTCGCTCTATGCGGCGCAAGGGTATGACGCGGCGCGGCTGATCGACGGCGCCTTGAAGAAGGCCGGTGGCAAGGAAGACAAGGCCGCGCTGATGGCCGCCCTGAAGGAAGCGCCCTTCGAGAGCGTGCGCGGTGACTTCTCGTTCAACACCAACCACTTCCCGATCCAGGACGTCTATGTGGTCAAGGCGGTGAAGCGGGAGGACGGCAAGTTCGTCACCCAGACCGTGGAAAAGGTGTTCGACGACAAGGTCGATGCTTATGTCGGCGAATGCCGCATGAACTGAGCCTGTGCGCTCCGCCGGTCCGGTCCGCCGGGCCGGCGTTTTTCCGGTTCCCTAACGCATTTCCGCGCAACCGACGAGGCTGAAGCCGTTGAGCGCCACCCTTCTTGCCGTCCAGACCCTGAACGGTCTGCAACTGGGCATTCTCCTCTTTCTGATCGCCGCCGGCCTGACGCTGGTGTTCGGGGTGATGGATTGCATCAATCTGGCCCATGGGGTCCAGTACATGCTCGGCGCCTATCTGGCGGTTGCCGCCTATGCGCTCACCGGCAGCTTCTGGGGCGCGCTGGTGCTGGCGCTGATCGGCGCGCTGGGCCTCGGGCTCTTGCTGGAGCTGCTGGTGTTTCGCCACCTTTATGACCGGGACCACCTCGATCAGGTGCTGGCGACATTCGGCGTCATCATGTTCCTCAACGAGGGCGTGAAGGTGGTCTGGGGCGCCGCGCCCCTGTCCCTGCCGATGCCCGATCTTCTGTCCGGCTCCATCGTGCTGATGGACGGGCTGCTCTATCCGGTTTACCGGATCGCGCTGATCGGCGCCGGCCTCGGCGTGGCGTTGCTGCTCTATGTGCTGGTCAGCCGTACCCGCGCCGGCATGCTGGTGCGGGCGGGGGCGACCAACCCGGCCATGGTCGGCGCGCTTGGTGTCAACATTCGCCGGCTGTTCATGCTGGTGTTCGGCTTCGGCACCATGCTCGCCGGGTTCGCCGGCATTCTCGCAGCGCCGATCCTCGTCGTGGAACCGGGCATGGGCGACAATCTCCTGATCCTCGCCTTCGTGGTGATCGTCATCGGCGGTATCGGCTCGATTCGCGGGGCCTTCCTGGCGGCGCTGATCGTCGGTCTGGTCGATACGCTGGGGCGCGGCTTTGCCACCGACATCGCCAAGATGGTGCTGTCGCCGTCGGCCGCCAACGATGTCGGCCCGGCCATTGCCTCCATGCTGATCTACGTGCTGATGGCCGGCGTTCTATTCTTCCGGCCCACCGGCCTGTTCCCGGCCCGCAGCGGATGACCCTCATGACCGGATCGACCAGTTCTCACCGGCCGTCCCGCACGGACCTTGCCGCCGTTGTCGTGTTCGCCGCCTTCGCTCTGCTGCCCGCCGCGGCGGCGGCGATGGGCGACACCTTCATCGTTTTCTTCACCATTCGGGTGATGGTTTTCGCCATCGCTGCCGTCAGCCTGTCGCTGATCCTCGGGCAGGGGGCTATGGTCAGCTTCGGCCACGCCGCCTATCTCGGTTTGGGCGCCTATGCGGTCGGCATTCTTGCCGAACACGGCATCTGGGATGTCACCGTGTCGCTGCCGGTGGTGCTTCTCACCTGCGGCCTGTTCGCCGCGATCACCGGGGCGATCAGCCTGAAGACCCGGGGCGTCTATTTCATCATGATCACCCTGGCGTTCGGGCAGATGGCTTATTACACTGCCACCTCCTTGTCAGCCTATGGCGGCGACGACGGGCTCACCATGTGGGGCCGCACCGAGGTGTTCGGCTTCGCCCCGCTTGGCGACCGCACCACCTTTTATTATGTGGTGCTGGCCTGCCTGCTGGGGGTCTATCTGCTGGCGCGGATGATCGTCGCCTCCCGCTTCGGCCGGGTGCTGAAGGGCGCGAAGCAGAGTGAGATGCGCCTGCGCGCGGTTGGCATCGATCCTTATCCCTACCGGCTCGCGGCGTATGTGATCGCCGGTATGATGGCGGGTCTTGCCGGGGCGCTGCTCGCCAATGCGGCGGAATTCGTCTCGCCCGCCTACATGTCCTGGCACCGCTCCGGCGAGCTGATCGTCATGGTGGTGCTCGGCGGGCTGGGCTCGCTGCTCGGCGCGATCGTCGGCGCCGCCAGTTTTCTGGTGCTGGAGGAGCTGCTCTCCCACATCACCGAGCATTGGCGGCTTCTGTTCGGCCCGTTCCTTATCCTCGTCGTGCTGTTCGGCAGGGGCGGGATTACCGGCCTTCTGGGCAAGGGAGGCCGCAATGACTGAGCCGATCCTGCGTCTTCAGGACGTGCACAAGGCCTATGGCGCGCTGAAGGTGACCGATCACGTCAATCTCGATGTGCGCCCGGGAGAAATCCATGCGGTGATCGGCCCCAATGGCGCCGGCAAGACCACCCTGATCGGCCAGATTTCCGGTGCGCTCGCCGTCGATGGCGGCACCATCACCTTCGATGGGCAGGATGTGACTGCCAAGCCGATGCACCTGCGCGCCCGCGCCGGTCTGTCGCGCTCGTTCCAGATCACCGAGATCCTGCCCGAATTCACCGCGCGGGAGAATGTGGCGCTGGCGCTGCAGGCGCGGCAGGGCCATTCCTTCCGCTTCATCCGCAATGTGGCGCGCGACCGGGCGCTCAACGAAGGCGCGGAGCGCTGGCTTGGCGAACTCGGCCTTGCCCACCGGGCCGACACGCCGGCGGGCATTCTCTCCCATGGCGAGAAACGGGCGCTGGAACTGGCGATCAGCCTGGCGACCGAGCCGAAACTCCTGCTGCTCGACGAGCCGATGGCCGGCACCGGGCGGGAGGAGACCGACCGGCTGGTGGAGGTGCTGACCGGGCTGAAGGGGCGCTACGCGATGCTGCTGGTGGAACATGACATGGGCGCGGTGTTCGCGCTGGCCGACCGCATTTCCGTGCTGGTCTATGGCCGGATCATCGCCACCGGAACGCCGGAGGAAATCCGAGAAAGCGCCGAGGTGCGCGAGGCCTATCTCGGCGAGGAGGGCGCGGCATGAGCGTACTTCTGGAGGTGGAGGGGCTGGAGGCCTCCTATGGCGCCGCCCGGGTGCTGTTCGGCATGAGCTTTGCCATTGACGCGGGCGAGGTGGTGACGCTGATGGGCCGCAACGGCATGGGCAAGACCACCACCATCCGTGCGGTGATGGGCATGATCGCCGCCGATGCGGGCGAGGTTCGCTTCGAGGGGCAAAGCCTCACGGGCGCGCCATCCTACCGCATTGCCCAGGCCGGGCTGGGGCTGGTGCCGGAAGGGCGTCAGATCTTTCCGACCCTGACGGTGGAGGAAAACCTTGTCGCCACCGGCGCCAACCGGTTCGGCGCCGCCCCCTGCTGGACGCTGGAACGGGTCTACGGCTTCTTTCCGCGTCTGCGGGAACGGCGGGCCAACATGGGCAACCAGCTTTCCGGCGGCGAGCAGCAGATGCTGGCGATCGGCCGGGCGTTGATGACCAACCCCAAGCTCCTGATCCTCGATGAGGCGACCGAAGGTCTCGCGCCGCTGATCCGCCGCGAGATCTGGGAGTGCCTCGCCCGGCTGAAGCGGGAGGGGCAGTCGATTCTCGTCGTCGACAAGAACGTCGATGCGCTGGAAAGCCTCGCGGATCGCCATGTGGTGGTGGAAAAGGGCCGGGTGGTCTGGACCGGCAGCAGCGCCGAGCTGAAGGCCGATGCCAGCGTGCGCGAGCGCTATCTGAGCGTCTGAGTATCCCGTTCCCGCGATATCATGCCCTCCGATCCCGTTGCCCCTTGCAGGTGCCGGGATCGGAAAACGGGCAGGTCCGGGGTCAATGCGCGGTCAGGTAGGTGTGAGCCTTGCGCACAACGCAGGGCTCGTCTTCCCGCAATTTCCTTGCGTCTTGAGGCATGATTTCGTACCCCATCTGTCGACATCCATTCGTCATACGAACGCATTGGGGCGAACATGCCGACTTACCGGTCTAGAACGAGTACACATGGACGTAACATGGCGGGCGCGCGCGGCCTTTGGCGCGCCACCGGCATGAAGGATGGGGATTTCGGCAAGCCGATCATCGCCATCGCCAATTCCTTTACCCAGTTCGTTCCGGGCCACGTACATCTGAAGGATCTTGGCCAGTTGGTCGCCCGTGAGGTCGAGGCCGCCGGCGGTGTCGCCAAGGAGTTCAACACCATCGCGGTCGATGATGGCATCGCCATGGGCCACGACGGCATGCTCTATTCGCTGCCCTCGCGCGAGATCATCGCCGACAGCATCGAATACATGGTCAATGCCCATTGCGCCGACGCCATGGTCTGCATTTCCAATTGCGACAAGATCACGCCCGGCATGCTGATGGCGGCGCTGCGGTTGAACATCCCGGCGGTGTTCGTCTCCGGCGGGCCGATGGAAGCGGGCAAGGTCAAGCTGGCCGACGGCACCGAAAAGGCGCTCGATCTGGTCGATGCCATGGTCGCCGCTGCCGATGACAACATGTCCGATGCGGATGTGCAGGCCATCGAGCGCTCGGCCTGTCCGACCTGCGGCTCCTGTTCGGGCATGTTCACCGCCAACTCGATGAACTGCCTGACCGAGGCGCTCGGGCTGGCGCTGCCGGGCAACGGCTCGACGCTGGCGACCCACGCGGACCGCCGCCGCCTGTTCGTCGAGGCCGGACATCTGATCGTCGATATCGCCCGGCGCTATTACGAGCAGGATGATGCCAGCGTGCTGCCGCGTTCCATCGCCAGCCGTGCGGCCTTCCACAACGCCATGTCGCTGGACATCGCCATGGGCGGTTCGACCAACACGGTGCTGCATCTCTTGGCCGCGGCCCGTGAAGGCGAGATCGACTTCACCATGTCCGACATCGACAAGCTGTCGCGCAAGGTGCCGGTGCTGTGCAAGGTGGCGCCGTCCGTCGCCAACGTGCACATGGAAGACGTGCACCGGGCCGGTGGCATCATGGGCATTCTCGGTGAGCTGGACCGGGCCGGGCTGCTCGACACCTCGCTGCCGACGGTGCATGCGCCGTCAATGGAAGACGCGCTGAACCAGTGGGATATCAAGCGCACCTCCAGCGAGACGGTGCGTTCGTTCTACAAGGCCGGACCGGCGGGCGTGCCCAGCCAGGTCGCCTTCTCGCAGGATTGCCGCTACGACAGCGTCGATGATGACCGGGAAGCCGGCGTCATCCGCACCCGCGACCACGCCTTCTCACAGGATGGCGGCCTTGCCGTTCTCTATGGCAACATCGCCGAGGATGGCTGCATCGTGAAGACGGCGGGCGTCGATGATGCGATCCTGAAGTTCACCGGTCGGGTGCGGATCTTCGAAAGCCAGGATTCGGCCGTGAGCGGCATTCTCACCGGCAAGATCGTTGCCGGTGACGTGGTGCTGATCCGCTACGAAGGCCCGCGCGGAGGACCGGGTATGCAGGAAATGCTCTACCCGACCAGCTATCTGAAGTCGAAGGGCCTTGGCGCGGCCTGCGCGCTGGTCACCGATGGCCGCTTCTCCGGCGGCACCTCGGGCCTGTCCATCGGCCATGTCTCGCCGGAAGCGGCGGAAGGCGGGCTGATCGCGCTGGCCGAGGAAGGCGACACGCTGGAGATCGACATCCCCAACCGGACCATCCATCTGGCCGTCTCCGACGCCGAGCTTGCCTCGCGCCGCGCGGCGATGGAGGCCAGGGGCGAGGATGCCTGGAAGCCGCAGGAAAAGCGCACCCGCAAGATCAGCACGGCGCTGAAGGCCTATGCCATGCTGACCACCTCCGCCGCCGAAGGCGCGGTGCGCAAGGTCGACTGACCGGGCGTCATATCCTGCGGCGGGACACCGTCGCAGGGGCTGATCGTCCTGCCTTGAAAAGCAAAACCCCGCCCGTGCCGGTCGCACGGGCGGGGTTTTTCGTTGTGTCGCGGCGGTTTTGCGGGCGTTCCGTCAATCTTCCCAGTGGACGCCGGTGAGATCGTTCGCCTGGATCGGGGCGTTGCGCCACATGCCCTTCAGCTTGGCATTCCACACCCCGGCCTTGGCGAGCTGGAACAGATAGACATTCACCGCATCCTCGGTGATGCGCCGCTGCGCCTCGGCCATCAGCTTGTAGCGGGTGTCGGTGTCGGTCGCCGCCTCAAGCTCGGCCATCACCTTCTTGAACTCCGGGCTGTCGTACTGGAAGTAGTAGTCGTCCCGGCCATAGATGCCGATGTCCATCGGCTCGGTATGCGAGACGATGGTCATGTCGTAGGTCTTGCCCTTGAACACGTCGCTGAGCCACTGCGCCCATTCCAGCGGCACGATTTCCAGCTCGATGCCGATCTTCTTCAGGTCCGAGGCGATCAGCTCGCCGCCACGGCGGGCATAGGCGGGCGGCGGCAGCTTCAGCGTCGCCTTGAAGCCTTCCGGGTAGCCCGCCTCCGCCAGCAGCGCGCGGGCCGCATCCAGATCGAGCGGGTAGGTGCCGACAAGATCCTGATAGGCCGGATGGTGCGGGGCGAAATGGGTGCCGATCGGCGTGCCGACCCCGAACATGGCGCCATCGATGATCGCCTGCCGGTCAATCGCATGGGAAATCGCCCGGCGCACGCGCACATCCGCCAGCGGCCCGGCCTTGTTGTTCATGGCCAGAATGGTCTCGCCCTCGGTCGATCCGACGTCGACGGTGAAGCGCGGGTCCGCCTCCAGCATGGGCAGGTTTTCCAGCGCCTGAAAGATCGGGAACCCGTCCACATCGCCGGCGAGCAGCGCCGCCAGCGCGGCGGCCGGGTCGGCGATGATCTTGAAGGTCGCCTTGTCGAGCCGCACCGGTGCGCCCCAGTACTCCGGGTTCTTGCGAAGCACGATCCGGTCGCCCTGCACCCACTGGCTGAAGGTGAAGGGGCCGGTGCCGACCGGCTTTGCCTTGTTGCCGGCCGCGCTCTCCGGCGCGACCATCGCCGCATCGCCCCAGCCAAGGTTGAACAGGAAGGCGCCGTTCGGCTGGCTCAAGGTGACCTTGAGGGTCAGCGGGTCGACCACCTCGACGCTCTCGATGCCGGAAAACAGCGGCTTTTGCGCATTGGTGCTGTCCTCCCCCCGGGCGCGGTCGAGCGAGAATTTCGCGTCCTGCGCATCGAACGTGGTGCCGTCATGGAAGCGCACGCCGTCGCGCAAGGAGAAGGTGTAGGTCTTGCCATCCTCGGAAATCTCCCAGCTTTTCGCCAGCCAGGGCAGGACCGCGCCTTGCGCGTCAATCCGCGTCAGCCCTTCGAAGATATTGGCGTAGGTGATCTCGTCGATGGCCGCCGCCGCGCCGGCGGTCGGGTCGAGATGCGGTGGCTCCAGCCTGATGCCAAGGGTCAGGTCCGTACGCGCGGCTTGTGCCGCACCGGGCAGCACCGCTGTCGCGGCACCGAGCGCCAGTCCCGCGAGCATCAGGGCCCGCCGGCTGAAAGTCACCATCATTGCAATCACCTCCCGTTGAAGATCCATCCGCCCGTCAGATTCGGCCGGTCAAGAGTGCCAAGCTTGCCTGCGCCATCACCTTGGCGCTGTCCACCATATCGTCGATGCCGACGAATTCATCCGGCCTGTGAGCCATGTCGAGAATGCCCGGGCCATAGGCGATGCAATCATGCAAATGGCCGATCCGGGCAATGTGTTTCTGATCGTAGGTGCCGGGCGAGATCACGTAGTCCGGCGCCTTGGCCAGAACGTCGCGGATCCCGGCGGCCACAGCCCGGACCACCGGCGCCTCCCGGTCGGTCATGGTCGGGATCACTTCCATCAGGTCGCGGATCGAGTAGTCGAAGTTGTCGCGGGTCCGGCTCAGGTCGTCGAGGATCGAGACCACCTCGGCCTTCACATCGGCCAGTTGCTCCTCGATCAGGTAGCGCCGGTCGATCACCATCCGGCAACTGTCGGGCACGCACGGGGAGGGCAGGCCCTCGAAGCCTTCCGGCTGGCCGCCATGCATGCTGTTGATGTTCATGGTCGAGGAGCGCGCGCCTTCCGGCACCACCGGCATGTCCGTGTGCTTTGCCGCAAGCTTGGGATAAAGTTCGGTCTCGAACCGGTTCAGCACCGCACCCATGTGGCGCACCGCGCAATCGCCGAGAAAGGGCATGGAGCCATGGGCGATGGAGCCATGGGTTTCGATTTCCGCCCACCACACGCCGCGATGGCCCAGGCAGATGCGATCCTTGTTGAGCGGTTCGGGAATGATCACGTGGTCGACCCGCGGCGGCGAGAACAATCCCTTGCTGGCCAGATAGGCCACACCGCCGAAGCCGCCGGATTCCTCGTCCACCGTGCCGGAAATCTCGATGGCGCCGGGAAGATCGGGCATCGCCTCGATCAGGGCTTCGACGGCGATGATCGAGGCGGCAAGCCCGCCCTTCATGTCACAGGCGCCGCGACCGTACACCTTGCCGTCACGCACGATCCCGGCGAAGGGGTCGACCGTCCAGCCATGGCCGGCCTCGACCACGTCGATATGCGAGTTGAAGTGGACGCAAGGACCGGGCGCGCGCCCTGCGTAGCGGGCGACCACATTGGTGCGCGGGTAGCGGGCGCTGTCGCCGGGCGTGTCCTCGCCGCGCAGGTAGCGCACCGAAAAGCCCCGCCGCGCCAGCCGGTTGCCGATCAGTTCGGCGCAAGGGGTATAGGCCTCCCCCGGTGGATTGACGGTCGGAACGCGGATCAACTCCTGGGTCAGCGCGACGAGATCGTCCCGCTTGTCCTCAATGCGCTGAAAAAGCGCCTCCAGCATGTGGGCCCCCGGTGCTATGAATGGCCGATGCGAGGTGATCGGCAACCCATGGTGCACCAGCAACCGCACGCTTTCCAGCAGAACCGCGAGGCCTTTTCGCGGGCGGCGGTCTGTTGTCGCTCCCATGGCGCCAGGCCGCTGTTCGCGTTGCGGCAGGTGGCGCGGCGCAGGTGTGCGCCCGCATGAACGAGACTGCCGAAAGGGGCGCCAAAGGCAAGAGCTGGCGTGGCTGGGCAACCGGCATTGCCGCCGGAGCGCTGGCGGTGGCCGCGCTTGTCGCCGCCGTTTGGATGCGCGGTGAGGCGCGGCGCGGGCCAACCGTGATCCGGCCGTCCGTTGAAGCGCCAGTGGGCGCCGATCCGCTGGCGAGCCTGCCGGAGACCGATCGGCAGCGGCTGATCCGTCCGGGGCTCGACCGGCCGGCGACCTTCAAGCGGGTGTTCATGGGCCGGCCGGAGGCTTTGTGCGCGGAGCTGACCGGGATTGGCGTGCCGATGTCCGACTGGCGGCCGGACCCGCTCGTGCCCGGCGCCTGGTTTTGCGCCAGCGATCTGGTCGCCATTGGCGCGCCGGGCGCCGATGGGCGCAGCTCCTCCCTGTTCGTCAATCTGCGTGGCCTCGACAAGGAAGGCCTCGGCAGCGTGCGGATCAAGCTGAACGGCGACAACCCGCGCACCGCGCCGCTGGCAAAGGCGGCGCTGCTGCGTGTGCTGGAGGCGGTGGGCGCGCGCTATGGCTGGCCGCTGCCGGATGCATTGCGATGGGCGGTGGAGCGCGGGCAGCCCCTGCGGCTTGTCGAACACGGGGTGGACATGAAGGTGCTGCCGGAGGATCCGCGTCTGTTCGACGATGCGGCGAACGTGCGCCGTCTCAATGTGATCCTCGACTTCCCAACTGTCGACCTTCTGGCGCCGGCGGAGCTGTTCGCCCCCTTCGCCTGGGAGCGGGGCCGGCGGCAGCGCGGCCCGCGCCCGCAGGTCGCGCCCTTCGCCGTGCCCACAGGGCAAGCGCCAGAGACCCAAGAACCGGTCACGGAAGCGGAATGAACTCCGTCTCGTCGCCCGGCACCGTGTCGAAGCGGCGCTGTTTCCAGTCCTCCTTCGCCTGGTCGATCCGCTCCTTCGAGGAGGAGACGAAGTTCCACCAGATATGCCGGGGTCCGTCCATCGGCTCGCCGCCAAGCAGGAGGAAACGCGCCGGACCACCGGCCGCGCGCACGGTGATGGCGTCGCCGGGCTTGAAGACGAGAAGCTGCCCGGCGCCGAAGCGTTCGCCGGAGATCTCCACCTCGCCCTCCACCGTGTAGAGCGCGCGCTCTTCATGGGTGGCGTCGATGGGGATGCTGCGTCCGGCCTCCAGGGAAATATCGGCATAGATGGTTTCCGAGGCGGTCTTCACCGGCGAGCGCGCACCGTAAAGCTCCCCGGCGATGACCCGCACGCTGGCACCCTTGTCGCTGAGAACCGGCAGGTTGGCGCGGCCCACATGCTCGAAGGTCGGCGCGGTTTCCTCCGCGTGGATGGGCAGCGCGACCCAGCTCTGGATGCCGAAGATCCTGCGCCGGGTCTTGCGCCGCGCAGGATCCTCCCGCTCGGAATGGACGATGCCCTTGCCGGCGGTCATCCAGTTGAGGTCGCCCGGCCGGATCGGCAGGTCCGAGCCGAGGCTGTCGCGGTGGTGGATCTCGCCGTCGAACAGATAGGTGACGGTGGCCAGGCCGATATGCGGATGCGGGCGCACGTCGATGCCGCCGGTCTCCAGGAATTCCGCCGGTCCCATCTGGTCGAAGAAGATGAACGGCCCGATCATCTGCCGCTTGGGCGAGGGTAGGGCGCGGCGCACCTCGAACCCGCCAAGATCGCGGGCACGCGGCACGATGATCGTGTCAATCAGGTCGCAGGCACCGGCATCGCCCGGCTGCGGGTCAAGATCGGGCATCCAGGTCATGGTTTTTCTCCCCATGAGAGCGGTTTGGCGTCTCGCAATTTACACCTGATCCAAACATAATGCGGGCGCGCGCCGTGACGAGACAAGCATCCGGCGACAGACTGTCTTCGGTCGGCGGACAATCCACCCGGCGGCGGACGGTCGAGGGTTTCGTTTGTTCCTTCCGCTGCGGCGGGCGTTCCTGAAGAGAGTTTCCACCTTCATGCTCAATGTTCTTCTGATCACCGCCGACCAGTGGCGCGGCGACTGTCTCGGGGCTGCCGGGCATCCGCATGTGAAGACGCCGAACATCGACGCGCTGGCGCGTCAGGCGGTCTATTTCAAGAACCATTTTTGCCAGGCCGCACCCTGCTCGCCGGCCCGCGCCTGCCTCTACACCGGCCTTTACCAGATGACCAACCGGGTGGTGCGCAACGGCACGCCGCTCGATGCCCGGCACGACACCATTGCTCTTGCCGCCCGGCGCGCCGGCTATGACCCGACCCTTTTTGGCTATACGGACCAGTCGGTCGATCCGCGCACCGTGTCGGGAGACGATCCGTGGCTGCGCACCTATGAGGGCATCCTGCCGGGCATGAGCGTTCGGGTGCGGGTGCCGGAGGATCACGGCCCCTGGCTCTCCTGGCTGGAAAAGGGCGGGCGCAAGCTGCCGGAGCGCGGCCAGGATGTGTGGCTGCCGGATGGCGCGCCGGCCGACCCGCCCTCCGGCACGCCGCCGCATTATGGCGCGGAGGAGACCGAGACTGCCTTCCTCGTCGGCGAATTCCTGCGCTGGCTCGACGAGGTCGAGGCCTCGCCCGCGGCCACCGCACGGCCCTGGTTCGCCCATGTCAGCTTCATCCGTCCGCATCCGCCCTTCATCGTGCCCGAGCCCTATGCCTCCATGTACGATCCGGCTGAGGGGCCGGCGTTTCGCGGTGCGGCCAGCCCGGACGAGGCGGCGGCGGTGCATCCGTTCCTTGCCTATTCCATCGACAAGCAGGACAAGGCCGACTTCATCTGGGGTGCGGAAGGCAAGGTTCGCGACTGGGACGAGGCGACCCGGCGGCGGATCCGGGCGACCTATTGGGGCATGGTCTCGGAGGTGGATGCCCAGATCGGCCGGATGATCGACGGGCTGAAGGCGCAAGGGGTCTGGGACAACACCCTGGTGGTGCTGACCTCCGATCACGGCGAGATGATGGGCGACCACCAACTGTTCTCCAAGCTCGGCTTTTACGACCAGAGCTTCCACATTCCGCTGGTGGTGCGCGATCCGCGCAAGGAGGCCGGGCATGGACGGGTGGTGGAGGCCTTTACCGAATCCGTCGACGTGATGCCGACGGTGCTGGAGGCGATTGGCGCGGGCTATCCGGGCTGGATCGACGGCCGGCCGCTGACCGCGTTCCTCGACGGCGAGACACCGGCCGACTGGCGCGATGCGGTGCATTGGGAATACGATTTCCGCGAGGTCGCGTCCGGTGCGGCGGAGGCAGCGCTCGGCCTGCCGATCGACGCCAGCGGCATGGCGGTGATCCGCGATGCGGATGTCAAATACGTGCATTTCAGCGGCTTGCCGCCGCTGTTGTTCGATCTGGCCGATGATCCGAATGAGACCCGCAATGTGGCCGACGATCCGGCCTATGCCTCGGTGCGGCTGCACTATGCGGAAAAGATGCTGGCCTGGCGCGCGCGCCATCTCGACAAGCGGCTGACCGGCATCGAGCTCACCGAGGACGGACCGGTGGACGCCCGGGCAAGTTAGGGGCGGTGCGAGGGGCTGGCGTGGCTCGCCGTTTCATGAAAACGCGCGAGGCCACGCCAGTCGGAACCTCTCGCTTAGATCGTGCCGCCCAGTTCGGCGCCGAGATCCTGCAGCTCCTTGCCGCCGGCCATCAGGTTCTGCAATTCATCGATGGTGATTTCGTCCTTGGTGTGGGTGCCGAGGGTCTTGCCCCGGTTCAGCACCGTGAAGCGGTTGCCGACCGCATAGGCGTGGCGCACGTTGTGGGTGATGAAGATCACCCCAAGCCCCTTGGCCCGCACCTGATTGATGTATTTCAGCACCATCGAGGTCTGGGCCACGCCGAGCGCCGAGGTCGGCTCATCGAGGATCAGGACCTTGGCGCCGAAATAGACCGCTCGGGCGATGGCGACGCATTGCCGCTCGCCGCCGGACAGGGTGCCGACCGCCTGTTGCGGATCGCGTACGTCGATGCCGATCCGGTGCATCTCGTCGCGGGTCACCCGGTCTGCATGGGCCATGTCCATGTATTTGAACGGCCCCACGCCCTTCAGCGGTTCGCGCCCCATGAAGAAATTGCGGGTGATCGACATCAGCGGGATCATCGCCAGATCCTGATAGACCGTGGCGATGCCCGCATCGAGCGCCTCGCGCGGGCTGCTGAAGGACACCGGCTGGCCATCGACCAGGAAAGTGCCGCCGGTGGGCGCGTGGACGCCGGACAGGGTCTTGATCAAGGTCGACTTGCCGGCGCCATTGTCGCCGAGCAGGCACAGCACCTCGCCGGAATGCACCTTCATCGACACGCCGCCAAGGGCGATGACGGAGCCGAAGTGCTTGACGATGTCGCGCACCTCGATGAGCGGCGTGCCGGTTTCGCTGGTTGTCTGGGTCTCGGTCATGGCCTCAGCGCTCCCCCGTCGCCCGCTTGCGGATGAAGTTGTTGAACAGCACCGCCAGCAGCAACATGCCGCCGAGGAACACCAGATACCAGTCCTGGTCGATGCTGGTGTAGGTCAGGCCGATCAGCACCATGCCGAAGATGATGGCGCCGAAGAACGCGCCAATGGCCGAGCCGTAGCCGCCGGTCAGCAGGCAGCCGCCGATCACCGCGGCGATGATTGCCTCGAATTCCTTCTGAAAGCCCCGACGGGCATCGGTGGAGCCCGCATCCAGCACGGTGAGGATGGCGACCAGCGCGGCGCAGACGGCCGTGCCCATGAACAGGATGGTCTTGACCCGCCGCACCGGCACGCCGGAATTGCGCGCTGCGTTGGCATCGCCGCCGGCGGCGAAGATCCAGTTGCCGAACTTGGTGCGCAGCAGCACCCAGGTGGCAAAGAGGGCAATGCCGACGAACCAGAGGATCTCCACCGGCACGCCGGTGACCTTCGGCGTGCCGTTCTTGAACGTATCGATCCAGCCATTGGCGGCGAACCAGGCGAACAGCCCCTCGAAGGCATCGCCGGAGAAGAAGGTCAGCATCAGGCTGTCGCCGGCCGCTTCCTTGACGCCGCGCAACTGGGTGGCGCCGCCGGTGGCCCATTTCAGGCCGACCAGCGTCAGGCCGCGCAGGATGAACAGGAAGGCAAGGGTGACGATGAAGGAGGGCAGGCCGGTGCGCAGCACGATCTGGCCGTTCAGCGCGCCGATGCCGGCGGCAAAGGCCAGGGTCGCGGCGATGGCGACGACAAGCGGCATGTCCCAGGTGACGAGAACGGTGCCGAAGGCAAGTCCGGCGAAGGCGACCATCGAGCCGACCGACAGGTCGAACTCGCCGCCGACCATCAAGAGC
The DNA here is from genome assembly GCF_014635285.1 of Stappia taiwanensis. Classification (GTDB taxonomy): domain Bacteria; phylum Pseudomonadota; class Alphaproteobacteria; order Rhizobiales; family Stappiaceae; genus Stappia; species Stappia taiwanensis. Next base: position 86,701 of record NZ_BMCR01000004.1, on the reverse strand, counting down.
GCGGCGCCAATGGCCAGAATGCCGAGCTGAGCCGCCGGGGCCATGAAATTCATGATGCCGGCAAGGGTGAACATCGCCGGATTGGCGACGATCAGGAAGAAGCAGGTGACAAGCACCAGGCCGGCCAGGGCGCCGAGCTCGGGGCGGCGCAGCAGCCGGGTCATCGCCGTGGTGCGGATCAGTCGCTCGTCGGGGGCATCCGGAGCGGATGCGGCAAGATTGCCATCGCTCATCTGCGGGCCTCGGTTCTTGGTTCGCCAGAAAGCGGGTCGTCAGGGAATGGGTGCGGGAGCATGGCCCGCAGCTTCCGGAGAAGCGCGGCCGGTCCGGGCAGGGCGCCGGACGGCCGATGTGAAGCGGGGGAAAGCGCGAGCTTTCCCCCGGAGGGCGTCTTAGCGGATGCCCTTGGCGGACAGGTCGATGACCTGCGCGGCCTTGTCCTTGGTGACAAGGTTCGGGCCGGAGGGCACGTTGCCGCCCGGCATCAGGCCGTAGCGGGCATTGTTGGCCAGGAACACCACCGGCAGGTAGCCCTGCAGATACTGCTGCTGGTCGATGGCGAAGGTCGCGTCGCCGTCGACGATCGACTGCAGGAAGTTGGCCGACATGTCGAAGGTCGCCACCTTCACGCTGCCGTTCATGCCGCTGTCCTTGACCGCCTGCACCACCGGCTCGCCGGCGAGCGAGGCGCCGAGGGCCATGATCGTGTCGATGTCGCCATCGGAGGCAAGGGACGCCTTCACCTTGGACAGGATTTCCGCCGGATCGTTGGTGGTCGGCAGCACGGTGACGGAGCCGCCGAAGCCATCGGCAAAGCCCTGGCAGCGCTGGTCGAGGGCAAGGTTGCCGACCTCGTGGTTGACGCAAAGGCCCTTCTTGCCGCCCATGGAGGCGAGCGCCTCGCCGGCCTTCTTGCCCGCGTCATACTCTTCCTGGCCGACGTGCAGCAGCGCGCCGAGCGAGGCGGAAACCTGGCTGCCGGAGTTCATCGAGATCACTGGGATGCCGGCGGACACCGCCTTGCGGATGGCGTCGCCGAGCGCGTCGCCATCGGGGATCGAGACGATCAACCCGTCCGGCTCCTGATTGACGGCCGCGTCGATCAACTGGGCCATGGCCACCATGTCGAAGGTTTCCGGCGCCCGATAGTCGACCGTCACGCTCATGTCCTTGGCGGCCTGGGCCACGCCGTTCTTGACCACCGACCAGAACGGGTCGGATGCCTGACCATGGCTGACGACGATGATGTTGATGTCCTCGGCGGCCATCGCCGGGGCCTGCGGCGCGGCTGCGGTCAGGCCGACGACCGCAGCGGCGGTCAGAAAGGGGGCGAACAAACGTTTCATGCGGTTTCCTCCCGAAGTCCCCTTCAAAGGGGATGACAATGACTTTTCACCTTCCCATCCTGCGCCGCCCCGGGCCCGGTTTTGCGGGTTCTTCTTCTTTGGCCAGCTGTGTATGACAGCCATGGCGCAAGCGCGGCGACGCATTCGACCCAAAGGTCGGAATGATGCATTCTAAAAATCATCATGTGGAATTTTTATTCCATTTTTCGGGCGGGAGTGTCAAGCTGGAATCCATGGCCGGAAAGTGCCCGCGGCGATGATGCATGGGGCGCCGGCCAGGCCGGAACGGGAACGGGAATGAGCGAGACTGACGGAACACCGAGAGACTTCGATACCCTGCGCGCGCTTCTGATCGAGCGGCGCCCGGACATGCCCAAGCGGCTGGCGCAGGTGGCGGCCTTTGCCGTCGACCGGCCGGACGATGTGACCTTCGGCACGGTGGCGGCGATTGCCGAACAGGCTGGCGTGCAGCCCTCGACGCTGGTGCGCTTTGCCCAGTCGCTCGGCTATCAGGGGTTTTCGGAGTTGCAGGACGTGTTCCGCGCCCGCCTGCGCGACCGCTGGCCGGACTATGACGAACGGCTGGAGGTGCTGCGCCGGCGCAGTGCCGACAGCCAGGGGGCGCATGCCCTGTTCGGCGATTTCGTCGACACGGCGGTGACCTCGCTGATCCGCCTGCGCGACACCATCGAGCCGGCGCGCATGGATGAGGCGGCGCGGCTGATCGCCGGGGCGCGGGCGATCTACCTGCTCGGCCAGCGGCGCGCCTTTCCGGTCTGTTCCTACATGGCCTATGCGCTGGCCAAGCTCGGCTCGCCCACGGTGCTGATCGACAATGTGGCCGGGCTCGGCCCGGAGCAGGCGGAGGCCGCCGGACCGGAGGACCTGCTGATCGCCGTCAGCTTCACGCCCTATACTTCGCTGACCGTGGATGTGGCCAATGCCGCCGCCGCGCGGGGCGTGCCGGTGCTGGCCCTGACGGATTCGCCGTTTTCGCCGCTGATGGAGTCGGCAAAGGTGGTGATCGAGGTGATCGAGGCCGATCTCGGCGCCTTCCGCTCGCTGTCTGGCACCTTGTGTCTGGCGATGGCGCTCTGCGTGGCCGCTGCGGAAATCCGCCGCGCGGAGGCGGAGGAGAAAGGCCCAGCGCGCGCCTGAGGCGCGCGGGACCGCATTTGCGTCTGATGTTTAGAGCCGGACCGGCTGCCCGCTTTGTGCTGCCGCGGTTGCCGCATCGGCCAGAAGCTGGGCCTTGAGGCCGTCCTCGCCATCGGGAGACGGGGCCTTCTCGCCGCGCGCGCAGGCAAGGAAGGCGTCCAGTTCCAGCCGGTAGGCGGCGGCGTAGCGCTCCAGGAAGAACGGCTGTACCGGATCGGCGGTGAAGCCGCCGCCAGTGGCCAGTTCCACGCTGGTCTCGTGGATGTTGCCGGCCCGCAGCAACCCCTTGGCGCCATGCACCTCGACCCGCTGGTCATAGCCGTAGGTCGCCCGCCGCGAGTTGGAGATCTGGGCGATCTTGCCGCTGGCGGTGCGCAGCAGAACGGCGGCGGTGTCCACATCGCCGGCCGCGCCGATCGCCGGATCGACCAGGCTGGAGCCGACCGCATGCACCTCGACCGGCTCTTCGCCGAGCAGGAAGCGGGCCATGTCGAAATCGTGGATCATCATGTCGCGGAACAGCCCGCCGGACCGTTCGATGTAGGAAACCGGCGGCGGGGTCGGATCGCGCGACAGGATCGTCACCAATTCCACATCGCCCACCTGGCCGTCGTCGATCCGCGCCTTGAGGCTCGCGAAGTTCGGGTCGAAGCGCCGGTTGAAGCCGATGAACAGCGGCACGCCGCTGTCCTTGACCACACCCATCACCGCGCGGATGCGCTCCGCCGACAGGTCCACCGGCTTTTCGCAGAAGATCGCCTTGCCGGCCCGGGCCGCCTGCTCGATCAGATCCGCATGGGTGTCGGTGGGCGAGGCGATCAGCACCGCGTTGCAATCCGGCGAGGCCAGCGCCGCCTCGGCGGTGACCACCGGCGCGCCGACACGAGCCGCCAGCGCCGTCGCTGCCGCGTCCACCGCGTCGGCGATGCCGAAGATCTTCAGATCGCCGCGTTCGCTGGCGCGCGCGGCAAGGTTGCTGGCATGGATCTGGCCGATGCGGCCGGCCCCGATTACGGCGATGGAAAGCACGGGTTGGACCTCGCAAAAGAATGTTTATTCCATATTGACCGATGTATAGAATTCACGTTTCATTCGCGCAAGGGGCCCGGCGCGCGGCCCGGGCAAAAATCGGCTTTTGAACATCTTTCGTCGCTGCCTGATGGCGGCGACCACGGACGGAAAGGCTTGGCATGACTTCTCTCGGCGTCGGTCTGATCGGAACCGGATACATGGGCAAGTGTCATGCACTGGCCTGGAACGCGGTCAAGGGCGTTTTCGGCGATGTCGCCCGCCCGCGTCTGGAACTCCTGTGCGAGGTGACACCGGAGCTGGCGCGGGAGAAGGCGGAGGCCTTCGGCTTTGCCCGGGCGACTGCCGACTGGCGGGCGCTGGTGGCCGATCCGGCGGTGGATGTGGTGTCGGTCACCACCCCGAATGAATTCCACGCCGAAATGGCGATTGCCGCGCTTGAAGCCGGCAAGCATGTGTGGTGCGAGAAGCCGATGGCGCCGGCGCTCGCCGATGCTGAGCGCATGAGCGCGGCCGCAGCGGCCTCGGGCCGGGTGGCGCTGCTTGGCTACAACTACATTCAGAACCCTATTTTCCGCCAGATCGGCCGGCTGCTGAAAGAGGGGGCCATCGGTACACCGTTCCAGGTGCGCGCGGAGATGGACGAGGACTTCATGGCCGACCCGGATGCGCCGTTCCACTGGAAGAGCGCTGCGGCCTCCGGCTATGGCGCGCTCGATGATTTCGCCGTGCATCCGCTGTCGCTGATCCAGCGCCTGTTTGGCAATGTCGCCCGGGTGTTCTGCGACATGGGCCAGCCCTACGCGACCCGGCAGGATAAGGGCAACCCGCGTGTGGTCGAGACCCATGACATGGCCAACCTGCTGCTGCGGCTGGAAAACGGCATGCAGGCAAGCCTTCTGGTCAACCGCTCCGCCTGGGGGCGGAAAGGCCGCATCGCCCTGCAGATCTTCGGCTCGAAGGGATCGATCCTCTACGATCAGGAGCGCATGAACGAGGTCGAGGTCTACCGCGCCGTCGGTCCCGAGGCGGAGCAGGGCTACACCCGAACCCTGGCCGGTCCCGCCCATGCGCCCTACGGCCAGTTCATTCCCGCGCCCGGTCACGGTCTTGGCTTCAACGATCTGAAGGTGATCGAGTGCCGGGAGCTGATCCGTCTGATCGCCGGGGAGACGGCCACCGCCATCACCTTCGCCGAGGGGCTGGCCATCGAACGCACGGTTCATGCTGCGGCGCGCTCCTTCGCCGAGGGCGGCTGGGTCGATGTTGGCACGGTGACGGAGTAGGGGACGCGGAAGCGGCAGCGGCTCAGGTGAAGCTTGTCCGCTCCCGTTCCACCTCGCTGGCGATGAAGTCGGCGACCACGCGCACCCTGCGCATCTCGCGCAAGCTCTCATGCAGCACCAGCCAGTAGCTGCGGGAAATTCGTTTCTCCGGCAGCACCGGAACAAGTTTCGGATCGCGCCGGGCGATGAAAGCATGAAGGATGCCGATCCCGGCGCCGGCGCGCACCGCCTCGGTCTGGCCGAGCGCCGAGGCAATCTCGAACCGGGGGCGGAATGCCCGGTCGATCTCATCCGCATAGGCAAGGGCTGAGGCGTAGACCAGATCCTCCACATAGCCGACCAGCGCATGGGTGCGCAGGTCCTGCGCCGTTTCGGGCATGCCCGCGCGCTCCAGATAGGCCTTCGAGGCATAGAGCCCGAGGCTATAGTCGACCAGCTTGCGGGCGACCAGCCGGCCATGTTCCGGCCGCTCGACGGTGATGGCGATATCCGCCTCGCGCCGCGACAGCGACACGGCCCGGGGCACCGGCACCAGTTGCAGCGTCAGATCCGGATGCCGCGCGGCCAGCGTGCCGAGCCGGGGGGCGAGAAAGGCGACGCCGAAGCCGTCCGGCGCGCCGATCCGCACCGTGCCGGAAATGGCGATGTCGCCGCCGCCGATATCGGCGCGCGCGCCAAGCATCTCCGCCTCGATCCGCTCCGCCGTTGCCCGAAACCGCTCGCCTGCAGGGGTGAGCAGGGAGCCGGTGGTGCGCCGGTCCACCAGCTTCACCGCCAGATCCTCCTCCAGCGCCGACAGCCGCCGGGCGACCGTGGCATGGTTGACCCCCAGCGCGCGGGCGGCGGCCAGAAGCTGGCCGGCGCGGGCCACCGCGAGGAAGATGCGCAAGTCATCCCAGTTCATGAAAGAGTGCCTGTCGGTTCAAGGGTATCGGGGTCGCGACTATAATTTATGCACAACGGTTGCGGCAATGCGTCTATTGCGAAAGACAAAAAACGAAGGCATCAAACAGGGGTCGCCTGGGCATGTCGCATGACATGCGGGGGCACGAGAATTTGCAAGCCATCCGGGCGATCCGACCGGGATGGAGACAGGGAGAGAGCGACCCATGGAAACGATTGGACATTTCATCGGCGGCAAGCATGTTGCCGGCACGTCGGGACGGTTCGCGGATGTCTACAATCCGGCGACCGGTGAGGTTCAGGCCAAGGTGGCGCTGGCGAGCAAGGACGAGCTGCGCGCGGCGGTGGAGAACGCGGCGGCGGCACAGCCGGCCTGGGCTGCGCAGAACCCGCAGAAGCGCGCCCGCGTTCTGATGAAGTTCGTCGATCTGCTGCACCGCGACATGGACAAGCTGGCCGAGGCGCTGAGCCGCGAGCATGGCAAGACCATTCCGGATGCCAAGGGCGATGTGATCCGTGGTCTTGAGGTTGCCGAGTTCTGCATCGGCGCGCCGCATCTCCTGAAGGGCGAGTTCACCGAGGGCGCGGGCCCGGGCATCGACATGTATTCCATGCGCCAGCCGCTGGGTGTCGTCGCCGGCATCACGCCGTTCAACTTCCCGGCGATGATCCCGATGTGGAAGTTCTGCCCGGCGATCGCCGCCGGCAACGCCTTCATCCTGAAGCCGTCGGAGCGCGATCCCTCCGTGCCGATGATGCTGGCCGAACTGATGCTTGAGGCCGGCCTTCCCGCTGGCATCCTCAATGTCGTCAACGGCGACAAGGAAGCGGTCGACGGTGTGCTCGACGATCCGGACATCATGGCGGTCGGGTTCGTCGGCTCCACGGCGATTGCCGAATACGTCTATTCGCGCGGCTGTGCCAACGGCAAGCGGGTGCAGTGCTTCGGCGGTGCCAAGAACCACATGATCATCATGCCGGATGCGGACATGGATCAGGCGGCCGATGCGCTGATCGGCGCCGGCTATGGCGCGGCTGGCGAGCGCTGCATGGCGATTTCCGTGGCCGTGCCGGTTGGCGAGGCTGCCGCCAACGCGCTGATGGAGCGGCTGATCCCGCGGGTGGAAAGCCTGAAGATCGGGCCCTACACCGCCGGCAACGACGTCGACTTCGGTCCGCTGGTCACCGCCCAGGCGCGTGAGCGCGTGCTTGGCCTGGTGGAGCAGGGCGTGAAGGACGGCGCGACCCTTGCGGTCGATGGCCGCGACTTCACCATGCAGGGCTATGAGAACGGCTACTTCATGGGTGGCTGCCTGTTCGACAATGTCACCAAGGACATGTCGATCTACAAGGAAGAGATCTTCGGCCCCGTGCTGTCGGTGGTGCGCGCCAAGGACTACGACGAGGCGCTCGATCTGCCGATGAGCCACGAATACGGCAATGGCACCGCGATCTTCACCCGCGATGGCGACACCGCCCGCGACTTCGCCAGCCGGATCAACATCGGCATGGTCGGCATCAACGTGCCGATCCCCGTGCCGCTTGCCTACCACACCTTCGGTGGCTGGAAGCGGTCCGGCTTCGGCGACCTCAACCAGCACGGCCCGGATGCGTTCAAGTTCTACACGCGCACCAAGACGGTCACCTCGCGCTGGCCGAGCGGTCTGAAGGACGGCGCCGAATTCGTCATTCCGACGATGAAGTGAGCCCCGGTCCGGCCCGCCAGGGCCGGATCGATCATGCCGGTGGCATGATCGAAGGGGCGAACGCGGTCGAGGGTAAGCGGCTCTGGCCGCGTCGAGACCGCCAGCCGGTCCGGCTCACAAGCTCAACCCGTCCCGGTTCTTTCCGGGACGGACGAGTTGAACGCTCAAGAAAGTGCCGGATCGATCATGCCGGTGGCATGATCGAAGGGGCGAACGCGGTCGAGGGTAAGCGGCTCTGGCCGCGTCGAGACCGCCAGCCGGTTGGGGCGAACGTGCATCGAGGGTAAGCGGGCGCCAGCCCGCGCCCTGACCACCAGCCGGTTGGGGCGAACGCGCATCGACGGTAAGCGGGTTCCACGCTGTTTGGAATAAGAGGATCAAGCGCCCCACACGCAGCGTCCTCCCGGACGCCGCGAAGCGGCGAGCCGGGATCGGCGAGGCACGGCCTGGCGGCTCTTCCCCGGCTGGCCAACGCTGGCTCTTTGGCTCTCCGATCCCGGCTCGCGCCAAGGCTTGCCTGGAATGACGCCGAAGGGTGTCCCTGCCTTCTGGCATCAGGACACACACAAACGCACTACAGGATACCGGACCTACCCGGTTCGGGTGATCCAGATCAGAGGGTGGGAGCGCATGCTCCCGCCCTCTTTGCGTTTTGTTTGGCGGTGCAACATCGGGTTTGCGCTTCACCGATGCGGAGGTTACGTTCGGGTCAATCGTGCGCGCAAGGATGGCGTTCGGAAGGATAAAACAGGTGAGGGATCAATGACGCAGCGTGAAGTGGTTCTGGTGTCGGGCGTGCGCACGGCGATTGGCAGTTTTGGCGGGTCCCTGAAGTCCGTGCCGCCCTGCGAGTTGGCCGGCAAGGTGACGGCGGAGGCCATTCGCCGCTCCGGGGTCGGGGCGGAAGAGATCGAGCATGTGGTGTTCGGACATGTGATCAACACCGAGCCGCGCGATATGTATCTGGCCCGGGTGGCTGCCGTCGATGCCGGCATTCCGGTCGAGGCGCCGGCGCTGACGTTGAACCGCCTGTGCGGATCTGGCGCGCAGGCGATTGTCTCCGGCGCCCAATCGATCCTGCTGGGCGATGCCGATATCACCTTGGCCGGCGGCGCGGAATCCATGAGCCGTGCACCGTTCTCCAGCCCTGGCGCCCGCTTCGGCGTCAAGATGGGCGATGCGGTGATGCATGACATGATGCTTGGCGCGCTGAACGACCCGTTCGGTGGCGGTCATATGGGCATCACCGCGGAAAACGTGGCCGAGCGCTACAACATCAGCCGGGAAGCACAGGACGCGCTCGCGGTCGACAGCCAGCACCGCGCCGGCATTGCCATTCGCGACGGCCGCTTCAGCGAGCAGATCCTGCCGCTGGATGTGAAGGTGGGTCGGAACACCATCAAGTTCGACACCGACGAGCATGTGCGCGCCGACACCTCGCCCTCGACGCTGAGCGCCCTGCGCCCGGTGTTCCGCAAGGATGGCTCGGTAACCGCCGGCAATTCTTCCGGCCTGAATGATGGCGCGGCGGCGGTGGTGCTGGCCGACCGGGAGACGGCCGAGCGGCGTGGACTGAGGCCAATGGCTCGGCTGATCGGCTATGCCCATGCGGGCGTGGCGCCGGATGTGATGGGTATCGGTCCGATCCCGGCGGTGCAGAAGCTGCTGGAGAAGACCGGTATGAGCCCGGCGGATTTCGACGTGATCGAATCCAACGAGGCGTTCGCGGCGCAGGCCTGCGCGGTGATGCGGGAGCTGGGCTTCCCCTCCGACCGGGTCAATCCCAATGGCGGGGCCATCGCGCTCGGCCACCCGGTCGGCGCCACCGGCTGTATCATCACGGTGAAGACCATGTACGAGTTGGAGCGCACCGGTGGGCGCTACGGTCTTGTCACCATGTGCATCGGCGGCGGTCAGGGCATCGCCCTGGCGCTGGAGAACCTCAGCGCGGCCTGATGGTTGTGGCGGCGCCCGCTTGCGCGGGGGGAGGGGCGCCGCCGGTCCTTCGATGGTCGGATGTCATAGCGGAGTAGCTTTCGTGATCAGATCCTTTGCCGCGGCGCTGGTTGCCGGTGCGTGTCTTGTTGCCGGCGCCGTGCGCGCCGAGGAGCCCGCGCCGCCGCCGTTCACTCTGACTGGCGAGGCCGGGCACCCACTTGTCGGGCGCATCTGGTCGGTGGCGGACAAGAGCTTCGTCACGCCGAAGGAGGTCTCCAAAGCGGCGGTCGCGGCAAGCTTCGTCCTCTTGGGCGAGATCCATGACAACCCGGATCACCATGCGCTTCAGGCCTTTGTCCTGTCCGCCGTCGCCGCCTCGGGGCGCAAGCCGGCGACGGTGCTGGAGATGCTGCCCAGTGATCGCCAGGCGCGGGTCGATGAGTATCTGGCGGAAAAGGAACCGACGCCGGACGGGTTTGGCACGGCGGTCGGCTGGGCGGAGTTGGGCTGGCCCGATTACCGCATCTATCAACCGGTGATCGCGGCGGCGATGGGCGCCGACCTGCCGATCATCGCCGGGGACGTGCCGAAGAAACAGCGCCGGGAAGTTGGCCGGGATGGGCTCGCCAGCCTTGGCGAGGAAGCGCTTGCGAAGATGGCCCTCGACCAGCCGCTGGGGGAGGCCGCTGACGCGCGGCTGTTGCAGACCCTCTTTGAGGGGCATTGCGAGATGATGCCCAAGGAAGCGCTCGTGCCGATGGCCAATGTGCAGCGTCTGCGCGACGCTGGGCTCGCCAACGCCATGCTGGCGGCGGCTGGTGAGGGGGCCGATGGCGCGGTGCTGATCGCCGGCGCCGGTCATGTGCGCGCCGATCTGGCGGTACCGCAATATCTGCGCTGGCGGGCGCCCTCCGCCGGGCTGGTGACCATCGCCTTCACCGAGGTTACCGCCGGCGAGGTGGACCCGGCGGCCTATGCGGTGCCTGAGGATGGCGCGGCGGCGCCTTACGATTACCTGTGGTTCACCCCGCGCGGCGGGCGCAAGGATCCGTGCAAGGAGCTCAGCGCCCGCTTCGACAAGCTGGGGAAGAAGAAACCGAAAGCGGCGGAGTGATCCGTCGTTTCAGTCCTTGTCCTTGTCCGTCTCCGTTCGCGTGTTGGGGGCGGGGTCCTGTGCCGGTGCGGGGGTGTCGAAGGAGGCCCGGCGGCGGGCGATGACCTTGCCGCGCGCGCGGCGCATCCGCACCCTGGAGATCGCCCGGCGGCTGGCGCGGGCCACATCGTCGCGGGAGAAGAAGAACGGCAACACCGGCTCCCTTAGCTCCGCATGTTCGACGGACAGGCCGATTTCAGTGATGGCGTGGTCGTGATCTATGGCCCGCACCACAAGGTCGATGGCGCCGTGAGCGACCCGGTCGGTCGGCTCGATATCGTCGCCCAGCTCCCGCCGCATGTAGTCGCGCAAAGTCAGCGCCGCATCCTCCTTGCGCACATGAAAGCCGTAGACCGCGCCGACGTCGGAGAGCAGTGCGTCGGGATCGAGCGGGAAGTCGCCGAACAGCGCCGGGTCGTGCCCGTCCTGAGTGGCGCCGGCGAACAGGGCGTCGAGCGCAGGGACCTGCCGGGCGGTGGTGAGAATGTAGAGCTGGTCACCCGGCTGCGGCCGCCCGGCCTTCTGCGGGCGCAGGCTCTGGCCGTCGCGCAGGATCAGGACCGGCCGCGCCCAACGGGGGATGCGCCCGCCGCGCGCCACCGCGCTGCCCGGGTGCACGCGGTAGCCCACCAGTTCGTGATCCTGCCCGCCCGGCAGTTCCAACTCGATCCGGTCCACCGGCCCCATGCGCGGCGGCACGATCAGCCGCAGCCAGAGCGCCAGCGGGCGGATGGTCCAGCCTTGCAGCACCAGCGAGGTCAGGACGATCAGGAAGGTGATGTTGAAAATCGTCTGGGCATTGGCGAGCCCGCCGATCAGCGGCAGGATCGCCAGCAGGATCGATACCGCGCCGCGCAGGCCCACCCAGGAGACGAAGGCGATCTCCGCCCGGGTGAAGCCGAAGGGCAACAGGCAAAGCCAGACGGCGATGGGCCGGGCGATGAAGATCAGGACGGCGGCGAGGGTGAAGCCGGGCAGGGCCACCTCGCCGAATTGGGACGGGGTCGCCAACAGGCCGAGGGTGACGAACATGCCGATCTGGCCGAGCCAGGTCATGCCGCCCTGGAAGTTCTTCAGCGCCGGCTGTTGCCGCATCCGTACATTGCCGCACAGGATGCCGGCCACGTAGACGGCGAGAAAGCCGCTGCCGCCGGCGAGCGACGTGGCGCCGGACAGGGCCAGCGCCAGCGCCAGCACGACGATCGGATAAAGCGCCGGCTCCAGATTGACCCGGTTGACCAGTTGGACAATGGCGTAGCCACCAGCAAGACCCGCGATCAGGCCGATGCCCATCTGCTGGGCGAACTCGGCGAGCAGGCCCAGCCCGGCTTCCTCGCCGCTGGTGCCGGCGACGATCATGCCGACGAGCGTGACGGTGAGGAAGATTGCCATCGGGTCGTTCGAGCCCGATTCCACCTCCAGTGTCGCCGAGATCCTCTCGCGCAGATGAATGCCGCCGACCCGCAGCAGAAAGAACACCGCCGCCGCGTCGGTCGAACCGACGATGGCGCCCAGCAGCAGGCCTTCGATCCAGGGCCAGCCGAACAGGAAATGCGCGGCGAGGCCGACCAGGCCGGCGGTGACGGCCACGCCGATGGTGGCGAGGGTCAGCGCCGGAAAGGCGGCAAGGCGGAAGGTGGCGAAGCGGGTGCGAAATCCGCTGTCGAACAGAATGATCGCCAGCGCGATGGAGCCGATGAAATAGGCGGTGCGGGTATCGGCGAACTCGATGCCGCCGGGGCCGTCCTCGCCGGCGGCAAGGCCGACGAGGAGGAAGACGAGCAGCAAGGGCGCGCCGACCCGAAAGCTGATCAGCGATGTGAACACCGACACGGCAACGAGGCCAGCGGCAATCAGAATCACCAGATTGAGCGTTTCGAGCATTGGTGGCGCGGGCCTTCCGGCGCGGGAGGCCCGCGCCCGTGACGAGGAATCGGACTGATCCTCCTACTATAGGCCAAAGGCTTGCCGGCCGGTGTGCGTTCCCGTCAGGCGGCCTTGCGTTTCTCCTCATCTGTATGCTGGCTGCCGCCATCCCCGTTGCTGGCATAGACCCGCCCGAAACGGTTGGCGAGGAAGAGGTCGAGCGGGATGGTTTCCTGGCGAACGAAACCGCGCGCGGGGATCTGGCCGGCGCGCATCAGATCGAGCGTGGCGCAGATCCCGGCCGCCGTGGTCGTCTGGATCGCGCTCCAGGTCTCGCCGGCCATCTCCCGCGAGGTGACCCGGTAGACGGCGGAGATCTGTTCGCGCTGGTCGCCGCGCAGGCCGGAGGCGGTGATGAAGATCAGCACCACATCTTGCTTGGTCACCGGGACGGCGGTTTCCAGCACGTCGCGCAACAGATCGCGCCGGTCCTCCAGGCCGAGATCCTGCAGCAGCATGCGCATGATGTCGCGATGACCGGGATAGCGGACCGTCAGATAACGCAGGCTGCGCACCTTGCCGGCCAGGGTCTCGGTGAGCGAGCCGAGCCCGCCGGAGGTGTTGAACGCCTCGTAGTGCACCCCGTCGAGCGAGAAGGTCTCATAGCCTTCCAGCGGCGCCAGCAGCATCGGCGCGCCATCGACGATGGCCTCGCAAGGGTTGCAGTATTCGTTGATCAAGCCGTCGGTCGACCAGGTGAGATTGTACTTCAGCGCATTGGTCGGATAGCGCGGCAGAGCGCCGACCCGCATGGTCAGCGTCTCCAGCGTGTCGAATTTCTGCGCCAGATCATGCCCGGCGATGGACACGAACCCGGGCGCCAGACCGCATTGCGGCGCGAAGGCGATTTCCGCGCCCTCGGCCAGCGCGCGCACGGTCTTGGTGGAGGCGACATCCTCGGTGAGGTCGAAATAGTGGGTGCCGGCGCGCTTGGCGGCGCGGGCGATCACCGAGGTGAGAAAGAACGGAGCGGCGGAGAGCACCGCCTTCTTGCCGGCGAGCGCTGAGGTCAGCGCGTCCTCGTCGGAGACATCCACCTCGAGCGTTGCCATACCGGCACGGGCGGCGGTGGCCAGCGCCCCCGCATCGCGGTCGGCAAGGGTGACGGTGTAGTCGCCGCAATCGGTCAGAAGCGCGGCGATGGTGCGCCCGATCTTTCCCGCGCCGACAATCAGAACCGGCCATTTGTTCATCTTCAGTCTCCTCCTCGGGTGCTGGTGCCCGCACGTGTTCGTTCCCTCTGAAGGGCTCTTCTCAAGGGTACGGGGGGCGGTGTTCGCCGAGGAGGTGGCAAACTGCCGGAAGTGTGTTTCGGTTTGTCAAAATAACGGAAAATCCAGCGAAATGACGGTCATATGGTCGCGAACATCTATTGGCCTGCCCGTCCGGACGGGCAGGATCGCGGTGAGTCGTACCGATGATCTGCGCGAAACGTCAGAGTGCCGGGGTGTCTTGCGGTGCGGGCTCGGTCACCGGTGCCCGGTCGAATTTCGTTGCCAGAACGATGGAGGAGCGGGAGCGGCGCACACCCGGGGTCACGGCGATGTCGTCCAGCACCTCGTCAAGCCGGTCGAGACGTTCAGCCTCCACCACCAGAAACAGGTCGAACTCACCGGAGACGGTCAGGCAGGTGCGGATTTCCGGAAATGTCTCCAGACGCTTGACCGTCTCGCGCGCCTGTTGCTGCTCCACAGCCAGCATCACCAGTGCCCGCGCCATCTCCCGGTTCGGAGCCCGTGCCAGCCGGGCGGTGTAGCCGGTGATGACGCCCTCACGCTCCAGCCGGGCGATCCGTTCATGCACGGTGGAGCGGGCAATGCCGAGCCGCCGGGCGAGATCGGAGGTCGGCGCCCGCGCGTTCATCTGCAACAGGGCGAGCAGTTTGCGGTCGAGCGCATCACGGGGGGCGGTCATGGCGGCCTCGTCAAAATGTCGGTTCTTCCGACGAAATGACAAATTGCCACTGATGGCAAGCCCCGTCGCGATCACGGGGCGGACGCGGGGTCGTGACGGCGCCGGGTCAGCGGATCTCGTAGGGGATCAGCCGGCGGTCGTTCGGGTCGATGGCAATGGCCCGGTTGAGCGGCGGCATTGAGCGCTGCGGGCAGGTCAGCCGCTCGCAGATCCGGCAGGAGATGCCGATGGGCTCGAACGCGGCGGCGCGGGTCAGGTCGAGATCGTCGCAATAGATGATGTCGCGGGCATGGGCGATGTCGGCGCCAAGGGTGATGGCATAGTGCAGCACCGGCCCGCTGTAGCCGCCGGATTTCTTGATGATCTGTGCCGCCAGCGAGATATAGCGCGAGCCATCCGGGGTCTCGGCCAACTGGCGGATGATGGTGCCGTGGCTTTCGAAGGCGCGATGCACGTTCCACAGGGGGCAGGCGGCGCCGAAGCGGGCGAATTGCAGCTTGGTGGCGCTGTGCCGCTTGGTGATGTTGCCGGCCCGGTCGACCCGGGCGAAGAAGAACGGGATGCCCTTCATCTTCGGCCGTTGCAGGGTGGAAAGCCGGTGCGCCACCTGTTCCAGGCTCGCGCCGAACCGGTCGGCGATCAGGTCGAGGTCGTGGCGGGTTTCCTGCGCCGCGTTGAGAAAACTCTCGTAAGGCAGCAGCAACGCGCCGGCGAAGGCGTTGGCAAGGCCGATGCGGGCCACATGCACCGCGTCGTCGGTCTGAAACCGGGCGTCGGCCAGCACCGTGTCGATGATGTCGCCGGCCTCCAGAAGGGCGATCTGATGGCCAAGCTGAAAGACGATGGTCGCCTCCGGCAGCGCCTCGTTGAGGCTGAGGCGGCGGGTGGCCGGGTCGAAGCTGCGGATCCGACCCTGTTCATTGCCCATTCGCTGCCGCTCCACCGTGACCCCATGCACCGTTTCCAGATGCTGGACGAGATCGCGGGCGAACAGCCGTCCGTTCGAGGCGAGCTTGCCCGCCAGCGCTTCGGCGGCCAGGTCCAGCTCGTGAATGTAGTTGTTTTCGAAGTGGAAGAAGTCCCGCACCTCTTCATATGGGGTGGGGCGGGCAAGCGCCTCGTCGCGGGTCAGGGTGTCGTCGAGCATGGCCAGTTGCTCGCTGGTCTGGCGATAGGCCTGATGCAGCCGCACCAGCGCATGGGCGATATCCGGGGTGCTCTGGCAGAGCATCTTGAAGTCCTGCAAGCCGGGCGCCGTGCCCGCCAGCACCGGATCGGCGAACACCTCCCGCAAGGCGGCGAGCAGCCGGTCGTTGTCATCGACCGACAGGCTGGTCAGATCCAGGTCGAAATGCTCGCTGAGGCTGAGCAGCACCGGCGCGGAGACCGGCCGCTGGTTGTTTTCCAACTGATTGACGTAGCTGGTCGACAGGCCGAGACGCTCGGCGAAATCCCGTTGCGTCATGGCTGCCTTCTCGCGCAAACTGCGGATATGGCGGCCGAGAAATAGTTTCTTCATCGTGACGGTATCCGCGATGTTTGCAAATTTGCAGATTGTGATTTGCAAATAGATTACTTTCGCTTTGCGGCTTTTTCAACACTCCCGTTCGACCGGGAAACGCGCTAATCCAAGTCCGATTGGACGAGGAGACCCCCTGAATGGCTGAAAACACCGGAATCGGTGCGCATCCGAGGCGGCTCGCAGAGACCGCCGCGCTGGTGGTTGGCGGTTCGCTGCTGCTCACCCTGTCGGCGAAGGTCAGTGTGCCCTTCTATCCCGTGCCGATGACCCTGCAGACCATGGCGCTTCTGGTGCTCGGTTTCACCCTCGGTCCGGCCCGCTCCGGCATGGCGGTGCTGTTGTATCTGGCGCAAGGGGCGGCGGGCTTTCCGGTGTTCTCCGGCACGCCGGAAAAGGGGATCGGACTTGCCTATATGATGGGGCCGACCGGCGGCTTCCTTTTGGGCTTCCTCGCCTCCGCCATGCTGGCCGGCTGGTTCGCGGCCAAGGGGTGGACCCGGTCGCTGTGGCGGGCGGTGCCGGCGGCGATCATCGCCGAGGCGGCGGTGTTCGTTCCCGGACTTCTGTGGCTCGGGGCCCTGCTCGGGTTCGACAAGCCCATTCTCGCCTGGGGGCTCTACCCCTTCGTTCTGGGCGGTGTCGTCAAGGCGCTGCTCGCGGCGGCGATTGCCGTCGCGCTTCACCGCACCGCGCCCCGTTGATTTCTGAAAAGGATCGGTCATGCAGGAAATCTTGCAGGAACTGGAAAAACGCCGCGCCGCCGCGCGGCTTGCCGGCGGTGAGCGCCGCATCGACGCCCAGCACGCCAAGGGCAAGCTGACCGCGCGCGAGCGCATCGAGGTGTTTCTCGACGAGGGATCGTTCGAGGAATTCGACATGTTCGTGGCCCATCGCTGCGTTGATTTCGGGATGCAGGACACCTCCATGCCCGGCGATGGCGTCATCACCGGCTGGGGCACGGTCAATGGCCGGATGGTCTACGTCTTCAGTCAGGATTTCACCGTCTTCGGCGGCTCCTTGTCCGAGACCCATGCCCAGAAGATCTGTAAGATCATGGACATGGCGATGAAGAACGGCGCCCCGGTGATCGGCCTCAACGACAGTGGCGGTGCCCGCATCCAGGAGGGCGTCGCCTCGCTCGGCGGCTATGCGGATGTGTTCCAGCGCAACATCATGGCCTCCGGCGTGGTGCCGCAGATCTCCATGATCATGGGGCCGTGCGCGGGCGGTGCGGTCTATTCCCCGGCGATGACCGACTTTATCTTCATGGTGCGCGACACCTCCTACATGTTCGTCACCGGCCCGGACGTGGTGAAGACGGTGACCAACGAGGTGGTCACGGCGGAGGAGCTTGGCGGCGCCAAGACCCACACCAGCAAGTCCTCGGTCGCCGATCTGGCCTTCGACAATGACGTGGAGGCGCTGATGGCGCTGCGCCGCTTTGTCGACTTCCTGCCGTCGAACAACCGGGAAAAGCCGCCGGTGCGCCCGTTCTTCGATGATCCGGCCCGGGTCGAGGCGTCGCTCGACACGCTCATTCCCGACAATCCGAACAAGCCCTATGACATGAAGGAGCTGATCGTGAAGGTCGCCGACGAGGGCGACTTCTTCGAGCTTCAGCCCGACTTCGCCGGCAACATCATTACCGGCTTCATCCGCATTGAGGGCGAGACCGTTGGCGTGGTCGCCAACCAGCCGATGGTGCTGGCCGGCGTGCTCGACATCAACTCCTCGCGCAAGGCGGCCCGCTTCGTCCGCTTCTGCGACTGTTTCAACATCCCGATCCTGACCTTCGTCGATGTGCCGGGCTTCTTGCCCGGAACGACCCAGGAATACGGCGGCGTCATCAAGCACGGTGCCAAGCTGCTGTTCGCCTATGGCGAGGCGACGGTGCCCAAGGTCACGGTGATCACCCGCAAGGCCTATGGCGGCGCCTATGACGTGATGGCTTCGAAGCACATTCGCGGCGATATCAACTATGCCTGGCCAACCGCCGAAATCGCGGTGATGGGCGCCAAGGGCGCGGTGGAGATCCTCTACCGCTCCGAGCTGGACGATCCGGACAAGATCGCCGCCCGCACCAAGGAATACGAGGACCGGTTCGCCAATCCGTTCGTGGCGGCGGAAAAGGGCTTCATCGACGATGTGATCATGCCGCAATCCACCCGGCGCCGGGTCGCCCGGGCGTTCGCGACGCTGCGCAACAAGCAGCTCTCGAACCCCTGGAAGAAACACGACAACATTCCGCTCTAGGCAGGACGCAGACATGATCAAGAAAATCCTGATCGCCAACCGTGGCGAAATCGCCTGCCGGGTCATCAAGACGGCGAAGAAGATGGGCATTGCCACCGTCGCCGTCTATTCCGATGCCGACCGGGACGCGCTGCATGTGAAGATGGCCGACGAGGCGGTGCATATCGGCCCGCCGCCGGCCAACCAGTCCTACATCGTTGTCGACAAGATCCTCGACGCGATCCGCTCCTCCGGCGCCGACGCGGTGCATCCGGGCTACGGCTTCCTGTCCGAGCGCGCCGATTTTGCCGAGGCGCTGGCCAAGGAGGGCGTTGCCTTCATCGGCCCGCCGCCCAAGGCAATCGAGGCGATGGGCGACAAGATCACCTCCAAGAAGATCGCCGCCGAGGCTGGTGTCTCCACGGTGCCCGGCTACATGGGGCTGATCGCCGATGCGGACGAGGCGGTGACGATCGCCGCCGAGATCGGCTATCCGGTGATGATCAAGGCCTCCGCCGGCGGTGGCGGCAAGGGCATGCGCATCGCCTGGAACGAGACGGAGACCCGCGAGGGCTTCCAGTCGTCGAAGAACGAGGCGGCCAGCTCCTTTGGCGATGACCGCATCTTCATCGAGAAATTCGTCACCCAGCCGCGCCACATCGAGATCCAGGTGCTGGCCGACAGCCATGGCAACGCGATCTATCTCGGCGAGCGCGAATGCTCGATCCAGCGCCGCAACCAGAAGGTCATCGAGGAGGCTCCGTCGCCGTTCCTCGACGCGGACACCCGCAAGGCCATGGGCGAACAGGCGGTGGCGCTGGCCCAGGCGGTGGGCTACGCCTCCGCCGGCACGGTGGAATTCATCGTCGATGGCGATCGCAATTTCTACTTCCTGGAAATGAACACCCGCCTGCAGGTCGAGCATCCGGTGACCGAGCTGATCACCGGTGTCGATCTGGTGGAGGAGATGATCCGTGTCGCCGCCGGCGAGCCCCTGCGCATGCGCCAGGAGGATGTCCGGCTGAACGGCTGGGCCATCGAGAGCCGGCTTTACGCCGAAGATCCCTACCGCAGCTTCCTGCCGTCGATCGGCCGGCTGACGCGCTACCGCCCGCCGGCGGAGGGCACCGCCGCCGATGGCACTGTGGTGCGCAATGACACCGGCGTCTTTGAGGGCGGCGAGATTTCCATGTTCTACGATCCGATGATCGCCAAGCTCTGCACCTGGGGTGTGGACCGGGCGGCGGCGATCTCGGCCATGGGCGCGGCGCTTGACCGGTTCGAGGTCGAGGGCATCGGCCACAACCTGCCGTTCCTCTCCGCCGTGATGGAGCATCCCCGCTTCCGCTCCGGGGCGATCACCACCGCCTTCATCGCCGAGGAATACCCGGACGGGTTCGCCGGCGTGGAACTGGACGCTGACAACCTCAAGCGGCTTGTCGCCATCGCCGCGGCGTGCAACCTTCTGTCCGAGATCCGGGCGACGGAGATCTCCGGCGCAATGGCCAACCACCGGCGGGTGGTCGGCTCTAACTGGGTGATCGGCGCCGCCGGGCAGGAGTTCCCGGTCAGCGTGACCCGGGAGGGAGACGACTACCGGGTCGCCGACGCTGAGGGGCAGGCCCATCTTGTCCGGCTCAACGGCTGGAAGCCGGGCGCGCCGCTGATCGAGGCCGAGGTTGAGGGAACGGCGCTGGCGGTCAAGCTGGAGCGGACCATCCAGGGCTACCGGATGCGGATGCGCGGTGCGGATGTGATGCTGACCTGCCTCACCCCGCGCCAGGCCGAGGCGGCTCGGTTGATGCCGGAGAAGGTTCCGGCGGATACCTCCAAGATGCTGCTGTGCCCGATGCCGGGTCTGATCGTGTCGATCGCCGTGGAGGAGGGGCAGACGGTCGAGGCCGGCCAGACGCTTGCCACCGTCGAGGCGATGAAGATGGAGAACGTTCTGAAGGCGGAGCGCAAGGGGGTGGTCAAGACCATCGCCGCCAAGGCGGGCGACAGCCTGGCCGTCGATGAACTGATCATGGAATTCGAATAGGAGCGAAGCCGTGGGCGAGAAGAAGACCGTGGACGACTGGGCATCGCTGGCTGCGCGTGAACTCAAGGGCGCGAGCCTCGACGAGCTGGTGTGGCAGACGCCGGAAGGCATTCCGGTCAAGCCACTCTACACCGAGGCGGATCTGGAAGGGGTTGATCATCTCGGCACGCTTCCCGGTTTCGAGCCGTTCCTGCGCGGGCCGCGTGCGACCATGTACACCGGCCGTCCCTGGACGATCCGCCAGTACGCGGGCTTCTCCACCGCCGAGGCCTCCAACGCGTTCTACCGCAAGGCGCTTGCCGCCGGGCAGCAGGGTGTCTCGGTCGCCTTCGACCTGGCCACCCACCGGGGCTATGACAGCGATCATCCGCGGGTTCTCGGCGATGTCGGCAAGGCGGGCGTCGCCATCGACAGTGTCGAGGACATGAAGATCCTGTTCGACGGCATTCCGCTGGAAAAGATCTCCGTCTCCATGACCATGAACGGCGCGGTGATCCCGATCCTCGCCAGTTTCATCGTGGCCGGCGAGGAGCAGGGCGTGTCGCGCGCCCAGCTCTCCGGGACCATTCAGAACGATATCCTCAAGGAGTTCATGGTCCGCAACACCTACATCTACCCGCCCGAACCCTCGATGCGGATCATCGCCGATATCATCGAGTACACGGCCAAGGAGATGCCGAAGTTCAACTCCATCTCCATTTCCGGCTATCACATGCAGGAGGCCGGGGCGACGCTGGTGCAGGAGCTGGCCTTCACTCTGGCCGACGGGCGCGAATATGTGCGCGCGGCGCTGGCCAAGGGGCTGGATGTGGACGCCTTCGCCGGGCGGCTGTCGTTCTTCTTCGCCATCGGCATGAATTTCTTCATGGAAGCGGCCAAGCTGCGCGCCGCCCGCCTGTTGTGGGCGCGCATCATGGACGAGTTCGAGCCGAAAAAGCCGCAGTCGAAGATGCTGCGCACCCACTGCCAGACCTCCGGTGTGTCGCTGCAGGAGCAGGATCCCTACAACAACGTGGTGCGCACGGCCTTTGAGGCCATGTCGGCGGCGCTCGGCGGCACCCAGTCCCTGCACACCAATTCCTTCGATGAGGCGATTGCCCTGCCGACGGAGTTTTCCGCCCGCATCGCCCGCAACACCCAGCTCATTCTCCAGCATGAGACCGGGGTGACCCGTGTCGTCGATCCGCTGGCCGGTTCCTACTACGTGGAGAGCCTGACCAATGAGCTGGCCGAGAAGGCCTGGGAACTGATCGAGGAGGTCGAGGCGCTTGGTGGCATGACCAAGGCGGTGAACGACGGGCTGCCGAAGCGGCTGATCGAGGAAGCGGCCACCCGCAAGCAGGCGGCGGTCGATCGCGGCGACGAGGTGATCGTCGGCGTCAACAAGTACCGGCTTGAGACCGAGGACGAGATCGAGATCCTCGACATCGACAACAAGGCGGTGCGCGAGGCGCAGATTGCCCGGATCGCAAAGACCAAGCGGCAGCGCGATCCGCAGCGGGCCGAGGAAACCCTTGCGGCGCTGCGCGAAGTGGCCCGCTCCGGCCAAGGCAACATCCTGGAAGCGGCCGTCGAGGCGGCGCGTGCCCGGGCGACGCTGGGCGAGATTTCCGATGCCCTGCGTGATGCCTTCGGCGACCATGCCGCCGTGCCCAAGGTGGTGAAGAAAGTCTATGGCCCGGCCTATGAGGGCGAGCCTGAGTATGAAACGCTGGTCGATCGCCTGCGCGAGTTTTCCGCCACCCTGGGCGAGACCCCGCGTCTTCTGGTTGCCAAGCTCGGGCAGGACGGTCACGACCGAGGCGCCAAGATCATCGCCTCCGCCTTTGGCGATATCGGCTTCGATGTGGTCGCCGGTCCGCTGTTCCAGACCCCGGAAGAGGCCGCCGAGCTTGCCGTGAAGAACAAGGTGCATGTCATCGGCATGTCCTCGCTGGCGGCCGGCCACAAGACCCTTGCCCCGCAGCTCATTGAGGCGCTGAAGGCGCGGGGCGCTTCGGACATCATTGTCGTCGTCGGCGGCGTGATCCCGCGTCAGGATTACGAGTTCCTGCGCGAGGCCGGTGTCGCGGCGATCTTCGGTCCGGGCTCCAACGTGCTTGATGCGGCGCGCTCGGTGCTCGATCTCATCGCCGGTCATCGCCGCAACGTCGCGTGAGGTGAGGCGCGGCGCATGACCTTCGATCCGCGGCAGGCGGAGCTTGCAACCGCCACCCGGGCCGATCTCGACTGGATGCTGGACTGGGCGGCGGCGGAAGGCTGGAACCCCGGGGTCGACGATGCCGATCCCTTTTTCGCTGCCGATCCGCAAGGGTTCTTCGTGGCGCGGGTGGGGGGAACCCCGGCCGCGTCCATGGCGCTTGTGCGCTACAGCGAGGCCTTCGCCTTCATCGGTTTTTACATCACCGCGCCGGACTGGCGCGGGCACGGTCTTGGCCGCCGCCTGTGGGATCACGCGCTGGCGAGCCATGGCGCGCGCACCATCGGCCTTGATGCCCTGCCGGACATGGTCCCCCGCTATGCGGCGGCCGGCTTCACGCCCGCCCATCGCACCGTGACCATGGCTGGTTTCCCGTATGTGGAGCCGCCGCGCGATCCGCGCCTGACCATCGCCGGGCGCGGGCTCTTTCCCTCATTGAGCGACTATGACGGCATGTGTTTTCCCGCGCCGCGCGCGCCGTTTCTGTCGCGCTGGCTGGAGCCGGGCGGCAGCCGCCGCGCCTTCGCCCTTGTCGATGCGGGGCGGGTCAGCGGTTTCGGTGCCATTCGCCAGTGCCGGGATGGGTTCAAGATCGGGCCGCTGTTCGCCGATACTCCGGTGGACGCGGAGGTGCTGCTGCGTGCACTCGTCTCGCAGGTGCGCGGGCAGGAGGTGTTTCTCAAGGTGCCGGAACACAATGGCGAGGCGATGCGGCTTGCCGAGGAGTGCGACCTGTCGCCAATGCTGGAGGCCACAAGAATGTTTCGTGGGCCGGCGCCCGAAGGGCCGAGCCATCGCGTGTTCGGACTGACGACCCTTGATCTGGGGTAAGGCCGCCGGCGCCCGCCGGAGCGCGGCAGAGGTCGGGGCGCATGCATCGGATGCTGATCCGGTGGAAACGCTCAGTGCCGATGTGCTGGTGATCGGCGCCGGGCCTGCGGGGCTGATGGCCGCCGACAGCGCCGCCCGCGCCGGCTTGCAGGTGCTGCTTGTCGATGAAAGCTCCGGGCCGGATTGCGACTGCCCGTTCGACGCGGCGGCAAGGATCGACGGCCTTGCCCCAGCGGCATGGTTTGCCGAGAGGCGCGCGGCGCTGGAGGCGCGGGCGAATGTGGCGGTGCGGTGCGGGCTGCGGGTGCGCATTCGGCCTGGGGGCGTTTGCGAAGCGCTCGAACACCCGCGCGGCGCCGGGCGCTGGCGGCTTCGGGCGCGTCATGTGGTGGTGGCCACCGGCGCGCGCGAGCGGCCCATCGTCTTTTCCGGCAATGACCGGCCGGGTGTGATGCCAACCTCCGTGGGGCTCGCAGCGGTCTTCCGTTCCGAGGGTGTCGCGCCGGGCAAGCTGGCGGTGTTTGCCAACAATACCAGGGGCCTTCGCACGGCACTTGCCCTGCATGATCGCGGCGTTGCGGTGAAGGCGGTAATCGACCCGCGCCGGGCGTCCGATCCGGCTTTGGCGGCGGAGTTGATGCGGCGGGGCATCCGTCTTGAGGCGGGGGCGGTGGTTGGCGCGACCCGGGGCTGGCGGCGGCTGAAGGGCATTGATATTTGCGGCTATGACCCGCGCTCCGGTGTGCTCGGCGTCAACATCATGCAGATGTCCTGCGACGTCCTGCTGGTCTCCGGCGGCTGGAGCGCCGACCCGCAGTTCGCCGCTCTGGCGGATACAGCGCAGGGGCATGATGTCGCGGCAGGAGAGCTGGCGCGGGCCTGCATGGCGGATGGGGTGACCTCTTGCGGCGGCGCTGCGGGGGCCATCGATCTTGCCGCCGCACTGGCGTCCGGCGCGCAGGCCGGGCGGGTGGCGGCCCTCGCCCTTGGGGTGGATGCCGGCCCGGAGAGTGGCGCGGGCCCTGAGGTCATCGGCGATGGCATGTCGGATCTCGCCCTTCTGCCGGAGGATGCGCCGCTGTTCGAGGTGCCGGCCCGTGGACGCGGCCAGCGTCTGTCCCGCTTTCCCGAAAACAGGCTTTTCCGGTAAGGAAACTGACGGGCGCGGCAGGTCTTCGCGCCCCTGTCGGCCCCTTGACCTTCGGCGGCGGACGGGAGACTGTCGGGCCTCACCGCGACGGCCCGTTCGCTGGTGTCCGGCCCCTGGCATCCTGCCGTGGTGCCACGCAGGATGCGTGGCAAGCCGGTCATGACAGCGCGTTCCCGCTGGGCGGGAATCTTTCAGGGGCGTCGCACCCCGTTTCTCAGACCCTGAAGGAGCCGATCTGCATGTCTGATGCCTTGTCCGCCTCCGGACAGCTTGTGCCGGGAACCTCTGGCGGACGCGAAGACGCGACAATTCTGATCCGCGATGTGTCCTTCGGCGCGGCGCTGGAGATCGGCTCCTGGCCGAACCGGCTGGAGACGGTTGCCAAACGGCTCGGGGAGTTGTGCGAGGGCGCGGTTCCCGGTCGGCCCGGCCGGTTTTCCGCCCACGCGCCGGCGCTGCTTGGCTGGCTCGCCTTCGGACGCTTCCTGTGGCTGTCCGCCGAGGTGGAGGATGCGCGACGCCTCGCCGAGGCTTTTCCCGAAGAGGAGGCGGCGGTGGTCGATCTGGCCCCAGCCCGCCACCTGCTGCGCATCAGCGGCGCCGATGCGCCGGCGCTTCTCAACAAGGCCGTGACCATCGATTTCGACCCCAAGGCCTTCGACCCGGGATCGCTGGCACAAAGCGTCATTCATCAGGTGCCGGTGGTGATCTTGCGCCGCTCGGTCGAGGATTTCGACCTTCTGGTTCCCAGCAGCCTCACCGCCACCTTTACCGAGTGGCTGACCGATGCGGCCGAGGAGTTCGGCTACACGGTGGGCGAGCCGGCGCCGATCCTCGCGCAAGGCTGATCCAAACCGAACGACCGGGAAGGAGCCGGCGCAGCCGCAAGCGATGCGCCGGCGCCCTTCGTTGCGATGAAGTCAGGCACGCTTCAGGAGGGCGTCAGACCGCGCAGCCGCTCCGACCGCCGGCGCAGCAACTCCAGCACCGTCAGCAGGATGATCGAGATCGCCACCATCAGCGAGGCGACCGCGAGGATGGTCGGCGAGATCTGTTCGCGAAGGCCGGTGAACATCTGCCAGGGCAGGGTCTTCTGGCCGGCCGAGCCGAGGAACAGCACCACCACCACCTCATCGAACGAGGTGATGAAGGCGAACAGCGCGCCGGAGACCACCCCGGGGACGATCAGCGGCATCTGCACCTTGAAGAAGGTGGTTACCGGATTGGCGCCGAGGCTGGCGGCGGCGCGCACCAGGCTGCGGTCGAAGCCGACAAGGGTTGCGGTCACCGTGATGATGACGAACGGCGTTCCCAGTGCCGCATGGGCCAGCACCACGCCGAGATAGGTGCCCTGCAGGCCGATGCGCGAATAGAAGAAATACATGCCCGCCGCGGAGATGATCAGCGGCACGATCATCGGC
This sequence comes from Stappia taiwanensis, assembly GCF_014635285.1. Taxonomy (GTDB): domain Bacteria; phylum Pseudomonadota; class Alphaproteobacteria; order Rhizobiales; family Stappiaceae; genus Stappia; species Stappia taiwanensis. The sequence goes on along the minus strand of NZ_BMCR01000004.1, from coordinate 60,945 downwards.
GAGATCAGGATCGCCATGATCGCGGACCGGTAGGGCACGTGGCTTTGCGACAGGCCGATGGCCGCGAGTGTGCCGAAGCTGGTGGCCAGCAAGGTCGCCACCGGGGCGATGGCGAAGGAGTTTGTCAGCGCCTGCTGCCAGTCCGGATTGGTGAAGAAGTCCTCGTAGTGCTTCAGCGAATAGCCGGCCGGGTCGAGGGTCAGCATCTCCGGGGTAAAGGTGAAGAAGTTCTGCGCATTGAACGACAGCGGCAGGATCACCAGGATCGGGAAGATCAGGAAAAAGAAGATCAGCCCGCAGATGATGCGGAAGGAGTAATGCCAGGCGCGCTGACCGGTGGAGGCATAGGCGGGAAGTGCGGACATGTCGATCTCCTCAGCCCAGCTTCACATTGTCGATGCCGACGATCTTGTCGTAGACGTAGAACAACAGCAGCACCGCCCCGAGCAGGATCACCCCGAGCGCGGCCGCAAGACCCCAGTTGAGCGAACTGGAGATGTGATAGGCGATCCGGTTGGAGATGAAGATGCCGTCGGTGCCGCCGACCAGCTCCGGCGTGATGTAGTAGCCGATCGCCAGAATGAACACGAGGATCGCGCCGGCGCCGATGCCCGGCACCGTCTGCGGGAAATAGACCCGCCAGAAGGCGGTCCAGTCGGTGGCGCCCAGGCTCTTGGCGGCGCGCACGTAGCTCGGCGAGATGGTCTTCATCACCGAGAACAGCGGCAGGATCATGAAGGGCAGCAGGATATGCGTCATGGCGATGATGGTGCCGGTCTTGTTGTTGATCATCACCAGCCGGCTGGCATCGCCAATCACCCCGATCCAGACCAGGAAATCGTTGATCACGCCCTCCTGTTGCAGCAGCACCTTCCACGCCGAGGTGCGCACCAGCAGCGAGGTCCAGAACGGCAGCAGCACCAGGATCATCAACAGGTTGGCCGAGCGCAGCGGCAGGCTGGCCAGCAGGAAGGCGATCGGATAGCCCAGCAGCAGGCAGCACAGGGTGATGGTCAGCGACAGGAACAGGGTGCGGGCGAACAGGAGCAGATAGATCCGCTCGTTCTCCGGCTTCATGGCGATGCCGTCCGCGGTGAGCTGCGCATCGGCCGCATTGAGGAAATAGCCGGGGGTGTATTTCGGCGAGTAGCGCTTCAGCAGGCGCCAGGTGGCAAGATCGCCCCAGTCCTTGTCGATGTCGATGAACTGCTCGGCGAAGGGGCCGGCCTCATCCATCCGCTTGATCCGCCGTCCCGTCTTGCGAAACAGGCTCGACATGCCCGACGCCTCGTAGTTCAGCCGGGAGCCGAGCCGGGTGTGGGTCTTCTCCGCCGTCGCCACCTTGAGGTCTTCGTAGAGCGCCTTGTACACCGGCTCGCCGGGAAGCTGCGATGAGGTGACATCCCAGCCCGACAGGGCGTTGACCGTCTTTGGCAGGGTGTTCTCGACGATCCCGTTTTCCACCGAGCGGAGCAGCATGTCGGCGATCGGCGCGGCGAAGGTCACCAGAATGAAGATCAGCAGCGGGGCGATCAGCGCCAGCGACCGCAGTTTTTCGCGCCGCAGCGCCTTCGCCAGGCTGACCTTCAGCGGGGTGCCGTCCCGCGTGGTCAGGACCTGCGGATCGGATTGGGGGTGCATGTTCATCTGTGCCGACCGCTCCGGAAATGGTTCTTTGTGCCCGGCGTCTTCTGTCGCGCCGTTGCGGGGACCGGCGGGCGGGGCCCGTCCGCCGGTTGTCGAAGGTGTCAAAAGATGCGGCGGCGGAAAACAGCCGCCGGACCGGGCTTACTTCGACAGCCACGCCTGGAACTTGGCGTCCAGGTCGTCGCGATAATCCGCCCACCATTCGTAATTGTAGAGGAAGGTGTTCTTGGCGTTGGCCGGATCGGTCGGCATGTGCGGCGCCATGTCGATGCCGAGCGTGGCGTGCTTGCCCACGAGCGGGGCGGACGACTTGCGGGCTGGGCCATAGGAGATGTACTTCGCCTGATCGGCGAGCCGCTGGGTGTCGGTGGCAAAGCGCAGGTACTTCATCACCGCTGCCTTGCGCTCATCCGACAGGCCGGCGGGGACGATCCAGCCGTCGAGGTCGAACACCTGCGCGTCCCACAGGATCTTCACCGGCTGCTTCTGTTCCTCGATCAGCGAGAACAGACGGCCGTTGTAGGTCGAGCCGATCGCCACTTCGCCATCGGCGAGCAGCTGCGGGGTTTCGGCGCCGGCCGACCACCAGACCGTCTGGTCCTTGATGGTGTCGAGCTTGGCGAGTGCCCGGGCGACGCCCTCGTCGGTCTCCAGCACGTCGTAGACGTCGTCCTTGGCGACGCCGTCGCACAGAAGCGCCCACTCCATGTTGTTGATCGGCCGCTTCTCCAGTGCCCGCTTGCCCGGGAAGGTCTCCAGATCGAACACGTCGCAGATATCGTCCGGCTCCTTGCCCTTCCAGGCCTCGATGTCCGTACGGTAGCCGAAGGTGGTGGAATAGACGATCTGCGGAATGAAGCAGTCGGCGACGATCAGATCGCCGAAATCCTCCGAAGCCGGAGTGCCGTCCGGTGCCGGCGCCAGCTCCTCGTCGAAGTCGATTTCCTCGGCCAGCCCCTCGTCGCACAGGCGGATTGCATCGGAGGCGAGCACATCGACCAGATCCCAGGTGATGTTGCCTGCCTCGTTCATGGCGCGCAGCTTGGCGACCGCCTCGGCGGAGGATTCATCGTTGATGATCGTCACGTCCGGATTCTGCGCCATGTAGGGCTTGTGATAGGCCTCGTTCTGCGAGTTGGAATAGGCGCCGCCCCACGAGACGATGGTGAGATCGGTTGCCAGTGCCGCCGACGTCATCATCGCGCTGGCGGCTCCGGCCATGAGAATGGTCTTGAGTTTCATGAAACAGCTTCCCTCGTTTTTTCTGGTCTTCGCCCGGAACGTTGCTGCCCGGGTACGGAAACGGCCGCGCCGAAGCGCGTACCGAACGGCATCTCAGGCGACGGGATCCAGCGCCTTGCAGTCGCCGGCGGCCCAGCCGATCTCCACGGTCTGGCCGGCTCTGAGGTCCCGCTTTTCGCCGCGGTTGCGCACCTTGACGATGAACTCGTCATTGCCCGCCACCTTCATGCGCACGCGAATATGGTCGCCGAGATAGATCATCTCCCGGATTTCGCCGGGGATCAGGTTGTCCATGCTCTCATGGGTGTCGAATTCCACCCGCTCGGGGCGCAGAGAGATGGTGGTGCGTGAGCCGACCGCGCCGATGTTGACCGCCTCGGCCTTCAGCATGGTGCCGTCGTCCAGCTTGACGTCGCAGGTGTCGCCATCGACGGCGACCACCGTTCCGCTCAGCTTGTTGTTCTCGCCGATGAACTGCGCCACGAACGAGTTCTGCGGGTTCTCGTAGAGCTGGTCCGGCTCGGACAGCTGCTGGATGATGCCATCGTTGAACACCGCCACCCGGTCCGACATGGTCAGCGCCTCGGTCTGGTCATGGGTGACGTAGACGATCGAGACGCCGATGTTTTCGTGGATGTGCTTGATCTCGTATTGCATCTGCTCGCGCAGTTGCTTGTCCAGCGCGCCAAGTGGCTCGTCCATCAGCACCAGTTCCGGTTCGAAGACGAGGGCGCGCGCAACCGCCACGCGCTGCTGCTGACCGCCGGAAAGCTGGGCCGGGCGCCGCGAGCCGAAGCTGCCCAGCTCCACCATTTCCAGCGCCCGGGTGACTTTTTCTTCCTGCTCCGCCTTGCCCATGCCGCGCACCTGCAACGGGAAGGCGAGATTTTCCGCCACGCTCATATGCGGGAACAGGGCGTAGTTCTGGAATACCATGCCGATGCCGCGCTTGTGCGGCGGCACATTGTTGATCGGCTTGTCGTTGAGGAAGATTTCGCCATGGGTGGCGGGCTCGAAACCGGCCAGCATCATCAGGCATGTGGTCTTGCCGGACCCCGAAGGCCCCAGCATCGTCAGGAACTCTCCGGGGGGGATATCCAGGTTCAGATTTTTTACGACGAGCGTCTCGCCGTCATAGCTTTTTTGAACGTTCTCGTAGCGGACGGAGGCGCCCCTGGATTCTGTCATTGTTGCCCCTAAGCATAAACGGGAAGGGGACGCTCTGCCGTGAGAAATATCAGGACAAGTCTACGCTCTTCCCGTTGGTCGAACTCTTTTCGGTTCGCTTCAAGATCCTGTCAGGGGCGTAAGTTAAGCAAAAAATGACAGGGATTGAAAGGGTGGCTATAAAAAAATATTAAAAAACAGAAATGAAAACATGGATATAGGTCGGCGAGGCTGTGTTTGGCCTCACCGTTCGCCGCCTGCTTGTCGCACCCGCGCGGGGCAGCTTGACGCTACGTCGCCTCGCGCGCGTTCGCACCGGATGTCCGGTCTTGCGACCGGCCCCTGTCTGCCCCATCCGGTCCGTCGGTCTTCCTGTGGATGGTCCTGTGGACAGAAGGTCAGACGTTGCTGTCGGGAAACTCGGATTTTCGCCTGGTCATGAAGGCGATCAGCGCCTCGTCGATGGCCGGGTCGAGCTCCGGCGGCGTATAGGCCGCCAGCATCTGTTTCCACTTCTGGTTGGCGCGCTGGGCGGCGTCCAGCCCGCCATCGGCGCTCCATTGTTCGTAGGAGTTGTTGTCGGCGATCGCCGAGCGATAGAAGGCGCTTTCGAAATTGCGCTGGGTATGCGCGGCGCCGAGGAAATGCCCGCCCGGGCCGACTTCATGCAGCGCATCCATCGCCTGGGCTTCTTCGGAAAGGTCGATGCCCTTGGCCAGCACATGCATCATGCCGAGCTGGTCCGCATCCATCACGAATTTCTCGTAGGAGGAGCACAGGCCGCCTTCCAGCCAACCGGCCGCGTGCAGGCAGAAGTTCACGCCCGAAAGCACTGTCGCCAGAATGGTTTGCGCGGATTCCTGGGCCGATTGCCCGTCCGGGGTCTTGGACGAGGTGAACGAACCGCCGGAGCGGAACGGCAGGCCGGCGCGGCGGGCGAGCTTGGCCGCGCCGTTGAGCAAGAGGCTGCCTTCCGGAGAGCCGAAGGTCGGCGCTCCCGATTGCATCGAGATGGAGGAGACGAAGGCGCCGAACACCACCGGCGCGCCGGGACGCACAAGCTGGGTGAGGGCGCAGCCGACCAGCGCCTCGGCCAGCACCTGGGCGAGGGTTCCGGCGACGGTCACCGGGCTCATGGCGCCGGCGAGAATGAAGGGGGAGACGATGCAGGCCTGATTGGCCCGGGCATAGACCTTGAGCGCGCCGAGCATGGTCGCGTCGAACACCAGCGGCGAATTGGCGTTGATCAACTGGATCATCACGCAATTGGCGTCGACGAACTCGCGGCCGAACACCAGCCGGGCCATCTCCACGGAATCCTCCGCCCGTTCCGGAGCGGTCACCGAGCCCATGAACGGCTTGTCGGAGTATTTCAGGTGGGAATACACCATGTCGAAATGGCGCTTGTTGACCGGTAGGTCGACCGGCTCGCAGACCGTGCCGCCCGAATGGTGCAGATGGGGCGAGGCATAGGCCAGCTTCACGAAATTGCGGAAATCCTCGATCGTGCCATAGCGCCGGCCCTCATCCAGATCGGTAACGAAGGGCGGGCCGTAGACCGGGGCGAACACCAGGTTGTTGCCGCCGATCTCCACGTTGCGGGCCGGGTTGCGCGCATGCTGGGTGAAGCGTGCGGGCGCGGTGGCGAGCAGCGAGCGCGGCAGGCCCTTGGGAAAGCGCACCCGGGTGCCGGTCACGTCGGCGCCGGCCTGACGCCAGATCTCCAGCGTTTCCGGGTCGTCGTGGAACTCGATGCCGACCTCTTCCAGAATACGGTCGGCATTGGCTTCGATGATCTCCGCGCCCTCGTCGCTGAGGAAGTCGGTAATCGGGATGCCCCGGGAAATATACGGCGTGCCGGTGGCCGTCTGGCTCTCCCGCCGCTTTTCCGTCCGCGCCGCCCGTCCGCGCCGTCCCGCGCGTGTTGCTTGCTCGCTCATGCCGCTCGATCCCCTGCGAAGGCGAATATCTCTGGATAACTGTGCGCCGGTTGCAGGCGGTCCAGCGGCGCGAATGCGTCTCCCGCTTCTCTAAAAACGTCATGGCGGAGGGCCGGGCGGGCAAGGGTTTTGGCTCGCCTTGTCGGCGCGGCGATACCCGGATGACGCAATTGCGCTACTTGGCCCCGGCTTTTCCCGCGATACTGCCTTGCACGAGAGAGGTGTCCCGGCACGCGCCCGTCAATCGATGCGGCGGGCCGAAGTGGCCAGGGTAAGAGGGGAGGAAACATGTCGGCATTTCCTGACAAGGCACAGATCGTCATTGTCGGTCTGGGCGGTATCGTCGGTGCATCGGTCGCGCATCACCTCATCGAGCGCGGCTGGACCGACATTGTCGGCATCGACAAGTCCGGCATTCCGACCGACATCGGCTCGACCGCCCATGCCTCCGACTTCTGCTACATGACCAGTCACGACTTCCTCTCGACCTGGACGTCGCTGTACTCGGTCGATTTCTTCGACAGGATGGGGCACTACCAGCGGGTCGGCGGTCTTGAGGTCGCCCGTACCGGCGATGACACCTGGATGGAGGAGATCAAGCGCAAGGTCTCCTCGGGGCGCGCCTTCGGCACCCGTGCCCATCTGGTGAGCCCTGCCGAGATCAAGGAAAAGTTCCCGCTGATCGAGGAGGATCAGGTGCAAGGGGGGCTGTTCGATCCCGATGCCGGGCTCGTGGTGCCGCGCTCGCAGACGGTGGCGGGCAAGCTCGTCGACGAGGGCGAGAAGACCGGCAAGCTCAAGGCTTTCGCCAACACCCCGGCCAGGTCGCTGATCGTCGAGGACGGGCGCATCCGGGGCGTTGTCACCCATCGCGGCACCATTCTTGCCGATCATGTGATCGTCTGTGCCGGCCTGTGGGGGCGCCTCATCGCCAACATGGTGGGCGAGGATCTGCCGGTGATGCCCGTCGATCATCCGCTGACCTTCTTTGGCCCGTTCAACGAATTCGCCGGCACGGGCAAGGACATCGGCTATCCGTTGCTGCGCGATCAGGGCAACTCGGCCTACATGCGCGACACCGGCGACCCGAAAACGACAGAGGGCGGCCAGATCGAATGGGGCTACTATGAGACCGACGCCCCGCGCATGTGCCACCCGCGCGACCTTCTGGAAAAGGATCAGGCGCGGCTGTCGCCGTCCCAGCGCGATCTCGACCTTGAGCAGGTGATGGAGCCGCTTGAGCGGGCCATGGAGCTGACGCCGATCCTCGCCGAACTGGGGTATAACGAGAGCCATTCCTTCAACGGCCTGTTGCAGGTGTCCGCCGCTGGCGGCCCCTCTTGCGGCGAGAGCCAGAAGGTACGCGGGTTGTGGTACTGCGTGGCGATCTGGGTCAAGGACGCACCGGGCTTCGGCAAGCTGATCGCCGACTGGATCACCGATGGCCGTACCGAAATCGACCATGCGGCCATCGACTATTCCCGTTTCTATGCGCATCAGACGGAGGAGGCGTTCATCGCCGGTCGCTGCTACGAGGCGGCGCAGAAGATCTACTTCCCGGCCATCCACCCGCGCGAGCCCTATGCCAGCGGGCGGGGCGTCAAGCGCTCGCCCTTTTATGAGCGCGAGGTGGAACTCGGCGGTCATTTCATGGAGCTGGGCGGCTGGGAGCGCGCCCATGGCTACGCCGCCAACGAGCATCTTCTTGAAAAATACGGCGACCGGGTGCCGCAGCGCGAGAACGAGTGGGACAGCCGCCACTTCTGGCGGGTCTCCAATGCCGAGCATCTGGCGCTCAGCGAGGATTGCGGGATCATCAATCTCTCCCATTTCTACATGTTCGAGGTTGCCGGCCCGGACCACGTGGAATTGCTGGAGTGGCTGTGCGCGGCGAAGATCGGCGGCGATGGCAACATCGGCAAGGGCATCTACACCCACTTCCTCGACGATGAAGGCATGGTCCGTGCGGATCTGACGGTGTTCCGCATGGCCGATCGTTGCCGCATTGTCGATGGGGCCGATGCCGGCCCGCGCGACTTCCACTATGTGAAGCGCGTGGCCGAGGACAAGGGCTTCGACGTCACCGTCACCGATGTCAGCGAGGACTACACCACCATCGGTATCTGGGGGCCGAATGCCCGGGAGTACCTGAAGAAGGCGGTGACCGATCCGGCCGCGCTCGATCCGGACACCTTCCCCTTCGCCGCGATCCGCCAGATCGAGATCGCCGGCAAGCCGGTGACCGCCCTGCGGCTGTCCTATGTCGGCGAGCAGGGGTGGGAGCTGCACATGGCCTATGCGGATGGCCTGGCGGTGTGGGACGCCTTGCGTGATCTCGGCATCACGGCGGTCGGCATCGAGACCTATGCCAATTCGCGGCGGCTGGAAAAATCCCTGCGCCTGCAGAACGCGGACCTTCTGACCCAGTACAATCTCTATGAGGCCGATCTTGCCCGGCCGAAGGTCAAGCAGGCCGACTTCCGCGGCAAGGAAAAGCATCTGGAGTATCGCGCCCGCGACCATCAGCCGGCCATGCTCTGCACGCTGGTGATGACTGACACTGTCGATGCCAGCGGCGTTGCCCGCTATCCGGTCGGAACGCTTCCGGTTGTCGATCCCCAGACCGGTGAGGTGCTGATCGATGCGCTGGGCCGACGCTCCTACACCACGTCGATTGCCTATGGCCCGACGCTGGGCAAAAACATCGCGCTCGCCTATCTGCCGCACGGGGTTGCCGAGGTCGGGCGGAAGCTCGCGGTGGAGTATTTCTCCGAAACCTTCCCCGTGGAAGTGGCGGGTGTCGGCTACGCTCCGCTCTACGACCCGGAGAACCTGAAGCCGAGGAGCTGAGGAACAGCCCCCCCGCGCAGGGGCTTCGGGGCAGTCTGCGACTGGTTCCGCGTGCAGCGCCGCGCGACGACAAGGCAGGAACATGAACAAGCTTGAAGATCTTCTGGCGCGCAAGCGCACGCTGCTGGCCGACGGGGCGACGGGGACCAACCTGTTCGACATGGGGCTGACCTCCGGCGATCCGCCGGAGGAATGGAACCTGACCGAGCCGGACAAGATCCGCGCCCTGCATCGCGGTTTCGTCGAGGCTGGAGCCGATATCATCCTGACCAACAGCTTCGGCGCCAACCGGCACCGGCTGAAGCTGCACAAGCTGGAAGGCCGGGTCCATGACCTGAACGCAGCGGCCGGGCGGCTGGCCCGCGAGGTGGCGGAAGGTTCGGGGAGGGAGGTGCTGGTCGGTGGCTCCATCGGCCCGACCGGTGAACTGTTCGCGCCCCTTGGTGCGCTCACCCATGAGGAGGCGGTGGATACCTTCCGCGAACAGGCCGAGGGGCTGAAGGCCGGCGGCGTCGATGTGCTGTGGGTCGAGACCATGTCGGCGGCGGAGGAAATGCGCGCCGGGGCGGAAGCGGCGGCGGCGGTGGGTATGCCCTTCGTGGTTACCGCCAGTTTCGACACGGCGGGCAAGACCATGATGGGGCTCGGCCCGACCGGTCTCGGCGCGTTGACGGCTGGGTTCGCCTGCACCCCCGTTGCCTATGGCTCCAACTGCGGCGTTGGGGCCTCCGATCTGCTGGCGGCGGTGCTGGAGATCACGGCGGCCTATCCGGAGGCGGTGGTGGTGGCCAAGGCCAATTGCGGCATCCCGGTCATTCGCGGCGATGAGGTCGTCTACACGGGCACTCCGGAGCTGATGGGCGACTATGCCCGGCTGGCGATGGACGCAGGCGTCAGGATCATCGGTGGCTGTTGCGGCACCTCCTTCGGTCACCTGGCGGCCATGCGCCAGGCCCTTGATGCGCATGAGACGGGCGCGCGCCCCACGGTGGAGGAGATCGTCGCGCGCCTCGGGCCGCTCGTCTCTCCGCCGGCGGCGCCGGCTCCGGACGGCGAGGGCGGTGGCCGCAGACGCGCCCGGCGCCGGGGCTGACGCAGGTACCCTCCGCGCATCTTTTTAACGAAAAACGGCGCCGGCATGAGATCCATGCCGGCGCCGTTTCTGGTTGTCCCTCAGCCGGGGCAGGCTACCGCCTCAGGAGGCGGCCGCCTGGCGGGCCTTGTAGGCGGCCAGCTCGTTGTTCAGCCCCATCTGCAGGCACACGCACATGGCCAGCAGCACGAGGGCGAAGGGGAAGCCGGTGGCGATCGCCGCCGCTTGCAGCGAGGCGAGCCCGCCGCCGAGCAGCAGCGCGATGGCCACAAGGCCCTCGAAGGTGGCCCAGAACACGCGCTGCGGCATTGGCGCATCCACCTTGCCGCCGGCGGTGATGGTGTCGATCACCAGCGATCCGCTATCGGAGGAGGTGACGAAGAAGACGATCACCAGAACGATGCCGATGAACGAGGTGATCTGCGTCAGCGGCAACTGGCTGAACATCACGAACATCTTGACCGGCAGGTCGGCATTGGCGACGCCCATGAAGCCGTCCTGGACGATCTGGGTGATGGCGGTGCCACCGAAGGCGGTCATCCACAGCACGCAGACCAGCGAGGGGATCAGCAGCACGCAGACCAGGAATTCCCGCACCGTGCGGCCGCGCGAGACCCGGGCGATGAACATGCCGACGAACGGTGACCAGGACATCCACCAGGCCCAGTAGAAGGTGGTCCAGCCGGTGTAGAAATTCTGGTCGCTGCGGCCGATGAAATTGCTGAGCGCGGGAAGCTCGCGCAGGTAGGCGGCGAGGTTGCCGAAGAACCCGGTGAGGATCGCCACCGTCGGGCCGACGATGATGACGAACAGCAGGAGCAGGGTGGCCAGCGCCATGTTGAGTTCGCTGAGCCGTTTCACGCCCGCATCGAGGCCGGCGACGACGGACATCAGCGCAACGCCGGTGATGGCGATGATCAGGCCGACCTTGACCGGATCGGTCACCGGAACACCGAACAGATGGTTGAGGCCGGCGAGCGCCTGTTCCGCGCCGAAGCCGAGCGAGGTGGCAAGGCCGAACAGAGTGGCGAACACGGCCAGCACGTCGATGATATGGCCCGGCCAGCCCCAGACCCGCTCGCCGAGGATCGGATAGAACGAGGAGCGGATGGTCAGCGGCAGGCCGCAGGAATAGGAAAAGAACGCCAGCGACAGCGCCACCACCGCGTAGATCGCCCAGGGGTGAAGACCCCAGTGGAAGATCGTCGCCGCCATGCCAAGTCGCCGCGCCGCTTCCGCATCGCCGGCGGCACCGCCGAGCGGGGCCCAGCTTTCCGCCGTGCCGGCATTGTCGGCGAAGGAGGAGGAGAAGTGGGAGATCGGTTCGGACACGCCGAAGAACATCAGGCCGATGCCCATGCCGGCGGCGAACAGCATCGCGAACCAGCCGGTATACGAATAGTCGGGCGTTGCGTCCTCGCCGCCGATTCTGAGCTTTCCGTAAGGAGAAACGATCAGATAAAGGCAGAATATCACGAAGACATTGGCGCCGATGACGAAGACCCAGTGGAACTGGGTGGTCAGCCAGGGGCGAAGCCAGCCGAAGAAGGCCTCCGCACCTTCTTGGAACATCAGCGTCAACAGGACGAAAGCAATGATCAGGAGAGCGGAAATCGCGAAAACCGGATTGTGAATGTCGAGGCCAAGTATCTGTATATTGTCCTGCCCGACTTCATAATCCGTATCGATCTCAGATTTGGTGTCCTCGGAAGACATGGGCTCCCCCTCTCGGTTCAGTACCGTAACTTCGTGATGGATTGCGATCGTTGTTTCATCAGGGTTTCACTGATGTCGCAGCTCCGTCAACGGGTCTGGCGTCTCACAAGCGAAGGGCATTGTTCTGAATGCGGCGCCGAAAGACTTTGACGGATGATAGCATGATCGCGGGTGTACCAGACATGCCTTGTTCCGGTCACCCCTTCGCCGCAATTTTAGTGTGCACGGCAACAAGATGCGCCGGGGCGGGCAGGTGCATGCCCCCTGATCTGCCAACGCTTGCGGCCGTTCAGGCGCCGGAAAAGAAAATGGCGCCGCCAGGGCGCCATGAAATGGGGGCAAGGGCTGCTCTCCTCCGGCATCGCCTCACACGCTGCGTCCTCCCGGGCAAGCGCCAGCGCGACCCGGGATCGGCGAGCCACAGCTTGTCTTGCGCCGGAAGCGTTGGTCTTCAGGCTCTCCGGTCCCGGCTCGGGGGCCGGGACGACGCCGGGGGCCGTTGCTCTTTGTCACCAGCCCCTTCCATTTCGTCAGTTTCAGGGGGTGGCTTGTTTGTTCAGGCAGGAGGCCAGAGTCCTGCCGGCGCGTGTCGAGCCGCGCGCGGTCATCAGGTGCGGTCGGTCGGATATCCCGTCCTTGATTGCGATCTGCTTTCGCGCTGCGGCAAAGGCTGCTACGAAAACCCGCGCATTGACCGGTGTGAGCGTGACCTGTGCGACCGCGAGATTGTCGCCGACCGCACCCGTCTCGCCCGTTTGCGAGAAAAGGCGGTATCCGTCGAAAGCGAACTCGATCTTCGGATCAATCAGCATCAAGGAGCTGTCGTAGGAAAATCCGGGGATCGCGCGGACCATCAGGCCCTCTTCGGATGTGTCACAGATAATGAGAACGCCAGAACGGGCAGAGGACGTGTAGTCCACGGTCACTCTCACGCCATTGGAAAACGGATCTGCCTCGACATCCGCACCCCAGCGTTGAAACCCGGCATGGCCTGGAAATGTCGAAAAGGCCAGCAGAATGGCGGCCAGAATCGAAGAAAATCGCATGGTTTCACCCCCTCTAAATATGGGGTGATCATGTTGGATCGTCTTGTTTTGTCAATAAAATTTGAATGTCTCCGCATCCGGGAAGCGTTGGCTCTGGCCTCTCGGGCGTTTGGCCGTTCCGGGCGCGCGCTTCGCCGGGCAGCTTGACGAAACGTCATTGGATCGCCCTGCTGTTGCCCGCAAAAGCTGTCTGGCCTATCCCCGCCGCCGACGACGTCGTCGGTCGCCATCCGGACCCGCCTGGGGCTCTGCGGTTTTTTGTTCCGGCAGGGCGACCGCCGCCCGGAGTTTGGGGAAGGGGTCGCGCTTGTTGGGAAAGGCCATCGCGTTGACGAAATGCTCCTGGAACCGGGGCTCCAGCGCGGTTTCGATCTTCTCGATATCCCGCACCACCTGTTCGATCCGCCGGCGTTGGACGCGGCTGAGCAGCGCCAGCCGGGCCCCGGTACCGGCGGCATTGCCGACACTCGTGACCTCCGACAGGTCGCAATCGGGGATCAGCCCCAGAACCATCGCGTATTTCGTGTCGATGTAGCTGCCGAAGGCGCCGGCGAGGCGTATGCGCTGGATTTCCGGTTCGCCCAGCTTGTCGAGCAGCAGCTTGACCCCGGCATAGAGCGCCGCCTTGGCAAGCTGGATCGCACGGATATCGGTCTGCCGGATGGTCAGTTCGACGTCGTCATCGGCGATCACATAGGCGAAGGTTCGGCCCTTCTGGACGATGCGCGGCGATTTTTCCGCCAGCGCGCCGTCGATCAGCCCGTCGCTGGTAACGACGCCGGCCAGGTAGAGTTCCGCCACCGCCTCGATGATGCCCGAGCCACACAGCCCGGTGACGCCGACCTGATCGCGCACCTCGGCAAACTCCGGATCGTCCGACCACTGGTCGAGACCGATCACCTTGTAGCGCGGCTCCAGCGTTTCCGGGTCGATGCGGATGCGCTCGATGGCGCCCGGCGCCGCCCGCTGGCCGCAGGAAATTTCCGCGCCTTCGAAGGCCGGGCCGGTCGGCGAGCTGGCCGCGAGCAACCGGTGCCGGTCGCCGAGGACGATTTCCGCATTGGTGCCGATGTCGACCAGAAGGGTCATGGCATCGCTGTCGAACGGGCGCACCGACAAGGTGGCCGCCGCCGCATCCGCGCCCACATGGCCGGCGATGCAGGGCAGCAGATAGGCACGCGCCCCCGGGTTCAGCTCTAGTCCCAGATCGGTTGCCGTCGTGTGCACCGCCTCGGAGACGGCCAGCGCGAAGGGCGCCCCGCCGAGCTCGGTCGGGTCGATGCCGAGGAACAGATGATGCATGATCGGATTGCCGACGATCACCGCATCGAGTACGTCCGAGCGCTGCGCACCGATATCGGCGACCAGCTTGGCGATCAGCGCGTTGACGGCCTCGCGGACGGTGCGCACCAGATCCGGCAGCTTCTCCGGATTCATCTGGATGTAGGACACCCGCGACATCAGGTCCTCGCCGAAGCGGATCTGCGGGTTCGAGGTGCCGGCGGAGGTCACGGTGCGGCCGCTTTGCAGATCGCACAGATGCGCGGCGATGGTGGTGGAGCCGATATCGACGGCAAGCCCATAGACGTGCTGTTTTTCGCCGGGCCACAGGGCGACGACGCGCGGCGGGGCATCGTCATCCTGCCAGATGGCGGCGGTGACCTGCCAGTTGGCCTCGCGCAGGAGCTTTTGCATCCCGGCCAGCAGCGGCGGATCAAGGGCAAGGCGGGGCAGGTCGGCGGCAGCGGCGAGCGCCCGGCGCAGCCGGTCGGCATCGCCCAGCGGGGTTTCCATGTCCGGCTCGGCGACACGGGCGGTCACCAGGGTGATGGCGCTGTCCGGTGTCACATCGACGTTTTCCGCCCGCTTGCGCACCACCTGACGGTTGGTTTGCGCATCGACGGGCACATCGACCACCAGATCGCCTTCGATGGTCGCCTGACAGGACAGGCGCCGGTCGCGTGCCAGATCGCGCAAGGTCGCGTAGCGCAGCTCCGCCTCGGTTGCCGGGCCAAGATGATCGGCGGCGCTGTCGATTTTCTCCTTGGCGAAGCGGCCTTCCGATACGGAGACCTGGCAGCGGCCGCAGATGCCGCGCCCGCCGCAAACGGATTCTACATAGACCCCGAGCGACCGGGCGGCATCGAGCAGCGGCGTGCCGATGGGAAACTCCCCGCGCCGGCCGCTTGGTTGAAACACGACCCGTGCCCGTTTCCCATTCCCCGCCATGATGCCGTCATTTCCCTCCGTGTCGATGCTGACCGTCTTGCGTGTCGTTCAGGGAGCCCTCACGCCCCGGCGCGCCGTCGTCCCTCGCGGCCGCCGCGTCGCCGTCCGGCGCCGCTGTCTCCGCCCGCCGGTGCGGCGGCTGCCGTCGCGCCGGCCGGCTTGTGGTCGCGGTAGGTCATGATCCATTCGGAGCAGTTGGGATCGGCACCGGTCAGCACATTGGCGCCGCGCACCGCCTCCATCTCCTGCGGTCGGCAGGGGTTCATGATGGCGCTGGTCATGCCGGCGGCGATCACCATCGGGATGAAGGCGGCGTTGATGCCGTGCCGGTGCGGTAGGCCGAAGGAGATGTTGGACAGACCGCAGGTGGTGTTGACCTTCAGTTCCTCGCGCAGCCGCCGCAACAGCTTGAACACCTGCTGGCCGGCCGTGCCCATCGCCCCGATCGGCATCACCAGCGGATCGACCACGATGTCATGGGCCGGAATGCCATAATCGGCCGCGTGCTGGACGATCTTGCGCGCCACCTCGAAGCGCACGTCCGGGTCTTCGGAAATGCCGGTCTCATCGTTGGAAATGGCGACCACCGGCACGTCGTATTTCTTGATGAGCGGCAGGATCGCTTCGAGCTTTTCCGTCTCGCCGGTGACCGAGTTGACCAGCGGCCGCCCCTTGGCGACCTGGAGCCCGGCCTCGATCGCCGCGGTGACCGAACTGTCGATCGACAGCGGCACATCGGTGAGCGACTGGACGATCTCCAGCGTCTTCACCAGCAGCGGCGGCTCGGTCTCGTTCGGATTGACGGCGGTGACCCCGGCATTGACATCGAGCATGGTGGCCCCGGCGGCCACCTGCGCCAGGACGTCCTTTTCCACGGTGGAGAAATCACCGGCGTTCATCTCGGCGGCGAGTTTCTTGCGGCCCGTCGGGTTGATCCGCTCGCCGATCACGCAGAAGGGCTGGTCGAAACCGATCACGATTTCCCGTGTCGCCGATGCGACGAGCGTTCTTGTCATTGCGCTACCTCAATGGAGTTGGGCCGGGTGTGGGGGGCGTGAAAAGACCAGCTCCCGCGTTCGAGAAGCCAGCGGGCGGTCTTCTGCATGCCGCCGAACGGGTAGACGTGGATCTGCTCCAGCTGGCACTGCGGGCGCGTGCGGATCCGCGCCTCCAGCGGGGCGATCATGGTCTCTGGATCGTAGCCGGACAGCATGGACACCACCGCGCCGCCGCGCTTCTTCAGAAAGGCGAGCGAGTTCTCCACGCCGGCAAAGGCAGCGTATTTCAGCAAGGTGGTAATCTTGGCCGGGCCGGCGACGCCGATATGCACCGGGAAGCGATTGCCCCATGCGGCGATCTCGTCGAGCCAGAGGTTGACCCGGTGCGGGTCGAAGCCAAACTGGGTGACGATGTGGAAATGGGCATCGCTCTGGCTCGCCAGCTCATGCTTGCGCATCAGGAAGGCGCGGATCGTTGCCTCGGGGATCTCCGGGGCGCCTTCGGGATGGCCGGCAATGGCGATCCGCTCAATGCCCAGTTCGTCGAACAGGCCGGTTTCCAGCATGTCGACCGAGGAGGAGAGGGGGCCGGGCGTGTCGGTTTCCCCGGCAATCGCCAGCACCTCGCGCACCCCCGCTTCGCCAACCAGACGGCGCAGCCGTCGGTCGAAGGCGGCAAGGCTGTCATAGCGCCGCGCCGCCATATGCGGCACCGGCACCAGCCCGGCGTCATGCAGGCGGATCGCCGCCTGGACAATGCCGTCCTCCGGCACATTGCCAAGGTCAGTGAGGTAGACCCGGGTCAGCTTCGGCGGCAGAGCCAGAAGCTCCGGCTTTTCCAGCACCTGGCGCGGCGACATTTCGGTCGACGCGGAAAAGCGGCCGATGGCATTGAGGCGGGGATCAGTCATGCTCGTATCCTTCCGAGCCGATGAGCGTCTTCAGCCGCTCTGGTGGGTATTGGCTGTCGAGGGCGGCGAGCGCGGTCTCGGCTTCCTGTTCCAGGTCGTCGCCAACCGGTTCCGCCTCGCCCCGGCGCCATTGTTCCAGATAGGCGTCGCTGTCGCGCGCGCCCACCCGCATGGCACAGCGGTCGATGGCCTCGATGAAACGCAGCGGCAGCTCCCGTCGGGCGGTGCGCCGTCCGGCCCTGATCAGCACCTGGGCGGGGATGTCCCGCCAATAGACGATGGTTTTTTGCGCCATCCGATCGGCTCCCGTCCGCCGTCCCTGTTGGCTTCATGATGCCTTCGGGCGGCCGGTTCATCGGTGCACAGACGACACCGGCAATCCTGAAAGCGACAGAAGAACGGGCGGGTATTCTTGACGCGACTGTATAGGCGCGCGTGTTCGGTGCCGGCCCCGTGATCTTCGCTCACGAAGACTTGAGTACAGGCAATCGGAAGTTGGCTGTTTGCGGTCTTGGCGGCGCTCAGGCGCCGCGCAGCATCTCTTCCAGCAGCCCATAGCCGGTGACCCGGTGGGCATAGGAAAGCCCGAGCCGGCGTGCTGCCGCCTGTGCCTTCTCCCGCAGCACGGCATCGCCGCTTTGTTCCAGATACATCAGCCGGGTGTAATTGCCGAAATAGGCGTCGCGCAACTCCGGCCGGGTGTCGAGGCCAAGCGGGCGGATGACCAGCGTGTCGAAATGCCGGGCAAGAAAATCGGTGAGGTAGAAGGTGCCCGGCTCCCGGTCCATCTCCGCCTCGAACCCGTCGATGCCGGTAAAGAAGGCGTAGCAATGGGCACCCTCGATCCGCTCCACCCCTTCCTCGGCCAGAACCTTGTCGAGCAGACCGCCGGTGCCGCAATCGCCATAGCCGATGAGAATGCGCGCATACTGGGCGCGGGCGACGTGGATCGCCCGGCGGACCGCCTCGGGGATCTTCTCCGGCCGGTTGTGCAGCTGCGCGGGCAGGCATTGCAGCGCCACATGGCTGAGCCCGTGCTGGCGGGTGATGGCCAGCACCTCGTTGGCGAGCGCGCCGCAGGCGATCACCAGCACCTTTTCGGGGCGGGCGGGCACGCCCACATGCGGGGCCAGTCCGGTGCCCCGGATGTCCGCCGCATGGGTTGCCGTGACAGGCATGGCGCTTACCCCGTGATGCTTACCCTGTGATGCCTACCCTGTGCGCGCCGCCAGCTGGTTGTGCTTGCGCGCGATCAGGTCCTTGGCCATCTCCACCGTGACCGCCGCATCGCGCCCATAGGCGTCGGCGCCGACCGCCTGGCCGAACTCCTCGTTCAGCGGTGCGCCGCCGACCATGACGATGTAGTCGTCGCGGATGCCCTTCTCGACCATCGCGTCGATCACCACCTTCATATAGGGCATGGTCGTCGTAAGGAGAGCCGACATGCCGAGAATGTCCGGCTTGTGCTCTTCCAGCGCCGCCAGGTAGTTCTCGACCGGGTTGTTGATGCCGATGTCGATCACCTCGAAACCGGCGCCTTCCATCATCATCGACACCAGGTTCTTGCCGATGTCGTGGATGTCGCCCTTCACGGTGCCGATCACCATCTTGCCCATCTTCGGGGCGCCGGTTTCCGCCAGCAGTGGCCGCAGGATGCCCATGCCGGCCTTCATCGCATTGGCCGACATCAGCACTTCGGGAACGAACAGGATCCCGTCGCGGAAGTCGACGCCGACGATCCGCATGCCCTCCACCAGGGCATCGGTCAGGACCTTGTATGGGGTCCAGCCGCGCTCCAGCAGGATGTTGACCCCTTCGCAGATCTCGTCCTTGAGACCGTCGTAAAGGTCGTCATGCATCTGCTCGACAAGTTCTTCGTCCGAAAGCGACGCAAGATCGAGATCGTCTTCTTCCGACATCAACGGGCTCCACAAGCACGAGGGGCGAGGTCTTACCCGAATACTGTGCGGCCAGCCGCGCCGCGCCGGTGTCTTCAATGCGACATGCGCGGTCGCGGGAGCGACAGATGGCCGCGCGGGGAAGGGGGCTGGGTCCCTGCGCAGCGGTAAAACGAAAAACGGCCGGCGGGGGCCGACCGTTTTCAAGGGCACATGTGGGGAAGGGCGCTCGCGTCAGAACAGCCCTTCGATCTGCCCATCGGCGTCGAGGCGGATGTGGTTGGCCGAGGGCACCTTCGGCAGGCCCGGCATGGTCATGATCTCACCGCAGATGACGACGATGAAGCCGGCGCCGGCGGACAGGCGCACTTCGCGCAC
This sequence comes from Stappia taiwanensis, assembly GCF_014635285.1. Lineage (GTDB taxonomy): Bacteria > Pseudomonadota > Alphaproteobacteria > Rhizobiales > Stappiaceae > Stappia > Stappia taiwanensis. The sequence continues at coordinate 41,830 of NZ_BMCR01000004.1, read as the reverse complement.
CGGCACCATATGCCCGGTCGGCGCGCCGCGCAGGTTCGGGTCGGTGGAGAAGGAATACTGGGTCTTGGCCATGCACACCGGCAGGTGGCCGAACCCGTCCGCCTCCCACTTGTGCAACTGGTCGCGCACCGACTTGTCAGCGGCAACGTCGTCGGCCCGGTAGATCCGCCGCGCCACGGTCTGGATCTTGGCGAACAGCGGCATGTCGTCCTCGTAGAGCGGGGCGAATTGCGCGCTGTCATGCTCCACCAGTTCCACGACCTTGCGCGCAAGTTCCTCGGTGCCCTCCGATCCCTTGGCCCAGTGCTGGCAGAGGACTGCCTCCACGCCCTGCTCGGCGGCATAGGCCTTGATCGCCTCGACCTCGGCGTCGGTGTCGGTGACAAAGTGATTGATGGCGACCACCACCGGTACGCCGAATTGCTTGACGTTCTCGATGTGCCGGCCAAGGTTGGCGCAGCCCTTCTTCAGCGCCTCGACGTTCTCCTCGCCCAATTCGTCCTTGCCCACGCCGCCGTTCATCTTCAGCGCACGGATGGTGGCGACGATCACCGCGGCCGCCGGCGAAAGCCCCGCCTTGCGGCACTTGATATCGAAGAATTTCTCCGCGCCGAGATCGGCGCCGAAGCCGGCCTCGGTCACCACGTAATCGGCCAGTTTCAGCGCGGTCCGGGTGGCGATCACCGAGTTACAGCCATGGGCGATGTTGGCGAACGGGCCGCCATGGATGAAGGCGGGGTTGTTTTCCAGCGTCTGCACCAGATTGGGCTGCATCGCCTCCTTGAGAAGAACTGTCATCGCCCCATCCGCCTCAAGGTCACGGGCGGTGATGGCGGAGCGGTCGCGGCGATAGCCGATGATGATGTTGCCGAGCCGCTCCTGCAGATCGGCGAGATCGGTGGCAAGGCAGAGGATCGCCATGATTTCCGAGGCAACGGTGATGTCGAAGCCGGCCTCGCGCGGGAAGCCATTGGCGACACCGCCGAGCGAGGAGACGATTTCCCGCAAGGACCGGTCGTTCATGTCCATGACCCGGCGCCAGGTCACCCGGCGCACGTCGATCTCCAGCGTGTTGCCCCAGTAGATGTGGTTGTCGATCAGCGCCGACAGGAGGTTATGCGCGGAGGTAATCGCATGAAAATCGCCGGTGAAATGGAGGTTGATGTCCTCCATCGGCACGACCTGGGCATGGCCGCCGCCGGCGGCGCCCCCCTTCATGCCGAAACAGGGGCCGAGCGAGGGTTCGCGCAGGCACATGGCTGCCCGCTTGCCGATCCGGTTGAGCCCGTCGCCAAGGCCCACGGTGGTGGTGGTCTTGCCTTCGCCGGCCGATGTCGGGTTGATCGCGGTGACGAGGATCAGCTTGCCGTCGGGCCGGCCGTTCAGTCCGGCGATGAAGGAGGATTTGACCTTGGCCTTGGTCGAACCGTAGCTTTCCAGCGCCTCCGGCGGAATATCCAGCTTCGCGCCGATCTCGGTGATCGGCCGCATCTTGGCCGCACGTGCAATTTCAATGTCACTCGCCATGAAACCGTTTCCTCCTGCGCCCGGGGTCTTCGCGCCTCAGGTCTGGCCGAGCCTGTCGCGGCTCGTTGTCGGGCTTGAGGGGAGGCTAGAAGAGCCGCCCCCTGCGTTGTGTAGAAATTGCGACGTGCGCTCGTTCCACAATCGACGTCAGGCGTCGCCCTGGACGACTTCGGTGTCCGGATGCGCGCCCCATTCGCTCCAGGAGCCGTCATAGACCGGTGCCTTGGCCTGCCCGGCCTCCGCCAGCGCCAGCGACAGGATCGCGGCGGTGACGCCGGAACCGCAGGTGGTGATCACCGGCTTGCCCCGATCGATACCGGTGGCGTCGAAGGCCGCCGCCAGTTCGGCCGCCGGGCGCAGGCAACCGCCCTCCAGCAACTCGGTGAAGGGCAGGTTGCGGGCGCCGGGCATGTGGCCGGACTTGAGGCCGGCGCGTGGTTCCGCTTCCTCGCCGGAGAAGCGGCCACGCGAACGTGCGTCGAGCACCTGGGCGCCGCTTGCCAGCGCACGGCGGACCTTCTCCAGATCGGCCACCAGCGAATTGTCGAGACGGGCGGAGAAATGGCGCTCGCCGCGCGGCACCGGCGGCAGATCCTCTAGCGGGTGCCCCTCGGCCTTCCACTTCGGCAGGCCGCCATTGAGCACATGCACCCGCTCCACGCCCATCGCGCGGAAGGTCCACCACACGCGGGCGGCGGAATAGAGCCCCATGCCGTCATAGACGACGATGGTCTGGCCATCGCCGATGCCCAGCTTGCGCATCATTGAGGAAAACACATGCGCCGGCGGCAGCATGTGCGGCAGGTCGCTGGCCTGGTCGCTGAGCGCGTTGACGTCGAAGAAGATCGCGCCGGGAATATGCTCTTGCGCGTATTCCGGCTGGGCGTCGGGCTGGCCGACCGGCGGCAGCCAGGCATTGACGACCACCACGTCCGGGGAGGACAGCCGGGCGGCGAGCCAATCGGTGGAAACGAGCGGGGAAGTGGCCATGATCTGAACTCGCAAGCTAGGGGACGTGTGAACGGGAAAGGAAGTGGCGGTCTCCGCCGTGGACGACAAACGGTCAATCGGCCAGGCGGATGCGCACCCGGCGGTTCTGCCGGCCCTTCTTCTCGATCTTGGTGACCTCGAGCGGGCCGATTTCCGAGGTGCGGCTGACATGGGTGCCGCCGCAGGGCTGAAGGTCGATGTCGGTGCCGATCCGCACCAGCCGCACCTTGCCGCTGCCCATCGGCGGCTTGACGCTCATGGTCTTGACCAGATCCGGCTTGGCAAGGAGCTCTTCATCGGTGATCCACTCGCTGGTGACCGCATGGTCGCCGGCTGCGATCTCGTTGACCTTCGCCGCGATCTCCTCCTTGTCGAGGGTCGCTTCGGGGATGTCGAAATCGAGCCGTCCTTCGCCCTCGGAAATCTGGCCGCCGGTGACGGGGAAGGGCAGGACGACCGACAGAAGATGAAGCGCGGTGTGCACCCGCATCAGCCGGTAGCGGCGCGTCCAGTCCAGGTGGGCGGTCACCCGCATGCCCGGCTCGGGCAGGCTTGCCCCGTCCGCCGGCACATGGACGATCCGGCGTTCCGCGTCATAGACGGTGGTTGCCAGCGGGATTTCCGTCCCGTCCTCCAGCTCCAGATGGCCGCTGTCGCCCGGCTGGCCGCCGCCGGTGGCATAGAACACCGTGCGGTCGAGCAGGAGCCCGCCCCGGTCGTTGACGCCGCTTACGACCGCCTCGCAACTGCGCAGGTAGGCATCTTCGCGAAACAGCAGATCGGTCATGGGCATCCTCGCATGCGATTCCTGATAGCGCCGGCAAGCCTAGCCGATCGTTGCGGCCAATCAACCGTTGCGCGCGTCCCCGCTCACAGGATTGGCGAGAACAGCCGCGCTGCCTGAGCCACAAGGCGGAAGGCGTAGGACCGCGACGACAGGTCCGAGCGGGTGGTCGCCCGGGCCTCGGCAAAGTCGCGCGCCAGCATGGCATCCACCGCCGCGATGGTCCGCTGATGGGTGAACCACAGGGTGATCTCGAAATTGATGCGGAAGGAGCGGGCGTCGAAATTCACCGTGCCGATGCCGGCGATCTCGTCATCGACGAGAATGACCTTCTGGTGCAGGAAGCCGGCCTTGTAGCGGTAGACCTTGATGCCTTGAGCGACCATGTCGTCCGCATGGGCATAGCTGGCCAGCCACACCAGCCGGTGGTCGGCCTTCTCCGGCAACAGGATGCGGATATCCACCCCGCGCATCGCCGCGGCCAGCAGCGCGGTCTGCATGCTCTCTTCAGGCACGAAATAAGGGCTGACGATCCACAGTCGCTTGCGCGCCCTGGCGATCACCTCGGAAAAGGCGATGGCGCAATCCTCGAACGTGTCCGCCGGTCCGGTCGGCATCACCAGCACCGGCTCATCGCCCGGCTGCGGCACCGGATCGGGCAGGTATGGGGTCATCGGCGCGCCGGTCGCCCAGTGCCAGTCCTCGCAAAAGGCCAGGGCGCAGGCGATCGCTGCCGGGCCGTGGACCTTGACATGGGTGTCGCGCCAGTGACCGAAGGCGGGGGAGCGACCGACATATTCATCGCCGACATTGTGGCCGCCGACCCAGGCCGTCTCGCCGTCGACCACGACGATCTTGCGGTGATTGCGGTAGTTGAGCCGCATCGGGCCGGTCATACGCAGCAGTTTGTGCCGCTCGTTGAAGGCGGAGACCTTGACCCCGGCCTCGACCAGCCGGCGGATGTAGCGCCGGGACAGGCTCTTGCTGCCGACATCGTCGTACAGCAGGCGGATTGGCACGCCGGCGCTGGCCCGTTCGATCAGGCAATCGGCAAGCTGGTTGCCAAGCTCATCGTCGCGGATGATGAAGAACTGCACCAGCACCTCGCGCCGCGCGGCCGAGATCCCCTCCAGAATGGAGGTGAAGGTGTCCGGGCCGTCGATCAGAAGATCGGCGGTGTTGCCGGCAAGGAACGGGATCTGGGCGATCCGGGTCAGCACCGGCCAGCTTGTGCTGGTGGTCATGTCGGCGAGATGCATTTCCCGCGCCCGGGCAGCGCGGGTCTCGCGGCCGGCATAGGCGTGGATCTCGGCATATTCCTCGAACCGCTTCCAGCCGAACACCAGATAGAGAAACCCGGTGGGGAAGGGCAGGAACAACAGCGACAGCAGCCAGGCGATCGAGCCTTGCGAGGTGCGCGAATACAGCACCTCGCGGACCGCGCAGACGGCGGCGAGCGTATAGAGCGCCAGGGTGAGGGCGGCGATGATCGGCAGGTTCGCCATCAGCATCTCGACGAAGCCGACGTCGCGCGCCGCCAGCTCGATGCCAGGATCAGTCGGCATGGGCAGGGCTCCGGCTACGGCGGGAGAGGCAAAACGCCCGGCCATCGCCTGTCCGGGCTTGGGGAAGCGTCAAGGGATGAGGGCGCGCTCTGGCGGTCGAAATGGCTATTGTCACAAGGGCTTTTCCGGTCCGTGCCTGCCGCAACGAAAGCGACAGGCACAGGTTTCATCTGACCCAAGTTATAGCTGAGGTTGCCGAATTTCCGAAGCGGAGATCGTTGCGCCGGCTATCCTGCAGCGGACAGCCCGGCGCGGGCGGTCAGTCAGTCCACCGTCTCGAAGGGAACGGAGATGTTGCTCCGCCGCTCCAGCCAGCCGGGCACGGGCAGTGCCTTGGAGCGCAGGAACTCCGGATTGAACAGCTTGGACTGGTAGCGGGTGCCATAGTCGCACAGGATCGTCACGATGGTGTGGCCGGGGCCGAGATCCCGGGCCATGCGGATCGCGCCGGCCACATTGACGCCGGTGGAGGCGCCCATGCACAGCCCCTCGTGCTCCAGCAGATCGAACACCACCGGCAGCGCTTCCTCGTCGGGGATCTGATAGGCAAGATCCACCGGCGCATCTTCCAGATTGGCGGTGATCCGTCCCTGGCCGATGCCTTCGGAAATCGACGAACCTTCCGCCTTCAGCTCGCCATGGGCGTAGTAGTTGTAAAGCGCGGCGCCCATCGGGTCGGCGATGCCGATCTTGATCGCCGGGTTGCGCTCCTTCAGGGCCATGCCAACCCCGGCCAGGGTGCCGCCGGAGCCGACCGCACAGATGAAGCCGTCGACCTTGCCGTCGGTCTGGTCGAAGATTTCCGGGCCGGTGGTCTCGATATGGGCGCGCCGGTTGGCGGTGTTGTCGAACTGGTTGGCCCAGATGGCACCGTTTTCCTCGGTTTTGGCCAGTTGCTCGGCCAGCCGTCCGGAGACCTTCACGTAGTTGTTCGGATTGCGATAGGGCACCGCCGGGACTTCCACCAGCTCCGCGCCGGCGAGCCGCAGCATGTCCTTCTTTTCCTGGCTCTGGGTTTCGGGAATGACGATCACCGAGCGGAAGCCGAGCGCGTTGCCGACCAGCGCCAGGCCGATGCCGGTGTTGCCCGCCGTGCCCTCGACGATCACGCCGCCCGGGCGCAAGGTGCCGCGCTCGATGGCATCGCGGATGATGAACAGCGCCGCCCGGTCCTTGACCGACTGGCCCGGGTTCATGAACTCTGCCTTGCCGTAGATCTCGCATCCGGTCAGCTCGGAAGCGCGGTTCAGCCGGATGAGGGGCGTGTTGCCGATGGCCTCGACTACCGACATCTTGATGCTCATGGGTCAGGTCGCTTTCATAGGAACGGGGAAGGGGCACGGTGCGCGCGGGCGTTGTGCGTTTGGGGATCGAGCCTAGGGGCAGCAGAAAGGTGCATCAAGCCGAAACGCTTTGCGTCTGCAGGGCAGAATTGAAAATCTTCTGCGCAATTTTTCGAAAAATTGGATGATGATTCCAACGCGCTTGCCTAATTTACCTTCAGGCGTTCTGGCGATGATCTGGTATGACTGTCGCTGCGTATGACTGACAAACCGTTCCGGTCCCGGCTGGACCGACATGCGGCAACTGGAATGAGCGCGGGAACAAGAGCAGTGACGGCAATGGAAGAGGACAGGCAACAGGTGGATGCGTTGCTGGCGGGATATGTCGCTGGCAGCCTGGCGGAGCCGGCCCGGGTGCTGGTGCGCTGTCATCTCGACCTGTCGACCGACAGTCGCGCCTTCGTGCGCGATCTGGAGGCCGCCGGCGGTCAGATACTTGAGGATCTGGAACCGGTGGCGATTAGCGACCGGGATGCCCGGCTTGCGGCAATCTTCGCGCTGGGCACCGATCCGGCACCGGCACCGGCACCGGAACCGGCGCCCGTCCCCCGTCCAGCCGCGAAAACCCGGCTGCCGGCCCCGCTTTACGATTACATCGGCAAGGATATCCCCGAGTTACCCTGGAAAACCCTTCTCCCCGGTTTGCGTGAATATCGAATGGGCGAGATCGATGGCTGCAAGGCCAGCCTGCTGTGGATCCGCGCCGGCCAGGCGATGCCGACCCACACCCACCACGGCACCGAGTTGACGCTGGTGCTGGAGGGCGGCTTTCGCGATCAGCACGGACATTACGTGCGCGGCGACATCGCCTATGCGGATGACGAGGTCGATCACCGCCCGGTCGCCGATGAGGACGAGGATTGCATCTGCTTCGCGGTGACCGAAGGCGCGCTGCGTCTGACCGGGCCGATCGGGCGGCTGTTCGCCCCCTTCATGCGCGGCTGATCCCGGCCGGAGGCCTTGCCGCTGACGCCAGAACACGCGGGAGCGCGCAAGCACCATGGCCGAGAAATCCCCGCTGCATCTGCCCCTGTCGCCGACGGACGGCACTGCCTTTGTCACCGGCGCAAGCTCGGGCATCGGCCGGGCGCTGGCCCTGCGGCTGGCCGCCAGCGGCTGGCAGGTCGCCGCGACCGCCCGGTCGGCTGAGGAATTGGAGCGGCTGGCGCTGGAAGCGGCCGATCATGCCGGCGCGATCCTGCCCTTTCCCGGCGATGTGACCGAGCCGGAGGCCATGGCCGAACTGGTGCGCCGGATCGAGGCCGAGGCCGGGCCGATCGCGCTCGCGGTGCTCAACGCCGGGGTCTATCTGCCGGTGGATGGCACGAGGCTTTCGGTCGAGCCGTTCCATACCTCCTTCGCGGTCAATCTCGGCGGCACGGTCAACACGCTGGTGCCGGTCATCGCGGCGATGCGGCCGCGCCGGCGCGGGCGGATTGCCCTTGTCGCCTCGGTCGCCGGCTATCGCGGCTTGCCGACCTCCGCTGCCTATGGCGCGACCAAGGCCGGGCTGATCAATCTGGGCGAATCCCTGAAGTTCGATCTCGACCGGCTGGGCATCGCAATCCAGGTGATCTCGCCGGGCTTCGTCGACACCCCGGCAACCCGCAAGAACCCGTTTCCAATGCCGCATCTGATGGCGGTGGAGGCGGCGGCGGAGCGTATTGAGGCCGGGGTGACCCGGGGCCGAAGCTTCGAAATCGCCTTTCCCCGGCGCTTCGTTTTCCAACTGAAGCTGCTGCGGCTCTTGCCCTATCGGCTCTACTTCGCGCTTGTCTCCCGCGCCACCGGCTGGCGCGGCAAGACGATCGGCGAGCGCAGCGGTTAGGGTTCCCTCAGGGCGCCTTCACATAGATCATCTGTCGGACGTCGATGTTTCCGGAGCGAAAGCCCGCTTCGCAATAGTGGAAGTAGAACTCCCAGAGCCGCTTGAACCGCTCATCGAAGCCGAGCGGGCGGATGCGCGGCCAGGCATCGCGGAAACGCTGGCGCCAGACCTCCAGCGTGCGGGCATAGTCATGGCCGAAGATCTTCTGCGCCGCCAGTTCCAGACCGGTGTGGTTGCCCAGCGCCGCCAGCGCTCCGGGGGGCGGCAGCATGCCGCCGGGAAAGACGTGCCGCTGGATGAAGTCCGGCGTCTTGCGGTAGTCCTCGAAGAACCGGTCCTGAATGGTGATGATCTGCAGACCGGCTCGGCCACCCGCCTTCAGGCAGGTGGACAATTGCCGGAAATAGGTCTGCCAGTAGCTTTCGCCGACCGCCTCGAACATCTCGATGGACGCGATCCGGTCGTATTGCCTTGTCTCGTCGCGATAGTCCTGGAGCTTGATCTCGACCTTTTCCGCCAGGCCGTTGTCCTGCATCCGCTGGCAGGCAAAGTCGTATTGTTCGCGCGAGATGGTCAGCGCGGTCACCCGTGCGCCGACCTCGCGGGCGACATATTCGGCGAACCCGCCCCAGCCACAGCCGATTTCCAGCACATGATGATTGGGGCGAATGTCCGTTTCAGCCACCAGCGAATGGTATTTGCGCCGCTGCGCCTGTTCCAGATCGTTGATGCCGCCCTCGAACAGGGCGGAGGAATAGGTCATCGAGGGGTCGAGCCATTCCCGGTAGAAATCATTGCCCAGATCGTAGTGGGAGGAGATGTTGCGCCGCGAGCCGGAACGGGTGTTGCGGTTGAGCCAGTGCCGCAGGCGGATCATCATCCGATAGACCCGGGTGCCGCGCAGAAGATCGGCGGTCGCATCCCGGTTGATGCAGAACAGCTCCAGGAAGGTGGTGACGTCGGTGCTGGTCCACTCGCCGGCCATATAGGCTTCGCCGACGCCGACATCGGCACCGCTGATCAGGCGCCGGGCAAACCGCCAGGAATGAATGGTGACATCCGCCGCCGGGCCCGGCTCGGCGCCGCGCACCAGATAGCGCCGGCCCTCCGGCGTCGTGATGTCGAGCGAGCCGTGACGCAGGCCCATGGCAACCCGCAGGCTGAGCTTGCCCAGCCGGGGCAGGCCGGCGAGGGCCTGCCGGGCATTGTCGGGAGTGAGGAGCATTGCAGACGACATGGAGCACACCTCGTCAGACCGCCGGGGCCGGCCTAGCGACCCTCAGGAGATGACACATGGCGATGCACGTCGGCTCGCGGGCGTTTCGCCGGCGAATGAAACGGCGCGCCTTTCAACCAGAGCTTCATGGCTTCCCAATGGATGCCGCCTGTTACTTTGAGTGTCATCAGCGGAATTTTCAAGCAAAGTGACAGGATGGTACGGCTGCAAAGCTCTTGTCGGGCCCCGGAAAAGGCCGCCGCCAGTGCCGGACCATGCGCATCGCTTTGCAAAATGCGCAGCCGCACGGCCGTGCCCGGCGGGAGCACGTGAAAGTTGTAACGGTGTTTCATGTCGAGGAAGGGCGAGACGTAGAAAGTCTTGCGTCGCTGCTGGCGGACCCCTTCCGGGCCCGTCTGCCCGGCCCGCACAGGCTCCACATAGCTGTGCATCTCGCCGAAGGTGTTGCGCACCTCGTAGATCAGCGCGGCAAGTGCACCGTCCCGGTCATAGGCGAAATAGACCGATAGCGGGTTGAAGACATAGCCGGCAATGCGCGGATAACACAGAAGCAGCACTCGCTCCGCTCGCTCCGTCAGCCCATGGGCGGCCAGCAGTCGGTCCACATGGGGCCGCAGCGGCGATCCATCGCGGGGGCCATGGTCCCGGGCGTGAAAACTCATCAGATTGCTGCGGCCAACGGAAAAAAGCTGCGACAGCCGGTCCGCTTCGTCGAGCCGGTCGAGGTCGATCAGCAGAGTGAACACCCGGTAGGCGAACCGGTGCGGCACCGCCCCCAGCCGGGCATGGAACACCTGTCCGGGATAGAGCGTTGCGGCAGCCATCGGCGGCGGCCCATTGGCCGCGCGGGTGGTGGCGGGCCTGTCGCGCGTTCGGGTGCGGGTCATTCCGCCGCCTCTGCCGTGCGGGCGATGCCCTCCTCGGTGATCCGCCAGGGGATCTCGCCGCCGAGCGCATCGGCCACCGACAGGCCGGCCTTCAGCCCGTCCTCATGGAAACCGAGGCCGCACCAGGCACCGCAGAACCAGGTGTTGCGGGCACCCTGGATGCGATCAAGCGCGCCTTGCGCTGCGATGGCCTCCTTGTCGAACTGCGGATGATCGAAGGTGTAGCTGCCGAAGGTGAGCGCTTCGCGGGGGCGCTCCAGCGGGTTGAGCGTGACGAACACCGGCTTGTCCTGCGGCAGGTTCTGCAGCCGGTTCATCCAGTAGCTCACCGAGGCATCGCGGTAGGCGGCGCCCGGATCGCTGGAGGCGAGATAGTTCCATGAGGCCCAGACCTTGCGGCGCCTGGGCATCAGCTCCGGGTCGCGGTGCAGATACACCCGGTTGGGCCGGTAGCGGATCGCGCCGAGGATCTCGCGCTCCGCCGGGCTGGCATCGGCCAGCATGGCAAGGCTCTGGTCGGTATGGGCGGCGAGGATCACATGATCGAAGACATCCTCATGGCCGCGCTCGTCGGTGACATGCACCTTGCCGCCGGACCTGCGGATCTGCCGAACCGGGGTGGCAAGGCGCATGCGATCCTTCAGCGGTGAGATCAGCCGCTCCACGTAAGCGCGGCTGCCGCCGGAGACAGTGCGCCAGACGGGCCGGTCGGTGTTCACCAGCCGGTGGTTCTCGAAGAAGGCGACGAAATTCTCCGCCGGAAAGGACAGGATGTCGGCAGGCGGGCTCGACCAGATCGCCGAGCCCATCGGCAGCAGATAGTCGCTGGCGAAGCTGCGCGAGAAGCCGCGACGGTCGAGATAGTCGCGCAAGGTGAGATTGCCGAGACCGCCGGCCCCGCGATCGGCGACCGCCTGCTTGTTGAAGCGCAGGATCTCGCGCAGCATCCACAAAAAGCGGGGCGAGGCCACGTTGCGCCGCTGGCCGAAGATCGTGTCGAGACTGACGCCCGACCACTCCAGCACGCCCCGGTCGAGGGAAAAGGAAAAGCTCATGTTGCTGGCCTGGGTGCGCACGCCGAGATGGTCGAACAGCGCCGTCAGGTTCGGATAGTTCAACTCGTTGTAGACAATGAACCCGGTGTCCACCGAAAGCGGAGTGCCGCCATGGTCGATATCGACCGTGGCGCTGTGACCTCCCGCCCGGGCGCGCTTTTCGTAAAGCACCACCTCATGGCGTCCGCTCAGCGCCCAGGCGGCGCTGTTGCCGGCAATTCCCGATCCGATGACGGCGATGCGCATGTCGTGTCCTGTCCTGTCCTTCGTTCTTTCTTCTGCGGTTAGGCAGCGCTCTTGAGGGTCTCGAATGCATCGAGTGCCCGCTGGCGCGCCTTGGCATGCTCGACAATGGGAAGGGGGTAGGTGTCGCCCAGCCGAATCCCGGCCTCGGCGAGCACTTCGGACGGTGCCTCGTGGGGGCGGAACAGGTAGCGGTCCGGCAGCTTGGCAAGTTCCGGAAGCCACTGCCGGGTGTAGGCGCCATCGCCATCGAAGCGCTCGCCCTGGGCCGTGGGATTGAAGATGCGGAAATAGGGCGCGGCATCGGCGCCCGAGCCGGCGACCCATTGCCAGCTCGCTGTGTTGCTGGCCGGGTCGGCATCGACCAGCGTGTCCCAGAACCAGGCTTCACCCAGACGCCAGTCGAGCAGCAGGTGCTTGACCAGAAACGAGGCGGCGACCATCCGCACCCGGTTGTGCAAGGTACCGGTCTGCCAGAGCTGGCGCATGCCGGCATCCACCAGCGGGTAGCCGGTGCGCCCGCGCTGCCACGCCTTGAGCCCGGCCGGGTCTTCCCGCCAGGGGAAGGCGTCGAAGCGCCGCTGAAAGTTGCGCGTCGCCAGATCGGGGAAATGAAACAGCAGGTGATAGGAGAACTCGCGCCAGCCCAGTTCCGCCTGGAACTTCGTCAGCGCCTCGCCCTCGATGCCGGCGGCGCACACCTCATGCCAGATGCGGCGCGGCGAAATCTCGCCAAAGCGCAGATGCGGCGACAGCATCGAGGTGCCGTTGCGGCCCGGCTGATCGCGATTGTCGGCATAGCCGGCAAGCCGTTCGCCGATGAAGCGGGAAAGCGCCTGGCGTGCGGAGGCTTCGCCCGGCTGCCAGGTGTCGCGCAAGCCCCCCGACCAGTCCGGGCGGGTCGGCAGCAGGTCCCAATCCTCCAGCCGGTCGGAGGCCGGCGGGGCCGGGTGGCCGATGGCTTTGGTCGGGGCGTTGAGAGGGTGCGGCGGCGCGCCGGCTGCTTGCGCGGCGCGCCAGAACGGCGTGAAGACCTTGAACGGTCCGCCGCTGCCGCTGCGCACCCGCCAGGGTTCGATCAGGAGCGCGCCGTTGAAGCTCTCGCAGGCGATATCCCGGGCACGAAGGCTGGCCTTCAGATCGCTGTCGGCGGCAATGCCCGGCGCATCGTAGCGGCGGTTCCAGAAGATCGCGCCCGCACCGAATTCCTTCGCCAGATCGCGCAGCACATCGGCCTCTGGCCCCCGGCGCAGCACGAGCGGTATGCCAAGCTCCGCGAGGGACTCTTTCAGGGACGCGAGTGAATGATGCAGCCACCAGCGCGACGCGCCGCCGGGCATGCGCCGCCCATCCGTGCCGCTGTCCTCGACATGAACGGCCAGGATCGGCCGTCCGCTCTCCACCGCCGCCGTGAGGGCGGGGTTGTCGTCAAGGCGCAGGTCGTTGCGGAACCAGAGCAGGGCAGGGGCGGTGGTGGCGTTGTCCATCATCGTCCTCAAATGATTGGCTGTTGCGGTCTTGATCGTCTACGCGCGGATCGAGCGGCTGGATCATCGCCCACAGCATCATGCGCCGACAAAAGGCCAGCCACGAAGGTGCAGGATGCGGGAAGGCTCAGCAAGGCGGCTTGCGAGATGATGAAGGAGGAGCCGGCAATTGACGCAGGACCGGGCAAGACGCGGACGACCGCGGGCAGGCGCACGGGACCGCAAAAAAAGGCTGCGGGCCGGCTGGGTCCGCAGCACGAAGGAGGAGGCTCGAAAAGACGAGGGCGGTGGTCAGGCCCGGAACGGCTGGGTAATCCAGGCCCAGGCGACCATCACGCTGTCGCGGGCAGCGCTAAGGCTGGCAACGATCCGCTCCCAGACCATCTCGCCGAAGGCTGCGATCTTCATCATCGCCGTCGGCTCGCGCTGCGGCTGAACGTCTTCACGCGGGGTCTGTTCGATGAACTCGATGGCGGTCTTCAGGGACGGATCGTCCACCACCCGGCGGGTGACCACGAGACGCGCGTCCGGAGCGACCCGCGACTGGTCCGTCTTGGCGACGTGAACCGTCTCGTTGTCCGGATCCGTCAGGGCGCGCACGACAACCGCGCGACCGTCCGGCAAAAGATGGGTCTCGTTATGCGCGACTTCGCTGTCGTAGATGACTTCGCCATGATCGTCGATCAACTCGACCCAGACCGTCTTGCGGCCATTGATCTCCACTTCGCCGACCCAGATGGCGTAGTCGCCGGCGTCGCCGGTATCGGACCCGGCGCCAAATCCCGATGGGGTGCCAAGGGTTACGGACAGGCGATCCTCCGGCAAAACGAAGGTCTCGCGATCGCCCTTGCTCGCTCTCGCTTCCTTGGTCACTTCGGCCGCAATGCCGGTGCTGGCGAAGACCAACGCGGTCAAGCCAACAGCCAGGGCCGTGCCAACTGCACGTGATGCAATACCAAACATTCGTCGCCTCCCAAGGCATTGCGATTCCAGCTCTTTGGCCAGTAATCGCCAGAATGTCGAAACAATTAATATCTGGTGACGTTGATGCCGTCATTCTAGAAGTTTCGTCGATTATGCTCCCTCAAACATCCTGACGGAACCGTAATTTGAATCACAAAAATCGGAATAAAATGTTGGTGAATTCTTCATGTGGGGGTGTTTTTGAGGGGTAACGTCTTGATCGCTTGGGTGTTTTGATGGTGGCGAAAATGTGGCGAGGCTGCGGCAAAAACATGCGCCGAACGCTCTCACTTTTTTGTGATGAAGAGTGATTTCGATTGCGTGCGGTATTTTTTCAACGCCACCCAAAGGCGAGAATTCCGCAGAAATTCACGCCGTAAGCACCGCGCGCCGCGGTCCTTTGAACGGGGCGGCGCGCGGGCGGGTGCCGCCTACCAGTCGACGCCTTCGTCGGCGAAGAACGGATAGGGGCCGGGGAAGGGCTCGACAAAGGCCAGATGGCTGATGACGCCCGACTGCTCCGTGAAACGGTGCAGGAAATAGCCCGGCGGTTCCATGATGAAATGGGCCGGCGCGTCGTCGCCGAATGCGAGCGCGACCTGATGGCCGGTGCTCGGCGCCAGCGTCATCACCCGGCCGCCGACCTCGGCAATGATCGTCCGGTGCACATGGCCGCACAGGATCCGCGCCACATGCGGGTGGCGGGCGACAACCTCGGCGAACGCCTCGCCGTCTTGCAGGCCGATTTGGTCCATGTGCTCGATGCCCAGGCTCTTGGGCGGATGATGCACCGCGACCAGGGTCGGGGTGGTGTCCGCGCCAAGGGTCCGGTCGAGCCAGTCAAGCTGATCGGGCCCCAACTCGCCATGGGCGGCACCCGGCACGGAACTGTCGAGGGCGATCAGCCGCACGTCGCCGACCGTCACCGCATAGTGCATCTTGTCCGCCGTGCCCTCGCCGATGGGGCCGACGCCGGTGAGCCGCTCGCGCATCATCGCGGTGGAATCATGGTTGCCCGGAAGCACGTAGACCGGCGCCTTGAGACTGGCGAGCAGGCGCTGCACTCCGGCGTATTCGCGCGCATCGGGCATGTCCGCCAGATCGCCGGTGACGATAATCGCATCCGGCTGCGGATCGAGCCGGTTGAGCGCGGACATCGCCCGCTCGGCCAGCATGTTGGTCTCGCTGACCCGGTAGCAGGCCAGCCCCCGAGGCCGGATGTGCAAATCGCTGATCTGGGCGATGACGGTCATTCACGCTCTCCATTGACGAAAGGCTGTCTCCCGCAACCGTCTAGAGCATGATCCGCCCTGGCGGGCAATCGCCTTCGCCCGCAGGCAACGCGCGGCTGGGTAAACGGCCAAGCTCGCGACAGAGAAACGGCTTGCAGAGGTTTCCCTTTGCGCCGGGCTCATGTAGGAAGCGCGCGGGGGGCGAAGGCCCCAACGGTCGGAGCAACGGTCGGACGATGAACGAACAAGTGGCACGGCGGCAGCCGGGGAATTTCGACAATGCGCGTGCGCCCTGGCTGCGCCTTCTCGGACATCGCGGTCTCGCGCCGCTGATTCTGGTGGTGCTGTCGCTGGCGCTGTTCGCGCCCGGGCTGATGCAGGTGCCGCCGCTCGACCGGGATGAGCCGCGCTTTGCCCAGGCCAGCAAGCAGATGGTCGAAAGCCGCGATTTCATCGACATCCGCTTTCAGGACGAAGCCCGGCACAAGAAACCCATCGGCATCTACTGGCTGCAGGCGGCAGCCGTCGAGGCAAGCGGCCTGGGCGCCGATGCGCCGATCTGGGTCTACCGGTTGCCCTCGTTGCTGGGGGCCATGCTCTCGGTGCTGCTGACCTACTGGGTCGCCCGGGCGTTCACCGGCCCGCGCGCCGCCTTCGTCGCCGGCATGCTCGTCGCCTCGGCGCTGCTTCTGGGGGTCGAGGCGCGGCTGGCCAAGACCGATGCGGTGCTGCTCGCCACCATTCTCGCCGGACAGGGCGCGCTCGCCCGGATCTGGCTCGACCGCGCCGAACGCCGCCATCCGCTGATGGCCGCGCTGTTCTGGGTCGCGCTCGCCGTTGCTGTTCTGGTCAAGGGACCGGTGGCGCCGATGGTACTGGGCCTGACCATAGCCGCACTATGTGCCGTCAAGCGTGAGGCCGGCTGGCTGAAGGCGCTCTACCCGGCGCGGGGGCTTGCCGCCTTCGTGCTGATCGTCGCGCCGTGGTTCGTTGCCATCTACCTTCAGACCGAAGGGGCCTTTTTCGCCGAGGCGGTGGGCAAGGATCTCCTGGGCAAGGTGGCGACCGGGCAGGAAAGCCATGGCGCGCCGCCGCTTACCCATCTGGCCGCCGCGCTTGCCAGCTTCTGGCCATTGCCGGCGTTTCTGCTCCTGGCGCTGCCGGGCGTGCTGCGCTCCTGGCGCACGCCGATGACCCTGTTTCTGCTCGCGTGGGTGCTGCCGACCTGGGTGATCTTCGAACTGACCGCCACCAAGCTGCCGCATTACACCATGCCGCTGCTGCCGGCGCTGGCGATCCTCGCCGCGGGCCTGCTGGCCGAAGCCGAGGCCGCCCCGGGCCGCGCCTGGCGTTGGGGTGCGGCTGCGCTCTTTACCCTGCCGCTGGTGGGTGTCGCGCTCGCCAATGTGGTGGCGCCAATCTACCTCGGCACATGGCCGTCGCCTCCAGGAGCAATCCTCGCCGCCCTGGCGCTGATCCCGGGGCTTGCCGCCGCCCATCGTCTCTACGCCGGAGCGGCGGTGTCGGCCCTGCCGGGAGCCATGGCCGGGGCCTTCCTGATGATCGTCGCCACCTGGGGCTTCACCATGCCGGCCCTGTCGCCGATCTGGATCAGCCCACGGCTGGCGGAAGCCGCCGACCGGGTCGCGGCCTGTCCCAACCCGCAGGTGGCCAGCGCCGGGTTCAACGAGCCGAGCTACGTGTTCCTGCAGGGAACGGACACCCTGCTGACCACGGCGGAAGCCGCCGCCGCCCATCTTCTGGAGGCTCCGGCCGGGGCCTGCCGCGTCGCAGTGGTGGAAAGTCACGGCGAAGAGCGCTTCCTGGAGGCGCTGAAGGAGGGCGGTGCGCCGCAGGAGGTCAGCACGGACCGGGTGCGCGGCCTCAACATCAACGGCGGCAAGACGCTGGATATCGGTGTTTACCGGGTGAGCCCGCCTGCCGCTCCTTCGCTTCCGGCCAGCCCGGCTGCCACCGCGCCCGGGGCGGATGGGCTGAGCCCCTCAGAGCCCGCCCCTGCCACAACGCAAGAGACACCGCCGAATTCACCGAACGTGACGGAGCCTGCGAATGACTAGCCTGCCGACCTCGGGCCCCGAAACCGCCCCTGACGGGCAAACCCACGGCCTGCGCAGGCTGTTCGACCGGGCATGGGCCAACGCCCTGGAGCTCCGACAGCTTGTCCGTGGCCGCGCCCGGCGGGTTGCCGCCGAGCCGGCGCCCCTGCCGCCCGGGCACCGGCCGCAGGATGTGCTGGCGATCCTGCTTCTGACCGTCGGCATCGCCGTGATCATCCTCGATATTCCGACCTACCCCTGGCTGCGCTCGTTGCCGCCGGAGTATCGCAACGCCTTCGCCGCCATTACCGACATCGGCAAGGGGCACTGGATCCTGTGGACCACCGGGATCTTCTGCCTGGCGAGCCTGGCTCTGGACTGGCAGCGAATGACCTGGCGGGTGCGGATGGTGATGACCACGATCTGGACCTATTGCGCCTATATCTTCGCCGTCGTCAGCGCCAGCGGGATCATCGTGCTGGTGCTGAAATGGAGCCTTGGCCGGGCCCGGCCGAAACTCTATCAGGAGGTCGGGCCGGTGCATTTCGACTTTTTCGCGCTGAACGGCGCGTACACCAGCTTCCCCTCCGGGCATTCGACCACGATTGCCGCGCTGGCGGCCTCGCTGGCGCTGATCTTCCCCAGCTACCGCTGGCTGATCATCGTCTGCGGCTTCTGGATCGCCTTCAGCCGGATCATGGTCGGTGCTCACTATCCGAGCGACGTGATCGCCGGGACGCTGCTGGGCGTCAGTGTCGCCGTTGTCGGCGCGCGCTGGATGGCGCATCGGCGGATCGGCTTCGTGTTGTCGGAGGCGGGGGCGCTGCGCCCGCAAATCGGCGGCGCCACGGCGCGCCGGTCCATCATTGCCCTGTGGCATGTGCTGACCGGCAAGCGCAGCTTTTACAAAACCGGAACGGAACACGGCACCGCCGGTCCGTCCGCGCAGGATACATGACAGACACAATGACACAGACACCGACTGACAGCGCATCGGGGGCGCGGACCGCGTCATCGCCCGCAATGCCCGATCCGGAGGTTTCGGTGATCGTCCCGGCCAAGGACGAACGGGATAACCTGCCGGAACTGCTCGACGAGATCGAGGCGGCGCTCGCCGGGCGCAGCTTCGAGATCATCGTCATCGACGACGGGTCGAGCGATGGCAGCGACGAGATGCTGCGGGCACGGGCGTTGGAACGCCCGGTGCTGCGCGCTTTCCGGCACGCCCGCTCCAGCGGTCAGAGCTGCTCGGTGCGCACGGGCCTCAGCCATGCACGCGGCGCCATCGTCGTCACCATCGACGGCGACGGCGAGAACGATCCGGCCTATATCCCGGCACTGCTGGAAGCCCTGGAAGGGGCGGGTGAGGGCGTTGGCCTGGCCGCCGGCCAGCGGGTGGGGCGCAAGGCCAGCGGGCCGAAGCGGATCGCCTCGCGCTTTGCCAATGGCCTGCGCGGTTGGCTGCTGGCCGACCAGACCCGGGATTCAGGCTGCGGGCTGAAGGCGCTGCGCCGCCATGTGTTCCAGGCACTGCCCTATTTCGATAGCTGGCACCGGTTCCTTCCGGCGCTGGTGCTGCGCGAGGGCTATGGCGTGGTGCATGTGGACATCGTCGACCGGCATCGCCGCCACGGTCAGTCGAAATACGGCATCTTCGACCGGGCGCTGGTCGGCATTCTCGATCTGTACGGTGTGTGGTGGCTGCGCCGTCGCCGGCGTGTCATTCCCGAGGTTTCCACCATTGCCGGCGGGGCAAACCCGGCGCCGAAGGAGTAGACCATGCTGCAAGATCTGTTGGCCTGGCTGCACCTGGTGTTCATCGAGCGCTTCGATGGCTGGGTGATCCTCGGTCTGATCGCCCAGGCGATGTTCATGATGCGCTTCGTGGTGCAGTGGATCGCCTCGGAGCGGGTGGGGAAGTCGATCGTGCCGGTCGCCTTCTGGTTCTTTTCCATCGGCGGCGGCGTCCTGCTGCTGATCTATTCGATCCGCCAGCAGGACCCGGTGTTCATCGCCGGCCAGGGGCTCGGCCTGATCATCTATTTCCGCAATCTGTGGCTGATCTTCCGCGAAAAGCGGCAGGATCCGAGCCTTTGACGCGGTCGCGGCGCCGGGAAAGCCCGGCGCCGCCTTCGGTGTTTTTGCCCTAGCCGCCCATGGCGGCAAAGCCTGCCTCAAGATCGGTCTGGATATCCGCCACATCCTCAAGGCCGATGTGCAGCCGGATGCTCGGGCCGCCCTCGGGCAGCGGCGTCGCGCTGCGCGCGCCCTTCAACCGAACGGGAATCGCGAGGCTCTCGAACCCGCCCCAGGAATAGCCCAGCCCAAAGAGGGTCAGCGCGTCGAGGAAGGCGCGGGCGGCCTGGTCGCTGGTGCCCTCGACAAAATCGAAGGCGAAGAGCCCGGAGGCGCCGGTAAAGTCGCGGCGCCACAGCTCGTGGCCGGGTTCGCCGGCAAGGGCCGGATAGCGCACCCGCGCCACCTCTGGCCGCTGCTGCAGCCAGCTTGCCACCGTCAGGGCGCTCTCCATGTGCCGGTCGAGCCGGACCTTCATGGTGCGCAATCCGCGCAGGCCAAGGAAGACGTCGTCCGGAGCCACATGCATGCCGAGCGCACCGTGGGTTTCGTTCAGCCGGTCCCAGGCGCGCGGGCCGGCAGCGACCGTGCCGAGCATCGCGTCGGAATGGCCGACGATGTATTTCGTGCCAGCCTGGATCGACAGATCGACCCCATGGTCCAGCGGGCGGAAGAAGCAGGGGGTGGCCCAGGTGTTGTCCATCAAGACGAAGGCGTCGATCGTTCGCGCGGCGGCGACAATCGCGGGAATGTCCTGCATTTCGAAGGTGAGCGAGCCCGGCGCCTCGGTCATGATCGCCCGCGTGTTCGGACGGAACAGGGCCGAGATCCCCGCGCCGATGGTCGGGTCGAAATAGTCGACCTCGATGCCGAGGCGGCGTAGCGTCGTCTCGCACAGATGCCGGGTCGGCGCATAGGCGCTGTCGGTGACGAGCAGGTGATCGCCGGCGGACAGGCAGGACAACAGCGCCACCGAAATGGCGTTCAGCCCGGAGGAGGCGAGCTTGACGCCGGTCGCGCCCTCCAGCTCGCACAAGGCGTCTTCCAGGGAATCCGTCGTCGGGTTTCCGCGCCGGGCATAGTGATACTTCTGTTTTCCCGTAATCATCGTTTCGGTATCGGGGAAAAGTACCGTAGAGGCATGAACGACCGGGGGGTTGACGAATCCATCATGCGCTTCGGGAGAACGCCCCGCGTGGGCCAGGCGTGTGGAGAGACCTTGCGGGCTGTTCTTGGCAGAGGCGGACATATTCACCCTTTTGAATTGCTTTTCTGGGATTTTCAGAGTGCGAAAAAATTTTCGCAATTCCGGTGTTGCCGGGCGTCGGCCCTTGACCCTTAGCCATAAATGCCATCGAATGCATCCATGAGATGACGTAGGCGGTCTTCACGCTCCGCACAATAACAAGGGGCGGGAGACTGTCGGGAGGGGGTATTTCCATTGTCGATGATTAAGCTTCGTTGGGGAGCGCCCGTATCCTGGGTCCGTGATCTCGAAAAGAACCCATAATATTTCAAGGGCAACAGAAGGCTGTATCCATGACGAATAAAATTCTTCCGATCGTGTTCGGAGCGGCGCTTGGCGTTGCCGCGACAGCCGCGTCGGCCGCGACGCTCGACGATGTCAAGGCCAAGGGGTTTGTGCAATGTGGCTCGAACACCGGCCTCGCCGGTTTCGCCGCTCCCGATGACAAGGGCGAGTGGACCGGCATCGACGTCGATGTCTGCCGGGCGATCGCAGCCGCGATCTTCGATGACCCGAAGGCGGTCAAGTTCACCCCGCTGACCGCCAAGGAGCGCTTCACCGCACTGCAGACCGGCGAAGTCGACGTGCTGGTGCGCAACACCACCTGGACCATGAGCCGCGACACCACGCTCGGCTTGAACTTCGCCGGCGTGAACTACTACGACGGTCAGGGCTTCATGGTGCGTAAGTCGCTGGACGTGACGTCGGCGCTGGAGCTGTCCGGCGCATCGGTCTGCGTGCAGACCGGCACCACCACCGAGCTGAACCTCACCGACTATTTCAAGGCCAATGGCATGGACTACAAGCCGGTGGTGTTCGAGAAGCTGGAAGAGGTGAACGCCGCCTACGACGCGAATCGCTGCGACGTCTACACCACGGACGCCTCGGGCCTTTATTCGATCCGTCTGCAACTCACCAATCCGGGCGACCACATGGTCCTGCCGGAGATCATCTCCAAGGAGCCGCTTGGCCCGGTGGTGCGCCAGGGTGACGACCAGTGGTTCAACCTGGTGCGCTGGACCCTGTTTGCGATGATCAACGCCGAGGAAATGGGCGTGACCATGGCCAATGTCGAGGAGATGAAGGGCTCGGACAATCCGAACGTCAAGCGTTTGCTCGGTGTTGACGGCAAGTTCGGCGAGGCGATCGGCCTGTCCAACGACTGGGCGGCGCGCATCATCAAGCACGTGGGCAACTACGGCGAAGTGTTCGACCGCAACGTCGGTCCGAACACCCCGCTTGGCATCGCCCGCGGCGTGAACGCGCTGTGGTCGAAGGGCGGCCTGCAGTACGCGCCGCCGATCCGCTAAGCCGCAAGGCAAGACACTTCCTGGCGCCGGCCAAACGGTCGGCGCCAGCATAAAAAGACGGTGGCACAAGCCGCCGCGACAAGTCCGAAAACGGACGGAATAGATCGGGTCACCACATGTGATCCGGGCGAGGGGATACAGTCCGATATGAACCCTGTCAGCTCAGCCAGGAGCGAGGGTGCGGGTAATGGTGCACGGGCGTCATGGTTCTACAATCCGCAGGTTCGCGGTGCGGTGTTCCAGGTGCTGGTGGTGCTGGCCCTTCTGGGGGTGCTCGCATTCTTTGCCTATAATGCAAAGACCAATCTGGAACGCGCGGGCATCGCGTCCGGGTTGGGGTTTCTGTCCGAAAGGGCAGGTTTCGATATTTCACAGTCATTGATCGCCTATACCAATGACAGCAGCTATTTTCGGGCCTTCTGGGTCGGCCTGACCAACACGTTGCTGGTCGCTTTGATCGGCGTGTTCTTTGCCACCATCATCGGCTTTGTCGTCGGCGTCGCCCGGCTTTCCCATAACTTCGTCATTCGCCAGCTTGCCGCCGTTTATGTGGAGACGCTGCGCAACATCCCGCTCCTTTTGCAACTGCTGTTCTGGTACAAGGCCGTGCTCAGCGTGCTTCCCTCGCCGCGCAGGTCGCTGGAGCCGCTGTCCGGGGTCTATCTCAACAATCGCGGGCTGATCCTGCCGGAGGTGATCCGCGAGCCGGGTAGTTCACTGACCTTTTATGCGTTGATCGCGGCCATTGCCGTCGCCATCGGCATCTCCCGCTGGGCGCGCAAACGGCAACAGGAGACCGGGCAGCAGTTTCCCAGCTTCCTGGTTGGCCTCGGCCTGATCATCGTCCTGCCGCTGGTGACGTTCCTCGCAAGCGGCATGCCGATCCATTTCGAGTATGCGGAGCTGAAGGGCTTCAATTTCGCCGGCGGCGTTGTCGTCAATCCCGAGTTCATGGCGCTGCTGCTCGGTCTGTCGCTCTACACCGCGTCCTTCATCGCCGAAATCGTGCGTGCGGGCATTCTGGCGGTCGCGCACGGGCAGACGGAGGCGGCCTATTCGCTCGGTCTGCGGCCGCGTCGCACCTTGCAGTTGGTGATCATTCCGCAGGCGATGCGGGTGATCATTCCGCCGCTGACCAGCCAGTATCTCAATCTGATCAAGAACTCCTCGCTGGCGGTCGCCATCGGCTACCCTGATCTTGTTGCGGTGTTCGCCGGAACGGTGCTCAACCAGACCGGACAGGCGGTGGAGGTGATCATCATCACCATGCTGGTCTATCTGACCATCTCGCTGATCACCTCAAGCTTCATGAACTGGTACAATCGCCGCATGGCGCTGGTGGAGAGGTAGGGCCATGCCAAACGGATCAATCGCCTATGTGCGCAAAGAGGAAGCGCCCACGCTCAGCCCGCCGATCACCGAGACCGGACTGGTCGGCTGGCTCAGGGACAATCTGTTCGATTCCGTCGGCAATACCATCCTGACGATACTTGGCATTCTCTTCCTCGCATGGGCGGTGCCGCCGGTGATCAGTTGGCTGTTCATCGACGCGGTCTATGTCGGAGACAACCGCGATGCCTGTGTGGTGGAAAATGCCGGAGCCTGCTGGGCGTTCGTCCATGCCAAATTCGGCCAGTTCATGTATGGCCGCTATCCGCTGGAGGAACGCTGGCGTGTGGATCTCACCGGTGTGTTGCTGATCCTTGGTCTCGCCGCCGCGGCGATTCCGCAGGTGCCGTTCAAACGTCTGACGATGCTGTTCCTGCTGGTGGTCTTCCCGGTTCTGGGGTTCGTGCTGCTAACCGGCGGTGATGTGGATCTGTCCTGGAGCTTCTGGCTCGGCTTCGCCGGGCTTGGCGCCGTGCTGCTGGCCATCGTCTTCGTGGTCTGCCTCAATGCCGGGCTCGCGCCGCTCGGCCCGGTCCGGGACGTCGGTCTCGGTGTCCTCGCCATCGCGCTGATCCTGGCGATTGTGTCGTTCGACTTCGGCTTGCGACCGGTGGAAACCCAGCTTTGGGGCGGGTTGCTGGTGACGCTGGTGGTCGCCATCGTCGGCATCGTCGCCTCCTTCCCGATCGGCATCGTGCTGGCCCTGGGGCGCCGGTCGCATTTGCCGGTGGTGCGCCTCGTGTCGGTGATCTTCATCGAATTCTGGCGCGGGGTGCCGCTGATCACCGTGCTGTTCATGTCCTCGGTGATGCTGCCGCTGTTCCTGCCGGAGGGCGTGAATTTCGACAAGCTTCTTCGGGCGCTGATCGGCGTGGCGCTGTTCGCCTCCGCCTACATGGCCGAGGTGGTGCGCGGCGGGCTTCAGGCGATCCCCAAGGGGCAGTACGAGGCGGCGAACGCCATGGGGCTGTCCTATTGGCAGGGCATGGGGCTGATTATCCTGCCTCAGGCGCTGAAGCTGGTCATTCCCGGCATCGTCAACACCTTCATCGGTCTGTTCAAGGACACCAGCCTGGTGCTGATCATCGGTCTGTTCGATCTTCTGGGGATCGTGACCCTGAACTTCTCCGATTCCAACTGGGCGTCGCCCAACACCCCGGCCACCGGGTTCATCTTTGCCGCATTCGTCTTCTGGATTTTCTGCTTCAGCATGTCCCGCTACTCGATTTACATGGAGAAGCGGCTGCACAGGGGACACGCCCGATGAGGGCGCGTCCGCAGATCGTCCCGACGATGCACTGGCCACGATTCTGGAGCTAACGAGCCATGACGGATAACGCAGCCGCCACCCCGACGGCCAATCGGGCGAAAATGCAGATTTCTGATACCGATGTGGCAGTCGAGATCAGGGACATGAACAAGTGGTATGGGGATTTTCACGTTCTGCGCGACATCAATCTGAAGGTGATGCGCGGCGAACGGATCGTCATTTGCGGTCCCTCCGGATCGGGCAAGTCCACCATGATCCGCTGCATCAACCGGCTGGAGGAACACCAGGCCGGCACGATTGTGGTTGACGGCATTGAGCTGACCGACGACCTGAAGAAGATCGACGAGATCCGCCGCGAGGTGGGCATGTGCTTCCAGCACTTCAATCTGTTCCCGCATCTGACGATCCTGGAGAATTGCACGCTGGCGCCGATCTGGGTGCGCAAGATGCCCAAGGCGAAAGCGGAAGAGATCGCCATGCACTATCTGGAGCGGGTGAAGATCCCCGAGCAGGCGAACAAGTATCCGGGCCAGCTGTCCGGCGGTCAGCAGCAGCGCGTTGCCATCGCCCGTTCGCTCTGCATGAACCCGAAGATCATGCTGTTCGACGAGCCGACCTCGGCGCTCGATCCGGAGATGATCAAGGAAGTGCTGGATGTGATGGTGGGGCTCGCCGAAGAGGGCATGACCATGCTCTGCGTGACCCATGAGATGGGCTTTGCACGCCAGGTGGCCAACCGGGTGATCTTCATGGATGCGGGGATGATCGTGGAGGAGAACGAGCCGGAAGCCTTCTTCACCAACCCGCAGCATGAACGCACGAAGCTGTTCCTCAGCCAGATCCTGCATTAGGGCCCAGACCCATAAATGAGCTCGAAATGGTTTGAGACGGATTGCTTCTGATCAAGGAGCGGAAGCGCAGGAAATGTGGTTCATTTTCAAGACTTTCGCGACGCATGAACAGGTGCGATCCGGTCAAATCCTTCAGGACATGGAAATGGCTTCGCCCTGCATCGCCAGCGCGCTGGACCGGGCAACAAGCCCGCTGCGCACGCCCTTCCTCGCGAGGCTTTGCCATTTCCCATGCCATGCCATGTCAGCCTCATTTGTGGGTCTGGACCCTAAGCGATGCCGGACCGCTTCGGCGGTCCGGTGACAGTGATGACAAGGCCTCGTGAGGAGCAACTGCCCGGACGCCGCGTGGAGCGGAGGTCTGGGATCGGCGAGGTGCGGGGTCTCGGGTCTAGCGGATTGGAACCGCTTGCGTTTCGGCTCTCCGATCCCGGGCCGCGCCAGGGCTTGCCCGGAATGACGCCAAGAGGGATTTGCGTCCGGACGACGCCACCTCATGGGTAAGGGGTGGTCTCCTCCCGACTCCGCCCCACACTCCGCGTCCTCCCGGACGCAGCGAAGCGAAGATCCGGGATCGGAGAGCCACGGCCTCTCGGTTCCAGCCTTTTGAAAACGCAGGGCTTTCGGCTCCCCGATCAGGGCTCGGAGGATGACGCCGAAGCGCGGGATATCGCTTCTGTCACGCGCAAGATCATTGTCATCCTCAATGCACGCATGACAGACGCATTAACCGCAATGTGTTGATGACGCCGAGAGGGGCCGCCGCCCTTCATCAGCAGTCTGACCGAACAAACGGCCGTATCGGATGGAAAAAAGGGTGCGCCGGCGGCATGTGACCGCTGGCTTTGTGCGTATGTAGGGGCGTCGGTGCTATCGGGCGGTCAGCACCCGCTTGCCGCCGCGCCGTTCGCCCTGCGCCCAGAAGTAGGACTGGCGCTCTTCGGTCGGCGTGCAGTGATAGCGCTCACGGTAGCACTTGGTGAAATGCGAGGTTGAGGCGAAACCGCAGGCAATCGCCACATCGAGCACGGCCCGGCTGGTGCGGCGCAACAGGTCCCGGGCGGTTTCCAGGCGCAGCTTCAGATAATACTGGCCCGGCGTGCAGTCGAAATGCCGGCGGAACAGCCGCTCCAGTTGCCTGGGGCTGAGGTTGACCGTCATCGCCAGTTGCTGACAGGAGAGCGGGTCCTCGATATGCAGGTCCATGATGCGGATGGCATCGAGGATCTTGATGTTGGAAATGCCGGTGCGGGCCTCCAGATCGTGCCGCTGGGCGGATTCCCCGGAGCGCATGTTCTGGTAGAGCGCCACCTCGGACACTTCATGAGCCAGGTAGGCGCCATGCTGGATGGCGATCACCCGCAGCATCATGTCCAGCGCGGCCATGCCACCGGCGCAGGTGATGCAGTTGCGGTCGATAGCGAAGAGATCGCCGGACACCTCGATGTCGGGAAACTCCTCGCGGAACGAGCGCAGGTTCTCCCAGTGAATGGTGCAGCGGCGCCCCTCCAGCAGGTGATAGCGCGCCAGAACATAGGAGCCGGTACAGATTGCGCCATAGGTTCGGCCACGGGCATTAAGCTTGCGCAGCTTCGCGCCAAGCTGCTGGTCAAGTGCAATCCGTTCCACATCCACGCCGGCACAGATCAGGGTGATGTCGGCATCGTCGAGATCGGCGATCGACCCGTCGACCGACATTCTGCAGCCGTTGCTGGCCCGCACCGCGTTGCCGTCGATGGAATAGGTTGTCCAGGAATAGAAATCCTCGCCGAGCACACGATTTGCCAGCCGGATCGGCTCGATGGTCGAGGTGAAGGCAATCAGGGAAAACTGATCCAGCAAAACGAGGGCAATCTTCTGCCCCTCGTCCTGACCGGTCGGGACCGAACCATTTTGTGTCGCCATATGCTGCGTCCGCGTTCAGAGCCTCTGGAAATCTTGTATTTTTCTTGTCTTCAGTCTGAGCGCGACGAAATGGGCTGTCAAATAAAAAATTCATAAATACATGGTGCGGGTAAGTTGCATCCAAATTGTGCGCTGCAAAAATGAATTTTGATGTGTAATGAGGATGTCGCGACTTTGTTGAGCTTGTGTGTTTACCTGTTTCAATAAGAAATTGTGCCGTCCTGCAGCCGGGCGGGGCGGTTTTCAGTGGAGTTTTTCCGAAGGAATGTGCCGGTGCGGAGCGCGGGCCTCACTTGTCGATACGACGAATAAGAGCGGCAGACGCTGTGGTGTTTCGAAATAAATCTCGCCGTAAGTCTTCGATTTGACCTGAAAACGTTAAGCCGTCTTTCCAAAACGTTCTTTCAGATCGTGGAAACAAGACCTCCCCGAACTTTGCTTCCGGCGCTTCCGCTCCTTGATCAGAAGCAATCCGTCTCAAGTCATTTCGAGCTCATTTATGAGTCTGGACCCTAAGGGTTTGGCAAGTAAGGCTGGGCAAGCGTTGCGGCGTGGCGGTCCGGCAGGTCGGGTGCGGCTGAGAGGGTGGAGGCGTATCGTTTCGAGGCAGGAAGAGGGGGCTTTTGCCACGCGCACCCCGTTTGAGCGGCAGTATGTCAAGGATTTGGCGGGCAATGCGCATCCCGATGCGGTGGCGGCCTTCAACGCGACCCGCCCGGTGCGGCGCAAGTATTTCCCTGGTGCGGCGGGGCGTTATCGGCCCGGGGACCACTATGTAGTGGCGCCGGCCCGCTGGGAGAAAACCTCGGAAGGCAAGGTCTGGCTTGGTATCTTTGCCCATGAAACCGGCCATGCCATCGACCATGACGGCCGTCCGTCGGGGCAGGGGCGGTCGATCTGGATGGGGCCGGCGATCCGGCGTGACCGGATGGGGATGGTGAGCCGCTCGGAGGTGGAGCGGAGAACGTTGGCGCATGTGGATGGCGAGTGGGCGCTGGGACGATTTCCGCCCGGTGCGCGGGCCTGGTTGCTGGATGGCCTGCCCGGGCGAGCGGACGCGACCTGTTTTGCCCGGTGCTGGAGCGTCGGGCGTATGGAGCAGGCGATTGATGCCTATGCCCGGGCGCGGCTGACGCTGGCATCCCGGGCGCGCAAGGGGCCGCCGGGCGAGGACGCGCGGCTGCAGGTCTATGTCATGGCCAAGGTTAACGACTATATCGGCGCGGTGTATGACCTGGAGCGCGGCGGTGGGCATTCGCATGCCTACTATCGCCAGTTTCTGCCGCTTGGCGGGCCGGGGCTGACCATTGGTCACGCGGCGGAGGCCTTCGCCAATGCCTTCGTTGCCGATGTTCTGGAGGGAACGGAGCTTCTGTCGTTTCTGGTCCGCAGCGCCGCGCCGCACACCCATGCCGCCTATCGATTTCTGCTGCGCCGCATCGGCCTTGGGCTGTGCCTGCGCGCGTGAGTCCGGCTGGCGGCGCGGAGGGGCAAGCCGGCGCGAACGAGACAACGGCAAATTCAGCCCCGTGCAACGGTTCGAAGGACCGTGCTGAAGTGCTTCTTGCTGTCAAATTTTAAAAGGGGGAATGGTGGGCGATACTGGGATTGAACCAGTGACCTTTCCGGTGTGAACGGAACGCTCTCCCGCTGAGCTAATCGCCCGGCCGCCATCGGCTGGTGGCGGTTATCTAAACGACGCCAATTGTTTGCGCAAGGGTGATTTTGCCGGCTTGTGGAAATTCCCGGGGGATAGGGGGGCGAACGGGCTCGATTGGGGCCCCCGTCGGGGCTGGCCGGCAAGGCCTTCGGGGCGCGGTGGTGTCGGCGGGCCGTATCTGTTTTGGAGTTTGTGATCCGTAAAATATCTTGAGTTTATAAAATATGAAGCATAATTTATTGTCATGGACGATATAGACAAGAAAATCATCAGACTTCTTGGGTTGGATGCGCGGCGCGCGCTGGCCGATATCGGTGCCGCGGTCGGGCTGTCCGCGTCTGCGGTCAATGAGCGGATTCGCAGACTTGTCGGGTCGGGCGCCATTCGCCGTTTCACCGTCGATGCGGATCCGCGGGCGCTTGGTCTGCCGGTGTTGGCCTACCTTTGGGTCGCGCTTGCGCGGGATGCGGATGAAGAGGCTTTCCGGCGGATGATGGCGGAGCACCCGGCAATCGGCGAATGCCACCACGTCACCGGTGCCTGGTCGTATCTGGCCAAGGTGCGGGTCGGGTCGCTGGATGAGCTGGAGGCGCTGCTCGCCGAGATCAAGCGGCACGGATTTCTGGAACGCAGCGAAACGGTTATTGCCCTGTCCTCGGTGACCGATGGGCCGTTCTGCCCGAAGGAGGAGGGGCCATGATCGATCTTGTACTTTTCGGCAAGAGCCTGGTTCTCGGCCTTGCGATTGCCGCGCCGCTCGGGCCGATCGGCGCGCTGTGCATCAATCGCACCCTGGAGCGCGGCTTCTGGGCCGGCCTTTCCGGAGGACTGGGAACAGCGCTGGCGGATGCGGTCTACGCCAGCTTCGCGGCGGTGGGGTTTGCCGCCTTCGCGACCGCCCTTGCCGTCATCGACGCGCCGCTGCGGCTGGTCGGCGGCGCGTTCATGATCTGGCTCGGCGTCAAGGCGCTGAGCATCTCCCGCGTCGATGCGCCGGCGGTCAGGGTCGGGGCGCGGGATCTGATCGGCACGGTGGTCGCCACGTTCTTCCTGACCATCACCAACCCGATGACGATCCTGGCCTTCGCGGCGATCTTCGCCGGCCTCGGGCTTGCCGAGGCGCCGGGGGCGACCGGGGCGGCCAGTGTGGTCGGCGGGGTGTTTTTCGGGTCGCTGTTGTGGTGGGGGCTGCTCAGCGGCGGCGTTGCCATCATGCGCCATCGCGTGTCGGCCGGGTTCGCCCGTTGGAGCGGGATTGCGTCGAGCGTCGTGCTGATCGCCTTCGGCGTTTTCGCCATCGGCTCGCTGGCCGGTCCGCTGGTGGAGGTCTGGGCCGGCGGATAGGAAGCGGGGCTCAGGCGCTGGCGGCGGTCCCGGGGAGGGTACCCAGCCTCTCGACGGCGGCGTCAAGCGCGTCGAAATGGGAAATGATTGCATCCGGCGCCAGCTCCTCGACCGGAACGCTGGTGTAGCCGAAGGTGACCGCGACAACCGGGATGCCGGCGGCGCGGGCGGCGTCGATGTCAGTCTTGCTGTCGCCGACCATAATGGCGCGGGCGGGGGATCCCTCGGCGCGGGCGATGGCGCCGAGCACCGGTTCTGCATGGGGCTTGGCGCAGGAAAAGGTGTCGCTGCCGACAATGGCGTCGAAATGACCGGTCATGCCGAGGGCGGCAAGCAGCGGCCTGGCGAGATATTCCGGCTTGTTGGTGCAAATCGTGCAGCGCCAGCCCCGGGCGCGAAAGCGCTGAAGCGTGGCGATGACACCGGGAAAGGGGCGGCTGTGCACGGCGATATTTGCCAGGTAGTGGTCGAGAAACCGCGCGTAGAGGGTTTCGATCAGCTCCGGTTCCGCGGTCACGCCATTATCCGCAAGGCCGCGCTGCAGCAGCGCCCGCGCGCCCTGGCCGAACAGCGAGCCGAGGCTTTCCGGCGGCACCGGAGCGTGCCCGAGCGAGGCCAGCACCGCGTTCAGCGTCGCCGACAGATCGCCCATCGTGTCGACAAGCGTGCCGTCCAGATCGAAAACAAGCGTGGGGGCAGCGGGCATTGCGGGTCTCCGGAGGAACCTGGGCCGTAAGCTCATAAAATTGGCTGCGAATGGCGTGAAGCCGGCAGTTTTATGAGTTTGCAGCCTGGCGTGGCTACCGGGTTTCGCCGCGCGTGGCAAGTCTTGCGCCCTCCTTGGCGTGGGCGCGAAGGCTGGGGCGGGACGAGCCGGGCTCACAGCCGGTATGCCGTGCGGAAGGCGCCCCAGTGCCGGTCGGCGATCATGACCGGGGCGTCGATCTCGCGCATCCAGACGATCTCGCCATTGCCCATGTCGCGCGGATAGGTCTGGATCAGGAAGGGGCGGGTGTTGCGCGCGGCGCTGAGCCCGGCGCGATCGTCGAACATGCGCCTGTTCCGGCAATGCGCCGCGTTCCAGACCGGATCGTCCGGCCGCTGCGGCTGGGAGTAGATCCGATTATGCACCGGCAGATAGCCGTTGCGGTCGACAGCGGCGCAGAAGGACATGCCATCGCTCTGGGCACCCGCCAGGATCTCTTCCTGGATCGCCGGCAGCAGCGCTTCCAGCGCGGTAAGGGCGCGGCTCGTCACCTGCGGCGGATTGCTGCCTTCGATGGGCCGGTAGTCGGTGTCGAACAGGGCGTCGAGCGACAGGGTTCCCTCGGCAAGCGCCTGGGTTAGCGCCTCGGTGATCCGCGCCGCGCCATCCCGGGCGCGGGTGATGTAGCGCTCAAGCTCTTCGGAAATCCGCGTAAGCTTGGCCTCCAGCTTCGCCTGGAACTCCGGAGACGGCGACCGAAAGGCGCAATGCAGCCCGTTGTCGGAGCGGGCCACCAGATCGACAGCCACCGCGCCGAGCCCGGCAAGCTCCAGCTGCGCCGGGCCGGGCGTGAACCCGTCGCCCTCGCCAGGGTGTTGCGGCACCAGAAGGACGCCGCCGGCGGACAGATCGCGGGAGCCCACCGCCAGGCGCTGACCGCCGCGCGTGAGCGTGCCGGAAAGCTCCGCCGGCAGCCGGTCGTGGCGCCGCCGGTCGCCCATGGCGGTCTGCCGGATCATCATCGTCACCCGGTTGTTGAGATTGCCGCTGAGGTCCAGCATGGTGTCGGTGGCCGCGCCGGCCGCCCGTCCCGACTGGGCGGCGTTGTCGGTGGCAGCGGCGATGGTGCCGACCTTCTCGGTGACCGCGCGCACGAAGGAGGCGGTCTGCCGCGCCGTCTCGCTGACATCCCTGGAGGTCTGCAACTGCTGGCTGACCGCCTCGGCGACGGCGGAAAAGCTGGGGCGGATCTCGCCGATCACGCCGATGATGCGGTCGACGGCAACGATGCTGCCTTCGGCGGATTGCTGCAGCCGGGCAATGTTGGCGACGATCTCGTCGGTGGCCGTCTGGGTTTCCACCGACAGCGCCTTGACCTCACTGGCGACCACGGCGAAGCCCTTGCCCGCCTCGCCGGCACGGGCGGCCTCGATGGTGGCGTTGAGAGCCAGCAGGTTGGTCTGCTTCGCCACGTCGGAAATAAGCCGCACCACATGGGCAATGTCGTCAATGG
Source organism: Stappia taiwanensis (assembly GCF_014635285.1). GTDB lineage: Bacteria > Pseudomonadota > Alphaproteobacteria > Rhizobiales > Stappiaceae > Stappia > Stappia taiwanensis. The sequence goes on along the minus strand of NZ_BMCR01000004.1, from coordinate 9,362 downwards.
CGGTCTTCAGCTCCTGGATGCCGGCATTGGCGGTGTCGGCGACCTGCCGGGCTTCATCGGCCAGCTCGCTGGAATGGCGGACCTGATCGTCGATCTCGCCGCTGGCCGCGGCCAGACTTTCGATCGCTTCGGACAGATGTCGCGCGGTGCGGTCAGCCTGCTCGGTTTCGCCGCGCAGGGTTTCGGAATCGCCGCGAATGCCGGAGAGCACCTCAAGCTGTTCGTCGACCCGCTGGCGCAGTTGCTGCGCGCCCGAGCCGATGCCGGCCGCCGCGCTTCGCAGGTCCGCTTCGATCATGTCGAGCGTCAGTGCGGTCTGACGATCCCGCACGTCACCTTGCGGTGCATCGGTGCTATTACCATCGGGAAGGGGCGGGATTTCCTCCGAATTCGCGATCTCCGTGGAGATGTCTGTTTTTTTGGAGCGTATTGCTGAAAAAATTCGCATTGAAAGTTCTCCGGATGCGGAAACTTCCCCAAGGGATGAGATTTTAAATTTTGTGAATTCTGCACGCGGTCTCTTAAATTGATGGTTAACGAAACAGAATGAGCCTGCGTCAGGTTGTTCTTTGGTTGCAAAGGCACGCATGTGGAGCGGCGGTGCGTCGGCCAGCTTCCCTTTGCGCCGCTGCCGTCCCATGCTAAACCCGCGCTCGCTGGCGCTTCACGCGCATCGATATTTGGAAAGAACGGACTTGATGAGCGAAGATCTGAAGCGACTGGCTGCGGAAGCGGCGCTAGGCGAGGTGCAATCCGGCATGCGGCTGGGGATCGGCACCGGTTCCACGGCGGAGCATTTTGTGCGCGGTCTCGGCGCGCGGGTGCGCGGCGGCCTCGATGTGGTCGGCGTTCCGACCTCCGAACGCACGGCCGCGCTCGCCCGGGAAGAGGGAATCCGGCTGGAGACCCTGGAAAACTGTCCGGAACTGGACCTGACTGTCGATGGCGCCGACGAGCTGGATGCCAGGCTGACCCTGATCAAGGGCGGCGGCGGCGCCTTGCTGCGCGAGAAGATCGTTGCCACCGCCTCCACGCGTATGGTGGTGATCGCCGATGCGGGCAAGCGGGTGTCGTGCCTTGGTGCCTTTGCCCTGCCGATCGAGGTTGTTCCCTTCGGCCTGCGCGCGACGCGCCATTCCATCGAAAGCGCGCTGGCCGCGCTCGGCTATTCGGCGGTGCCGGCACTGCGCGGTGGCACCGAGCCGTTCGTGACCGATGGTCAGCATCACATTTTTGACGTGGAACTGGGGCAGATACACGACCCTGTCGCGGTGTCGGAAGCCCTTTTGAGGATCCCCGGTGTCGTCGATCATGGCCTGTTCATCGGCATTGCCGATGCCGCCTATGTCGCCGGACCCGATGGCGTGGACCGCCTGACCCCGGCCGCCGGATAAAACCGGGCTGGCCGGGTAAGCCAACCCCCTGCCGATGCCCTTTGCCAATGGAGTTTTTAATGATCCGTATCGCTCGCAAGACCCTGCTGGTCGCCGCTTCGGCGCTGTTCATGGGCGCCGCTCTGCCGCTGCAGGCGCAGGAGACGATTCCCGAGGACCATCTTGCCGCAGCCCGCGAGACCGTGTTCGCATCCAATGCGATCCGCGCCTTCGACAACGTGCTGCCGCTGATGGCCGAGCGCACCCGCACCCTGTTCATCCAGCGCGATCCGGCCAACACGGCGATGATCGACGAGATCGTCAACGAGGTGGCGCTGTCGCTTGCGTCGCGTCGTCCGGAGCTGAACAAAGTGGTGTTCGAGGTCTGGGCTCGTCGCTTCTCCATCGAGGAGCTGAACCAGCTCACCGCCTTCTACAAGTCGCCGCTCGGCCAGAAGTATTCCCGCGTCGAGCCGGAGCTTCGGGCGCTGTCGATCGGTGCGGCCAAGCAGTGGGGCGATGCGATTTCCACGGAAATGGTGACCTTGGTGCGCGAAGAGCTGACCAAGCGTCAGGCGGCGAAGACCGAGTAATCGGTCGAACGCCCCTGCGGGGATGCTGCTCGCGCACTGGAGATACGCTGAATGACCGATTTCGATTATGATCTTTTCGTCATTGGCGGCGGATCGGGCGGCGTTCGCGCCGCGCGTATCGCCGCTGGCTATGGGGCACGGGTTGGCATCGCCGAGGAGTATCGCTACGGCGGCACCTGTGTCATCCGTGGCTGTGTTCCCAAGAAACTTTTTGTCTATGCCTCCAAGTTCTCCGAGGAGTTCGAGGACGCGGCCGGTTTCGGCTGGCAGGTCGGCGAGCGGCAGTTCAACTGGGAAAAGCTGATCGATGCCAAGGACCGCGAGATCGCGCGTCTGGAGGGCGTTTATCGTCGCAATCTGGAGCGGGCCGGCGTGGAGCTGTTCGACAGCCGCGCCGTGCTGGAGGATGAGCACACGGTGCATATCCTCTCCGACGATCGGCGGATCCGTGCCAAGACGATCCTGATCGCGGTCGGCGCGACCCCCAATGTCGATGCCGGTCTTCCCGGCGGCGAGCACGTGATCACCTCCAATGAGGCGTTCCATCTTGCTGATTTTCCGAAGCGGGTGGTGGTGGCCGGCGGCGGCTATATCGCCGTCGAGTTCGCCGGCATCTTCAACGGTCTCGGAGCCGAAACCACGCTGCTTTATCGCGGCGAGGAGATCCTGCGCGGCTTCGACGGCGATCTGCGCAAGATGTTGCACGAGGAGATGGAGCGCAAGGGCATCCGCGTGATCTGCGGCGACACCTTCGCCTCCATCGAAAAGGGACCGGATGGGCTGATCGGCCAGACGCACGGGGGGGAAACCCTCGCCGCTGATCGGATCATGTTCGCGATCGGCCGCCGGCCGAACACCTCCGGCCTCGGCCTGGAGGCGGCCGGCGTGGCCGTGTCCGCGTCCGGCGCCATCGAGGTGGACGAGAATTCGCGCACCAATGTGCCCTCGATCTATGCGGTCGGAGACGTGACGGACCGGGTGAACCTGACGCCGGTGGCGATCCGTGAGGGCCATGCCTTCGCCGACACGGTGTTTGGTGGCAAGCCCTGGAGCACGGATCATGACATGATCCCCACCGCCGTGTTCTCGCAGCCGGAAATTGGCACCGTCGGTCTCACCCAGGAAGAGGCGGTGGCCCGTTACGGCGCCGTCGATGTCTACCGCGCCGCCTTCCGGCCGATGAAGCACACCCTGTCCGGCCGTGAAGAAAAGATGCTGATGAAGATGCTGGTGGAGCCGGACAGCGACCGGGTGCTTGGGGTTCATGTGCTCGGTGCCGATGCGGGCGAACTGTCCCAGGTGCTGGGCGTTGCCTTGCGCATGGGGGCGACCAAGGCCGATTTCGACAGCACCATGGCGGTGCACCCGACAGCGGCGGAAGAGCTGGTGACCATGCGCGAGCCGAGCGAACGTATCCGCGCCTGAGGTCGGCGCTCCGATCGGCAAGCCCGGGCCTTCCGGGCGCCAACGAAATGCCTTCGCGGGCGGGTGCTGCGGTGCCCGCCCGTTTTTGTTTGTCGCCCGTCTGCCGGTCAGTGCGGCTCTGCGGCGAAGCGGGACGATGACGGGGGGGCGGGGAAAAGAAATACGCCCACCGGTGGGTCGGGGCCGTCAGGGGTGGAGTTGACGGGACGGGACCGATCCGGTGGGCGCCGGGAGTTTTTATATGTCCGCGATCATTTGTCGATGGGGCATCGCGGTTTTGTCCGGAACGTGGTGGTGTCGGGCTGACCTTCCTCGACCATGTTCGTTCCGGCTTGCTCTATACAAACCAAAAAGCGTGCCAACCGGGTTGTGCGCGTGCCATTCTGCAAAATGCTGTGAAAGCTGATGAAATCTCCCAAAGCTTGACGATGGCCTCCGGGAATCTGCGCGAAATGGCCTTGTCACTTTTGCGAATTGCAACGCAGCCGTCCAAAGCTGCAAATGCTTGAAAATTATCGGTAAAATATTTACGTCTTTCGGCTGCTACGTGGCGGCCGCCAATGCAAGGTGACCGTTTCGGTCTAGACCCTAGCCCTCGACGATGAGCGCATCCATCGGAACGTCGTGCCATTGCGGGTAGATGGTCGGCAGGCGGCTGATTTCGTAGCCCACCCCAATGATCTTCGGTGTGTGCGGCATGGCGCGCAGGGTCCGGTCGTAGAACCCGCCGCCATAGCCGAGCCGGTAGCCCGCAGCGTCGAAGCCGACCAGTGGCGCGACGAGCACATCCGGGGCGACAATGGCCCCTTCGGTGGGAATGGGAATGTTCCACACGCCTTTTTCCAGCGGGTCGCCGGGTTGCCAGAGGCGGAACTCCAGCGGCTGGCCCTTGGCGGTGACGACCGGAAGGGCGGTCCGGGCGCCGTGGGCAACGAGGGTCTTGATCCAGGGGCGAAGGTCCGGTTCGCCCCGGAATGGCCAGTAGAGGCCGATTGTGTGTCCTGCAAGCGGATGGAGCGCCGCGTCGAGGCGGTGGGCGATCCGCTCGGAGATCTGCTGGCGCGTCTCCGCTGTCAGGGCGAGGCGCTCGGCAATCAGGCGTTCGCGGGTGGCCTTGCGCCAGCGGGAGAGATCCCGCGAGATCTGCGGACCCTCTGTCGCCATCACCGGGCGTCCGTCCGGGCCCAGCTCATGCATGAAGCAGGGCGGTGAGGCGTAGGTGCCGGGGGGGTCGCTGTCATCTGCCGCCGTCATGTCCTGCTCCCGATCCACTGCTGGTCCGGCAAGGATGACACGGGAGGGCGGTCTGATGAAAGGGGAGGTGCGCACAGCGGCGCTGAAGCGCAAGGCCGGGACCGCCGGGCCAAAAGGCCCGGCTGATGCATTGGCAACGATGGTCCGGAAATCTTCGGCAGCACGTCCGGTCGAACAACAAGTGCCGACCAGAGGAAGATGGTACGCCCAACGGGACTCGAACCCGTGTTTCCGCCGTGAAAGGGCGGCGTCCTAGACCGCTAGACGATGGGCGCCCGCTGCCGATGTGCGCGGTTTATAGGGGGCTTTTTTCTTCCCGGCAAGAGGGGATCTGCAACGTCATCCACAGTTTCGCATTTTGGTGTTGATAGTTCTGCCGGGGAGGGCGGAAGAACCGCAGTTTTCCGCCCATTTTTCCGGTTACCAGCTTCCGGTGTTTTCCATCGAGGCCCAGGGTTCGCGGGGCGCCAGCGCCTCGCCCTTCTGCAAAAGCTCGATCGAGATGTTGTCGGGAGAGCGAACAAAGGCCATGTGGCCGTCGCGCGGCGGGCGGTTGATCGTCACCCCGGCCTTCTGCAGCTTCTCGCAGGTGGCGTAGATATCCTCCACCTCATAGGCGAGATGGCCGAAATTGCGCCCGCCGGTGTATTCCTCCGGGTCCCAGTTGTAGGTGAGTTCAAGGGCGGGCGCCTGTCCCTTGCGCACCGCGTCCAGATCTCCCGGTGCGGCGAGGAAGATCAGGGTGAAGCGGCCCTTTTCATTGTCAATGCGGCGCGCTTCCTCCAGTCCGAACGCGTCGCAGTAAAACTTCAGCGATTCGTCGATGTCGCGGACGCGAACCATAGTGTGCAAGTAACGCATGAAAGCCTCGTTGTTGGCGATGGGTCGGCAACAGCATATGGCGCAGAGGCCGGACATCAATGGGCGGCCGGTGTTTTTCTGGCAGAAGCACGCCGCCTCGGGCGCTCCAAAGCGCGGCGGCTTGGCGAATCGGCGCTTTCACCGCACACTGAGATGGACTTGCCGACAGTGAATTCGAAGAATTATCTGGTCCGGCAACGCGGCAGTGTTATCCTTCAGGTGTGGAATCGTTGTATTGCGGTGTCCGCGCAAGAGGATCCAGCTTACGGCGTATCAGGGGCATGGACGAATGAAGGACTTGATGGCAAAGGCAGCGGCGACGCGACACGATACGGGATCGGAGGAACCCGGTGTCGATCTGCTGGAGGTTGCCGGCTCGATCAAGTGGTTCGATGTGGCCAAGGGCTACGGGTTCATCGTCCCCGACGAGGACCTCGGCGATATCCTGCTGCATGTCACCTGCCTGCGCCGCGATGGCTATCGCACCGCCTACGAGGGCGCGCGGATCGTCTGCGAAGTGGTGCCGGGCACGCGCGGCCTGCAAGCCTTCCGCATCCTGTCGATGGACGAATCGACCGCCATCCACCCCTCCCAGATGCCGCCATCGCGCACCCATGTGCAGGTGACGCCCGAAGGCGGCTACGTTCGCGCCACGGTGAAGTGGTTCAACCGCATCAAGGGCTTCGGTTTCGTCACCGAGGGCGAGGGCACGGAAGACATTTTCGTGCACATGGAAACCCTGCGACGCTACGGCATCACCGAGCTGCGCCCCGGGCAGACGGTGCTCGTGCGCTTCGGCCAGGGCCCCAAGGGGCGAATGGCCGCGGAAATCCGCCCTGACGGTGAAGGCGTGCATATTCCCGCCTCCCATTGAGGGCACAGGCGCCCGCCGGCCTCGCATTGTCTAGGAAACTTGCACGGCGCATCATTCGCCGTCACCTTGACGGGAGACTGCTTGTCGCTATGCCGGAGGGCCGGTGAAGTTGCGGCGGGCGCAGCTTTCAGGATATGGCTGACCGTGACCATGGACATCTCGTTTCCCGGATTTCGCAGACCCGCTCGCCTGTCTGCCGACGGCAGGGCCGCGGCGCTGCGTGCGGCCCTTCGCAAGCTGGTTCTTGGCGGCGCGCTGCTGATCCTTTCCTGGGGCGCACCCGCAAGCACCGAAGCCGGCGAGACCGCTGCCCTGCGGCGCGAGCCGCTGCTGGTGGTCTCCCAGACCGGCCGTCATCGCTTCGAGGTGGAGATCGCGGACACACCGGCGGCCCGCGCCACCGGGCTGATGCATCGTACCGCGCTGGCGGACGATCAGGGGATGCTGTTCGACTTCAAGAAGGAGAAGGAGGTTTTCTTCTGGATGAAGAACACGCTGATCCCGCTTGATATGTTGTTTGTCGAGGCCTCCGGCCGGATCGCCCATATCGCCCGGGAGGCGACGCCGCTGTCCGAAGAGCTGGTGCCCTCGCGGGCCGAGGTGCGCTTCGTGCTTGAGGTCAAGGGCGGCCTGGCCGCGCGGCTCGGCATCGCGCCGGGCGACGTGTTGCAGTCCGACACCATCAATGCGGCGGCGGACTGAGCCCTTCGCGGACGGGCCTTCACGCGAAGGTGATGACCTCGCCGTCTTCCTTGGTGAACCGGCGAAGCGCCCCTGGCGGCAACAGCTCCAGAACCGTTTCGGAGGGGCGGCACAGCCGCGTGCCGCGCGGTGTCTCGACGATTGGCCGGTTGATCAAGAGCGGATGAGCGACCATGGCATCGATCAACTGGTCGTCAGTCAGGCTGGGGTCGTCCAGCCCCAGCGCGTCATAGGGCGTTCCCTTCTGACGCAGGAGCTGGCGCGGCGGGATAGCCATGGCCGCCAGCAGCGCAACGAGCCGCTCCCGGCTTGGCGGTGTCTTCAGGTATTCGATCACCTCGGGCCTTTCTCCGGCCGCGCGCAGCATGGCCAGGGTGTTGCGCGAGGTGCCGCAGTCCGGGTTGTGGTAGATGGTGACGGACATGGGGATTGTCTCCGTTGCGGGTGGCGGCGATCAGGCGAACCAGTGGCGGGTGCGGTTGGCGAAGGCGACCAGCGACAACATCACCGGCACTTCCACCAGAACGCCGACAACGGTGGCCAGCGCCGCGCCGGAGTGGAGGCCGAACAGGCTGATGGCCACCGCCACCGCCAGTTCGAAGAAATTCGAGGTGCCGATCAGCGCGCACGGGGCGGCGATGTTGAAGGGGATCTTCCAGGCCCGTGCGGCGGCATAAGCCAAAAGGAAGATGCCGTAGGACTGGAGCAATAGCGGCACGGCAATCATGGCGATCAGCAGCGGATCGCGCAGGATCACCTCGCCCTGAAAGCCGAACAGCAGAACCACGGTGGCCAGCAGCCCGAGGATCGAGACCGGCTTCAGCCGCGCGGTGAAACGGGCAACCGCCTCTTCTGCGCCCTCACCGTTGCCGGCGGCACGGGTCAGGTGCTTGCGGGTGAGCGCGCCGGCAGCCAGTGGAATGGCCACATAGAGCCCGGTGGCGAGCAGCAGCGTATCCCACGGCACGGCAATATCGGTCACCCCCAGCAGTAGGGCGACGATCGGCGCGAAGGCGAAGATCATGATGACGTCATTGGCCGAGACCTGAACCAGCGTGTAGGCCGGATCGCCGCGCGTAAGCTGGCTCCAGACGAACACCATGGCGGTGCAGGGCGCCGCGCCGAGCAGGATCAGGCCGGCGATATAGCTTTGCGCATCCGCCGGAGCGATCCAGCCGGCGAACACATGCTCGAAGAACAGCACCCCGAGCGCGGCCATGGTGAAGGGCTTGATCAGCCAGTTGACGACAAGGGTCAGCACCAGCCCCTTGGGCCGGTCGCCGATGTGCCGCAGGCTGGCGAAATCGACATTGACCATCATCGGGAACACCATCGCCCAGATCAGCCCGGCAACGACGAGATTGACCGAGGCATATTCAAGGCTCGCCAGAAAGGCGAAGGCCGAGGGCGCGAACGCACCGAGCAAAAGCCCGGCGGCAATGCACAGCGCCACCCAGACGGAGAGCCATTTTTCGAAAAAGCCAATGCCGCCGGCGGGAAGGGCGGAGGCATCGGGAAGCGGCGCTGCTGCGGCGAGATTGTCGGTCATGAGAAGGGTCCGGTTGGGAAGCGACGATGTGAGCGATGCGCGGGAAGGAAGGCACGCGCGAAAGAGGATGGAAAGCGCGGTCAGGAGGCGGGCTTGGGCGTGCCGTCGCACACCACCGCATCGATCACGGGGCGGCACATTTCCGGCGCGCCATTGCAGCAATCCTCCATCAGGAAGGCGAGCAGATCGCGAAAGCCGGTCATGTCGGCGAAATAGCGCACCGACCGGCCTTCGCGCTCCGGGCGGATCAGCCCGGCCTGGGTGAGGATCTTCAGATGCGCCGAGGCGGTGTTTTGTACCGCGCCGAGCCGCAGGGCGATTTCACCGGCGGGAAGGCCGTCCTCGCCCGCCCGCACCAGAAGGCGAAACACCTCAAGCCGGGTTTCCTGACCAAGTGCCGCCAGGGCGGCGAGAGCCGATTGCGTGTCCATTTATCCGTAAATCCAGATATGACGATTGATCTGGATGTAACACCATGACCGCAGCGGCGCAAACCCTTTGTGGCCTGGCGAGGGCGCGGGGAGGGCGATCAGATACCGCAGGCCTGCCGGAACGCCGCGCGCGCCTTGGCCGTGCCTTCCATCGGCGCGGAGAAGACCGTGGTTCTCTTGGCGGTGGTGAGCTCGATATGGCCGCCGGCGGAAAACTCCCTGAGCACAACCCCGGTGGCGGTGACCTGCTCCCCTGAGATGTTCCCGATTTTGGGTTAGCCTGTTCCTCAACGAAGGAGA